>CBDCVR010000014.1:0-1331880 GCA_965223155.1 Candidatus Multivoradales bacterium
AGTTACAGGCGCGCTCCTGGGATGTCGTCGTATTGGAATTGGGGGTGTCCGATCAAAGCGGCCCGGAGCTCTTATCCTATATCGCCTCTCAGACCGCTGCGCCTCCCGTCCTGATCTTCACGGCATACGCGGAGGGGCTATACGCCGTGAGCCTCCTGCGCCTGGGGGCGGCGGGATATCTAACGAAACAAGCCGGGGCGCAAGAACTCATCACCGCCCTGCGGCGCGTGGCGAACGGGCAACGCTATATTAGCCCAACGCTCGCGGAGCGCCTCGCGGCGCAGGTTGAGAGGCAGCCGGAGCAAACGCGGCGCGCCGCGCTGTCCGATCGCGAATTTCAGGTGTTGTGTTTGATTGCGTCGGGCAACACCATCTCCGAGATCGCCGCGGCGTTATCCGTCAGCGTGGCGACGGTAAGCACACACCGCAGGCGCTTGCTGGACAAGATGGGCTTGCGGCATAATGCTGACCTCATCCACTACGCCCTCTGGCATCAGTTAGTGCCGTGGCGCCCGGACGCCATCATGCCATAGCTTCCCGCCTTGTCATAAAAATATGACAACGAAATCGAAAATTTTATGAAAGCATGTATCATTCACAGATGCTATCATGTTGCTCCTAATAAAAAGCTAATAAAAGAATCAATCTAGTTCTAACACCAGGTAGTTGGATGTTGGAACAAAGGAGCGCGCATGGCCATGGAGAGGCTTCGGCTCGATGAGACTTTTCACCCTGAAGATGCGGCGGCGTGGTATCGCAACGCCGAGGTCGGCGACCGCATCTTGATCGATTTGCCGGGTCGCGCCTGCGCGCTGCAACTCATGGCTTGCCCGAACCAGTTGGTCTGTTGGTGGCCTGAGGGCGGACGCGGCGTATCGATACCGCTGGAGCAAGTGGCGCCCCGGCTGGAGATGCTTTCAAACGTCCGACGCGCTGCATCGCTTGTTTCGACTTGACGCACTTGCAAATTTTCGTCTACTTGTCCGCGTCTTCGCCCTGTGTTTACATTGATCTAATCACTGATCAGCCCTGCAAGTCGCCCCTCTAACTCGCCGCCGCCAACGCCCGCGTGGCGACGGCAACGCCTGGGACCGCCAATCACAGTCCCAGCGCAAAAGCGAAACTAAATGACATTAGCAAGGCGTCGCCTCGTAGGGCCAGTCATCCCATTCCAAGGGTTTCATTCATCGCCAATTTCAGGCATCATAACGAAGACAAATGGCAGGTGTTATATCCGGGGAAATCGCCGCGCCAACTCCTTCCACCAAGGCTACTTGCCAGGAAGAGATCAGGGCATGAGCTGCTGTATCAATGCCAAACATTACCGGATTGGGTAAGTACTCGACAAAGACCATTGCCAATATCTCAAGTTTCCTCAGTGTACAAGTCAACGGTTTCCTTGACCTTCACACTTAGAAAACTTAAGATGTAGTTTTACCAATGGCATCGAGGCGCTGCTGGAAACTTATCGCTTCCAACTCCGATACCCCGTCTGCCACGGTAGCGCGTTACGGCAATTGCAGGTCGATGATCTCGGTACTGCCGCTCACCTCGTTGGTAATCACCAACAAGGGCTCGCCGCTAGGGCTATTGGCAGCCGGGATGAACGTCAGACCTTCCGGCCCCAGGCCGCCAGCGGCCGGGTTGGATTGGTCGTCATCCCCGTCGCACCCGCCGTCGCCGTTCACATCGATACATTCCAGCACATCGAAGTTACGGGTCTGGATGTAGCGCGTGAAGACCGGCGCGCGGGGATTGGACAGGTCGTAAACCATCACGCCGCCGACCCGTTCGAGGCCAATAAAGGCGTAGGGGACGCCATTGACCTCGCCAACGACAACGCCCTCCGGTTCTGGCCCTTTGTCGTCGCTGCGCGCATCAAACGAATCATTCTCGTCATTATTGGCGTTAAAATGATCGGGAATGAGGTCAGCCGTGATCGACTCAAACTGGTCGGACGAATCCCACACCAGGTTGCCCGTGGCATCCCAGACGCTAAAAGAGCGCGCGCCGTAGGCGTAGAAGCGATCGACATCGCCGTCACCGTCGATGTCACCCAGGGTGCTGGTGGTGAGCAAGCGGCCGAGCTGGGCCTCCTGCTGCAAGTCAGCGGCATTGGGAAAGATATCGGGGTCGAGCATTAAATCATCGCCCCGCAGCTCCTCGCTGAAGCCATCGTAGTCGCGCGCATCCCCCTCATTGGCGGTGAGCCAAAACACCTCGCCATTCGCTTCAACAGCCGTAATGGCGTCCGGCTGGTACATGCCCAGCACCGGCCAATTTTGGAGGTTAATCGCGCCATCCTCGTTGCTGGCGTCCAGGCGATTGCCAGGCCCAAAGCTAATGATGCCGAGCGTCGGCGCCACGGGCGTAGCGGCCAATAATACCGTGCCGTCGAGGGGGATAGCGCCCTCAGCCACGCCGAAATCGTTGTCGTTGAGCACGGCCAGTTGACCCTCTGGCAAAAGCGCCAACCCTTCCGGCTTATCGCCGGCCAAGTAGCCGATCGAGGGCAGATTGAGCACCTTACGTTTATGCACCGGCCGGATGCCGGCCTCGGCCAGTTGGTCAGCCGTGTGCTGCTCCAACGTCAGGCCCGCCAGCGGCGTGGGCGCGCCAGCGGCAAGCAGGTCCGTAGCGCCGCTGAAGTCGACCTCGAAAATGTACTTTTTCGAGGTCGCTGTCGCGCCCGAGTCGCGCTCGATCACAAACATGCGGCCAGTCTCCGGATCGTAGACGGCATCGCCGATCTTATCCACTCGGCCCTCATCAACGCCGCGCTCGCGGTTGCGTTCGAGGAGATAGAGATACTCGCGCACCGGGGCGCCATCGGCGGGATTGATGCCGAGGATGCGAATGACATCCGAATGCCGGATGCTGGCGTCGGGATTATCCAGCGGCGTCTGGATGAAGGCGTAGAGGATGCCCGCATCCGTATCCAGCGCCATGCCCTCAAAACCCCGGTTGGCGCGGCGGTTGGCGTACACCGCCGGCAGCATCTCCTGGCCAAACGTTCCAGCCGCCTGACCGACGAGGGCCGCCGTGCCCGCCGGCACGTAGCGAGCAATCAAGCTGCTCGCGCCATCGCCGTCCAGGTCGCCGTCGAAGTGATAGATGGCTGGCCGATACTCATCCACCATCCAAAAATCGCCAGCCGGGCTGCGGAGAATGCCCTCCAAGTCGCCGCCGAAGGCGTCGAAGGCGAGCGGGGCGCCAAACAAGTCGACAGGCTCTTCATCAACGTCATTGGGCAAGTTGGGCAAGCCGGTAATCGGCGTGACGCCATCGCTGCGGAACAGAAAAATCGGCGCCTGCATGGTGAGCGCCCCCGTGTCGGGATTGACGTCAAAGGGCACGACGCGCGCCTGGTAATCCGGCAGCGCAAAGGGGCGTTCGTTGACGCCGTCGTTGTCGACATCCAGGGTGTCGGGATTGGGGCCGCGATCCGGCACGGTCAAGAACCGGTAGTTGCCAGTGGCCCCGTCCATGCCGTCAAACCACAGGCCCGAAAAGCCGCCCAACAAGATGTCCTGGCCCCCGGCAGTCGTGCCCAGAACCGGCAAATTGGTGAAGGGAATATTCTGCACCTGCGGCGCGCCCCGGCTGTAATCCTTGAAGCCCAGGGCAATGATGTCGACGACCGTTGCCGTGGCAATGTCGATAATCGCCACAGCATTGTTTTCCTGCAACGTCACCGCGGCCGTGCTGCCGTCGGGCGTGACAGCAATATACTCGGGCTCCAGATCCTGCGCCACGCTAGCGCCAGGGCCGAAGATGCGCACGCCGCGGTTGCGCAGCATGGCGGCCTTGTCATTGAAGGCGGCGAAATCGGCCGTCATCACCTGGAAGGTCGTGGTGTCGATGATGGAGACAGCGCCTTCGGGATCGACGGTATAATCGTCATTGGGCTCGCCTTCATTGGCGACCAATGCCTTACTGCCGTCAGGCGTAAACACGACCATGTCCGGCAGGGCGCCGACTGTGACGTCGCCAACCATGGCGCCGTCGGCGTTGAAAAACTTGACGCTTCCCGGATCAGTCGCCGGATCCGCCTGCACGGCCACGGCGATCAGGCCATTATGCGCCGCCACACTGTTGGGCGCACCGCCGACATCGAGCGCGCTCAACGGCTGTGGATTCGACGGGTTGCTGACGTCGTAGACCTCGACCGTTTCCGCGCCGCCATTGACGATGAAGAGCCGGTTGCTGCTCGCGTCGAAAGCGGAGATTTCAGCGGCGGGGCCGTCGAAAACGCCAGTGTTGATGCTCGCAAGCGGGGCGGGCAGGATATCGAAAACCGTGTCTGCGCGCTGGCTCAAGTCCTGGATGCGCTCATCGCCGCTCGGCGGAGTTTCCGCCATGCCGAAGGGCGTATCGGCGAAATGGGCAGCGAGGTGCTCGGCCATGGCGTCCTGCTCGGAGCCGTCCGGCGCAAAAGTGGCGGCTCCCGTGCGCGCCGCCTCATCGGCCTGCGCCAGATCGACGCGAGCGCGAGCCGGGAACGGGTAGTTATCGCCCCCGTCCGCCATGAAATTCAGCGTCACCACGCGAAACGTCCGGGCCGCATCGCCCACCACTTGTCCGGCTTCCACGACCTTGTCGAGCAAAAAGCCATTGGGGTCGACGACGGCGAGGGAGCGAATGCGCTCGCCGGGCTGCGTTTCAGCGCCCGCATCATCCGTCTGGCGAGCTGGCCTCTGTGGGTCAAAGCTAAAGCGCAAGCCCGCCACCTGCGGGAACTGCCCCGGCGTATCGCCGGGTTCCGAGGCTGCTACGGCATGCTCCGCCAGGGTCTTCAACTCCTGCGCCGTGATCGTCAGGAGGGTCAGGCCGTTGTTAAAACGCAGCGAATTTTCAATATCGAGCTGCGAGATTTGTCCCGCTTCCTTGCCGGATAAGGCATTCGCCTGAGTCGGCAACAGCTCGCCCGTATCCCCGTCAATAAAGCCGATTTCAGCGCGAATGCCGCCGCCGTTCTTAATCGAGATGACCGTCGCGGCGTCCGTCTGCCTGGCCATCGCCAAGTTGGCGTCGGCCGTCAGGTTGCCGAGGTTGGTTTCCTCCGTGCGCACGAAATCGCGGCGGCCTTCGAGAAAGACCATACTGCGCCCGAAGACATTGCCGTCCTTGTCGGTGACCACACCTTCGATGGCGTCGGTCAAGCGCTTGACCTGCGCCCCCTTCGCGCCGTCGGCAAATGGCGCATCGAGATTGCCCCACAGCGACTGCACGCCGTCGCTGTCCGTGGGATAGGCGTCATTGACCGCCGGGTTCAAATGATCGGCGAGGAGGACGCCATTGGCGTCGAAATCCACCACCAGCCGCCCGACGTAGGCATATTCGCCAGGCGTGCTGACGATCAGCGCCGGGTCGCCGTCCAGATTGGTCGTGACAATGGGATAGGCGCGATCGGCCGTATCGCCGCTTCGCAGCCGCTCCGTATTGTTGGCCAGCAGCGTATCCCCGCCCCCGGCCACAGCGATGTCCACGCCGCTCAGCAGCGGTATCAGCTCTTCTTCGAGGCTGATTTGCTGCAAATGCGTCACCAAGATGATTTTGTCGATATCGTCAGCCGTTCCCAGCGCGCCGTCATCGCCTTGGCGCGCCGTATCGATCGCCGGTTGCAAAATGCTCGCTAGCGCTACCATGTCATCACTGCCGCCCCCTGGCTCTCGCACCTGCACGCCGCCCGGCGACGTAATCGAGTCGAGTTTAGGCGTCGTGCCGCCGATCACCGCCGCTCGTTCACCATTGCCGAGGTCGATGATGGTGTATGGCGCAATCTTAGGCGCGGCGCCAGCCGCGCCGAGATCGTCCGGCGTCGACTGAAAGGCGGTGTTGGGCAGGACTTGATTGGTGAACAAACCACTGAGATTGCCGTCGCCGGCAAAGTCCAAGTTGGCGCTGAGGTAGGGGAATTGCGCGCCCAACCAACGGACATCGCCCAGCGTATCGCCGCGAATATCGGTCCCGATAATATCGCTTAAAATAGAAGTTCCGGCGTCGAACTCGTGATTGCCGAGGGCCGAGGCGTCAAAGCCGATGATGTTCATAATGGTGATATCGGCGCGTCCGCCGGCTTCGCGGATATTGTTCAACGACCCGTCGGGCAGCCCGAACAGCGTGTCGTGAACGCCCTGAAACACCGGGCGCAGCGCCCCGTCGCCAGCAGCCGAAAAGAACGGCCCTGGAATATAGTTGTCGCCCGCCGAAAGCAGAATCGAGGGGCCAGAAGCGTCCTGCTCCAGGGCCTCGACCACCGCCGCAAAGTTGGGGGCGTCGCCGACGGCGTCAACGCCGCCTTCCAAGTCAGAGGCGTGCAGGAGCTGCAAGCGAGAGTCAGCCAGCGTGTCAACCACGACATCGTCGAAGCCTATATTAATATCGACGACAATGGTTTGCGTTGGGGTCTCAACCTCGATCACGAGGCCGCCATCCCCGAGCGTCACAACAATCGTCACCAGCGCGTCGAGCACCGCATCGAGTCCCTCGCCATTAGCGGCGAAATTCGAGTCGCTAAACAGATCAATTTGTTCGAGATCGCGCAGCCCGGCGACGCGCATCTCATTGGCCAGGTTGGCGATGATCGTTACTGATGCCGCCTCGACATCGGCGGCGGCGAAAGGCTGCGTCGGCCCCCAGCCGTCGAAAATGGCCGTGAGATCGGCGACGCCCGCGGCCAGCTTTATCACCAGGTCCGTGAGGCCCGTGACGTGCGCCGTAACGGCATTGCCTATGATCGTTGCGACGTAGGAGTAGAGCGTCAATTGCCCATCTTCACTCACCGCCCGAATGAACAAAGGCGCTTGCGCCTCGATGTCGACCGTGAACGCGCCGTTGGCGTCCGTGACGACAGGGGTGGACGTGGTCCCTCGCCCATTGACAATGACCACCGTGGCGTTGACCAGGGCGCGACCGTTGGCGACGATGCCGGACACGGTAATCGTGTCGTTGTCACCGTCGTCGTCTGAACATCCAGCCACCATCAAGGCAATGGCAATAAGTACGGCAAGATAGAACCACAACCCGCGCCGATGCGCGCCATAGGGCTTGTGAGACATAGACATAGGCTGACACTCCTCATCGCAATCGTGTCATCAGCAAACAGCGACCAAGGTTTGAGACAAACAGCCGAGCTTATCAAGCGTTTATGAAGTTAGAGTTAGGATATGGTTTGAATACGGTGAGGATTTTTCGCGCGCCCATACGGTCAAGACGGCTTCCGATTATGACGCAGCATCGGGTCAAGGGCCTTGCATCAACAGGCCCGCGAAGGGAAATCGACAATCCCGATGCGACGCCATAGCGGGTTTAAATGAGATTGTCTATGACAATGTCTATTTGGGTAACAGCTTCTGCACGTCCCGCGCCATCTCTTCCAGAACCTTCTCAGGTTCATCGATGCGGCTGCCGGAGACGATGGACTGCATGTCATCAAAAATTACCTTGGTAATTTTCAACCCGTTCTTGCCGGGAAAGGCGTACCAGGTGCGCAGCAGCGGCAGTTGCTTCACGGCCGTGAAGTTGTTCGGATGCTCAGCGTAAAAATCCTTGAGGTAGACCTCGTTGGCCTTCTTGTTGGGCGGCATGTAGCCGGTGGTTTGCGCCACCACCGCGGCGCCGCGGCCGGAAGTGGCGAATTTGAGGAAGGTCCAGGCGGCGTTTTGCTTGGCCGGGTCCGTGGTCAGGAGCATGCCGGCGTTGCCGCCAGCGGGCAAACCCACGACATCGGGGTTGCCGTCTTTCAGCTCGTAGCCGGGAAAGAGCGCGGTCTTGAGTTCGAACTTGTCGCCTTTTTCCTCGGTGATCTTGGCCAAGCGCGAGGTGGACCAGAAAAACATGCCCATTTGCCCGGCGGAAAAAGGCGCGACAGCCTCTTTGACACTGTAGTTGGGCATCTTGCATGCTTTGGCCAGTTTGGCGAAGGTCTGCATAGCCAGTTTGCCGGTGTCGTTGCCGAAGTTGACGCTCTTTTCGTCCGCCGTCAGCATGGTGTTGTCGCGCGACCAGTTGAGCGCCTGCCAGAACCAGTTGCCGGTGATATTCCAGCCCCAAAACATGGTGTCGACCTCGGGAACGTTAGCTTCGATCATCTTGCACAACTCGATGACTTCATCCCAGGTTTTGGGCAGCTCTTTGCTCCACCCCGCTTTTTTGACGATGTCCATGTTGTAGTAGGCAATGGGGAGCGAGATGGAGAAGGGCAGACCGTAGACCTGGCCGTCAAACTTGCTGAGGTCTAACATGGCCTGGTGATAGCCGTCTTTGAAGAACTGATCGCCTTCTTCTTGAATGAAGGGTTCGAGCGATTGCGCAATGCCTTTTTCCACCAAAATGCGTTGGCGATTGAGCCCCTGGAAGGTGATGTCCGGGGCTTTTTTGGTGATGGCCTCTTTGAGGACTTTTTGCGAGCCGTCTTCGTAGGACTCGTAGGGCGAACGGAATTTGACTTTAATATTGGGGTGATCCTTTTCGAATTCTTCCCCAATAATCTTGTACGTCTCATTGAACAAGACGCCGTAGGGGTATTGCACTTCGATGGTGATGTCTTCTGCGGAGGCGGCGCTGGCGAAAGCCAGGAACACAGCGCTCAATAGGAATAGCAGTCGATGCAGCATGCTGGAATCTCCTTTTCTCACTTCATGCCAGTGAAGGTAATGCCTTCGATGAAACGCCGCTGCGCCAATAAGAAGGCGATCACCAGCGGCGCGATGATGATGGCGGCGGTCGCCATCAGAGGACCGTAACTCGAGCCCCATTCCTCGTTGCGAAAATTGGCCACGCCTAGCGGCGGGGTGTAGAACGTCTCGCTCGACAGCACAATCAGGGGCCAGAAATAATCGTTCCAGTGCGCCACCACGGAGAAAATGCCAAAGGCGATGAGGGCCGGGATGGCGGTGGGCAACATGACGCGCCAGACGATGCCGAATTCGCTGATGCCGTCCATGCGGGCGGCGTCGACGAGGTCGTCGGGCACGGTTTTGAAAAACTGCCGCATGAGAAAAATGCCGAAGACCGAAATCGTCCATGGGACGATGAGGGCGGCGTAGGAATCGAGAATGCCAATCTTGAAAAACAGCAAGTACAGTGGAATGGCGATGGTGTGGGGCGGAATGAGCAGGCATAGCAACACCAGGACGAAGACGGCGTCGCGGCCCCACCAGCGCAGCTTGGCCAGGGCGTAGGCGCATGGCAGGGCGATCAGCACCTGGAGCAAGAAGATGGTGACGGTGACGAAGAGGCCGTTAAGCATGTAGCGCAACAAAGGCTGTTCGGTAAGGGCTTCGCGATAGTTGGCGAAGTCCGGCATATTGGGCCAAAGCTGCAGCGTCGCCTGATAGATCTCACTCTCGTCTTTGATCGAGGTGGAGAGCATCTCGACAAACGGGGCGAGAATGACGACAGCCCCGGCTGCTAGTATCACATGTTTAAGCAGCTCGATGACCCAGTGGCGTTTCATGAGTAGTGCACCCGCCTCTCGATAAAAAAGACTTTGACCAGCGTCAGGATGAAAATGAAGATTAAAAACACCACCGTGAGTCCAGCGGCGTAGCTGGAGCGGAAAAATTCAAAGGCTTCCTGGTAGATGGCGTAGACGAGCACCATGGAGGCGTTGTCCGGGCCGCCCTGGGTCAGGACGTGCACGGTGTCGAAGACTTGGAACGAGCGGATAGCGCTGATCACCACCACGAACATGGTGACGGGCGACAACAACGGCCAGGTGACGGTCCAAAAGCGATCCCAGGCGGTGCGGGCGCCGTCGACTTCCAGGGCGTCGTAGAGATCCCGCGGAATCGAGGTGAGGCCGGCCATAAAGAGCACCATGTTAAAGCCGATAGTCTGCCAGATGGCGATGGCGCACAGCGCGAAAAGCGCTGTTTCTTTGGTCGTGAGCCAGAAGGGACTGTCGATGCCAAAGAAGCTCAGCGTCAGGGCGAGCAGGCCGAATTTGGGGTGCAGCAAAAACTCCCAGACGATGGCCATGGCGATGAGCGTAGACATGACAGGCAGAAAATACACCGAGCGCCAAATGCCTTTGCCAATCGATAAGGACTCGATCAGCAGCGCGGCGCCGAGTCCCAACACCACCGATCCCGGCACCACAATGGCGGCGTAAATGAAGGTGTTGAGCAGGGCTTTGCGGAACGTTTCCTCGCCTAGCATCTCGCGGTAGTTGTCGGCGCCGACCCAGGCGAAGTCCGCATCGCCGAGGCTCCAGTCGGTAAACGATAGCGCCACCACAGCGATGACGGGCGCGACGAGCAGCACGGTCATGAGGAAGAGGGCGGGGAGCGACAGAGCCCAGCCCGTGAGGTGATCGAGGGCGCGGCGGCTCAGGCTCAGCTTGACGTCAGGCGCCGCTATTGGCAGATCGAGGACTGCAGTCGGCTTAGCCACGCACGCGCTCCTGTTGCTCGGTCGCTGCGAGGCTTGCCGGCAGGCGGCCGCCATCGGCGTCGAAGAGCAACACATCCATTGCGTCAAAGGTAATATCAAGGCGATCGCCCACCCGCACTCGCGGCAACAGCGCCGGTGGGATGCGGGCGATGACCGGCTCCGGGCTGTCGGAGTGCTCCAGGTGCACGAGCCCGTCGGAGCCTAAATTTTCCGTGTGCGTCACTGCGGCGCTACCGCTGTCGCCCCGCGGTTCGGCGACGGACATGGCCTCGGGGCGAACGCCAGCTTGTAGGCGCGCGCCGGGCGCCGCCTCGGTATCCATGGCGAAGCGCATGCCCGCGATATCGATGGTTTTGGCGTCCACGACGCTGGCCGTAAAGCGGTTGATTTTCGGGCTGCCGATAAATTCCGCCACGCGCAGATCGGCGGGATGGCGGTAGATGTCGTCCGGCGCGCCGACCTGAATAAGATCGCCGTCCATCATCACGGCGACGCGATCCGACATGGTCATGGCCTCGGCCTGATCGTGCGTCACGTAAATAAAGGTCACACCGATGCGGCGATGCAGTTGGGCGATTTCGGCGCGCATGTGCACCCGCAGTTTGGCGTCGAGATTAGAGAGCGGCTCGTCCATGAGAAAGGCGACTGGACGGCGCACCATGGCGCGGCCAACCGCGACGCGCTGGCGCTGGCCGCCGGAGAGCTGTCCGGGCTTGCGATGCAGCAAATGGGCGATATCGAGGGTCTCGGCCGCGTCGCGCACCTCGGCGGCAATGCCGCGCTCAAGGGCGGCTCGGCGCGGCGTCAAGCGCCCGAGCAGCGGCAAGCGGTGATGGAAGCCCAGACGCCGCATGCGCAGAGGCACGGCGATATTGTCAAAGACGCTGAGATGGGGATAGAGGGCATAGGATTGAAAGACCATGGCGAGGTCGCGGTCGCGCGGCCGCAGGTGGTCCACCGGGCGCTCGCCAATGCGCAGCGAACCGCTGCTTTGCTGTTCTAAACCGGCGATAATGCGTAGCAAGGTCGACTTGCCGCAGCCCGATGGGCCGACGAGCGTGAGGAATTCGCCGTCTTCGATCTCGAGGCTGATGTCGCGCAGCACCTGAGTGGCGCCAAAATTTTTGCTGATGTGATGCAGCGATACTTGAGCCATGGGGCGTATCTCGTGGCGCATGTGGGTTAACGTCTCTATCGGGGTGTCCTTAGCATGACATAGGTTTATGGGCGTAGGATAAAGACCAGGTTAAGAAATGATGAAGACGAGGTGGTTTCGTCTTATCGAGACTGAACTCATTGCTGGGGTTTAACCATGGCGTCGAGGCGCTGTTGGAAACTCATTTAGTTGGCGGCGCCACTCCAATCGAGCCGCATATCCCAGCGGAAGGCGCGAGACGGCGGCAGCGTCGGAGCGGTGCGATTGTCCACGTGTTGGTAGACGTTTGGAGGCGGCGTCACGGTGGCGTCGCGGCCATAGATGAAATCTTGGTCGTCGACGATGACGCGGTAGGCTTTATTCAACATCAGGGCGCGTTGTCTCGACGGCGTGATCAGGTCGTAGACGTCCCTGGCTTGTTCGACGTTTTGGCGATTGACGGAGCCGTCCGGGTGAAACCAGCGCTGAAACATTTCCGCATTGCTGCGAAATTCGCCGCCGCCGCCGACGCGCTCAAAATAAGTGGCGATTTCACCGCGTGTTTCGCCGTGATTCGGGGCGTCCGGCATGCCTTTGAGATTGATGTAGCCCCAACCCTTAGCGCCGTCGATTTTGCGGGCGAAGCTGAAGGTCTTGTCAATGGTGGCGCCGACGGAACTGTGACAACCCATGCAAAAGAAATTTTCCTCATAGGTGCTCACGCGCAAGCGCCCTGTTTTGTCTTCGATAAATCCTTGAATCGACCAGCCGCTGCCATTGTCTAGGCCGTGATGCCCCACGTTGTGATAGCCCGGCAGGTTGCCCGCTTCTTTCTCGAATGATTCAAGTTGATAGCGCCGCGCGTAAACGGACTTGGAATAATGCCGCCATTTGCGCATATAACGCACTTCTTTCATGCGCGTCGAGACGGTGATTTCGTCGTTGTCGCCGATCCCGACATACCTGACAGTGTGCATAAATTCCGTGTGCGCCGGATAGATGTGCGGCGTGACTTGGGCCCCTGCCGCCGCGCCAACGTATTGGTCGACTTGGGTAATGCGGTCGATGACGCCGAGCGCCGCATCGCCATTGAGATCCCGCCCTACGCGGCGTTCGTCAACGGGGAGCGAGCCGATAGCGTTGACGCCCTTGATATTGGCTTCCAGAATGGCGAGGTTCGCTTTGTAGATGTCGGGCGAATAGTGGCCTTGCGCGTCCGTGCGATACGCTTCCGGCAGGCGGATCATCACGTCATCGGTCGAACCATTGGTGGGCCAAAAGGTGCTGGGCAAGGGCTTGTAATTAAAAGCGGCCCAGCGGCTGCCGTCCCTGGCGAAGCCCTGTTCGTCAAAGGCGTCTGCGCCCTGGTGCAGATTCGCCAAATCCGGTATCCAGCCCTGAAACTGCGCGGCTCGCAGCCGGTCCGGCAGCTCGGAGTAATTGTCCTGATTGATATAGGCGAGGATCGCCGCGTCGCTGATTTGCGCCACGCGTTCAGAGCGATCCTCAAACAAGTTGTTCCAGCGATTCGTCATGCCTAGATCGCTAAAGCTATAGGCCACTTGCAGATCGCCGTCATTCATGACGTTTTCGCGCCCTGCGATGGCGTTTTGGTGGCAGATGTAGCACGGGTTGTAGCGGCCTTCGGTGCGCGTGTAGCACTGCGGCGGAATGATCGCTTCCCGGTTGTAGACGGTTTTCAGGGGGTGCACATCGGGGGCGAACGGGATAATGGCGGGGCGCTCCCGCAGCGCTTGTAGAACTTGCTCATGCCATGCGGCGGGCGTTTGGGCGTTGGCAGCGTAAGTCAGGCAGAGGATGCAGCAGGCCAGGATGAGGCGATACATCTTTGTGAGACCTTATTGTTGGGTAGACAACGCCTGCCCCGTACGGGCAGGCGTCAAGTGATCGGATACGTCGATGTGAGGGACGTTACGGCAATGTTGCCGCCGGCGGGGGTACGACGTTGGTGAGGTCGAACAGCCAGACCGCATCGCCAAAGCCCTCGGGCACGTTCGCCAGGTTGGTGCTATCCGGATGTTGCACCGCCAGGGCGAACTCATTCGGTTTGGCGGGATTGAAGATCATGCCGGTCGATTCGGCGCCATCCGCTTGCAGGCTCATAAAGTGATCGAGAGACTCGGCCACCCCGTCATTATCGACGTCGCGGACAAACCAGATGTCGCCGCCGACATCCGAACTGTTCGGGGCATCCTCGATAATATAGATGTTGCCATTGGCCTGCAGGGCGAGGTTGTCAGGGGAGTTGAGGACGCCGGTGGTGCTGGGGAAGCCCAGGTTCTTCGGCGTATCGGCGTTGGCCAAGATGCCTACGATGGCTTTTTGCCGATTGATGATCTCGACGGAGTAAATGGTATTTTCGGAGGTCATCGCAATGTAGAGGACTTCATGGCCATTAGCCAATCTGCTGACGACCATATCCTCTGGGCGGCCATACGGCGTGCCGCCCATTTCGTCGGCGGAGACCCGCCCGCCGCGCGTGTCATCATTGACACGTGGATCGTTGGTCGGACCATTGCGGTGCGGATCCGTAGGCGTCCGCGACCGGCCCGATCGCCACGTGATCCGCTTCCAAGTTGCGGGGCCCGTGCGAATCGCATTTTCATTCGACGGATCGTTCCAGAGGTCCGCTGGCTCACCGTCAAAGGCGTCGACGCTCAGCACAAACGTCACCCCCTCTGTGTAGTCGCCAGCCTTGTTCATGACAAATTTGTAGATCGAGCCTGAGTTCCACTCGTCAATGTAATAAATGGCCCGCGGATCCCGCTTGCTGAAGTTGATGCCTTCATGCGCCACATTGGCGATGCTATCCAATTCCCGAATTTCAATATCAGCAGGGTCAGCCATCGGATTCATCACTTCGATAATCCGGCCTTCCGCCGTCCATTCTTCACCCAAGAAGAGCGTGCCGTTGGGAGTGAAGCGCGCCGGGTCGAAGGCGCCGTAGTCGTTGGACCAGTCCCCCACAGCGCCGTTTTCGTCGCCTTTAAAGAGCATCACGGTGGTGCGATTGGCGATATCGTGCCGCGAGGCGCCCGCGCCAAATGGGGTTTCATGCGGGATGAATAAGTAGTTGCCGGTGGGATCATAGGCGAGCATATCAAACATCGACGATGAGTTGCCCGCATCCACCCGGAGAATGGATTGGCTGGCGTCAGCCTCAACTTCCGCTAAACTGAGCAAGTTTTCCTGGGTCAATCCAGGGGGCGTTTGCCAGGGCGAGTGGAGTTCGTTGATGTGGTTGGGCGACGCAACCGCGGATGATTGCGTCAAGGGGTTGAAAAAGATGTCCGTTCCGGCCATGGCGGCCGGCGCGCAAGCGAGCGCGATTGCGGCGGCTAAGCCGCCAAGCATAGACGTACGCATACTGGGAGTCCTTCATACCACGTAACCATGGGAGCCATATCCTCGGAAGGATGTTCAAAAGGGATGAGAGACTCTAAAAAATATTAATTAAGAATATGTCAAGAAATAAATAGAACAATATGAATAAAACGTTAATATTAAGTGAAGTTAAGATACCATATAGAGCTGGTTAGCATTGTATTAACACAAGACAATATGAGACTTGTTTCCAGTATAGAGTATGGATGATTTACAAAAGGGTTAGGGCTTTGATACGGCGGATTTGATAGACGCCAAGGCGCTTCTAACACATTATTCTCCCTCCTCTTAACCTTACTGATCAAATCTTCACGAATTTATAACCGAAAAAAAACATCGCTATCGTACCATCTCATCAGGCGAAGACGGTTACCTGCCATCGCATAAGCGGAATAGAAGTCAAGCCCTGATGCACACATTATCCTCGATTGGACCTCAGCATAGCGAGGCGCTGCGGCGGCATTTCTGCATGGTCACCGAAACCTATGCGCCTGAAATCAATGGCGTAGCCTTGACGCTTGAGCGCCTGGCGACCGGTTTGATGGCGCGCGGACATGGCGTTTCCGTCGTCTGCCCGCGGCAACCGCAGATCGATCGCCCCAACACCGGCGGCAGCCCGCTGTTCACTCTGACGCGCGGTTTGCCGCTGCCGGGTTATCAGGGACTGCGCTTTGGCCTCCCGGCCGGGAAATTGCTGCGGAGCCAGTGGCGGCGGCGCCGTCCCGATGTGGTGTATGTGGCGACGGAGGGACCACTGGGTTGGTCGGCGATGCAAACGGCGCGGCGGCTGCGCATTCCGGTCATCAGCGGCTTTCACACCAATTTCGATCGGTACGTCCAATACTATGGCGCGGGCTGTTTGCAAGGCATGATCGCCCGCTATCTGCGCGCCTTTCACAACCGCACCCTGCGCACCCTGACGCCGAGCGAAGATTTGCGCCAGCGGCTGCTCGGCCTGGGCGTCAAGGAGGCGCAGGTGCTGAGCCGCGGCGTGGACTGCCAGCGGTTTGATCCAGCGCGCCGCAGCGCTGAGCTGCGCGCCCGGTGGGGCGTCGCGACCTGCGACCTCGCGGCGCTCTACGTGGGGCGCGTGGCGCCGGAGAAAAATTTACAGCTCGCCGTCGACGCCTATCGCGCCATGCAACGCCATCCGGCAGCCGCTAAGTTAGTCATCGTCGGGGATGGGCCGCTGCGCAAAGCCTTGCAAAAAGCGCATCCCGATCTCATCTACTGCGGCGTGCAAACCGGCGAGGCGCTCGCCGAGCATTACGCCTCGGCCGACATCTTTCTCTTTCCCAGCGAAACGGAGACGTTTGGCAATGTGACGTTGGAGGCCATGGCCAGCGGGCTGGCTGTCGTGGCCTATAACTATGCTGCGGCGCGGATGCACATCACCGACGGCGAAACGGGGGTGCTGGCGCCCTATGGCGACGCCCCCGCCTTTGTCGACGCTGCGGCGCGGCTGGCTCGCGATGAGGGGCTGCGTCAACAAACGCGCCGCCAGGCGCGCGCCTATGCGATGCAGATCGATTGGCAGCGCGTCGTCGAACACTTTGAAGGGTTGCTGACTGACGTCTTACCCGGCAAGGCGGCGCATGATCCGGCTCCATCTCTCACACGGTAACGCAGACAGGAGGACATATGTTCGTAGGCGAAGCTCTATCCAGATGGACGGCGTGTCTTGGCATGAACTCGGCGGCGTCTTGCGCCTGGGGCGCAGCGGATGTCTGGCTATTGCTGTTGCTGACGCTCCTGGCTGCCGTCGCGATGGCGGCCGGCCGCAGGCTCACCGTGACGCTGCTGACGATGCGGGCCGTGGCCTTCGCACCCACGCTGTCGCGGCGCCTGGCGCGATGGGTCCAATCGCACGCCTATTCCGAAGACGCCTTTTTCGCCGCTGATGGCGCGGAAGGCCCCTGGATTGTGAGGCGCCAACAGGCCCTCGAACGCCTGGCCAACCATTTTCAGGCGCAGGGCGTCAAGTCGAGAGCCTGGGGCGACCACATTCGCGAGAGCTTCTCCGACTTGCGTTTTACCGACGCCAACCGCGTGCCCTTCCCTTTTATGAAGGTGATGCGCGACAAATTTAGCCTGTGCTCGGTGGTGACGGCATCAGACGGACCGAAATTGCGCGACCTCGATGACCAGTGGACCCTGGACGTCAGCGGCTCCTACGGCGTCAACGTGGCCGGTTACGACCGCTACAAGGCCTGGATGCAACGGGGCTGGGAACGCGTCAAAGCGCTAGGGCCGGTGCTGGGGCCCCTGCACCCCGTGGTGGCCGAGAACATCGACATCCTCAAATCCATCTCCAAGCTCGATGAAGTGTCCTTCCACATGAGCGGCACCGAGGCGGTAATGGCCGCTGTGCGCCTGGCCCGTTTTAATACCCGCCGCAAGCTGGTCGTGTGCTTTTCAGGCGCCTATCACGGCTGGTGGGACGGCGTGCAACCCGGCCTGGGCAGCGAGCGGGAGATCAGCGATTGCCTGACCCTCAAGGACTTGCATCCGGCCTCGCTCGACGTCATTCGCTTGCGCGCCAAAGACATCGCCGGGGTGTTGGTCAACCCCGTGCAGTCGTTCCACCCCAATTCGCCGCCGCCCAGCGATGCGGTGCTGCTCACCAGCAACATGCGCCAAACCCAGGACGCCAATGCGCGCTATGGGCAGTGGCTCAAAGAGTTGCGCGAGGTGTGCCGGGCGTGCGACATCCCGCTGGTTTTCGACGAGGTCTACTCCGGTTTTCGCCTTGCCCCAGGCGGCGCGCAGGCCTATTTCGGCGTGCAGGCCGACATCGTCGTATACGGCAAAACCGTGGCCGGCGGCATGCCCATCGGTGTGGTCTGCGGCAAGAAAGACCTGATGCGGCGCTTTGATCCCGAGCGCCCTATGCGCATCGCCTATGTCATTGGCACCTTTTCCGCCCACCCGCTGGTGATGGGCGCGATGAACGAATTTTTGCGCTGGGTCACACAACCGGAAGCGGCCCAGCTCTACGACGACGCCAATACGCAATGCGCAGCGTGGGCGGGCGAAACCAATGCGCAACTAGCGGCGGCCGACGCGCCGATTCGCATCGTCAATCTGGCCACGGTGTGGACGGTGCTCTTTAAGGCGCCGAGCCGCTATAACTGGTTGCTGCAATATTACTTGCGCGCCGAAGGCGTAGCGCTGAGCTGGGTGGGAACGGGCCGCTGCCTCAGCAGTTTAGACTTTACGCCAGAGGACTATCAAGAATTACAAGGCAAATTTTTAAATGCCGCGCAACAAATGAAACGCGACGGCTGGTGGTTGAGTGAACAGGAGCAACCAGGAAGGGAGAAGAAAATGAAGTTTCGACTGATTTGGGAAATGCTTGGAAGTTTGGCGCCAGTCCCAAAACCTTTGCACAGTTTTTACGCTGAGGTCATGCGGCGTAAGCATGATGACCATGTCGCCTCTCACAGCCATGCCCTCAACCAATTTTTACATATTGTTAGTTCAAGCGTATTTATCTATTGTTACTTCTTACTGTTCACCAACCTAACCATGGCCGTTTGCTTTAGCTTGGCCGCGTTGTTTGTGCGGCAATTTGGCCACGCCATTGTCGAGCCGCCATGCCACGACAAAGAAGAGTTTCTCCTCGGGTTTAACACGCGCAACAAAACCCTGATCGTCGCCGGCTACCTCGCCATTCCCATCATCAACATGCTTGGTGCAGAGAGCTGGACATGGGCGGCCTTTATGGGTAAACTGCCGGCCATCGCGCAACAATGGTTTGGCTTGACGGCGCTGGTGGTGTTGGGGCGGGTGCTCTATCTGATCAAGGCCTACAACTTCCGATTATCGATGGTCTGGTTTGTCAAGCTGATCACCGATCCCTTTACCGATATCGTGGCCTACTCGCCCCGCTATCTCAACGCCTATCAGCTGCTATTGCCAATGTCTTTTCGCAAGGGTGGGCATAAATGAGTTCTTTGAGTCTAGGCATTTCGGCGGTCCTGCTGAGTCTGGAACGGATCTGCTACGTCTGGGCCTGGCGCGCGCCCGATTCCTTTCGCAAATTTTGCGAGCATCGGGCCGTCGCCCCGTTTGGCGAGCCGACCCAGGTTCTACAGAAGCTCTTTTACGGGTTCAAAGCGATTCAGCTAACGGTGTTTTTCGGCTGGTGCTATTGGTACGGCGGCCACAGCGGCGAGGCCCTGTGGACGGCCATTGGCAGCGCTTTGATTCTCATCGGCCAGGCGCTCAATTTCTGCGTGTTTTATCGCCTGGGCCGAGTCGGCGTCTTTTACGGCGTTAAATTCGGCTACCATGTGCCCTGGTGTCGAAAATTCCCGTTTTCCCTGCTGCAACATCCCCAATACGTCGGCGCCTTGGTCTCCATCTGGGGCTTTTTCTTGGCCATGCGCTTTCCGTATGAGGATTGGTTTATGCTGCCGACCCTCGAAACGGTGTACTACGCCGTGGCGACCCGTTTAGAGCGGTGAGCTACAGACATCCGTCTTCAGCCAACTGTTGTTGTTCCTCGGCCGACAGGCCGAGCAGCTCGCCAAACACATAGGCGTTGTGTTGCCCCACCTGCGGGGCTGGTCCCCGGATCTGGGGCGGCGTCTCGCTGAGTTTCCAGGGGATGCTGTGCATGTATTCGACGCCGGTAAATGGGTGATCGATCTGCTCATGCGTGCGCCGCGCCTGCAGATGCGCATCCTCGCCGCGCCCCGCCACCGTGCGCAGGGGCATGGCCGCCAGACCCGCCGCCTGTAATTGCCGCGCCGCCGCCTCGACGTCTTGGGTTTGCGTCCACGCCGCAATCTCTGCTTCAAGCGCCTCGCGATGTTCTTGGCGCCCAGCCAGGGTCTCAAAACGCGGATCTTGCGCCAGTTGCGGTCGCCCCATGACGCGGCACAGCGACCGCCACTCCGCCTCCGAACGCGCCGCCAAGGCCAGCCAGACATCATCGCCGCGGCATGGGAAATAGCCGTGCGGCGCCATCATCGGATGGGCATTGCCCTGCGGCCCCGGCGCGCGCTGGTTCATCGTGGCCTCGGCAAATCCCTCAGCCAGCAGCGTGGTGGTCGCCTCCCAGGCCGACAGGTCGATAAACTGCCCCTCGCCTGTGCGCTGCCGATGGAACAAAGCCAGCAACAGCGCGTAGACGCCGAACATGCCGGCGTTCCAGTCCGCGTAGGCAATATCGATGTGTTGGGGCTCGGCGTCGCCCTCAAAGCCGATAAGGCTGGCGAAACCGGAGAGACCGTGCAGATTAAACGCATAGGCGCGGGTGTCGCGGTATGGTCCGTGCTGCCCGGCGACGCTAATCGACAGCATGATCAGATCCGGCCGCGCCTGCGTCAAGGCGTCATAGTGCAGATTGTACTTGGGCAGCACGTCGGGCGTAAAATTATCGACGACGATATCGCTGATCGCCGCCAGGCGGCGAATCAAGTCTGCGCCGCGCTCAGTGGTGAAATTGATCGTCACCCCAAGCTTGCCGCGGTTCACGGCGTGAAACCACGTATTGCACTCGCGCGCCTCGGTCCAGGGCTTGCCGCGCATCGGATTGTACGGCCCCGGGCCATAACGCAGCAAATCCACCCGCTCCTGCGACTCGATTTTAATCACCTCGGCGCCGAAATCCGCCAACACGTGCCCCGGTATGGCGCCGGCCCAGGCCGTGCCGAAATCGAGCACGCGAATGCCTTTAAGCGCCCCGCTTTGTTTCAGCGCCTCCCATGACGGCGTCATCATCACCACTCCCGGCTCCTCTCACGTCCACACCGCCAAGCCCATCGCCTCCAGGTTCTCTCGCGCCTATCTCTAGCGCAGGCTCGCCGTGAAGTCAAGCCCGCGGCGAGCGCCATGTGCTCCCCATACCATCACCTCATGCAACCACCCCACACAATCAACGGTTGACAAGGCGGCGGTTTCCCGAGACAATTGGCTGCAAGTGGCTCAATCTGTTAGAGATGCATCGCGGCGCGGTCCTGTTGTCCACGATGACGCCTGATCTGGCGCCAAGGGCGAACCCGACGCCACGGCGGGTGTCTTCTGACAATAACTAAACAATTTAGCGGTATACTTATCATATATGATGGCCGTGACCCGGCAATCCATCGATCGCCAGGTCAAAACTGAAAACCTCATACCGATCATTGCCGCTTCGGGTTATTGCTTCATCATGTTACGATGATAGCATTATAAGTCAAAGTTTAGCGGCGAGGAGGTAGCCAGCTTGACAAACACGTTCAGATGCTCCGACGACGGTTTGGATGCGCTACTCGACGTCATGCCTCCGCACATTCGGGAGGCATTCGAAATCCACCCCCAACGCGAGGACCTGATCGAGATTATCCTCGACCTCGGACGCCCGCCCGAAGCCCGCACCCCAGGCAAGATGACCGCCTTGGCTCCCAATCCGGTGGAACGCGATGATATCGACCATGTGGTCAAGCGCATCGGCGCCTTTGGCAAAGACAATCGCGCCGGCATTGAGCGCACGCTGCACCGCATCTCCGCCATCCGCAATCGCGTGGGAACGGTGATCGGCCTGACCTGCCGGGTCGGCCGGGCGGTGCGCGGCACGGTGGACATCTTGCGCGACGTGATCGAACTCGAGCGCTCGATTCTCTTGCTCGGGCGCCCCGGCGTGGGCAAAACCACGATTTTGCGCGAAGCGGCGCGCGTCTTGGCCGACGATCTCAACAAACGCGTGGTGATCGTGGACACTTCTAACGAGATCGCGGGCGACGGCGACATCCCACACCCCGGCATCGGCCGCGCCCGGCGCATGCAAGTGGCGACGCCGAGCGATCAGCACGCGGTGATGATCGAGGCGGTGGAAAATCACATGCCCGAGGTTATCGTCATTGACGAAATCGGCACCGAGGCCGAGGCCCTGGCGGCGCGCACCATTGCCGAGCGCGGCGTGCAGCTCATCGCCACGGCGCACGGCAACGCCCTCGATAATTTGATGCAAAACCCGACGCTCTCCGACCTCGTCGGCGGCATTCAAGCGGTCACCCTGGGCGATGACGAGGCGCGGCGCCGCGGCACGCGCAAAACCGTGCTGGAGCGCAAGGCGCCGCCGACGTTTGAGGTGCTGGTGGAAATTCAGGAGCGCGACCGCCTGGCGGTGCACCACGATGTGGCGCACGTCGTCGACATGTCGCTGCGGGGCCTGCCCCTGCGGGCGGAGTTACGCTTACGCGATGAAGATGGCAAGGTGGAAATTCGCCAGGCGCCGGCGCCGGCGCCGGCCGAGACGCGCATGGCGCAGGTCACCGAGTTGCGGCCAGCGGCGGGGCCAAGGCTGCGCTTACCCAATCGCAAGACCTTGCGCATCTTTCCCTATGCGGTTAATCGCAGCCGTCTCGACCAGGCAATTCGCATCTGCCAGGCGTCGGTGCAAGTCGTCAACAATGTCGATGAAGCGGACATGATTTTGATGCTCAAATCACACGAGCGACACCAGCCCAAGCGGCTGCAATTCGCCTTGTCGCAGGGCATGCCGTTACACGTGCTGCGCAACAACACCGTGACGCAAATTACCTACTTTCTGCGCTCTATTGCGGAGCAGCGCGAGCCTCAGCCCGAGCGCGACGCCGCGATGCGGGAAGTGGAACTGGCGGTGCGCGACGTGATGGAAAACCGTCGCCCGGTGGAACTGGCGCCGCAAAAAACCTCGGTGCGGCGCTTGCAACATCAGTTTGCCGAAGGCTACGGCTTAAACACGGAGAGCACCGGCTCGGAGCCGCGCCGCCGGGTGGTGATCTATCCAGCCGCGGGTGTATAGACGGCATGCAAGAGACGGAGTGAGAAGGGCCCGATTGACGTGAACGTCAATCGGGCTCCCAACTGTGGAAATCTACTGACAGGGGGGCTGGCGTGGCGCGTTCCGCAGCGGGCTCCGGCCACCAACGATCCTCGTACTCACCCCACATTTGCTTCAAGTAGGGCATCACCTCTTTAGCGAACAGATCCGTGTTGCGTTGCGTCACTTCCGGCGGCATGTTGCCGAAGTGGCAAAGCGCCATGAGGTGCCCCACGCGCATACTCTTCAGCGCCTCGCCCAACTGCTCGCGCACCGTGCTCGGGCTGCCGGCGATGACGTAGCCCTGATCGACAAAATCCTTGAACGTCAAATCGGCCCGCGCCTTGGCCGCAGCCAGACCGAACTGCGGTTTAAAGCCGCGGCGCAACGTCGCCTGAGTGCGATAACCCGGCGCATCCGCAAAGCCTTCGTAGACGTGCAGGCAGCGATTGTAGAAATAATCCGCATACGGCCCGTAAATGCGCTCGGCCTCGGCGTCCGTCTCCGCCACGCCAACGAGCTGCAGGAAGCCGACGCGGTAGGGATTGGGCTCAATGCCGCGCTGGTCCACCACTTCCCAAAAGCCATCCAGGACTTCCTTGCCGCGCTTGTAGCCATAGTAGCTCAAGTAGCAGTAGCAATAATCATTATCTAGGCACCAATCCCAGGTCTCGATGCTGCCGCCGCCAGGAATCCAGATCGGCGGGTGCGGCTTTTGCAGCGGCCGGGGCCAGATATTGACGTAGCGCAACTGCGTGTACTTGCCGTTGAAGCTAAAGGGATCGGGGCGCGTCCAGGATTGGATGATGAGATCGTGCGCCTCGCGGTATTTGTCCCGCAGCGCCATGGGCGACTCGCCGTAGGCGAAATTCGTATCCATCGAACTGCCCACTGGGAATCCAGCCACCAGGCGGCCGCCGCTCATCACATCGAGCATAGCGAACTCTTCGGCCACGCGCAGCGGCGGATTGTAGAGCGCAATGCTGTTGCCCAGCACGATCAGCGCCGACTGCGACGTGCGCCGCGTCAAGGCCGCGGCCATCAGATTCGGCGACGGCATGAGGCCGTAGGCGTTGGCGTGGTGCTCATTGACGCACAGGCCATCAAAGCCGGCCTTTTCAGCAAATTCCAGCTCGTCTAGATAATCGTTGTAGATCACATGCCCCTTTTCCGGGTCGTACAAGTCGCTGGGCACATCCACCCAGACGCTGCGGTATTTCTCTTTGAAGTCATCCGGTAAATACGGATAGGGCATGAGGTGAAACCAATTCACTTTCATCGGCCATCTCCTGTGTGGCTAGGGCGCTCCATGGACCCATATCCCGCTCGCGCGTCGATTGCAAACGTTGACTGCCCATGGCTTGTATCACAATCGCGCGCCAGGCGCAAGGCGCCACCCTAAGGCGCTAGCCGTTCTCGCTCCCTACGGCGGCTGCGCCTTTACCGGCCCCGCCGGCATGAGCAAGTCCACCTTCGCCGCCGCCTTCCACCGCGCTGGCGACGCCATTTTCAGCGATCTGCAGCAAGCGCCGCGACATCGCCAGAAACCGTTTTGGGCTTGACGCGAGCATCGCGTTGCATAAGATAGTGGCGGTGTTTTATGTCGCTACTACTTTGATATCTCTAGATATGGAGGAAAAGCATGCAACGGTTGTTCAAAATCACAGCGCTATTGGGAGTGGCCACGCTGGTGTGGTTCGGCGCGGCGCAAGCCGGCAAAGACCTCGACGCCATCAAGGCCAATGGCGTGATTAAATGCGGCGTCAGCACCGGGCTGGCGGGTTTTTCCATTGCCGACAGCAAGGGCAATTACACCGGCCTCGACGCCGAATTTTGCAAAGCCCTGGCCGCCGCCGTGCTGGGCGACGCCTCGAAAGTCACGTACGCGCCGCTCTCGGCGCAGCAGCGCTTCACCGCCCTGCAGTCGGGCGAGGTCGACCTGTTGAGCCGCAACACCACCTGGACCCTGACGCGCGACGCCTCGCTCGGCCTGGTGTTCGCCGGGGTGCTGTTCTACGACGGCCAGGGTTTTATGGTGCCCCAAAGCCTCGGGGTAAAAAGCGCTAAAGAACTCGACGGCGCCGAGGTCTGCGTGCAGACCGGCACCACCACGGAGCTCAATCTGGCTGACTATTTCCGGGCCAACGGCATGAACTTTAAGCCCGTGGTGTTCGAAAATCTGGAAGAATCCAAGACCGCCTTTTTCAATGGCCGCTGCCAGGTCTACACCACCGACCGCTCCGGCCTCGCCTCCATCCGCTCGGCCGACGCCCCCAATGCGGACGACTACATTATCCTGCCCGAAACCATCTCCAAAGAGCCCCTGGGCCCCGTGGTGCGGCGCGGCGATGACGAGTGGTTCACCATGGTCAAATGGATGGTCTACGCCCTCATTGAAGCCGAGGAAAAAGGCGTCACCAGCCAAAACGTCGACGAGATGAAAAATAGCAAAGACCCAGCCATCCAGCGTCTACTTGGCGTCTCGGGCGACATGGGCTCCTTGATCGGGCTCGACAACGACTGGGCCGTGCGCGCCATTAAAGCTGTGGGCAATTACGGCGAACTCTACACCCGCAACGTGCTGCCCATTGGCCTGCCGCGCGAAGGCCCCAACGCCCTCTGGACGCAGGGCGGCATGATGTACGCCATGCCTGTGCGTTAAGGCAAGAGGAAGACCGGCATGGCTCGCACGACGACCGGCACACCCAGGCAGGCGCCGCCGCCATCGCGCGGCTCGCTGTGGCATAACGAACGCTTCCGCAACGCGCTCTATCAGGCGCTGGCGCTCGCCTGCCTCATCGCCCTGGCGGCCTTCCTCATCTCCAATGCGCTGACCAATCTCAGCGAGCGTTCCATCCGCACCGGTTTCGACTTTCTCGAGCGCGAGGCCGGCTTTCGCATTGGCGAAAGCCTGATTCCCTACAGCGCCCAGAGCAGCTACGGCCGCGCCTATGTCGTCGGCGTGCTCAACACCTTGCGCGTCGCCGTCATCGGCATCGCGATGGCCACCCTCATCGGCATTCTGCTGGGCATCGCCCGCCTGTCGCCCAACTGGCTCATCGTGCAACTCGCCACAGCGTACGTCGAAACCGTGCGCAACATTCCGCTGCTGTTGCAACTGTTTTTCTGGTACGCCGTGGTCACCGGCATCCTGCCGCCGGTGCGCCAGGCCCGTCACCCTGCTGCCGGGCGTCTACCTCAGCAAGAGCGGTCTCATGTTTCCCGCCCTCGCGCCCGACCCCATCTATCGCTTCGTCATGGGCGCGCTAGTCATCGGCGTCGCCCTGGCCTGGCTGCTGGCCTACCTCGCCAAACGCCGCCAACAACGCACCGGACAGCGGCGCGCGGTCTTCCTTCCGGCTTTGGCCTGCATCATCGCCCTGCCCCTGCTGACTTGGCTGGCGGGCGGCGCGCCGACTGGTCTGGACGTCCCGACCTTAACGCGCTTTTACGTTTCAAGGCGGCAATAGCATCACGCCGGAATTTTTGGCGCTTCTCTTTGGGCTGACGACCTACACGGCGGCGTTTATCGCGGAAAACGTGCGCGGCGGCATCCAGGCTGTGCCCTGGGGCCAGACCGAAGCGGCCGCGGCCCTGGGCTTGCGGCGCGGCGCCGCGATGCGCCTGGTCATCTTGCCCCAGGCCCTGCGCATCATCATTCCGCCGACCACGAGCCAGTACCTCAATCTCACCAAAAACAGCTCACTCGCCGTCGCCATCGGCTATCCCGACCTGGTCTCGGTCACTAATACATCGCTGAACCAAACCGGCCAGGCCATCGAGTGCATCGCTATCATGATGGCGGTGTACCTCTCCATCAGCCTGACCATTTCCCTCTGCATGAACGCCTACAACCGCTACGTCGCCTTGGTGGAGCGCTAAGAGATGCGACAGCCGTCTACATCAACAACGATCTCGCAGCCAACGCGGCCGCCGGCAACCGCCATCGGCCCTATCGCCTGGCTGCGCCAAAATCTCTTTAGCAGTTGGTTCAACGCCCTGCTCACCGTGCTGGCGCTCTTGCTGCTCTACAAAGTCCTGCCGCCGCTAATACACTGGCTGGCCATCGACGCCGTCTGGGGCGCGGCCGAGCCCGCGGCATGCAAAGCGGCGCATGGCGCCTGCTGGGCCATGATTCACGAAAAATACCGCCTCATTCTCTTTGGCCGCTATCCCTACGACGAGCAGTGGCGGCCGATGCTCGGCATTCTCATGCTCGTAGGGTTGATCGGGCTGAGTTGCAACCGCAACTTCTGGCGCCTGTGGCTGCTCGACGTCTGGGTCGGCGGCCTAGCGGTGTGGTTCGCCCTCATGTGGGGCGGCGTCTTCGACCTGTCCTTCGTGCCCAATAACTTATGGGGCGGCCTGCCACTGACCCTCATGCTCACCATCATCGGCCTGGCCGTGGCCTTCCCCGTCTCCATCATCTTGGCCCTCGGACGCCGCTCCAAGCTGCCGATCATCCGCCTCATGTGCATCGTCTACATCGAACTGATCCGCGGCGTACCGCTCATCAGCCTGCTGTTCATGGCCTCGTTCATGCTGCCGCTCTTCCTGCCCACTGGCGTCAATTTCGACGAAGTCCTGCGCGCCCAGGTGGCCATCATCATGTTCTCCGCCGCCTACCTGGCCGAGGCCATTCGCGGCGGTCTGCAGGCCATGCCCCAGGGCCAGTACGAAGCCGCCCACGCCCTGGGCCTGACCTACTGGCAGACGCAGCGCAAAATCATTTTGCCGCAGGCGCTCAAAATTTCGATTCCATCGATTGTCAACATTTTCATTGGGCTCTTTAAAGACACCTCCCTCGTTGCGATTGTCAGCCTCTCCGACCTGCTGCTGTCCATGCGCCAAGCCATCGCCGACATCGCCTGGCGCCGCTATTTCGTCGAGGGTTATTTATTTATTGCGGTGATTTATTTCTGCGTCTGTTTTTTCATGTCCAAGTACAGCAAATACCTGGAAAACCAGCTAGAGACCGGCCATCGGCGGTGATGAGCAAGGGGAAAGCGAGATGAGCGAATCGACATCCAACCACGCCATGGTCGACCTGCGCGGCGTCAACAAATGGTTTGGCCAGTTCCACGTGCTCAAAGACATCAACCTAAGCATCGCGAGGAGCGAGCGCATCGTCATCTGCGGACCCTCGGGATCGGGCAAATCGACCCTCATCCGCTGCATCAATCGCCTGGAGGAACACCAGCAAGGCCGCATCCTCGTCGACGGCGTCGAGCTGACCAACGACCTCAAAAACATCGACGCCATCCGGCGCGAAGTCGGCATGGTGTTTCAGCACTTCAATTTATATTTCCCCACCTGACCGTGTTGGAGAACTGCACCCTGTCCCCCATCTGGGTGCGCGGCCTGCCCAAACGAGACGCCGACGACCTCGCCATGGAGTATTTAGAACGCGTGCAAATCCCGGAGCAAGCCGACAAATACCCCGGCCAGCTCTCCGGCGGCCAGCAGCAGCGCGTCGCCATCGCCCGCGCGCTGTGCATGCAGCCCAACGTCATGCTCTTTGACGAACCCACCTCGGCGCTCGACCCGGAGATGATCGCCGAGGTGCTCGACGTCATGATCGACCTGGCCGAATCCGGCATGACCATGCTATGCGTCACGCACGAAATGGGCTTCGCCCGCAAAGTGGCGGACCGCGTGGTGTTCATGGACGGCGGCGAGATCATCGAGGCGAACGAGCCCGAGGCGTTTTTCAGCAACCCGCAGTCGGATCGCACGAAGTTGTTTTTGAGCCAGATTTTGTCGCATTGACAAGAGGCTCCCATCGCAGCCGCCATCACCTCAAACCAGAGAAACTTAATGAATTACTTCCCCCTGACTACCGAACAGCAAGCGTGGAAAGACCGGACCGCTGAGATTGCCGAGCGCGACATCGCGCCGCGAGCTGCAGATTACGACCGGAAGGCGCAATTTCCCCAGGAGTCGCTCAATACCCTGCGGGACGCCGACTTATGGGCAATACGAGTGCCGAAACAATATGGCGGTCTCGGCCTCGATCTCGTGACGACTTGCTTAATTGTCGAGGAAATATCGAAAAAGTGCCCTTCGACGGCCATGTGCTACAAAATGCACTTGGAAGCCGTTGAGGCCATCAGTCTGATTCCCACACCTTACCAGCTTGAGCGCTACATCCAACCGCTGCTGCAAGGCGAGATGTTCGCCGCCGCGCCAGGCGGCGAGCCCCACGGCCCGTCCGGCGACGATTGGACGCCCGTGCGCCAGAAGGTCACCACCTTGCCCAGAGTTCAAGGCGGCTTTCACATCGACCACGTGCGCAAATCGTATGTCACCTCGGCCGGGTATGCGACGCACTACGTGATGTTTTGCCGCGTCGAGGGCGGCCGAACAGAGGGCCCGCCGGAACTCTTGATCTTCAAGAACGACGAGGTCGAGTGGCAAACGATTGGCGAGTGGAACGGCCTGGGCATGCGCGGCAACTGCAGCGTGCCGATGATCTTCAACGGCATTGTGCCGGAAGCCAACCTGGTGGGTATCGAGCTGTCGGACAAAAGCGAGCCGGTCATGACCAAATACATGGCGCCCTGCCAAATTCTAACCTACGGCGCGGCCTACCTGGGCATTGCGTCGGGGGCCTTTGACATCGCCTGCGCCGAAGGCGACAGACGTTACCCCAGCGGCGCGCGCCGGCTCGACAGCCCCATCAACCAGCGGCGCATGGCGGAGATGAGCGCTCAAATCGAGGCCGCCAGAGCGCTATTGCACGTGGCGGCGGCCATGGCGGACTCCGGGCGGGCGCCATCGGTGCTGCCCTACTTGCAAGCCAAAGCCGTCTGCTCAGAAGTCGGCGTGCGCGTGACCACAGAGCTGATGACCATGTTCGGCGGCACGGCTTTCGCGAGCCGCTTGCCCTTTGAGCGATACTTCCGGGACGCCCGCGCGGGCCTGGTCATGGGAGTGGCCAACGATACAGCTTACGACACGATCGGAACGCTACTGTTTCCGGGGAGCTGACCTCAAGAGAGTTGGAGTCAGATTTTGTCGCATTGACGAGGGGCAGACATGGCGAATCATCAATTCTTGCTGATGTTAACGGGCGTATCCGAAATGACGCCTGAACTTGCAGACCAATTGTATGAAGCAACAGGCGGCGACATCGAATTCAACATGCGTGATGGCGTCGTTGTTTTAGAGTTTGATCGCGCCGCGGCTTCACTCCAGGACGCCGTGCTGTCGGCCATTGAGCAGGTGGAAGGCAGTGGAATCGGCGTGCGAGTCGTACGGGTGGCGCCGGTTGACCCCGAGCGTCATCCTGCGGCTTGACCGCAGGATCCAGAGGGCCCGCTGGCGCCGCCAGTAATCAGCGCCACTTTCCCCTCTAACTGCCCCGCCATACCAATCCCCTCTTCTCATTCTTCTCTTCGCGTCCTTCGCGGATCCTGCTTATACAACCTCCGCACAGCCGAAAGTCAATGGCGCGAGCACCACCATATGCTACAATCATGACGCCAATCTAAACGAGAGGAACCACCATGGCCATCAACCTGCAAATGGAAGCGCCGCCGCTTCATGAAGACGCCTCAGGGGCGCTGCGCGTCGGGAATTCCCACGTGCTGTTGGACCTGGTGATCCGCGCTTTTCAAGACGGCGCCACCCCCGAAACGATCCACCAACGCTATCCGACCGCGGGGTTGCCGGATATTTACGCCGTGATCGCCTACTACCTGCGGCACCCGGCGGATATTGACGCCTATCTCGCTGAACGCGACCAACACGCCCGCGACGTCCGTCAGCGTATCGAACGGCATCAAGGCGACTTGGCGGGTCTACGCGACCGGCTCGCCGCCCGCCGGGGCTCTACTTCAGGGTGAGCTGTGTTACGTCTGTTAAGCGATGAAAATTTCAACGGAGATATCGTCCGCGGCCTTCTGCTTCAGCATCCCGGTCTCAATCTGCGCCGTGTGCAAGATGTGGGGTTGGAGGGCGCAGAAGATCCTGCCATACTTGTATGGGCTGCTGAAAATGATCGCATTTTGGTGACCCACGACCGCGCGACCATGCCCGCCTTTGCCTACGAGCGAGTTGCTGCGGGACAGACCATGCCGGGGATTTTCATCTTGAATGACCGCATTGCGATTCGTCAGGCAATTGAGGAATTATTGATGCTTGATGCATGTAGTGAGCAGGCGGAGTGGGTGGGGTTAGTGGTTTATTTGCCTTGGGTTTAAGTTGGGTTTCACGACGAACTTAAGCAACGAAAGCCCAAGCGGCTGTAGCGGAAGTCGGGCGAGATCGCGTCGCGATGTACGGCCTGCACGACCTCTGCGGCGCCACCCCAGCTCCCGCCTCGAACAACGCGATGGCCACCCGCTTCTGTAACACCGTCAGACTCTACTGCAACGCGTAACTGATCATCTGGATAATCCTGGCACCACTCCCATACATTACCTAGCATATCATAGAGCCCCCAGGCATTCGGCTGCTTGAGACCCACATCATGCGTTTCATCGCCGCTGTTCTCGCCATACCATGCAATAGAGTCCAAATCTTCATCATAGCGCATAGTCGCCGTCCCGGCTCGATATGCGTACTCCCACTGCGCTTCGGTCGGCAAGGTCAATGTCAACTCAGGCAACTGCCGATTGAATGCGGCTAGAAATGCCTGGCAGTCCCCCCAGCTCACATTCTCCACCGGTCGCTTTGCACCCTTGAACCAACTTGGATCATCACTCATAACAGCCTGCCACAGCTCTTGTGTACACGGCGTGTCAAACAGCCAGAACCCTCTGGCACTGCTACGTCATGCGGTGATTGTTCCCAGGGAAACTGCCTCTCTTCGTTCTCTGGCAAGCCCATAATAAAACGGCCGGGCGGCATCCATCGCATGCGCTGCTCCACCTCGCCGATGCGGAAGGCGCACCACGGGCCATAGGCGTCTTGCCCCCAGGCCGAGGCCCAGACTGGTGGACAGCCGGTTGCAAGGGGATGTGAAGTGAGAGTGGCCATAGGATTGTGAACCTGATATTGGTTAGATCACACAAGCTGACTGCAAATCAACTACCACCCGCAGAGCGGGTGGTTTGATCATGCCCCCCGGAGGGGGGCGTTTCTTGTGAAGAACCCCCTCAAGGGGGGCATAACCAAGTAAGCCCCTCAAGGAGCTCAGGGGACTTGAGTCAGCCCCTCAAGGGGCTCTACTATCTGGGGATGGCCCCAAAGGGGCCTAGACCCGCCTCGCTGTCACCTGATAATCTTAGATGTTCTCACCTAAACGCAATTGCTCATCTTCCCGTTGATCGGCCTCATCCTGATTCCGGATATACCTGCGAATCATCTCTTCGTCTAGCCCGACGGTGCTCACGCAGTAGCCCTTCGACCAGAAATGGGACCCCGTAAAGTTGCGCTTCCGGCCAAGATACTCCCGGTGAATTCGAATCGCCGACTTCCCTTTGAGACGACCGATCGCTGTCGCCACACTATATTTCGGCGGGATGCTCAGGCATAAATGCACGTGATCCCGCATCGCATGCCCTTCGATCAGCTCGATCTCAAATTGCTCGCAAAGCTCTCGCAGTATGCGGCCGATGTCTTTACGAAGCCTACCGAAGATTGCTTTCTGTCGATATTTCGGTACGATAACCACATGGTAACGGCAGCACCATTTCACGTGGCTTTGCCGGCGCCATTCTCTCATGGTGGTTTCTCCTTTCGATGGCCTTGGCGGGTCCACCGAAGGAGAAACCACATCTGACGCCTACAATCAACGCCGGAACGGCAGAGCCTATGGGAGTCTCACCGCCAGAGGCGGTGGCTTACCAGGGTCTAGTTACAACCACCTGCAACTCAATCTCAGCCTCTTCGACTACCAACTTGGGTTCCAAGACATCACCTTGCACCTGAGCCAAGGCCAGCTCGCGACGAAGCTCGGCGATCAAATCAGATAGGGGAATACGGGACTCAGCCATCGAGACGCCTTTCATCCTCAAATGACAATAACTCGTTCCGCCTCATCATGATCTGGGCGAACAATATGAATGCGCACCTTGCAGTTGAGACGGGCTAGAAAACGCATGAGACGCTCAACGCTATAATACGAAAACTTCCCGCTCTTGAGCCTCGACACTTCCGGTTGTTTAACGCCTAGGATTTTGGCCGCCTCCGTCTGAGTCATCTGCTGCTTTTCCAGAATACGGAAGATTTCCGCGCCGAGTTCAGCTTTGAGTAGCTCTTCTTTGGCCTCCTCATCTGAGAAGCCTAAATCTTTAAAAATGTTGCTGGAGCCCTCTTCAATCACTATGTTTTCATCCATACTCAGTTCTCGTTCAGCGGGGTCGCACTATCCACCTACCCTTTGCTGGTTACTCGTCATGTCACCCGCATTGTAACACAACCCGCCATCCCTCACCCCTCGCGCCCGTAATCCCACGACACCACCCGATGCGGCGCGACCTCGATATACGCCGACCCAGGAGACGCCTCTTGCGACCGCTGATCCTCCGGCACGCCGCGCAGGCGCTCGGCCTCGCGCCGCAGCCGCAGCAGGTTCTCGGCGTCCGTATACACACGAGCGCGCCCCTGAATCATCACGCCTTTGATGTCGCGCATCGTGCTGCCGCTCTCCAGCGCCAGACTCACCTGCGAATTGCGCTCGATATTTTTGACCTTCTGCGTCTCCGCCCGGCAGCCCAGGTAGACGTTGTCCCCCAGGCGAAAATAGCCCAGCGGCACGCTGTGGGGAAAGCCGTCGCGGCCTATCGTAGAAAGCATGATCCAACCGGGTTTGCTGTCGAGAAACTCGTGCACTTCCTGAGGCGTCATCTTGGCCGGCATGTGGCGTTGCTCCTCTGCTTCACAAGGTCTGCGCGTCGATTCAACTCGCCCTGATTATAGCAGAGCGGCGCGCGCCATCGGCGTGGTCCCAACTGGATTTTTCCCGGCAAACGCGCCATACTGAGACTCGCATCGAGACATATCTGATACATACGTACAGGAGACGACAATGGACGTGGGCATGATGATGATCTTCGCCAGCTACGGCTGGGACAATACGAGCGACGCGCAGGTGTGGGACGAAGAACTCAAGCTGGCCCGCATCGCCGCGGACAGCGGCTTTGATGCGCTGTGGTCGGCTGAGCACCATTTCTTTGACTACTCCTTTTGCCCGGACAACCTGCAGCTCATGACCTATCTGGCCGGGCAGTTTTCCGATATCGATTTCGGCACCGCCGCAGTGATCCTGCCCTGGCACGACCCGCTGCGCGTCGCCGAGCAGGCCGCTATGCTCGACATGCTGTGCAAGGGCCGCCTGCGCTTCGGCATGGGCCGGGGCCTGGCGCGCCGCGAGTTCACCGCCTTTCGGGGCACCATGGACGAGTCCCGCGAGCGCTTTGACGAAGCCGCGCCGATGATCGTCAACGCCCTGCGCCATGGCTTTATCGAGGGCGACGGCAAATACTACCCGCAGCCCAAAATCGACATCCGGCCGCGGCCCCAGCACAGCTTTGACGGGCGCGTTTACGCTGTGGCGTCGAGCGAGGATTCCGTCCTCTCCGCCGCCCGCCTCGGAGCCCACATGGTGATGTTCTCGGATCGCCCCTGGCCCATGCGCCTGCCGGCCGTCGAGCGCTTTCGCGAGCTGTCCCGCACCTTTCACGGCGACCAAGCCGCGCCCTCGCTCATGATCACGGATTTTTGCCTGTGCGGCCCCTCCCTGGCCGAGACCGAGGCGCAGGCGCGGCGCTACATGGGCAAGTTCGTGGAGAGCAATTTTCATCACTACGAACTGCTCAGCGACCACTTTTCGCAGGTCAAGGGCTACGACGCCTATGCGCAAAAGGCGGAGATCGCCAGGCAGAGCGGCCTCGACGGCGCGACGGAGGGGTTTATGAAGGCGGCCATCTGGGGCACGCCGGACCGCATTTTGCGCGCCTTGGAGGAACGGCGCGAGGTGCTCGGCGATTTCGAGCTAAACGTGGCCTGGCGCTTTGGCGGCATTCCGTATGACGTGGCGGAGCGCGGCCTGCGGCTGTTCGCCAAAGAGGTGCTGCCGGTGCTGAAGAGCTGGACGGCGACCGGGGCGGCGCAGGCTGCCGATTAACGGGAGGACGGCGGATATGGAAGCTGGATGAGGTGATTTATAAGCGGCTGCACGAACCGGCTGCGCCACCGGGTGTCCCACTATCGAGCTTATGGGAACACAACATACGGAGGACCGTTATGTCAAAAGCGCAACCCACTCTGCAAACCGACCGTTTACTGTTGCGTCCACCGGCCACGGCGTTTTGCCCGACCTGCAACGCTTAATCGGCGCTTGGGAAATCGCGGACACGACGTTGAATATTCCGCATCCCTACGAAGACGGCATGGCGGAGGCGTGGTTCAAGGAGCAGGCCGAGCGTTATGAAAACGGCCAAGGCGCGCATTTTTGCATTTTTCGGCGGACCGATCAGACCCTGATGGGCGGCATTAGCCTGATCCTCGCTGCGCGTCATCAGCGCGCTGATCTCGGCTATTGGATCGGCGCGCCATTTTGGGGCCAGGGATACTGCACCGAGGCGGCCCGCGCCACCCTCGCCTACGGCTTCGAGGCGCTCGGCTTGAACCGTATTGAGGCCATGCACTTTACCCGCAATCCAGCTTCCGGACGGGTGATGCAAAAAATCGGCATGATCTACGAAGGCTGTCTGCGGCAACGCGTGCGCCGCTGGGAGCAGTTTGAAGATGTGGCGATGTACAGCATCTTAAACCAAGATTTTGTTGACGCACTGGAGACAAGATGACGACTTCAGACACGTGTTTGGCCTGCCGCCTCACGGCCGGCGACGAGCCGCTGCCAGGGGGACGCATCTGGGCCACAGACCACTGGGTGGTGGAGCACTGTATTGGGCCGCTCGGCGTGGGCGCGTTGATCGTCAAGCCCTTGCGGCACTGTCTGCACCTCGGCGACCTGACGCCGGACGAGGCGCAAGAACTCGGCCCACTGCTGCAACGCGTGGCGCATGTGGTCCAAGAGCTAGCGCAGGCCGACCAGGTCTACACCTGCCTGTGGTCGCACGCCAGTTGGCAGCCCGTGCACATTCACTTTGTCGTGCAGCCAGTGCGCCGCGAACTGCGGCAAACCTATCCCAAACAGGGGCCAGCTCTACAAGCGGCGATGTTTCAAGATGGACCACTTCCCGACCCCGAGGCGGTCGAGGCATTTTGTCGAGAGGCTCGGCAACGTCTCGGGCTCAAGCCTTAAAGCGGGGCCACAGACGCCCCGTACGCTGCATATAATCGCGGTAGGCCTCGCCAAAATGCGCCAGCATCATGCGCTCCTCCGGCTCGATACGCGTGTAGAATTGCGCCACGATCCCCACGCTGACCAGGCCAATAAGGCTGTTGGCCGCCACCAAGGCGGCGCACACATAAAAGCCGCTCAGAACCGCGTACATCGGATGCCGCACCCACTGATAGGCGCCGTGCGTCACCAACGTCTGATCTTGCCGCACTTGCAGCAGGCGGGACCAATTGGCCCCCAGGCTGCGATGCACCCAGACCAGTAGCAGCAAACTCGCCACCGCTCCGATGACGCCGAGCCAGCGCAGCGCCGCCGGCAGCGCCAGGGCGAAGTGCGCCATGCGGGGTTGATCAAAGCCATAGAGCAAAATGAAGACCCACATGGCCAGCAAGAGCAGCCGCAGCGCCACGAGGCCAGCGGGGCTTTCATACGAGCGCGGCGCCTCGGCGCTTCCTTCGTCACCTCCCCTGGTCCCCTCCCCAGCGCCTCCCCTGGCGCCCAATATCCCCTGCGTCGACTGCTTCGAGCTGAAATAGCGCCGAATTAGGTTCATCGCGATGTAGAGGACGAGAAAGCAGACAAAGAACGGGCTCTGATGATCAACTTGATCGGCGAGCGGCGGCAGGGCGCGCCACCACGGCAGCAATAGCAACAGGACGCCGATAATCCACAGGGGCGTGCCGCCGCTCGGGGCCAGCGCCAGCCAGGCCGATTGTTGCTGCAACTGCGCCTGGCGCAGCCGGTACGCCACATCGGCAAGCCCCACGGCCAGGCCGCACGGGATCAAAATCGAAATGCGGGCCAGGGTCGCGACCGTCAACACCGCCCCCCACAGCCACACTGGCAACAACACCAGTTGGCCGCCGTTGGCCTCGGCGAAGAGAAACAAGATTTTGTCGTCCTCCGCGCGGTATTGCCAAACGCGGAAGGCGAGATCGAGCAGCGTGAGAATGGCGCCGGCCGTGAGGGCTAACGCCGTGGTGTTGGGCTGCTCGCCGCCGCCCGCGACAAGAGCGGCGACAAACGCCGCCATGCCCGCGATGAACAGCCCGAATCGGTTAAAGAATTTCAAACGCATCATGCCTGCCTCCCGTCGCAGCCCGCCTGGTTATAATGCGCTATAATAACTACTTTTTGGGATGGCGAATAGAAGGAATTTGCCTATGGTTCGGGATATTGCCGTCTCACCGATCCGCCTCCAAGACATTGAGGCGATGGAAGCGCACGGCGTACGCCGCGAAATTGTCGACGGCCAGTGGAGGCCCATGACTGAGGATCATATGGCGCGAATTCCGGCTGACAACAGCGGTGAACAAGGCTAAAATGAGCTCTCGGCATCTTAATTTCACTGGGCGAGGACGACATCGGTGAGCGAGAACAAACAGCGGTTGTGGGCCTGGGATCTATCGGCGTATGTCTACGGCTGGGCCTATAACCGGGTCGCCCACCAGATCGACGCCGATATGCTGGCCTATCTCGGCGCGCGCCTCACCGACGCCACCGTGGTGGATTGCGGCTGCGGTCCTGGCGTGGTGAGTGAAAAGCTCTTGCAAGCGGGAGCGGCGCGCCTGCTGGCCATCGATTCCAACGCCGCCATGATTGCGCAAACGCGCGCCCGACTGGCGACCGCCTGCGACGCGGGTCGAGCGATCACGCGCTGCATGTCGCACGAGGGCCAGGCGTTGCTGACGCTGCGCCAAGAGGCGTTGGGCGATCAGGGCTTTGACATTATTCTATTCAAACGCAGCCTTTACATGCCGCGGCCGCGCGCTCTGGAAACCCTGCGCGCCGCCGCGGCCGCCTTGCAAAAAGGCGGCGTCATCGTGGTGATGCACCCCGAGCGCTCGCTGCGGCGCTATGTCTTCGCCCCACCCTTTGGCCTGACGCGCTATTCCGTGTTTCATCTGACCAACCGCTTGGTGTCCCGCGCCGCGGAATTTGTCGGCGCCGAGGAATACACGCTGTATTCACACGACGACTTGCTAGTGTTGATGCGCGAAGCCGCGCCCGGCGCCATCGTGCGCACGATTCCAAGCCAACAACGCCCCTTCAACCTCGTGGCGCTGCACGGGTCATGAGCTGCATATTTGAATCGAGATCGCATGCAAAAAATCAAACTTCTCTACAATCCCGCCTCAGGCGACACCGCTTTTCCAAGGCACTTAGACCAAGTCATCGCCATCTTTCAAGCTGCTGGCTATCAGGTCATGCCGTATCGCAGCATGAATCCAGGCGATCTTGAACGAGGTCTATGGGATGTGGACAGCACGTATGCATTTTGTCTGGCCGCCGGTGGTGATGGCACTGTGCATCAAGTGATCAACGCCATGATGAAGCAGGAGATCGATTTGCCGCTCGGCATCTTGCCGACAGGCACCTACAATGAAGTCGCCCGCTATCTTCACATGCCCCTAGATATCGAATCATGTTGCCGCGTCATTCTCCAACAAAATATTCGTCGCAGCGACATCGGAAAAGTAAATGACCATTACTTCATCAATGCAGCAGGTGGCGGCTTCTTTACGGATGTCTCACATAACATTGACATCAAATTTAAGAATTTACTAGGCAGATTGGCATATTATCTAAAAGGCATTGAACAACTGCCAGATTTGCGAAGTTTTAAATTGCGCTTTAGCTATGACCAGACTCAGTTTGAAGAAGAAGTCTTCCTGTTTCTCGTGCTCAACGGCAATTCCGTCGCCGGCATTGACAAGTGGTCGCGCCGGGCGTCTATCTGTGACGGACGCTTTGATGTGCTCGTGTTTCGCGTCTGCAGCCTGCCGCAAATGGCTAGCCTGTTTATCAAAATTTTGCGTGGAGAGCATTTACATGATCCGCATGTGATTTATTTTCAGACTGACAACCTGCATGTCTCATTACTTAATCGCGAATATTGCCCAACGGATATTGACGGCGAGAAGAGTCCACCTTGTCCTTTACAGATTACGTTACTGCCGAAAAAAATTCGTTTATTTACTCGCCACTAGAAGAACAACGATGCGGGTTTCCATCTTACTGCCGATGCGCAACGCCGCCGCCACGCTGCCGGCTTGCCTGCGCAGCATCCAGCGCCAAAGCGAGCCCAACTGGGAATGCGTCATCGTCGACGACGGCTCCCGAGACGATTCAGCCCATCTGGCTCGCGGCTTCGCGGCGCGCGATGCGCGCTTTCGCCTCATCGAGACGCCGCCTCGCGGCCTGGTCGAGGCGCTCAAGACCGGCCTGCGCCATTGCCATAGTCCGCTCATCGCCCGCATGGACGCCGACGACCTCATGCATCGCCACCGCCTGGCCCTACAAGCCCGCCTGCTCGACGCGCAGGCGCCGCTGGCCGCCGTGGGCTGCCACGTGCGCCTCTTTCCGCGCCAGCATTTACGCGATGGCCGCCTGGCCTACGAACGCTGGCTCAACCGCATCACCTCCGAGCGCCGCTTGCGCGAAGACGCCTTTGTCGAATGCCCGATCGCCCATCCCACGCTGATGATGCGTCGCGACGCGCTAAACGGCTTCGGCTACCGCGACTGCGGCTGGCCCGAGGATTACGACCTCATACTGCGCCTGCTCACCAGCGGCTGCCGCCTTGGCGTCGTCCCCAAGCGTTTGCTGAGTTGGCGCGATCATCCCACGCGGCTCTCCCGCACCAGCCCGACCTATAGCATCGCGCAGTTTACCGCCTGCAAGGCGGCATTTCTCGCCAGCTCGTTTCTCGCCGCAAGCGACACCTATACCCTGTGGGGCTACGGCGGCACCGGCAAAGCCCTGCGGCGCGCCTTGGCCAAGCATGGCAAACACCCGGCGTATATCGTGGAGTTGCACCCGCGCCGTTTGGGCAAGACAATACATAGCGCGCCAGTCATTCCGCCTGAAGCCCTGACGCAAACGCCCAGGCATCCGGTCGTCGTGTCAGTAGCGGGTGAGCAGGGGCGCGAGGAAATTCGAGCCGCCATGCAAAAGATGGGATTTCGGGAATTGCAGGATTTCGTCTGCGCCGCGTAGGGGGAAATGGCGCGTCCCCTCTGCGTAAAGCAGAGAAGACACGCCTCAGCACAATTTAACGCCTATTGGCCATACAGGGCATTACGCAGCACCTTGCCCGGCAGGGCGCCGGTCAACTCGCCGTGTTCGACCAAGACTTCGCCGTTCACCACCGTGTACTCGATGCCCTCGGCTTGCTCGCGAATGCGCCAGCCGTTGTTCGGGAAGTCGTGCACGATGTCCTCCGTCACTGGCGAAATCGTATTCGCATCCCAAATGGCCAGGTCTGCCGCCAGCCCCGGTTGGATCAAGCCGCGATCGTAGATGCCAAACGCCGTGGCGGAGTTGAAGGTGATCTGGTTCACCGCTTGCTCCAGCGACATAATGCCCTTATCGCGCACCCAGTAGCCGAGCAGGCGCGTGCTGAAGCTGACGCCGCTATCGAACTGCACATGCGCGCCGCCGTCCGACAGCCCCACGACCGTGTAGGGGCTCGATAGGATCTGGCCCAAGGCGTCGCCATCGACATTGATTTCCGTCAGCACGAAGACCGTGTCGAGTTCTTCTTCGACCATAATATCGAGGAAGGTATCCAGCGGATCTTTGCCCAGCGAAGCGGCGATCTCGGCCACGGTTTTGCCCTTGAGGCCCTGGTTCTTCGCCAGCTTCGGCGTTTCCACCACCATCAGATCCCAGCGTCTGGAAAAGACGGCGCTGGGGCCGAGCGGCACATCAAAATCGCCGCGCAGTTTTTCGCGCAGGGCGTGATCGCTGTAGGCCTGCAGTTTTTCCTGGTCATCCTGGCTCACCATCAGCGAGTGCCAGTGCGTCAGACCGCGGAACACCTGGCAATTGTGGCCGTCAAAGCGATTCTTAATCTGGTTCGGCGACGCCATCGGGAAGGCGCGGCTGCCAGCTTTCGCCACTTCTTCCACCACCGACAGATGCTCTTTCCAGTACTCCGGCGCACGGGCGCTTTGCAGGATCGAGTTGTACATAATCCGGCGGCCGCAGGCATTCGAGAGCTTGGTCATGAGGCGATCTTTAATCTCCGGCCCGGCGCCGCCGCCGCACTGGATGACGCCTGTGCCCACCTCGCGCAACACATCCACCACGGCGAACAATTCGTCTTCCGGGGCGCAAGCGCCGGAAATGCGCCGTCCGGCAAGATCGTAGTGGCCGCGGTTGCGGGTGATCGACATGCCCAGCGCGCCCGCTTCCAAGCCGTCGCGGATCAACGCCTTCATCAGGTCGACTTGCTCCGGCGTCGCCGCCCGGTTCTCTTCCTGGCTCGCCTCGCCCATGGCGTAGTAGCGCACCGCCGAGTGCGGAATCAAGGTGCCGGCATTAATGCCCAACCGCGCGCCCACGGCGTCCATGTACTCGGGAAACGTCGTCCAGTTCCAATTCACCCCGGCGTTGAGCACGTCCATGGGAATGGCTTCGACATAGGACAACTGGCCGGCAATGCGCTCGCGATCTTCCGGTTTGGCGGGCGCCAGGCCCAGCGAGCAATTGCCGAAGATCACCGTAGTCGAGCCGTGATAGCACGAAAACGAGCAGTTCGGATCCCACAACACCTGCGCGTCGTAGTGGCAGTGGTTGTCGATAAACCCAGGCGACACCACCAGGCCATCGGCATTGATGACGCGTTTGGCCTGCGCATTGAGCTTGCCCACTTCGACGATTTTGCCATTCTTTACGGCGACGTCACCATGAAAACTCGGCCCGCCGGAACCGTCAATGACGCGGGCATTTTGAATCAATAGATCGAACGCCATGCTGCATCCTCCTGGTCATTCCTGCTATTCATACCCTGTGCGGCTTTGTACAGCTAACGATATCACGACCCCAGTCGTTTTGCTTGGGATTTGTCTATACACGCATTGCGGCCTCAGGTCAATTGGAATTGGCAACGACAACGCTAGATCATAAACGCCATCTGCCTCACAATCGTTTCGCCCAAGGCAAGATCCCCTTCGATCTGCACCTTGCCTGCCTGTAGCGTGCCCCCCGGTTCCCAGCGGCCGCAGCCAAGACGGGTAAACGTCTCGACATCCATACGCAACCGCACGGTCAGGGCATTCGGCGGCGCCTCCAACATCTTAGCTCGCTTGTCCTCGACGACGATAGCGATCGTACAACCGGCAGCGCCGCTCACCTCAAACACCACGGTCGCGCCATCGGGCGCCTGCGCCTTGCGGCCCACCACGAACGGCATGGCCGAGGCGCAGCGTCCGACCGAGAGCTCCGCCACCGGCCCGTCGAGATGACCAGGCTGTTGCAGGGCGCCGCGCATATCTTGCTCATGCGTCCAGGCGTCAAAGGCGCGAATTTCGATGAGACTCTGCACCGTTCCCGGCCCAATCGGGGTCATGGTTTCGGCGGCGAAATCATCGTCGCTCAGAGCCCGCAACACCGTCAGGCGCTCGGCCGTCAGCTCGCGGAATTCCGCCAGCACCTCGGGGCCGGATTTTGAGCGACGATAGTCGACCGTGGCTTCATTGCGCTCGCCCATCTCATTTTTCACATGACTCACGTCGCGCGGCGTATGCGTCGTCGTCGGCCGTCCGAGCAGTCCGTGCTCCCCGGCGCAAAGATGCGATAGTTGATCCTGCACCGACCAATTCGGACAGTCAGTGGGCGTCTGCCACTGTTCGTCCGTTAAATTGGCGCACAACGCATCGATCGAGCGCCATACCGCCTCCATTTTGTCTACGACTTCTTGACCCATAACCGTCACCTACCCCTTCACCACCCCGACAAGAAATTGCACCTCAATCTCAGCGCGCACACCATTCCCTCCACAAACAGCCCGGCAGCGGCTTCGCGCATCGCCGCCTCGAATGCCGCCTCGCCAATGTGCTGGATAGCCAGAAAGGCAGGACCAATTGAGGACAGCGCTCGGGCCGCCAAATCGGGATCCGGGAATTCCCAGTGCAGGCGAACGCTCGTGCGCTCGCCTGGCTCCAAACCGGCATCGGCCATGAGCTGTTCCGCCACGCCGGGGCGGCCAATTTGGATCATGGCGCCGGTGTTGGCGCGTTCCGCCTCGCTGGTCTGGCCCATCACCGCGAACAACGGGAACGCCTCCATGCGTCGCTGCGCGCCCCAAAAGCTCAATCCCACCTTGCCGCCAGGGCGCACCACCCGGCAGGCTTCCCGCAGAGCGTCGAGACAGTTGCCCCAAATGCCCCGGAAGCTGGTCGCCACATCAAAGCTGTCGGTCTCAAACGGCAGCTGAAACATATCGCCCAACTCTGACGTCCGGCTGCGGTGTGCGCGCCGAGGCAATCGCCGCCAGGCGTTTCGAGGCGTCAAGGCCGGACACGACGGCGCCTCGTTCGGCCGCCAAGCGCAGCGCTAAACCGCTGCCGCAGGCAATGTCGAGATACCGTGTCTCCTGCCCGACGCCGGTCTGCTCCAGCAGATGAAGATATTCTCGCCAGTGCATATTTTCGAATAAATAGGCCGCTTCAACGGCCCGTCGTCCCCAACCCTCGTCGACGCGTTGCCAATCCATCTGTGCTCCCTGACTTCATCACTTCTCAGACCGATGCATGGGAATGCGGTAGTACAGCTCAAACTCGCCGCTGCCGCGGTCAAACTCCAAACGCTCGTCAAAACCGTACGGCGTCGGGCTAAACACCTTGCGCGCCCGCGTGGGATTGACCCGGTGATGCGTCTCCACCCGGTCGCTAAACGTCACCGTGTCCCCGTCCACTTCCAGGTGATAGTCGTGCATGCCGCCGCCATCGGTGTAGACGCGCGCGTTGAAATCGCCCGACTCCGCATCGACCCCGATCATCACAAAAGCGGTGTGAATATCCTTGCGGCCATCCGGCAAGGGATAGGCGACCGCCATGCGAAAGCCGAGGAAACGACCGTTGACTTCCCACGCGCCGACCGCTTCTTTGTGAAAATTCTCGCCGCCGTCGGTGGACTCCACATCGCCGCGAAAATGGCCTATGAAAAATTTCAGTTTTTGCAGCAGACCACTGCCCGTATCGTGGTCGTGCACCGGGTCAAAGCGGAACGACTGCGCCTCGCCCGGCGTCGCCAACAGCGTGCCTTCCGCCGCGGCGCGGCCCGCGAACTCCAACACGTGGCGCCAGTCGTCCTCGCGGATGAACTCGGCGAACATATCGCTGCGCTGTCCCACCCGCAACGTCGCCACGGGCGCGTGCTTGCAGGGCCCCTGGCATTCCGTCGTCGTGATCGGCAAGCCGTGCGCCGCCTCGGCGGCGTCCAGCGCCTCAGCCCCGGCGTCGAACTTTTGCCGCTGCCGGCACGGACGCCCCATGCAGAGAAACAAGTGCGCCTCGCCGCTGTCAAAATGCCGCCGGGCGCGCTCTAGCGCCGCGTCGAGTTCGGCGGCGCTCGGCGTCTGCCCCTCGCGCGCCAGCTCCGCCGCAAACGCCTCGCGCGCCTCCGGCGTCCAACTGCCCTGCACGCGCACCACAAAGGCCAGCGTCAGCGCATCGAGAGGGTCGACATCCGTGGTCAGGTGTTGCGTCATGATTGCGTCCTTTCCAATTTCATCCAATCTGCGATGCGCTCGGCGATCATCATCGCCGTCGCGTTGGTATTGGCTCGCACCACATCCGGCATAATCGAGGTATCGACGACTCGCAGTCCCTGCAGACCGTGAACCCGCCCGTATTGATCCACCACCGCCATAGCGTCCGAGGCAGGTCCCATTTTACACGTTCCCGCCAAATGATGCGCGGTGGAGATGTGGGTCAAAATCCATTGATCGAGGGCTTCGTCCGAGGCCAAATCCGCGTCGGTGGGGGCGAGGCGCTCGATGATCATGTCCCGCAGGGCCTCGGACTCGGCCAATTGCATGACCAGCCGCACGCCGTGGCGCATGCGCTCGCGGTCCCATGCGTGCTCCATAAAGCGGTAGTTCAGTTGCGGCTGCACGTGCGGATCAGTGGAGGTCAGGCGAATTTCGCCAGCGCCCACGGCGCTCTCCAGAATTAGCACGAAACGGCTGCCCAGGGGCTCGGAATTGACAAAACTGCCGCCGCGCGGATCGGTAAACCAGGAGGGCATAATTTGCATGTCATTGCGCGAATCCGAGCCGGGCGTGGTGTAGCGCAGCGCCAGTTGAATGCGCGGGCTATCCATGCCGGCGAGATACTCGTCTTTGACCCGAAACAGCACCGGCAGCAGCGGATGGTCGCGAAAATTCTGCCCCACCCCAGGCAGGTCATGCACCACGTTGACGCCGAGTTCGCGCAGATGCGCCGCCGGTCCCACGCCGGAGAGCATGAGCAGGTGCGGCGAGGCAATAGCCCCGGCGCTCAACACCACTTCTTTGCCCTCAACGGTAAAGCGCTCGCCCTGGCATTCCACCTCGACGCCCGTGACGCGCGCACCGTCGAAGATCAAGCGGCGGGCCATGACATTGGCTTTGACCGTCAGGTTGAGCCGATGCCGCGCTTGCGCCAGATAGGTCAGCGCCGTGCTCATGCGCACGCCGTCGATATTGTTCATGGGAAAGGGCCCGACCCCGGTGGAATCGGGGTGGTTCATATCCGTATCGGGGGGAAAATCCGCCTCCAGACACGCCTGGTGAAAGGCGGCGGGAAGCGGCTCCCAGCGCTCCGGCGCATGCATGCGCACCGGCAGCGGCCCATCGTTGCCGTGGTGCGGGCCGGTGTGGTCGCGGTCCGACTCCATCTTGCGAAAATAGGGCAAGACCTTGTCGTAGGCCCACTCGTCATTGCCCCAGGCGGCCCAGTTATCGTAATCTTCCGGCACGCCGCGCAGCAGCACCTGGCCGTTCATGGCGCTGGTGCCCCCGGTGGCTTTGCCCCTCGGGACTTCGATGGGCTCGGACTGGTGTTCATTGGCGTTGCCGACAAACGACCAGTTATGCGGCCCGGTGAGCACCGGCGACAAGTTGTAGCCGTATTTCAGATCATCGGGCAGGTGCGCGAACTCCGGGTAATCCGGCCCCGCCTCTAGCAACAAGACCGAACACGACGGGTCTTCCGACAGACGCGACGCCAGCACGCCCCCCGATGACCCAGCCCCAATCACAATGACGTCGTACTGCATGCCCTCCTCCTCTTTCCGCTGTCGTCAGTCGCTTGTATGTCAGGCAGACTAAGAACCTGGCGAGGGCTTGTCAAGTGAAAGCGTGTGGGGACGTCAGATCATGCGCTGGCCGCTGGCGTCATAAGCCTCGATCTTGCGAGTGGCGGCGGGACTACCGGGATACTCGGCCGCCAGCAGGGTCCAGACCATGGTGTCGCGCACCTCGCCGGACGGCGATATGGCGCGGCGGCGCAGCGTCGCCTCGTGCGTAAAACCGAGTTTGCGCGGCACAGAGGCGCTCGCGACATTATCCGGATCGCAGTGAATTTCCACGCGCTGCACGTGGTCGATTACCATCGCCACCTGGGTGAGCGCAGCGCTCACTTCCGTGGCCAGGCCCCGGTTGATGTGGTCCTTGTGAATCCAGTAGCCGATTTCGCGCACGCCCCGGCCCAAGCGGGTGTGCAGGCCGGTGCTGCCGAGCACGCGCGTTTCATCCCGGTCAAAGATGCCGTAGACGTAATCGCGATCCAAATCAAAATCGCCCCGGTAGCGGCGCAACCGCGCGACTTTGTCGACCAGGTCTTCAGGCTCGTACAAGGCCCAGGGCAACCAGGCGCGCAGATGGTCTAAACTCTCGACAATCGCCGTTTGCATCAGAGGCGCATCGGCCGGCGTCCAGCAGCGCAGCACCAGGCGCTCGGTGTGAATGCGGTAGGCGGGTCCGCGTCTGTTGTCGGCGTCCGGCATGGCGTGCGCTCCACGTCAGGATGGAGAAAATGGACGGAACATGGCTAAGCTGCGTGTAACGGGGCGAGTTCTTCAGGCTCCATAGCCGATAAGCCCAAAGACTCAAGAACTGTGTTGACTTGATCAACCGTGACATGGGCCGGCGCGGTAATCTCCAAACCAATGGGTTCACCGCTCGGCGCATAATCCACTAACACACCGGCTGAAGCCTCAACTGTCCGGTCGCTTTTCACACCTGCCCGTCGGGGGAGGTACAGATAAGCCGCTAACGGCCTCCCTTTGCGAAATGTGATTTCCAAGTAGCGCTCTTTCATGTTTTACCTATCTACTGGATACGCTGTAATGACGACTAATAATAACTCGATAGAGTCAGGCTCGACAATCACATGCCATACTTGCCGCCGATGCTGTGTGTCGATGAGCCAACGTCCCTCCACGGTATCGGCATGGTAAGACCTAGCGGTTTCTAACATTGCCCGCAAGTCAACTTCCGTAAAGTCTCGATCGACCATCCGTTTCTCGACATGGGGCGACAGTTCCAGCTCCCAATCCCACCATTCCGGCCATTGCATCGCGCCCTCACACAAACCAAGAGAAAACGATCGATTTCAATCGCGGTCTGGACATTTTAGGCCAGCCGTAGCCGAGACACAAGCTTAGCGCGTCTTGGCGTGTTGTCACCATGCCGATAATGGCTTGCTTCCCCCACACGGGCTGCTCCGGTTAGGTCATTGGCGACATGGATTCGCGCTCAACTCTTCTAACAGCGACCTCCTATCCATCAGCTCTGCCGTGTTCAGCCCGTCCGTGAACCAATCGTACACCGAGGCCAGTCGAGTTTACCCCATCTCAAGCGGCGTTATCTTCACTGTCCTGCCCGTAGAAGCCGCCTCGATGACGGCTTCTGTCACCTGCGTCACACGCAGGCCATCCAAACCGGAGGCGAGAGGCTGCCCATCATGCTCAATGGCCTGATTGAACGACTCCACTTGCCGTTTGTATAGAGCCAATGGGTCCGAGGGATAAGACGCCACCGTATTAACCGTATCGCTGACGACCTCCAGCGACCCTTGGAACGTGGTGCGCAGGCAATCCCCTAACACGATTCGCCCGTGACTGCCATACACCGCGGCGTCATTTTTGGAGTCAGGTATTTTAAACCCACAACAAATCGTGGCGAGGGCGCCCCCATCGAACCTGAGGCACATCGTCGCCAACCGTTCCAGAGGGTTTGCCTGGCTCTGCCCATCCGTCAGGGCCGCCACTTCCACCACGCGTTGGTCGAGCAGAAAGTGCAGCGCATCAGTGCAGTGCGCCCCCTGGCCCATCATGGCCAATGCCGAGCCGATTCTGTCCGGCTCCCCCCACCAGGCGCTGCGTTGACCCGAGCGCAGCTCCATGATACGCTCGACGGAGAGATCGGCGACCCCGCGCAGGCCAATGCCCCACTGCGCTTGCGCCAGGGTGATGGTTCCCAGGACGCCTTCTCCCAGCAGCCGTCGCGCTTCTTGCAGTCCAGGGTGGTGCCGCAGGTGGAATCCGACTCCTAGCTTCACGCCATCCGCCTGACACGCCTGCACCATCTCGACTGCTTCCTCAACCGTGACCGCCATGGGTTTCTCGACCAACACATGTTTCCCCGCCCGCGCCGCGATCATGGTGTACGGCGCATGCAGGAAATTGGGAGAGGCGATGAAGACTGCGTCGACGCGGGCGTCCGCCACGAGAGCTTCGACCGACGCGTAGGCGGCTTGCGCCCCGTGTCGGTTCGCAAACGCCTCGGCCCGTTCTTGGTCCCGGCTGCAAGCGGCGACAAGACGCGCGCCTTCCGCCGCCCCTATCGCCGGAGCCAGTAGGGTCTCGGCATGCGCGCCGGGACTGACGAGAGCCCATCCAATCGTCATTGGATCATCTCCTTCATGTGCTGGTAAAAGGCGGACAAGAAAACTCAACGGTCGCTCTCCATGTGGCAAAGCGCCGCCGTATTCTGTAGCGGTTAGGCCATCGGTGGTATTGATTCTGTACACAGCTCGTCCAATAAAGGCTTTGCCTCTATCAAATCCACCGTGTCAAACCCCTCGGTGAACCATTCATAGACTGGGGCGAGCAAGTCGTAGGCATCCTGGCGCTTGCCCTGCGACTGCCACAGGCGGGCCAGGCTGGTGGCGGCGCGCAGTTCCCAGGATTTGGCCTCTTGGCGACGGGCGATGTCCAGGGCCTGCTGGAAACAGGTTTCCGCCTGCGCCGCATCCGGGACGGCCTGGCGCAGCATCAAAGCCCCCTTGATGCGGTGCGTCTCCGCCTCGTACCAGCGCGCCTCTGTCTGCTCGGTCAACTCCAGCGCCTCGGCCACCATGTGCAAGCCTGCGTCGACCTGCCCCAGCGCGCCTAAGGCCTCCGCCAAGACGGGAAGCAATGCTGGCGGAGCCATACGGTTTTCCGTCGCCAGCACGTCCGCCACCCCCTGACGCATCAGCGTCACTCCCTCCTCGCCCTGGCCCTGAGCAGCTAGCGCCCAGCCCAGTATAAACCTTCCCTGGGGCGCATATTGCGCCAACGTGTGCTCGGTTGCCAGTGCGATGTTCGCCTCGGCCTGTTCCTGGCCCGCATGCGCCTCCCTCCGCAACATATGCAGAAGTGACGCAAAGTTCAGCGCCCCGGCGAGGGTTAGGGGATGCCCTAGCTCCCGCGCCAGGGCGCAGGCGGCCTGACTCCGCTTGAGGCCCTGGTCCGGATAGCCCAAAAGCCACAGGGTGACTGCGGCGGAGTATAGGCGCATCACCCCAGGGGCATTGCCATAGCGGAGCGCGAGCGTCCGCTGCGCCTCCGGATCGGTCAGGGCGGCCCCATGCTCTAGGTGCGGGCGGGCAGCGGTTAACGCACCCATGAAGGTCAAGGTGTAGCCAAATGACGTGTGCGCCACCAAGAGACGGGAGGCATCGGGCTGGCGTTGAGCTAGGCTGAGGAGCTGTTCCCCCACCTCCCGCGCCATTGGCAATCTCCCTCCAGTTTGATAAAACCGCCACAGACCGCGCAGCGCAGGAAACAGCTGCTGGCGTCTCTCCCGCCTGCTGGCACAGCTCCCGGGCGCGGCTATAGGTCTGCTCCACCTCGGCGGCGGCATAGCCATGGGTGGCCATCAATGCGGGGCCGAGCGCCATATGCAGGGCGAGTTCCTGCTGGGTGCGCTCGGGCGTCTCGGGCAGCGTCGCCAACAACTCTAGCCCGGTGCGCAGGTGACGCACGGCTTCCTGATGGGCCGAGCGCCGCCCCGCGTGTTGCCCCGCCTGCTGCCAGTAGCCAATGGCCTGGTCGAGACAGGCCGCTTCGGTATAGTGATGCGCCACCACCTCCGGCTGCGTCTCGACCACCTCGAGAAACCGCGCTTCCAGGAGCTGGGCCACCTGCTGGTGATACCCCTGCCGCGTATTGCGCAGCAATGACGCATACGCCGCATCCTGGATTAAGGCGTGTTTGAAGAGATAGCGGGCCCGGGGCGGCCGGCCCCGCTGGTAGAGCAGTTCCGCCTGCACCAACTGCGCCAGCGCCGCTTGCAAGGTCGCCTCGTCCTGCCAGGAGAGCGCCTGGAGTATGGCATACGGAAACTCCCGCCCCAGCACCGACCCTAGCTGCGCCACCTCTTTGGCCGTGTTCATTTGGTCCAGCCGGGCCATCAGCGAATCCTGCAAAGTATCCGGGATCGCCACGCTCAAGAGCGGCCCGGTCAGCACATATTGCTCAGCTTCCTCCCGCAGCAGATCCGAGGTCAATAGCATCTTGGTCAGCTCTTCCACATAGAGGGGCACGCCATCGGTCTTGCCCACAATATGCGCCACGACCTCTTCTGGGAGCGGCTTGCCGCAGGCCAGGCGGCTCACAAGCGCTTCCACCTGCGGCCGCTCCAAGCGGCTCAGGGTGATTGGGGTCAGGTGCGAACGAGCAGGCCAGGGCGACTCAAACTCGGACCGGTACGTGAGCACGTGTAGCATCGTGGCGGTGGGAGCCTGCTCAACCATCAGACTCAGGGTTTCCAGGGTCGAGGGGTCGGCCCAGTGCAGATCTTCCCACACCGCCAGCACGGGTTGGCGTTCCGCTTCTTCCAGCAGCCACGCCACCAGCATATCCTGCGTCTGTTGCCGCTGTTGTTGAGGACTCAAAGTCAGAGCAGCATAGCGGCCCTCGGGCAACGGCAACGAGAGCAGCGCAGCCATCAAGGGCGCCGCTTCCTCCAGCGGCAGACCGGCGTCCACCAGCCCCTGTTCCAATTTCCCCAGACGCGTGTTGGCAGTGTCCTCCGGCTGCCAGCCGAGCGCCCGCTGCACCTGCTCGATGATGGGGTAAAAGGCGCTGTTGACATGATACGGCGAGCAGCGAAACGCAATGCGCGTGAAGCCCTCTTGGCGAACATGGTCTCGCAGCCCCTCAACCAGCGACGACTTGCCAATACCCGCTTCGCCACTGAGCAACACCACTTGCCCCAGACTCTCTTTGCTCTGCTCCCAACGTCGTAACAGCAGGCCAATTTCTTCGTCACGGCCCACCAAGGCGTCAAATCCACCTGAGAGCATCGCCGCATGGTCATCGCGCTCCGCTTCACGCGGACTCACGACCGTGTAGAGCCTCATGGGCTCGGCTACGCCTTTGAGGTCGTGGGCGCCGAATTCCTCCAAGACAAACAAGCGTTGCGTAAGCTGCGCCGTCACCGGGCTAATCACCACGGCGTTGGCCTGAGCCAGACCTTCAAGCCGCGCCGCAATGTTGGGCGTCTCACCCAGCGCCAGGTTTTCGTGGCGGCCGCCGCCGCCCATTTCACCCACCACCACTGGGCCGGTATGAATGCCGATGCGCACGGCAAGTTCAACGTCATACGCTGTTTTGATACGCGTGTTGAGCGTAGCCATCGCCTCGACAATCCCCAATCCCGTATAGACGGCGCGCGGCGCATCATCTTCGTGCGCCACGGGGAAGCCAAAATAGATGAGCAGGCCATCGCCCAGATACTGCGCAATGTGCCCCTCATAACGCCCAATGACTTCGGCGGCTGTCTCTTGATAGGCGCGCACCACCTCGCGCAAATCTTCGGGATCGAGTTTACCAGAGAGATCGGTAGAGCCCACCAGGTCGCAGAACATCACGGTGAGCTGGCGCCGTTCGGCTTCCGGCGCGCTGCGGACCAGTTCCGGCTCGGCAATCCGCTCGTTAGGCAGGGGTTCAGGCGGCGCAGCCGCTTCCGCCATCGTTCCTGCGGGCGCTGTCCAAACCAACACCTTGCCGCCTGCATCGCGAGCCGCCTCGATCAACAGCAGTTCTTCCTTGATCTCCTCCAGCATGACGTCGTCAATGCCAAAGAGATATTTGAGGGTGCGATAAGTAGCCCGCCCGTTTCCTCGGAGCAGCCCTATCACGGCGGGCATCAGCGCCTGAAACCGACTCTCGGCATCAGCTTCTCGCGGCGCAGACAGGGCAGAGCCAGGCGCCGAGATTAGCGCCGCACCGCATTGATCGCAGAATTTCGCATCGGCGGCATTCTCACGCCCACAGGCCGGACACACAGGGGCAAATGGCGCGGCGCACTGATTGCAGAACTTGGCGTCCGAAGCGTTTTCATGCTGGCACTGGAGACATTGCATACCGCGCTCCCACGCGTAGGGGATTTAAAAATAAAATTGCCAGCCAATACTAGCAGTCATAAAAGCCTCACCGAAATCATTTCTGTGGTTAATTTCGATGTTGAACACGCTTTGCTGTGTCAACGCTATTCTCTGACCAAGCCCAATTTGATAAGCATTGGCGTCAATACCCTGAACATACCGGAGAAAACGGCCTGAGAGCCTCACTCGCCAGCGGTTCGACACATCCCAAAGAACACCCGCGCTCGATCCCACAGCAATCGCCATATATTGCTTAAAGCGGTCACCAAGATCAATCGCGCCTTCGCCGAAGGCATAGACCATACCGCGCTCCGATAGCCGATAGCTCACGCCAAGCCCCCCGTTCGCCTCGCCAACGATAGCGCTTTCACGCTCGGAAAACCGTTTCCGTTGCGCGCCGATGTTGACTTTCCAGGACCAGGGCTGCAAAAAGCGGTCGCGCAAGGGCGTCGAGACGAGGTCGATAAGTCCAAAGCGCTCCAGGTTGATCTTGCCCCGGTTGAAATCATAGCGAAGCTCGACATGCAAAAATTCAAGCTGCGCGCCCGGTGGGTAACCGCCTGCAGGGTCGAGCAGATCATGATAGGCGTGCCGGTATTGCAACCCCACAAATGGCGCGTCATCCTCAAATCCCAATACAACTCCGAACCTGGAGGTTTTGTGCCCTTGATCCGGCCGCACGACAGGCGCCGGGATGTGAGGCGATTGATCGGGAACCTTTAGGGCGCTTCTCATCTTGAGTAAAGCCAGCGTCGTCCGCTCCTGCTCGTCCCCTGCATCCGAGTGTTTACGATAGCCCAGGTACTCTAGCGCCAATTCCACGACTTGAGCCTGCTCGACCGGGGTGAGCGCCAGCGTCTCCATACTCTCAGCGGCGATCTCACCCGCAGCTAAGCCTCGGGCCATGTCCTGAAGCCGAGCCTCCATGCCGTACAAGCGATGACGCAGGACCGTGCTTCGAGACGGACGATACCGCACCTGCTGGAGGAGTCCTGGAGCCGTCGTCACGGCGCGCACGGTGTCCGAGGGAATCGCCTGCAGAGAGAACTGATCGGTCAGCGTCAACGAGGGCCTCGCCACTTCGATTAACGACAATAACTGATAAGAGCAATTCTCACGGTGAAAAAAATAGTCGAAATGCGCTGAGCGCAGCTCCCATACATGCATCAACAAGCGCCGTGTTTCCTCCGGGTTCAGAGTCAACTGGTATTCCCAGATATCGCGATTCTCGATGTCGCCGTATTCCCTGACCTTGCGATGATAGCGAGACACGGAAAAGCGCCCTGGAAACGCGCCAAACAGCCCCTTCACCGCATAAACAACGCCGCGCGCTTCATCCGTTTGCGCCGCGAAATTCACCGTAAAATCCAAAAGCCGCGTTTGCTCCGTGTGCGTCGCCGCGTCTATCCGCAGGAGGGTGTGGCCGAACATGGATGGCGGGTTATTCAGATAGGCTACGGGAAAAATCAACGTGACCCCGTGCGGGTCGATGGCCGAGAGCCAGTCGTCAAAGCGCGGACAAGATTGCTCCGGCAAGCGTTGGGGATCGAAGCCCAGCCTTTGTTTCAACCACTGGTATCGCGCGATAAAGACGCATTGAGGGTGCGCATCAGGTTCTGTGGGACGAACGCCAGCAAAAAACCGGGTCAAGGTCGCCTGAAGCTCTGCAGCGGGATCATGATTGCCGTTAGACGCATTGAAAAATGCCTCGGCGTCGACTGCGCTGTGCGCGCGTGAACGCAGCCAACCGGGCTGGTAATGGAGCAGCAGCGCCCACTCCCTGCTTTCCGCCAAGCGCAGTTGGCGAGCGCGTTGGATGAGTTCTTCTAGATAAGCCTGGTCCGCAGCATGCGCCGCCATCGCCAACACCAGGGCCAGCAACGCCTGCATCAAAAGGCTTTTCATCTCATGAGCTACTGAGTGAGATAGGAATGAGCTGCTAATTCAAGTTCCAGTCTGGTCATCAATTGGTCAGGCGTGGTCTGGCCGGAATCAAACAGAGATGCAAAGCGATTCTTCGTCAACGCGAAAAACGCCTGTTGCTGCTCATCCGGCACGCCAAGGATAAAGCCGAGCGAAGATAAATGCTCACCATTGCCGACCGCCATCTCTGCTCGCAGGCGATCGAAATTGGCGTCTGCAAAAGCGATAGCTTTTTCTCTGGGCGTGGCGTTCTTATCCGCAATCGCGCCGCCAGTGGTGGAAGTGACCTCACTTGTCGCATCGGAGGTATTTTCGATGCTCCCTGTGGCGGTGTTCATCACGGCGCAGGAGGTCATCAGCAAGGCCAAGCCAAGAATGCCCATCCATATCGAGAAAGCTCGGCAGCATGTCATACGATATTGTCCTTGTTTGATGAGATTCGCGCAACAACCCCTTGAGCCTCAGTTCTCTCTCACCCCGCACAGGAAATCCCTGACAGTCTTGATAAAACGCTCCGGGAAAGCCGCGTGCATGCCGTGCCCGCTGTCCTCCCAGGTCTCCACCCGGCAGTTCGGCAGCAGCGACAACGAACGCGCCGTCCACGCCTCCGTCATAACGCCGCCCAGCGCCTGGTTGGCGGTCAGCAGCAAAGACGGCGGCGACGCCTTCCGCAACTGGCCTTCTACATCCCAGCCCGCGGTAGCGCGGCCGGTGACCGAGGCGCGCAGCACATCAATATCCATCATCAGCAACTGCTTTGCCTTGGTTGCAGCCGCCGACCTTGCGCCCCCGTTGTGTTGAAACACCGCCTCGGCCAGGGCCTCTTCGATTACCCCGGCCTCAAGCAGGTCAAGCTGCCAGCCGAATCGCGATCGCGGCGTCCCAGCCTCGCCGCTCACTTCATGCGTGAACATGGGTGGGTCTTCGTAGACGACGGCCTTGACCATGTCTGGAATGGACGCCGCCACGCCCACTGCAGTCGTCGCGCCCAGCGAGTGTCCCACCACGTAAGTGGGCGCGCCAATGTAATGCTGGATCAGCGCCACGAGGTCAACGGCGTACAAATCGCGGTGGTAGCCGCCGGGGAGGTGGCCCGACTTGCCATGGCCGCGCAAGTCCACGGCAAAACAGCGCCAGTCCGCCACAAAGGCCGAGACAATCGGCTCCCAGGTCGACCAGTCGCTAGTGACGCCATGAATGAATAGCAGGGGCGGCCCATGGTCCGCCCATTCGGCGACGTTGATCGCCACCTCGCCCGCATCGAACTGCCGCTCCACAAATTCGCTCATGCCGTTTCTCTCTCCAGGGGCTAATCGCCGCCTGACCCCAATCCCACCACACGATCGCGCCGCCCCTCAGGCGGCGCACGGGCCGCCCCCCCCAGGGACCAATCTCTCGAATGGTCGATAGTACCGGCTCTAAGGTCTGTGGTCAAGGTGATGGATGTGTTATCATCCCTTCATTCACATGCCGCGCGTCCAAGCGCCGTGATCGCCCGCAGCGCCGATCTGCGCCACTAGCCCCAAACGCTGAAAAAGGAATCTCGCTATGGATCTCGGGCTCTCAGGAAAATCCGTCATCGTCACCGGCGGCAGTTCGAATATCGGGCGCGCGATTGTGCTGCAGTTTGCCGAAGAAGGCGCCAACATCACCATTGGCGATATCGATCAGGAAGCGGCTGAGAGCGTCGCGGCGCTGGCGCTGCAACACGGCGCAGGCGGCGCCCAGGCGATCCGCACGGACGTCACGGAGCTGAGCCAGGTCGAGGCGATGTGCGCCGCCGCCGCCAATCGCTATGGCGCTATCGATGTCTTGGTGAACAACGTCGGCTGGGATCAACTCATGTTTTTCACCCAGACCACGCCGGAGTTTTGGGATAAAATCGTGCGGCTCAATTACATCGGCATGCTCAATTGCTGCAAAACGGTTCTGGAGACCATGATCCCGCAAAACAGCGGCGCCATCGTCTCCATCAGCTCCGACGCCGCGCGGCAGGGTGAACCGCGCGAGGCGGTATACGGCGGCATTAAAGCGGCGATCAACAGCGTCATGAAAACCCTGGCCAAGGAAAACGGCCGCTATGGCATCCGCTGCAACGCCGTGTGCCCGGGCGTGACAATTCCGGATGACGAGGAAGTGGGCCGCCACAGCATGTGGATCAACAAAGACGACATGTTTACCCCGGAGCAGCTCGACCGCGTGGCCAGAGCGCTACCCCTGCGCAAAGTTGGGCGGCCGCAAGACATCGCCAATGCCGTGGTTTTTCTCGCCTCGGCCAAGCGAGCGGGGCATATTACGGGACAGGTCTTGAGTGTGAGCGGCGGTTACAGTATGGTGGGGTAGATATCACATCGACGGAAAAGGCGCAATCGATCAAGGAGGCTCGAGATGGCTGAGCAACGCCCGGCAATTTACGACAGCAATCCCAAACTCGGCGAACTGCGCGATAACGTGCTCTTTGGCGACGTCTGGGAACAAACCGATCTCTCCAAGCGCGACCGCAGTCTGGTCACCATTACGGCGCTCATCGCCCTGTACCGCACGGGCGAGTTGCGCGGCCACTTAAAGCGCGCTCTGGCCAATGGCGTGACCAGGGACGAAATTACCGGGGTGATGACGCACATGGCCTTTTACGCTGGCTGGCCAACCGCCGCCAATGCCGTGCAAGTGGCCAAAGAGGTATTTGACGAGGAGGGTGTTTAGGCGCAGGGGCTTGTTAGCTCAACCTAGGCATCCTATTCGGCATCAAAGCGATCGTTTCACTCACAGGAAGGACGCCCTATGGACGTCTTGTCAATGACACAGGTTCCAACCCTTAAGCACCCGATCCTCATCCTGTCTTTTACCGGCTGGAATGATGCTGGCACTGCAGCAACGTTCGCCACCAAGTTTTTGTTGCAGCGCCTGGCGGCCCGCAAGTTTGCAGATATCGATCCGGAAACGTTCTACAACTTTGTCGAACTCCGGCCAAACGTGCGCATCCGCAACGGCGAGCGCATCATTAACTGGCCAAAAAATGAGTTTTCCTACGCTAAAGATCCAGGCCTGTCGCAAGATGTGATCCTGGGCCTGGGGGTGGAGCCGCATTTGCGTTGGCGCTCGTACATGGACGCCATCATGGAAGTGGTCAAAGCCTGTAACGTCGAGTTGGTCGTCACGCTAGGCGCCTTGTTGGCGGATGTGCCCTATGCGCGTCCGGTGCGCATTACCGGTTTGACGAGCGAACCCGCGTTGTCGCGCCGCCTCAATTTGGGCGTGTCGAAGTATGAGGGCCCCACGGGCATTGTCGGCGTGCTGCAAGACGCCTGCCGCCAGCACGGCCTGCCGGCAATCAGCATTTGGGCCAATGTGCCGCATTATATTTCCGCCACCCCTAATGTCAAAGCGGCGCTGGCGATCGTGCGGCGGGTGTTGACCTTGCTCGATTACAGCACCGATCTCTCCGATTTGGAGCGCGCTTCAGTGGAATTCGACAAGCGCATTGCCGATGTGCTGGCCTCGGATCCGAAAGTGGCCGATTACGTGCGCCGCCTGGAGGAGCGCGATGACGCCGAAGACCCCGAGGGCGATCAGGGCGACGACCTCGGCGCCTTGCCGAGCGGCGAAGAATTGGCGCGGGAACTCGAACAGTTCTTGCGCGAACAACGGCGCCCTCCGGATGAGGACGCGTAGCGCCCGGTGACGACGATGCGCCAGGTGTGCATTCCCCGCTATGGGCCGCCGGAGGTGCTGCGTCTGCAGGACGCGCCGGAGCCGCCGCTGACGCCGACAGATGTGCGCATTGCCGTGCATGCCAGTGGGGTGAATTTCGCCGATGTGATGGCCCGCCAGGGGCTGTATCCGGATTGCCCGAAACCGCCGGTGGTGGTGGGCTATGAAGTGGCCGGGCGGGTGATCGAAGCCGGGGCCGAGGCGACAGGCGTGGCCACTGGCCAGCGCGTCGTGGCGCTGACGCGGTTTGGCGGCTATGCGGATCAAGTTGTCGTCCCGTGGCGCCAGGTGTTCGCGCTGCCTGACGATATGCCGTTCACCGACGCCGCGGCGCTGCCGGTGAATTACCTCACCGCCTATCTGGCGCTGTATGTGTGCGGCCATTTGCAAACCAGCGAGCGCGTGCTCATCCATGGCGCCGGCGGCGGGGTGGGGCTCGCCGCCATGCAGCTTTGCCGCTTGCGCGACGCCGAAATTTACGCCACGGCCTCCGTGCGCAAGCACGATTTTTTGCGCCAGCACGGCGCCCATCACACCTTTACGTATGATCCCAAAGCACTGCGTCAGGGCATTCATGACGCCACTGCAGGCCGCGGCGTCGACATCGCGCTCGATCCCCACGGGGGCCGCTCGTTCGCCGAGAGCTACCGGCTCCTGGCGCCGCTGGGCCGCTTGATCATGTTCGGGGTGTCAAGCCTGAGTCCGGGTTTGCGCCGCCATCCCCTGACGGCGCTCTGGCATCTCCTGCGCATGCCCTGGTTTCATCCCATCCGGCTGTTGAACGACAATGCCGCTGTCATCGGCGTCAACCTGGGACATCTGTGGGAGGAACAGACGCTGTTGACACAGGCAATGACGCATCTCTTGTCGCTGTATCAAGAGGGGCGCATTCGTCCCGTGATTGCGCGTCAGTTTGACCTGTCCGACGCGTCTGCAGCGCATCAGTATATACACGAGCGGCAAAATATCGGCAAAGTGCTGCTCGTTTCGCATTCTGGAGCAGATGGGCCATAAAGTCTATTGGTATACGCTCGATGATCACATGCCCGAAGGCGAGCGCGCCCTCCAAAATACCGCCGGCTCTTTAATCTATTTTTCATCTTGGCGTTCTACAATTCTCCTTGAACCATCATTCGAACCACTGTCTCATGGAGAAGGAGATATCGCCATGATGAAACCCACGCGTCAACTCTCTTTTGTTTGCATCGCTCTCGTCGCTCTGTTGTTGCTTGCCGCCCCGCTAGGTTGGGCCAACGATGATCACGACGATGATGATGAAACGCCTTTCGATGAAGCGAAGATTTTTTTCGAACTCAATCATACTGATGGCGATTTAGGCATTCACGCCCTGATCGACGGCGAGCCCTGGAAGCGGCTGAAAATCGAGGACCACAAAGAAAGAGAGATCCTCAAAGTGCAAGTGCATGGGCGGTTGAAACGGCAAGGGCTAACCGAGCTGTTTTTTGAGAGCGCCGAGCCGGGATTTGATGAATTGTCGCCCGAAGCCTTCTTTCGCCGCTTCAAGGAGGGCACTTATGAAGTCGAGGGGTTGACCCTTGAGGGCGAAGAGCTAGAGAGCGAGGTCGAACTCACCCATCTCATGCCGGCGCCGCCGGGCAATGTCATGGTCTCCGGCATAGCCGCGGCCGCAGACTGTGATGCCGATGACCTCCCAGCGGTTCCCGACGGTGATCCGGTGATCATCAGTTGGGAGGCGGTAACTCATTCGCACCCTGATCTAGGTCGAAAGGATGAGCCGATCGACGTCGTCCAATATCAACTGGTGGTCGAGCGAGAGGAGCCGACCACGTTGGTGTTTAGCGTCGACCTACCGCCTGAGGTCACGGAACTGACAATTCCTGCAGGCTTTATCGCGCTCGGCGATGAATTCAAATACGAAATCCTGGTGCGAGAGGAAGGTGGCAATCAAACGGCGATTGAAAGCTGCTTCGAGATCGATTAGCCCCGCATGGCGGATACGGCTTTGGGGGCCCCCTGAAAGCCGTATCCAAGTATGCTATGATGATGAGGATGTAGTATACGGGTGAAAAGGAGAAGACGTTGCGAGTGTTGATTATCGAAGACTCTTCACGCCTGCGCCGCTCCTTGTGCAATGGCTTGCGACATGAGGGATTTGTTGCGGACGCCGCTGGCGACGGCCGCGAAGGGCTCTGTTACGCGGAGGTCTATCCTTACGACGCCATTGTCTTGGACATCATGATGCCGCATATGGATGGCTTAACGGTGCTCAAAACGCTGCGGGCGCAGGGGGATGATACGCATATTCTGATCCTCTCAGCCAAAGATCAGCTTGAAGATCGCCTGAAGGGATTGGATTTAGGCGCAGATGACTATCTCGTCAAACCCTTTGCCTTTGAAGAACTTTGCTCGCGCTTGCGCGCTTTGGTGCGCCGCCGCTATCAGGCGAAGGCCCCGGTCATTCATCTCGACGATCTGTTGGTCGACACCGCGCAGCGCCAGGCATGCCTGGGTGAAGCGACGCTTGCTCTCACCCGCCAGGAGTACGCCCTGTTGGAGCGGCTGGCGCTCAGCCGCGGCCGCGTTTTGTCCCGCGACCTGTTGCGCGATCAGCTCTACGCCAGCGATGCGGATGTGGGCAGCAACGTCATCGACGTGGTGATTTGCACGCTGCGGCGTAAAATTAAAACCGCGGGCGGGCCGTCCGTCATTCAAACGATCCGCGGGCAAGGCTATCTGATTGCCTAAAGTCATGGAGGTGTAATGCGTTCCATCCGCAGTCGCTTGACGATGCTGTTAGTCGTGGGCGCGAGCGTCCTGCTGGTGGCAACGGGCGTCTTGATCGGCTCCGTCCTCAACGCGCATTTGCTAGATGAATTCGACCAGGTGTTGCTGGGCAAGGCGAAGCTGCTGATGGCGCTGATCGAAGATGAAGGCGACGTCATCGAGTTTGACTTTTCCGCCGACATCATGCCGGAATTTGCTCACACCGAGCATCCCGACTACTTTCATCTCTGGCTCCAATCCGATACGCGCGTCGACAAATCGCCCTCCCTCGGCGCGCATGAGTTGCCCCGCTCGCCAGGGCTTGACCCACGCCCGATCTATCGCAATTTTACCTTGCCCAATGGCCGCCATGGCCGCCTGGTTCAAGTTGCATTTATCCCCCAACTGGAGCAACCGGATCCTGAGGATGAGGATGAAGATGAATCCGAGAAGAACCAGGCGCAGGCCAAGGGCCAAAATGAGGCGGACGAAGGAGACGAAGACGACGATGACGACGATGAAGACGATGAAGATCATCAGATTGAAGCGCTCGATCCCAGACAATTCCCGGATCGCGCCGCCACGCTGATCGTCGCCCGCGACCGCACGCGGCTCGACGCACTCATGCGCAAGCTCAATCTGTTTTTGGCTGGCCTGCTGCTCGGGCTCCTGGCGATTATCATGGCGCTGGTGCGCGTCGCCTTGCGCGTGGGCCTGCGGCCGCTAGACGATATGGGGCAACAAGCCTCACAGCTCGATATCGACTCGCTCACCACTGGCATCCAATTGCATACCGAGACCGCCGAGCTGACGCCAGTGGTGGCGCAGCTCAACGCCTTGCTCTACCGGCTGGACGCCGCCTTTAGCCGGGAGCGCCAGTTTAGCAGCGACGTGGCGCATGAACTGCGCACGCCGTTGGCGGAATTGCGTATGCTGACCGAAGTCGGGGGACGCTGGCCCGATGACCGCCAGGCGGTCGAGCAATACTTTGCGGATGCGCACGCCATCTGCGAGCAAATGGAGCGCGTGGTGATCAGCCTGCTCACCCTGGCGCGTTGTGAACGAGGCGCGCAGCCGGTGCGCCTGGCGCCGATTGATCTCAACGACATCGTCTCCGCCAGTTGGCAAAGCGTGGCGCAAACGGCGACGGAAAGAGCACAGCGCCTGGAATGTCAGATTCCCCCGGCGTGCGCCATTACATCGGATTACGACATGCTGTTGCTGGTCTTGAGCAATCTTATGGGCAACGCCGTTCTGCACAGCGCGCCGTCGAGCCTCATCCGTTGCGAAGCGATGCAAAACGGCGATAAAACCGCGCTCACCATCAGCAATCCGGCGAAGGATTTGACCGCGGCGGATGTCCATCACGTGTTTGAGCGCTTTTGGCGCAAAGACACGGCTCGCTCCGACGGCGGGCATTCCGGTCTGGGACTCGCCATCGTCAAAGCCTTCGCCGATCTCCTCAACACCGATATCCAGGCGCGCCTAGATGAGGAACAGGCATTTTCCATTCGCCTGTCGCTCTAACCCTCCCGCGTCAGTTGCCAGCTCCCGCGCCGTGTCGGCATTTGCAGCGCCCGATCCAGGGCTTTGAGAAACTGCGAACGCGGCCACTCCCGCGCGCCAAAACGCTCTAAATGCTCAGTGTAGACCTGGCAATCGATCAATGCAAACGCCCAGTTCTGCAGCCGCTGCGCCAGGTGGACAAACGCCACTTTGGAGGCGTCGCTGCGGCGCGCAAACATCGATTCGCCAAAAAACGCCCCGCCCAAAGACAGGCCGTACAAGCCGCCCGCCAGCTCGCCCGCCGCCCATGCCTCGATCGAGTGGGCAAATCCGAGTTCGTGCAACCGGCAGTACGCCTCGATCATCTCCGGCGTGATCCACGTGCCGTCCTGATAGGGGCGCGGCGTGGCGCTGCAGGCGCGCATGACCTGTTCGAACGCCGTATCGTAGCGCACTTCGTACACGCCCTTGTTGCACGTTTTGCGCAAACTGCGCGACACGTACAACTCGGACGGCGGCAGGACCATGCGGGGATCCGGCGAAAACCACAGCATGGGCCAGGCGTCGCCATGCGGCCAGGGAAAAATGCCTTGCGCATAAGCCAGCAGCACGCGTTGGGGATGCAAATCACCCCCAACGGCCAACAAGCCGCTAGCGTCGGCGTCATTGGGATCCGGAAAGACATATTGCTCGGTCAGGCGATAAACCGGCACGCGGAGGCTCCATCTGGCAATCATCGCGACATCAATGATGAGACTATGAAAGCTTAAGGATTTTTAAGTTTAAACCATGTGATCCGATAAAATCTTTAGCAACAAATATTGATTAACATTTCATGAAAAGAGAAAATTTGTTTTGAGCGTATTGCATAAAACCAGCGCGATCGTCGTTATCGCCTTTGTCATGATAGGAGTAGGAGTTTGGAACAGGGCTTCTTCTTATCAAGATGCTAAGACTGAGATGCTTAAGTTTTGTGGAGGTAACAGCAAATGTAAAAAATCACTAAACGATATTCTTGATACCTGCTTTAATCTGAATTATAACAGGACAATCAATCAACATCCAAGCAGTTTAGAGCACGCTGCTTTTGTCCAATGCGTACAGCGGGCAGATAGCAGCGAATTTCTCATGCTGCATCGTTAATCTTATCGTGGGTGATAGCATCAAGCTGATGTTTGGGCTTGCATGCCTCAGCTTGATGGGTCCAACATCCACTCCAGAAGGCATAGACATGCAGAAATATATGGTTCAACCGGGAGACACACTAAACACTATCGCCAAAGCCTACTATGGCCATGCCAATCGAGCCAAAGACATTGCCAGGGCGAACGGCATTAGAAACCCCCGTCATATCAAAGTGGGGTGGAAACTCGTACTCCCCGATATATCTCATGCTGCACTCTCTATCTCTACCAAGCGCATTCACGGCGACTGCGAGGGTCTGAAAGACCGCCAATTCTATCTGCAACGCGCCAAAGACGCGCTTCAAGCTTAAAGCCTCGCCGCCTCGGACGGGGCGCGACAGCGCATCGCGCCCCATGCTGCACCGGATCATCTACACCACGGCGCAAGCGCCGCCATCAATGTTGACCGAGGCGCCAGTGATAAACGCCGCCCGGTTTGACGCGAGAAACGCCACAAGATCACCCACTTCTTCCGCCTCGCCCACACGCCCAACAGGCACGCGTTGTCCGACCTCTTCGTACCAGGCATCGAGAGTTAAATCGGGACGGGTCTGTTTGACCTGTTCGTAGCGCCGCTCATGCTGCGCGCTTTTCAAGACGCCTAGACAAATCGTGTTCACCAAAATATTTTCCGGCGCGTACTCCGTGGCCATCGATTTGGTCAGGTTAATGCCGGCGGCGCGGCTCACCGAGGTGGGAACCCGTTTTTGCCCCGGAGCCTTGCCAGCGCCTGTGGTCATATTGATAATGCGGCCGCCGCCGCGTTGGCGCATGTGCGGGATCACTGCTTTGGAGCAATAAATTGTGCCAAACAATTTGATTTCAATATCTTCGCGCCAGGTTTCCTCGGTGGCTTCCAAAAAGGGAAAGGCGCGCGAGCCGCCCGCGTTGTTGACCAAAATATCGATGCCGCCAAAGCGCTCCACCGTTTTTTGCACCAATTCCTGCACTTGGGCCTCACTGCAGACATCGACCGGCATGGCCAGCACTTCCTTGCCGGTTTTGGCCTTGATCTCGTCGGCGGCTTTTTGCAATACATCATGGCGCCGGGCGCAGATGGCGACCTCCGCCCCTTCTTCGCACAAGCGCAACGCCGACGCCTTGCCGATGCCCTCGCTGCCGCCGGTAATAATCGCCACTTTTCCCGTCAGTCCCAAATCCATCGCTGCTCTCCCCTCCGTCAGGTAATACTGCGTTTGCCGTCATTATGTCTAGCGTCAGTTCTAGCGCACTTTGGCTGTCGGGTCAATGGCCGCCTAGCTTCGTTTGAGAACAGATCGCATTAGCAGTCAGTCGGGAGGAAGATTACGTTAGCCTATCTTGGAACACGTTTTCGCGCAGATGCTCGGCCAAACGAATGGCGAGGGCCACAATGGTAAACGTCGGATTGGCGCAACCGCTGCTGGGAAAGACTGACGAACCGGCCATGTAGACGTTGTCGACGCTATGCAGCCGGCCATCCGGCGTCACCACGGAGGTGGCGGGATCGGCGCCCATGCGGGTGGTTCCTATATGGTGCGAGGCGTCGTAGGTAATCGGCCAGGGCTCACACGTTTCCAACTCGCTGGCGAGTTCCCCAAGACCCATGTCGCGGACTTCCGTCGCCAGGGTTTGGTGCAAGGCGATGAGCGACTGGCGGTCTAGCACTGTGGTTTGATGATAGACGTGCGGTATCGGTTGGCCGTACGCATCCGTTTTGTCGCTGAGCGTCACGCGATTTTCCGGCGCCGGCTCCATTTCCATAAAATTGCGCATGCGAATGGTATGAATGGCGGGATGCGCGCCCTCTCGCAGCCGCGCCATGACATAGCGCAGCACCATGGGAAAATTGGCGGCGATGGCGACAAAGAGCCCGAGCCAATCCAGCCAAGTTTTGCGATCGTTTTGCAACTCGGTGTCGTCGCCCGTCTCAGCGTAGTCCCGCAGGGAGACGATGCGCTCTTTGGCCCGCGCCTTCCAGCGCTCTAACAGCACGGCGCTGCGCTTCACTAAGAAAATCAGGGACTCCACCCCACGGTTGTCCGACCACGGAAACAGCGGCTCAAAGCGCACGTACGAGTTCAGACAACCCTTCTCTATCTGGGCGCGGTCTTTGAAACGGATGCCGCCATAGCCGGCGTAGCCCTGAAACAGACAGCCGAAATAATACGGCAATTCGTGCAGGGGTTCTTTGAGATGGATCAAGCCATAGGGGTCTTTGGGGTGATTCATGAAATAGCGGCCGACCTGATCGTGCTCGTTGCCCAGTCCCTGCGGACACGCATCGCGGGAATTGAGCAGGATTCTGGCGTTTTCAATGCCGCCGGCAGCGATGATAAACACCGTGGCGGTCACCGCGCCATGGTAGCCCGAACTGCTGCGCACCACGCCGCGCGCGATGCGTTGCGCTGAGTCGCCAGCTTCGAGCCGGGTGAGCGTGGCGTCGAGATAGAGATCGACGCCCGGTTGGGAAAAGATGGCGCGAAACATGCGGCCGAAATGCTGAGGATTGGCCGCGGCGAGAAAGGTTTTTTCTTCAAGAGCCGTCCACGCCAAGCCGCGGTCGTCTCCCGCTTTCACCTCGCTAAAGCCGTCGGGTTCAAACAGTTTGAGCGGGGCGAAGCCGTAGTCCTGCGTCGCCTTTTCGTAGTAGGGCAGCAGCTCATCGCGCGACAGCGGCCAACCCGAGTGGCGCAGAAACGGCCGGGGCTGAAAATCGATGGGATCGAGCGGGCTCGCTAGCCCGGACCAGGTGGTCGACGCCCCGCCCAAGACGCGTTCGCGCGAGTAGTCCTTGATGCGAATCCCGTCGCTGTTGACCTGGCGCAATTGATCGCCGTGTTTGCTGAATTTGAGCTGACCGCTCTCCAGCACGCAGATGCGCAAGCCCGAAGCGGCCAGTTCATTGGCCACGGTGAGGCCGGCCGGTCCCGACCCGACGATACAGAGGTCGTAGACCGGTAACAGATCGGTTTTCGCTTTGCCCAGGTCGATAATCATAGCAGCCCATTCGCACATAGAGGTGATCGCGGTTTTCACTCAAAAGTGTAATGGACAACCCCCCGGCTTACAACGCCGCGTCGACGCGGCGGCGAAAATCCTCCGCCCCGAGTCGCAGCAATCCCAAGGCCGAAATGGTGACAAAATTGGCGCCGAGTTTAATGAACTCGGCCACCCCGGCCGCATCCGCTGGCGAATTGCCGCCGACGCCGACGTTGCGGCCGCCGGCCCGGATGCGCGGAATCACCTGGCGCATGACATCTCGCACTTTTTCCGGCCCTGGATTACCCATGCTTTGCCCTAAATCGCCGGAGGCGACGTGCAACACATCGACGCCCGCGACGCTGAGAATGTCATCCAGGTTATCCACCGCCGTGGTTTCCTCCACCATGGGAATGACCAACAATTGCTCGTTGATCCAGCGCGACGATTCGGCCCGCGTCACGCCGACATTGTAGTCGTGCGGCCGCCCGCCGCCGGCGCCGCGATGGCCCTCGGGCGCGTAGCGCGCCGCCCGCGCCACTGCATCAGCCGCGTCGCGCGTGTTAACGTGCGGCACAATAATGCCTTGCACGCCGCGATCGAGATAGCGCAGAATGGTCGAATCCTCATGATTGGGCACGCGGGTAATAGGCGTAATGCCGAACACCTCCGCGGCGCGCACCATGTGTTCGACATGGTCGATATCCATGGCGCCGTGCTCGCAGTCGATCATGACGAAATCGTAGCCAATAGCGCCAAAGAGTTCGACGAGATCGGGGGCGTAACGGCTGATTATGGCGCCAAAAACAACTTGGCCGTCCGCTAATTTGGCTTTTGTGCGATTGGTTTGCATACGAGTCTGTTGACCTCCCTGTCCGGGTTGCATATCATGCGCCGCTTGTGAGCGCGTCCCTTATTTACCACGCAGCAAGGTGTATATACAACTGGGAATTCCTGCTATACTGGGGCGTCTAAAGTGATTTATCTGACGGGTCAAAGGAGTTTCATGCTGGGTGTGATTGGTGTGGTATGGGGTCTTGGCGGCGTGGTGTTCATGCTGGGCTACGCCGTCGTGCGTCTATTTCCGGTGACGATGGCGGCGTTCGAGCAGCCCTTGCAGTGGTATCACTGGGTGTTCTTACTCGGCTTTGTCGCGTTTATGGCCTACTCGGAAGGCTATCGAGGCTTTCAACAGGCGTTTTCGCCGCGCGTAGCGGCGCGCTTAAAATATTTGTACGACTACCCGAGACTTCGGCATGTGGCGCTGAGTCCATTGTTTTGCATGGGCTATTTTTACATCCAAAGGCGTCGCCGCATCGTGATATATACCATCACCTGCAGCATTATCGCCCTAATCGTCGCGGTGAGATTTCTGGCGCAGCCCTGGCGCGGCATGATCGACGCCGGTGTGTTGGTGGGCTTGACATGGGGGCTTGTCACGGTGCTGGTGAGCACGCAACAAGCCTTTCGCGCCACGCCTGCCAAGCCCTTTCCATATACGCCGGAAGTACCCGATGACGCCCCAGGGGTCAGACCGTCGTGATCAGGCTCGGCTGGTAGAGTTCCCGAGACTCCAGACCCAGTAAATGGAGGGCGGTATTGGCGATATTGGCCAGGGTCGGCGTCCCCTCCCGCCGCAGTTGATAGTGGCTATGACCGGCGGGATCGTAGAGATACAGCGGCACCGGGCTCAGGGTGTGGGCGGTTTTGGGGCTGAGTTGCGCGCTGAGGGATTCCCATTGCTCCCAACCCTCTTGCTTGCCATCAAACATCTCGTCGCAGTTGCCGTGATCGGCAGTGATGAGCAAAATGGTGTTAGATTGCTGCGCGGCGCGCACCAGCTTGCGCAGCATCCAGTCAATCGTCTGCACCGCGATCACCGAGGCTTCTAAATCTCCCGTGTGCCCAACCATATCGCCGTTGGCGTAATTGATGCGGCCGAAGTCAAAACTGCCGCTGAGCATGCGCTGCACGGTGGCGTCGGTAATTTCGCTTGCCTTCATCCACGGGCGCTGATCAAAGCTAATGCCTTCGTCCGAGGGAATTTGCACGTATTCCTCTAACGCCTTGTCGATATAGCCCGAGCGGTTGCCATTCCAAAAATAGGTGACATGCCCGAACTTTTGCGTTTCACTGCAGGCGAACTGACGCAGCTTGTTTTCGACCAAATACTCGCTCAGGGTATGGTCGATTTGGGGCGGCGAAACGAGGTATTTATTGGGGATTTTGAGATCGCCGTCGTATTCCATCATGCCCGCGTAATAGACGTCCGGCACGCGGACGCGATCGATTTGCGGCAAGTCCGGTTCGCAAAACGCGCGCGAAATTTCCATGCCCCGGTCGCCGCGGAAGTTGAAGAAAATGACGCCGTCGCCGTCGTGAATCGGCCCCACGGGATTGCCGTCCGCATCGGCGATGACAAACTCGGGCAAGTACTGATCCGTAAGGCTGGCGTCCTTGCGAAATTCCTGCAGCGCCGCGCCTAGGGAGGGAAAGCGTTGCCCCTCGCCGAGGACGTGCACGCGCCAGCCGCGCTCCACCATGCCCCAATCGGCCTCGTAGCGGTCCATGGTAATGCGCATACGCCCACCGCCTGAGGCGGGCTGTACATCAAAGCTGTCGGCGCGCAACTGCGACAGAATTTTTTCCAAGTGTTCGACGTAAATCTCCGCCGATTTTTCGCCTACATCGCGGCCGTCGAACAACACGTGAATGCGCACTTTGCGCACGCCGTCCTGCTTGGCCTGCGCCAGCATCTTATGCAAATGATTCTCGTGCGAATGCACATTGCCGTCGGAAAGCAGGCCGAGAAAGTGCAGCGTGCTGTCGTTTTCCCGCACCTGACGCACCATGTCGCGCCAGGTATTGTCCGCAAATATACTGCCGGATTCGATGGCGTTGTTGACCAGTTTGGCGCCCTGATCAAAGACGCGGCCGGCGCCGAGAGCGTTGTGCCCGACTTCGCTATTGCCGATATCCGAGTCGCTCGGCAAGCCCACGGCCGTGCCGTGCGCCTGCAGAGTGGTATAGAGCCCGTTGGTTTTGAGCCAATGCATCGTCGGCGTCCAGGCCAAGCTCACGGCGTTGCCGTAGCGCTCCTCTCGTTCGCCGACGCCGTCCATGACCACGACTAGCACGCGTTTATCCATGATATCCTCGATAGGTTATGATCATTGAATTTTGCAAACAGTATTGCGATTGCACTTAAATCTACCACGTTTGCCGGCGCCCTGCCGCCTAGCGGCGCATCATGCCAAAGCTAAATCCCGTCACCAAATGCTTCTGAATGAGCATGCCGAGGATCATCACCGGCACGGTGATCACGGTGCCAATGGCCGCCTGCGGGCCGTAGAGACGCCCCTCAACGGCGCTCTGAAATTTGTTGAGCAGCACCGGCAGGGTGGACACTTGCGGCTGCGTCAAGGTCAGCGCCAGTAGGAATTCGCTCCAATTCAAGATGAAGATGAATAGGAAGGTCACGACCATCCCCGAGGCCACCAGGGGCAACACCACGCGACTGAGCGTGTACAGACGGCCCGCACCCATGAGTCGCGCGGCGTGTTCGAGTGTGTAGGGCACTTCATCAATAAAGCTCAGCATCATCCAGATGACAAACGGCAGCGTCGTCGCCACGTAGAGCAAGCCGAGGCCAATGTAGGTGTCGTACAGGCTGACGCGCACGCCTAATAAGAGCTGCGTGGTGTAGGGAATCAAGATGGCGTAATACATCAAAATTGGGATGGCGATGACAATCGGCGGCACCATGCGGATCATCAGCACCACGTAGCGAAAATTGCGCCCTCCGACATTGAAGCGGGAGATCGAATAGGCCAGGAACGTCCCGAGAAACAGCGCGACGAACGAACTCGTCAGCGCAATGATGAGCGAATCGCCGACCGCCTTCCAAATGCTGTAGACCTGATCCGTGGCCTCGCGGCTCAGCGCCGCGCCGCGCGCGCCGACGGCGAAAATTTGCTTGTAGTTGTACAGCGTCGGTTGATGCGGCAGCCAGTGTGGCGGCCAACTCACCCACTCGCCGCTCCCTTTAAAGGACGTCGAGATCATCCAGAAGGTGGGAAACAGCACAATGGCGGCCCAGAGAATCAGGATGGCGTGGCGCGCATAGCCAAAAAGACGGCGGCGCTTGGCCAGTGAACGTGTGGACGCCATTACGGACTCTCCCTTTGCTGCAACAGGGCGCGCTCTCGCACCAGCAGGTAGATGCCAGCGTAAATCAGCGCGGCAAAGAGCAGCAACAGCAGCACGGACGCCGCTGCGCCAAAGCTGTATTTATTGAATTGCCACACCTGTCGCCACAGGAAAAACGCGATGGTCTGGGTGGCTTCGCCTGGGCCGCCAAAGGTAAGCAGCACCGCCTGATCAAAGAGCTTGAGGGCCTCCATCGAGCGAATGACCACAGCAACGATAATCGCGGGCTTGAGCAGCGGCAGTTGCACGCGCCAGAAAATCTGCCAGGGGCTGGCGCCCATGATGCGCGCCGCATGAATCAGATCGCGCGGCAAGGCGGAAAATCCCGACAGGAAAATGAGAAAGGTGAGCGACGTCCACTGCCACACGTCGGCCAAGATGATCGCCCACTGCGCCGCAACGGGGTGGGAGAGCCAGCGAATGCGCGGATCGACACCGAGCGCGTTCAAAAGCGGCGACAGCATCTGATTGAGCGGCCCTGAGTCGATGTAAATCATCGAAAAGTTGTAGCCCACCACGACCGGCACCACCATCATGGGGATGAGAAAAATCGTGATGTAGACCCGGCGGCCGCGAAATTCTTGATGCGCCAACATAGCCAGGCAAAAGCCCAACACCAATTCGAGGCCCACCGCCACGCCCGCGAGGTAGAAGGTGCGGCCCAAGGCCCACCAAAACTCCGGCTCGCTCAGCACGCGGACGTAATTCACCAAGCCCTGAAAATAGGCTTGCTCGAAAGGCCGATTGGCGCGCCATTTCAACAGGCTGATGTACACCGTCAGCACAAACGGCAGCGCCAGGAGCAGCAAAAAGAACCCCTCGACCAGCACAAACGGAATGAGCCGAAAGACCCGTTCCTGCGCGAGCCAGCCGAGCAGTCCACGGTGCCGCCGCCTGGCGGCGGGAAGCGCAGGTCGACTTGCCGTCGCCATCTGAGAGCTACCCCCTGACCCTAGAATTGGTCGATATAGGCGCCGCTCGCCACGCCGCTGCGCCAGGCTTTAATCTGGGTCTTGCGCCCGATGTCCTCGGTGATCCTGTTCCAGCCGCTCTCAATGTTTTTAGCCGCGTCTTCCGCCGACATGTTGCCCTGCATCACCTGGGCGAGATTTTTGTCGAGCACATTGAAATACTCTTCATTGCCCTCCAGCATGAGCAGCGAAATGGCGTTTTTGGCATTGGCCATTGTCGTTTCGAGAAACTGTTTGCCGAATTTGGCGATCACCGCTTCGTTGGTCAGGTTCGACTGGCGCATCGGGTCCCAAAAGCCTTTACCGTCGGCAATGGCCTCATCACCCTTGGTCGGGCCTGTGAGCCACTGCAGGAAGTAGTAGGCCAATTCCGGGTGCTTGCTGTAGCGGCTGATCATATAGCTGGTGCCTGCAGCCTGCGGCGCGCGCCGCACCAACTTGCCGTCGATCTCGACACCAGGAATGACGCAACTGAGCTGGTGCCCCTGAATTTTGCTCTGGGGATTCTTGTTGCCATAGCCCACGATCGAGGGGAACGACATCACGGAAAACGCCTGGCCGCTGGCCCAAAAGGGGTAGATTTGCGGCGTGCCCCAACCCTGGATGTCGGGCGGCATGTACTGGACGATGGAGGTAAACGCCTTGATCGCCTCAACGCCGCGCGGGGTATTGACCTGTGGATTCATGTCCTTGTCGAAGAGCAGCCCGCCGAAGTACGCAGGGAAGTGGCGATAGGAAAAATTGATGGCCCGGTAACCCATGGCGCCGTAGAGGCCCTGCTCAAACGTCTTGCCCCAGCGCGTCGCGCCCTTTTCAGTGTGGAAAAAGCTGGCCATTTCCTCCCACTGCGCCATGGTGTCGGGACAGGCTAACTCGCGGCCGAATTTGGCCTTAAATTCCTCCTTCACGCCCGGCAAGTCGATGATGTCCTGGCGCAACACCAAAATGAGGTGATCGCCGTCGAGCAAGAGGAGATAGAGCTGATCATTATAGGATTGCTGCGCGCGCAGCGCCGGTTCAATGCCGGAAAAATCGGGTTTGCCCTTGGCGGCGTACTCGTCCATCGGCACGATAACGCCCGCGCCCGCCGCATCAGGAACGACATACGGAAATTGGTTGAAGATGTCGTACTGCCCCGTCTTGGCCACCGCCTCGGCCATGATCTTGGCCGGGATATCGGTGTAGCCGTACTCCACGAACTTCATTTTCACCCCGGTCAGCTCTTCCCACTGCTGAGCGTACTTGGGCATAGAGTTTTTAAAGAGCGAGATGAGCAACATGGTGAGCGATGGATCTTCTAGATTGTTCTCCTCAATATAAGCCTTGGCGCCGTTGATGGCGCGCTCTTCCACTGTGTCGCCGGGCAACGTTTGCGCCCCTGCCGCCGACAGCATGAGGCCGACACTGCAACACATAACGAGGATCGCGAATCCGATGCGTTGTAACTTCATATCTCTTCCCTTTCTGGCACTCTGGTTAACACGGTCATTCGATACGGGCGCCATCGTGGGCGTCAAAGAACAGGACGCCGCTGGGGTTGCAGGAAAAGTGAATAGCGTCGCCCGCGCGATAGGCGCAGTCGCCATCCGCTTTGGCGACGAGCGGCGCCTCGCCGCCGTAGTCGATAAACACCAAGGTGGCGTCGCCTAGGGGCTCGGTCAGCGCGACCCGCCCCGGCGCGCCGCTTGCGCCCAGAACGATATGTTCGGCGCGCACCCCGAGGTGGACGTCGCGTCCGGCCACGGCGCCAGAGGCCGCTTGCGCCCCTAGCTCCAGCGCCAACTGCGGGGCGCGAAACTCATAGCCCCCCTCGGAGCCCCCAGAGTCGTGAACCTGCCCCTGAATGGTGTTCATCGCCGGCATGCCAAAGAAGCTCGCAACAAATAAATTGGCTGGCTGCCGGTAGATTTCCAGCGGCGTGCCGAGCTGCTGGATGCGCCCGGCTTGCATCACCATGATGCGATCGGCCATGGTCATCGCCTCGGCCTGGTCGTGCGTCACGTACACGAACGTCGAGCCGAGCTGGTCGTGTAAGCCCTTGAGTTCCGTGCGCATCTCAACGCGCAACTTGGCGTCGAGGCTCGATAGCGGCTCATCCAACAGCAAGACGTCCGGATTGGTAATCGTCGTGCGGGCGAGGGCGACGCGCTGCGCTTCGCCGCCGGAGCACTGCGCCGGCTTGTTCGACAACAGGTGGGCGATGCGAAACGTTTCCGCCGCCTGCGCGACGCGTTGGCGCACTTGCGCCTGCGGAACTTTTTGCACCCGCAGGCCAAAGGCGATATTCTCAAACACGGTCATGTGGGGAAATAGGGCGAGATTCTGGAACACCATGCCCAGGCCGCGATCGCCGGGCTCGACGTCATTGACCACCTCGTCGCCAATGATGACCTGACCGCTGGTGGGCTGCTCCAGGCCGGAGATCATGTTCAGAGTCGTGGTCTTGCCGCACCCCGATGGACCGACGAAAATCATGAATTCGCCGTCCGTAATGTCGAGGTTGACGCCCGCTACCGCCGTGACGTCGGGCGCAAAGGTTTTCACTAAATTTTCGAGCTTGATACGGGCCACGCGCCCCTCTCTGGCTGCTATGACATCTTATGATTGCAAAGCCGGATGTCTTGGCGTTACAACTGTCTGAATGGCGCCACCATACGCGTGGCGATGCTTTCATGTCAAGATCAAATTGAGGAGCCTAACAATGCCTTGCCGCGCTGTCATCTTTGACATGGATGGCTTGATGCTGGATACCGAACGCCTGCGCAAAAACCTGTATGAACGCGTCGCCGCCGAGCACGGCATGACCCTGCCCGAGGGCGTCTACCTGCAAACCATTGGGCGCACGGTGCAGGATTCGCGCATGATTTTCGCCGAACATATGGGGGCGGACTTCCCCTATGAGACCCTGCGCCTCAAACGCCGCGATATGGAGTACGCCTACATCGATCAGCACGGCGCGCCGACCAAGCCCGGCTTGTCCTCGCTGTTGGATTGGCTAGAAACGCGCGCCACGCCCCGCGCCGTGGCCACCTCGTCGGGCCGGGCCGCGGCCGATCGCCTGCTGCAATCCGCCGGGGTAAGAGCGCGCTTTGAGATTGTCGTCGGCGGCGATGACGTGGCAAACGGCAAACCCGAGCCCGATCTATTTCTGCTAGCGGCCGAGCGCCTGGGCGTGGCGCCTTCCGATTGCGTCGTGTTGGAGGATTCTGGCCCCGGCATTCGCGCCGCGCATCGCGCCGGCATGACGCCGATCCTGGTGCCCGATCTGCAGCAGCCGACAGACGAGGTGCAAGCGCTCGCCCATCGCGTCTGCAAATCACTACACGAAGCGCAAGCTGTGCTGATGACTCTGCTCGCGCCACACTAACTCAATCATCAACTCAATCTTCGGGCCGCCAATGCGGAATGCGCGACCTCAAACGCTCGAAGCCAAGTTCCGCCCAAAGCGGATCGACGGCCGCCGCGATGGCCCCGCGATAGCGAAACGCCTCGGCGTCGTACTCCGCCGGGGCATCCGTAGCGATGGTGGCGAGCTGCTTCGACAGCCGGGCCTTCTCTTCCTCTGCGTCCAGTTTTTGCCGCAGCGACTTGGCGCCGCGAATCGGCAGCGTCGCCACGCGGTCGAGGTCCTCGTAAATCGCTTCAAGCGACGGAAAAGCTTGCAGCAGCGCCGTCGCCGTCTTCGCCCCCACGCCCTTGACGCCGGGAATATTATCCACCGCATCGCCTTGCAAGCCGAGCAGATCGGGAATTTGTTCGGGCCGCACGCCCATGTGCGCCGCCACCTCCTCCACGCCATAGCGGCGGTCGCGGGCGAAATCGTAAAACGACACGCGCGGCGACACCAACTGCATCAAATCTTTATCATTGGACACCACCACGACCGTAGCCCCTTGCTCGACCGCCTGCTGCGCCAGCGTCCCCACGAGATCATCCGCCTCATAGCGCTGGTCGGCGAACACCGGCAACCCCAAGGCCCGCGCCACCGCCTGACAGTCATGCAGTTGCTGCTCCAACTCGGGAGGCGGCAACTCGCGATTGGCTTTATACGGCGCAAAAAAATCATTGCGAAACGACGTCGTCAAGCTCTCATCAAACGCCACCGCAGCATGCGTCAGCGGCTCTTGACGCAACAACTGCATGAGAAACGTCGCAAAGCCATACACCGCATGCACCGGCCGCCCCTGCGCGCTAAGACGCTCCGGCAGCGCAAAATACGCCCGAAACACATACGGCAACGCATCAACCAAATAAAGCACCGGCGCCCCACTTTCCCCCATCTTCCCTTCCTCCCTCTTCTCCTCTTTGTCTTCCTTCGCGCCCTTCGTGTCCTTCGTGGATCCCTCTTCTTTCTTAGGTCTTACATCATACAGCCTCCCCCGCCGGATTGCCCGCCCTCGCCCCCTGTGCTATGCTAGCGCCGCTACCCCAACCCCACACCCGCGCCATAAGGAGCACGCAACCATGGCCGCACCGACCCTAGACTTCGACTGGCTCTTAGAGCACGCCACCACCATCGCCTTCGATCCCGCCCGCCCTAGCATCTACGCCTTCAGCTTAGGGCTGTCCCCGGAGGCATTGACCACGCACGTGCTGACCCCCATGCAGGCCGCGGGTCTGTTCAACGTCGCCGAGGTCAAAGTGCTCGACGACAACATGCGCGGCCAATACCGCGGTCAATTGCCGCGCGTCGCCCTCACCGTCTTCGAAGCGGCGGGCTGCCCATGCGGCATCGTCTTAACGTATCACGACCGCTTCAAACCCGACCTGTCCCAGTACGAAGCGTGGTCACAATTTTGGCACGCGCGGCAGCTCGCCCAGGCGCAAGGCGCCTAACGGCAAATTTTCAACAGGAGATTCAACACGTGGAAACCATTGGATTCATCGGTCTAGGCAATATGGGCATGGGCATGGCCGGCAACATTCAAAAAGCCGACTACCCCATGGTCGTTTTCGATATTCGCGACGAGATGACGCGGCCCTTTGTCGACCAAGGCGCCAAGTTGGCGACATCGGCGGCCGACGTAGCGCGGCAAAGCGACATCACCTTCACCTCCCTGCCGGGTCCGGCGGAAGTCGAAGCCGTCGCCCTCGGCGCCGCTGGCGTCTTGGAAGGCATCCAGCCCGGCGCCGTGTACGTCGACTTATCCACTAGCCGGCCGACGCTCATCCGTCAAATTGAGCCCCAATTTCGCGCCAAAGGCGCGCACGTGCTCGACGCCCCAGTTAGCGGCGGCAAGACCGGCGCGGCGACGCGCAACTTGGCGGTCATGGTAGGCGGCGAGAAGGCGATCTTCGACCGCATTAAACCCGTGCTCGACGCCTTTGGCGACAAGGTTTTTTACGCCGGCGACATCGGCGCCGGCTCCGTCTGCAAACTGGTGCACAACATGATCGGTCACGGCATTCGCCAGGCCATCGCCGAGGGCCTGACGTTGGGCGTCAAAGAGCCAGGCCCGGCGCTCTTCGTCGGTCAGAAGGTACTCGGGGTACATGTCCAGGAACGGCTCGGGCTCGACCGGCAGCTGGGCGAAGAAGTTCGTCGGCTTCTGGTAGACACCGCCGAACCAGGTGGAGTGAGCCGCGAGATCGACGCCCTCGATCTTCTGCATCCGGTCTTTGTAGGCCTCGGGCAGGAGCCGGATGAGCGAGACCTTGTGCCGCACGATCAAGCGATCCACGCCGGCGACCTCGACGCCGGCGCTGAAGGCCACTCGCACCGCGGCCAGGTAGCCGAAGAGCATGAAGGCCACCAGAATCGACAAGACCGTGAGCGCGGTACGCAGCTTGCGCCGCTTCAGGTTCGACAGCAGCAGACGCAGGTACTTCATCAGCCGATGGGCTCAGTCGAAAGCTTGCCCTTGTCGAGGTACAGAGTGCGGCCGGCGCGGGCGGCGGCCTGCGGGTCGTGAGTCACCATGACGATGGTCTTCCCCTGGCCTTGGTTGAGCTCGCCCAGGAGCTCCAGGACCTCGTCTCCCGACTTGCGGTCCAGATCGCCGGTGGGCTCGTCGCACAGCAGGATCGTCGGATCGGTGACGATCGCGCGCGCGATGCCGACGCGCTGCTGCTCGCCGCCCGAGAGCTGGCGCGGATAGTGCTTGAGCCGGTGCGAGAGGCCGACCACCGACAGGGCAATCTCCACACGCTTCCGGCGCTCGCTCTTCGAGAGCTTGGTCAGGAGCAGCGGCAGCTCGACGTTGCGGGCGGTATTGAGCACCGGCATCAGGTTGTAGAACTGGAAGACCAGCCCGACGTGGCGGCTGCGCCAGGCCGCGAGTTTGCGATCCGACAGCCGGTCGATGCGCTTTCCGCCGACGTGGACCTCGCCCTGGGTCGGCCGGTCCAGACCTCCGATGAGGTTCAGGAGCGTGCTCTTGCCCGAGCCGGACGGCCCCATCAGGGCCAGAAACTCGCCCCGCGGCACGGTCAGATCCAGGCCCCCTAAGACGTGCACCTCTTCGGCTCCCCGCTTGAACACCTTGTCGACGCCACGAACATCGACCAACACCTCGTTCTCCCCGGTCATCACTCGGCCTCCTCGGCAATCCTAACGCGTTCGCCGTCTTCCAGATCCGACGGCGGCTCCAGGACGACGCTCTCGCCCGCGCTCAGCCCGGCCTCGATGTCTACCCCGGCCTCGTCCCCGCCGGCCACCGTCACCGCGCGCCGCTCCAGGCGGTCCCCGGCGACCACGAAGACCACGTCCCGCCCGTCCGCCTCGACTACGGCCGCGCCCGGAACGCGAACTCGCCGGGCTCCCGCGACATCCGCCGCGCCCACCGCGGGCGTCTCGGCCCCCTGGAAGGCAACCTTGACTCCCATGTCGGGCAGGATGCGCGGATCCAACTGGTCGAAACCGACGCGCACCTGGACCGTAGCCTTCTGTCGGTCCGCGGTCGGAATGATCGCGATCACCCGGGTCGGGATCTTCCAATCCGGATACGCGTCCAGAGTCGCCACCACTCGTTGACCGGCCGCCACTCGATTGATGTACGCCTCATTGACGTCTACTTCGATCTCGAGAGAGGTCATGTCCACGATGGTGCCGATGCCGGTACGGGTAAAGCCGCCGCCGGCCGAGGTCGGCGAGATCATCTCCCCGGGCTGCGCGTTCTTGGCGACGATGACGCCGGCAAAGGGCGCCCGGATGACGGTGTCTTCGAACTGCTGGCGGATCACTCCCAGGCGCCGCTCGGCCACGCGGATCTCCTCGAGCTGGCTGTCGCGCCGAGCCTCGAGCGCGTTGACCTCGGCCTGGGCCGCGTCCACGCTCTCCTGGCTGGCGATTCGATCGCCGGCAAGCCGCTCGGCCCGATCCAGATCCAGCTCGGCCTTCGCCAGCCGGACCCGAATCTCCTCGAGGTCCGAGCGGGCGGCCACCAGCTCGGCCTCGTTCAGCCGCAGCGACGTGCCGACGTTGCTGGCATCCAGCCGGGCCAGGACGTCGCCCTCGGCAACCGCCATACCCTCCTCGATCAGAACCTCCAGTACCTTGCCGGTCACTTTGGACGAGACCGTCGCCTGTCGGCGGGCGGTCACGTAGCCGCTGGCGTTCAAGACCGTCGCCGCGCCGCCGCCGGCCGAAACCTCCCGAGCCGTCGCGACGCGGACTTCGGCGGGGCGCGGGCGCAATGCCCACCAGCCCGCGGCCGCCAGCACCAGGAGCGCCGCGGCCGCCAGCACCAGGCCACGCCGAGAGCCGGAGCCGGTTTCCTCCGAGCGCTCGATGCGCAGCGCGTCCAGCTTGTCTTTCATCTGCGTCACCGAGAGTCCTCCGCCAAGTCCGGGCCAACCGCGTCCAGGAGCTGGCCGCCGCGGTACAACATCCAGAAGCCGACCATCTGTACGACATGGTACAGGTCGTTGTGGTTGAAATGGGAGTGCAGAGACAGGCCGCTCGCTTGGATGAGGGCCGCCACCGCGCTCACCGCGACCGCCCCAACCAGCCAGCGCCCACCGGCCCAGCCCCCGCGGCTCAAGCTCCAGCCGGTCCAGGCGACGTAGAGCATCGCCGGCGCGTAGGCGGCCAGGACGAAGCGAAAGTCGTCGTGAAACAGCATCCAGAGGGCGTAGCCGGCGAACAGCAGGCCAAACGAGACAACCGCCAGGCGCCAGCCCTGACGCTGACTCTGGCGCTGACTCTGGCGCTGGCCCCGACTCTGGCCTCCGCCGGCCAGCATCGCCATGGCCGCCGCCATCAGGAAGCTCGCCAGGCCGACCGCCCAGAAGGTGACGCGCCAGAGCGCCCACACCTGCCCCGGCGTCAGGCGGTGCGCGAAGCCATGAACCGTGCCGCCCGCGAGCGCTGCCAGAGCGGCCGCCCAGAACGAGCACGCCCACACCGACCTGGGCCGGAGCCACCCGGCCCGCCCCTCGCCCCGCCGCCAGAGCGACCCTCCGAACCAGGCGCAGAGAGCCGCCAAAGCGTAGTCGGTGAGAACGGTGGTGGGCTCGAGCATCGACGCTACCGACCGGCGAGTCTACAGGCCGAGTCTCGGCCGAGAACAACCCCGCCCACGCGGCACCCGCACCCCGTACCCGGGACCCAGCGACCGGTGACGCCGCCCCGGTTGACAGCCCCGCCGCCGCGTGCTCGCATAGCTCTCGGAGATCGAGTGCAACAGACCGAGCTTCAGTGGGGACCCGAGGCGCGCGCCGTCATCGCATCCGGTCCCAGGGTGGCGGAGCGCTTCCTGCTGGAGGAGCTGGACCGGATCCTCGACCGGAATCCGTTGGCCTTGCTGGGCGAGCCGGTGCGGCTGGTGGTGCCCTCGAAGAGTTTCAGACGGCATCTGCTCGAACGGCTGGTCGATCGGCGCGGACGAGCGATCGCCGGCCTGGACTGCGTCACCCACCACGGCCTGGCCTCGCGCATCGCCGAAACGGCCGGGGCGGGAGGGCTTGCCTCCGTGGATCTCCTGCCCCTGGTGGCCCGGCGCCTGGCGCGCCGTGAGCGTTCGCTGGCGGCAACTCTGGACGACCTCGACGACGGCTACGCGGCTATCCTCACCTCGGTCATGGATCTGCTGGACGCGGGCCTGGACGAGGCCCATGTCGAGGCCCTGGTCGAGGCGCTCGAGGTCGAGGGCCCGGAGGTGGCAACGCGGCTCGAAGTCGAGCGGGCTCAGGCCCTCCTGCGGATCGCGGCCCAGGCCTCTCGCCGGCTGGCCGCCAGCGGCGCCGGGCGCAACTCGCACCTGCTGGCGCTGGCCGCCGAGCTCGTACAGCGAGCCCCCGAGGTCCTGCCCTCGACCACGGTCCTGGTCTACGGCTACAACGACGCCACCGGCCTGACCACGGATCTGTTGCTGGCCCTCTTGAAGAACTACGGCGGCCTGATGGTCCTGGAGGATCCATCCGATCCGGCCGACCCGGAAACGCCCGACCCGGGACGGCGCTTCGCCCGCAACTTCCGGGCCCACGTCGAGACGGCGGTGCCCATCGAGCGGCTGGCGGAAAGGCCGCCGGAGTCCACGCTGGCCCTGTTCGAAGCCGGCGGCACCGAGGCCGAGGTCCGGGAGGTGGCCCGGCGAGTGCAGAGGCTCGTGACTGCCGGCGTACGGCCCGAGCGCATCGGTGTCGTGGTGCGCCAGCTCGAACCCTACCGGCGCGCTCTCCGGGTCGAGCTCGACCGGTTGGCGGTGCCGTTCTCGGGCGTCGCGCGCTCGGGTCCTCTGGATCCTCGGGCTCTCGGCTTGACCGGGCTCCTCGACCTCCTCAAGCACCGGGAACGAACGCCGATCGAGCGCTGGCTCGACGCAGCGGGTCTGCGCGGCGCCGAGCGGGTCGACCTCGAAACCGGCCTCAACTCCCTCGGCGTCGCCCGCCTGGAGGAGGCCGCGCGCCTCGAGCCCGAGCGCTACGTGCACGCCGCCGGCCTGCCGCTGCCGGTTCGGACCGGCCTGCGAGCCGGCGCCCCCGAGTCCGGCAAGTCCGGCCGGGCCCGGAGCGGCGCCGGCCGCCGCTATCTCGCGACCGAGCGTCTGAGCGCCGCCTGCGCTCAGGCGGCCCGGCTGCTCGAGCGCTTTGACGCCTGGGCCAGCGCCAAGCGCTTCGAAGAACACTCCGGCCATCTTGACGCCATGCTGCGCGACGACCTGAACCGAACCGAGGCCGACAACCCCGAAGCCCACACACCTGGCGGCGAGGTCGATTCCGGTATTGCCGCTGCGATCGGGGCCTTCGTCGCGAGCGTGCCCGCCGAGACCCGCCTCGACTTCGGCGAGTTCACCCGCCTCGCGGCCGCCGAGCTGCGGAGTTTCGGCGCCACCGAATTGGGAGGATCGGGAGCCGGAGTCCAGGTTCTGGACGTCACCGAGGCGCGCTCGCGCACCTTCGAGCATCTGTTCGTGCTGGGCATGAACCGGGGCGTGTTCCCGCGCGTGGTCAAGGAGGACCCGCTTCTCCCCGACCGGCTTCGAGACGTCCTGGGCCGCCATGGTCACGGTGTCCTGCCCGATCTCCACCGCAAGCTCTCGGGCTTCGACGAGGAACGCTACCTATTCGCTCAGCTCCTGGGATCCAGTCCGGCAGTCACCCTGTCGTGGCTGGACGTGGATGACGAGCAGAACCTGCGCACTCCCTCGCCCCTGGTCGAGCGGCTGCGCTGCTCTCCGGGCCCAGCGGCCCGTTCCCCGGCCGGCTCAGCGGACGATGCGGCAGCCGCCGAGGGCGAATCCGCCCTGCCGGTGGAGCGAGCACCCGGTCTGCTGCCGCCGGACGCCGCGGACGGCGAGCTCCCCGCCTCGGCGGTCGAGCGCGCCCTGAGCGAAGGGCTCTACGGCGGCCGGGAGCGCTTTGCCGCGGTGCTGCCTCTCGCCTTCGCGGAGAACCGGGCCGACGGCCGCGCGGGCGCCGCAGCCGAGCACGACACCCGGGCGCTCGCCGCCGCGCGCGTGCGCCTCCTGGACGAGTACGATCCGGTCCGCGGCACCGAGGCCGGCGAGGCCGCCTACGCCCGCTTGGGACCGTTCTTCGGACTCGTCGGCGCGGCCAGCGCGGAAGCTGATCCTCGCCACGGAGGCCGGCTCTTCGTGACTACGCTCGAAGCCATCGCGCGCTGCCCCTGGCGCACCTTCCTGGAGCGCCTCCTGCGGCTCGAGCCCCTACCCGACGCCCTCGAAGCGCTGCCGGCCGTCAGTCCACTGCTGATCGGCAATCTGGTCCACCGCACCCTCGACTCCATCGCCAACACCGGGCTCGAACGTCGAATCGATTCGGTCGAGGACGCCCGCTCGATCGAGGGTACCCGGCTCGGCTGGCCCAGCGGCGACGAGCTCGAGTCCCACCTGCGCCGGGCCGCCAAGGCCCTGGCTTTCGACGAAGGCATCGCTCTCGCCGGTTTCGACCGGGTGCTCGCCGACGTCGCCCGCGCCTATCTGGACGCCGCCCTCGAGACCGACTGGCTGGAGGCCGGCCCGGGCGAGCGTCCCGCCAGCCGCTTTCCGGTGGTGGCCAGCGAGATCTACGGCCGGCTCGACTGGCCCGAACCGGCGGCGGAGATCGCCTTCAAGGCCGATCGCCTGGACCGCAACGGCGACCGGCTGCTCTTTACCGACTACAAGACCGGCAAGGGGCTGCGCGGTCCCCGCTACCAGACCCAGACCCGGCGGCTCCTGATCGATGGCGTGCGCGCCGGCGAGCTGCTCCAGGCGGCCCTCTACGCGCGTGCCGGCGGCGGCGAGGAAGACGCTGGACGCTACCTCTTCCTGAATCCCCTCCTGCCGCCCGACCGCGAACGGGAAGTCCTGGTGCGCGCCAACGACGACGAGATCGCCGCGCTCGTCGACCGCGCCGTCGCCGCCACCCTCGGCGCCTGGCGCGAGGGCGCCTTCTTCCCGCGGCTGGCGGAGCCCGACCGCAACGCCGAGCCGGTCTTGTGTCGCTACTGCGACGTGGCCGAAGCGTGCTTGCGAGGCGACTCGACCCAGCGCGGACGCATTCGAGGCTGGGTCGAGCGCCTTCGCGACGGCGTCACGGCCGCCGATGAAGACGGAACCCGCGCCGGGCGAGACCGTGCCGCCACCGCCACCTGGTACCTGGCCGACCCGAGTTTCGAGGCCTGAGATGTCCGGTTCCGCAGACACACCGACTTCCGGCACCATGGATCTCGCCCAAGCCCAAGCCCAAGCCCGAGCCCAAGCCCAAGCCGATGACGCTCGCGCCCGGCTCAGCGCCCAGACGGTTTTCGATCGACCGGTGGTCGTGGAAGCCGGGGCCGGCACCGGCAAGACCAGCATCCTGGTCGCCCGCGTCCTGGGCTGGACGCTGGGCGCGGGCTGGGCCGAGGCCCAAACCGATCTGACCGCCGCTCTCGCGGCGGCGCACGAGTCCGGCAATCCCGAAGGCGGCCGGCCCGAGTCCGAGGCCCGACCGGACCCCGGGGACGTGGCCGCCCGAGTGCTGGACGGAGTCGTGGCCCTCACCTTCACCGAGGCCGCGGCCGCCGAGATGGCCTCGCGCATCGCGTCCGCTCTGGCGACGCTCGCCCGCGGAGCGTCTCTGGGACCGGCGTTCGCCCCCGAAGCGCTCGCCGGCGATCCCGGCGCCGAAGTGCTGGCGGCCCGCGCGCGCGCGCTCCTGGGCCAGCTCGACCGGCTCACCGCCTGTACCATCCATGCCTTCTGCTACACCGTGCTGCGCCGGCACCCGCTCGAAGCCGGCCTCCATCCGGACTTTGTCATCGACGCTCGGGGCGAGCGCCTGGAAGAGATCGTGCGCGGGGTGGTGGAAGACGCGGTCAAGAGCGCCTACGCCACCAGCGACCCCGCAGATCCCCTGATCCGGCTGGCGACCTCCGGCCAGACCCCGCAACGGCTCGCCGAGGCGCTCCGCTACTTCGCCTTCGAGGGCGTCCCGTCGAGGGGCCTCGAGGCCGATCCCTTCGAGCGTGACGTCATGATCGGCCTGGCCACGGATCTGCTAGACGACCTCGAGGCGTTTCTGGAGCTGACAGCCGGCGACCTGGCCGGCATCAAGCGGACCGTGAATCCCAAGCGAGCCGAGGAGGCCGCCAGCGCCAGCGCCGCCGCGGTGCGCGAAGCCCTGGACACGGTGGGCTCCGGGGCCGGCAGCGGTCTGGCGCTGGTGACCGGCCTGGCCGCCACGTTGACCTCGATCTGGGAACCCAAGGCCTGGAGCCATTGGAAGAAGTGGGCCAAGGGCTCGTTCGGCAAGGGCGAAGCGGAGACCCTGGGGGATCGGCAGGACCGCGTCGCTCGCCTTGCCGAGAAAATCCGCCGCCCAATTGCCTATCTCCGCAAGGCCTCGCCCGAGCTCTTCGACGCCGGTCGCCGCTGCTTGGAGCCGCTCTTGGCCCGCGTCGAGGCCGAGGCTCGAACCGCCGGCGTCGTGAACTTCCAGGCCCTGCTGCGCGACGCCCAGGCGCTCCTGGCCGAGCATCCGGGCACGTTGCGCTACGAGCGCGGCCGCATCCGGCAGCTCCTGGTGGACGAGTTTCAAGACACCGACAAGCTCCAGTGCGACATCGTCCGCCGCCTGGCGCTGACCGGCGACCCGGCCGGCGAGGACGCCGGGGCCGGACAGCTCGGATTGTTTCTGGTCGGCGATCCGAAGCAGTCCATTTACGGTTGGCGCAACGCCGACCTCGCGGCCTATGAGAGCTTGGTCGAGCTGGCCGTCGAGGCCGGCGGCGAACGCTTCGCCCTGGTTCGCAACTTCCGCTCCCGCCCAGAGATCCTGACCGAGGTGGAACGGGCGGTCGCTCCGGTCATGATGGCCGAGCCTGGCGTCCAGCCCGGTTTCGAGCCGCTGATCGCAAGCGCGGCAGCGGACGAAGCGGAGGCCGCGGATCCCGGAAGCTCCCCGGTCGAGTTCTGGATCTCCTGGCACCCGGACCAGGGCGGCACCACCCGGCACGGTGAAGCCGCCGAGATCGAGGCGCGGGCGATCGCCGAGGACCTGGAACGGCTCCACGCCTCCGGAGTCCGCTGGAAGGACTGCGCGTTGCTGATGCGCAACGCCAGCCGGGTAGACACCTATCTGGAGGCGTTTCGCGACCGGGCCGTGCCATTCGTGGTCACCAGCGACAAGCAGTACTTCCGCCGGCGCGAGGTCATCGACGCCGCAGCTCTGATCCGCACCGTGATCGCGCCGGCCGACCACGTCGCCCTGGTGACCTTCCTCCGCTCCCCGGTGGTGGGCGTGCCGGACGCGGCCCTCATCCCGCTCTGGAGCCGCGAGCTTCCCCGCCTCCTCACCGAGCTGGACGGAACCGATCCCGAAATCAACCTCCGGCTCGACGCGATCGAGGCGGTCGTTCGGGAGGCTGCCGGTGAAGTACCGGCCGACCTGCCGGGCCTGAAGGCGCTGGCCGGCTGGGAGGAAGCCGCCGTGTTCGCGATCAGGGCGCTGGCCGAGCTGCGCCGGTCGGCCGCCGAAGAACCCGCCGACCGCTTCCTGGAGCGCCTCCGGCGAACTCTCCTCCAGGAGGCCACCGAAGCGGCCCGGTACCTGGGCCGCTACCGTGTCGCCAACCTGGCCCGCCTCTTCCGCACCGTCGAGGCGGGCCTCGAGCAACAGCGCGGCGACTACCGCTCGGTCCTGCGCTTGCTCCGGCGCAGCATCTCGATGGCGCTCGACGCCGAGGAGGCCCTGCCCCGCGAAGCCGCGGAAGACGCCGTCCAGGTCATGACCATCCACAAGGCCAAGGGACTCGAGTTCGACCACGTCTACCTGGCCCAGCTTCACGCGCAAGGGCAGTCGTCGGAGCGCTCGCCGCTCGACGCCGACCGGGGCTGGACCGGCTCCGGCCCCCTCGAGCTGGTGCTCTTCGACCAGGCCACTCTCGGCTTCGAGGCGGTCGAGCGCCACCGCGAGCGCGTCGCCGCCGCCGAGCAGGTGCGCACCCTCTACGTCGCCATGACCCGCGCCCGGAAGCGCCTGGTTCTGGTCGGCAACTGGCCGGATCCCCCCAAGCGAGGACGGAGCAAGCAGCCGACCTATGTCGATCTTCTGCGTTCTCGCGCCGGCCTCCCGGCCTCGCTCGCCGATCTGGGAGAAACCGCCGGAGTGCTTCGCGAAGGCGTGGTTGACGCCGAGGGAGTGCGCTGGCGCTTCCCCGGCCTGAGCGCCGGCGAGCCGGAAGCGCCTTCCCCGCCGCCGGCCCGACCTCCCCTGTCTCGCGCGGACCTGGCCGGCATCGCCAAGGCCTCGGACGAGCTCTTGGAGCGGCGGCGGCGGGCGCGCCGTCACCGAGATCGACCGCTTTTTTCGGGCGCGGCCGTAGGGCACGACTTGGAAAACCCGGAAACGCCGCCGGACTCCGGGCCGGCTGGGCCCCGGGAAGGTCCGGCCCAGCCCGACGCCCACGGGGTCGATCGAACGATCGCGCTCGCCCTCGGCGAAACTATCCACGCCGCCCTCCAGGCGTGGGACTTCTACCGTCCCATCGAGTCCGAGCGCCGGCGCCACCTCCGGCGGGGCCACGCCGCCCTCGCAACCAAGGGGCTGGGGCCGCGGCTCGACCGGGCCCGCGAGCTTTACGACGAGATGCTCGGGCGCCTGGCCTCCGGGAGCCTGCTCGAGCGCCTGGTCGAGTCCCCGGACCAGGTCGTGGCCCGCGAGTGTCCGGTGCTGCTGCCGGCCGGCGCCGGCGAGCCGGCGGGCCCGATCGTGGCCGTGAGCGGCATCGTGGACTTGGTGCTGCGCGGCAGCGACGGCCGCTACACCGTGGTCGACTTCAAGACCGACCGGCTCGAAGACGGTGACGAGCTCGAGCGCCGCGCCGCCGTCTACGCCGGGCAGCTCGACACCTACGCCACCGCGCTCGCCCAGGCCCTGGACCTGGAGGACCCGCCCGGGCAGGAGCTTTGGTTTCTCTGGCCCGACCGCTCCTGGACGCCGGCGGGGCCGGCCGGCGCCCGGCAGTCTGACCCCCGAGCCTGACGGTTCGCGGCCGGCCACGGATCGAGCAGAGATCGGCCAGAACCCGCCGGGAAGCAAGCGACGCGGCCTTCGCCGCCAAGAGTTCCGGAATGGAACCTCAGCGAGGTAAGCTCTCGCGATGCCCATTCACGCTGTCTCGTCGAAGCTCCGCCGCCGGATTCTGACTCCGTTCTTGGCCACCGCGCTGGTGGCGATCTGCGCAACGCCGGCGGCCGACGCCTCCGATCACTCCTGGCTCAATTTCGAGGCGCGCCAGTGGAGCGCCGAGCCCAGCGGCACGCTCGGCTTCGACGCCGCCTTTCTGAGCCAGACGGTGGATCTGACTGGAGATCTGGGCTTCGAGGAGGACGAGGCGCTCGAAGGCCGGCTGCTCTTCCGGCCCTCGCGCCGCACCCTGATCCGGGTCGGCTACCTGCCCGAGCTGGCGCTGTCGGGGGATTCGGTGTTCGAGCGCTCGTTTCAATTCTTGAACCAGACGTTCACCGTTTCGGAACGGGCGGTGTCGAGCCTCGAGATCGAGTACGGCCGCCTCGGCTTCGGATGGCAGTTGCTCTCTCTGGCCGAGGGCCGGCTCCGGTTCGGCCCCTTCATCGAAGCCAAGGGCTTTCGCGGCACCGCCGCTCTCGCCTTCCCGGAGGCCGAGCCGGCGGTGACTCGAAGCGACGAGTTCGAGACCGGCTTCGCCACGGCCGGAGTCATCGCCAACTGGGACCTCACCGACCGCCTGGAGCTTTTTGGCGAGACCACCCTCTTCGTCGAGGTCGACGACGGCGATCTGACCGACACCGAGTACGGCCTGCGCTACCGCCCCCTGGACTACCTGGGCCTGGTCGTCGGCGTGCGGACCCTGGAGGTCGAGATCGCCGAGAACGGGCAATCCCTGGTGCTGGAGCTGGACGGCATGTTCTTCGGCCTCAGCTTCCATCTCTAGCAGGCCGTGGCGCCCGGCGCACCGCTCCCGGAGTCGAGCGAGCCACCGGCCCGACGGCTCGCCGATCTGCCGACGCCGGCCCTGGTACTGGACCTCGACCGCCTGGAGCGAAACATCGAGGCGATGGCCGCGAAATGCCGCCGGCTGGGCGTCGACCTGCGCCCGCACGTCAAGACCCACAAGTGTCCGCCCATCGCGGCGCTCCAGACCGCGGCCGGAGCCCGTGGAATCACCGTCGCCACGCTTCAGGAGGCCCGCATCTTCGCCGACGCCGGCTTCGAGGACATCACCTGGGCCTTCCCGGTGATCCTGTCCCGGCTGGACGAAGTCCGCGAGCTGGCAAGCGAAGTTCGACTCGGCCTGGTCGCCGACTCGCCAACCGCCATCGACGCCCTCGAAGCCCTGGACTCGCCCCTCAGCGTCTACCTCAAAGTGGACTGCGGCTACCACCGCGCGGGAGTCGATCCGGGTGAGGACTCGGCGGTGGCGCTGGCCCGGCGCCTGGCCTCTTCGGCTCGTTTGGAGTTCGCCGGCATCCTCAGTCACGCCGGCCACTCCTACGCGGCGCCCGGGGTCGAGCGCCTGGCCGCCGTGGCCGAAGGAGAGCGCGCGGTCATGGCCGGCTTCGCGGAGCGCCTGCGCGGGGATGGCGTCGAGGTTCCGGTGGTCTCGGTCGGCTCGACGCCGGGCATGTCGGCGGTCCGTGATCTCACCGGCATCGACGAGGTCAGGCCCGGAAACTACGTCTTCTTCGACGGGATCCAGGTGGAGCTGGGCTCTTGCCGGGTCGAGGAATGCGCATTGACCGTTCTGACTTCGGTCGTATCCCGGAGCTCGGGGCACGCGATCGTGGATGCCGGCGCGCTGGCGCTATCCAAGGACGCCGGTCTGGATCGCCCGGGAGCGGCCCCGAGGTACGGCACCGCCTTCGCCGACTATGACCGTGGCCGGCTCGATCCGGAGCTCCACTTGACCGGCCTCTCCCAGGAGCATGGCAGGCTGTCCGTGCCCCGGCCCGTGGGCGAGACGATCCGGATCCTGCCCCGGCACTCCTGCCTCACCGCGGCTCAGTTCGACACCTACGTCCTGGCTCGGGGTGACAAGGTCGTCGGCCTCTGGCCGGTCGAGCGGCAGCGCGATCCGCGTCCGCCAGCCGCGTCCTGAGCGCGCCGCGGCCCGGCTCAGTCGATGTAGCCGAGCGCCTTCAGCGCCTCGACGTCGTCCTCGGTCAGAGTCGGCGGCGGCAGCTCGTCGGCCGCGGCCAGCCCCTTCTTCACTTCTGAGAGCCAGGTCAAGAGCTCGGGCGAGGCCATCTTGGAGAGCGGGCTCAAGTTCTTGGTCTCGCCCGGATCCGCGGAGAGATCGAACTCCCGGCGCCGGCCGTTCACGACCCGAAGCACCTCCTTGCGGTCTTCGAAGACCCTGCCCACCTCCAGCAGGCCGCGCTCGCGCAGACCTTCGATGTCTTCCTTGGGCTCGACCGAAGCTCGATGGGCCTGGTGCCAGGTCACCCGGTCGGCTGCCGGCTGGGTCTCGCCACGCAGCACCGGGCTCCAGTCGACGCCGCGGAAGTGCCCGGGCACCGGCAGGCCGGCCAGCCCCAGCACGGTCGGGCCAATGTCCAGAATCGAAGCGGGCTCATCGATACGGCTGGGTCCAAGCCCGCCGGGCCAGACGAAGGCCATCGGCACCCGCAGGGTCACGTCGTAGATGTGGCGCCCGTGCCCCCAGTAGCCATGCTCGCCCAGGCTCTCGCCGTGGTCGGCGACGAACACCACCAGCGTGTCGTCCAGATCGACCCGCTCGCCCACCCCCTCCAGAAACTCGGCGATGCGCTCGTCCACGTAGGCGATTTCGCTGGCGTAGCGCTTACGGGCCGAGAAGAACGTGCCCCCGGCCTTGATCCCCAACTGCGGCAAGTACTCCTTGCGCAGGCGGTACGGCGCGTGCGGCTCGACGTAGTGCACCCAGAGCAGAAAGGGCCGATCGGCGCCGTCCTCGACGTGGCCGTCCAGCCAGTCCAGGGCCGCCGAGCTCAGATCGCCTGCCGTCGATTCGCTCTTGGCCAGACCGAACCAGCGCTTGCGGTCGAGCAACGCCTCATAGGCCGAGAAGTGCTCGTCCAGGCCCGAAAGCTCGGGCTTCAACGTCCAGTTGCCGACGAAACCGGCGGTGGCGTAACCGCGCCGCTCCAAGATGCTGGCGAAGGAAACCAGATTGGGGCGCATGCGCAAGCCGTTCCGGGACGAGCCGTGCTCGTGCGGGTAGAGCGAGGTCATGACCGAGCACATGGCGGGCGCGGTCAACGGCGCCGGCGTGCGGGCGGCGGTGAAATAGCCGCCGGTCTGGAGTAGCCGATCCAGATGCGGGCTGGTCTCGCGCTCGTAGCCATAGAGCGACATGAAATCGGTGCGCAGGGTATCGACCGAGATCAAGACGACGCTGGGCGATCCGGCAGCGGCGACCGAGCCTGTACCCAAGACGGCGCCGAGGGCCAGCATCCAGGCCACAAGTCGCAGGTGGGCTCCGACGGGCGTCCGCATCGCGCGCGGAATCTACCAAAATTCGGGTTGGAGCCAAGATCCCACAGGGTAAAGGCGAGTTCCCTCCCCGACACGCCCTGGTGACCGCTTCTATAGAGAGTGGCCTGCTAGCCCGTCTTGGAACTACCCCCTAGCCTACGGCCCAAGCCACTTTCCAAGTCTTCGAACAGGGACTTCAACGCAAGGGCGACTTCGCCGCTTCCTTTGTAGTCGATGTCGAAGACTGCCGGACAGTGAGGCGTCCTGCATTCAATCGACGGGCTTGCCGAAAGTTCGACTAGGGTAGTCCAGATCCTGACGCCGCACCTCGGGCACTCGATGTCAAAGCCCAGATCCGGCCCACGCTTGTCAAGTCGGAGGATTTGGTTCCTGGGAGAAGCTTGCATTTCCATTCCTTTCTGCACGTCAAACGTGCCATTTACGGGCTCCCCCCCTGTGAGACAAGCAATATCAGCCGCCTGGAGGAAACGCAAATCGAAGCTCTTGCTTTCATTACACAACGATTCGTCTAGCCGGCCCGACCTCGGCTAGGCTCTGGCCCCAATGTCCGATCAACCGTCCGATCCAGTGTCCGAGCGGCATCCGGATCAGCCCGCCGCTTCCCGGTCCACAGGTAGACGGTCGCGCTGGCTTCGGCGGGCCGTCCAGATCATGATCGCGGCGGTGGCACTGGGCCTGGCCTGGAGGCTCTTCGGCTCGCTGTCACTCGAAGAGCTCGCCGAGCGGATCGGCAACGCCCAGCCGTCGCTTCTGGCGCTGGGGGCGGCCGCCCTGATCGGACGCTGGGCCGCCTGGCAGTCCCGTTGGGGCGTCAACCTGACCGCGGCCGGGCACCGGGTGCCGACCCTGGAGCGGGGCGCCGCGTTGCTGGCGGCCGTGTTTGTCAACCACGTGGCTCTGCGCTTCTTCGGCATCGTCTTCCGGGCCCGCTATCTGGCGGCTCGCACCGGCCGGGCCTTCGCCACCCACCTGGCCGTCGTCCTGGTCGATCAGGCCACGCACCACGGCGCCACCGGCATCTACACGCTCCTGTGCGGCAGCTACGTCGCCTTCCGGCTGGGCTGGCGCCTGATCGGATTCGGCCTGCTGGCTCTCCTGATTCTGGCCCTCGTGGCGTTGCCCCTGATCTTGAGCCAGCATCACCGAGCCCGCGCCCTTGCCGGATGGCTCGCTCAGCGGGCCGAGCGCAAGCAGCACGGTGCCGGTGTCCTGGAAGGCAGCGCCGAGCTGCCCCGTCTCTTCGGCGATCTCCTGGCTCAACCGCGCCGGGTCGCTCGCTGCTTCGGGCTGACCTTCCTTCTCATCGGTGCCAACGTTTTCGGCCAGTGGTTGCTGTTTCGGGCACTGGGGATCGAGTTGCCCCTGGTGCTGGTCGCCGCGGTCACCGGTCTCGGAACCCTGGCCGGGACCATCAGCGGCTTGCCCGGCGGCCTGGGGCCGATGGAAGTCGCTCTGGTCAGCGGCTACGAGCTTCTTGGAGTCGGTCGCGCCGACGCGCTCGCCGGCGTTCTCCTGTTTCGCGGGCTCCACTACCTGCTGGTTCTGGCCCTGGGCCTGCCTGCGTTTCTGGCCCTGGAGCTGGGCGGCAACGGGCGAACGCGCGACTCAGAGGGCCAGTCCCGAGCGCTCGACGACCAGCCCTAGGCTGGCCGCGGCCCGGCGGCGGATCTCCGCCAGATCCTGGCCGACCAGAGCGCCGCCCAGGACTCTGGCCTCGCCGCCGACGTAGACGTCGCGCACGGCGGCGCGGGTGGCGCTGAAGGTCACCAGATCATGCGGATCGACGGTCTCGTGCGCCACTAGCTCGGGGCCGGAGGCCTCCAGGACGACCAGATCGGCCGCCTTGCCGACTTCGATCGAACCGATCTGGTCCGACCACCCAATGGCCCGCGCCCCGTCGCTGGTCGCCAGGCGCAAGGCGGTTGCACCGTCGAGCGAGCCCGGTCCACGCTCCAAGCTCTGAAGCAGGGCCGCCAGGCGGATCTCTTCGAGGCCGTCCAGATCGTTGTTGCAGGGGGCGCCGTCGGCGCCAATCCCCACCGGGATACCCTCGGCGACGAGATCCACGACCGGCGCGATGCCTGAGCCCAGCTTCAAGTTCGAGCTCGGACAGTGGACGACCCCAAAAGGCGCGTCCGCGACCCGGCCGCGATGTTCCGCGGTCAGCCAGACACCGTGCGCGATCGAAAGCTCGCGATCCAAGAGACCGTGCTCGGCAAAGTAGACGATCTCGTCGCAGCCCTTGCTGGCCTGGACCGCGGCGCCCTCCTCCCGCTGCTCCAAGGCATGGGTGTGAACCGCCCAGCGGCGGGCCTCGGCCAGCTCGCGAATCCCGTCCCAAAGCGCGTCCGAGCAACTCAAGATGAACCTCGGGTTGAGCGCGTAGCACAGTCGTCCGGGGTCGCGTCGCTCGAAGTCTTCTCCCAGAGCCAGCGTCCGGTCGAGCACGGCATCTGTGGTCCCGGCCAGCCCCTCAGGCATGCCCTCGCCGCCGTCCATCAGGCACATGCCGGCGCGAGCGCGCAGGCCCGAATCGGCGATGCCGGCCAGAAGGCCCTCGGCCCCCGGCCCTAGACCGATGTCTTGAACCGTCGTGGTGCCGCCTAGCAGGCACTCCGCCGCTCCCAGCCGGGCGCTCCAGTAGGCGCTCTCATCATCGTGGGCGGCTTCGAGCGGCCAGATCCGCTCTCGCAACCAGGCCAGGAGCCGGCGCCCCTCGCCCAGGCCCCGAAACAGCGTCTGCCCCAGATGCACGTGCCCCTGAATGAGACCCGGCAGCACGATGCAGCCAGCGCAGTCGGCAACCGTTGCGCCCTCGGCAAGGGCCGGGTCGCTCCCGATCGCGGCCAAGCGGCCGTCCTCGATCCGCACCGACGCCGACTCGAAGACCGTGGCCTCGGGGTCCAGAGTCAGGACCCGGGCGCCCATCAAGACCAAAGGATCGGAGCTCACTCGGCCTCCCTGATCGGGTTCCCGGGCGCGTCCCCGAGCGCTTCTTGGGCAAAGACCGACCAGCTCCGGACGCGGGGCTCGCGCCGGGCCCGCATCAGGCCGGCCGCGGCTTCCAGGGCCAGCCAGACCGCCAGTATCAGAAGGATGCAGCCGACGGCGAAGAGAACCAAACCGCCCTCGTGCCGCTGCCGCCAGAAGGCGCCAAGGTTGGCGGTCATGGCCACCAGGGTCGAGCCCAGCATGAACGCCATCGGCACTCCCGTAAACCAGGGATTGCGGCCGCGCTGCACCAGATAGAGGGTCACGACCATGAGCGCCAGGCCCGCCAGGAGCTGATTGGTGGTGCCAAAGAGCTGCCAGAGCGCCAGGCCCGCCGGCCGGCCGCCGATCTCGTAGAAGGCGAAAAACGCGATCACTCCGACCGCCAAGCCGGAGGCCACGAAGCGGTTGTCGAGCACGCGCCAGCCCAGGGTCTCGCCGATCTCCGAGATGTTGAAGCGCAGGAGGCGAGTCGCCGAATCGAGGGAGGTAAGCGCGAAGGAAACCACCACCGCGGCTATGAAGGCGGTCGCCAGCCGCATGCTCACCGGGCCCAGGGCCTCGACGAAGCCGGCGGCACCGGTGATGAAGACGCCGATCTTGGCTCCCAACGACTGCATGGATCCCCAGTCGTGGTAGGTGGCCTGCCAGACCTCGCTCGCGGTCACGAGACCGTTGCCGCTGGCTCCGACAACTCCGGCGGTACAGGCCAGAACCGCCAGCAGGCCCAGGAGCGACTCGCCGATCATGCCGCCGTAGCCGATGGCGCGGGCATCCGTTTCCGAGGCGATCTGCTTCGCCGTCGTGCCCGATGACACCAGCGAATGGAAGCCGCTGGCGGCCCCGCAGGCGATGATGATGAAGACGAAGGGGAAGAAGCTGGGCGCGCCCTCGGGATCCGCCCGAAAGGCCGGAGCCACGAACTCCGGACGGGAGACGAAGAACCCCAGGTAGGCCAGGCCCAGGCCCAGATAGAGCATCAGGGAATTCAGGAAGTCCCGAGCCTGAAGCAGGCTCCAGACCGGCAGCACCGAGGCCGCGAACGAGTAGACCAGGAGCACCACCATCCAGCCGCCAAGGCCCGGCCAGGCGGCTCGATCCAGACCCAAGAGCGGCCAGCGCACGCCCACTCCCACCGAGGCCATCATCAGGAGAAAGCCGACGATCGTGGTCGGCAGCAACGGAAAGGACTTTCGGTACAGCAGGTAGCCCATCGCCAGAGCGAGAACGATGAGAACCGCGGAGGGCAGAACCGCGGTCGGAAAGGACGCCGGATCCGCCAAAGGCTGCTCCGGGTCCCAGCGCTCGCTGATCGAAAAGAGGACGGCGATGACGTAGACGAAGACCCCCATGGCCAAGGCCACGCCGAAGAAGATGATGAGATGGAACAGGGTCTTGGCGCGGGCGCCGACGATGCCCTCGGTCACCTTACCGATCGACATGCCGCGGGCGCGCATGCTGACCACGAGCGAGCCGAAGTCGTGCACGCAGCCCACCAGGACCGCACCCAGGACCACCCACAGCATCGCCGGCAGCCAGCCCCAGATGACCGCCACCGCCGGACCCAGCATCGGCGAGAGGCCGGTGATCGAGGCCCAGTGGTGCCCGAAGAGCACCACCCGGCGGGTGGGAACGTAATCGACGCCGTCGGGAGCGACCCGCGCCGGAGTCGGACGGTTCGGATCCAGGACGAAGACCCGTCGGGCCAGATGGCGCGAGTAGAACCAATAGCCCAGAAAGTAGCCGAGAAAGCACAGGGCGGTGGCGAACGCGGCCATTCCGGCTAGTCCGGGATCGTCAGCGATCGACCGCTGTCGGAAGCGTCCAGCGCCAACAGAAACGGGACCGCCCGGCGCGCCCACTCGGCCGGCGCCGGATGCGCGGCGGCGGCGTCCCCCCAGGCGGTCCGGAGCATGTCGGTGTCGATCACCCCGGGGCTCAAAGGCACCGCCACCATGCCCTCGGGCAGGGCCAGGGCCAGGGACTTGGTCAAACCCTCGAGACCGTACTTGCTGGCGTTGTAGGGCCCCACCACCGGCGAAGCCGAACGCCCCCAGCCGGAGCTGAAGTTGACGATGACCCCGGTGCCTCGTTCCACCATGGCCGGCACGAAGGCCCGGCAGACGGAAAAGACGGCGTTCAAGTTGACCGCGACGACACGCTCGAATTCTTCGACCTCGATCTCCCACAGGGGCGCAGGCTGGTTGATAACTCCGGCGTTGTTGATCAGGTAGTCCGGCGCCCCGTACTCGTCCAGAACCCAAGCCGCCCAGGCGGCGATCGCCTGCCGGTCGGTGACGTCGACCTGGCCGGTCTCGAGAGCGGCGCCGTGGACGGTTCCGAGCTCGCCCCGGAGCGACTCCAGGCCGCCGCTCGAGCGGCCGCAGCCGTTGACGGTATAGCCTCGGTTGGCGAATTCCAGAGCCAGGGCCCGGCCCAGCCCCCTGGTGATCCCGGTAATGACGACGTGCTTACCAGCTTCCGGATGCACCGCCCCCTCCGAAACTGCCGCCGCCACCCGAGAATCCGCCCCCGCCTCCACCACTCCAGCCACCACCCCCGCCCGAGGTCCAGTTGGTCCAGCCCGGATGCGAGCTGACCCAGCGCTTGCCGGCACCGGTACTGCTCAGGATGAGCTTCAGGATCGGAAATCCCACCACCCAAGCGGCCAGCGAGACCAAGCCGACCTTGGGCGACAGGAACGCGGCCGGAAAGGCGCCCCAAAACGGCATCAGGAAGACGTACAGAAACCAGCTCTGGCAACCCGGGCTGAAGAGGGCAACGAGCGAGAACATCCCGACCACCAGCAGGAACAGGCCGCCGGCGGCCAGCCGTCCGCCCAGATCGCCCAATCCCGGGGCAAAGTCGTGGGCCGGCGCCGACGCCGGGATGACGTCGCCGCCCGCGAGCGTGCCCAGAATGGCGTCGATCCCCTGTTCGATGCCGCCGTCGAAGTCGCCGGCCCGGAAATGCGGGGTCAAGATGTTGCGCAGGATCCGGCCGCTCTGGGCGTCGGTCAGGGCGCCCTCCAGGCCATAGCCCACCTCGATTCGCATCTTGCGGTCGTCCCGGGCGACGAGGAGCAGCACGCCGTCGTCGACACCGGCGCGGCCCAAGGCCCAGGTCTCGGCCACCCGCAGCGAGAAAGACTCCAGAGCGTCACCCTCCAGCGAGGCTACGGTGAGCACCGCGACCTGGTTGCCGGTCTCGGCCTCGTGCGCCTCGAGCTTGGCGGTGATCCGCTCCTCGGCGGCCGCCGACAGGATCTCGGCGTAGTCGTTGACCCGTCCCGCCAGAAACGGCACCTCGAGGCCGGTCGCGGCGGTGGCGAGCGTCAAGGCCGCCAGTAGCGCGAACAATGCGGCCCCGGACCGCAGGCAGGGCCTAGTCATCGCGGACCCGCAGATCGTCACTCAGCTCGTCGGTGTCGTCCGGCCGGATGTCGACGCCATGCGTCTCCAGGAGCTCGCCGCAAGCAGTGACCGCCTCGACCAGCGCCGCCGCGGGCTCACCGCGCCGGATGCCCGCCACCAGCCCGGCGACGATGGCTTCCCACTCGCCGGGATCCACGGCCCGGTTGATGCCTTCGTCGCCGAGCACCACGACCTGATGCTCGAAGAGCGACAGGAAGACCAGGATCCCGGTCCGGTCTCGGGTCTTGAACACCTCCTCCTCCAGAAACGCGACCGCCGCCCGGCGACGGGTCCGCCGCTTGAGTGTTCTGGCGCCCACCAGCCAGCGCCGGAGCACCGGTACCAGGGTCACCGCCGCCCAGCCCAGCGCGGCTCCGGAAAACACCGGCAGGGCGATTGCGACCAGGGGCGAGGGCGGCCACCAATCCGTGTAGAGGCCAAAGGCCGCGGCAAGGAGGGAGCCTAGAAGCGCTCCGAGCAGGGCCGACTGATAGGTCGCCTCGACGTAGGCGTCGCTCTCAGCCACGACGTAGGGCACGATCTCGCCCGAGGTGCGGCGCTCGGCGCGGTCCACCGCCGTGCGCACCGCGGCCTCGGCCTCGGGGCTGAAGAGCTCGTCCAGTCTCGGCATCGGTAGGCGCATTCTAGCGGCAGGATCGCTCTGCACGAGCGCCCCCGCTAGCAGCCAGACCGCGGCTCTCCCAGCGTGATAGAACAGCGCGAGCTCATCGAAAGGAGATCCGCGATGCCTCGCCGCCCCGCCTTCCCGCTGCTAGCCCTGCTGCCCGTCCTCCTCGCCTCGCCCGCCGTGGCCCAGGACGACCGGCCCAAGTCGATCGAGCCCGCCCCGGCCCGAGCCGAAGGCGAAGGACCTTTCGAGCGCCTGATCCTGCGCGGGGCCACGCTGGTCAACGGTACCGGTTCGCCGCCCGTCGGCCCGGTGGACATCGTCATCGAGGGCAATCGCATCGTCAACATCAAAGGCGTGGGCTATCCGGGCGTGCCGATCGAGGACAGCCGGCGGCCCAAGGCCGAGCCCGGGGATCGGGAGCTGGACGTTGACGGCATGTACGTCCTGCCGGGATTCGTGGACATGCACGGCCACATCGGCGGCGTCGCCCAGGGCACCCCGGCCGAATACGTCTTCAAGCTGTGGCTGGCGCACGGCATCACCACGATTCGCGACCCCGGCAGCGGCAACGGCCTCGACTGGGTGCTCGAACACAAGGCGAAGAGCGCCGCCAACGAGATCACCGCGCCGCGGATCAACGCCTACGTCTTCTTCGGACAGGGCCGCGAGGAGCCGTTCACGACGCCGGACCAGGCGCGCCAGTGGGTGGCCGAGATGGACTCGGCGGGCGCCGAGGGTTTTAAGTTCTTCGGCTACCGGCCCGACATCATGGAAGCCGCGATCGACGAGGCAGGCAAGCGCGACCTACGCACCGCCTGCCATCACGCTCAGCTCAACGTCACCCAGGTCAACGTGCTCAACACCGCGCGCTGGGGCCTGACCACGATGGAGCACTGGTACGGCCTGCCCGAGGCCCTGTTTACCGATCGCGTCATCCAGGACTACCCGCTGGACTACAACTACGCCAACGAGCAGCACCGCTTTGGCGAAGCCGGCCGGCTTTGGCAGCAGGCGGCCGAGCGCGGCAGCGAGCGCTGGCGCCAGGTGCTGGACGAGCTCGTCGAGCTGGACTTCACCATCAACCCGACGCTCACCATCTACGAGGCGAGCCGCGACCTGATGCGGGCCCGGCGCGACGAGTGGCACGACGAGTACACGCTGCCGGCTCTGTGGGACTTCTTTCAGCCCAGCCGGAAGGCCCACGGCTCCTACTGGTTCTACTGGACCACCCGGGACGAGATCGAATGGAAGCGCAACTTCCGCAAGTGGATGGACTTCCTGAACGACTACAAGAACGCCGGTGGCCGGGTCACCACGGGCTCGGATTCGGGCTACATCTTCAAGCTCTACGGCTTCGGCTACGTGCGCGAGCTGGAGCTGCTCCAGGAGGCCGGCTTTCACCCGCTCGAAGTCCTGAAATCGGCAACCCTGAACGGCGCCGAGGCGCTAGGCCTTGCCGGCGAGATCGGCTCGGTCGAGCCGGGCAAGCTGGCCGACCTCGTGATCGTCGAGGAGAACCCGCTCGAGAACTTCAAGGTCTTGTACGGTACCGGCGCCATCCAAGTCGACGAGGCCAACCGCCCGGTTCGCGTCGGTGGCGTCAAGTACACGATCAAGGACGGCATCATCTTCGACGCCAAGGAAGCTCCTGGCCGACGTTCGGGACATCGTGCGCGCGGCCAAGGACGAGAGCGGGCGCGAGATCCTACAGCCCGGCGTCGAGCCGCCCGCCGCCGGCCAGGATCCGGACCCGGAAGCGGCCCCACAGGACTCCGAACCGGACCCTGAGCCCGAGACCTCGCACTAGCTACGCGGAGGCGGCGGAAGCGGCGGAGGCGGCGATCCCGAGCGGCGCCAATCCGGCCCGCTCAGGCCGGCGCCGGACCTACTGGAGCGAGAAGCGGACGGTGATGGTCACCAGGACCTTGACCGGCTGGCCCGAGCGCAGGGCCGGCCGGAACTTCCAGCCCATCGCCGTCTCGACCGCCGACTCGGCCAGGCCGTGCGGCAAGCCCTTGAGCACCCGGGCTCCGGTCACGTCGCCCCGCTCGTCGACCACGACCTCGAGAATCACGACCCCCTCGATGCGCGCCAGCCTCCCGGCCTCGGTGTACCTCGGGGTCGGATAGTGAATCTTGACCGGCGGCGCGATGTCCCCGGAAAGCCGTACCGCCCCGGTCGCGTCGAAACCGGGCCCCGGCGGTCCGTCGGGAATGCCGTAGAAGGCGGCTTCGTCGCTTGCCGGCACCAGGGTCGGGACCGTGACCTCCTCGAGCACGATGGGCTCGGGATCGTCAGGTGTCGGATCGGGAATCGGGATCCGGCGGGTCCGCGGCTTCGGAATCTCCTGACGCGCGGCCGCGGGCGGCGGCGGCTGGAAGCGCACCGGCTTGACCACGAAGACCTCCTGCGGGCTGCCCACCCGGTACACCTTCGCCTTCGACGCCGGCAAGGTCACCAGAAAGAGGGCGACGTGCGCCACCACAGCGAGCACCACCGCCCGCCGCAGCACCCGCCGCTCTTCCGGACGATCTTCCTCCAAGTAGGGCACGTGCCCCAGGTGGACGCCCAGGACCCGACTCGTTTCGGTCCCGCTCAATCGTTGCCAGCTGTCGCTATCGAACATGGTTCCGGATGCCTTCGGAGAGGAGCCTTGCCCTCGCGGCGAGTCCCGTCTCCTCTCTACTAGTGCCTACGAGATCCCGGTACGCCGGGTTCAGCAAGCCAGTCCCACCTCCATCGACCCGGATTCGTGCCCGCCGGAGCCGGTCGGAGCCAGCCGGAGCCTGAAGATCTCATCGGAGGCAGGTTCGAAACGGGACTCGCCAACCGAAACAGCCGCTCCCGCGCCGGTTCCGGACGGGCTTCGGCCTCGCCAGCCGAAAACCATGCAAGGCGCGGGCCCGGAGACCCGACCGTCTTGGCGCCTTGCTCCGGCCCCTTTTAGGGACTCTCGCGCGGATCGCCTTCGGCCAGTACGGCTTCCGCCCGCGCCGAGCGGTTGGCCCGAACCGCCTCGGCCGCCTCCGCCCGCGCCAGACCGACGATCTGAGCGGCCAGGATGGCGGCGTTGACCGCTCCCGCCTTGCCTATGGCGAGGGTTCCGACCGGGATCCCGGCCGGCATCTGCACGGTCGAGAGCAGTGAATCGAGTCCGTCCAGCTTCGAGTCCATGGGCACGCCCAAGACCGGCTTGGTGGTATGCCCGGCCACTACGCCGGCCAAATGAGCTGCGCCGCCGGCGGCGGCAATGAAAACCTGCACGCCGGCCGCCTCGGCCTCGTCCAGGAACCGGCCCAGGGCCGCCGGCGTCCGGTGCGCCGAGAGAATCCGAACTTCGTGCCCGACGCCCAGCTCGTCGAGCGTCCTCGAGGCATGCTCCATGACTCCCCAATCCGACCGAGATCCCATCACCACCGCTACCAAAGGCCCATCCGTCACGCTTCGTCCTCCTCGTCCAGTCGTTGTTTGAGCCGGCGGATCTCGCGTTGCATCTTCGCCAGCTTTCCCAGAAGTACTTGAATCCTCATCTCCTCGACCTTGGGCCGGGCCGGGTTGCCCCAGACCACCTGCCCCGGCTCGACGTCCTTGAAGGTCACCGCGCAAGCGCCCACTTGAGCGCCCGCCCCGATCCGCACGTTATCCGCGCTGCCCGAGCGACCGGCGAAGACGACCCCGTCGCCGATCTCCACCGAGCCCGAGATCGCGGTCAGGGGCAGGAGCAGGACGTGCTCCCCGATCCGGCAGTTGTGACCCACGTGGACCAAATCGCCGATCTTGGTCCCCGCGCCGATCACGGTGGCGTCGAGCGTGGCCCGATCCACGGTCGCCAGCGCGCCAACCTCGACGTCCTCTCCGACGACCACGGTCCCCACCTGCGGAACCCGGGTGTGGCCGCTCTCGTCCGAGACGAAGCTGTACCCGTCCGAGCCCAGGACCGCACCGGCATGGACGGTCACCCGCTCGCCCAGAACCACGTCCTCGCGCAAGACCGCGTTCGGGTGGAGCACGCAATCTTCGCCGACGACGCACCGGCGGCCCACGAAGGCGCCGCCATGAATCACTGTGCGGTCCCCGATCACGGCCTGCTCGCGCACCACCGCACCCGCGCCCACGACCACGTCGTCGCCGAGCCGGGCCGAATCCGCGACCTGGGCACTGGGATGAACGCCCGGCACCTCGGCGCGCTGCCGGACCACGATCCACTCCAGCAGCCGGCCCAGGGCCAGACGCGGCTCGGTCACGGCCAGGAGGGGGGCCCGGCCGCGCAGGCGATCCACGAGATCGCGCGGCGCGATGAGCGCCCCGGCCTCGGAGCTGAGAGCGGCCTCCAGATGCGCGGCGCCCCGAACGTAGGAAAGATCCGAGGGGCCCGCGAGCGCCAGGCGGGTGACCAACCGGCAGCGAAACTCGCCGTCGCCCACGACCTCGCCGTCGCCCACGAGAGACGCGACCTCCGCCAGCGTCAGCCCCAGCTTAGCCAACGGTCATTTCTCCTGCGGCCCGCCGCCACCCGCCGCTCCCGATCGCGACTTCTTGAGCCGCCGCACGTCGCGCACGAGTTGCGGCAGCTTGGCAAGCGCCGTTTGAATCCGCATCTCCTGAAGCTTGGGCCGCGCCGGACGTCCCCAAACCTCAGCGTCGTCCTCGAGGTCGTCAAAGATGGTCGAACCACCCCCCACCCGGACGCGCTTGCCAAGCTTGCGGTTGTCGGCGCTGCTCGAGCGCGCCGCGATCAGGCTCTCCTCGCCTACCTCCACCGAGCCAGCGAGCGCCACCAGGGGCAAGAGCAGCACGTTGGGCCCGACCTTGCCGTTGTGGCCGACGTGGACCATGTCGCCCAGCTTGCTCCCCTCGGCGATGACGGTCTTGCCGAAGGTCGCGCCATCGATGGTCGAGAGAGCGCCAATCTCGACCTCGTCGCCGATCTCGACGCCGCCCACCTGGGGGATCTTGAAAGGCCGGCCCGGGCGCGGCAGGAAACCGTAGCCCTCCGAGCCCAGCACCGAACCGGAGCGGATGATCACCCGATCGCCCAGGCTCACGTCCTCGCGCAGGACCACGTTGGGATGGAGGACGCAGTCCGAGCCGATCCTGCAGCGGGGTCCCACGAAGACGTTGGCGTGAACCGCCGTGCGGTCGCCGACGCGAACCCCGGCCTCGATCACCGCCCCCGGGCCGACCTCCACGTCGGCGCCCAGGACCGCGGCCTCGTCGACCACCGCGCGCGGGTGGACGCCCGGCCGCAGGGGCCGCTTCTCAGCCGCGAGCCGCCCCAGGAGCCGGGTCAGCGCCTCAAAGGGCCGGTCCAGGATGAGTTGATGGGCCTGGGACTCGGCCAGCCGCTCGGGCACCAGCAAAGCGCCGGCCTGTGAGCGCAGGGCCTGGGGCACGTTACGCCGCTCCTTGACGAAGGAAAGGTCTTCGGGACCTGCGTCCTCGAGCCCTCGGAGCTCGCGACAGACAAACTCCGGATCGCCGGCGACCTCGCCCTGATCCAGGATCTGCCGCAGCTCGCCCAGGGTAATTGCCAGCCGCGCCATCAGCCGATCCTATCCATCTTTGCCCACGCTCGCAGGCGAGCCGCCCGCGGCCCCGCTACAAGTCGAACAGAGCGTCGAAGGCTGCGCGAGCGTCCTCTGGACGATCGGAGTCTCCGACCTCTTGCACGACCTTGACCTCGAAGCGGTCGCACTCGTTGTCGGCGGCCTTGCCGGCGATGCGCTCGGGCACCGGCAAGCGGCATTCGAAGCGGGCGGAGGGATCGAAGTGCCGGCAATTCGTGCAGGTGTGAAGGTGCGCGCCGCAGGCTCCGCAGACGGCGCCCGGAGCCGGCGCGGCCGTGACGCGCGCGCCACAGCGGGCGCACTTGGACCGTTCTCCGACCGGTTTTCCCAAACCGCGGCCCCGGGGGCCCGCCTCCCGCCGGCCGGCGGCCGGACGCTCGGCCTTCTCCCGTCGCGGAGTGTCGTCCTGATAGCCGCGCTGGCGGTACTTCCGATCACTCATGCGACCGTACCCATAGCAACATGCAAATGCATCGTAATCTGTTTCCACGACGCGGCGCTGGGGATATGCTACTCGGGCTCGCTTCTAAACCAGGCTCCGCAGTCCGTCCGAGCTGCATCATGACCCAAGAACGCAGGAGACACAAAAGGCACGCCGTCGAGAGCGTCACCGGCACCTTCCAGTTCTCGACCGAGGCGCGAGTCCTCAACATGAGCCTCGACGGCATGTCGCTCGAAGCTTCCAGCCCACTCAAGATCGGCCGCGTCTATCGACTCCGCCTGGAACAGAACAACCGATCGCTGCCGCTCGAAGGTACGGTCGTCTGGTGCACCTTGATTCGCACCCGCCGCGACGATCGGGGAGAGGTCCAGCCGGTGTACCGCGCGGGCATCCATCTCAACGACGTCTTGAGCGGCCGCGCCCAGAAGCTGCGCGACTTCATTCACCAGAACGCGATCGTCAGCCTCGAGAACCGCATGTTCGGACGCTTCCGGCTGGAGGACGAGCGCTCGGCGGACCTGTCCCTGGAAGCCGAGTTCGTCCTGCGCGAGCTCAGCGCCTCGGGAATGCTGATTGAATCCGACGTGGCTCCCGAAGTCGGCACGGACTGCCACCTCGAGGTGGAGTTGGGCGAGCTGCGCTTCGACGCGACCGCGCACGTGACTCGCATGGAGCGCATCAGCCCGACCGAAGCAGAAGGCCTCGAACGGATGCTCCTGGGCATCCAGTTCCATGAGCTCTCCGAGTCCTCCCGGAAGGCCCTAGACGGCTTCCTGAAGAGCGAGTCGGCCTGATTCGAGGAAGAACGAGGCCGCGGCCCTGCGGGAGGCTGCCCGCCCTGCTTGCGGCCCTGCTCTGCACGGGCCTGGCCTGCGCGGACCGGAACGAACCCGTGGAGGTGGATCGAGGTGTCCAGGATTCGTCCCAGGCGATCTCGCCTCGAGTCGCGCCCTCGACAAGCGCCCTGCCGCTGGCGCTGCCGCGCGCCCGGGCCGGGCGCGTCGCCCCGCCAGCAGACGAATATTGGGTCGCTGCCGCCCGGCGGGCCGCGCCGACGCTGATGGAGGCAGGCTGCGGTCCCTATCGGTGGCTGGGCGTCGAATCCGCGCGGCCACTCCTGACCGACTGCCGGCGCATCGTCGCGCGTGTCGAATCCGACTACGTGGAGATCTTCCGGCTCGAGCTCACCGGCAGCGCCCGCGGAGCCATCCTGGCATTCCCGACCCGCGCCGCTCTCGGCGACTTCGCGGCCTCCGTGGGGAGCGGTCCGGGCGCCGGCTACGCCGGATTCACCCGCCCCGCGCGCGGCATCGTCGCCCTCTACGCGGGAGGCGATCGTGCGGCCCTCGCAGCGACGCTGACCCACGAGCTCGCGCATCTTCTCCACCGGCGCGCCCTGGGACCGGATCTCGGCATCGCCGCGCCATGGCTCTCGGAAGGACTCGCCGACGCCCTGGCCGACACGGTGCCGGACGCGGCCCATGCCCGCCGCCTGTGGCAGGCCCGAAGCGGAGGCCGTGCCGACTCGGTCGGAACCGTGCTCCGGCGCCGACGAAGCGACTTCGACCGGGGCCCGGCCCGCTTCGACTACGAGACCAGCGCACTCCTAGTGCGGTTCTTGCTCATGGACGCGGATTTGGGGCCTCGCTTCATTCGGGCACTCCGGGATCTCGCCGGCCGCGTCCCATACCATCCGGACCGCTTCCTCGAGACCCTGGGGGTCGGGGCCGCTGAGCTGGATCGGCGCTTCGGCCTCTGGCTCGACCGCCAAGCTCAGTAGAGGTCCGGGTTCTTGAGCGCGACCAGCGCCAGCACAACCGCCTGCTCGTAGAGCTCGCGCCTATCGACCCCGCCTCCGGTCAGAAGACCGACAGCGCCCGCCTTCTGCTTCGAGTTGCTCTCGCCGAAGACGGCATCGTCAGCGTCCCCCAGCTCCATCCCGGAGCGAACCAACCGCGCCACTGCCTCGGGCAAGAAGAAGGTCGCCGAGCGCGAGCGGCCGCGTACGGTCGACGTGAGCACTTCGACCCAGGCAAAGGCGGCCATGCCGGCTTCGCCGTCCTGAATCCCGCCCTCGATTCCCGCCCAGTGATCGCCTTCGGGGTAGCGCTCGCGCGCCGCCCGTACCCGGCCCGAGGCGCCCCTGCGGGTCTCGGCGTCGGATCGGGGCTGATCGGGCACCCCGGACGGCACCGACACCGCCTCGAGGTCAGCGATCGGCAATCCCATCCGCTGGTAGGCGGCCCGAACGGCTTCGACCTTGACCGGATTCCGGGACGCCACCACCACGCGCATCACCGAGATTCTAGCCCGCGCTTCGGACCGTCCCGCACCGCGAAGCCGCAAGTGCCTGAGCCCGCGGCGCTTCGCTCACGCGCGGCGTAGCAGGCCGGAAAGAAGAAAAGACCGCCCTTGCCAGTCGGGGAGTGGAGCGAGTGAGCAATCGAGCCGAGTTACTTGATTTCTCTCTGCGCCCGAGACAAGGGCGGCCTTGAGACCAATGAAACTGTACGCTACTTGAGAACTACGAGTGCGACCCTCCGGTTTGCGCTTCGGCCCTCGCGCTCGGCGTTGTCGGCCTTCGGAGCCGACTCGCCGTACGAGATGACCGACATTCGATGCAGCGCCAGACCGTGCTCGCGGCTGAGATAGCGCCGAACCTGTTCGGCACGCTCCTCGCCCAGCGCCAGGTTGTACCGCTCGGGGCCCGTCGCGTCGGTGTGCCCCTGGATCTCGATGTAGACGTCTTCGTTGCGGCTCCTGAGAGCGGCCGCGAACTCGTCGAGAGCGGCACGCGCGGACTCCGACAGCTCGGAGCGGTCGAAGCCGAAGGTCACCTTATCGGCCGAGAGCACCATCTCGTACAAGAACTTGCCTTCGGCGAGGTGCCCAGCGGCGATTGCCCGTTCGAGAGCGTCATTCGCGGTCGCCGAGACCTCTTCGATCTGCGCGTCGTGCTCGGCCATCTTGCGCTGGCCGTCCTCGACCTGAGACTGGAGCGTGTCGATCTCTTCGCTCGCCCACGCCTCGGTTTCCTCGATCGAGGCCTGGACGTACTTCTTGGTCGCGCAGCCCGTGCTTGCCAGGGCCAGCCCAGCCACGATCACTCCGACGACTCGCGCGGTTCGTTGCATCTTCTTGCTCTCCCCTAGGTGGTTACCCATTTCCCATTTCCCGCGGCCTCAGCCGGCGGCGGCGCCCGTAGACGCCCGGCGGCCCTTCTCCGCCTTGTCTCCCATCCCGCGAGCGACCGCCGCCGTTCGGTTTCCCGACGCCGACTTGGAGGACGCCGTGTTCGCCTCGCCCTTCTTCGAGGCTCGATCGGCCTTGGCCGCCATCGCCTCGACGTCTTCCGCCGCCGTCCCCGGCTGCATGTCGATGCTCCCCTTGAACTTGGATCCGTTCTCCAAGTTGACCCGTGGCGCCGTCACGTTGCCCCGCACCCGGCCCGATTCGCGGATCACCACCTGCTCGTCTCCGAACAGGTTGCCGTTCACCTGGCCCTCGACGCAGATGCTCTTCCCGAAGACATCGGCCTTGACCCGTCCGCTCTCGGACACCGTGACCTTGTGGCCCTCGACGTGAATCTGGCCCTCGACGGTGCCCTCGATGATCAGGTCTTCCTTGCCGGACAGATTGCCTGAGATCGAGATGGACGGACCCAGGCTGGCGACCCTGTCCCGGCCCGAAGCCCGGGCCGGCTCGGAGGCGGTTCGCGCGCTAGCCTCGGAGCCGCGAGCCGTCCGCGGCTGAGAGATCGGTTCGTCTGAGCCCTTGTTCCACACCACTCGATACCTCCTTCAGCTAATGCACGACGCAACGCTGATGCCAAGTTCTCTCGACCTCTTGGAAGTCGTTGTCCTGCAATAGCTTAGGCTCGATTCTTGGAAGATCCGCGTGCATCCGCCGATATCGAATGCGGAAAACTTTTCCGTTCCGGCACGAATCGGGGCTAGACTTTTCCCGTCTTCATGAGCGACGAATCGATCAAGGTTCTCGTTGTCGATGACGAGGCCGCCATGCGCGAGGTGCTGGAGCTGCGCTTGGACCAGGCCGGCTTCGAGGTCCACCTGGCCGAGAGCGGTGAGGAGGCGCGGGACGCTGTCGACGCGGTCGCGCCCGATCTCGTGCTGTCGGACGTCGTGCTGCCGGACGCCAATGGCGTCGAGCTGTTGGACGCGCTCCGGGGCGGCGACGAGAACCGGCCGATCATCTTGATGACGGCCTACGGCACCGTCGACTCGGCGGTCGAGGCCATGAAGCTCGGGGCCTTCGATTTCCTGACCAAGCCGCTCGACTACAACCAGCTCGAGCAAACCCTGGGCGCCGCCTGCCGCAAGCTCACCGAACGCCGAGAAGCCCGGATCCTGGAAGGGCGCCTGGCAACCAACGGCGGCTACGGACCGTTCGTTGGCACCTCCAGGGTGATGCGGCGGATGTACGAGACGCTCGAGCTCCTGGCGGGCAACGACGCCACGGCCCTGATCGTCGGCGCCAGCGGCACCGGCAAGGAGCTGGCGGCGCGGACGCTCCACGACGCCGGCCGGCGCCGGCGCGGACCTTTCATCGCCGTCAACATGGCCGCCCTGCCCGAGACCCTCACCGAGCGCGAGCTCTTCGGCCATTCCCGCGGCGCCTTTACCGGAGCCGACCGCTCGAAGCCCGGCCTCTTCGAGAGCGCGCACGAAGGCACGCTCTTTCTAGACGAGATCTGCGAGATGCCAATCGCTCTCCAGCCGAAGCTGCTCCGGGCTCTGGAAGAAGGCACCGTACGCCGTCTCGGCTCCTCCACTTCCAAGCGGGTCGATGTCCGCATCGTGGCGGCCACCAACCGCGACCCGCAGAGGGCCATCCGCGATGGCCGGCTGCGCGAGGACCTCTTTTATCGGCTGAGTGTCTTCACCGTCCAGGTGCCGCCGCTGTCCACCCGGCGGGATGACCTGCCGCTGCTGGCGCAGGCGTTCGTCCGGCGCTTCAACGCCAAGCATTCGACGGTGGTGGAAGGAGTCTCGGCGGCGGCTCTCGCGCGGCTACAGCAGCACTCCTGGCCGGGCAACGTGCGCGAGCTACGCAACGTCCTGGAGCGCGCGGTCATCCTGACCAAATCCGGCTGGATCGAAGAGCATCACCTGCCCGAGTTCCTGCGGGAAGAGGGCAACGCCGCCACCGGAGACCACATCGCCGTGCCCGTCGGCTCGACCGTGGCCGAGGCCGAGCGCATCCTGATCCTCGAGACGTTGAAGCGCCTGGACAACAACCGCTCGCAGACTGCCCGCGCCCTCGGCGTTACCGCGCGCACCATCCGCAACAAGCTCAAGGCATACCGCGAAGACCATGAAAGTCGCGACTAAGGTTGCCGCCGCGTCGGGCCTTTGGGCCGCCGCCCTTCTGGCGGTGCTCTTCTTCAACTTGGTGCAAGTGCGCAGCCTGGCCTCCGAGAACCGGCGTATCGCCGACGTCGAGCTGCGTGCCACCACCCTCGCGCTCGAACAGCAGCGGACCCTCGCCACCGTCGATAGCTTCGTGCGCAAGCTCTTCGTGACTCGGGATCCCGCGTACGCCGCCCGGCTGGAACCGTTGCGCCGATCGTTCGCCGAGAACCTGATCGCCCTCCAGCAGCTACCCCTGTCGGACGAGCTCGTGCACGAAGTCGAAGCGATGAGCAGGCTCTGGTCCGAGATCCCCTTTACCGACATCATTCGCGAAACCGTCGCGCCGGTGCCCGACGTCCAGCACGAGGCCGAATCCGGGCTCGGATCTGGAGACCGGCCCGTGGGCGATCTGCCGGAAGTGTTCCTGCAGCTTTCGCATTCGCTAGCCGATCGGGCCACCACCATGGTGGGGCTGACCGAGGCCGGGGTCGGCCGCGTGGCCGTTCAGTCCGCGGAGGCCAGCGACCGGGCGCTCAGGATCTCCTGGATCGTGGCTCTGACCGGCCTCAGCCTCTCCCTGCCTCTGTTGTGGTTTACGGTCAACTCCATCCGCAAGCCGCTCCAGCGCCTGGCGCGGGGTACCCAGGCGGTCGCGCACGGCGAGTACTCGGTGCACCTCCGGAGCGAGAGCACCGACGAGTTCGCCCCGGTCACGGATAGCTTCAACAAGATGGCCGAACGGCTCGAAGAGCTGGACCGCGCCAAGCGCGACTTCCTCTCCCACGTCTCCCACGAGCTCAAGACTCCGCTCGCCGCCATGTACGAGACCGACTCGTTGCTGCTGGAAGAAGTTCCTGGCAGCCTGACCGACAAGCAGAAGCGCCTGCTGGAGTTGAGCCTCGAGAACAACCGGCGGTTGGAAACCATGATCACCAAGCTCCTGGACCTGTCCCAGCTCGAGGAGGGAGCGCTCGAGTACAACTTCGAGCAGCACGAGCTCAACGAGATCCTGGCGGCGGTGATCGAGGCCCACGCCGCCGCTGCCTGGGCCCGCGGAGTCTCCCTGTCGCTGGCCACCAGCCAGCCGATTCACGCCTTCTGCGACCGAGACCGCATCATCCAGGTGCTCGGAAATCTGATCGAGAACGGCATCCGGCATGCTCCCGAGGGCTCTGCCATCGGCATCGACATCACCACCGACCTGGACGGCGAGACCCAGCTGCGCGTCCCTCAGACCGACTGCGCCGTGGTCCAGGTGGCCGATCGGGGCCCCGGCGTTCCCGAGGAGGAGAAGGAGCGGATCTTCGAGAAGTTCCACCAGATCCGAACCGAGGGACGCAGCAGCGGCGGCAGCGTCGGCCTCGGGCTCGCCATCTCACGTGAGATCGTGGACGCCCACGGCGGGGCGCTCTGGGTCAGCGATCGTGACGGCGGCGGGGCGTTGTTCTCGCTCGCGCTGCCGCGCGAAGAAACACCGATCCAAGCGGTTGGGGGCAGGGTCTCGGCATGACGGGCCGCAGGACGCCCGCCCGCGGGAAGACCTATCCCGGCTCGCGAACTCGGCACGCGGACATCGCGCGCTTGCTGGCGGCAGTCGCGATCCTGGCGGCGGCGTGGCTCGCCGGGTGCGCCACCGCCCCGGCCCCCGGTGACCGCCTGTTCGAGAGCGGCGACCTTACCGGCGCCAGAGACGCCTATCTGGCCCAGCTCGAAGAGCAGGGTTCCGGCCGATCCGCCGAGCGGGCCCTCTTCCGGCTCGGCCTCATCTACCTCCACCCGGAGAGTCCGCTCTTCGACCCCGAGGAAGGCGAGACGGTGCTGGAGCGTCTGAGCGCGGCCGAGCCCACTAGCGCGTACGCTCGGCAGGCTAGCCTGCTCCTGGGGGTCCAGGCGGAAGTCAACACCCTACGGGCCGCGGTCGCCGAGCAGGCCGAGCTCCGCCAGGAGCTCGAGTCCGCGCTTTCCGAGGCACGCGACTCCGCGACTCTCCAGGAGGTCCGGTTCCAGGCCCGCGAGAAGAACCTGTCCAACCTGAGTACTGCCCTGGCCCGGCTCAAGAAGGAGATCGAGCGGCTTACCGAGGAGGTGGCCGCCCGAGAAGACGAGCTCGAGCGCCTGAAGGCGATCGATCTGGACGGCCCGCCCTAGGGCTTGCTGAAAACTCGTGCGGGTTGCGTTGCGGGCGCCGTGGCTGTCACGGGCAGGTGGCGCGACGCAGGCGATGCCGAAGCATCCCAGTAGCGCCAATGCCCCGCGGCTGCCACGCCTCCGCAACCCGAAGGGCGGCTACTCGCCGCCCAGCTCCGTCCAAAGATGGGCGTAGGCCAGGGCCAGCCGATGGGCGAGCTGCTCGTTGGTGCTGGAGCCGCCGTGGCCGCCTTCCAAGTTCTCGTAGTAGCGAACCTCTTGCCCTAGCTCGAGCAACCGGGCCGCCAGCTTGCGCGCGTGGCCCGGATGCACCCGATCGTCCCGAGTGGAGGTGAAGAAGAAGACCGGCGGGTACTCGGTGTCCGGCCGCAGGTTGTGGTACGGCGAATAGGTCTCAAGATAACTCCACATGTCGGGATCGTCGGGATCTCCGAACTCGGCCATCCAGCTCGCTCCCGCCAGGAGCTTGTGGTACCGCCTCATGTCGGTGAGAGGAACGCCGCAGATGACCGCGCCATAGAGCTCGGGCCGCCGTGCCAGGGTCGCCGAGACCAGGAGCCCGCCGTTGCTCCGCCCCTCGATTCCCAGGTGCTCGGGGGTGGTCACCCCGCGCCGTGCCAGATCCTCGGCCACCGCCTCGAAGTCCTCGAAGGCCTTGTGGCGGTTCTTGAGCAGCGCGGCCGCGTGCCAGCCGGGACCAAACTCGCCGCCGCCACGGATGTTGGCCAAGACGAAGACACCGCCCCGCTCCAGCCAGAGTTTTCCGTACGAACCAAAGAGCTGCTCGTAGGAGCCCGAGTACGAGGGCGTCAGGGAGTTGCGAAAGCCCCCGTACGAGAAGATGTGGGTCGGGTTGCCGCCGTCCAGCTCGAGGCCGTCCCGGCCCACCTGGAAGTACGGCACGCGGGTGCCGTCGGCCGACACCGCGAAGTGCTGCTCGACGGCAAACCGGGATCCGTCGAAGGTGGCTTCCTGGGCCTTGATCGCCCGCGGCTGCCAACCGGGCCCCTCCACGTAGTAGAGAGTCGGCGGCGTGGTAAAGCTCTCGAACTGAACGAAGAAGCTGCCCGAGTCGTCATCCGAGGTGACCACCCCGAGGGCACCGTTGTCCGGAAACGGGATCGGCCGCCGCGCCCAGCCGTCGCCCGTCCGGGTGTACCGGTAGAGGCGACCCCGAACATTGTCGAGCATGGTGACCAGAATGGCGTCGCCGGCGACGTCGACGGCTTCGACGATCGCGTTCGCCGACGGCTCGACCAGGACGTGGAGATCGGCCGTGGCACCCTCGTACAGACTCGAAGGCGGTGCCACGAGCACGGCGCCGCGCGCCAGAGTGGTGCCGCCGCGGGTCCAGTCCTCCTTGAGAGACAGCACCAGGCTTCCCTGGAAGACGTCCTCGACAATAGTGCTCTCCGGCATCGCCAGAGGGTGGAGCTCGCCGGCTGCCAGATGCCGGTACGACCGGGTCCAGAAATCGAGGGCTTCGGTCACCAGATCCAGGTCCCCGGCTTCATCGTGGAAGCGGACGGCTCCCGCTCCCACCGAGGCCGTGGCGCCTTCAAAGACCAACTCGGCCTCCGCCAGAGGTTGCCCTCGCCGCCACAGTTTGGCGATACGCGGATAGCCGGAGTCGGTGAGCGAGCCCTCGCCGAAGTCGGTGCCCACGAAGACCGTGTCCCGGTCGATCCAGGAGAGACCGGACTTCGCCACCGGCAGCTCGAAACCGCCGGCAACGAACTCCAGTGTCTCGGTGTCGAACTCCCGCACCACGGTGGCATCGCCCCCGCCGGGCGACAGCTCCACCAGGCACCGCTTGTAGTCCTTGGGCAGACAGTCCATTCCCTTGAAGACCCACTGCACGCCGTCGGCGGCGGCCATGGCGTCGATATCCAGGACGGTCTCCCAGGCGGGTTCGTCCCGTTCGAGCTCGGCCAGGGTCGTGCGCCGGTAGACGCCCCGCGGATGCTCCTCATCGCGCCAGAAGTTGTACAGATACTGGCCGCGCTGGGTCACCCGGGGGATGCGGGACTGGGAGTTGAGCGCCGCCAGCGCCTGCTCCTTGAAATCTGCGAACTCGGGATGGGCTTCGAGCTTGGCCGCGCCCTCGGCGTTGCGGGCTCGGACCCAGTCCAGTGCCCGCTCGCCATCGATGTCTTCGAGCCAGAAATACGGATCTTCGAACTCGCTTTCGTGGGCTGCGTCCGCCGACTGCGTTGCCTCCGCTGCCGCGACTGCCTCCGCTGGCGCCGCCGGCTCCGACACCGCTGGCGCCGGCGGTTCGGTATGGGCGCATCCGGCGGTTAGGAGCAGCAGCAACGGTAACGAGACGATTGGAGCAGCGAATTTTCGGACCGTCATGGAACCTCCCCCGTGGTGGAAGCGCGATGGTAGCAGGCCGGCTCGGGCTCGACCCCCGCCTCGAGACAGCCTCCAGAATGCCTTCAGGCTGGCTCCTGATTGGCTCCTGATTGGCCCCAGACTGGCCCCGGCGGCCTCGCCTGCCTGCTGGGACCGCCTGATACAGTGCCCGCGGCCCGTAAAGCGCGGGGCACGACTGGATAGCCAATGAACGTCTCGGGCGAGTACACCTTCGACGCCACCCCGGAAGCGGTGTGGACGGGTCTCTTGGACCCCGAGGTTCTGGCCGCCACCATGCCTGGCTGCGAGCGCCTGGAGCTGGTGGGCGAGCACCGGTACGAAGGCGCCCTCGACATCAAGGTCGGTCCGGTCCAGGGCAAGTTCCAGGGCAAGATCCGGCTGGAGGATCTGGAGCCGCCGACCGGCTTTCGCATGCTGGTCGAGGGTCAGGGCGCGCCCGGCTTCGTGCGGGCGAGCGCCGAGATCGCGATCCAACCGGACGGCGACCGCACCAAGCTTGTCTACGACGGCGATGCCCAAGTGGGCGGCCGGGTGGCTTCGGTCGGACAGCGATTGCTGGAGAGCTCGGCCAAGGCCATCATCCGGCAGAGCCTGGAGGGCCTCAATCAGACGCTGACGCACCGGCAAGCGCTGGCGGATGGAGCCGGCGCGGCGGACGCTGTGACGCCGGATGCCGCAGCGGCGCCTGCCGCTCCCTCCCAGGCCGAGTTCGCCACCAAGGTCGCGGCCGAAGTGGCCAAGGACCTGCTCCCCAGGCCGGTCCTCTACGGCATCATCGTCCTGCTCGTTGTCCTGGTGATCCTGCTCCTGATCTTCTAGCCCGGGTCACCAAGGTTCGGCGAGTAGGCCTCGGCAGATCTCAACAGGCCGAAACTGTCCGAATCTATTCGGCGAGCTTCGGACTCACCCGGCTGGCGCGCCCGAGAGCGGGCTATCGAATCTCGGAGCCGTAGCGGACCATCACGGCCGCCTCCCCCCGATCGGCAACCAGCCGGGCGATGGTCTCCGCCATCCGGTCCCGGCGCTTGAGCAGGGAGCGGATCTGACGCTTGGTCAAGTACTGGCCGAGAGCTTCCGTAAGTGCCGCCTCGTCGAGCATCCGCATCCGCTCCCAGAGATCGGCGTCCACGCGGATCAGCTCATGAGTCTCGCGACGCCCCTCGGTGAAGGCGCGCGAGTGGTCGATGAGAATGATGTTCCACGCCGGATCCACCAGCCAATTGCCTAGATTGGGGTCGACGTTGTGAATCAGGTTGTCGAACATCTTGGCCCGGATGAGCTGGATGTTCCAACGCTTCAGAAGAGCCGCCGGCGGCGTCGGGGCTCCGCCCAGCTCCTTGAAGGTCTTGCTGGGCTCGACCCAGAGGGCAGCGGCGCCCGTCTGGTGCCCGATCCTGCGCTCGACCGTCACCGGAACCATGTCCAGCCCCAGCAGCCGGTCGAGCTCGTAGGCCGCCACCTCGGCATGGTAGCTCTCGAAGAAGCCGGCCTGCACGCCTCGCCGGATCGGCTTCCAGGCGAAGGCCCGTACCGGACTGTCATGAGCCAAGGTGGCCTTGAACGGCTGGGTCACTCCGACGCCGATCGGCTCCAAAGACACCGGCTCGGCCGAGCGCAGCGTCTCGGCCACCTCGTGCTCGCGGCCCAGCCAGGTCTTCGAGCTGGCCGCCGGCGCGGCCCCGCCCTCGCCGGGCCTTTCGGCCGCAGGATCCAACGCCGCCGTCTCCGGTCGCGTGGATGGGGCCGCCTCGGCCGGTTCAATCGGTTGGGCCGGTCTGGAGCCGCCGGCACGGACCGCCGGGCTCTCCAACCCGGTAGCGCGGCTGAAGGTCCAGGCACGGCTCTCGGAGGTATCAGAGCCAGCGGCGCCAGCGATCTCGGCCACCAGCCGATCGCCCTCCAAACGGTAGCGGATCTCCTGCGGATAGTCGTGGTCCGGATTCCGGAAGACCACCCTCCGCTGTGTGAGTTCGACCAGGGAAAACGCCGTCGCCGGGCGGCCCTGCGGCGAGGCGAAGTAGGCCAAGTCCGCACCGTCTTCCGCCGGGCCGATGCGCAGGAACTCGAAGGACGCGGTGCCGCCGCCCTCCACCGGAAGGTCCCGGTGCAGGCCCAGCATGAGACCTCCGGCCGGCTCGAGCCAGCACTCCAACGAGGCTCCGTCCTTGGCGCTCCAGCAGCCGGCGAGCCAGTCCAGCCGGTCGATCTCGGCGAGGGCGGTCGAGGCTGACGCAACGGCGGAGGCTTCCGTCCCTCGGGCCGCCGCCGGAACCAGCAAAGCCGCCAGTAGGGCCGCGCCGGTTCCGAGCCGGAAGCGCCTCATTCGGCCGCTTCCGGAATCGTCTGGCAGGCGTCGTCCGACTGCTTGGCATCCAGCTCACGCGCCTGCGCCAGCCAGCGCTCGCGCACGATCCGCTCCGGCGTGGTTCCCAAGGCCTCGGCGACCTGCACAATGCTCCGCCAGTCGAGACCCGCCAAATCCGCGAAGGCCCGGATTCCCTGAGCCGTCAGTCCCTCGGCGAACGCCGGGCCGATTCCTCGAATCGCCGTCAGGTCGTCCGACTCGACCACCTCCGCCGTAACCGGCGCGGCCTCGGGCCGGTCGGCCCTCGCGGTCTCGACCCGGTTGCGGCCCGAGTTCTTCGCCCGGTAGAGCGCGGTGTCCGCGCTTCGGAGCAGCTCCTCCGCCTCCAGGCCGTGATCAGGCAAGAACGCCAGGCCACCGCTGATCGAGACGAAGCCGAGCGGCTGCCGCTCGCCGTTGGGTACCGGATAGGCGGCGATCATGCCCCGGACCTTGTCCGCGACGTGGACCGCGTCTTCGGGCTGCCGGTCCCGGAGCAGCAGCAGGAACTCTTCACCGCCCCAGCGCCCAAAGGCGTCGTCCGTGCGCACCTGCTCTGCGATCAGCCTGGACACCAGTTGCAGACACTCGTCCCCAGCCATGTGGCCATTGCTGTCGTTGTAGCTCTTGAAGTGGTCGATATCGAACAGAAAGAGGGCGAGCATCCGTCCAGAGGTCCGAGCCTCGTCGGCAAACTCCCTCAGCGTCGACGTCAAGGCACCCTTGTTGAGCACGCCGGTAAGCGGGTCCAGGTCGGCCTCGGAGCGCACCCTGCTCAGAGCGGTCGTGCTCTTGTAGGTGTAGGCCGCGGTGCTGGCCACCACCTGGAGCAGCCGCATCGCGCACAGCGGCTTCTGGCGGCAGCGGGCCAGCGCCAGCACTCCGAAATGGCCGCCGTCCACGGTCATGGGCACCGCCATCTCGGGCCGGAAGCCTTGGAGCTCGGACGAGGCCTCGGGGGGCGGCGGCCGGTCGAAGGCCACGCCGCCGGTCACGACCCGGCTCAGCGGTCCGCGGCCCAAGGTCACGACCGTACCCCGGCTCACCCGCCGGCCGGTCGAGGCGGCAACGATCAGCTGCTGCTCGCGATCCTCCTCGGCGACCGCCGGCCGGCGGCGAATCAAAACCACCGCTTCCTCGGGATCGAAAACCTTGACCATGTACTCGACCGCGATGCCCGCGATTTCGCGGAACTTCTTGACGCCGTGCAACCGCTCGAGGCTGCGCAAGGTCTCGGCGAAGCTCCGATCCAGCCGGTCCAGGCCTTCGTTCAGTCGTTCGGCCGCATCCAGCTCCCGCTCCTTGCCGCCGCCGAAGAGTCCGGCGACGGTAATCAGAGCCGTGAATGCCACTTCCGGCGCCGGGCCAACGGTGGCAACTGCGCTCATGAGCTCGATCGACATGAGGTGGGTAGCTTGCGCCACTCGGGGATTCGAGAACGCAAACCTAACGCATCATACGCGAACGGCGGCGGCCCAACCGCTCTCGGCACCCGCTCACGGTCGTTCAGGCCTCGTCCACGGTCTCGTGGAGAGCCTCCGGCGCGCGCTCGGCCCCGAGCACGCGGACAGTGCCGGCCCGCCGGTCCTCCAGGGTCAGGCTCGACGACACCAGGGAGGCGCCGCCCGCGACTCCTGAGGCCGCCTCCAGCAGGTAGCGGCCGAAAGCCCGCGTCTGCAGGCACTCGCTCCAGTAGACCTTGAGAGCCTTGTAGATCTTGCCCACCGGCTCGAGGGGTTTGGCCGTCGGAACCGGATTCGCGCCCGGCCGGAGATCGTCCCAGAGGAGCTCCAGACCGCGGTGCAGCGAGCTCAGCTCGGCGAAGAGCTTCGGGTGCGCTTCCACGGCTCCGGGAAAGGTCCACAGGAACTTCACGCTCTCGCGCCGAGCCTCCATCTTGCCGACTGTCCGGATCTCCCCGTTGCCGCCACTCAGGTCCGTGAAGTGCCGTTCGGCCAGCTGCCCGTACTCCCGGGCATTCACCACCAGCCCCCTGGAGGCGTCCTTCAGGTACCGCTTCCACAATCCGGAGTAGAGCCGCCGGCGCTCGGCGACGCTGTCCCGCACGGGATCCTTCTTGGCTCGCTTGAAGGGCATCGCGGCGGCCAGCGCCAGCGCGGCCAGATCGGTATCCAGCGGGGCGCCGACACGCAGAATCGCGGGCAGCGCCTCGGGAGCCACCCGCAGCACGAGCCGGGCGGTGGCCTCCTTGCCCTTGAGCGACTCCATGGCGGCGACCACGGTGGCCGGATCTTCGACCACTTGCCAGAGCACCGCGGCGTCGGCGACATCGTCCATGAGCTTGGGACCGACCTGCTTGGTCCATTCGAACTGGAGCTCGAGCCCGAACCGGAACGACCGCAGGCTCGCCTCGGCCTGGAACCCGTCCATCCGCGCCTCGAGCTCGCCCGACCAGGTCCATCCGCTCCAAACGCCCTTCTTGCGCCTCTCGACCTCGTATCCGTGGCAACCCAGAAACGTGGCCTTGAGGCGATTCTGGGCATCCACCTGCATGGTCCGGCGCTCGCGGTCGAAGCTGCTGACGCTGCCGAAACGCGACCCCAGACCCAGGGAGAATCCCCAGCTCTTCAAGCGCTCCAGGGTGGACTCGCGCAGGAACTCCACGAGCTCGATCTCGTCGGGCTCGTGCGCTGAGCGCTCGAGCAGCACCGAGAAGTTGCCCCGCGCCAGGTCGGAGTGGAGCTCTCGCAGTGCCGCCGGGGTCAAGTTCACGTCCAGCAGCGCCTCCTCCTCCTTGAAGCGGCCGTACTCGAAGGAGACCCCGGCTCGCACCTCGGCACGGGCGATGGCGTCGAGCGCCTTCTGGGCTTTGGCTTCGAGCTGGTTGCGCTTGGCACGGATCGTCGCCAGCGCCTTGCTCTCGAGGCCCAGGCGCGACACCAGCCGCGAGCGCATCGACTCCTCGGCGCTGGTGAGCTGGCCGGCGGACTTGGCCAGCATCCGATCGACCGGCGCCAGCCTCTCGCCCAGCGCCGCTTCCAGGGCGGCCCGCACCACTTCCGGATCGGCGAACTTGGCACCGGCATTGACGTCGATACGAGCCTTCGTGCTGCGCGAGCGCGCCTTGCGCACCGAAACCCGAAACGGCCGCTCGGCGGGATTGGCCCGCGGGCGGGCGAAGACGATTCGGAAGTCGTCATGCACCGCCAGGCCCGCCTGAAAGCGGGCCGACAGTCCCAACTCCACGTCGAGCGGTCCCTGGACACCCAGAGTGTCTCCCAGCTCGTTCAGGTTGCCGGCCAAGACGCTCGCCCAGGAAAGCTCGACCGCCGCGCCTAGCTTGCCAGTCACCCGCAGCTCGAGAGCGTCGTCCTCGGGCAGGCGCAGCACGTCATGGCGCTGGAAGGCGAACCGCGGCCAGTGGAGATCCGAGGCGACAGCGGCTTGGACGTCCTCTTCGGAGCGCGAATGCGCCCGGTAGTCTGACAGCACCACCGACTTGCCGGCTTCGAACCGCAGTCCGAACGTGTCCGGATCCACGTCCGCCTTGCCGGTCACCGCGAGTCCGCCCTCCAGCCGGTAGCGCAGCCAGGCCTGGCGTGCGAGGGTCGGCGCCGGCCCCGCGTCGGTCACACCTAGAATCCCGGTCAAGACCTCCGGAGCCTTGGCCGAAGCACCACCGTTGAAGAGGTCCACGTCCAGACCACCCGTCGCCGTCGGCTCCAGGGTCAGTCCCAACCCCCCCAGCCGGAACGAGGCCGAGCCCAGGCTCCAGGAGCCTTGCCGGGTGAGCCGTCCACCGCCGGAGGAGAGTGGCTTCTGGGCGATTTGGGCCAACTGCTGAACCCAAGACTTGATCGCCAGGCTGGTAGCGGGCAGAGCCGACTTCCGTAGCGCCTGCAAGCGCTTGGAGGCAGTCGCATCGCGCGCCTCGACCGCGGTCACGAGCCACGATGCCGGCCGGCCCTCGATCAGATCGATGTTGTCGATCAGAAAGTCGATGTGATGGGACATCGGCTCGGAGGCGCCGAGGCCGTCGGCCCTCGGCAACCCGAGGTAGCGACGAGGATTCGTCTCGGCGATGCGGGTGAACTCGGCCTGGGTCAGGCTGTCCTCGAAAAAGCGCCAGTACTCGGTCTCGGTAGCCTTCATGCGTACGAGCCAGAAATCGGTGCCGAAGAGAACCCGAGCGCGGTAGACCGGATGCTCAAGGAGCTCGTGGATGACATCGAAGTAGGCGGCTTCCGCCTCGCCGCCCTTGAAAGGCTCGGCGTTGAACGAGATGTCTGTATAGACGTTCTCGTGCTTATCCATCAGGGTGAGAATCGTGTCCTGGAAGCTGTCGGTACGGCTGGCCGGGTCGAGATGGGTGGAGGCGACGCCGCCACTGCCGCCAAGATGCGCCAGGCAGACCTTGAGCTCCGGAAATTTCTCGAGCACCGGCCCGAAGAACGATGGATTGCTGAATTTTCGGGTCGTCTCGGAGCGGAAGAAGCCGCTGCCTGAAGCGTGGGTCATCACCGGCACCGAGTGCTCCTGGCAGTACTTGTAGACCGGATCCAGGGCCGCATCGGCCGGCGAGTAGCCCACCGCCGGATAGAGCTTGACCCCCACGAAGCCCCAGCGGTCGAGCGCCTCTTCGGTGAGCTCGACGAAGCCGGGAAGTGCCGGATCCGTCGCCGAGCCCACGCGCTGCGGATCCACGCCGATGAACGGGAAGAGTCGGCCGGGATAGCGTAGCACCGCCGAGACCGTGTCGTCCCGCAGCTTCTTGTAGAGCTCCAGATCCTGGCGTCTCTGGTCGTCGGTCTCCCCCTCCGAAGCCACGTCGATGATGAGCGCCACAGCCGCGTCTTCCGGGTCGATCTCGGACAGCAGGCGGTCGGCGACGCTCCCCATGTCTTGCTCGAAGGCGATCGCAAGCAGGTCGAGGCGATCGGTCCAGGTGGTCCGTCCGATCTTCTTCTGCTTGCGCAGGAAGCCCGTCATCCGGGTAACAATGCTCTTCAAGCCCAGGAGGGCGTGCTTCTGGAGATCCCCAACGAGCTCTTCGCCAAACGGCTCCGGCAGATCCCGGCCGGCCCGCTCGAGATCGGTCAGGAGTCCGGTGCTCTTCTCGATGTCCCGCAGCAGGCCTCGCACGAAGGTCTCCTCGTTGACTTCGGGATGGCCTTTGAGCAGGTCCACGATCCGGTCGCCGACGACGGCACCCAGCTTTCGAGTCAGCTTCGAGTCGCCCAGGTCGGTGCCCACCACCGCTTCCACGATCCGGTGTTTGATGATGTCCACCGAAGCGTTGGACAGGGTGTCGTCGAGATTGAAGACGTGGGCATGGCAGTTGACGCGCATCGCAGTTCCTCACCGCCCGGCACCGGTATGCCGGTCCTGGATCCATCGTTCGTCGACTAGCTTACGAAGCATATTTCCCTAAAGCCTTCTTCGGGTCAAGGACGGTTCCCTTCTGGGGCGCGACGATCGCCATCGACTAGAATCGATGCATGACCACACGCGGACGAAAGCACCACACCAAGGTCGTGTGGCCGGGCTTTTCCAACAACCCGGCACCCAGGCACACGCAGAAGATCGGACGCAACGAGCCCTGCCCGTGCGGTAGCGGCACCAAGTACAAGGACTGCCACCAGGCTGACGGCGCCTCCTTCTTGAACAAGCTCGAGCGCCAAGCCGAGCGACAGCGCCGCCGCGAGGTCCGCCAGAAGCTCAAAGAGCAGGGCGTTCCCTGGTATCGGCGTCTCTTCCTACAGCGTTAGCCGGCCGGTCCTCCCAGCGCCGGCCGGATCCGCCGCCTAGGATTCGGCCAAGAACCCGCGGGCGTGCTCGACCGCCTCGCGCTCGACGTCGCCGGCGCCCCATGAGTCCAGGAACGCCCGGTACCGGCGGCGCGCCTGGGCCTGGTCCCCGGCGGCCTCGGCCATCTGAGCCAGACGCAGGTTGCTCATCACCACGGCGTGGGGTTCGAACAAGCTCTCGCTCGTACGTGCCAGCACCTGTTCGTACCGGGCACGGGCCTCCGATCATCGCGCGGAGAGTATCGGAATCCGGGTGTCTCGCTGGACTCAGTCGCCCAGCAGATCGGGATCGGGCGCCAGCACCAGCATGCGCGTCGTTCGGCGTCGCGGCCAGCTCCGGCGGAACGAGACCACGCGATGGGGGGTATCCCCTAGTTCGGAAAAATCGTGAAAGCGGTCGTGCAGAGTAAACGCTCCGAGAGATCGGCCGTGCATCAGCGACAGGATCTCTTCCAGGAAGTGCCCGATCGACCAGTGGAATCCGACGGCGAAGAACGAGTACACGAAATCGTAGGGGCCGGGCAGAGCGTCCAGCCGGTAGCCCAGCTCGGCGGCGTCGAAGATCCGGAACTCTCCGGCCTGGTTGTACTCGAGTACCCGCCGCAGCTCCTCCGGGGTGCCGCAGAACGAATCCTCGAACCGCGGCCCGGCCTTGGTGTACTTGGTGCTCTCACCCGAGCCTTCGTACAGGTGGAAGGGGACGTCTTCCCAGTCCAGCATCTTCTTGAAGAACGCGCTCGAACGGCCGAGTCCGGGGCCGATGTCCAGAACCCGAGCCGGCCTGCCGGGCAGGCGCTCCAGGAACGGCGCTAGCGCCTCGTACTCGCCCCAGCAGAGCCCGTTCTGGTTGAGCTCCCAGAACCTGCGCGAGCTTTCGTCGGCGCGCAAATGAAACTGCGGCGAGATGAGCTTGATCGCGGCCAGTAGCTTCGGGTCGAAGGGCGGCGCCCTGAAAAGCGGCTCCTTGGCGGCCAGATACGGATCGAGCTCGCTCAGCGAATGGCCGAGCTTGAGCTTCTTGCGGATCTTGGTGACCAGATTCACGGCGACGCCCAACTAGAAGCGCGAGCTCGTCAGGGTGACGTCGGCCTCGGACCAGGCGGTGGTGAAGCGCTTGCCGATGTCGAGCGCCAGATCCAGCTTGTTCTGCGCCCGCAGGCTCCGCTCCAAGCCGAAAAGCGCGAAACCGTTCTCAGGATGCTTGCGCAGATCCTGCCAGTAGACCACCTCGGCTTCGGCCGGCCGGCCGGCGTCGAGGAGAGCGGCGCCCAGGAAATGGCGCACCGGAAAGTACCAATCCGGCGGCTCGTTGTAGAGCAGGCTGTCTTCGATCCGCACCGCGCGCGCCAGCTGCGCGATGCCGTCCTCGAAGCGGCCCCGATCCACGTCCAGCTCGGCACGAACGATCAGGACCGCGATGGTCAAGAGCTTCTCGGCCGTGGAAAATCCGATGACGTACTCATCCCGCGTGCCCACTTCGGAGCGGATCGCCTCGAGCCGGCGGAGCTCCTTCTTCGCGTCGCGCCGGTTGTCGCTGTGCAAGTGAGCCAAAGCGCGGCCGTAGTGCCAGGTCCCGGTGAGAAAGCGGGCGTCGGCAACCGGCGCCGGCTCGGCCAGCATCTCGCCCCAGCGCCCGAACCGCACCATGGTGAAAATGGGTTGGCCCATGAAGGTCTCGAAGAGAGCGAGTCCGTCGCCTTCCAGCCCCTCCGGGATCTTGGTCGAGACCTTGCGGGCCGACTCGATCGCCTCACGGCTGCGGCCCTGGAACATGGCCGACCAGGCCATGAAGTGGAGGTTGTGCGGGTAGTAACCCAGGGGGTAGATCCCCTGGGCCCGGCACTGCGCGATGTAGCCCTCGTCGGCCTGAACCGCGGCAGCGTTGGCCCGGTACGAATCGGCGTAACGCCCGATCCTCATGTAGATGTGCGAGGGCATGTGCACCAGGTGGCCGGCTCCGGGCATGAGATCCAGGAGCCGGTCGGCGGCGTCCTCGCCCCGTCCGGGGTGCGGCAGCTCCACGGTGTGGATGTAGTAGTGGAGAGCTCCGGGATGGTTCGGATCGGCCTCGAGAACCGCGGAGAACGCTTCCAGGATCTTGTCGGTATCCTTCTTGGGACTGCCGTCCAGGTACCAGTAGTCCCAGGGGCTCAGGTTCATCAACGCCGCGCCGTACAGAGTGCGGGCGTCGAGATCGCCGGGATACTTGGACGCCAGCTCGGCCATGGCCGCGGCATACTCTTCGTCGAGCAGAACGCGATCGGCCTCCGCATCGTCGGAATAGCGCTTGGCCAGGGCGTCGATGTAGGCCCGCTCACGCTCGGAGACCCCGTCCTTCTTGGCGAGCGCCAGCTGGAGCGCACCCCAGGCTTGCGGCACGACCTCGGGCACCATCGGCAGGTTGATGTTCGGGCCCAGCGCCAGCGCCCAGCCCCAGTAGGCCATGGCGTTGTCCGGGTCGAGCCGCGCCGCTTCCTTGAAGGCACGCAGGGCTTCCGAATGGTTGAAGGCGTAGGTCAAGCGGATCCCCTGGTTGAAGAAAGCCTGAGATTCCTCCGAATCGGTGGAGACGGAGAAATGATGGCTGCCCAAGCCCTCCAGGCGTGGGGCGATCGGTCCGTCGGCGCTCGAGGGATCCGCGTCCAGAGCGCGCGGATCGTGCATCTGAGCGCTCGCTATCGAGGCGGCCAGGGCCAAGGCCGCGAAAGCGGCCAGTATCCGTACCGTCATCGGAAACTCCTTTCTCGTACCGGCGTGGCGATCATAGCCTGCCCTCCCGCCCTTAGGGATCGAGCCGGCCGCCGCCGGGACGTCGGGCCGGCGGAGCGCCGGGATCCGAAGATCTCGGCCACCCCTCCTCGCCCTCGAGCTCCCCGTGCTCGAGCTCCCGGCCCGCCAGGCTCTCTTCCAGCTCCCAGCGCTCGTAGATCGAGCGATCGCGCCGGCGCCGGCGGAGAACCGCGACCAGAACCAGCAGGGCCATCGCAGCCCACAGCGTTGCCTCACTGGACAGAACCGGAAGCCATCGATACCAGACGGTCATGCGCCGCCAGAACCTCTCTTCGGCAGTTGCCAGATCGTAGCCAGCGGCCTCCCGAAAGGCCTCTTCGAAGGACTCGCCCAACGCCACGCGGCGCAGCAGTCGCGCAGGCAAGAGCCGCCCACGATCTCGAACGAGAGCCCGCACGAAGGAACCCGCCAAGGCATAGGCGCCGCGGACCTGGCGCGGGTCGCCGAACCGGCGATCCAAGTCCGCAAGATCGTAGCGCCCGCGCCGGATCAACGTACGGGCCACCAGGCCGCGGTCCTTGAGACCCCAGCTCTCCTCGGCCAACATTGCCAGCCCCTCCTGCCACCAGCGCGGCAGCGGCCGGCCGGCGGCGGAACGAGCGATCAGGACGTGGGCGATCTCGTGGCCCAAGAGCTCTTCGAGGTTGGCGTGCGGATAGATCGGGACCCGGCCCGGAATCAAGACCACGGTATCCAGATCGGCGCGCGCGAATCCGGCGACCCAGGGTCCGATCTCGAGAGCCCGGGCTTGGTCCGGATCCAGCAGCACGACCCGGATCGGACGCTGACCGCCAAGATCGACGCCGATAAGCTGGCAGAAGCGGTTCAACCGTTGGGGCCTCCAACTCTGCAACCGGTCGGCAACCCTCTGAAGAGCCGGCGAACTGGCGAACTCGAGCCGGAGTGCAGCACCCCCGGCCGGCCCCCTGGCTCGCTCTGCGACCTTCTCACCGACCCGTTCACCGGTCGGCGCCGCTGCGAACAGAGTCATCGCCTGAGCCTGGCGAACGGGCGCGACCAGGGCCGCGGCTACCAGAAGAGCGGGCGGAATCAGCGCGGGAAGAGGTCGCAGCACCGGTATCGGGGGCATGGGGCCGGGACGGGCGGTTGCCGGACCCGGCTAGGCGCCGGATCCGACCGTGGACTCCGCATCTCGCTGGTCGAGGGCTCGGAGCAAGCGGGCCAGCGCCTTCTCGACCTCGAGCTCCAGGGTATCGACCCTTTCGGCCGCAGTCTCGAGATCGCCGGCGGCAGCGGCCGACTCGATTTCATCGCACACCGTACTCACTCCGGTGGCGCCCAGATTGAGGGCGTTGCCCTTGAGCAAATGGGCCGTCCGCTCGAGCTCCACGCCGCGGCGGCCACTCGCTGCCTGGCGCAAGCGGTCCACGAGTTGGGGCGTCCGCTGGGTGAAGTTCTGGACAAGAGTATGAAGAACGCTGCCGCCGCTGGTTTCTCCCAAAGCCGCCAAACGCTCGAGCTGGCGTTCGTCGACAACCTGGTCCTCGGAGGCTGGCACCTCGGCTGCCGGCGCTTGGGCCGGCGAAGCGGCAACATCGGCGAAACAACGTAGCAGCACCTCCTCCAGATCACGCTGCTTGACCGGCTTGGCAAGAAAATGATCCATCCCGGCTTCCATACATTGGTCCCGAGCTTCGCGCATCGCCGCCGCGGTCAGCGCAACCACGGGCACCCGGGTGCCGGGAGTTTCGATGCGTCGCAGACGGCGGGTGGTTTCGAAGCCGTCGAGCTCGGGCATCTGACAGTCCATGAGCACCGCGTCGAACCCGCTCTGCTCAAAGAGCAGCAAGCCCTCTGCGCCGCTCGCCGCTACTGTCGGCCGAAAACCGAGCGCCTCGAGTTGAAGCTTGGCAACCGTGCGGTTGATCTCATTGTCCTCGATCACCAGGATCCGCATACTCGCCCTGTCCACCTCGAAATCCGCGGTATCGATCACCTCCTGCGCAGCCGAGGCTAGATCCTCGGAAGCGGTCTGCGGCGACAGGTACAAAGGCAGCAGCAGCAAGAAGGTCGAGCCCTCTCCCGGCTCGCTTGTCACCGAGATCCGGCCGCCCAGGACCGTCGCCAAGCGCGCGCTGATCGCCAGGCCCAAGCCCGTGCCACCGAACCGGCGCGTGCTCGAAGCATCCACCTGGAAGAAGGGCTCGAACAGTCGTTTTCGATCGCCTTCGGCAATGCCCGGACCCGTATCCGTCACCGCAAAGGCGACACTCAGGACATCGCCACGGGAATCTTGAATCTGGGCGGTAACTCGCACCCCGCCGGACTCGGTAAACCTCACGGCGTTGCTCACGAGGTTTAGCAGGATCTGCTCCAACCGGCGCCGGTCCCCCCACAGCTCACGATCCAGCGACCTGCTCACCCCCACCGTGAGCTCCAGTCCCTTGGCCGCTGCCCTCTCGCCGAGCAGAGCACACACCTTCTCGACCGCTGACGCGGGGTTGAACCGGACCAGTTCCACCAGCAGTTCGCCGGCCTCGATCCGAGACAGATCCAGAAGCTCGTTGAGCAGGTCCAGAAGATCCTCTCCAGAGGCGGAGATCTGGGCCACCAGCTTGCTCTCTCGCTCGGGGAGCTTAGCCGTACCCAGAATCTCGGCGAAGCCCAGAATCGCGTTCAGAGGAGTACGAATCTCGTGACTGGTGTTCGCGAGGAAGTCGCTCTTGGCCCGGCTGGCCCGTTCGGCATCGTCCCGGGCCTCCCGCAGCTCCGCCGCCTGCACTTCGAGCAGCTTGGTCTTGACCAGTCCCTGCCAGTACTCGCGGTGCAGAATCCGACTCTGAGTCCAGATATAGCCGCAGTAGAGCAGCATCAGGAGAGCAGCGCCTCGGCCACCCGGGGCGCCCGAGGCCAGAGCCGCCGCTGTTGGCAGGCCAAGCATCAGTAGCGTATAGCCACGGCTCAGCACCAGATTCTGGCCAAAGGCCGCCATGCCGCCGCCACACATCCCCGCGCTGCCCAGCAGAGCCAAGAAGCTGGGCCAAGTAACCCCGTAGTAGAAGACGGTTGCGGCAGCGAAGGCGCCCCAGGCAAAGGCCGACGCCAGCACCAAGACGCTCGTGGCCGTCTGCCAGGACTCGGCCGCGGCCAGCGTCGAAGCGTTCAGCCGCCGATGGAGTTGAAGCCGAACCCCCATCGCGATGATCATGAATGCCAACACCCCAAGGACCAGCCTCGGGTGCTCCTTCCACAGCGAAGAAGCGAACGCCAGCACCAAGATGCCAAGTGGATACAGAAAGACGCCTGGCAAGGTTCGCTCTGCGGTCAGGCGATTGGCGCGGGCGACGACCTGTCGCCACTCCTCCCGATCCAGCTCCGCCGGCCGCCGCGGCACCCAACCGATTTGCAGCCAGGAAGACATGCGCCCTTATATCAGGGTTGGGCGGACGCCGGCGCGACGGATCACGGCGGCCTCAGCTTGAACCGCTCCCGAGCGGTCCGGACACACACCCGAGCCGATCACGGAGGTAAGATATCCCTCCACCGACGGCGACAAGCCGGCGCAACGCGACGCGGAGTCGCGTCCACCATCGCGCCGCGGACCCAGGCGGAGCCGCGCGCATTTCTTCAGAACCGGGAGGAGCGAGTGATTCTCAAGACAACAGCCCTTCGCAACGGCGTTCTGCTTACTGCAGCGGTCATCCTGCTGACGGGCACGGCGAACGCCGATCCGATCTTTCCCCACGAGGTACACGAGAAGACCCTGGACAACGGTCTCCAGGTGGTTTCCGTGCCCTACGACAGTCCGGGCACGGTTGCGTTCATGATCGTCGTGCGGACCGGTTCCCGCGACGAGGTCGAGCCCGGCCACAGCGGTTTCGCCCACTTCTTCGAGCACATGATGTTCCGGGGCACGGACCGCTACTCGGGCGACGAGTACAACGACGTCTTGAAGCGCATGGGCGCCGACTCCAACGCCTCGACATCCGACGACCGCACCCGCTACTACATCATCGGCCCCTCGGCCGAGCTCGAGACCATGATGGACGTCGAGTCCGATCGCTTCAAGAACCTGAAGTACAGCGAGGAGGACTTTCGCCGCGAGGCTCTCGCGGTTCTGGGCGAGTACAACAAGAACATCTCGAACCCGTTCTTGCCGATGTACGAGACCATGCGCGAGCTGGCCTTTACCGAGCACACCTACGGGCATACCACCATGGGCTACCTCGAAGACATCAAGGCCATGCCCGGCTACTACGACTACAGCTTGTCCTTCTTCGACCGCTTCTACCGGCCGGAGAACTGCAGCGTCGTCGTGGTGGGCGACGCCCAACCCGATGCCGTCTTCGACCTTGCCGATCGCTACTGGGGCGACTGGGAGACCGGCTACGAAGCGCCCGAGATCCAGTCCGAGGCGCCGCAGACCGAAGCGCGCGAGGCCTCGATCGACTGGCCGGGCCCGATCAGCCCGCACCTGATGGTCGGCTACCGCGCCCCCGCCTTTTCCGACTCGGGAGTCGAGACGGCGGCGCTCGACCTGCTGTCCCAGTTGCTCTTCAGCGAATCGGCGCCTCTATACCAGAAGCTGGTGGTCGAGGAGCAGTGGGTCGATTTCGTCTCGGGCAGCTACTCGGACCACCGCGATCCCTATCTCTTCATGATCTACACCCGGGTGAAGTCGGAAGAGCTGATCCCAAAGGTCCTGGCCGCGATCGACGAGGCCCTCAGCGAGGCTCAGACGATGCCCGTGGATGGGGACAAACTCGAGCGCATCAAGTCGCACCTGAAGTACCAGTTCGCCTTGAGCCTGGACACTCCGGGCGCCATCGCCTTCATGATGACCAGCTATTTGACGCTGACCGGCGACACCAACACGGTCAACAACGTCTACGAGCAGTACCAGAAAGTGACGCCCGAGGACATCCAGGCGATCGCCCGCAAGGTATTCACCGAAACCAACCGCACCCGCGTCACCCTCGGCCATAGCCCGGCCGACGACGACGCGTCTGAAAGTCGCTAGGAGGGACTCCATGACCCAACTCGCACGAATCTTCCGCGGCGTGACCCCACTGGTTGCGCTCGCCGCCCTTCTGACCTCAGCCTGCGCCTCGTCCGGCGGCCTGCGCTCGGCGCGCTCCGCCTCGGCCGAGAGCGCATCCGACAGCGACCGCGCCACCCTGTCCCAGCCGGCCGAGACCAAGCCCGACGAGAGCAAGGTCCCGGCCGAAGCCGCGGACTCGCCTATCCAGCTCGTCGCCCTGCCGAGCCCAGGGTCGCCGATCGTGGCCATCCGGCTCCAGTTCGCCGCCGGCTCGATCTACGACCCGGCCGGCAAGGAAGGTCTGGCCCATCTGACCGGTCTCATGTTGGGCCAGTCGGCGACCGGCAAGCGCTCCTTCAAAGAGTTGGTGGACGCCCTCTACCCGATGGCGGCTTCGATCGACGTGGCCACCGACCGCGAGGTCACGGTGTTCAGCGGCGAGGTACACCGGGACACCCTCGACGAGTACGTGGGTCTCCTGCTGGAGGCGCTCCTGGATCCAGCCTTCGCCAAGGACGACTTCGCCCGCCACAAGGCGCAGCAGGGAGCGTTTCTCACCAACACGCTGCGCGCTTCGAATGACGAGCTCCTGGGCCTCGAAGCCATCCAGCAGGTGATCTTCTCCGACCATCCCTACGGCCACGCTCCGCAGGGCACGATCCAGGGCCTGGCCGCGATCACCCTCGACGATGTCCGGAACTTCTACCGGTCCCACTACTCTCGAGACAAGCTCGTGCTGGGTCTGGCCGGCGGCTATCCGGACTCGCTCCCCGGCGACCTCCAGGCCAAGCTGGCAAGCCTGCCGGCGGGAGGCCAGGGTCGCGGCGATCTCGACCTGCCCTCTGTGGATCGCCCCGAGGGACGGCAGTTCGTCCTCATCGACAAGCCCACCGACTCGGTCGGCATTCACATTGGCTACCCGCTGTCCATCAACCGGTCGCATCCGGACTACTACCCGCTCATGGTCGCCAACAGCTTCCTGGGCGAGCATCGGACCTTCCACGGCCGGCTGATGAAGCAGCTCCGCGGCAAGCGAGGCCTCAACTACGGGGACTACTCCTACATCGAGTACTGGCACCTGCCGCCTTTCACCAGCAACCCCAGTCCCAACTTCCCTCGCCGCCAGCAGTTCTTCTCCGTCTGGATCCGGCCGGTCGTTCCCAACACGGCGCACTTCGCCCTGCGCAACGCCCTCTATGAGGTCGACCGCTTGATCCAGAACGGCATGACCCAGGAGGAGTTCGAGCTGACCCGCGACTTCGTGGTCAACTACTCCAAGCTCTGGGCGCAGAGCCCGTCGAACCGGCTGGGCTTCGCCATGGACAGCCACTTCTACGGCATCGACTACTACATCGACCGGATCGAGGATGAGCTTGCCAAGCTGAGCGTCGAGGACGTCAACGAGGCCATCGAGCGGCACATTCAGACGGACAGCTTCCACGCGGTCTTCGTTACCGCCGGAGCCGACAAGGTCCGGTCCTACCTCGAGGCCGACGAGCCGAGTCCGATGGAGTACAACGCTCCGCCCGAGGCGGACGTCGTCCGGGCGGACAAGACCATCCAGCGCATCCCGGTGGAGCCGGACGCGTTCGAGATCGTGCCGGTCCAGGCGATGTTCGAGGGTGGCAACTAGGGCCTGGCAAGACAACCGTTTTCCCGGCCGCCCCGCTCGTGCGGGGCGGCCTTTTCTTTTCCCGTGACTGACGCCAGCCCGATCCACACGGCGATCCTGGACTGCCCGTACTGCGGCGAGCCGGTAGCGCTTGCCGTCGAGGCCGACGTCGTCGGGGTCCTCGTGCAGGACTGCGAGGTGTGCTGCAACCCGTGGCAGGTCACGGTTCGGCGGCGGGCGAACTCGGTCGAGGTCGAGGCCGCCCGCCTGGACGACTAGAGGCCGGTCGGACGACGCGGCGGCTTCCAGGAGCGCACCGGGCGGGCGCAGTCATCTGGCTGGCTGGCTGGAAGACGCAGAGCGCCGCGGATGCCCCACGATCTTCAGCAGGACCAGGATGCGCTCCCGCGAGCCTCGGCGGGGTGAGACGATTAGGCTAGGAGGAAGACCGCAATGACCGCAACCCCGGACCCGACCGACCCGACCGACCCGACCGACCCGAACGAATCGACGGAACCGACTGAACCGGCCGAACCGACTGATCCGGCAGACCCAAACGCTGTGGCCCCGGACCGAACCGAGTCGGACCGAACCGAGCCGGACCGAACCGAGCCGGATCGACCCGAGTCGGACCGAACCGAGCCGGACCGAACCGAGCCGGACCCGGCCGCCGCCCCCGTTTCGGCACCAGGCGATCCCGGGATCGACCCATCCCAGACCGAGGATCGGGACTTGGGTTTCGGATCCGTGGTCGCCAGCTCCAGCCGGCGGCGGCTGCTCAACCGCGACGGCAGCTTCAACGTGGAACGGCACGGGCTGGGCTGGCGCACCACCCTGAGCCTGTACCACTCGCTCCTCGAGATGAGCTGGCCGCGGTTCACGGCGCTGGCGCTCGCCGCCTACCTGATCGTCAACGCCATCTTCGCCTGCGCCTATGTAGCCGCCGGCCCGGGCGCCCTCGAAGGCATGCCCGCCGGCTCCGCCGGCGAGCGCTTTCTCCAGGGGTTCTTCTTCAGCGTGCACACGCTCTCGACCGTCGGCTACGGTCACATCGTGCCGGCAAGCCTGGCCGCGAATCTGCTGATGACGGTCGAAGCCATAGCTGGCCTCTTCGGGCTCGCCCTGGGCACGGGTCTCATCTTCGCTCGCTTCTCGCGGCCGCGGGCCAACATCGTGTTCAGCCGCGCTGCGATCATCGCTCCCTACCGGGGCGGCACGGCCTTCGAGTTCCGCCTCGCCAACCGGCGGCGCAACCAGCTCATCGATGTCGAGGCCAGAGTCCTCTTCAGCCGCCGAGAGCCAGCCGCGAACGGCCGCCTCAAGCGCAACTTCTACCAGCTCGACCTGGAGCGCCGGCGGGTCACGTTCTTTCCCCTGGCCTGGACCATCGTCCACCCGATTGACGAGACCAGTCCGCTCTGGCGGGTCACGCCCGAGGAGCTCGTAGCCAGCGATCCCGAGTTTCTGGTGCTACTGACAGGTATCGACGAGACCTTCTCGCAGATCGTGCACGCCCGCACCTCGTACAAGGCCGACGAGGTTGTCTGGCAGGCCCGCTTCACCAACATCTTCAAACGCTCCGACCCAAACGCGCCTCTGGCGGTAGACGTCAGCCGGATTCACGAGATCAAGCCCGCAGCCTAGCTGCCCGCGGCCTCAGCGCAGCAGAAACCCATCCCCCAGGGGATCCCCGGGACTCAAGACGAAGCGGTGCCGGCCGGTCCGGTGGGCGGTGCCGAAAACCTCGGGAACCACCGCCGCGAGACCGCCGAACTCGGTTCGCCCTCGCACGGTCACCTGAAAGCGAGTCCCGATCAAGCTCTCGATCACGATCGACTCCCCCACCGCCAGCTCGCCCCGCAGGCTATGGATCGCCGCCCGCCCGCTCACCCCGGTGCCGGTGGGCGACCGATCGACTTCGCCGTCGGCGAAGACGCAGACGTTGCGGCTGTGGACGCCGTCCGCACCACCTGGCTGGACGAAGATCGTCCCGTATAGAAACTCCAGCTCGCCGGCATGGTCGCCGCCGAAGTCCTCCGGTGGCGCCGGATGGCGAATCGGGACTTGGCCGGCCACCGCCTGCTTGATGGCCCGGCCCAGGCGCACGATCTCGGACAAGTTCTCCCGAACGAGCGCGAGGCCCAGCTCCGGCGCCTCCAGGTAGGCGTAGTACGCGCCCCCAAACGCGACGTCGCAGCGCACTTCCCCGAGTCCGGGCACGGTGACGCGACGGTCACGCGCCAGCACGAACGACGGCACGTTCCGGAAGCTGGCCGCTCCCGGCTCGCCGTCCCGCCCGGCGGTAGCGGTGACGCGTCCAGCCGGGGTGTCGAACCGAATCGTGGGACCGTCGAACCAGCCCGCCTCGACCCCGACCGCGGCCAAGGCCAGGATGCCGTGGCCGCACATCGTGCTAAATCCCTCGTTGTGGAAGAAGAGCACCCCGACGTCGCCGTCCGGCGTGACCGGCTCGGTTAGAAAGCAGCCATACATGTCGGCGTGGCCCCGAGGCTCGAAGACCAGGAAACGGCGCAAGCCGTCCAGCCGCCGCTCTGCCCAGATTCGCTTCTCGAGCATGGAGGCTCCCGGTATCGGCCCCGGATCCGGATGGATCGAGCGCACGATCCGGAGCGGCTCGCCGGCGGTGTGGGCATCGACCGTCTCGACTTCGAGCGGCCCGGGGCCGCCAAGTAACCGCTCCGAGCTCATCGCATTCGCACCTCGACCCCCAGGTCGCGCTTGGCGCAGGCGTCGTAGACGGCGGCGGCGGCATAGAGGTCCTGCACGGCGTGGCCGACCGACTTGAACAGAGTGATCTCGTCGGCGGATCGCCGGCCCGGCCTGCGGCCGGCGGCGACGTCTCCGATCTGGGTCCACACCGCGGGCCGGGACTCGCCGGCGGCGACCGCCGCGATCAACTCCCCGGCCTCCTCGAGGGCCGCTGCGGGCGAGTCCATGAAGACTCGGGCGCGAGCGACCGCCGCAATGTCCAGTTCGCGCATCCCCGGGGTAAAGCTGCCGATGGCGTTGACGTGACAGCCGGCCGGGAGTTCGGACCCGAAGAGCACCGGCTCGCCGGCACTGGTGACCGTGGTCACGACGTCCGCCTGCCGCACCGCCGGCGCCAGGTCGGCCACGACCTCGAGCCGGGCTTCGACCTCGCCGGCGACCCTGGCGACCAGGGCCTCGGCGCTTTCCTGGGTGCGGTTGAAGACCCCGATGACCTCCAGTGCTCGCGCGGCGTCGAGCGCCAGGATCTGGCTCCGTGCCTGGCCGCCGGCTCCCACCACCAGCCCCGTTCGGGCGTCTGGCGGCGCCAGCAGGCGGGTGGCCAGGCCCGCAGCCGCGCCGGTACGAAGCGCGGTCACCGCCGCGCCCTCGAGCACCGCCACCGGAGCGCCGCTGCGGGTCTCCTGGAGCAGGACAAGACCCTGGATCGCGGGCTTTCCCCGGCTCGGATTCTCCGGCACCACGGACAGAACTTTGACCGCCAGACCGGCTTTGGGGGAGGTCGCCGGCATCACCAGTCCGACCGCGCCCGATCCAGCCGAGTCGGCTTCCAGCGGCAGCGCCAGGCGCTGTGGCACCGTCGCCGCGCCACTCGAAAGCGCCGCGAAGGCCTCGGCCATGACGTCGATCGCTGACGCCATCGGCAACGCGGCCTCGACCTCGGCCGCAGCCAGCACTCGGAGCCTCATCGCCCGACGAGACTAGCAGCGTGGAGCGGCCGATCCTTGCTATCTTGGGCGCCCATGAGCACGCTTTCGACCATTGTCAAGCGCTCGGGCGAGATCGTCCCTTTCGACGCCGAGAAGATCACGGTGGCCATCTACAAGGCCGGAGCCGCGCTCGGGAACCACGATCGCGAGCTGGCGGAGACACTAAGCCAAAAGGTGATCGCGGCCGCCGAAGCCACCTACTCCGCCGAACTGCCGCCGACGGTCGAGAACGTCCAGGACATCGTCGAGCGGGTCCTGATCCGGGACGGCCACGCCGAGATCGCCAAGGCCTATATCGTCTATCGCCACGAGCGCGCCCAGATGCGAAGCCTCCAGGAGACCGGACGCCTGGAGACGATCCCGTACAAGCTCATGTGGCAGGCGCTCGACTGGGCGGTCGAGAACGAGTGCCATACCGTCGAGCACCTCAACGCGACCATCGGTGCCGGCGGGTTGCCGGATCTCATCGCCAAGGCGGACGGCTTCTACGACGCCATGATCGAGGCGGCCGCCGAAGCCATCCTGGAACGCCGCGGCGAGCTGCGCTTCGTCATCGTCTCGGGACCCAGCTCCTCGGGCAAGACCACGACCACGATGAAGCTACGCGACCGGCTCGAAGCCGAAGGGCTCCACGTCATCCCGATGGGTCTCGACAACTACTTCTTCGATCTGGAGCTTCATCCCAAGGACGAATTCGGGGACTACGACTTCGAGACGCCCGAGGCCCTGGACCTGCGCTTGATCAACCGGCATCTGGCCGCCGTCGATCGCGGCGAGGCGATCGAGATGCCCACCTACGACTTCAAGACCGGCAAGCGCACCGAGACCACCAGCCGCTTCCGGCCCGAGCCCGACAGCCTGGTCCTTCTGGACAACTTGCACGGCCTCTACGACGGTCTGACGGAGAGCGTCGCCGAGGGCCGCAAGTTCAAGATCTACATCGAGACCATCAGCCAGCTCAAGAACCTGGACGGCAACTACATCCGCTGGACCGACATCCGGCTATTGCGGCGCATGCTGCGCGACAGCCAGTTCCGGGGCTACCCTCCCGAGAAGACCATCCTGCACTGGCACTACGTGCGCCGGAGCGAGCTCAAGCACATCATCCCGTATCAGGCTCGTGCCGACTACCAGGTCAACAGCGCGTTGCCCTACGAACTGCCGTTCCTGAAGGCCCGCCTGTTTCCGCACCTCGAGCCGTTCCTGGAGACCCACCGGGGCGACGAGCGGCATCTCGACGGCTACCTGCGGGCGCGGCGGCTCCATCGGCTCTTGAAATCCATCGAAACCGTGGACGACGACTCGCTGGTGCCGCCGACGTCCCTGCTGCGCGAGTTCTTGGGTGGCAGCGCCTACCAGGTCCACTGACCTGCAGCTCGGGTCGCCGGCGGAGCCGCTGATTCGGGTCCGGGATCTCACCAAGACCTACCTCGAGGGCACGAAGCGGCACGCGGTCCTGGAAGGGGCCGCACTGGACGTCGAGCGCGGCGAGCTGATCGCCATCCTTGGAAGGAGCGGTTCTGGGAAGTCGACCCTGCTCCACTTGCTGGCCGGCCTCGATCTCCCGGACGCCGGCAGCATCCACATCGCGGGTACCGATCTGCCGGCGCTGTCGGAAACCCAGCGCACCGTCTTTCGCCGGCGCCACATTGGCCTGGTCTTCCAATTCTTCAACCTTGTGCCGACCTTGACGGTCTCGCAGAACCTGCTGTTGCCCCTGGAGCTCACCGCCGGTTTGGGAGCAGCAGAGCGGGCCCGCGCCGCGGGGATCCTGGAACAGGTCGGGCTCGGCAACCGAGCCTCGAGCTATCCGGAGCGCCTCTCGGGCGGCGAGCAGCAGCGGGTGGCGATCGCGCGGGCCCTGGTCCACCGTCCCCACCTGATCCTGGCCGATGAGCCCACGGGCAACCTGGATGCCGATACCGCCGCCGAGATCCTGGCCCTGCTGGAACGGCTGGTGCGCGACGAAGGACGGACCCTGGTCATGGCGACCCACAGCCGCGGCGCCCTCGAGAGCACCGACCGGGTCCTGAAGATCGACCACGGCCGGGTCGTGGAAACCGGGACCGATCCGGCCGGTTCCCTCGATTCGACCGGCGAAAGCGGGACAGGCCCCTGAGCCGCCTGACCTGGATCGCGGCCGCCGGCCACTACCGCCGGCACCCCGGCCAGCTCCTGCTGGCTCTAGCCGGCGTCGCCCTCGGAGTCGCGGTCTTCGTCGCCATCGAGTCCGCCAACGGCTCGGCCCTGGCCTCCTTCGAACGCTCGACACTGGCGGTGACCGGCCGCGCCACGCATCAGATCGTGGGCACCGACGCACTGGTCCCCGAGTCCCTCTACACGCGCCTGCGTACCGAGCTGGGCATCCGCCGGGCGGCGCCAATCATCGAGGGCTTCGCCTGGGCCGGCACCCGCGCCCGACATCCGAAGCCCCGAGATCGGCAGGCCGGATCTCCGGAGGATCCGGCGGGGATGCCGGCGAACGGACGGCCCGTGCGAGTCCTCGGCATCGACCCCTTCGCCGACGCGGCCTTCCGCGATGCCTTCCGCAACGAGGCGGCGGCCGAGCTGGATCTGGCGTCCTTCCTTCGCCGGCCGACCGCCCTGGTCTCGGCCGCTACCGCGCGCGACCTCGGCGTCGGCGTCGGCGAGCCGCTAGTCGTTGCCGCCGGCGGCCGCAGCCAAGACCTCACAATCGGCGTGACGTTCTCGTCCCGGGACGCCTTCCGGCGCCAGGCCGGCCGCGACCTCCTGATCCTGGACGTCTTCCACGCCCAAAGGATCTTCGGGATGGGCTCGAACCTGACCCGCATCGACCTCCTGCTGGACGGCCCCGACTGGGATCGGGAGCAAGCCCTGGCCGCCATCCGGGAGATTCTGCCTCCGGGTACCGAGATCGCCAGACCTGAAAGCCGGACCGCCGCCGCCGGCGAGCTGACCCGCGCCTTTCGCCTCAACCTGCGCGCCCTGAGCCTGCTCGGCCTCCTGTGCGGAGCGTTCTTGATCTACAACACGATGACCTTCGCCGTCGTGCAGCGCCGCCCGATCCTGGCACTCCTGCGGGCACTGGGCGTGACCCCCAAGAGGCTCTTCGGCGTGGTCCTGGCCGAGGCGGCTGCCGTGGGATTCGCCGGCGGCTGCCTGGGCCTCGCCTTCGGCCGGCTGCTGGCCGGGCGCCTCCTGGTCCGAGTCGAACAGACCCTGGACGACCTCTACTTCACGACCGGCAGCATCTGGATCGAACCGCCGCCCTGGCTGACTCCGGCCGCCCTGCTTCTAGCCGTCGCCGTCGCACTGCTGGCCGCTCTCGGACCGGCGGTCGAAGCGCTGCGCGCGGCGCCGGGACCCGCTCTCGCCCGCGCCACCCTGGAGACCAGGTGGCGCGCCGCCCTTCCCAAGCTGACTGCCGCGGGCGGCGTGCTCGTGACGCTCGGTGCCCTCGCGATCTGGAGCCAGCGCGGCGGCCTGCCGACCGCCTTCGCAGCGCTCTTCGCGATCCTGGTGGGACTCGCCCTGACAACGCCCCTGGCCACGGTCGGCTTGAGCCGCCTGGTCGCGGCTCCGGCGGAACGCACACTTGGAGGACTGGGACGCATCGCGGCCGCGGGCGTTGGGGCCTCGATCAGCCGCACCGGCGTGGCCGTCGCCGCCCTCGCCGTGGCGATCTCGGTGACCCTGGGCGTGGATCTGATGATCCGGAGCTTCCGGTCCACCGTCGACGAGTGGCTCCTCTATTCGCTTCCGGCCGACCTCTACGTCTCCTCGACCGCCAGCTTCCGGGGGGCCTCGGGGACCGCTCCACCGGCCCTACGCGAGAGCGACCTCGACGTCTTGCGCACGGCGCCGGGGGTCGTCCGCGTCAACACCGTCCTCGAGACCAGGGTCGAATCGGCGGTGGGTGCGGTGCGCCTCCTGGCCCACGATCTCGACGCCCGCGGCCGGAGCGCCTTCCGCTTCCGGAGGGCCCGGCCGGAGGACGCCTGGCCCGGCTACCTCGCGGGCACGGCGGTCCTGATCTCGGAGCCTCTTGCAAGCCGGCACGGACTCGGTCCGGGCGACACCCTGCGGCTCGAGACCCCGTCCGGCCCGGTGCACCCGCAAGTCGCCGCCGTCTTTTACGACTACGCCAGTGAGCGGGGCACGGTCTTGATGTCCTGGGCGCGCTATCTGGAGCTCTGGCCGGAGGGCCGGCGCCGGCCGGGTCGGACCGCGGCCGCCCTCTATCTCGAGCCCGGATCAGACCCGGACGCGGCCCGCACAGGCGTCGCGCGCCGGCTGGAGGCGGGCCGGAGCGTCCCGAACCGAAACCTGGCGGTGCGCTCGAACGGAGCCCTGCGCCGGCGCTCGCTCGAGGTCTTCGACCGCACCTTCCTGGTCACCAACGTGCTACGCCTGCTGGCCGTGACCGTGGCCTTCATCGGTGTCTTGGCCGCCCTCACCGCCCTGGCGCTCGAACGAAGGCGCGAGCTGGCGGCGCTCCGCGCCCTGGGCCTGACTCCCAAGCAGCTCTGGGGGCTGGTCACCTGCCAAAGCGCGCTGCTCGGGCTCTTCGCCGGGCTTCTCGCCCTACCCATGGGAGCCGTCACCGCCGCCCTCATGACCTTCGTCATCAACAAGCGCTCCTTCGGATGGTCGATGGACCTTACGCTGCCCGTGGAGTCGCTGGCCTTCGCCCTGGCCCTGGCGGTGGGCTCGGCGCTGCTGGCGGGCCTCTATCCGGCCTTCCGGCTCGCGCGCGCACCCGTGGCCGAGGCGCTACGGAGCGACTGAGTGCGGTCGCAGTCACAGCCCCTGGGCGCCGGCACGGCACGTGAGCTCGCCGCCCGGCTCGTCCTGCTCGGCCTAGCAGCAGGGATCTCGGCAACGGGCTGCCGCCCGGCCATGGAACCGGCGACCGAGGAAACCACCCACGCTCCAGCCGACGCCGTGCTCGAGGCGCTCCGAGCCACGCCGGCCGACCTCGCGGGGTTCGAGGTCCCGGCCGAGCCCCGGACCTTCGAGTTCCCGAAGGACCATGGACCGCATCCGCGGTACCGGACCGAGTGGTGGTACTGGACCGGACACCTCGAGTCCGTTGCCGAGGCCGGCCTCGAGAAACGCCGTTTCGGCTACCAGCTCACCTTGTTCCGGAGCGCCCTGCCTCCAGTACCTCCACTGGCTCCACCTGCTCCACTGGCGCCGCCGGCACCGGCCGAACCTGCAGCCGCCCCCTCCGATTTCGACTCCCGTCCCTCCAGCCGGTCGAGCTGGTCGGTCGATCAGCTGTACATGGCCCACGCCGCGCTCACCGACGAGTCCGGCGGCCGCTTCCTCCACGCCGAGCGCTTCTCCCGAGGAGGCGCCGGACTGGCGGGCGTCGAAGCCGAGCCCTTCCGCGCCTGGCTCGACGACTGGAAGGTCGCCGGAGCGGCTCCCGACCGGGCGCGGCTCGAGGCGCGCCTCGACAACGCGGCCCTCGAGCTCGAGCTCCAGCCGGGCAAGCCGATCGTTCTCCAGGGCGATCGCGGCCTGAGCCGCAAGGGCTCGCGCCCCGGCGCCGCTTCCTACTACTACACCCTGCCGAGGATCCCGACTTCCGGCACCATTCGCATCGGCGAGCTCAGCTTTGAGGTCCGAGGATCGAGCTGGCTCGACCGGGAATGGAGCACCAGCCTCCTCGGCGACGAAGAGGCCGGTTGGGACTGGCTGGGCGCGCAGCTCGACGACGGCCGCGAGGTCATGCTCTTCCGGCTCCGCGACCGCGCCGGCGCGACCCTGTACGCGGGCGGCACGCTGGTCGGTGCGGGCGGCTCCGGACGCACCCTCGATGTCGAAGGCTTCATTGCCGAGCCTGTGGAGGGGCGTCTCTGGACCAGCCCGAAGACCGGCATCCGCTACCCCGCCGGTCTCCGCTTCGTTCTCCCGGCCGAAGAGCTGGAGCTGATCGCGGAGCCGACCGTGGCCGACCAGGAGCTCCAGGGCGACTTCGTCTACTGGGAGGGCTCGACCCGGGTCCGGGGGCATCTCGGCGGCACATCGGTACGCGGCCGCGGCTACCTGGAGCTCACCGGCTACGGTCCGGACGGGCGATCACGGCGCTGAGCCGGCAGAAGTCCGCGAACCCGTCTTAGGGGCTTCGGTCGAACTCGACGCAGGGAAAGAGCTTCTCTTCGGGAACGCGCCGGCCCAGCTCGTCGGCGACGAAGGTCAAGAGCTCGGCCTCCCGCTCGGCCGGGTAGCCGGCCATGCCCCCGCTCTCGACGCCGGTCGCCGCCAGCAGCGCCGAGCCGGGAGCCTGGGCGCGCATCCGGCGGTGAAAGGCCGCGGGAAGCCGAAAGGGACCGTACCCGACCGAGTGCAGGGCGGGAGCGGGGACTGCCGAGAAGACCCGCTCGAAGAGCTCCCGGTAGTCGGCCCGGAAGGTCTCGCTCCAAAGGACGGGATCGAAACGCAACCCCAACTGCCAGCCCTGGCGGGCCAAAGCCGCCATCGCCCGGAGTCGAGCCTCCAGGTTGGGCACTCCCTGCTCGAGGGCCTGGTGGACCGGATCCGGCGACATGCTGAAAGCCACGACCACGTTGGGCACGACCTCGGTCTCGAGTAGAGCCTCGATCCGCGTGCTCTTGGTGCGCAGCTCCAGCCAGGCCTCGGGCCGATCTCGAAAAAACGCGAGGGCTTCCGGCGCGAAACCGGTGACCGCGTCGAAGGCCAGGCTGTCGCAGTCGTAGCCCGAAAAGAACCAGGCTGGGCCGCTCCCCTCAGCCACCTCCGCCAGGGCTTCTTGGATCTCGGAAAAGAAGTCCTCGTAGTTGACGAAGACGACGTAGTGGGCCGAACGGAACATGCCCTGGAGGAAGCAATACCGGCAGTCGTAAAGACAGTTCAGCATGTGCGAGAAGTAGAAGTTGACGTCGCCGCCGACGCCGTACGCGGGCGGAGCCGGCAGCACCCTGCGTCCCTGCTTGCCGGCCAGGATCAGCGCCGGCCGCAGCTTCTGCAACCGGAAGCTCTGCCCGCGCCGGTTCAGGATCTCGCCGAAGCGGTCGCAGGCGACCACGTCGGCGCGCGGGAACCGCTCCAGGATCGAACGCGTTCGGGGGTGCTCGGCGACCGAGGTCTCGACGTAGATCCTGGCGATCGAACGTTGGCCCATGGGCGGTCGCTAGTAGCCGACCCGAGCCGAGTCGATTCGGTTCTCGAGCTCGGCCAAGACGGTGGCGGCTCGCGCCTTCGGCGGCACCGCCGCCGGCCCGACCGCTACCCCAAGAGCCGCCAGGCGCTCCAAGAGCTCGCGCAGCCGGCGCTCCTGGGTCACGGTGAAGTGCCGGTCCGCGAGCCAGGGGTCGACTTCGATGGCGCCGCCAACGGAAGTCACCCGCGCCGCGGCGGCCGCCGACGCATCCAGTACCCGGTCGAGCGCATCCAGGTTGGCCTCGATCAATCCTGTGACCCGGCCCCGGGTCGCGGAGCCGGCCGGCTGCTCGCGGTTGTCGGAGACCACCTTCAGCACTTGCACCAGCTCGAAGGTCGAGAAGCGAGCGGCCGCCGAGCAGAACGCGGCGGCTTCCATGTCGTACAGCACCGGCTCCGGGTAGCCGGTCTCGGGCCGGTCAACGGTCAGGACCTCGGCGGCCTGCAAACCGGTCTCGAAGAGCAGGCTCGGATACCAGGACCGGCCGTCGCCAGCCGTCCCGAATCTTGGCGGCCACGAAGGCGGATCCGATCTCGGCGGTGGCGTGGCCGGCCACACCCACGTTGATCCAAGCGGCGTCCCGAACCTCACCCGCCTTGGCGAAGGCGTAGGCCGCGCCCGCGGCGCAGGCATTGCGCCCGACGCCGGTCACTACCAGCCGGATCGACTCCGAGCGGTAGAGGCGAAACGGAGCTGTCTCATCGCTTCCCCGGAGCCCGAGATGGCGCGCGATCGGACGCGCCTCGGCCGCCAGCGCGACCACCAGATGGATCACGCGATGACCTCGGCCAGCTCGGCCGTCAACGCCGCGACCTCATCGTGCCGGCCACGCCGGGCCGCGCCCGCGCCGTAGATTGTCAGCTTGCGCTCGAGCTCGCGCTCAGCCGCGCGCCGGTCTCCCGCCTCGAGCGGACCGTCCTGCAAAATTCGGAGCAAGGCGCGGATCCGGTACCGATCCAGGGCCGGAACCGACCGCGAGAGCTGGTCCGGGTGGCCGCCGCGCTTGACCACCAGGGGCTCGTCCACGAACGCCACCGGATACCGGCAGGTGTAGCGCAGCCACAGGTCGTAGTCCTCGCAAGCCGGGAGATCCTCGTCGAAGAGTCCCAGCTCCAGAAGCGTCGCACGCTCGATCAGCGCCGCCGACGGCGAGATCGCGCACAGCGGCAGGCAGCGGCGGAAGATCCGGCCGCCGGCCTTCTGGTGCCGGCGCCCGGGATTGACCCGGACGCCGTTGCGGATCCAGATTTCCTCGGTGTGGCAAAGGCGGCTCTCGGGATCCGCGGCCAGGGCCGCGAGCTGCCGCTCGAGCTTCGCCGGCAGCCATTCGTCGTCCGAGTCCAAAAACGCCACCCAGCGGCCCTTCGCCGCTCGGACACCTCGATTCCGGGCAGCGCTGACTCCGGCGTTTTCCTGGCGCAAGAGCCGAACCTCCGGGAATCGCTCTTCGACCATCGCGGCGGTGCCGTCCGTGGAACCGTCGTCCACCAGCAGGACCTCGTCGGCCGGACGGGTCTGCGCGCGTACCGAAGCCAGCGCCGAGGCCACCAGCTCGCGGCGATTGAAGGTCGGCACAACGACCGAAACCGTAGACTCCATCTCCTCAGGCTACCGAATCGGAAGAGCGGTCCGCGGAAAGCGGCAGCCCTTCCCGGCCCCTGCCGGTGGGAAGCGGCAGGCGGAAGGTGAGCCGCGCCCGCCTTCCGTCCAGGTTCTCGAATCCCAACACGATGCGGGCCGATCGGGTCCGGCGCCGCGGCTCGGGCTTCCAGATCCGGCTCCCGTCCCGCCGGCGCCGCAGACCCGGCCCGTCCGGCCATTCGGGAAGCCGGCGCAGAGCCGCCCGGCCGGAGCCGCCGACGCGCAGCTTGCCCATGACGTCGCAGTCCTCGAAGCGCACGAAGCCGCGCCGGTCGATTCGAAGGCGGGGCCCGACGTACTCCTCGACCTCGGGGAACAAGACCTCCCGGACCGCCTCCAGGTGCTCGAAGCCATAGAGGCCCACCCGGCGCAGGCCACCGCGGGTGTCGTAGAACGGCACCTCCCCCGGCTCAGTGGGAAGTAGGGTCGTGCTCTCGGCCCAGTTGTCGAGAGTCCCAGCCAGCACGTACCGCGAGCCATCAATCGGCCGGGCGTGATCGCGGGCAAGGCGCAAGAAATCGTCCACGTCCTGACGGTCCCGGGCCAGGATGCGAATCGGCTCGCCCTCGCCCAGAGCCTCCTTGAACTCCGTGTCGTCAAACTGGCAGGACATGGCCGGGATGACGTCCAGACCGGCGCTGTCGTTGTAGTAGCGCTCGAACGCCCCGAATACCTCGGGCAGGTCCCGGATGGGGTTCTCGCGCACGATCTCCGGCGTGGCCGCGACAAAGCCGGACCGGCAGGACAGCGGCGGCACCGGCCCGCTCTGCCCGAAGGTGTCGCCGATGAGGTAGAGACCTCGACTCAGGGCCTCCGAGAAGACCGCCTCGGCGTTGCGAATGCCTTCGACCGCGGCCCAGACGTAGAGCACCGGCTTGCCGTCGATGCGCCAGTAGTTGGGATGGTCGAAGTAGGGCCCAAAATAGTCCAGGTCGTCCAGGAACATGCGCTCCACCGGCGGCAGGGCAAAGTCGATCGGCTGCCGGTCCGTGGTGCCGCGCTGGAGCGCCGCCAGCACCGGGTCGTAGAACACAAACCAGCGAGCGCGAGTGCGCCGCACCGCCGGCAAGAAGACCGACTGGAGATTCAGGTCCACGAAGCCGTCGGCGGCGATCGGCTTGATCCACTCGATGGCGTAGAGAAAGTTGGATCCGTCCCGGCCGGTGTAGCGGTGAACCCACTGCATCTCCTGCTCGAGCACCAGCGGGTCGGAGCTCCAGGTATAGCCCAGCAGCGGCCGGAACGGGACCATCGGCTGGCCGTTGAGCCAGTAGCACTTGAGCTCCGGCTCGCCCTTGAACCACAGGTTGAGCTGGCTGATCAGCTTGAGATCGCTCGTACGAACCTCCTCGGCACAACGCCGGCGTCGCCTCTTCGCCCTCGCTCCGCTCGCGTCGGACCCGCCAGCGTACGGAGGGTACGCCCGCCCCGGCCCCAGTCGCAAGCCCGGCGGATTGACGATTCTGGCGGTTGGTCCGCGCGGCCGAGTCTCGCGCCGACGGCAACTCGGCAGCGGTTGGTCGATCAACCGCCGCCGACCTCGAAGAGCCGGAAAATTTCTTAGACATTTCCAAGTGCGACCAACTCGGAAACTTTTGCTAGCATCCGTCGCCAAATCCGGGCATTCGCCCCGTCCCGACTCCGTTTTTCCGTTTTCCGTATCGCCGTGCGCGTCATCGCTCAGCACAACCTGTGGTTTCGCGGACGCCCCCATTTCCGCAACTACCGGATCGACGGCCGCAAGATGATCTCGGTCGATCCGCTGTTGGGGCAGCGGGACAGTTCCGACGCCGCCGCCCTCGCCCAGGAGATGCAGTGGTTGCACCGCTACACCGGCCGGGACGGATCCAATTTCATCTACTCGCTCGAGTGGTTCCTGCCCGGAAACCTGATCGACCGGAATCTGGCCAACGTCTTCCTGCCCCAGATCGAAAGTTGCCGGGCCAGGTGGAACATCTTCTACGACCCGGTACTGGCGGTACGACAGCGGGGACTCGAGAACGGCTTCCCCATCGACTTCGCCCGCCGCGACGTCACTCGCATGTTCAAGCAGGACATCGCCTACCTGGACGCCGCCTACTTCTCCCACCCCAACTACTGGCACATCGACGGCAAGCCGGTGCTCTACATCTGGTCGGCCCGGAACGCGATCCGCAACGTCGATCCCGTCTTCCGCCAGGTTCGCAATCAAGGCGTCTTCCTCCTCGGCGACGTCTTTGGCGGCCACTGGGAGTTCCCCGAGGTCGATGCCGCCACCGGCTTCGTCGCCGCCACCCCTGACCTCATCGGCACCGTCACCGAGGTGCCCAGAGTCTTCGACAACTTCGAGATCTACTTCGACGAGGTGCGGTCGATGCAGGACGACGAGGGCCGGCCGTATCTCGTGCCGGCCGTCTCGGGCCAGTACGACGACACCAACTTCCAGAGCCTCAAGGGCGGCTTCCAGACCCGGTTGCTGGCTACCAACCGGCAAGACATTGAACGGTTTTTTCGCCTGGCCGAGCGCAGTGCCGACCCGATCCACGGCGAACGCTACGTCTGGCTAGGCACGACCAACAACTGGGCCGAGGGCGCAACGCTCTTGCCGACCGTCCTGCGCCGGCCCCGGTACCTGAGCGAGCGCAAAGGCCTGATCCGGATGGGCAACTACGCCTTTGAGCATCTCGAAGCGGTGCACAGCGTCTTCTTCCGCCGCGAGCCCAAGTACAAGGGACCCAAGATCGAAACGACCCAGACCGGCGCTGTCCGCTTCTTTGACTGCGACGTTCTGGGGCGGCTCAAGGTCATCGGCTCGGTGGACAACGCGCCGCACTGGCCGAGCGGCCGGAATCTCGAGACCCAAGCCGACGGGACCCATACCTGGTTGCCTCGAAACCCAAAAAATGTTCGGATGCGGTTCGTGAACCTGGATCGGAAGATCGCTACACTGGAGATTCGGTAATGCCCTCGACCAAGCCCCGCCGCCCGACCCGGCGCCAGCTCCTGTCCCGATCGCTGGCGGTGTTCGCCGGTTTGGCCGCGCCGGCCGCGGCGCGACGAGCCGTCGCGGCGATGCCTTCGCAGCCGGAGCAGCCCGGCCGAAGCACCAACCTGAGTGCCGGGGGATCTGTACCGCAGTCGCCCGGTACCCGGAACCCGGGAATTTCGGAGATCCCGGTCGATCTTCCCGGGGGCCAGCGCCTAGCCTCCAAGTTCCTGGCCGAGCTCACCGGCCGGCGCCACGCAGCTCCCCTCTGCTGGCAAGCGGACAGAACCCGGCTCGTCGCCCGGGCCGGCGACCTCTGGATCGAGACCGAGGCCGCCGGTGACGCACGGTCCTGGACCTACGTCGGCGATCCGGACGCCAGCGAGGGTCTTGTCCTCGCGCACGAGAACGGTCGCATCCGGCGGGTGACGCTCACCACCCCGGGCCGCGTTGCCACACCGGGAGTCGCCACCTACGACACCCTGCGGGTTCGTCCCGACGGCGTCGAGCTGACCTTCTCGAGCGAGCTGGCGCTCCGGTACACCGCGACGCATTGGATCCCGGGAGGCGCCCTGCCTCCCGTCTATCAGGATCTCCTCGACGCGCTGCCTCCCGTCGAAGTGGCCTGAGCTTTTTCGGACCGAGCCCTGCCGCCCGAGCCCGCTGAAGGCCCGGGGCTTTCTGGGCTTTCCGAGCTTTCTGAGCAGGCCGCCGCCCCGCCTACATCGAGAGCGAGCCCTTGCGAAAGTCGGACTTGGCAAGGAGCACATTGAGGAGGGCCGGCCGACCGGCGGCGGCGTCGGCCTTGGCGGCTTCGATCGCGGGCACGATCTGATCTTCCGACTCCACCAGGTACCCCCGGCCGCCGTAGCCCTCGGCCACCACGTCGTAGTCCGTCCTGCGGAGAACGGTGCCCACGTCGTCGCCGAGGATCTCGACCTGGTCGCGGGCGATCTGAGCCCACGAGGCGTCGTTGCCCACCACCGCGATGACTCCAAGTCCGTGCCGGACGAAGGTGTCGAACTCGGCCAACGAATACGCCGACGACCCGTCGCCGTAGACAAGCCAGGTCTCGGCCTCCGGTCGGGCCAGGGCCGCGCCCAACGCGAAGCCGCCGCCGACGCCCAGGGTCCCGAAGACACCGGGGTCCAGCCACGATAGCGGCGAGCGCGGCGCCAGGATGTAGGACGCCGTCGCCACGAAGTCGCCGCCGTCAACGACGAACACGGCGTCGGCCTCGGCCCGAGCTTCGATCTCCCGGAACAGACCCAGCGGGTTGACATACTGGCCGGCCGGCTCGGCGCGCACCGAGATTTCGGCCTCGCGCTCGTCCTGAAGCTTCCGGAGCTCGGCGGTCCAGGCAGCCACCGGCTGCGGCCCGGCGGCGGCGGCAAGAGCCCGCAGGAAGGCGCCGGCGTCGCACCTCGCGGGCAGGTTCGGCCGCCGGTTCTTGACGAGGTCCTCGTCGCTCCGGTTGGCCGAGATCAGAAACGCCCGGCTGGCGATCTGGCGCCCGTAGTCGAGCCGGAAGTCGCAGGGAACTCCCGCCAGGAGGACCAGATCGGCGCGGCGCAGGGCCTGGCGCCGGTGATGCCGCATCTGGAGCTCGCTCGACCGGCCTAGAAGCCCGCGTCCCATTCCAGACAGATAGACCGGAATCTGCAGGCGCTCGACGGCCGCGGCGAGCTCGGGAACCGCGGCAACGTCCGTCAAGGCCTGACTCCCGATCATCAGCACCGGCCGCTCGGCCCGGCGCAGGCGGCGAACGGCTCGGCGCAGATCTGAGGCCGCGGGCGGCGGTGCCGGAGCCGCGCTCGGCTCGGAGACCGACGCCGCATCCTGGCGCCCGAAGAGGCCCCGCAGATGGCGCTCCAGATAGAACCGCAACGCGCGCGCGCCCAGGCCGCCCGTCTCCGGCACCCCCGAGAGGTAGAGCTCGCGGACCGAGGCTTCCGGATACAGCAGATCCACGGGGCACTCCAGGAACACCGGCCCGGGCACTCCGTCCCGCGCGATTTCGAAGGCCTGTTCGAGGAGCGGCACCAGCTCGCGCACCCGCCGGGCGCTGCCGCACCACTTGACGTGGGGCTCGACCAGCGCCATCTGATCGATGTCCTGCAGCGAGCCCCGGCCCTTGAGGATGGTGCCCGTGGCCCCGCCCAGGATCACGACCGGGGACTGCGCCATCTGCGCGTTCTTGACCGCGGTGATGGTGTTGGTGACCCCGGGACCGGCGGTGACGGCGGCGACCCCCGGCACCCCGGTAAGCCGCGCCACCGCGTCGGCGGCGAAGGCCGCGCTGGCCTCGTCGCGAACGTCCACGACCTGGATGCCACGCCGCTTCGCCCCCAGCAGAATCGGTGAGATATGTCCGCCGCACAGAGTAAAGACGAAGCGGACCCCCTGGGCCTCCAGAACCTCGCCGATGCGATCGCCGCCGGTCTTCGGATCACCCACGGCTCAAGCCTCGGGCGCCGCGTCCAGCACGGGACCGTCGGTCACGTAGCAGGTGAACTCGCCGGCAACAACCACCCGATCTCCGTCCCGAACCTCGACCGCCACCTGGTGGCGCTTGCCCTCGGAGGACTCCACTCGAGCCTCGGCCACGAGGCTCGCCCCCACCCGCACGGGCCCCAGGAAGCGGGTGGCGGCCTTGCCCAGGACCACCGTGGGCTCGTTGACGGCCAGCATCGCCGCATAATCGGCCAGTCCGAAGACGAAGCCGCCGTGCACCAGTCCGTGCTCGTCGGCGGCCATCTCCTCGAGCGTCCGGAGCTCGACTCGAGCTCGACCCGGCCCGAGATCGACGGGACGGCCGCACAGGCCGGCGTCGATCCGCTCGTGCGTGCGGACTCCGAGCCGGTCGGCCGCGCAACTCACCGTACCTGCCTCCGCCTCGCACTCACCGCGCGAGCCTACCGTACCCGTGGCCCGCAGAACGAGGGACGCGCCCCCCGGCCGAGCGCGCTAGAATGCCGCCGCGGCACCAACGGTGTGACCGCGAATCGCCTGATCCTTTGGCGATCCCCTGGCAATTTTCTGGAGACTCTCGTATGCCCTATAGCCCACTGCTCGTCCAACCCATGCGCGAGGAGCTGACCTCGGTCGGCTTCCAAGACCTTCGCACCGCCGAAGACGTGGATTCCTTCCTGGCTGAGGGTGAGGGCTCGGCCCTGCTCGTCATCAACTCGGTCTGCGGTTGCGCCGCCGGCCAGGCTCGCCCCGGCGTGCGGGCCGCTGTCACCGGCCCTCTCCGTCCCGACCGGCTAGGCACGGTCTTCGCCGGCCAGGACCTCGAGGCCACGGCGCGCGCACGCTCGCATTTCGCCGACGTGCCGCCTTCGAGTCCTTCGATCGCTCTCTTCCGGGGCGGCGAGTTGGTCTATTTCGTTCCCCGGCATCGGATCGAGAACCGCTCCGCCGAAGACGTCGCCCAGGACCTGACCGCCGCGTTCGAGCGCGATCTGGCGCCGGCGGCCTCCTGAACCCGGGATTCCCGCCTCCGCCACCAACTACTTCCCGAGACCACGGATCTCCATGGGCACCTTCCACGACGGCAAGAGCCGGTTCCACGGCATCACGGTCGTGGTCGAGACCACGGACGGCTCGGTCTACGTTGGCCGTTGCGAAGACGAGGACGGCACCGCGGTGGTCCTCCTGGACGGGGACGTCCACCGCCCCGACGACGAGCTGACCCGCGCGGCCTACCTCGAGCGCGCCTGGCAGGTGGGCGTCTGGAAGCGGTTCGACCGTCTGGTGCTCGACCGAACCGACGTCGTCGGGCTCGAGCCCCTGGGCGAGCTTTCCGACAAGGAAGGCGCTTCCGGTTGAACTGGCTCGCGGCCGGCCTGGTGGCCTGCGCCTTGTCGGTGGCCGCGGGAGCCTTCGGCGCCCATGGTCTCCGGTCGCGGCTGGACGCCCACGGCCTGGAGCTCTGGGAGACCGCGGCCCGGTATCTGATGTACGGCGGCTTCGCCCTGGCGCTCGTCGGCCTGGCCGGGCGGACCGGCTGGCGAACCAGCCTGGACGGCCCGGGCGCCTGCCTGCTGGCCGGCTCGCTGATCTTCAGCGGCACCGTCTTCGCCCTGGCCCTGGGCGCGCCCCGCTGGCTCGGCGCGATCACGCCGATCGGCGGCACCTTGCTGATCGCCGGCCTGGTCTGGTTCGCGATCCAGGCCGCCTCTGGCTCCTAGGGGTTCCTAGCAGTCCGCGCTAGCCGTCGTCGCCGTCCGGCGCCATGTGCGGGTAGGCGAACGAAGTCGGAGCCACGAAGGTCTCCTTGATCGCCCGCTGCGAGGTCCAGCGCAGCAGGTTGAGAGGCGATCCCGCCTTGTCGTTCGTGCCCGAGGCTCGCGAGCCTCCGAACGGCTGCTGGCCGACCACCGCGCCGGTGGGCTTATCGTTGACGTAGAAGTTTCCGGCGGCGTGACGGAACCGGCCGGTGAGCTCGGCCACGGCCCGGCGGTCCTGGGCGAAGATCGCCCCGGTCAAGGCGTACGGACTGGTCTCATCGCACAGCGTCACGGTTTCGTCCAGCTCGTCGTCGTCGTAGACGTGAATGGTCAGGACCGGCCCGAAGATCTCCTCGCACATCAGTTTCGAGCCCGGATCGCGGGACATCACCACCGTGGGCTCGACGAAGTATCCGGTCGATTTGTCGCCATTGCCGCCGGCCAGGATCTCGAGCTCCGGATTCTCGCGGGCGTGATCGATGTAGCCCATGATGTTGTCGAACGAGCTCTCGTCGATGACCGCGGCCATGAAGTTCGAGAAATCCAGCGGCGAGCCCATCGTCACTTGGGCCAGCTCGTCTTCGAGCCGGTCCCGCACGTCGCCCCAGAGCGAGCTGGGCACGTAGGCGCGCGAAGCCGCCGAGCACTTCTGGCCCTGATACTCAAAGGCGCCTCGAATCATGGCGATCACCAGCCGATTCACGTCGGCCGAAGGATGGGCAAAGATGAAGTCCTTGCCGCCGGTTTCGCCCACGATCCGCGGGTACGTGCGATACCGATCGATCGACGAGCCGATAGTCTTCCACATGCCCTGAAAGACGCCGGTCGATCCGGTGAAGTGCACGCCGGCGAGCGCCGGGCTGGCGAGCACCGGGTCGCCGACCTCGCGGCCGCTGCCGGGCAGGAAGTTGAGGACACCCGGCGGCATGCCGGCTTCTTCCAAGAGCTTCATGATGTAGTACGCGGGCAGCACCGCGGTCGAAGCCGGCTTCCAGAGCACGGTGTTGCCCATGAGCGCCGGCGCCGTCGGCAAGTTGCCGGCGATCGAGGTGAAGTTGAACGGGGTGACCGCGAAAACGAAGCCTTCCAGGGCCCGGTACTCCACCCGATCCCAGATGCCCGGCGCCGAGCGCGGCTGCTCTTCCAGCATCGCCCGCATGTAGAAGGGATTGAAGCGCCAGAAATCGACCAGCTCGCAAGCGGAATCGATCTCGGCCTGGAAAACGGTCTTCGACTGGTTGAGCATGGTCGCGGCATTGACCGTGTCGCGCCACGGCCCGGCCAGAAGATCCGCCGCCTTGAGCAGCACTCCGGCGCGGTCCTCCCACGCCATCTCCGACCAGTCGCGCCAGGCCTCCTGGGAAGCCTCGACGGCGTCGGCCGCCTCCTTGGCGCCCGCTTGGTGAAAGCGAGCCAGGACGTGCCCGTGATCGTGCGGGCAGACCGACTCGGCCAGATTGCCGGTGCGCACCTCTTCGCCGCCGACGATCAGCGGAATCTCGACCACCTCGCCCAGCATCTCTTGCAGACGCTCTTCGAGCGACCGGCGCTCGGGGCTACCGGGGGCATAGTCGCGGATGGGCTCGTTCTTGGGGTCGGGAACGCTGGTAATTCCAAGGGCCATGGTTTCTCCTGGAGAAGCTGCGGTGTCGATGAGGGGCGCCCCCATGGGCCGGCGGCGGACATGATGCTACCGACTCGCACTGCCGCCCGCAACGGCCGGCGGACGGCCGGACCGGCCCGTCTGGCCGCGCTCCGACGGGGACTACCAAGACGGTGCTATAGACTCCGCCGCATGCCCGGCCAAGCTCTTCGCGGCACCGATCCGGTCGGTCGACCGTATCGCCGCCGGGCAGGATTCTCGTTCGCTCTCCTGGCTCTGGTCGTGCTCGTCCTCCCGGCTTGCGCACCGGTGCCGGCTGATCCGTCTTCCCCGTCTTCCGAGACCGGCGCGGGCAGTGCTGCGCCTCCGGCAAACGAGCCGACCCCGAGCTCCGAGCCGGCCAGGAGCGCACGCGCGGGCAAGGTCCCGGACGCCCTGGCGGAGCTCGCCGCCACGGCGGCCGAGCGCAGGCTGAGCGCAGCCTTCCTGATCGTCGACGGCGTCTACAACACCGAGCTCACCGCGCCCTACGACGTTCTCGAACACAGCCTCTACCACGCACCGGACGGCCTCGGTATCCAGCCCTTTACGGTGGCGCCCTCGCTCGAGCCGGTCACCACCGCCGAGGGACTGCGGCTGCTCGCGGACCATGACTTCGCGAGCGCACCCGACTTCGACATCCTGGTCGTTCCTAGCGCCCAGGGCAGCCGGGACCGGGATCTGGAATCGGAGGAGCTGATCGCCTGGGTTCGTAATCGGGGCGGCTCGGCATCCCTCGTGATGTCGCTTTGCTGGGGCGCCTTCGTCCTGGCCGAAGCGGACCTCTTGACTGGCGCCTCCTGCACGACCTTTCCCGGCGACTACGACGCCTTCGCCAAGCGCTACCCGGAGCTGGACCTGCGCATCAACGTGTCCTTCGTACACGACGGCAAGGCCCTCACGTCCCAGGGCGGCGCGCGCAGCTTCGACGCCGCCATGTATCTCGTGGAGCGGCTCTACGGCGAGGCGGCGGCCACCGGCGTCGGACGCGGCCTGCTGATTCCCTGGCCGCCCGAGGCCGGCGACGTACCCTACCTGCGCGCCTCGCGCTAGCCGCCAACTCACGATGCCGTCGAGTCGATTCGAGCCGGCCCTGGCCAAGCCACTTGTCGGCCACCTCGACCCGCAGCTGCTGGCGATCAGGGACGAGCTCCGGGACATGCTCCGCCGGGTCTTCGTCACCGAGACCGCCTGACGGTCGCGATCTCGGGCACCGGCAGCGCCGGCATGGAAGCCGATTCTCCTCGCCACCGAGCCTGACCTCGGTTGCCACCTCGCAACATCCCTGCGCCAGCGGCACGGCTCATCGACGGCCTTCCGGCCGGTAGCTCGAGCCGTCATACGCAGTTGGCGAGGACTTGCGCTTGCTTTCAGCAATCCTTTCGACTATCTTCGGAATCCTCACGACATTAGGGATGGTGCACTACGCGAGTCTCGGGACGATCTTGGCCTAGCCGGCGGCGGTTGCCGGCCGGTCGGATTGCGCTGTGGCCGCATGGCCGCGGCGAGTCCAAGAATCGGGGCCGTTCGGCGCCGAGGGCCCTCCCCGGGGCGCAAACACCCTGGAAACCGGCCCGCCCGGGACTCCGGACTGACGATGAGAGGAGATGGGGAATGCTCGAACGAACCCTCGAACCGCGAGACCTGACGGTCTCAGATCCAACCAGCTCCGTACGAAGGCCGGGCCCGAGCACAGCCCGGGACATCGCCGGGCGCTCTTGGGGCTCGACCTACTCGGCCATGGGCCCGGTCGTGGCCCTGGTCCTGGGATGCTTCTTCGGCCCGCTCCTGGGAGCGGCGCCGGCCACGGCGGCTCCCCCGCCCCAGATCGCCTTCGAGGGCAACGTGGTGCGGGGCACGCGGATCGCTCCGGGGGGCGACGTCCTGGTGGTGGGGATCTCGCACGAAAGCCTGCCGTTTGAAGCGCGGCGGTTCACCTACGTCGAGATCCTGATCGACGGCGACCAGGACGGCGCGGTCGACTACGAGCTCGCCAACCCGGTCTCCTCCGGCTCGGTGTGGGCCGTGGTGGACTTGACCAGCGGCAAGTGGGCGATCGCGGCGCCGGCGGGCTCGCCCATGCGGGCGAAGCCCGGCCGGGGGGTGATTCCCCCGGGGGCTGGAGGCCCGGCCCGGAGCCTGATTGACGCGGGCGAGATGCTGGACTTCTTCGTGGCTCGGGCGGGGACGGGAGCCTGGCGGATTACGGCCGGGGACGGCGGCGGCGCGGATCAGGGCGGCGAGGACGATGGCTTGATCGAGGTGGATCTCGCCGCCGCGGCGCCGCTCGGAACGACGGCGGCGTTCGACGCCCTGGCGGCGGGCGACGTGATTCTCACGTTCGATCCACGACGTCTCGAGTTCAGCGCCGGCCGGGTGCGGCCCGGCAAAGGCGGTCCGGAGCTTGCCGACGTGACCGGCGGCGAGGGGGACGAGGGAGGTGTGTCGTGAAGCGGCGCGGACACGAGAGAGCAGCGACGGCGAGGGTGCCGGCCCGGATCGCGGCCCCGACTCGAATTGGAGCGCCGGCCCTTGTAATGACCCTTCTCGCGGCTTTGGCGGCGGTCTCCGCCTCGGCCGTGGAGCATCCGGACCAAGCAGTCGGCTTCGCGGCCGGCGGCCTCCAGAACCTGGCGATCGACAACGTCTCGACCTACAACGGCGGCTTGACGGTCGCGGTGCCGGTCGGCCCGATGTTCCAACTAGTCTACAACAGCCACATCTGGAAGACGACGACCGTGGACGGCATCTACACGCAAGTCTTCGGCAATCCACGCAATACGGCGGGGATGGGCTGGCGCCTGCATCCCGGCAAGCTCTACGCGCCGAACTCCTGGTATGGCAACGAAACCACGGACTGGGTCTACGTTGGACCGGACGGCAGCTCGCACAACTTTCACCAGCAGATGCATGTCGGCGAGGACGACGGCGACGGCAACGTTCTCTACACCCGGGACGGAAGCTATCTGCGATTGCAGAAGGTGTGGGCAGGGACACAATGGCAAAAGGCGGTCGAGTTCCCAGACGGCACCCGACATATCTTCAAGCCCGTTCCTGGATGGGCAACAAACTGGGAGCTTGCGCGGATCGAGGATCGTTTCGGCAACGCCACGACCTTCACCCAAGAGTATCCGGACGGAGGCTGGACCACCAGTCGTCACCTCTGGACCATCGTGGATCCCCATGGCCGAACCCACCGACTGAACTACGGCTGGCGCGGTGGTGTTCTCGAAAGCGTCGATTACGAGACGGTAGGCGGTCAGCGGGCCGTCTACCAGTTTGTCTACCAGTACATCCGTCACTTCATTCCGTACGACACCTATCCGTACAACAATGCGAGGCAGAGAAACTCGTTTCTGAAGAAAGTGATCTTTCCAGACGGCTCCGAGCTCAAGATGACGAAGCCGGATGGTTCGATGGCCTATCTGGGCAGCTACATCGGCTGGCCGACGGGAGTCTTGTCGAGCGTCGAGCTTCCGACCGGAGGCCGTCTGGAATGGGACTTCATCGAATGGCAGTTCCCGACCGCGAACCCGTCAGACCCTCAGAAGGGCGCCGGGGTGACCAACCGCCGGATGATCCGGGCCGACGGCACGGTCGAATCGGAGGTCGTCTACGATCAATCCTGGGTGGACGTCAACGGCACCTGGCCGCCGGAGCTCACCCAAACAGACGTGGTCTACCCGACCGGCCACTGCACGCGGCACTTCTTTCATCAGCAGCGGAACGTCAAGATCGACGGCACCAACGGATGGACGGGATGGGACCACGGGCTGTCGTACCGCAAGGACATCGTGGATGGTGAACGCTATCTCTCGAGCGAGGTCTGGGACGGCTCGTCCGGGACCGCCTGCTCGGGAACCAAGCTGCGCTCGACCTACGCGCGCTACGAGCACGACAAACTGCCGAGCACCACGCACCCGGCGTTTCAGGACGAGTGGTTCGCCTCGAACATCCGGATGAAGAACCAACGCATCGTCTACCATGACGACGGCGACCGCTGGGTCGATACCCTCAATGAGGACTTCGACGGCGTCGGCCACTACCGCAAGACCACGGTCTCGGGGACCCTGGGCCGGTCCCTCAACGATCTCAAGTGGACGGCGACGACCTACAACCCGACGCGCGGCACGTACGAGGTCGACGTCCTCTGGAACACCGAGACCGCGAACCACACCTACGTGCCGATGACACCTTCGGACGACTGGCTCCTGGGGCTCTACGACGCCGTCGAGACCCATGAGCCCGGGGCCTGGGGCTTCCAGACGACGCGAGACGAATTCGACTTCGATCCAGCGACCGGCTTCCTGCGGGCACAGCGAACGCTGGCGAGCGGAACCACCCGCGGCACCAAGGACATCTTGCGGATCTTCACCCCGACGGCCGAAGGCCAGGTGGCAACGGCCTCGCTCTACGGCAGCGACACCAACCCGCTTACGACCGGCCCCGGCTGGACGCCGCCGGCGACTTGGTCCTACCGGATCGAGACCACCTACCAGTTCGGCGCGGTCAAGACCTCGAGAGCGGTCAAGCCGGACGGAACCTATTGGCCGTATCTGGCGACCGACGTGGATCTCGACCCCTCGACCGGCAAGGTCCTGGTCTCCCGCGACCCGACGGGCCTGGCGACGACCTACACCTACGACCTTCTGGGAAGAGTCACCGAGGTGGCCCCCGCCGAAGGGGCCATCACCCGGATCACCTACACCAACGCCGCGGCGGGGGCCCCGGCGATCCAGACCACGGTCCAGTACGCCGCGGACGGCACTACCGAGCTCAGACGCTCCGAGGGCTGGTTCGACGATTTCGGCCGCACCTGGCGAGACCGCAAGATGGTTCCCGATCACGGCTGGGTCGAGCGCGAAACACTGTACGACGCCTCGGGAGCGGTCTTCTCGGTCTCGGCTTGGGGAGACTTCACGAAAGTCACCCAGACCCTGGCCCGAGACGCCTTCGGCCGACCCACCCACGTTCGGCCCGCCGAGGGGGCAGCTCATGACGTCACCTACACCTACCTAGGCGATCGCCAGGTCCACGTCCAAGCCTATGCAGCGACTACCGAGACCTCTGAAGCCCTTGTTGGCCGGGTGACTCGAAGCGACTCCTTCGGCCGCCTCGATCACGTCCTCGATATGGGACTCGTCGCCGGCCTCGACCAGCGCACCAACTACTACTACGACGCCGACGGCAACCTCGGGTCGATCACCGCGATCGCCGCCGACACCTCGGTCGTTCAGGCCCGCTACTTCTGGTACGACCACCGGGGCTTCCTCAAGCAGGAAAAACACCCCGAGAAAGGCCCGACCGGCAACGGCTACGTCTTCTATTACGACTACGATCCCTCGGGCAAACCCGGCCGGATGGTCGATGGCCCGAATCACCTGGGCTATAGCTACGACTCCCTGGGACGCGTTCTCGCCGTCGTCGACAAGAACAACGCCGACCGGCCACTGAAGGAGTACGTCTACGACACCGCCCCGGGCCGCGGCGCCGGCAAGCTCGCCCAAGCCACCCGGCACAACTACGTCACCCTCCCCTGGGACGCGACCGAGACGGACGCCTGGGTGACCGACCTCTACGACTACTCCGGCACCGCCGGAGCGCCCTCGGCCAAGACCACGAGCTTCGCCCGGGGTCCCTACCAATACACCTCGGCCTACGCCTACACCGACGGCGGCGCCATCGGCTCTGTCACCTATCCGACCTGTGACGCGGGCTTTGCCTGCCCCGCCACCCCCGAGCCCGCCCGCACCGTCTCCTACACCTACGAGCAGGGGCTGCTCCGCCAGGTCCCGGGCTGGACCAATACCATCACCTACCATCCGACGGGCGCCTGGAGCCAGATGCCCCGGGTCAACACCGTCACCGACGGCCGCGACTCCGACCCGGCCTCACCCGATCGCCTAAACCGCTTCCACGCCTCCTCGCCTTCGACCGGAGCCTCCTGGGACTCCGGGCCCATGGCCTACGATGGCTCGGGCAACTTGAAATCCATCGGCGCCGACACCTACACCTACGATCAGTCCTCGCGCCTCCTCTCCGGCACCGCCGGCGGCGAGCGCCAGGACTACACCTACGACGCCTTCGGCAACATCACCCAGATCGCCCATACCGATGCCGGCGACACCCTGACCACCCGCTCCATCGGGGTCGTGCCCTCGACCAACCGGTTGTCCGTCGCCACCTACGACGCGGCCGGCAACCTCACCTCCTGGGCCGGCAACACCTACACCTGGGACGCCCTGGGATCGCTGGTCCAGTTCAACGGCGGCCAGAACGGCGGCGGCACCTACCTCTACGACGTCGAAGACCGGCGGGTCGCCGTCTTGAAAAGCCCTGACAACACCGCGGCCGCGAAAGATGAGACCTACATCGTCCGGAGCCTGGCGGGCCAGACCCTGCGCGAGTTCACCGTCACCGGCCCCACCAGCCCCGCAACCCGGGCCTGGTCCAAGGACTACTTATACGCCGCCGGCAACCTCCTTGCATCCGTCAAGACCGATGGCGCAGGAGGCGAAGACATCCGGCACTACCACCGCGACCACCTGGGGAGCCCGCGCTTGATTACCGACGCATCAGGCTCCGAGGTGGGCCGGCGGACCTATCTCCCCTACGGCGAAATGGTCACCGACACCGCCTCCGACGAGACCCACAAATACACCCTCCACGAACGGGACGAAAACTTCGCCGGCACCGACGACGACCTCGACTACATGCTGGCCAGGTACTACTCCCCGCACTTGGGAAGGTTCCTAAGCTGCGATCCCGAGAGGGGACGGGCGGAGCGGTTACAGACGCTGAATCGGTATGCGTATGCGTGGGGGAACCCGGTCAAGAATGTGGATCCGGATGGGAGGGATCCGTGCACCGTGGAGGTCGTAGAGAGGTATACCGACGATGAAGGAAACGTCGTTGGCACCAGCAAAGGCACCGCGACAGACTGGGCCTGCGTCGAAGCACTTCGACGAGAAGAGGAGCTCAGAAATCTCTGCTCCGACCCAGTTTTCAGTCGCTTGAACCCCGAGTGTACTGGGCAGGACTCGGGGCGGGAGCTTCACGAACTCAATCCCGGCGCGGAGTTGGAACACTATGAGAACAAGTCGCAGAAGCTGGCCGAACTGATGGCACAGCCTCTAGACTGTGTTCGCCAGGCAACTAGGATGGGCAAGGGGCGCGAGCCCGGGCTGCTTGCGTGGGTTACCCCAGAAGCAGTGCGGTTCCACAGTTTTTGGGGCGGGTTCGGCGAAATCACAGGTGACGAATGGGCGGCTCAGATCCAGTACGCACAAGACAAACTTGGGGCACAGAACTGGCTGCTCGCAGCGCATGGGCACCCGAGCAAGCAAGCAGAATATAGTGCGGCGGATCAGAAGGTGGCGAACTACTTCTTCGAGCTCGGCATGTTTTTCTACTCGGCGGCTGAGGGTGGCGTCGGAGATGCGTTCGGCCGCACATTTTCCTGGGCGAGCCTTAATGTTCACTCCTCCACTCCACGCAAGGCGTGCGTTGAGAACAAGATGATTCCCAAGTAGATCGAGAGCGCCTAGGGAATGCCAAGACGAGCGAGACTCTTTTTCGGAGCCGTGAGCCTGCTGTACTCAATCGCAGCGATCGGGGCTACGGAGGAGCCTTGTCTTGAGATTGGGTGGACCCTGAAGAGGGGCGAATCGAGTCCGGAGGTGTCGCCAGTCCCGGTCGCATCAGTCCTCCCGCGACTCAGTGAACTGAATCCTTACGGACCGCACCAGGTGCTGAGAGGCTATCTGGCGAACAGGTCCCGGCTGTGCCCAGAGTTGCTTGCGCTTGATGATACCGGAGATTCGACGTGTCTCAAGCTCAAGACAGAGCACTTCGTAGGAGCCGCTTTCGATCATGTGCTGGACCAATGGGACGGTGAGCTGGTCGATGTCACTGGAAGCGTCACAGTGGAGGGCGGCTATTTCCGACGGCAGGCATGGTCACTGATCGTTGGAACGATTCGGCCGGTGTCACGGAGTCCGTCCCTCGCCTTCTGTAGGGACTATGACGGCCCCCTGGAGGCCGCCCCGAGAGATCGTTTGTACGAGAGTCGTTGGGATCGATACCGATACTTGGAAAGCGAGCTCGCAGATGGGTCGAAAGCCTTCTTGCATCCCCGAAAGTCGCTCGTGGGACGCTTCCCAAAGAATCCGACTCGGCATTCCAAGTCTCTAGAGACGATTGACTTATCCCCTCCGGCACCGTTCACAGGACGGGATGTCGTAAAGATGGAGGCGTTAGTTTGGGGACGATTTTTCTACCAACTAAGAGACGACAGAGCCTACATTTGGGACCAAGGTGCTATTCGCGCGTTGGAGCCATGGCCGATATCGGAAGTTTCTTTCGGCGAGCCCGAAGGCGTCTTCTACTACTACACGGAGCCGGCGACGGATTCCGGAGAACCGGCAACTCAGTACGTCAAACTTCTGGACCGTGAACTAAAAAAGCACGTGTTATGGCAGTCGACCGAGTTCGCCGTGCACGAGTGGGAATTTTCTGATGGGCTCGAGTTGACGATCCGAAGGGTCCCCGACGAGCACAAGATCAAGATCGAGTTGCCAGAGACTCCGCGAATTCTGGAAGCAATTCCTGCTTGCCAAGCCACCGACCGTGATCCTGGCTAGGGTTCCAAGACCACGAGCTTCGCCCGGGGTCCCTACCAATACACCTCGGCCTACGCCTACACCGACGGCGGCGCCATCGGCTCTGTCACCTATCCGACCTGTGACGCGGGCTTTGCCTGCCCCGCCACCCCCGAGCCCGCCCGCACCGTCTCCTACACCTACGAGCAGGGGCTGCTCCGCCAGGTCCCGGGCTGGACCAATACCATCACCTACCATCCGACGGGCGCCTGGAGCCAGATGCCCCGGGTCAACACCGTTACCGACGGCCGCGACTCCGACCCGGCCTCACCCGACCGTCTCAACCGCTTCCACGCCTCCTCGCCTTCCACCGGAGCCTCCTGGGACTCCGGAACCATGGCCTACGATGGCTCGGGCAACTTGAAGTCCATCGGCGCCGACACCTACACCTACGATCAATCCTCGCGCCTCCTCTCCGGCACCGCCGGCGGCGAGCGCCAGGACTACACCTACGACGCCTTCGGCAACATCACCCAGATCGCCCATACCGATGCCGGTGGCACCCTGACCACCCGCTCCATCGGGGTCGTGCCCTCGACCAACCGGTTGTCCGTCGCCACCTACGACGCGGCCGGCAACCTCACCTCCTGGGCCGGCAACACCTACACCTGGGACGCCCTGGGATCGCTGGTCCAGTTCAACGGCGGCCAGAACGGCGGCGGCACCTACCTCTACGACGTCGAAGACCGGCGGGTCGCCGTCTTGAAAAGCCCTGACAACTCCGCGGCCGCCAAAGACGAGACCTACATCCTCCGGAGCCTGGCGGGCCAGACCCTGCGCGAGTTCACCGTCACCGGGATCGACAGCCCCGCCACCCGGGCCTGGCAGAAGGACTACTTATACGCCGCCGGCAACCTCCTTGCATCCGTCAAGACCGATGGCGCAGGAGGCGAAGACATCCGGCACTACCACCGCGACCACCTGGGGAGCCCGCGCTTGATTACCGACGCGTCAGGCTCCGAGGTCGGACGGCGAACCTATCTCCCCTACGGCGAAATGGTCACCGACACCGCCTCCGACGAGACCCACAAATACACCCTCCACGAGCGCGACGAAAACTTCGCCGGCACCGACGACGACCTCGACTACATGCTGGCCAGGTACTACTCCCCGCACTTGGGAAGGTTCCTAAGCTGCGATCCCGAGAGGGGACGGGCGGAGCGGTTACAGACGCTGAACCGGTACGCCTACGCGTGGGGGAACCCGGTGAAGCATGTGGATCCGGATGGGAAGGATCCGTGTAATGTGATCTACACCAAGGACGGCGGTGTGTATTTTGAATGCGGAGGCTCCACTACTGCAAGCTCCGGGGAAGAAGAGAAGAAGGGCAACCCGGGACTACCCGGCGAGCCCTGCAATTTCTCGGTGGACGGGGTGGAGATGGGCACCTGCGGTGACGACCCTGTCGAGCTCTCGCTGATGGACCGTCTGCAGCAGATGCAGGAACATGGACAGCCATGTAAGACGTTTGAGGGCAAGGGACAGTGGGCTGGTTCCTGGAACTGGGTGATCGGTTCACAATCGGAGCACGCACTAAACGCCATGCAGCACCTCCTTCAGGTTTCCTATGATTCCGGAGGCAATTTCGCAGAATATGGGATGTACGCCTATTTGGATCCGAGTGGCCAAATCCGATTCTCTCAGCCGGTGACCCAGGGTGATCCAGAGCGAGTGTTCATCGATGTTGCGCCAGAGCACCAAGGCACGCTTTTGTTTGCTGTTCACACGCATCCCAAAGGGCGGACTACGAGCGGGAGCCTGTTCGGTCGTGCAGGCGACGCTGCGTGGGCCGACTTTTGGACGGCGCCCATCTTCTCCGCATCCTCAGCAGGCGGCATCGCCATGGTCACTCAGAAGCTCACGGGCGGACGGGGCGAGGCTTCGGCCGCGTGGGCGTATTTTGGCCGAGGGCCGAACGGTGAACCCGTAGCCTTCCCAGCGTGTAATGGACGTTGATGCAATCCGAGAGCACGCCCTCAGGCGACTGTCAATCCGACCGAGAGGAAACTCGGGTGCATAGGAGCAGTGGCATGTCGCACCTTCGTCAGGTCGCGCTCGAGCACGTTGTCCTCTTTAGCCTCATGCTTCTGAGTAGCATGCTGATCGTTCCCTTGGGTTTGCGAGCGGTCCCGGTCGCCGTTGCGGCTTGGGTGGGGATCTTCGTACTACTCGTTCGCCCCGCTTGGGCGTATCTCTTCTTGCTTGCATGGTGCCTCTTGACGTTCGGTGTTCGGTATGACGACTATCTGTTTAAGTTCTCATCGCCAATCTTGGCTACCGTTCCGTTGGTGATCCATCTAGTCCTTTCCTGGATTTGGTGGCAGACCGGCCGAGCCGAGGGCTCGCTCGCCAGCCGTAGGCGCTTATGGCAATACTTGGGTATCGGGCTCCTCGGTACATTCACGTTCTCCAGCCAGTACTGGTTAGGCGAACCTCGGGAGCCAATCGCTGTTGCGGCGCTCATGGCGTTCTTTCTCCTCATCTTTCAGATCGTGTTGCTGGCAAGTTTCTGGGCACGGGATCCCTGGCCCGCGATGACTCCGTTACGACTCACGACATGGCTTGTCGGATGGTACTTGTCGTACTTCTTGGTCGAAATGCAAGACGGGTTCATTGTGAAGTTGCCTGCGGCTGTCACCGTCGCCTTCTTTGTTGGAAGCTTTCTGGTCCAGGCTTCCGCCTACCGAACGCTTGCTCGCGAGTTCCATGAAAGACGCGGCTGGCGGGCGCTCTATGTCGCAACGGTAACCATCGCTGTACAGATGTCGTTTGCCGTCTTCGTTTTCTGGCGCGTCTACCTGGTCTACTAGCCTGACGGACACCTCCTCGACTGCGACGAAAACTTTACCGGCGAGGCCGTTGCCGGGGGCTGCCGGCAACACCTCCACCTGGGACGCCCTGGGGTCGCTGGTCCAGTTCAACGGCGGCCAGAACGGCGGCGGCACCTACCTCTACGACGTCGAAGACCGGCGGGTCGCCGTCTTGAAAAGCCCTGACAACACCGCGGCCGCGAAAGACGAGACCTACATCGTCCGGAGCCTGGCGGGCCAGACCCTGCGCGAGTTCACCGTCACCGGCCCCACCAGCCCCGCAACCCGGGCCTGGTCCAAGGACTACTTATACGCCGCCGGCAACCTCCTTGCATCCGTCAAGACCGATGGCGCAGGAGGCGAAGACATCCGGCACTACCACCGCGACCACCTGGGGAGCCCGCGCTTGATTACCGACGCATCAGGCTCCGAGGTGGGCCGGCGGACCTATCTCCCCTACGGCGAAATGGTCACCGACACCGCCTCCGACGAGACCCACAAATACACCCTCCACGAACGGGACGAGAACTTCGCCGGCACCGACGACGACTTGGACTACATGCTGGCCAGGTACTACTCCCCGCACCTGGGAAGATTCCTAAGCTGTGATCCGGAGAGGGGACGGGCGGAGCGGTTGCAGACGCTGAATCGGTATGCGTATGCGTGGGGGAATCCGGTGAAGAATGTGGATCCGGATGGGAGGGATCCGTGTACAACGACCACCCAGGTAACAGTAATCTTCCCCGACGGTTCGACACAGGAATATACGGAAACCAAGGTCGACGAAGAATGTCGAGTTCAACAGGACTGGGACAACCGTTGTAATGACCCAGTCCTCCGCCGGGCTGACCCAACTTGTACGAGCGATTCGTTTACTGAAAATGAAGAATTGCACGGCGACTTGGAACTTGAAGACTTCGAGAACCGCACTCGCGAGCAGGCAACCGCGGTAGTTGGCCTACTCGACTGCCTCCGACAGGCAACCGCAATCGCCGGGGGAAAGGAGCCGTTCTTTGCACTTTTCCGCCACAACGGAAGGCTTAACATCGCCCACAACCCCGGTGTCCAAGTCGGCGCGGCGGACATCAAAGGTTTCCTAACAAACCTTTTCGATCAGTATCCTGGTGCGGAGGTCGCGCTCGTCGCTCACGGTCACCCGTCGGGGGACGGTACTCTTTCTCAGGACGACCTAGAGATTGCCTTCGCGGCCTGGGGTGGATGGGAGTTCCTCGGAGTCGGGGAGAACGGGGTGGGAACATTGTGGGGAGGCCTAATGGGTTGGCAAGGGCTTGGACGGACCCAAGCTAGTTCCCTTGAGGACTGCGAGAGCATGGGATTCAAAATGCGGTGGTAGGAGATCGGTTTGAACTTAAGAAAACTCATTTGGGCCGCGGTTCTTCTGCTCGCTCCGAGCGGTTTGTTTGCAGATGAAAAGTGCGTCGCTTCCGAGCAGGGGCTTGTCTGCACCTTTCCGGTGGATAAGGACTCGCCACTAGTGGACGTTCAAGCTCTGCGGTGGGGCTCGATTGAGTCGATAGAACATTCGTTCCCCGACAAGGCCGAGGCTTGCGGACGATTGGAATCGTCCCAATTGCCCGGTGAGCGATTCCCATTCGTCAGTGACCAAGACTCGCAAGTGGCGGTGCTCGAAGCCCTACAACGGCGTTTCGTGTTGCAGGGCGTTGGCCTTGTGGTCCGAGGTACCCTAGTGAAGACGTCAGGCGACTGGCTGTGCGCAGATGGAGTTGGTCCAGGCAAGGCGGCCGAAGGGCTTTGTATTCGGATCGACGTTGAACCTATCAACTCAGGTCCCCATGTCGCCGAGACACTTGGCCAATGGGAAGGCGAGCTCTTGGATGTAGGTGGGTGGATTACGATGCCGACGCGGGGGCACTTGGCGGCCGGATCGTGGGTCCTCGAGGCGTGGTCGATCGTTCCGGTGACACGGCCTCCTTCACCAGCTTTCTGTGAGGACTACATAGGCCCTCTGGAGGCCTCGCCGGTAGAGGCTAGCTACGATTGGGCAAGGAAAACGTACCGACCTGCCTTTCGGCTGGGGGATGGCCCTCGTGTCCACCTTCACCCTAGGCGGGCAGAAGTCGGTCTGTTCGGAACGCCTGGGTCTGAGCGCCCTGGCGAGACGATTAGGTTCTCGGTGCCCGAACCCTATTCAGGACGCGATGTCCGGTCTCTCGCTCTCATCGATAGGTCACGACTCGTGTTTCTGCTCCGCAACGAGGAGTTGTGGCTGTGGGACGGAGGCCGTCTTGAACAGTTGTCCGGCCGGCAGGTCCGCTCGCTCTGGACAGCGGGCGAGGCCGCATTCTATTTGATGCAACAAAGCGTCGAGGGCGGCTTTTTTTCCCGCGTTGTTCGGCTGAGTCGCGACCTTGAGCAGACGACGATTTGGGAAGGAACGCTGAACGGAGAGATTGAGGACTGGTCTGGGGCGCCTGACTCGAGCGCCCTTTACTTGATGATCGATCCCGGCCCGCGGGTGGTAAAGGTCGCGCTGCCCTAGCGGCGGCACCTATCTCTACGAGGTCGACGACCGGCGCGTGGCGGTCTCTGAGGAGCCCGACAACATCGCGGCTTCCTGCTGCGCGAGAAGCATCCCGAGAAGGGCGCGTCCGGCAATGGCTCGGTCTTCTATTACGACTACGATCCCTCGGGCAAACCCGGCCGGATGGTCGATGGCCCGAATCACCTGGGCTATAGCTACGACTCCCTGGGACGCGTTCTCGCCGTCGTCGACAAGAACAACGCCGACCGGCCACTGAAGGAGTACGTCTACGACACCGCCCCGGGCCGCGGCGCCGGCAAGCTCGCCCAAGCCACCCGGCACAACTACGTCACCCTCCCCTGGGACGCGACCGAGACCGACGCCTGGGTGACCGACCTCTACGACTACTCCGGCACCGCCGGAGCGCCCTCGGCCAAGACCACGAGCTTCGCCCGGGGTCCCTACCAATACACCTCGGCCTACGCCTACACCGACGGCGGCGCCATCGGCTCTGTCACCTATCCGACCTGTGACGCGGGCTTTGCCTGCCCCGCCACCCCCGAGCCCGCCCGCACCGTCTCCTACACCTACGAGCAGGGGCTGCTCCGCCAGGTCCCGGGCTGGACCAATACCATCACCTACCATCCGACGGGCGCCTGGAGCCAGATGCCCCGGGTCAACACCGTTACCGACGGCCGCGACTCCGACCCGGCCTCACCCGACCGTCTCAACCGCTTCCACGCCTCCTCGCCTTCCACCGGAGCCTCCTGGGACTCCGGAACCATGGCCTACGATGGCTCGGGCAACTTGAAGTCCATCGGCGCCGACACCTACACCTACGATCAATCCTCGCGCCTCCTCTCCGGCACCGCCGGCGGCGAGCGCCAGGACTACACCTACGACGCCTTCGGCAACATCACCCAGATCGCCCATACCGATGCCGGTGGCGCAACGACCACCCGCTCCATCGGGGTCGTGCCCTCGACCAACCGGTTGTCCGTCGCCACCTACGACGCAGCCGGCAACCTCACCTCCTGGGCCGGTAACACCTACACCTGGGACGCCCTGGGATCGCTGGTCCAGTTCAACGGCGGCCAGAACGGCGGCGGCACCTACCTCTACGACGTCGAAGACCGCCGCGTGGCGGTCTTGAAGAGCCCCGACAACTCCGCGGCCGCCAAAGACGAGACCTACATCCTCCGGAGCCTGGCGGGCCAGACCCTGCGCGAGTTCACCGTCACCGGGATCGACAGCCCCGCCACCCGGGCCTGGCAGAAGGACTACCTATACGCTGCCGGCAACCTCCTTGCATCCGTCAAGACCGATGGCGCAGGAGGCGAAGACATCCGGCACTACCACCGCGACCACCTGGGGAGCCCGCGCTTGATTACCGACGCGTCAGGCTCCGAGGTGGGCCGGCGGACCTACCTGCCCTACGGCGAGATGGTGACCGACACCGCCTCCGACGAGTCCCACAAATACACCCTCCACGAACGGGACGAGAACTTCGCCGGCACCGACGACGACCTCGACTACATGCTGGCCCGCTACTACTCCCCGCACCTCGGGCGCTTCCTAAGCTGCGATCCCGAGAGGGGACGGGCGGAGCGGTTACAGACGCTGAATCGGTATGCGTATGCGTGGGGGAATCCGGTGAAGCATGTGGATCCGGATGGGAGGAAACCAAAGAAGGGCGATGCGAAAGGGAAGACTGCTGAGCCTGATGATCGCGTAGAGAATGGTGATTCAGGGGGCAGCGGTGGTGACGATCCAATCGATATCTTTTCTGGCTATATCGACGTAGTCGGGAAATTCCACCCACTTCATTTCTCGGGATTCTTCGGAGGAAGCGGTGGCTTAGACAGAGAGCTGAGAAAACGCAATGAACAGGTAGGGGGCGGTAACAAGATCGCACTTCTCACTTCTATTGCACTGCGAGTGATAGATCGGGAGGCAAATCTTTTCGGCTGCGTCGCTCACAAGGATCTGAACGACGGAGCAAGGGTGGAATGGGGTGGACTGCTCCGTGACGACAAGCGCACAACCGACAACCAGCCAATAGGACACTACGTTGGAACAAGTGGTGATTTCCAAGGCGTCACTTTCGACGCGCCTCCCACCGGGAACCTGCTGTATGTACATACTCACCACACCGGATCCGGAGTAACGGCGGGTGATCGAGAACTCTCGAGGCGTCTGGGAGGCATTCCCGTGTTCAATATTTCGATTAGCGGAAACCAAGTGGGTGACGTCACCGTCTTCCTAGCAGGGGACGGACTACCGAAGTCCGGTATCAACCTCGGCGGCGTGCCATTGCCGGTCGATCAGGGCGCCTGCGATAGTCTGACTGGAGGCACTGGCCCCGGTGATCTCCTAGGAGATCTCTAGTCATGCATCTCTTCTTGTTCTTAGCTCTTCTCTCCGGCTCCCCGCTCCTGAGAGGTGGTGAGCACTTGAAGACACCGGGCTTAGTGCAGTTGCTCGTAGAACCTCAGAAATTCGAAGGACAGCGAGTCCTGCTTACCGGTGTCCTGGTTCTCGAAGGCGGGACCAATCGCCTGTGTCTAACCCGTGAACACGCGCACCTTGCGCTCGGGGACTACTGTTTGGACTTGGAGATTCACCAGCGTGCTTCGCCGAAAGGAGCGGCGCAATTCGGCGAAGAGGCAGTTTCCGTGTCGCAGGCCAACCTTGAGTACGTGGAAATCCTGGGAATGTTCGTAGCCAAACCAGCGTCACGGGGACATCGCCTCGAGAGGATCGAGAAAGTCCGTCTGCTTGAGGCGGAGGGTCCTCTTCAACAGGAATGGAATTCCCAGAAACCAGACCTGAACTTGGATCACGCCTCAGATCCTGGTCGGCTCGCCCGCACCTCCAAGCGAGCCAACGGTCATCGCTTGCTGGAAATCTTGGTGGCTCCTGAAGCCTTTGACAGGAAACGAGTTCGACTCACAGGGACTCTGATGATCGAGAGTGGCGCGAACAGGCTCTGCGTTTCTCGAGAGCATGCAGAGTTGATCCTGCCCGATTTTTGTATTGGTCTCTCCTTAGGAAAATCCGAAGAATGGCACGGCGACCTCGAGGCTTTCTTGGCGGAGATGGACGGTCTGGCTGAATCCAATTTGGAGTACGTAGAGATCGAGGGTCGATTTTCGACAGAAGGCCCGGTCGGACTCTCTGGTCACCTTGAGGATGTCGCAACAATCATGTTCCTCGAGGTCCGCGACGGGCGGCACAAGCCGACCTGGCGGGGTCCACACCTAAGGCCTCAGTGATTCGTTATCACATCGGTACCGGCTCGGGCGTGCCGGGCCTTGCAACTGTCGGAGTCGACGTACCGGTACCAGTCGTGCCGGCAGGAGCCCGAGGGGCTACGGAGCCGGCTCGTGAAGCTCGCAGCCGAGCGTCCACGGTTTGGTTACCGGCGTCTCCATGTGCTCCTGGTGCGCGAGGGCTTCCGGGTCAACCACAAGCGGATCCAGCGGATGTACCGGGAGGAGAGGCTCTCTGTGCGGCGCAAGAAGCGCAAGCGCGTAGCGCAGACGGCTCGTCTGCCGAAGGTCGTGCCCGAGCGGGTGAACGAGCGCTGGTCGATGGATTTCATGGCGGACAGCCTGGGTGCGGGTCGCACCTTTCGGACCCTCAACGTGGTCGATGACTTCAGTCGCGAGTGCGTGGCGATCGAGGTCGACACGTCTCTGTCGCGCGAGCGAGTGGCGTGTGTGCTCGACAGCGTGATTGCGGATCGCGGCAAGCCACAGAGCTTGGTGATGGACAATGGGCCCGAGTTTGCCGGCCGCGCTCTCGACGTCTGGGCCTATGAACGAGGCATCCAACTCGATTTCATTCGGCCGGGGAAACCGATCGAGAACTGTTTCGTCGAGAGCTTCAACGGCAAGTTTCGTGACGAGTGCCTGAACCAGTGCTGGTTTACGAGCTTGCGCGACGCGCGCCGGGAGATCGAGCTCTGGCGACGAGACTACAACCAGGTGCGGCCCCACTCGTCGCTCGGGAACCTACCGCCCAGGGAGTTTGTACAAAGGGCGGCGCTTCGGTCACTTCCAGCGACCTCAGCGCCGCGTCAAGAACGACTATGAACCGCCGGAAACTCTCACAAACACTGCGCGGAAACGGGGGTCAGGTCAAATGCTAGAAACTACTGACATCCCGAACAGTGCTCTTGGCGACCGGGAATAATTTCGACTTCGGTGGCGTTCCGATATAAAGACCGCCAGACGAGGACGGCCTAGTATTGGGTTAGTCTGGGTGCTGGTCAGGAGGATATTCAAAGTGTCCGAAGTCATCGGTGCAAGCACCGGCGTTTTCGTCACCCTCCTCGTGAGGTCAAGGGGGTAAAAACGGGAAGGAGATTCCGGATCGCCAGTGCGCGAAAGGCGCAGTGGAGTTCGAAACCAAGCGCCCGAACACGACTCGTACCTCCTGTGCAGCAAATAGGGCTGGACATGAGCCCGACAAATTGAGGAAGTCCCCACCTTGGAAGGCATGAGGCGAAACAAAGCGCCGCAGTTCTTTCGTAAAGGCCAAGAGGCCTAGGGGAATCGTGTTGAGGCCCTGAAGGACTCCCGCTAACATGTTCAAGGCGGACCCTTCAGGGCCGATTGCTTTTCGTCGTAATTGTCGGTTCCTGATGAAACTGAATCGGCAGGCATCCTCTGTCCCCGCTCCTCGGAAGATTGAAGGTGCGAATATGGGTCGCCCTCGTGACGGACTTGAGAGAGCCCCTCTTTAGAGATCCACATCAAAGCCCCACACCACCCGATTCCCGGGTGTGAGCCGTCGGCTGCGTGATGGCAGCCTAATGTTGGTGACCACCGTAGGGTTCACCGCAGTGACCTGCACCGTGCCTATGAGTTCCCAGTTCGAGATAGGTCCGCTCTGAGCAACCAAGTCAACGCGGACGCGGTGCTTGCCTGACCGCACTCCACGGATGCTTCCACCTACAAAGCATCGGCCGAAGAACGTTCCCTTGCAGTCGGTGGTTGTTTGGCGATAGTCGATTCGTCCGACGAACTGACCGTCGATGAAGAGGTCGAATCGAGGCTTGGTAGCTTTGCTGGATCGCATATCAACGATGACGGCCAGTTGGTTCTGTGAGGTGGGCGTTCCGGTGGGCGGGTCAACCCTCGGCGCAGTGGGACTGTCGCTTCCCGAGCCGCATGCGCCGACCAGGACAGCCACAACAGCGAGTAGAGCGGCTCGTGTCATGGGAGTTCCCCTCCAGAGAGAGGTTCCATCCTTTTCGCAAGAACTAATCAGTAGTTGACGTTTTCGAAAGGGGTGGGACCTACTTGGCGTGGATTCTGTCGCCCGAAGTACTCGGATGTTCAATACGCGCCGGCGAACCGCGGTAAGGAAATCGGTTTCGATTGGACTGATGGCGATGGCTCGGGCAACTTGAAATCCATCAGCGCCGACACCTACACCTACGATCAGTCCTCGCGCCTCCTCTCCGGCACCGCCGGCGGCGAGCGCCAGGACTACACCTACGACGCCTTCGGCAACATCACCCAGATCGCCCATACCGATGCCGGCGACACCCTGACCACCCGCTCCATCGGGGTCGTGCCCTCGACCAACCGGTTGTCCGTCGCCACCTACGACGCGGCCGGCAACCTCACCTCCTGGGCCGGCAACACCTACACCTGGGACGCCCTGGGATCGCTGGTCCAGTTCAACGGCGGCCAGAACGGCGGCGGCACCTACCTCTACGACGTCGAAGACCGGCGGGTCGCCGTCTTGAAAAGCCCTGACAACACCGCGGCCGCGAAAGACGAGACCTACATCGTCCGGAGCCCCGGTGGCCGGAACTTACGTGAGTTCCTCGTTACCGGGATCGATTCGCCTGCCACAAGATCGTGGTCGAAGGACTATGTCTTTGACGGCACCGTGTTAATCGGTTCAGTGCGCGCGGATGGCACAATCCGCCACTACCACAAGGACCATCTAGAGAGTCCTCGACTGATCACCGATGGAAGCGGCGCAGTCCTTGGAGCGCATCAGTATCTGCCCTACGGCGAGGAAGTCACGGATCCCAGTCAGAACGACGAGATCATGAAGTACACGATGCACCAGAGGGACGAGAACGGGCCGGGCACCGACGACGATCTCGACTACATGCTGGCGAGGTACTACTCCCCGCATCTGGGGCGGTTTCATTCTGTTGATCCAGAGAGGGGAGACTCGACGCGTTTGCAGACATTGAATCGCTATACTTATTCGATCTCAAACCCAATCGCATACGCTGACCCAGACGGACGTCTCGCGCTATACCTTGCGGGCGGCGTGGTAAGCAGCGACGCAAAAAGCGTCGGCCTCGACGAGCTTGAGAAATGCGGAACGATGAAGGGACTCGGACCGAGCAAGAAGCTCGCTCACGGTGATTGGGTAAACGGCGGGGCCTGGGTTGAGCAGGAGCTACAGGCCGACCCAAATCAGCCGGTAGTTATCGTTGGGCACAGTGAAGGAGCTCGCAAAGGCCTCGAACTCGTGCGGCAGCTTCACCAGAACGGTACGCGTGTCGATCTCTTCGTGTCCATTGACCCTCCGAACTTCGGTCAGGACAACCACGTGCCAGGGGGCATCCAGACTTGGAACTTCTATACAGGCGACTCGATCATGGGAATTCCGTTCGATGTCCAACTGCAAGGCAGCAACGTTCATAACATCGCTGTCGATGACATGGCCCATACCGATATCGATAGCGAAATTGTAGCTTTCGTCAACACCGCTGTGCGTCTCTCAGGCCTTGGGAATGGCGGCTCTAAGCAGGATCACGAGGCGGAGCCTGACGCCTGTAAGACCGGAAATGGCTGGGGGTGGGGCGGTGCTGATCGATCGGGGCCCGGCGGCGGCAACGGTTCTCCCTTTGGTTACGACTGGGAAAGCGCCTTTTGGTATCTCAGAGAGCTGGGCGGGTATGCAGGCTATTCCTATAGCGTTAGCGTCACGTCGCCGACCCACATCACATACGCGTTCTAGGCTTTCGCTCCGGAATGAGCCGTACCTCCCCTTTCCAACGACTACTCGGCAACCCGCTGGTCCTTGGACCACTTGCGGTGCATGTTCTCTGGTGGCTGATTGGAGGTTGGTGGTTCTGGCCACTACAGTTTGTTTTCTGTTTTCAGGGCTTCAGGCCGGGCAACGAAGTCAGCAACCTAATCGCATGGGGGTCGCTGGGGGTAGCCGCACTCACTTCGGTCATCCTTGGGTGGTTCATTGAAGAGCGTGCTCGGACCGCCGGAAGGGACTCGGCTGACTTGGTGATCTGGATTCTTCCGGTTTGGGCAGCTCCTCCACTCGTGATGGCGCTAGTCGTGTGCGGCTTTGCGTCCCTCATGGGCTGGGAGTGCGGCGTTTGACCCTTGGCGATCGCCAGGAAGCTCACGAACGTCTGCCGCCGGCAACCTCCTTGCATCCGTCAAGACCGATGGCGCAGGAGGGGAAGACATCCGGCACTACCACCGCGACCACCTGGGGAGCCCGCGCTTGATTACCGACGCATCAGGCTCCGAAGTGGGCCGGCGGACCTACCTCCCCTACGGCGAGATGGTCACCGACACCGCCTCCGACGAGACCCACAAATACACCCTTCACGAGCGCGACGAAAACTTCGCCGGCACCGACGACGACTTGGACTACATGCTGGCCAGGTACTACTCCCCGCACCTGGGAAGATTCCTAAGCTGCGATCCGGAGAGGGGACGGGCGGAGCGGTTGCAGACGCTGAACCGGTATGCGTACGCGTGGGGAACCCGGTGAAGCATGTGGATCCGGATGGCCGAAAACCAAAGAAGGGCGATGCGAAAGGGAAGACTGCTGAGCCTGATGATCGCGTAGAGAATGGTGATTCGGGAAGCGTGGGGAACGACGGCCCGATCGATATCTTCTCCGACCATCTCGATGTAGTCGCAAGATACCATCCGCTCCATTTTTCAGGTTTCTGGGGCAACGATGGGCTGGATCAGGCCCTAGCCAAGATCCGTGATGCATTGGGGTTGCGACGAGGATCAGCGCCGAGGCTGGATCAACATAGACCTTTTGAGACCCTGGACGACCCGGAGGCGCTCAAGCACGTAAAGTGTGCCGTAGGGCTGACGAATGAGGCGACCGCTAAAGGAGAGAGAAGAGAACATGGTTTCTACGTTGGACATCGGGGAGATTTTTCGAGCATATTTGTCGCGCCAAACGGTGAAGTCCTGAACATGGGCAGCCGTTTCAGGCAAAGCTGGTCGTTCCATGTTCATCCCACGGACCCCAACCCCTCCAGGGAGGATTACTACAACGGGGTCCCGAAGTTGATCGCGACCCCCGACGGGGTAGTTTTTGTGCCTGGCAATCGCGAAGGCAGCGACGGAAAACAAGATAGCAAGTCCTGGTCGGAATTGGGACTTTCCCCTGGCGATTTCTCGCAAGCTGACTGCGATGGCCTGGCAAGGGATAGCGCGTCAGGCTCATGATGAAGGCTTACCTAGCTGCAGCTGTCATTGCAGGTTCCGTTCCGCTTTTCGCGAACGAACTCTGCAGTTCCCTGGGAGCGACGGAAGGTGCGACTTGGCTCGAGTTTTCTAGCCTGGAGACCGAAGACCGGAATCTGATAGTACGAACGTCCGGCGAGCTATTCTTGGGTCCGAGCTTTACGGCCTTGTGCCCTCCTGGCTATGGTCTCAGTCGGAGTCGACCTCCGCTGTTGTCTGATTGCTTCCAACTCAACATAGATTGGAGGAACATTGGGATTCCGGCTTCGGAGGGGGATCGGATCTTGCGGCAGTGGGCAGGGCACGAGGTGGAGGTCGCCGGTACCCTAGCAGTGACGCCGCTGTCCTGGATGGAGCGGATTCTGGGCCGGGAATACGTTGGCTCCATCCGGGATGTGTTTGGAATTCAGCTTCTTTCTGCTCCCCCGGCTGCTGCGTACTGCATTGGGGTCTCGGTACCAAGCGTCTCAAGCGCGTGGGAGGAGCGATCGCTGCCGATTGGAAGCGATAGACCATTGTGCTCTCTAGCCCGAGCAAATCGCGGCCCTGAAGAAGGCTACTGCATAGACCTGGCAAGGCCAATCGTCTGGCGAATCGACAGTCTACTGGGGTTCGAGAACCAGGCGACGGACAGTCCCTCGACAAAGCTCCCCTTCGCTGTGCCAAGGCCGTTCTCGCCTCGAGATGTCGTCGAGCTATCAGTAGCCGACGAGAACTACTTTTTCTTTACGCTTCACACGGGCGATCTGTTCTCCTTTGACGGTTCGTCTGTCCAGTTCGTTCGGAGTAGGTTTGTGGACCTGCTGACCTACGACCGTGACGAGTGGATATACTACCGGGTCCGCGACATGAGCCCGATGCGGACCGTGGTGAGTAACTCGATCGAACGAGTTAATGCCACGGGTCTCGCGGAAACGGTATGGTCTTCCGATACCGATGAAGTGATCTTTTTTCGACTTCGAGAATCGAAAGAGTTGGAGTTGTCTTTGATAACAAGTTCTGGGCGCTGGATCGGCCCAATTTCAGAACGAGGTCGGAGACAAGAACGGTAGGTCATCACTCGCATCCCTACACCAACGCCGCCGCGGGCTCACCGGCGACCCAGACCACGGTCCAGTACGCCGCGGACGGCACCACCGAGCTCAAGCGCTCCGAGGGCTGGTTCGACGACTTCGGCCGCGCCTGGCGAGAGCGCAAGATGGTGCCCGACCACGGCTGGGTGGAGCGCGAGACCCTGTACGACGCCTCGGGAGCGGTGTTTTCGGTCTCGGCCTGGGGAGACTTCACCAAAGTCACCCAGACCCTCGCCCGGGACGCCTTCGGCCGACCGACCCATGTCCGGCCGCCCGAGGGCTCGGCGCATGACGTCTTCTACACCTACATGGGTGACCGCCGCCAAGAGGCGACGACCTACGTGGCGACCTCGGAGACGGCGGAAAGCCAGGTCGGACGCAGGGTCATCCGGGACTCGTTCGGACGGCTGGACAACGTTCGAGACCTGGGCCTCATTAGCGGCTTGAACCAGATCACGTACTACCGGTACAACGGCAGCGGCACGCTGGGCAAGCTTCATTCGAAGGCAGCCGATACGAACGTCCTCCAGGCGCGGGAGTTCATCTATGACCACCGGGGCTTCTTGCTGCGCGAGAAACATCCCGAGAAAGGCCCGTCTGGCAACGGCTCGGTCTTCTACTACGACTACGATCCCTCGGGCAAACCCGGCCGTATGGTCGATGGCCCGAATCATCTCGGCTATAGCTACGACTCTCTGGGGCGGGTACTCGCCGTCGTCGACAAGAACAACGCCGACCGGCCCTTGAAAGAGTACGTCTACGACACGGCCCCGGGCCGCGGCGCCGGCAAGCTCGCCCAAGCCACCCGGCACAACTACGTCACCCTCCCCTGGGACGCGGCCGAGACCGACGCCTGGGTTACCGACCTCTACGACTACTCCGGCACCGCCGGAGCGCCGTCGGCCAAGACCACGAGCTTCGCCCGAGGTCCCTATCAATACACCTCGGCCTTCACCTACACCGACGGCGGCGCCATTGCTTCCGTGACCTACCCCACCTGTGACGCGGGCTTTGCCTGCCCGGGCACTCCCGAGCCCGCCCGCACCGTCTCCTACACCTACGAACAGGGCCTTCTGCGCCAGGTTCCAGGCTGGACCAACACCATCACCTACCATCCCTCGGGCGCCTGGAACCAGATGCCCCGGGTCAACACCGTCACCGACGGCCGCGACTCCGACCCGGCTTCACCCGATCGCTTGAACCGCTTCCACGCCTCCTCGCCCTCCACCGGAGCCTCCTGGGACTCCGGGCCCATGGCCTACGACGGCTCCGGTAACTTGAAATCCATCGGCGCCGACAAGTACACCTACGATCAATCCTCGCGGCTCCTCTCCGGCACCGCCGGCGGCGAGCGCCAGGACTACACCTACGACGCCTTCGGCAACATCACCCAGATCGCCCACACCGATGGTGGTGGTGGAGTCACCACCCGCTCCATCGGGGTCGTGCCCTCGACCAACCGGTTGTCCGTCGCCACCTACGACGCGGCCGGCAACCTCACCTCCTGGGCCGGCAACACCTACACCTGGGACGCCCTGGGGTCGCTGGTCCAGTTCAACGGCGGCCAGAACGGCGGCGGCACCTACCTCTACGACGTCGAAGACCGGCGGGTGGCGGTCTTGAAAAGCCCTGACAACACCGAGGCCGCCAAAGACGAGACCTACATCGTCCGGAGCCTGGCCGGCCAGACCCTGCGCGAGTTCACCGTGACCGGACTCGACAGCCCGGCCACCCGGGCCTGGCAGAAGGACTACCTCTACGCCGCCGGCAACCTCCTTGCATCCGTCAAGACCGATGGCGCAGGAGGCGAAGACATCCGGCACTACCACCGCGACCACCTGGGGAGCCCGCGCTTGATCACCGACGCATCAGGCTCCGAAGTGGGCCGGCGGACCTACCTCCCCTACGGCGAGATGGTCACCGACACCGCCTCCGACGAGACCCACAAATACACCCTCCACGAGCGCGACGAGAACTTCGCCGGCACCGACGACGACCTCGACTACATGCTCGCTCGCTACTACTCCCCGCATCTCGGGCGGTTCCTAAGCTGCGACCCGGAAAGGGGACGGGCGGAGCGGTTGCAGACGCTGAACCGGTATGCCTATGTTTCCGGCAATCCTCTTTCACGAATAGATCCGACGGGAAGTTGCGAGGTGATTCTAGACGATCGTGGGGATTTCGTCGGCCTAGAAGGTAAGGACTGTCCGCAGATTGATGGATCAATCAAAGTGACAGACGAACCCGATCTGCTTCCGGAATTACCCAGGGGCGGGACTACACTGCCCGGAAGTGATGGTAGATCGGTTGACTCCTGTTCCGATCCATTCAGATACGACTACCTTCGGTGCCGTGAGGCTGGGGATTATCGCGATTTTCGCGTAAGAGACGAGGAGTTCGACAATGAACAGAAGAACTGGGGTGCGATGACTCAAAAGCAAGCTGCTCACATCTTGGATCGAGACCAGAAAGCGCTGTGCAAGTTTCAGACGATGGCCAACAGCTCCAGTACTGAAGTGGCTCTTGCAATGGAACATCGTGGCTTCATAAACGGTGTAGCCGCAACGTCTCCTCACTTTTTTGACAGCAATAATGCGAGGGCTACCAGAGGATCCATCGAGTACGATCTGCCCGCCGGCAGACGTTGGGCGTATGAGATCCATTCCCACCTAACTGGGAGTAACTCACCATCCGACGCCGACTGGGAAGGCTCTTGGGACATGCAGGCAGTAGGGTTCCTCTATGATGTATCAGAACGAGAGTGGTTCGCATACCAGGCGATTCGACCGAACCCGAGTGGTCGCTCGTCCCTGCCTGCCGGTTTTCAAGCGTCGCTGGGTGCTTTCGATCCGTGCGGGTGAGCCAAGTGCATCGAACCGTGGCTCGGGATGGCCTCGACATCACTGCGGCATCCTCAGCCGTTGTACTGTGTGTTCTTGTCTGCCTGATCGAAATAGCGATTTCTCAATCGGTCGCAGGGCAGCAGCTCGAGTGGCCGGGCTCGTGTCGGTCCGACGAAGATCCCTGCAGCGCCATGGCGCTGTCGGCTTCCTTCCAGGCCAAGGAGGGGCGGCTGTCGGTGTGCGTCGATGGTCAGGGTCGACCCATTCTCTGGAAGGAACGCAAACCCAGACGGTATGGCTGCCAGGAGCTAGGGTGGCACGGGACGAAGCTCCCAATGCCACCAGGGCGATCGTCCGACGACCTCATTCAAATCGAAGCACTTGCTTCCGAGAATGCCGGCCTGGTGCTCTTGCTTTTCCGCGATGGAAGCCTGTTCTCTTGGGACTGGAGTGCTCCGGATTTGTCTCTGCTGGAATCGACAGGTGTCCGTGAGTTGTTTCGGCGTCCCGGTCTCGTCTTCTATTCTCAGAGCAGCGTCGAAGAGAGTGTTTCGGCGGAGTCTCTCTACTCCATATCCGGAGCCGGTCAAAAGCGGCAGGTCTGGAGCTTCGAAGGGCGGCATCTCGCGCATGTCTTCTTGAATCCAAATGGAGAAGGAATCGGGGTGCTTACCGAGTTCAAGGAGCACGAAGAAGAGTGGCTGGTCGATGACTCCGGCGCCAGGTTGGTGCAAGCACGCCGCCGAAACTGGGAGCTTCCCTTGGAAGCCTGGGAGCCGGTCGAACGACCTACCCTTGATCCAGGGGAAGTCCCAGGCTGGCTCCTCGGTCAGTGGTCGCTCCGGGAAGAGAACGATCACATCGTAGCCGCAAGCCCAAAGCCGGAGAGGCGTGGAGACGAAGTGCCCTTCTGGGTACCGCTGCGGCGAGGCCGGGAGGGTGAACGAATCGCCCTCAGGGTCGACAACGGATTCCTCCTCGGCTTCGATATGGGCGAATGGGGAGGAGGACTGTGGTTCTTCGACCCTGCCGGAAAGCAGTCCTACCCACTCTTTGCCGACAGCGATCCTGTGAACGATCTTCTGGATCTAGGTCACGAAGTTGTTGCGGTCTCCAGAGGTGCAAGCCGAGTTCGCTTTGAAGGTCAGGTACGGCTCGCTCCGTGTCTCTGGCGCCTTCACAAGGCCGGCGATCGTTGGGAGGTTCGGGAAACCCTGAAATGCGACGGCGTCTACGCGTCTTCCGTCCAGAACGATGGATCCCTTCTATTCGCCTCGCCGACTGCGTTACATCGCTATCGGGACGGTGGGATCGAACGCCTGCATGAATTCAGAGGCTCGATTGCGCCGATTTCGATGCTGGCGAGGTCTGAAACCGAGATCTGGCTGGGGCTTGTCAACGCTGTCGTTCGACTCGACAGGAGCGGTACCGACTGGTCAGAGCAGTGGTTTGCCCCACCACGTGATCCTGATCCGGACTCTGAGCGTTGTCGAGAGCCCCGAGAAACTTACGAGGACTAGAAGGCGTCGAAGGGCAGGCGCGACCATGCGGACGACCCCCGTGTTCGTCAACAGCGCGATGCATCTGGGTAGCGGTTTGGAGCCTTGACCATTGATGCCCAAGCCTTCGAATTTCACACCACGAGCACCGCGACCTCGTCGACAAGAACAACGCCGACCGGCCCTTGAAGGAGTACGTCTACGACACCGCTTCGGGCCGCGGCGCGGGCAAGCTCGCCCAAGCCACCCGGCACAACTACGTCACCCTCCCCTGGAACGCGACCGAGACGGACGCCTGGGTGACCGACCTCTACGACTACTCCGGCACCGCCGGAGCGCCCTCGGCCAAGACCACGAGCTTCGCCCGAGGTCCCTATCAATACACCTCGGCGTACGCCTACACCGACGGCGGCGCCATCGGCTCGGTGACCTACCCCACTTGTGACGCAGGCTTTGCCTGCCCGGGCACTCCCGAGCCCGCCCGCACCGTCTCCTACACCTACGAACAGGGCCTTCTGCGCCAGGTTCCAGGCTGGACCAACACCATCACCTACCATCCCTCGGGCGCCTGGAACCAGATGCCCCGGGTCAACACCGTCACCGACGGCCGCGACTCCGACCCGGCCTCGCCCGACCGTCTCAACCGTTTCCACGCCTCCTCCCCCTCCACCGGAGCCTCCTGGGACTCCGGGACCATGGCCTACGACGGCTCCGGCAACTTGAAATCCATCGGCGCCGACAAGTACACCTACGACCAGTCCTCGCGGCTTCTGTCCGGCACCGCCGGCGGCGAGCGCCAGGACTACACCTACGACGCCTTCGGCAACATCACCCAGATCGCCCACACCGATGGTGGCGGTGGAGTAACCACCCGTTCGATCGGAGTCGTGCCCTCGACCAACCGGCTGTCCGTCGCCACCTACGACGCCGCCGGCAACCTCACCTCCTGGGCCGGCAACACCTACACCTGGGACGCCCTGGGGTCGCTGGTCCAGTTCAACGGCGGCCAGAACGGCGGCGGCACCTACCTCTACGACGTCGAAGACCGGCGGGTGGCGGTCTTGAAGAGCCCTGACAACACCGAGGCCGCCAAAAGACGAGACCCACAAATACACCCTCCACGAGCGCAACGAGAACTTCGCCGGCTCCGACGACGACTTGGACTACATGCTGGCCAGGTACTACTCCCCGCACCTGGGGAGGTTCCTCAGCTGCGACCCGGAAAGGGGACGGGCGGAGCGGTTGCAGACGCTGAACCGGTACGCCTACGCGTGGGGGAACCCGGTGCGGTACAACGATCCCGATGGGAGGGATCCGGACGATCCCGAGGACGACTCCGGGGATGATTCCGGAGACGGTGACCTTCCCGATGCGGACGACTGCGCGGACAACCCCAAGCTGTGCGCGACCATTAAGGACAAGACAGACGCTACCGATGATTCACCGATACCGGCCTACTGCTCGATTGCTCAGAATAGAAATACTCTCTTCTGCCGGTACCTAAGTCAGAACTTTCAGACAACCCCACCTCACGGCCCTGCGGCTTACAAGCCGACTTTTGCGAACGGCCTACGGACGGCATTCGACAGTCTGACCGGTCCTGACACCGTCAGCTACCTAAGGTGCGGCCTCACCAAGGCCACCAGCACTGGACTCGAATTCGGTGGCCACCTTGTCCGCAATTCGTTTGGTGATCTAGCTCGTCGGATGACAGGCAACCAGGGTTCAAGACACGTGTCTATTGGCCCTGCCCCACCCGGAGCCGTCTTTGGATGGCATACGCAACCCGATGGTACTCACCTGGGCCCAGGAGATACAGCTGCCTTGTCAAGCGGTGATCAGCGCGGTATCCCACATATCATCCTCGACTCAAGACGGGGATCTGGTGGCCAGTTCACCGTCTATGTGCCAATAGAGGGAAGCAAGCCTCGAGCGGTCTTCTCGTCTCGTCTAAACAAGCTGCCCGGCTGGACAGGTAGCAACGGAAACTGTGATTACGAGGGAGCGGCCAACTATTGAGAAACAACCTTTCAGTCGTCACGCTGACGGCCACTCTGATCTGGGGGTCTGGTGCGCCAGCGAATAGTACACCTTGCCTAGGAATAGGCCTGCCGACGCCGTCCGTCCCGCAGATAAGAGTCGGCAAGATCACTCGCGCAGGAAACGATTTCGATCGAAGCATTGTTTCGATCGAAGGGTTCCTCGGTGAGGTCGGATACGGTCGTCGAGTATCTTTGTGCCCTGACGCAACTACAGTTGCGATAGCAAACGAGTGCATCCTGCTTTCCTTTGACGTTGACGCGCTCGGACGTTGGCCCGAAGCCCTCCGGGCCCTGAGGGCGATGGAGGGAAGAGTCGTCAGGGTCGTCGGAAGATTTGAGCACGGCTCAGGAAAGGAGCGGGCGCCTGGGACACTCGATGTCTACGCGGGCTATCTGGATTTCGTCTCGAGCGTCCATGTTGTCGATCAGGGCAGCGAGGCCTTCTGCCTGGAGCACCAGAGAGAAGTTCTGTCTGAGAAGCGTCTGAGGGACTGTCTCCTGGACACAACGATTCCGTTTGCTTGCTTCGATCCGTGGGGCCCGGTCATTTGGATCGACGAAGACTGGGACTCCGCAACGAATCCGACGCCGATTCGTTACGGTATCCCTAGCGGTTTCGACCTTGAGGACCTAACTGATGCGGCCGTCCTCTCGAAAACAAGCGTCTTCCTACAGTACGGAGATACTCTATATCGGTGGAACGGCACTGGTCCGGAACTCCTGGAGACCTCGGCCGGCAGGTTACTTCCCGAACCGGTTGGCGCTGATTCTGCTCAGAGTGTGTTCGTTGAGATCCGACGAGAAGCTCAGGCTAACAATCGGACGTGCCCGGCGAAGAGGGTGGACTCGCATTCCGCGCCGCAATGCTCTACTGAAGCCGCGCTCATGTTCCTTTGCGAACTAGGTCAAGTGTCTCACGAGTTCGCTCCTGGCCAGATTGCCTGTCTGGGCCAGGACGATGGCTCGATTTGGGTTCGAAGTCCGGGCGAGCGCTACGCACGACTCGAGTTCACCGAACCGACATCCGGTGGCAGGAGTGCGATCGTTCAAGACTTCGAAGCGGAGTCGGCTCGCGAGTTCTTGTTCTCGACCAGCCTAGGACTCTTTCGCTGGGACCAAACTTCGTGGTCGCTCATCGACGACTCTCCAACGTCGGCACTCCTCGTTGTCGAGGGAAGCATCTACTACAGGACAGCAAAGGGTGAGGTGCGAAGGGTTGTCGGCGAGAGCTGGTCAACGGTCGATAAGCCTTGGGAGCAGCTTCGGCGCATCCGGACTCCTCGAGGTTTGGTCGGGGCGACTCTCAAGGACTAGCCGGCACGGGCATCTATGACCGGGCATCGCTTGAGAAGGCTCCTGGCCGGAACGGCCCTCATCACTGCTCTCGGAGGCCTGGGAGCCGGGCCGGCATCGGCTGCCGAACAGAGCTGCCGAGGCGTCGGAAGTCTTCGGGATGGCGCTCCTGTCGTCTCAATGGACGAATTCGACGCGGATCCGACCCGTTGGTCCGATGTACGAGTGCAGGTATCCGGCCACCTCTCGAATCGGTCCTGGGCCGAAGCAGGAGTTGGCTTGCTTTGCTCGGAGGGGGAAGCGAGGCGCGAGCCCGGCGGCAGCTCCGGGAGGAACTGCGTCACGATCAATCTCCCGCTTGCGGATTCCAAGTCTCGATTTTCCCGGCGGCAAGTCATTCGCCGGCTTCTGGGCCGGCGGGTAGTGACCGAAGGAGTGTTCCTTCCGGCTGAGAAGCAACCGAACACGATCGCTACGGACTTCGGCCACACTCTGGGATCGCTGACAGAGGTCACTGCGCTCCTGAGCCTCGAAAGTGACTCGGCGGCCCTCTGCGTGTCGGAACAGCGGAACCTCCTGGTCCGCGAGAGGTTTGCGAGTTGTCGTATTCGAAGTCGTTCCGGAGCCGAAGAGCTTTGTCTCGACCCACTTGGGCCCGTCGTTTGGCTACGAACGGCGAGCGGGGACGTTCGATCCGTCGCGTTTTCTCTCCCGCCGGGACGGAGGCTGCGAGAGGTCGAAGACCTGGTCCTTCATCCGCGTGGAGAGCTTGTACTACACATCGGCGGCGACGTTTTCGCTGAGGTGGAAGGAAATCTGGTCAAGCGCAACGAGCGCCCGATTGCGAGGCTGGTTCAAGACGTTGATGGCCAGGTCTTCGTTCTCAACAGGATCGACGAAGCCGCAACCGAGATTCTCTGCCCCGCGATGGAGCTGGGAAACGACTTCGAGCTCCGCTGTTCTCAGGAAGCCACGGACTTCTTGATCTGCCCCGATCAAGTAGCAACGAGTGCCCCCTGGACGACGGCCTGCCTGCGCTGGTGGAAGCGAGAGGTCTGGCTCTCGGACGATGGCAGCCACTGGCGTCGCGTGACCTACGGCCCCCTAGCCGGGGACAAGCCTCTTGTCATTCGTGATGGGTATGTCGAATCGGCGAGTCGCTTCTATCTTGCTACTGAGAAGGGACTGTTTCTTGTCGAGCAAGGAAAGGGCCGGCTTGTGGACGAGGCAAGCGTCGAGGCTTTTCGGGTTGTCGGCGGTCGAACCTTCTATTTGACGAGTACTTGCGAGGTCCGGGAGGTGGTCGGTGACGCCTGGGCGTCCGCGGCGGCCGACTTCGAGGACTTGCGGCAAGAAGCCGAGGCTTGTCGGAAGTCGCGAAACCTCCGGGAAGACTAGGAGATAGGAAGCTCGAGTTGGCCGACACTTCGCAGCTCGCTGGAAGCTTCGGGAGAGCGAGGTTCCACCCTTTTCGCAAGGACTAATCAGTAGTTGACGTTCTCGAAAGGGGTGGAACCTACTTGGGGAGGGTATGGATATGCGTGGGGGAATCCGGTGCGGTACCGAGATCCGGATGGGAAGAAGCTGCGGCGGTTCGAGACTAGCGACGAAGACGACGAGCAAGAAGGAGAGGGAGAGGAGGAGGAAGATCCGACTTTCTCCGACGCGATAGTCGTCAGTGGCACCGGTGTCCCAGCGGTTTTCGATGCGTGCTCCAGTGACCTCTGGAGAGCATACCCAGAATGCACTGGGCAAGATTCGATGACCGAGCTCATTGAGCTTCACCACGACATCGAGTTCGACACGCTGGAGTCTCAGTGGCAGCAGGACAATCGACGGTGCCACGCAATACGCATTTGATTCTTGGGACGCTCGGAACACTACGGCGACAAGGAGCTACATCGATCTTCCGTTGATCCGGGGTGCCAAGTACCTATGGGGCATTCACACTCACAACGGTGATGGCAATTCGCATGGAGACGCAAAAACTTCCTGGCTGCTGGGGGCTTGCCTGCGCGAGTCGGGCGAACATTCCTGGGGCGTTCCGTATATGGCTGTAGACTCAGACGGGGACTGGTCCGCGGTGCTCGCCCTGCGGAACCCTGATGCCGGACGCACGAGCCGTAAGAGCTTTTTGTCGGTCGACTTAGGCCAATTTGGGAATCCATGCGGGTAGCTGACCTTCCGAACCTCAGGGGACTACCTAGTCTGAAGATCAAGCACGGCGGCCGAGGCTCGGCTGCCGCAGCCTGGCCAGTGCTTTCCTTAGGAGTCTTCTTGGCTGTGGCTGCTCCGGCCCGGTCCTCTGACCTTGACCGCGGAGGGCGGTCTAGTGATCTTGTGACGGTTCGCTACCCATGTAGGTCGCTACAGTTGACCACCAGAGTGCGCTGGGATGGTTCCAGACACCGAGCTCTATGTGTTGATCGTCACGACAAAGGGATTCTCTGGGTCTCCGGGACGGACGACCTGCAAGGGTCAAAGAGGGGTGAATGGCACGGCTACGAGTATCCAACACTTGACGATCATCCGCCAAGCGAGCTTGTCTCGATAGTGGCAAACGGCAAGGGCAACAGCCGGACCGTCTACTTGTTGTACCGGTGTGGCGATCTCTTCTCCTGGCCGTGGGAATCGCAGGCCTCGCAAGAACTCGTGACCCGGGGCGTTCGGCTCCTCGATTCCGATCCGCGCGGCGTGTACTACGTCAAGGGCCCCCACGCGGCGCCGGCTGACGAAGGAGACCTACTCGTTGTTCTCGATCACCACGACCGAATTCGTTTCTCGTGGCAAAGAGAGGCGAGAAGAATCGAGCACTACAGCAGTGAGAAGAGCTCAGGCGAAGGAGGTTTGATTTCCGCCGCCACAGAGGCCGCGAGCGAGCTCTGGGAGCATGATGGAAGCGCATGGCAGCAACAGCGAGTTGATCCCTTGTTTGATTGCTTCTCGCTATCTCATTGGCTCGAGATCCCGGCTCCAGAGTTTGACTACAGCAAGCCACCTCCGGTGGACATCTTGGGGCACTGGCGAGTGCGACTTGATGAGCGCCGTAGGGTTCTTGCGAGCAATCGAAAGCCCGTGAGCGCGGGTGGCGCGGTCTTGCCGTTCTTTGTCCCACTTGCTGAGTGGAGAGAGGGAGATCGTTTTGCGACCGAAGTAGATGATGGATTTCTTGTGGGTTTCAGCGGCAGGGGTTCGCATGGTGGTGGCCTGTGGTCCTTCTCCATGAGAGGTGACGACGCTTACCTCGTGTACAGGGGAGATTCGATCGATTCCGTGATTGATCTTGGCCGGGAGGTCATCGCAACGAGTACAGGCAACCGGATGAGTGGCGATGTGGATTGCATCGTCCGGCTGGGTCGAGATTTCAGAGGTAGGTGGGTAGTTTACGAAACCCTTAGATGTCCCGGCGTTGCCGGCTACACGGTTGAAGGCCCTGGCTCGCTACTCTTCGTGTCCGATGACGGCGTCTACCGTTACTTCGCTGGGAGTATCGAAGAGGTTCACAAGTTCGGGACGGGGCGAGGTGTCCCGATATCTCTGGCCCAGGAATCTGACGCCGTACTCTGGGTTGGCTTGGTCAACTATGTGGTCCGTCTGACTCGAGAGGGAGACGGCTGGAGTGAACAGTGGTATGAGCCGCCGCCTGAAGCAGCACGAAGCGGACCAAAATAGCGAGCAAGACAACGGCGTAGCGGGGAGGTAACCAAGACGAAAGGGGTGGAACCTACTTGGTCGTCGAGGCCCTGGCGGCGCGCCGGCAGCGTCCCCTCCCTGTGAAGGGCCCTAGCGCGGGTGGTTTCGTGCCTCTCTGACGAACTAGGCTTCTGGGCAGCACTTGCCTCGCAGCGCGACCTGAACGACAAGAACGATGCAGAAGATCCGACAGCTCGCCCTAGAGCACATCATCCTCTACGGACTGATGTTTCTTAGCGCCGCTTTGGTGGTGCCAATCGGTGCGAGGGCAGTTCCGCTGGCGATTCTGGCGCTTGCAGGTCCGATCCTTCTAAGTAGACAACCGCGGTGGGCTGGCCTGGTCTTGGTGTCGTGGTGTCTGCTTACGTTTGCCACCCAGTTCAGTGCGTATTTCTTCGACTTCGGGACCGGAATCCTCGTGGTCCTCCCAGTCCTCGCCCAGTTGGTGATCAGTTGGGTTTGGTGGCGCACAGGTCGCATCGCTCCGACGAGTCTCGAGGGGACGATGTCCTGGGACAACGTGGTGCTCGGTTCCGCAGCCATTGCCGCCTTCAGTTTCGAGGCCTGGCTTCGATTCCCTCAAGATCCCATGAACGCCGCGTTCTTGATGCTCCTCTTCATGACACTGCTTCAGGTGATCTTGCTGCTTGCTTTCTGGCGGGCCAGCCTTCGGTCCGCGATGAGCCCTGGAGCGGGCGGCAGTTGGCTCGTGGGCTGGTACTTGAGCTATTTCCTCGTTGCCGTGCAGGACGAGCCTCATGGCGTCGTGCGTTTCGCCCTCTTGCTGTGTTTCTTTACTGGTTGCGTACTCCTGCAGCGCTCGCTATACAAGACTCTGGCAGCGGCCTTCGCAGCCCGGCGACGGAGGGCAGCCTGGTTCAGCGCAATCGTTGCCATGACAGGACAAACACTCCTCGCAGTGATCGTCTTTTGGGAGATGTATGCGTTCTACTAGCTTCGACGTCGGCTCGCCTGGTTTCCGTAGATGTCCCAGGCTTTTCCCGTAGCCTTTCTTGGAGCGGAGTGTGAGTGCGGAAGAAGACGCGGCTTTTCACTTAGAAAGGCAGCTAGGTAGATGATGTTGGCACTCTTGGTACTGGGATTGTCGCTACTCGGATCTTCGACGACAGCGATGGAGGAGGCGCACTTTCTTGTCGAAATGGATCGCTTCCAGGAGCAGGGGATGGCCCAAGAGCACGCAATTTCCAGAGGTGGATGGGTGCTAGGAGCCAATCTCTATTCGGATCTCGAGTCGGACGGCACCACTCAAGGTGGATCCTTTCTCTCGGTTAGGGGACCGTTCCCGACGCGCGAGGAAGCTGAGCGCCTGGCAAGCGAACTGCGGCGCCTGGCCGTCGCGCCAAACGCAACAGTCCGAGCCCTCGGGGAGCCCTCACAAGCTCTTGCCGAGCTGGCAGGCGACCTGCCACCGCCTGTCTTCGCTGCGGTTCTGGGGCAGATGCGCATCGATCTCTCGCCCAGCGGAGGAGGCAATCATCCCTGTGAGCCGCAGGAGTCCAATCAGGCGATTGGCGTGTCTTTTGTCAGCGGCGAACGGGCCTGGGGAGGAGAAGATGGGACGGAGATCACTATTAGGAGTGTGAAGTCTCAGGTCGAGTTGGGCGGCCTCTGGTACTTGCCGGGAACGGACTCGATTGTGCGGATGGCAGTCTGCAGCGAGTAACCCAGTGAAGAAGCACTCACTCCTTCCCTAGAGCTAGAAAGAATCGATACAGGAGGACCGGCGCCTGGGTGACCGACCTCCACGACTACTCCGGCGCCGCCGTCGCTCCCTCGGCCAAGACCACGAGCTTCGCCCGAGGTCCCTACCGAACGGTCGAGCTCGCCGCCGACGATCCCGCCCGACGGCCGCTACGAGAAGACGATGCGCAGCTCGCGCTCGTGCGGCTCGACCGATAGGACCGCGACCGCCGGGCCCGCCAGGTCGGCAACGACGTGGAGGGCGCTGCCCGAGTCGGACTGGTGGAGTCCGGTACGGAGCTGGCGCACCTGGTCGGTGCCCACCGGAACGACTCCGGCCGAATAGGGGCGCTCGATGCCCCGAATCTTGATGACTTCGCGCGGCGCTCCCTGGCGGATGCGCTCGACCTCGAAGTAGGCGGTCGAGATCGGCGCATTCAGGCGAATGGTCACCACCGTCGATCGGCCCTCGCGAGACCAGCGGATGCTCTCGACGACGGTGGCCTGGAGGCCGCCGGCCCGGTCTTGAGCCGGCGGGGCCGCGGCAACGTCGTCCTCTGCCGCAACCGAAGCCGCCGGCTCGGTGGCCGACTCTTCGGACCCGCTCACTGTCTCGGCGGCGGCCACGCTGTCCTCGGATCCGTCTACCGGCTCGGCCCCCTCCGATTCGGCGGCGATTCCGGTCCCAGTGCCGTCAGAACTCCCGGCCCCGGTCGAGCCCGCGCCTCGACCCTCGTCGCCCGTCTCCGTGGCAGCCATCACCTCGCCTTCCGGCGGCGCACCCTCGGGGAGGGCCGCCGGAGCCGCCGCCACCGTCTCGCCTCCCAGTCCAAGCCGTGCCCGAATGACGTCTCCGTAGACGTAGTAGAGCGCTCCCAGAGCGAGACCGAACAGGGCCAGGAGCGCGATTCGAGTACCCCAGCCGCGTTCGCCCGAGGCGCTGGCGCTTCCGGCCAGATCGACGCCCGTCAAGTCGTCTTCGTCCGGCATCTCGACGTCGGGCACCGTGGAGAGCTCGGTGGCCATCCGCGCGACGTCGTGAGGCACCACGGGCTTGGGCAGCCCGATCGAGCTGGACGAGCCAGATGCGTCGGCGGCCATGGGGTCGGTCCCCCCCGGACGATCCAGTGCGGGCGGCGGGTCGAGCGGATCGACCGCCGGGGGGATGTCCAGAGACGCCGGCTCGCCGGCCGAAACCAGGTCTTCCGTGCCGGCCGGGGCGAGGTCCGGCTTCGCTCCGGCCGCCTCTTGCCGGTCGAACCGTGCCGCTTCGGCGGCAAGCATTGCCGCGAGGGGATCGGTGGACGAGCTGGCCCCCGGATCTGTCCCGGGTTCCTCGAGCTCCAGAGCGGGCGAATCCCCCAGGTCCGAGACCTCCAGAGCCGGGGGGGCCGGCTCGAGCGGCGCAAGCAGATCCGGCGGATCGAGTTGAGGGGAGGGCTCGGACGCCGCGGTATCGAGGCCGGCGGCCGCGGTACCGGGCGCCGGGTCGAGAGGCAATTCCTCCTGGTCGGGGCGGGCAAGAACCTCGAACTCCTCGCCCTCGCCCGCGTCCAGGAGTTCGAGAGCGTCCAGGGTCTGCCCCGGTGCCTCCTCGACTGCCGGTTCCAGCGAATCGCCGGCAACCTGCGCCGAGGCGGATTCCCAAGGCGTCGACCGGTCCTGCTCCTCCGGCTCGGTGGCGGAATTCCGGTGGCCGGAATCCGCTTCGCTCGCCAGCTCCGCTTCCTGGTCCGCCGCCTCGGCCTCGATCAGCTCGAAGGAACCGGGCTCGGCGGCATCCGACTCGAGGACCTCGCGATCCCCCGACTCGGCGACGGTGTCTGATGCATCCGGCGCCTCCGCCATCCAGCCGATCCCGGTCGGGATGGCGATCGTCTCCAGGCCCACGGGCTGGTCGAAGACGGTTTCCGAGTCGGCGGCCGATTCGACAGCCGGCTGGATCTCGGCTTCGGCTTCTGGAGCGAGCCGAAAGAGATCGTCGGCCGAGCCCGAGCCGAAGGGCTCGGGTGTGGCCGGCTCGGCGGCCGCGCTCGCGCCGATCAGGGCCCGCAGACTGAAAACCTGCCCGCCTTCCTTGGTGTGATTCTCGATCAACCGTGTGATCAGGCGGCGGCTCGGGTCGTCCAACTCGAGGAACTCGAGCGCGGTGCCTGCGTCGTCTCCGGTGGTGTCCCCGGCGCCTAGCCAAACCACCTTGCCCTTACCCTGCATAAGGCGGAAGTCGTCCTTCAGCCGCACCTCGAAGTCGACGCGGTCGCCGACCGCGAAGGCCTGGCTCCGCGCCACGTCGGCGTTCTTGACGAACATGCCGCGCTCCGAGATCGAGCCCGAATACGACTGCACGAAGTCGCGGAAGCTGGGGAACTCGAGAACGATCGACGCCGTTCCGCCCCCGGTCGAAAACACTCGATCGCCCTCGTCCATTGAAGATTCCTCGTCTGATGCCAGGCTCTATGGGTGGTTCGCGCACCGGCACCAGGACGGTCCGCTGCTCGACGGCATTATAGATCGGCCGGTCCTGGCTTCGACCGCGGGTGCCGTCCGGGCTCGCAAACACGCTGTCCCGGCGCCGGCATCCCCGGCTCGAGGTCGATGCCGACGCCGTCGGCGAGCCGGTTGTAGTACGAAAACAAGCCCACGACCTGGATGATGTCGAGGATGGCACCGTCGTCGAATCCCGCCCCGCGCAGCTCTTCGACGTCGGTCTCCTCCACTGTCGCCGGCCTCAGCGTCAGCTTCTCGACAAAGGCCAGCATGGAGCGGTCCGCAGACGTCAGCGCGGCTGAGTCGCCGCCGTACTTGGCCGCGTCCACTAGCTCGCTCGCGCCTGCCTGATCCTGAACCTCGGCCCGGAGGTCCTCGCCGTGCGCCTCGGTTCAGTAGTGGCAATGGTTATGCCGCGAGACCACGGTGGCGATCAACTCGCGCCGCGCCCGAGACAGAGCGCTGTCCTTCGAATGCATGACTTCCAGATAGAGCTGAGTCGATACCTTCAAGGCCCGCGGACGCAGGCTTTGCACCCGGATAATCTGGAACACCTTGCCGGCTCTGCGCACCGCCGCGCCGTACAGACGGCCGAGCAGTCCGGTGGCCTCTTCGGGAGCCACGGTCCGTATCCACGCCATGGTACCGGCATCGAACTACAACAGGTCGAACCTGTCAAGGACGGGCTCCGCCATGCCAAGGATTGGCCGAGACACGACACCCGCTTGGCGCCGGAGCCGCGACGAGAGACAATCCGCGGCAATGCGCGAAGTCTTGGACGGGTACTTCGGCATCAGCCGAAGCGGCTCGACGTTCGGCACCGAGGTCCGGGCCGGCATCGTCACCTTCCTGACGATGGCCTACATCCTTTTCGTCAATCCCCAGATCCTGTCCGAAGCGGGCATGCCCGCGACCGACGTGGCAGCAGCCACGGCACTGGCCGCCGCCTGCGCCTGCCTGGTCATGGGGCTCGTTGCCCGCTACCCGTTCGCTCTGGCTCCGGGCATGGGCCTCAACGCCTACTTCACCTACGGCGTCGTCCACGGGCTGGGCGTCTCTTGGCAACTGGCTCTGACGGCCGTGTTCGTCGAGGGCCTGCTGTTTCTGGCCTTGGCGGTCACAGGCGCGCGTACCGCTCTCATGAACGCCGTGCCCCGAGCGATCCGAATCGCCGCGATGGCCGGCATCGGTCTCTTCCTGGCCACCATCGGCCTGAGCGGCGCGGGCATCGTGGTCGATGACCCGGCGACTCTGGTCGCCTTGGGCGACGTCTCACAGCCGGAGGTCTGGTTGGCGCTGGCGGGACTGGTGCTAATGACGGCGCTTCTGGCCTCGGGCTTCCGGGGCGCGCTCCTGGTGGGCATCGCCGCGGTGACCATCGCCTCCTGGCTCGGCGGGTGGGCGCCGGCGCCGGAGGCCCTTCTGAGCTGGCCCCGACTCCCGACCGAGACCTTCGCCGCCTTCGATTGGTCCCATCTGCTGACCGGCAAGCTGGCACTCGTGGTCCTCGCGTTCCTTTTCGTCGATATCTTCGACACCGCCGGCACCCTGTTGGGCCTGGGCCGCTTGGGCGGCTTCCTGGACTCGGCCGGCGAGCTGCCCCGAGCCAATCGGGCCTTCGCCGCCGACGCCACGGGCACGGCGGTCGGAGCGCTCTTCGGTACCAGCACGGTGACGAGCTACGTTGAAAGCGCCAGTGGCATCGAGGAAGGCGGTAGGACCGGTCTCACCGCGGTGGTCGTGGGCCTTGCCTTCCTGGCCTCGATGTTCGCCACGCCGCTGGCGACGGCGGTGCCGGTGGCGGCCACCGCCCCGGCCCTGATCCTGGTCGGCGCGATGATGATGCGCGGTACCAACGCGATCGACTGGGACCGCTACGACGAAGCGATCCCGGCCTTCATTACCATGATCGTGATGCCGCTGACCTACTCGATCGCCAACGGCATTTGCTTTGGAATCGTCACGTATGTGGTTCTCAAGATCCTGCGCGGCCGCTTCGGCGAACTTCGGCCGATGCTGGTGCTTCTCGCTCTCGCCATCGCCGCCTACTACGGACTCAGGGCGTAAGACTCGGGCAGATAGAATGCGCTGCAATATGCGTCTCCTGACCCGAACCCGAAGAAGCGATCGTGGACGTCCCTGAGCTCATCCGGCACGCCCGCGGCGACGAGCCCGCCGACCTCCTCTTGGCCAACGGCCGGGTGGTCAACGTCCTGAGCGGCGAGGTCCACGAGACGGACATCGCCGTCGTCCGTACCCGCATCGTGGGCTTGGGAGGCTACCGCGCCAAGCGCACCGTAGATCTCGACGGCGCCTACGTCGCGCCCGGACTGATCGACGCCCACGTCCACGTCGAGAGCAGCCTCGTGCCGCCGGCCGAATTCGCCCGGGCGGTCGTGCCCAGCGGCACCACGACCGTGGTCACGGACCCGCACGAAATCGCCAACGTGCTGGGCCTCGACGGCATTCGGTTCATGTTCGAGAGTGCCAAGCGGGGCCCCCTCAGCATGTACGTCATGGCCTCGTCCTGCGTGCCCGCCACCGACATGGAAACCAACGGCGCGACTCTCCGCTCCTACGATCTCGCATCCTTCCGAGCCGATCCCTGGGTGCTGGGCCTGGCCGAGGTGATGAACTTCCCGGGCGTCATCCACGGCGATCCGGAGGTCATGGAAAAGATTCGGGGGTTTTCGGATCTCGTCATCGACGGCCACTGCCCCGGACTCTCGGGCAAGGAGCTCGCCGCCTACGTCACGGCCGGTTGCGAGTCGGACCACGAGTGCACCTCCGTCGAAGAAGCCCTCGAAAAGCTCCGCTTGGGGTTGACCATCTTCATTCGGGAGGCCACCAACGCCCGCAACTTGAAGACCCTGCTGCCGATGGTCACGGCCGAGAATCACCATCGCATCTGCTTCTGCACGGACGACCGGCAACCTGCCGATCTCCTCGACGAAGGCCACATCGACTTCATGGTGCGGACCGCCATCCAGGAGGGCATCGATCCGATCCAAGCCCTACGCATGGCGACCTGGAACACGGCGCAGTACTTCCGGCTTCGAGACCGGGGCGCCATCACCCCCGGACGGCGGGCCGACCTCATCGTCTTCGACGACTTGGAGGCGCCGCGGGCGAAGGCCGTCTATCGGGGCGGCCAGCTCGTGGCCGAGAACGGGGCGATGGCGGTGCCGACGCCCGAACGGCCGCCCTATCCGCTCCGCAACACCATGAACGTCAACTGGGAACGGGTCGATTTCGCGATCCCGGCCGAGGGCGAGGAAGTCCGGGTGATCGGCGTCGTCCCGGACCAACTGGTGACCAAGGCGTTGTCGGCGCGGCCGCCGATCCACGACGGCTGGGCGCTGGCCGACCCGGAGCGGAATCTTCTCAAGATCGCGGTCATCGAACGCCACCGGTCCACTGGCGGCGTCGGCAAGGGTTTCGTCCAGGGCTTGGGTCTCCGCCGCGGCGCTCTGGCCACCTCGGTTGCGCACGACCACCACAATCTGATCGTGGTCGGCGCCGACGACTCTTCGATGTGGACGGCGGCGCGACGTACCGCTGATCTGGGTGGCGGCATGGTGGTCGCGGAGGGCGGCGAGGTACTGGCCGAGGTACCACTGCCTTATGCCGGCCTGATGAGCGACGAGCCCATCCAGGTCGTGCGGGACCAACTGGACCGGGCCATCTCGGCAGCCCGCGGCCTGGGGTCGGAGCTTCACGATCCCTTCATGGCCCTGAGCTTCCTGGGCCTCGAAGTGATCCCGTCGCTCAAGCTGACCGATCACGGCCTGGTCGACGTCGACCGGTTCGAGATCGTGCCGCTTTGGGCATGACCGACGAGCACGCGGTCTCAACGCCCGTGCCGCCCGCGCGCGGACCCGCACCCCGGCCCGGGCAGACATGACCAACCCGCCGCGCCTGATCGTGCGGGGCGAGCGCGTCCTGGTCGAGGACCGACTCCAGCCGGCCGCGATCGTCATCCAGGACGGCCGGATCGTCGGCGTCGAAGCCGGCAGCGAGAGCGCCGGGAGCTCAGGGAAGACCGAGGGACCGACCTGGCTCGACGCCGGGGATCTGGTCGTCTTCCCGGGCTTGGTCGATGCCCACGTCCACTGCAACGAACCGGGACGTACCGACTGGGAAGGGTTCGCCACCGCCACCCGAGCCGCGGCCGCCGGCGGCATCACGGCCCTGGTGGACATGCCTCTTAACGCCGTCCCCGCCACCACGACGGCAGCCGCGCTCCGCGCCAAGCTGGAAGCGGCGGCGAGTTCGGGCCTAACCGTCGACGTCGGGTTCTGGGGCGGCATCGTGCCCGGCAACCTCGAGCACCTCGGTCCCCTGGCCGCGGGCGGCGTCTTGGGGTTCAAGGCCTTCCTGGTGGACTCCGGCGTGCCCGAGTTTCCGGCCACCGGCTGGAGGGAGCTCGAGCGGGCCGCTCGGCGGCTTGCCGAGTTGGATCTGCCGCTCCTGGTCCACGCCGAGGATCCAGACGAGCTCCTGGATCCGCCGGCGGCCGTCGCCGACAGCACGGGCCGGGCCGACTACCGCGCCTATCTCGACTCCCGGCCGGCCTTCTCCGAGATCTCGGCCATCCGCGGTCTCCTGGCCCTGGCCGAGCGCACCGGGGTGAGGCTTCACGTCGTCCACCTGGCGGCACCCGAGGCCTTGAAGGAAGTTCAGGCGGCACAGCGGCGCGACGTCGCGGTCACGGTCGAGACTTGTCCGCACTACCTCACCTTCGCTGCCGAGGACGTTCCGGACGGCGGGGTCGTCTGGAAATGCGCGCCGCCGATTCGAGAGCGCAGCCACCGCGATGCCCTGCGTCGCGGACTTCTTGCCGACGCCATCGGTCTCGTCGGCAGCGACCACTCGCCCGCCCCACCTGGCCGCAAGCGCATTGAAGAAGGAGACTTTTTCGCCGCCTGGGGCGGCATCGCCTCTCTTCAGCTCCTCCTGCCGGCGACCTGGACGGCGATGCGTCCTCTCGGCTGTCCGCCCGAAGCCCTCGGTCGATGGCTCGCGGCCCGACCCGCGAGTCTGGCCGGTCTCGCCGACCGAAAGGGAACGATCGCCGAGGGCCGTGACGCCGATCTCGTTTTCTGGAATCCGGACCGCAGCTTCGTGGTCGATGGCCAGCGGCTGGAGCATCGCCATCCGGCGACGCCCTACGAAGGCACCACCCTGTACGGGGTGGTCGAGCGAACCCTGGTGCGGGGCCGTACCGTCTTCGGAGACGGATCGCCGCGGCCTGCGACGGAGCCCGGGATCGAACCCACCCGTCACGGACGCGTCCTCCTCGGCAGGACGGCGCTCGAAGACCCGGCTGGCCCCGCCGAGACCGCCACCGGAGCTCCCGGGCCGAGTCTCCAACGTGCCTCTGAACACGAGTCCGAGCCCCGAGACGCATCGAGTTCCGTGCCAGCCTGTATCGATCTCGCCGTCTTCAACCGGCTCGATCCGGAGACGGCGAAAGCCGGCCTCCTATTCTGCTGCGGCAGCACCCGCTGGGCACAAGCAATGAGTGACCGCCGTCCCTATGCCGACCTTCAAGACCTGCGGGATGCGGCCGATACCGTGTGGCGATCGCTCGATCCAGCTGACTGGCTGGAGGCCTTCGCCGCCCACCCCCGCATCGGCGAGCGGCCGTCCGGCGGCGCCGGTTGGTCTCGGGCCGAGCAGGCCGGAGCGCTGACGGCGGGCGAAGTCGTCCGGCAGCGCCTGGAGAGCGTCAACCGCGAATACGAGGACCACTTCGGCCACGTCTTTCTCATCTGCGCGACCGGCCGGAGCGGCAAGGAAATGCTGGCAGAGGCCGAGCGCAGGCTGGCGAACCCACCCGAAGAAGAGCTTGCCGCCGCCGCTCGAGAACAAAGTAAGATCACGGCCCTGAGACTCGAGAAGTGGATTCGGAAATGAGCGCAATCACCACCCACGTTCTGGACACACAAGCGGGACGTCCCGCCGAGGGCATCGGCGTCGTTCTCGAGCTGCGCTCCAAGGATGAGCAGTGGCGCATCTTGGGGCGGGGCCGGACCGACGAGGACGGCCGCGTCGGCGATCTTCTGGCGCCGGACACTCCATTGCGTCCGGCCATCTACCGGCTGACCTTTGCCGTCTCCACGTACTTCGAGGAGCGGCAGGTTCCCGCCTTCTACCCTCAGATCGTCATCACCTTCCGGGTCCAGCAGCCGACCGAGCACTACCATGTGCCGGTCTTGCTGAGCCCGTTCGGCTACACGACCTATCGCGGTTCCTAGGAGCTTGGCGAAAGACCCGAGCCGGCGTCGGACGCGAACCCTTCTAAGGCCAGGCGCCGGACCACCCGTTCGAGCGCGAAGCGCCGGTACTCGGCCGTCGAGCGAACGTCGTCGATGGGCGTCACCTGGGCCGCCGCTTGCCACCCCAGCCAGGTCGCGGTTTCCTTGGTAGCTGGGCGGCCTAGGGCTTCCTGACCGATCGCCCCGAACAGAACGGGCACCGGAGCCACGCTGCCCGCCGCCAGCCGAAGCTCGGCGACCCGGCCGTCCTCGACCCGGCTCACAAGCGCCACGACCACCTTGCTGATGGCCTGGGCCAACCGTGTGCCGACCTTGCGGAAGAGCTGGCGCGAACCCTCGGCCTGGGCCGGCAAGTGGAAGGCTCGCACCAGCTCTCCCGGGCGCAAGGCGGTCTCTCGATACCCGACGTGAAAGTCGCTGTACTCGATCGCCCGCTCGCCGCCCGGGCCGGCAACCAGCACCCGCGCGCTCAGCGCCAGCAGTACCGGCAAGGAATCGCCCGCCGGCGAGGCGTTGACGACGTTGCCTCCCAGGGTCGCGCGGTTCTGGATCTGCCAGCCGCCAATCGAGGCCGCCGCTCGGGCCAAGGCCGGCGCGTGGCGCAGCACCGCTGCCGAGCCGCGAATCTCAGTGAACGTGGTGCCGGCCCCGATCTCGAGGCCCTCGCGGGACTCGGTGACGCCTCGCAGCTCGGCGATGCCGGAAAGATCCAACACCCCTCCCACGGTTCCGGAGCGGGCCGCCTCCTGCACCATCAGATCGGTGCAGCCGGCCAGCGGGGTCAGCTCGGGATCCGTGGCCAGCGCGCTCACGGCCTCGGCGAGCGTCCGCGGCGCAAGTGCGGTCCTCAAACCTCCTCTTCCTCCTTCACGACCAGACATCGGTAGATCCCTTCGTAGCCCGTGCACCGGCACAGGTTGCCAGCGAGCTTGTCCTGGACCTCTTCGCGGCTGAGCCGGGGCTGGTCTTGGAGAAGAGCGTGAGCGGTGACCACGATCCCCGGCGTGCAGGCGCCGCACTGCACTCCGCCTGTCTCGACGAAGCGGCGCAGGAACTCGTCGGCCTCGGGACCCAGGCCCTCGACCGTGGTGATGCGGCGCCCGGCGCACTGCATCAGCGGAATCAGACAGGCCAGCTCCGGCCGACCGTCGACGAGCACAGTGCAGGCTCCGCATTCGCCCTCGCCACACCCTTCTTTGGTGCCGGTAAGGCCCAGCTCTTCGCGTAGCACGTCCAGCAAACGCGCCAGGGGCTCGCCTTCGACCGAATGCGAACGGCCATTGACGTCCAGGGTGAGCTCCATCTAGCCGCCTCCCCGCGCCGCCGTCCAGGCGCTTTGAATCCTCTCGGGTGTTGCCGGAATCTCGTCCACGGAGACGCCGACAGCGTTCTGAATCGCCGCCACGGCCGCCGGGGCACCGCCGTCCATGGGTAGCTCGCCGACTCCTTTGGCACCGAAGGGCCCGTCCGGGTAGCCCAGCTCGAGCAGCTCGACGTCGATTCTGGGGCTGTCCTTGAAGGTCGGGATGATGTAGGTGGTCAGGCGGTCGTTGAGGTAGCGGCCAGACTCGAGCTTCATCTCTTCCAGCAGGCCATAGCCGAGGGCTTGCAGAGTACCGCCCTCGATCTGGCCCCGGCACAGGACGGGATGAATCGCCTTCCCGACCTCGGCCACCACGGTCGCCCGCTCCGGACGCACCTCGAAGGTGTCCTCGTCGACCTCGACCTCGACCACCGCCGCGGCCCAGGAGTAGGTCGGGTACGCGTCCCCCCGGTAGCTCTCCTCGTCAAACTGCTGCCACTCCGGAGGCTCGTAGCGCACCGTCGTCTCGAGGTCTCCACGGTCGGCGAAGCATCGCCGGGCGATTTCCTGAAAACTGGCATCCCCGTCCTCTCCGACCCGCACCCTGCCGTCCTCGATCCTGGCCTCTCCCCCACCGGCGCGCTCGCCGTGCCAGGCCAAAACCTTGCCGACGAGCTCGGCCGCCGCCTTGGCAATCGTGCCGCCCACGACCATGGTCGCGCGCGATGCCACCGTGGGGCCGGAGTCGGGAACCACCCCGGTGTCGGGCTCCACGAACTCGAACTCCGCCGATCCCAGACCGGTCGCTTCCTGCGCGATCTGCGGGAAGATGGCCGCGCAGCCCTGGCCCATCTCGGTCATCGAAGTCAGCACCTGGATGCGGCCATCGGAACCGAGCCGAGCGATCACCGGTGAGCGCATGCGGCGTTCGCCGTTGCCGGTAAATCCGGCGCCGTGGAAAGAGAGTGACAGGCCGAGGCCCGATCTCAGCGGATCGTCCTCCCCAGCGGAAGATCCGTCCCGGGCCGCCTCGTTGGCCTGCCACCGGCGGCGGAAATCCGTGGTCTCGGCGACCCGCTCCAGGCAATCGAGCGCGGCGGTAGTGTCGTCCAAGACCTGCCCGGTGGGCAACCGGTCTCCGGGCCGGAGCGCATTGCGCCGCCGCAGAGTCAGGGGATCGACTTCCACCGCCCGTGCGATCCGGTCCATGTGGCGCTCCATGGCGAACTGCACTTGCGGAGCACCGAAGCCTCGGAAGGCGCCGTTGGGCGCGGTGTTGGTCCGCACCACCCGCCCCCGCACGCGGACGTTGGCGCAGCGATACGCGCCGGTGGCGTGCAGAACCGCCCGCGACAACACCACCGGCGACAGCGTCAGGAAAGCTCCCCCATCCAGCTCGACGTCCACGTCGAGGGCCAGCAGCGTGCCGTCGGCTGCGACTCCCGAGCGATGCCGGATCCGCGCCGGATGGCGCTTGGTCGTCGCCACGATGTCCTCGTGCCGGTCGTAGGCGATCCGCACCGGCCGGCCGGCGGCGCGCGCCAGCAAGGCGGCGTGGAGCGCGACCATGCTGGGATAGTCCTCCTTGCCGCCGAAGCCCCCGCCGACCGCGGTGGCCCGGACGCGGACGCGCTCGGCAGGCAGGCCCAGAGCGTGCTTGAGGGATTTCTCGACGTAGTAGGGACACTGCATCGAGCCCGCTACGTACAGGCTCTCGTCCTCCATCCAGGCGGTGACCACGTTGGGCTCGATGTAGATGTGCTCCTGGTGGCCGCAGCCGTACGAGCCCTCGACCCGGCGGGGCGCGGCGGCAAGCGCCGCGTCGACGTCACCGCTGTCCAGCGACAGCTCGGACAGAAGATCGCCGGGATCGGCCTCGGCGAGCGTCGTCGCCGCCGGCAGCTCGCGGTAGGAAACCTCGACCCGCTCCGCCAGCTCCCGCGCCTCGGCCCGGCTGGGCGCCGCCACCAGTGCCACCGCCTGCCCGACGTGCTCGACCCGGTCCCGCGCCAGAATCGGCCAACTGTCGTCTAGAAGCTGCACGCCATTGGGGCCAGGGAGGTCCGCCTCGGTGAGCAGGTACCGACCGTCCTCCAGATCGGGTCCGGCGATGCCCAGGATCTCGGCCCGAGCGTGGGCACTGCGGACCGTCGCCCCGTAGAGCATCCCGGGAACCACGAAATCGTCTCCGTACCGGGCCCGGCCACGGACTTTCGGGTCCCCGTCCGGACGAGGTGGGCTGGTTCCGACGACGTGGGTTTCGAGCATCGGGCGTTCGCCGGGGATGATAACGCGCAAGGGACCGCTTCGCGGTAGACTCCGAGAAACGTGAGTTCTTCAAAGATCGGAATCCTCGGACTCGGGGCTTACGTCCCGGAGCACGTCATGACCAACGACGACTGGGCGCAGTACGTCGATACCTCGGACGAGTGGATCACCACCCGGACCGGGATCAAGACCCGCCGGATCGCCGATCCGGGAGAGTCCACCGCCGACATGGCCGAGCACGCGGCCCGGGCGGCGATGGCCGACGCCGGGATCCAAGCCGCCGACATCGACGAGTTGATCGTGGCCACCGATACGCCCGAGGTCTACTGCCCGGACACCGCCGCCTTCTTGCAACACCGGCTAGGACTGGGCGAGATTCCCGGCTACGACCTGGGGGGCAGCGGCTGCGCCGGCTGGGTTCTCGCCCTGGAGCTGGCGCGTAGCCGCATCGCGACCTCCGGCGCCACCGTCCTGGTCGTAGGAGTCGAGCTCCTGACCCGCTTGATGGACTGGAGCGACCGCTCGACCTGTGTGCTCTTCGGCGATGCCGCCGGAGCCGCCGTGGTGACCGCCGGCGATGGGGTCGCCGAGATCCTCGCGACCACCGCCGGCACCGACGGCTCGAAGACCGACATCCTGCAGCGAGAGGCCGGCGGCACGCGCGTGCCGTTTGGCTCGGCGGCCGGCGACCGCGACCACCTGCGCATCGACTTCAATGGCCGCGAAGTTTTCAAGGAGGCGGTGCGGCGCATGTCGGCGGCTTCGCGCAAGGTCGTCGAAGAGGCCGGCTACACCCTGGACGACGTCGATCTCCTGGTGCCGCACCAGGCCAATCTGCGCATCCTCCAGGCGGTGGGCAAGAAGCTGGGCCTGCCACCCGAAAAGGCCTACTGCAACGTAGACGAGTTCGGGAATACCGGATCGGCTTCGATCCCTCTGGCACTGGCGGGCGCCAAGAACAGCGGAATGCTCCATAGCGGACAGCTTGTTCTCTTGACAGCCTTCGGTGCTGGCTTTCACTGGGCCGCCGCGCTGCTTCGCTTCTAACGTGCCTCCGACGCCAAGAGAGCTCCTCGTTTGTCTGATCACGACCTGCCACCGCATCCGACCATCCGGCACGAGCTCTTAGAGCGCCAGATCCGGGAAACACTGGGTAGCCCGGCCGGTCTGGCGCCGGAGGTCCAGCGGCTCCTGGACCAGGTGAGCGAGGCGTACGACAAGCTGGACGCGGAGCGCGCCCGAGCCGAGCGCGTGCTGCGGGACGAGCTCGAGCGCCTCAGCGAGCTCTTGAAGACCAGCTCCGAGACGCGGGGCGCACTGTACGAGAGTCGTCAACGCTACCAGGCACTGACCGACAACTCGCCCATCGGCATCTTCCATTCGGACACCGAGGGCAAGACGGTGTACGTCAACCGAGCCTGGTGCGAGCTGACGGGCCTGACCGAGGAGGAAGCCCTCGCCGATTCCTGGCGAACGGTACTGCATCCCGAAGACCGGGCGCGGAAGCTCTCCGAGTGGAGCGTGCTCATCGACCACCATCAGCCCATCGGCGGCGACCAGTACCGGCTGCTGCGCAGGGACGGGCGTACGGTCTGGGTCGAGGGCTACGCCGTGCCCTTGCGGGGCGACGACGGCAGGGTCGTCGGCTACATCGGATCCATCTACGACATCAGCGGTCACAAGGAGGCCGAGAGAATCCGCCGGACCTCCGAAGAGCGCTACCGCGCCCTCTTCGAGCAGTCCCATGACGTCATCTACACCAGCACCATCGAGGGCCGCTTCCTGGACGTCAACCAGGCGGGCGTCGAGCTTTTCGGCTACGGTTCCAAGGAGGAGCTCCTGGAAGCCGACCTGGGCACGACCATCTACCGGGATCCCGCAGACCGGGAGCTCCTCGTCCAGGAGCTGCTGGACTCCGGCATGGTTCGGGCTCACGAGCTACGCCTCAAGACCCGGGATAGCCGCCCCCTGACGGTGCTGGCGTCGATTCAGGCGGTCACCGACGACACCGGCAATCCGGTCGAATTTCGCGGCATTCTCCACGACGTCACCGAGACCAAGCACCTCGAGCGGCAGCTCGGCCATAGCCAGAAAATGGAGGCCATCGGCCGCCTCGCCGGAGGCGTCGCCCACGACTTCAACAACCTGCTGACCGCGATCCTGGGCTACTCGGATCTCATCCGCCAGGATCATGCCGACGAGTCGGTCACCGCCCTTCATGCCGGCGAGATTCGGAGCGTGGCGAAGCGGGGCGCGGCCCTGACGCAGCAGCTGCTGGCCTTCAGCAAGCGCCAGCGCACCGAGCCGCGGGTGCTCGAGGTCAACCGCACCGTCGAAGACCTCCGAGAGCTCTTGGCGCGGCTCATTGGCGAAGACGTCGATCTCCGCACCGAGCTCGACTCGGAAGCTGGCACCATCGAAGCCGATCCCAGCCAGATCGAGCAGATCCTGGTGAATCTGGCTGTCAACGCCCGCGACGCCATGCCCGGCGGCGGAATCCTGACCTTGACCAGCCAGCGGATCGAGCGGCTCGACGATCCCAAGTACGGCGACCTCGCCGGCGGACCCTGGGTTCGGCTGGCCGTGCGGGACACCGGCAGCGGCATTCCGGACGAGGCGCTCGACAAGATCTTCGAGCCGTTCTACACCACCAAGCCGGACGGCAGGGGCACCGGCTTGGGTCTGGCCACCGTCTACGGCGCGGTCCAGCAGAACGGCGGTCGCATTCTGGTGGACAGCAGTCGCGGACAGGGCACGACCTTCGAGATCCTGTTGCCGGCCAGCAACGCGAGTGCCACCGACGAGGAGCCGGAAGTCCAGGAAGAGGCCCCGACCGCAGGGCACGAAACCGTGTTGCTCGCCGAGGACGAACCGGCCGTGCGCTCGCTCTTGAAGAACGCCCTGGTGCGCAACGGCTACCGGGTGCTTACCGCCGCCAACGGCGCCGAGGCGCTCGAGATCGCGCGGGCCGAGAACGGCAGTCTCAGGTTGCTGGTCTCGGACGTCGTCATGCCCAAGCTGAACGGCATCGACCTGGCCCGAGCCGTCCGCGCCGAGAACGGCGCCATCCGCATCGTGCTCTTGACCGGCTACGCCGAAGACCAGACCGCCCTCGAAGAAGTCTCCGACTCGCTGCTGATCAAGCCCTTTGCCCCGCAGGAGCTGGCGCGCAAGGCGCGCGAGCTCCTCGACGCCAGCTAGGATCCGTCCCGAATTTCAGGTGCCGCGGAGGTCCGCGCCGGCTTCCGGCGCGAGATCAGGCCAGCCGGGTCGCCAGGAGCTCGGCCACGGCCCGCAGCGTCGAGTGCTCCAGGAGATCGGTGATGTCTAGCACGTCCGGATAGCGTTCGTCGATACTCGCCACGATCTGCACCAGATCGAGGGAACTGATCCCGATCTCGAAGAAGCTCTGGTCCACGCCCAGCTCGCGATCCTCCAGAACCTCGGCGCAGATCGTCTTGAGCTCGGCCAGGAGCGCCGCGGCGTCCGGCGAGCCGGATGCCGGCGGCCCGGCCGCCGACCCGGTCTCCGCGGCCGCCACCAAAGCGGGCGCTTCGGAGCTCTCGGCACTGGTTTCGGGCGTCTCCAGCTCGCCCGCTAGCAGATCGGCCACCAAGCGATGGCGCTGAATCTTGCCGCTCGTGGTGCGCGGGATCCGGCGCACCGGGACGACTTGGTGGACCTCGATACCGATGCCTCGGTTGATGCGCCGCCGCACGGCCCGATCCGATTCTTCGAATCCCTCGATACTGCCCCGGTACTGGACGAACACGGTGACGTCGTCCCGTTCGGCGCCGGGCCGGCGCACGCCGGCGGCGACCACCTTGCCCAACTGCAGCCGGCCGCCGTCGATGGCCGCGGCCTCCAGGTCCTCGGGATAGTAATTCTGGCCGTGGACGAAGACCACGTCCTTGGCGCGGCCGGTCACGATCATCTGCCCATCCAGCAACAGCCCCAGGTCACCGGTGTCTACCCAGCCGTCACCGACCAGGGCTTCGCGGTTGGCTTCCGGGTCCTCCAGATACCCCCGGGTCACGTTCTCGCCCCGGATCTGGAGCCGGCCCACGACGCCTTCGCCCACCGGCTTGTCCCTGGCATCCACGGCGCGTAGCTGGATCTGATCGAACGGCTCTCCGCACATCGCCAGGATCACGCCATCGGGATCGTCGTCGCCAACCTCGACCACATGGTCGCCGAGGCTCAGCCGGTCTCGGCGCAGGCTCACCCAGCGCAGGGGCTCGTCCGGCGCCTTGTAGCCGACACCGACGCTCGCCTCAGCCAGACCGTACGCCGGACAGACCGCGGTCGGCCGCAAGCCGAACGGCGCCAGGGCCTCGTTGAACTCTTGGCAGAGCGGAATCGACACCGGCTCGGCTCCGTCCAGCATGAGCTTGACGTGCGCCAGGTCGAGGTCCTCGGAAGCACCTCGCGAGCGCAGGGCGCGTAAGTAGTGCCGGTAGCCGAAATTGGGAGAGCCGAGCACGTTGGCTCCGACCTCGGCGGCCTTCTCCAGCCACAGGCGCGGCCTGCGGGTGAAGAGATCGGTGGGCATGACGTAGTGATCCATGCCGTAGACCACCGGGCAGCAGTGGAAGCCGATGAGCCCCATGTCGTGGGTTAGCGGCATCCAGTTGAGCGCGACGTCGCCCTCGCCGTAGCCGCCGCGCGCTCCGATGTCGATCGAATTGACGACCACGTTGCGATGGCTGAGCTGAATGCCCTTGGGCTCGCGGGTCGAGCCCGACGAGAACTGGAGAAACGCGAGGTCGTCGGGCTCGACGCTCGCGGGCTCGGCGGGCGCGGCCGCCGCGGCAAGATCGCCAAGCTCCTCCAGCGGCAGCATGCGCTCCCGCATCGCCCCCCACTCGGGCAACGACGCCTTGCCGGCGAACTTCTCCAGCCGCTCGGACCCGACCGCGTCAACCAGCAGCCAGGGCTGGTCCAACTTTTCGAAGATGCGGCCGACCTTGGCCCGGTGCTCATCGGTGGCCCCGATCGAGATCGGCGCCACGACGATGCCTCCATACTGGCAAGCCCAGAACGCCTCCAGAAAACGGCGATTGTCGGCGCTGGCCATGACCAGAAACTGGCCGCTCTCGACCCCGCGGTCGCGCAGCACGGACAGCAGCGCCAGAGCCTTCGCCCGGAGCTCGGCAAAGCCGAGCCTGGTCGTCGTTTCGGCGCTCTCGATGAAGTGCACGGCGCCCTCAGCGCGATCGCTCAGAGCGAGCGCGTCTAGCGCGGCGGTCAAAGTCCTACCGGATACCTGCTGCATCGAAGTTCTGGATCGGCGGCGCCGTTCGGCGTCAACGGCGCTCGGCCGCAAAGTGGAGATGCTCCCGACTGCGTAAGTTTATCGCCGGAGTGATGGCCGGAGGAACCGGCCCCAAGTAGCGCAGCCGCAATTTGCGGGCCACCCAGCCCACCACCAATTGCATCTCGATCAGCGACATCTCGTCGCCGATGCAACGACGGGGTCCCGCCGAGAACGGGATGTAGGCGAACCGATGGCGCTCGGCCTCGGCCTCTGGCTCGAAGCGCGAAGGATCGAAACACTCGGAGTCGCGCCACTCTTCGAGCCGCCGGTGAAGAAAATACGGGGACAGGAAGATGTGGGTACCGGGATCCACCTCCACCTCGCCCAACCGGTCGGAACCGATCGCCGTCCGGGTAAAGAGCCACACCGGAGGATAGAGGCGTAGGGTCTCGCGCGCCGCGCGCCGGGCCAGGCCGAGCCCGGACAGGGCCGAAAAGCCCGGCCGCTCCTCGGCAAGCGCGTCCACCTCCTCGTGCAGGCGCCGCTCGATTTCGGGGTTCTGCGACACGAGGTACCAGAGCCAGTTGAGGGCCGAGGCCGTGGTCTCGTGGCCGGCCACGATCAGGGTCGTGATCTCGTCGATCAGCTCCCGGTCCGGCATGGGCTCGCCGGTCCGGGGATGGCGGGAAGCCATCATCAACGAGATCATGTCCAGCCTTTCGGCACCCTCCCGCCGGCCGTCGATGACCCTTTGGATCAGCTTGGTCAGGGCCCGGAACCGCACCACGGTACTGAGATCGCGAGCACGCTCCTCGCTCAGGAAGGCGAATGGGTTCTCACCGGTCTCCTCGACCATCCAGTCCAGGTCGGCGCCGAAGAGGGTTCGGGAGATCACCTCGAGCGACAGGTCGGAAACATCCTGGGTGAGGTTGACCGGGCGCCCCGCGTCGGCCGCCTCTTCCCACTCGGCCAGCAGGCGGCCGATGGACGCCGCGAAGACCGGTTCCAGGCCGCGCAGCACGTCCTTGTGAAAGGCGGGCTGGATCATGCGCCGGTGGTCCAGCCAGAAGTCCCCGTCGCTGACGATAATGCCGTTGCCCAGGAGCATCCTGACCTGGTCCACGCCCGGGCCCTTGCGATAGTTCTTGTAGTTCTTGGCGAGCACGTGCCCGACCAGGTCCGGATGGTTGACCACCAGCGACGGGTGCCGCCGGCGCACCGGCCGTACCCGAGCGAGGTCGGGGAAGGTGCCGAGCAGGCTACTCAGGTACTCGAACGAGTCCGGGGCGATGTGAATGTCGAACGGCTCTTCGGGACCCGGCACCTCGGCGGCAGCGTCGGCTGGTTTGGGATCAGGCATGTAAGGAAGCTCGGCCAGCGGCCGAGCCTGGCTATCATAGCGCCGTGACCAAGCACCGCTTCGGCCGGCGCGCGGCCATCGTATTGCTGCCCGTCTCCCGGCTCCTGCTCCGCCTCTACTGGCGCACGCTCCGGCCGGCGGGCACCGCCGGCGCGGAGCACCTGGACGCCGTCGTCACCAGCGGCCAACCTTTCATCCTGTGCTCCTGGCACGAGATGCAACTGCTCTCCCTCCCCTACCTGGCCCGGATCCGGGACCGGGGCGTGGCCCTCGCCTCCCTGGTCAGCCCGTCGGAGGATGGGGACATCGCCGCCCGCTTCGGCCGCGGCCTGGGCATCGGCATCGTGCGCGGATCGAGCTCCCGGACCGGTGCTCAAGCCCTGCGCAACCTCTATCTCGAGATCGCCCATCGGAAGACCTCGCTCGCCCTGACCGTGGACGGCCCGCGCGGCCCCCGGCGGCGTTTCAAGCCCGGAGCGGTGCTCCTGGCGCAGACCACCGGCGCTCCCATTCTGCCCTTCGTCTTCGAAGCGACGAGCGCCTGGCGCCTGCGCTCCTGGGACCGCTTCGTCATCCCCAAGCCCGGCGCGCGGATCGCGTATGCCTTTGGCGAGCCGGTGCCGGTAGGCCGCGACATCGCAAGTACCAGCGGCGACGGCCTCGAAGAGACCGGCCGCCGGCTGGAGGCGGCGATGGCAGAGCTCTCGGAACAAGCCAGACGCCGGCTCGGCGAGGCGTCTTCAGACGCCGTTCAGGTTTGACTTCGACCCTCGGTCCGGTCGATGATGGGCGGCCGGCGAGCCCGCCCCAGGGCGCGGCGGTTCTCCGCCGAGCCTCCCGAAGCCCAACTCTCGAACGACTCCCGAACGAACCGCATGATTGCCCGACCGCAGGACCTCGCGACTCTCTGGCTGGGAACCGGCTTCCGGTGCCTGGCCGCGGTCGTGCTCGTTCTGGCGGTTGCCGCCTGTGATTCGGGCAGTTCCACCGATCCGGGCAGCCAGACCGTGATTCTGCAAGGGGAGGTCGTCTCCGAGGGCTCCGAGTGGCATCCGCTCGTGGTCACCGATCCGGGCGTGTTTCACATCGAGGTCGTCAACCTGCGCGCCAAACTCCTGGACGTCACCGGCGGCAACACCACCCTGCGCATTGGCGTCGGCCTGGGCCGTCCCGAGGGCGGGGAATGCAACGCCACCTTCCGTTCGGCCGCGACCATCGGCGACCGGTTTCCACTGGGCCTGGTCGAGGCCGAGTATTGCGTCTTGCTGTTCGATCCTGGGCTTCCCCCCGACAGCATCATCGAGTACACCGTTTCGGCAGGGCCCGAATAGAGGCCCCGTCCGCTCCGAGGGTTTTCATGCACAAGCTCCTATCCAGATTCGGTCTCGTGTTTCTGATCGCCATCCTGGCGATGGCCGGGTGCGATGACGACGACAGTCCCACCGCCCCGATCGTGGATCCAGTGGAACCGCCGACCGTCACCATCACCTTTGCCGGATCCATCGCTCAGGGGACGACAGGCTGCCACGACTTCAACGTCCCGGCAGTCGGTGCCGTCCAGCTTTCGATCACCGAACTCCAACCGCTGGAGACGCTGACGGTGGGCATGGGCGCCGGCTTCGTCGACGATACGGTCGAGACCGGCTGCGCGCTATTTGCCACCGACCGGAGCGTCAAGCTCAACGACGTGCTCCAGACCACCGTGGGCGCGCCCGACAACTTCTGCGTCTGCGTCTTCGACGTGGGCAACATCTTCCCGGACCAGACGGTGACCTACACCGTCAGCGTCACCCATCCCACGCTCTAGCAGTCCAGAGCGGCGAGGGCGGCCGGCCGGCTTCAGTGAGAGCCGGCTTCGGTCCCGTGCCCGTCTCCCAACCGGAAGGTCGGGAGCTCGAGCGTCTCGAACGCGTCGGCGCCCTCGACCACCCGCAAGAACCGGTCGAGCGGCACCCGATCGAAGCTCTGCGTCGTGTCCGAGGTGGGCCAGTAGATCTCCAGCCGCTCGATCTTCGAGGCGGCACCCAGGCCGAGGTGCTGGCGCAGGGGGTTGGCGCCGAAGCTGCCGCCGCTGTTGACGAACTTGTAGATCGAGCGCGGCTCGCCATCCTCCCGCACGCGGACGTGGATGCGCGCGCCGATCGCTGAGCGGTTCGACGTCGTGCCGACCAGATCCAGCGCCAGCCACCGGTTGCCGAAGCCGGGGTTCTCGAAGAGGGCGTCGTTGAAGCGATCGCCCGGATAGATCCCCCCCATCTGCTCGAAGACGTCCTGGTCGCCGTCGTTGTCGAGATCGCCGAAGGCGATGGCATGCCCCTTCTGGAGGTGTCCGAAGCCGCCGTCGTAGGTGACGTCGCGAAAAGCGTCACCACGCCGGTTCGCCAGCATGACGTTCGGCGCCAGGGCCTCGTAGTCGGGATACCCGGTACCCAGATAGACGTCCGGAAAGCCGTCATTCTCCAGGTCACCAAAGTTGGCTCCCATCGGCAAGTGCAGCTTGGTCAAGCCGCGGCTCGAAGCCACGTCCTCGAAGCCGCCGGTTCCGTCGCCCCGGTAGAGCCTGGGCGGCTCGGCATTGTGCTCGAGGCCCAGATAGCTCGCCACCGTGGAGGCCAGAGCGTCCTTGTCGCCACGGTAGCTCGGCACGTAGAGATCCAGGGCGCCGTCGTTGTCGAAGTCCCAGAACCAGACCGGGAACGAATAGACCGGCCCCTCGACCCCGGCCTCCCGGGCGACGTCGGTGAACGTGCCGTCCCGGTCGTTGCGATAGAGGCGATTCTCACCGCCGTTGACCGAGGTGTAGAGGTCCGGGTACCGGTCGCCGTCGAAGTCGCCCCAGACGACTCCCTTGACGAAGCGGAGATTCTGGACGCCGGCTTGGCGGGCGACGTCCTCGAAGGTGCCGTCGCCGTTGTTGCGAAAGAGCTGGCTCGGCGCCCACACATCCGGGGCGTGCTCGTTGCCGACGTAGAGATCCAGATCGCCGTCGTTGTCGTAGTCCGCCCAGGCCGCGGTCTGGGTCGGATAGTGCGCTTCGCCCAGGCCCGCTTGAAACGTCACGTCCGTGAAGGTGCCGTCCCCGTTGTTGCGGACCAGCGAGTTGGGGTGCCGGCCGGCGTTGCCCATCCAGGCTCCGCGCAGAATGTAGAGGTCCACGTCGCCGTCGTTGTCGTAGTCCGCTTGGACGGTGTTGATGCCGCCGTAGAGATCGCCCAGCCCGGCCGGCTCTGCCCGCTCCTCGAACGTGCCGTCGCCCCGGTTGGCGAACAAGTGAATCCGGCTCTCGGGGTCGAAGGTCGTGGTCAAGACGTCCAGCAAGCCATCGCCGTCGAGATCGTCCATCACGGCGCTGCCGTACAGGCTGTGGGTATCCATCCCCAGCTTGCCGGCGACGTTCGGGAACCGCGGGAAGGGCTCCTCCGAGCGGAAGGCCTCGACCGGGATCCGCCACGGCGCCGGTACCCCTTGCGGGTACTCGCCCACGGTCATGGCCGCCAGGTTGAGCAGCCAGTGAGCCTTGAGGTAAAGCGTTCGGTCCCGCCGGTCCTCGGGATCCAGGCGCCGCAGCGCCTCCTGGAAGTACTCCATCGCCCGGCGCGAGCCGGACTCGTCCACGTGCCGGCCGCCGCCGCGAATCGGCAAGATGCAGCTCTCGGGCGAGTGCCGGAGCCGGCAGTTCTGGGTCTCGGCCACGCGCAGATGGGCAACGCCCAGCTCGAAGAGGGACATGACCGCGAGTCCCGGCTCGAGGCCGGGCTCGACCTCTGCCAACATCTTCCGGGCCCGGGTCATCTGGCGAATGGCCTCGTCCTCCCGCCCCAGGCGCAGCTCGGCCACCCCCAGGGTCACGTGCAGGTACCAGCGCTCCCTGGGATCCGCCGCCGAGTCCAGGGCCTCCAAACGCCGGCGCCGGCGACGGGCGTCGAGATCCCCCAGCCAGACGTTCTCGTCCGCGGTGCGCTCCAGAATGGCCTGGAGCGCCCGGACCATCTCATGATGGCTCGCGGCCGGTTCGAGACCGCGCTCGATGGCTGCCGGCGGCGACGGGCCGGCGGCGAGCGCGGCGGGTGGCCCAGCGGGGCCGCCGGCGGCCCCGCCGCCAGCCCCCCAGACACTCCAGGCAAGGATGAGGAGTCCGACCGCGATCCCCGCCTTGGCTCTTCCTGTCCGGGACGATCCGGCAGCTCCCGCCATCGGACAAGGCTAGCAGCCTGCGGCGGGCCCGGCGTCATCCCAGACGGGGCCAGACGGGCTCAGACGGGGCCAATCGGGGCCGGACGGGGCCGCGGTCTCCAGCGTCCTCTGCATCCTCCAGCACGGGCGAGCGCGCCATCGAACGTCAGAAGGCACCAGAGACCGGGCCCACCCGATCGATTCGAACTCAGCCGGGTCGTCCGATCCGGCCGACCTGGCCGATCGGGCTAGCGGTTGAGCTCCACCAGCTCCAGAATTTCGTCCAGAACGATGCCGACCCGAGGGCAGTAGAGCTTTAGGTCGCCACCCGCGTCCGGCTCGAAGGCGCTGCTGTCCAAGACGGCAACACAGTCTTCGAAGGTCCCGGCGTCGGTCTCGACCGTCAGTCCCATATCGACATTGCGGCCCCGGTCCAGGGCAACTCCAGGCGCGACTTCCTGGAAGTAGCGGGCTCCAAGGAGGAAGCGCCCCGGGAACAAGATCCCGGGCTGGGCGCCGTCCACGCCGGCCAGCCAGGCGCCCTCGTGGTCCACGATCTCGCCGTCCTCGTAGTCGTCAACGTCTTCACCGAAGTAGAAGACGTCGCCGGTCTCGCGGCAAATGGCGACGAAGTTCTTGGAGATCTCGACCAACTCGTCGTCCTCGAACTCGCGCTCCTCGAGAACCCGGGCCCGCAGTGTCACCGCGGCGCCATCCGGGCTCGTGAAACTGATCTTCCGGGTCTTGCGCAGGACCGTGATTTCGGCCCGGATCTCGATCAGCTCGCCGTCGTCTTCTTCCTCCCCAACCAGGATGTTCTGATGGCCGGGCTTCAGGGGAAAGTAGCGGTTCTGGTTGCCGCGCGAGCGCCAGGTGCAGTCCTCGGGCCGAAACTCGGTGGTGAACTGCGCGGGAGCCGGGCCCGCGAACAGTGCGAGGATCACGGCGGCTCCGAGGACTCCGACCAGCAGTCGGCGGGATTCAGGAATGGTTAGCGACTCCATAACGTCTCCTTTCGAGGGCGGCCGCGGCGTGCTTGCCGCGTGCCGTCTGCTCTCTTGGATGCCGTCGCCGCCGGAATCCTTCGCCTGATCTCTTACATGCTGAGCAAACCGACCGGCTCGCCGTCCACCAGATCCATCTCCAGCGCCTGGGGCGAGGGCGGCAGGCCGGGCATGCGCATGATGTCGCCCAGAAGCGGCACCACGAAGCCGGCACCGGCCGAGATCACGAAGCCCCGCACCGTGATCTCAAAGTCCCGCGGCCGGCCGGCGCGCCTGGGATCGTCGGTGAGCGAGGTCGGCGTCTTGGCGACGCACAGAGGCAGCTCCCCGAAGCCCAGCTCCTGAATGCGCTTCATGTCGGCCTTCGCCTGTTTGGTGTAGACGATCGACTTGGCCCCGTACATGGTGCCGGCGATCTTCTGCATCTTGTCCTGGATCGGCTCGGACCAGTCATAGAGCGGCTGGAAGGGGTTCGAGGTGCGTTCGGCGTGCTCGAGGAGAGTCTGCGCAAGCTCGGTGGCGCCGGCACCGCCCCGGGCGAAGCCGTCGCAGACCGCGAACGGCGCGCCGTCCTCGGCACAGGCCGCTCGCACGACCTCGATTTCTTCGTCGGTGTCGGTGGCGAAGCGGTTGAGGGCCACCACCGGCACCTCGCCGAAGGCGCGAATGCTCTCGATGTGCTTGTGCAGGTTGTCGAGGCCGCGCTTGACCCCCTTGGGGTTGGGCTTGGCGATGTCCTTTCGCTTGACCCGGCCGTGCCGCTTGAGGGCGCGCACGGTCGCCACCAGGACGACCGCGGCGGTGTCCAAACCCGCGGAGGTGCACTTGATGTCGAAGAATTTCTCGGCTCCCAGGTCGAAGCCGAAACCGGCCTCGGTGACGACCCAATCGGCATGGGCAAGGGCCATCTTCGTGGCCAGCACCGAGTTGCAGCCGTGGGCGATGTTGGCGAACGGCCCCCCGTGAATGAAGGTCGGCACGCCCTCGACGGTCTGAACCAGGTTCGGCATCAGGGCGTCCTTGAGGAGCACCATCATCGCGCCTACCGCGCCGATGTCGCCGGCGGTCACGGGCTCGTCGCGGAAGGTGAAGGCAACCAGCAACCGCGAGAGCCGCTCGCGCAGATCGGCCTCGCCCTCGGCCAGGCACAAGACCGCCATGATTTCCGAGGCCGCGGTGATGTCGAAGCCGGTCTCGCGCGGAACGCCCTGGAGCTTGCCGCCCAGGCCGATGACGATGTCGCGCAGCGCCCGGTCGTTTAGGTCCACGACCCGGCGCCACAGCACCCGCCGCGAATCGATGCGCAAGGCGTTGCCCTGGTAGATGTGGTTGTCGACCATCGCCGCCAGCAGGTTGTTGGCCGCGGTGATGGCGTGAAAGTCGCCGGTGAAATGGAGGTTGATGTCGCCGGCCGGCACCACGATCGCCTTGCCGCCGCCGGTAGCGCCCCCCTTCTTGCCGAAAGTCGGGCCCAGGGACGGCTCGCGCAGGGCCAGGCAGACGCGCTCTCCGACCGCCGCCAGCCCTTGGGCCAGGCCGATCGAGGTCGTGGTCTTGCCTTCGCCGGCACTGGTTGGGGTAATGGCCGAGACCAGCACCAGATGGCCGTTGCCGCCGCGGGCCTCCAGCCCGGCCGAACATGCCGCCAGCCGGACCTTGGCCTTGTCCTCGCCATACGGCACCAGGTGCTCGGCCGCGATCCCCAGATCGGCCGCTACGTCTTGGATCGGGCGCGGTCCGGATGTGCTTGTCTCAGGCATTCGACTCTCCCTTCGCGAAACCGGTCAACAGAGGTGCGTCGCGGCAAAGTCCCGGCCGCAAGACGCCAAGAGCGTCATTAGACGCCATTCGCGGCCGAGTTTTCAAGCAGGGAGCGCGGCCGCGCCGGTGGTAGCCTCGCGTGCCGCGACCATGTGCCTGCTGATCGCCCTCCACCGTACTCATCCCGAGGCCGCGCTCATCATCGCCGCCAACCGTGACGAGTTGTTGGCTCGACCGGCGACTCCGATGACCGTCCTGCAGGAGAGCGGGCCCCGCATCCTGGGCGGTCGCGACCTCGTGGCCGGTGGAACCTGGCTGGCGGTCAACGAGCACGGCGTCGCGGCGGCCCTGACCAACCGCGCAGCGGCGGTCGGGAGGCAGGGCTTGCGCTCGCGGGGCGAATGGCCGATCTTTCTAGCCGGCCACTCGAGCGCGGCCAAAGCGGCGCGGGCGTTCTGCGCCACCTTCTCGCCGGCGGACTTCAGCCCCGGCTGGGTTCTGGTCGGCGACGGCACCGCCCTCTTCTACATCGCCATGGACCGGGAGCGAGAACCGGTCCCGGTCGAACTTGGAGCTGGCATGCACGTCCTCGAGAACCGTCCCTTGCACGTCCTCTCGCCCAAGGCCATGGCCGTACGCCGGCGGCTCCAGGGCATCCAGGACCTGGACGGCGCCGAGCTCGAGACGACCCTGATGACTCTTCTCGCCGGGCACGAAGCGCCGCGGGCCGCCCGCACCCTACGCTCGACCCGCCCGCCGGAAGCGCAGTGTCCCTGCGTCCACCTCGGCCCCTACGGCACCAGGTCCTCGGCCTTGGTCCGCATCGACGAAGGACGTTCGCCGCGGATCTCGTTTTCCGAGGGCCCCCCCTGCACTCACGACTTCCGCGACGCCACCGGCTTGTGGCGCCCGACGGACGGCGCCGGCCCGGACGGGGACCGAACCAGCAGCGTGTCTCGGGACGCCGCCGAAACACGATAGATTCCCGTCCCGGCCCCACTTCCTTCAGAAGCCATGAAAGACAAACACGTTCGCATCCGTATCGAGCAGTGCCTGGCGCTCGCCAAGGCGTCCAACTGCCCGCGCCGGAAGTTCGGCGCCCTGCTCCTGGATCCCGAGCGCAACGTGGTCTTGATGGATGGGTACAACGGCGGCCCCCGGGCCGGCGGCGAGCTCTGCGGCGGCGACGTGTGCGTGCGCGATGAGCGCGGCATCCCTTCGGGACAGCGCATGGAGCTGGGCTGCCATCACGCCGAGATGAACGTGATCTGCAACTGCGCCGCCGCCGGCGTCGCCGCCAAGGGCGCCTGGCTCTTCGTCACCGGCGAGCCCTGTGTCCTGTGCGCCAAGCTGATCCACCACGCCGGCATCACCAAGGTCATCATCGTGGGCGGGGGCTACGCCGGCGAGAACGGCGTCGGCTATCTCCTCGAGCACGGCGTTCTGGTCCAGGCCGTTGCCGGGCCTCAGGACGAGCGCCTGTCCGGCCTGGCCTAGGCACCCGGCGCGGCCCGGTTCCCGGCCCAACCGGGCCTCAGCCAGGGCCGAGAAGCGCGCTTGGGTTCCAAGGGGCCGACGAGCAGACCAGGGTGGCACATTCCTGGCGGAACCCTTGCGCCGCCTTCCCGTAGTAGCTTGGAGCTCCGATGAAGATCCGCAACCAGCTCGTCGTCGCCTTTCTCCTGCTGGCGATCGTGCCCATGACCGCGATCGTGCTCTATAGCTACCTGGCGTCGGAACGAGCGGTGCGCGCCGCGGTCGAAGCCGAAGCGGCGGCCATGACCGAGGAGATGGAGCGCCAGGTAGGCAAGGTCCAGGGCGAGATTCGGAGACGGGTCGAGGGTATCTCCGCGTTCCGCTTCCGGCAGTTGACGGCAAGCGAGGAAGCCGAGCTGGAAGACACCGCTTCGGCCCGTACCCTGGTCTCCGAGCTGGGCGACAACGCGCCGCTGGTGCGTTCTTTCGAGTTCGTTCCCGCCCATCCCGAGCCCGCCGGTCCCGGCGGCAACGATGCCGCACTGGCTCCAACGGCTCCACTGGCTCCACTGGCTCAAGGGGCGCCACTGGTACCAGTGGTGATCGATTTTCAACAGCTCCGCGCCAGCGTCTCGGCCAGTTTCGAAGCCATCGCCGGCGCCAACCTGCCTGAGGGGGTGGACGGAGAGGCCTTGCGCTCGGCCGCCTTGGAGGGGCTGGAAGCGATCGAGATCGACCGTCGCGAGATCGAGACCCGCCTGGAAGAGATCGCCCGAGAGCGAGCCGCCAAGCACGAACGGAAGGCGCAGGCGCGAGAGCTTGCCACGGAGGCCGAAGCCGCCGCCGCGGAGGTCTCGGCGGAGACCGAATTCCTCGTGCATCTGGACTCGGAGCTCGAAGTGCCGGTCTTCGAAGGCACCGACCGCATCGGCGAGATCAAGACGCGGCTCCATAGCGAGGAGCTACTGCGCCGGATCTTCGCGAGCGCGGCGCGCCGGAAGGGCGAGATTCCCTTCGCCCTGGCCGAGGACGGCGGCGTGCTGACCTCCGGGGACGACGATCGCCAGGCACTCGCCTCGATCGGGCTGATCGAGCGCGCCGCGGCCGGCAGTCTGCCCCAGACCCTGGTCCTCGACAACTGGGTCGTGGTCACCAGCCGCGAGGGCGAGACCGGCGCTCGGCTGGGTATCGCCCGGCCCATTCGAGAGTCTCTGGCCCAGCTCCGCGTCACCGCGATGACCAACTTCGCCTTTGGTGCCGGCCTCATCGGCCTGGCGCTTCTGGGCGTCTTGCCCTTGGCGCACCGCCTCACCAAAGGCCTGCGCCGGGTTACCGCGGTCGCCGAGCGCCTGGCCACGGGCGACCTTGAAGCGCGCGTGGACGTCCGGTCGGGGAACGAGCTCGGCCAGCTCGCCCGCGCTTTCAACGACATGGCCTCCGATCTCCAGGACAACCAGGAACGCCTGGTGCATCAGGAGTTGCTCCAGGCCGAGTACGAGCGCAAGAGTCGCGAGCTCGAGGAGGCGCGGGCGTTCCAACTCTCCCTCCTGCCGCGCGAGCTGCCGTCCCATCCCTTCTTCGAGGTCGCCGCGGCGATGAAGACCGCCACCGAGGTCGGAGGCGACTACTACGACTTCCGGCTTTCCCCGGACGGCGAGCTCACCGCCGCGGTCGGAGACGCCACCGGCCACGGCGCTCGAGCCGGCACCATGGTGACCGTGGTCAAGAGCCTCTTTACCACCTACCCTCCGGACCGCCGTCTGGCCGACTTCCATGCCCGCGCCGCCCGCGGCATCCGCCGCATGGAACTGGGCCGGATGTCGATGGCGCTGACCCTGGTACGGCTGACCCGTGAGCGCCTGACCGTCTCCTCCGCCGGCATGCCCCCGGTCCTGGTGCATCGGGCTCAGACCGGATCGATCGAGGAGATCGCGCTTCAGGGCATGCCCCTGGGCGGGCTGGATCTCGAGTACGACGAGGCCGGCGTCGAGCTGGCCGGCGGCGACACCGTGCTCCTGATGAGCGACGGTTTCCCGGAGCTGACCAACGCCGAAGACGAGGCCTTGGGCTACGACGGCGCCCGGGACCGGTTCGCCGCGGCCGCTTCGGCGGGCCCGGAAGGCGTCGTAGCCGAGCTCTTGCGCGAGGCGGACGCCTGGGCCGGCGGCCCGGACGCGCTCACCGACGACATCACCTTCGTGGCGATTCGTCTGCGTTGAACCGCGGCCGGCTCGACCGATCCCCCGACAGGGATCGGAGAGAACAGCTCGAGTCTCGATACCTCGAAGTCGGCTGGCGGATCACGGATACGTGTACGCCGCCTGCAAGCCCAGCGGGATTCCCAGCATCCAGTAGAGGACCAGGAAGATCGTCCAGAGCGCCAGGAGCGACACCGAGTACGGCAACATCAGCGAGGTCACCGTGCCGATGCCGGTCTTCTTGACCCAGCGCTGGCTGAAGGCCACCACCAGCGGGAAGTAGGGCATGAGCGGCGTGATGATGTTGGTGGTCGAGTCCCCGACCCGGTAGGCCGCCTGGGTCAGCTCGGGCGAGAGCCCGACCTGCATCAGGATGGGCACGAAGATCGGCGCCAGAAGCGCCCACTTACCCGAAGCCGAGCCCACCAGCAGATTGACCAGAGCGCTCAGCAGGATGATGCCTATGATGGTCACGGTGCCGGGCAGACCCAGGGCCTTGAGTACGTCTGCTCCCTTCACCGCCAGAAGCGCACCCAGATTGGACCGTCCGAAGGCGGCCGTGAACTGGGCACAGAAGAAGATCATCGTCAGGTAGTAGCCCATGGTCGCCATGGTCTTGCTCATCCCCTGAATCAGGTCCCGGTGGCTCTTGACGGTGCCGGCGACGTAGCCGTACACCGCCCCGGGGATCAGAAAGAGCAAGAAGATCAGGGGCACGATGGATTGCATGATCGGAGCGCTGAACGAAGTGATCGAGCCATCGGCCGAGCGCAGCGGCGAGTTCTCCGGCCACACCCACCAGGCCAGCAACAGGACTCCGAGGACCATCGCCGCCATGCCTGCCCACAATCCCTTGCGCTCGCGCTTGGACAGGTCGTGCATCTTGGCGCTTTCGAGATCGTCGCCGTCGATCTCGGTGCCCTTGAGCCGGGGCTCGATGATCTTGTCCGTGATGTACCAGCCCACCAGGATCACCAGGATGCTGGACGCGCTGGTGAAGAGCCAGTTGCAGAGCGGATTGACCTCGCGCACCGGATCCAGGATCTGTGCCGCCGACTGGGTGAAGCCCTGGAGCAGCGGATCGATCCCCGACGGAATGAAGTTGGCGCTGAAGCCGCCGGAGACGCCGGCGAAGGCGCAGGCTATGCCGGCCAGCGGGTGGCGGCCGGCAGCGTAGAAGATCACTCCGCCCAGGGGGATGACCAGGACGTAGCCGGCGTCGGCGGCGGTGTGGCTCACGATCGCCACCAACAGCAGCATCGGCGACAGCAGCCAGCGCGGGGTCAGGTTGATGAGGCCCTTGAGGCCGGCGGTGATGAATCCCGCCTGCTCGGCAACGCCGACTCCGAGCAAGGCCACCAGCACCACCCCCAGGGGCGCGAACCCGGTGAAGGTCGTGACCATGCCCGACAGGAAGGCGGCCAGGGCGCCGCCGGTGAGCTGGTTCTGGACCGCGAGCTGCCGAACGCCGTCTTTGCCCGGCACGGAGAACTGATAGTCCGCCAGCAGCCAGGACAGGATCCAGACCGCGGCCAGCGCGATGACGAAGAGCATCGCCGGGTCCGGCAGCTTGTTGCCGACCCTTTCGACCCAAGCCAGCGCGCGCTCGACCCAACCTTTAGACGAGCTCTCCGGTGCCGGTACCGCCTTCTTGCCTTCACTCATGACCTACTCCTCGAGGAAAGGCCGAGTCTAACCCGCCGGAGCGGCGGAACGGCGCACTCGCGGCCCGTGGTGGAAGTCGCGATGGTCGCGCGACAAGGGTCGATGGTGGAGGCGCTGACTAGGGCAGGCGCAGGGCCACCATCTCGTGAGCGTTCCGGACCAGGAGCACGTCGTCGATCAGCACCGGATGATTCCAGGTCTTGCCCTGAAGGACGTCCACCCGCGCCACCTCTTCGAAACCGTCGGGCTCCGCCCGGACCAGGGCCAGGTCGCCCTGCTCGCCTAGCACCAGCAGCAGGTCCTGGTCGGCCAGGAGCAGGAGCTGGCCGTGACCGTACCGTCCCCCTTTCCAGTTGCGCTCACCGGACTCCAGATCGACCGAAGCCAGGATGCTGCCGTCGAAACCGTAGACGTGGCCGCCGTGGAGGACGAAGTCGTTGTGGTATGGCCTCAACCGGATCGAGCTCCAGCTCTCCTCGACCACGGCGGAGCCCGCGTCCCCTCGCACCGCCAGGCGCCGGAGCCCCTTGCCCTCGCCCTCGCTCAGCAAGACGGCGCCGTTCCCGGCCACCGCCGGCTGAACGATGCGCACTCCGCCGCGCCAGTCGTACTGCCATAGCCGGACGCCGTCTCCAGGCCGGACGCTCAGAAGCCCTTCGATTCCGGCGTAAAGGATCTGCTCGGCTCCGTTCAGCACCGCCAGGTGGGGCGAGCTGTAGCTCGCTCCCCGGCTCTCTCCCCGCCAGCGCTCGTCGCCGGTCTCCCGATCGTAGGCGACCAACCGGCCGCCGGCGGCAACGATCACGTTGCCCGCGACCACCAGCGGCGACGAGGCGAATCCGTAGTAGGGGACCTTGGCTTCGACGTCGGCGGCAACGTCTCGCGACCAGATGCGGAAACCAGTGACGGCGTCGAGCGCGTTCAGGATGCCCGTCGCACCGAAGACGAAGAGCCTCGAACCATGGAGCGTGGGCGTGGCCCGGGGACCGGCTCCCGCGGTCGCTTCCCAGAACCGGGCCGGATCGCGATGGCGCCAGGCCGGCTCACCGGTCTCGAGGTTGTAGGCGGTCACGACCTCGTCCTCACCACGCTGCTCCTGGGTAAAGGCGAGTCCGCCTCCGACCGCGAACGACGACCAGCCCGGCCCTACCGCTCGGCGCCAGAGCTCGACCGGCGGGTCCGAGTCCCAATCGGTGCCGACGGAGGTCCCTGGCACCGTGCCCTCGCGACGCGGACCCCGGAATCCCGGCCAAGCCGCGGCGATCACCGGCGCTTCGATGGGCTCGGTGGCAACGGCCCCGTCCTGATCGGCCTGATCGGAAACTCCGGCAGCCGCCGTCGTGGCGTCGACTTGCGCGGTGACCTGTACGACCTGGGCTTCGCCGGCATCAGCACCGCCATCGCCGGCGGGCGCCGCGGCGGTGGCCGCCCGTCCCGGCTCTGGATCAACGGCCTCGGAAGGCGACCCGCTCTCGACTGAGACGTCGCCTGAGACGGCCTCCTCGGTCGCGGCGACAACCGGTGCCGGAGTCGATGGCTCGGGATCGGCACCGGCCTCTTCCAGGAGGCGGTCCTCATGCGACTTCGCCCAGCGCCAGGCGAAGTCGTTGTCGGCCGACCCGGTCATGCCCTCAGTACGCACCAGGGTCCAAGCCCCGCAGGCAACTGCCAGCATCGCCGCCAGCGCCAGCCAGCGCCGGCCGGAGGGAAGACCCTGCGTGATCCAAGCCCAAACCACGAGCGCCAAGCACAGCACCGGCACCACGTAGATGACGTACATCCCGCCCATCATGGAGTCGGCGACGGACTGATGCAGCAGAGACTTGAAGAGCAGCACGGCCGCGATCACGGCGGCCAGGACTCCAAGCCGCTCACCCCAGCCGGCTCGGCTCAGAAACAGCCACCACAGGATGACCAGCAGACCAATACCCATCGCGGACATCAGAGCGACCGCCGTGGCGCCCGGAAAGAGCTCGGGCACCCCGAAACGGGCAAGCCACTGAACCAGGACGAGGACGACACCCGGCCAGAGGCGCAAGATACGCTGGCGGCCGGTTCCGGAATCGGACGATGAGCTCATGACACTCCTCCCTCGGTACCCGTGTCGCTAGGAGCCGAACGGGCGGTCCAATGTCGAAAACACCCTCGGGATACGGCCTCGCTCGGGCGATGTTTCATCCAAGGGGGCAGTCCGATGCCACCTGGCGTCCGCGCCTCGACGGGACCCACCCGCCCGGCTCGACGTCGCACCCGCCGCCCTACTCCGACGGCCCACTTGCCGGCTCGAGCCCTCCCGACCCTGCCCCGCGTCCCAACCGCTCGAGGTAGTGCCGGTCGAAGGCGGCGAGCTGGCTCTCGAGCTCGGAATAGGGACCGGGCGAGTACGCGCGCGAGGCGATTCCCTCCTGGGAGATCCGGCAAAGCTCCCAGTCCTGGCGGTTGGTCATGTCCCAGAACTCGACCGCTCCCGAGGGATCGAAGCCCTCGGTCTCGACGGCCTCCGGATGGAAGTACCAGTCGCAGACGATGCGGGTGGACGACGGTCCCTCCGGCTCGCTGCGATGCACGAGAACGTAGTCCGGGTGGAGGCTCACGAAGAGGTTGGGGAACACAGTGTAGTAGTAGACCAGCTCCAGATCTGGGCCGGCGACCCCGCCCAGAGGCGCCGCGCACGCACGGCCATTCATGGTCATGCTGGCGCCGGCACCCGCCGCCAGCCGCATGGGTCCGCCCAGAAAGGGCCCCTCCTCGAGGTCGTTGGTGCTATCCCGATAGGGCGTCAGCCGGTTCAGAATCGGATGCACGTTGGGACAGTGGTAGCACTCGCTGTAGTTCTGGAACAGGAGCTTCCAGTTGGCCTCCACTCGGTACTCGGTGCGATGCGCCGACGCCAGCTCCGGCACCCGCCAGGCGGCGAACTTGCCCGCTAGCGGCGCGAATACCTCGGAGAATGGCTCCGGGGCGGTAGCCAGCGACACGAACAGGAAGCCGTCCAGGCTCTCGAGCGCCGCCTGCCGGAGCGGCCACTCGGCGCGGTCGAAGCCGGCAACCTCGTCCATCGTCGGAGCCGCCCGAAGCCGACCATCCAGCTCGTAGGTCCAGGCGTGGTACGGACACTGAATGCCGCCGCCAAAGCGGCCCGAGTCCTCGGTGCAGAGACGGCTGCCCCGGTGCCGGCAGACGTTGTAGAAGGCCCGGATGCGTCCGTCCCGAGCCCGGGTCACGAGCAGGCTCTCGCCATCCACTCGTGCCGCGAAGAAGTCTCCGGCTTCGGCTACCTGCGAAACGTGTCCGACGTAGGTCCAGGCGCGGGAGAAGATGCGCTCGCGTTCGGTTCGGTAGATCTCGGCGGCCGTGTAGTACTCCCCGGGCAGAGTGCGCGCGCCGGCGGCGGTCCGAGCCTGGTCGGCCTCGAAGGATGTCGAATCCCGACTGTCCGGCGGCGCCATCAGGCCACCCAGACCGTCTTGACGTTGACAAACTCGTACATGCCGAAGGTCCCCAGCTCGCGACCATATCCGGAGTCCCGGACGCCGCCAAAGGGCAAACGCGGATCGCTCCGGACGAAGGCGTTGACGAAGCAATTGCCGGCCTCGAGCCGGCTCCGGGCCAGAATCTCGGCCCGTTCGGAGTCACCCGAGAACACCGCCCCGCCCAGACCGAAGGACGAATCGTTGGCGATCTCGAGCGCCTCCTCCTCGTCCCGGGCCGGCAGGATCGCGGCCACCGGACCGAAGAGCTCCTCGTCGTAGGCCGGCATCCCCGGACCGACGTCCGCGAGCACCGTCGGCGGGTACCAAGCGCCCGGCCCTTCGGGAGGCTCGCCGCCGGCGAGAAGGCGAGCTCCCGCTCGGACACTTACTTCGACCTGGCGGTGGAGCTCATCCCGCAGATCGACCCGCGCCAGGGGACCGACCTGGGTGCTCTCTTCGAGTGGATCGCCGACCCGGCGAGCGGTCATCGCCTCAACGACCGCGCTCTCGAACTCCGGGCGCGGACCCGGGGTCACCACGAAGCGCTTGGCCGCGATACAGCTCTGCCCGCCGTTCAAGAGCCGGCCGGTAACGCACTGCTCCACCGCCAGCTCGACATCGGCGTCATCCAGGACGACATAGGGATCGCTGCCGCCCAGCTCGAGGACAGTTTTCTTGAGATGACGTCCCGCCGCCCCCGCCACCGCCCGGCCCGCCGGGGTGCTGCCGGTCAGGGTAACCCCGCGCACGCGCTCATCGGCGATCAGCTCCGCGACGCGGCCGCTGCCGACGGCCAGCACTTCGAGAACTCCCTCCGGATACCCCGCCGCGGACATCACCTCGGCGATTGCTTCGGCGCAGCCCTGGACGTTCGAGGCGTGCTTGAGCAACACCACGTTGCCGGCGGTCACGTGCGGCGCGATCACCCGGAACACCTGCCAGAAGGGAAAGTTCCAAGGCATGATCGCCAGCAGCGGACCCAGCGGCTCGAAGGCGACGTAGCTCCGCGAAGCGTCGGTGGCGATCGGCCGGTCGGCGAGCAGTCCGGGCGCGGCGTCCGCGTAGTGGCGGCAGACCCAGGCGCATTTCTCGATCTCCGCCCGCCCCTCCCGGACGGGTTTGCCCATCTCCCGGGCCATGAGCTCGGCGTAGCCGGCCTTGCCATCCTCGAGAGCCGCGGCCGCCGCCCGCAGAGGCTCGAGACGTGCCGCTAGCGGCTCGGCCCGCCACCGCCGGAACGTAGCGGCCGACCGGGCCAGCCGAAGGTCGACAGCGGCAGGGTCCGGCTCGTCATACGTCCGGACCAACCTGCCATCGACCGGATTGATGCTTACCAGGGCCATCGATGGATAATGGTACTTCGTGTTCCCTACCCGAAGGGGTGTGTCGCTTCGATCGCCGCTACCATTAGATTGCCGGCACAACGCATACGACCTCACCCCGGAACTGGGGGAGAACCGGCGCAAAGCTTCTAGCAACCAAACGAGAGAGGAAGTCCATGACAACAACGAACAAGACCCCACGGTTTCTGCTTGCCGCGAGTCTCGCCGTCTTCGCGGCGGTCGCGCTTCTGGCTGCCTGCGGTGGCAGCGGTGGCGGCGACGCCGGCGGTGGCGACGCGGTCGCCCAGGGCCACGACGAGTTCAAGAAGATTTGCGCGGTCTGCCACGGCCCGGACGGCGAAGGCATGCCGCGCCTAGGCAAAGACCTGCACAACAACGAGTTCGTCGAGTCCTCGTCCGACGACGAGTTGGTGGCCTTCATCATCGAAGGCCGGACGGCGACCCATCCGGACAACACTCGCGGTGTAGACATGCCTCCGCGGGGCGGCAACCCGAACCTGTCCGAGGCGCAGATCCGGCAAATCATCGCCTACATGCGAAGCCTGAACTGACGGCGTGGCTTCGAGCCGCGACGCCCAGACTCGATGGAGAAGGCTCCCGAACCGCGGGCGCACGCTGCCCGTGTCCACGTCGCGACCCTGGCCTTGTTCCTGGTCCTCGGCATCCCGATGGTCGCCTACCTCTGGGAGACCGTGCATCCGGTCCTGGCCTGGAGGGCGAGTCCGATGCGCCTGGCGGTCCCGGTCCTGGTCATGGCAGTGCTCCTCTCAGTCGGTCGGAGACCATGTCGCCGCCGGCGACCACGGGCTTCGCGCCCCGGCTGGACAAGCTGGGCTGGTGGGTTGTCGCCACGGTGGTGCTGATCGCGATCGCCTACGGACCCTTCTTCATCGGGCGGTCGCTCCACATGATCTCGCCCGGATATACGTTCTTCTAGCCCAATAGGAGATCGGCGGTCGCGGTCAGGAAGAGCCAGGTGGCCAGCAGTCCGTTGGCCAGGAAGAAGGCCGCATTGAGGCGGCTCAGATCCCCGGGCCGCACCACCCAGTGCTGGTAGGCAAGGAGGACGGCGCAACCCGCGACTCCGAGCCAGTAGAGACCGCCGAGACCCGGGTACACCCTCGGCAGCAGGCCCAAGAGAACGATCATGCCGGCGTGGAGCGCCGCCGAGATCCACAGCGCTCCGCGCTCGCCGAAACGGGCCGGAATCGAGTGGAGGCCCCGGCCACGGTCGAACTCGAGATCCTGGAGAGCGTAGAGAACGTCGAAGCCGGCCACCCAGAGCAAGACGGCCGCGGCCAGAACCAGCGGCGGCGCGCTCACCTCCCCGCGCACCGCGATCCAGGCTCCGAGCGGAGCGCCGGCCAGCGCCAGGCCCAGCACCAGATGGGACGCGGCGGTGAAGCGTTTCGTGTACGAGTAGCCCAGGAGCACCACCAGGGCCACCGGCGCCAGAGCCAGGCAGAGAGGATTGAGCCTCCAGGCCGCCACCAGCAGCAGCCCGGCGCTGGCGGCGATGAAGGCCGCCACGAAACCGGGACCCACCTCGCCCGCGGGCAACGCCCGGCCGGCGGTGCGCTGATTGGCGGCGTCGATGTGCCGGTCGGCCAGCCGGTTGAACGCCATCGCGGCGCTCCGGGCCCCCACCATGGCCACCACGATCCAGCCCACCGTGCGCCACGGCGGCCAGCCCCCGGCGGCCAGCGTCATCCCCAAGAAGGCGAACGGCAAGGCGAAGACCGTGTGCTCGAACTTGATCATCCGGAGCACGGTGGCGAGGGGGTTCGCGCCGGACTGTGCGGTCATACGCCGCGCATCCTACGGCGAGAGCCGGCGCTTCGCCAGGCGGCGGTTGTCTCGTGGTTGCCCGGCCCATCGCCTTGCCGTCCAGTGCGGACGGACGGCCGAACGTCGGGAAAGATCCCGGAACAACTCCTTGACAATCCGGACAGGGAGGTTAGAATCACTGAGCTAAATCGTTTTAGTCAATCATCTTGTCCGCCGAACCCGGCAGGACCGGCGGGCGACACCGGAGGTACGACATGCGCCAACAGGCAAGGCTCTTTCTGGGTCCGGCAGTGATCTTCTCGTCCCTCGCGGTCCTCTTGCTCGCGCTCCCCTCGGCCGCGGACGCCCAACTCGTGTGGAGCGAGGAGTTCGACAGCGGTAGTGCGCCGGACCCGAGCGTCTGGTCCCACGACCTGGGAGGGGGCGGCTGGGGCAACAGCGAGCTGCAGGAGTACACCGACGACCCAGCCAACGTCCGGGTGGACGGCGGTCATCTGGTCATCACCGTCCAGGAAGAGATCCTGCGGGGCAATCGCCGCAGGTTCACCTCGGCCCGGATCAAGACCGAGGACCGGCTGACGGTCCAGTACGGAACCATCGAGGCGCGCATCATGGTTCCGGACCTGGCCGACGGCCTCTGGCCTGCCTTCTGGACCCTGGGCAACAATTTCAGCGAGGTCAGCTGGCCGGACTGCGGCGAGCTGGACGTCCTCGAGATGGGCTCCGAAGCCGCCATCCAGGAGGGGGTCGTCAACCGCCGCGTCTCGTCGACCGCCCATTGGGAGCACGAAACCAGCCATGCCGCCTACGGCCTGAGCTACGACAGCCCGACGGATCTCGCCGGCAGCTTCCATACCTACCGCATGGAGTGGACCCCGACCCTGGTCTCGACCTACGTCGACAACAATTGGATCTGGTCGATCGACATCACGCCCGGCTCGTGCACGGATTGCACCGAGTTTCATCAGCCTCACTTCCTGATCCTGAACCTGGCGGTGGGCGGTACCTTTCCAGGTCTCTTTCGCGCCGCCGACATCACCGCGCCGATCCCGGCGGAGATGGTCGTGGACTGGGTCAGGATCTACGACAACGGCTTCACCATCCTGGGCGGCAGCTCGATCGGCGGCGGCAGCGAGTTCACTCACGTCGATGCGATCGTCCCGGGAACCTCGGGCGGCGGGCCCAACAAGCGGGCGACCGCCACGGTCACGGTTCTGGACGAGGACGGCGCTCCGGTCGGCGGGGCGAGCGTCACCGGCACCTTTACGGGCTCGCACAACGAGACCGTGACCGCCACGACCGACGCCGGCGGGGTCGCGTCTCTGGTCACCAACGGCCGCGATCGGAATCCTGCCTTCCAGGTCTGCGTTGACGACGTCGGCCACGCGACCATGACCTACGATCCGGCGGCCAACGTCGAGACCTGCGACAACTACTGAGGGACCAGGGGTTTCGGATCTCGTGGCGCGGGCTCCCTAGCCGCGGTTAGAGCCTACGCACCCAGCGAGCCGGTGATACCGTCACCCGCGCGCGGGAGCTTCCCTCTCGGCCCGCGCTTCCTTGGGAGGAAGCCATGACCTCAGCCCTCTTTGCCCCTAGAACTTCGAGTACCTCGAGCACTTCGACCCGGGCCGCCGCGGCCGCTCTCGCCCTCGTCACGGCGCTGGCAGCGGCCGCGCCCGCGGCCTCTGAGGAACCCCAGGCCAACGCCGCCGGCGGCACCGCCCAGGCCGTTCCGGCCGTGGTCACCGGCGCCGGCTTCAAGTTCACCGAGGTCCGACCAGGCGTCTGGCACGTCCAGGGCCTGGGAGAGGTAGCCGCCGGCAGCAACGGCGCTCTGGTCGTGGGCGAGCGGGACTGCCTCTTGGTGGACTCCCATATGACGCCGGCCGCGGCGCGAGCGTTGCTGATTGACCTGCCCAAGGTCACCGACAAGTCCATCCGGTATGTCGTCAATACTCACTTTCATTTCGATCACGTTCAGGGCAACCAGGTCTTCGGTCCCGACGTGGAGCTCATCGCTCACGAATGGACCGCCGAACGGATCCAGGCCGGAGCTTCCCGGCGCGGCAGGGCCTACGAGTTCTTCATCGGCGGCGGCCCATCCCGCATCGAGGCCATGAAGGACCGGCTCCAAGCGGACGCCGAACTGCCGGACGAAGAACGGGAGAGGATCGGCCAGGGCATCGCCCGCACCCAAGCGCTCCTCGACCAGGACGCCGAAACGGTGCTCACCGCGCCGACCCTGACACTGGACAGCTCGGTCACGCTAACGCGTGGCGGCCGCGAGATCGAGCTTCACTTCTTCGGGCGCGGGCACACGGCGGGCGACATCGTCGTCTACCTGCCCGAGGAGCGCATCCTGATCTCCGGAGACTTGGTGGTGCAGCACCTCCCCTACCTGGGCGACGCCTATCTCGAGGAATGGGCCGACACCCTCGGCGTCGTCGGCGAGCTGCCTATCGAAGCCATCCTGCCGGGACACGGCAACGTGATCGAGGGCGCCGAGCGCATCGGGCACCTGGAAAGCTACCTGCGCGATCTCTGGAGCCAAGTCGTCGCCAGCCACGAGGCCGGCGTCTCGGCCGAAGAGGCGGCCCAGACGATCGACATGACCGCTCACGCCGTCCACTACCTCGAGATCGAAGGTCCGGGAGCCCCGCTCCACGGCGTCGAGCGCGCCTACGCGCTCCTGGACGGCAGCGAGCCCTAGCCTCGCAGTTCGTACCAGCGCTTGGCCAGTAGGCCGCGGCTCCGGTTCGATTGGCCCGATTCGGGCCGATCGGGCCAGCCCGCCCCGACGGGCGGGAACCCGGTGCCGGCCGGGTGGTGTGCGAACGCGCCCGATTGCATAGCGTTCCAAGCAATGTCATACGCGAACGGTCCCGAGGGAGCTATCGCTCGCGCGCTGCCTGGCCGCGCAACTGCGCCGGCCGCCGGAACCGGCCCGAACCGAACCGAAAGGAGACTCGCCATGCCCAGTTGTCCGAAACCCTCGATCCGCCTTCTCGCCACGGTCGCGCTGCTCCTCTTTGCGGTAGCCTGCGGCAAGGGCGAAGGCGACAAGAGCGCCGAGGTCGTAGCGGGTGAGGAGGTCTTTACCCGCAATTGCACGGCCTGTCACACGGTGGGCCAGGGCAAGCGCATCGGACCGGATCTCGCCGGCGTCACCGATCAGCGCGAGCACGACTGGCTGGTGCGCTGGTTGGATGACCCGATCGGCATGGCCGAGACCGACCCGATCGGCAAGCGGCTGCTAGCCGAATGGGGCAACATCCCGATGTCCGACTCGAACCTGGATCCCGAGGAGATCGAGAACGTCATCGCCTATCTGGCCTGGGCCAGCGCCCAGGGCGGCGCCGAGATCGTTGAGGAAGCTCCAATGGAGCTGACCGCCGAGCAATTCGAGCAGGCCAAGGACGTCTACTTCGACCGCTGCGCGGGTTGCCACGGGACCCTGCGGGCCGGAGCGACCGGACCCAACATCCAAGTTGCTCGGACCCAAGAGATCGGGACGACGGCGATCAAGGCGACCCTGATGAACGGCCTTCCCGGCGGCATGCCTCCGTGGGGCCGGATGGGCATCTTGAGCGAAGAAGAGATCGCGATGATGGCGGCCTACATCCAGCAAGAGCCGCCGACGCCTCCGCAGCTTCCGTTGGAAGAGATTCAGGAGAGCTGGGATCTCCAGGTTCCCGTAGACGAGCGCCCGACCGAACCGCAGACCGACCGCGATTGGGAGAACTACTTCGGCGTGATCCTGCGCGACGCCGGCCAGGTGGCGATCCTGGATGGCGACACCAAGGAGAAGCTCGCCATCATCGAGACCGGCTTCGCGGTACACATCCTGCGCTCGTCGTCCACGGGCCGGTACTTCTACGCCATCGGCCGGGACGGCAAGGTCTCGATGATCGATCTGTGGACCGAGACACCGACCCTGGTGGCTCAGGTTCAGGGCTGCTTCGACGCCCGTAGCGTGGACGCGAGCAAGTTCAAGGGGTACGAGGATCAGCTCGTGATCGAGGGCTGTTACTGGCCGCCGCAGTACGTCATCTTCGACGGGCAGACCCTCGAGCCGCTCAAGGTCGAGAGTGTTCTTACGCCCACCTACGACACCAATGAGCCGCTGGACGAGGTTCGGGTCGCCTCTATCGTGGCCTCCCACTTCGATCCGCTCTGGGTCGTCAGCCTTAAGGAGTCCGGACACGTCGGCCTGGTCGACTACTCGCAGCCTGGATACCCGATGGTGGCCAAGATCCCGACCGAGCGCTTCCTCCATGACGGCGGTTTCGACAACAGCGGCCGGTACTTCCTGGTCGCCGCCAACATGCGCGACCAGATCGTGGTGGTGGATCTCAAGAAGAAGGAGATGGTCACCAAGTTCAAGACCGGCATCAAGCCGCATCCGGGCCGGGGCGCCAACTGGGAAGATCCCGAATTCGGATGGGTCAACGCCACCACCCACCTGGGCGAGGGCAAGATGACCGTCTACGGCGCCGACGCCGACAACGCCGAACATGCCTGGAAGGTAGTCCGTGAGGTCGAGCTCCCCGCCAGCGGCGGCCTCTTCCTCAAGACCCATCCCCAGTCGGATTGGGTGTGGTTCGACTCGCCGCTGGCTGCCGATGAGGAGATGACCCGCCAGATCTGCGCCTATTCGAAGTCCAAGGGCGAGATCGAAAAGTGCTGGCAGCCCACCGACCGCGGCCGCACGGTGCACTTCGAGTACAACCGTCAAGGCACCGAGGTCTGGGTCTCGGGCTGGGATCGGCGCGGCCAGATCGTGGTCTACGACGACGCCACGCTGGAGGAGATCGCCCGCCTCGACGAGGATTGGCTGGTCACCCCCACCGGCAAGTTCAACGTCTACAACACGGCGAACGACATCTACTAATCGATTCGAGTTTCGGGCGGGGGGCGTGGCCAAGCCGCGCTCCCCGCCTCGCTCTTTCCCGCGCGCAGAGCCGCAGCCTCGGCCGGGACCCGGACGGTCCGATGACGACCGCGTCCCAACCGGGTCACGACCGTGCAACATAGCCGTCTCGGGCGCGCCAAAGGCACCGCTCGCACCAGGACCGCTGCTAAGCTCGCTGCATGTCTCCGAGTCGCATCGTCGTCGTCGAGGACGAACCCGACATCGTCGACATCCTGCGCTACAACCTCGAAAAGGAAGGCTACCGGGTTGACGCCATTCCGCGCGGCGACGACGCCCTCGATGCCATCCGCGAGGCACCGCCGGATCTCATCCTCCTGGACCTCATGCTGCCGGGCCTGGACGGCCTGGAGCTGATGCGGGTCCTGAAACGGGAGCCGGCCACGGCCCGCGTCCCGGTCCTCATGCTCACCGCCAAGAGCGAGGAGATCGACCGCATCGTGGGCTTGGAGCTGGGCGCGGACGACTACCTGGCCAAGCCCTTCAGCCCGCGCGAGGTCGTTCTGCGGGTCAAGGCGGTGCTGCGGCGTACCGAAGCCACCGATCCGATTCTCGACGCGATCCGGATCGGAGGTCTCGAACTGGACGTCGAAGCCCACCGGCTGCGGGTTGCCGGCGAGCCCGTGGAGCTCACCGCTACGGAGTTCCGGCTCATGAGGGTCCTGATGGAGCGGTCGGGCCGCGTGCAGACGCGGGCGCAGCTTCTGTCCGACGTCTGGCACTACGCCGACAACGTGGACAGCCGTACCGTCGACACCCACATCCGCAGACTACGAAAGAAGCTGGGGGCCGAGGCAGGCCGCATCGAAACCGTCATCGGTGTCGGCTACCGGCTAGCCTCGTGATTGGGTCCTGGTGAAACTCCTTCGGCAGGCTCGCTGGACGATCGCCCTTCCCGTTCTGCTGGCCATCGCCCTTCTGGCCATCGCTTCTCTAGACGGGCGGGCCCGGGCGATCCGAACCGGGGCGATCCTCGCCTGGACCGGTCTCACGATCGCGGGGCTCCAGATCGCCCGCCGCCGGCTGGCCGGCAACGGCAAGATCGCCTATCAAGACGACGGCGCCAAGGAGAACGAAGTCGACGAACGGGTCCTCACGAGCCTGTCGGAGGGTCTCCTGATCGTCGACTCCGAAGGCCGCCAGCGCTTCGCCAACCACCGCTGGCGAGCGCTCTTCGACGGAGACGGAGACACCACAGTCGATGGCGTCGGCCGCCAGGCGGTTCTGGATCAAGTCCTGACCGCGACTCTCGAAACAGGCGCGCCCCAGCGCAGCCAGATGGAGCTGGCCGGACCCGGCGAGAGCAGGTACATCCTGACGGGCTCGCCGCTGCCGGACTCCGGCGGCGCCGTGGTGCTGGCAGTGGACACCAGCGCCTTCCACAGCCTGACCGAACACCGACGCGATTTCGTGGCCAACGTCTCGCACGAGCTCAAGACGCCTCTGTCGGCGATCCGCGGTTTCGCCGAGACCCTCCTGGACGGGGCCATGGAGGATCCCGAGGCCGGGAAGCCGTTCCTCCAGCGCATCGTCAAGCAATGCACCCGGCTGGACGCCCTCCTCTCGGATCTCCTCACTCTCTCGACGCTCGAGCACGCCTCATCCCGGCGACCCAATGAGGCTGTCCGACTGGACGCCATCCTGCGCGAAGTGCTCGAGATGCTGGGCGCGCTGGCCACGGCTCGCAATATCCAGATCTCGACACGACTCGATCGGGTGTCCGAGCTCCACGGCGATCCGGTGGCCCTGGAGCGGCTCTGCGCCAACCTCTTCGAGAACGCGGTCAAGTACAACCGCGACGGCGGCCGGGTCGACGTGCGCCTCTTCGAAAAGGCCGGCGAAGTGATTCTCGAGATCTCCGATACTGGGATCGGCATTCCGGAAGCCGCCCTGGACCGGCTCTTCGAACGCTTTTACCGGGTCGACAAGGGACGCTCGCGCCGCGAAGGCGGCACCGGCCTGGGCCTCGCCATCGTCAAGCACGCGACTCAGATGCACGGCGGGCGGATCGACGTCCACAGCCAGCTCGGGCAAGGCACGACCTTTACGGTGCGCCTGCCGCTAGCGCCTGGGCCGCGCTCGACCTAGCGGCCCAGCCTTGCAGAGGTCCGGCCGGGCCCGTCGCACGACTGTTACATCCGCGTCACCGGCACGCACGATCCCGTCCCTAGGGTCCTGTCCGAGACGGACGGCCCAGGCCGGCCGACCCTGCCGTTCAAGAACACTGAAGGAGCTCCTGCCGTGATCAGAAACTTCACCTGGCCTGCCCTTGTCCTCTTGCTGGTCCTTGCAGCACCGGCGAACGCCGGCGTCAAGGTCTACGAGGACGGCGACAAGTTCGTCGAGATCGGTGGCCGCATCCAGCTTCAGTACACGCGCTCGGACCCGGATTCTGGGGAGTCCGAAGACGAGTGGTTCTTCCGCCGCCTGCGGCCTTACATCTCGGGCAGCGTTACCAAGAACTGGGTCGGCAAGTTCCAGTTCGATCTGGGCAAATCGAGCAATGACAACGAGGTCGCGGTCAAGGACGCCTACATGGCCTACAAGGGCTGGGGCAACAAGACCTTCTACATCGGCAACGTCAAGTCGGTCTTCTCCCGCGAATTCCTGACCTCGTCCAAGCGCCAGCAGATGATCGAGCGCAGCTTCGTCGGCGACCACAACTATGGCGCTCCCGACCGCCAGCTCGGCTTTCGGCTGGACGGCGCCAACGACACGGGCAAGGTCGAATGGAAGGTCAACCTCGGCAACGAGGCGATCGATCCCGACGCCAAGAAGCTGGACTTCGACTCGCCGGCCAATCGCAACAGCGATTTCAACGACGGCACGGTTCTCGCCGCCCGGGTCGACTTCCACCCCCGGGGCAAGATGAAATTCGACCAGGGCGATTTCAACACCTCGGGATCCAAGTTCACCGTCGGTCTGGGAGCCTTCTCGTGGTCGAACGACGACGACAACAACACCTATACCGCGGCCGGGCTATCGACCTCGTCGTCCAGGGTGGACATCGACAGCGCTGAAGGCCTCGAGCTCTCAGCCGGATTTCGCGGCAACGGCCTTTCGGTCGACGCCCAATACAACTCGATCTCGGCCGACACCGTGGATCCGAGCTTTACCGGCGGCCTCTACCGGCGCGGCACGACCGACATCGACGCCTACGCCCTCGAGGCCGGATACATGCTGCCCACGAACAAGGTAGAGCTCGTCCTGGGCGCCGAATCGCTAGACGCCGACAACTACGGCGCCGCCTGGGAACGCAAGTCGCTGGGAGCCAACTTCTTTCTCAACAAGCACAAGGCCAAGATCCAACTCACTTACCGCATGGGCGAGAACCTCAACGGCTCCCGCGGCGCCGACGAGGACGAGGCGTTCCTGCAGTTCCAATTCGTCTTCTAGCACTGGCCATCCAGAGCCCGCCCCCACCGTCTGTCACAGGCTCAACGGACGTCCGACACACAATCGTCACATCGACCGGCTAGCTTCGCCAGGCTACCAAGAGCCCACGCGCCCACTGGGCAGCTTCGGGAACGGGCCGAACAACAAGGAGACCGCAATGCAACGTAGTTTCGGAATCTTCCCGGGCCGAACTTCCCCGGGCCGAATTTCCCTCCTGGCCGCCATCGCCCTGGTGGCTCTGGCGTGCGGCGGCGGCGATCGCCAAAACCGCACCGTCCTCCAGAATAAGGGCTCCGACACCCTGGTCAACGTCGCCCAGGCCTGGGCCGAGGCTTATCGCGAGGTCAATCCCAACATCGCCGTCGCCGTAACCGGCGGCGGCTCGGGCACGGGCATCTCGGCGATGATCAACGGCACCGTCGACATCGCCAACTCCAGCCGCAAGATGAAGGATCGGGAGCTGGACCTGGCCCGCGACAACGGCATCGAGCCGATCGAGCACACGGTCGGGTTCGATGCCTTGGCCGTGTACGTCCACCCCGACAATCCGGTCGCCGGGTTCGATCTGGCCACGCTCGCCGCGATCTACGGCGAGGGCGGCGAGCTCGACAGTTGGAGCCAGCTGGGCGTCGAAGTCCCGGGCTGTTCGAGCGACGAGATCATCCGCATCAGCCGGCAGAACAACTCCGGAACCTACGTCTACTTCAAGGATACGGTCCTGGGCAAGACCGGTGAGTACAAGCTAGGGTCCCGCGACATGCACGGCTCGAAGGACGTTGTGGATCTCGTGCAGAACACACCCTGCGCCATCGGCTACAGCGGCCTGGCCTACGCCACCGAGTCGGTCAAGATGCCTTGCGTCTCGTCCGAGCCCGAGGGCGAGTGCGTGACCCCGACGGTCGAAACCGCGATCGAAGGGAGCTATCCGATCGCCCGCCCGCTGTTCATGTACACGGCCGGCAGCCCCGAAGGCGCCGTCAAGGAGTACCTCGATTGGGTCTACTCGGAAGCCGGCCAGTGCATCATCCTGGCCAAGGGCTACGCGCCGGCGCGTGCTGTAAGCTGCGAATAGACCCCGAAGGAGTCGGCCCGGTGAGCCCGTGCGACGCGGGCCCCGCCACGGGTCCGCACGCCATCGTCCGGGGCCGGGAGGCCAAACCATGAGTCACTACGAAGAGCGCCTTCAAGCAGACCTGGCCAAGATCCGAGGGCGGGTCGATGAAATCGGCAAGCGCGTTCAGGAGGCCATCGCGAGGGCCGTCGACGCCTTCGTCACCGACGATCGCAATCTCGCCGGCGACGTGATCTTGGGCGACCGGCCGGTGAACCGCGATGTCCGCGACCTCGACCGCCTGTGCCACGCCTTCGTCGTCCGGCACCTGCCCAGCGCCGGACACCTGCGTTTCGTCTCCTCGGTACTGCGGCTCAACGTCGAGCTTGAGCGAATCGGCGACTATGCGGTGACCGTCGGGCGGGAAACCGTGCAGATCTCGACGGCGCCGCCGCGATCGGTCATTCAGGACATCGAGCTCCTGGCCGGACAGTCCGTCGAGGCGCTGGGCCAGGCGCTCGAGGCCTTCCGTCAGGGCAACGCCGAACTCGCCCGCGGCACCTGGACCATGGCGGACCAGACCCGCGGCACCTTCCAGAAGGCGTTCAACGATCTCCTCCACGAAGGCAAGAAGGAGTCCAGGCCGATCAAGGACCTGCTGGCGTTTCTGGTGGTCCTGACCAGCATCGGGCGGGTCGCGGACCAAGCCAAGAACATCTGCGAACAGACCGTGTTCGCGGTTACCGGCGAGGTCAAGAGCGAGCGTGTGTACCGAATCCTCTTCGTGGACCGCGAGAACGCTTGCCTGAGCCAGATGGCCGCCGCCTTCGCCCGCAAGGCGTTTCCCGAGAGCGGCGAGTACGACAGCGCCGGCTGGGAGCCGGCGGAAGCGCTGGACGTCCAGTGCCGGCAATTCCTGGATCGCAGCGGCTTCGACGTCGCGTCGGCCCAGATCTCGGCGGTGCCCACCCTGACCGAGCAACTGTCCCAGTACCACCTGGTCGTCGGTCTCGAGCCGGGCGTTCGCAAGCATCTGCCGGCGACGCCGTTCCGCACGGTGGTCTTGGAATGGGACATCGATTCGATCCCTCCGGATCTGGACGCGGAGCGCACGCAAGCGATGCTGGAGGCCTCGTTCAAGGACCTGGCGGGGCGCATCCGCGCCCTGATGGACACGCTCCGTGGGGACGAGGCCGATTAGTGGAGGCAGTGGAGGCAGTGGAGGCAGTGGAGGCCGTCGGCGACCGCCGGGCGCGACGCCATCTCGCCGACCGGCGTGATCGGCATTGGTACGTAGACAAGCTGGTCCAAGCGCTGGTCTTTGTTGGCGGCATCTCCGGCATCGTCTTCGTCATCGGCATCTTCGTCTTCATCACCAAGGAGGGCCTGGGCTTCGTGACCCAGGCGTTCGACGTGGCCGAGTTCTTCGGCTCGCCCAAGTGGCGCCCAACCTCGGAGGCCAACCCGACCTACGGCGCTCTCGCGCTCATCGCGGGCACGGCCAGCGTCACCGGCCTGGCGATGCTGGTGTCGGTGCCGTTCTCACTGGGCGCAGCGATCTACATCGGCGAGTTCGCCCGCGGCAAGACACGCGAGGCGCTCAAGATCCTGATCGAGCTGCTGGCGGCGATCCCGTCCGTGGTCTGGGGCTTCATCGGCTTGAGCATCATGAATCCCCTCATCATCAAGACCTTCGACGTGCCGATCGGCTTGAACGTCCTCAACTCGGGACTCATCCTGGGCCTCATGGCCGCGCCGATCATGACCACGATCGCCGAGGACGCGCTCAAGGCGGTGCCGGACGCCTACCGCGAAGCGGCCGAAGCCCTGGGTGCGACCCGCTGGCAGGTCGTGTACAAGGTGGTGTTGCCGGCGGCCAAGAATGGGCTGGCCGCAGCCATTCTGCTGGGAGTCGGCCGGGGCTTCGGCGAGACCATGGCCGTGCTCATGGCCAGCGGCCACTCGATCAACCTGCCCACGAGCGTCTTCGATTCGGTACGGGCGCTGACCGCGACCATCGCCGCCGAGCTGGGCGAGACCGCGGTCGGCTCAGAGCACTACCAGGCGCTGTTCACCCTCGGCATCTTCCTGTTCGCCGTCACCTTCGCCATCAACCTGACCGCCGATCTCGTGGTCCGCGGCATTCGCAAGAAGTAGTCGTGTTCGCGGCCACCGAGCTCAACCGCAAGAACCAGCGCACCGAGCGGCTGGTCAGGCTCCTGTTTCTCTGGATGGCGGTCATGCTGATCGTCCCGGTGGTGCTCATCCTGGGGATCCTCGTCCACGAGGGTGGCGAGGTCGTTTCCATCGATTTCCTCCTGACCGAGCCTAAGAACGGCATGACGGCGGGAGGCATCTTCCCGGCGCTCATCGGAACGGTCTGGCTGGTGGCGGTGGCGCTCCTGGCTTCCGTCCCGATCGGCGTGGCCGCGGCTCTCTATCTCAGCGAATACGCTCCGGACAACTGGCTCACGCGCGCCATCAACCTGGCCATCATCAATCTTGCCGGCGTGCCTTCGATCGTCCACGCCCTTTTCGGCGTGGGTGCTTTCGTCCTTTTCTTCGGCTTTGGCACCAGCATCCTGGCGGCCAGCCTGACGCTGGCGGTGATGACTCTGCCGGTGGTCATCGTCTCGACCCGGGAGGCGCTCCAGGCTGTGCCTCAGGAGTTTCGCGAAGCCTGCTGGAACATGGGCGCAACCCGCTGGCAGACGATCCGGCGCGTGGTGCTCCCCAACTCCATCAGCGGCATCCTGACCGGCGTCATCCTCGAGGTCTCGCGCACCGCCGGCGAGACCGCACCGATCATGTTCACCGGCGCGGCCTTCTTCCTGCCCTTCCTGCCCCAGAGCGTCTTCGACCAGACGATGGCGATGTCCCTGCACCTGTTCGTGGTCTCGACCCAAGTGCCGGGAGTGCCCGAAGCCCTGCCCTTCGGAGTCGCCCTGGTTTTGATCTCGATCGTCCTGGTCATGAACGCCATCTCCATCGCCTTCCGCATGATCCTGAGGAGCCGCAAGAAGTGGTAGCCGCGGACGAAATCCGGCAGTCGGCTCCAGCCCGGGAGCCCATGCTGGAGGTCAAGGACCTGTCCATCTACTACGGCGACAAGCGGGTGCTCGACCGCGCTTCGTTCGAGGTGTACGAGCACGAGATCTTCGGCATCATCGGCCCCGCCAACAGCGGCAAGACCTCCTTCCTGCGAGCCCTCAACCGCATGGAGCTCTTCACGCCGCGAATGCGCATCGAGGGGACCATCCGGCTCGACGGACGCGACATCACGAGCTGGAGAAACGTCTACGCCTACCGGCGCCAGATCGGAGTGGTCTTTCCGCTGCCGGTTGGCCTCCCTCTGTCGGTCTACGACAACGTCGCCCTGGCTCCACGCCTGGCCGGCATCAAGAAACGGGCCGAGCTCGACGTCATCGTCGAGCGCTGCCTGACCCGGGCGGCTCTCTGGGACGAAGTCAAAGACCGGCTAGACGCCCTCGGCAGCCTGTTGTCCGGCGGCCAGCAGCAGCGCTTGACCATCGCGCGGGCTCTGTCCCAAGACCCGGATCTGTTGCTGCTGGATGAGTTCTCGATCGCGGTCGACCCGGTGACCACGATGCGTATCGAAGAGGTCCTGAAGGAGCTCCGTGACGAGATCACCATCGTCCTGGTCACCAATCTGGTCCAGCAAACCCGGCGGTTGGCAGACCGCACGGCCTTCTTCCTATCCGGGGACCTGGTCGAGGTCGGCGAGACCGCCGCCCTCTTCGAAGGCAAGGTGCGGGACCAGCGCACCAGCGACTACCTGGAGGGCAAGTTTGGCTGACGCCCTCCAGACCGCCGCCGCCGAGACGGATTCCGTGCCCGCCATCCGCACCGAGGAGCTGAACCTCTGGTACGGCACGTTCCAGGCGCTGTTCGATCTCGACCTCGAGATCAAGCAGGGCCTCATCACCTCCCTCATCGGTCCCTCCGGCTGCGGCAAGTCCACCTTCCTGCGCAGCGTCAACCGCATCACCGAGCGACTCGGCTACGTGCGTACGACCGGCCGTATCGAGGTGCTGGGGCACGACATCGTCGGTGCCGACGCTGAGCTGGTCCAGGTTCGCAAGGAGGTAGGCATGGTCTTTCAAAGACCCAATCCCCTGCCCCTTTCGATCCGCGACAACGTGCTCTTCGGGTACCGCCTGCACGAGCCGGCGGCCCGGCGCTTGTCGGCCAGGCAAGCCGACGAGATCGTCGAGAAGGCCCTGCGCGAGGTGCTGCTCTGGGACGAGGTCAAGGACCGGCTGGGCCGCAACGCCATCGAACTGTCTCTCGAAGCCCAGCAGAAGCTCTGCATCGCCCGGCTGCTGCCGGTCAAGCCCGAGGTGCTGCTGATGGACGAGCCCTGCTCCGCTCTCGATCCCGCCGGCACCGAAGCGGTCGAGGAGCTCCTCTGGCGCCTGGCCGGCAAGTACACCATCCTGATCGTGACCCACAACATGGCTCAGGCTCGGAGAGCCAGCCACGAGTGTATCTTCATGCTCCTGGGCCGGGTCATCGAGCACGGCCTGACCGAAGACGTCTTTCTGGCGCCGGAAAGTCAGAAGACCGCGGACTACATCGAAGGCCGGTACGGCTAGCCGGCTTTTCTCACGGCCGTTGCCAGCTCGCGTCGCCGCGCCACGACGAATGGCAGATACCAGGCCGCGAAGAACAGCCAGGCGACGCCCAAGCCGATCACCAGATACCAGGGCCAGGGACCCAGATAGTCCAGGAGCGACGCTCCGGCGGGCTTCCTGACCAGGTACATGTGATTCGTGCCCAGGAGAAGATTCAGCGGCAAGAGCAGCGCCGCGTAGCCGGCGGTGGCCAGCCAGGCCTTGCCGACCGAGCCCCACCGGGGCCGGAAACCGAAGACAAAGGTCGCGTAGAGCACCGCCAGGATCAGGGCGGCGTGCCCAAGGATGAAGTTCAGAAACTCGGGATGAGGGAACCCGAAGCGGATGTCCGGCGTGAGCAGCGCCTGAAGCGTACCCGCCATGCACCAAAAGTACGCCACCTCGTAGACGGCGTAGCTCCGCCGCCAGAGCATCCAGCCGCAGAGGTAGTACAGGAGGCCGCAGAGATGAAACGGCAGGACTTCGAGCAGCGGGCGCCCGGCGACGAGCCATTGGTGGACCATCCAGACGGTTCGATAGGCGACCAGGGCCACCGCCAGGACGAGCGCGCTTCGACGGGCGGCCGCCGGCGACTGGGACCGCGCCGCCCAGGCAAGTCCGATGCAGGCAGCCAGGGCAACCGCCACCGTCCCCAGGTGCCCCGATCCAAAGAGGACAAAGGGAGGGTGCTGGGGCATTTCCGGATCGCCTAGTCGAGCACGACCGAGGCCGCGGGATCCCGTTCGTAGATCGTCTCGGGACGCGTCTCCCAGATCCCGTCCCGCAGCATCCGCGTTCGCACCCGCAGACGGCCGTCGGCGAGGACCTCCTGGGTCGCCTCGACCTCGGTAACGCCGCCGGCGTGTCCCTGCACCGCTTCCCGGCTGGTCAACTTGCCGTTGTCGAACTCCATGGTGCCCTCGGTGAAAAATCCCGCGTTGGTGAAGTAGTAGTACACCAGACTCTCGCGCGCCGGGCTCCACACCACGAAGGTCTCGCCGCCATAGGCTCCATCGCCAACCGAATGCCGGATGCGGACGGCGTGGCCGGAGAGCGTCCAGTCCCAGCGGGCGACGTCGTAGGTCCCCTTTTCGGGATCCACGAGGGCCTTCCAGGTCGCGCCGACGAACGGCTCGAAACCGTCCAGGGACGAATGGGGCTCGGCGGCGAGCACGGTGCCCGCGCCACCCGCGCTCAGGAGCAGAGCCGCGGCGAGAGTCCCCAGGACACGACGCATGGCTGCATTCTAGCCGTCCGGCCCCATGCCCTCGCCAGGCTCCCTGCGCCAGCGCTCCGCGGACCCGGCCCGTAGGTTGCCGGCAAACCACCCGAGGACTCCGACCGTATGATGAAATGAACGGCCGTTGATATGAACGCGCAGTCATCCAAGAACGCTTCCCCTTCCGGCCCTTCCGGCCCTTCCGGCCCTTCCGGCCCGTCCTGCGCCTCCCGGCTCAAGGTTCTCTCGGACCCGACGCGGCTCAAGGTGGTTCAGACGCTCCTGGAGGAGACCCTGCACGTCGGCGAGCTCCAGCAACGCCTCGAGATCGAGCAGAGCCTCCTCTCCCACCACTTGCGGGTCTTGCGCGAGGCGGGTCTCGTCCACGCCGAGCGCGACGGCAAGGCGGTCCTCTACCGGGTCGCGCCTGAAGCCGTGGTCGAGTCCCGGGGCGCCGCGATCGACCTGGGTTGTTGCGTCTTGTCCTTCGACGAGGAGGCAGGCTCGTGATCGGCTCGCGACTGCGCCGGTCCCTGGCGGCCGCCGCTCTTACGGTAGCCGGAGCCGGAACCTGGGCCTGCGCGCCCCGCGGCGGCGAAGCGTCGGCGGGCGAGCTTGCGGGCAAGCTGGTCCTGACCGGATCGAGCACGGTGGCGCCGCTCGCCGCCGAGATCGGTAAGCGCTTCGAGCAGCGCTACCCGGGCACGCGCGTCGAAGTGCAGACCGGGGGATCGTCCCGAGGGATCGCCGACACCAGGAACGGCATCGCGGACTTCGGCATGGCGTCGCGGGCGCTCGCCGACAGCGAACGCGACCTCGAGGCCTACACCATCGCCCGGGACGGCATCGCGGTCATCGTCCACGCTTCGAACCCCGCCGCAGAACTGGACCGGGAACAACTCGCCGCGATCTATCGCGGCTCGATCACCAACTGGTCCACTCTCGGAGGCGCGTCCGAGCCGGTCACGGTCGTCACCAAGGCTTCGGGTCGCGCGACCCTGGACGTGTTCCTGAGCTACCTCGGGATGACCGAGCCCGAGATCGAGGCCGAGGTCGTGATCGGCGACAACCAGCAGGGCATCAAGACCGTGGCCGCGGTGCCGGGCGCCATCGGCTACGTCTCGATCGGGGTCTCCGAGGCGGCGATCGCTGCCGGCGAGCCCATCCGCATGCTGGCAACGGGACCGGTTTCGCCAACCGCCGCCAACGTCGCCGCGGGCAGCTTTCCCATCACCCGGCCACTCAATTTGCTCCACCGCAACGACGATCCGCTGAGTCCCCTCGAGCTGGCCTTTCTGGACTTCGCCACCTCGGGGGAGGTCGACGACCTGGTGACCTCCCTGGGCTTCGTACCCCCGATGCCTCCGGCGACTCTGGTGCCTCTCTGAGCTTGCCGGCACGCGGCGACCGGATTCTGAGCGGGGTCTTGGGCCTCGCGGCGGCGGCGACCGGCTCGATCGTCTGCCTCATCCTGCTCTTTCTGGCGGCGGGCTCCTGGGATGCGCTGGTGACCGTCGGTCCCTGGCGCTTTCTTGCCGATGACGGCTGGTTCCCCGCCGCCGCCTCGGCACGCTTCGGGCTGGTCCCGATGCTGGTCGCCACCGCTCTGCTCGCAGTCGGCGCGATCGCGATTGCCGCTCCCGCCGGTGTCGCGGTGGCGGTCTACGGCCACTTCTTGGCGCCGCGGCCACTCGCCACCGTCATCCGGCGCACCGTCGAGATCCTGGCCGGCGTTCCCTCGGTCGTCTTCGGCTTCTGGGGCCTGGTGACCGTCGTCCCGATCCTGCAGCGAATTCAGCCGCCGGGACAGAGCCTGGCCGCCGGCGTTCTGATCCTGGCCCTCATGATCCTGCCCACGGTCGCCCTCATGACCGAGGCGGCCTTCCGAGCGCAGCCTCCGGAGCTGGCCGCGGCCGGGGAGGCCCTGGGCCTCGGCCGGTGGACGCAGATCCGGGGAGTCGCTTTGCCGGTGGCAGTGCCGGGCATCGCCAGCGCCCTGCTCCTCGCCACGGCGCGCGCCCTCGGGGAGACCATGGCGGTCCTGATGGTCTGCGGCAACGTCGTCCAGCTCCCCTCGAGCCTCTTTGATCCCGTCCGGTCGCTCACCGCCAACATCGCGCTCGAGATGGCCTACGCCACCACCCATCATCGCTCGGCTCTGTTCGTCTGCGGACTGGCCTTGCTGGGCGCGGTGGCGGCACTATTGGCCACCGCCGAACGCTTCGGAGGGACCCGCCACGCCTGATCGCACCCTGCCCCGCTCGGCTGGCAGAGGCATCGAGCCCTGGATTGTCGCCGCCCTCGGCGCGGTTGCGTTCCTGGTGGTGGCGACCTTCGGCTGGATCCTCGTGGACTTGATCCTGGCCGGTGCGGCGCAGCTTGACTGGAACTACTTGACCGGCGAGCCTCTCGACGCCGGCCGCCGCGGCGGCATCGGTCCGATCATCGTGTCCACCCTGGCGATCCTAGCCGTCTGCCTGGCCGTCGCCGTCCCGCTCGGCCTGGGCTCGGCGGCTTTCCTGGCCGAGGTGGCGCGCCGCGACGGTTCGCTGGGGCGCTGGATCCGGCGCGCGCTGGACCTATTGGCCGCCGTTCCCTCGATCGTATTCGGCCTCTTCGGCAGCATCTTCTTCTGCGACTTCCTGGGGCTGGGTTTTTCCATCCTGGCGGGCGGACTGACCCTGGCCTGCATGGTCCTTCCGATCTTGGTCCGCACCCTGGAGACCGGATTCCGGTCGGCGCCCGACGAGCTGCGCCTCGCGGCGAGCGCCTTGGGGTTGTCACGCGCGGCAACGCTCCGGCATCTCCTCATGCCCGCCGCCCGACCGAGCTTGATCGTCGGGCTGGTGTTGGGCATCGGACGGGCCCTGGCCGAGACCGCGGCTCTTCTCTTTACTAGCGGCTATGTCCCGCGAATGCCGTCCTCGGTCCTCGACTCCGGCCGCTCGCTCTCGGTGCACATCTACGACCTTGCCATGAACGTCCCGGGGGGCGAGCCCAGGGCCTACGCCGCGGCATTGGTCCTCATCGTCCTGGTGGCGGCCGTCAACTCGCTGGCGTCAGCCCTGACGGTCCGTTGGGTCGGCTCGAGCCAGAGCCGAGCAGAGGCCGTCAGGTGACCGGCAGTCCGGCCGAGCCCGGCCGCGACCAGAGCGGCGGCTGCGCCCTAGAGGTCCGCGACCTCGCGGTCTCTTACGGCGCACAGCGGGCACTCGAGGGCATCGACCTGGACGCTGCGCCGGGCTCGATCACCGCTCTCGTCGGCCCGTCGGGCTGCGGCAAGAGCTCATTTCTCCAGGCTCTGAATCGACTCACGGATCTCATCCCGGGATGCACGGTCGAGGGCTCGGTGCGCGTCGACGGCACCGAGATCCTGACCGAATCCTGCGACCTGCGGACCCTGCGCCGCAGGATCGGCATGATCTTCCAGAGGCCCAACCCGTTTCCGCTCTCGATTCGAAAGAACTTCACCCTCCCCTTGCGGGAGCACGGGGTCCGAGATCCGGTCCAGATCCAGGAGCGCATCCAGGACGCGCTTCGAGCCGTGGGCCTCTGGGATGAGGTCTCGGATCGCCTGGACAGCCGTGCCGACACCCTCTCGGGAGGCCAGCAGCAGCGTCTGTGCCTGGCCCGGGCGCTGGTGCTGGAACCTGAGATGGTTCTCCTGGACGAGCCCTGCTCGGCTCTGGATCCGCTCGCGGCCGGCGTCGTCGAGGACCTGATCGCTTCGCTCCGAGGGCGGTACACCGTGGTGATCGTCACCCACAATCTGTCGCAGGCCCGGCGTCTGGCCGACCGCGCCGCGCTCTTCTGGCTGGTTGAGGGCGCCGGACGCCTGGTGGAAGAACGCGACACCGAAACCTTCTTCAGCCAGCCACGGCACCGGCTCACCCGGGACTACGTCGCCGGCGTCCGCGGCTGAGACCGGCGTCCGGAACGTCGAGACCCAGACTCGGCTGTAGACTTCGAACGTGCTGCGACGCTTTGCCGTGCTGGTGGCGCTGGGCGCCCTTGGACTCCTGACCTGGCAGATCCTGACCTGGCCCGACGTGGCCAAGCTGGCGCGGGAGAATCCCGAAACGAGCGCCTTCCTTGAGCGGCATCGCCGCGCCTCGGGCTCCGAGCCGGACTGGAAGTGGACGTCCTACGACGCCATCGCCAACCCGCTCAAGCATGCGGTCCTGGTGGCCGAGGACATCAATTTCTTCAGCCACGACGGCTTCGACCTGGACGAGATGGAAACCGCTGTGCGCCAGGCTCTCGAAGAGGGCAAGTCGCTCCGGGGTGCCTCGACCATCACCCAGCAGCTCGCCAAGAACCTGTGGCTGTCGCCCTCGCGCAATCCCTGGCGGAAGATCAAGGAAGTCCTGCTGACGCGCCAGCTCGAGCGGCACCTGCCGAAGCGCCGGATCCTGGAGCTCTATCTCAACCTGGCCCAGTTCGGCCCGGACGTGTTCGGCGCCGAGGCGGCGTCGCGGCGCTTCTTCAAGCGGCCTGCCTCGCGGCTCTCCGAACACCAGGCCGCGATGCTCGCCGCCGGCCTGTCCCGGCCCAGCCGCTGGAACCCCCCCAGCACGAGCAGCGGCTACCAGCGCAGGGTCGAGCTCATCCGGCGACGGATGCAGCGCTCCGGCTGGATCCAGGGCGAGCTCTAGGCAGTCTCGGAACCGGGAACGCGCAAGCTGGGAGAAGCCCCGCGTCTTGAGCGGCGCTAGCTTCGGTGCAAGCAACAACTCGGTCCTAGCGGGCGGGCCCGCTCGCAGCCCACTGCAACCAGAGGAGCCATGTCATGAGGCAACCCAGCGCAGCAATCATCGCCACGGCTATCGCCGGCTTTCTCGTGATCTGCCCGGCCGGCACCACCCAGGCTGCCGAGGACGATCATCTCAAGGCAGCAATCGAAGTCATCGACGAGTTCCAGACGCCGGGGCTCGAGGCGGAGCTTTCCGGCATCTATCCGCACCCGACCGACGAGAATCTCTACTATGTCGTCGCCAACCTGAAGCCGCCGTATCGATACGGCCAGGAGCCCAAGTTGCCCGAGGAGTACCGGGGTAAGCTGCTGACCGTGGACCGGGATGGCACGGTCCTGCGCGCGGTCCCGATCGCCGACGACGACTTCGGCGGGCTGGCCTTCGCCGAGGGGCGCCTCTATGTCGCTCTTACCAACGGCGCCGAGATCCGGCGGATCGATCCCGAGACCGGCGCCACCGACCAAAGGATTCCGCTACCTTCGCCGGCGGGCGGCCTCGGCTACGACGCCGAGCGCGGCGTGATGATCGCCCAGCTCTACGTCGGCCACCCGAATCTGGCCGTCATCAACCTCGAGACGGGCTCCGTTGTCGAAACGCTCTGGTCGGACGAGAGTGCCATGGGCCTGGCCAAGATCGACGGCGACTGGCTCTGCACCTGGGCCAGCGGCTGGGATCCCGGGTCCTTCAGCGAGTTGCGCGTACTGGACCAGTCCACGGGCAAAGTGCGGTCCCGCGTCAAGCTGGACGGGGTCCACTCCTCGCTCGCGCCCGCCCGGCTGGAATCCGGCCGCGCCGCCTTCATGAGCCTGGTGACGACGGACAGCTATACCGGTGAGACCGTGATCCGCCGGTACGGCTACGTCGGCGAAACGCGGACGGCGGCACTCAACTAGCACCGCTCCATGGCGGCCGCCCCGGAACCTCGTCCCGACCCTGGGCGCCGGGTGGCTCCGGCCCCGGCCATCGCCCTGGTCGCGCTCCTGGCCGCCGGGCCGGCGGTCACCCCGGCCGGCGCCGCCGAGCCGGCCCAGGGTGCTCTTCCCGCTCCCGAGCAGGCAGCGGTCGCCGCCCTGAACTTCGCACCGCAGCCCCTCGATCCGGCCTTCAACCGCGCCGAGCTCACGCGCCGCCTGCGCGAAGCGCACGCCCGTGGCGCCCGCTACCTGGTAACCCCCGAGCTCGGCCTCACCGGCGAGTTCGCCGAGGGGATGACAGCCGAAGCGCTCCGCGATCTGGCCGAGCCGATTCCCGGACCGACGACCGAGCATTTCGCGCGACTGGCCCGCGAGCTCGGCGCCTGGATCGGCATCTCGCTACTGGAGACACGGCCCGACTCTCCCAACTCCTCGGACGTTTACATCACCGCGGTGCTGCTGGACGACTCCGGCCGAACCGCCGCCCTTCATCGCCGGATCATGGTCCGGCCGGACGGACCCGAAGGCCTGGTAACGAGAGGGGACTACCGGGCGATTCTGGACACCGTGCCCGACGGCGACCTGCGCCTCGGCATTCTCTCGGGCAGCGACGTGCAAGTCGGCGTCGCCCGGCTGGCCGACCGCGGAGCGGACCTGATCCTCATCTGCTCGTCCCCGGGAGCCCTCGCCGGCGGTGACGGCCTGGCCCGCCGCTACTCGGTCCAGCTTGCCAGCGCCGAGCGGACCGCGCCCGGTACAGGGGTCCGCGCCGGCGGAATCTTCTCCCGCAGCGGCGGCTACCGTCGCCCAAGCGACGACGGGCTCGCCCTGGCACCCCTCGACATGGTCCCCCACCGCTGGCGTCCCGCTTCCGCGCTGGGCCTGCCGGCCTCGGTCCCGGTTCCCGCCCACGAGCCCGCGTCGGCTCTGCTCCGGGAGCTTGGCCGCAGGCTGTTCTTCGACCCCGGCATGTCACGTAGCGGCACGGTCTCGTGCGCGACCTGCCATGAGCCCGAGCGCGCCTTCACCAACGGTTCGGCCAAGGGCCAGGGAGTCTTCGGGCGGCATACGAAGCGCAACGTGCCGACGCTTCTCAACGTCGCCTTCAAGCCGCTGCTGCGCTGGGACGGCTACGCCTCCATGCTCGAGAACTTCGCCAAGTACCCCTTGAGCGGATACAACGAAATGAGCTTTCACTATCTGGACGAGGTGGTTGACTACGTCAAGTCCCGGCCCGTCTACGTGCGGGCACTGCTCGAGACCATGGACCTGGCTCGAGCCGACGAGATCGAGTTCGAGCACGTCGCCCGCGCTCTGGCTACCTTCCAGCGCAGCCTCGTTTCCGGCAACTCGGCCTTTGACCGGTACCAGTACGGCGGCGACCACGCGGCCCTGTCGCCCAGCGCCGCGCGCGGACTCGCACTCTTCCGCGGCAAGGCCGACTGCGAGCGCTGCCACCAAATCGGTCCGAACTACGCGCTCTTCATGGATCTCGACTACCACTTCCTGGGCATCGGCTATGAAGAGAGTCCAGGCGCCAGCCCCGACATCGGGCTGGGCTCGATCAGCACCAATGACCTCGCCGGTCTGTTCCAGACCCCATCCCTACGCGACGTCGCCCGCACGGCGCCGTACATGCACGACGGCAGCATCGGCACACTCGAAGACGTGATCGAGTTCTTCGACCGGGGCGGCACTCCCGCACCCGGCAGGCCGGTCGAGCTCAAGCCGCTCGGGCTGAGCGCGGCCGAGAAGCGGGATCTCGTGGAGTTCCTTCGCTCGCTCGACGGCGACTGGGACTACGGAGCGTCCGCGGGATCCCGGACCGCCGCCCGCTAGCCCGGCCATCTCCTGCCGTCCCGCCAGCTCGGGCAGCTCGGCGTGCGCCCCGCTGCGTCCCGCCGATTCGATCCGATTCGGGCCGATTCGATCCGATTCGGGCTCCCTGGAGCCGGGGGCCGTCTATCCGACAGGGTCCGTCCGAGAGGTGAAGAGGCCGCGGTAGGCGTCCCGCCAGTGCCAGAGGAGTGCCAGCTCTAGAACGGCCAGAACCAAAGCGAGTACCAGGCCATTCGGATCCAGCAGCACGTGGTAGAGGACGATGTTGAGAAGAATCGGCAGCAGCACGAGGAGCGCCACCGGAACCCAGAAACCGGCCAACAACATCAGTCCCGCGACGGCCTCGAGGGTCTTGAGCACCGGGAAGAAGTAGCCGGTGGCGAAGAGCGCTTCCAGAAACGCCATCCCCTCCGCGCTGGGCTCGCCCATCGGCGGCAGGAAATGCAGGAAGAAGTCGATGCCGAAGACGGTAAAGCCCAACCCCAGAAGCAGCCGGCAAAGCAAAGCGATCGTGCGATTCACAAGAAACCTCCCCGGGCCGGTGGCGCCCAGTGTCCGGAAGAGCCGAAGCGCCCTTCAGGTTGTTGCGGTGGCCGCAGCCTAGGCCGGACGCCGATCCGCCCGCTTCTCCCAAATTGGCTCGAAGGCGATCGGCGGTCGGAAGCGCAGCTAGTCCCGGGCCCGAAGGCCCCGTAGCCAGAGGTACGCCAGCTCTTCGTCCCGAAACGCCGCTTCGTAGACGGAGCCGACCTCCAGCCAGCCCGCCACGTCGTCTACCGCTTCGTCTCCGTCGCGCCGCCGGTCCAAGCCGGCCAAGACTCCGGCCAAGCGTTCGGAGAACTCGACCGCCACACCGGTCAAGTCCTCGCTCCTGACGTTCGAGAAACCCGCCTCGGCCAGCAGCTCGAGGTACCGCCGGGCCGGCAGCAAGCTCGCCATCCCGTCGGTCTCCCACGCGTAGCGAAGCATGCGGTCGGTTGCCGCCTCGCCGGCTGCGATGACGACGATTTCCAGCCGGCCGCCCGGGAGAAGAGCCCGCCACGCGGCGTCCAGAACCGCCTCCGGGTCGGCGGCGAGCATCAGCGTGTCGATCGATAGCACCACCTGGTACCGGTTCTCGGTCCTGTAGCTCTCCATGTCCCCCAGCTCGAAGCTCAGCCTGCCGCGCGGGGCCTCGGGGACTCGCTCCCGCATCGCCAGGGCCATCTCGTGCTGGTTCCGGTTGATCTCGACGCCGGTCGCCCGGCAGCCGTAGGTCTCGGCCAGGTAGCGACACGCCGCGCCGCGGCCGCTACCCAGCTCCAGGACCGAGGTCTGCGGCCCGATCCGAGCCGCCCGGGCAATCCGGTCGAGCAGTCGCCTGCCGCCCATATTGAGAAACTCCCAGCCCTCGTGGGTTCCCTCGTAGACGCCTTGGCGCCACACCGGCGACGAGGTGTCGTCGTAGACCTCCCGGTTCTTGCGCCGCGTCTCGATGCGGGCTCGTGGAACGGCGTCGAGCGCGCTCGTCGTCACTTCGGAGATTCCGAATCGTAGGCGTGACGCGGCTCCCAGCCGTCGGCGCCGGCGTCGAGCAGATCCAGAAGATGCCAGACCCCGCAGAAGTCGTCCCCGGGGCCGAAGCTAGCGCCCCCGACTCGCAGGATCCGTCCATCGTCCCTGGCCAGCGTGGTCACTCCGGGAAGCGGCGCGCCGTTGTCCTCCTCGAAGCCCAGATCGCGGGTGAAACTGGATCCACGAGCCGAAGCCAGCTCGAAGCCCCAGCCCCGGGACTCGGCGAAGGCTTCCTGCGCCTCGGCGTCGTCGGGGGAGACCAGGACCACCGCCGAGCGGTTCTCGAGATGCTCCAGCACACCATTGAGGCCGTCCGCCCACAAGGTGCAATAGGAACAGCCCTTGCCCATGTTGTGAATCACGATCAAGTCCCGCCGCCCACCGAAAAGGTCCGACAAGCGGACCTGCCGCCCGCCCGAACGCTCCAGCACGTAGTCCTCGATCTCGTAGGGCTCGCGCTCGCGACGGAGCGCGGCTAGCCGCTCCTTGACTTCGACCAGCTCGTCTTCGGCCGCGACGATGTGTCGTTCCAGATCCTGGTTTCGTTCGCTCATGTCTTCCTCCGAACTTCGAAGTACCGATTCTTCACGACGCCTTCGCCATCCCGGCACGCCGGTATCTGGCCGTGATCAGAAAAGGCCGGGCCTCCGCCTGGAAATCGCATCCAGGATACAACTGCTTGCAGATGCCGTCGAAAACCACCATCGCCAACACAGTCATGATGAACTTGGTCGAGCCGCGAACTCCAAAGCGCCGCTGGGTGTCCATCAGCTGGAAGACGAAACGCGTGATCTCGAAATCTCGCGATCTGAGGCTCGCGTACTCAGCGACCAGCTCGCCGATGGCCCGGTCGAAGGCGGCGCGGCGGTGATCCGGCGGACGCGTGCTGGCGGTCTCCCAGACGATCCGGGCGCATTCCCGCCCCTGGTTGTTGACCAGACCGAAGAAGAAGTCCACGAAGTCGTCCTGGTCTTCCTCGGTGAGCTCGGCCACGAGGCCGGCGTCGAGCAAGACCAGCTCGCCACCGGCCCGAAGAAAGACATTGCCCGGATGGAGGTCGGCGTGAACCAGCCCGTCCAGGAAGATCATCTTGTAGAGCGCGCGCAGCCCGGCCAGGGCGATGTCGCGGCGACGTTCGGAGGAAAGACCGGCAGCGCCGACCGGCTCCAGATCCTCCATGTACTCCATGACCAGCACGGAGCCGGTACACAAACCCTCGATCGGAGCGGGCACGCAGATCCGGTCGGCCAGCTCGAAGCTGGCACGGAGCCGGCTCAAGCTCTTCCGCTCCCGCTCGAAATCGAGCTGGTGGCGGATGGGACCCTCCAGCTCGCGCACCAGTTCGGCCAGGGGCAGGGCGCCGAGACCGGGCAGCCGTCCAGCAACCGCCGCCATCCGGCGCAGGAGGCGGAAGTCCCGATCCACGGTGCGACGGATTCCGGGCCGGCGGATCTTGATCGCCACCGGGCGACCGTCCTCCAGCCAGCCGCGATGGACCTGAGCCACGCTCGCGCTCGCCACCGGCGAGCGTTCGACCCGCGAAACGCGGGCGGCGGCGGCTCCCAGCCCGGCATGCATCGCGGCCAGGATCGGCGCCGCCTCGACCGGCGCCACGTCTTGGCGCAGCCGGCCGAGGGGCTCGACCAGATCCGGCGGCAAGAGATCCGGCCGCGAGCTCAAGATCTGGCCGATCTTGATGTAGGTGGGTCCAAGGCGCTCACACAGCCGGCTCAGAGCCTCACCTGCCAGACGCCTTCGGTTCACGCGGGTACCGCTCAGACGCGCCCTGGCCAAGGAAGCCAGCAGGCGCGCGGCCGTGCCTGCCGATGCAATCCAGATCTCGAGCGCGCGCGCCGCCTCGGCTCCGATACCGATTTTCCGCCGCTTCAAGATTGCCTCGTCATGCAAGCTGTCAGGCGCCCGTCCCGCGGGCGCATTCAGAGAATTCAGCGCCTCCCCAGATCCACCGGACTCGTCGTCGGGCCGTCCGAGATCCCTCCGGAAGCGGCTACGGTGACCGCTGGCCCAGCCGGCAGCGCCAGGCCGGCAAGGCGTGGAGACTCGACCGCCGGCCGGCGCAGGGGCGAGCCGCGGCCGAACACGTTCTCGGCCAGCCAGTACTCGACCGAGTGCTCGATCACCGTGTAGACCACGCGCTCACCATCGCGCGACACCGAGGGCCAGAGCGCGTCGTCCCCGGCGGCGCTCAGATACTGGATCGCCCCGGACGGCTGCCGCTCTACGACGCGCCGGTTGCCGGCCTCGTCCCGGACGCTCCAGACCACCGTGCCGCCGCGTCCCTCGCGCGGAAAGTTCTTCTCGATCCAGTCCGGACCCGCCAGCGTCGTCATTGACGAGTCGGCAAGGTTCATCTTGAGGACGGACCAGGTCCAGTCGCCGCCGCGGGTCGACATGAAGAGCACCGAGCGCCCGCCGTCGGCCCAGGACGGCGACTCGTCGAACCAGCCGCCGCCGGTGATCCGCGTGACCTCCCGGGTCTCGACGTCGACCGTGTACAAGCTGGCCTCGTGCGCCTCGGTGTCGGCCTGAAACAGAATCCGCCGGCCGTCCGGTGCCCAATCGATGGGGCCGTCCATGCCCCGCAGCCCGTCCGTTCCGGCCGTCAACTGGAGGAGGCCCGAGCCGTCGGCTTCCATGAGCCCGATCTCCCACCGCGCATGGGTCTTTCCGGCAAAGGCGAGGTGATCGCCGCTCGGAGACCATCGCGGGAAACAGGCCTGGCCGGCGCCGGTGTTCAGATCCCGGGTCGCCCCGCTTTCGAGATCGAGCCACCGCAGAACCTTGCGATCCCCCTCGACGGCACAGTAGACAAGCTCTTCCCGGCTCGGATGCAAAGTGGCCTGCAAGGGCCAGCGCTCGCCCTCGACCAACGTCCGGGTCTCGCCGGTGGTGCGGTCGAACTCCTTCACAGCCACGCCGCGTTCCACGAACCGGTGAAACAGCAGCGTGTGGCCCGAGCCCGTCCAGGTCGGCCAGCGGTCGCTGTGAGGTGACTCGGTCAACATCCGGACCCGGCCCCCGGTAGCGGGCATGATGGCGATCCCGGACGGCCCCTCGGTGCTTCGCGAGAACGCCGCCCAGTGGCCATCGGACGAGGGAGTCGGCTTGTAGTCCCAGGCCGAGCCCAGGGTGAGCGGCGCCATCTCGCCGTCCAGCCACACCCGCAGAACGTCGCCCGACCCGAGGTCGTAGCGGTGGCACAGGAGCGACTCTCCACTGGGATCGAAGGCACAGGCGCCGGCACGGCCGGACTCGCGGGTGATCCTGCGCGGTTGGCCGCCGCCCGCCGGCACCACGAAGTAGTCGCGCTGGCCCCAAGGCCCGCCTGTAAAGACGACCTCGCGGCCGTCGGGCGACCAGGCCGGGTACTCGTCCTCGAATTCCGAGTCGGTGAGCTGCGACAGCTCATCCGAGGCCAGGTTGAGGATCCAGACGTTCTTGCCGCCGTCCCGGGTCGAGGTAAAGACCAAGCGTTCGCCGTCCGGCGACCAGCGCGCCTCGAAATCGTCGGCCGGGTGGTCGGTGACCTGCTCCCAGCTAGACGTTTCGAGATCGAAAACCCAGAGATCCCAGTGACCCGCCCGGCGCGAGGTGGTCACGAACCGCCGCCCGTCGGGCGCGATGGTGGCATCACCGCCACCGTGCCGGTCCACGGCCACCCGCGACAGCCGGAACTCATCCGTGCCCTTTGCGCACGCACCCAAGACGGCCCAGCCGGAGACCAGAGAGACCAGAGCGGTTCCGGCCGAGAGCCTCGCCAGGACCTGCCGCCACCTCCTCATCGCGTCGCCCTCAGCAGGCGGCCGCCTGAAGTGAAAAAGGAGGCGCCGGTTACAGCCACGTAGGCCAGACCGGCGGCAAGAAAGATGGTCTCGACCGCGACCGCGCCGCGCAGCAGCACGGCAACCGCCGTTGCCAGGGCCACCGCCAGGCCCTCGCTCTGGGTAACGACCGAGAAGACCCGCCCCAGGAACTGCCCTTCGACCAGGGTCTGCAGGAGCGAGTAGAAGGGCACGACGATCGCGGAGACGCTGATGCCCCACACGAACATGAGGGCGGTCGAGATCCACGGACTCCCCAGAAGAGCGTAAACCACCATGACCAAACCCTCGGAGAGCAGCGCGAAGAGCAGGGTCGGTCCAGCCCCGAGCCGCCGCATCCAGGCCGGGACCACGAAGGCGCCGAGGGCGGCGCCGGCGCCGGTCGCCCCGATCTGCCAGGAGAGCAGATGCTCGGAGGACCCCAGCACCTCGCGAATGAAGAAGGGCGCCAGTGGCAGCCAAAGCCCCGCGCATAGCAGGCTGACGAAGAACAGGAACGCTACCTGGCGCACCAGCCGATCGCCGCCGACGTAGGACCAGCCGGCCACCAGCGACCGCACCGGAGAGCTCTCGCGGGCACTTCGCTCCTTCGTCCCTCGCCTGTCCCGTCTTCGGGGAAGACTCAGGCCGGCGGTCAGCAGAGCGGCTACCAGAAAGCAGGCCGCATCCACGACCAGCGTGGCCGTAAGACCCGTCCAGAGCAAGAGCTCCGCGCCCAGAATCGGACCGACGATGAGAAGCAGGTTCGAACTGATCTGCTCGACGCCGTTGGCCCGTGGCAGTTGTCCGGACTCCACCACGAGCGGGACCGAGGCCGCCTTGGCCGGTTGGAAGAACGCCGCCGCCACCGAATGCAGGGCCGCGGCCACGAAAATCACCGGCAAGGTGGGCCAGGTGAGAATCGTCACCGCCAGAACCATCCGGGCCAGCGCCGAGCCCGCCAGGACCGCCCGCTTGCTCACCCGGTCCACGAGCACGCCGGCGAAGGGCGCCGCCAGCACTCCGGGCAGAGCCTCGAGCAACACCAGGCCCGCCAGGACCGCCACCGAGTCCCGCTCGCGAAAAAGATAGAGCACCAGCGCGACTCGGCTGATCTGGGTGCCGACGACCGAGAAGGCCTCGGCCAGCCACAGTCGGCGGAAGGAAGCGTTGGCGAGCACCTGCCGCCAGCCGCGATCGGCCCAGGCCTCACTCGCGGACGGCGTCACGAGGAGCTCTCCCCGGCCCTCGGCCGCCCAAGAGAAAACGACACTCGAGGGAGCAAGGCTCCCTCGAGTGTCGGTGGGCGCGGGCGCTGCGACCCGGCCCCTCGGTCATTACCGGCTACCTCGGGTAGTCACGCACGTGCCTACCCGGCTCGTCCGCCACTCCGTCGAGATCGGAGTCCACCTCGCCCAGCACGGTCGCGTGGGCCGGCAGGTAGTTGAGATCCACGACGCCGTCGCCGTCCCAATCCACCACCTTGCCCTTGAACCTGCCATTGACGAACCCGTTGGTGAGGGGTCCGACCACCGGATGGTGCAGGGTCGAGAGGATCGAGTTGCCCGGGAAGAAGAACTCGCCGCCGCTGTTCTCGATGCGTTCGAGATTGACGAACGACCAACCCTGGAACAGCCCACGCACGTATTCGATCGCCTTACGGCCGTCGACCTGCATGTCCTGATTCAGGAACCACTGTCCCTGACGGGCGAAGGGGACGCTGACGTTGTCGACCACGCCGGCCGAGGGGTCGTTGGCCTTGCCCGAAAGGAAGATCGGCCGATCGGTGACGGTCTCGAAGTAGAAGTTCCCCTGCAGAGGATCGCTGAGCTCGGTGAAGCCCTTGAAGAGGAACGCCTCGTAGTGCTCGGAGCCGTCGTCGTTGAGTCCGGTCAGGGTCTTGGCGACCACGACCTCGTCGTCCCGGGTGGCCATGTTGTTGCAGGCCAGGGCCTGGCCGAAGACGCGCTTGAGCATCTGCGGACTGATCAGCAGATGGCCCCACATGTCGTTCGAGGGACCCAGCTTGATGTACAGGTTGCAGGTGATGTGGAGATAGATGGTCTGATCGAAGGTGCGGCCCTCGTGGTAGCGGAACGCCCGCTGCCGGCGAAAGTCTTCCTCCACCCAACCCATCTCCCAACCGAAGACGTTGGCCCACTCGCGTACGCGATGGTCGCCATCGGTGACGAGCTCACGGCCGATCGCGGCGGTCTCCGAGCTGGGCAGCCACTCCAGGGCCCACAGCAGGTTGACCCGCAGGTCCGTGTCCTCGTCTTCGAACAGCGCCCGGCGAATCTCGGGTAGGGCCTTGACGCCGTTGCGCGCCAGATACTGGTATAGGGCGTGCTCCCGCATGGCGGGATCCGGCAGCGTGCGCCCGTCGCGGATCAACTGCTCGTCCGACCGACTCTCCAGGCTGAGAGCCGCTTGGGCGATCATGTCCTCGAATCGAGTCGTCGGATCTCCGAAGCGGACGTCCTCGATTTGCTTGAAGGCAATCTCGTTCTTCGCCACTCCGACAGTCTTCAGCATAGTGTCCTCACTTTCGTTGAGTTCGGGCGCTCCCGGTGCCGGTCCCTGTTGCCGTGGCATCGACGACGCTCTTCACAAGCGGCGCCGAGAGCTTTCGTACATCTAGTTCGATTTCCATCCAGGCCGCGGTCGCCGTCTGAATCCTGCCGGGTCTCAGCCTGTCCAAACAACGATCGCAACTGTCCAAGCGCCTCTCGGTGCTCTCCTTTCTCGAGGTAACGCCGTATAGATATCGTCGGCTCCGCTCTGGGGGCTTCTCCTGTATTGCCATTCTGGAAACATGGCCGCTCCGAGGCTCGAACTAGCCAGCGGCCTTGTCCTCCATCGGGCCCTCCGTCGAGTCCTCGATCGGACCCTCATTGGGGCCCTCGATCGCGCCCGCGAGAAGTGGACACCAGCAGGGCACCGTCCTCGACCGACACCACGACCGTTCGCACGCCCGGTTCGCTGCCGGGCTCGCCGTCATCCAGCAGCAGCCCGGCCAGAGGGTCCACGACCTCCCGCTCGAGCGCGCGGCGCAGACCCCGAGCCCCCACTCCGGGGTCTTGCCGCGTCCTGGCTACGAGCTCTCTGCGCGCCGAGTCCTCCAATTGGATCTCGACGCCTCGGTCCCCGAGCCTCAGGTTCAGGTCCTCGATCATGAGGTCGGCAATCGCTTCGAGGTGCTCATCGGCGAGCGGCCGGAAGGGTACGACCCGATCGATTCGATTCAGGAGCTCGGGCCGAAAGCGTACGCTCGAGCCTCCGATCCAGCTCCTCGGCGGCTCCAGAATTCGCGTGCCCCGGCCGCCATTCCGAGAAGCCGATGGCACGGCCGCGGGACGCCAGCAGGCGGCCGCCCACGTTCGAGGTCAGCAGCACAACACACTCGCGAAACATGGCCTGGGTTCCGTCGGCGTCGGTCAGGCGGCCGTCCTCGAGGATCTGCAACAGCAGGTTCTGGAGATCCGGATGGGCCTTCTCGACCTCATCGAACAGCACCACCGAGTAGGGCTGGTTGCGGATGCGCTCGGTGAGCCGGCCGCCGTCTTCGGAGCCCACGTACCCGGGCGGCGCGCCGATCAGCTTGGCTACCGAATGACGCTCGGAGTACTCGCTCATGTCGAGGTGCACGAGCGCGTCCTGCTCTCCGAAGAGAGCTTCCGCCAGCCGCCGCGCCAGCTCGGTCTTCCCGACCCCGGAAGGCCCAACGAGCAAGAACGAACCCATGGGGCGGCGGCGGTCCCGGAGTCCCACGCGGGATCTCCGGATGGCCCTGGCGAGAGCGGCGATGGCCGGATCCTGGCCGACGACGCGCCGGCCGAGCTGGGTCTCCAGGGAGGCCAGATGGGTCCGTTCCTCACGCGACAGGGCCCGAACCGGAACTCCGGTCATCTCCTCGATGACCTCGTCCACATGGCGCCGGCGCACGCGGATCGCCTCCCCGTCCTCCGCCTCATCGCGCGAGCGCCGCTCCTCCCACTCGATGCGAGCCCAGGCCGCCGCCTCGTCGAGGACGTCGATGGCCTTGTCCGGAAGCTGGCGGTTGGGCAGGAAACGAACCGAACGGCTCACCGCGGCGTCGAGTGACTCGGGCTCGAAGCGCACCCGGTGAAACTCCTCGTACCGCGGCCGAATGCCGGCCAGAATACTCAGAGTCTCCGCCGCGGTCGACGGCGGCACCCGGATCTTCTGAAACCGCCGTTGCAGCGCTCGGTCTCGCTCGATGAAGCGGCGGAACTCCTTGGCGGTGGTCGCCCCGATGCACGACACCTCGCCACGGGCCAGGACACCTTTCATGATGTTGGCGGCGTCCAGAGTGCCCTCGGTGGCGCCAGCGCCGATCAGGGTATGAACCTCGTCCACGAAGACGATCCATTCACCCCGGCTGACGACATCGAGCACACCCTGCAGCCGCTCCTCGAACTCGCCCCGGTACCGGGTTCCGGCAACCACCGCGGAGAGATCCAGGGCCAGGATCTTCTTGTTCCGAAGCGCCCGCGGCACCTGCCCCTCGTGAACGCGTTGAGCCAGCCCTTCGACCAGCGCGGTCTTGCCGACGCCGGGCTCGCCTACCAGGATCGGATTGTTCTTGCTCCGTCTCGACAGGACCTTGACCAACCGCGCGAGCTCGGTCTCGCGGCCGACGATCGGATCGAAGCGTCCCTCGGCGGCCAGCCCCACCAGCTCGCGTCCGTAGGGCGCCACCGCGATCTCATCGGCGTCGCCCGCGACCCGAACGGCCCGGCCGTCCGGGACCTCTCGGGCCACCAGAGCCACCGTGTCGGGCCGCAGGCCGTGGTCGCGCAGGGTCCGGCCGGCCCGGCACCCACATCGTCGCCAGCATGCCCAGAACCACGCACAGCGAGTCCACTTCGGCTTGCTGACCTCGCCCTGGCCTCGGCGGCCGCCGCCTCCAAGACGTCGCGGCAGTTGGACGAGAGCGGCAAGGAAGCCGTCACCGCGATCGGTCGCAAGGCCCCCCGCCGGTCCAGCACCTCGGACAGAAGCCGGTCGGCACCGGCGCCGTGGTGCTCCAGCAAGGAGTCAACGGCGCCATCGCCGAGCCGGCAGAGACCCAGCAACAGGTCTTCCGAGCCCACCGCCTCCCGGCCGCCCCGGCTGGCTTCATAGCGGGCGAAGCGCAGCGCCCGGCGCATCGAGCGATCCAGTCGGCGTAGCGCCGCCGGTGCCGGCTCCCGCACTAGCCCGTCACCTCGCTCGGGGCGCCGTCCGCCCTTTCACGACCACCGGCCGCCGGCACCCGTCCAATCGACACGCGGTCTCGGTAGCGGCCGAGGGCGTGCGCGGCGTGGTACAGCCCCTGCGGCTGGTGATCCGCCGGCGAGGTCTCCAGAATCGCCGCCGCCAGCAAGCGGACGGGGCGCACCATCCAAGTCGCCCCCAGATCCTCCGGAGGCACCGCCAGGACCAGCCATTCGAGGGCGTGGCCGGTCGCGTAGACCAGCTCGGCGGGCGTGTCCGAAACAGCCGATCCCCGGAACCCGGCGGCCGAGAACTCCCCGTTCGATTGCTGCAGCGCGCGGGTCTGGGCGACGAAATTCTCGAGATAGGCCTCGGCCCGGCTCCAGGCATTCCAAGCCGGCGCCGCCCAGGTCCCCTGGCTCGAACGGCTCGAATGGCTCGGATGACTCCGGTTTCGACGGGGCCCGCCGATGCCGCGCCAGCGCATAGGCCACGCCGTAGAGATGATGGCTGCCGCCACAGGCCTCCAAACGCGGATCCCGTTCCACGGCCCGGACCAGGAGTCTCTCCAGCGAGAAACGATCTCCCTCGTCGTTCTCCCAGACCCGGCCGGACTCGAGATACGAAGACAACGCCGCGAGAGTCCAGCCCAGCTCCTGCTCCAGCCGGAAGGCTTGAAGCGCGCCGGCCAGGAGGTCTTCGACTCGCGCGGTCGTCGGCAGATTCCGCTCCACGGCTCCAAGGGCACGGTCCCGGCCGACTCCGTGCTCGCCCAGCACCATGAGGTACTGGTCCGGGTGCGCCTCGATCGAACCGCCCCCGGCTCCGGCGGCCGGTCGCAGACAGCCCAGCCGCCGCTCGAACAGCGCCTGGCCCTCGGCCGCCGAGCCCGTCCGCAGGTACTCGAGACCTCGATAGGCTCGCCCGTCCCGGCCGATCACCGAAGCGCCATCGCCCAGCGCGAGAACGCCGTGGAGAATCTCCGAGACGGGAGCGCGATCGGCTCGGAGCGGCCTCTCCCGGACCCGGGCCAGCGCCCGATCCACGAGCGCGCCGGTATCGAGATCGGCATAGGCCGCATCCGGGGAGCGCCGGTCTCCAGGCTCGGCCGAGAGAGAGCGCCGGTCGGACACGGAGTCTCGCTCCGCCTCGAGGCGCGCGCCCAGCCACGCCCCCGCAGACAGGACGATCAGGCAAGCAAGCGCGGTCCGAGGCGACCTCACCGCAACCCCGGATCAGCCCGGCAAGGGTCCGAGAATCACCTTGTCGTAGGCGAAGTTCGTCAGGGGCGACCCGGTCTCCCAGTCCACCTTGGTCGGATCGCAGAAGCAGAGCACCGCGACGTCGTGCGCCACGAAGTACTTCCCGCCAGGCGCCGTGAGACCTCGGAAGAAGCCTCCTTCCCGACCCGCGATCGGCTGCCCATGCACGAACTTGGCCGGCGAGCCCCGATACTGGCCGACCATGTCCCAGCGAACGGCCTGCGCTTCGTCGCCCTTCAGGGTCACAGGGACCGTGGCGATGGTGTAGAGCGCCGTGTTCCGGAGCGCGCCATCCAGCTCGGCGGTGAAGAAGTCCCGGCGGCGCAGGTTCGCATGGGCGTCGAAGATCGACTTCGCGCCCATTTCGACGCGGGTGTGCCGCGCCAAGGCGGCCAGGCCGTCGCGGGGCTCGTCGGACACCTTGGTGAAGACATCCTTGAAGGCTCCGAATTCCTCGCCTCCGCAATAGAAATAGGTCAGGCTGAGCGGCTCCTCCTCGGAGTCCCCAAGCGCCTTGGCGAAGCGGCGCGAAAAGGCGTTGGCGGCGATGCCCGGGCCGCGTTCTTCGAACGCTAGCCCCTCCCGAGCCTCGAGGTCGAAGACCAGGAGGTAGTGCGCGGGATCGGCTTGTCCCTTGCGCTGGGTCCTCTGCCCCACCCAGACGCCGTGCAAGGTCTCGTTGAAGGCTCCGGCGTCGGCCGCGTCTGCGGCCTTGGCGACGTGCCGCGGCTCGTCACAGATCGAAAAATCCGTATCGAGCAAATACTTCGCCGTCTCTTCGGGACTCGCGGGATGCCGGGCCTCGGGAGCCGCGCCGCGCCGCGCCTCCGGGGGCGGCACTTCGGCCGAGTCCTCGGCCGGCGGGGCGCAAGCGGCGCCCAGCAGCGCGGCCAAGGCCATTCCCAGGACGGCCCCGCGGACGATTCCGGCTCGTTGGTTTCGGAAAGATTGCTTCGAGAGTCCCGATTCGTTCAACTTACGCACGCGACCTCCGTTTCTCGTCTCTAGGTTTGAACCCGATCGATCTCTGCCTACTTTGATCTGGCTCCATCCAGGCTCCATCCGGGCTCAGCCGTGGGGCTACTCCGAGGTTGCGGATTTCCGCGATTGACGCCTGGATCCGGGATCCCGGCACTCCTATCGCCGGTTGAGAGGCCAGTGGAAGGCAGGCGCAGGAGCCCCCGTGGGAAAGCCAGTTCAGCAACCTGGGAGAAGCTGCCGGTAGGGCAACGTCGTAGCGTCACGAACAATCCAACCCGCAAGGCTCACCGGGTCCCCGGTCGTCGACCGGTGAACGAGCCGATCCGGCGGCGAGGAGACGTTAGACAAGCTGGGCGATATACCCAGAACGCAAGAAAAAGATTCTTCCAGGAAGGAGTCAGCGATGACAAAGAGAGTTTCCAAAGCTGGCAGCGTCGCTTCGGCAGTCGCGATCTTGGTGGCCTGTTTCGTCGCCGCGCCGGTCGCCGCCGAACCGGATCCCGTGCAGTGGGACGCGCAGGCATCGAAGGAAGTCGCCGCAGCTCTGCACGAGATGCACGAAGTCTGGAACACCGGCGACATCGCCGCGCTCAAGGAGCTCCTGATCGGGGACGACGTGCTCGTCACCTTCGAGCTGGATCCCGAGACGCACGAGCCGATCCGTTTGACTTCGAAGCAGGACCTCGACCGGTTCGTGGACGGCATCGTCACCGATCTGGACAAAGACCAGGCGGTGAGCCTGCTCGGCGACCCAGTGCTCAACTGCCGGGCCACGGCCAATTTCGGGGTCTGCACCGAGGAGTGCTCGGTGTCGGTCAAGACGCCGGACGGCGTCGAAGAACGGCATCGCCTCTGGTCCACCGCAACCGCCGTCAAGCAGGACGGCGGCTGGAAGTGGATCCAGTGGCACATGTCGATCGGTGGACCGGTCGAGCGCTACAAGAACGGCGAGCGCGTCGCTTCCGTAGGCCGGTACACGTTTCTACCCGCAGGAGCTCGACTCGGCGCACCGAACTCGAAGGTCGAGTAGGGCCCCTGAGCGCGCTCCAAGGGGCGCACCACCCAAGCGAGGAGATCCCATGAGCGATCGATCCAACAAGCCCACCGCAACCCGACCCGGTCCACCGAGCGGCTACCGTGCCTTCGTACGATCCTCGATGGTGATCGCGGCTACGGTGGCGCTTTCGACGCTGGCCTGCACCAACGCCGGCAACGGCAGCGGAAACGGCGACCAGGGCGCCGGCGCCACCGCCGCGGCTACCGGCGGCAGCACTTCCGCAAGCCTGGCGGGGGGCACCGGCAAGGGACCGTGGTTCCGAACCCCTAACGGTTTCGCGGTCGAAGCCAACGGCCACATCGTAGTCGCCGATCTCGGCCGGCGAGCGATCCTCCGGGTCGATCCCGCCAACGGCAACCGGTCGATCGTCTCGGACGAGACCACCGGCAGCGGACCCGAGCTCCAATCCCCGCTCAATATCGCGGTCGAAGCCAGCGGCACGCTTGCGGTTACCGACTCCGGCTTGCAGGCGGTCGTTCGAATCGACCCTGCCTCGGGCGACCGAACCGTCGTCTCGGACTCCAGCCAGGGCAGCGGCCCCGCCTTTCAGTCGCCTCTCAACATCGACGTCGAGCCAAGCGGCTCACTCGTGGTGACCGACTTCGGACTCCTGTCGGTGGTTCGGGTGGATTCCTCGAGCGGCGATCGCACGATCGTGTCCGGCCCTCACCAGGGCTCGGGCGTCAAGTTCTCGGCTCCGCGCGGCATCGCCGTCGACGCCAGCGGCGGCTTGGCGGTCGCCGACTTCGGCCTGGACGCCGTCCTGCGAGTGGATCCCACCAGCGGCGACCGCACCGTCGTCTCTGACGCCTCGACCGGAAGTGGTCCGGCCCTTGACGGTCCCGCCGGCATCGACGTCACCTCCGGCGGCGACTTCCTGGTCTCGGATCTCGCCACCAAGGCCCTGATCCAAGTGGACGCGAGCACCGGCGATCGCACCACGATCTCGGACGCCAACCACGGCAGTGGGTCCGACTTCCTCTCGCCGATGGGTGTCGCGACCGCCGCCTCGATGCCTCTGGTCCTGGATTCGGGACTCGAGGCCATCGTCCAGGTAGACCCCAGCAGCGGCAACCGCGCCATCGTGTCCCAGAGTCACGAGACCGGCGATCCGGCCTTCGCCATTCCCGTTGGGATCGCGGTCGAAGGCAGTGGGGATCTGGTGGTCGCGGACGCCGGGCTCAACGCCGTCATTCGCGTCGACGCGGCCACCGGCGATCGTTCGGTGGTCTCCGACGCCAGCCGCGGCTCGGGCTTGCCGCTCGAGGGCCCCGACGGCATCGCGGTCGAAGCCAGCGGCAGCTTGATCCTCGTCGAGGGCGGCGCCGGCCAGGTGGCGGTTGTCCGTATCGATCCCCAAAGCGGTGACCGCACGGTCGTCTCCGACTCCTCGACCGGTTCGGGCCCGGATCTCGAGACTCCCTCGGGCATCGCGGTCGACGGCAGCGGCCAGCTCCTCGTCGTCGACGACGGCCTGGACGCAGTCGTCCAAGTGGATCCCGCGACCGGCGACCGTTCGATCGTCTCCGACCAGAGCGTCGGCACCGGACCCGACTTCGAGTCCCCGCCGAATCTTGACGTCGAGTCGGCCGGATCGCTCGTGGTCACGGACTCCGCCCGTATCGCGGTGTTCCGCGTGGACGTCGCCTCCGGGGATCGATCGATCCTGTCCGATTCTTCGACGGGGTCGGGACCCGATTTTCAGTCGCCCCTGGATCTCGCCATCGAGAGCTCGGGAGGTATCTTGCTGACCGACTTCGGGCGCAAAGCCGTGCTACGGGTAGACCCCACCAGCGGCGACCGGTCGATCGTGTCCGACGCAAGCACGGGCAGCGGCCCTAACTTCCAGGCCCCGCTGGATCTAGCCGTCGAGGCGAGCGGCGACATCGTGGTCGTCGACGCCGGACTCGAGGCTGTCGTCCGAGTCGAGGCGTCGACGGGAGATCGGGCGATCCTCAGTCAGTAGCGTCGGCTAGCCGACGTGCTGATCGATGAGGATCGGGTTGCCGTCGGGGTCGAGCAGCATGAGGCTGCCCGGCCCCGAGGCGGCTTCGTCGGCCTCCGCCTCGAGCGCCAGTCCGCCGTCCTTGAGCCGGCGCTGGATCTCGCGCACGTCGTCAAACGCCTCCATCTCCTCGGCCAGGTGCGTCCAGCCGGGATTGAAGGTCAGGATGTTGCGCTCGAACATGCCTTCGAAGAGGCCGATGTTGGCATCGCCGTTGCGCAAGATGAGCCAATTCTGGGCCGGGTCGCCACCGACGACCTCGAATCCAAGGGCCTCGTAGAAGCTTCGCGAGGCGCTCAGATCCTGAACCGCCAGACTTACCGAAAACGCTCCCAACTCCATACTGCACCGTCCTTTCTGGCATCGCGCCGTATCCGTCCCCGAGCTCGAAACCGCAGGCGCGGGGGCCTGAGCTCACACCGGCTACCGGCTGGGGCCACCCATCTGAGCTATCGCGGGCGACTCCCCCCGCAACCGGACGCGCGGTTCCGATGAGACGGGTGGTGGTGATTGGCGCCAGCATAGCAGGCGGCATGGCCGCCTCCTATCTCAAGGTCCGCTCGCCCGATCTGGACGTCGTCGTCTTAGACCGCGACCGGCGCGAGGCGCCCATCGTCGGCGAGTCCCTGACCGAGCTGAGCACGCGCACCCTGCACGAGATCGGCCTTGCCTCGCATTTGGAACGGCACCAGTTGCCCAAGTATGGGCTCACCTTTCACTTCCGGGAGTCGGCCGGCGCAGCTCATGGCCGCCGCTACGCCACCCACGAGGCGCCCCGGTTGCCGCCGATGCCGTCGAATCAGATCAACCGATTCACCTTCGATCGCCGGTTGCGCCGGCGCGCGCGCGAGTTGGGCGTGCGGATCCTGGAAGGCACCGCCCGGAACGCCCGCTTCGGCCCTGACGGAGAGCACCGGATTCGGTACGTGGACGGCGACGGGGGCCAGGCCGAGCTCGAAGCCTCCTGGGTTCTCGACGCCAGCGGCCGCAACCGCTTTCTGGCCCGAAAGCTCGGCCTGCGCCGGGAGTCGCGGCTTCAGCGCTCGGTCTTCTGGTTCCGTCTCCAGGGATTCGAGCGAAGCGCTCTCGACGAGCTGCCCACGGTCAAGCCGCCCCAGCACTGCTTCGACTCGTACTACGCAACGCACCACTTCTTCGGCAGGCACAACTGGGTCTGGGCGATTCCGCTGCACCCGGGACCCGACGGCGAGGAGCTCATGAGCGTCGGCATCGTCTACCGCCCGGACCTCTTCGCGGGCGAGATCTCCTCGGTCCAGGACTTTCTCGATCAGGTCGATCAGGAGCATCCTGCGCTGGCGCGACTGGTCCGAAGCGGCCGGGTTCTGGACACCAACGCCTACCGCAACTACCTCTACGAATGCAGCCGGTGCTACGGCGGCGAGGGCTGGTTCCTGGTGGGCGACGCCGGCGACGCGGTCGACCCCCTGTACAGCACCGGGCTGGCCCTGACCGCGCTGCAAATCCGGCAAGTGGCGGCGGTGATCGAGCGGGCTCTCTCCGGACGACCCGTGGCCGGACTCTGCCGGGACCTCGAGGCCGCCTACAAGGCGGTCCGGGACGCTCTACAGAACGAGATCTCGTCGCTCTACGAAGTCATGGATGATCCCTATCAGAGCCACCTGCGCATGCACCTGTCGTCGGCCGTCTATTTCTTCTTCTTGCTGCCGTTCTGGCTCACCGGCTATGCCACCTCCGGCCCGGAGGCTCGCTTGACGGCCCGCCTGCTCGAGCGCGAGCAGGCGCCGTTCGAATCGCTGCGGACGCTGCTGGCCAAGGCCTCCGCGCGCCTGGGTCCCCAGCCGGCCGAGGCAATTCGCAACCGGTACCAGGCAACCGTCAATTGGGATCTCTCCGGCCCTTGCGAGCGCGAGCTCCCCCGCTACCTGGCGCGGTTGTGCCGGCTTTGCGCCGGCGTCCGGTTCGAGGCCCTGCGGGCTTCGGGATGGCACCGCTGGTGGCACCATGTACCGCTGGCCGTCGCCGACCTGGCCAAGGCCGCGGTTCTGGCCGGTCCCCTGCGGCGCGTCCGTCTCGGCCGGCTCGCCAGCCTGGCCGGCCCGTCTCGAGAGCCAAGCCCTTCCGCCCACCCTTCTCCCCGGCTCCAGCCCGCCCGAGCGATCGGAGCCAGAGGAGCCAGAGGAGCCAGCGGAGCCGCCGGAACCGCCGGAACCGCCGGAGCCGAGTGAAGTGCGTCGAGCTCGGCATCCGTCGCTGGGGCCGCGGGCAGAGTCCACCACGGGCGGATCCTGGTAGAGCGATGTCGCTGGTCGGCACCATCCTGCGAGAGACCTTCGCTCGACGGCCGCTGGACCGCGTTCCAGAGCCCGAGCTGGTGACGACCGCGCCCGACGCGGTCTCGGCCTTCGCCGCGGCCGGGCGGGCGGGCGGCGTCCTGTCCGGTGTCTACGCCTTCCTGGCCGAACAGGCCGGACGCTTGATCCGGCCCGGCGACCGCGTCCTGGATCTGGGTTGTGGTCCGGCCACGCTCTTGAGCGACATCGCCGGCCGCCATCCGCGGGCCGCCTTCGTCGGCGTCGATCTGTCCTCGGAGATGATCGAACGGGGCCGGCGCGAGCTCCGCACCCACGGCCGAACCAACGTCGAGCTCCGAGTCGAGGACATGACACGGCTGGACTCGACCGCCTCCGGCTCGATCGACGTGGTGCTTTCCTCGATGGCCTTCCACCATCTCGCCGGCGACGCCGATCTGCGCCGCTGCCTGGCCGCGGCCGCGCGCGTCATGAAACCGGCGGCCGAGATGTTCGTCGCCGACTTCGGCCGGCTCGGAAGCGCGCGCTCGATCGACTATTTCGTGCGGCGGGCCATCCCCGCCGGTGAGGATGAGCTCGCCCGCGACTACCGCGCGTCACTCCACGCGGCGTTCACCCCGGCCGAGCTCTGGAGCTCCGTGCCCGCCGCGCTCCGGCCTCGCCTGGCTGTCTACTCGACCGCGGTAAGTCCGATGATGGTCGCCTTGCGAACCCGGGGCACCGGCGGCCCGACGCCGGCTCGAACGGCAAACGGCGACCGGAACGAAAAGCGGTCCGGGAACCTTCCTTGGAGGCGCCGGCTCGATTACTGGCAGCTCCGGCTCTTCTTCCGCATGGGAGGGCTGCCTGGCTGATGGCTCGTTCGCGGGAGACGGGACCTGGCCGAGACGCGTGGCGGCACGCCATCCGGTGCTGGCGCGAGGCTCTCGGCGCGCACCGCCTCGACCGGAACACCGAGCGCTACAACCGAGACACCGGCTCTCGAACCGGCACCATCCCCGTGGCTCTGCGCCCGGCCAAGATCGCGCACGTCCAGGCCATCCTCGAGATCGCCAATCGGTTCTGCGTCCCCGTCTATCCGGTGAGCACCGGGCACAATTGGGGCTACGGCACCTCGGTGCCGGTGCGCTCGCCAAGCGCCATCATGGACCTCGGGGGCATGCGTCGCATCCTGAGCTTTGACACCGCTTTGGGGGCGGTCACCCTCGAACCGGGGGTAACGCAGCAGGGACTTCGCCGCTACCTCGATCGGGAGGCCCTGCCCTTCCTGGTCCCGGTGACCGGGGCCGGTCCCGATTGCAGCGTCCTCGCCAACGCTTTCGAGCGGGGCTTCGGCATCACGCCCGTCGTGGATCACTTCGCGGCCGTCCTCTCCCTGCGCGCCGTGCTTCCGGACGGCTCCCTCTACGAGTCGCCGTTCCGCAGTTTTCCCGGGGCGGGCACGGCCGCAGCCTATAAGTGGGGCACGGGTCCCCACCTGGACGCACTCTTCTCGCAGTCCGGTCTCGGCATCGTGGTGGACGCCACCATCGCACTCAGGCCGAAGTCCGATTGCCGGGCCGCGCTTCTCTTTACGCTGAGCTCGGGCGACCGGTTGGAAGCCGCCAGCTCGCGTGTCGGGGACCTGCTCGAAGCCGCCGGCGGCCACGTCGCGGCGGTCAACCTGATGAGCCGCGGCCGCCTTCTGGCGATGGCCCGGGGCGCCGGACGCCTTCGCGGCTCGCAAACCGAGGCCGAATCCCCGGATCCGCCGGGTGGCGCCTGGTTCGGACTCGGCTCGATCTACTGCCCGCGTACCGCGCTCCGCACCACCCGGCGCCTCATCCGGCGCCACCTAGGCGGGTGCGCTTCAAACCTCCGCATCCTGACTCCGGGCCGCGCCGCGATGCTGGCGCGGCTTGGAGAGTTGGGCGGACGGCTCGGCCTTTCCCGGTCGAGCGCGTCCACTCGACAGATCCGGGCCGTCTTCGACATTCTCGACGGCCGGCCCACGCGGTTCGCCCTGCCGCTCGCCTATGCCGGCTCGGGCGCCGCCGCCGACCGCACCGATCTCGACCCCGCCCGGGACGGCTGCGGCCTTTCCTGGTACTCCCCGATCGTGCCGTCCCGCCCCGGCAACGTGACGCGGTTCGTGCAGCTGGTGGCGGCCTGCTGCTCGTCCTTCGGCTTCGCGGCCCCCATCACCTTGACCACGCTCTCGCCCCGGACATTCGCCGCCACCGTGCCGATTCTGTTCGATCGCGAGGATCCCGCTGCCGAGCAGCGGGCGCGGGACTGCCTCGAAGCGCTATGCGACCGGGGCCTAGCCGAAGGCTTCGTACCGTACCGGCTCGGTCCGCAGCTCATGAATCGCTTCCTGCCTGGGAGCGGGGCGGGACCGCTTGCCGCCCGCCTCAAGGAGCTGTTGGACCCCAACGGCATCCTGGCGCCGGGCCGATACGCCAGGGCCGAGCCGTAGGCCCGGCCGCGCCGCGCCGGCCCAGGTCCTCCGCCTTCTCCCGCGCCCCTCTCGGAAGACCGGTAGACCCGCCGCGCCAAGGCGGGATTGGCAAATTAGCAGTACCGGAGAAGACGTTTTCCGGGCCCTGGGCTTCAATGACAGACACCCTCAAAGCTCTGGCTTCATTACGGACTCAAGGAGACGAACAATGAAAGGCTACCTACGCGCTGCTTCGATCTGTTTGCTGGCAACGGTCTTCGCGACCGGGTGCCAAAGTCTCGATTCAGGATCCACGGTGGAGAGCCGCCCGAGCGCGAGCGAGGCGGTCGGCACCCTCGCCACCATCTTGAACGTGGAGCTCGAAGCCTGTGAATCTCGGATCCCGGCCGTCGCCCAAGAGAGCGTCACGACGTTTTCGGAGGATCGGATCAAGAAGACGCTCCACGGCGTTTGGAAGGGCCGGGTCTCCGGCGAGTACGACGAAAAGTTTCTTGCCGAGGACGGGTACCTGAACGTCGACTACTACATGGTGGTGGATACCGAACGCTCCGAGGTTCTCGTGATCGAACAGTTCTCGGACGAACGTTCAGCACCCGAGGCTTCCGCCGAGCTCCGCGCTGCCGGCAAGCTGCCGGTCTGGTCGTATCTGATGTGCGGCAAGGAACAGTACAAGCCAGCCCACCCGCGGCAGATCCACGAGTTCCAGAAGGTTTCGAACGACACCGACGACGCCCGCGGCCTGCTGGGGAACTCGACCGGGCTCCGCATCGCCGATGCCGACTTCAAGGAACGCGGCCTGGTGATCTCCGACGCCTGGGAACAGCTCGTCGCCGGTCAGTACTTCGACAACCGGCGCTTCCCGGCCTACGCCGGGGGCCTGTTCAAGCCCTTCGAGATCCGAAACAAGGTCAACGACCGGGGCGTCGGCGTCTTCGAGATGCGCTTCGACACCGAGCTGCGCGGCGGCGGCGGCACCGCCGCCGAGTTCGAGTCGGGCGTCCCCATCCACGGCTGGGAGACGGGCCAGTTCGTCGGCGTCTCGACCGGATCAGGAGACTTCTTGATCGCCTCGGCCAGCAATGGGGCCGAGTGGAAGAAGGTCTCCACCTCCGGCGGCATCATCGACGTGTTCTTCGAGAAAGTCGTCATCGGCCCGCTGGCCGAGTGACCCGGACGCCGCCCGCCGGCCTTCTCCCGAACTCCCGACTCCGGCCCCACGGGCGGCTCATCCGCTCGTGGGGCGGCGTCGTAACGCTCGCGCTCGCGCTGCCGGCCGGAGCGCTTCTCGGCATCGCCTCGCCTCGCGCGGGACTCGCTACCGAGTCCCCACTCGACCTTCGCCGCGGTCGGGAGCTCTTCGAGACCACGATCCGGCCTCTCTTCTCGCGCCACTGCATCGAGTGTCACGGTAGCGCCAAGGCTCGCTCCGGTCTTGACCTCTCGACGCGCGAGACCTTGCTCACCGGCGGCGACCATGGTCCTTCCGTGGTGCCCGGAGCGCCGGATGCGAGCCCGGTTCTCGAGTACCTTCGCCACCGGGCCGAGCCGTTCATGCCGCCCGAGCGGCCACCTCTTCCCGAAACGGCGATCGAGGCCCTGGCCGACTGGATCCGGCTGGGCGCGCCCTACGGCAGCCGCCTGGGAACGGCGGGGCCGTCTCCGGCAGGGTCCGGTGATCCCCTCGCCGGTCTGCCCGACGCCGAGCTCCCCGCGGGCTCTCTTGCCTCCGATGCCTCGGCTGTCTCCGTTGTCTCTGATGGTTCCAAGACCTCGGATACCCCCTGGGCCTTCGCGCCGCTTGCCAACCATCCCGACGGCACCACCCTTGACGGCCTGGTGGCGACCGGCTGGGCCGAGCGCGGCGCGACGCCGGCGCCCGAAGTCCCGAAGGCCGTGCTCGCCCGGCGCCTCCACTTCGACACCATTGGCCTGCCTCCGGCCCCAGATGACCTGGCCGCCTTTCTCGCCGACGACTCCCCGGGAGCCTATGAGGCACTCGTGGACCGTCTCCTGGCCAGCCCCCACTTCGGAGAGCGATGGGCGCGCCACTGGCTGGACGTCGCGCGTTTCGCCGAGAGCCACGGCTTCGAGCACGACTACGACCGGGCCGGGGCGTTTCACTACCGCGACTTCGTCATTCGAGCCTTCAACGCCGACATGCCTTTCGACCGTTTCGTCCGCTGGCAGCTCGCCGGCGACGAGCTCGCACCCGAAAATTCTTTGGCTCTCGTGGCCACCGGCTTCTTAGCCGCCGGCGTCTATCCCACCCAGCTCACCCTGGCCGACGCCGAGAGGATCCGCTACGACGCGATGGACGACATGCTGGCGACGACCGGTGTCGCTCTGCTCGCCACGACCATCGGCTGCGCCAGGTGCCATGACCACAAGTACGACCCGATCTCGGCCGACGAGTACTACGCGATGTTGAGCGCCTTTACGACCACGATCCGGAGCGAGATCGCGGTGGACCTGCCGGCAGGGCCGGTGCCCGCCGCGTCCGTCGCCGCCGATCCCGGGGATCTCGACGGTGCGAGTCCGGGGGCTCCCGGCACGCGGGCTCCGACCAGGATCCTGATCGCCAGCGAAGGGCCGCATCTGCGGCCCCTGCCGCTGCACAAAAGCAACCGCTCGATCCCGGACTTCTATCCCGCGACCTACCGGCTCCAGAACGGAGATCCCGCAAGCAAGCTGGGCGAGGCCCGCCTGGGCTTCCTCAGCGGCTTGACTCGTAGCCCGAACCTCGGACCGTGGCGCGCTCCCTCCGCCGACGCCAGGACCTCAGGGCGTCGGGCTGCCCTCGCCCGCTGGATCACGGACACCGAAGCGGGAGCCGGACATCTGCTGGCCCGGGTCATCGTCAACCGCGTCTGGCAGCACTACTTTGGGCGCGGCATCGTGGCCACGCCTAACGATTTCGGCGCCCAGGGGGCTCGGCCCACCCACCCCGAGCTGCTCGACTTCCTGGCCCGGCAGCTCATCGACTCCGGCTGGCGGCTGAAGCCGATCCACAAGCTGGTCCTGATGAGCCGGCTCTACCGCCTGGGGCCGCATCCCGACCGACCGGGTCCGGGCTCGAGCTCCGAGCCGGAAGCCGGCCGCGAGGCCGAATCGGACCCCGACCACGCGCATCTGTGCCACCGTCACCCCCGGCGGCTGGAGGCCGAAGCCATCCGCGACGCGGCCCTGGCGGTTTCGGGGCTCCTCGATCGGAGCCTGTACGGCCCGGGGACCCTCGACGAGGCCGGGCGGCGGCGGAGTCTCTACTTCACCGTTAAACGCAGCCGGCTCGTTCCCAGCATGCAGATCCTGGGCTGGCCGGACACCTTGACCAGCCTCGGACACAGGACCGTGACCACCAGCCCGAGCCAAGCTCTGCTGATGTTGAACCATCCGGCCTTCCGCGGCATGGCCCGGGGGTTCGCCGAGCGGATCGCAGCCAGTGCCGACGTCATCGGCACCGCCTTCCTGACCGCCTTCTCGCGCCCGCCCTCGGCGCGCGAGCGGGCCTTGGCCGAGGACTTTCTTGGAGGCGCCGGCGGGGACGAGATCCCGGATGCCCTGGTCGACTTCTGCGCCGCCCTCCTGGCCTCGAACGAGTTCGTCTATGTCGACTAGGCAGGATCCCGCCGGCGAGCGGCACGAGCACTGCGGCCGGATCGCGCCGACCTTCACCCGCCGGGAGGCCCTACGCCTGGCGGGCGGCGGCATGGGCATGCTGGCGCTCAACACCCTCCTTGCCCAATCCGGCCTGGCCACCCCCGGCCTGGCCACCCCCGGCTCGGCCACACCCGGCTCGGCCGTCGCGGCCCGGCGCCCGGCCGGGTCGCGGAATTGGTCCGCGCGCGCGGATTCGGTGATTTGGCTCTTCATGAACGGCGGACCGAGCCATCTCGACACCTTCGACTACAAGCCTGCTCTAGCCCGGGCCACCGGTCAGACGCTCGCCGGCTTCGACAACGCCACCGCCTTCTTCGACCAGCAGGTAGGGCCGCTCCTCGGATCACCCTTCCCTTTCCGGCAGCACGGTGAGAGCGGCGCCTGGGTCTCGTCCCTCTTCCCCCATCTCGCCCGGCAAGTGGACAAGATCGCGTTTCTCAAGTCCTTTCGAACCAGGACGAACAACCACAGTCCCGCCATGTTCATGGCCAACACCGGCGTGCCGCGCATGGGCAGACCGTGCGTCGGAAGCTGGGTGACGTACGGTCTGGGCACCGAGAATCGAAACCTGCCGGCATTCGTGGTCATGAGCGACCCGCTGGACCGGGGCCTGCCCAAAGGCCACGCCGCGAACTGGAGCAACGGCTTCCTGCCCGGCGCCTACCAGGGGGCCTGGCTCCAGCCGAAGGGGGCGCCGATCGCCAATCTCGATCGCCCGGCCGGCCAAAGCGACCGGCGCCAGCGGCGTCAGCTCGACCTCTTGCAGAAGCTCAACGCCCAGCACCATCGCCGGCGGCCCTTCGAACCGGACCTGGCGGCGCGGATCGAGAGCTTCGAGCTCGCCTACCGGATGCAGAGCGAAGCGCCCGACTGCTTCGAGCTCGACGGCGAGCCCGACTCCATCCACGAGCTCTACGGCACTCGGGACGAGCGCTGCGCCCACTTCGGCCGCCAGTGCCTGCTGGCGCGGCGCTTGGTGGAACGGGGCGTTCGCTTCGTCCAGATCTACTCCGGCGGCACCGCCAACTCGCGCAGCTGGGACGGTCACAACGACATCCGCAAGAACCACTCCCAGTTCGCCGGCGAGACCGATCGTCCGATCGCCGGCCTGCTCGCGGATCTGGATCAGCGGGGACTGCTGGATCGAACCCTGGTGGTCTGGGGCGGCGAGTTCGGCCGCCTGCCGGTCTCCCAGCTCTCCGACGGAGAGCCCACCGGTCGAGACCACAACCCCCACGCCGGCTGCTACTGGATGGCCGGTGGCGGCATCCGCGGCGGAGTCTCGTACGGCGAAACCGATGAGCTCGGCCACAAGGCGGTTACCGATCCGATCGAGATCCACGACATCCACGCCACGCTCCTGCATCTGCTGGGCTTGGATCACGAACGCCTGACCTATCTCCACAACGGCCGGCGCTATCGCCTGACCGACGTCGCCGGCCGGGTGCTCCGCGAGGTCTTGGCCTGACCCCGAGCGGAGCGAGCGCCAGGGCGCAGGGCGTCACTGGAAGCTCCGAACGCTCCGGGGCGGACGCCAGCGGTCACGACAGACCCGACGGAGGCCGCCCTCAGCCCGGCCGGTCGCGAGCCGACGTCTTCGACACCCTCGACGCCACCGGCCTGGCCCGAGGCATCGCCCGCGGAGAGTTCTCGAGCTCCGAGCTCGTGGAACACTACCTCGGCCGGATTCGACAGCGAAACGGCGACCTCCAAGCGTTCGTCAAGGTCTTCGAGCGGCGTGCCCAACGCAGCGCCGGCCGCAAGGACCGGAAGATCCGGGGCAACCCGACTCTGGACGCGTTCCACGGCGTCCCGATCGGCGTCAAAGACCTCAACCTGGTCCGCGCCTCCGTGGCCCGATTCGGCTCGCGGGCGGTACCGCCGATTCCATCTCCCATCGACGACCGTACGGTCTCCCGGCTGCGCGCGGCCGGCTTCGTCCTGTTGGGGAAGACCGCCACCAGCGAGCTCGGTGCCATGCCTGTGGTCGAGCCCCGCACTCATCCTCCGACCCGCAATCCCCACGACCTCGACCGGTCGGCGGGCGGCTCCAGCGGGGGATCCGCCACGGCGGTGGCCGCGGGCCTGCTACCCATCGCCCACGGCAACGACGGCGGCGGCTCGATCCGCATCCCCGCCGCGTTCTGCGGCGTCTTCGGCTTCAAGCCTTCCCGCGGCCTCCTGGCCAACCCCTACGGTCTGAACCCGACCCGATGCCTGTACACCTGCGGCGCCATCGCCCGTTCCGCCCGCGACCTACGCAACCTCACCGGCGCCATGCTGCCGGCGGGCCAGGAGCCCCTGGCGCGGAACGGATCCCGCCACCGCCGGCTGGTCATCCATCAAGTCGTGACCAGCGCCGTCGCCGCCACCACGAGCGAGGCGGTGGCCGCGGTCGAAGCCATCGGCCGGGTTCTGGCAGACCTCGGCCACGCGGTCCGAGCCCAGCCCCGGTTCGAAGGAGCCTTCGAGGACTTCCTTCCCCTCTACCAGCACCTCCTGGCCGGGTTCAGACTGCTCCCGAAGCGCCGCCTGGAGCCAACGACCGCCTGGCTCTGTCGGGAGGGCCGCCGGATCCCCGAGACTGAGGCGAGCCGCCGGCACAGCGCCCTCGAACGAGACATCGACACCTGGCTGGGCGCGGCCGACATCGTGGTGAGTCCGACCGTCGGCTCGCCGCCACCCGCCATCGGCGCCTGGAGCGCTCTAGCGCCCGGCGAAGCCTTCTTCGAAGCCGCCCGGCTCGGCGCCTACACCGCCCTCTACAACGTCGCCGGCATGCCGGCGGCCACGATTCCCGCCGGCTTCGATCGTTCCGGCTTGCCCCTCGGAGTCCAGGTCGCCGGCCGCCGGGGCACCGATGCCCTCGTCCTGGATCTGGCCGAGACCCTGGCCGACGCCGGCGCGATCCCGCTGCTGGCGCCGCTTGCCAGGGTCGCCGGCGAACAGACTTAGCAGTCTGGGAGAAGCCGCCGGACGCGCGCCCCCGGCAGAGTTTCCGGGGACGCGTATGACGATCCGTGGCTCGACCTCTATCAAGACACCTCAACGGCCGACTCTGGCCGAGGCCGTTTGCCAGGGATTTCAGACCCTGCCGGAAGGCTGGTCGGTAGGAAGCGCCGACACGCGGCCGAGGCTCGAGCGGGCCTGCCGGCTTCTCTACCGCGAGTACCTCGAGCGCGGGTACTGCGCGCCCAGTCCCTGGCGGCTCCACTACTCGCCGCATATGTTCGGTGAGCGGTCCAGGACGTTCGTCCAAACCGCCTCGGGCACGGTCCAGGGCACCCTCAGCATCTTCCCGGACGACGCCCAGGGCCTGCCTCTCGAATCCCTCTACCGGCGGGAGATCGACGACCTGCGCGGGCGCGGCCTGGGCTTGGCCGAGATCGGTCTCCTGGCGTGCCGCGGCGGACCGGGCCAGGCGCCCGACGCTGGAGCCCGGCTGCAAAGCCTCTTCCTGCTCTTCAAGATCGCGGTCAGCTACGGCCGCTCGCTCGGGATCTCCCATCTCCTGATCGCCATCCACCCCCGGCACCGCCGGCTCTACGAGTCCCTGGGCTTTCTCAAGATGAGCAAGGTGCGCAGCTATCCGGCGGTCCGCGGCCACCCGGCGCTGCCCATGCTGCAAGACCTGGGAAAGGAGACCGAGGAAGCCGACGGCGCCGTACGCCGCTTCTTTCTCGGCAACCCCGTTGCCCCCGAGCGCTTTCGGCGCTCTCTTGACGGTGGCGACGATCCGTTTGCCGAGCTCTTTGGAGACACCTTCCATGCCTGGCGCCGGCGCAGGCGCGCACCGGTCGAACGGCACGCGCCTGCGGTCGCTTTGCAACCCGGCACGCTCTAGGAGGCACCCATGCGCAGATTCGTCCTTCTCATGCTGCTCGTCGCCTCGGTGGCCTCGGCCGCCACCCACCCGGGGCTGCGCAACCTCATGTCCAAGGCGTACTCGCCGTCGGTGATCGACGCCCACCTCTTCGACAACCTCTGGCGGTCGTGGGAGGCGCCGGCCCGGGAGGCGGCGCGCCAGGCGGCGCCCGCGCAACGCAGAGCCATGACCCTGGATCGATACGGCCTGCTGGAGGCCCCCTACCCCAACGGAGGCGCGCCGCTCGGATTCGTGGTCAAGGACGACGGCACCTGGGCCATGACCTGCCTCATCTGCCACGCCGGTTCGGTCGAGGGCCGCACTGTGCTGGGACTGCCCAACAACGCCCTCGACTTCAGCTCGATCTACGAAGACATCGGCCAGACGGTAACGATGCTGCACGGCGATGAGCCCGGCGCTCCCGACTTCCCGCAGGGACTCCTGACCTTCGCCAGCCCCGAGAATCCGGGTACCGTGCACTTTCCGGAGGGACTCTTGAGCGTCTCCCGCGGCACTGTCAATTCCTTCACCTTTAGCGTCTACTTCCTGTCGCTGCGCGACCAAGACCTCAACCTGCGCGACGCCCCGCTGGACCTGCCGCGACTCAATCACTACCTCGACGCGCCGCCTCTGTGGCACACCGCCAAGCGGGCTTCGTTCTACTCGGACGCTTTCGCCGAGAAGACGGTCCGGCCGCTCATGCAGTTCTCGCTCGATCCGTCCTTCGGGCCCGAAGTCTTCAAGGCCTGGGAGGCCGACTACGTCGAGATCTTCGATTGGCTGCACACCCTCGAAGCGCCGCGCTACTCCGGACCGGTCGATGCGGCCGCGGCCTCGGCCGGAGCCGGGATCTACTCGGAGCATTGCTCCAAGTGCCACGGAATCCCGGGTCCAGAAGGCGACTACGAGAACAAGGTCGTTCCGGTGGGCAAGGTGCGTACCGACCGAGCCCGCCTGGACGGCCTGGCGCCCGAGTTCCGGCGCCACCTCGGCGAATCCTGGCTCGGCGCCTACGGAGAAACCCGAATCGACACCGCGCCCGAGGGCTACACACCGCCGCCGCTCGACGGCATCTGGGCCACGGCTCCCTATTTCCACAACGGCTCGGTCCCCACCCTGTTCCACGTGCTCTTCCCAGCCGAGCGCCCGGTGGTCTGGAGGGTCACCGACTACGCCGCCTACGATCATCGACGGATGGGGCTCACGATCGAGGAGTACGACCGCCTGCCCGCGACCCAGGGGCGGTCCGACGCTCGCGCCTTCTACGACACGAATCGGTTCTCGATGAGCGCCGGCGGACATCCTTTCGCCGACGAGCTGGACCGGAGCCAGCGCCTGGATCTACTCGAGTATCTGAAGACGCTCTAGCAGGCGAGCCGGCTCACGGCCGAATCGTCAGCGCGAGCTCCCGGCAGGCTCGGGCGCCTCGGCCGGCTTGATCGAGGCATGGGCATGGACGATCCGCCAGGGCCCCTCGGGTCGAGCCCGGGAGAAGACCAGAGTCTCGGCGGTCTCGACCACTGACGCCTCTTCGCCCACCCGGGTTTCGAAGTCTCCGCGGTAGCGGGCGAAGGCCATGGTCCCTTCCGGCGCCACGAAGACCTCGACGTCCCGCAGACGCCACGACTCGACGGTCATGTCCTCGCCGGCGAGAAGCGCCACGTAGTCGTCCTTCCCGAATTCGACGGCGCCATCGGTGTAGAGAACGAACTCGCGGGCCATGAGGTCGCCGACGCCATCCCAGTCCCCGCGCTCGGCCAGAACAAAAAAGCTCTCGACCGCCCGTTGGACCGCGCTTCGCGCCTCCCCGAGCGCCGCGTCGAGCTGGGGCTTGGCGTCCGCGCCTGAAGCCGGGCCGCCGGACGCGGCCAGCACGACGAGCATCGAGACGACCCCGACGATCCGTGCCGGTATCGTGACTTGCCTAGACTGCTGCATCAGTACTCCTCCTTGGGGTTGGGTGTCTGAGCTCGGCCGGCGCGCGCGCGTCGAGTCGCAGCTCGAGGGCCGGATCGGGTCTCAGAGTGAGCGAGGCCTTCGCCGCCGGCGCCGGTCCAGCCGGACGCAGACGGAAGAGGCGGACGATCGCGGCAACCACGACCGTCGCCTCCAGGAGCGCGAAGCGACCGCCCAGACACGCCCGCTCGCCCGCGCCAAACGGCAGGAAGCAGCCGCGGGTGGCGGCGTCCTGCCCGGACCCCAGGAAGCGCTCCGGCGCGAACTCCTCGGGCCGGTCCCAGAACCGGGGGTGTCGATGGAGGCTCCAGATCCCCAACAAGACGTCGGTGCCGGCGGGGATCCGGTAGCCGCCAATCCGATCGGATCGAATCGCGCGGCGCGTGATCATCCAGATCGGAGGGAACAGCCTCAGGGCCTCGTGCAGAACGGCCTTGAGGTACGGCAGCCGCTGGAGAGCGTCCGGAGGAACAGGTGCGGAACCGAAAGCGGCGGCAAGCTCGCCCGCCACCCGATCCTGCGCTTCGGCGTGGCTCGCCAGCAGCCAGCAGACCCAGGACAGCCAAGCGGCCGTGGTGTCGTGCCCGGCCAGAAGAAAGGTCAGGAGCTCCTCGACGGGAAGCTCAGCGTCTCCGTCTTCACCGTCGGCGGCTCGAATCGATCGCAATAGCTGTCCGCCAGCCACCGCGCCGCCAGCCTCTGTGCGGGACAGCAGTCCACGGGCTACGACGCGAACCCGACACAGCGCCCGGCGGGCGGCGCGATTCGCCGGAGTTGGTACCGCCAGCGGTATGCGCAGGGGCGCGGCCATCCGGTCCATCGCCCAGTCTCCCAACCGGGAAAGCTCGCGCGCCAGCTCCGGGGCGTCAGCTGCCAGATCCACGCCCAGCAGCGTCCGGCCCAGAATTTCGAGCGTCAGCCGATCCAGGTCGTCGCCGACCGCGACCGTCTGGCCCTCCCGGGCCGGGCCGCTCCAGCGCCCGAGCATGGCCTCCGCCAGCGCCGCCATCTCCGGAACGTAGTCTCCGAGACGATCCGGGCCGAAGGCCGGCCGCAGCCGGCGGCGCTGACCGGCGGCCCGAGCGGCTGAGCTAGTCAAGGGTCCTCGTCCCAGAAAGGGTCGGGCTTCGGCCAGCCCCAGGCCCTTTTCGTACCGGCCGGGCTCTTCCCCAAGCACGCGCCGCAAGTGCTCGGGATCCCGGAGCAGCAGCAACCTGCGCCCGGGCATGCGAAACGCCACGACGTCTCCAAACTCGGCAAAGGCCCGGTCCACGAACGCCAGGCGATCGCTGCGGACCTCGGCCAGAGACCCCACGAGCCGGCGGCCGCGGGGTCCGGGGACCGCCCGCCATGGGCGGGCCGGAGCCCGGGCCGATCCGCCGGCCGCGGAGGTGCGAGCGCCGAGAGCCGGCGTTCCGAGGCCGCTCACGCCGCGACCCCATTCGCCTGGTACCGGACCAAGGCCCGGTGCAGCGACTCGGGGATTGGCGCCGGGACGTACTCGTCGCCGGCGCGGCGCATGACCACGACCTGCTGCTCTCCCCGGGCCACGAGCTCCTCGGCGCCGCCTTCGCGAGCCTTGCGCCGGTACTCGAAAGCGAGCGTGATCCGGTTCTGCACCATCTCCTTCAAGCTCATGCGTACCAGGACCTCGTCGAAAGCGACGAGCTCTGAGGCGTACTCACACGAACAGCGCGACGTCAGCAGGCCCAGATCTCGAGCCAGCTCATCGAGCACGTCGGGACAGTGGTCGCGCAAGAACATCTCCCGGCAGCGGCCCTGCCAGCTCAGGAAGTTCGAGTAGTACACGTTGCCGACCAGGTTGGTCTCCTGAAACCCCACCACATGGGAGTACTCGTAGTAGCGCATGCGGCCTCAGGAAGGGATCTCGGGGAGCGCCGCGGCTTGCCAGGAGACGGCCCGGGTCATCGGCCCGGTCCCCCACCAATCCGCCCGCTATCCCGTCCCGGGCTTGCTTCCGACCGCTTCGACGCCATGCGCCGCGCCAGCAGCAGCGGCAGCGCGAGCAGGATCGGTGGATCCGTGGGCAGCGACTCGCGCAGCACCAGATCGGTATCGCCGATCAGACGCCCACCGCTGACCACGACCGAGCGCTCAGTCGAGCCCGCCCGCAGCGCGTTTTCGTACAGCAGGTAGTCCCTGGGGTCCGAGGACCAGGAGAGGCCGAGTCCCAGGAGGTGGTACTCGCCATCGGGCAGCGTGGGCAGCCGGTAGGACCCCGGCCGGGTCACGAGGGCGCAGGCCTCGGGCTCGGTCTGAGGAACCGCTCCCTCGAAGAGGCCCACGAAAATCAACCCGTCAAAGCCGTCCGGGGCCTCGATCCGGCCGGCAGCGGGCCCTTCCGCCGCGAAGCCGCCGCCACGCGCCCGCCCTCTGCGCAAGCAGTCCACCGCCGCGCCCGCGTCCTGCCGGCTGAGCCGCCGGAAGTGGCTGGGAGCCAGTCCCACCAGCTCGGCGAAGCGCCGGGTAAACGTGCCCAGGCTGCTGTAGCCGACCTCGAGCGACACGTCGGTGACGCTCATCTCCGACTCCAGCAAGAGACGCTTGGCGCTGGCCAGCCGCAACGCGGTCAGGAACCGGCACGGCGGCACACCGGTCACCTCCTTGAACACCCGATTCAGATGGAACGGGCTCATGATGGCGACGTCGGCCATCTGTTTCAGCGAGAACTCTTCGTCCAGGTTCTTCTCCATTTCGCCAACAAGGCGCTCGATCGCCGTGCGGTAGAAGGAGTCCGTCTCGGCGCGGTGCACCGGCGGCTGGGACGGAGTCGCGATCGCGGATTGGACCATTTCAGACATCGATGGCTCCCTCTTCATGAACGAACGTGAACGTCAACGGTGCCGGTCCGCCCCGGAGCGAGGTGGCGTAGCTGGCCAGCGCGCGAGTCCCGGAGCGCAGCGCCAGCCAACCGTCATCCTCGGAACGGACCAGCGTCAACGGAGCGGTGGCCGGAAGGCCCACCTTGCGCAGGCACTCCAGGGCCGTCCAGACCCGCGTTCTCGCGGTCGCCAGATCCTCGTGGCAGAGATCGGCGATTCTGCCGGCGAGGTCGAGCCGCTCCCAGGACAGAATCTCCGCCCAGTCCTCGTCGGCTCGTGACACGACCGGTTCGAGATCGCATCCGACCTCGTCTGCGGCGCGGATCGCCAGCGTCACACCGTCGGCATGCGCAATCGAGATTCCGCCGCGGCCGCCACCGCCGCCACCCTCGTCGGACAGCAGGAGTTGGGGCCTGCCGTCGGGCCGGTAGCGCAAGGTTTCTCCGGACCCGAGCAGGCGCTCCAGAGCCCGTTCCTTGGCACCTTCCCGATCTAGGCTCTCGGTCGGCGCGACCGACACCGCCAGGTCCGGTGCGGACAGCAGGTCCTCGAGACGCCGTTCCAGATATGGCCGCAGGGTCGCGGCCGGCCAGCTCGTCTCCGGAGCCCGGGGGGCCGCGATGCGCAGCTCGAGGCCGTGCCAGCGCTCCCGCACCAGGCCGTCGGCACCCACGATTTCGAGCTGGTAGAAGAGGCTGTCGCCATCCCGGCGGAGCTCGGTCGCCTCCACCTCCCAGGACTCTTCGGCCGGCAACGAGCCCGTCTCGATGCGATCGACGCCCACCGGCAAGACGGTGGCGTGTGGGATCGAGGCTTGAACGCTGTGAATGGCGGCGTCGCGCGCGGCCGGATCCCCCAACACCAACCCCGCAGGCAGATAGCGGCCGAACCAGGCGACGGCGCCGTCGGCGCCGATGGCTGCCCGGGAATGGTGGGCGCTGAGCTGCCGGTAGCCAGTGACCCGCTGGAACCTTCCGGTTTGAAAGAGACATCCGCCGTAGAGATCGGTGCCGGGATCGAGAGCCAGGAACTCCTCCGTGCAGGCCGGCGCCTGAGGCGCCGGCTCGGGCCGATCGAAGCGACAGCGAGCACGGAAGTGATCCACGTCGAACCCGGTGGCCGCGCTTCGAACTACGACTTCGATGATTTCGGGCGCGGTGCGCAAGCCGGCGATCCGCACCTTCAAGGGTCCGTCCTCGGGAACCTGCAGCGCCCGCTCGAAGCGAACGGCCTCCAGGACGGGCGGACGGTCGGCGCCCTGGATGGCCATGGCGACCTGGCAGATGGCCTCGAGGCCCAGGACCGCGGGCACCAGCGGCGCGCCCAGAACCACGTGGTCGGCAAGATAGGGATCGGTCTCGACCGCGAGCTCGGCATCGACCACCAATTCGACTCCGGGATAGTGAAGCCGAGGGAACTCCAGAAACCGCCGGAGCGGGAGTCTCCCGGTCTCGCGCTCGAGGGTCGGCAAGTCCCCCATCCGCCCAGCCACGACGCAGCGACCACCGACCTCGCACCTTCCTTCGAGCAGCTCGTTCAAGATCCGGACCCCGTCATCGACCCCGATGGGACTGATGCCCTGGCGGGCCAACGACTCCACCGTGCCGAGGCGCTCTCCCATCCCGGCTCCGGCCCAGATCGACCAGTCGATGGTCAGCGTCCGGCAGGCTGGGTGGTCTCGTCCGAACGCCTCCAGGCAAGCCGCCATCCACTCGTTGGCCAGGCCGTAGTGGGACTCCCCGGCCAGTCCGGTCCGCGCGATAAGCGAGCCGAACGCCACCACCAGCCGCAGGCGCTCGGGATCGAGGGCCGCCAGCAGGTTTCGGAGGCCCTCGACCTTCGGCGCCAGCGCCTGCGCGAACGCCCCGAGGTCCAGGGTCGAGAGCAGACCGGGCCTGTTCGAGCCGGCGCCGTGAAGGAGTGCCGTGATCTCGCCCAAGTCTTCCCGAGCGGTGGCCAGGGCGCGCGTCACCCCGGCCGGATCGCAAACGTCGACCGGCAGATAGCGGAACCGGGCTCCAAGCGAGCGGAGCCGGTCCAGGTTGGCCGCCAGCTCAGTGTCGTCGCCGGGATCGGACCGGCCTAGAAGAGCCAAGGCCGCGCCGTAGCGCCGGCCGAGCTCGAGGGCGCATTCCGCGGCGATTCCCTTGCCGCCGCCGCTCACCACCACGACGTCGTCCCGGCCAAGGACCGGAGTCTTGGCAACGATACCGTCTTTCGCCAGGCGCAGCACCGGGACCCGCCGATTGCCGGACCGGTCGTAGCGCGCATGCACGAAGCCCTCGGCCGATCGAGCCTCGGCCACGATCCAATCCAGAGCACCCTCGGCACTCTCGGGAATCTCGACCACGCAGGTCGCTGTCGGCTCCGTTTCCAGATGGAACGACCGGGCGAACGACGCCGCGAGCGTTCGGTGCTGGACGATCAAGAGCCGGTCATCGCCCGATGCTTCCACCTCCCGAACGGCCTGGAGAAGGAGGCCTAGGGACTCCGAGTCTGGACCCTCGGGGAGATAGACGGCGGTTCCCGAGCCACGGCCGGAGGCGGCAAGCGCCCGTTGCAGATCGCCCGCGAACTCGGTGTCTGGCGGCGCCACGACCCGCCACCTTCCCCGCTCTCTCGCCGTACTTTCTGGTCCCCGGGCCGGCCGCCGAACCGGCAGTGGGCGCTCCTCGAAAGCCACCACGAAGGGACGAACCCAACTGCCGACTCCCGCGGGAGTCGCCCCGCTTTCGAGGTCCGCGACCCCGGTCGCCCCAACCTCATCCAGGAAGCCCGCCAGCTCGGCAATCGAAAAGGTCGCCAGGTCGGTGGGCAGAGTGAGATCGCCGAGACCCAGCTCGCGCGCCGCCCGCATCGCGACTTGGGTCACCCGGATCGAGCTCAGGTGGAGATCTTCCAGCAAGCGCTGGTCCTCGGCCAAGGTCTCAGCGGGCAAGTCCAGCTCGCTCGCGACCAGACCTCGAACCAGCTCCAGGGAGCCGCGTCCGACCGAGGTCTCGGTCGGGAGTTGAGCCGGCCGCGGCGGCGGTTCCGACTCCGGCGCGGCCGGGCTTCGGCGGCGCGCCGCCCGCGGTCTCCGCGTTGCGGCACCGGCCGCCGCCTCGCAGGGACTCGGCAGAAAGACCGGTTCCCTCTCGAAATCGAAGGGCTTGAAGAAGCGGCCCTCGAACAGCCCCTTGGTCCGGACCGGGGCGCCCAGGGTCCAGGCGGTAGCTACAGCCTCGAGCAGACCCAGGAGGGTGTCGGAGCCGGCATTGACGCTCACCGCTCGAGCGCTCCCGCAGGCCTCCGCCAGCCGGCTCAGGACGCTGCCCGGACCCAGCTCCAGCCAGAGATCGACGCCCTCCCGCTCCGCTCGCTCGATGGCCTGCTGGAAGCGCACCGGTGCCTCGAGCTGGCCGAGGAGCAGTCCTCTCGGAGAGCCATCAGCGGCGACCGTCTCCCCGGTCACCGTCGAGACCGCCGTTCGGGCCGGCGGACGCATCGCCTCATCCGCAAGCAACGCCTCCAGCGGACCGCGCAGGCTCGTCATCAGCGGCGAATGAAACGCGTCGGCAACTTCGAGCCGCGTGACGGTCCGATCCCGGCGCCGCGCTCGCTGCACCAGGCGATCGATCGCCGCCAAGGGCCCGGAAACCACCGTTTGGCTGGGTCCGTTGAACGCCGCCACGACAAGGTTCAGTCCCGCGATCAGCTCAGCGGCCTCGGCGGCCGGCGCCGAGACACTCGCCATTCCGCCACGAGGCCCCTCTCGTTCGGCCATTATCCGACCGCGGGCGCGGGCGATCCGCAGAGCCCCCGCACGGTCGAAACAGCCTGCCCAGTGAAGCGCACAGAGCTCGCCCAAGCTGTGACCAACGGCGACGTCAGCGGCGAGCCCGAGCCGGTCCGCCAAGTCCAGGGCCGCTAGCGACCGTCCTACGATCGCCGGTTGGATCTCCCCCGGTCCGCGCTCGGGCCGGCCCGCCTCGAGCCAACCGGCCAGCTCCGGGAACCGCCGGGCCCAGAGCCGGGAGCCTCGCGCCGCCAGCGATCCTTGCCCCGGGAACAGAAAACCGAGACGGGGCGCCCGGTCTCCGGCATCCCCGAGCCACCAGCCGCGGCCGTGCTCCAGGCGGTCCGCGGCTTCTTCCTCGGTTCGGGTCTCGAGCCGCGCCAGCATCCGGGTCAACCGCTTCACCAGCTCGCTCGGCCGTTCGGCGACCGCGGCGGCCCGCAAGGGGCCTCTTCCCGCAACGGTTCCCGCGCCGGCGGCGAGCTCGGCTGCCATGTCGGTCAGCTCGGCCTCCGAGCAGTGCGCCGCGGAGCGGCGCAGGACCGTCAGGCGATCTCGCAACTCTTCCCGAGACGTGGCGTCGACCAGGAAGAGCTCGGTTCCCTGGGGCGCAGTCCGGCACAAGCCATGACCGGCGCCGACACTCGCTCCGACGGACCGAACCGGAGCCTCGACGGTGACGTGAACGTTGATTCCGCCGAACCCCATCGAGCTCACCGAGGCTCGGCGCGCTTGTTCTTGGGGCCAGTCCTCGGCGGCGTCGAGCACGCGTAGCGCGGCGCTCCGGCCAGTCAGGAGCGGGTGCGGCTCCCGGCAGCCGGTCGTCGGCGGCAGGACGCCGTGTTCGAGGGCCGAAACCGCCTTGAGCAGACCAGCGGCCCCGGCCGCGGCCTTGGTGTGGCCGATATTCGCCTTCACGGATCCGAGAGCCGCGCCGAAGACCGGGCCGGCGGCCGACTGCCGCGCCGAACCCTCGCCGCGGGTCAGCTCGGACGACAGAGCCTCCAGCTCCACGGCATCGCCGACCGGCGTCCCGGTGCCGTGCCCCTCGAAATAGCCGACCGACTCCATGGAATAGCCGGCCATCTCGTAGGCCCTTCTGAGCGCCAGACGCTGTCCCGCGACCTCGGGCCGGGTAATCCCCCCCGAACCGTCCGAGGAGATGCCCCAGCCGCGCAACAGGGCTCGTATGGGCCGATCGGCGGCGCGGGCGTCGGACTCGCGCATCAGCACGAACATGCCGCAGCCCTCGCCCGGCAGGAAGCCGCGGGACTTGCGATCGTAGACCGCCATCTCGCCGGGACTCAGCGCTCCGAGCCGGGAAAAGCCCACCAGCTCGAAGGGATCGAGGCTCAAATCGACGCCGCCGGCGAGCGCCACGTCGAGCTGCCCGGCGACCAGGGCGTTGCAGGCGTTCGCGATACTCAACAAGGACGACGCGCAAGCTCCGTCCACTGTGTACCCGCCGCCGCCGAGGCCGAAGTGACCGCAGATACGGCCGGCGATCGTGTTGGCAAGCCCGCCGGCCAAGCTCTCGTCGGTCACCGGCGCGAAAGGCGCCTTGTAGGCTTCCTCCAGACGCTCCAGGAAACGCCGGCCGCGCTCCGTGGGCCAGCCCTCCTCGGCCAGGAGCCCGGCGACCGTGCGCTCCACGAACGGCCAACGCAACCTGAGACTGCTGGCGCGCGATTGGTCCCCGGTAAGTGAGTTCCCCACCACGACGCCAGTGGCCGCCCGCGGCAAGTCCTCCCCGGCCGGGAACCCGGCGTCGCCCAGCGCGTCGGCCGCCACCTCGAGCGCCAGCCAGTGGGCCATATCCGCCGATCGATAGGTCGCCAGGGGCACCCGGAACCGGGCGCGATCGAACTCGTACCCCTCCAAGACCGCGGCGCGCCGAACGTAGAGCGCGTCGCCATCGTCCGGGTCGGAGTTCCAGTAGTCCTCCAGGCGCAGACGGCTCGGGGGAATCGCGCGAAAGGCGCGCCGCTGGCTCAGGACGTTGCGCCACAGCTCCTCCGGACCACCGGCATCCGGATACCGGCACGCCATGCCGACGATGGCGATCGCCGAGGTCACGGCGCCGACCTTCCAGGTAGCGCCGCCGGAGCGCCTTCGGCCACGGCCGGCGCCTGGACCAGGGCCGCCACCGATAGCCACAGCCCGCGTCCGCAGCAGACGATCGTCAAGGCGAAGAAGAAGCCGAACACCACATGGCTAGTCATGAGGAGGCCGTAGACCGCCGCCACGCTGACGCCGAACGCCACCTGGCCCGCCCTGCCTCGTGGCGTGGTCGCGGGGTCGCTCACCATGTAGAAGGAAAAGAGCAGAAAGGCGACCCCGGTAGCCGGCACCAGACCGGCCGTCCAGGGCATGTCAAACAGGGCTGCCCGCAACAGGGCCTGCACCGCAAAGCCGGAGCCCCACGCCAAGATGAGCACGATCTTCTTCGTGTACCGGGCATTGAGCAGCGAGCCAGAGACCACGATCACGGCCGGGAGGATCCAGTCGCCGGCGCCACTCAGGTTCTCGGTGAACATGTACGGTGGCGCGATACCGACCCACGGAAACAGCAGCAGCGTGGCGGTGATGCCGAAGTTCGAAGGATTCAGAAAGTGCCGCTTGGAACCGTTCCAGCCGACGCGCAGCACCGCCTTGGAACCGATTGCGACCGCCGAGGCGAAGGCGATCGGCGCCAGTCGCGAGTTTGCGTAGAGCAGCATCGAGACCGCCAACCCCGTGATGTGCGCCGAGAGCAGGAAATCGACCATGCGCACGACGCCGCCGGCGAAACGGGGCTGGCGGCCCTCGCTCCAGGCACGCGACCACTCGATCAGGAGCTCGAGCAGGTAGGCGGTTCCTATGCCGACCAGCGGCTGCGCCCAGGACTGTTCGAATCCGAAGACCGTATGGCCGAGGACGTTGAACAGGGTGATAGCGATGGCAAACCGCCGCAACGCGGCCAACCGGGGATCCGCCCAACCGCTCATCCGCGCACCGCCGCTTCCACCAGAGCCGTGCGGCACAGACGCAATCGATGCCTGCCCGGCGGCAAGCGCAGCCGCTGCGACCGAGGCACGCCGCGCCGGTCGCGCCAAGCCAGCTCGACCTGGACGTTCGGTCTCCCCTGGGAGTCGCCGGCCGGCGGGCCGAGACCGAAGTGAAGCGCCGGGCTGCGCACACCGGAGTGTCCGCTGCCACCGTCTACCTGGCCGACCAAGACCTTGCCACCCTCCCGGAGCACCCGGGCGGTAGCGCCCACGGCCGCTCGGCTCGGCGCCTCCGACTCGCAACCGCCCTCCGCAGGACCGGCGGGCAGACGCAGGTCCAGAACGAGCGATCGGCCCGGGCCGGTCTGGACGTTGCGGTACAGGTAGGAAGGCTCCCATTGGTTGGCGACCGCGAGGTCCAGATCGCCGTCCCCGTCCACGTCTCCGGTCGCGATCCCACGGGTGACTTGCTCGCCCCCGAGCCCCACCGCCGGCGCCACGTCCCAGAAGCGCCCGTCGGCCGCCGCCACGAAGAATCCGTTGGCTTCGTGGCCGCTCAGGTCGTCGCCCTCGCGCAGCCGCGGCCAGCTTCCGGGAAAGCGCAGCATCCAGTCGTTGCCCATCGCCAGCTCATGCAGCTCCGGCCAGCGGTCTACCGAGCCGCGCACGAAGCCGGTGGCCTGAACCGCTTCCAGCCGCCCGTCGTTGTCGAAGTCTCCGAACCGCGCTTCCCAGGCCCACGAGCTGCGCGACAGGCCCAACTCCTCCGAGGCGTCCCGGTACGGAGCGATTCCTCGGGCAAGCCGTTCCGCGAAGCCTCCAGCCCGGCTCAGATAGAGAAAATGACTCTCTTCCAGGGCGTACTCGGCCGCGATGTTGCTGACGTAGATGTCGAAGAGGCCATCCCCGTTGACGTCCCCGAAGTCGACGCCCATCCCCTTGAACGAATCCCGCCCCAGGATCTTGGAGGCCGGAGTGGTCAGGCCGCGCCGTCCTTCCACGAGAGCGAATTTGGGCCGGCCCGGAACCGAGCGATTGTGGAGCAACCGGTCGGGGCCGAAATCGTTGGCAAAGTAGAGTTCCGGAAGCAAGTCTCCGTCCAGGTCAGCGGCGCCGAGCGCCAGGGTCCAAGCGCGGCCGACGCGACCCGCGAAGGCGTCCGGCACCTCTTCGAACCTGGGCAGCGAACCCGTCTCGGTGGGCGGCGACCAGAGCAGGAGCCGGTTGCCGCCGCCGTTGGCGGCTCGCGACATCGACTCCTGCATCCGCGCCGGCTTGCCGCCTTCCCCATCCAGGATTCCCGAGCCATCCTGGAAGTAGTTGCCGAACACCAGATCAGGATGCCCGTCGCCGTCAACGTCGGCCCGCGCCGCGGCGTTCGTGTACCAGCGCTCGCCATCGGCGGTCAGGGGCATGGCTCGGAAGCCGGCCGCCGCCAGGCCGGCCGAGACCGGCCGCGCGAAGTAGGCCACCGGCCCGCGGCCCCAGAAGTAGACGAGCAGGTCCAGCCGGCCGTCTTCGTCCAGGTCGCCCGGCAGGCAGCCCATTGGCGCCGTCGTCTCGGAGAGCGGGCCAGAGCGTTGGGCCACGCCCGGGAGCTCCCGAAGATCCAGTTCGAACGGTTCGTATCGATGCGCGGTCCCGGGCGCCGGCAGAACCGAGACCGAGTCCGTCCTGGGATCCACCAGACACACATCGTTGTCAAGGCCGTCGCCGTCCAGGTCCGCCAGCGCCACGGCGGCTCCCACCGAGGAAATCCAGGCCGCGATGTGCTCGAGGTCCGGATGCACCGTCCGAACCGTCCGGGATGGCACCGTCCATCCATCGCCGCTGTCGCCGGCCCGCAAGGGCAGCCGCTCGAACCGGAAACGCTCCGCCAACGCCGAGCGCTCGGTCTGGGCCAGGCGCGGAAGCCGAACGAAGCCCGCCAGTATCGTGGGCACCAGGATCGCAACGGCGACGGGAAGGATTCGCCTCACCGCGACGGCTCCTTCGGATTCCGCTCGAAGCTCATAGCGAAGCCCACCTGACCTCAGGCGCTGCACCGCCCAGACCGGCGCGCAGCCGCGCCCGCCAGCGCTCGTACCCGGACGGGTCGAGCTCGTCCCGCGGACGGCTCCGCTCGGCCCACTCGGCGGCGCCTGTCCCATCCAGGCCGACCAGTGCCTGGCACGCGCTCTCGGTCGCCCACGGAATTCGTCCAGCCTGCCGCCGCGCGGCGGCCGCGAATGCCGATCCTTGAGCCAGGTGAGCGCGGAATTGGGCCGCGCACTCGACGAGCACGTCCAGCGCCTCCGGACCGGCGCCTCCGGCGTAGGTCGCCGCCAGCCCGACTCCCGACCAGAGGTCGCCCCGGCGAGGGAACGCGAACCGATCGATCGTGGCGCTGATGCCCTCGGCATCGGCGCAGTTCGAGAACCAGAGCGACCGGCCCAGTCCCTGATCGAAGGCACGCAGTCCGTACCCGGTCAGCGAGCGCGGTCTGAGCTGGCGCCCGACCGCCGGTTCAGTTCGGAAATACCCGTGGTGAAATCCGTAGCCATCGAAGGCGAGCCAACGCAGCATCGGGCGGAGGGTGCGTACGAGCTTGCCCTCGGCCCACCGCACCCGGGCGATCGCCCAGCCAACCCCGACATGGATCAAGTACGCGTAGCGGGGACCGAAGCGATCCAGGAACGCCGGTAGGCGGTGAACTCCGCGCGGATCCAAGGCGTCCAGAAGAGCACACGCCATGGCTGCGCCTTCGACCGCAAAGCCAGCGCTCTCGACATCTTCTTCGAGCTCGCCCAACTCGAGACGTGCTCCGCCGCCAGCCGCCAGGGCGAGGTGGTATCCGGACAGAAAGGCCCGCCCAACGCCCTCGAGGTGCCCGCGCACAGCCGGATCTCCCATCGCAAACCCGCGCTCTCGAAAAAGCACCGCAGAAGGAGCGATGCGCAGAATTCGGAGCAGTAGCTTCACGACGACGTCCAGAGTGTTCCCATCCGAGTCGGTACCCCGTCGTCAGGAACCGCGAGTTGCAAGCGTCCAACACAGGCAGCGAGCCGATCCCTTCGACCTCGGATCCGACCTTTGGTTTGCTTGATGCCGTCAGTCTAGTGACGCTGCGCGATCCTGGCTCGTCGCCATTTTCGAATTCCAAGTCACTTCTTCGACAGAATGCGACAAATTTTTCGATCCCGCTCGGCTGCGTCAGCTCGAGGGGAGGTCGAGGGCCGGTTGAGAGTAGGTCCGGCACCGTGCCGGTCGAGAGACTCCGACCCAGCGGGTTGGCTACACCGGGTGTGGGAACCGGCCCTAGCTCGGCCGGTGACGGTTCTTGAATGAACGAGGCGTCTGGCCAGTGACGCGCTTGAAGGCGCGCTCGAACGTCCGAAGATCCCGATAGCCCACCGAATAGGCAAGCTCCGTAATGGTCGTATTGCGCTCCCGGATTCTCTGCTTGGCTCGCTCCACGCGCAAATGGTTGACCCATTGATTGAAAGGAACCCCGGTCTTGGCGCGAAAGAAGCTCGAGAAGTAGGCGGGGGACAAGCCCGCCACCTCGGCAACCTGGGTCAGCCCGATGTTCCGGTCCAGATTTCGCTCGACGTACTGCTGAACGCGGCTCAACCGTCTGTAGTAGCGAAACGCAGCACGATTGATCCGGCTCTCGTCGAACATCCGGCCCGACACTCCCTCCAAGAAGACTGATCTTTTGAATTGTTACAGGCAAGCTTACACCATTCCGCGCTCGCGCCAACTCCTGATCTCGCACCTTGAGGATCGGCAAGGCGGGAGAAGCCAGCTCTCTTGCTTCGGCGCTACGGTGGAAGCACCTCACCGCCTAGGAACCTAGCCCGCACTCGGCTGGCCTTTCGAACACCGACGAAGAAGGAGTCTGACCATGTTTCCAAAACCCGGCATCGACCTCGTCCAGCACGAACTTCGAGTTGACCTCTTTGGCGACCGCGACGGTAAGGAGGAACGCCTCGAGACGCTCGTGTTCGAAGGGCGCATGCTCCTCGAACGGGGAGGCGCCAGCCGCGACAAGGAAGGGACGCGACGCATCGACTTCCGGGTCCGCCGCTGGGAGGCGACCGCCTGGAGCGACACCCTCGACGCAGTCGTCACCTATGCCACCGGCGACAACGAGCAGCCGCTCAGCTATATCGTGTCGGAAGGCGCCGAGTCCGACTATCCCGCGACCCTCACGTTCAACGTCGTCTTCGACGCCTATCTCGACGGAGAGCTGGTCTTCCGGGCTCACGAGGGCCGGCCGGAAGGCCACGGCTTTCTCGAGATCCCGCCCAGCGGCTACCGCAAGTCGAGCCCGACGATCACCAGTTTCGAGGACACCCTGATCGAGGCCAAGCATCCGAAGCTGGGCGTCCTGCGCTTCAAGCCGCGCGACTGCAACGACCAGAACAGCGTCACCCTGAAGAGCTTCCCGGACGACAGAGAACGCGCGATCTAGATCTAGAGGTTCGACCGCCCGGGTCGCGGTCCCGGGGCAACCCACCGCGATCCAGCCGCTTCCGGCTGCGGCGGCCAGATCCTCGCCAGCACCGGGTCGAGTCGATGCCGAGGAGGACTCCGGGCAGCGTTGCGCCCGATGGGTTCTCTACCTCGGCCCGGCCCCAGCCCCGGCCCCGGCTCGACGGGCCAGCCAGGTCATGACCAGCCCCAGGACCACGGTCAGCGGGCCTTCGACCCAGGCCCAGGCCGGAGGCAGGCCGGCCCAAAAAGCCACGGCGGTGAGGAAAACGCCCAAGACACAGACCAGTCTGCCCATGAAGCTGATGAGGTCCAGATACCGTTCAACCTCGCGACTGGCGTAGAGAGTCAGAGCGCCTAGAAGCGCGTACACCGCCGAGAGCGAGCGAGTCAGGTACTCCATCAGCGGCGAGCTCTGGTACGGCTCGAGGCCGAGCGCGTCGTTGGCCGCCGCCATCCAGCCGGTCGGCATGACCGCGGTGAAGAGCGCCGAGGCCGCGACCACTCCCAGGAGCCGCAAGACCCAGGTCAGAACCTTCCGCGCGGTCGTGGCAAGCACGTCGCAACCCTATAAGGCACCGCCGGACGCCGCAACCGGTGCCCGCCTCTCGAACGGCGGAAGCACCCGCGGCCGAACCGATCCCGGCAGCGACGGAGGGCGGCGGGCCGAGCCACTACTCCTTGCTAAGCTGTCGCCCCGACGTGAGCCCGACTCTTCCCGCCGGCCTCGAAGCCGCGCACTTTCGCATCGACGGCCTCCTCGGCAACGAAGGCATCGCCAGCGAGTACGTCCACGTAATCACTCCCGCCGCGGAACTCGTGGCCGAGGTTTCGGTCGGCCGGTCTTTGCCTCCGACGGCTCGTTTGTGGGCTTCGATCCCTCCGGCCGGAATCTCGTGGCACACCTCTACCGCGCCGGCGGGACCAACCTGTGGCTCGTGCCTCTCGACGGCTCGGAGTGGGTCCAACTGACCGACCGCGACCACCGCCTCGAAGACTACATCCGAGACGCCGCTTGGAGTCCCGACGGCCAGCAGCTGGTCGTTTCCAAAGACAAGTACCTGAGCGATGCGGTTCTGATCGAGGGGTTTTCCTAGCCGGGCCGGAGTCGCCGACCGATCCCGGCGACGCCCGCTCTCGGAGCGCGGGAACCGAGAGGCAAGCGAGCGCAAGACCCGTCCGACGGGACGGCTAGATTTCGCCGTCTTCCAGCAGCGCCGGACGGATCGCCGGTTCGGACAGATGCCGCGTCCGCAGCCCCCAGAACGCGCCGAAGCCGACGACCAGCAGGATCTCCCCCAGGAGAAACACCGGGCCGTCGAGCTTGCCGAGCTTTCCCAGGACGGCCAGCGCCGCGCCGGCAATCATGATCGCGGCCGCGATGGAATACCCCAGAAGCGGCGGCGTCCGCTTGGCCCGGCCGAGCCGCTTCTTGACCCAGGGCAGCACGACGCCGACGGCGACGATACAGCCGAAGAGCACGAGAGCGGCGGCACCATGGGCCGACCAGAACCCGTCCTTGTCCTCGGGCGTCGGGATGAACGCCACCAAGACCGCCGAGATTCCGGCCACGTTGAGAAGCATCGCCTCCCAACCCCGCCAGCCCTTGTACAGGGCCAAGAAAGCAGCGACCGCGCACAGGGTCCCGACGAACACGTTCCTTTGCAGGTCGGCGCCGTGGTAGTAGGCGCTCAGGGAGTCCTTGAGCGACCCACCGTCGTAGTGAAAACTCGACAAGACCAGTACGACCGGCAGGGCGAACGCCAGGATCGCCGTCAGTCTCGAGTAGGCAATGTAGGCGCGTACGATGTGATCGTTTGGTGGGCCGCCGGGTCGTCTCGCCATGGTCACGTCCCTCGCTTTCTGGAAGAAATCTTAGGAATCTCGTGTCCCTAGTCTAGACGGACCCGGCGATCGGCATTTCTCCGAAATCGCCACCCTGCACCGAGCCCAGCTCTTAGGCAGAACCCCAAAAAATTGAAGGCCCTGTCCGTAAAGCCGCGTCGCCGGCCAAGACCGTCCGTACCCAGCAGTGCCTGCCGCGAAAATCGCGATTGGCCCTCGTGAGAGTGTCCGCCTAGTGAGGGTGTCCGAAGGAGGTCGCCGCCGCGATATCGATATCGGGGTACTTCGCAACGGCCCGGCGCCACATCCGGTTGAGCTCGCGCCGGCGGAACCAGCGGCCGTCGAGCATCACGCCTTCCAGCTTCTGGAGATTGCCGATGCCCTTGAGAGGATTCCTCCGGACCAGAATCAGATCGGCCTTCTTCCCCGGCTCGACGGTCCCGTGCTCCCCAGCGACACCCAGCGCCTGAGCCGCGTTCCAGGTGGCTGCCCGCAACACCTCAGCGTCCGACAGCCCGGCTTCCCGGAGGCTCCTCATTTCTCGGTGGATCGAGAGTCCCGGAATGACCGTATTGACCGGCGCGTCGGTGCCGACCAGCAGCCCCGCACCGGCTTCATGGAGAGCCCGAACGAACTCCCGCCGGCGCTCGCGTCCCACGGCAAACTCGTCCACCGAGATCTCTTCTCGTTCGATGAGCTCGGCCAGAAGCGGGATTTTGCTGTTGCGCCAGTACCCCAGAAGGGGTCTGGGCGCCCACCGATAGTCGCGCCGGTCGAGCTGCGCCAGCATTCGATCCTCGGGGCCGACATAGTCCCCCACGATCAGAGTCGGGCAGCTCCAGATGCCCGATGTGGCGACCTTCTTGGCTAGAGCTTCGACACCTTCCGCTTCGATCGGAATCGACCCGACGACCCGCCGGAACGTCCATCGTCCTCGCCAGGGGGAGTCCAGCGTCTCCACCGCGGCGGCAAAGCCCAGCAGGTGCTCCATCGAGCGCATGTTCGTCGCCAGCAGTTTTCGAAGGGGATAGTCCGTCGGCACGTGACCCACGACCGGCAGGCCGAGGCGGCGGCCTTGCTTCAGGAATACGTCGGTGATCTTGCGGCTCAGGTTCGTGTAGATCTTGATGAAGTCGTACCCCAGCGCCGCATAGTCCCTGGCGAGCTGCTTGGCTCTCTTCGTCGTCCAGACGGCGAAGTTGTCGCCGATGAGAGGCGGATCCCCGTCGTTGATCCAGCTCGCAAGAAAGAGGCTCGGGCCCTCCAAGGCGCAAGCAATCAGGGCAAGACCTTCCATCGGAGGGTCTTGCCTTTTTTCTTGCCCTCAGACGCCGGCGGCTTGCGACCTGAGAAAGCGGAATCCGACGAGTCGCCCTTCGTCTTCATCCCAGAGGTGCAGGCGCGCGCACCGGAGACTGCTGCGAATCGTCAAGCGGGTTACGTGCTGTAGTTCCGGCACCCGCTGGAAACACTCTTTCAAGCGGTAGTTCGGAATCCGGCTCGCCAGGTGGTGCACGTGGTGGAAGCCGATGTTGCCGGTGAACCAGTGAAGCATCGGCGGCAGATCGTAAAACGAGCTGCCCTCGAGAGCCGCTCGGTGGAAGCTCCACTCCGGATGCTCCCGCCAGTAGGTGTCCTCGAACTGATGCTGGACGTAAAAGAGCCAGACGCCGAGCGCACCGCTAATCAGCGTAATGGGTACCTGCACCAAGAGGAACTTGTCGAGCCCGATCAACAGCCAGGCGGCCACGGTGATGCTCGCCAAGCACAAGTTCGTCCACATCACGCTCCGCCACTCGCGCTTCCAGCTCCGTGGCAGGTCGAGCGGCAGCCGATGCTTGATAACGAACTGGTAGAGCGGTCCCGCCAGCAGGAGCACCAACGGATTTCGATAAAGCCGGTACTTGAACCGTCCCCAGCGAGAGCGGGCAACGTACTCCCGGACCGTCAGCGTCGCGATGTCACCGAAGCCGCGCCGATCCAGGTCGCCGGAGGCACCATGATGGGCCGCATGCGTTCGGCGCCAGTACCGATAGGGCGTGAGAGTCACGACCCCCAGCAGCCCCCCGACGAGATCGTTGGCGACGCGAGAGCGAAAAAACGCCCCGTGCCCGCAGTCGTGCTGAAAGATAAACAGCCTGGTCAACAGTCCGGCGGCCGGCAGCGCCGCCAAAAGCGTCAGCCAGTAGGGACCCCGCAGGCTCAACAGCATCAGACCCCAGGTCAGCGCAAAAAGGGCCGCCGTGGACAGGAGCTGAAACCAGGCCTTGCGGTCCACCGGCCGGCTATAGGCCGCGAGAAGCCGGCTCCAGTACTGACTTTCAGCGGCTGGCGTGGGCTTGTGCATCCGTTCCCTCGTTATCCACCGTCTTCATCAGCGATATCTCCCCCTGAATGAGGCTCAAGAGCAGAGGCCCCTTCTTCGCGTACTTCGAGTCGCAACGGACACCATGAGCCCCAGGCAACAAGCTTCTCCTCGGCTCGATCCCACTCAGCCTCGCCACGACCCATCGAACCTACCGCATTCTCCGGCTCTGCCCTCTCAAGAAAGCAAAGATTTCCTGCCACGCTTCTTTACCCGCGCCCGGATTCCGTCCAACGCTCATGCCACCACCGATCGATAGGACCTCCGGGCCCTCGGTGAAGTCGAACCCGTGCCGAGCGCCGGCATACCGCCGCACCCGGACATCGGCACCGTCAGGCAGTTGGTGCAGGATCCGGTCGCAGCTCTCGGGAGGAGTGATGTCGCCGGTCTCGCCCAGGAGCGTCAGCACCGGGAGCGGCGAGACCCATGCATCGCGAGTCATGAGCTTGCCTATCCGCCATTTCTTTGAAGAACGGGGACCAGAGCTCCTCACGCCGAGCTGGCGCTTGCCACGGATGCTCGGAGACGGTCCGGCCGGCTCTTGGGCCAACCCGTTGACCAGTGTCTAGGGCAGGTAAGCGCTCGGCGCGCACGCCGTTCGCGAGTCGCGGACCGAACCAGGCCCGTTCGAGCGCCGGTCAGCCGGACTGGCGCCGCGACTGACGCCACGGGCATCGCGGCACCGCACCCGACAGAGACAGGTATCCTGCCGCCGTAGCTCTTCTGATCAGCGATTCCGCCATACTAGAAAGATGGAGACCGTAGAGTTCCTCTCGGAAGCGGTTGCTGTCCTCGCCGCCGCCGTCACGGTGGTGCTGCTCTCCGCCCGGCTGCGCATCCCTCCTGTGGTCGGCTTCCTGATCAGCGGTGTCCTCATCGGTCCCTCGGGTCTGGCCCTCGTGCCGGAGACCCATGAGGTCGAGGTCTTCGCCGAGATCGGAGTTGTGTTGCTCCTGTTCGTCATCGGGCTCCAGCTCAGCTCGACCGAGATGCGAACCCTGGGCCGCTCGTTTCTGATTGGCGGCACCCTCCAGTGGGCGCTTACTACCGGGCTCACCATGGGGATCGTCATCGGCTTCGGGCTGCCACCGGCCAACGCCCTCTTCATCGGCTTCGTGCTCAGCCTGTCGAGTACCGCGGTCGTCCTCAAGGAGTACCAGGAGCGGCGCGAGACGACGACGCCTCAGGGCCGGGTGGTACTGGGCGTGCTCCTCTTCCAGGACCTGCTGATCGTGCCGATGATTGCCCTGACCCCGGTCCTGGCGGGCTCCATCGAGGCTTCCGCCTCGAGCTTGGCCCTGCGCTTCGGCGGCGGGCTGGCAGCGGTGGCTCTGGTCTTCTTCGCCGGCCGCGTCTTGATACGGCGGCTGACGCGGATGATCGCCGGCACCCGGGTCCGCGAGCTCTTCGTTCTCGGAGCGCTGACCACCTGCCTCGCCATGGCCTGGTTCACGGCGCGTCTCGAGTTCTCCCTGGCCCTGGGCGCGTTCCTTGCCGGAGTGCTGGTCGCCGAGACCGAGTACAGCCACCAGGTGATCGCCGACATCGGTCCGTTCCGCGATCTGTTCGCCAGCGTCTTTTTCGTTTCCATCGGCATGCTGGTCGATCTGCGCTTCGCATTGGCCAGCCTGCCGCTTCTCGTCGGCCTGGCCTTGCTGCTCGCCCTTGGCAAGGCCCTGGTAGCGGTGATGGCGCTCAAGCTCGCCGGCTTTACGATGCGCATCGCCCTCATCTGCGGCATCGGCCTGGCACAGATCGGCGAGTTCTCCTTCGTCCTCATGGAGGTCGGCCGGGCCAATGGCCTATTGCAGGGGGAGCGGTTTCAGATTCTCCTGGTTGCGGCGGTCCTGACCGTCGCCATGACACCCGTTCTGGTGCGCGCCGCGCCAGTGGTGAGCGCGCGGGTCGCCGCGCTGGCGGGCCTGCCGAGCCGCGACAAGGACGCGAGCAGCGACCAGGCGTCCTCGGCCCACGTGGTGGTGGTCGGATACGGCATGAACGGCAGCCTGCTCGCCCGGATCCTGGGAGAGACCCACATCCCGCATCTGGTGGTGGAGCTCGACCCGGAAGCGGAGCGCCGCGCCCGCGGCGAGGGCGTGCCGGTGCTGTTTGGCGACGCGGCGCAGAAAGAGATCCTGGAGCGGGCCGGGGTCGAACAGGCAAAGATGATCGTCTTCGCCATCTCCGATTTCACCGCCGTCAGTCGCGCGCTGAAGGCAGTTCGAGAGCTCTCGCCGAACGTCGAGATCCTGGTCCGCACGAGCAAGTTCCGGGAGATCGAGGCTCTCCGCGCGGCCGGCGCGAATCAGGTCGTGGCCGAGGAGTTCGAGTCGGCGATCGAGATCTTCACGCGCGTGCTGACCGCATACCACGTACCGCGTAACGTGATCCGCGCCGAGACACGAGTCCTGCGCGGCGAGGCGTACGAGACGCTACGGAGCGCCCCCCTGGGCCAGGCCTTCGAAGCCGCCCTCGAGGCTCTAGAGGCCGGAACCACCGACATCTACCGCATCGCGTCTGGAGGTCGCGCGGCCGACCGTACTCTGGGAGAGCTCGACCTGCGGCGGCAGACTGGGGCCGGCGTCATCGCCGTGGTTCGCGGTGAGCAGTCGCATCCGAATCCGCCTTCCGACCTACGCTTGGAGGCCGGCGACTGTCTGGTCCTGGTGGGCGCCCACGAAGAGATCGATCGTGCCTTCCAGTTTCTCGACCTGACCGAGATCGCCTGAGCCACAAGCCGGCTAGAGGCTCGCGCTGCCGGCGCCCTCGGCTTCATGGCCCGAATCCTCATCCAGGCCACTCTCCCCCACAGCCGGGCCCGAAGCACCCGAATCCCGCACGAGTTCGAGCGCGTCAACGGCCGCTTCACCCTCTACCTCAACGCACTGCCGTCGGTGGGACTGCCCGGCGGCTCCTACCCGCGGCTCACGTTTGCTTGGCTTTCGACCGAAGCGGTGCGGACCCGAAGCCGCGAGCTCGAGCTCGCTCCCACCTTCTCGAGCTTCATGTACAAGCTCGGGCTGACGCCGATCACGGGCAAGCGGGGTACGACGTCCCGCCTCCGAGATCAGCTCCACCGACTCTTTTCCGCCACGATCCGCTGCAGCTGGGGAAGCGGTGACTGGGTGGGAGGGCGGACGGGAGGGACTCCCTGTCACCGGTTTCCTGCGCTGGCATCGGCTACACCATCGCTCACAAGCACCAGCTTTGGTGGTCGCCCCGAGATCCGGAGCGGGAATTCGGGGACTGGCTCGAGAGGGGGCCAGGGAGGACGTGCCTGTCCCCGAATTCCCGGCCGCAGCTCACGGCCGATAGGCATTGCGGGCCGGCCGCAGCGCGATCGCAAATCCGAGAAACTTTTCACCGCAAAGTACTTGACATCGAACAATTTCAGGCGCTACGCTCCCTCCATGCCGCGCGCGAGACCGATTGCCTCCGTAGACCGCTTCGGCATCGACATACCGGTTCCGAGCGGCTCTCTCCTGGAGTCCGGTGGCGAGACATTGTTCCAGGCGAGCCGCGGCGAGTTTTTTTGCCTACTTACTTTGCAATGCAAAGTCTACGGCAGTCGGAATCTCCGTTCGCACCCACCCCTAGAAGGGCCACCATCGCTCAACCGCTCGGCGCGGCCTTCCCCGGCCCATCCATATCGCCGCGGAACGAATGCAGTGCGGGGAAAAGTCCCGGTCGCACCGGATCGCGGCATCGCCGCGCCCGGCTTCTGTCTCTTCTCTGCTTCTTCACCACCCATTCCCCGGAGCTAACGCCATGACCGTTCGACACCTCCTCGCCATCTCGATGATCTTCTGCCTTGCCGCGCTCGCCTGGTTCCTGCTCGGCGCTTCCGTGCACTCGCGCACGCGCGAGTCGAGGGCCGCCGGCACCGGCGACGTCTCGCAACTGTGGGGCGACAAACATGTGCAGCTTGCGCCGAGGCTTTACTCCCTCCGGGAGCGCACCGTCTCCGGCGCGGGGCCCCTCGGAGATGAGCACAACGGACCGCAAACGCAGCAAGAACGGGTCATCACCGAACGGATCCCGATTCCCCCGGACCACAGCCGCGTGGCGGTCGACCTGGCCGTCGACCACCGCAAGCGCGGACTTCTCTGGTTTGACACCTATACGGTCTCGTTTACCGGGAAGTACACGGCGCAGGTCCCCGATGACCCTCAGGGCCCCCTGTACGCGGGCTTCTCCTTGCCCTCGACCGCGGCGATCTACGACGACTTCTCACTCCAGATCAACGGCGTCGAAACCGCGCTCGATCCAGGCCTCTCCCACGAGTTGCGCGCTCAACTCAACGCTCAACCGGGACAGAAGGTGATGATCGACGTCCGCTACCGTTCCCGCGGACTCGATACTTGGCGCTACCGCTTTGCCGACGCAGACGTGGCCCAGGTGCGGGACTTCGAGCTCTCGATGTCGACCGACTTTGCAGCGATCGACTTTCCTCCCGACACCCTCTCGCCGACCGAAAGCAGCCGCGACGGTGACGGCTGGCGGCTGGCCTGGCGCTTTGAGAATCTGGTTAGCGGCAAGGGGATCGGCATGGATCTCCCAAACCGCATGAATCCCGGCCCGCTGGTCGGACGAATGACCTTCTTTGCCCCGGTTTCGCTTCTATTCTTCTTCACTGTGCTGGTCATGCTCGGCGCGCTCTCACTCCTGAGGCTCCACCCGATGCACTACTTCTTCCTGGCCGCCGCCTTCTTTGCCTTTCACCTGCTGATGGCGTACCTCGCCGACCATCTGAGCATCCATTCGGCATTCCTCCTCTCCGCCGCGGTGAGTCTCGCTCTCGTCTTGAGCTACCTGCGACTCGTCTGCGGCGTGCGCTCGGCGCTGCTGTACGCCGGAACCGCGCAGCTCGTCTACCTCTTTCTCTTTAGCTACGCCTTCTTCTTCTCCGGATTCACCGGCTTGGCGATCACGGTTGGAGCGATCCTCACCCTCTTCGTACTGATGCAACTCACCGGACGACTTGATTGGGACGGCGTCTTCGCCGGGCAGAGGCCAACCTGAGGCCAGCCCCCGTGCCCTGGCCCGTGGTCTCCAGCGAAGATGCGGTGGAAGATGCGGTGACAGATGAGATGAGTCGGTCGGTCTCCAGCTGGGACACTGTGCCAGTTGGAGATAACCAAGAATCGGCATCAGAGCCGAGAAAGGAGACCGACCATGGAGTATCTTGGCATCGATGTTCACTCGAAGTACAGCGAGGTGTGTGGCGTATCAGAAGACGGTGAGGTGACGGTTCGCCGGCGGGTTCCGACGACCGAGACGGGCCTGCGAAGGTTCTTCGCCAATCGGGAACGCTCGCAGGTGACGCTCGAGAGCGGTCCGGTCACACCCTGGGTCTATCGACTGCTGTCTGAGCTCGGCCATGAGGTGATGGTGGTCAATCCACGCCGGGTACGTCTGATCGCGGAATCGACCCTGAAGACGGACGGAATCGACGCCGAGATCCTGGCTCGTTTGAGCCGGTTGGATCTGGGTTTGCTTCGACCAGTCTACCAGCGCACAGGTGAGGCCCAAGAGCTTCGGACGCGTCTTCGGGTCCGAACGAGTCTGGTGAAGACCAGGACCTCGCTGATCAACTCCGTACGCGGAACGCTGCGGGCACAGGGCTACCGAGTGCCCTCATGTCCGGCGAAGAGCTTCGTGGCTCGGTACGCGTCGATGTCGGTCGAAGCCGGCCTGTTGGGAGCGCTCGAACCTCTGGTAACGACAATCGGCGAGCTGACCGATCGGATCCACCATCTCGAAGACGACCTCATCTCCGAGTCGAGATCAAACGAGCTGGTCCGTCGGCTGCAGACGGTTCCTGGTGTGGGGCCTCTGGTGAGCCTTGCGTTCGTCGGCTGGATGGATCGTCCGGATCGGTTCGAGAAAAGCCGCGACGTCGGAGCGTGTCTGGGCTTGAGACCGTCGCTTCGCAGCTCAGGAGGGCATGAGGTCAGGGGCCGGATCACTCGCGAGGGCGACTCGGAGATGCGCAGACTCTTGGTGCAGGCAGCTCATGCGGCGTTGAACTGTCGCAAAGAGTCGTCACTCAAGAGATGGGCTGAGGGCCTGGTCGAGAGGCTGGGTAAGGGCAAGGCCGTGGTCGCGCTAGCTAGGAAGATCGCGGTGTTGCTCCACAGGCTGTGGGTGACAGGTGAGAGCTTCCGAGCCTTTCCCAAGGCAGCGTAGAAGAGATAACTAGACGACCAACAAGCAAGGACGGATTGAGAGGTTCGATGACTCCGAAAGTATCCTTGGTGGCCCCGACACCGTGTGACAGATGGGAGCATCGATTCCTAAACGGACGCAAAACTCACCATGCACCGGTTCAAAGAAGAACCCTACAGAGTGCGAATAGAAGCTCGTCCCAAGCCTCGATCCAAACCTAAGGAAAACTACAAAAAGAAGAAACGAAACTCTTGACGCCAACCGACCGACTCATAGAAGGATACTCATCCTGCCAACGCCCACAGCCGTTGCTCCCTCCCTCATCCTGCCTCGTCATCGGGCTCCCTGGAGGCCGTTTCAGGACTCCGAGTTCAGCCGCCCGATCCGGTCAGACTCTCGTAGGGCGCGGTCAAGAAAAACTCCAGCGCGGCTTCCGCAAATGGATCGCTTGGACCGTCCCGCACCACACGGATCAGATCCGAGATGGCGTCGAAGGGACGATCCTCGAGTGCGGCTCCAACGGCCCGGCAAGGCCAGCTAGCTCCAGAGACCGCGTCCGCTTCCTCCTCCGGCGGCTGCCTGAGGATCGCCACCGCTCCGGCGCGGTCGCCAGCAGCAAGCCGGTCCAGTGCCGAGGAGCACGCGGTCGGCACCTCCGGAGACGACGCCGAGGATTCCGGGCGGGAGCGCAGACGCGCCAAGACCCCGGCCGGGTCCGTCTCGGGCCAGAGCTGGGCGAGCTCCCGATCGAATTCGAAGAAGCGAAATACGATGGGCCCTTCGAAGAGCTCGGTGCGCGGCACTGGTCTGCTGTGGTACCTGGCGTAGAGACCGTAGTTCGTCGCCCAGCTTTCGCCGGCGTCGCTTCGCCCCCAGGGATACCCAAGAAACGACCGCAGAGGATAGGCAAATCGGTCCGGGCTCGGACCGTACCGAAGCCCCACGGAACGCGGCCGGTAGAAGAGCCGAAAGCGCGGATCGCCGGCGAGCTGCCAGTCACCAGGGTATTCGGGCTCGAAGGCGCCCGCCGAGTTGTACCAGAGGATGATGTCCGGCCGGCGGTCCAGAACGTAGCGACCGTGGCCACGACGGTGGCCGGAAGCGGCTCGGGCGTCGTAGGACCCGTGATGGGCGATCACGGCGTCGGTAAGGCCCAGCATGTCGAGGGTCGGAAGCTTCGAAAAATACGGAATGGCACCTGCCGTGTTGAGTGCGACGAGAGTGTCGGCTGGCTGGCTCGCAGCCAGCCAGCGGCCGACCCGTTCCCCCACTACCGTTAGCCGATCGCCGCTGAAAACCGCGTCGGCGTCGTAGGCGAGAGCGCTCGCCGCGGCCGACACCACTCCTAGAACCGCAAAGGCGGGCCCTACTCGCGCGGCCCTGGTCCCAACCACCCAGGCGTCGACAATCCAGGTTGCAACGACCGCCAGTAGCGGAAGGATCGGAACGTAGAACCGATGAAGCGGCATATCGTCGCCGCCTATCAGGATCGTGTAGGCGACCCAGCCCGCGGCGGTGGCGCTCACTTCGAGAACTGGGATCCTGGCACCAGCGGGCCCCGGCACCCTGAACCGGCGGAGTCCGAGCACCAGACCCGCGGGTACAGCGAGCGCGAGCACCGGATGTGCCAGCAGCCAGGCTCCCAGGCCCGATAGCCCATGGAGCCACTCGGAAGCCTCGCCCTCGACCTTGGCGTAGAACGTGTTCGGAAACGGTCTCCCGTAGTAGCCCATCCGCCACCAGAAGAAGAGCCCAAAGGGAACGGCAAACGACAGGAGCGCTGGGAAATATCTCCGCAGCCCGGCGCCGGGCTGGCGCACCGCCAAATCCATTCCGGCGAAAGCCAGAATCGAGAGTCCGAAGACCAAAAGACCTTCCGGGCGGGTCATGGCGAGCACAGCGAAGGTCAGACCGGCAGCCACAATCGCAGCACGACTCCGGGAAGCGAGCAAGAAAACTCCCGTCGCCGTCAGGGCGGTGAAGAGCATCGTCTCCATCGGAACCACCGACCAATAGGCGAAGCCGTGAAGCGGCAAGAGCAGCGTCAGCGGCAAAAACCTTCGCCAACCCCGGGTGTCCTCGTCGCCCGTCCCCGCCAGGAGCGAGGCAACGAAGACAGTCCAGATCGCGGCTCCGAGGGACAAGACCTTGAGCACCAGCACAGGATCCAGTCCCATCCGAATCGCTCCAGCGGCCAGTGCCACGAGCAGAAAGTTCGTGTAGCCCTCGACGACCTCGCCGGCATTGAACACCACACCGTTCCCCTCGACCCAGTTCTGGGCGTAGCGCAAGCTGATGAAGACGTCATCGAGGACGTAGCCGAAGAAGCCGACGGCATATACGGCGAAGAAGACCGTGGCCAGGCCCGCGACAACCCAAACGCCCACGGCTACTCTCGACTCGGATTGCATCGCCCGCGAGCTTACAGGGACGCGCCTGTGCCTAGGAGCCGGTTTGTCGACCAGGACGAGACGCCTCCCGGCCCGACAAAGCGACGGATTCTCGATTCGGTTCGATCAAGCGAACTCGCAGCGAACAGGAAGCCTGGTGAAGAGGCCTCCCGGCGCTGTTCACGAACGTCCGAATCGAGCCGATCACGGCATGGGCGGCTGGGTGCGAGTCTCGGGGAGGGACGCCCGATCAGCACTCAGGAAGGCGAGGAGCTCCTCCCAAGCCAGCTTCCCGGCAGCCGGGTTGCGGCCAACGGTCATGCCCCCACCGATCGACAGGACCGCCGGCCCCTCCGTGAAGTCAAACCCATGCCGAGCGTCGGCATAGCGCCGCACCTCGACTCTGGCCTCGTCGGGCAGTTCGGCAAGAATCCGGTCACAGCTTTCGGGTGGCGTGACGTCGTCGGCCTCGCCGAGGAGCACCAGCACCGGGATAGCCGAGAACCATGGTCCGCGTGAGCCACACGCCGGATAGACGGCTACCGCTCCGGCCACGGCTGGGGCTTGCGCTCCCAGACCCTGCAGCCAGGCCAGGACTCCCGCTCCTCCGTGGGACCAGCCAACGACGTAAAGCTTCGAGAGATCCACCTGAGAAAGCGTCGCGGCGAACTCCAAGGACGCGGCGATGTATTCGCCCACTCGCTCGTGCGAGATCTCACCGCTGCATGTGTTGGCAACCCCCTCGGCGGTCAAGTAGTCGATCAAGACAACGCCGAGACCGCTCTCGCGCAAACGCTCGGCCATGCGCGCGTAGTGTCGCCGAAAAAGCCGGTCGGCCTCGTCGCCCGGACGGCCCTCGTCGGTGGCCGGCCCCTGCAAAGAGACCCCACTGCAGCCCGGAATCGCCACGATGGTCGCAAACGGACCGTAACCCTCGGGGAACAAGGTGCGGTGATTGGCAGCAACATCGTCCGAAGTCGGCTGCGCCACCGCTGCGGCCGCGATCAGCACCAGAAGACCAAGACTTGCCCTCACGACCTTCATGTCCTGACTCCTACCACGATGGAGGCAAAGCAGCGCGGCCACGAGCGCTGGGGTCCTTGAGGTAACCAATGGGCGATCCATCTGCGAGCCTCCTCGTCTGGTCAGTCAGGTGGCGATCCTCGAGCGTGGCGTTCCTCCTGCAGAACCCTTGTTGCGTTGTCCGCTAGCCGCCGCCGGCGAAGCTTGGAGTCTCCGGAGCTTCGATGGTGGTCTCCCTCTTGGTGATTCCCCTCACGGTGATATGGAGCCAGATGAGACATACCATTGCCACGACAAAGAAGAAGACCCAGGTCGTGGTCCAGAGCCCGATACCCTTGAGCAGATAGCCGAAGATGATGGGGCAGAAAAAGCCCCCGAGCCCGCCCAGAACCCCGACCATCCCTCCAACGACTCCGACCTCGGTGGGGAAATAGTCGGGGATGTACTTGTAGACCGCCGCCTTGCCGATTCCCATGGCGATCCCAATCACGAACACCAGCGCGGTGAACACCCAGACGTTGGCCTGGAAGAAGATGTTGGTGACGCCCCTGGCGAGCAGTTGGCGCTTGATGACGGTTTGGCCGACCTCGACCGCCGGCACGTGCCAGGAACGGATGACCGGCAAGAGGTGGGTCTGGGACTCATCGATCTGCATCGCTTGCTCGGACTCGAGCTCGTAGGTGTCCTCTCCCACTCGGATGCTGGTTTCGGACACCGCGGTCACGGTGCCGCTCTTGCGGGCCATGACCCCGCTTCCGGTCGACTCGATCTCCATCTTGGGAAAGAACAGCGCTGCGCAGCAGAGCGCGGTCGTCCCCAGAATCCAGTACATCACGGTGCGAGCGCCGACCCGATCCGACAGGTAGCCGCCCAGGGCGCGAATCACGCCGGACGGCAACGAGAAGATCGAAGTCAGCAGGCCGGCGGTCACGATCGACATCGAGTAGACGTTCACGTAGTACGGCACGAGCCACTGGGCCAGGGCGACGAAGCCGCCGAAAACCAGGAAGTAGTACAGGCCGAATCGCCAGACGCGCACGTTGCTCAGCGGCCGCAGCATCTCCAGGAAGGTCCGCTGCGAGGCGGCCTCCGGCTTCCTGTTCCTGGTGAACAGGTAGAAGACGATCGCCATCACGACCAGCGTGGCGGCGTAGTAGACCGGAAGATCTCGCCAGCGCTCCAGGTCCTGGCCTCCGTTGGTGAGCTTCCTGAGAACCGCGGGCGCTCCCATGACGGTCAGCGCCGCCCCGGCGTTCCCGGCTCCGAAGATGCCCAGGGCCGTGCCCTGGTGCTCCTTGCGAAACCAGACCGACGAAAACGCGATGCCCACCGCGAACGAGGTTCCGGTGAGGCCGAAGCCCAGGCTCGCGAGCAGGTAGCCGGAATAGGAGTCAACGTGGCTCAGCAGGTACATCGGAACCGCGCACAGAAGCATCAGCGTCGCGTAGACCGGGCGGCCACCGAAGCGGTCGGTGAGCATGCCCAAGGGCAATCTCATGATCGAGCCGGTCAGAACCGGGATACCGATCAGCGTACCCATCTGGGCCGCGTCCCACTCGAAAATCCCGTTCTCGACCAGGAAGGTCACCAGCACGCCGTTGAGCATCCAACAGGCGAAGCAGACGGTGAAGGCGATCGTATTGAGAGCGAGTACCTGCCACGCCAGCCTCGTTTCTTTCATAACGTAATCCGCTCGCTGGTTTCGCGACCCTCGGTCAGCACGAGATCTCCGCGTTCTTGCGGGCGTAGTACCACCAGTTGAGGGCCAGGCAAGTCGCGTAGTACCCGGCGAAACCGTAGAGCGCGTTCTGGGGCGTGCCCGCCTGGATCTGGGTGGCGAAGATCTTGGGAATGAGGTAAGCGCCGTACGCCGCGATGGCCGACGTCCAGCCGAGCACGGGTCCGCGAACGTCTTTCGCGAAGATGACGCCGATCATTCGGAAAGTGGAACCGTTGCCGATGCCCGTGGTCGCGAACAGAACGATGAAGAGCAGCAGGAAGGCGGGAAAGTACGTCGTCGGCTCGGGCGACGCCATCGCGAGAGAGACGACGTAGCCGGCGCCGATCGTCGACGCGACCATGATGACCGTGTCCCACTGGGTGACGCGGGCACCTCCCAGCCGGTCCGACAGCCACCCACCCACGGGACGGATGAGCGCTCCCACGCCGGCACCGATCCAGATGAACGCCGCCGAGCTCAGGCCGGTCGGTTCACCCGCGTGCTCGCCTACGCGGATGACCCCGAACACGTCATCGATCAGTTTCGGAAAGGCGTTCGCGTAACCGATGAATGAACCGAAGGTCATGACGTAAAGGTAGGTCATGACCCAGTTGTGTTTGAGCTTGAAAATCCCGAACTGCTCCTGGAGGTTCTCGCGCGTCTCCTTTGACGTCAGATACCGCATGGCGGCCAGGGTGACGGCCACCGCCACGATGACGACGATGAAAGTCTTCAAGACCACCGGGAAGGCGCCCCAAGGCAGGATCAGCAGCGTGATGCCGGCGGCCGCGCCGACCAGCCCCAGGAGGGTGAGCCAGAGGTACTTGCCGACCGCGGCCGGCGTCGATCCACATTTGTGGAAGGGTAGGTTGTTCATGAACAGAAACGCCAGGACCACGAGCAGGGCGAGGATCGGCACCCAGACCAGACCGGCGTTCTGAATCCACAGCTGCTTGGCGACGCCATCGGCGGCGAACTCATAGGGATCGCCGCTCAGGGGTCCGAAGGCGCGGAACGTGATCACCCACGGGATCACGAACTGCATCACGCTCACTCCCAGGTTCCCGAGCCCGGCGTTCAGCCCCAGCGCAAGCCCCTGCTCGCGCTTCGGGAAGAAGAAGCTGATGTTGGACATCGACGATGCGAAAGCGCCGCCGCCGACGCCGGAAAGCGCCGCGAGCACGATGAAGACGAGAAACGGCGTCGTGGGGTCACGCAACGCCAGGCCCGTACTCAAGGCCGGCACGATGAGCAGCAGGCTGGTCATGAACTTCACGTTGCGCCCGCCACAGATCGCGATCATGAACGAGTTGGGGATGCGCAGAGTGGCTCCCGCCAGCCCCGCGACCGCTGGGAGCGTGAACAGCAACGCACGGTATTCGAGCCCTTCGTAGGCCTGCCCGGCGTTCATGAAGGTGAAGTTGAAGAGCTCGCCGTCGGAAGCAAAATGGAGTTGCTGGATGTACTTGGCGACCATGCCCCAGTAGATCCAGACGGCAAAACCCAGCAGCAGGTTGGGAATCGAGATCCAGAGGTTCCGACGAGCGACGGCCTTGCCCTCGCGATTCCAGAAGGCGTCGTCTTCGGGATCCCAGTAGTGGGGCCAGGACCGGTCGTGGTTGTCGGATTTCATCTGTTCTCCCCGGGGTCCTCGTGTCGAGCTCGAGACCGGCCGACTTCGCGTCGCCAGGCTGCCGAAAGCCCCTCTACGATGGCTCGCGCGGCCGGCGGCGACGGGTCGCGCTCCATCAGTTGTTGCTGGGCCGCGCCTTGCTCCAAGCTGTCCGCGGGTCACGGATCCGCTTGCGGTCCCAGTTCCACAGCACCTGCTGATAGGGCCGTGTGAAGTAGTGCAGCGGCGCGACCACGACGTGCACCAACCGGGTGAACGGGAACATGAACAGGATGAGAAACGCGCCGATGATGTGCAGCCGGACCAGAAGCGGCAGGGCGATGACCGCTTCGGCGTCGGGCGTCATGCCGACGAGGGACCAGAGGTAGGGCGACAGGTCCGCCGCGAACCAAGACGAGCCCCACCGATAGGCAACGGCGATCCAGCACCCGAGCACGACCTGAGCCAATAGCAGCGTCTCGATGACGGCGTCCATCGGGGTGGTGATCGCTCGGATGCGTGCGTTGGTGAAGCGCCGGAACATCAGCGCCAGGAGACTCGACAGCACGCTCAATCCGAAAACGAAGGCCGTGACTTCCAGGATCAGAAGACGAACGGGAACGGCGTTCCAGGCGAGAATCGCCCGCGGAAACAAGAAGGCGACGAGATGGCCTGCGAACAGCACCAGCAGTCCGATGTGAAAGGGCACGCTGCCCCAGAAGAGTTTGTTCCCCTCGAGGAACTGTGAAGAGAGCGATGACACCGTGAACCCTCTCTTCCGGTACCGGTAGACCGTGCCGACCACGAAGACGACGACGGCCATGTACGGAAAGATGACGTAGAGGAAGGTGTCGAGCGTGTTCATGGGTTCCTCCTCACGAGTGCCGGGTGCCCGTGGAGCCGGGGCTCCGCCGCCGGCCGTGCCTGAGTAGCCGGGAGACCCTCGTTCGCTTCTATATCCAACTCCCGGTCGATGGAGCGTAGAAAGTCGCTCCGGGGCGCCGGCCGCTCGCGCTCGGCGAGACTGAAATCCGCTTCGAGCACAGCCACGACCGCCGCGAGCGCGTCGCGGAACATGGTGCCTCGCTCGGCGGAAGAGACGATCAGAGTCTTGAAGTGCTTCTCATAGAGCTTGTTGCGCTGCTCCATGCGGCGGCTGTCGAACTCCTCGATCATCCGCACCAGCGCCGGGTACAGGATCTCTTCGACCAACTCCACGACCAGCTCCTGGTCGGGCCACCGGGCGATCAGGCGCAGAACCTTGGGCAGGTGATCGGAGAGCTCGGTGCCGGCTTCGATGCCCGCTTCGCGCTGCTCGCGGTTCAGGTTGACCAGAAGCTCGCCGCGCTTGTAGTCGTCCCCGAACATGATGTAGCCGACGCTCAGAGTGGTGATCGACTGCACGTCGAAGGACCGCGTGAAAATCTCTTGCATCTCGTCGAGGTCTTCGCTGGAGAAACTCCCGGGTGCCCCCGGCAAGTCACTCGCGAAGCGGCCGAGCTTGTTCTCGGCCAGCGGGTAGCGGTTGCCAAGAGTGTCTCGGACCGCGCGGACCCGAGCCGGGTAGTCCCTTCCCGGATACTCGAAGAGCTCGGCGAGCAACTCGTAGTGAGCGAGTCTCGACACGCTCACGACCCCCTCTCGGCCGTGCCGCTCTGGAACCCGAGGCCCATGCTGCCTCTGGCATCGCCGGTGAACTCCATCATCTCGATCGCCTGCTCGCGGTGCGCCGCGGGGATCACGAAACGGTCGTCGAACTTGGCCAGTGAGGTCAGATAGTAGATATCGTCGGCCACCTGCGCGGTGAGACCGGTGTCGGCCAAGGCTTCCGGCACGGTGCCCTCCTTGACGTCGCCGACCGTCTCCTGGCGACGGTGGAGCCGGACCGCCATGAGCTTCTTCAGCCGGTCCGCGACCACGGCGGTATCGCCCCCGCTGAACAGGTTCGCCATGTACTTGAGCGGGAACCGCGCGTCGTCGATGGTCCCGAAAAGCTCCTTGGTGCTGGTGTCGTAGAGCCAGCTGTCGGGCCAGTGCTTGGCCACCTCGTGGAGCTTCTCGGACTGTTCGGTGTTCTCGGCCTCGGAGACCGACGCCATCACCGGCAGCAAGGGCGGTACATAGAACAGCATCGGCAGAGTGCGGAACTCCGGATGCAGTGGCAAAGCCAGGTCCCACTCCTTGACGAACCTGTAGGTGGGAGATTTCTGTGCCGCGTCGATGGTCGAGTCGGCGACTCCGTTGGCCGCGGCCGCGGCGATGACCTCGGGATCGAACGGGTCGAGAATCATGTCCATCTGACTCTGGATCAGGTCGGCGTCGTCAGCCGACGCGACCGCCTCGATCCGGTCGGCGTCGTAGAGCAGCACTCCCAGATAGCGAATCCGGCCGACACAAGAGTGCATGCAGGCGGGGGCGTGCCCCGCTTCGATGCGCGGGTAGCAGAGGATGCACTTCTCGGACTTGCCCGTGCTCCAGTTGTAGTAGGTCTTCTTGTAGGGGCAGGCGGTGACGCACATACGCCAGCCGCGGCAGACGTTCTGGTTGATGAGCACCACGCCGTCCTCTCCGCGCTTGTAGATAGCCCCCGAAGGGCACGAAGCGACGCAGGAGGGGTTCAAGCAATGGTTGCAGATCCGCGGCAGGTAGAAGAACGCCATGCGCTCGAGCTGGAACATGGCCTCCCGCTCCGCCGGAGAGAGGTTCTCGAGATTGGGGTCGTTGCGGGCGTAGTCGGGCGAGCCGCTGAGGTCGTCGTCCCAGTTCGGCCCCATCTTGATGTCCATGGGCTCGCCGGTGATCATCGAGACCGGGCGGGCCGTCGGCTGGTCGTCGCCGGCCGGCGATTCGATGAGATCCAGGTACTTGTAGGTGAACGGCTCGTAGTAGTCGTCGATTACCGGCAGCCGGGGATTGTGGAAGATGTTGGTCAAGCTCTTGGGCTTGCCGGCGCCCTTGAGGTGGACCTTGTCGCCACCTTTCTCCCAGCCACCCTTGTAGATCTCCTGGTCCTCCCACTTTCCGGGATAGCCGGTGCCGGGCTTGGTCTCCACGTTGTTCCACCACATGTACTCGGCGCCCTTGCGGTCGGTCCAGATGTTCTTGCAGGCAACCGAACACGTGTGGCAACCGATGCACTTGTCGAGGTGGAACACCATCGAAATCTGTGATCGAACATCCATTTCAGCTCTCCCGTCCGTGGGGCGTCGTTGCGTTCGTCAAAACACCACCTCGTCCATCCGCTTGACGACGACGTGGGTGTCGCGGTTGGGAGCGATCGGCCCCCAGTAGTTGAAGCCGTAGGCGAACTGTCCGTAGCCTCCGGCGAGGAAATTGGGTTTGAGATGAATGCGAGTGAGGCTGTTGTGGCCGCCCGCCCGCTTGCCCCGGACCTGGGACTTCGGAATGCCCACCGTGCGCTCCGGTACGTGGTAGACGATGCACACGCCTTTGGGAATCCGCGCACTGACACAGGCGCGCGCGGCGTAGACACCGTGGTCGTTGATGACCTCGACCCAGTCGTTGTCCTCGATGCCCAGCTCCGACGCATCGGGCTCGCTCATCCAGACCGGCTCGCAGCCTCGCGACAGGGTCAGCATCCGGTGGTTGTCGCCGTAGGTGGAATGGATGTGCCACTTGCCGTGGGGCGTCAGGCAATTGAGGATCCTCGCCTCGCCATCCTTCAGCGTCTGCTTGAGGTCGCCGTAGGCCTCGGGCTTGGGCGACGGCTTGTAGGTCGGCAGGTTCTCGCCGTAGGCCAGGTACATCTCGTGGTCGAGATAGAAGTGCTGGCGTCCGGTGAGCGTCCGCCAAGGCACCAGTGCCTCGACGTTGTAGGTGTAGGGGGCGTAGGCGCGCCCGTCGTGCATGAGGCCCGACCACAGCGGCGAGGTGTTGTACCGGCGCGGCTGGGCCTGCAGGTCCGCGTAGTTGATGCGTACGTCCTTGCTGCCCAGCCCGAGCTCGGCGAGCTCGAGTCCGGTCCGTTCCCCCGCGTCCTCGTAGGCACGCACATTGAGCACGCCGTTGGTCAGGGAAGACAGATGCAGCACAGCGTTGGCGGCCCACACGTCTTCCTTCAACGACGGCAAGACGTGGCCGTTGGTGCGCTCCACGGGGAAGTGGTTGGAGGAGATCATCTCGTCGTAGGCGTCGGCGCAGTGGTAGTGATTGCCGTGAGCGCCCAAGCCCGCGGTGCGAACTCGATCTCCCAGCGTGATGAACTTCTCGTAGAGCTTGGTGTAGTCACGGTCGACGACCGTGAGGCTGTGGGTCGTCTTGCCGGGCACCGGTTCGCACTCGCCCTGGTACCAGTCCTTGATGACCGACTGGGAGATCTCCCCGGGCGAATCGTGTGCGATCGGCGCGGCGACGACGTCCTTTTGCGGCTCGGAGAAATACTGTGCCGCGGCTTCGCTCGTGACCCGGGCCAGCTCACGGAAGATCTCCCAATCCGTCTTCGACTCCCACACCGGCGCGATAGCGGCTGAGAGCGGATGGATGAAGGAGTGCAAGTCCGTGCTGTTGAGGTCCGCCTTTTCGTACCAGGAGGCCGCGGGCAGGACGATGTCGGAGTACAGCGCCGACGAGTCCATGCGGAAGTTCAGGTCGACGATGAGATCCATCTTGCCGACCGGCGCGATCTCGTGCCACTTGACCTCGCGGGTATGGTCCTCGGAGTCTTCGGCGATCGAGTTGTGGTGGGTGCCGAGGTAGTGCTTGAGTGCGTACTCGTGCCCCTTCATGCTGCCCATGATGGCGTTGCCGCGCCAGATGTACCAGACGCGCGGGAAGTTGTGCTCGGCTTCCGGATCGCTGACCGAGTACCGCAGCTCTCGGCTCTCGAGCTTGTTCATCACGTACTGTTCGATGCCGGCGTCGTCGGTCGCGCCGTTGTCGACCGCCTCCCGGCATAGGTCCAAGGTGTTCTTGTCGAACTGCGGATAGAAGGGCATCCATCCCATGCGTACCGCCTTGTAGATCTGGTCGGCGGTGTGCTGTTGGGTGAGCTCGTTGTCGGGAACAGTGTTGTACTTGGAGAACTGTCCGTCGTAGCGGTACTGGCAGGTGTTGATGTAGTGCCAGATGGGGGTCTGCTGCAGTCGAACCGCCGGCTGGTGGTCGCGGCCAAACGCGATTGTGCTCCAGGAGTCCATCGGCGCCAGCTTCTCCTGGCCGACGTAGTGGTTGAGGCCACCGCCGTTCTTGCCCACGCAGCCGGTGAGCATGAGGGCCATCGCCCCGGCCCTGTACATCAGGTTGGCGTGGTACCAATGATTGATGCCCGCCCCGATGATGATCATGCACTTGCCACCCGTGGCCTCGGCGGTGCTCGCCCACTCACGGGCGAACTGCAGCACGGTATCGGAGGCCACGCCGGTGAAGATCTCTTGCCAAGCCGGTGTGTAGGCGGCGTCCTTGTCGCCGTAGTCCTCCGGGTAGTCGCCCGGGAGGCCACGATCGACGCCGTACTGCGCCATCGTCAGGTCGTAGACCGTCGTCACCGTGACCGGGCCTTCGGTCGTCTCGACCTGCATCACCGGGACCCCGCGGTAGGCCGTACGGTCGAGCCCGAACTCGGTGAATGAGGTCTGGGCGACCTCGTCCGATCGCCCGAGCAGGGTCAGCACCGGGTCGTACGGCTGGTCGTCGACGACGCTCTCGAGCCGCATGTTCCAGTTGCCCTTCTTCTTGTCCCAGCGCGAGCCCGAGCTGCCTTTGGGAATTACGAACCGGCCGGTCTCAGCGTCGAGATTGACGAACTTCCAGTCGCCGTTCGAGATGTCCGAATACTCGGCGAGCTCCGAGGCGCGCAACAGCCTTCCGGGCTTGTAGTGGTCGCCGTCTTTCTCGAGCTTCACGAGATACGGGCTGTCCGTGTACCTCTTCGTGTAGTCGATGAAGTAGGGGGTTTGCTTTTCGTGATGGAACTCCTTGAGGATGACGTGGGTGGTCGCCATCCAGAACGCTCCGTCACTGCCGGCGTGCAGTGGCACCCACTGATCGGCGTACTTGCAGACCTGGCTGAAGTCCGGCGAAAAGACCACGGCCTTGGTGCCGTTGTGACGAGACTCGGCGAAGAAGTGGCAGTCGGGCGTGCGCGTCATGTTCAAGCACGCGCCCATGTCCGCGATCATCTTGGCGTTGTACCAATCGGCGCTCTCGCAGACGTCGGTCTGCTCTCCCCAGATCTCCGGAAAGGCGGTAGGCAGGTCGCAGTACCAGTCGTAGAAGCTCAGGTTGACGCCCCCGAAGAGCTGCAGAAAGCGCCCGCCGGCCGCGTAGCTGAGCATCGACATCGCCGGAATGGGGCTGAACCCGATCACCCGGTCAGGGCCGTATTCTTCGGCCGTGCTGATGTTGGCAACGGCCATGATCTCGAGAACCTCGTCCCAACTCGCCCGGCGGAACCCGCCCTTGCCGCGGGCCTGCTGGTAGGCCTTTCGGGCCTCCTTGTCTTCCTGCAGCGCCTTCCAGGCCTTCATCGGATCGCCGGTCTCGCGCTTCTTGGCGCGGAACGCGTCGATGAGGGCGCTGCGGATCAGCGGGTACTTGATCCGTAGGGGACTGTAGAGATACCACGAGTAGGAGATCCCGCGCTGGCAGCCGCGGGGCTCGTACGGGGGCAGCTGATCATCCAGTAGCGGGTAGTCGAGCTGCTGCGTCTCCCAGGTCACGATGCCGTCCTTGACGTGGATCTGCCAGGAGCAACCTCCCGTGCAGTTCACACCGTGGGTGCTGCGGACGACGCGATCGTGCTGGAAGCGGTTGCGGTAGAACTCCTCCCACTTCCTGGTCTGCGGCGAGATGATGTCTTTGATCCAACCCATGTGTCTTCTCTCGGCTTGGTTACGGTCGTGGATTCAAGCGGATTTGATCTGTCGGTCGTAGATTTCCTGGTTCACCGAGTCCTTCTTGCGGCGGCTCCAGATCAGCGTGTAGAGACCCAGCAGGAGCGTCGAGCCCACGACCCCGGCGCCGAGCATCAAGGGACCGTAGGGTCGACCCCGGTGCCCGGCCTTCTCGGCGTCGGCGCGCTTCAGAAAGGCCACCAGGGCCGCGACCTCCGTCTTGGTGGGCGGCCGGTCCCGATAGGCCTGCTGCATCGCCGGGAACGGAGCCGTCTCGATCATGACGGCGATCGCCGACTCGCCCAGGCGTGAAACGGCGTCCGTGAGCTCGCGTGCCAGAGTCCCACCCCCGATGATCGAGTCGTCGGCCACCTCGTGGCAGGTATTGCACGCCGGGCCCCCGCCGGTGAGCCGCGTCGTGCCCTGGAAGAGCTCGCGGCCCAGAGCGACCTCTTCCTCGGTGATGGCGAGCACTTCCGGCGGCAGGGCCAGCCAGCCGGTGATGACGATGCCCGCGACCGTTATGGCCGGGATGAGCGCGGCCCGCTTGGTGAGCTTTGGCATGATCTTCAACCTCTCCAATTCGGCAACACCGGTGTCTTTTCGCGACCGGCAACAACGACTCAGCGGATACCGCAGCGATAGCCGTTGTATGACACCGCAACAGGACGGCGAGGAACGTCCAAACGGGCGGGCAAGCCCCGCCCGGCCGGGTAGGATGACCCGGCTCGTCGGGTCGGTGCCGGCGACGACGACCTGTGCGTTCTCTGCCAGGAAGCGGCAGGCCGCGCGGATTGCAACCCAACCTTGGCTTCCGATCCGGTTAAGATCCGCCCAAGTGCAGCTTCGTCGCCAACGCCCCTTCCCTTGCCCCGCTCAATGGGAACGCGGGTGGTTGTGCCCGGCGGCCGCCGGGGTCTCTTCCTCGGCTAGAGCCCGCTCTCGCGGTCTGACGTTCTGTCCGGCCTCGACCCGGAAAGCGTCGTGCTGGATTCCTCGTCAAGCGAGGTCGGCGCACCCACGTGGCAGGAAGCACAGCTCGAAGCCCATTGTTTCGCGAACTCGGGCACGGCCTCCGCCCCCCGCGGCATCGCCAGCGCGATGAGGAGCAAGAGCAGAGCCGTTGTTAGTGATTTGCGCATCGTTACCCCTCCGTGAGGTTGGTTGTGTCTCAGGTCCGATTTCATGAGCTCCACTGTCGCGGACAGGCTGTCGTTAAGTCTGAGCAGTACCTGAGGCGACAGCCCGGCACACGACACCTGGCTTGCCAGACTCAAATAGATGGCCATGGCTAGTTCATCCGCCAGGCCCGGCATGAGCTCCTGTTCGCTTCTCGCTGCGGCCACCTCTTTCGAGAGGACGCCGCGCACGACCTGGCTCAGTTCCCCCAGATCCTCGGGGTTATCGAGCGGATGGTCGAGACTGCGCACGACCGCGGCCGCGGCGCCAACCACCTCCTTGGTCCAATGATCGAGCTTGCCATCTCGCATACCGGCCTCGTTCCTCTCGAACGGTCATGAGAGCAACCGCTGTGCCAGTCTTGGGTGTGGCACCGATAATCCACCCTTTTTCAGTGACTTACCATGCCACCAAGCACAATCTCGAATCGGGGAACGCACGATTACCTTGCAAGATTGCAAGAGCTCGCAGTGCAGGCTCTTGCAATCCTGCAAGAGCGCCGTCAACCGGAGTCCACGGACTACTTGGGGGAATCGAGTTCCTTGAGCCGTCGGTACAGAGTCGACGGATCGATCCCCATCCGCCGGGCGGCCTCCTCGCGATTCCCATCGGTCGCCGCCAGCACGCGCGCTATGTGGTGAGCCTCGTAGGCCCGGACGCCCCGGCGAAGATCGTCGGAGCCAGGTGCGAACACCGGCCGGCCGGAAAGCTCGGCAGGAAGATCCTCGAGAGTCAAGACCTGGCCTTCGGCCAGCAGCATAGCTCGCTCCAAGGTGTTATCGAGCTCGCGAACGTTGCCCGGCCATGGCGCCGCCATCAGCAGTCTCATGGCTTCGGCATCAACACTTCGAACGTCCCGCCGCAGCCGGTTCCTGAGCCGAGCCATGAGGTGCTCGACCAGCGACGGAATGTCTTCACGCCGCTCGCGAAGTGAAGGCAGCTGGATTTCGATCACCCGAATTCGGAAATAGAGATCCTGCCGGAAGGCTTGCCGTTCGACCTCGGCTTTCAGATCTCGGTTCGTCGCCGCCAGAATCCTGACCGGCGTCTCGATCGTTCGAGTACCGCCGACCCGGCTGATGGCACCTTCTTCAATCGCGCGCAACAGCTTGGGCTGGAGGTCCAGCGGCATTTCCGAGATCTCGTCCAGAAAGAGCGTTCCCCCCGACGCGATTTCGAAGAGTCCGGGCTTGTCGGTCGTCGCCCCGGTGAACGCTCCCTTGACATGGCCGAAGAGCTCGCTCTCAATCAGCTCTCTTGGCAGTGCAGCGCAGTTGATGGCCACAAATGGCGCTTCCTCCCCGTACCGCTCGCGGTGAATCGAGCGCGCGACCAGCTCCTTGCCCGTGCCCGTGTCCCCGAGGATAAGGACCGGACTCGGAGCCGGGGCGACCTTGCCGATCAGATCCTTCACCTCTTGCATGGCAGGACTCGAGCCAACGATCTCGGAGCCGGTATCCGCCGTGGCAACCTGGCGGCGCAGAAACCGAAGCTCGCTTTCGAGTTTCCTCGTCCGCTGAATGCGCCGAATCTTTGCGAACAGATCTTCCGGCACCACGGGCTTCAGCAGGTAATCGGCGACGCCCTTGCGGAACGCCTCGACGGCGGTATCGAGCGAGCCGAATGCGGTCACCACGATGACTACCGACTCAGGGCTCACGGCGCCCAGCCGGTCGACGAACTCCAGGCCGCCTACGCCCGGCATCACCAGATCGGTCAGCACAATATCCGGCGGATCCACCTCGACCTTGCGCAGTCCCTCTTCACCGTCGGCTGCGGTCCGGCAGGAGTAACCCTCGGACTTCAGTAGAGTCGCCAGATCCTCCCTGAACAGGGCTTCATCGTCGACGATCAGAACCCTCAAGCTCATGTCCCTTCCGACACCGTCTCGTTGCCTGTCTCCTGGGGAAGAACGACGGCAAATGTGGACCCGGACCCCTCGGTGCTTTCGACCTCGATCCTGCCACCGTGAGCGTTGACGAGGCTATAGCAGATCGAAAGACCCAGTCCTGTGCCCTTCTGCTTGGTCGTGAAGAACGGCTCGAAAAGGCGTTCGCGAGCTTCGTCGGAAAGCCCCTCCCCGCGGTCGGTGATCGAAACCCTGACCTGTCCATCGGCGGCTTCAGTGCGCACTCTCACATCGCTGCCGTCCGGGCTCGCCTCCGCGGCGTTCAGGAGTAGGTTCAGGAACACCTGGGTAATCTGATCGCGTACGCCTCGAACGCGCGGCGACGGATCTGTGAGATCGGTTTGCAGCCGGACTTTCTTAGCGCGCCGATCCAACCGTATGACCTCAAGCACCTCCGTGACCACTCCGTTGACGTCCCAAACGGACCAGTCCTGATCTTGAGGACGACTGAACAGCGAGATGCCGTGCACGATCCTGCGGATTCTCTCGATCTGGCCGCGCAGCACGCCGACGCTTTCCTCGAGGTACTCCGGCTCTGGACGCCGCTCGAGAAGCGCTAGCCGAGCCGCGAGCGACGACAGGGGGTTGCCGATCTCGTGAGCGACGCCTGCGGCCACCTGCCCGAGGCCGGTGAGCTTGCTGTGATGCATCGCCTCGGCCTCCAAGGCCTTCCGATCGGTGATGTCCTCAATCAACTCGACCACCTGTACGGTTCGGCCTTCCGCGTCCCGAACCGGGGAAGTCGTATGCCGAAAGTAGCGTAGCCCACCAACCGCCGAGCGTACAGATCTCTCGCTTTCTCCAGATGTGCCGTTCGCGAGCGTTTCTTCGGCAATGCACTTCCCGCAGCCACCCGGTACTCGATAGAGCGGGCAGTTGCCTTCGAAGTCTTTGCTCTCGACCCCCAACCAGCGCCTGGCTCGACCCGAGGCCCAGGGGACCGTGAGATCCGGCGCTACGAGCATCATGCCGACCCCGGTCGATTCGACTACCCTTTGTAGGCGTTGGTGCTCCAGCACCAGGGTCTTTCCCGCCTCTTCGAGCTGAGACTCCCTTCGCCTCAGCCTTTCGGCAATCAGGCTGGTCAGATAGACACTCATCACGAGAAGCGCCAGGAACGGAACCACCCTTCCCAGAACGAATATCGCGCTGTGCGCCGCGTGCTCGACTTCGTCGTCCCCATGGGAATGACCGCCGGCAACTTCCTTCGCGTGTGGAAACAGCTCGTTGGTGAAGTGGGGAAGTACATGCGTGTACTCACCCATCGTCATGATCGAGAACAAACCAGCGGCGGCTAGAGTGAGCAAGAAGGCCTTACGCCGGGGCAGAAGAATTCCCGCGATGATCGCGTGGAAAATAAAAGCAAAGTAGACCGGATTCTCGATGCCTCCGGAGGCGTTGAGAAACCCCGTCAGGACAATGAGATCGACAGCTCCCTGGCCCAGAATCTGACGTTCGAAACCTGTTCCGAACTGTGCCCATCGAGAAAACACCACGTTGGCAACGGCGAGTACCGACCACCATGCGATCAACATCGGCAAGACCGCGCTGGGCAAGAACCCGCTGATCGGCACTGACCACAGAATCAGTCCTAACGACACGACAACCGCGATCCAGCGCATGTGCACGAACCAACGGGCGTGCTGGCGCTGTTCCTCCTCGCGATCGAGCAGTACGGCCAGAGCCGAAGGCGTGGCACCAGCCGGATAGACCCGCATGGACTGGCGCATGAGAAGCCAGGCACCGAATCCGGTCGCCAAGAGAATGAGCCCACCTCCAGGAGCCTGCCAGACGGCCATCTCGATGCCGGCGGCAATCAGAATCAAACCAACGGGCACTATGACCGTTAGCACGGGCACCCTCCACCGATCCGCAGACATCTGCTCTGTTTTCACCTGCGGTGAAGTCTACCTCTGACGCTCAAACTCCCGAGTCTTCACCGATGACAATCGAGGAACCGACGACGACGCACGACTCGCCGATACTTGTCCTGCCGCCGCACTCCCCTGCGGCTCTTGGAGCCGTGGCGTCTATCGCTCGGCCATCCCCACTGGCCAAGAAGTCCTCGAGGAAAAAGGCCGACAGCTCGGCTCGCCCGGAGAGCCCTGACTTGCGGTAGACCGCCACGGCGTTCTGGCGCACGGTCCTCTCACTCCGTTCGGTCAAAGCGGCGATCTCTTTGTGGCTCAACCCCTTGAGGAGAAAGAGCGCCGTCTGCCTCTCGGTCCGCGTCAGACTCCAGTCTGCCAACTGAGCGTCGATCTGCTCCCCGAGGCCAGCCAGGAGCTTCTGTGCCCGGTTTCGCCAGGCGTCTCACTCGCTCTGCCGGTTCTCGAGGCCAGCGAAGGTCCTTGCTGTTGCAGCCATCTCGCACTCACCTCTCTAAGCCGAAGCACCAAACCAGGCTGGCAGTCCCCTAGGGAGTTTCCCGCGTCTAGCCAGTGGTGAGAACTGGAAGAACGAGCCGCGATCCGTCTTCACCCCCGAGCCCGATTCCAAGCACGGCCTCCGGAAATTCGGGAAGAACCGTGTTATCCCTATCCGCTCCCATTATTGTGACGCGGATGCGGTGGCCGCGGTTGAAGAGGTACGCCGTGGGTAGAAGACCGATTTCAACCTCGTACTCCTCACCCGGCACCACCGGCAGGACATCCTCCGCGAACTGCCGGCGCCACAACCGATTGTGCCAGGCCGCTCTAGCCGTCTTCCTCATGGACAGGCGCAGCTGCCCTTCCGTGACCAAATGCGACCACCCGTGCGGTTCGACCTCCTCCAGCAGCACATAAAAATCACCGTCGCGCGCCGAACTGCTGGTACGAAACTCGACGGAGGGATAGCCCACTACGGTTACATCGTCTTCGAGGGGCGGGGTGGTGAAGGTCAACGATTTCATGTCGTTGGGCGTCATGTCTGGGTAGGACAGGATCCCATCGATGCAGTTGATCCAGCGCGAACCGGTCCCGGTCGTCGTCGTTACGTCGACTGCGAGCGTCTGAACGATCTTCGAGCCAACGGGCTCCCGGCTCAGAGAGCCGTCGTTGATCGATGCCACGGAGCCGGCTCTTTCGGCGGTCAAGTACCACTCTTGCGGCTCGACGCCAGGCACCGGCCACCGAGGGCTGCTCTGCCAGGTCCATCGCTCGCCGGGCACGTCGTTGACGGCGTAGTTGATCATCGCGTCGTCGGCAACTCCGTTCTCGATGCCCTTCAGCCAGTAGTCGAACCACCGGTGGTGCTCGGCTTCGTTGATGCGCCTCCTCTCGGCGTTGACGGCCGCGGTGTATGGGCCGTGCCCCCACGGCCCGATGGTCAACCGATCGGGTCCGGGATAGTCCAGCAGCTGCTGGGGAGCCTGGTAGATGAAGGCGTCGTACCAGCCGGTGTAGTGGTAGATCGCCACGCCCGATTCGTTCAACCGGTCGAGCACGGCTATCGGGCCGTAGTCCGTCCAGTTCCAATCCGCTTGTACCGTGTCCCGGAAGGTTCCCTGGGCGAACGGCCTTTCCGGTTGCCAATTCTCCGCGCGCTCGGACAGGGCCCTGGCCAGCAACTTGCCGTCTACGTCCTCGTCCACCGGAACCGGGGGGATCTCGAAGTCCAGGGCCCTGACCGCGGCACCCCAGCGCCGCACGTAGTCGTCTTTGTAGATCCCTCCGTCGTGAAAGATGTCGTAGAGGTCATAGAGGGTGACGTCCGGCACGATGGCGCGGAGGGCCGGATGGTGCCGGCTGGCCGCCATGTACTGCGTGATGCCGAGATAGGAGCCTCCGAACATCCCGACCTCGTCGGTGCTCCACGGCTGGCCAACGATCCAATCGATCACCTCGAAGCAGTCATCGCTTTCTCGGGCCGAAAAGATGCCGTTCTGGCGCCCGAACGAGGCACCGCTGCCTCGGACAGCAACCGACACCACGACGTACCCATGAGTTACGAGACGCTGGAGCATCGGGCTCGTGTCCACGGAAGAGAAGACGATGTCTGGCTCAGCCCGACCCTCTCGCTCGGCTCGCATTGGCCCGGTCGGGTTACGGTGATAGCGAGAGAAGGTGACGATTGCAGGGAAGGCTTCGTCGACTGGTTTGCCGTCGACCGCGGGGCGAACGATGTCCGCCGCCAACCGGACGCCGTCGCTCATGGAAACGTACTGGGATTGACGCACCCACTGGTCGAACCGCTTCGGGGAATGACCCGTGTACTCGCCGAAGCGCGAGATCTTCGCGGCCACCACCGACTGTTGACCAAATCGGGCCGCACTCTCGGGGGGGGCGCTCGGCGCACAGGCTGCGGCGAGCAGCAGAATCCCAAGCAGGCTCACCTTCGGTACTTCGCGCATTGGATCTGGTTCCCTTCCTCGATGATCTAGGAGCAACCGAGTGCTTCGAGGCCAAGCTCGGCGAAAGGCTCGACGTACTTGCCAACCTCGGCAGCCCTCCGACTGGAGGCGTTGCCGTCCACGGCGCGCTTGGCCACTCCCTGAGCGATCGCCGCCAGCCGAAAGAAACTAAAGGCCACGTAGAACTCGAGGTCTCCGATGTCACCAACACCGGCCAGACGAGCGTAGGCGGCTACGAGCTCTCTTTCCGACGGGATTCCCAGGGCCGCAACGTCCTTCCCCCGCAAGCCCGACATCTTGCCGACGCCGGCGGGCATGCGTAGCAGCATGCACAGGTACCCGACATCGGCGAACGGGTGCCCGAGGGTCGAGAGCTCCCAATCGAGGATCGCGCGGACCTTCGGCGATCGAGCGTCAAAGACCAGGTTGTCGAGACGGAAGTCACCATGGACGAGGGCGAACCGACCGTCGTCGGCCGGCAAGCGCCTTCCCAGCCGCTCGGTCAGTTCTTCCATGGCACGAAGGCTCTCGATCTCGGAGGCACGGTACTGCCGGCTCCACCGACTGTACTGGCGTTGAAAGTAGTCCCCGGGCTTACCGAAATCGCCCAAGCCGGCTGCCTCGATGTCGACCTTGTGGAGCTCCGCGAGAACCCGAACCGCCTCTTCGTAGATCGCGCGGCGCCCGCCGTGACCGACTCCGGGCAAAGCCGCGTCCCAGAAGATCCTGCCGTCGCAGAACTCCATGACGTAGAACATGGAGCCGATGACGCCTCGATCTTCACAAAGGTAGTGGACGCGCGGCACCGGCACCGCAGTGGCGCCCAGAGCGTCGATCACGCGATACTCGCGATCCACCGCGTGAGCCGAGCGGAGGAGCTCACCCGGCGGCTGTCGCCGCAGCACATAGGTGCCGGAGCGGGCGTCCAACCTGTAGGTCGGATTGGACTGGCCGTCCGCGAACTTCTCGACCGTCATCGGGCCAAGAAAGCCGGGCATCCGCGCCTCCAAGTGCCCGCTCAAGGCCTCGAGGTCGAAGGCGAGTTCGCTCTTGGACAACCGAATCTCCTAAGAGCCGCAGTCCGCAAGCCTCGCGGCCAGGTTGCGTCCCAACTGCATCATGTGAACCTGATCCGGCCCGTCCGCTAGTCGGATCGACCGGGCAACCGTGTACGCGCGCGCCAGGAAGGTGTCTTGGCTGACGCCGGCGGCGCCGTGAATCTGAATCGCTCGATCGATCACGTTGCATGCCATCGTCGGCGTGGCGATCTTGCTCATGGCGATCAGATCCTTGGCGGCCTTGGGGCCGGCCTCGTCGATGCGAGCCGCTGCCTTGAGCGTCAGGAGTCTCGCCTGCTCCACCTCGCAGGCCGACCGAGCGATGTCCTCGCGCACCGATTGCTGCTTGCTCAGCGGACGCCCGAAGACGACGCGCGAATCGGCCCGCCGGCACATGGCTTCGAGAGCCCGCTGCGCGAGACCGATCGAGCGCATGCAGTGGTGAATCCGCCCCGGGCCGAGGCGTCCTTGCGCGATCTCGAAGCCGCGGCCTTCACCCAGGAGCATGTTCTCCGCCGGAACCCAAACGTCGTCGAAGCGTACTTCGCCGTGCCCTTCGGGTGCGCTGTCGAATCCGTAGACTTGCATCGGCCGGACGACGACAACGCCCTCTGTGTCGATCGGCACCAGAACCATGGACTGTTGCCGGTAACGGTCTTCGTGCTCCGGATCGGTCTTGCCCATGACGATCAGGATCCTGGTGTGCCGGTTGCACGCGCCGCTGACGTACCACTTGCGGCCGTTGATCCGGTAACCGTCGCCATCGCGGACGATCGAGGTCTCGACGTTGGTGGCATCGGAGGAGCCGACCTCCGGTTCGGTCATGGCGAAACCCGAGCGAATCTCCCCCTCGAGAAGCGGGATCAACCACTCCCGCTGCTGGTCCTCGTTGCCGTAGCGCGCCAGCACTTCCATGTTTCCGGTGTCCGGCGCACTGCAATTGAACGCTTCAGAGGCCCAGATCACCCGGCCCATGATCTCGGCCAGGGGTGCGTACTCGAGGGTGGTGAGCCCCGGGCTGAACCTGCCGTAGGATCTTGGTAGAAACAGGTTCCACAAGCCGGCGGTCTTCGCCTTTGCCTTGATCTCCTGGAGGAGAGCCGGGGGCTCCCAACGATCTCCTTCATCGAGCTGCTGCCAGAAGACCTCCTCGTTGGGATAGACGAACTCGTCCATGAACGCCTGCAACTCCCGGCGTAGTTCCTGGACTTTAGGACTGTGCTCGAAGTTCATCAGCTCTCCTATTCCAGCCTCGCCGCGCTACCAGGCATCCACGTAGGGGCGCTTCTTGCCTTCGCGCGCCGAAGGGCCTGGAGTGGCGGCCCAGCCCCGCATCACCCAATCTCGAGTCTCTGCCGGGTCGATCACGGCGTCGATCTCGAGGTAGCTCGCGGCGTTGATGGCCTCGCCCTGCTCATACATCTCCTCGACCAACTCGTCGAAACGCCGCCGCCGCTCTTCCTCATCCGGAATCGCCTCGAGCTCGCGTCGCGCTGCTAGGCGAACCGCCCCTTCGAGACCCATGGAGCCGAACTCACCGCTAGGCCAGGCGGCCGTTAGCACGGGACGGTGAAAACCACCGGCCGCCATGGCCATCGCGCCAAGACCGTAGCTCTTGCGAAGGACGATCGTGAAGACCGGCACCGTCAGGCTTGCCGCCGTGAGGAAGATCCTCGACACGTGCCGGACCGCGGCGGCCTTCTCCGACTCCGGTCCGACCATGAATCCAGGCGTATCGCACAGGGCGACCATCGGCAGGTCGAAGGCGTCACACAGCTGCATGAAGCGAGCGATCTTGTCGCCGGCGTCGGCGTCGATGGCGCCACCCAGGTGCTGGGGATCGTTCGCGTACAGCCCGAAGGGCTGGCCCTCGATCCGAACCAAGGCGGTCACCGCGTTGGGAGCGAACCGGCGTCGCAGCTCGAGTACCGAGCCCTCGTCGGCCAGGGCCTCGATCGGCCGCCGGACGTCGTAGGCTTGGAGGCGCCGCTCCGGAATGGCGTGTCGGAGTCGGCGGGGGTCTGGAGCCTGCCACTCGACCACGTTTCCCTGAAAGTAGGACAGATAGCGCTTTGCCACCGCGACTCCCTCGGCTTCGTCTTCGACCAGGACGTCGATCACTCCGTTCGGCGCCTGGACGCTCGGCGGTCCGATCTCCCCGGCGTCGAACCTCCCGAGTCCGCCGGCTTCGATCATCGACGGGCCTGCCATGCCCAGGCTCGACGATCTAGTGGCGATGATGGCGTCGCACACGCCGGCGAGGGCCGCGTTACCTGCGAAGCAATAGCCTCCAACGACCGCGACCGTCGGCACCAGGCCGGACAGCTCGCCCATCGCTGCGAAGGTGTTGAGATCGAGGCCCGCGACCGCCGGGTAGTCAGTGTCTGACGGACGACCGCCGCCACCTTCCGCCAGGAGCACTAGCGGCAGCCTCCACTGTTTGGCGAGGCCCAAGAGGCGGTCGGTCTTCTTGTGGCTCATAAAGCCCTGCGTGCCCGCCATGACCGTGAAGTCGTAGGCCAAGACGGCGCAACGGGAGCGCTCCGCGCCGAAGAGCCGGCCGTTGACGCTCCCCGTCCCGGCAATCAGTCCGTCGGCCGGACTGACCTCGATCAACTTCTCGACCGAGTGCTTCTGCCGCTGAGCTGCCAGGGCCAGCGCACCGTATTCATTGAAGCTACCCTCGTCCAAAAGATCGGCGAGATTCTCGCGAGCCGTACGCTTGCCCTTCGCGTGACGCCGCTCCACGGCCTCGGGCCGGTGGGCATCGAGTACTCTCTCGTGGCGCTGCCTCCACTTTGCCAGGTCCGGCCGCACGCGGTCGAGGTCCACCTCCCCGCTCGTCGGACTCTGTCCGTCCGCGAAGGCACCGGGCTCGACGATGGCAAGGAGCTGCCCCTCGTCGACGAAACCGCCCGGCTCCTCGGTCAGAATCTCGACCACGACGCCATCCTGGTCGGCCTCGATCGAATGCTCCATCTTCATCGCCTCGATCCGGGCGATTGTCTGCCCGGCTCGCACCTCGTCGCCGCGGTGCGCCAACACGACCAACGACCCGCCCACGGGCGCGAAGACGCCGTAGCACCCCGGCGGAACGGGAGCCTCCGTGCGGCGACTCTCCCTTTCCACTCCGCCTCCAAAGAACAGATCTCCATGGACCCTCTCCGCGACGAGCTCCTCGAGCACGGACTCGACGAAGGACGTCGTCACCTCGTTTCGCCGGACCTCTGACCGGTCGAGCAGGTTGAGGAGAACGTTTCGATTGCTCAACACCCCTTCGAGGCGGAGCTCGCGGAGGGCCCGACGGCCCTTGTCGACCGCCGCTAGATAGTCGCCAGCCGCGACGATCACTTTGCTCGCCAGGCTGTCGTAGTTGGGGTTGACCCGGTAGCCGGCGTAGAGACAGTCGTCGACCCTCACTCCGGGACCGCTCGGGATCTCGTAAACGGAAACGACTCCGGACGCCGGCCGCGCCGCGCCGCCGGCCCGCAGGTCCTCGAGGTACACGCGAAGCTGCAGGCCGTATCCGCTTTTCTTCGGAGGCTCCGCCAGTCCCAGCTCGTCAAGCGTCTTGCCGGCCGCCAGCTCGAGCTGTATCTCGACCAGATCGATCCCGGTGATCTGTTCCGTGACCGTGTGCTCCACCTGGATCCTGGGGTTGACCTCGAGAAAGTAGTACCGCTCCGGATCGTCTGCGTCGAGTAGAAACTCAAAGGTCCCGAGGCCCGCATAGCCGATGTCCGACGCCAGCCGCACGGCGGCGTCGAGAATCGCTTGCCGGGTGGCGGCGTCGATCGTCGGGCTGGGCGCGATCTCGACCAGCTTCTGGTTGCGCCGCTGAAGCGTGCATTCGCGCTCCCACGCGTGGCAGACGTTGCCGGCAGAGTCCGCCAGGACTTGGACCTCGATATGCCGCGCCCGCGGCACGAACTGCTCGACGTAGAGATCCCCGCGTCCGAAAGCGATCTCGGCCTCTCGGCGGCAATCGCGATACGCGGCCTCGATCTCCGAGCGCTCTCTGACGACTCGCATGCCGCGGCCGCCGCCGCCGGCGAGCGCCTTGATCATGATCGGCGCTCCGTTTCCATGCCGGTCGAAGAAGTCCTGAACCTCCGACCGCGAACAACTTCGGTTCAAGCCGTCGACCACAGGCACGCCGCTTTGGGCCGCCAGCCGCCTGGCTTCGGCCTTGTCCCCCAACTTCGCGAGCAGATCCGCGGACGGGCCCGTGAACGTGAGTCCGGCCTCGGCGCAGCTGCGGGCAAAGTCGGCGTTCTCGGAAAGCAGACCGTAACCGGGGTGGATCGCATCACATTCCTCGGCCCGAGCAACCCCGATCAGGCGGCGAGCGTCGAGGTAGGCGGCAACTCCCCGACCGGACAGGGGAACGGCGTTGCCGCACCGCTTCACATGCAACGACGCCTCGTCGTCTTCGGCAAAGACCGCCACACTCTCGATGCCCATCGCGGCCGCGGTCCGGGCGATCCGCACCGCGATCTCGCCTCGGTTGGCGATGAGGAGACGCCGAATCGCGGTCACTCGAGCAACTTCTCCAGTTCGATCTTGCGGATCTTCCCGGTGGCGGTCATGGGGAGTGCGTCCAGGACTCGGATCTCGGGGACTTTGTAGATCGCCATCGACTCGCGGCACCAGGCAACGAGGGACTCCTCCGTTTCCTCGGCCCCGGGCTTGAGAGTAACGAATGCCACCGGGACCTGCCCCTTCTCTTCATCCGAGCGGCCGATGACCCCGCACGCCGCGATCGCCGGATGGCGGCCGAAGATGTACTCGATCTCGGTCGGAAAGACGCTGATGCCCTTCACTTTGAGCATCTCCTTGCGCCGCCCCAGATACCTGATGAATCCCTCCTCGGTGATCTGGCCGAGATCGCCCGTGCGGAACCAACCATCCGCGAACAGCGTGTCGTTGAGCTCGGGGCTATTCCAGTAGCCTTTGAGCAGAGTCGGAGATCGCACACAGATCTCCCCCTCCGCACCCTGGGGCAGAAGCTCTCCGGTTTCAAAGTCGGTGATCTTGATCTCGGTTCCGGGCACGGGCAGCCCCACGAAGGTGGGGTCGAAGGACAGGTCGTAGTCGTCCGCCTGTAGGCCTCGAGTGAAGGTGTCGCAGGTGTGAGTCTCGGTCATGCCGTATGCCGTCTCGAACATCGTACTGCCCGTCAACTCGTGCCACCGCCTCCGATAGTCCTTGTTGAGCTTCTTGATGAACGAAACACAGGGCGTCTCCTCGATCGAGCTCAAGTCATAGTCCGCCACGCGAGGATGGTTGAGAACCTCGTCCACGCTGTCGACCAGCATCACGCATCGGTTGACCTTGTAGTGCTGAACGGCTTCGAGATAGGCGTCCGCGTCCCAGCGCGCCAAGAGAACCAGAGTCGCTCCTGAGAACACGGGGAAGAGCAAACCTGTATTCTCGCCGGCGATCCAGAACTCGGGCAAGAAGTTCATCTCGACTCGGTCACTCGCTTTGCCATCGAATTCTCCGAAAACGACCGGCAGAAAGGCGGCTACCGTCTCCAGGATGTTTCGATGCGTGTGGACGCAGCCCTTGGGCAGGCCGGTGCTGCCACCGGTGTAGTTGAGCGCAGCGACGTCGTCGAGCTCGGGGGCATGAGCCTGAGGCTCCGAAGAAGCACCATCCAGCGACTCGAAGAAATCGAGAACTCCGTCGGCCGGCATCGTCTTCGGCAAATCGAAGAGGTCCGGTAGGGGGAGCGTCGGGTTCGCCGGCTTTAGCTCGCTGACGCTCGTAGACAGGATCGTTTCGATACCGAGATCCCGGCAGACCGGCTGCGCGACGGGCAGCAGAGCATCAAAGCAAACGAGGGCTTTGGGTTTGCAGTCGCCGAGTTGATGGCCCAACTCGAACTCCTTTGCCAGCGGACTCACGGGAACATGAATCGCACCGTACTTCATGCTCCCCCAGTAGGCGATGTTGAACTGGGGACAGTTCGGCATGAAGAGAGCGACGCCGTCGCCCCGCTCGATACCCAGCTCTCGCAGGAGGTCGGCGAACCGATTGCTCATCTGATCCAGCTCGCGATAGCTGACGTCGTAGCCGTAGAAGTGGATCGCCGGCTTGTCCGGCTGTTCCGCCGCCCAACCGCTGAGATACTCGCTCAGCGGCCGCCGGCCCCTGGGGTACTGAGGCGAGGTCGGTGCTCCCTCGGGCCAGTGGCGGCTCCACAGTTGGCGCAAGTTGTCGAGGTAGTGCTGTTCACCCATCTGCTAAACTCCTATCTGCGACACTTGGACTTCAACTCCACGCCGCCTCCCCGCGATTCGCCGATCCGAGCTGAACGGGAGCAAGAAAGGCCGCGCATCGCCCCCCCCACCGGCCGGCACAGGGCGAACGGCATTCACACCATGAACATGAGCCTGAGAGAGCGAAAAAAGATCGAGACCCGCCAGCAGCTTCTGGCGGCGGCCGAAGATCTCTTTGCGCGCAGAAGCTTTGGCGAGGTGACCGTCGACGAGATCGCCGACGTGGCGAATGTGAGCCAGAAGACCTTCTTCAACTACTTCGCGAGCAAGTCCCAGCTCCTCAAGGAGCTCGTCCTGGACTGGCAGAAGTCTGCGCCTCAATGGGCCGAGGAGGTGGAAACTGAGCCTACCGGCCGCTCGGCCATCACACCGGCCAACATCGAAGACATTCTCGACTGGGTCGTCCAGCATCGCCGGCTTCTGAAGATGGCGCTCAAGCATACGGACTTCTTCGATTTCATCTACGCGTTTGACCGGAACGAAGGTGACGACGAGTACGATTTGTTCTCAAGAATCCGCAAACCACGTCTCGATCGGGTCAAGAAGGCACAAGAGCGCCGACTCATCCGCGACGACGTTCCGGCACACAGCATCTGCAATCTCTACGATTCCCTACGCATCGAAGTCGTCAAGCGCTGGCTGTACCTGCCCGACGCCGAGGCGACGCCGACGATCCTCCAAGAGCGCTACTACGAGGCCATCGAGGTGCTCTTCGCGGGGGTCTCCCTGGTCGGGGAGACGATCCCGGAGGCGCGACCCCGCGCCGCCGTAACGTCGACTTGACTGCGGCCCTTTCAACCTCGAATCCAGAGTAGCCGCGGAGCGTCTAGTAGCGATAGGTGATCGTCGCTCCGAACGTCCTCGGCTCGCTCCAGTTCGAGTAGTTCGAGAAAATGCCGTCGTCATTGGTGCTGGTTCGGTAACTCTCGTCGGTGAGATTTCGTCCCCACAGAGCCAGGCTCCAGTATCCGTCCGTGCCTCGATAGACCTCCGCGAGGACGTTTAGGAGGGCGACGCCGTCCTCTCGTGCATAGGGCTCGTTGCTGACAGAGAGGTAGTAGTCGTCTGTCCAGGAGGCGTTCAGGGCCACGGATCCGCCCCACATCTCGGAAAGACTGAAGCTGTGCCGAGCAAAGAGATTCGTGCTGAGCTGCGGAGCATCGTTCAGCTCATTCCCTACGATGTCGACAACCTCCGCCAGGATATTGGTGACGCCAACGATCACATCCGGATCGGTGAAACCGGAGTCCGCCACGCCGGTGATCTCTGTGTCGAGGAACCCGAGTCCGACGCCCAGGTTGAAGCCATTCCGTGCGAACCAGCTCAGGTCGAGCTCTGCGCCGAAGCTCTCGGCGTCACCGAGATTCGTCAGGCCCGAGAAGACCGCGCCACCGCCGGCGGTTGCAGACTGAGCGTTCAGGTTGCCCTGGAAGTCTTCGTAGTCGTAACGAAAGATCGATCCGTTGAGACGGACCGAGCCTCCCGCAAGGGTTGACTTGAACCCGGCCTCGACCGCGACATTGGTTTCAGGAGCATAGGCGACGATGGCGTCCGGGCTAAAGAAGAAGCCGCCGAAGAACCCACCTGACTTGAAGGTTCGACCGACACTCGCGTAAAGCAAGAGGTCGGCGGAGCGTGCGTAGTCCAAGTTTACCTTGAAGGAGGGCTCGTCCTCGGCGTACTCGGCCTGGGCCCCGACTGCGAGCGGGAAGAGGTTGGTCACCGGGTCATAACCGAGGACCGCTGCGCAACTCTCGAGATCAAATCCTAACAGCGTACACGTCCAGGCGCCGTCGTTGATCCAGACTCCACCTAAATAATCCTTCTCTTCGGCCGTATACCTGGCATCCGCTGTCAGCTTGAGATTGTCCGAGAGCGGAATGGATACTTGACCATAGACCGACCACGCGGTCGTATCTTGGTCGTAGATCATGGTGCCACATCCGGGGAACACGGCGTAGTCGAAGTACAGATTCGATGGAAACTCGCAATACCGATCCTCCGCGAGCTCGTCCTCGGCGTATACCGCCCCCACCATCCAGTCGAACTTGCGGCCGCTCGTCGACAGGAGACGAAATTCCTGCGACCAGGAGCTGATGTCGGAGTCATACTCCGTGATGTAGTTCGGGTCCACGGCGCCGCCGTGCTGCCGGCCGACGGCGCGGCCAAACGTCTCCCACTCGGCGGGGTTCTGAAAGTCCGCAATGCCCGCCGCCCCCGAGCCGTTTGTGTGAAAGAAATCCATTGAAGCCACTGAGGAAATCGACACCAGACTGAAGCCGTCCAACTGCCAGCTGAGGTTCAGCGAAGCGGCCGAGAACTCGTCGTCGTTCTTTCTGACCTGCGACTCGCCACCCCGGTACCGGCCGTCGGGAGTCAGCCCGTTCGCCGTGATGCAGTTCTCGTCCGGAATGCCGGTCGTCAACACGGCGTCGCAGTACGCCGGCGTTCCATCGGGATTGAAGGGTACATTCATCGGCGGAGAGCCGAACGGGACCAGCGGCCCCTCCCAGCGTGTGTTGGGATCCAGGTAGCCCTCGAGCTCAGGGATCCCGACCTCCGAGTTGTCGGTGCCATAGGTAAACCGTAGATCCGCGGTGAACGACTCGGCCGGTGCGAACAAGAACGACAGGCGGGCCTGGTTCTTGTCCTTGCCGCCCTGGTCCCGATTCAGGAAGGTGTTGCGGAAATAGCCGTCGCTCGATACCCGATCGATCGCGAGCCGGGCAGCCGTTTTGTCGCTCGTCTGGAAGCCGACCCCGCCGCGCAGATTGAGGGTTCCATAGTTGCCGACATCGGCCGCGACGTTGGCATTGAAACCGTCCAAGACAGGCCGGCGCGAGACCAGGTTGATCGCCCCCCCAGTGCTGTTGCGTCCGTAAAGACCGCCCTGCGGTCCCCTGAGGATCTCGACGCGCTCCGTATCGAACAAAGAAAAGGCCCCATACACCCCGTACGGCTGATAGACATCGTCGACCACCATGGCGGTCGTCGGAGTGTTGTTGGCGTTGTAGTCCTGCAATCCGACGCCCCGGATGACGAAGACCGGGATGTCGCTGTCGCCCGACACGCTGAGCTCCATATTCGGCACGAACTCGGTCAACTCCCGCGCCTCGGATACGCCAAGAGACTCCAGTTCGTCGCTGCCCAAAGCCACGATCGAGATGCCGATGTCCTGCGCGCTCTGCTCTCGTTTTTGAGCCGTGACGATGATCTCCTCGGAGATCTTCCCTTCCGATTCGGTCTCGTTCGCTCCGGTTGACTCCTCTTGCACCTCCTGATCCGACTCCGAGCCGGCTGCATCCTGCGCCGGCACTGCCGTTGCGCAGAAGCAGGCAACTATCGCCAGGACGAGTGGTCGAGTCTTAGCCATAATGACGTCTCCTTACCTGAGGGCTGTGTTTGTTGCTGGCCAGGCATCTCTTGCTCGGTGCTCCCTGCCAAGCGCCGGCTCCACTGTCGTCTGACCGGTCGGCCTCCGCCGAGGTGCCCGCCGCTTCGGCTTGCGATTCCACCAAGAGCCGGGCGGACCGTAGCATAAAAATACAGCGACTGTAAAGTTCTAGTGGACGTAACGGGGCCGGCACCGAGATCAAGAACGGCAACGCGACTCTCGTCGAAGTTGCGTTGCGAAGGATTCGCACGCTCCGAGCATCTAACGATCCAAAGCATGACCCCGCCCCGCCGACTCGAAGATGTCGACCATCGGCCGGGCAATGCCTGGAGCCCTACGTATGCCATATCGCAAACTCGCTCTCGTCATCGCTCTCTCGGTCGCCGGATTGGCGCATCCCGCCTTCGCCGACTTACCCGAGAATCGCTGGACCGCAACGGCTAGCGTCGTCGGCTTGTCACCCGGTGGCGACGACGCGCGCGCGAACCTGCCCGGAGGCGCCGGCCAATTAGGGATCTCTTCCGGTTCCGGTTTCGGTCTGGCACTCGACTACCGGTTTTCGGAGCGCTGGGAGGTCGGCTTGTCGATGCGCTCGACCAGCCTCGACTCCCGGTTTCGCCTCGCAGCACCCGGCGGCGACCTGGAGGCGGTTGACGCCATGCGTTTCGAACTGTTCGGGCTCCAGGGCAACTACCGCTTCTTCCTCCATAAGAGGTTCGACCTCTATCTCGAAGGGGCAGTCGTGATGAGCAAGGGTGCCGACCAGATCTTCACCACCGGACCCGACGACCGGGTCAAGCTCACCTTCGACGACGACTTCGGCTACGAGGTGTCCCTCGGCACCGATGTCCGACTCACATCGAGCGACCGGTGGATTCTCCGTGGCGGACTAGGCTACCTGGTGACCATCCTGGAGACCGACAGCGGATTCGAAGACGTGAATCTCGACCCCTGGACGCTACGGATCGGCATCGGGTACCGGTTCTAGTGTCCCGTGCGGCACGGGACACTAATGGTGGTCTATACCGGAGTGGCGCTCGCGGCGGTCGGAGGCATCCTCGCGCTGTGGCTGTGCGGGATTCCCTTCTCCATCTCGGCGGGGGTTGAGTTTATCGCCCTGTTCGGAGTCGCGGTCTTGAACGGCGTCGTCATGGTCTCCGCCATCCGCCGCCTGCGAGCGGCGGGCGTAGCGCTCGAGGAGGCCGTGCGTCGAGGATGCGAGGAGCGCCTGCGGCCGGTCCTGATGACCGCCATGGCGGCCTCCTTCGGCTTCGTGCCCATGGCGCTCTCTACCTCCGCCGGCGCCAAGGTCCAGCGGCCTCTGGCGACCGTTGTCATCGGGGGCCTGGTCACCTCGACCCTGCTGACCCTGGTCGTCCTGCCGACGAAGGCCCGGGCGCTAGTCGGGACCAACCGTAGCAAGGACGAGACGGATCGGAAGCAGCCCTGGGAACAAGACCTCTTGTTGCACGGTGAAGCCATGGCGACCCACCAGATCTCGCAGAGCGTCGCCTTTAAAGCGAGTGACGACCTGGAAGCCGGTGAGGCCGAGTAGGCGGGAGACTACGCGCGCCATCGCTGTCTCGCCGTGACAGAAGGTCGGCGCGGCCAGGAGCCCGTCCGTCGCGAGCACTCGCCGCGCCTCATCGAGCGCCCGCCCCGGATCGGGGAGTAGGTGAAGGAGGTTCGCGATGACGACCGCTTCGAACGAGCGATCCGGGAAAGCCAACTCGAGAGCGTCGGCCTCCTCGACGCCAACGTTGGTCAGCCCACTCGCAGCGACGCGCGCCCGCAAGACAGCGAGCATCTCCGGCGAGCTGTCGGTGGCGAGGAGGGCACCTACGGCGGGTGCGACTCGATCGGTGACCAGCCCCGTGCCGGCGGCGATCTCCAGAACCCGCCGCGAGCCGTGGATCGACTCAGCAACTCGATCGGCCATGGCACCAAAGTGCCGGTTCAGGATCAGAGTCGCCCGATCGTAGCGGCGGGAATGTCGCTTCCAATAACGCGCGGCGGTTTCGGCCATCATCCAACTCTAGCCCGCCGGCCGTAGCCCTGCCCCCGGGGAGCAGCCAATCCGCGGCCTCTGCCGGGAGTGGGATTGCGATCACGGACCTGAAGCCGCGCCGTTTGACACGTGTCTTCGCCGTGAGTTCCAAGTAATCCCGTTGGGTCACCCTAACGGGATGCAGACAACCTACTTGGGTACCCAAACGGGAGAGATCTGGAACCCCACTTGGCTCGCAACTGTCAGCCTCTAAGTAGCTGTAGGACAACACTTTAACTTACTACCGCTACCGGCCTCTCTGGATGCGAATTCAGGTCGTACAGTTGTGCGCATGGTGTCCCCAACGGGATTTGCTACGAAGCGGAGCGATGCAATCGCTTCGCTGACCTCCGAATCCCGGAGGGGGCAACCCTGCCGAAGGCAGTGGTGTCCCCAACGGGAGAGATCTGGAACACCGTTTTCGCCCAGCTGGAATCCTTTAACTCGCTGAGGGACATGAGCTTAGCCGCTTGAGGCTTTCGCTCTGACGCGTGCTGACAACTGTCCGCATCGCCTCGGGGAGGTCCTGGAGCGGACCGTTTGGAACACCCCTGCCGGAGCCCGGGGACAGGATAGGGAGGGCGGGCGTGAGGGACTTCCTGTCCCCGTCTCTCGGCGCCGCACGAAGGCCGCAAAACTCGCTCAAGAAGCGCTCGAGATCGAAGCCGAGGAAGCCCGAGCTGCCGGCGCCCTCGGCTTCATGGCTCGGATCCTCGTCCAGGCTACTCTCCCCCACAGTCGGCCGAACACGTACGAGTTCGAGCCCGTCAACGGCCGCTTCACGCTGTACATGAGCGCGCCGCCGTCGGTGGGACTCCCCTACGGCTCCTACCCGCGGCTCGCGCTCGCCTGGCTCTCGACCGAGGCGGTGCGTACTCGAAGCCGAGAGATCGAACTCGGCCCGACCTTCTCGACCTTCATGTACAAGCTCGGCCTAACGCCCATAACCGGCAAGCGCGGCACGACGTCACGGCTGCGCGGTCAGCTCCACCGGCTCTTCTCCACCACGATCCGCTGCAGCTATCAGGAAAGTGGGGACTGGCATGGGAGGGAGGCCGGGAGGGACTGCCTGTCCCCAGTTTCCTGTACCGGCGCCGGCTACACCATCGCCCACAAGCACCAGCTCTGGTGGTCGCCGCGGGATCCGCAACAGGAATTCGGGGACTGGCTCGGGAATGGGCGAGGGCGGACGTGCCTGTACCCGAATTCCTGCAGCCAAGGGCTCGCCGCTAGCCCTCGACATCTACTCCTGGCTCACCTACCGGATGAGCTACCTGCGGAAGCCTTGCCTCATCCCCTGGGAGGCACTCCAGACTCAGTTTGGCGCCGACTACGGACGACTACGGGACTTCAAGAGGAAGTTCCTCGGCCACCTAGAGGACGTGGTGCAGGTTTACCCCGCAGTGCGCCTCTCCGAGCAGCCGCCGGGTCTCTTGCTCCATGCGTCGCCGACTCATCTTCCTCGGGCCAGAGCCAGTCAGAGCTAGAGGCGCGCGGCCACGACTCAAACCGTTCTCGCGTCTTCAGTGTAAGTGCTGCCCCTCGCCGAACTCAGTCTTGAAAGACTCCCAGCGCTTCTTCAAGTCAGCGAGGAGCTCCCGGAAGTCCTGCCGCTCACGCAGGACCGCGAAGTGCCGGTCCTGAAGGAACGCCGGATAGTTGGGCAGACCGTCGTTGGCGGCGCGGGTCAGCTCCTGAACGGCACGCTCACCGTCTCCGATGGTTGCGTAAGCAGCTGCGGCGTAATGGTAGGTGTGGTGGGCGTGGGAAAGGGACGGCCGATCACCCAGTGCAACCTCGAGGCTTTCAACAGCACGCTTCGACTCGCCTCGCTTCGCCCAGAGCAGAGCCTCACTGACGATCAGCATCGGGTCCTCACCCGCGACTTCCATGCCCCTCTTGATCGCAGATTCCGCCTTGTCGAGCTCGTCCACATAGAGAAAGGCCGTCGCCAGAAACATGTTGCCGTACAGGTGATTCGGATCTCGGGCCACAGTCTGCTTCATGTAGCCGACGGCGGCCAGGGAATCTCCCTTCCAGCCAACCGCTTCCCCCATCAGGAGCAACCCCAGCAGATCGTCGGGTTGAGCTTCCAGCGCCTGGTGTAGGCAGGAGATGGCCTCATCGAGAAGCCCGACGTGGCCCAGTACGATTGCGCGCCACAGAATTGCATCCGAGGGGCAGGCCGGATGTTCGCAAGCTCTTCCCAGGTCGCGCAGAGCAGCCGCGTGCTGGAAGCCGTGATCCGGTGACCAGATCAATCGCCCGCGGGCAGTCCAGGCCTCGGGGTCATTGGGATCCAGAGCAAGGGCGCGCTTGACCGCCTGCGCGGCTTCGTCGAGCCACTTGGGGTCGGGGTCGATGAGAACGCCCATGTTGACGCACGCCGCAGCCAGTCGCGCCCAACCACTGGAGAACTGTGGGTCCCGCTTCACACAGTCGCGGAACATCTCAATCGCGGCATTCGTATCCCACTGCGTGTAGCGCAGGAGTCGCTCGTTTGCGCGCAGGAAGAGCTCGTAGGCATCTGGATCCCGGGTCGGGGATTCGGCGCTCGAGCGGTCACTCTCGGCGACACCCAGACTCATACCGATCTTCTCGGCCAGTTGATCCTGGAGGTCGAAGAGCTCGTTCATGTGCCCGTCGGCCTTGACGGAGAGAACTGTCGAATCACTGGATGCGTCCCATGCTTGCACCTGGACCCTGACATTGGATCCCAGCTTCTGGATGCTTCCCTCGACAACGACCGTCACGTTGAGGTCTCCGGTGACCTGAGTCGGGTCGGTGTCTTGCTCCGCATACCGCATGACCGCGCTCGTGGGGCGAACCACGAGTTCCCGGTTCAGACTGAGTCCGTGCGATACGGCCTCGGCGAGGGCGAGAGAGAGAGAAACGCGTCCTCGCTTTCCCCGGACAGGAGTTTGAAGGGGAGTACGGCCACGGCGAGCCTGTCTGGGGAAACGGCTTGTGTCGGCACCGCTGCGCCGGACCCAGAACCGTCGCGCCGCAATCGCTTGAGATCAGCGCACAGTCCTGCAGCGCTTTGGTACCGCAGGCAGGCGTCCTTCTCCAGTGCCTTGTTGAGAATGCGCTCGAGCTCGCTCGGGACCTCGCGATTGAACTCGATCGGAGCGGTCGGTGACCGGTTGAGGATCGCATCGAACACTGCCGCGGACGTATCGCCCTCGAAAGCCCGCTTACCGGTGAGCATCTCGTACAGCACGACACCCAGCGAGAAGATGTCGGACCTGTGGTCGACCACCTTCCCCAGCGCCTGCTCGGGCGACATGTAGGAGATCGTGCCCATCACCGATCCCGGCGTGGTCATTGCCAGCGCGGTCCGCGTCTCGTCATCGGCCCCGACTGCCGAGTCCACTGCAAGCTTGGCGAGGCCAAAATCCAGCATCTTCGCGCGCGGTGCCGACGATTCGTCATCGACGATGAAGATATTGGCCGGCTTGAGATCGCGGTGGACGATTCCCTTGCTGTGCGCGGCGACAAGGGCCTCAGCGATCTGGATTGCGAGATCGACGACAGCTTCAACACCCATCGGCGCGCCGCGGATCTGCTCCAGCAGCGATCGACCTTCCAGCAACTCCATGACAATGTACTGTCGACCTTTCCACTCTCCGATGTCGTAGATCGAGCAGATGGCGGGGTGATTGAGAGCCGATACCGCGCGCGCTTCGCGCAGGTGGCGATCTACGACGTCTCTGTCTCGCGCCCTCTCTTCAGGAACGAACTTGAGCGCCACGCATCTTCGGAGTCGGGTGTCCTCCGCCTTCCACACAATCCCCATCCCGCCCTCGCCGATCTTCTCGATCAGACGGTAGTGCAACACTTGTTGTCCAGTCTCGATGGACACCTGCCAAGGCTCGCTCTCGAATTGAGGATCCAGTCTATCTCCCCGGATGCTGAATGGGCCTGCCCGTTCCAGGGCCCGTGGCCCGAACCTAGCGCAACGACTCGAGACGGCGACCGTTCGTCCCGCCTGTAGCCGCTAATCTCGCGCCTACCTTCTCAGAAAAGCGAAGATCTCCTCCCAGGCTTCCTCACCCGCGCTCGGATTCCGGCCAACGGTCATGCCCCCGCCGATCGCCAAAACCTCCGGCCCCTCGGTGAGGTCGAACCCATGCCGAGCGTCTGCGTAGCGCCGGACCTCGGGCCGTGCCTTGTGGGGCAGACGTTCCAGAATCCTGTCGCAGTCCTTCGGAGGCGTAATGTCGTCGGCCTCCCCGAGAATCACCAATACCGGGACGCTCGAAGGCGTCGAGCTCGCGCTTGGTGAGGTCCTGGCTCTCTCGGGGCATCCGTGGCTCCTTCCAGGGAAGACGGCCGACACGGAGGTCGGCCGCTACGTCAGGAGTCATTCCTCCTTCGGTGTGAAAAGACGGTCGAGACGGAGCTCGACCGCTACATCAGGAGGGCTCCTCCATCGGCCACCACAGATGAGTCTAGCCGAAAGTGGTAACCATAGTGGTAACCAAAAACTAGCGAGTTAAGCCGTTTTCTCCGAAACTTGTAGTAGTTACTTCGGGTCCTAACCGCGTACACCATGTCTCGACAAGTCACTCTAATACAGTGACTTGGTGTCCCCAACGGGATTTGCTACGAAGCGGAGCGATGCAATCGCTTCGCTGACCTCCGAATCCCGGAGGGGGCAACCCTGCCGAAGGCAGTGGTGTCCCCAACGGGATTTGAACCCGTGTTGCCAGCTTGAAAGGCTGGAGTCCTAGGCCAGGCTAGACGATGGGGACAGGTAGGCGCCGCGGCGCGACGGCGGGGATGATAGCAGAGTCTTGGGGCGATCTTCGCGGTCCGTCACGCTCCGCCGGACAAGGGCCGGGCCGGGGCCGGACGAGGGCCGGGCGAGAGCCCGGCAAGAGCTGGGTCAGGCGCGCTCGGCGCCGGCGTGGCGGTAGATCTCGGTGAGGATCCGGAGGTTTCGTCCGCCGGTGTAGAGGTCTTCGAAACGACGGCGTGCGGCGGCGCGGCGAGCCGCCAGGCCTTGGGGATCGGCGCTCAGGAGACGCACGGCAGCAGCCAGGGCGGTCGGGCTTTCGGGCTCGAAGCGCGCTCCAATCTCGTCGTCCACGAGTTCGGCGAGAGCCCCGGAATCGGAGGCCACGACCGGCGTGCCCTTGGCGAGGGCTTCGATGATGACTCGCGGGCAGTTCTCGTGGGCGATCGACGGCACGACCAGGCAGGCCGCCTCACCCATGAGGTCGAGCACCGGGGCCAGGTCGAGCGGCCCCAACACCTCGATGGCCGGATCGGCCTCCGCGGCCGAGCGCACCTCGTCCGCCAGCGGCCCGTCGCCAACGATCTTGAGGGGCATCCCGGGTGCTCCATCGCGCCAGGCCGCCAGGAGCACTTGCACGCCCTTCGCCGGCACCAACCGCCCGACGAAGAGCGCATAGCCCCGGCCACCCGTCCTCGCGTCCGTCCCAGTCCTAGTCTCTGAATCCACACCGGGACCCGAACCGGGGCCGGGATCGGGCGCCAGGAAGTTGGGCTTGACCGCGATGCGCTCCGCCGGCCAGCCGCCTTCGACGAGCTTGTCCCTCGACGCCTCCGAGAGCGCGATGACGCGATCGACCCTGCGTCGTATCGTTCCGCGTAGATTATGAATCACCTGCATCGCCCCAACGACGGCACTCTGCACCAGGTTGCCGTGGTAGCAGCGATGCACCACGCTCTGCCAGGGCAGGGTCTTTCCCAGACAGAGCTCGCAAGGCAAGCCCTCGCGCACGAAGTTGGCATTGGCACACTGCCAGCGGAAGTTGTGGACCGACTGGACCACGGGCACGCCGCGAGCGCGGGCGACATCGTAGACCGAGGGCGAAAACAGCGGAAAGAGGTTGGTCGCGTGGAACACGTCGGGACGCTCCCGATCCAGCAACCGGCCCAGCCAGCGGGCGCTCTCCCGATTCCAGATCGAGCCCAGAGCCACGGCGGCGCGCGGTCGCTCCTCGACGTCCCGGTTGCTCATGGTGAAGCGGACGACCTCGTGGCCGCCGGCCTCGAGCAGCGCGGCTTCGTCGCGAAAGACCCGGTCTTCCCCGCCAGGCGTGCGGTAGAAGTTGTGGCACAGAAGGATCTTCATCCGGCCGGTGGCTGGACGGGCCTCTTCCGCGTCTCGCTCCCTTGTGGACCGGCCTGAGCCTCCACCAGCTGACGGTAGGGCCCATGAACCGCCATCAAACGCTCGTGGCTCCCCTGCTCAACGACCCGCCCGGCCTCGAGGACGACCAGGTTGTCGGCGTCGCGCACTGTGGCGAGGCGGTGGGCGACGATCAGAACCGTTCGGGAGCCCCGCATCTCAGCCAGGGCTTCCTGGATCTTGCGCTCGCTTTCGGAATCCAGGTCACTCGTGGCCTCGTCCAGGATCAAGACCTCCGGATCGCGCAGGATCGCGCGGGCGATCGCAAGGCGCTGGCGCTGCCCCGCCGAGAGCAGCGAGCCGCGCTCGCCAACCACGGTGGCGAGACCTTCCGGCAGCCGGTCCAGGAACTCGAGTGCGTGGGCCCGGCGGCAGGCCTCGCGCACCTCGTCGAGGTTGGCGTCGGGGCGCCCCAGCCGGATGTTCTCGAGCGCGGTCTCATGGAACAGGAAGGTGTCCTGAGGCACCATCGCGACCCGCTCGAGCCACTGGGTCCGGTCGATTGCAGCGAGATTCACCCCATCGACCAAGATCCGCCCAGTGTCGCATGCCAACAGACCCGCCAGCAGGTTGGCGACGGTCGACTTGCCCGAGCCCGACGGACCGACGAGGCCGGTGGTTGTGCCCCGCTCCAGGGCGAACCCAACCTCGTGAAGTGCCGCCTCGTCGCGCCCACGATAGCGATACGAGACAGCCTCGAAGGTGACCTCCCGCTCCAGGCCGGCGAACGGCACCGCCTCCTCGCGAACCGGCGGCGGCTCGGCATCGCCCTCCAGGATCTCGAGCAACGAGCCGGCGCTGGGCACGAGCGTCGCCAGCCGTCCCCGCAGATCGGCCACGACCAAGGCCGGCGTCAGCAGGCGCAGCGCCACGGCCAGAAAGAGCCCCATGAACCCGAGAGAGGCTTCCAGCCGATCCGACAGAACCCAGGTGCTGCCGATCATCAGAAGACACAACACAAAGGCGTTGACCGAGACGAAGAGCGGCCGGTTCAGATGAGCCAGGACGCCCTGTCGCCGCGCCGAACGCTCGCGCTCGGACGTCAACCCGGCGAAGCGCGAGCGAAACCGGTCCTCGAGCTGATAGAGGCGTACCAGGGGCAAGGCCGCCACGGTCTCGAGGCCGAAAGCGTTGAGCCGGGACTCGGCCCGGTTAACCCGCCGGCCAGAGGCAACCTGACGCTGCTTGAAGGCCCCACGCACAGCTACCGACGACAATCCGAGGAGACCCACCGCGATCAAGGTCATCTTCCAGGACACCACCAGCAGCACCGTGAGGTAGACCAGAATCGTGGCCACGTCGACGACGGCCATCGCGGTCATACGGACAACAAGGCCGGCGTCGGTCGAGTACTTGTTGAGGGCGGTCAAGAGGTGTCCGGCGGGCTCGCCCGCGTGGGCGGTCAGATCGCGCGCCAGAAGGGCGCCGTAGAGCCGTTCACGCAGCCCGCGCACGACCCCTTCTTCCAGCCACACGGCCGAGATCCGGCTGGCGGCGTAGAGAACGCCGCGGACGATCAGGATCGCCATCAGGATCGCGCCGCCCATTCGTACCCGACCGGCAAGGGAGCTTCGGCCGGCAAGCTCTAGAAGCTCGGAGACGCCTGGCATCCGGGCAAGCCAGCTCGAGCCTCCCTGGGCCGAGTCGACGAGCGAGACCACCAGACCGACCCCCAGTCCTTCGGTCAGCGACGCGGCCAGCGAGGTTACGATCACCGCGACCAGCAGGGCGCTTCGTCCGGCGGTCAGGGTTCGAAGCCAGGATGCCAGACCGACGCTCTTGGTTGCCTCCTCCATGGATCCCCGCGCACGCTACCAGAGCGCGTTCGAGCCTCGATTAGCTTCCTAAACCCTTTCCCGCCGCCAGCCGATCGGCCAACCGTAGGGCCAGCGCCAGGAGGGTCAGGGTCGGATTGGCCCAGCCGTAGGTCGGGAAGACCGAGCTGCCCGCAACGAAGAGATTCTCGAGGTCGTGGACCCGGCAGTCCGCATCCACGACCCCCAGCTCTGGGTCCGAGCTCATCCGGGTCGCTCCCATGTGATGCTTGCCGGATTGCACCAGATCCCGCCAGCGGCGGCCGCCGCCATCGCCGTCACCGTTGAAGGTCCGGCGCAGCGCGCCGAGGCCGGCTCCGGCGAGTTCCTCTTCCAGCACTTCGTGAAAGCGGTGAAAGCTCGTCGCATCGGCGTCAACGGCTTGCCAGTGAACGTGCGGCAGCGGCACGCCAAACCGATCGAGCTCGCCTCCCAGGGTCACGCGATTCCCGGGATTCGGCGCCTGCTCCAGGGCGGTACGAACGATCAGGCGCTCTGGAGGCCGGTGCCGCTCCCGCCGGCGCCGCCATAGCATCGAAGCCGTCGCGGGAAGGGCGGGCAGCGCCGGGCCCAGCCGCCGGACAGCGAGCCGCCAGTCCGGCCGCCGCAGGGCCTGGCGGAACTCCCGCGCCGCCACCACTGAGGCCGCCTCGTACCGGCCTGCCTCCATGTATCCGTACCTGGGGACCAGATAGGCCGCGCAGTTGCCGATGCCTTCGCTCAGAACGAGTGCCTCCGCCAACGTCAACACCCCATGACCGGTTGACTCGGCGTCCCAAGTGAAGGGGCGCAAGCGCTCGAAGTCGAAGTCTCGAAGCTCGGCCGAGTCGAGAAACGCGTGATCCATGAAATAGCGTCCTACTTGCTCGCCTCCCAGCCCGGAAACCAAGAGCAGCCTCGGATTCTCGATGCCGCCGGCCGCCAGGACGAAGGCCGACGCGTGGGCCTCCAGCTTCTGCCGGTCGGGTGTCGCGATCTCGACCGACCCCAGCCGACTGGTGCGGGAAGCACGGTTCAACCGCGTCGCCTGCGCCCCAAGCAATACGGTCGTGTGCCGGCTCCTCTCTAGAGGATTCCGGAACTGCCGGCCGAAAAGCACCGGCCGGATGTCCACCCAGCGGGGCGCCAGCCTTGGAACCGCCAGGTCTTCGACGGCGGATCGAGCGGCCCCACGTCCAGCCTCGGCGTCTCCGGCCGGCTCGAAGACCGCGCGGGCCCGCCGGAGGAACGGATCGAGCTCCTCCCGTCCGAAAGGCCAGGCGGCCGCCCAATCGGGGCGGCCCCGAAAGTCGGCATCGTCGAGGGGCACCAGGCGGCCGGCCCACTCCCAACTCGAGCCACCCAGCCCGCGAAACCGGCTCCTGGTGAGTGGATACGCCGGCAGGCCCGACGTCGTGCCTCGATAAAGCTCCTGCTGTTCGGCGGTTGGACGCTTGCCACCCCCTTCGAGCAGGAGGACCTCGGCCCCCTGCCGTTCGAGCTCCAGCGCCAGGACGATCCCGGCCATGCCGCCGCCGACGATGCAGACGTCGGCGCCAAGCCGGGCCGACGGTTCCCCTCTCGACAGATCGTGAATCACGGATTCCTCGGACCGAGAACGCTCTCCACCGCCCAACCCGCGGCCCAGCAGGTGGCACGCAAGAACCGGATCCGGCTCGCCCGCGAAACCGGCGCCCCCAGCAGGCCGCGTAGCGCGCGTCCGCTCAGCCTCGCGGCGCGCCTTGGCATCCCGGCCTCGGCTACGAACCGGCCGTGCCGCCGGTAGAGGCGTCTTCGAGCCCGACCGTAACCGAACTGTTGCCGGGCGATCCCGGACCCCGTCTGCCGGTGCCGGTAGTGAACCGCCGCACCTGGCGCGTACCGGACTCGGAATCCCTTGCGGGCCGCCCGAATCGCAAGATCGACGTCCTCGCCTGGACTCATGCCATGGTGCCACCCGCCCAACTCGTCGAAAACTGCCCGACGAACGGCGAAGTTGCCGCCGCTTACGAACTCGAACGTACCCAGGTACCGGGGCAGCGCGTCCTCCGGCCAAGGAACGTCCCAACGGCACCAGGACGGATTGAGCTCTTGATCGGAAAGGTAGCCGCCGACGAGATCGGCGGTCTCCAAGGCGCGGACCAACGCCTTGAGCCATCCCGCCGTGACCCGGTCGTCGGCATCACAGCCCGCGAGCAGAACACCACGAGCTCGAGCAACTCCCAGATTCCTTGCCGCCGCCACCGACCGGGGTGCGTTCGAGCCGTCCACAAACCGAACCGGAGGCAGCCGGGCCCGCCAGCGCTCGACCCGGGCCATCGAATCGTCGGTCGAGCCGTTGTCAACGACCACCAGTTCCCAGCCGCCGCTGTAGGTCTGGGCGGCCAGGGCTTGGAGCTGCGTCTCAATCGTCGCCGCCGCGTCGAGCACTGGCAAGATCACCGAAACCATCTGGTCCGAGGCACGGCGGTCCGCCGTCCCCGTACGGTCTCCTCCAGGTATCATCACGCCTTGTCGCGCCGCGTTCTCGTTTACCTTCTCGACGCCCTCGAGCCCGACCTGCTCGAGCGCTGGTCGGACGAAGGCTACCTGCCCCAGATCGCACGACTTCGGCGCTCGGCTCGCGAGTTCCGGGTCCAGAACCGGGTCGATTTCCTTCCGGATTCTATCTTTGGAGAGCTTCTGACCGGACGCTCGGTGGTTCGTACGGGAGACCTCACCGTCCTCGAGCACCTGCACAGCGGCGAGGCCACGGCTCGGGAGCCGACCTTTGCCGAGTTGCACGCCCGGCCCTATTTCTGGCGCGCAGCCTGCCGCCAGGGGCACCGGGCGCTGCTCGTCGACTTGCCTGGCGGCACGATCGACCGGGAGATCGAGGGCTTTCAACTCCAGGAATACGGAATGCACTACGCGCGGTCGAGTCCGGCAACGGTACCGCCCGGCCGGTTGAACGCGATTCTTGACGAGTACGGTCCCTATCCAGTCGTCAACGGCGATCTCTACCCACCCAGGCTTGGCGATCTCACCCGGCTGCGAGACGATCTGCTCCGCGGTGTCGAGATCAAGGAACGACTCTTTCGCTCGTTCCTCGAGACGGAGGACTGGGACCTCGCCATCCTCACCGCCTCCGAGGCACACGTCGCCGGACACCGCTTCTGGCATCTCTGGGAAGACGGCCACCCGCTCCAGCCGCCGGGCGTTGGGGACCGGCACAAGAGCTACCTGCGAGAGATCTACCAGGCCATCGATCGGAGTTTGGAGACAGCCCTCGACCGCGCCGGCGACGACACCGAGGTGCTCGTCTTGGCGACTCACGGCTTTCAGCGCTTTGGCGGTGCCCAGGAGATGATGGCCGAGTTCTGCGAGCGGCTCGGCCTCGGCAGCGGCCGGACGCTTCGGCTCAAGCTCTCGGTGCTCGCGCCCCGGAGCCTGAAGCGGGCCATACGCCATGTCCTTCCGCAAGACACGATGGACCGGTTCGGACTCGGGCACCACGCCCGGATGCGGGGCTTCGCCGGAGCGGAGGTCCAGGCGATCGCGATCCCGAATCAGAGAATCGGAGCCTTCCGTCTGAACCTCGGCGGGCGCGAGCCGGAAGGCCGCGTCCAGCCCGGTGCCGAGGCCGAAGGCATCCTGACAAGAATCGAAGATGAGGTCCGCCAGCTGCGAGACGTGCGCACCGGCTTGCCGGTCGTCCAGAGCGTAACCAGGGCGAGCGAGGCGTTCGGAAGCGACTATCACCCGAACCTGCCGGACCTGCTCGTGGACTTTCGGCACGACATCGGACCCATCGACTCCATCGAATCGAAAACCGTTGGCCGTCTCCATCGGCCCAAAGTGCATTTTCGAACCGGCGACCACACGTCGAACTCGAGACTCTGGATGCTACGAACCGGGGCGAACGATCCGGCAAGCGCTTCCGCCGCGGCCGGCGCCGGCGCCAACTTGGTCGAGGACATCGACATCCTCGACATCGCTCCGACCGTCCTCAGCCGGCTGGGCGTCGAGCTGCCCGACGGTCTCGACGGCCGGCCGATCGAGCCGGCCCCAGTGCCCGGCCGCTAACGCACCGACCGGGCATCTCGGCTCTCGTCTCCGCCGAGCGCCGAGCGCACGTGCTCGAAGAACTTCCGGACGCTCAGAACAGCCAGTCCGACGAAGCTCTCGGCGTCGAAGTAGCGGCGCAGATAGGCGGGGAACCGAATGGCGTTGACAACGCCGGATCGGTCTCGATGCCGCCTCAGATAGCGCCACAGGATCGTTAGAAGCCGTAGCCGGCTGCGCCGCTCGTGAAACTCGACTCGTTCGAACAACGACGCCCGCCGGCGGCCAGGAAGCGCCTCGGCCGGCAAGCTGACCTCGAGAGCCTCCTTCAGGAACGTCAGCGTCTCGTCCAACACCAGGCTGAGCCGCGCTTCGGACCCGAGCTTCGCCAGCCGCTGCCAATCGATAGCGTGGCTCCGAACCAGGAGCGCGGCGTCGAGCGGCCAGCGGAAGCTCGGCGCCTCGATGTCGGCGACGCCGTGAATCAGCGTTTGGAATAGATGATCGGTAGCGCACAGCGTGCGCGTCTCGATAACCCCGAACGCCAGCGGCACCGAGCCGTCCCAAAACCAGCGATCCGATGCCGAGCCTTGGTGATCCACCAGCAGATTCCAGTGCAAGTCGAGCTCGAGCCCCTCTCGGAAGCGAAGAATGGTCGAATGCTTGACCTCCACGTCCCGGTTCAGCGTCTCGGTCGTCTGCCAGCCGCCGGCCTCGAGCGCGGCCACCGCACGGCAGCGGTCGGGCCAACGCACCAGGAGATCGACATCGGCCATCGGCCGGCAGGCGGGCTCCGGATACGCCAGCCGGGCCAGGGCGCCACCCTTGTGCACCAGCGCGTCGAGCCCCGCACCACCCAGGCAGTCGAGCGCTTCGGTCAGGTGGCGCTCGTGGATCCGAGCCTGCATCCAGCTTCTTCGGTAGGCCGCCTTGGCCGGCTCCGCAAGCAGCCCGCCTGAGCTCGTTTCGAGCCCGACCCCGATGTCCTCGAGCTGCCGGTAGAGGAACGGTAGGAGCTGGACTGAGCGCCCATCCAAGGCAATCCCGTCGAGCGCCCGCAGTCGCTCGGCAAGCTCCCCAGCACTCTCGGCCAGGCATGCTCGCAAGAGCCGCTGGTGGCGCTTGTCGGGCAGGTGCCGCGCCCACGCACAGGCGGCGCCGACGGGCCGGGCGGAAGGATTGGGTGCAACGGCTCCGACCGGCGCTCCAGGCGCGCCCGGAGCAATCGACCGTGGCCTCTGACCCCGTGCGGCCAACCACCGGCCCAAGCGCCGCCTCCACTGAGACCAGGCGCGACCCCACGATCCGAAGCCGGCGGGTTCTAGGCCACCCGGCGAACCGCCGGCCGCATCGATCTCGGAATCACCCCCGTACGCCTCCTCGAGAAACTGCCGGCTCGGGAAGCCGATCCACCACGCCCGCCGCGTGCCCGCAAGCCAGCCCGGAGCCGACCCGAGAAGGCCGGCGATTCCCGGCGGCTCGCTCACCCGCACCTCGCGCCACAGCTGCTCGAAGTCCCGGCGGGACGTCCGCGCGGCCGTATCCGAGGCGGCCAAAACCGCTTCGGGAACCCCCAGTTCCAACGAGCCTCCTAGGAACCGGAGCACCGGGCTCCAGCGCATCGACACGGCGCTCGCTTCTTGAAGCTCCCGCAACCGGTTCCAGGCGAAGTCACTCCGGCGACCCAGAAACACCAGATCGGGCACCCACAGCAACGAGTGTCGCGCGGCTCCCAGCGCCGCGGCAAGGAGGCGCTCAAAGAAGGCGTCCGCAGGTGCCGGCGTCAACGCCTCGACGCCTCCCCAGGCCCCACGAACCGCCGATACCAGCATCGCTTCGAAGGCGGCGGCATCGTTTGCAACCGAGCTCGGCATGACGCTGGGCGAGCTGGCGAGAACGACCGAAAAGCCCGAGGAATGCTCGAAGGACACCGGCCCACGGCCGCCCTGCCGGCGCCGCGGTTCGAAATCCTGAACGGCAAGGACGGCAGCGGCGGCACCGAGCTCGGCCTCCCGCACGATCAGCCGGGGCCTGGGGGAATGGCGGGCGCCCGGGTGAGGCCAGGCGGCCTCGGCCAGAAGCGGACCGTCCGACCAGATCACCTCGAGCCCGGCGGCCGCGAGCCCTCCGGCCAGGCGCCGGCAAAAACCAAGCGATGTACGGTGACGCAGCTCCTCGCGCACCAGGGCGGTCCGGACGACCGTCCGTAGCATTGGGTCGGCGGCGAAGCCCACATCTTCGAGACGCAAGGCAATCAGCGGCAGCAGGGCTCGATGCCGGTCGGTCGCCTCGACCCGAACCAGGGCCAGGGGATCCCGAACCCGCTCCCGCCAGGCGCTCCATGAATCCCTGGCCGCATCGCCCTCGAGCAGGAGCGCACGCAGCAGATGCTTCGAAGGACTTTCGGGCAGCAAGCTCCCCACCCTCCGCTCCCGACTCAGCCGCTCCGCGAGCCGCGCTTCGCATCGAGCCGGATCTTGATCAAGTCGAAGAGGCTCCGCGCGGGCAGCTCGGTGCGGCTGTGGTTGCCAGGGTGAAAGCGCCGGCGCATCAAGACATCTTCTAGGAACTCGATCTTGACGCCCTCGGCCGCGGCCCGGGCGAACCAGCCGGTGTCGCTGCCGGCGGCGGCGAACCCGCCCACCCGATCGAACACCTCCCGGCGCGCCAGCAGAGTGGGCACCACGTAGCCGGCCATGGGCTCGGCCAGCGGGTGACCCCGGTAGCGCGCTTCCTCGGTGGCCAGCTCGGGCTCCCAGAAGTTGACGAAGCGGGTCACGCAAAGGTCGAGCACGGGATCGGCTGCAAAGACCTCGAGCTGTCGCTCCAGTTTGCCCGGCAGCCAGAGATCGTCGGCATCGAGATATGCGATGAAGGACCCGCGAGCGGCCGCCAGGGCCGCGTCACGAGCTCGCGTGTAGCCCTGGTGGAGCGTCCGGACCAAACGGACGCGATCGCCGTAGCGCTCGGCGACGGCGGCGGTGCCGTCGGTCGAACCGTCGTCCACGACCACGATTTCGGCCGCCGGCGCGGTCTGCGCCAGGACACTGTCGATGGCGGCTCCTAGGTACCGCTCGACGTTGTAGGCGGGGATAAGACAACTGATTCCGTCTGCCATCACGACTCCGGCCCGCCGGTCGCCTCCTTCCGGCGACGATCCAGCCGCGCCTTGAGCAGGGTCAGGTACTCATCGAGGCTCTCCCCGCGCTGGCTTTGGCTTATGTTCTCGCCGTGGAGACGCCTGTGCACCAGAACCTCCTCGATCTCTGCTCCCCGCGCACCGGCATCGCGCGCCCGCAGGAACCAGGAGGTCTTGGCGGCGTGGCGCAGCTCAGGCTCGAACAGGCCAACCCGGTCGAAGGCCCGCCGCCGCGCAAGCAACGTCTGGACCCCATAGCCTCTCTGCGGCGCGAGCAGCTTCGCATCCAGCAGACAGTCGGCGGTTGCGCGGTCGGGCGAGATGAAGTTGCGAAGTCCTGTAACACAGTAGTCGAGATCCGGGTCGGCGGCGAAGCACTCCAACTGCCGCTCCAGCTTCGGCTCGAACCAGAGATCGTCGGCGTCCAGGAATCCCAGGAAGTCGCCGCTGGAAGCCTCGATTCCGCGGTTCAACGCGGCCGGATGTCCCCGGTTCTCTTGGCGCACCACGGTTACGGGACCGGCATCGCGGTAGCCCTCCGCCACCGCCGCCGAACCGTCGGTCGAGCCGTCATCAACGACGATCACCTCGTGCGGCGACACGGTCTGCGCCAGCGCGCTCTCGATCGTTTCGCCGAGGTACACTTCGCCGTTCCACACCGGGATGATCACGCTGACACGGAAATCGGTCATGACGCTGCAACTCAGCCGAGCATCCTACCGAAGCCGACCGGGCAGCCCTCGGATCTTGCAGCCCCCGCCATGCGAATCCTGATCTGGACCGGCGCGTTTCCGCCCAGCCGTGGCGGTGTCGAGGCGATCACCTCGGGCCTGGCGGCGAGCCTCATCGAACTCGGCGACGAAATCGCGATCGTGACCGACGGCTCCGGCTCCCCCCCGGACTCCGGAGATCCCGGGGCGAGCCCCGCCTACCCGGTCCATCGTTTGCCATTCCACGAAGCGCTCTCGGTGCGGGATCCGGGCCGAATTCAGGATCTCACGCGCCGGGTGCGGGCGATCAAGGCGCGATTCAGGCCCGACCTCGTCCACGTCCACGCCATCCATCCATCGCTTTTCTGGCACCAGCGGACGCGGACGGACGGACGCCCAACCCTGCTGACGATGCACGGGCTGGGACGAGTCGAGTTTCGGCCCGGGACTTTGGCCCGCCGGACGCTCCAGAGTTCGAACTGGGTGACCGGTTGCAGCCGCCGGGTGCTCGAACGGCTGCGTGAGATCGAGCCGGCAATCGCGGACCGCAGCTCGTGCGTCTACAACGGCTGCCGCCTACCCGCGGCGAAGCCCGAACCGCCATCCTTCGATCGGCCCCTCCTTCTCGCCATCGGACGTCTGGTCCCGAGCAAGGGACACCGGCTCGCCATCGAGGCCTTCGAGCTCCTCGCCCGCCGGCATCCCGCGGCCCGTTTGGCGATCGTCGGCGGCGGCCCGCTAGAGGCCGCGCTCGAGTCCCGCGTCTCCGAATCGCCCGCGGCCGAGCGCATCCGATTCGTCGGCCCGGTGCCGCCGGACGCGGCCGCGGCCTGGCTCGCACGCGCTGCGGTCGTGCTCCTGCCGTCGCGCCGTCCGGAAGGGCTGCCGCTTCTTTCCATCGAGGCCGCCCTGGCCGCTCGCCCGGTGGTGGCCTCCGCCGTTGACGGGCTGACCGAGGCCGTCGTCGACGGAGAAACCGGTATCCTCGTCCCCGCGCGCGATGCTGGGGCCTTGGCCGCCGGAGTCGAGCGTTTGCTGGCGGATCCCGACGGAGCACGCGGCCTAGGCGAAGCCGCAAGAAGGCGCGCCTTGAAGCTTTTCGACTGGGACCTCCAAGTCGAACGCTACCGCGACCTGTACCGAAGACTCTCCAGGAGACCTCTTTCATGAACCAGACCGAACGACGCCTTTGCCCGAACGAGCCGCCCATCGCCTCCAAGGTCCTGGACGGCGAGGCCATCTTGATCAACCTCGACACTGGGGCGTACTACAGCCTCACCGGCTCGGGCGCGGTCGTCTGGGAGGCCGTGACCGGCCACCGGACCCGAACCGAAATCCACGACCATGTCGCCGCCGCCTACGACCGGGAAGTCGAGGCCATCGCAGCCGACGTTGATGCCTTCCTGGACCGACTCGAGGGCGAAGAGCTCATCCGCCACTCGCCCGAGAACGCCCCCGTGGCTGCCGGAACGGAGCCAAGCGACGCCGGTGAGTACCGGGCGCCCGAGCTCGAGAAGTTCACCGACATGGAAGAGCTCCTCGCCCTCGATCCCCCCACGCCGGGCGCTCTCGACAACTTGATGCGACAGCCGCTTGGCGACGACTAATCGAACCGATCCGGTCGCGGCGAGCTTCGAGGAAGCTGCGCGCCGGTTCGCGCTTGCCACCGAGGCGGAGCCGCCGACCGCCGCCGACTACGACCTCGCCGGACAGCACGTGGCGGTGCGGACGGTGGGCCACGAGCTGGGACGGGAGCTCGCCCAACCGCTCGGCCACCTGACCGCCCACCGCACAAAGACACCCGCGCTCGAGATCGACCTCTGGCTCGGCTCGGAAACCGGAATCGGCTGGCCGGAGCTCGCCGACGAGCTCGACCCCGCCGACCGGTTCCCGCTTCGCACCTCGGCCGACGATCGTTTCGTCGTGCACCGCCAGATCGAGACGGCCGTCTGGCTGGACCGCCAGGAAGGCCGCATGGTGGGCGCCGTTCGCGATCTTGCGGGTAGATCTCTCTATGAGCGTGGCCGGCCCCTGGAAACGCCGCTCACGGTCTGGATGCGCGACCAGAACGTTCAGGTCGCCCACGCCGCTTGCGTCGCCCTCGAAGGCCGCGGAGCCCTCCTCCTGGGAGCGAGCGGCTCCGGCAAATCGACCCTGGCCGCCCGCTGCCTGGCGGCGGGGTTCGAGTTTCTGAGCGACGACAAGGTCGCTCTCACCGGCGATGCCGCGACCGGATTCACCGGGCACAGCCTCAACAACTCCCTCCATCTCTCGGCCGATTCGATCGACCTGGTGCCCGAGCTGGCGGCCAGCGCCGTAGCCCCAGCCACGAAGCTGGACGACAAGTTTCGGGTCCCTCTCGCGGAGAGCCGGTGGGCACGCCGGCTCCGCGCCCACGCCGCCATCACCGTCCTGGTGCTGCCGCGGCTCGAGGCCGCGCCTGCAACTGGACGGGCAAGCCCGCGCGAGGCTCTGCTCGCCCTGTCGCTCAGTACCCTGCTCTCGCTTCCGGTTCGGCGAGCGACCAGCCTCGACCGGCTGGCCGAAGCCGTCCGAGCCCTGCCGGCGCTTCATCTCGACGCCCGGGACGACGCCGCGCCCGAGCGGCTGCGCGAGATTCTGCGCAGCGGAGTCTAGACCCGAATCGCCCTCGATCGGACGGCGCTCAGGAGCCCGGCCCGCGTCCTAGGAGCCGGTTGCCGATCCGCCGGGCCGGGAAGGTCACCGCCGTCCACGGATAGCGCGCGGCGATCTTGACCGCCGACCCCCACCACGGCCATCGCGAGAGGCCTTCGAGCCGGGCTGCGCGCAGGCCGCGGCGCACGAAAAAGTAGCGCCGATGCGGTCGGCGCCCGAGATCCTCCACGAGTCCCGAGAACCAGGGCCTGCGAGGCGGCCGCCAGCCGGCCCATTCCGTCTCTTCCAGAAGACGAAAGAATTCCGGAGTGAAATCGTCCGGGCACTTGGGCATCCAGGGTTTCTCGACCCCGGCGAAATGGGCGACAGACGGCCTGGCAAGCGCCGCCTCGAACTCGTCGGCATCGAAGCAGGTCGAGCGGTGCGAGGGGATCTCCTGCACGTGGGTCATGCGATTCCAGACCAGAGGCAATGGCGTCCAGCGCCCGGCCAGTGCACAGTTGAGTCCCTGCTGGTCGGGCGACCAGAACTGCCGGCGGTAGCGAACCGCGAAGTCGATCGCCCGCCCGCAGACGTCCTCGGCGCGCCAGCGGTCTAGTGGAATCAACATGAGCCCCGAGTTGAAGACCGGCAGCGGCCGCGAAGCGTCGATCTCGGGAGGCACGAAGTGGTGGTGCAGATGATGCACCATCGTGTCCTGCACCGCCGCCACCAAACCGTCCGCAAAGTCCATCGACCACAGCGGCTCGAGGTCGGCCAGAACGATCATGTCCGCGTCCAGGAACAGGACCTTCGCCAGATCCCCTGGCAGCAAGCGATCCAGGACCAGGGGGACACAACTCGCCAGCGGAAACGAGTACTCGGCCAGGCCCAGGGCGGCCAGCCGCTCACGGTTCAGCCGATGCCAGACCACGGCAACGCCGTCGCCACGCCAGGAGCGCGTCAGCCGTTCCCGGGTCGCGGTCTCGAGTCCGGCGTCGATGGCATGAAACTCGAGCGGCCGCTTCGGGCCCCGATGCTCGATCACCGAAACGCCGAGCGCCGCCAGACCGATGGCGAAGCGCTCGTCGGCGCCCGCCACCACCACCATCGGCTCATTCGAGGAGCCGCTCGTCTCGCCGGTCACGTCTCGAGCCAGTGCCCGAGGTCGCGGCCGGTGATCGCCTCGACCCGGCGAACGTCGTCCGCGAACCGATCGTTGAGCCGGCGCCGGGTCTCCGGGCGCATCGTAGGCGGCTTGACCCAATTGAGCCGTCGGTTGACTGCCATCGCCGCCTCCCAGAGACGGCGCGACGACCCTCCGGGCAGCAACCTCTTGAGCGCCGAGCGCGTCGGACTGGGAGTGGTCAGCCAGTTCTCGGCCGCGGGCAGCCGGGTGATGCGGGCCCGATTGTGGCGCTCGCCCACGTCCACTTCGAAATCGTCCCGAACCCCGAGGAATCGAAAGAGCTCGACCAGAAACGACGCCGGATCTCGCGCGAGGTCTTCGAAGAAGAGAACCTTGAGGCGTGCGGGCTCGAACAGGCGCAGATACCGCTCGAGCTGCTTCGCGTACAGCCCCTTCTGAACGTAGTGATACTGCTGACCCCAGTTCTCGGCAATCCGCCGCGGCTCGGCCGTCAAAGCCTCTTCGAAGCTCAAGGTCTCCTTGCCGCCTCTCAAGTTCATCAGATAGGCCGAGTAGGCGCGATCCGCCGGCTGGCGCAAGATCGCCACCAGCAGAGCCTCGCTGGCGTATCGCGCGATCTTCTCGGCCGCCCATTCGTCGTACAGGTACAACGTCGTCGCTTCACCGGCGACCTTCTCGTCGGTGCGTCCGGCGAAAAGCGCTCGGTACTGCTCGAAAGTGCGGATACCGTCCGGGCGCCTCGTGGCTTCCAGCGGTCCCCCCCATCGCTCCCGTCCATCCACGAGGGCGAAAAACGCCGGCTCCTTGCGGGGCGACATATACACCTCAGGGTGCTGGCGCAGGTAATGGTACACCGAGGTCGTGCCCGCTTTCATGGCACCCAGAATCAAGAAGTCGGGCATCGCCCCGGAGCCGCTCCGCACGGTGAGCATAATACTCCGCAGGCTCCGGCGCCTCGGCCCTTGCTATCCTGGCCTCGGGAGGACACCGCATTCGATGCGAAATCTAGGTCTGGTCGGTCTGGCTCTTCTTCTCGCTCTGTCTTCGTTCGCCCCGGCGGCCGAGGCGGCGCGGATCCCCGATTGCCTCGACAATCCCGGCGTACCCGATCGGCTGGGTTTCACGCACCGAGTACCGATTCGCATTGGCGGCACATTCTGGTACTTCGCGGATCCGGGACTCCAGCTCTCCTCGACGCCGGACAACGTCGGCCAGCCGCAGGACATCCCCGGTCACTGCTGGTCGGTCTCGGCCCCGCTGGGCCGGTATCCACGCTTCTTCGGGCACCACTACAACACCGGTCCGCTGGGAGCCGGGGCGCCCGGCCGGTTCTGGTCCAGCAATGCCCCGGATCACTCCCTGCTCTTTCTGGTCGACATCATCATCTCGCGCTGGACGCCCAAGCTCGCCCTCGAGCGCTTCAATGACGGCTACGTCCACTACCACGAGCTGGTGCGCGAGGGCGACGGCTGCGTCCATCCCCGACTCGTGGCCTGGTTCAAGCACACGGCCATCGAGAGCTTCTCGTTCGACGGCGGACCACCGCCGGTACTCCCGGACGGCACGTACTTCCGGCCGCGCAACGTCCCGTTCAAAGCCCGACCCGGTGTCGCCCACGGCTTCATGGTCAACTACGACGTGCCCTACAAGCCGCAGCAGCAGCGCATCGGCCGCGAAGCGTTTCCGGTCGAAGTCTGCAAGCTGAGCCGCAAGTAGGCATCGTCGAATTCGGTGACAGATGAGATGAGTCGGTCGGTCTCCAGCTGGGACACTGTGCCAGTTGGAGATAACCAAGAATCGGCATCAGAGCCGAGAAAGGAGACCGACCATGGAGTATCTTGGCATCGATGTTCACTCGAAGTACAGCGAGGTGTGTGGCGTATCAGAAGACGGTGAGGTGACGGTTCGCCGGCGGGTTCCGACGACCGAGACGGGCCTGCGAAGGTTCTTCGCCAATCGGGAACGCTCGCAGGTGACGCTCGAGAGCGGTCCGGTCACACCCTGGGTCTATCGACTGCTGTCTGAGCTCGGCCATGAGGTGATGGTGGTCAATCCACGCCGGGTACGTCTGATCGCGGAATCGACCCTGAAGACGGACGGAATCGACGCCGAGATCCTGGCTCGTTTGAGCCGGTTGGATCTGGGTTTGCTTCGACCAGTCTACCAGCGCACAGGTGAGGCCCAAGAGCTTCGGACGCGTCTTCGGGTCCGAACGAGTCTGGTGAAGACCAGGACCTCGCTGATCAACTCCGTACGCGGAACGCTGCGGGCACAGGGCTACCGAGTGCCCTCATGTCCGGCGAAGAGCTTCGTGGCTCGGTACGCGTCGATGTCGGTCGAAGCCGGCCTGTTGGGAGCGCTCGAACCTCTGGTAACGACAATCGGCGAGCTGACCGATCGGATCCACCATCTCGAAGACGACCTCATCTCCGAGTCGAGATCAAACGAGCTGGTCCGTCGGCTGCAGACGGTTCCTGGTGTGGGGCCTCTGGTGAGCCTTGCGTTCGTCGGCTGGATGGATCGTCCGGATCGGTTCGAGAAAAGCCGCGACGTCGGAGCGTGTCTGGGCTTGAGACCGTCGCTTCGCAGCTCAGGAGGGCATGAGGTCAGGGGCCGGATCACTCGCGAGGGCGACTCGGAGATGCGCAGACTCTTGGTGCAGGCAGCTCATGCGGCGTTGAACTGTCGCAAAGAGTCGTCACTCAAGAGATGGGCTGAGGGCCTGGTCGAGAGGCTGGGTAAGGGCAAGGCCGTGGTCGCGCTAGCTAGGAAGATCGCGGTGTTGCTCCACAGGCTGTGGGTGACAGGTGAGAGCTTCCGAGCCTTTCCCAAGGCAGCGTAGAAGAGATAACTAGACGACCAACAAGCAAGGACGGATTGAGAGGTTCGATGACTCCGAAAGTATCCTTGGTGGCCCCGACACCGTGTGACAGATGGGAGCATCGATTCCTAAACGGACGCAAAACTCACCATGCACCGGTTCAAAGAAGAACCCTACAGAGTGCGAATAGAAGCTCGTCCCAAGCCTCGATCCAAACCTAAGGAAAACTACAAAAAGAAGAAACGAAACTCTTGACGCCAACCGACCGACTCATAGAAGGATACATATTTCGGGACTGTCCCTCTGCGGCCGGACCCTTCCCTTGAAACGAGTATCCTGTCACCGAATCCGAATTCACCGAATCCGAATTCTGTCACCGAATCCGACACCGAATCCGGATTTAGTGAGATGATGGCCGGGCAGCGTGCACATCAAGCGTCGATTCAGGGGCGCCGCCGTTACGGCGGCCATCTGGACCGCGGTGGTGACCCCGGACCCCGCGGCGGCCCAGCCGGCGGTCGTCCGTGTCACGGTCACCCAGGTCACGGCCCTTGACTGCCTCGATCCGGCGGGTCTGTCGTGCGCCGGCGCCGACTTCTACGCCAAGCTGAGCGTCGACGGCGAGACGGTCCAGACACCGCACATCGATGATGCGACCTCGATCTCGCCGAACTGGACGCTGGAGCGGTCCGTGGCCCGCAATCCGGTGCCCGTCCAGATCGAGATCTGGGAGTCCGACAGCTGGTTTCGCGACGGCGACGACCCGGTGGACCTCAAGTCAGCCCCGGGCCGGAGCCTCAATCTCTCGGTCGATACCCAGGCCGGCAGAATCTCGGGCAACCTCACCGGCAAGACCAACACCCTCCTGACTTCGGCCGGAACCCAATCCGGCCGGGCCCGAATCACCTTCCGCATCGACGTCGTGACCCGTCCCAGGCTGGGAGAGCTCGCGATTACCGTGGAGCGCTTGACCACCCTCGAGACGGTGGACGACGGCGTCACCGGACGCCAAGGCCGGGCCGACTACTACGTCCGGGTAGCCATCGACGGCATCGTCACCAGCAACCGCGACGACCCGACCACCTCCGTCTACTACGACCACGACGAGCTGGCTCCGTACTGGACCTTCAAGCGAATCGTTAATTTGAACCGTCGCTCGATTCCGTTCGCCCTCGAGCTAATGGATGCCGACAACAACGCTGACGACCGGGTCGACATCCAGCCCGGCCTAGGCCGGGTCCTGCACATGACGGTGACGCCGAGCACCTGCCGGATCCAAGGCGACGTCACCGGCCGTTGCGCCGGTCCGTTTGACGCCAGGGGGCGGATCGTGGCCTCCGGCGAACAGGACGACCGCGCACGCATCCAGGTCCGCGTCGAGCTGCGCCGGCCGCCGCCCTTCGCATTGCGCTGCCTACACTCGCCACTCTGGCCGCGTCCCGGACAAACGGTCTCGATCCGGGCCGAGGCCCTCGACAGCCAGCTCGACCCGGTGGTCGCGGACGGCATTCAAATCGGCGTCGCGGGCACCGGCAGGATCCACTCCTGCGACAACGCTGGGGCCTGCACTCTCAACGTCATGATGCCGGCGGGCGCGACACGGTTTGACTACATCTGCCAGGCGCAGCGCTTCCGCAGGACGGTCACGACCGGCCTACGCCAGGTAGCCGTCGGGGCCAGGCCCGGCGAGCGAGCCGTCCCGATCTTGAGACATCAACCCTCAGCCAAGGCCCTCGACCTCGTGTTCCTGGCCGATCTCGACACCTTCTCGACCGCGTCCGAGACCGCCTATCTCGGCGCGGTCGAATTCTTGATCCGCTCCGGTCTCTTTCGGAATCCTCCGTTGGTCCTCAACCAACAACGTCTCAACCTGTGGATCGCCAAGGACCTGGCCGATGCCAACGGTTTCGTGCCGGGAAGCACGGTGCGCTGCAGCCAGCCGCCGTCGAACTGGACCACCGCTTACGGCTTCGCGGACTCGGGCATCGTCGTGCACCAAGAAGCGATTCGGGACTGCGCCGACTTCGCCACGGTCGGGCCTCAGGGCCAGATCTTGCGCCCGATGGTGAGCACTCCGGCCAACTCTCCCGGCGTTCTGCTACACGAGCTGGGGCACATGCCCTTCGGCCTGGCCGACGAATACTGCTGTGACGGCGGCTACTTTCAAACCGGATTCGCCCCTAACGTCTACGCCTCGGCCGACGCGACCCAGTCGAGCACGGCCTGCCGGGCCGATCCTCTTGCTGCTCTCCTGGGCGCCTGCGGCGCCTTCACCGAGAACCGCCCACCGAGCCGGCGGCGGGTGTTTCGCCTCGATCACCCTCCAGGAAGCCGGTTCGACTTCCGTGACGTCTCGAACGACCTGATGGTGGACGACGGCACCCTCCGGCCCGCCGACGTTCGACGATTTCAACACGTGTTCCGAAGCCTTCCGTGACGACTCGCATGCTCGACTACATCAGCCTTTCGAAGCTGCCCGATCCAACCGGGCTTCTCGGCACGTTCGTGCTGGCTGTCGCCGTCGCGCTGGCCGGCTGTGCCGTCGAGGAATCGGCCGAGCTGGGAACCGCCGCGACCCGGACCGAGCTCGTCCAACCGACGGTAGCGATCGAAGCGGTCGAGACCGCCCCGGCGGTGCCTCCGGCCGCAACCGTCGAAGCCGACCCTCCCGACGCCAAGGTCATCGCCGTGGACTTGACCGCCAGCGGCACCGGCGACGACTTCGACGTCGAGCTGTCAAACGTTCGCATCCTCCCTGGGGTCGCGCCCAACACCGTCGGCAATCCCCCGCTTCTCGACATCGAGCTCCGGGATTCCGAGGGCGAGAGCCTGTCGCGCTTCTTCGCGTGGGATCCACGCTGGACCTTCGTCTGGGACGCCGACCACCGCGGGGAAGAGCTCGTGGTCCGGCAAGAAGCGACGGTGCCGGTACTCTTCCCGTTTCGGCCCGACCTCGCCGAGATGCTCGTCTTCACGGAACAGCAGGGACGCCGGCACCTCGCCTCGATCGACCTCGCACCCACGATCCTCGATTTCTGCGCGGTCAATCCGGGAGATCCGGACTGCGCCGCGGTACGCGTGCCCTAGGAATCCGCCCCTAGCCAGGCAGTCTGGCGGTCGAAACGGGGAAGATGCCGTCCACCGAATCCCCCTAGAGATCGCGTACCAATCGCGCGGCTGCGACAGCTCGCACCTTCTTGGACAGGGCAAACGTCTCTTGGCCCGCGTGGATCACGTTCAGCTCATGGAGGTCGAGCGACTCCAGCGCCGCTCTCATCGATGCCGTGACCCTAGGACTCGATGTCCGCTTGAACTCGAATCCGATCCGGCGGCGGCCAATCCGAGCGAAGAAATCGAGCTCCGCGCCGGTGTGTGTAGCCCAGAAATGGACCTGGTCATCCGCGAGGCCAAGCTCGCCGATCACCTGTTCGAGCAGAAATCCTTCCCAGGAAGCTCCCACTTTGGGGTGCGACTCCAAATCCTCGTGCGCGTCGATTCGAAGAAGCGAATGCAGCAATCCACTGTCGCGCAGATAGACCCTCGGAGACCGGACCTGGCGCTTCGAGGTATTTGCAAACCACGGCGTTGCTTGCCTGACCACGAGTGCCGACGTCAGAAGATCCAAGTAGCGACGGACCGTGACATCCGAAACTCCGAACGAACGCCCGAATTCGGATCCATTCCAAGTCTGGCCATGCCAGTGTGCCAGCATCGTCCAGAACCGCCGGAGCGTGGTCGCCGCAATCCGAATCCCTAGCTGCGGCAAATCTCGCTCCAAGAAGGTTCGCACGAAGCTCTCCCGCCAGGTTCGGCTATCCCGGAGCGACCGAGCCAGGAAAGACCGAGGGAAGCCTCCGCGCAGCCAGAGCTTCTGAAGGGATCCCTCCCCTACCTCGGACAGCAAGAAGCCAGGCAGGTTGTAGTAGGAAATCCGACCCGCCAGGGTTTCGGACGACTGTCGCAACAGCTCGGGCGAAGCGCTTCCGAGCACTAGAAAGCGAGCTCTTGTCGGTCTTCGGTCGGCCAGGACACGAAGTACCGGAAAGAGATCCGGCCTGCGCTGAACCTCGTCGAGCACAACGAGGCCCTGGAGGTCACTGAGCGCCAAGTGGGGATCGTCAAGACGCGCAAGATCCGGAGGGTTTTCCAAATCGAAATGATGGCACGGCTTCGTTTGAGAGCGCGCGATCTGCTGACTCAGAGTCGTCTTACCGACCTGGCGGGCTCCCAGGATGGCAACCACGGGGAACGTCCGAAGCCGATCCAAGATTGTCTTGACATGATGAGACCGCTCGATCACCGGAGAACCTTACCACGAAATCTCGAAGGTAAGCGTCGAAATTTCAGGCAAGATTGCCGGCTGGCGGATGTTTATCCTCATCTCGCCAGGATCAGGCCTCGACGAAATGAATACCCTGTCACCGAGAATTCACGGGCCGGGGATACACGGTCGGCAGCGGCAGGTGAAGAAAAAGAAGAAGCACTTGCAGCATGCGAAGTCATCCGGATTGCCGCAGCTCACCTCGCAGCCGGAGAAGACCGAGCAGGTCACGCTACACGCGTTGGCGCCCTCGCCGCCGGCATCGCAGTCGTCACCGTTCACGCACTGCCCTGATGCCGGGTCGTGGTAGTCGTACCAGAACGACTCGGGCCAGGACTGGAGTTGGTCCCAAACGTGGTCGTGAACGCCGTGATCGATCCCGAAAAGCGGGCTGTTCGTCACCATCGCGAGCTCGAGTCCATTCGTCGCTCGAAAGACGAATGCTCCCGGAGGCGCCTGGCCTGGCCCTTCCCCGTTCCCGCTCCCGGAGGCGCCCTTCGGATTCCTGACCGTCAGCAGAACGACGAACCGCGCGTCGGGACCGACGACCTTGAGCGACCTGTCCTTGACGGTCACGACGGCGTCGTCGACGTGCTCCCACCAGGTCGGCTCCAGACGATCCTCGCCGGTGAAGAGAAAAAACTCGTCGACCTTGTCGTCGCTGTCGGCCGCGGAGTCCAAAGCAACAAGCACCCGCCCGAGCTCATCGACTCCAACCACGACGTCTCCAAACTCCACTCGCGCCGAGTCGCTCGATCCCAGCGCCGGACCGGCAATGAGACACGAGCACAGCACGATCAGCGAAGAACACCTCATAGCTCCTCCGATCAGGGGCCGTCGGAAGCGAATGCCCCTCTACTTATCTAATTTCCGTAGCGAGGGGTTTCCTGACAAGAAATTGCTGCTTCTTGAGCGGGGGAAAGCGGAGAAAGCGGTGACAGGATACTCATTCCGCCAGGTCGGAGCCCCGGTTTCCGTCTCGGTAGCATTGTTGTGCCCGGACTGGCACACCACGTCACTCAGCGGGGAGCGAGGCGAATGCAGGTCTTCTTCAGCCAAGACGACTACCGCATCTATGCCTCCATCTTGAGCCGACAGGCCCGTCGATAAGGCACCTGGGCCCAGGGAGGGGGAATTCTCTTCTTGCCAATGCCCTCCTCCCAGTGCCGAGTGCAGCGAGGCTTGGTGGGCCGTGAGGGAATCGAACCCCCGACCATCAGATTAAAAGAAAGCCCCAGAGCAAAAGACGTCAACGCCCTCCAACTCTCGGCGGCTCCAAACCACTGTGGGTACTGAGGAAAGCCCGGATCACAGTTCTTGACCTCTGTTGAGATCTCTGTCCGGAGTTGCGGCCAACTGCACCAGGAGTGCACCATGGGAAGGTCTACTGCGAGCCCGACCATGCCGACTGCAAGCGAGAGATACCTGGATCGGCTCTGCCGGCACTCCTTTCTGAGTCTCTGGAGCTGGCCTCATCTCTACAGGGACCAGACCTGGGGCTCATCAGAGGGCAAGGAACTCTCTGACCTCCTTGTGGTGTTTGACCCGCACGTTCTCATCTTCTCGGACAAGTACTGTGAATTCCCGACTGGTCCGGATGTCGCCCTGAACTGGGTTCGCTGGTACAAGAGAGCCATTCTGAAGTCGGCAAAGCAAGTCTGGGGAGCTGAACGGTGGATCACGAAGCACCCCACGCGTATCTTCCTCGACCCTGCGTGCACCGAGCCCTTCCCGCTCCCCTTGCCTGAAGATCCGGTTTTCCACCGGATTGTGGTAGCCCACGGTTCAGCTGAGGCCTGCAGGGAGTTTTTCGGATCAACACCCAGCCTCATGCTGAATAATCGGGTCCAAGGGAGTGCCCATACAGACACGGCTACCCCGCTGTTTAGGCCCTTCACCGTGGGTGACATCGACCCTTCCAAGGGCCTCGTCCACGTTATGGACGACGTCAATCTAGACTTCCTGATGAGGCACCTAGACACGGCCACAGACCTCGTCAGATATCTAGCGAAGAAGGAAGATGTACTCCGTGGTACCCAGGCGATCTCAGCAGCAGGCGAGGAAGAGCTTCTCGCGTGGTACCTGTCTCGGATGAACACAGAGGGTCGCCATGACTTCAACATACCGAAGGACCCAACCTTTATCGCCATCGATGTCGGCTTCTGGGCGGACTATGCAAAGAACCCTGACACCCTAGCTCGCGCTAAGGCGAATACGATCAGCTACGCCTGGGACAAGCTAATCGAGAAGTTCACCACGTCACGGCTGACTACCATCACGTCCCTTGCAGATCGAGAGGCGGCTCTTCGGTTCATGGCGCGAGAGCACCGAGTACGCCGAAGGATGCTCGCCAAGGCACTGATCGGCATACTCCGGCGAGGAGACAGTCTCTACCGCGCGGCACGTGTCGTTGCTCCCGATGAGCCGGACCAACCTCACTACATCTTTCTCTGTCTCCCGTTCGACGCTGACGAGTTTGCCGACTACAGCGAGTACGTGAAGCTTCGCGAGGAGCTACTTGGCATTTACTGCCAGGTAGTACGACTCCAGTATCCACAGGTAACAGATGTGGTTGGGATCGCAACCGAGCCCTTCAGTGCGGACAAGAGAAGTGAGACCCTCGCGTACTTCGATGGCCGGGCATGGTCAAAGGAACTTGAGGAGGAAACCCGCGACCTTCAGGCCAAATGCAACATCCTGTTGGAGACGAAAGAGCTTCGAGGGACTGAGTACGAGTATCCCAGAGCTCATATCAAGGCGATGAAGAAAGGGAGGAACCGCAACAGACCATGCCATTGCGGCAGCGGTCTCAAGTACAAGAGGTGTTGCGGCAGAACGATCACCAGATAGTCTGAAGCTCAGAGCTGCCCTTCTTCATACCTTGTCGTCTCTATAGTTATTTATATTTATCTATACTTAATAGAGAGCTGCAAAAAGTGCGCGGCTTGGCCGCAAGACCTGCAGCCTTGGCCCTGCAAACTTTGCAGGGGCACTGCATCCAGTAAGTCGACTTATCCCCACTTCCCTGCCACGGTGCAGGCACCCTGCAAAAACTGCAGGGCTTTCGTCCTTCAGCCTCTAGTGGAGTCGTCGTCGGCAAAGCTCGACAGCTCTGTCCCACTTCGCGGTGGTCCGGAGCAGGTCTTGACGAGCTTCATTGTGCTCAACAAGCTCGAGATTCTTGAGGGTCTTCAAGCTGTTAAAGACGGTTCTCTCCGAGACTCGAGTGAGTCTCGCCAAAGTCGGCTTCGACGCGTTACACCATCCTGGTACCGGTCCGTGGTTTCCGGACAGCTTCTCTATCGCGTCGGCCAGCAGGTAATCGGTATGCTTCAGGTCGAACTCTTCGAGGACTGGCCAGAACACCATCGTGTAAAGAGGGCCCCAGCTTGGCGGCTTGGTCCTCCTCTTCTTCTCGCGCATCTCGACCGCCTCAGCGAGGCGAGCCGTGGATGCGGCAAGCTGGTTCTTGAACTCTTTGTACGAATCGTCCCCCATACCTTGGTTGCTTATACCTACAGAGTGCCCGGAGGACGCCCGGGCGTCAAGCGTGGAATGTGTGGACTGTGCGCTTGCAAGCAAGCCGTTTCCCCGGTCACTCGAGCTCGGCACTAGTCGTCCGCCGGCTCCCGCTCGAGCATTGACCTGTACTTGGCTCTCACCAGATCAAAGAACCTGCCGTCCTTTTCCCAGCTCTTCACAACCCATTCTACGAACGCGTCGTTGTACTGAGGAGCTGCCGTCGCAAACGGTTGGTAGCAGAACTCCGGGTGCTTGCTCCACAGCTGAAAGACGTTCTTCAGACACTTCATATCGTGACTGTTGATCCTGTATCGCTCACCGAGTCGCTTGTTGACCAACTCAATCACATCCTTAGATCGATGTGGAAATTCCCTATCACCGTCGGTGAGTCTCACGGGTGCCGCCTTGGGGTCGGTTACCAGCCGGACACGGGCATCACCAGGACCACCTTCAGTCAGTCCCGGCTTGAAGACCTTCACCACGCTTCCGGCAGGTGCATCCGTAACCTTCTTGATATCCCCGAGCCAGGCTTGTCTTTGACGGTTTACTTCTCGCTCAACGACTTTTCTGAGATCGCTTTCGTTACCAGGTTGGCTCTTCGCACCATGGCGAAAGTAGACAGTGCCCTCCTGAAAGGCGACCTTCTCCTTGCCTGCTTCGTTCCGATACGTGCCTGGTTTCTCAAACACCATAGGCATCGAGGCCGCTCCGACAACAAGTGTCGTCTTCTTGGTCCGTCCCCTGATGACAGACAGGAGCTCGAAGTCCGAGAACTGCCGTCCGGTGTAACGAGCGAGCTTGTCCGTGATCTTCGCTGGGTCGTACTCACGAAGAGCCTCATCGTCAAAACGAGTCGCTCGTCCATTGTTCTTGACGCCAAAAACAATAACTCCGCCTCCGGAGTTCGCCATCGCCACGATGTCCTTCACGACCTCGCACCACTCTCCCCTGGATTCAACATCGAAAGCCTCCTTGAAGTCCAAGTACTTGGACTCTCGTTTGGCGACCCTCGCACGATGAATCAGCTTCCCCTTGTCCATCATCTCAATTGTAGACCCGGCACGATGTTGTGCAGCTTGACCGCTATCAACACCCGGGCTCTTGCCAACCTCGCAGCACCGCGTACGATGAAGGCATGGATCCCAGCAGATCGACAGAAGAAGAGACCCCGCGGAAGAGAGGCTCCGAAGAGGACGGTCCAAGACCGTCCAAAGCGGAACCAGGCGGCACAGGACGGACTGGATCCGTATTAGACGGAACAGCTCCGCTTCATGCGGAATCGAACCGCACCGTTCCGCAGGGAACGGAAGCCCAGGCTTCAGAGCTACCCTGGGAGCGGGAAGAGCTCTACACTACGACCATCCGCGAGGCAGTCAAGCTCTTTGAGGCTGCAGGCGTGCCCCGAGCTGAACGAACGCTGGTCAAGTGGTGTTCCCGGGACGCGACAGGAATTGGCCGACTCGACTGCCAGTATGACTCCAACGACCGGAAGTACTACATCACGGAGGAGAGCATCAGCCGCGTCATCGCTGAGGAGCAGCAGAAAGCGAACCGCAAACCAGCTGTAGAGCAGACGGTGGACAGCGAGAAAGGGGCCGCGCCAGTCGAACTACCGCACACGAAGGAAGTGAGGGAATTGGAACTCAAGCTCCGCGACCTAGAGATCTCAAACCGCGCCAAGGACCACGTCATCGACCGGTACGAAAAGGAAAGGGAGGCTATGCTGAACCAGTTGACGGCGGCGAGTCAGAAAGTTGGATCTCTAGAGACGGAGTTGAGGAGGTTGGAGGAGCCTACAGAGTAGGCTAGAGGCGACGGTCCCTCGGCGATCCTCAGCTGAGGATCCCCTCGTAGGGACGAAGAAGGTTCGACGAGATGAAACGGCAGGCGGTCAGCTCTTCCAGCATCGCTTCAGTTGGCTACGACGAGAGCTCAAACACTCTCGAAATCGGCTTCCAGAATGGCCGAGTCTATCTGTACCTTCAGGTGCCAGGGATTGAGTTTGAAGGCTTGATGGCGGCGCACTCGAAGGGGCGATACTTCAATTCCAGAATTGCGGGCCGCTTCGACTACCGACAGATTCGAGGACCGCATGAACGAGAGTTCAATTGACAGGCTTCTTCGAGAGGGTATTCTGACTAGCATGATTGCACCTGAGATTTTCCGTCACTGCGTTTCGGCAATTCGCGATGGCGAACTGATTCGACGTGAGAGCCGAAAGGACAAGGAGTTTCACTTCCAGAACTGGTTCAAGGAGCGCCTTCGACAAACGGAGCACAACTTCGAAGAGGGTGGTAGGAATAGCTACCCCGATTTTCGGCTTGTCCAGCACACAGAAGGCTACGAACTCAAAGGACTTGCGTATCCCGGACGAGACGCAACCTTCGACAGCAACAGCCAGGTTCCGACAGGCTTTCACAATGGTAGATCCATCTACTACGTCTTCGGGCGATACCCGAAGAAGCCTGATGGAAACAGCTATCCCGTTCTGGACCTTGTTCTTTGTCACGGCGACTTCTTGAATGCCGATCACGAGTACGAGCACAAGAACAAGAGCGTGAAGGGCTTCGGAACGTACGGAGACCTAATGATCCGAGATCGGAAAATGTACGTAGTCCCGACACCGTTCAGACTAGCTGACGGGCTCGCGCACGAAATGACGATGATCCTTCCCGCCGAAGATGAGCCGGGAGAGCGATTCGCGGAGGTCGGCCAGCTGCTTCGCAAAGAAGCTGAGGATGTCGTAGTTGGATACTCGTTCGACCTGCGGACCAATGAACTAAAGACGGAGAGAGTCAGCAATCCCCATGCAGGTCAAGAGCACGCGTTCCGAGCTTGGCGGTTGCAGGGCACCTCAGAAACGGCTGTTGCGATGGCCGCACAGAACACATGAGTGGAAGACGGCTAATCGAAACGAACGAGTTTCCTTTTGAGTTCTTGTCACTGCTCGCCAAGAGGGAGAGCTGGCGCAAGGAGATTCACAGGCCCATCTACCACGTACACAAGTGGTGGGCGAAGCGGCTTGGCTCGGTCTTCCGAGGCTTGGCTCTTGGCAGCACCTTGGACGCCGATCAGGCACTGGAAGACTCGTTCTATGCTCCGCCCAGCCTACCGAAGACGGTGGTGTTTGACCCGTTTATGGGATCAGGCACGACCATAGGTGAATCGCACAAGCTCGGTCTTACCGCGCTCGGTCGTGACATTAACCCTGTGGCAGTCGAGGCAGCCAGGGTCGCCTTTAGCGAGTTAGATGAGGACCTTCTAGAGGAATCCTTCGCCGAGATCGATCGAACAGTCGGGAACAGAATCCAGCGGCTCTACTATTCGAAGGACTCCCTGGGACGTCTTTGTCAGGTTCTGTACTACTTCTGGGTCATGGAGTTGCAGTGCCCGTTGTGCAGCGACAGCGTGGACCTGTTTCCTTCGTGGATCAGAGCGCGAAACGCGTATCCAAAGCGTAAGCCAGAGGTGCAGATTCTCTGTCCATCTTGCGGAAGCCTCTTCGAGGGGCACTACAAAGACACTCTGGTGCAGTGCACGGCCTGTAGTCACGAGTTCGATCCTCGGCAGGGGCCGGCTCGCGGGTCACGCATCACCTGCGGCAGTTGCGCCAAGCAGTTCACAGCCCTTGATGCTGTTGCTAGGGCTGGTGGCGGCCCCCCCGCGTTCCGGCTCTACGGCAAGCTGGTCTTGACGAAAAAGGGGGACAAGGAGTACCTGCCAGCTAGCGAAGAAGACATAGCTCAGTACAACGATTGCAAGAAGATTCTCGAGAGTGAGCTGAAGCGAGAAGGTTTCAAGCTGCCTAGCCTGGAGCTCAGCGAGGGCTATAACACCCGACAGGCGATGGCGTATGGCTTCACGGCTTGGCGGCAGTTCTTCAACGTGCGCCAACTTCTAGCGTTGGGTTGGCTCCACGAGGCGATTGCAGCGCTCCCCAAAGAAAAAGGAAGAGGGGCCTTTCTGACCCTCTTCTCCGGCGTACTTGAGTTCAACAACATGTTCGCTTCCTACAAAGGAGAGGGAACCGGTGCCGTGCGGCACATGTTCTCTCATCACATCTTGAAGCCAGAAAGGACGCCAATAGAGGCTAACCTGTGGGGTACTCCGAAGAGCTCAGGCTCATTCTCTGGCCTCTTCCGCACACGACTACTTAGAGCGGCTCGCTACCAAAAGGCACCCACCGAGCTCAACGGCGTTACGAACGGAGAGCGAGCGGTGGTCTGCTCTCCGGCCTTTAGCGGACAGCTAGAGGCAGACTGGCCAACAGGTACGGCACCTCGAGAGCGGAGGATCTACCTGTCATGCGGAGATTCCGCTTCGAGTGGGCTCGGCTCCAAGACCGTTGACCTGGTACTAACGGATCCGCCCTTCTTCGACAATGTCCACTACTCGGAGCTGGCGGACTTCTTCTACGCATGGCAACAAGTGAACAGCGAGGGACCGGCTGAGTCGACTCGAGCAGATGAGGAAGTCCAGGATGTTGATGCCGACGGGTTCTCGCAGAAACTTGAGAGTGTCTTTCGAGAATGCAACCGAGTACTGCGAGACGACGGACTCCTTGTGTTCACCTACCACCACTCACGCGACGAGGGCTGGACAGCTGTAGCAAAGTCGATTCTGGGTGCAGGTTTTCAGGTGGTGAACGCACACCCGTTGAAGGCAGAGATGTCCGTGGCAACGCCGAAAGCCCAAGCGAAGGAGCCGATCCAACTCGATATTGCGGTTGTCTGTCGAAAGCACGGGGGTCAGGTAGCCGAGAGACCTACGCAAGAGGAGGCTCTGGCAGCGGCGAGAGCGAAGATCGAACGGCTGCAACAAGCTGGCTTCTCGCTGTCTCTCAACGACCGTCGAACAGTCTTGTTTGGCCAGCTGTTAACGGCTATGCGTTCTCCTTCCGATCTTCTGAAACTGGCCGATGCTACCGTTCCGCAGATTTTTCCAACAAGCATCCGTCTCGAGGATGCCTCAAATCAGCTTACCCAGGAGGTCTAGAAGTTATCTGGAGGGAAGCCAAGAATGGGAGTCTATTGGGTCAATGAACACTGCCCAAAGTGTGGTGATTTCAACAAGATGAAGGGGATGGACATCCAAGACCTATGGGATCCCCACCCCGACGCTTACGACCTGAAGTACCACGGAAGAACATACCGAGAACTGGGAATCTCCGGTCGGGGCAAGTGGAATACTTACCATTGTGAGAAGTGTGGTCACGTGTGGGCGAAACTGAGGAAGCGCTACGAATAGGAAAAGCGCCCCCAGGAAGCGGGGGCGCGCAAGGATCAAGCAAGAAGCGCTTAGAGCTCCGTTACACAGACGTAGACCTGAGAAGCCAGTCGCACAAGGAGATCATCGCGGCTTCGGCCTGCTGGCAACGCCAGCGTCACCTGTTGCAGCTCGCCAGCGAAAGCGGTGATGAGCGCTTCCTGGCGATTGCTTGCCGTTTCGCTCATCAGAGCAACAACCCTCTCGGCGCCTGAGAATCGCCAGACGTCAAGAATGTCGGCTACCACAACCAAGTGTTTCTCGTTCGCGTTAACAGCCCGGTGGAGGTTGTAGAGCTCCAGCTCCGAATCAAACTTCGGCGGGAGCTTCCAGCCTTCACCCTCGAGGCTCCAACCTGCATAGGCGAGCAACTCGCCGGTTGCGGAATGGATAGGAACAGCGAGTCGCCCTGCCATGATTCCTCGGCTGCAGTAACCAGCCTCGAAGCGTTCGACAGTTGCCCGATCAAACCCGAGCGGCTCGAGCAGCTCATGGCCGGAGTCGAGCCTGAGGGCAAACCCGAGGGGTCGGTTACGGTCCTCGGACGCTGGAGAAACCCTGTCAGAGGGGGTACTTGGACTCACGACAGGGTCGTCAGATGTGCTCTCACCGTCACTGGGAGCGTCGTTCTTGGCCGGCTGGTGCTCTGCAGGCCGCTTGCGTGGCTTCTGAGCACCTGTGAGACCAAACACCTCGGCCAGGGTCGAGGCCACCTTGCGGATTGAAATGTCCTCCATGCGGGCGGCGAAGTCGAGGACATTGCCGCCCTCCTCGCAGCCGTGGCAGTACCAGGCGTTCTTGGACGTCGAAACGTGGAACGGCCGCGGGCTTTCCCCTTCGTGGAAGGGGCAGGGCCCGCAGTAGCCGTCGTCCTTCTCCTCGAGCTCGGCCAGGAGACCGTAGTGCTCGAGAACCTGCTTCATGGTGACCTGTCGCTTTACGGCAGCAAAGTCGATCCATCCGGAGCGTCGCTTGCGACGCGTCTTCGGCATTGGTACCTCCTTCTTGTTCTGAATTCTGGAAAGTGGTCGGGGTCCGGCTCTTACCACCCCCCGCGCTGGCGGAGGGAGACGTACTTCGGGGACTCCCCGATGATCAGATGGTCGACAAGTCGAACACCGACGACGTCGGCGGCACCCTCGAGGCGACGAGTGAACGCCAGGTCCTCGGCGCTCGGTGATGGATCACCGCTCGGGTGGCTGTGAAAGAGAATGATGCCGGCAGCATTCGCGAGGAGCGCTGGCACGAGAAGTCCGCGAGGCTCGACGGCCGCACGGTTCAACGTACCCATGAACACGACGAGGTGCTCTATCGCGCGATTGCGCGAGTCGAGCATCACCTCTCCCATGACCTCGTAGGCGTAAGGACCAACAACGGTCGAGAGAAACCTCGACACACTCTCTGGTCGATCGCATACACACGGCTCGTCATAGGGAGCTTCGTGCTCCTGTACGAGCTCCAGGCGATAGCGGGTCGCTATCGACACCTCTTCTGCGGAGACGCACGTCTCCTGTTCGGCCATACGTGGCCTCCTTTCTGTGGTTGGTTGTGGTGGGAACTCTGGCCCTAGCGAAGGCTAGGTCTAGGGCTCACATTACGGATCAACTGCGGGCTGTCAAGGCAGCTGCACCCGCTTACTTCTGCGGCGCGGTCTTTCGCGAATCAATGCCCAAGTGCGTGTCTATAACCCTGAGACGGTCTTCGAGTTGGTCGAACTTCACGAGCTGCTGTAGGAGCTTGGTGTGCTCATCAAGCTCATCCTGCATTGCGCCGAGAACAGCGCGCATCACCGCTCGATCCTCGGATGCCTCATTGAAGCCCTCCGCGATCATCTGAGCAAGGACATCGAGACTGATTTCATTTTCATCCGACATAGCTGAAGTGGTTAGCTGATAAGCAACCTGCAGCGGGGAACCTCACCGGTAGCCGCGGCTGCAGGACTTCACTTCAGAGTACGCGGCCTCGGCCGCCTGTCAAGCAGAGGCGACAACTGCGGCGAAGGACCTAGCTACCTGCAAGCAGCCTCACCGGCACACCCTTGGCGTTCTGCCATCTATGGGTGAGAAAGTCACCTGCCATAAGGTCCGTATGCGAAGCGAAGAGGGACATCCCCGGCGTTGTAGGAGCGACCTTGAGTGCGAGGTCCTGGAGGTTCCTGATCCTCCGGTGAGCCTGCTTCGTGGTGACCACCGTCAAGACTCGTGGATGTCGAAAACCGTAGGGTGGCGTCACCGCCTCATCGCGCCAGCGCATCGAGGACTGCCAGTACAGAAGGAACTTCTTATACAACGACGAGCGATGCCTGAGGTCCTTTCGCACCAGGGGCTCGGTGCCGCGATCTGCCTCGAGGAATAGGAGAGAGGGAAGCCTCTTTCCCGGTACGGCGAAAATAGCGTCCGGGTAGATTCTCAGTCGGTAGCGCTTCCGGTCTTCGTGGATGAAGTCCACCTCCCACCCAGATACGTTCTCGACTCCCAGAAGATGCTTCTGGCGAGTCGCAGGCGGTGACTGCGCGAGGATGTCGTTGAAGTCGAGGACCTCGATCCCGTGACGACGTCTGGACGTCTCGAGAGAGACAAGTAGATCAGAGACCAGAAGGACGTGCTCGAAGTGAGCGTGAGATGTGGTCTGGGTCGGGTGGTCGAGGCCGAATCTTTCGGAAAGGACCTGGGAGCCTTTCCGACCGAGCCCGTAGACCAAGGGTCTCGAACCCGTTTCCCCGAAGTATTTGAGCTGAGCTTTCGGCCGAGTCAGGTATCCGTGGTGAAAGAGCTTCGCCAGCCGATCAGTGATGACCTTGCGCCCCGGGGCTTCCAGGAGTGCGACGATGTGATCGGAGTTGAGAAAGCGGTGCTTCGCAACCAAGCTGATGATCTCAACATCACGGTCGGTCAGCCGGTGCCCTGCAGTCGGCTTTCTTCTGAATCTTGGTTGGCGCTGCCTCTTTGCCATTCTTCAGTATGCAGAGAATCGAACGGCAGCGCTAGCCCTCCCAATCCTCGGGCTCGGGCGGATTGACCAGCTTTTTGGCAGCCGACAGAAGCTTGGCTCGTCGCTCTTCGAGACGTTCCTCAGCAACCGTCCTCGGAACTGCGAATTCGGTCTGCTCGAAGATCTCGAGTTTCTTCTTAGCCACGTACTCGTCGGTGATCACCGCCTCTTCTACGTATGGGGCGAGGATCTGCTCTGGCGGTCTTCCCGCGAGCTTGACAACCGCATAGCGGGTGGGCTGCCCCGCGAGCGTGGCCATGGCACGATGGATCTGCTCCTCCAGGCTGAAGACCTGCGTTGGCAAAGACTCCAACACCGGCTCAAGGGTCTCGCTAGCGCTGAAGACACTGGATTCCGAGTATGCCTGTCCCAAGGTGGCAGCGGACCCGAGAGAGCTTCCTATGCTCTCCGTGTGGGGCAAGGCCCCTGGGTCGGCTGCTGTTCCTGCCATTTCCACAGTGCTCTCAGAGAGGCCCTCGCTGCCGGTCGAACTCGAGCTGTCTGAGTGGCTCTTAAGCCAAGAGCGGATGTAGCGGGTGACGGTCGGCTTGTCGAGCGTGTGCTTAGCCTCCTCGTAGTCAATGGAGCCGAGAAAGATGTCCTTCGCCATGAGCTCCACGTCGGCGATCGGGAGGCCCCCGAAAACGACCTTGTTGCCGATCTGCATCACAGAGCTAAACACGGCCTCGCCACCAGCTTGCTTGAGCTGCCCGAGGTTCTGGTGAGCAAGAGTGAGCCGGATACCGAACTTCCTTAGTCCGGTGATCATCTTCTCGACATCGTCGTTCAGGAACTGATAGCACTCGTCGATATAGACGAAGAACGGCCGGCTTGTGTCCGGCTTCCTCAGAGCTGCCTTGGTCGCGATCTCGTTCACCATCAGTGACCCCAGGAGCCGCTGATTCTCGCTCGTGAGGCCCTGTAGGTTCACCAGTACCACGGTGCCTTCGTCCATGATGCTGGAGAAGTCGATGGTGTCCTGCGTCTGACTGACCATGGTGCGAAGGCTCGGGTTCCGCAGAAACCTGGACAACCTGTTGCGAGCGCTCTCGGTTTGCTCAACGTACTGCGCTGGGGGCACCGATCGCAGGTACTCCCACTCTTCACGGACAATCGGATTGTCGATGTTCGCCGTGATCAAGCGCTGCATGGGCATGTCCTGCGCTAGCAGGTCAGTGGCTTCCCGAAGAGTCAGCCCCTGCTCACCCAGAGCAAAGAAGATCGCTGAGAGGATGCGAGCGAGCCTTGGCGTTCTGTCCGTGTCCTCGCCTCCCCACACCTGGGCGCACGCCTTCACCATATTGTCGACCGCGTCGGAGATGGCGTCAGCACTCCTGTTGCTGAAGTCGAGCGGGTTGAACCCGAACGACCACTCTTGCTCAGCCGGGTGAAAGAGCAGGACCTTCCGTCTCCTGAAGACATCGTTTGCCGCACACCACTTGACGATGTCGTCGTACAGGGAGCCGTGCGGGTCGACGAGGCAAAGTCCTTGCCCGGAGAGAATGTCTTGGCGGATCAGGTGCTCGAGGAACTTGCTTTTTCCCAGACCGAAGCGACCGAGTACATGGAGATGGTATTGCCGGTCTTCGGACGGCAAGTAGAGTTTCTTCTTCGCATCCGTCGTACGGCGGCCAAGAAGAACCGAGGAGCCAGCACGGTGAGGACTAGGAACCATGCTCGCGCTGGTACTTCTCTTTCCAGGCCTTGAAGATGGCTTCCTTTCTGTCGCGATCTTCCGGAGGGGTGTTCGCGAGATCTTCTTTCCACAACCTCTCGTACTCGTCGAGAGTTACGTCCACGCCCTTCGCTTTCCGAAAGAGGCGCTCAGCGTCGCTCAAGTTGGACTCACTGGATTGGGCCTGGGCTTGCGACCGACCCTTCTTGTCCAGTTCAAGCTGCTCCAGCTCCCGTCGCCGCCGTTCGACGGCGATCTTGTGGTCTAACTGAGACAGCTCGAAATCCTGACCCTTTTTCTGTTGGCGGATTACCCAGTCGTCGACCTTGTCCTTGTTGGCGGCGTAGGCAGCAACACCGGCGAGCGCTATGAGCGCCTCTCCACCTGAAAGGCCATCCTTCTCCTGGACCCGGAGGTCCGCCGCCTCGCGGCCCTGTCGCCTGGCGTAGGTTGGTCGGGAGGGAGGACGCTGTCGGATGGTGGTGGCCTTGCGCTGGGGCTTGAAGAAGAAATAGAGAGGCAAAACCACGAAGACAAGAACCAAGAGGACTACCGGCGTGACAACCCAGTAGTTGAGTGAGCTCAACCATTCCAACGTGTTTGACAAGCCTAACCCCCTGATTTACTGTGACTTACAGATACTCGCCATAGAGCTAGTGGCTTCCGAGCCTCTCCCTAGTGGGGATCAGCCAGCAGCGCCTGAGCCATGTGCTGGGGCCCTGCAGAACCTGATTTTCCCACGAAAGGGGGTAAAGCATGAAGGAAACCACCGTATCTGCTGAGCTGAGGGGCGAGATCGCCGCCGTTGTCGGCCGGCTATTCTCCACCCAGTCGATGCTGAGTACAGCTCTGGACTTCCTGGAGGCTCGCCGAGAGAGTCCTTCCGTCACCAAGGAGGACCGTGATCTCGATTCCAAGTTCGTCGCCTTGCTCCGCAAACACGCCCTGCCGAGCGGTGTTGAGTGGGACGACCCGTTCATGCGGGAGTTGTCGCGGGCAATGACCGCGGTCCAGACGCAGGACCGTCTAGCTCGCAGAATTCGAGGGTTCCGGGAGGAACATCGAGATGTCGCTCCCCAACTCGAAGCAATTGGCTGAATCGGCCAGTACACACCGAGCCCGTCCTAGTGGACGGGCTTTTCTTGATTACCGAGCCAGCGTTTGATCCTGTGCTCTACAGAGCGACGAGAACTTGCATGTCGTCGCCTCGAGAGATGAACCAGCCGTCGACGGTTCCCGACAGTTGAGTACGCGGTAGGCGGAAGGGTCTCAGCCGAGAAGGGCTGGAGGGTCTCTCCGTCAACCATCAACCGAACCCAGATACGGTACTTCCCGAGCTCGACAAGACTCCGGGCCGGAACCGGGAGCTCCTTCTCGAGAATCTCGGCATCCCGTGCTCCCACTCCGAAGACCAGCAAGGTCCCTACGTTTCCGAGCACTGCTTGCCTTAGATCCGGATCTAGCTGCTCGAGGTACTGATGTCCCAGAAACAGGGATAGGCGGTACTTTCGAGCCTCGGAGAGGATTGAAACGAAGGCGTCCGTCCCAAAGCTCTGAAACTCGTCGACGTAGCAGTAGAAGTCGCGTCTGTCGTTCTCTGGAAGCTTGGCCCGGCGCATGGTGGCAACGTGAATCTGGGATACGAGGAGCGATCCAAGGAGGTTGGTGTTGTCTTCGCCGAGTCGGCCGATGGACAGGTTTGCTATCAGAATGCGTCCCTCGTTCATGATCTGCTCGATATCCACCGTACTCCGGACCTGGCCGAGGATGTTCCGAAGCATCGGTGTCGCCAGGTACCGCCCGAGCTTGTTCTGAACGGGGGCGAGCACCTCAGCACGGAAGCGGTCACTGTAGGCGGCGAACTCCTCCTCCCAGAAGACACGAAGCACAGGGTCCGTAACGCGGCGGATGAGGCGGTCTCTGAAGTCCGCCTCACTGAGCAAGCGGTAGACGCCGAGCAATGAGTGGTTACCCTCAAGCACCACAGTCTGTAGAGCGTTCGAGAGCACGTACTCGAGGCGGGGGCCCCAGGAGTCTCGCCAGAGGTGTTTGAACGCAGAGAGGACCCCAGAGATGACCAAGTGGTGCTCCTCAGCATCGGGGGAGGCCAGGACGTTCAAACCAGATGGGTGCCGCAAGTCCGCTGGGTTGAAGTAGACAACATCATCGTGTCGATCCTCCGGAATTCGATCGAGCACCTCCTCGGCGAGATCGCCGTGCGGGTCGATCAGCGCAACACCCGCGCCTGACGCAATGTCTTGAAGAACCGCGTTTTTGATGAGGGTCGATTTCCCCATACCGGTGCGGCCTACCGTGTAGCAGTGATGCCGTCGGTCCGCATGAGAAAGACCGAACACCGGAGAGGTGCCGCGTTGGACGGTATGGGTGCCGAGGACGACGTGGTCTTTCATGGTTCCAGGGGAGGCTCCTGTTGCCATCCCATGCACCTCTAAAGGCGAGAGGGGACATCGCTCCACGATCTCGTCTGCTACCCCCTCGGGGCAGAAAAGAGCGCACGATTTGCCGGCACAGAACGGTTATGGCTGACCCACGGCCGGTAGGGAAACAGGAGCCTCCTTTGGAACTAGAGGTCTGACACTCAGTATGCGGGAGCCAGTACTGAAGAGCCAGTGGATAGCCGCTCAGGAGCCCGCCAGCCACCCCGGTAGGGCGAGCCATTGCTGGCGGGCTCCAGCTGCAGACGCTGGGTCAAGAAGAAGCCCAAACAAGTGGCGGCCAGATCTGGCCGTCAAAGGTCGCCACCTTTGGTGGCGCTCAAACACGTATTCCCTCGCAACGCGAGGAAACGTGCTGGTAGTTCCCCCCATCGTCGGAGGCGGCGATAGCCGCCGAACCGCGTAGCGGCCGACTCCGGTCTTTTCGGCTGAGGCTCCGGCGATTCCGCCGGTGCCGAATGCCCCAGCGATAGCGCAGCCGAGCAAGAGAAATTTCTCGTCGCGAGGGAAAAGGCCGGAGTCGGGCGCAAGCCCGACGATGGGGGGAACCAGGAAGACGCTGTAATTGCTGGCGATATGCCATCTCAGCGTCAACTCGCACCCCCTCTTATCATGTAAGAGGGGGTTTAAGAGCAGTCCAAAAGGGCCTTAAGTCCTTTATAATCAACAGTTTGCCTTGACATTTCTTGATTCCTGTCCTACTTTCCGCATTCCATAGCGACTCGTGGCAATGACCGACCACAGAAAGGAGCGCTGATGCGGACGACATTGGACTTTCAAAACCTTCGGAGCGTTCGGCAGATCGTCGACGCTTCGCGCCCGGCAGGACCGGATTCCGAACCCGCTATCACCGAGGGTAGCCTTCGCTGGCTAATCTTCAACGCCCAAGAAAACGGTCTGGATCAGGCCCTGGTTCGGGTCGGAAGACGCGTCCTTATCGACCTCGACGCATTCAACGACTGGCTCGAAAGCCAGCGCGCCCGGCCCGTCTAGCCGGACCACCCAGTTCACAGCAGAAGAGGGGAACTTCCGCGTCGGTGGTGACCAAGCTCAGGGTCGTGGCTGTCCAACACCGACATGAAGACGTCAATATCGACATCTCACCGACATGGAAATGTCGGCCAGGGGACTAACAACGCCAGCGTCGCACAATATCTGTTTCGCGACGGTCACGGGCAAGTAACCGACTTCATCGTCGAGGCGCTCTGCGGATACTAGCTCGCGGTCTTGTAGTTCAAACGAGCGCGGACCGCGCTCGTTTGTAGATCGCTAGAGCTTCATGATGTAGACGACTTTCACGTACGGCGGGAGGATCTCATACGATCGAACGTCGCGTGTTCCTCGGATGAAGAACTGATATCCGTGATGGATGTCATCGTCGCGGGCAGGGCCAGCCTCATAGCTCGCCTTGCCGCCGGCATCACCTACCTCCTCGATAGTGACTGTCCCCCTAAGAAACCGGTCTCGTAGATCTGGCGTGCCGTTGGCCCCGTCGCAGATCGCCCAACCAGCAGGTATGTCACCAGCTGTCCAGTACCACGGAATGATGGCACCCTGGGGCAAAGAAAGTGCTAGGCGAATCTCATCGGCAGTCTGAGGGCTAAAGCGTCTTAGCGGCGGTAGATTCAGATCCAGTCCACCCTCGTTGGTGTCAATGCCGATCTCGGCACGGTCGTATTCTGCGTCGACGCCTGGCGCGGGCGCTACGCGACGCTTTCGGGCACATCGAATGTTGACTTGACCGACGTCTACTTTGATGTCGATTCTTGCGCCTGAACTGGCCTCCTCGCCGTCGACGGAACATCTCGCGAATCCGTCGTTGAACGTGAGTGTCTTCAGAACAACATCTGCGTTGCCCGTTCGCCGAACTGAGAAACCCAGGAGTTCGCCATCTAGATCACCGATTGAAAGCTCTACTTTTCGGTCGCTGAGACTCTGACACTGGTTCCACGCCTGCAGCGCGTCGACGGACAGCAGACTCAGCCGAGCCGCGTCCATTTCCTTCCCCTGAGACTGGTCGGCCTGTCTCTGGCAGAACTCGTCCTTGTCCTTTTGACTGCCAAACCAACTGCCAGCGATGCCTAGTGGTACTGACTGCAACCCTACCTGCCCATCATGGGAGAAAGACCAAGAGTTGTCCTTCTTTCTGCAGTAGCGATGGAAGACGAGATTGTTCCATTCCTTTTGAGATACAGAAGACCATTCGTTGCGTATGCCATGAGTGAGAAGAGCGTTGCAGTGCTCTTGAGCAGTAGCCGTAGGTGGTTGAAATGAGCTGCAGAGCAGCGCCAAGAAGGCAGTCGTTCGGAATCGCATTCGAAACCCTCCCCTAGCGTGGACGTTTGGAAACTCGGGGAATATATCGCAGACCGCATCTCTCGGCACCTTCAAGGAGAGGCCGAGTCAGGCGGACTGCGGTCCGGCCCTAGCGCAGAAGACGGCCGCCCTATTCGAAGATCTTGTCGTTCATGCGGGCCACGACATCGCTCGTGTGCAGCTCGCTCAGGTGTGAGTACCGCTTGACCATCGCCAGGGTCTTGTGCCCCAGAATCTCGGCGATCTCGGCCAGGGTCGCGCCATTCATGGCCAGGTAGCTCGCGGCCGAGTGGCGCAGGTCATGAAAACGGAAGTTCTTAACCTTGGCCTTAGCGACCGCCGCCACCCACGGCTTCCTCGGGAAATGTGCTTGGCCCGCGTCGCCGACGAAGACCAGGTCGGATTCCAACCTGCGGACCTTCCGAAAGTCCTGGAGAGTCGCCCTCGCATGGCCTTGCAGCGGGAGAGCTCGGCGCTCACCGTTCTTCGTGTCGTGGACCACCGCTGAGCCCCGAGCAAGGTCGACATCCTTCCATCGCAGGCTCATTAGCTCGCCCTGCCGAGCACCGGTTGAGATCGCCAGGACGACTAGCGGGTAGAGCCGCCGGTCGCGGCTGTCTCGGCACGCGTCAAGGAGACGCTTGCGCTCTTTGTCGGACAGGAATCTCACCCTTCCCCTTGCTTCCTTGAGCCTGCGAACCCGCCGAACCGGGTTGTGTTCTATCCACTCCCACTCCCGAACAGCGACGGTGAAGGCGTGGCTCAGGGTTGCGAGGTAGCGATTGACTGTAGCCGGCGCTCGCTTCCCTCCCCTGGCCAGTTCATCCCGCCTACTCGCTATCAATCCTGGGGACACATCGGCCAGAACGAAGGCGCCGAGGGCTTCCTTCCAATACTCGAGGTGCCGCTCTTGCACCTTGGCTGTCCGCGGGCTCTTCGTCGGAACCACCTCAGCCTGGTACCGATCAAGAAGGGCCTGAAGGGTGTGCTTCCTCGCTCTGCTGGCCTTGAAGTACCTTCCCTCTCGAATTGCCGACTCAGTGTCCTGAGCCCAGCGCTTCGCGTCGGTCTTTCGACGGAAAGTCGCCGACTCCGGCGGGCGCCCCTTCAGCCGAACTAGCACGCGGTAGCGGACCTTGCCCGACTGTGTGACTCTCCGCTCGATGGTAGCCATATCACTCGCGATCCAGTTCTCAACTGTACCACGAGTGCACCATCAGCCCTTTTCGCCGTTGACCGGACCGGGGCCTGAGATATAGAAGTCTTTTTCTTTCAGTGCTTTACGATGGTGGGCCGTGAGGGAATCGAACCCCCGACCATCAGATTAAAAGTCTGCAGCTCTACCAACTGAGCTAACGGCCCGAGGCGCGGAGTATAGCGAAGGCCAGGGGCCTGAAACCGTCAGCCGGCGGCGCTCGAAAGGTGCTGGTCGCGGTACCAGGCGTAGGTGGTTTCGATGCCGTCGCGGAGGTCGATGCTGTGGCGCCAGCCGAGGTCGTGGAGGCGGGAGACGTCGAGGAGTTTCTGCGGCATGCCGTCGGGTTTCGACGGGTCGAAGACGATCTCGAGGCCGGGGGCGACGACATCGCGCAGGGTCTCGGCCAGCTCGCGGATGGTGAGGTCGGAGCCGGTGCCGACGTTGACGTGGAGATCGTCGTCGTAGCGACGCATGAGAAAGAGGCAAGCGTCGGCCAGGTCGTCAACGTGCAAGAACTCGCGCCTCGGGGTGCCGCTTCCCCAGACGACGACCTCGGAGCGCCCGGCTTCGCGCGCTTCGTGGAACTTCCGCATCAGGGCCGGCAAGACGTGGGCTTCCTCGAGGTCGAAATTGTCGCCCGGGCCGTAGAGGTTGGTGGGCATGGCCGAGATGAAGTCGCAGCCGTACTGCCGGCGGTAGGCCTGGCAGAGCTTGATGCCAGCGATCTTGGCGACGGCGTAGGGCTCGTTGGTGGGCTCGAGCGGACCGGTCAGGAGCACGCCTTCGGACATCGGCTGCGGGCTCTCCCGCGGATAGATGCAGGAGCTCCCCAGGTAGAGCAAGCGCTTGACCGGATGAGCGTGGGCGGCATGAACCACGGTGGCATGGATCATCAGGTTGTCGTACAGGAACTCGGCGGGGCGCGTTGAGTTGGCCAGGATGCCGCCGACCGTGCCCGCCGCCAGGAAGACGTAGTCGGGCCGGTTGGCCCGGAACCAGGCGTTGACCGCAGCCTGGTCGCGGAGATCCAGCTCGTCGCGACCGGCCGTCAAGAGGCTGGTGAAGCCCTCGGCCTCGAGGCGGCGCACGATGGCCGAGCCCACCAGGCCTCGGTGTCCGGCGACGTAGATCTTGGAGTCCGGTTCCGGAACCGGGATCGGTGCCATGTGGCGATTCTACTCGCCGCCTCGGGCATCCAGTGCTCCGGGGGCCGTTTGGATTGGGGTGGATCCGGGCCAGGTCCGAGTCAGGCCCGCGCCAGATCCGAGTCAAACCCAGCCCGGCCCGATCCAGTCGGCTTCGCTTCACCGGCTGCTCGGCCGGCTAGAGACGGGGCGCGAGCTCGGCCAGCCGCCCCCCGGGCCGAACGATGGTCTCTTCGCGCTTGGGGCCGGTCGAGAGGATGCCGATCTCGGTGCCGAGGGCCTCTTCCACGAACTCGACGTAGCGCCGGGCGTTCTCGGGCAGGTCCTCGTAGCCGAGACAGCCCACGGTGTCCTGGCGCCAGCCGGGCAGCGTCCGGTAGACCGGCTGCGCGCTCGCCAGGCGGTCCAGACGGGCCGGCACTTCGGTGACCTCGTAGCCATCGATCTCGTAGCCAACGCAAACGTCGATGGTTTCGAAGGTGTCGAGGACGTCGAGTTTGGTGAGCGCGATCGAGTCCACCCCGTTGACCAGGCAGGCGTAGCGGGCGACGACCAGGTCGAGCCAGCCGCAGCGGCGCGGCCGGCCGGTGGTGGTGCCGAACTCGTTGCCGCGTTTCCGCAGAAACTCACCGGCTTCGTCTTCGAGCTCGGTGGGGAACGGCCCCTCCCCGACCCGCGTGGTGTAGGCCTTGAGAACGCCGATCGAGCCGTCGATCTTGGACGGCGGCACGCCGGAGCCGGTTGCGGCCCCGCCGGCGGTGGCGTTGGAGCTGGTGACGTAGGGATAGGTGCCGTGATCGACGTCCAGGAGCACGCCCTGGGCGCCTTCGAAAAGAACGCTCTTGCCTTCCCGAATCCAGTCGTCCAGCCGGTAGGCGGTGTTGGCGGTGAAGGGCTGGAGCCGCTCGCCCCAAGCGCGGCAAGCCGCGACCAGCCGGTCGAGCTCCTCGGTGGCCAGGGGTCTGCCGACCAGGGCGCGGCCGGCGGCGAGCTTGTCCGCGAGGTCGGGAGCTTCGAGGTCGGCAACGCGAATGCCCCGGCGGGCGACCTTGGCCTCGTAGGCCGGGCCAATGCCCTTGGCTGTGGTGCCGATCTTGCGCTCGCCGCGGGCGGCTTCCCGCTCGCGATCGCTCTCGGCATGACCGGGCAAGAGCACCTGGGCGCGGTCGGAGACCCAGAGCCGGCCGTCCGGGCGCACGCCGGCCTCGGCCAGCCGCTCGAGCTCCGCAAAGAGCGCCTCCGGGGCGATGACCATGCCGTTGCCCAGGACGCAGTGCATGTCCGGCCTCAGAATGCCCGAGGGAATCAGATGGAGCGCGAAGTGGCGCTCGCCGGTGCCGTCGGCGAACTTGACCGTGTGGCCGGCGTTGTTGCCACCCTGGAAGCGCACCACCGCGTCGAAGGCCGGACAGAGCAGATCGACGACCTTGCCCTTGCCCTCATCGCCCCACTGCATTCCGGTGACGACGACGTTGGCCATGAGAAGTTCCTTGGTATCGCTCGGGTCGGTGGGCGGTGGTTTCGAAACCGCGCACAAGCACCGACGGGCAATCGACTCGGATCGGTCTGGAGCCGGCGCGATGCCGGGCCGGAACCGGCAGGCTAGCAGAGGCGAGGGGCCGGACGAAACCTGTCCCGATTCGTGGCGTAGAGTGAGATGGGAGGGTCAAGCCATGAACCGACTCGCTATTCGATCCACGATTCTTTTTTCGCCTCGCTTCGCCGCGGCTCTCGCGGCCGCGTTGACCGCCTGCGGCCTCGCCGCCCTCGCCGCGAACCCGGCCTGGGGCGCCGAACGGCGGGACATCGAACAGACCTACGACGCCAAGGAATTGACGCTGTTGCGCGTCGAGATCCCGGTGGTCGAGGTCCGCTTCACCGGCGGCTCGTCCCGCGAGGTCGAGGTCGCGATCGACGCCCGCTGCCGGCGCTCGTCCAACGACTGCGAACGCGCTCTGGAGGACTTGCACCTCGAAGAGCGGCGGCGCGGCGATCGGCTGACCCTCGAGCTCGACGGCTATCCCAAGTGGGGCAAGGGCCGCCTCGAGATCGAGGCCACGATCGCCGTTCCGGCCACAGTCGACCTGGATCTCGACGTCGGCGTGGGCGAGGTCGAGGTCGAAGGCATGCTCGGCGACATCGACGTCGAGCTGGGCGTCGGCGAGCTCGAGATCTTCACCGGCACCGAGCATCTACGCTCGATCGATCTGGACGTGGGCGTGGGCGAGGCCGAGATCTACGGCAACGCCCGTCACGTCGAGGGTCGACGCTCCTTCCTGGTAGGCAGCGAGGTCTACTGGTCGGAAGGCGAGGGCGAAAAGCGGATCACCGCCGACGTGGGCGTTGGCGAAGCCACGGTCCGCGTGGACTAGTTCCGCCGCACCGGGCGCAGCAGAAACCGGGCGGGGCCACCGGCTGAGCCGGCGACCCCGCCCTCCCCCACCCACGCTTCAATTCGCCAACGGGTCGGTGCACCCTGAGTACACCGAGTCGAACGCCTGGAGGAACTCGGGGCCCCCACCGATGCCCCGCCAAAATCGCTCCCAGGTGGCATACGCGTGTGGCATGACCTGAGGGCTGTCGCACACCACCGAATCGGCGAATGCGTGCGAGAAGTTGGCGTCGTTCCACGCCAGGCTGCTGGCCTGCGAGATATGGCAGGTCCGGCACGACTTGGCGATGATGTTCTTGTAGTAGAGCTCGTTGTCGGCCTGGGTGTGGGAACTTGTGGCCTGTTCCCAGCCGGGCACGACGAAGCCGACCGCTTGATTCCCGGGGAATCCGGCGTCGGGATTGGCCGCTAGCGCCGGGTACATCTCTTCGATGGTCTCGGTGGTGGCGCTGTTGGCCGTGGTGATTGAGGTCCGGAGCACGATCTTGTTGAGCTCGAAGAAGTTCGGCTCCTGCCCGGCGCGGTCGAGCCCCAGGCTCTGGACCGTGCGCGGCACGACCTCATTGATGTCGGCGAAATCGATCGCGTTGTCGTTGTTGGCGTCGACGTAGGTGATGATCGCGCCGTCATCAACGAAGGTGAAGCTCTCGAGATCGAATGGAATGAAGCGCGCCCCCGGCGTGCCCAGGCGCGCGTCGGCGAAGCGCTGGACCGTGCCCGAAGTCAGGTCGGTCGGAATCTCGAAGGCGTACTTCTGGAGGTTCGCGGGCACCGGATCCGGGAGCTGGGCCACGCTGCCGCCGTGGCAGACGGTGCAGAGCTGCGGCACGGCGCGCTCACCGAAGCCATCCAGGTTGACGCCGGTGTTGACGACCAGGTTGCCGGCTCCGTCGTAGACGTAGAACTTGACGAGCCGATCGCCCGAGGACGTGCAGCCGGCCGCCGGATTGGCCGGATCCACGAGTTCGTCGAAGGGCGTGTACTCCATCGCCACGGTCGCGATGACGCCAGGATCGGGCACGCCCGAGAGCCCCGGATCGGCCTTCAGCAGGGCGTGGATCTCGAGACCGGTCGCGGCCCGCAAGAAGTCGTCGTTGTCGGGCGTCGGGCTGTTGGAACCGCCATTGTTGTAGCCACCCTGGCCGTAGTTGCTGACGTAGCAGGCGACGTCGCAAGCCACGTCCCCGGCTAGACCGCCGTCGCAGTTGGACTTGCGGCAGTACATCTCCCGGCCGAAGCCCAGGTCCACGGTGTTGGCGTAGACAGCGCGGACGACGCCCCCCGAGGCAAAGCCGTTGGCGTTGCGAAACTCGGTCAGAGTGGCGCGCTCGTCGCAGGGATCGATGGTCTCGTAGTAGGCGGCCTGCGACTGCTGGAAGCTGCTCTTGATGGTCTGGTCGGCCTCGTAGGGAACGTCGGTGCTGCCGACCGAGCTGGCGCCGAAGAGCCCCGGCCAGGCGCTCAGGAACGCGTTGTCGTCGGCTCGGTCGGGCATGTCGATCACCTTGGGCTGGACGGCCTGGCCGCAGGCCGGATAGCCCTGGGCCTCCTGGGCCTCGAGGGCGGCGTTCGAGATGCCGTAGGGCGCGCCGGTGTTGGCCTCGTAGGTGCCGACCAGCAGACCCGGATCGAGCGTGTTGCCGCCGAGCTCGGTAATCGAGTTGTCGTAGATACGAATCTCGACCTGCTCGTTGGGCGGCAGATTGTAGAGGGCGTGAAGCGTGGACGGGGAGTTCTGGATCGTCGAGGGGATCGGCGTCAGCACCTCGCTACTCGAGAGCACCGTCATCTCCAGGGTGAAGACGTCGGGCATCTCCGAGGCGTCGATGGCGATGCACGCGGGATCGGACTTGTACTCGTCCATGTTGACCGCGCTGAAGTGACTGACCTTGGCCTGGTACTGGTTCCCGACCAGGTCGGCCATGAGCTGCTGCCCGCCCGCGGTCTGGTAACCGCGCCACAGGCCGCTCGACGGCTCGTAGCTCAGCACCGGGATCTTGGTCTGCGGCTGGAAGGCCGGTCCCTGGCGGTCCGGAGGAATCGGAATCTCGATGGTCGCCGCCGAGCCGGCACTGAGCTGCGCCGGCTTGCCGCCCGAGGAGAGCTCCACGTAGCCGGCGCCGAAGCTCTGCATGAATCTCTCGGCGCCGGTCACGGTCGCGGCGGTGTAATCGCCGGGCATGGCGTCCGGCGCTCCCAGATCGACGGTACCGATCGCGATCTGAATCGTCGCGTTGGGACCGAGCGCCGAGCCGTCGGCCAGAACCACCCCCATCGGCGGGATCTCGACGGTGATACCGGGGCCACAGTCCTTGGGATAGCGCTTCGAAGGCACGTGGCTTCGCGTCGGGTCCTCGGTCTGGCGCGGCCGGATCACCCGGCCCTGGCGATCGAAGCCCACTCGGGTCGCCCGCAGTGCCGTCCGTTTGGCACCCAGGATCTCGGTCATGGCGCGCCAGTCGATTCTCGCGCTGGGCGGGCCCAGGCAGTCCTCGGGCCGGCGCTCGTGGGTGATCCTGATGCCATCCTCGTGCGGGAAGGTCGCGACCTGGGCCCGCGCCAGCGTCCATCGGCCGTCGGTGACGGCGTCGGTATAGACCCGCGAAACCGGCGCGTATCCTGGATGGTGAATGTTGAGCACGTAGCGGCCGCGCTCGGGGACGTTCAGCCGGAAGCGCCCTCCGGCCAGAGCGACGGTCTCTTGTCCGGCGACCGAGACGCGGGCACCGCCGAGCAAGGCGCCATCGTTCCCCCGCACCAGGCCGGAGAAGGTCACGCCGTCCCCGGTCGTCGAGACCACGACCTCGTGGCTCTTGTAGCCGCCGAACCCATCGTGGGCCAGAACGGTTACCCAGTGGCGCCCGGGCGTTGCCGGAAGCTTCCACTCGACGGCGGGACCGGTGGCCGCGGACAGCGTGCCGCCGCCAGCCGAGACCCGCCAGTGGTAGGTAAGCGGGTGACCGTCAAGGTCGTTGGCGACGGCCTCGAGCTCCAGTACGTCGCCCGACGTTCCGGTCCGCACCACCTCGCCCGCCGCGTTGCGGGCGGCAAGCGGTGCCAGCGTCGGCTCGTGGTTGGCGAGAACGAGATCGACGCGGCTCGGGAAGTGGTCTGTCGCAAGCGCTGGCGGGACCGCCACGCTGGTGCTCGTCTTCTCGATCGAGCCAACCAGAGTCGGGATCCCCAACGGAACTTTCGGTAAGAGATACCAACCGAAGTTGTCGACGAAGGCCGAGTTGCCACTCGGATCCGCGACCACGCCCAGAGCGTTGACCTCGAAGAACGGCAAGAGCGTGCGCACGGTCCCGCCGTCGGCGAAGCGGACTTTGCCGAAGAAGGCCTTGAAGCCGTCTTCCCGAGCCAGCCGGATCGGAACCTGTCCAAGATGGACCCGTTCGCCACTGACGGTGAACGCCTTGCCGCAGCCCGGGATGAAGCCGTCCCGCTTCCAGCAGAGCTGGTAGGTGCCCGGCACCTGCGCGGGGAAGTGGAAGCGACCGCTCAAGTCCGTCCGCACGGGGTCGGAGTCAGCCTGGGTGGCCATGTTCTGCAGCCAGGCGTCAACGTCCGGCACGTGGAGCTGGACGCCGCCGGGCGCGCCCACGTCGTCGAAGCTCGGGGTCACGACCAGGTAGCCCTTGACCTCGACCGGGGTCAAGGCCAGCGGAACGAGAGCTCCGCCGGGTCCGTCGGGCGGCAGGATCTCTTTCGGTCCGCACGCTATGGCAGCCAGGACCGCCGCGGCGGCCAGCCCGACCACCAGCGGGACGCCAACGAAGTAGGAGAACCATTGACGTGTATTTCGGGGCAATGGACGGCGCATGGGGTCTCCTCCGTGAGCTTGGTGGTTCGAGATTGCGGGTACCAGCGATGTCGGTTGGGCGATGTCGTCGGTCTCGGGACTCGGTTTCGTCGTTGCATCGAGGGTGGGCCTCGAGGGGCTGTCTCGACGGTGCCAGGACATCAGGTCGCCGGCCTCCGCGTCTTCAAACGCCGGTCAAAGAACTCTCAAAGCGGCGTCCGAGGCCGCGGCCGGCGCTTTGGTATCCTGCCCATGGACCAGACGGCGGGCCTGACCCGCGAGCCCGGCCGTTCCGGCCTTGCACAACCGCCCGCGAGCCCATGACACTCGGCGCCCCAACCGAACGACGCCGCCGGGCCGTCGGGGTGAAAGCGCTGGCCGCGGGTCTCGCCACGATCTTGGGGCTGGGACTGGCCGAGATCGCGGTCCGGATCGTCCAACCGGCCTCGCGCCTGGTGATTCAGCCGGGCGGCCTCTACGAACCGGATCCGCCGGGACGCTACCGGCTCCGCCCGGGCTACAGCGGGCGCATGACCCGCGCCCGGGAGTTCGATATTGATGTCCACATCAATCAACTTGGCGTGCGTGGTCCGGAGGTCGGCACCTCTCTTGGAACTTTTCCGGCTGAAGCTTCTCCGGGTACCTCGAAGGCCCAAACCCTCCAGGCGCGAGGTGTCCAGACAGAAGCCGTGCGCCTCCTGGCCTTGGGGGATTCCTTCACCTTTGGAGTCGGAGTCGAGGACTCGGAGACGTTTTCGACCCTCGCCGCGGCCGCGCTTGCAGAAACCGGCCGGCCGGCCCTGGCGCTCAATGCCGGCATCCCGGCCTTCGGCGTGCCGGACGCGGTGGGATGGCTAGCGCGGCATGGAGTCGAGCTCGAACCCGACCTGGTGCTGCTGTCGATCTTCCTGGGCAACGATCTGGTGGACGCGTCACCGAACCGCGAGGAGATTCTCGTCGTCGATGGCCTGTTGGCGCCCAAGGAGTCACCGCGCGGCCCCGGGGCCTGGCTGCACAGGAATTCCCATCTCTACGTGCTGGTCAAGGGCTTCAGCGAGGGTCCGCTGGTCCGGCCGCTGCGGGCGAAGCTGGGCCTGGGCGAGCCCTGGAGGGTGCGGGTCTTACGCGAAGAGCTCGCGATCTACGACCGGGAAGCGGTCTCGAAGCTGGCTCCGGCGGCGGCCGCCACCGACGGGGCCTTGGGGCGGCTTGCGGAACTCGCAGCCGAGGGTGGATTCACCGTTCTCGTCCAGCTCATTCCGAGCGATCTCGAGGTGGATCCAGGACGTTGGGGCCGGGTGCTCGCGGAGCTGGATCTCGACCCGAAGCGCTACGACGCGGCCGTCCCGAGACACCTGGTGACCGAGCTGCTTGCAAATCGGGGAATCGACTGGGTGGATCCGTCCGCGGCTCTCGCCGAGGGGATCGCGGCGGGGAGAAGGCTCTACTTTCCCGAAGACCGGCACTGGACCGCCGAGGCGCATGCTCTGGCGGCGGACCTCCTGGCGCCGGCCATCGAACAGGCGCTCGCCGGACGGGTCGGCGGAGGGGTCAGCCAAGAAACCGGCCAGTCCCGGGACGCTGGCCCGGATCTGGAGCCGCTGGAGCCTGACTTGGAGCTGGACGAAGGGGTTGACGACGGGCTCGGCACAAAGCCGAATCCAGGCCAGGACCGGAGCTCCGAGAGTTCGCTGTGAGACAATTGCCCGGCGGGATCCGACTCGCCCAACACCATGCCTTCCGCTCCGACCGCGCCAGCCGAATCGTCGCTGGACCGGGCAGCCGATCCGGAGTCGGGCACGTCCGCTAAGCCGTTGGCTCCGCCCACGGCCGCCGGCGAGTCGGCCTTCGAGGTCTACGTCGAGACCAAGCCGCCGGGAATCGTCCGGCGCCTGGCGGCGACCCATCGCCACCTGACCGGCCTTCTTTTCGGCGGCCTGGGCGCCTGGGTCCGGGACCGGCCCCGAGCCGGCAAGCGCGGCCTCAGGTACCGTGCGGCCCAGCTCGCGAGCGGCGTTGCCCGGCCCTTTCTGAGCCGGAAGTTCCGCGACCTGCCTCTTCCGCAGCAGCTACGCCGCCGGCTCGAGGCCCTGGGCCCAACCTACATCAAGCTCGGCCAGATCCTGAGCCTGCGCGAGGACATCCTGCCGCGGCCAGTGACCGACGAGCTCAAGAACCTTCTGAGCCGCCTGCCGGCGATTCCGTACCGCCGGTTCGAGGAGCTTCTGGAGGGGGAGATCGGCCGTCCGCCCTCGGAGGCGTTCGCCCACGTGGAGCCCGAGCCGGTGGGGTCGGCGTCGATCGGACAGACCCATTTCGCGCAAACGGTGGACGGCGACCGGGTCATCTTGAAGATGGTCAAGCCGGGCATCCGGCGAACCATTCAGCGCGACGTTCTGCTCCTGCGCTTCTTCGGACGGGTGCTTCAGGTGTTCCTGTCCCGGTTCCAGCCCAAGCGGGTGATCCACGAGTTCTGCGACTACACCCTGCGCGAGGTGGACCTGCGGCGCGAGGCCGACAATGCCGAGACGTTTGCCGCCAACTTTCGGGACGCCAAAGACATCGTCTTCCCAGCGATCTACCGGGAGTACACCACCCAGAACCTCTTGTGCATGGAGTTCCTGGAGGGTCCCACGCCCGACTCTGGAGCTGCCCAGAACCTGCCCCAGGAGGATCGAGACAGGCTGGTGGACCTCGGCGCCGAGGCCATCATCCGGATGCTCTACAAGGATGGCTTCTTCCACGCCGATCTCCATCCCGGCAATCTGATCCTCCTCGACGGCCCGCGCGCCGGGTTCATCGATCTGGGGATGGTCGGCCGCTTCGACGACGAGATCCGCCGCACGCTTCTCTACTACTACTACTGCCTGGTCATGGGCGATTCTCACAACGCGGCCCGGTATCTGGCGGCACTGGCCGATCCGACGCCCGGATCGGATCCGCGCGGCTTCCGGCGCGAGGTCGAGGAGATCTCGGGCCGCTGGCACCGCACGCCCAACTTCGAGGACTACTCGCTGGGGCAGCTCATCCTGGAGTCGGTCTCGCTGGGCGGGCGCTATCGGATGTACTTTCCGGTCGAGTTGGTGCTGATGGTCAAGGCGCTGGTGACCTTCGAGGGCGTCGGCCAGATCTTGAATCCGGGGTTCAACGTGGTCGAGGTCTCTCAGCGCCATATCAATTCGATCTTCTTGCACCAGTTCTCGCCGCTCCGCATCGCCAAGGAGAGCTTGCGTGGAGCGCCCGAGCTGGTGGACGCGCTGGTCAAAGCGCCAATGCTGGTCACCGAGGGCCTGCGGGTGCTCGAACAGGCCACGCGCCAGCCCGCGGAGAACCCCTTCACCGGCATCCGGGGCACGGTGTTCTCCGGCTTTTGTATCGTCGCCGGCGCGATCGTGGCCGCGGTCCAGGGCCCGTGGCCGCTGTGGGCCGCCCTGTTCCTGATCGGGCTGGTAATCGCGCTACGCCGTAGCGGCTAGCAGCCCGGTTTTTTCTCCGGAAAACGGGCGCGAAGCCGCAAGTGCCCGACGGGGCCGGCGCATCTTGGCGAAGGGCCGAGGGCGCGGCGTAGACGCACCTCAAGCGCCAGCGCCAGGCGCTTGCGACTTCGCAACGAGACGGCGTTTAGTCCTTGGCCAGCTCGAAGAGGCTCTTCAGGGCCACGACCAGCACCGCCGCGCTCACGAACGCGATGACGTTGGCGATGATCTGGGTCAAGGCCCCACCGACATACGGCAAGCCACCGACCGCGTTGGCCGCAACAATGAGCGCGATCGCCGCCAGCAGGAAGCGAAAGCTCTCCTTGCCGGCGATGTTCATGAAGCCCACGACCAGACCGAGGACGGCCAGAACCCAGCCGAACCAGGACTGCGTGAAACCCAGACCGCCGATGATGGCGATAACCAGGCCAAGTACGAAAGCCCACTTACCGAGTTGTTCCATAGTTCCCCCCTTGTTTGGAACAGCAGTTGACTGTGTAGGCCGAGTATATCAGCCCGACTCGGTTCAACGGGGTGTGGCGAGCTGCCGTTCGAGGCGGTCGAGAGCGGAGTCGAGGTCGTCAAGGACCTCACGGGGACGGGCTTCCCGGCCCCGCTCTCGCCCCTGGTTCTTGATCGCTCGCTCGCCGGCTTGCACTCGGAGCTCGGGCAGGCCGACGCTGGTCCAGACGTCGCGTTCTTCCTCGAGACGATCGACGCGAAAGACGATGCCGCGGCGGTCGAAGAGCTCGGTGAGCTCCTCGCGCCGATCGTAGAGTTCGCGGCGGGTCGCCCGGTAGGCATGCTCGCAAATCCAGCGTCGGGACGAGAAGCTGAAGGTGTTGCTGAAGAACATCCGGTAGTCGTCCCTCTTAGGCTCGATCAGCACCACTTGAGCACCTTCGTAGAGATCCTCGTAGCGAGACAACCCGACCTCGAGACGCGAGTGGATGAGCGTTCGGAAGGTCTGAGATAGCACCGTGGGCAGGCCCCGGTTGATGAGCCGGCCGCGCTTCATCACGCCCTTCTCGACCGCCGTCCGGGTGTCGACCGGCACGATCGGGTTAAGGCAAATGAGGAGATTGGCACCGGCGTCAAGCGCCACGGAGCCGTGCAGGGTCTTCTTGAGGACGCCGTCAACGTAGTGGCGGCCGTCGATCTCGACCGGCGGATAGAGACCGGGCAGCGCGGTCGAAGCCTGAACGGCGCGGGAGATCGGTACGTGGTCGAAGCCGGGCTCTCCAAAGCGTACGGCCTTGCCCCTGTCGAGATCGACGGCGACAACGTAGAGCTGCTTTCCCAGGCGGCGAAAGTCGTCGGTGCGGCCCCGAATCGTGTAAATCTTTTCGAGATACTGCCGGATGGGCTCGTTGTCGAAGAGCCCGACTGGCAGTGCCCGGGCCACCCGGGTCAGGGAATCAAAGAGGCTCTTGTCGTCGGGGTGGAGCAGGTAGTCGGTGAATGCCTGCCACAGGAGTCCCGGCACCGAAGCTCCCCGGCGCAGCATCTCGTGGAAGGCCGGGCGCAGAAAGTTCTCGGCCACGAACGGATGCTCGCCGGGCTCGCTCTTGACGATAGCCCGGCACATCTGCGCCGTGGTCAGATCGTTGGCCAGGTTGGCCGTCAGGAAGGCGCCGGCGCTAACCCCGACGTAGACGTGCAGATCGGTGAAGTCCACGCCTTCCAGGACTTCGTCAATGGCTCGGAGGGCGCCGATCTCGTACACGGCGCCCTCCGGCCCCCCACCGGCGAGAGCCAGCCCGATCTTGGTGGCTGGCCCCGCCGCTCGCTTTCCCCCGCGCCTCACGAACGGTTAGGCGCTCTTGCGGGCTCGCGACCTGGTGGTCTTCTTGGCCGTCTTCTTGGCGGCCTTCTTGGCCGAACGGACGGGCTTGCGACCAGCCTCCTCGACCTTCTTGGTGAGCTGCTCGACCCGGCGGGTCAGCTTCTGGATCTCCATCCGGCTGGGCACGCCCAAACGGTTGAGGGTGTCGGCCACGCGGGCGTCAAAGCCCTTGCCGAGCTTGCCGAAGGCCGACTCGGCCTTGTCCATGGCATCACCGACCTGGTCCTCGACCACTCCCTGGACCTTCTCGATCTTCTTCTTGCCACGCTTTTCGAACGACTCGCCCTTCTTGACCAGGTTCTTGAAAAGCTTCGAGCCTTCATCTTCGGCCATGGAGAGCGCGCCGAGGCCGGCGAGCCATATCTTGTGGGCAGATTCCTTCACGTCGGACTGAACTTTCTTCTTCTTTGTCATGGTTCCTTCTCCTATCGAGGATGCGTTCCGTCGCGCGGTACGCGGTTCTTGAATCGCTCTAGGGCTTCTTGGTACGCCGCTTCCTGGTGGAAGCCGACTTTTTCTTGGTTTTCGTCTTGGCCTTGGCCTTGGCTCGGGTCTTCCGAGGCTTGGCCTTGGTCTTCTTGGGGGCCGCGGTACTCCGGGACTGGGACTTGTCGCGATCGGCCACCTCGAGCCGCGCCAGAGAGCTTTCCAGCTCTTCGAGCCGGTCCCGTAGATGGCCCATCTCCTGGCGCGCCTGCTTGACCGGACTGATCCGGTCCATCGAGACCTCCAGAATCCGGTCGACCCCGTGCTGCACCTGCTGGACGCCGCTATGCAGAGCCCGTTCTCCCGCGCGCAGTAATGTCGTGCAGGAACTCGGTCGAAACCGGGCTCTTGCCATTGCGCCCTTCTTCCAGAATGACCTGGGTCAGCATCTGGGCGGTCACGTCCTCTTGGCTCGAGTTGTCGATGACACGGATCTGCTGCCCTCGACGAACGAACGTGGCGATCTCGTCGAGCGAGACGTACCGGCTCTCCTCGGTGTCGTAGAGCTTGCGGCTCTCGTAGCGCTTGATCAGGCGAACCATGGTGCGTTTCCTTTGGGCTGGGCCTTCGTTCTTGCCGCCCTGCGGCAACTCGTTCTCACTTTATACCGCACTGCGGCATTCCGGTCAAGCCCTTTTTGCCGCGACGCGGCAAAGATTCAGCGCGGCGCCCAGAGCTCGTCGAGAGCCTGAGCGAACCGAGCGAGGCTCGCGAGATCGGCAGGGGACTCAGTCAGCAGTGGAATCCGAACTACCGGAACCGAGGTGCCGGCAAGGGATTCGAGCTCCGCCGCTACCCGCCGATCCCGCTCGGCCAGCCAGCACAAGAGCTCGAGACCAGGCGGGCCGGCCTCGACTCCGGTATTGCCTCGCTCCTGCCGTCCCCGCCGCCGGCTGCGTCGCTGCAAAGGATGCATGCGGTTGACCACCAGCCGGTCAAGACGCTGGCCGCGCTCCGACAGGCCGCGAGCGAAGAACATCGTGTCGGCGACCGCTCCCGCCGACGGCGCGGTCACCAAGACAAAGCCGGTCTCCTCGGCGGCAAGCAGCCGCCGAACCTCATCGGCCCGCGAGCGGAAGCCGTCGAATAGCGGCGCGAAGGCGCGAAAGAATTCGGTCATGTCGCGCAAGAGATCCAGCCCGACCAACTCGTCCAGGAAACGGTCGAGCCGGGCGCCCAAGCCCGGCAGAACCGCCGCGGCCCGGAGCCGGCCGGAAGCATCGAACCAATCGCGCGTCGCGAAGCGCACGGCGCCGCTGTCCAAGAACGAGACGATGCGCTCAGGAGCATCCAGAAAGGCGAGGGCCTCACCGATCGGCGGCGTGTCCAGGACGATTCGATCGTAGCCGCCGTCGGTCACCGCTTCGTACAGCCGCTCCACCGCCATGTATTCGAGAATGCCCGCCAACCGGCCCGCCAGGCGGTCGAAATAGGGATTCCGCAGAATGCGTTCGCGCGAGTCACGATCGGGCGCGTAGCGCTCGACCAGGGAGACGAAGGTCGCGCGGGCATCGAGCAGATGCGCCCACAGCTCGCCGGTGCCCTTGCCCGACCTGGGAAGGGCCACCGGCACGGCCCCGGTGCCAGTTCCGTGGCCGGTTCCGGGCCCGGTTCCGGAGCCGGCACTTCCCGCTGGATCGTCCACGGCCAGCCCCAACGCCTCCCGCAGACGCCAGGACGGGTCAAAGGTCATGACCAGAGTGCGGGCGCCTTCCCGCGCATGGCGGAGCGCGGTAGCCGCCGCCAGAGTGGTCTTGCCGACACCGCCGCCGCCGACGAAGACGAGCCGTTCCGGAAGCTCGCGCGGCGCGGTCATGTCCCGTCCCCACTCTCAGGCTGAGTCTCAGGGTCTCCCGCCAGGCCTCGGGCCAGCGCCGCGACGAGCTTCTGGCCCTCGTCCAGAGCCAACAGGGGCAACTCGCTCAGCGGCACGGGAACCGCCCGGGCCAGACGCTCGAGCTCGGATTCCTGGATCCCGCGGCGGGCGCGCCAGAGGCGCGCCGCTTGCGAGCGGCCCGTGTACCCGGTCGGCACCGGCGGATAGAGCTTGTTGGCGACGACGAAGTCGAGGCCGATCCGTGTCTCGGACGCGAGCCGTTCCGCCAGCTCGACCGTCTCAGACACCGGCAGCTCCTCGCCCAGAGTCACCGCCACCACCGCCGTAGTGTCCGCGCCCACCCAGCCCGCCACCTCGGCAGCAAGCCGCGCCACCGGGCCGGCCTGAATGGCCTCTGCCACGAGCTCTGGAGCGCTGAGCAGGCTGAGCGCATGTCCGGTCGCGGGCGAATCCAGGACGACGAGCGGTCGTGTCGACGGCGCCCCGGCGGGATCGATCGTGCGGCCGGGCGGAGGGGCCGCCTCGCCGCTGGCCGCGAAGGCATAGCGCAGGGTCGCCAATTCCTTCAACCCGGGACAGCCCTCCACGAAGTGCCGGTAGACCGGACTCCGGAAAAGCCGGCGGGCCAATCCGGGCAGCGGCAGCCGTTCGGCGACGAGCTCGTCGATCACCCGCTCGGGGCGCAGGTTGACGAGCTCGAGTCGGGGCGAGACCTGGATCCGCTCGCCCCCGGAGGGCGCGGTCTGCAGGAAGCGATGGGCGCTCTCGCGCGGATCGGCCTCGATGAGCAGGGTCGGGCGCTTCCGCGCCAGCGCGGTCGCGAGCGCGGTGGCGACCGCGGTCTTGCCCACCCCGCCCTTGCCGGTGACGAGAACGAGCTCCTTGGCGGCCAGGTGTTCGAGCAGCATGATCGAGTTGCGGGAAGTTTCGGCAAAGCCCGGAGAGACCAGGGAGCGACCTCGAGCCTCCAAGCCTGAGGTGAGAGGGTATTCGAAAAGAAGGCGCACGACACCGGCCGGCCGAGTATCCTTGGTGCGCCGTGACCTTCGTCATCACCGAGCCCTGCCGGAACGAGAAGGACCGCTCGTGCGTCGAGGTCTGTCCGGAGGACTGCATCTACGACGCCGAGGGCTGGGACACGCTCCGCATCCATCCCGGCGAGTGCACTGACTGCACCTTGTGCGTCGAGGCCTGTCCCGTCCAGGCGATCTATCCGGAGGCCGAAGTGCCGGTGTGGTGGCGCGACTGGATTGCGGTCAACTACCGGAGTTTCGGCTTGGAGCCACCGGCGCCCACCGGAGTCTCGAAGCAAGCGATTGGAGCGATCGGAGCCAGCCCGGCCAGATCGGCCGACTCAGGCAACTCAGGTAGCTCAGAAGCCGCCGATGGGTGACGATCCGGCGGTGCGCAAGGCGGTGATTCCCGCGGCCGGACACGGCACGCGCATGCACCCGGTGAGCAAGACCGTGCCCAAGGAGCTCTTGCCCATCGGCTCGAAGCCCGCCGTCCACTGGGTGGTCGAGGAAGCCGCCGCCGCCGGCCTGACCGAGATCGCGGTGGTCTTGAGCCCGGCCAAGCGTCTGCTCTTCGAGTACCTGGCTTCGAGCGGGCTGGACCGCGAGCTGGGCGTGCGCTTCGAGTACGTCGACCAGGACGTCCAGCGGGGTCTGGCCGACGCAATGTGGCGCTGCCGGGACTTCTGCGACGGCGAGCCCTTCGCGTTGCTGCTGCCCGACAACGTCGTGCTGGCTCCCGAGTACCGCCTCGAGGGCATGATCGACGTCTACCGGGACACCGGCCTCGACGTTGTCGGCGTGCTCGAGCTGGACGTGAGCCACAGCGGGCTCTACGGCAACTGCGGTCGAATCCGCTCCGGCGAGGCGAGGGGTCGAGCCTTGCCGATCCACGAGCTTTCGGGCAAGGAGCCGGGCCGGCTCGTGATCGAACCGGGTACCACCGTGCGCCGCACCTGCGGCCGCTACGTCTGCCGGCCCCATGTTTTCGAGTACATGGAGCCGCTGCGCGAATCCACCAACGGCGCGCCCGGCGAGCTCGACGAGGTGCCCGTCTATCAGGCCATCATCCGCGACCACGGAGCCATGGGCTGGATCGTGCCGCCGCCGCTCTTCGATGTCGGCTATCCCCTGGGCTTCGCCGCCGCCAACGGCTACTTCGCCGAGACGCTGGCCCCAGGGCGCTGACGCCGAGTCCGAACGACGCCTCGCGCTCGAAAATCGGCGCGCCCGGCCCAGGATCGATGGGACGAGCAGGCTAGCTAGCCTGGCTTTCTCACAGGCGTTTGAATCAGAAGGTCTCAAGTGTTTGGAGATGCAAGGCTTGCGACCGAGGGCGACGCAGGCGTAGCTGTAGCTACGTCGAGGAGCCTGAGTGGAGCGTAACGCCGCAGATCCAGACACTCGCGGCTTTCTGGACGAAGGCTTGTGAGAAAGCCAGGCTAGACAGGCTCGACTTCGGCGCCCGCGCCGATCCGCGCGCAGAAGCTCGGTGCGGAACGGCCGAAGGCGCGCTCGAAGTCGCGGCTCATCCGGGCCGCCACCGCCTCGGCCGCCGCCGCCTTGATCAGAGCAACGACGCAACCGCCGAAACCGGCGCCGCTCAGGCGCGCGCCGTAGCAGCCCGAAGCCGACGCCGCCGAGTGGGCCAGAAGATCGAGCTCCGGAAGCGAAACCTCATAGAGATCGCGCGAGCTCGCGTGCGAAGCGTTCATGAGCTCGCCCACCACCCGTACCTTGCCCTGACGAAGCGCCTCGGCGCCCTGCCGCACCCGCTCGCACTCCTCCACCACGTGCCGAGCGCGCTTGTGGAGAGCCGGCGTGAGGACTCCGGCGTGCTCGGCCAGGTCCGCAGACGAAAGATCGCGGAGCGACTCGAGGCCCGGGACGACGAGCGCGAGCGCGGCCGTGGCCTGGCGACACTCTTCCGGGCGCCGGTTGTAGTCGGATTCAGCGAGCCGGCGGCGCACACCGCTGTCGGCGACGAGCACGGCCAGATCCGAGGGTAGCGGCACCCGGTCGAAGTCCAGACTCCGGCAGTCCAGCAGAAGCAGGCTGTCGGCAGCCCCGTGGATCGAAGTGAACTGGTCCATGACGCCGGAGCTCACTCCTAGGTACTCGTTCTCCACCCGGCGGCCGATCTCGGACCGCCGGCGCCCGGAGAGCTCGAAGCCGCCAGCCGCCTCACAGGCGAGCAGCAAGGCCACTTCCACCGCCGCTGACGAGCTCACGCCGGCGCCGATGGGTAGGTCGCCGCCGAGAACGGCGTCGATCGGAGCGACCGCATACCCGGCGCGGGCGAGGGCCCAGAAGACACCGCGCGCGAGCTCGTCCCAGCCGGCCAGGTCATCGCCTCCGCCGCGCCGTTCGGGCACCGGCGGCGGCAACCAGCGACCGTCGATCTCTGTCGTGTCCTCGTAGTCCAAGGCCAGGATGCGAGCCTTGTCCGAGCTTGCCGGACGGGCCGCCAGCCAGAGGCTCCGGTCGATCGCTCCGGCCAAGACCCAGCCCTGGTTGTAGTCGACGTGGGCGCCAAGGACACAGACGCGGCCTGGCGCACGGATCATCCACTGGGGCTCGTCACCGAAGGCCTCGGCGAAGGCTTGGAGGACGCGCTGGCGACCGCTCACCACGGGGCCTCCCCAACGAGCACGGCCCGGTATGATCGCGGCCCGATGCCGGAAGCAGCGACCGAAGGTTCGGAGGCCGATCCGGGCGGCCTCCTCCCCCGGGTAGCGGCCGTGCTGGGCGCTCTGGCCGCGGCTCTCCTAGGGCTCGTCGCGCTCATCGCGGCCTTCGACCTCGTGTCCTGGATCGCACTGAAGCGATCTTACGCGGCCCTGGACGAGTTTGTCGCGGTGCTGATGGTCTGGTTTGGCCTGATCTCCGCCGCCTTCGCCCTGGCCGAGGGATCCCACGTGGCCGTCGCTCTTCTCGCCGACCGCCTGTCGGGAGCCGGCCGCCGCGCCGTCGAGCGCTGCGCCGATCTGGCGGTCGCGGGCTTTGGCCTCTTGCTGGCGGTGTTCGGCCGCGAGCTGACGGCGGCGGCGACCAATACCCTCCCCGGCACGGGATGGCCGGCCGCGGTCCAGTACCAGCCGACGGTCTGGTGCGGCGCGCTCCTGGCCGTCCTGGGCCTGGCCGCCGCCTTCGTGCCCAGAACCGGAACACGAGCCGCATCCGGCGCCAGGCGAGGCGGCCGGGCGTGACCGAAGCGGCGCTCATCGGCCTCGTCGTCGGCACCTTCGCGGTGCTCTTGGTTTTGCGGGTCCCGGTCGCCTTTGCCTTGGGCCTGGCCGCCTTTTCGTACTTCTTCGCCACCGGCCGGCCGGCGCTTTCGGTCGCCCAGAAGATCGCTTCGCAGATGGCCGAGCCCACGCTGCTCGCCATTCCGTTTTTCATCCTCTGCGGCGAGATCATGAGCTCGGGCGGCATGGCGGCCCGGCTGGTGGCGGTCGCCAACATCTGCGTCGGCTTCGTCCGCGGTGGCCTCGCCATGGTCAACGTCGTGGCCTCGATGTTCTTCGGAGGCATCTCGGGGTCGAGCGTGGCGGACACCGCTTCGATCGGTCCTGTCCTGATCCCGCCGATGGTGCGCGCCGGCTACGACCGGGACTTCGCGGTCGCGGTGACGGTGGCCTCCTCGACCCAGGGCATCATCCTGCCGCCGTCCCACAACGCGATCCTCTACTCCCTGGCGGCCGGGGGCACGGTTTCGATCCAGGCACTGTTTCTGGCCGGCTACCTGCCGGGCGTGCTGATCGCCTTGGTTCTCATGGCGCTGTGCGGCCTGCTGGCGCGTAGGCGCGACTACCCGGCGGAGCACCGAATCCCCATGCGCGAGGCTCTGGGCACGGTCGTCCGGGCGCTGCCGGCGCTGGCAACGCCGTTCCTCATCATCGTGCCTCTGGTGCTGGGCTGGGCGCCCGCGCACCACGCCGCGATCCTGGCGGTGATGTGGTCGCTGGTTGTCTCGATATTCGGCTACCGATCGCTGCCGGCGGCCGCCCTCGGCGGCGTGCTTCGAGCCGCCGCCCGGACCTCGGGCATGGTCATGATCCTGATCGGAACAGCGGCCGCCTTCGGCGAGGTCCTGACCTATCTGCACGTCCCGGCCAGGCTGGCGGCGACGCTGACCGAGCTGCCGCTGGGACGGGTCGGCGCCCTGCTGCTGGTGAATCTAGCGGTGCTCTTGCTCGGCACGGTCATGGACATGGCCGCGCTCATCGTCATCCTGACGCCGATCCTGCTGCCGGTCGCCGAGGGACTGGGGCTCGACCCGGTGCACTTTGGCATCGTCTTGCTCTTGAATCTGGGAATCGGGCTCTGCACTCCCCCGGTCGGCACCACCCTATTCGTGGGCTGCGCCGTGGGCGGGATCTCTCTCGAGGCCGCTTCCCGGGCGCTGGTACCCTTCTATCTGGCGATGCTCGCCGTGCTTCTCCTGGTGACCTTCATCCCCGAACTCTCCCTGTGGCTTCCCGAGCTCATCGATTCCTTGCGCTAGCGACGGCCTGCCTTGCAGGGCTCGCCGGCTGTGCCGAGCCCAGGGGCGCTCCGGGAACGAACGGTCCGGCGAGCTGGGTCGCGACCAACGTCCACGTCGAGACCTATCCCACCGCGCAGGGCCTCACCGACTTGGCCCGGCGCGTCGCCGAGGATCCGGCTCTGGGGTCCCGGATCCGGCTGGATCTTCAGCTCGGCGGCGTCCTCGGCAACGAGAAGGAGACGCTCGAGAAGCTCCGCTTTGGCGCCATCCAGATGGCTTGCACCTCGACCGCGCCGCTGGCCGAGTTCGCTCCGGCGGTCGGCGTTCTGTCCCTGCCCTTCCTTTTCGACGACGCCGAGCACCTGTGGCGCACCCTCGACGGCCCGATCGGCGAGCGGCTCACGGCCGAGCTCGAGGCCGCCGGTTTCGTGGCTTTGGCCTGGTACGACGCCGGCGCCCGCTCCTTCTATACCAACCGGCGGGCGATCCGGACCGTCTCGGACATGCGCGGCCTGCGCATCCGAGTCCAGCGCTCCGAGATCATGCGGGACATGGTCGCCGCGCTCGGCGCCGCGCCGGTCGCCCTGGGGTTCAAGGAAGTCTACACCGCCCTCCACACGGCAGCCATCGACGGCGCCGAGAACAACGTGCCGTCGTACCTGTCCGAGAGGCACTTCGAAGCAGCTCCCTTCTACTCCTTGGATCGCCACGCCATGATCCCGGACATCGTGCTGGTCGCCACCCGTGCCTGGGCCGCGCTCGGACCTGAAGAGCAGACGGCCCTGCGCCAGGCGGCGCGAGCCTCCGCCGAACGCCAGCGCGAGCTCTGGGCCAACTACCGGCGCGAGGCCATCGCCCGGCTGCGCGAGGCGGGTTCGACCTTGACCGAGGTGGACGAGCCGGCCTCGTTCCGCCGAGCCGTGGCGCCGGTGTACGAGAAGCACGGCGGTGACTACGCCGAGCTCGTCGCCGGCATTCGAGCCGGATCGGCGATGGCGAGATCCAAATCCTTGACGCCAATCCAGGAATGAATCGGCGGCCCGGCGCGTTCCCATACTTGAGGGCTTCGGACTAAGATCTGGAGCGCAGCCCCGCGGGGATGGTCCGACGGCCCATCCGGCCGGCGCAGTCGGGCTGGCAAGGAGAACTTCGCTTTGAACTATCGGGATTACTACAAGACGCTCGGCGTCGCCAAGACCGCCTCCAAGGACGAGATCCAGAAGGCCTACCGGAAGCTCGCCCGCAAGTACCACCCCGACATCAACAAGGACGAGGGTGCCGAGGTCAAGTTCAAGGAGATCAACGAGGCCTACGAAGTGCTCAAGGATCCCGAAAAGCGCAAGAAGTATGACCAGTTCGGCTCCGCCTGGAAGCAAGCACAACACACCGGCGCGCCGCCCCCGGGTTTCGAGGAGATCTTCTCGCAGTTCGGTTTCGGGCCCGGCGGCCGGGTCGAGTTCGACTTCGGCACCGGCCGCTCCGGCGGTGGCGGCTTCAGCTCCTTTTTCGAGACGCTGTTCGGCGGCGGACGTGCCGGAGGACAGGCGTGGCCGGGCCAGCGAGCGCAAGCTCGCCAAGCGCGCCGCGGCCGTGATCATGAAGCGCGGATCTCGATGTCGATCGAGGAAGCCGGGCGCGGAGGCAAGCGGGAGATCACGCTCACCGACCCCGAAACCAGAGAGCAGCGCACTCTCCGCATCACGATTCCCAAGGGGATCAGGCCCGGGCAGCGCATCCGGCTCGCCGGCCAGGGCGGCAAGAGCGGCGACGGCCAGCGTGGCGACCTCTATCTGACGGTGGACATCCTGCCTCACCCCAGCTTCCGGCTCGAGAACTCAGACCTCCATACCGTGATCGCGGTCGCGCCCTGGGAAGCGGCCCTCGGCGGCACCGCACCGATCAAGACCCTGGACGGCGAGGTCACGGTCAAGATCCCGGCCGGCTCGTCTTCGGGTACCCGCGTCCGGCTGCGGGAGAAGGGCTATCCGAGCAAGAACGGAAAGAACGGCGACCTCTTCGCCGAAATTCGCATCGTCGTGCCGAAGGAGCTGTCCGACCGGGACCGCGAGCTCTTCGAGGCGCTCGCCGAGGACTCGGAGTTTCAGCCCCGCGGCTGAGGAGACCACCATGGATCTGTCCAAGCTCACCCAGAAAACCCAGGAAGGCCTGCAAGCGGCGGAACAGACCGCCGTCCGGCTGGGCCATCAGCAGATCGACGTCGAACATCTGCTCCTGGCCCTGGTCCGGCAGGAAGGCGGCCTGCTGCCGCGTCTGTTCGAGAAGCTCGAGGTGTCGCCGGAAGCGATCGCCGGGGCTCTGGAAACCGAGCTCGGGGGGCGCCCGAGCGTGCGCGGCGGCGGCGGCGAGGCCGGCCGCATCTACGTAACGCAGCGGCTCCAGGAGCTGCTGGTGCGGGCCACTGACCAGGCCAAGCGCCTGAAAGACGAGTACGTCTCGGTCGAGCACGTCGTCCTGGGCATCCTCAAGGAAGGAACGTCCGGGGACGCCGGGCGGATCCTGGCCGGACACGGCGTGGATCGGGATCGCTTTCTCGAGGCGCTCCAGGACGTCCGAGGCAGCCAGCGGGTCACGAGCGCGACTCCCGAGCAGGCCTACGAGGCGCTCGAAAAGTATGGCGTCGATCTGGTCGCCCAGGCGCGCGCCGGCAATCTGGATCCGGTCATCGGGCGTGACTCCGAGATCCGGCGGACGATCCGGATTCTGTCCCGCAAGACCAAGAACAATCCGGTGCTGATCGGCGAGCCGGGCGTGGGCAAGACCGCCATTGTGGAGGGCCTGGCCCAGCGCATCGTGCGCGGCGACGTGCCCGAATGGCTGAAGGACCGGTCGGTTTTTTCCCTCGACATGGGATCGCTCCTGGCCGGCGCCAAGTACCGTGGCGAGTTCGAAGAGCGCCTGAAGGCGGTCCTCAACGAGGTCAAGGACAGCGAGGGCCGCATCCTGCTCTTCATCGACGAAGTCCACAACATCGTCGGCGCCGGCCGTACCGAGGGCTCGACCGACGCCGGCAATCTATTGAAGCCGATGCTGGCCCGGGGCGAGCTCCATTGCATCGGCGCCACGACGCTCGACGAGCACCGCAAGTACATCGAAAAGGACGCGGCCCTGGAGCGCCGCTTTCAGCCGGTACTGGTCGAACCGCCGTCGGTCGAGGACACGATCTCGATCCTGCGCGGCCTGCGCGAGCGCTTCGAGGTCCACCATGGAGTCAAGATCCAGGACAACGCGCTGGTAGGCGCCGCGGTGCTGTCGAACCGCTACATCTCGGACCGCTTCCTGCCCGACAAGGCCATCGACCTGGTGGACGAGGCCTGCGCTCTGATCCGCACCGAGATCGATTCCCTGCCGGCCGAGCTGGACGAGTCGACCCGTAGGGTAATGCAGCTCGAGATCGAGGAAGCCGCACTCACCAAGGAGAAGGACAAGTCGAGCCGCGAGCGGCTCGAAGTGCTGCGCGAGGAGCTGGCCAACCTGCGCGAGCAGGCGGACGCGATGCGCGCTCAGTGGCAGGCCGAGAAGGAAGCCATCGACCACCTGCGCGATCTGCGCGAGGAGATCGAGCAGCTACGCCACGACGTCGAAGAGGCCGAGCGGGATTACGATCTGAACCGGGCCGCTCAGCTAAAGCACGGCCGCCTGCCAGAGCTCGAGGCCGAGCTGGCGCGCCGCGAAGGCGCGATCACCGAAGCCCAGGGAGACAGCCGCTTGCTGCGCGAGGAAGTCACCGAGGACGAGGTCGCCGAGATCGTGTCGCGCTGGACCGGAATCCCGCTAACGCGCCTGGTCGAGGGCGAGCGCGAGAAGCTGCTCCGCCTGGACGAGATCCTGCACCGGCGCGTCATCGGCCAGGACGAGGCCGTCCAACTGGTGGCCGACGCCGTGATCCGGGCTCGCTCGGGCATCAAAGACCCGCGCCGCCCGATCGGCTCGTTCCTCTTCCTCGGACCCACAGGAGTCGGCAAGACGGAGCTCGCCAAGACCCTGGCCGAGTCGCTCTTCGACAGCGAAGACAACATGGTGCGGATCGACATGAGCGAGTACATGGAGAAGCACGCCGTCTCGCGTCTCATCGGCGCGCCGCCGGGATACGTGGGGTACGAGGAGGGCGGCCAGCTGACCGAGGCCGTTCGCCGCAAGCCCTACTCGGTGCTCCTCCTCGACGAGATCGAGAAGGCACACAACGACGTTTTCAACGTGCTCCTCCAGATCTTGGACGACGGCCGCGCCACCGACTCCCAGGGACACACGGTGGACTTCAAGAACACGGTCGTCATCATGACCTCGAACATCGGCTCGCACCACCTTCTCGAAGGGGTCAAAGAAAGCGGCGAGATCCGGCCCGAGGCCCGCGAAGCGGTCGAGGCCGAGCTGCGCTCGAGCTTCCGCCCCGAGTTTCTGAACCGAATCGACGACGTGGTGCTCTTCAAGGCGCTGCGGCTCGACGAGATCGTCCAGATCGTGGATCTCCAGATCGCCGAGCTCAACCAGCGCCTCCTGGACCAGGGCGCGACTCTGGAGCTCACAGGCGCCGCCCGGGAGTACATCGCCCGCGCCGGCTACGATCCAGTCTACGGCGCGCGGCCCCTGAAGCGGTACATGCAGCGCGAGCTGGAGACCCGTATCGGGAGGGCCATTATCGCCGGCGAGATGACGGACGGAACCACAATTCGCGTCGACGTCCGCGACGGAGATCTGGCGGTGGAGCTGGACGGTCCCGACCGGTTCAGCGCCAGCGCCTGATAGGTCCCTCCGGGTCCGGCTTGCGCTCCCCCGAGCGCCCGCCCGGCGAGCCTCCATGATCCCGCTTCGCGACACTATCCAGAGCCGCAGCACGCCCTGGGTGACCCGGGCATTGATCGTGGCCAACGTCGTCGCCTTCGGCTACGAGCTGTCGCTACCCACCGAAGCCTTGGACCGGCTGTTCGCGACCTTCGGGATCGTGCCGGCGGCGGTCACCGCCGGCGCCGTACCCCTGCCCTGGATCCTGCGCCCCTTCCTGGGCAGCCTCTTTCTACACGGTGGGCTCTTCCATCTCCTCGCCAACATGTGGACCCTGTGGATCTTCGGCGACAACGTCGAGGACCGGCTCGGATCCGGCCGCTTCCTGCTCTTCTACCTGGCCTCGGGCCTGTCGGCGGGCGCCGTGCACCTCGTGACCAATCCGGGCTCGGCGGTGCCCACGATCGGCGCCTCCGGAGCCATTGCCGGCGTCCTCGGAGCCTATTTCGTGCTCTACCCCTTCGCCCGCATCGTCACCTTGATTCCAATCGTCTTCTGGCCGGTCTTCGTCGAGCTGCCGGCCTTTCTCTATCTTGGCTTTTGGTTCGTATCCCAGCTCGCAAGCGGCGGTGCCTCCGCTGCCGCCGGCACCGCCGGAGGCATCGCTTGGTGGGCCCACGTCGGCGGGTTTCTGGCCGGATTGATCCTCCTTCGGGCCTTTGGCGGGCCTCTCCGGCGCGATTCTTCAGTTGATCTTAGTCAAGTCAACTAAGATTCTCTGTTGCCTCCGGAATATCCCCGTAGATCTGAGTGTTTCCCAATAAGGATGGCCCGGAAGAGGGCCGTTCCTGGAAACGCAACGACCTACCAAGGAGGAGACACCATGAGAAAAGCCTACTTGACGCGACGGCCGTCCGAAGTCTTCGGCGATCCCTTCTTCCGGGGCTTCGACGAGCTCTTCAAGGACGAGCTTCTGCCCCGCAGCTTCTTCGGCCGCGCGGGCAACGGCGACGGCGGCTTCGTGCCTGCGGTCGACGTCCGCGAGGGCGAAAACGAGTTCGTCTTCACCGCCGAGCTTCCTGGCCTCACCAGCGAGGACGTCTCGATCACGCTCGACGACAACGTGCTGACCCTGGCCGGCGAGCGCAAGCTCGAGAACGAGGAGAACCGGGAGCAGTTCCACCGCATCGAGCGCCGCTACGGAAGCTTCACCCGGAGCTTCACCCTGCCCCACGAAGTCGACGATGAGCAGGTCGCGGCCACCTTCACGAACGGCGTGCTGACCATCACGGTGCCCAAGACCGAGAAGGCCAAGCCCCGCCAGATCGAGATCGGCTAACGCGGCCCGGCGCTTCCCGGCGCCCGAGCAAGCATCGATCCATCGGCCCGCCTCCGATCTCGGGGGCGGGCTCTTTTCGTCCCGGCGACTCCAGTCTCGAGATCCGCGGAAAGCGGATCGCCGGCGCGCCGCCTACCAGCGCGGCCGGCTTTGGATCAGCCGGCCGGCGCGCTCGCCGTCCAGTGGCTTCGAAAAAAAGAAGCCCTGGCCGTACTCGCACTTCAGGCTCCGCAAGCGCTGGAACTGATCCGGGGTCTCCAGGCCTTCGGCCGCCACCTCCATCCCCAGGCTGCGGGCCAGCGAGACGATGGTCTCGACGATCTCGTCGCGGCCGCCGTTGCCGTTCATGCGCCGCACGAACGACCGGTCGATCTTGACCGTGTGAGTCGGCAGCTTGTGCAGGTAGCTGAGCGAGGAATAACCGGTGCCGAAGTCGTCAAGATGGATCTTGCAGCCCAGCGCGCGGAGCTGGGAGAGCTTCTCGATGGCGCCCTCGGCGTCATCCATGATCAGGCTCTCGATGATCTCGATACGCAGCTTGCCCGGATCCAGGCCGGTCTCGTCCAGGATCGAGGTGAGCTGCTCGACCAGGTCACCTTGACTGAACTGACGAGCCGACAGATTAACGCTCAAGGCCAGCTCGGTGCCGCCGGGGACGCCGTTCCAGCTCACCATCTGCCGGCAGGCCTCACGCAGCACCACCCAGCCGATGGGCACGATCATTCCGGTCTCTTCGGCCACCGGGATGAAATCCCGAGGCATCACCAGGCCGCGTTCGGGATGCTGCCAGCGCACCAGGGCTTCGACGCCCTCCATCGTGCCCCTGGCCAAGTCCACGATCGGCTGGTAGTGGACCACGAACTCCTGGGCGTCGATGGCTTTGCGCAAATCGGTCTCGAGCTTCAGGAGCTCGACCGCGCGCTGGTGCATGGACTCGTCGAAGACCGCGTAGCCCGCCTTGCCGTTGCCCTTGGCCCGGTACATGGCGATGTCGGCGTCGCGCAGGACGTCCTGGGGACTCGCGTACCCGGTCGTACTGAGCGCGATGCCGATGCTGGCTCCGGTGAAGACCTGATGTTGGCCCAGGTCGAACGACCGGTTCAGCTCCTGCTGGATTCTCTCGGCAATGCGAGTTGCGTCGGCGGCCTCTTCGATATCGGTCGCCAGAATGGCGAACTCGTCGCCGCCCAGGCGCGCGACGGTGTCCCCCGGCCGCAAGAACGACAACAGCCGCTCGCCGATCGCGACCAGCAGCCGGTCGCCCATCTCGTGTCCGAGGCTGTCGTTGATGACCTTGAAGCGGTCCAGGTCGAAGAAGAGAACGGCGAACTTGTAGTCCGAATCGCGCCGGGCGCGGGCGATCGCGACGGTCAGCCTGTCGATAAAGAGAGTCGCGTTGGGAAGCTGGGTCAGGCCGTCGTGGAGAGCGTCGTGTACCAACTGCTCTTCGGCCATCTTGCGCGGGTGGATGTCGGTTAGCGATCCCGCCAGCCGTACGGCGTCTCCCCGCTCGTTGGCTACCGCCAGTCCGCGCGCCAGAACCCAGCGGTAGGCGCCGCCGGCGTCCATCAAGCGGTGCTCGCACTCGAAGTGTCCGGTGTCGCCCTCGAGGTGCTGGTCGAGGTCGCCGCGGAGGCCGGGAAGGTCGTTGGGGTGAACCCTCGAGAACCAGGCGTCGGGGGGCACGGCGCCGCCGTCAGGATCCAGGCCCACGATCTCGCACCACCGGTCCGAGAGATAGATGGTGTCGGCCTGGAGATCCCAGTCCCAGATCCCGTCGTTGGCCCCGGTCACAGCCAGCGAGTAGCGTTCCTCGGACACCCGAAGCTGTTCCTCGACCCGCTTGCGCTCGATCGCGTAGCGGATGGAGCGCACCAGAACGTCGGCATCGACCCGGTCCTTGACCAGGTAGTCCTGGGCGCCATCCCGCATTGCCGCAAGCGCCGTACGGTCGTCGTCCTGACCGGTCATGACCACGACCGGCACCTGGCCGGCGTCCGACAGCACGCGGTCGAAGGTCACCTCGGCATTGCTATCAGGTAGGGACAAATCCAGAAGCACGACGTCCAGCCCACCCTCGCGCAGGCGCCGCCGGCCGGTCCCTACCCGATTCGCCCACTCCAGTTCGAACGAGGCGTCCGGCACCGGTTCTTCCAGGTACCGCTGCACCAGGGTGGCATCTGCCGGATTGTCCTCGATGAGAAGGACCTTGATCGGGTTGTGCTGCATCAAGTTTCGGCGGCACCCGGCCGCACTTCAACCGGAGTACGCGTCTCGTCCTCGCTAACTGCGATGGTAAAAGAAAAATTTGCTCCCCTACCGGGAGTGGATTCTACCCAAATGCGGCCGCCGTGTCTCTCCACGATGCGCTGGCACAGCGCCAAGCCGATGCCGCTTCCGGGCCGCTCGGGGTGCAGCCGGCCGAAAATCTTGAAGATCTTGTCGGAGTCGCGCGGATCCATACCGATGCCGTTGTCCTGGACCGAGAAGAGCCAGTGGTCTTCGTCCCGGCGGGCGCTAATCGCTACGACCGGCGGCTCGTCGGACCGGAACTTGAGAGCGTTCGAGATGAGGTTCTGGAAGACTTGCTCGAGCTCGCCGGCGTCGGCGAGGACGGTCGGCAAGCCCTCCCGGCGAACGGTGGCGCCGTTTTCCTCGATCAGGGCGCTCAGGTTGCGAATCGCGCCATCGACCAGCGTGTTGCAGTCGCACGCCTCGAACCCCTGCCATCCCGTGCTCAGGCGCGAGAACTCGAGAAGGTCGGCGACCAACCCCTGCATCCTCTCCACGGCCTCCCGGATATAGGTCAACGACTCGCGCGAGCGCTTGTCGAGCGTCTCCTGGAGGTCTTGCTCCAAGAACTCGCTGTACTTGCCCACCGCCCGCAACGGCTCCTTGAGCTCGTGCGAGGCCACCGAAGCAAACGTCAGGAGATCCTGGTTCGAGCGCTCGAGCTCGCGCATGCGCTCGTCAAGATCGGCGTCCGCCGAACGCAGGTGGGAGATGTCCTGCATCAGGATGTCGACGACGATGTCGCCGTCCACGTCCAACAGGAGGATCTCGGTCAGGTTGAGCCAGGCCTGGGTTCCATCGGGCCGTTCGATCTCGACTACCCGGGCCTGGAGCTCCCCTTCGCTGCTCAGCCGCTGCAAGAGATCGGCCTTGCCTTCCGAATTGGCGTGAAAGTGGGTCGGCAGATCCAGCTTGAGCGCTTCGCTGACCGACTGGACGCCCAAGAGCCGGAGCACCGCAGGATTGGCTTCCACGAGCCGGCCGTCGAGAGAGGAACGGAAGACACCGACGTTGGCCCGATCCAGGAGGGTCTGGAGCCAGGGCTCGGAGCGGGCGATCTGCTGATCCCGCTCGGCTGCCTCGAGTGCCCGGCGCAGGGACGGCGCCAGCCGAAGAAATCCCTTGGAGGACTTGAGAATGTAGTCTGCCGCTCCATCCCGCATCGCCCGCACAGCCTCTTCCACGTCGTCGGCCCGGGTGAAGGCCAGTACCGGAGTACCGGGCTTCGCCCGCTGCACGGTCTCGAGCACCTCCCGGCCGGACGACCAGGAGAGCTCGAAATCCACGATCACCGCGTCGAAGGCGGCGCCCGCAAGAGCGCGGGCAAAGGCCGTGGCGTCGGGCACCTCGACCAGCTTGGGACGGTCGAGATCCCGCGCCAAGACCACCGCGGCCAGGGAACGATCTTGCTCGTCCTCGTCGATGAGCAGAATTCTCGGCTCGGTTGGCAGGTGCTCCCCCGGATAGCTCAGACGATCGCCGGCCGGCGAATCACCCAAACGTCCCACAATCGGTGCGTTTTGACAAATCGCGATCTATCGATCGGCCCAGACCGAGCCGGGCGGGTACTTGCATCCGGGGAGCCGATTCAGTAAGTCTCGGGAATGCTCGTTCGGCGCCAGATACCGACCCGGGGCAAGGGCCTGGTCGGAATCACCCATGTGCTGGAGGAAGTCATCGCCGAATCGGGCCTGCGGGAGGGGTTGTGCACGGTCTTCATCCGGCACACTTCGGCCAGCCTGACCATTCAGGAGAACGCCGACCCCGCGGTGCTGGCCGATCTCCAGGCCTGGCTCGAACGGCTGGTGCCCGAGCACGACGCTCTCTACACCCACACCGAAGAAGGCCCCGACGATATGCCCTCTCACGTCAAGGCGGCCCTGACGTCCACCTCGATCGGCATTCCGATCGTTGACGGCCGGGCGGCCCTGGGGACTTGGCAGGGGCTCTTCTTGTGGGAGCACCGAAGCGCGCCCAAGAGCCGCAGCCTCATCTTCCACCTCGCGCCCTAGCAGCCCGGCATGCCCAAGGTCTCCGAAGAGTATCTGGAAGCTCGCCGGCGGGGGATTCTGGTAGCAGCCCAGCGCTGCGTCAGCCGCAAGGGCATCCAGGGGACAACCATGCGGGACATCTGCCGGGCCGCCAACCTCAGCCCGGGCGCCGTCTACCGCTACTTTCCCAGCAAGGACGAGATCCTAGGCGCGCTCGCCGAGCTCCGGCTGGAGCAGATCCGAGCCTTCTTCCGTTCCCTGCGACGCCCGCTCGCAGCCGACGAGCTGGCTCGCGCGGTGGCCCAGCTCGCCGGCACGCTGGACGATCCGGCGGCACTCGACGGGCTGCGTCTGGACGTCAGCCTGTGGAGCCGCGCGCTGCAGTCCGATGAGGTCTCCCGCACCCTGGTTCCGGGGCTCGACGCGGCGATCGAGTCGGTCGAAGCGGGCCTCGACGGCTCGAACGCTCCCGGTACGGCACGCATCGTCGTGGCCTTGCTCCAGGGCTTGGCCCTGCAGAAGGCCCTCGATCCGGATCTGGACCTCGCCACCCTCGACGACGCGCTCCGCTTTTTCCTCGTACCCACGGTGGGCCCAAACGAGCTACCCCCTGTTCGGTAGGGCGTTGAGCCGTTGCGGGGAGTTCGAAATCGAGGCTATGCCTAGAGGCTCCTCACATCGGTGGCCCAAGGGCGCAAGACAAGCCTTCGTATTCAGCAGTGGCTGCCGATTTCAATCAGCTAGAGACAGGAACGCGAGGCGACACCTTCCCGAGACCGCTGGTGGTGGCATCAGGCTCGCAATAGGGAACAGCAGAATCGAAGGGACGCCTAGAGATGACAAATAAAGTAACTCGACTGTTGCCTTGCTCTATAGCTCATACTGTAGTTGACAGCCGCCCTCTGGGTGATACCCTAATGCCGCTCCAAGTACAAGTCGAGGTTTGGAGGAAGAAATGAACGCCACCACTACGCTCCGAGAGGCCTGTATCCTGTCGAAAGAGTACGGTACCTAGCCTGTAAGGCCAGGCGGCTTTGAGCCGACTGGCTACCGGGGTTTCCACCAAATCGCATACGCGAAAGCCGGCTCTGGGTCTTCGACCCTGAGGACGGCCGTCCTCTTGCTTTCTTCCGTGGCAAAGCTGTCCTGGATGAGCTTCCGCTCGGCCTCGACCTGGCTTTCAGACTTGCGGTGAAAGACGGCGCAGTCTACGAACCACTGTTCTAGGACTCGATCATAAGGCGAAGCTTGTCAACAGGGTAGTCGACGCCCACCGCCAAGTACTCGTGTGGAAACGGATCGTTCCTGTAGCTGTTGTATTGCTCCCGGGTGAGGGCTACGGAGTCACGAGCTCCGAGCACAAGAGAGAAGTCCAGCGGGGCCTCGCCGTACGCCAGCCCGCCCTGATCGATGGTGATGTCGTAGAGAAGCCGGTTGGAGGAGTCCGCATTGAAGTCTCCTTTTACGTCTATCCCCAGCGTCTTCCTGTGCTTGGGAACGGTCGCAAACCTGGGCACATCCTTGAAGCAGCCCCGCCCGGAAGGGCCACTAATCGTGTGTTCTTGGCGAATCCTTTCAACTCGTTCGCCCTTATTCACGACCTTGAATCCAGACCAGCTGCTTATACGTTCTGTTGAGCAGTCGCCGTTAACTCGGTAGCTCACTTCGAGTTCGTGGCCGACAGCGCCAAACCTCTCGCCCCGCGAGAGCGATTCGTGCGTCTGTTTGTTCGCCTCTCCTTCGCTTCTCTTGGGCTCCCTCCCAACACTGTCGGCTCCATTCCTAGCCGCAGCTTGTTTCTTGATCTTCGTGTCGATCTTTGTCTTCTTCTTGGTCTTCTTTTGGGCCTGCCACAACGCAACTGCGATAGTGGCTGCCGCCGTGATGACTGCTGCAATGATCGCTGGATCCATTTCCCACTCCTTGAGTCAGCCTACTCGGCAGTTGACTCGGCCATGAATTCCTCCTCCACGAGAAAGCGTCGATGACAATTGTAGCCCACGCGTGGCTGCCCTCTAGCCTTCCAATACTTGGCCCGCCCTCCCGGCAGCAGTGGACCATCCCCAGAAGACAGCTGCATCCGTTGACGGGACCGCCGTCTTTCGTTAGATTTGAACGATGGTTCAAATCGCTGCTGAGGCCGGCCTCCGAACCAGTTGCGTGGATGGCCCCCGCGCCCAGGACCGCCGCCGGGAGATTCTGCGCGCCGCGGCCAGGGTCTTCCGAAGCAGGGGCCTTCACGCCGCCGGCATGCGCGACATCGCGGCCGAAGCCGGCATGCACGCCGGCAACCTGTACTACTACTTCCAGAGCAAGGAAGAACTCCTGGCCTATTGCCAGCGCGACGCCCTGGACGGCCTCGCCGAGTTGGTCGCCGAGGTGCGCGCCTCGGGGGCGCCGCCCGACGAACGGCTCCGAACCCTGATCGCCGGCCATGTCGAGCTTCTGAACGAGCGCACCCCCGGCTCGCTCGCCCACCTCGAGGTCGAAGCCCTCTCCGAAGAGTGGCGCTCCGAGCTTCAGGCCCGCCGGGATCGATACGAACGTTCGATCCGAACGCTGGTCCGCGAGGCGATCGACAGCGGCGCCTTCCGGCAGGTTGATCCGGCGGCGGCCGCCCTCGCAATCCTGGGCGCGGCCAACTGGACGGTCAAATGGTTCCGCGACTCGGGCTCGAAGTCGGCGCGCGAGGTGGGCCTGGAGTTCGCGGATCTCCTGGTCGGCGGCCTGGCCTCCGACACAGGAAACCTCGTGGAGGCCAAGCGATGAGCGCCACCGGCGGGATCACGAGAACCCTTGACCTCGAGATCAACGGCGAGCGCCGGACGGTCGCCTTTCCCGTCCATCACACTCTGCTGGAAGTGCTGCGCGAAGAGTGCGCCCTGACCGGCACCAAGCACGGCTGCGAGCTGGGCGAGTGCGGCGCTTGCGCCGTACTGGTGGACGGCAAGCCGGTGCTGTCGTGCCTGGTACTGGCTGCCGACATGGAGGGAAAGCGAATCGAGACCATCGAAGGCATGGCCGACGGACCCGAGCTGGATCCGCTCCAAGCCGCTCTCGCCGACCTGGGCGCGGCCCAGTGCGGCTACTGCACGCCCGGTATCTTGCTCACCTCCAAGGCGCTCCTGGCCGAACATCCCCGACCCGACCGGCGCCAGGTCGAGGAGGCCCTGGCCGGCAACCTGTGCCGCTGCACCGGGTACCACAAGATCGTCGAGGGCGTCTTGGTGGCCGCGGACCCCAAGCTTAGCGCGAGTCTCGAAGACGCCGAGGCCCGGCCGGAGATCCTCTACGGCGCCGCCGAGCCGGCCGCCGAGCTGCCCGGCGATCCGGGCGCCGACCCGAAGCCCCGGAGACCCTGACCGTGGCCGAGCCGATCCAGACGCCGCCGGACGACCTCCCTTCCGAGGAGGCGGCCCGGGACCGCGAGACGCTCCACGTCGGCCGGCCCTTCCGCAGGGTGGACGGTCACGCCAAGGTCACCGGCCGCACCCAATTCGCCGACGACTTGTCCTTCCCGCGCATGGCCTACATGCGGCTGGTGCGCTCGACCGTGCCCCACGCCCGGATCCGGTCCATCGACTTCACCGGCGCCCGCGAGATCGACGGCTTTCTCGGCTGCCTCACCGGCGAGGACACGCCCAACTCGTTCGGCATCCTGCCGGTCTCAGAGGACGAGCACGCGCTTTGCCAGGGAATCGCGCGCATGGTCGGAGACCCGGTCGCCGCGGTCGCCGCGGCAACCGAGGACGCCGCGATCGAAGCGGCCCTGGCGGTCGAGGTCGACTACGAAGCGCTGACCACGATCTCCGGCATCGAGGAGGCCCTGGCGACGCCGGAGCCCAGAATTCACGACTACAGCCGGGAGGGCGGCAACGTCCACAAGCGGGTCTCGCTCGAGTTTGGCCCGATGGCGGAGGCCTTGGACGGCGCCGACCTCGTCCTGGAAGACACGTTCTTCTATGAGGGCAACACCCACCTTCCGATGGAGCAGCACGCCGCGGTGGCGGTGCCGGAAGAGGCCGGCCGGATCACACTCTATTCCTCGACCCAGACACCGCACTACGTACACCGCGCGCTGGCCAAGGTGCTGGCGATTCCGCCCTCCCGCATCCGAGTCGTGGCGTGCCCCAACGGCGGCGGCTTCGGCGGCAAGAGCGATCCCTTCCCCCACGAGATGGCGGTGGCGATCATGGCCCTGCGGCTGGGCCGGCCGGTCAAGATCACGCTCACCCGGGAGGAGGTCTTCTACTGCCACCGCGGGCGCCATCCCGTGCTGATGGCGCTCGAGACCGGATTCGACGAGGACGGGACCATCCGCGGACAGCATCTGCGGACCGCCCTCGACGGCGGCTCCTACGGCAGCTACGGAGTCGCCTCGACCTACTACACCGGGGCGCTCCAGACGGTCACCTACAAACTGCCCGCCTACCGCTTCGACGGCATCCGCGTCTACACCAACAAGCCGCCGTGCGGGCCCAAGCGCGGGCACGGCACGCCTCAGCCCCGCTTCGGCTGGGAGGTCCAGCTCGACAAGGCGGCGCACGCCCTCGGCATCGACCCGGCCGAGCTGCGGCTTCGCAACCTGGAGGATCCAGGCACGATCACGGCCAACTGGCTCGAGCTCGGCACCATCCAACTGGAGCGCTGCATCCGGGCGGTAGTTTCCGGCAGCAATTGGTACGAGCGCTACGGCAAGCTGCCCGAGGGACGGGGTCTGGGGCTTGCCTGCGGCGCCTATCTGTGTGGCGCGGGCCTGCCCATCTACTGGAATCACATGCCGCAATCCGGCGTCCAGATCCTCCTCGACCGTTCCGGGTCGGTCGCGGTCTACTGCGGCGAGGCCGAGATCGGACAGGGCTCGGATTCGGTGCTGGCCGCGCTCGTGGCCGAGGTTCTGGGCGTGGAGCTGGGCGATGTCCGGCTGTGCGTGGGCGACACCGGCTTTACACCCGTGGACCTGGGCAGCTACTCCTCGCGGGTGACTCTGATGATGGGCAATGCCGCGATCGAAGCCGCCGAAAGTCTGCGCGAGCGGCTGGCCCGAGCCGTGGCCGAGGATCTCGACATCCCGGCCGAGCACCTGACCTTTGCCGGCAACCAGGTGTTCGACAGCGCCGAACCGGAGCGCGGCATCGGCTTCCGGGAGGCCTGCATCCTGGCCGAGGCGCGCTTCGGCACCCTGTCTTCGGTGGGCTCCTACACGCCGCCACGCTCGCCCGGGCGCTACCGGGGCGCCGGCGTCGGACCCTCCCCGACCTATTCGTACACGGCGGCGGTCCTCGAAGTCGAGGTGGACCCCGCAACCGGCCTCTACCGGCCCATCCACGTCTGGGTAGCGCACGACATCGGCCGGTCGCTCAACCCGGTGATGGTGCTGGGCCAGGTCGAGGGCTCGGTCTACATGGCCCTGGGCGAAGCGATGATGGAAGAGCAGGTCTTCCGGCGCCTGCCTCCCAAGCGCTCTGACGCCCTCGTCCACCGCAATCCGTCACTCCTTGAATACAAGAGCCCGACGTTCGTGGACATGCCTCCGGTCACCAGCTATCTGATCGAAGAACCGGACGCCAAGGGTCCCTTTGGCGCCAAGGAGGTGGGCCAGGGTCCGCTGTTGCCGATCCTGCCGGCGCTCGCCAACGCCATTTTCGACGCCGTTGGCGTGCGGATCGACCAGGTGCCGATCCAGCCGCACATGATCCTGCGCGCCCTGGCCTCGAAAGACCGCGGTCAGCCCGCCCGCTTCGGCCCCTCGGGCTTTCCGCTTTGCGACTTCGGGGAGACGCTAATCGTGCCGACTCCCGCCCAAGGCGGCGATGGCCGGGCCACCAACGACGCCAAGAGCAAGCTCCGCTCTTCAGGCCTGCGTGCCGCCACCGGCACCATGAGTGAACGTGACGAGGCGCTGAAACAGCACGGCCCCCTAACTACCGAATAGCTATCGACCGACGGCCAACCGATCATGCTGCGCCTACCCTCCTTTCGCTATCACCAGCCGGCTTCACTCGACGAAGCGCTCTCTCTCCTGGCGGCTTCGGGACCATCGACACGCGTGGTCGCGGGCGGCACCGATCTCTGGCCCAACATGAAACGGCGCCACCAGTCGGCCGAGACCGTGATCTCGCTGATGCAGATTCCCGAGCTCGCCGGCATCCAAGTGCGCGACGACGCCTATGTCGTCGGCGCCACGACTCTGCTCGACGACCTGACCCGATCCGAGCTCGTCCGCCGCGAGCTGCCGGCGCTGGCCGAAGCCGCCGAAGCGGTCTCCTCGCCGCCGCTCCGCAACATGGCCACCCTAGGCGGCAACCTGTGCGTCGATACGCGCTGCACCTACTACAACCAGACCGAGGAATGGCGGCGCTCGATCGACTACTGCATGAAGGAGGCGGGCACCGTCTGCTGGGTGGCTCCCGGCTCCTCGGTGTGCTGGGCGCACTCGGCCTCGGACACCGCCCCAATGCTGGCGGCTCTGGGCGCTCGGGTGGTCCTGCGCTCGGCCCAAGGCGACCGCACCGTGGCAATCGACGAGCTCTTCCGCAACGATGGCATTCGCTATCTGGCGATCCAGCCGGGAGAGGTGCTGACCGCAGTCGAGATTTCCCGCTCGAGCGCCGCCAACCACTGCCGCACGGTTTTTCGCAAGCTCCGGCGCCGTGGCTCGATCGACTTCGCGGTGCTGACCGTGGCGGCCGCGGTCTGGCCCTCGACCGGGTCGGAGGTCGAGCGGGCGCGGCTGGTGCTGGGCTCGGTCGCCTCGCGTCCGCTGAGGGTCCCCGACGCGGAAGCGGCGATCCAGGAAGGAGGCCTAGCCGCCGAGTCCATCGAAGCCGCGGCAAAGGCCGCGCGGCGGGCCGCGACTCCGATGGACAACACCGACTTCAAGACGCAGTGGCGCGGCCTCATGGCCGAGCGCTGGACGCGGGCCGCGCTCGAGGAACTCGCTGAGTAGGGGCGGTGCCGGATCCCGCGCCCGGCGCCTTGCCGGTGCGGAGCCCACTTCAGCCCGTCCCGCAACGATGCAGCAACGACCTATTCAGGCTATGATCCCCGCTTCGCGAGGCTCGATCCGATGACCTATCCCGAACGCAACGGCAAGAAGGCGCTGATCACTGGCGTGACCGGACAGGACGGGTCCTACCTGGCCGAGTTCCTGCTCGCCAAGGGCTACGACGTCTGGGGCATCGTGCGCCGGTCCTCATCGCTCAACACCTCGCGCATCGACCACCTCTACGAGGATCCCCAGGCCAGCGACGTGCGGTTCCGGCTGGTGTTCGGTGACTTGAATGACGCCTCGTCGCTCAACCAGATCCTGAAGACCGTTCGACCGGACGAGATCTACAACCTGGGCGCCCAATCCCACGTCAAGGTCTCGTTCGACATCCCGGAATACACCGCCGAGGTAACCGGCGTGGGCGTGGTGCGGCTGTTGGAAGGCATGCGCGAGCTGGATCTCAAGGCGCGCTTCTATCAAGCCTCCTCCTCGGAGATGTTCGGCAAAGTCGCCGAGACGCCCCAGAATGAGACCACGCCGTTTCACCCGCAGAGCCCGTACGCGGCCGCCAAGGTCTTCGCCTACCACATCGTGCGGAACTATCGGGAAGCCTACGGCATGTTCGGGGTCAACGGCATACTCTTCAACCACGAGTCGCCCCGACGAGGCGAAACGTTCGTGACCCGGAAGATCACCCTGGCGGCCGCCAACATCAAGCACGGCAGCCAGGACTGCCTCTACCTGGGCAATCTGGACGCCAAGCGCGATTGGGGCTTCGCCGGCGACTACGTCGACGCTATGTGGCGCATGCTCCAGTGCGACGAGCCTCGGGACTTCGTCGTCGCCACCGGCGAGACCCATACCGTACGCGAGTTCTGTGAGAAGGCCTTCGCCCGCGTCGACCTGCCGCTCAACTGGGAGGGCGAGGGGCTGCACGAGCGCGGTATCGACCCGGAGGGCCGGACCCTTGTGCAGATCGATCCCCGCTACTTCCGTCCAGCCGAAGTGGACCTGCTGCTCGGCGACGCGAGCCTCGCCCACGAGGTCCTGGAGTGGTCCCCGCAGGTGACCTTCGAGGGACTGGTCAACCTGATGGTTGACGCCGATCTTGAGCTGGTCCAGTCAACGGCCGGCAGCGGCTAGGCCGACTGAAGACGTTCCGCGCCGCGAGAGACCGAGCGCTCGCACGGAAGCAGCGGCCGCGTCCGACCGCTACTCCCCTGCCCGGAAGATCCAGCCCGGCGCCTTCTCGATGCTCTGGCGCAGGTGCAGGTTCAACTGTGCGGCGCCGTGTTGCACGTGGCGCAGGTTGTAGAGATGGAGCTCGCCGATGGTCAAGCCTAGCCGGTCGAAGCCGCAGGGTGACGCGGCATGCCGGTCGGTGATGTCGCCTACGGTGCTGCGACATTTCTCCCGACAATGCGCGAGATAGGCCAGCAACTCGTCCCGGCTGTACATACGCTCGGGCAGCACACCCTCGGGATCCAGCTCGCCCAGCGTGAAAGGGTGCGGAGGTTCGAAAGCGTCGGGCCTCTCGGACAGATAGCAGTCCAACCAGAAGAGCGTGTGATAGGCCAGGTACCAGACCTCTTGGCGCCGCCAAACGTCGTCCGGGAACAGCTCGATAGCGGCCTTCAAGGCATCAATCGCAGCCCCGAACTGGCTCCAGAGAGTTCTGCCCCACTGGGTGGTCATCCTATTCGCCGAAACTCCGTTCCATCCGTTGGATGCTGCCGCGATCGGGTGGGCGCGGACAGGCTAGCGCGGGCGCCCTGAGACCATGAGCTCGTCGCGCCCGGCCTCGACCCGCTCGACCAAAATTCCCTCGACCTCGAAGACCAGCTCCGAGGCGATCCCGTCGGTCGAAACTCCCAGCCTCTCCCCCATGTCGTCGAGCGGTAGGGAAAGGAAACCGACCTTCATCTCCGGGTCTCCGCCCAGGGCCACCTCCCCGTCGCGGGCCTCGGGCGTGCCGGCAACAGCCACATAGAGGTCTCGCCCCCGAAGGAACGGCAGCATGTCGAGCACGCGCTCGACCGCGCGCCGGTCGTCTTCCGGCAGGTCGCTCGCCTCGACCGCCGCCAAATCTAGCGTCAGGCCCACTTCCAGAGAATCGGGCTCGACGTCCACGTCCACCGAGCGGGAGATCTCCAGAACCTGGCGGCCCCGCTCGTGCCTGGAAGCGGCGACGACGAACAGCGCCTCGAGCTCCTCCTCGGTAAGCCGCTGCTCGATCGCCGCCCCGGCGTCGCGCCCGGCCTCCCGTACGCGCTCGTCCAGCTCCTCGACCAGCTCGCGGGCGCTCTCGAAATCCACGACCTCGCCGCCGTCGCGACCCGAGCCCCCCGACCCGGACGCGCGCCAGAGCAGAAAGCCCAGCGTAGCCACGACTCCGATCAGGAACACGATGACGCAGGCAAGACAGGTCTTCATGGGGCTAGAATCCTACCGTGTCCGCCACCACCAACTCGCCCGCACCGGCCTTGCGCCATCTGGTCGCCTGCGCGGCCTGTCACCGCCAGTACGAAGCCGGCGGTCTGGAGCCGGGAGACAGGTTCCATTGCTCGTGCGGGCACGTGATCGAGGTCCAAACGCCCAGGCCGCACGAGTCGGCCGTCGTTCGCTGCTCCGCCTGCGGCGGTCCTCGCCTGGAGGGAGCCGCGAGCTGCCGCTTCTGCAATTCGGACTTCACGCTGCACGAGCGCGACCTCGACACGATCTGTCCGGGTTGCGCGACCCGCATCAGCCGCCGAGCCCGCTTCTGCCATGCCTGTGCGCTGCCGATCGACCCCCACCCAACCGGAGCCGAGCCTTCGGGCCAAGCCTGTCCCGCTTGCGCGGCGGACTCCGAGCTGGTCAGCCGGCCCCTCGGCGGCGAGATTCTGACGGTTCTAGAATGTCCGCAGTGCGCCGGCCTCTGGCTGGGAACGGAGTCCTTTCGGCTGCTTGAGGATCGCGCCAAGGAACGAAGTCCTGGCTGGATGCCCGCTCCGCCGCCCGCCGCCGAATCGGCCGAAGCCACCGGAGGCACCGAAGGCCGTATGTACCGGCCCTGTCCGGCCTGCGGCAAGCTCATGCACCGAAGAAACTACGGCAAGCGCAGCGGCACGATCTTGGACGTTTGCGCCGAACACGGCTTGTGGTTCGACGCCGGCGAGCTCGAGCACGTCCTGCGCTGGATTCGGGACGGCGGCTTGGCGCGCTCTCAGCAGCGGGACGCCGAGGACGCCGCCCAGGCCGTACGCAAGGCCGCGACCGCCGGCCTGCCGCCGGTCACGCGGCCATCGGGCTCGGCCCTCGGAGGATTTCTGGAGCTGATCCTGGACTGGATCGCCCGAACCCGCCCCGGCTCGAGTTAGCCTTCCGCAGAAGCCGGGCTCTCCGCGACTTCCTCGGCAGGAACCTCGTCAGCGGATTCCTGAGTGGCGCCGCCGTCTGCCGCGGAGCCTTTTTCGTCCTCGATCTCCTCTTCGAGCGGCCTCTGTTTCTCGGGAGGCAGGGGCGCCAGTACCATGATCATGCGCCTGGACTCGAGCTTGCTCCGGGATTCCACCACGCCCAGGCCCTCGACTTCCCTGGTCAGCTTGTCCAGGATCTCGGCACCCAGCTCCGGACGCCGGAGCTGCCGGTAGCGGAAGAACACCGTCACCTTGACCTTCTTGCCCTTGCGCAAGAACTGCTTGGCGCGGTCGGTCTTGCGCTCCATGTCGTGCTTGTCGATGTTGGGCCGGTACTTGACCTCTTTGACCTCGATGGTGTGGGTCTTCTTGCGAGCCTCGCGGGCCTGCTTCTCACGCTCGTACTTGAGCTTGCCGTAGTCCAGGATCCGGACCACGGGCGGATCGGCATTGGCGCCGACTTCGACGAGATCCAGCCCCGCTTCCTCGGCCTTGCGCCGAGCCTCTTCGACCGGCACCACGCCGATCTGCGTGCCATCTTGATCGATCAGTCGCACCGGGCTCTTGCGGATGGCATCGTTGACCCGTGTGCGATCCACGGGTCTGCGCGGTGGTCGATAAAATCTCCTAGGTATTTTCGGGCTCCTTTCGGGCGCTCGGACGAACGGACGGGCTCAGGGTGCTCACGGAACCGGCTTCCTAACCGGACCGGGCACGGGCCCCGGCAGCCGGAGCGCGATGAAAACGGTTGCCGTCCTCGAGACGGCCGCTCACGATCGATAGTCGGCGACTAGCTGCATGCGCCAGCTTCGTAGGCTCGAAGCGATCGTGTGGAAGAGTGCGTGGTAATGATGACGCTCGACTTGAAAACTCGCTGGAATGGGCGGCAAGCCACCGACAAGCTCGGCCTCTTGCACTGCCCGCAACACGGTGACGAAGCGTAGCACAAGAGACCGCTGTGCTAGCCTGCCGCACTTCATGAAGCGTGCCGCCAGCGCCCTGCCGCCGATCCGCTTCGAGCCCGTCCTCAAGGACTATCTCTGGGGCGGTACCGCTCTGCGCGACCTTTTCGGCCGGGAGCTTCCGAGTGCGACCGCGGCCGAGAGCTGGGAGGTGTCGGATCACCCCCACGGCCCCACCCCGGTGCGCGAAGGCGAGCTTCAAGGGGCGACCCTGAATGAGCTCATCGCGGAGCACGGCACCGAGCTCCTGGGCACGCGCTACGTCGACGCGGCCGCGGCCGGGCGCTTCCCGCTCTTGATCAAGATCCTGGACGCGCGCCGCTGGCTGTCGGTCCAGGTCCATCCCGGAGACGCCTACGCCCGCGAGCGCGAGGGAGATTCCGGCAAGACCGAGATGTGGATCGTGCTCGACGCCGACCCGGAAGCCGAGATCATCCTGGGTTTTGCGGAAGCGCTCACCGCCGGCGAATTCAACGAAGCCGTCGCCGCCGATCGCCTGGACGAGGTTCTGCAGCGGCTGCCGGCCAGGGCCGGAGACGCCTTCTTCGTTCGCTCCGGCTTGATCCATGCGATCGGGCCGGGTCTGGTCATCGCCGAGATCCAGCAATCGAGCGACACCACCTACCGGGTCCACGACTGGGGCCGTCACGACCGGGACGGCCGGCCGCGCGAGCTCCACTTGCAGCAGGCTCGAGACGTGCTGGACTTCTCCGCCATCCGGCCGGCGGCCGTGTCTCCGGAGCCGCTCGACTTGCCAGGCGGCGAACTCCTGGTGGATTGTCCCGACTTCCGGGTCGAGCGATACCGCCTGGGCGCCTCGCCCGAAGACGAGCGGGCGGTGCTTGCCCGCCGCTACGAGGGTCGCTGCGCCGGCGCCACCTTCGAGATCTGGGGAGTGCTGGACGGCTCCGCGACCCTCGAGTGGGACGGCGGCCGGCTCGACCTGGAAGCGGTGGACTGGGTGCTGCTACCGGCGACTCTCGGCGCCTTCGCGATTTCGGCCGAAGGTTCGGACACCGAGGATCGCGACAGCCCCGCAACGCTGGTTCGCGTCCTCAAGCCCGACGAATCGGGCTAGGTCGAGCCTTGCCGATTCCCGACAGCTTGGGCTGCTCCCCAACGCAGGGTGTCGGCGCCTGTCGGTCTCGAGGCTCAGAACCGCTTTGGCTGGCGTGAACCGGAGGACTTCGAGTGACCCAGCTGGCCGACGTGATTCTCTACTACCATCGCCCTTCCTTCTTCTTGGACCCGGATTGGTCGCCGGTCCCAACCGGCAGGCGTTGCCGCTACACCGGAGACAAGGCGAGGTTCTTCGAGGCAAAAGCCGTCCTGTTCGACATCCCGACGCTGACGAGCGAGGAGACCGAGCACCTCGCCAAGATTCGGCTGGCCAAGCCCGAGGGACAGATCTGGGTCGCCTTCTCGCAAGAGAGCGACCAGTGCTTCCCGCTGCTGAACGACCCGGGTTTCATGGCCCTCTTCGACCTGGAGATGTCGTATCGGCAGACTGCCCAAGTCTGGACACCGTACGTCAACCAAGAGGTCGCGGCGAGAATCTCCTCCGCCCCGGTACTGCCCAAGCGCCATCTGTGTGCGGCCTTCATTTCCAGTCGAGTCAACCTGAGCCGGCGTCTCGAACTGCTGGAAGGGCTGATGCAGCACCTACCCATTCACTCGTTCGGCAGCCAACTGCAGAACTCCATCTTGGAAGAGGACCAGGGCAACCCCCAGTACTCGCAGGCCCGCTACCAGACCAAGCTCCGGACCCTCAGACGCTACCGATACACCATCGCCTTCGAAAACAGCTTGAGCGACGACTACGTCACCGAGAAGTTCTTCCACCCGCTCATGGCCGGCTCGATCCCCGTCTATCTCGGCGCGTCCAACGTAGCCGACTATGCGCCGGGGAAAGACGCCTTCATCAACGCAGCGAATTTTCCCCATCCCCGGGAACTCGCCGAGTTCCTACTGGAAGCCGAGGACGCCAAGTACCAGGAGTGGCGAAGCCGGCCCTTGGAGCAGTCCTTTCTCGACCTCGTGTCTCGAACCACCCAGGAGCCGTTCGACGAACTCTGCGATCTGGTGTTCGGCCGAAAGTAACCGCGTCCGGCTGGCTCGAAGAGCTCGAGGCGCGCGCGCAAAGCCTATCGGCCCGGCCTGTTGCCAGCGGCACCGGCCTCGGCCAGGACTCGCTTGGCCCGGATTTCAACATTACCCGGGTTCGCGGCTTCGGCCTTCCGCAACCAGGACAGAGCTCGGCTCCAAGCGCCTTCGACCAAGAAGGTAGCGCCGTAGAGACCCCAGGCAAATTCCCCAAATAGCCTCTTGTCGTACCCCAGGCCGTGAACGGCCAGGCGCGGGACCTCTTCCGCCAGGAGTTGGTCCAGGAAGAATCGAGCCGCCGTCTGCCGGCCTTCCTCGGAGGCCAGGCGCGCACCCCACCAAAGCAGCAGGGGATCGCAAGGCGCTCGGTCCCAGCCTTCCCGCCAAAGGTCCGCGGCATCCACCAGTCGCGGACCCTCGGCGGAGAAGTGCAGATCCAGGAGATCCCCGAAGAGCAAGGCGTCCCCAGCCCGAACCGGCCTTGCCCGCAGGGCCTCCAACCCGCGCCGCCAGGCCGTTTCGCCTTCGGAATAGGCACCCAGTCCGACTCTGGCCTCCCCCAACGCGTGCCAAAGATAGACGCGCTCGGGATCCAGCTCTACGGCCTGGAGCAGCATCGGCAGGTTGCGCTCGTGCTTGGCCCGCAGGTCCCCTTCGTACCCGAGGTGCTGGATCGCCAGCGGGACGGGACGACAGCCGAGCTCCCCCGCGGCCATAATCCGCTCGAGGTCCGGAACCACGGTCTCATGAATGGGACTTCGGAACCGAAGGTCGTCTCGATTGCGAAACAGTCGGAACTCGAGATACGGAGTGAGTCGACTGGAGGCGGAGAATTCCACCAGGCCGGCGATAAGCGCGCGGTCGGCGAGAACCGGAGCCAGCTCACCGCACCGAATCACCCGCTCATCGGCGTCGAGGTAGAGGATCCAATCCTCGGCAGCCTCGTCCAAACCCAGGTTCCGCGGCTTGGAGAAGTCATTCCGCCAGGGCTCGTGCACGACCCGGGCCCCGTGCTCCGCCGCGACCTCCACGGAGCGGTCCCGCGAACCGGTATCTACGACGACGATCTCGTTGACAAGCTCCGCAACGGAGCGCAGGCACGCGGCAAGGTGCGCCTCCTCATCGCGAACGATGAGGACGGCGGAGATCCCCAAGCGACGGGGACTCTAGGTCGTGTTCGGCTGCGCCGAAGCCGGTCGCGCCATCAAGCCCGACATCGTGAAGGAGGCCACGAGCGGGGCTACGAAACCGGCCCCAATCGCCTTGCGAATGAAACCGCGCCGCGACTCATCAATGGATTCGAGGATCTTCTCTTGCATCGAACTTCCTCCTTCTCCGGCCTGTCAGTCGGCACTCCGGGATATCCCTAGATTGAGCGGAGTATCGCAAACCGGTTTCGCGGCTGTCAATCAGACGGTCACCCGGACGGAGCTGAGCCTTTCCGTCGGCCTAGCCCCGGGAACTATGGCTTCGGGAGGCATTCTCGAGAGAAGCAATCGCCTCGTCGATTCGGCCCAGAGTCAACCGCCAGCCACCGCTTGCCCCCAGGAAGCTCGCCGCGGCCAGCAGGCTCTTTCGCGTCTCGCCCCAACGAAAGGAGTTCCTGAGGAGGTTCTCGATCAAGTGATGGGGCGGCGCGGGCTCCAACGAGCTCTTACCACCGTGATTCGGGGTGATCGATACCAGCCGATCGATCGGAGCTCGCTTGAGCCTCCACTGAGACCCAATCCTTCGGGGCGGGACACTCCAGACAACCTCGTCGCCGGAGCCCATGCGGGGCTGGCCGGCCAGAATCGCTCCGAGCCCGGGCACGACCTCGTCGCTTCCCTTCTTGAGTTGCAGACAACGTGGGAACGCAATCACCTCGCCCCCGGAAAAGAGTGCCAGCTCGTCGCCCTCGACCTCATGCCCCGCACTCAGCAACGCGGCGGCCAGCGTCGACTTTCCGGCGTGCTTTGCGCCCAAGATCAGCAGGCGGCAGCCCGCCACCGTTGTCGTCACCCCGTGAAAGACGATCCAACCGGCCAGAGCCAGGCGCTCGATGGCTTGGCAGTAGGCCCGCTGGTAGAGAATGAAGAGTGCATCCCCGGCCGAAGGGGCGGAATCGCAAAGGTCTCCGGCGCGCAGGATCTCGAACGGGCCGTCGCCTCGCACCTCGAATCGCAGCAGCTTCTTGGGCTCAAGTGGCTGCTCGGCGACGGTTGCGGCATAGGCCAGGAGCGACTCGAGCTCGCGGCTGGCGGTCTCGATCTCAACCTGGCAGCCGAGCAGTTGAAACGAAATCAATCGGTTTCGGCCGGAACTTCGGACTCGACGGCGACCAGAATACTCTCGTCCATGAGCTGCTGGACTCCCGCACGGACCTCCTCGACCGGCGTCGCGTCCAACTGAAACAGGTCGGCGACGAGCTTAGGCAGGTCCGAGGTCGCGCGGGTTCCGTCGCACAGTTCGAAGAGGACCGCCGCGGTCTGGTTCAAGTGGTGAACCCGCTGCGTCTCCGGGAAGAAGATCACCAAGCCATCCTGGGCGTCATGCACCTCGATACCGTCGCAGCGGCGAAGAAACTCGGGGACGGCTGTCATGCGTCTGCCGATCCTAGCACCCAGGCAAGGTGGTTCCCGCTCGGGCGGCAGCCACCACGGCGGCCAGCTTTTCGCTCACGACCGAGCGCTCGTGGTGGGCTCGAACCCAGCGAAGCGCTCGCTCCGCCTGACGCCGAGCCCCGTCGCCGCCGGCGATCAGCTCACCGGCGGCGCGCGCCAGGTCCTCGCTGGTAGCGCCGACCCGCGCAAACCGCCGGCCCGCCGGTCCGAGCCCAGCCGAGCCCTCGGGAGTGGTCACCACGGGAACACCCCAGGCGAAGGCCTCGAGAATCTTGACGTGACTCCCGCCGCCTGCTCGGGTGGGCACTACCGTCGCCGAAGCCCGTCGGTAGAAGGGAGCGAGATCAGCTACCCAGCCATGCGTCGAGACGCCAGGCGTTCGCGCCAACCGCTCGAGAGCTGCGCGCGGGCCCTTCCCCACCAGGTCCACTTGGGTTTCCGGATGGTCCGCGCGAACCATCGGCAAGACAGCGTGGACGAGCCGCTCAGCCGCGTCCAGGTTTGGAAGGTAGTGGAAGTTGCCGAGCAGAAGCAGATTCTTACCACCCGGCGCACCCGGGTTCTGACTGTCGGCCGGTGGTATCGCGACCGCGTTTTCGATGGCTTCGACCGACTCCAGCCCGTGTCGGCTTGCGAGGCTCAGCGCGTCCCGTTCGCTAGCGGCAAGGACGCGATCGAACCACGGCAGCACCGCCGAGCCGAAATGTAGATAGGCTGCAGCGTCCGCGTCCAAGGACCCGGCAAGATCGTCTTCCGAGCGGTCTCTCGAGATGGCTGCAAGGCTCCGCAGGGTCGCGACGTCGTCGTCGTCGGCATCCAAGATCCACACCGACGGCCCAGAATGCCGCTGCCGATCGGCCGCCGTGAACCCATCCAGCCCGACCAGCATGCCCGCGAGGTACAGCCTCAACACGTAGAGCGTGTCGAACCGGCGACCCAGCCGCTCGTCAATGGCGGCGCCCAGCTCCGGTGTGGCGCCTCTCGCCAACTCCGGCAGGGCGCCACAGCGTTCCAACAGCTCACGGCTCGCCGGCCGCTCGAGCCAGGCGCGCACCGCTTCTCTGCCGGTCATGGGCTCGAACATCTCGACCCGATCGGCATATTCGGACAGCCAAGACGAGTCGAACCGATCCCGCCCGGGCTCGGCGACCGGGACGATACCGACCGTCAGACGGTGGGAGCGTGCCAGAGCCACCACGGCCAGAGCCGCCCGCATCGCCAATCCGTTGCCGGAGAGGGCCGGGGTGATCGGGGTAAGCAGCAGCCCGCGCGGTGCTATTCTTTGCCTCCTCTCCGAGCCCCGGAACCGTGGTCAGAATTCCTCGCCGTGCGCACTTCGTCTTTGGATTGAAGCGATCTCGGTCCCCGTTCCACTTCCTCCATTATGTTGCCATCGAATCCTGCCGGCAGGTGTTGCGACCGAACGAGATCTTCTTTCATTACCATCACCTGCCCTTCGGCGAGTTCTGGGACCTGGTTCGTCCCCATCTACACTTGCACAGGGTCCCTCTGGTCGATGAGGTCCTGGAAACAAACTACGACGAGCGGCTGGTGCCACCCGAGTATCGATACGCCCACCACGCAGATTTCGTCCGCTTGGACGCCTTGATCGAGCACGGCGGGGTTTACGCCGACATCGATACGGTCTTCGTCAACCCGTTCCCTGAGTCTCTATTCGAGGGGTCTTTCGTGATCGGCCGGGAGCGGCCGGTCCCGGACGAACGCACCGGTGAGCTCAAGCCGTCGTTGTGCAATGCCCTGCTGATGGCCGAACCGGGCAGCAAGTTCGCGATCGAATGGCGACGCCGCATGGCCGGCGCTCTCAACGGCACCTGGAACAACCACGCATGCTTCTTGCCGGAGCGGCTGAGTCGCGAAATGCCTGGCGAGTTGGACGTCGAGCCCGAGGAATCCTTCTTCCCCGTGCCCTGCACGCAGGAGGGCCTCGAGCGCTTGCTCGAGGGCGGCTGGATCGAACTCGACCATAGCTACTCCGTCCATCTGTGGAGCCATGTCTGGTGGGATGCCGAGCGCCTGGACTTCAGCCCTCGGCACAGCGGAGACTTCACGTACCAGGCCGTGCGTGAAGGCGGCGGCGGGAGTGCGCTCGAGCGCTTGGCGCACGCCTACCTTCCGGACCTGGAGGTAGACGACCTGGGACCATCCGTCAGATGACGGACGCCTTCGGGCTCAAGCTCGTGACGACGACGCCCGGGGGAGGGTACGGCGATGCCGCCCTCGAATACCTTCGCGGCCTGACCGATCTGGGAATTCCGGTCACCTGGCAGGTAGTGCGGGACGGGCATTGGGGGGCCCCGGCGAGACGAGTCGACTTGCCGTTCGACCTTCGGCGGAACTCCGCCCGGCTCGCATCGCTCTTCGACCGTTCTATTCCCCACGACACCTTCTTGCTTTGTATCCCTCCGCCGGCCTGGCATCTACGTTGGCTCCAGCAGGAGGAGCACACGACGCCCTTTGCTGGCGCCACCTGGGAGGCGGATCGCCTGCCGGCGAGTTGGCCGCCAGTGCTCAACCACTTCAGCACCGTCGTCGTACCTTCCGAGTTCAACCGCTCGGTGTTCGTCGCCAGTGGCGTGCGAGTTCCCGTCGAAGTCGTCCCCTATTGCGCCCGCGAGGTCCAGCCCGTGCCGGGAGGCCCACCCTGGGGCAGGGTCGCGGACGACGACTTCGTCTTCTACACCCTGGGTTCCTGGACCGCCCGCAAGGCTATCGAGGAAACGATTCGCGCCTACCTCGGAACGTTCACCGGCGACGATAGGGTCGCGCTCATCGTCAAGACGGGGGCCATCGACTGGATCGCGATCAAAGGCATGACCGTGGAGGAGAGAACCGAAGGGCCACCCCACCTGGGCACGAGTTGGTGGCAGCTCGCCCAGATCGTGGGCGAGTACGAGAATCCGGCCAAGATTCACCTCGTCGCCGACAGGTTGCCTCTACGAGAAATCGATCGTCTTCATACCCGGGGGGACTGCTTTGTCTCCTTAACACGCGGCGAGGGTTGGGGCCTAGGACCCTTCGACGCCGGTCTTTTCGGCAATCCGTCGATCGTGACCGGATGGGGTGGGCAGCTCGACTTCCTGGGGAGCGACTACCCGTTTCTCGTTGACTACGAGCTCGAATCGACGGCCGACTCTCCCGCGAACGGTTACCTCGATCCACCGCGTCAGATCCGCTGGGCGAAGCCGGACGTCGGGCAGGCCAGCCGGCTCATGCGTCGGGTCTTCGACGAGCGCCGGCAGGCACGGGAGCTGGGCGCCGAGCTCGGCCGGCGGCTCCGGTCCCGCTACCGGCGGCAGACCGTCTGCCGCCGCTTGGCCGAGGTGATGAATCTCGCCGTCAGACAACCGGAGGCCCGGTGAAGACCGTTCTGGTCAATTACGCAACGGGCCCGTTCGCCGGATATAGGGCGCTGCTGACTCTGACCGGGCAGCGGGCCGGCTGCGACGATTGCTTGGAGTTCGGCCCCCAGGACCTGGACGCGGAGTTTCGTCGCAGGCACCGCGAGACCCTCGCCGCTCGCCGCGGCGCCGGCTACTTCCTATGGAAGCCCTACATCTTGGTCCGGGCCTTGCAACGCGTGGCACCCGGAGACGTCCTTTTCTATTGCGACGCCGGGATTCATTGCGTTCGACCGATCCAGCCGCTCCTCGACCTCCTCGAGGGCGGCTCTTCGGACCTCGTCATTCTGGACGGAGGCTTCCGCGAGTCACAATACACGAAACGGGATGCGTTCCTCCTGATGGGCTGTGACTCGAGCGAATTCGTCGAGACTCCCCAGAGCTTCGCCGGCGCGTTCTTGTTGCGCAAGACAGAGTGGGCCGAACGGTTTGCGCGCGAGTTTCTCGCCTATGCCTGCGATGACCGAGTCTTGACCGACCGAGCCAATGTGCTGGGAGAAGACGACTACCCGGATTTCATCGAACATCGTCACGATCAATCGATTCTGAGCCTGCTGGCCAAGCGGTACGGCATCTCGTTCACCCCCAATCCGTTTCTGGGCCAGGGCCTAGTCGAAAGAACCGGCCCCCGCATTCTGAACCACACGCGCCAGGCCTACCCGCTCAAGGACGTGGTTCTCTACTTGCTGGCGCGCGGTGCGTTGCGGATCGAAGACCTCCCGAGCCTCGAGCGAGCGGTCGGCCATGAGTGATCATGGATCGGCAGTCGCCCTGAGAGAACCTTCCGAGCCGCCTTCCGCTGAGCTCCCGAGCCGGCTGGCCTCGGTCTCCTCCATGCTCTCTCGATGCCCCGCCTCCTGAACCAAGACTCGAACGCCGCGGTCGAGTGGCTGGGGCGCGCCTGCGGACGGTTCTTGCAGGCGCGCGAAGGGGCGGCGCCACCCCTGGCTCTTGACGTTGGGGTCGACGCCCTGCAACCTCTAGCACCCGCGCACGGCCTCGAGCCGCTGCTGCATGGCTTGGTCGCGACCGGCGGCATCGCGCGCGAGACCGTTCCGGCCTCGCTCCGGGAGCGCTGGTTGGCGGACTATTGTCGAACGACGGTGGCGAACCGGCGCGCGCTCTCGGAGCTGGAGCGCTTGCTGGACAGTTGCCGCCGGCAGTCCGTCGAGATACTCGTATTCAAGGGACTGGCACACGTCGCGGGGGTCTACCGGGATCCCGGCTTGCGGCCGATGGTGGACGTGGATCTGCTGTGCCGGCCAGCCGCTCTAGCGGCACTCGAACGGGCATTCGTCGAAGAGGGTTATGAGCCCGTCGACTGGTCGATCCATCACGCGACCTTCGCGACAAAGGCAGGTCTCCTACGGTTTGAGGTCCATCAGAGCCTCTGGGATTTGATCGCAGAAGGTGGCCGTTTTCTCGATGAGGTCTGGCGGTCCCAGACGGTGGCCGAGGTGGACGGTTTTCGTTTCTGTGTTCCTTCGGTCGAGGTCAGCGTAGTCCTAGACACCGCCCATGCCCTGCAGCACGACCTCGGCCAGGGATTGCGGCAAGCCGTGGATCTCGTCGGCTCCCTGGCGACACCGGGCCTTTCGGTCCCCCGGCTGGACGCGTTGCTCGGCGAGACAGACCTAAAGCCGGAATTCGTCCGAGTCGCGGGTCTCTATCGCCAGTTTCTGGGCGACGGACTCTTCCCAGAGGCGCTCGCGATACCCGAGCCGCATCTCTCCGATCGAGAATTCGCGCAACAACGTTGGTCCAGCCTGGCCTTGGACTCCGGGGTTCGTTTCCTGGGAGAGCTCCGCGCCCGGACGGGCCCCGCCGGCAAGCTGAGACACCTGTGGCGTTTGCTGGTTCGGCCCACCGGCCTCGGCGGCATGGGCGGAATGGGCGGCAGGAAGATCAGGAATCTCGGCCGCTGGCGCCAGCACCTGGCCAACCTCGCGAAACGCGCTTGGCGCAAGAGCCTGGGCCGGTCTCGGAGCCGGAGCGCCCTGGTAGGCTCCTGGAAGGCCCAGGTCTACCGCCGACGCGGCCACTCTGGCAGATGATTCTGAGAGCCTCTCCGGAAGACCTGGGGGCCGGCGGTGGCGGCCTCCGGCGCCCATTCAGAGAGCCATCCAATCGGCGGCCGCGGCACGCCGCTCGCCCCCCATGCCAGACCGAATGCGGGGGCCTACTGGGGTTCCCTTTGGACCGGCACTTCGATATATTCCGCGCCGGCCGCGTTCCGCGGTCACACCCCCAAACATCAAGCAAGCGAGTCACGAACTATGTCGAATGTTGCGACGCAGGACTTACGTCCGCTTCTCGTCTCCCCCGATCAGGCCGAAGAGCTGAAATCCGAGGCAATACATCTCAAGTCCTGGGATCTGAACTTTCAGCAGATCTGGGACAGCGAGCTGCTCCTGAACGGAGCCTTCTCCCCTCTGGCCGGATACCACACCGAGGCCGACTATCGAGGCGTGCTGGACGGCATGCGCACCGCCGACGGAGCGCTCTGGCCGATGCCGATCACCCTCGACGTCACCGAAGAGTTCGCCGAAGGGCTGACCCAGGGCGAGCGCGTTGCCCTTCGCCACCCCGAAGGCATGGTCCTGGCGATCCTGACGGTCTCCGACATCTGGCGCCCGGACGCAGACGAGGAAGCCTCCAAGGTCTTCGGCACCACGAACCCGGACCATCCCGGGGTCTTTCAGCTCAAGCACGAGACCCATCCCGTGTACCTGGGCGGACGGCTCGAAGGCGTCGAGCTGCCTCCGCACCACACCTACCAGCGCCACCGGCACACGCCGGAGCAACTGCGGGCCGAGTTCGATCGGCTGGGCTGGAAGCGCATCGTGGCTTTCCAGACCCGGAATCCGATGCACCGCGCGCACGTCGAGCTGGTACAGCGCGCCGCGCTCGAAAACGACGCGAAGATCCTGATCCATCCGGTCGTCGGACGCACCAGCCCGGGCGACGTGGACTACTTTTCACGGGTGCGCTGCTACGAGGCGGTGGTCGACCAGCTGCCGCCGCAGGTTGCCAAGCTCAGCCTCTTGCCGCTGGCGATGCGCATGGGCGGTCCGCGCGAGGCACTCTGGCACGCCCTCATCCGGCGCAACTACGGCTGCACGCATTTCATCGTCGGACGCGACCACGCCGGTCCACGGGACCGGGACGGCAACTCGTTCTACGGCCCCTACGACGCCCAGGAGCTCGTCAAGCAACATGCCGACGAGACCGGCATCGAGCTGGTTCCCTTCCAGGAGGTCGTCTACTGCCAGGAGCGGGGCGAGTACATGGCCCGCTCGGAGGTCCCCGAGGACGCCACGATTCTGAATCTCTCGGGCACCGAGTTGCGCCGCCGGCTTCGCGAGGGCGCCGACATTCCCTCCTGGTTCTCGTTTCCGGAGGTCATCACCTCGTTGCGCCGCCGCTATCCGCCGCGCTCGCGCCAGGGCTACACCATCTTCTTTACCGGCCTTTCAGGGTCCGGCAAGTCCACGGTCGCCCAGATCCTGATCGCCAAGCTGATGGAGATCGACGATCGGCCGGTGACACTCCTGGACGGCGACATCGTGCGCAAGAACTTGTCGAGCGAGCTGGGCTTTTCGAAAGAGCACCGCGACCTCAACATCCAGCGCATCGGCTTCGTGGCCAGCGAGATCACCAAGAACCGAGGCGCCGCGGTATGCGCTCCAATCGCGCCCTACGAGAAGACTCGGCGCCAGGTCCGAGACCTGATCGAGCTCCACGGGGGCTTCGTCGAGGTCCACGTCTCGACACCGCTCGAGGTCTGTGAAGATCGCGACCGCAAGGGTCTGTACGCCAAGGCACGGGCCGGACTGATCAAGGAATTCACCGGCATCGATGACCCATACGAGGAGCCGGACACTCCCGAGGTCGTGATCGACACCTCGCTCCTGACCGCCGAACGCGCGGCTCTCAAGGTCGTCGACTTCCTGCGCCGGGAAGGCTTCCTCGAGCGCTCCCGCTCCTGACCCTTCCGACTCGATGTACGAAGAGATCCTCGAGCGGATCGCGGAGTCGCTGGAAGCGGCACGCGAGGTCCTGGAGCAGTTCACGCCGGGCCGGATCGAAGCTCGGCACAAGGCCGGCGGTGATCCGGTCACTGAAGCCGACCTGGCGGTCAACGCCGTTCTGGAGCGCATCCTGCCCCGCTCCGGCGAGGCCTGGCTGTCCGAGGAAACCAAGGACGACCCGTCACGCCTCGAAGCCGAGCGCGTCTGGATCGTGGATCCGATCGACGGCACCAAGGAGTTTGTAACCGGGATTCCGGAGTGGTGCGTGTCGGTCGGCTACGTAGTCGGCGGCGAGGCTGTTGCCGGCGGCATTCTGAGTCCCTCGACCGACCAGTTGATCCTGGGCTCCCTGGAGTCGGGAGTGACCCTCAACGGCGAACCGGTCCGGCCCCGGCCGACGAAAGACCTGGCCGACGCCGTGGTCCTCGCCAGCCGCAGCGAAATCCGGCGCGGCGAATGGGAGCAGTACGCGGAGAGCGCGTTCACCTTGCAGCCGATGGGCTCGGTGGCTTTCAAGATGGCCCTGGTCGCGGCCGGCGAGGTTGACGCCACCTGGACCCTGGTGCCCAAGAACGAATGGGACGTGGCGGCTTCCACGGCCCTGGTTCACGCCGCCGGCGGCAAGGTCTTCGTGCCGGGTGCCGGAGCGCCCAGCTTCAACCGGGCCGATCTGAAGTTTCCCGGCCTCGCCGCACTCGGGCCCGGCACCGAAGAGCTCTTCGGGGACGAGTCCTTCACTCTGCGCCGCTAGCGGCACTCGGTAGACTGCCATGCAGGTTCGTCTCTTCTACTACCGACCCTCCTGAACCAGCTCGATGAGCGCCCGGGCGGCGCTTGACGGCGCCGGATTGCCCGTGGAGCGCGAACGCTCCACCAGCCGCGAACCGCTGTCCGATGGCGACGCCGCCAAACTCCTCGGCCAGGTAGAGACGGTTCATCTCTGCCGGGGACGCAAGGTCGAGCGCCTGGACGCGGCGGCCGTCGACGTCGACCGCCTCAAGGGACCGACCGGCAAGATCCGGGCGCCGCTTGTCTGGCTCGACGACGTCCTGCTGGTGGGCTACGGCCATGAGGCCCTCGCCGAGCTCCTGGCCTCCTAGAGGCTTCAGCTCAGCTCGAAGTCGACGACCACCGGCAGATGGTCGCTCGCGACCTTGGAAGCCGCCAGCCGGCATCTGCGGGCGGCGATGCGCTTGAGCGATCCTCGGTAGTAGACACAATCGAGCGGCCCCCGGGGCGAGAACGAGGGATAGGTCTTGATCGCGGTCGAGGCCCCGTCCGAGGGGCTCTCGGTGGCGCAGGAAAATCCCGAGACGTTGAGGAAGAACGGCCGCAGGAGCGAGCGCCAGTCGTTGAAGTCGCCCGCGACCAGGCAGGCTTGGTCCGGAGCCAGGGCGGCAAACTCGTCCGAGCTCGCCAGCAGCCCGACTTGCTGACGCCGTTCGCGCGCCGACAGCCCCAGATGCAGATTGAAGACGTCGAGCCGATGGGGCGAGCCGCGCCGTTTTTCGATCCAGAGGGTCGTGTGCAAACAGCCGCGCCGCTTCTTGCGCCCCACCGTCAGATCGATGTTCCGGAACTGGTCGATCGGGTACCGGCTCAGGGTCGCGTTGCCGTACCGTCCCCTCCTGAGCGAGACGTTGTAGCCAGCGGCCCGGTAGCCAAATCCCAGCTCCTGAGCCAACTCCTCGGCCAGATCCAGGCGTCGAGAGCGAGGCACGCCTTGATCGACCTCCTGGAGCAGCACTACGTCGGCGTCATGGTGCTCGATCACACCGGCCACTCGCTCGAGCCGGAAGGACCGATCGACACCGATGGCTCGGTGGATGTTGTAGGTGAGGATCCGGAGCTTCACCGCGCTGGATCCGTGGCCGTAGCTTCGCTGCCGGCGGCGCCGAACGCGGTCTCGATTCTGGCCGCCAGCTCGTCCCGCGCCACCCGAAAGGCTTCGAGACGCTCCTGCCGGTCCCCCTCGACGGCGGCGGGGTCGGCGATCGACCAGTGCAGCGAGCGCCGGGCGCTTGGAAACACCGGACAGGACTCGCGAGCGCCGTCACAGACGGTCACCACCGTCTCGATCGCCTCGTCCAGGAACCGCTCGTAGGTCTTGGAGGTCTGCTCCGAGATGTCGGCGCCCAGCTCGCGCAGGACCTCGATGGCTTCAGAACGAACACGGGTGGCGAGGGTCCCGGCGCTGGCCACCTCCCGATGCGGATATTTGTGGCGGAACAGCCCTTCAGCCATCTGCGAGCGCGCGCTATTGTGGGTACACAGAAACAGGATCTTGCCAGGCGTCAGGGGACCTCGACCTCCGTGGATCTTCCGGCTAGTAGACTTTCCGGCCATGCGCATTCTAGTCGACGGCCCTGGCGCGCGCCGGCCACGGCTCGGGCCCGCCCCGAGCCGGATCGGGCTCGACTTGATGCCAACCTTCAGAGCCCGCGCCTCGGCGGCGGCCCATGGCCCTCGGGAGGGGTCGGGCCGGTGATCCACGATCTCATCGGCATCGCGGCGGTTGTCGGAACCTTGCTGGCCCTGTGGCTGGTGCTTTCCCGGACCCGATCGCGCCTCGGCTCATGGGTCGAGGCCGTCTTGATGACGGCGACGGCGGCCGGCTGGATTGCCGTTGCCAGTTTCAACCTGCTGGCTCTGGCCGGCTGGTTCCGGCTTGGACCCGCCCTGGCCGTGGTTCTCGCGGGAACCGTGATCGCGCTTCGCGGCAAACACCATCTCGTCCCGCGAACGCCGGCCACGGACCGCAAGCTCGGCTCCAGACTGCCGCTGCCGCTGCCGGTTTTGGTCGCCGCCGTGCCTCTGGGCGTGGTGGTAACCCTGCGCGCGCTCAAGGGCCTGGTCTCGCCCCAGCTGGCCTGGGACTCGATGACCTACCACCTGCCCAAGATCGCCTTCTGGGTGCAGAGCGGGCGGCTCCGCCTGCCGGACTTCCCCGACGCCTGGACCTACTACCGCTATTTTCCGCACGGTGCCGAAGCGATCTTCGCCTGGCCGGTCCTCATGACCCGCAGCGACGCCCTCTTGGGCCCGGCCGGCGTCCTCATCTGGGCTCTGGTCGTGACCGCCACCGCGGTGTTGGCCTCCGAACTCGCTGGGCTTTCTGGTTCTTCGGAGCCAGGCGAGCCAGCCGAGCAGAGCCAACGGGTCGAGCGGACGGACCGGGGCAGCGACCTCGGTGCCACCTGGGCCGTGGGCCTTGCGATTGGCGCCCTGCCGGCCCTGCTGGCCTTTGCGACGGCGACCTACTCCGACACCCTGCTCGGACTCGCGGTGGTCTTGGCGGTCCTCTACACGGTTCGATTTCTACGAGGCGGAAGGACCGCCGACTTCCTGGCGGCCGCCGCCCCGACCGGTCTCATGCTCGCCATCAAGATCTCCAGCGCTCCCACCGCCGGCTTGTTGCTCGCCTTGCTCGCGGCCGGCTGGATCCGTCATCGCGGAACGACGCTGGCCGCGGCCGCCGGAATCGTCCTCGCGGCCGGACCCAACCTTGGCTATCTGGAGGCCTGGCTTGCAGCCGGCTCGCCCTTCTACCCGTTCAAGGCCCCGTTGCTGGACGGTCTCCCCTACCACGAGGCTCTGCACCGGATGCTCTCCGGCGCCTTCGACATGGGGGACCATGTGCCTCAGTCCGCATTCGAGATCGCCCGCGCGCTCTTCTGGGGCGCGCCCCCGGGCCCCGGCAACGCTCACCTCAACTTCGGCCTCGGCGGCTTGCTGCTGGCGGCTCTCGCCGTGGGAGGCGCCGTCCGGGGCCTCCTATGGCACCGATCCCCGGCTGAAGAGCGCGCAGCACCGAGCGCCCGCGGAGCGGTGATCCTGCTCTTCCTGGTCGCGGCCAGCGCGCTCCCGGCGTTTCTGGGCGAAGGCAGCCTGGGACTGCGAACCTTCTGGATCGACGTCATGGCGCGGGGACTGTTGGCGTTCTTCCTGCCGCTTCTGACGTGCGCGGCGCTGCTGCCGGCCGGCTGGCGCACCGGCGGTGTGACCCTGAGCCTCCTGGCCAGCGCGGTCCACTACCTGCCCCTTGGCTGGTCGCCGGCAATGACCGGGCCGGCGCTCGTGGTGGCGGTGGCGACGATCTTGGCCGTGTCTGTCTGGCTCGCACTACGCCGACGGCTCCGGGCCGGGCCATCTCGATTCGGCCCACTCGGTCTCGCCGCCGGGGTCCTGGCCGCGGGCGCCTTTCTCGCCGGCTGGCTGGTGCTTCGGGACCGCGTTCGGCATTCCATCCTGGCCGAGACCACGGCGGCCTCCCGGGCCTACGACGCCCATCTCATCGGCAACCACTTCGCTCTGATGGCCCCGGTCTGGCGCGCGCTCGACCGGCCGGAAGGTGGTCGAATCGCCGTGGTCGTGGCACCGGACAAGGCGGGGCACAATCAGTTCCTCTTTCCGCTCTTCGGAGCCCGCCTCCAGAACGAGCTCGTCTGGGTGCCGGTCACCGCTGCCAAGAGCGAGTCCAGCCTGGAGCCGGTCGATCGCTACCGCAACGCCCGACCCGATCTCTGGCTGGAGCGCCTTGCCCGTCTTCGAGTCGACGCAATCGTCGGTCTCTGGCCCGCGACGCCCGAGCGGGACTGGCTGACCCGGCAGCCGGAACGCTACGAGGTGCGAAGGCTCCACGCCTCGGGCGCCCCCTGGGTCGCGTACCCGCGCACAGCCGCTGGTCCGGGCGACCGACGGCACGGCAGGCCGTCTTCGGACGGCACGACCGCCGCGGCACCCGGCTCAGACGAGACGGCGACGCCGTGACTCGAAGTCTGCCCATCGTCCTTCTTGCCGAGACCTTCGCCGTGGTTCGGCTGCCGGCGGACGCGCCTACCCCCAACTGGGCCCGCGGTCCCGTGCTCTCGATCACGCGAACTCCAGGGGAGCTCTCGATCGTCTGCGAAGAGCGCCACGTACCCGGGGAGGCTCAGGCCGAGCGCGGATGGCGCTGCCTCGGAGTCGCTCAGACCCTCGACTTCGGCATGGTCGGCGTCCTCAGCCGGCTGACAACGGCCCTTGCCGAGGCCGGGATCAGCCTCTTCGCCCTGTCCACCTTTGACACGGACTATCTGCTGGTGCGGCAAGACGACGTCCAGCCAGCGCTCGCGGCCCTGGACCGGGCCGGGTTTCCGCGGGTCGAAGACGGCTCGGCGAATTCCGATCCTGGCCGACCCTAGCACCGGCGGGCGGTCGAGCTGGTTCCAAACGGGTCCGGACGAGTCCGGCCCGAATGCGCGGCCGGGTTGGTTTGAGTTGGGCCGCTAGGGCCGAGGGGCCTCGGAGTCTTCCTCGTCCTCGACCACGTGGTGCTCGAGCACGTGGTTGCCGATCCACTGGGCCATCACGTGCCTGGGCAGCGGCGCCAGAGTCACCGGAAGGGTGAGGACCTCTCCGGCCCTGCGCACCGTCAACCGCACCTTGTTCCCGGGCACCAGGGACTTCTTGACCTCTTTGTACATGGCCTCGTCCCCGGTCTTGGTCGAGACGCCGTTGAACGCCAGGATGACGTCGCCAATGGCGAGTCCAGCCTCTTCGGCGGGGCTATTCGAAACGACTTGGGTGAGTACCTGGTCTCCGGACTCGCTGTTCCACTCGATCCCGATCCATCCGCGTCCCGAGAGCTCGGTCTTGAGCTTGTGCACGCACTCCGAAAGATCCGCGGAGCAGCGCTTCGGCTCTTCAGCTTGTTTCGCGTCATCCTCGCCGAAGGCGGGGAGCCCCAGCGAACCAACGGTCAGGGTTAGGGCCAAGATCAAGGTCAGGTTTTTCATGATGGAACTCCGTCGACTCGTCCTTCGAGTTGCATTACAAGCACGCTCCGTACACGTCGTCGAACGGATCGCATGCCGCGGTGTGGGTCTGGAGGCCGAGACCCGGAAACGCTGGTCCAATGATGGTCAGCGGATCGTCTCCGGCGGGGCCCGTGCCCGGACCGGGGGCGCCACCCGAAGCACCCGTCCGGGGGCCTGACACGACTTCTTGATCTGCTGTGGTTGTCGTCAAATGGCTCTCCATCGCTCCTCCGGCTACCGCGCCATTCGGGGCTTGGCAGCCGATCAGGGCCAGGAGACCGATCGCGATCCATCCATACGAGAAACGGGTCACATGCGCCACCTGGCCCCTATTGTACGTCCTCGCCGGAGGTGGGGTTGCATGCGGCGGCATGGACCAGCGTCGCCGCCACGATCCGGTCCATCTCATCGAGCAAGCGGTGGTCGCCGTCTTCGATGAGGTCGAGATGGGTACTTTCCGGCGTGGCCTCCGCGAAGCGTACGACCTCGCGCCAGGAAACCCGGTCGTCGCGACGTCCCTGGAAGACCTGGGTTGGACCGGAATGCAACGCCACCAGCCTGTCTGTCGGATACCGCTCGAGATCGGCGACGAACTCCCAGCCCAGGTCGAAACTGCCGAGCTCGTTGGTCACCGTCAGCGAGCCCCGTTCCCGCCAGGAATCCAATCCCTCCGCACCCAGTTGCTCGGCCATGACTCGTTCGATACCCAGGGCCGGCGCGATCACGGTCAAGCCGGTGACCGGCAGGCTCGACGTGGCCGCATGCCAGAGGGCGACCAGGCCGCCGAACGAGGACCCGATAACGTAGACCGGCGTCCGCAACTCGTCAATCCCGGCGCGTGCCCGCTCCACGTCTCGCAGGCTACGCGACAGCGACAGACCGAGGACGTCGCCTCCGGAGCGTCCGTGCCCCTGAAAATCCAGGGCCACAAAGGAAAGACCGGCGTCCCGAGCGCGCCCGCGGAAGCGGTCCGCCTTCTCGCCGTCCTGACTCGAACCGAAACCGTGGAGGTAGAGCACGGCCCCGGCCGAGGTCGCCCCGGCCGCCGGCACGGCGACCGAAACCTCGAGCGCCGCATCGTCCGGCCCCGGGGGACGGCGCTTGGCCGGTATCCGAGACCGTCGCATCGCGGCAGGATAGACCAGCGACACGGAACCGTCCACGCACGAGACTCAGGTCCCGTGACCCACCAAGCGCCGAGGCCCGGACGAGCACCCTGGACGGAACCGAGCGGTGTGGCAGGATTCCGGAGATGCGCGATCGCCTCGAAGCCCGAATCCCAGCCCGGGTGACCTTTGCCGCCGGCGTGGCGCTCGCTCTAGGCGGCTGCGTGTCACTGGCGCCGGTGGCCGAGATCGCGCCGAAGAACGCCACGTTCTTCGAGTTTCGTGGCCAGAGGATCCACTACGTCGAACGGGGAACCGGTCCGCTCGTCATCCTGGTCCACGGTTTCGGCGGGTCGACCGACAGCTGGCGGCACGTGATGCCGGCACTCGCGGCCGGCCATAGAGTCGTCGCGGTGGACCTCTTCGGCTTCGGCCTGAGCCCGAGACCTCGAGAGCGGCACTGGTACTCCAGGACCTCCCAGACCGAGCTTCTGGCCGCAACGATCACCGCCCTCGGCGAGGACTCGGCCCACTTCGTGGGACACTCCTACGGCGGCGGGCTGGTCCAGACACTGGCCTGGTGGAAACCCGAGGCCGTGCGCTCGTTCATGCTCGTCAACAGCACTGCCGCCTACTACTCCGACGCGCGGCGCCATCCGCTCGCCCGTCCCCCGTTCTCACTCCTCTACGTTCGCGGCTTCCTCAGGCCCTGGCTGGTGCGCCGTTCGCTAGCGCGCTCGTTTTTCGATGATTCCAGGATCACGCCGGCCCTGGTCGAGCGCTACTTGGAGCGCCTGCGCATCCGGGGCGCGGCACGCGCCTATGCGGGTCTTACCGCTCCCTCCCCGCCCGACCCGCGCTTTGCCGGGTTCAAGCTCGAAGCCCTGAGCCAGCCGGCGTTGGTGATTTGGGGAGACGAGGACGACCTGATCTCCGCCGACCACGGCAAGAAAGCGGCCGACCGGCTACTCAACGGGCGCTTCGTGACCCTTCCGGATTGCGGCCATATCCCGATGGAAGAAAAGCCGAGCGAACTCGTCCGAGTCATGACACAATTCCTTGCCGGCCGCGCCCGCCCCGCCCTCTAGTCCGTTCCCAAGCAAGCACCATGTCCCAGATGTTTACCGGCGGAATTCCGCACGCCAGCTCGAATGCCGTCGAGCTCGAGTTCGCGGACCTCGGCCTCGACGACGCGCTTCTGGCCGTCCTCGAGGACATCAACTTCTTCCATCCGACGCCGATTCAGGCGGAGGCCATCCCGCTGGCGCTCGAAGGCCGGGATCTTTTCGGCCTGGCCGAAACCGGCTCGGGCAAGACCGCGGCGTTCTGCCTGCCGATGCTCCAGAGGCTCGCCGGAGGCGAGCCCAGCACTGGCTTGATCCTCTGCCCGACACGGGAGATCGCGCTTCAGACCAAGTCGTTTCTCGAGGCGGTCTCGCCGGCGATGAGCCTCAAGTCGGCGTGCCTCATCGGCGGCGTGCCGATGGACCCTCAGATCCAAAGTCTCAAAGCCGGAGCGCACATCATCGTGGCAACGCCCGGGCGTCTCCTGGATCACGTCGGCCGACGCACGCTGTCCTTGAACAAGGTCCGCGAGGTCGTCCTGGACGAGGGCGACCACATGCTGGATCTCGGCTTCCTGCCGCAGATCCTGCGCGTCCTCGAGCTGGTGCCCGAGGACCGTCACACGATGATGTTCTCAGCCACCATGCCGTCCCCGATCGAGCGCATCGCCAAGCGCTTCATGCGCGAGACCGTGCGCGTCGATCACCGGCCGTCGGGCCGCACCGCCCAGGGCATCGAGCACCGCCTGTACCTGGTGCAGCCCGAGGACATGCGCGCCTGTCTGGTGTCGCTCGTAGAGGACCATCCGGGCAGCACGGTGGTCTTCCTTCGTCGGAAGATCGACGCGGAATGGGCGTATCGCCAGCTCGCCGCCGAAGACCAGAAGGTCGCTCGCATGCACTCGGACCGGAGTCAGCGGCAGCGTGTGGCCGCTCTCGACGGCCTGCGTAGCGGCAAGTACCGGATTCTCCTGGCCACCAACATCGCCGCGCGCGGCATCGACATCCCGGCGATCGAGCACATCATCAACTACGGCACGCCGGACAACGTCGAAGAGTACGTTCACCGGGCCGGCCGGACCGCCCGCGGCGAGGCCAGCGGCACCGCATCCACCATCGCGACATGGAAGGACAAGCAGGAGATCGCGATGATCGAAAGGGCCATCGCCAAGACGCTCAAGCGCTGCGCCGCGCCGGGGGTCGAGCCCTACCGCGAGCGCAAGACCACCAGTCGCGGGCGCAAGATCCGGCGCCGGCGCCTCCTCTGATCCCGCCGCCCAATCCGACGCGACCTCTCGGTCGCCTGGCTCCGCTGCTCTGCTGTTTCTGACAGCCCGATCCATTCGATCTTCACCCGCCGGCGCCAAGCTATACTCGCCGGGTCGCGCGGGGCGCGTCGAGACGCATCGACGCTGAGAGGTACCCGTCGAACCTGATCCGGCTCGTACCGGCGGAGGGACCGCGACACCGCCGGCGAGCGCAAAGCGTGGAGACCGGCATGACCCGACAAGAGAACCAGCCCGAGGAGCTCAACTCCTCCCTGCCCCTCCACGGGGCGGCCAATCCGTCGACGCACCAGGCAGGGACCTCCCCGGCATCGTTCGCCCGCGCGGCCGACATCGGCGGCCCCTTGGCGTTCGCCTCGCCCGACACTCCGGGCATGCCACCGCCGTCCGAGGCGACAGCTTGGGACTTCCTGCCCACCGGCTGGACGATCGAGCCCGCCGGCGACGGCTGCCAGGGGCACAACCGCGGAGGCGGTGCCATCCGGGCCGTACCGCCCGCCGGATTCGTACCGGTTACTCAGCTCGAGCACGCTCGTCTGGGAACCGTGACCCCGGAGATGCGCCGGGTCGCGGAGCACGAGCCCCACCTGACCGCCGAACAGGTGCGCGACGAGATCGCCGCCGGCCGCATGGTCCTTCCGGCCAACAAGCAGCACCTGGGCTTTCATCTCGACCCGATGGCCATCGGGCGCGCCAGCCGCACCAAGATCAACGCCAATATGGGCGCTTCGCCGGTCTCCTCAGGCACCGTCGAAGAGATCGAGAAGCTCCGCTGGGCCGAGCGCTGGGGCGCGGACACGGTCATGGACCTATCCACCGGCGGCGATCTAGACGCATGCCGCGAGGCCATCGTCCGGCACGCCACGGTCCCGATCGGGACGGTACCGATCTATTCCATGATCGTCGGGCGCAAGCTAGAAGAGCTCAGCGCCGAGATCATCCTCGAGGTCCTCGAGCATCAGGCTCGCCAGGGCGTCGACTACTTCACGGTGCACGCCGGCGTCCTGCGCGACCACCTGCTGCTGGTACGGGACCGCCTCATCGGCATTGTTTCGCGCGGAGGCTCGCTACTGGCCAAGTGGATGCTCGTCCATGGCCGGGAGAATCCCATGTACGAGGCCTGGGACGAGATCTGCCAGGTCCTCCGCCGGCACGACGTGACGTTTTCTATCGGCGACGGGCTCCGGCCCGGCGGTCTGGCCGACGCCACCGACGCGGCCCAGCTCGCCGAGCTCTCGGTCCTGGGGGAACTCACCGAGCGCGCCTGGAGCCACGGCGTCCAGGTCATGATTGAGGGTCCGGGCCACGTGCCCTTCGACCAGATCGAATACAACATGAAGCTCGAGCGGCGGCTCTGTCACGGGGCGCCGTTCTACGTTCTGGGACCGCTGGTCACCGACGTCTTCCCCGGCTACGACCACATCACCTCGGCGATCGGTGCGACGGCCGCTGCCTATCACGGCGCCTCGATGCTCTGCTACGTCACCCCCAAGGAGCACCTGGGACTGCCCAAGAAGGACGACGTCAAGCAGGGCTGCGTCGCCTACAAGATCGCTGCCCACGCCGCCGACGTGGCCCTGGGGATCCCCGGCTCCCGGGACTGGGACGACGAGCTCACCAAGGCGCGGGCGGCGCTCAATTGGGAGCGCCACTTCGAGCTGGCCTTCGACGCCGACACGGCCCGCGCCTTCCACGACGAGGACCTGGCAGTGGACACCGACTTCTGCGCCATGTGCGGTCACGACTGGTGCAGCGTTCGGATCTCGAAGGAGATCCGCGAGTTCGCTTCCGGCAAGGACGCCGACTTCGCCTGGGAGGAAGCCCGCGAGAGTGCGCCGCTGACCGACGAGCAGCGTGAAATTCTGGAGAAGCGCGGTGTGCTTTCACCGGCGGAGATTCACGCCCTGGCCGCCAAGACCGAGCGCACCATGGCGGCCGACGAAGGCAAGGCCGGCTGTCACAGCGATCTCACCGACGCCCCGGCCGCGCGGGCGATGCAGGACGAACGCCTGGTCCACATCGGCGGCTGACCGTTGGGACAAAAAAAAGACGCGCCGCCGGAGCCCGGCGGCGCGTCGAAATCCGTCCGTCACGCGGGTGGCGACGGCGGCCCCTCCTACCAGAGAAAGCGGGCGCCGATCTGGAACTTGCGCGGCTCGCCGGCGCCGCTGCGCACCGTGCCGTCGAAGTTGAAGATCAGCGAGGTGGTCTCCGGAACTAGGAAGTTCTCCTCGTCCAGAAGGTTGAACACCTCGAAGATCGGCTGCACGGTCGTGTTCCCAATCTCGAAGTCCTTGGACACACGCACGTCGATGGTCGAGAACTCGTTGTCCTTCTCACCCTGGTTGCGAGTGAAGACATCGCCGTTGAGGGTGCAACCGCCAACGCAGCGACTGCTGGGCGGGAAACCCGCGACCGACGAGCCATCCGGATTGATGTCGGCCGGCTGCGCGTCCAGGAAGGTCGCGCGCACGTTGACGTCGATCGGACCGGCCCACAGCAACCAGGCGTTGATGCGGTTGCGCTGATGGCGGTCGGAAAGACCGAACTCCGGACCCAGGTTGGTGACGTTGGCGTAGCGGATCGTAAAGGGATCCCGCTCGTTGTCGTCATCCGACTTGTCCTCGGAATTCGTGTAGTAGGCCTGGAAGGCTAGCCTCTCGGTCATGCGCTTGTTGATGCCAACGGTCAGGCCCCAGTAGCGGCTACGAGCGGTGGACTCGACCGTGTTGAGCGCGCCGATGCCGTTGCCTCCCGGTAGGACGCCGCTCCAGGGACCCGGTCCGCCGGCGGTGGCAGTGGGACCCAGGAGGCCGTCATTGCGGTTGACCCAACGGGTGATGTGATCCGTCTTGGCGTAGTTGGCCTTGAGCAGGAGCGCGTACGAGGGTGCGATCTCCTTTTCCCAGGACAGAGCCGTGGACCAGGTGCGCGGCGTCTCGAAATCCTCGCTGAAGACGAAGACATCGGGATTGAAGGGATCGCCGATGGCGTCCGCCGGCAGCAGGTTGGGCCAGGCCGGCGGCGTCACGCCGAAGTCGTTGAAAAAGCTGGCGCGAAAGATGGTCTGACCAACCGAGCCGTTGGTGGACCGAGCCGAAGCCAGAGCCAAGGCCGGGATGCGGGCGTGGTAGATGCCCGAGTTAAAACGCACCACCTGGTTCGATGCGCCCTTCGGGGTCCAGGCCATGGCGAACCGCGGCTGGATTTGATTCTCGTCGTCCGGAATCGTCCCGTCCGAGGGAAAGGTCTGCGGTCCCGCCGGGGTATCGATCGTGCGGCCGATAAGCGGCGCGTAGAAGACCTCGCTCGGCGGCGTGATCGGTTCGGCGTTGTCCAGCATCTCCCAGCGCAGACCGTAGTCAACCGTCAGATTCGCGGTCGGCTTCCAGGTGTCCTGGATGAAAAGAGCGGTCTCGATCTGGTCGATATTCTGGGTGCCGGCCTCCTCGACGGTGCGCCCGCCGACTCCCGCCTGCTGCAGGAACAGCAGGAGCGGTCCGGAGAACGACTCGCCGTTGGGACAGGATCCGGTCGTGGTCGTGCCGCCGCCCGAGCAGCGGCCCCAGCCCGGACCGAAGTTGACGTAGTTCCGGAAACCGTCGAACGAATCGAAGATGTACCGACCGTTGGCGAAGCCGATGAAGGTCTGCGACGAAACGACGTCGTTGTACTCGATGCCGGCCTTGATCGAATGGTTGCCCTTCAGGATCGAGACGTTGTCGTTGAGCTGCACCCGCTCGTCGTCGTAGACCACCGGCAGGAAGAAGGGCATGCCGACCCGGTAGCCACCAACGAAATCGAAGGCGGTGTCCGGAAAGGGACGGTTTTGTCCTGGAATCTGCGGACCGTCGTACGGGCGCGGACGCCATTCCTTGGCGTACTGGGCGCGAAGCTCGTTGAGCAGCGTGTCCGAGACCGTGCTGATGAACGAACCGGTGTAGCCATGAGCGTAGTCGGTTTCGATGCCATTGGCACTGACACCCCACGACGGCACGTCGAAGGTGCCGTTGACCTGCTCGGAGAAGTGATAGGCCCAGCGCAAGGTCAATAGGTTGTTGTCCGAGGCCTGATAGTCGAGCTTCGCCAGATACGCGTCGCCGTCGTCCGTGCGAACGATGGGGGCGCTTTCGTTGGGTAGCCCGACACTATTCAGGAAGGCCACCACGTCCGGAGCGATGCGGCCCGGATCGGTCTGCTTGGTCTCATCCTTGTCCTGAACGTCGGCGGCCAGAAAGAAGAATGCCTTGTCGCTCCGCACGGGCCCGCCCAGGGTGAACCCGACCTGGGTCCGCTCGAAATCGAATTTGTCGGTGCCGCCCGAACGCAGTTGGGGATCGTCCGACAGGCTGTCGTCCTGAAAGAAAAAATGAGCGCTGCCCTTGAGGTCGTTGGTGCCGGACTTGGTCACCACGCTGACGAAGCCGCCCGAGGAACGGCCGAACTCGGCCGGCGCACCGTCAGGTACGACCAGAACCTCCTTGACGGCGTCCTGGTTGAAGGTAAAGGCAGGACGCTGGCCGCCGCGCTGCTCGCCGAAAAAGGGATTGTTGAAATCGGCGCCGTCGATCATCACGTTGTTGTTGATGCCCTTCTGTCCGTTGATCGAAAGCTCGTCGCCGTCGGGTCCCTGAACCACCGTCACACCCGGCGTCAGCTTTGAGAACTCTAGAAAGTTGCGGCCATTGTTGGGCAGGCCCTCAACCGCCATGTCGTCGATGCGGATCAAGCTGGAGCTGCGAGTAGTTTCGATCAGGGGTGCGTCAGCGGTGACCACGATCTCTTCCCTCGTCTCCGAGACCGCCATCGTGATGCTCAGATTGACCGTCTGCCCCAAAGCCAGGGTGACACCTTCCTGTACGACCGTACCTAGGCCTTCCAGCTCGACCGTCACCCGGTAGGGTCCCAGAGGCAGGAGCTGACCCCGAAACCGGCCATTGCCGTCGGTCACCGAGATCTTGGTGAAGTTGGTGTCGGTATTGAGGAGCGTCACGGTGGCGCCGGGCACGACGCCGCCGTCGGCATCCCGCACGGTGCCCTCGATGACACCCGTTGTAGCTTGCGATTGCGCCCAAGCAACGGGCGCGACCAGGGCGAGAGCGAACACAAAGACACTGACGACGCGGACGAAACGCGGCATACGGGGCACCTCCGACGGTCTAGTTGAGTGGATGGTTGGCTCCACGGTAAACAAACGTTGTGCCCGGCATCCTAGCGCTCCCCCCCTTGCGGTTGCAACCGGCCTCGAGGGCGCTTGCTCGCGGCGGACCGGTGCCCTTGCGTGCGCTATCCTTCCTCGCCCCGGCGCCGCGCCGGCGTCGTTCCGGCGTCGCGTTGGCGTCGTCCGAGCCTTGGCCGGAACAACTCGATGAGCGTACGAATCGCAGTCCTGGCGGATGTCCACGGCAACCTGCCCGCTCTCGACGCGGTCGTCGCCGACATCGAGCGGGCCGCGCCCGATGAGGTGCTCGTGGGCGGCGACCTGGTCGGCCGCGGGCCTCAGGGAGGCGCGGTGATCGAGCGCATCCGGGAACGCTCCTGGCCCTCCGTCCTGGGCAATCACGAGGAGTACCTGACCAGCTTCCGGCGGCGCGAAGTGCCCGACGAATGGCTGGAGAGCCAGGACTGGGACGCCTCGCGCTGGATGGCGAACGAGCTCAACGAGGCTCAGGCCGCCTACATCGCCGCGCTGCCCTTCTCGCTGCGGTCTCAGATCGCTACGGACACGCTCCTGGTCCACGGCAGCCCCGCCTCCAACCAGGACGGGCTGGGCCCGTGGAGTCGCGACCGCAAGCTCGACAAGGCTCTGTCTCTGGCCGAGACACGGCTTCTGCTCTGCGCCCATACCCATCGGTCGATGCTCCGGCGAACCAGTTCCGGGACCGTGGTCAACGTCGGCTCGGTGGGGCTGCCCTTCAACCGCGACCCGCGGGCTCAGTACGTTCTCCTGACCGGCACGCCAGGCCACTGGGAGATCGAGTTCCGGACCATCGAATACGAGCTCGACGCCACTTTGCGCGCCTACCGCGAGACCGGCTTCGACGCCACCGGCGGCGTGACTTCGAATCTGCTGCGTCTGGAGCTGATTCACGCGGCCCCGTTCCTGGTGCCGTTTCAGAAATGGGCCGAGATCCTGGACGCCGAGCACACCCCGGAGCGCGTCGAGGAATTCCTCACCTTCTACGATCCCCTGGAACCGATGCGAGACTTCTTCCTGCGCCTGGGATCGCTGCTGTCGGCGCGCCGCTGAGACCCAAACCCGGCCAAACCCGGCCAAACCCGGTCGAACCCGGCTGGTAGACTGGCCGGTGTCGGCGGGCCGGGCGGGCCCCGGCGGCGGTCTTCTGCGATGTACAACGAGTTCTACGGCTTCCGGGAAGCCCCTTTCAACATCACCCCGGATCCGAACTTCCTGTTCTTCAGCAATCGGCATCTGGAGGCCTACAACCACCTGCTCTTCGGCATCCAGGAGCGCAAGGGATTCATCCAGATCACCGGCGAGGTGGGCGCGGGCAAGACGACCCTGTGCCGGGCGCTGCTGGAGCGGCTTGGCGACGAATACAAGACCGCGCTGATCCTGAACCCCATTCTGACCGGCGAACAGCTGCTCTGGCTCATCCTGGCCGAGTTCGGCGTGACCGGGATCCCGGACGATCGCACTGAGAACCTCCAACGCTTGAACGAGTACCTGCTGGAACAGGTTCCGCTCGGCAACGACGTGGTGCTCATCATCGACGAAGCCCAGGACTTGTCTGTGGATCTCTTGGAAGAGGTCCGGCTGCTGTCGAATCTCGAAACAGACCAGCGCAAGCTCCTTCAGATCGTGCTCATGGGCCAGCCCGAGCTGCGCACGGTCCTGGACGACCCCTCGCTGCGCCAACTGCGGCAGCGCATCCAGGTCCGTTATCACCTGACGCCTCTGTCGCTCGACGAGACCGACCGCTACATCCAGCACCGGCTGCACGTCGCCGGGGCCAACTCCCGGCCGGTGTTCCAACGTCGAGCCGTGCGCCAGATCCATCGCTACTCCAAGGGCATCCCGCGGCTGGTGAACGCGGTCTGCGACAAGACGCTCCTATGCGGCTACGTGCTGGGCGTCGATGAGCTCACTTCCCGGCACGTACGCCGGGCAGTGCGCGAGCTGGAGGGCCGCCATTGAGCCTGGTCAACGAAGCGCTCAAGAAGGCACGCCTCGAGGCCGCGCGCCAGGACGTCAAGGATCGCGGCGTTCCCTACCCGCGCCTGGACCGGAGCCCGAGCGGGCCGGGTACGCGCCTCGGGCTCGCCGCCGGCTTGATCGTGGCGCTGGCCCTGGCCGGCCTGGTCGGTTACGGGCTCTACCGGCTGGGGCTCGCGGCCGGCGGCGGCGAGGCCCCGCAAACCGCGACGGCGGAGGGAACCTCGGCACCAGCTGAGTCGATCGCCGAACCAGTCTCGGCAGAAGCGGCCGAGGCGATCGAGCCGGCGACTCGAACGACACCACACAGCGACAACACCGGCGAGGGCGCCGAGAGCCCTGCCCAGACAAGGGCCGAGGCGGGCGGCACTCGCAGGGCGCCCCAACCCTCCGCAACCCCAACCAGCGCCCTGAGCTCTCTCGCGCCTGACCCGGCCCGGCTCGCGGCTGCGACCGGCTCGGAGGAAGACCGGCCCGCGAGGGCGCCGTCACCCTCGGTCGCGGCACCGGTGACAGCGCCGACGGCGACCGTGTCCAGGACGGGCGACGGGCGAGAGAGACAGAACCCGGCGCCTGCCGAGAGCGGAGCGACGGCCACCCTCGCCGGCGTCGGCACGGTCACCCTGGGAGGGATCGCCTGGTCGGGCGATCGCCCGTTTGCCCTGGTCAACGGCAAAGTGGTAGCGCCCGGCGACGCGATCGCCGGCTTCGAGGACTCAGAGGTCGAGGTCATCGATCCCGACCGGGTTACGCTGACCGTTGCCGGCCGCCGGATCGTCCTCGCTCTCGAATAGCGGCGGAATCCGCTGGCGCTCCGGCTAGCTCGACGCCTCGCGCACGATGCGCCAGAGGCCGCCTTCGAGGTGTAGGTCCAGCACCTTGTCCACGGTGTCCGAGTAGCTGTCGGACCGATAGGTCTGGAGAAAGCTGACCCGAACCCGGTCCCCACCCCGATTGGGAACATCCTGCCAGGATAGGCGGGTCACTGCCACTCGAATGGTCGAGGGCGCGGTCAGGCGTTGGGCCCGCAGCCGTTGCCAGGCCGCGAGCGACTCCCCGCTCTCCGGGACGAAGGCTGAAGAGTAGTGCCCGAGATAGGCGTCCACGTCCTGCGCCGACCAGGCCGCGGCCCAGGAGCGCACGAAGCCCTCGACGTCCAAGCGCACGGACGATCCGGCCAGAGGCTCGCCGGCCTCTTCAGCCGGCGCCGGCACCGCGACGGCTCGCGCTCCAACGCGGTCCGTCGGCGCGCCCATGCCGGGAGCACCCGCCGGCGAACCACCGGCAATCCGGCTCGGCACCGGCATTGACGCGATCGCCGCGCTCCCGGAAGGATCGAGCGCCGGGCTGGCGACCTGCTGGGCCTCGGCGGGCGCCGGTGCCGATCCGGCCTCCTCGTTGCCGGCCGATCGGAGCCAAAGGGCCGCCAGCACCGCCGCGCCCAGCACTGCCCCCACTACCAGCCCTTTGCGAACGGCGCCGCCTCTGGCGCGCGAAGCCACGACGCCGGTCGGAGCATCAGCACCGGCGTTGACGTCAAAAACCACGGTTCCTTCGGGAAGCTGATTCAGGATCAGCCAGCGAATCAGGCGCCGGCTCTCGCGATCGAGCTCGGTGAACTCGACCCCCATCCCGGCCGGCCGATCCTGACCGTCGTTCCGCTCCCGGGACCAGACCACCCAGCCCTTGCCGCGCACGAGCTGCGCGCCGTCCTGAAGACCGAACTCGAACGACACTGGAGTCCCGGGAGGCTGGGGATCGTCCGAGCGAATGAACATCCCGGTCATCGAAAGGTTCGCGGAATACTCGGTCGCGAACCCGTCGAAGTCGGGGAACCTCAGCACGATCTTCCTGTGCAGCGCGATGCGGCGCGATTCGACCGGTTTCCCCATGATTCTGCCTCAAAAAAATCCTAGCACGGCGTCTTTGACCCGGCCGGCCGCCGGCACCGCTGGAGAGCCGCTCCGGCTCCGGCCGGGCTACGCGCTGGCCCCCGGTCAGGCTCCACCCTGGCTCCAGCTTTACTCCGATATCATCGGCGGCCATGCCCGGCCCCCGGCGCCAGAAGAAACGACGTGGCAACAAGCCCGGCCTGGCCTCGAAGGCGGATCGCTTCGACCTGTACCAGCGGGCGGTACAGTCACCTGAGGCCGACGTGGAGTTCTTCGTCGAGCGCTTTCGCGGCCTGCGCGGCAGGGAGCCCATGAGCCTGCGCGAGGACTTCTGCGGCACCGCTCTTCTGGCCACGACCTGGCTCGCCGGCGACCCGGAGCGCACGGCCCTGGCGGTCGATCTGGACCGCGAACCGCTGGACTGGGGTCTCGAGCACAACGCCTCCGACGAGTCGCTACGCGCCCGCCTGGAAATTCGTTGCGCCGACGTCTTGGAGGTGGACGCGCCCCGGGTCGATCTGGCTTGCGCCATGAACTTCAGCTACTGCACGTTCAAGACGCGCGACCAGCTCCGGCGGTACTTTTCCACCGTCCATGCCGGCCTCACCGATGACGGCGTCTTCGTGTGCGAGCTCTATGGCGGCACCGAAGCCGTTACCGAGTTCGAGGAGGAACGGGACGTCGACGACTTCGTCTTCGTCTGGGAGCAGGAGTCTTTCAACCCCATCGACCACCGCACCGTTTGCCATATTCACTTCGCGTTCCGTGACGGCTCGACCCTGGAGAAAGCGTTCACGTACGATTGGCGCCTATGGTCCATCCCCGAGGTGCTCGAGTTACTCATCGAGGCCGGCTTCGAAACCGCGAACGTGTACTGGGAGGAGACGGATGAAGACGGCGACGGCACTGGGCACCACCACCTGGCCACGGTCGAAGAGAATCAGGAAGGCTGGCTTGTCTACGTTGTGGCGGGCCGGTAACCAAGGAGTCCGCCGATGAGCGTGGAGGCGCTTTTCGAAGCACTCGAGGGCACTCGGGCCGGACAGCTCGTGGCCGGCAACCCCTGGGTCCGGGCTCTGGCCGTCCTGATGCTGGCGGCGATTCTGGCCAAGCTCGTCGATTTCGTCATCACCCGCGGCATCATGGCCTGGACACGGCGCACCAAGACCGAGCTTGACGACCGTCTGATCGCCGCCCTCCACCGCCCGGTCTTTTGGACCGTGGTGTTGATGGGAATTCGCTACGCCACAGCGTCACTGGCACCGGAAGGAATCTGGGCCGTCTCGGTCCGGCCCATCCTGATCACGATCGCCATCGTGCTCTGGGCCTCCTTCACGATCCGGGCGGTCACCCTGCTGCTCGAAGCCGCTAGCGCGTGGGAGGACCGAGCAGCCTACGTCGAGCCCCGGACCCTGGCCCTCTTCCAGAACAGCGCTCGGGTCATCCTGTTCGCGGCCGCGATTTACCTGATGCTCCTGGCCTGGGGTATCGACGTCAAAGGCTGGCTGGCCACGGCCGGAGTGCTGGGCATCGTGCTGGGCCTGGCGGCCCAGGACTCCCTGGCGAATCTCTTCGCCGGCATCTCGATTCTCGCCGACGCGCCGTACGAGATCGGAGACTTCGTGGTCTTGGACAGCGGCGAGCGTGGCCGGGTGGAGAAAGTCGGATTGCGCAGCACCCGGCTGCTGACCCGGGACGACATCGAGGTCACCGTCCCCAACTCGGTGATCGCCCAGGCCAAGATCATCAACGAGAGCGGCGGGCCGTGGGAGAAGGAGCGCATCCGCGTCAAGGTCGAGACCGCCTACGGAGTGAACGTCCCCGACATTCGCTCGACTCTCCTCGAGATCGCGCGCGAGAACGACTACCTCGCGGAGGAGCCCGAACCCCGCGTGCGCCTTCGCGGACTCGGGACCTCGGCCCTGGAGTTCGAGCTCCTGGGCTGGATCGACGAACCGGTGCTGCGCGGCCGCGCCCTGGACTCGCTCTACGAAGAGGTCTACGACCGCTTCCGAAGCGACGGCATCGAGATCCCCCATCCGAAACAGGACGTCTACCTGCGCCCCGTCAAGGGCCAGGAGAGCTAGGAACCTAGTCGAGGATGCGGGCAGCCTGGCACCCGCATCCCGACGGCCCGGGCCGCCAGCCCGAGTGCGTCGCCACAATCGCCAGCGCGAGGGCTGGCTAAGCGCCCACCTTGATCAGCTCGACGTCGAACACCAGGACCGCGTTGGGACCGATCTGAGGAGCCCGGCCCCGGTCGCCGTACGCCAGCTCGCCGGGGATCCAGAGGCGCCACTTGGCACCTTCCTTCATGAGCTGGAGGGCTTCCACCCAGCCTGGAATGACCCCGGTCACCGGGAAGGTCACCGGCTCACCGCGCTCGTACGAGCTGTCGAAGACGTTCCCGTTCAGAAGCGATCCCTGGTAGTGAACCGTCACATGGTCCGCCTCGGTCGGGCTGGCGCCAGTGCCGGCGGTCAGCACTTGGTACTGCAAGCCGGACTCCGTGACCACCACCCCATCCAGCTTGGCGTTGGCCTCGAGCGCGGTCGCGCCCTCTGCCAGGTTGCGCCGGCCCAGCTCGGCCAGCATGGCCTCGGCTCGGGCCTTGACCTGGGCATCGAGCTCGCGCAGAGCCGCCGAAACCTCTTCTTGCGTCAGCAGACTGGCCTCTCCGGCCAGCGCATCGCGGACGCCCTGAGCCAGGAGCTCGACGTTGACGGCCACCTGCTGCGCCGCCAGGCGCTGGCCCAGATTGAGACCGATCCCGTAGCTCGCGCGGTCGGCCATGGACTCGGGCTTTTCGGCCTGGGCGGCGAGCTCGCCGCCGGCCAGAAGGACAAGGGAAGCAATTGCGATAGGGATGATTTTCATGGGTTTCTCCATAGGGAATCGTGGCAAGCGGACCCGGAGGAACCGCTCAGAGGCATTTGTGAGTCAGCGTGGCACGTAGCCGCGCAGCGCCCGGACCTCGTGTCCGGGGCGATCGACGGCAACCGTAACGGTTCGGAACTCCTCGCCCTCGGTCTGGGCGGGCTGATAGGCCAGGAAGTACTTGGATCGCATGTCCTGTTGCACCGAGGTGTAGACGGCATCCAGCTCGGAGACGTCGTCCACAAGAAAGGCCCTGCCCCCGGTCTCCTCGGCCAGGCGCACGAGTTCGGCCTTGCCGCGGCGGGTCATGCCCTGACGCAGACCGAGAGTGTAGACGGTGACGCCGCTGCGCAGAGCGTACTCCCGGACCTCCTCGAAAGTAGTCCGGCTGCGGCGATCCTCACCGTCGGAGAGGAGCAACAGCGCTCGCTGCCCCTTGAGGCCGCGAAACGCGTAGAGTGAAAACAGGAGGCTGTCGTAGAGCGCGGTGCCGCTGCCGGCGCGCAGCCCGGCGAGGGCGCCGGTCAAGACGGTGACGTCGTTGGTGAAGGCGGCCGCCATCCGCGGCTTCTCGTCGAAGGTGACAACCGCCGCCCGATCCTGGGACCGCACCGTCTGCTTCAAGAACCGCACCGCCGCTTCCTTGACCGGAGCCAGCCGTTCGGCCATCGAAGCCGACGTGTCGATCATCAGGCCGACATGGATGGGCAGATTCTCCAGCTCTTCGAAGCGCACCAGATCCTGCCGGACGCCGTCCTCCAGCACCTGGAACGCCGACTCGGCAAGGTCTCGAACCGGCCGGCCGTTGTCGTCCAGGACGGTGGCGAAGACCTCGACCAGGCGCACGTCGACCTGCTCGAAGAAGCCGCCATTCACGACCGAGACGGCCTCGGTCGAGTTGCCGTCCTCCAAGAACGCCTCAGCCCGGATGACCGTCAGGCTCTCGGAGGCCAGCTCGACCTCGACCGTAAACGGCTCCTGGTACAAGGTGGTTACCCGCCGATCGTCGATGAAGAACTCGACGCGGTCCAGGCCCGCGTCGGCCGGAACTTCGACCGCGGCTCGGACCCGCACTCGCTCGGAGTGCTCCGATCCCGGCCGCGGCTCAACCAGTCGCAGCACGAAGGCATAGTCTCCGGCATTGACTAGGAGCTCATCGGTGGCGATCTCGCGTCCCTCAGCGTCATAGGCGATCGCCCGCACCGCCAAGGTATCCAAGTCTCCCAAGGCCAGGTCCACGCTGAAGGGCGGCCGGGTCTTGGTCAAGATCACCCGATCTTCGAGCAAGAACGTCACCTTGTCGGGCTCGGTTCCTTCGATCTGGGCCGAGAACCGAGCATAGCCCCGCTGCAGGTCCTTGCCCTCGCCGGTGAGGCGCAGGCTCGTGCCGGCAGCAGCGGCGGGCTCCGGCCCGTCCGTCGCGACCTCCTCCGCGGCCGGCTCCGCGGGCCGGCCGCGGAGGGCCGGCACTTCGATTTCCCGCTCCTCGCGGTGGACGCCGCCGCCCACGATGTCTTGGAGCTTGACCACGAGACGGTAGTTCCCGGGCCGGAGCCAGCGCTCGAAGACCACCGGCAGAGCCCCCTCGGAGCCGATCGTGGGCTCGGCCACGTCGAACACCATCTTGAAGGACTCGAACAGCTCCTCGCCGCGGAGCACTTCGCCTGTGAGGGCAAAGTTGTAGCTCGTTCGATCGCCCAGGTTCTGAACCTGGGCGCGCTCGGCCGGCACCGCCAGAAGTCCCCGAACCACCGTCCGCTGCTGGTGGCGTCCCGGGTACTCGAGCGACAGCTCCGCCTCGAGGGCGGGAGCCGCGGGGTCGGCTTCGGTCGAAAACGCGTGAAAGCTCGTCAGCCACTCCGGATCGGCGTTCTGGGGCCGCCGCGTACTGGCCAGGATCTCCGAATCGCCACGCTGGCGGTAGATCTCCAAGGTGTTGGTGATCATGGCAATGAGCTCGCTCGTTTCGGTGCAACGTCGTTCCAGGTATTCGGGGAAGGTCGCCACGGACGGACTCCCGGCGCCAAGAGCCGTTGCCCGCCACTGCTGGTAATCGCGGGGATTCACCATCAGGACCTCGTAGCCGTCGGCGGGCCGCCACAGCCGGAAGGGACCGGTATCGAACTTCTGGAAGAAGACAAGCACCGTCCGGCTCTTGGTGTGCGCGCTGTAGTTGTAGATCCAGAACTCGAGCGGCCACAGGATGCGGCCGCAGCTGGTCTCGATGACCGAGCTGGGCTCGCCATTGAGGGCATAGACGCGCTTGCGATCGTCCGAAGCCCATTGGTAGCGCTCCCGCGCCTCCTCCAGCCGCGCCAGAAAGGCTCCCCGAAACGGATTGTCGGGGGTTGTCGGATCGGGATCTCGAGCCTCCCAGAACTCCCGGATGAAGGCATCGCGTTGATAGTCCTTCTCCAGCTCGAGAAAGGCCTTGCGTTCCTTCTTCGAGATCAGGTAGTCGACGTCTTCGAGCCACTGCTGGTACTTCTCCGGCAGATCCCGGACCTTGACGGCGTAGACGGCGCCGGCGCCCAAGACCACACCGAGGACGGTCACCAGCACCGTTCCTGCCACGAGTTGCCGACGGATCGAGCGGAACATTGCGCTTCCCATCTTGCCATTTTCGTGCCACGGCACCAATGAGAAGCCCGCGCCGTCCCAGGCCGGCCAGGCCCGGCCCGATCGGGACCGCGGCCGCTCTCGGCCCCGTCTCGGCCCCGTCTCAGACGCCCCGGAGGACTGCTAGACTGCCGGCGTGCTCAAGCTCAGAATCGACTCCGCCGACGGCGAGAGCTTCGAACACCTGGTCTCGGGCGACGAGTTGACGGTCGGCCGAAGCTCCACCGCCGACCTGTCCCTACCGGACCGCTTCTTATCGCGCCTGCACGCGCGTTTCGCGCACCGGGGCGACGCCTGGGAGGTCGAGGATCTGGGTTCGCGCAACGGCACTTTCCTCAATGGCGAGAGGCTGACGAGGGCGGCCGCGGTCTCGGTCGGAGACGAGATCCGGGTCTCGGGCTGCGCCCTGCGGGTCCTGCCCGAGGCCGGAGACAGCCGGGTGGACACCTCCACCGAATGGGGCGCGTCGATCTTCATGTCCGCCTCCGATCTGCTGGCCAACGACTCGGCCGTGGTCTCGGAGGACTCGCCCGACGCGTTGCTGGAGCGGGCCTCCCGGCTCCGGCTCCTCAACGAGGTCCACCAGGCTCTCAGCACGCCAATCTCTCAAGACGACCTGTTGCAGCTCATCCTGTCCAGCGCCTTCGACCAGATCAAACCCGAGGAGGGAGCGATCTTCTTGAAGCACGAGGACGGCACCTACGAGCGTGCCGCCAGCCGCACCGGCGAAGAGGACACCCGCGAGCATCTGTACTCGGAAACCTTGCTGCGCGAGGTCGGCGACAAGGGCCTGGCGGCACTGGTCTTGGACGCAGGCACCGATGAGCGCTTTCGCGACGCGCAGAGCATTCTGACCTCGGGCGTGCGCAGCCTGGTGGCCGCCCCCCTCATCGACCAGGAGGGCTCCCTGGGCCTTATCGCCCTGAGCTCGAGCCTCCATCGCAAGCAGTTCACCGAAGACGACATGGCGCTGTTGACCTCGCTGGCCTCGGTGGCGGCGATGCGCATTCGCAATCTGGCGCTTGCCGTCCAGGCGGCCGAGCGCAAGCAGCTTGCCCAGGAGCTGGAACTGGCCCGCAAGATCCAAGTCGGACTGCTGCCGAGCGAGCTGCCCCAGGTCGAGGGCTACGAGCTGGTCGGCCGCAACCTTCCATCGCGCGGAGTCTCCGGCGACTTCTTCGAGATCGTCGACCGGGGCGGTGACTGCTTCGTCTTGGTGGCCGACGTCTCGGGCAAGGGCATCGCCGCGTCCCTCCTCACTGCCTCCCTCGAAGCGCTGGCCGCCGGTCTCATCGAGGATGGCCGGGCGCCCGATGAAGTCTGTGGGTTTGTTTCGTCCAAGCTGTTTCAGCGGACGCCGCCGGCCAAGTACGCCACGGCTTGGCTAGGAGCCCTGGATCCGGCCAGCGGCGAGCTTCGCTACGTCAACGCCGGCCACAACCCGGCTCTCTTGGTACGGGCATCGGGCGAGATCGAGGAGCTCGGCTCCAACGGCTTCCCGGTGGGACTGGTCGAGACCGCCGAGTACTCCACGGCCTCGGCCAACCTCGATCCTGGTGACCGGTTGGTCGTCTACACCGACGGCATCACCGAAGCCACCGAACGCGAGGACGCCGACGAGGAGTTCGGCACCGAACGCCTGGCCGAAGCCTGCCGGCAGAACCTGGAAGCGGCAGTCGAAGACCTTGCCGACACCATAGAAGCCACGCTCGAGGAGTTCACCGGCGGCAAGCCCGCCGAGGACGATCGGACCCTGGTGATCGTCCACCGCTCGTGACGGCCGAACCCAGCAAGACCCGGCGTGGCGCCACCGAAGTCGCCTCCTGCTTGACTTGGCTGGATCCGCGCTCGCTGGCCATCTTCCGCGTCGCCCTGAGCTCGGCGGGCGCTCTTGCGAAACGTCCTGAGATCGGTTGCCGGACAGCCGGTTGGGCGTGCTAGAATCCTCAAGTACTGCAAGGCCGAAAGGGCAACGCAGGACCTCGTACGGAATACGAAATCGGGTCGGTCGACGTCGCCCTAGGAATCGAACGCCGTTTGATCTAGGATGGGTCACCGAGCCACAACCTGGAGGGATCTTCTCGTAGAGAGAGGGACTTCCGAGACGAAGACGGAAGGAGTTTGAATGAACAAAACGGAAATGGCGGAAAAGCTCGCGAAGAAGTGCGACATCTCGCAGTCGAAGGCTCTCGAGTGCGTCAACGCGATCTTCGACACCAAGCCCGGTCAGGGCATCATCGCGGTCGAGCTGGACGCCGGCCGCAAGGTCCAGATCGCCGGCTTCGGCGGCTTCGCCACCAAGCGCCGCGCTGCGCGTAAGGGCCGCAACCCGGCCACTGGCGAGACCATCACGATCCCCGCGAAGAAGTACGCGACGTTCAAGGCCGCCAAGGGCCTGAAGGACCGCGTCTCCGAGTAGGCCGCCGTTCCTCACTGTTTTCGTCAAGCCCCGGACCGCTGTGCGGCCGGGGCTTTCTTTCTGCCTACGACTCCGGCGGGCTAGCTCCGTGCCGTTCCCCTACTACGCCAAACTGAGCAAAAAACAGCAGGCGATCTACCGAGCCAGTGCCGCGATCGAAAGCGTCGATGTTCCGCGCCCGCAGGAGCTGGCTGCCGCGGTCGGCGCGATCGCCGACTCCCTGGCACGCGAGAACCGCAGGGATCTAACCCTGGCCGTGCGGGAGCTTTGCGATCGGCTCACTCATCAGCTCGAAGTCTCCGGGGTGACGGTCAGTGTCCTGAGCGCCCGGCCTAGCGACGACTGGGGCGAGCTTCAGGGCCTTTACGAGCTGGCCGAAGACGGCGAGCCGGCGCGCATCACGGTTTGGATGCGTACCGCGCAGCGCAAGCAGCCCGTGGCCTTCCGCACCTTCCTGCGCACCCTGCTCCACGAACTCCTGCACCATCTGGACTACGAGCTTCTGGAGTTGAAAGACAGCCTGCACACCGAAGGCTTCTTCAAGCGGGAGTCCAGCCTGTTTCAGTGCCTGGTCGCAGACTCCGGCTAGCCGGCGTTCGAGTCACAAGGCCGCGAGTCCTCGGACACTCGAGGCCCGCGACCGGCGTGCGATCCAGGTATCCCTGTCGTCCCGGTGAGACGCTCCACCGCGCGGAGCGACAGGGATCGGACACTTGCGGCCCCTTGGCCGAAGGTCGCCGAAGACTCCAAGCTATTGAAAAACGCTGGGGGCTAGGCGCTCAGCCGGGCGATCAGACGGCGTGCCGAACGCGCCGGAATCGAGACCTCGACGTTGACGTCGGGCTCGCGCACCTCGACCCGCAACTGTCCGCCTTCCTTCGAGATCCGTACGAAGTCTCCCCGATCCTCGACTTCGATCAGGGTCGCGTCCGGACAATCCTCGAGAGCGGCGAGCATCCCGACCAACGCCGGCCCCCACTCATCCAGCTTCAGGTGCACCTCGTCGAGAGCGAGATCAGTGGTCGCCAGGGCGGCATCTACGACCGCCATCGGAACCGGCACCGCAAAGCTGGGGCCGTGAGCGGCGTCCACGCTCACGGTCATGATGCCGCCGTAGGCATAGACCGTACCGATGAGGAGGCCCCAGCCCAGAACACTGAGGCCGAAAGCGACCGCGAGCACGATCAGGACTTTCTTGAAGGTCGTCATGAGTTCCTCCTGAATCTCTCGGGATCTTGACTAGGAGGCGCTAGCGGGAGCGAGATTCGGCGATGTCGTCGACCCAGACCCGGACCTTCTCGTCGCCGTCGCGGATCGAAACCAGCTCTCCACCGCCCTGCGCCACCAACGCTTGCACGGCCTTGTCCAGATCGATCTCGTCACCGGCGAGCAAAGCGTCCACCACCGGCACCGGGATGCGAACATCGACTTGCTCGTCGCCGAAATCGTCCCGAACCTCGAAGAACACCGTGCCACTCTCTTTCCACACCCGAACCCTCTCCTCGTCCTCTTCGACGGTTACGAAAGTCATGTCCTCGGCATCACGCACCTCGGCCCACAGCTCCCGGAGGTTCTGGAGGCTCATGGACACGCCGCCGTCGTGATCCCAATGGACGTGCCCCCGGCGCACGTGGTCAGCGCGAAAGCGGTGAATCGGCAAGAGCGGCACCGCCTTCTCGACGAGGGCAATGGGCAGGTTGACGGTCACCTTGGTGCCGCCGTCGGCTTCGTCCACGGTGACGTGCAGCCACAGATCGCTGGCTGCGCGCGCCGACCCAGCGAGCGCCGCGCAGGCGATGAAAGCGCTTAGATATCGACTTGTCTTGGATTGCATCTTCGGTCCTCCACAGTCCGTCCTACCCCTTACGACGGGACCGGGGGTCGAAAGGTCCCGAGTGCGCCAGTTCACCGGGATGCAAACCGCAAGACTTTTCTTGTCGCGCACGTGACGCGACCTCTGCCCCGCCCTGCTACGGGATCACCGGGATGCAAACCGCAAGACTTTTCTTGTCGCAGTGACGCGACCTCTGCCCCGCCCTGCTACGGGCCGTCCAGCTCGTCCTCCAGGTTTGTCGAGAGACGATTGCGACGGAGCTTGTCGAGCTCGATCGACCCCGAGTTGTCGAACGACATCTTGCGGGTACCGTAGGAACGCTCGAGAAAGAGCTTGCTCTTGATGCGGTAGGCCAGAGAGGACTGGTCCCTCGCCGTCAGAAGCTGCGACACCAGGGCAACGTTGTTGACATGCAGAGCGACTTCCTGGGTCGCCGTGCCCAGGCGCGGGATCTCCATCGGCTCGGAGCTCAGCGCTTTGCCGATCTTGACGCCGTTCAGGTAGAGGCGAAATACGCCGCCGCCAATCTGCAAGGGCTCGGGATTCTCGTTCGAAAGCCGGATGGTAAAGGTCCCGGAGGTCTCGAACACCGTAAGATCGTCGAATTCGATGTCCACCAGCGCGACCTCCGGCGGCACGATTCCAAGAGTCGCGCAACCGGAGAGGCCGAGAAGGAGAACGGGCAAGAGTAGTTTCTTCATGCGCCCATTCTCTCCTGCTTTGGCGCGGAGGGGAAAGACCTTCCGGATATACTGCGCCGGCCGGTGGCGAGAGTCGCCCCCGCAAGCGGCGATCCGAACCTCTTAGCGCACGCCGACCCAGCTTCCACCCGGAATCCCCAGCTTTGAGCGTCGAGCACGGTTTCACCGACCCAGCGCTGAGCGTCGCCCTGGCGATGGCCGTGGGCATGCTGGCTCAAGCCCTGGCCCGCCATCTGCGGATTCCCGGCATCGTTCTGATGCTCGCCGCCGGGGTCCTCCTCGGCCCGGACTTGATCGGATGGATTCAGCCCGAGAGCCTTGGCAGCGCCCTCCAGACTCTGGTCGGCTTCGCGGTGGCGGTGATCCTCTTCGAGGGCGGCATCAACCTGAACCTCAACCGGCTGCGCCACGAGGCCCGTAGCATCCGCCAGCTGGTCACGATCGGTGCCGTGGTCACCGCGATCGGCGGAGCCATCGCCGCCCGCCTCATTCTCGCTTGGGACTGGCCCCAGTCGATCTTGTTCGGCACGCTGGTGATCGTCACCGGACCGACGGTGGTCACACCACTTCTGCGCCGGCTCCGCCTGAAGCACAACGTGGCCACCGTGCTCGAAGCCGAGGGAGTCCTGATCGACGCCATCGGTGCCCTTATCGCGGTCGTCACCCTCGAAGTCATTCTGGCGCCTTCAGCCAGTCAGGTCGCCGCCGGAGCGCAGAGTCTCTTCGTTCGCTTCGGATCCGGAATCGTCCTCGGTTTGGTCGGGGGCGGGCTGATCGTTCTCCTGTTGCGCTCGGAACGGCTGATTCCGGAGGGCTTGGACAACGTCGTTGTCCTGTCCCTGGTGCTGGCGCTCTTTCAAGGCAGCAATCATGTCTTCGCGGAGAGCGGCCTGGTGAGTGTCACCATCGCCGGCCTGGTGGTGGGCAACGTCAAGACCCGCCTCCTGGCCGAGCTCAAGGAGTTCAAGGAGCAGCTCACCGTACTCTTGATCGGCATGCTTTTCGTGCTGCTCGCGGCCGACGTGCGGGTCGACGAGGTGCGCTCCCTGGGCTGGCCCGGCGTCTGGACCGTGGTGGTGTTGATGCTGGTCGTCCGGCCGCTCAACATCGTGGCCGGCACCTTCCGTTCCGACCTCAACTGGAGGGAGCGGACCTTCCTGTCTTGGCTCGCGCCGCGCGGCATCGTGGCCGCCGCGGTGGCCTCGCTCTTCGCCCACGAGCTCGAGACCGCGGGCATCCCGGGCGGCTCCGAGCTGCGCGCCCTAGTGTTTCTGGTCATCGCCGCCACGGTCCTGGTCCAGGGGCTGACCGGCGGCTTCGTCGCGCAGGCGCTCGGACTTCGCCGTCCCAACAACTTCGGATTCCTGTTTCTGGGCGCCAACCCGCTGAGTCTCGCTCTGGCTCAGGCCTTCCGGGATTTCGGCAAGGAAGTCGTGTTCATCGACTCGAACCCGGACGCCTGCCGGTCGGCGGAAGAGGCGGGCTACCGGGTGCTCTTCGGCAGCGCCCTGTCCGAATCGGTGCTGATCCGCGCCGAGATCGAATCCCGGGCCGGGGTCCTGGCGGTCACCAACAACGACGAGGTCAACCTGCTCTTCGTGACGAAGGCCCGGAACGAGTACAAGGTCCCGAGAGCCTGGATGGCGCTTCGCAGCGGCCATCGGCGGGTCACCCCGGACATGGTCGGGCACGCGGGATCGCGGGTGCTCTTCGCCAGCCCCCGCAACCTGGACCTGTGGACGGTCCGGGTCGAGCGCGGCATCGGCTCGCTCGAGTGCTGGACGCGCCGGCGCGGCGAGGACCGCAAAGCGATCGAGGAGATCGGGAACCCTCCGGATCCGGACAGCGTGCTCATCCCGCTAGCCGTCGTCCGGGGCACTTGGGTGCATCCGTTCGACGACGAGCTGAGCTTCAAGAAGCGAGACCGGCTCTACGTCATCGTCAACAACGAGCGGCGCAACGAGGCCGAAGCCTGGTTATCGCAGATGGGCTGGCGCCCGCTCGAGGACGACGAGTCGCCGCGGGCCGAGGAGCCCGTGCCGGCGCCCGCCTGAGCAGGCCCTGAGCAGTTTAGGACCCGTCCGGGGCCGTCGAAATCGCGGGTACCTGGCCCGGATCCCCGAGCACCAGCGCCGGGTCGACGCGGGCGCCGTGCCAGCGGACGCCAAAATGAAGATGCGGCCCGGTCGCCCGTCCGGTGGCACCGACGCTGCCGATCCGTTGCGCCCGGGCCACGGCCTGTCCCTCCTCGACCGTAATCTCGCTCAGGTGAAAGTACATCGAGATCATACGGTCTCCGTGATCGATGAAGACGCTCTTGCCCGAGAAGAAGAGATCATCGGCCAGCACCACCCTGCCCGCGCCCGCGCTCAGAACTGCCGTTCCCGCGGTGGCCGCGAAATCGGCTCCGGAGTGCGGGCTTCGCGGCTGGTCGTTGAAGAATCGGCGGGCGCCGAAGCGGCCGCCTTCGGACAGTTCCTCGAGCGGCGGCGCCAGCGGCAAGTACGCAACCTCCCCGGCACGGCCGGACCAAAGGCGTCCGACCCGGCTCTGGTCACTCCGGACGCGCGTCAGATCCTCGGCGCTGAGCGACACCTTGGAGTCGTCCTTGAGCGTGATGTACTGGACATCGTAGGGGTAGCCGGTGACGTCGACCACGGCCGTTTCGCGCTTGCCGCCCCGGAGCCGGAACACCGGCAAAGCGCCCTGGCGCTGAAGCAGGTCGATGGGAAACCAGCAGGCTCCCTGACGCGGCTTCCAGGTGGAATCGCCGCGGCCACAGGCGCTGATGCCGTCACCCGGCCAGCGCACGACTCCACCGGGCCGGCTGGCGAGGCGCGGAGCCTCCCCGGCCGCGACCCCCTCGGAAACGGCTCCGGCCACGAGCAGGAAGCCGGTGAGGAATCGACAAGCCGCGCCGGCGCGCCGGGATCGAAGCATGGCTAGCAGCCCGTGGTAGGAGTCCAGGCGGTCGCGCGACAAGGTCTTGCGGTGGGCGTGCATGGGCTAGTTCGGAACCGGCACGAACGGCATCTCGAGGACGCCGCGCGGCCGCGCGGTTTCCAGCACGACCCCGGCCAAGCGCCTGAGCTCGGCCAGGCTGGGCGAGGACGCCGCGCCTCTCGCCGGCGTGCCCAGGCGGGAGAACTGCTCGAAAAGCATCTCCCAACTGGACTTCGGATGGGGAAACTGCCGGAGTTGAAGTTTCGCGTCTTCGTCCAGGCCGAGCTCGTCCCGTACCGCGGCATAGGCCTCGGGGAAGCCGCCCAGGGCGTCCACAAGGCCCAGCTCGAGCGCCCGCTCGCCGCTCCAGATCCTGCCGCGGGCGACCCGATCTACGTGGTCCGGATCCAGTTCCCGTCCCGCCGCGACCTTGCCCACGAAGTCGGCGTAGATGCGGTCGAGCGACGCTCGCATCCGCTGCCAGCCGCGCTCGTCGAACTCGCTCATGCTGCTCCACATCTCGGCATTCTCGCTGGTGGCGACCGAGTCCGAGCTGAACCCAGCCTTGGCCAGCATGTCGCGCACCACCATCTTGCCGCCGTAGACGCCGATCGAGCCCGTGATCGTGCCGGGTTGGGCGATGATCTGATCGGCGTTCATGGCGATGAAGTATCCGCCCGAGCCGCCTACGTCTCCGATCGACACCACCACCGGCTTGCCCGCGTCTCGAGCCCGGACCGTCTCCCGCCAGATGGTGTCCGAGGCCACGTAGGAACCACCGGGGCTGTTGACTCGAAACAGGATGGCATCGACCGCGTCGTCCTCGACCGCGTCGCGGAAAGCCTCCGCCACGGTATCGGCGCCCAGGTAGGTGGTATCCGCGAACGGATCGTAGCCACCCTTCCCACGGACGATGCCGCCGACGCCGTAGATCAGCGCCACGGTGGTGCGGCCCGGCAGTCCACCCAAGCCGCTGCCATAGGAGTCCAGCTCGCGGAATACGACGCGTTCACCCAACTCCTCCTCGAGCCGGTCGTAGACCTCGTCTCGGTAGGCCAGGCGGTCGACCAGGCCGGCCGCCACCGCCTCCTGGCCGAAATAGGGGCCGCCATCGAACAAGGCGCGGACTTTGGTCTCCTCCAAGTCCCGGGACGCGCTGATCGCCGAGACCATCTGGCCGAACTGTTCCTCGGCCAGTTCGCTCAGAGCCTCCTCGTGCCACTCGGTGAACTCGCGCTCGGTGTAGGTGTTCATCGCGTTCTTGTATTCGTGGCGGCCTTCGATCTGGGGCTCGAGCCCAAGGAGCTCGAAGGTCCCGGCCAGAAATGGCACCTCGTAGTGCAGCCCGGTCAGCCCAACGTCGCCCGACGGCTGGAGGTTGATCTCGGGAAAGATGCTGGCCAGGTAGTAGCCGCCGTTGCTGGGCCCGAACTCCCCGAAGGTCTCCGAGTAGGCCACCATCGTCTTGCCGCTGTCGCGGAACTCGGCCAACGCCTCGCGCAGCTCCTGGAGGGTCGCCAAGCCACCCGGGGACGCGCCGGTCTTGGCAACGAGTCCGATCACACGGTCGTCGCCGGCCGCGCGGCGGATGGCCGAGACGGCTTCCCGGAGCCGCAAGATCCGATCGCCCAGTGGCAGCGCCAGACCGTGAACCTGGAGATCCTCGGGAAAGCCCGCGGTCAGGTCGAGCTCCAACACGGTGCTCGAGGCAACCACGGGAGCGGCGGCGCCGCCGCGCCACAGCAGCACGCCGCCCAGGGCGGCCAAGACCACCGCCACCAGCGCCAAAATCAAGAGAACTGTTCTCACTCTCATCCAACCTGCTCCTAGGTCAAGATCCCGAAATTCCTCCGCGCCCGATCGGCGCCCGATCAGCGCCGGGTGCACCTCATGGTACGTTGAGTTCGGTTCGAGGTTAAAGTCCCTGACTGCCGAGCCAGGCCGGAGCAGCCGGCCGCCACCCTCGAAAAGGCAGCAACGGACAGAAGCATGTTCCGCGTCGGCGCCGTCAGAGAAGCGATCCTGGACGTGGCCGGTCTGTCTCCTAGGCGCTTCTGGCAACCCCAGCCGGATGGCGACGGAACGGATGCGGCAGCACCGGTTTCTGGCAAGGAGGCTCACGAGATCGTCGCCCGGGCTCGTCGCCGCGCCTTGGCCGCGGTGGGAATCGACTGGCTCTCGATCCTCGTGTTGGTGGTGGTGCGCGGCCGCACGGGGCCCGTCCTGCCTCTGGGGGCCGGCGAAGAAACGGTTATCGCACTCGCCCTGCTGGCGATCGCCACCCATTCCGGCTTCAGGCTGGGCCAGCACGAGACCTACCGAGCCGCCGCACACGCTCTCGACGAGCTGGATCAACGGACCGATTCGTCCTAGGGGCTTGTTGAAGGCCGAGGCGAGGTCTCATCCGCGGCTGGGGCGAGTGCGCGGCGGTCAAGCTCGGCCAGCAGCTCGCGGAGCTTCGCCTCCAGAACCGAGCGGTGTTCGGGTCCCAATCGTAGGACCAGCTTCTGCACCGGCGCCAGGGCCTCGAGCTCGGAGTCCGCGAACCGGTAGCCCCGAACGGCCGGCTCCCAAGACGATCGGCCAGCCGGGATCAGGCGTCGCCAGGATCACCGCGGCCGCTTGGCGCAGGGTCGCCTCGAACTTGCGCTCGGGGGTACCCGAGGTCACGATAGGCGCGCTCGGTGAGCGGCCGCAACTCCTCCAGAATCGTGGCCAGCCCGGCGGCGTCGAGACTCGCCAGAACCCGGCTCAGGCCTTCGAACCTCGCGTAGCTGGTCGCGCCCAAGGTTACCGAACCGGCACCGCCGTCGGGCGCAAAGGTCGTTCCGGGCGAGACAAAGCCCGCCTGTGAGCGCGGGATCTCGCCGCGCGCGACCGCATCCACGGCTGCCACTCCCCGGCGCACAAGTTCGTCGTGGGCCAGCCAGCGGGCCCACTCCGGATGGCGTGAGAGGCCCGCAGCCAGCGCCCTCAGAAACGCATCGCTGGCGTCCAGCTCCGGCAGGGGTCCGGGCGAGGAAAGGGGCGCGGCCGTGGACGACACCTCACTCGCCTCCGGCTCTTGCGCCGCCGCCGGAGCCCCGGCGCTGGGTGCTTCGATGGCTCGCGAACGCTGCCAGAGCCAGCCGGCCCCGGCGGCCACCAGCAGAAGCGCCAGCGCCGCCGCCGGCCAAACCGGCATTCCCTGTCCGCGACGCGGCCCTTCGGTGGGCTGGTTTCGATAGGTGTCCATAGCGGTTCCTCTTGGCGTTTCGGTGAGGCTGGTTCGAGCGTTGCGCCGCCGCCGCGGTCGGACGATCCGAACAGTCCGGCCCGCCCGGGAGGCGCTGCTACACTCCCCGCGTGCAAAAAGCTCGCCTTGGCCGCACCGGCGTCGAGGTGTCGACCATCGGGCTCGGAACCTGGGCCTACGGCGGATCGCGAAGCGTCAAAGGCCACGCCGTGGGCTGGTCGGGACACGATGACGGGGCCGCGCGCGAGGCAGTCGTCGCGGCCTTCGAATCAGGCATCGACCATTTCGACACCGCCGACGTGTACGGCGACGGCCAGGCCGAGGCCTTGCTGGGAACGGTCTGGGACCGCATCCCGCGGGACACCGTCTTTCTGGCCAGCAAGGTGGGTTGGGATCCGGCCGGCCAACCTCACTTCTTTCATCCGGAGACCATCCGGACCCGGCTGGAGCGCTCGCTCCGGTTGCTCGACACCGACCGCATCGACCTCTTTTACCTCCACCACTGTGACTTTGGTCCCGAGGATCGGCATCTAGAACCGGCGCTGGCGACCCTGCAGAAGCTGCGCGACCAGGGCAAGTTCCGCTTCCTGGGGCTGTCGGACTGGAGCTCGGCCAAGGTTCGGCGCCTGGCCGACAGGGTGGACCCCGACGTCGTCCAGATCTTCCGAACCGTGGTCGATGACGGGTACCGAACGAGCGGACTGGCGGATTGGGTTCACCGCCGGGACCGGGGCGCCGTCTTCTTCTCGCCGCTCAAACACGGCGTCCTGCTGGGCAAGTATCTCGAGCCGATGAGCTTTCCGGCTGGCGACATCCGCAACAACCTGCCGGAGCTTCAGGACGGCGCGACCCTGCGCCGCCTCGCCGGCTGCCGCGCCGCCGTCGAGCGCCGCTTCCCGGATCATCCGCAGCCCGTGCTCCAGGCCTTGACTGGCGCGCTTCTTGCCGACGCGCCATCGGCGTCGGTCCTGGTCGGCCAGCGCAACCCCGAGCAGGCCCACGCCGCCGGCAGCCTGGGGAGGCCCTTGGACGAGGACGAGGCCAAGTGGGTCCGGAGTCTCTACTCGGAGGCGCTGGGCTCTTCTTCGGCCGCGGCGGACCCCTGAGCCTCCTCGATCTCAAGGTACCAGCTCGGTAGATCGAGTCCGGCCGACAGTCGCCAGGCACTCAGAAACAGGTCCGCGGTCAGCCGGATCGAAGCCTCGATCCGTTCCCTGGCAAACGCCAAGACCGGGGCCGGGAGGTCTTCCTGGCCCTCCTCGAGTGCCAGGGCCGGCTCGAGCTCGTAGACCCGGGGCACGAGAGCATGGCTCTCCGCGAACGCCTCTTCGATCGCCCGGCGAGGCTTGGCATGGGCGCGGACCGTCACGGCCGCCACCTCGGGCACTTCGCCCAGACGGTACAGGTGGGTCGCCAGGGCGTCGGCGTGCTGGTGAATGCCGGTATGGGGCGAGGAACCGTCGGGCAGAGTGCGTCCGTTGTAGTGCACCGTAGTGTGCAACGGTTGGCACAGGTCCGCGGAGTAGTGGGCCAGGACGCCGGCCAAGTAGAGCACCCGCTGCCGGGCCCAGGCATCCTCGGGATCCAAACGGTGCTGCGCGAACGCCGCCGCCAGCTTTTGCATGCCCTCGAGGACCGAATACGGCAACGTACCCGCCTGGATCGTGGTCAGCTCCAGCCGCGCCAGCAGCAGCAGGTACTCGCTCCGGCGTTCAGGCCAGGTGGCGCCGCGCAAGAGCTCCGAATCGAGGTAGTGCGCTGGGGTCTCAGCGTCGCGCAACTGCGGCAGGTCGCGCAACCGGTAGTAATCGGGATCGATCGCCGAGCGGCCGACCTCGCGCAAACCCGATCGGAAAAACTCCGGCACCTCTTCGGGCAGTGCCGAGACCGCGGACGCGGCGATCTTGGCGTGCGCGCCGGCGTTCCAGGCCGACAGCGGACCGGCCGCGGCCAAGACCAGCGCGGCGGTGACGGCTACGCTCATGCGGGCGGCTCGCGGCCGAAGGGCCGGCCTCCGGGCTAGTCGGTCTCTCCTCACTTGGAGTTCGGATCCGACTCCGGCACCGTCATCGGCACCGGAAACTGCATCAGGTTCGCTTCGCCCTTCTCAGCCTTGCGGATCCTCGCGGTGCCGCGCTTTTCGACTTCTTCGATGCGCAGGATCGAGTGCATCGGCAGGTACAGGCGGCGCACTCCCTGGAACTCCGTCTTGAGCCGCTCTTCGGAAGGGTCCACCACGATCTCGGTGCGCTCGCCGAAGAGCAGTCCGTCCACCTCGACGAATCCGAGCATTCCGCCCTGGCCGACGCCCTCGGAATAGATCTCATAGACCTGGCCTTGCTGCAAGAACGTGATCCGGTAGACGTGGCCGTCGGACATCGGAAAAACCCTAGCACAGCGATCCCGGCCATCGATTCTCCGAGGCCCTGTGCGGATCAGGTCCCGATCCGGACGGATCGGGACCTGATCAGGCCCGAATCCGAATCAGGCCCGAATGGACAAATCAGGACGGCGAGCTACGGTTGCCGATGTCGAGAGCAATCTTCCACGATCCGTCGGCCTGCCGCTTCCAGACCGTGACGTAGCGGCCGGAAATGTCGGCGCCGCCGACCCGTGTACGGTATTCGCCGTAGGTCACGGCCAGATCGCCGCTCTCGGCGACATCGGCGCCCAACGGGGCCCAGTCAAACCGAAATTCCGGGTCCGCGAACGCCGGACCGAATAGCTCCTCGATCGACCTCCGGCCTCGTGTCACCGGGCCGTCTGCCGGCAGCACCGCGCCGTCCTCCGCGAAAGCCTCGACCCAAGCCGCCAGCCCCTGGACCCCCACGCGCTCGGAAAGCTGCCGGTCCCGGGCCAGAACCTCGGCCTCGAGATCGGCGGTCAGGTCGGAAACCAACACGCCGCCGCTTTCGGACCCGGACTCGATCCCGGCGCCCTCATCCCGTCCACAGCCGCCCGTGGCAAGCACGGCAAGCAGCATCGCACAGGCGTAGACGCCCCCTCCAAGAGGCCAAAATCGAGATCGACTGAAGCCGGGACGCGACACGAGCCGGCGCATGGTACCACCGCCAAAACCTCGCCATGTGAAACTTCGCCTCGTCCTTTGCCGTCTTAGGAGTCATGAGAACGACACGAGCTTTCCCCATCCTGGCGCTGCTGGCGCTGACCGTCACCGCTCCGTCTTGGGCCGCCACGGCAACCGACGTTTTCGAGCGCGAGTACGACTTCCGGCCCGGCGGCTCGATCCAGGTCGGCACCACCAACGGCAACATCGAGATCACCACTTGGGACCGCTCGGTCGTGGCTGTGCGCGCGGTCAAGAAGGCGCGGGCGACCGGCGAACGGATTGCCGAGGACCTGCTGGAAAGGACCCAGATCGAGATCGAGGCCGGTCCGGACCGCATCGAGATCACCACCCGGCTGCCCCGCCGGGAAGGCCTCGGCTGGCTATTTCGCGGCCCCGGATCGGCATCGGTACGGTACGAGCTGCGGGTTCCGCGTGAGGTCTCCCTCGACTTGACCACGGTCAACGGCAAGATCCGCGCCCACGGCGCCCATGGAACGCTTGAGGCCCGCACCACCAACGGATCGATCGACGTCGTGGACGCGGCCGGAAGCGCCCGGGCGCGCACTACCAACGGAGCCATCGACGTCGAGCTCAAGGAAGTCGATGAGAACGCGGATCTTCGCTTCGCGTCGACCAACGGCGGCATCCGGGTGACCTTGCCAGAGACGATCGCAGCCTCGGTCGAAGCGAGCACGACTAACGGCTCGATCACCACGGATTTTCCGATTCGCGTCCAGGGCCGGCTCAACCGGCGCCGGCTCAACGGAGAGATCAACGGCGGCGGCGGACGGCTCGAGCTGCGAACGACCAACGGACCGATCGAGATCCTCGAGTTCTGACGGACCGCAGGGGCGCCTCCCCGCCGGGTGCCCGGCGCGATCCGAGGGTCGATCTGAGGGTCGATCCGAGGCTCCGCGACCCCCGGCACCACGACCCGAGCAAGCTCGGCCGGCGACGGCGGCGGGTAGTCGGGACCGCGACCCTGCGACCGATGCCGGGGCCCCTCGAGGCCCTTCCGCAACTTCCTCCGTAATTGGCCGCCCCTGGACGCTGGGTTATGCTGCGAGGCGAGCATCCTCATGCCGCAATCCCAGACCCAGCCGGCGTCCGAGTCCACTCTCGCCAGCCAGATTTTTCTGGCCCAGAGCCGCGTTCTGGAGCAGGTGGCGAGCGGCGAGGAGCTGGACAGCGTCCTCGACGGCTTCTGCGAGCACCTGGAGCCGCTTTTTGCGGGCTCGATGGCTTGCATCACCTCGATCGTCCCGAGTACCCAGGCTCTCAAGGTCCTGGCGGCGCCATCCCTGCCGGAAGCGTTTCGCTCGTGCATTGAGGGCTTGGTCGTGGGGCTGGCGCCCGGGACCTGCCCGGCGGCCGCCTACGGCAACGAGACCGTCTTCTCCGAGGACATTGCTCAGGACGGACTCTGGGAGGGACTTCGCCAGGAAGCCCTCGGAGCCGGCCTGGGAGCCTGCTGGTCGGTGCCGGTTCGCGGCGTGCGTTGGGCGGAGCAGGCCGGCCAGCGCGACGAGGTCATCGTGCTCGGCACCGTGGGCCTCTATTTCCCCGAGCCACGCAAGCCCACCTCGACCGAAAGCAACGCGCTCGAGATGGCAGCGGCGCTGGTCGGGCTGACCATCAACGCCGCACGCACCCAAGAGCGCATCGGCAAGACGCAGTTCTTCGACTCGGTCACCGAGCTGCCCAACCGGCGGGTGTTCGGCCGCCAGCTCAAGCAGGCGCTCGAGACCATGAGTCCCAGGGACGACAAGCTCGCGATTCTGCTAGTGGATATCGACCATTTCAAGGAAGTCAACGACACGTTCGGCTACGCGGTCGGGGATTTTCTCCTGCAGAGCGTCGCTCAGCGGCTGGTCGGCCAGCGCCGGCCCGAGGATCTCCTGGCCCGATTCGGCGACGACGAGTTCGCGTTCCTGATCGGCGAGGTCGGTTCCAGCGAGGACGTCAAGGCGGTGGCCAAGGAGGTTCTGTCAACGGTCTCCGCGCCCTATGACTTCGGTGGCCAGCAGCTCGCCATCTCGGCGAGCATCGGCGGCAGCATCTATCCATGGGACGGCGAGGACGCCCAGACCTTGTTGCGGAATTCCGAAAACGCCCTCCTGACCGCCAAGCGCCAGGGCCGCGGCCACTACCGGCTGTACGCCCCGACCATGGGCGGCTACGCCTTCGAAAAGCTGCAGCTCAAGATGGCTCTGGGTTATGCGCTCGAGAACGAGGAAATGCGGGTCCGCTATCAACCCAAGGTCTCGAGCCAGGGGCACGAGATCACGGGCGCCGAAGCGCTGGTCTACTGGGAGCATCCCGGCATGGGAATCGTCAGCCCGGCCAAGTTCATCCCAATCGCCGAAGAAACGGGACTCATCATCGCCCTCGGCGAGTGGGTGTTACGCACTGCCTGCCGGCAGGCCCAACAATGGCGGGCTCAGAGCGATCTCTCGATCGCGGTCAACATCTCCGCCATCCAATTCCGGGAAGCGGGCTTCGTCGACAGCGTCGCCAACATCCTCAAGGAGACCGGTATCAAGCCTTCTGCGGTGGAGCTCGAGATTACCGAGACCGTGGCTATGAACGAGGTCGAAAAGACCCTGGAACGAATGCACGAGTTGCACGATCTGGGCGTGCACATCGCCATCGACGACTTCGGCACCGGCTACTCGTCGCTGGCCTACTTGAAGCGCTTCCCCATCCACACCTTGAAGATCGACAAGTCGTTCGTGCTCAAGACCCCGCAGGATCAAGACGACAAGGCCATCGTCAAGGCGGTCATCGCGCTGGCTCATTACCTGGGCCTCAAGGTGGTCGCCGAGGGCGTCGAGACCGCCGAGCAGGCCAGTTATCTGCGCGAAGAAGGCTGCGAGATCTTGCAGGGTTTCCACTTTTCGAAGCCGATCTCACCGGCCGACTTCGAATCCTTGCTACGCCTCGGCTTCGCGGCGGCCTAGGCATCGACCCCAGAGGAACTCGGATCGCGCCGGCACCTGGAAACAAAAGTCAATCCGGGGGGCCCGCTCCGGTGCTATCGTCCGGCCGGCCTTCCCGAACACACATGGGTTCCACGAAACAAGAGCGCAGTGAAGGACTCTGGTTCCTCGAGGGTTTGACGCATGCCGAGGGCGAGCTGCGCAGGATCCCCATCCTGGTGTTCCCGTTCACGATCGGGCGCCGGCCGGAGCTCAGCCTCACCCTGGAGGCCACCGAAATCTCCGGCCGTCACGCCGAGTTCTTTCGGGAGGGCCGCCGGATCATGTTGCGGGACATGGACAGCACCAACGGCACCTTCATCAACGGCAAGCGCTTCCGGGGAGAATGCCAGGTCCACAAGGGAGATCTCATCAACTTCGCTCGTCTCGAGTTTCGCCTGGGGGTGGTCGACTCCGAGGACGCGGAGTCCTTGCTCGCCCAGACCATCGCGGTCGATACCGATCTGCCCGACTCGATGCTCGACAAGGGGCGGATCCTGCAGGAGCTGATGAAGCGGCGGGCGGTCGCCTCCGCCTTCCAGCCCATCGTCCATCTGTCCGACCGCAGCCTGTTCGGCTATGAGGTCTTGGGACGAGCCGAAGTCGACGGAGCCACGGCGCGGTTGAGCGAGCTCTTCGGAGCCGCCAAGATCCTGGGAGCCGAGGCCGCTCTGAGCCGCTTGTTCCGGCAACGGTCGGCCTTCGATTGCAGCTCCCTCCCCTCGGGCACCAGGCTCTTCATCAATACCCACCCCAAGGAGATGGGCACCAAGGATCTGGTGGCCTCGCTCGAGGAATTCCGGCGCATCGCGCCCGAGCTCAAGCCGGTCCTGGAGATCCACGAAGCGGCGGTCACCGACCCCGAGGAGATGCTCGAGCTCAATCAGACGTTACGCTCCCTCGGCTTCCAGCTCGCCTACGACGACTTCGGCGCCGGTCAGGCCCGCCTGATCGAGCTGGCCGAGGTGCCGCCCGACTATCTCAAGTTCGACATCAGCCTGATTCGAGCGATCGACCAAGCCTCGACGGCCAAGCACACGATCCTGGAGCGGATGGTGTCGATGGCTCTCGAACTGGGCATCGTACCCATCGCCGAAGGCGTCGAGAGCGAGCCCGAGGCTCGAATCTGCCAAGGAATCGGCTTCGCCCTGGGCCAGGGCTACCTTTTCGGGACACCAGCACCGGCCGACCAGATCGCCGGCTCGCCCACGGCGACTTCGACCGGCGAATCGGCCGGCGAACCGGCCGGCGAACCGGGCGGCCAGTCCGGCTGACGGGAGCGTCGATGCCGCGTCTGCTGCGCCGCCTGACCTCGTCGCTGCTCTTCCGGGTGGCGCTCACGTTGAGCCTGGTGGGCCTGGTGCCTGTAGGCATCCTCGCCTACCGGCTGATCGACATCAACAGCGACGCGATGACCGAGCAGGTGCAGGAGACCCATGGCCGCCTCGCCCGCTCGACCGCCGATCAGATCGCGGCCAAGGTTTCGGCGCTCCAGGCTCTGGCGGGCAGCGTCGCTCGGAACGGAGCCTTGGCGGATCCCCGATCCAACGAAGTGCGGCAGTTGCTGGCCGCGAACCTGAGCGCCTGGACCGAGGCCGGCGTCGCGGCTGTCGCCATCGTCACCCCGGCCGGCGAAATCGTCCTCAAAGCCCAGCTCAGCGACGATCGGGTGCGCGCCTGGGTGGATACGCTGTTCGCCGCGGACGCAAACCATCGAGTCCTCGCCGCGGCCGTCGGCGACGACTTCGCGGTTCGCATCTCGGAGCCGATGACCAGCTCCCGTGGCTTCGTCTGGCTAGTCGCCGACGCCTCGTTCGTAGCGCAGGCGCTCCACAACTACGAGCTCGGCCGCAAGGCCGAGCTGACGCTGGCGACGCGAGACGGCGAGGCGGTCATCGGATCGCTCGAAGGCCAGCCGGCCGAGCTGCTCGAGGCCGCTCGGAATCCCTGGGTCGAGGGCGTCGATCCGGTCTACTTCGACGGCGACGTCGGCTACATCGGCGCGCACGCCCCGGTCGAAGGCACCGATTGGGTGGTGCTGACACGCCAACCCCTGGTGGTGGCGCACGCAGTCGCGGAGACAATGCGCCGGCAGGCGCGATTCGCCGTGGCCCTGGTGGCGGCGGCGGTGCTGGTGCTGTCGGCCCTTGCGTACGCGTCCCTGATCCGCCCGCTGCGTCAGCTCGCGGCCGCCCAGCGACGCCTGGCGGGCGTGGGCGGCTCGGCCGTGGGGGGTGAGATCGGGCTTCTCAAGGCCTCCTTCGAAGCGCTCGAGCAGAGAATCAGCGAGCAGCAGGCGCTGGACGAGGTCTTCCTGGGCCGGTACCAAGTGCGCAGGGTCCTGGGATCGGGCGCGATGGGCACGGTCTTTCTGGGTTTCGATCCCAAGCTGAAACGTCCGTTGGCACTCAAGACCCTGCGCGTCGACCGTGAGTTCTCCAGCAGCAAGCGCAAGGAGCTGCTGAAGCGATTGCTTCAGGAGGCGGTCACCACCGCCAAGTTCAACCATCCCAACATCGTCGCGGTCTACGATGTCGAAGAAGGCGAAGACGCCGCTTTCGTGGCCATGGAATACGTCGAAGGCACCAGTCTCGAACGCCACGTCTGGCGGGAAGGGCGCCTCGACGCCAGGCAAACCATCGCACTGGGTAGCCGCATCGCATCCGGTCTCGCCGTCGCGCACGAGTACGATCTCGTGCACCGGGACATCAAGCCCGCCAACATCCTGCTGGGAACGGACGGCGGCATCAAGATCACGGATTTCGGTATCGCCGAGTTCCTGAGCTCGATGTCCGAGCGCCAGGACGTCGTCTTCGGCACTCCGGGCTATCTTCCTCCCGAGGCCCTACGGGGCAAGGGCCACGATACGTCGAGCGACCTATTCGCGCTCGGTGCGGTGCTCTATTTCAGCCTTACCGGCGACCGTCCCTTCGAGGGCAAGACGGTCAAGGACATCATCCGGAAAACCTTGTTCAGCTCGCCCACCCCACCGACCCAGGTAATCGGCGAAATGCCCCGGGAGCTCGAGAGCCTGATCATGAGCCTCCTCAGCGCCGAACGCTCCGACCGGCCGGCAAGCGCCGCTGTGGTTGCCGCCACGCTGGAGCGCCTCGCCCGGCAGACGCACGCGGTCTGGACACCTCCCGAGATCGGATCCGGCGAGATCGACTTTTTGGAGGATGGCGGCGGCACGAGCCGTACCGGCGCGCCGTCCGCCCCGGCCAGCGCCTTCCTGCCTACCGTCCAACTCACCGCCGAGCGTGACCGGTCCGCTTGAGGCCCGGGGTCCGAACAGCCGGCTATTCGGATCCCAGACGCCAGGAAGCGCGGCTCGAGTTCCCCAGGCGATCCCGCGCCTCGGCCACAAGCCGGTACCCGTCGCGCCGGTTGCCGACCGTTCGAACCACCAGCTCTTCGATGCCGGACAAGCTGTCGTCGGCCCGGACGCCCAGGAAACTGCCTTCCGAGCCGGACCGTTGCGCACGCGCGCCGGGCACCTGCAACAGGATCACCGGCGCCTCACCGAGGACACGCGCCGCGCGGTGGCGAGCGTAGAGCCCTTTCACCCAGGAGCGGTCCCGCACGGTTGGATCGAAGACCACGCGCTCGTTGCCCCAGCCCAGAACCGTCCATGCCGGCCGGCGCCCGCGCTCGGCCTGGCGGTCGTTGTAGCCGGCGGCTCGCCGGTCCCACCACTGCGCCGAATCGTCCAGTCCGGAGCCCGAGCCGAACTCGGAAAGAACCTCGTCGCCCCCCAGCCGCCACGTCAGCGTCGGCGAATCGGCATCGACGAAGAACGTCGCCACCGGAAGCTCGCCGCGGTTGCCGACACCGTCTTCGGCGCTGACCCGTACTTCATGTTCCCCCGTGGCCCACTGGGTGGGCAGCGCCTCCGGATCGACGTCGGCTCCGTTCACGTACGGGGTCCAGGAGGCCACGCCGCTCGGGTCCTCCACCGTCACCGAGAGCCGCGCCGCGGGTGTGTAGTAGATCCTCCCGTCCTGCCCCTTCGCGGTCAGGCCCGTCACCCGGATCTCGCCGGTGGGAGCGTCGATTTCGGCCCGTTCCGGCCGAATCGAAACCGGCCGGGCCGCCGACGGAAAGCCGTCGAGGCCGGTCGCGCCGGTCGCGGTCACCCGCCAGTAGGCGTCCCCCACCGGCAGCCGCTCGGCGCTCCAGACGGTATCTTCGAGGCCCGTCCTGCGGGCCAGAAGTGCCTGGCAGCCAGCATCCCGGCAGACCTCGACCGCATAGCCGGCGGCGTCCGTCACCGGCTGCCAGCGGAACTCGACGAAGCCATTGTCGAGCGCGCCGCCTGGAGCCGGAGCCAGTGGCTCAGGCGCGGCCAGGAGCTTCTCGGGCGGCTTGGGCGGCTCGCCGCTCACGACCACCGTTCCCATGCCGCCGGGCACCGAGATCTTCTGGCCCGCCGCTTCGACTTCGCTCTCGCCTTCATAGACCATGAGATGAGCGCCATCGTCGGCAGCCTTGCGCAACCGCGCCTCGGCGGCCCCAGAAGGGCTCGGACGCGGAACCGCTCTGGTCTGCCCGATCACGATCTCGATATCGGCCGCGGGCTCGGCGGTGGCGATGCGCTCCAGGTCCGCCTGGCCCTCGACGATCTCGACCGAGTTTTGCTCGATCCCCGCCAGCGACCTACCGGTCTGCTTGAGGAAGATGATCGACTCTTCGGTCAGGACCAGATCGGTGCCGTCGTGAAACTGGAGAGCGGTGGACGAAGAGGCGCCGGTACGGACCCCGTCGCTCTCGACCATGAGGTCACGCTCGCGCGAGCGGTTCCAGTCGATGGGAGCCGGCCGGCCCTCGACGTCGCCCGAGATCGTGACCAGCCGCGCCGAAGGCACCGAGTTGGCCGGAGCGATCAGCACCCGCAAGCGCTGTCCCGGAAGCAGCAAGTGAGGATTGCTCACCTCGGGGTTGAGCTTCCAGTTCTCTTCCCAAAGGGCCTCCGATCCCAAGTAGTTTCGGGTGATCTCGCGTAGATTTTCGCCTGGCCGTACGATGTGGACGCCCTCTTCGAACCCGGCTGGCACCTGGGCCTGGGCCATCGATGCCATGCAAGCGACCGCAAGGAGCAATCCGGTACTTAGAGTACGCATTTCCTTCACTGGAGCCCTCCTGAACGACCGATCCTATCCCAGCATTGAGCCCGGCGCGGACAGCCACATAGAATGCCCGGACCCCGAGCGAATCGCTGCGCCCAACGCGCCCGAGTCGGCCGCGCGAGTCGGATCGGTGGCCGGCGCCGGAATCCAATCAAACGATCCCTAACCAGAAAGACAACGCATGACCGATTCCGCTTCGACGACCCCGATTGACGCCTTCGCTCCACGCCATCTGGGCTCGGGTCCGGAGGAGATCCACGCCATGCTCGACGCCCTGTCGCTGGGGTCGCTCGACGAGCTGGCGGCGGCGGTCGTTCCGGAGGGCATCCGCCTGGACCGGCCCCTCGACCTGCCCGAACCCCTCGGCGAGAGCTCCGCCACCGAACGGCTGCGTGGCATCGCCGGCCGCAACCGGCCGGCGCGGAGCTTTCAGGGCAGCGGCTACGTGACCACCCACATGCCCGCTCCCATCCAGCGCAGCGTGCTCGAGAATCCGGGCTGGTATACGCAGTACACGCCCTACCAGGCCGAGATCGCCCAGGGCCGTCTGGAGGCGCTGGTCAATTTCCAAACCTTGATGACCGAGCTGGCGGGGCTGCCGGTCGCCAACGCCTCGCTCCTGGATGAAGCCACCGCCGCCGCCGAAGCCATGAGCTTGTGCTGGGCCGCCGCGCGCCGCAAGAAGGACCTGTTGCTGATCGCCCAGGACTGCCATCCGCAGACCCTGGCGGTCGTAGCAACCCGTGCCGAGCCCCTGGGCATCCGGGTCGAGACGATACGGCCCGCCGAGCTCGAGGCCCCGGCCGACGACGTCTTCGCAGTCCTCGTTCAGTATCCGGCCACCGACGGCAGCCTGGGCGACCCCGACCGTTGGCAAGAGGCACTGCGGGAGTCCGGCGCTCGTCTGATCGTCGCCGCCGATCCCATGGCCCTGGTCCTGTTGCGGCCGCCAGCCGACTTCGGCGCCGACGTCGTGGTTGGCTCGACCCAGCGTTTCGGCCTGCCAATGGCGGGGGGTGGCCCCCACGCCGGCTATCTGGTCACGACGAACGAGCTCGAGCGCCTGATTCCGGGACGCATCGCCGGTCTCTCCCGGGACCGCCACGGCGACCCTGCCTACCGCCTGGCGAGACAGACTCGCGAACAACACATCCGGCGCGAGAAGGCCACGAGCAACATCTGTACGGCGCAGGTGCTGCCGGCGGTGCTGGCATCGATGTTCGCCGTCTATCACGGCGCTGACGGACTCCGCGCGATGGCCGAAGCCACCCACCGCCGCACGGTCGAACTGGCTCGACGCCTGATCGCCCGGGGCTACGCGCTCCGCTACACGGCCTTTTTCGACACGCTGCGGATCGAGACACCCGGCGGCCGCGAACGCATCCTGGAGCGAGCCCGCGCGCGCGACATCCTGCTGCGCGCTTACGACGACGACTCGGTCGGCCTCACCCTGGACGAAGCGGTTACGGAGGGCGAGCTCGAAGCGCTCGCGGCGATCTTAGAGCCCGACGACGCCGGCGAAGCCGGAAACGCCGGCGTGCCGGCGGACGCCTTGGGGATTCCGACCGACCGGCAGCGCCGGGATTCCTGGCTCGAGCAGGAAGTTTTCGCCCGGTACCGCACCGAGCACGAGCTCCTACGCTACCTGGAGCGGCTCCGCTCGCGCGATCTCTCGCTGGTCCACTCGATGATCCCACTGGGATCCTGCACGATGAAGCTCAACGCAGCCTCCGAGATGATGCCCATCAGTTGGCCGGAGTTCACCGCGGTCCACCCCTTTGCTCCGGCCGAGTTCCAGCAGGGCTACGCACGGCTCTGCTCCGAGCTGGAGACTTGGCTGGCCGAGCTCACAGGTTTCCATAGCGTCTCGCTTCAGCCCAACGCTGGATCTCAGGGCGAGCTCACCGGCCTCTTGGTAATCCGCGCGTACCACCGATCCCGGGGCGACGACGGCCGCGACGTCTGCCTGATCCCGACCTCCGCCCACGGCACCAACCCGGCGAGCGCGGTCATGGCCGGCATGCGGGTCGTGCCGGTTGCCTGCGACGCGGCGGGCAACATCGATATGGCCGATCTCGAGGCCGAGGCCGAGGCCCACTCCGACACCCTGGCGGCCCTGATGATCACCTATCCGTCGACCCACGGCGTCTTCGAGGAGGGGGTGGTTCGCGCCTGCGAGCTGGTCCACCGGCACGGCGGCCAAGTCTACCTCGACGGCGCCAACATGAACGCCCAGCTCGGTCTTTGCCGGCCGGGCGACTTCGGAGCCGACGTCTGCCATCTCAATCTGCACAAGACGTTCTGCATCCCCCATGGCGGCGGTGGTCCGGGCATGGGACCCATCTGCGCGGCCGAGCACCTGACGGCCTTCCTGCCCGGGCACCCATCGGTGGACGGCGGGGACGCCTCGGCCAAGGCCATCGGCCCGGTGTCAGCCGCTCCCTGGGGCAGCCCAGGGATCCTGCCCATCTCCTGGATGTACATCGCCATGATGGGCGCCGCCGGACTGGAAGAGGCCAGCAAGCTGGCGATTCTCAACGCCAATTACATGGCGAAACGCCTGGCCGAGCACTATCCGATTCTCTACACCGGCCAAAACGGCTTCGTCGCCCACGAGTTCATCATCGACGTGCGGGAGATCAAGCGAGCCTGCGGCATCACCGTGGACGATATTGCCAAGCGGCTCATGGATTACGGCTTCCACGCTCCCACCATGTCCTGGCCGGTCGCCGAGACCATGATGATCGAGCCCACCGAATCCGAGTCCCAGGCCGAGCTAGATCGATTCTGCGACGCGATGATCGCGATTCGCGAAGAGATTCGAGAGATCGAAGCTGGTACCGCCGACCCCGAGAACAATCTGCTGCGCAACGCTCCCCACACCGCTGAGGAGATCGCGGCCGACGACTGGGCTCACCCGTACCCGCGCTCCCGGGCGGCTTTCCCGAATGCCGCCACCCGAGAGAGCAAGTTCTGGCCACCCGTAGGCAGGATCGACAACACCTTTGGCGACCGCCACCTGGTCTGTTCCTGCGACACGGTCGAAGCCTACGCCGCCCTCACCGATCAGGGATGAGGACAGAGGCCCGGCCGAAGCCGGGGCTCTCAAAATCGATTCTTGCTGGCTGTCGCCGAGCGCCGAGCTAGAAGCGGAAGCGCAGCCCGACGTAGGCCTTGCCTTCGAGCTCGTCGCGATCATCGTCGACAAGGTCGAACCGGCCCACGCCGAAGAAACTGACATTGTCGCTGACGCTCACATCGACTCCGAAGTGCGCGTTGGCGCCAAGAGCCGAGTCGCTGTCGTCGTCGATGTCGGGTAGATCGAAGTCGGTGTCGGTGAAGTGAAGCCCCAGGCCACCGCCGACGAAGAACTCGACGGCATTGAACGGGATCGCACCCACGATGTTGAGACCGACCAGGGTGTCGCTCGACACGTCGCCGTCCCAGTGACCGATCTCGGGCTCCAGATAGCCCTGAAAGCCGGCACTGGTCGAAGAGCTGTGAGCGTTGCGATCCCCGAAGGGAATGCGGACGTTGATGGTGTAGTACTGCTCGACATCGTCATCCGAGACGATGCGGCCGCCTTCGATGACGTTGTCGCCCAGCTCGACCAGACCCAAACCTATTCCGATCGACCAATCTCGATCCTCGTCGTCGTAGTCCTCTTCGAGGTAGACCTTCTCTTCTTCGGTGGCGTCCTCAGCGAACACGCCGGGGACCGGCGCGAACAGCATCGCCAGAGCCGTCATCAGAATAAACCGCTTCATCAGTACCTCCTTCGATCGCATCTGCTTTGGCTGGGGTTGTTCCGGCGAACTCCGAGACCCACGCACCATAGCACAGGTCGGGAGCTTCGAAAGATAGTCCCGTTCACAGGCTAGTAGTCCCGGTTTCGCAGCCCCTGGCCCCAGCGCTCGAGCTCCTGGCGAGCCAGGTCCCGGCCTCCCATACCGAAGGCGAGGGCCGCGGCGACCGCGGCGGCGCCCAGAACCAGGCCGAAGGCCATGTTGATGATGTCCTCGGCGACGTCCATCTGCCGGAGCGCCATCGCGCCCGCCAGCACCAAGATCGCCACCTTGGCGGCGGTGGCGAGAAGCGTGCTCTGGCCGCTCGACTGGATCGCCCGAGCGGCGAGATTGGCAAGGTAGAGCCCGAGTCCGAAGATCACGACACCCAGGAGCACGTTGAAGAAGAAGCCGATGAACGAGGCCATGAGAGCCGCGAGCTGAGCAAAACCTAGAAGCTCGAGTGCCTCCATCGTGGCGAAAAGCATGACCGCGACCACCACTAGGTGGCCGATGAGACCCGAGGCACCGCCGTCCGCATCGTCGCTCGAAAAGGAAAAGCCGAGACGATCGAGCAGGCCGTCGAAACCGGCGGCGCGCAGCAGATTGGCAACCAGGCCCGCGACCATTCGGCTGATGACGTAGGCGATCGCCAGAATCAGGGCCGCGCCGAAGAGATTCGGCAGGGCGCTCAGGATCTGGTCCAGCATCTGACTGGCCGGCCGGGTGATGTCGTCCAGCTTGAGAGCTCCGAGCGCCTGCACCAGTACCGGGATCAGAACCAAGGTGTAGACCAAGAGGCCCACGAGGCCGGAGAGCTTCTGGCGGCCGAGGGCCTGATCCAGGCCGGCCTTCTCGCCGATCGAATCCAGACCGGACGCGGCCAGCAAGCTGGTCACGACCCGGCGCAGAATCCGCGCAATGAACCAACCGACCAGGAAGATCACCACCGCGCCGAACAGGTTGGGAATGAAGCCCACTAGCTTTTCGACCATTCCTTGAATCGGATCCAGCAGGCCGTGGAGCTGCAGGGCCCCGAGAACCGCCGGCAGGAAGAGCAGGAAGATGAGCCAGTAGACGGTCTCCGACAGAGTCTTCGACACAGGCACCGGCCGTTCGCCCTCTTCTTCAAGCCCCTCGCCGCCGAGCCGTTGATCGAGGCCCACGACGTCCAGTCCCTTGCGCACCACCAGGCGCAAACCGGTGGCCAGAATCCAAGCGACCAGCAACAGGGCCAGAGCCTTGATGATGTTGGGCAGAGCGCCCAGGATGCCCGTCACCATGTTCTCGAGCGGCTCGGACACGGTGGTCAGTTGCAGCGCCGTAAAGAAACCGATGACGACGAAGATCATCAAGAACCAGAAGACGATGCGGCTGATGGCCGGCTCAATGTCCGGCGCGGGCTCGTCGCTGCCTCGCACCCAGGCGGCGATCCGGTTGTCGATCTCGGTCCGCTGTAGCGCCGCTCGAATCAGACGCGAGATCAGATACGCCGCCAGCCATCCCAGAATCAAAATCGCCAGGGCCGCCAGCAGGCGCGGCAGGTAGGCACCGACCTCCCCGAGGAGGTTCTCGCCCATGGCACTCAAGTTCGCGCGAAGGTCGCTCATGATAACTCCTTTAAACGATGAAACTTATCGCGCGGGTCCCCGCGAGGATCCGCGTATCTGGCTTGTATTCGGTACCCCATCAAGGGAAGTCAAAGTATAGCGAAAGAATGCTTGTCCGGCTGGGTGGAGTTGTGGTGTATGATCGGCGTTCATCTACAGGGCGCGCCTCTTCCCGATAGTTGCACGCAACGGGAGCTGCGACCCCTCGGTACCTGTCCTAAAGGAGGGAAACACATGAAAAAGACTTTCTTGCAGATGCTTGGCCTCGCGGTGCTTCTGACGCTGCCTTTGGTGGCCTGCAACGCGGCCCAGGATGCGGCCGAAGGCACCGGCGAAGCCGTCAACGAGGGTCTGGACGCGGCGGGCGACATGGCCGAAGCGACCGGTGAAGCCGTCGGTGAGGGCATCGAAGCGGCCGGCGACATGGCCGAAGCGGCCGGTGAAGCCGTCGGCGACGCGGTGGAAGCCGGAGTCGACGCGGCCGGCGACGTGACCGAAGCCGGGCTGGAAGCGGTCGGCGACGCGGTCGAGACCGCCGGTGACATGGCCGAGACGGCCGGTGACAAGGTCAAGGAAGGCATGGACGCCGCGAGCGACGCGGTGGACGAAGCCACCGAAGACGGCGACGGCCGTTAGGCCTCTCTTTCGGGCATAGCCCACCTAAAAGCGCCTGCCGCTCGGCAGGCGCTTTTTTTTACTCTTGATTTACGCTTTGTTTTCGCTTAACGTCTGGGGCCCTTTCTAGCCTCTGTCGAACAGAACCGGCACCGTGACCACCGCACTCGCTCGCTTCCCCGAACTCCAACATCTCCAATCGCGTCGGCCGGCGGGTCAACTGGCTCATACCCGACTGAGCCATATCCAACTGACCCGGGCCCAACTGACCCGGGCCGGCGAGTTGGCCGTCCGGAACGGCGAGCCGGATGCGGCCCCTCCTCCACTACCTACCGCCATCGAGCCCCTGGACCTGCAGCTCGGCGGCGGACTGCCTCACGGGCTGACCGAGCTCGTCGGCCGGGGCAGCAGTGGACGACTCTCCGCCGTGCTGTCCACCGTCGCCGCGGTCACCCGGCAGGGAGCCACCGCCGCCTTGATCGACCTCGGAGACGGCCTGGACCCGGGCAACGCTCACGACCTCGGAGTGGATCTGAAACGGCTCTTGTGGCTTCGGCCCAAGCACTTGAAACCGGCCTTGGCCGCGGCCGAGATCGCCCTGCAAACGGGGTTTCTCCTGGTCGCCGTGGATCTGGGAGCCCCGCCTGTTCCCGGCGGCCGCGGTCCCGACTCCGCCTGGCTACGGCTGGCCCGAGCGGCCCGATCCCGGCGCAGCTCGATCTTGGTCTCGACTCCGTACCGGGTCAGCGGCACGGCGGCCACCACCGTCGTCGAAGCTCAGCGCACCACCGCCGGCTGGCGGTCCCGACCTCATCTGTCCGCCTTCCTCCAGACGCTCGAGTTTTCCTGGCTGCTGCAGAAACACCGTCATCACCTGGGCTGCGGCCGCAACGTCTCGTTCGCCAGGACCGTGCCCGAGGCCGACCTCGGATCCGTGGATTGACCGCGAAGCGGCACCGGCGCCTGGCCTGCGTCTTCGTCCCTCTCTTCCCGCTCGCCGCCCGCATCCGCAGCGAACCGCAATTGCTCGGTGCCGCCGCCGCCGTCTTCGACGGTGACGACAGCACCGCCCGGCTGGTAGCGGCCACCCGCGAGGCGCGCCGGGCGGGGTTGCGTCCGGACATGAAGCGGTCCCAAGCCCGGACCCTGCTTCCCGATCTTCAGATTCGCGCCCACGATCCGGTCTGCGAGCACACCGCGCAGGCCGCCCTGCTAGAGGTCGCTTTCCGCTACTCACCACGAGTCGAGGACGCCCATCCGGGGGTCCTCTATCTCGACCTGACCGGACTCGAGCGGCACTACCGCAACGACAAGCCCGGCGGTTCGTATAAGAGCTTGGAGCCGCGGGCGGTCGAGACCGAGATCGCTCGAGATCTGATCGCCGACGCCGATCTCCGCGCGGACGTGCCGGCATGGATCGGCGTGGCCTCGAGCAAGCTGGCGGCTCGAGTCGCCGCGGAACGGATGCCGACTCCTACGATCGTCGCCCCATCCGAAGAAGCCGCGTTCTTGGCTCCGCTGCCTCTCGATCGGCTGCGCCCCGAGGCCACGATTCTGGAGACTCTCTCGCGCTGGGGCATCTCCTCGATCGGCGATCTCGCCGCCCTGCCCGCCAACGCGGTGGCCAGCCGTCTAGGAGACGCCGGGCTCGAGCTCCACAAGCTCGCCCGCGGCGAGGACCGGCGTCCTCTGATACCCCGCCCACCGCCGGAGCTGTTTTGCGAAGGGCTGGAGCTGGACTGGCCGTTGGTGGCCCTGGAACCTTTCCTGTTCGTCGCCAAGGCCACCCTGGAACGGCTCTGCCGCCGCCTCGACACCCGAGGATTGGCCTCGATCCAGCTCGACCTGTCCCTACACCTCGAGCCCGGAGGATTTTGCGAGCGCTCGATCCGGCTGCCGGCGCCGAGCCGGGAGGTCAAAACGCTGCTGACCCTGGTCCGGCTGGAGCTGGAACGAGCACCGCCAAACGCTCCCATCACCGGGTTCACCTTCCAAGCCCATCCCGACCGGCCGCAGGCGACGCAATTAACCGTCTTCGGCCGGCCCACGCCGGCTCCGGAAACGCTCGCGACCAGCCTGGCCCGGCTCTTCGCCCTGCTTGGGCCGGGGGCCATGGGGAGCCCGGTGCCTCTCGACAGCTTCCTCCCCGACCGGTTCGAGCTTGCCGCTTTCCGCCCCCCCGACCCGCCGGAGCTTGCTCCACCGCCGGACCCCACCAGGAACTTGCTGGCAGTGCGTAGCCTGCGTCCCCCGGTGGCGGTGTCGGTTCGAACCCGCAACGGTTTCCCGGTCTCTCTGGACACAGCCGGAGTTCCGCCGGCGGATCGGGGCCGGTCGCACCCTATGTGCGGCTCGGTCCGGGTCGCCTCGGGACCGTGGCATCTCGAAGAGAGGTGGTGGGAAGCGTCGAGCAGTTTGATTCGCGAATACTGGGATGTCGAGCTCGAAGGCGGCACCTTGTACCGGATCTTCCTCGATGCCAAAGCCGAACGATGGTTCGTCGACGGTGTCTACGACTGAGCCCTGTTCCACAGCCCGGTGGCCGAACCCTTGCTACCATCCCGCGCCGTGACCGAACGGCCCGACACCGGCGATTCATCCGCTGATCCCAGGCAGCTTCTCGGTCTCGAGAAGGCGCTCGACACGATGCAGGTCGGGGTGACCATCACCGACGTTCACCGCAGAATCGTCTACGTCAACCGGGCCGAAGCGGAGTCGCACGGCTACTCCAAAGACGATCTCCTCGGGCGGGACGCGGCGATCCTGGCTCCCGAGCCCCTACGCAAGCAGCCCATGCCGCCCGAGGCCTTGCGCAAGCTGCGCAGCTGGAAGCGTGTCAGCACCAACCTGCGCTCGGACGGCAGCACGTTCCCGGTCGAGATCCTCTCGGACGTGGCCGTGGACGCCGAAGGCGACCCGGTGGGAATCGTCACCATCTCGCAGGACATCACCGAGCGCCTCGAGGCCGAGCGCGCTCTCCGGGAAAGCGAGGAGCGCTTCGCCCTCGCCGTCGCCGGCGCCAACGACGGCATCTGGGACTGGAACCTCGAAACCGAATCGATCTCGTTCTCCGAGCGCTGGAAGGGCCTGCTCGGCTTCGAGCCCGGCGAGATCCGAGACGTCCCCGACACCTGGTGGTCGCGGGTCCATCCCGAAGACCTGGAATGGCTGCGCCGCGAGCTGGACCAACACCTCGAGGGCGCCAGCCAGAACCTGCACAACGAGCACCGCATGCTCCATCGAGACGGCGACTACCGCTGGATGCTGGTGCGCGGAGCGGCGATCCGGGACCAGAACGGCAAGGCGACGCGCATCGCCGGCTCGCTCACCGACATCACCGATCGCAAGGTGCACGACCCGCTCACCGGACTGCCCAACCGGGCTCTCTTCCTGGACCGGCTCAAGAACGCCCTCCATCGTGGCCGACGCAAGCTGGACCGCCTGAACGCGGTCCTCTTTCTGGACCTGGACCGCTTCAAGGTGGTCAACGACAGCCTGGGTCATCCGGCGGGGGATCAGCTGCTCAAGAACGTCGCCTCGGTCTTGCGCGCAAGCCTGCGGCCTGGAGACACGGTGGCCCGCATCGGCGGCGACGAGTTCCTGATCCTGCTCGAGGACATCGAGAGCGCCGACGAGGCCGCGGCCATCGCCGAACGCATTCAAGCCGAGCTGCGCCAGCCGTTTCAGGTCGACGATGAGGAGCTCTTTACCACCGCCAGCATCGGCATCGCTTTGAGCGCCACCGGGCTCGAGCCACCCGAAAATCTCTTGCGCGACGCAGACACGGCCATGTACCAGGCCAAGGCCCGGGGTTCCGGACGCCACCGAATCTTCGACCGCGACATGCGCAAGCGCGCGCTGGATCAACTTCGCATCGAGACCGATCTACGCCGGGCCCTCGAGCGCGACGAGTTCGTACTCCATTATCAGCCGATCTTGAGGCTCGCGACCGACGAGATCGACGGTTTCGAGGCCCTGATTCGCTGGCAGCATCCGGAGCGCGGCCTGCTGGCTCCGCGAGAGTTCATCGATGCCGCCGAAGAAACCGGCTTGATCCTGCCGATCGGCCGTTGGGTGCTGCGTACCGCCTGCCTGCAGATGGCGTCATGGCTGGCCGGTGGAGCGGAGCCCGGCTGGCGAATGAGTATCAACCTCTCGCCCAAGCAGTTTGGTCATCCGCGCCTGGTCCACGACATCCGGGAGACACTTGCCAGTGCCTCGCTGGCGCCCGAGAACCTCCAGCTCGAGATCACCGAAGGCACGTTTATCGAGAATCTCGAGAACGCCGCCGCCATGATCGATTCGCTCCGGCACATGGGCATCCAGGTCGCGATCGACGACTTCGGAACGGGCTATTCGTCTCTGGGGTACCTGGATCGCTTGCCGGTCGACATCTTGAAAATCGACCGATCCTTCGTCAGCAAGCTGGGCACGGTGGGCGGCAGAGGCGAGGTCGTACGCTCGGTGATGGGCATGGCCGAGAACCTCCACATCCGGGTGGTCGCCGAAGGCGTCGAGACGGAGCTCCAGAAGGTCCAGCTCGAAGAGCTTCAGTGCGATTTCATTCAGGGGTATCTGCACAGTCGGCCGCAACCGGCGGAAGCGATCGGCCGGCTGCTGGCGCAGCGGCGCGAGGACGACTGAACCGGACCGGCACCGCGAACTGTTCGAGCATCGAGCCTCTTGATTTACGCCTCAATTTCGCCTATTCTCGCCTCATGTCCCAGCGGGCCGGTGACGGGCGCACTTCGCGAGATTTCGGCTATAGCCTGGAGTGGCTCAAGACCTCCCCCGGCGCCCGCAAGGAACAGCTCAAGCAACGGCGGTTCCGGCCACGCAGCGTTGCCGCGCGCGGCCCCCAGTACGTCGAGCTTCATACCGCGTCGGCGTTCTCGTTTCTCGAAGGCAGCTCCCTGCCCGAAGACCTGGTCGCCCGCGCCGCCGAGCTCGGCCTGGACGCGATGGCCCTGCTCGATCGCAACGGCCTCTACGGCGCTCCCCGCTTCTACCAGGCCGCCCGCAAGGCTGGCATCCGGGCCCTGGTCGGGGCCGAGGTCTCCTGCCGCATCGAAGGCACGGACCGGCTCGCTCCCGAGCACCTTCCGCGCCTGGCGCTCCTGGTCGCCAGTCGCGCCGGCTACCGCAACCTTTGCCGGCTCCTGACGGCAGCCGCGCGCGGCCGGCCCAAGGGCCAGTCCGCAGTTGATTGGAGCCTGCTCGAAGCGCACAGCGACGGGCTGCACTGCCTTGCCGGCGGCACCGGCTGCCTGCTGGCTCGGGCACTCGTAGCTTCCCCGGCATCGAGCGCCGACGCCGCCCCCCCGCAACTGGTCGACCGGTTGGCGGGAATCTTCCCCGGCCGGCTTCACCTCGAGCTTCAGCGCCATGGGATCCGCCGCCAGGAAGCCAAGAACCACCTCCTGATCCAGCTCTCCGAGCGCTTCCGGCTGCCCCTGATCGCCACCAACGGCGTGCGCTATGCCGGCCGGCGCGACCGCGAGCTCTTCGATGTCCTGACCGCCTTGCGCCACCGCACGACTCTCGACGAAGCCGGCCGCCTGCTGGCGGCCAACCGCGAGCGGCATCTCAAAGACGGCGCCTCGATGGCACGGCTCTTCGCCGACCAGCCGCGTGCCCTGCGGGCCACGACCCAGCTCGCCGAGCGCCTCGACTTCACCCTGCAAGACCTCGGATACCGCTTCCCCGACTACCCGCTGCCGCCCGGCGAGACTCCGACATCGTATCTACGCCAGGTCACCTGGAACGAGGCTCGAAACCGCTTTCAACCGCTCACCGCGCGAGCGCGGGCCCAGATCGAGCACGAGCTGGCGATGATCGAGCGGCTGGATCTGGCGGGCTACTTCCTGATCGTCTGGGACATCGTCCAATTTTGCAAGCACGAGCACATCCTGGTGCAGGGACGCGGCTCGGCCGCCAACAGCGCCGTTTGCTACGCGCTGTCGATCACGGCGGTCGATCCGGTCGGGATGGAGCTCCTCTTCGAGCGCTTCCTTTCCGAGGAGCGGGGGGAATGGCCGGACATCGATCTCGACCTGCCCTCGGGAGACCAGCGCGAGAAGGTCATCCAGTACGTCTACAACCGCTACGGGCCGCACGGCGCGGCGATGACCGCGAACGTCATTACCTACCGCAACCGTTCGGCCGCCCGCGAGGTCGCCAAGGCGCTGGGGTTCTCTCTCGATCAGCAGAACCGGCTGTCCAAGCAGCTCGGTAGCTGGAGCTACGACCTCGTGCGGGGCGATCCCAAATCGATGGACGCTGAGCTCGGCGAGGCGGGCTTCGATCCGGACGCTCCACGGCTGCGCCACTTCGTCAGGATGTGGCAAAAGATCCACAACCTGCCCCGGCACCTGGGCCAGCATTCGGGCGGCATGGTCGTCGCGGCCGGACGGCTGGATGAGGTCGTCCCCCTGGAGCCGGCGGCGATGGAAGACCGCATCGTCGTCCAGTGGGACAAGGACGATTGCGCCGACCTGGGCATCATCAAGGTCGATCTGCTGGGACTGGGCATGCTCCAGGCCCTGGAAGAGGCCATCCCGATGATTCGCACCCATGAGCGCGTGGACGTCGATCTGGCCCACTTGCCTCCCGACGACCCCCAGACCTACGCCATGATTCGCAAAGCCGACACCATCGGCGTCTTCCAGATCGAAAGCCGCGCGCAGATGGCCTCTCTGCCCAGAAACGCGCCCGAGCGCTTCTACGACCTCGTGATCCAGGTCGCCATCATCCGCCCCGGCCCGATCGTGGGCGGCATGGTCCACCCGTACTTCGAGCGCCGGCTGAAACGCCAGCAAGTCAAGTATCTGCATCCTTGCCTCGAGCCGATCCTCAAGCGCACGCTAGGGGTGCCCATCTTCCAGGAGCAGATCCTGCGCATGGCCATGGACGCCGCCGGCTTTTCGGGAGGCGAAGCCGAAGAGCTGCGCCGAGCCATGGGATTCAAACGCTCCACCGAGCGCATGCACGCGATCGAAGAACGGCTCCGGCGGGGGATGAGCGAACGCGGCATCCTGGGTGATGCGCAGGATCAGATCACCCAATCCATCACCTCCTTTGCGCTCTACGGCTTCCCCGAGTCCCACGCCGCCAGCTTCGCCTTGTTGGCCTATGCCAGCGCCTACCTCAAATGCCATCACCCGGCCGCCTTCTACGCGTCCCTTCTGAACGCCTGGCCCATGGGCTTCTACCATCCCGCGACCCTGGTCAAGGACGCCCAGCGGCATGGCGTCTCCGTCTTTCCGGCCGACGTCAACCACTCGGGATGGCGTTGCCGCTGGGAGGCCGGCGGCATCCGGCTGGGGCTGCGCTTCCTTCGAGGTTTGCGTAAGAGCTCGGGGGCGGCCATCGAGACGGCCGCCGGAAGCTCCGCCTTCACCAGCGTTGCCGACCTGACGGGGCGGACATCGCTCCAGGAAGACGAGCTCGCCGTCCTGGCCGAAGGCGGCGCGCTCACCTCGCTCGGACTCAGCCGGCGCCAGGCGCTCTGGCAGGCCGCCTGGGACGCGAAACCTGGAACACCGCTCTTCGATTCCTTGCCGGGAGGCCCTACGGCAACGTCCCCGGCAGCGAGCCCACTACCCGAGATGTCGGCGATCGAAGAAACTCTCGCGGACTACGAAGCCACCGGCATGACCACCGGCGCCCACCCGATGTCCTACTTGCGGGCCCGCTTGCGCCGAGACGGCGTCCTGCCCACGGGCACGATCCCTCGGGTTCCGGATGGCCGGCGGATTCGCACCGCCGGCACCGTCATCGTGCGCCAACGCCCCGGCACCGCCAAGGGCGTGCTCTTCATCACCCTCGAAGACGAGACCGGCATGGTCCAGGCCATCGTCCGGCCCGAGCTCTTGCGCAAGTACCGCAAGACCCTGGTCGGCCATCCCGGCCTGATCGTGGAAGGCCGGGTCCAGCACCGGGACGGCTCGCTCTCGATCCAGGGTGAGCGCTTCTGGCCCATTACGCACCTGGCCGAGACCCCGAGCCACGATTTCCGCTGACTGGAAGTCTACGCTGGTTGTCGAGACAGGCTCTAGACCCCGACCGCTTCGCCCACCAGTACTCGCTCGACCCGCTCCAGCGCCCAGTCCAGCTCGTCCCGGGTGATGACTAGCGGTGGCGCCAGCCGGATCACGTTCTCGTGCGTCTCCTTGCACAAGAGCCCGTCGCGCATGAGCTGCTCGCAGAAAGGTCGGGCGCCGCCGGCTGAGTCCTCGAGCTCGATCCCGATCCACAATCCTCGCCCTCGGATCTCCCGCACGTGAGGCGAATCCATCTGCCGGAGCCTCTCCATCAAGTACCCGCCCAGTTCGGCTGAGTTCTGGATCATGCCCTCATCGACCAGGACCCGGAGCGCCGTTCGCGCCACCGCGGCGGCCACAGGATTGCCGCCATAGGTCGAACCGTGATCGCCAGGATGGAAGACCTGCATCACCTCGTCGTTGGCCAGCAGCGCCGACACCGGATACAAGCCACCGGACAGCGCCTTGCCGATAGTCACCATGTCCGGCCGGATGCCGTCGTGCTCGAAGGCGAACATCTTGCCGGTCCGGCCCAGTCCCGACTGAATCTCATCAGCGATCAACAGTGTCCGGTGCTCATCGCACAGGGCGCGCAGCTCCGCCAGGTGTCCGTCCGGCGGCACGATGATGCCGCCCTCGCCCTGGATCGGCTCGATCAGGACCGCCACGACATCCTCGTGCATCGCGCCTCGGACCGCCTCGATGTCACCGTAGGGCAGCAAGGTAAAGCCAGGCGTAAAGGGACCGAAACCGTCGCGGTACTGGGCTTCGGAAGAAAACCCGACGATGGTCGTGGTGCGGCCATGGAAGTTGTTGTCGAACACCAGGATCTCGGCCCGATCCTCGGCCACGCCCTTGACCTTGTACCCCCACTTCCGAGCCGCCTTGATCGCGGTCTCGACCGCTTCGGCCCCGGTGTTCATCGGCAAGACCTTGTCGAAGGCCGAGAGCTTGACCAGTTCCTCGTAGAACAGGCCAAGCTGATCGTTCCGAAACGCCCGGGAAGTCAAGGCCAGCTTGCGACTCTGCTCGACCAAGGCCGCCACGATCTGGGGATGGCAGTGTCCCTGGTTGACCGCCGAGTAGGAGGCCAAGAAGTCCATGTACTTCGTCCCTTCGACGTCCCAGACCCAGACGCCCTCGCCACGCGCGAGCACGACGTCGAGCGGGTGGTAGTTGTGGGCTCCGTACCGGTCTTCGAGTTCGATCAGCTGGCGCGAGTCGGTCATGGGAATGCTCCTGTCTGGCTGGTTCGGGTTGCGCGATGCCCGGCGGCCTGCCGGCCGGAAGGCGTCGGTCGATTCTTCCGGGTTTCGCCAGGCTCGGCAAGCCCCGGATCCGGTCGAGCGGGCCTTCGCAGAAGCGCCACCTGTGGTACACACTTGGGCCTTCCCGAGGATCCCGTATGCAAACCGACTCTTCCCGCAAGACCAGCTCTCCGGAGCGCGACTCCCCGGCCGCGGCCACCGACGACTGGGGCAAGATCCCAGCCCGGCCCGACGAGGGCCGCTTCCTGGGTGGTCCCGGCCGGCGCAGCTCGGAGCTCGCCCGCGCCGTCCGGATCTTCCTCGAGTGCATCAAGGGATTCCGCGCGCTTCATTTCGTGGGGCCCTGCGTCACGGTCTTCGGCTCGGCCAGGTTCCAGGAGGACAATCCCTACTACGAGATGGCCCGGGAGACCGGGCGACTCCTGGCGCGGCGGGGATTCACCGTCATGACCGGCGGCGGTCCCGGCATCATGGAGGCCGCCAACCGCGGTGCCAAGGACGCGGGCGGCTACTCGGTGGGCTGCAACATCGAGCTGCCCCACGAACAGGGCTGCAATCCGTATCTCGACACCTGGGTCGACTTTCGCTACTTCTTCGTGCGCAAGGTGATGCTGGTCAAGTACTCGTACGCGTTCGTACTCATGCCCGGAGGCTTCGGGACCCTGGACGAGGTCTTCGAAACCGCGACTCTGATTCAGACCGGAAAAATCGCCAGGTTCCCGCTGGTCCTGATGGGATCCGAGTACTGGGGTGATCTGCTGGACTTCATGCGCGAACGCATGGTCGGCGCGGGCACGATCTCGAGTCACGACGTGGACCGGTTCCTGGTAACGGACTCGCCCGAGGAGGCAGTCGACCGCATCCACCAGGTGGCGCTACGCCGTTTCGGCCTGACCTGGCGCGGTCTGCCCAAGCCACGCTGGGTCTTCGGCGAGAGCGGCAGCAACAGCCACGACGCCTGGCGCCAATGGCGGCAGGCGATGAGCGCTCACTCCCGGGACTAGGGTTTTGCTGAAGAAGTCTCATCAGTTGCGTTGCGAGCGCCGTGACAGTCGCAGGCAGGCGGCGCGACGCAGGCGACGCCCCAGCATCGTTGAGAAGCGCCAACGCCCCCGCGGCGGCCATGCCGCCACTAATGAGAGTTTTTCGGCAATCCCCTAGAGCAGTGCCCGCCAGGCTCCAGATCGCGCTGGCCGCCGTGCTGTTCTCGACCGGCGGCACCGCGGTCAAAGCGGCAAGCCTGGGCGGCTGGCAGATCGCGGGGCTGCGCTCGGCGATCGCCGCGGTCTTCCTGTTCTTGGCATTGCCTGCCGCGCGCAGGCTCCGCTCCTGGCGGAGCCTGCTGATCGGAACCACCTTCGTTTCCTCTCTCCTCCTCTACGTACTCGCCAACAAGCTAACCACCGCCGCCAGCGTCATTTTCTTGGTCTCGGCGGCTCCGGGCTACGTCCTGCTACTCGCCCCCTGGCTGCTCAAGGAGGCCTTCCGGCGCCGGGACGCGTTCACGATTGGCGTTATCGCCATCGGACTCTCCTGCCTGCTGCTGGGCCCCCAGGCGGCCCAGGGGACAGCCCCGCACCCAGCCGCCGGCAACCTCCTGGCGGCGGCCGCGGGCCTGTCCTGGGCCCTCACCGTCCTGGGCCTGCGCTGGTTGGGCCGTAGACATGAGGGCGCGGCGCCGGCCGTGGTTCTCGGCAATGTCTTGGTCCTGCTGGTGTGCTTGCCCAAGGTTCTGGAAGGAGGTCTGGATGCGGCTCCGGGCCGGCTGCCCGCGGATCTCGCCATCGTCGCCTACCTGGGCATCGTCCAGATCGGACTCGCCTACATGCTACTGACCACCGCGATTCGCCGGGTACCGGCCTTCGAGGCATCGATCCTGCTCCTGCTCGATCCGATCCTGTCGCCGCTTTGGGCCTACTGGGTTCACGGCGAGACCGTCGGCGCCCCCACTGTACTGGGAGGATTCTTGATTCTGGCAGCGATCGCCGCCGCCGCCGGCTACGACGCGATGCGCTCCACTGGCTCGGACTCGGACGCCACCCCCGACACTCCGGACGCCTCCGGATAAACGATTCCGTTCAGGGCCTCGAGCCGCCCGCAGTGCTCAGCCCGCCGCTCTTCCAGATCCGCCTTGACCGCGGCTTTGAAGCCCGTGCCCGCGTGCTCGGCCCGGCGGGCCTCCCGGTACTCCTCGATGTCCACGAACTCGAGGGCCACGCGGATGGTCCTGAAGAGCTTGGGAAACGTTTGTCCCGGCACTTGGATGTGGTGCAGACCGCCCGAGTACACGATCACCATCTTGCCTTCGGGCACGGCTTCGAGGAGGTCGGCAATGCCGCCGCGAACCGTCATCGGGCGTCCGTACTTGTCGAGGCCGTTGGCCCTCTTCATCCTTCCTTCCGGGAAGATGATGACGAGTGACTCCGGCTCGATCGAGTCGATCACGGCCCGCCAGGTGTGGTCGGGCTCGCGCGTGATCGAGAGAAACTTGGGAGCCAGGATGCGCAGGAAGCGGCCGAAGAACGGCCGCGAGATGGTGACGTCGGCGACCGGAACGTATCCCCACTGGGCGATCTTGCGCAGAAACGGGTTGGGGACCGCGCCGGCCAGCAGCCACTCGTAGAGGCTCGTATGGTTGAGCACCGTTGCGATGCGCAGATCCCGCCACGGCTCCGGAGGGATGCCTCCCATCCACTCGACCTCGAACCGGTAGAACGTCCGGCTCACGGTCTTCAAGCCGTACAGAACCAGAGTACGAAAAAGATCGAGGATCACGACAGGCGAACCAGTGGGTGGCGAGCGCCTCGATTGTCTCACACAGACACGCGAACCCGGCCCGTCGAGAGCCCGCTCCAGCCGCGCGGAGAGCCATGCTCGTCGCCGCTAGGCCCGGCATCTACAGGCCTGCCCAGAGTCGGGCTCGCGTCCGGAAACACCGCCGCCCGGCCGAGCACCGCGAATCGCTCCGGAGGCCGCGAGCACGCCGTCCACCACCGGAATGCCCCAGGTGCTGGGATAGGATGTCCACCATGCCAACGACCCTCGATCTGACCGGTACGAACGCCCTGGTCATGGGTGTGACCAACAAACGCAGCCTGGGCTGGGCGATCGCCAGCCAGCTCCAAGAGGCCGGGGCCAACCTGGCCTTCAGCTACCAGGGCGAGCGCCTCCGCGGCGAGATGGAAAAGCTCACCGCGGAGCACCCGGAGACGCCGCTCTTCGAATGCGACGTCACCCACGAGGACCAGCTCGCCGCTCTCTTCTCCGGCTTGGCCGAGCGTTGGGACGGCATCGACGCGATCGTCCACTCCATCGCCTTTGCGCCCCGGGCGGCCATGGACGGCCGCTACCTGGACACGACCCGTGAAGATTGGCTGACGGCGCTCGAGATCTCGGCCTACTCGCTGGTGGCCATCGCCCGGCACGCCGAGCCGCTCCTGCGGGAAGGAGCCTCGATCGCGACGCTCACCTACCACGCCGCCGAGCGGGTGGTCCCCAAGTACAACGTCATGGCCGTCGCCAAGAGCGCCCTCGAAGCCAGCGTTCGCTACCTGGCCTACGAGCTTGGCGAGAAGGGTGTCCGGGTCAACGGCATCTCGGCGGGACCGGTCAAGACGGTCGCTGCCCGCAGCATCCCCGGCTTCATGTCCATGTTCAAGCAGTTCGAGAAGGTCGCCCCGCTCAAGCGCAACATCACCCACGAAGAAGTCGGCAAGCTGGGTCTCTTCTTGCTCTCGCCGATGGCCTCGGGGATTACCGGCGAGGTGGTCTACGTGGACGCCGGGTACCACATCATGGGGATGGAGCTTCCCGGCTAGCCGGCGGCGTTCCCCGCCCCGGTCCGCCCGCTACCAGTCAACCGAGAGACGCTCCTCGCCGTCTTCGCCGTCGGCGAGCACGTAGCCCATCCGCCGGCCGAACAGATAGAGATCGCGGGTGATCTCGACGTCCCGGCGGCAGTACTCCTGGACCCGATCCAGGCGGCCTTCCCGCGCCCACTCGAGCGAGCGCAGGCCGTCGCCCTTCTTGGCGACGCCCAGAGTCGCCCGGGCCAACCGGTCCAGCCCGGGCGCGGCGCGATGCCGCGCGCGCAGGCTGGCCAGAAGGTCCAGCGTCGGCCACTTGCGCGCGTACTCGACCCCCGTGTAGCCGGCAAGGACCGCATAGTCGAAGCGCAGGATGTTGAAGCCGACTACGGCGTCGGCGGTATCGAGCAGGGTGACGAGCTGCTCGACTTCGTCCTCTCCGAAAATCTCGATCCGGCCTTCCTGGAGGTGGCAAACGGCCCCGACGGCGAGGCGCATCTTATGGGCGTTGGCCCAGCCGCCGACCTCGCGGGCCGACCGGTAGGTCTCGAGATCGAAGATCATGGTACGGGCCGGATGCCTGGGCGGGGCCAGAGGAGCCGGTGCGGCTGGCGGCGCTGGCTCCGCAGGCCGCCTGGGCCGCTCGCGCCCGGTCGGCTCCTTCCGATAGCCCGTGCTCGACACAGCCTCAGCTGCCGCCCCCGCGGCCACGGGCTCGCTGGGTACCGCTTCGGCCGGGCCGTCCTGGAGCTGGCGCCGGTTGCGCTCCGCCCGCTGGCGGCTCTTCTCGGTTTCGGTTCGAGCCTCGCCGCCTTCGAGCTGCGAGGCCGGAACCACCGTCACTCGAGAGACCCCGGCCACCTCCACCCGGCCCAGCAGCATCTCCAGGAAGCGGGCCGCGCCGGCCTTGTCCAGGGGCCGGTTGCCATTGCCGCACTTGGGGGACTGGATGCAGCGAGGGCAACCGCTCTCGCAGTCGCAGCTCGCCAGGAGATCGACAACCCGAGCCAGAAGCTCCGGCAGCTCGTCGAAGGCCCGGCGCGCGATGCCCACACCCCCGGGGTGCCCGTCGTAGACAAAGACCCCGCCGGCACGAAGCTGAGGGTGCCAGGGGATCGAGATGCCGCCGATGTCGTTGCGATCGCACAGCGCCAGAAGCGGCATCAACGAGATCGTCGCGTGCTCGGCGGCATGGAGCGCACCCATGAAGTGAAACTCCTCCGCGCGCAGCCGGTCCTCGATCTCGGCCGGCGCGACCCAGACCAGGCCGGCGGTCTGGTAGCTCGAAGGCGGCAACTCCAGCTCCTGCTGGTCCAGGAGGTCCTGACCGAAGATGCGCCGCCTCTCGAAACCGACCACCCGCTCGGTAACCTGGACGCGGGCCATGAAGGCCTGGAGAGGGCCGGCCTCCGGCCCGTCCCGCTCGTCCGTCACCTCCAGAATCGTGGTGTCCTTCTCGGTCAGCGGAACCGTGTAGTAGTCGACCGAGACCGCCTCGGCGTGGACCTTGGACGCGTCGAGATCCAGCTCACGCACCAGGTACTGACTGCCCCGATGGAGGTAGATCGCCCCCGGATGGCATTCGCGAAAGACGCGGACGCCGTCGACGGTACCTAAGACCCTCCCGCTACCGGCCTCCAGAATCGCGCTCGTCGCTCCGCCGCCGCGCAGGCTCACCTGCCCATGGGGCCGTCCCACCCCGGAGGCCAGCTCGGCGCCCCGGCGCTCCTCGACCAGTCGTCCCTCGCGCAGCAGGTCGCCGACCGTAGGGGAGTGGCGCTCCAGGTAGGCCCGGTCGGCGGCCTTGGACAGCGGCCGCTCGGCGGCGGCGCAGACCAGGTGGGCGCGGCTGACCGGCTCGTTGGCGCCGTCCACGATGAGCCGTTCGCACGGCTGCTCGAGGAACTCCCGGGGGTGGTCGAGAAAGTAGTGGTCGAGCGCATCCGGCAGAGCCACCATCGCGGTCAGAGATTCCCGGCCGCCCCGGCCGACCCGGCCCGAGCGCTGCCAGGTCGCCATCATGCTGCCCGGGTAGCCGACCAGGACACACGCGTCGAGGCCGCCTATGTCGATGCCCATTTCGAGAGCCGAGGTCGAGATGACGCCGTCCAGCTTCCCCGCCGCCAGATCTCGTTCGATGAGCCGCCGTTCCTCGGGCAGGAAGCCCGAACGGTAGCTGGCGACCCGCCGGGCGCGCTCGGGATCCTGCTGGCGCAGCCAGGCGTAGAGCAGCTCGGTGATGCGCCGGGCCTTGGTAAAGACGATGGTCTTGAGATCGCGCTCCAGAAGCTCACGCAGAAGCTGCAAGCTCAAGGTGTAGGGGCTGGCCGCCGGGCGGAACAGGAGAAAGTGCCGGCCCTGGCGGGGCGCGCCCGACTCCCGTACCCAGACGAAGTCCCGGCCGGTCAGCCGGCGCGCGAACTCGCCCGCGTTCCCGGCGGTGGCCGACGAGGCCACCAGGGTCGGGTGGGCGCCGTGAGCCCGGCACAGCCGCAGCAAGCGCTCCAGGACGTGATGGAAATGGCTGCCGAAAATCCCCCGGTAGGTATGGAGCTCATCCAGGACGATCCACTTGAGGCGTTTCAGGAACGGCTCCCAGCTGGAATGGCCGCCCAGGATCCCCAGGTGCAGCATGTCCGGGTTCGAGATGACGACCCGCGGGAACTTCCTCTTGATGCGGGCGCGCTCGCGTTCCGGCGTGTCGCCGTCGTAGATGGCGCAAAACGGCGGTTCCTCGTCCCCGGCCAGGCCGGCGGCCCGGGCCAGAGCCTCGAGCTTGACTCGCTGGTCCTGCCCCAGAGCCTTGAGTGGATAGAGGAAGAGGCCGCGGCCGTCGCCGCCGGCCAGGGCTTCCTCCAGGACCGGCAGATGAAAGACGAGCGACTTGCCGCTGGCCGTGGGCGTGGTGATCAGGACGTCCCGGCCCGACCGCGCCGCCACGAGTCCGGCAACCTGGTGACTCCAGAGCCGGGTGACGCCCGCATCGGCCAGGGCCCGGCTCAGAGCCTCGGGCAGCTCCGGCTCCAGGACACCGAAGGACGCCGGCTCGGCCGGCAGCGAGACCGCCTCGACCAGCTGCGGACCGAAGCCGTCCTCCCGACCCAGAGCTTCCACCAAGGTCTTCACCAGGCAACGATACTCGACCGCGTAGCGCCAGCCCCGGGGCGCGAGCTTCCCGCCCTTCTCCGCCCCGCGGCCGGGCGGTACCATCTGCCGGTGCCGCCCAAGAACGTAGCTCTGGTGCTCTCGCTCGCCATCCTGGCGCTACCTCTGGTGCCCCCCGTCCGGCTGCTCGTGCAAGCCGGCGCAAGGCGGCGGCTCAGAGTCTTCCCAGCCTTCGTCCGTCGATTGGTTCTCGCGCTGGCCGCCTATGCGGTAGCGATCGCCCTCCTGGTCCGGGCCGGAGCGCCCTGGCTTCACCTTGCCGCCGGCGCGGTGGCGATCGCTGTTCTGGTCGAGCGCTGGCAGGCCCGACCCGCCTTCGGCACCGGCCGGGGCCTGCCTCCCGGTTCGCTCGCCTTCGGCCAGGTCGAGCCCTGGCGCAACCAGGACTACTTTCGCGAGCAAGTCGAGCTCCACGGTCCGATTTTCAAGACCCGGCTGTCGCCAAGACCGATGATCGCCGTCTACGGCCTGGACCGGGGCCGCAAGCTCCTGCGGAAACACGACGCCCAGCTGGGTCCGGGCGAGCCGATACCCGTTCACGAGCTCCTCCGGGGCGGCTTTCTTCGCTACCTGGACCGAGAGCCCCACGGTGAGGTGACCGAGATTCTGCAAGCCGCCTTTCCGCCCGAGTTGCTGGAGGCCCAGCGCTCGGCCATCGGCGCGCTCGTGGCCAACGGCTTCGCGCAGCGGTGCGAGGACCCGGCCCGGCCCGGCCTCCTGAGAGCTGCCGAGATCGAAGACCTCATCTTCGCGATCGTGTGCCGAACATTCTTCGGGATCGAAGAGAGCTCCGAGATCAGGCATCTACGCCGCTTGTACAGGGCCCTCGACGTACGTCGAGGGCTGCTTACCAGGACTTCCGCCACAAGGCGTGCTCTACGGGCCGTGTCCGACATCCTCGACTCCCGGGTCGAGCGGTATAGAGACGCAACCGGCAACACCTTGCCGAGCGCCCTCGGGAATCTGGCGCGTCAGCCGGGCGCCTGGAGTCCCACGATCGCCGGCAACCTCATCGTCCTGGCAATGACGGGATGGCTCGACGTCGCCGGTTTCATGGTCTGGATCCTGAAACAGCTAGCGGACCATCCCGGTGCGGTCGAGCGCATTCGCCGAGAGCTCGAGGACCCGGATCCCGGCGCGGGCCCGCCGCTAAGTCTGTGCGCGGTCCAGGAAACCGTCCGGCTCGAGCAGAGCGAGTTTCTCAGCCGCACGGTCCTCGAGGAGTTCGAGTTCGAGGGCTTTCGCTTTCCCCGGGGCTGGCGCTTGCGGATCCTCGAGCACGAGAATCACCGCGACCCGGAGAGCTTCGATCGTCCCGACGAGTTCCTGCCCGAGCGCTTCCGGGACGCCCCTCCCACACCCAAGACCTTCGCGGCCTTCGGCGTGTACCGGATCCGCTGCCTGGGCGAGCATCTGACGCTGGCCATCGGGCAGTCCTTCGTCGAGGAACTGGTCCGGAGCTACGACTGGCGGGTCCTGGACGACGGCCCGGTGGAGTTCGGCGGCCTCCACTGGCAGCCCAGCGCACGATTTGCCGTCCGGCTCGAGCCTCGAGGCGAGTCCAACCCGATCGCGCCGCGCACCGCCGGAGGCCCTCTGGCGGCGGGACCCGACCCAACCCCCGCTCAGTCGACGTAGCCGAGAGCCCGGAGCTGTTCGCTGGTGGCGGCGCCGGGCTCGATCGCCTCGGCGGCCGCCACCGGCTCGAACTCGAAGTCCTGGAGCTCGGCCAGCAGCTCGGCAAACTGCTCCGTGCGCTCGCGGGAGAGGTCCCGTTCCGCCCAGGGATCGGCCTCCAGGTCATAGAGTTCGGCCCGGCCCAGGGGCGCGCCCTGCACCTTGATCGACAAACAGCGGGTGTCCTCGCCCTTGCCCAGCCACATCGGCACGTCGCAGCCGTCGGTGACGAGCTCGACCGCGTGCGGGCCTGGCCCGCCCAGTTCCAGGGTCGCCTCCTGCCAGGCCTCCCCCACCAGGACCGTCTCGCGCAGCTGGCCGTCGACCCGGACTTCCACTTCGCGCGGCCGGGCAAAGCTCACCAGGCGGAGCGGCAACGACGAACCCTCGGTGTCGAATCGAATCGAGCGCGCGAACCAGCTCCCGCCGGGCTCGTCGATGCGTTGCGCTGTCAGAATCTGATGCAGTCCGGCTTCGTCGCGAACCACCAGCGAACGCATCTCATGCTGGTCGCGCACCTCGGAGTAGGCCCGGCTCCGGGCAGGCTCCGGTCCCCCGGCCAGGAGTCCGGCGAAGCTCTCCCCGGATTGGCGCTCGGGACAGGCCAGATCCGCCAGATCGCACAGAGTCGGGAAGAGATCCACCCACTCCACCACCGAGGCCACCCGCCGAGCGACCCCAGCGCCGGCCGGAGGCACGACCAGGAGCGGCACCCGGATGGTCTCCGGGTACACCTGATGGTGGCCCAGCTTGCCGTGCTCCAGGAACTCCTCGCCATGATCCGAGGTGATGATGACCGTTGTCTCCTCGGAGAGACCAAGGCGATCGAGGTCCGCAAAGAAGCCGGCCATGACATCGTCCGCGTAGCGAACGGAGGCGTCGTAGAGCGACGTAACGTGCTCGCAGGCCGCCGCGCTCAGGATTCGGCGACCCATGAAGACGTCCCGCACGAAGCCACGGGTGGTGCCGCTGTCGGACGGCGTCGCGGCCGACCAGAACATCGAATCGTACGGCTGCGGCGGATTGTAGGGATCGTGGACAGCGTAGCTATGGAGGAACAGGAAGAACCGCTCCTCCGGTTCCAGGCCCTCCAGATAGGCGGATCCCCGTCCCAAGACCTCCTCGATCGACCGCTGACTCGCTTCGAGCGCCGCGAATTGCTCGAAGCCGCGCTCGAATCCCGGCTCGCCGACCATGTAACCGCCCTCGGTGATCGCGGCCGTCCGGAAGCCCGCCTGGCGAAAGGCCTCGGGCAGCGTCGTGACTTCATCCGCCAGCCGCGAGAACGGCGGATAGACGCCATGCTCCCGAGGGTAGAGGCCGGTAAAAAGCGACATATGGGAAACCAGAGTCGACGTGTACTGGACAAAGGCGTTCTCGAACAACACCGATCGGGATGCCAGGGAGTCCAGGAACGGGCTCGTGTCGCGCCGGTAGCCGTACATCCCCAGGTGCTTGGCTCCCAGGGTGTCGAGCGAGACGACGACGAATCCGCGGCTGGGCGGCGCCGCCACCGGACCCGGGTCCCTCGCGCAGGCCGCCCACGTCCCCACGATCCCCACGGTCGCGGCAATCCAAGGCAGGCCGAGCAGCGCCGCCCGGGCGAAGCCGGGCCTAAGCCCGCCTCCGGGCGCTTGCCACGCCCCCGACCTCGCCACGTTCACTTCCCGCCGACCGTCGCGTCGAGATAGGCGCGGATCCTCTCCGCAGCGCTGCCCGATTTCCAGATCGCCTCGACCTCGTTCTCGAAGCGGTCGGCCGTCCGCTCCATGCGGTCGAGCATGGGCTGCCGGACCTGGCGCTTCGACAGCGCGAAGGTGCCGGCACCGACCCCGGCCATTGAACAGGCGATTGCGAGCGCCCGGTCCTCGACCTGGTCAAGCGGCACAATCTCGTCGGCCAGGCCTCGGTCTAAGGCATCAGCGCCCTGATACAGCTTGCCCAGCAGCAGGACCTCCTGGAGATGCCGGGACGGCACCACTGCGCGCACGATCTCGAGCGGCACCGCCGGAAACGGCACGCCGACGAGAAGCTCGGGAACGCCGATCTTGCCGCTTCCTTCCGCCAGCACCCGGTAGTCGCAGGCACAGGCCAGGATGCAGCCGCCGGCGATGGCGTGACCGTTCATCGCCGCCACCAGGGGCTTGGGAAACTCTGCCAGCTCGCGCAGGGCGTCCGACAGCACCGGCAAGAACTCGGACAAGTACTCGGCACCACCGTCCAGCACGCGGAAAAGATCGACGCCCGCGGAGAAGGCACCGCCGCGGCCGGTCAGAACGGCGCCGCGGGCATCGCTCGCCTCGATCTCGGCCAACGTCGACCGCACCGACTCGAGCAACTCCCTGTCGATGGCGTTGACCTTGCCGTGCTCCATCCGCACGATGACAATGCCGTCCTTGTCTTCGATTCGCAGCATGCGCCAAGAGTATCGAAATGGGCCACGAACGGCTGGCGGGGAAGCTCGGTGAGACCGTGGGGCCGGACTAAGGCCTGGTGTCCAACCAGCGCTAGCCGGACGCCGGCGCACGCTCGGACAGCTCGCCAAACCAGTTGAGGACCACATTCAACCGGGCGGGCTCTGGCTGAGCGCTCTCGACCATGAGAAAGCGCTCACCGTCCGCCGTCACCGAGTACTGTGCCGGCCCGAAAAGATCGCGCGCGAACGTATTCTTGGTAAACAGCGCTTGTGGAGCGCTCAGATCCAGATCCTCACCGAGCGTGATCCGGACCGACATCAAGGTGTCGCCCTGTCGATAGAAGAGCTCGCCGCCGCCCGGGTTCCAGGCCGGCTCGGTGCCGCCGCCGCTCGAGATCTTCCAGCGATTGCCATCGTCCTCGAGATGGCGGACGTAGATCTCGTCGATTCCGGTCTCGTCCGAGATGTAGGCAAACCACCCACCATCCGGAGAGAAGACCGGAGCGCGCTCGTTGTACCGGGTCGCGACCAGCTCGGCCGGTTCGGAGCCGAACGACAGCTTCCAGATGTCGCGCTGAGTCGCCGCCGTGCGCAACGCGTAGTAGAGCAAGGTGCGGCCGTCGGGAGAGATCGAGGTTGGCACTTCGATAACCGGACTGGTGGTGAGCCGCTCTGGATCCCGGTCGCTCCGAATGTCCTTGCGATACAGATCGTACATTCCGTCCCGGTTCGAGGCGTACACGATCTGACGCCCGCTGGGAGCCCACACCGGATAGCCGTTCAGATTCCGAAAGGTCATCCGCATCGTCGCCCGCCGCCGCAGGTCGTGAACCCAGATATCCGAAGAAGCCGCGATGCCGTAGCCCACGGCGACCCTGGACTCGTCGGGCGAGAGGCGCGGCGAGTAGAAGGGGGCCTCGGCGGAATCGGCCGGGGTGGTCTCGCCCTCCCGATCCACGAAGACCAGTGTGTTCGAAGCGAAATCCGAAGAGCTGGCATCGAACACCAGCACCCCGTTGTCGGCAAAGGCCAGAATCGCGGCGCCTTCGAGCACTCTGGGCTTGACGCCCAGGTCCATCTCCGGTCCCCGGCGCTCGCCGCTGGCGGGATCGATCGGCAAGGCCCAGAGGACCCCGCCGCGAACGAACACGGCATGCCCCGTGGCAGCGACGTATCTCGCGCCACTGCCTTGGGCCAACACCTTGCGCGAGCCGTCTTCGAGCGAAACCCAGAAGACATGCGGTCCGGGCTCGCCGCCCACGGTTCCCGAGAACGTCACGAGCATCGCCTTGCCGTCCGGAAGGACCCAGGGCCAGGTGAAGTTCCCGGCCTTGTCCGAGATATCGGCGACCTCGACCTCGACGGGCTGCCCGCCTTCCGCATCAACTCGAACGGGGATCCTGTACACGCCGGTGGACATGACGATGAACCCCTGGTCGCTCCAGGATCCCCCAAAAGGAATCGAAGGCGAGCGGCAGACGGTGCGCTGGCCGCTGCCATCCAGCCGGATCCGGCGCAGCTCGCCGCCGGCAAAGTAGGCGACCTCGCGGCCATCCGGCGAGAAAAACGGCGACCGGGCTCCGGTGGTGCCCGGTATCGGTGCCTCCGATCCGGTGGCCAGCTCGCGCACGAAGAGCTCGGACTGGCTGCCGGACTGAGCGACATAGACCAACCGCGATCCGTCCGGCGACAAGACCAGCCGCTCGCCCGAGATGGCGACGACTTCGAGTGCTCGATCCAGATCGAGGCCGAAGCGAGCGGTCGATTCGGCCCGCTCCGGCGTGCCGCGGGAGCTCACGAACAGAGCCACCGCCAAAGCGCCCAGGCCGGCCGCCAGAACCCACGGCAGAGCGCGCCACCAGAACGGCCGAGCGGAACCCTCCGGCACCACCGCCTCGGCCTCGTCGCCCTGTTCGGTCCTGGCCAGCGCGATTCGCGCCTCGCCGATGTCGCGCAGCCGGGTCATCGGGTCCTTGTCCAAGCACCTCGCCAGCAACGAAGCCAGGTTCGCCGGCACGCTCTTGGGCAGTTTGCCAAGATCTAGATCGTCACGCAGCACCGCGGCCAGCGTGTCGGAGACGGTCTTTCCCGCGAAGCCTCGGGCGCCGGCGAGCATCTCGTAGAGCACGACTCCGAACGCCCAGATGTCCGCCCGCTTGTCGGCGTCCTGCCCCCGAACCTGCTCCGGCGCCATGTAGGCCGCAGTGCCCAGAAGCGTGCCGGCGGCGGTCATGTTCTGCGTGATCGTGGGTGACTCGCGCAGAACGGTCTCGGTCTCGGAGGAGCTTTCCCGCACCAGGGCCTTGGCCAGGCCGAAGTCCAGGACCTTGACCAGCCCCTTGGGAGTGATGCGCACGTTGGCCGGCTTCAGATCCCGGTGAACGATGCCTTCCTCGTGGGCGGCTTCCATGCCCTCGGCGATCCGGCGCGCGATGCGGACCGCCTCGTCAACCGGAATCGCCCCGCGTTCGAGACGCTCGTCGAGCCCTTCGCCCTCGACCAGCTCCATGGTCAAGAACTGCAGCGTCCCAGTCTCGCCTTCGGGCACGCCTTCCTCGAAGGAATACAGGGCGGCGATGTGCGGGTGGTTGAGCGACGCCAGAACCTTGGCCTCCCGCTCGAAACGGGCCAGACGCTCGGGACTCTGGGCCATCGCCTCCGGCAGGACCTTGAGCGCGACCTCGCGGCCCAGCCGCGTGTCCTCGGCCCGGTACACCGCTCCCATGCCGCCCTCGCCCAGGAGGGACACAATCCGGTAGTGATTAAGTTGCGTTCCGATCATCGTTTGGGACGCGCCGAGGCGCGGGAACCGGGACTGGGAAATGGCGCTGGCGACCGGGACTACCGGCTCGACTTCGGCGCGAGCAGGCGCGTTGCCCGGCACCAAGAACAGCACCACGGACACCCGCTTCCGGCGCGCGGCAACCGCGCTTTCCAGATGCGAGCGCTCGCGCCACTCACGCACCGCCCGCCTGCGCACTCCATTACGAGCAGTATATCGCTCTCCTAGCGGCCCCTTCCGCCATCACCCTACCGATCCGGCAGACCATGGGACCGGACACTCTTCGAACGTTGCGCGAAGGACGCTCGAGCCGGCTGCTAGTCGACCGGCCCCAGTACGCGATCCGCCCAGGTCAGCACCTCTCGGATCACCGCGTTCCGGGGCCGCGGCGGCGCATGCCCAACGTCGAACAGAACCAGCTTCTTGTCGGCCTCAGCGGTGCCGAGCCAGCGGAGGAGTCCCTTCTGCGACGTTTCGAGGGGCAGCAGCCGATCGTAGCGTCCGTTCACGATCAGGGTCGGGACGCGGACTCGGGAGGCGAAGTTGATCGAGTCCACCTCTCCCGGCTGCCTCCAGGTCGGCAGTCCGGCCAGACGCAAGTAGGCGGCTTGGAAGCGCGGCTCCAGAGCCAGCATCACCGGGGCCAGGACACCGCCCAAGCTGCTGCCGACGAAAAAGAGCCGATCGTCGCGTAGGTCCTCCCGACTCACCAGGTAGTCGACCGTTCGCCGTATCTCCTTGGTCCACGCCAGAACGTGGTCGCGGAGCGCGATCGTGTCCTCGGTGCTCAGGAGCTCGAATCCATCCTGGCGCTCGTAAGTGCCGAGAAGAACGGGAATGGCCACCGCCCGGCCGCTCCGCAGCAGAAAATCGACGGCATCGAAGCTCACCAGCCCCTCCGGCTCCGCGCTCGAGGAACGCCGGAGGGCATTGGCGCCGGCCATGAGAACGCCCACGGAATACGGCGGCGGCGACCCGGTCGGCAGGAGAAGCACGATCGGAAGCCGCTCGCCGCCGTGGCCGGCGTCGATCTCGACCCGGATCTCCCGCCAGTGCTCACCGGCGCGCTCCGCCACCACCGCCGGCTCGAGCGGTCCCTGCGAGAAGTCATGGAAGGCTCGGTAGATCTCGAACGTCCGGTCGTCGACCGGGGCTTCCGCCAAGAGGTCGCGCTCGGGCCGCGCTTCGACCTCCTCCGGCGTCGCGGGCTTGGATCCTGCGACCTCCCGCATCATGCGGAACCCGAACTCGACCCGGCGCTCCCAGGGCGAGCGCGCGTCGTAGGCGCTGAAGTAGTTGTACGACGGCTCATTCCACGCTCCACCCAGGAGCAGGCGTCCCCTGCCGGCAACGCCGGTGCGCGACCATTCGACAGCGTTGCCGGCCAGGTCCCGCGTGCCCCAAACGCCCAAGCCGCGGTCGGGATCCGCCGGCAAGAGCCGGTCTCCGAAGTTGCTCGCCGGAACGACGCGCGGGCTGGCCCCGAGCCGCGCCGTCTGCAACCAGTGCCACAGGCTCGGCAACTCGTTTCCCGCCCACGCGGCGTAGGCCGCCGCCTCGAACCAGGACACACCGGTCACCGGCATCGCGCCGGCGTCCTCGGGGTAGGCGCCAAGCTCCCAGCCCGCCGGTCCGGGGCGACCGGTGGCGTCCACGAACCGTGTGATTCCCGCGCTCCAGGCCACGGCCCGGCCTTTCTCCAGAAACGGCGGCCAGAGCTGCTGGCGACGGTAGCCGCCATCCGCTACGAACCGGGCATAGTCGGCATTGGTGACCTCGAATCGATCGATGAAAAAGCCGGGGAGCTCGATCGCGTCGGCCGGCAGCTCCTGGCTGAGGCTAGCCGCTCGAACCGTTCCCGGCGGGATCCAGGTCATGCCGTCGGGAGATGGCGTCGAGGGGAGGCGCCAGTGATTCTCGGCCTCGAGCTCGCCCGCGAGCTCGTAGACGCCTTCCGGCTCACCGCCGACGGGCTCGATCTTGACCGCCAGAAAGCCGCGGGGCACGGTGACGTCAGCCAGGGGCGTGCGTCCCAGAGCCAGCCAGTCGCTGGCCTCGCCGTAAGGCCGGATCGAAACCTCGGCTCCGGCGGGAGTGCTTGTCATCGCCACCAACTGCGTCGCGGCGGCAAGCGCCTCGGTCGCCTCGGGCAGCCGGGCTTCGGCGCCGGGCAAGCGGCGGTGGAGGAAGAACGCTTCGGCGTATCGCTCGGCATCGACCAGCTCGAGCAATTCTTCGAGTGCCGCGGCCGGCCGCACCTCCTCGGCCCGCGGCTCCCGGTTCCGGGTAGCAAGCCAGGCCAGAAGCGCCAGTACCAGCACCGCCGGGACTCCAAGGCGAAGCCAATTGGGCGCAGCCGCGTCCGCCCTGACGCGCTCCTCCGGGTCGCCGGCGCTGGTCTCGCCCTCGGACCGCAAGGACTCGAGCTCGTTGCGCACCTCGAGAGCCGACTGGTAGCGCTTGGCCGGATCCTTCTCCAGGCAGCGGCGTACGATGCGTCCCAGGTGATTTGGCAAGCCGTCCTTGATTTCCGTCACCAGCGGCGGCTCGTCCCGCAGAAGCGACGACAGCACCTCGACCGAGCTCGTCCCGTCGAACGGACGCCGGCCGGTCGCCAGCTCGTAGAGCAGCACGCCCAGTGAGAAGACGTCCGATCGAGGATCCGCCGGCTCTCCTCTTGCCTGCTCCGGCGACATGTAGTGCACCGTCCCGATCACCAGGCCCTCCTGGGTCAGGAGCTCGGTGGCATCGCCATCGCGCCGTGAGGAAGGGTCGCCGTCGCGGACAGGCTTGGCCAGGCCGAAGTCCAGGACCTTGACTCGCCCACGCTCGTCCACCATCACGTTGGCCGGCTTCAGGTCGCGGTGGGTGATCCCTCGGGCATGGGCCTCGGCCACGGCGTCGGCCAGGGGAACCGCCAGGGCAAAGAACTTCTCTAGCGCCAGACCGCCCGGAGGCACGTGCTTGTCCAGGGTCTCGCCGTCCACCAGCTCCATCGTCAGGAACTGCACGGCCTCGGACGAAGTCTGCGGGGCGACATCGACCGGCCCGGGTTCGACCGATCCGGTCTCGACTGACCCGGTTTCGACTGAATAGATCGTCACGATCCCGGGGTGATTGAGCGCCGCAACCGTCCTTGCCTCCCGCTCGAACCGAGCCAGCCGCTCGACGTCCCCTGCCAGCTCGGCGGGCAGGATCTTGAGCGCGACCTGCCGATCCAGCTTCGTGTCCTCGGCCAGGTACACCTCACCCATTCCCCCTGCCCCCAGCTTGGAGACGATTCGGTAGTGCGCCAGCCGCGAGCCGATCATGATTGTCTCGTTACGGACCCCGAACCCGTAAGCATGCCGATAGCCTACCGCGCGTGGACAGATCCAGGCGCCATCGAGACTCGTGGTTTCCCGCTACGTGGGAAGGCTCCGAAGTCTCGCGCCTGCTCGAAGGCGCCGCCATGACCCTGCCGGAGAAGCTCGCCTGGACCGAAGAGGCTCATCGCCTGGCGCGCCGGCTGGACCCGGCCCACGACGCGCGCCCGGAAACCGATACGAAGGACTCGGGCGCCTAGCGTTCGGCCAAGAACGTCGCGTCCTCGACGAGGATCGACGCCTGGTCCTTGAGCTGGAGCTTCCTGAAGACCGGATCCGGCTTCAATGGACGGCCCGCTCGTGCGCCGGCAACTGGTCTTCCTCGTCGAACGCATGGGTCAGAACGAAAAAGTGGGACGCCAGCCGCTCGGTCTCGGTCTCGACCACGAGCTCGAAGCCATGCTCTCCCTCCGGTTCTTCGCCCAGGTACTGCGCGTAGGCCACGCTCTCCGAGTCGACCCCCAGCTCACCGACCAGCCGCTTACCGCGAATCACCTGCACATACTGGACATTGCCGTCGGCGGCGAAGTGCCAGTGGTAGTCGTTGTCGTCGTACAGCACCGTATCCGGAGTCCCCGCGCGCAGAATGCAGTTGGGGTGCCGCATCAACCACTGCCAGAAGGCGTCGAAGGAAAGCGTCGTCATTGCGAGACCCTTCCCAGTCTCACGCATTTGGCCGGACCAGGCAAGCAAGCGGCGGCCGCGGCCGGTCACTATAATCCTGGGGTTGTCCGAGAACGACCTGACCGGCAAGACGTTCGGCGTGTACCGCATCGAACGGCGCCTGGGCGCCGGCGGCATGGGCGAGGTGTACCAGGCCCTGGACACCCGTCTCGAGCGTCAGGTCGCCATCAAGTTCCTCCCTGCCGAGGTCGCCGGCGATCCCGACCGGCTGGCCCGATTCGAACGAGAAGCGCGCGCGATCGCGGCGCTCAATCACCCGAATATCGTCAGCCTGCATTCGATCGAGGAGGCCGGAGGCCTGCGCTTCCTGGTGTTGGAGCTGGTCGAAGGGGCGACCCTGGACCGGATCCTGGCGGCCGGCCGGCCGTCTCTCGATCGGTTCTTCGAGCTGGCGGTGCCGCTGGCGGACGCAGTCGCCGCGGCCCATGGCAAGGGTCTCGTGCATCGCGATCTCAAGCCCACCAACATCATGATTACCGAGGCGGGCGAACCCAAGATCCTGGACTTCGGACTCGCCAAGCTCGAGCCGGCGGCGAAGCCGGACGCGCGCACGGAGACCGCTCGTGACGGCATCACCAGCACCGGCCAGGTACTGGGCACCCTTCCGTACATGGCTCCCGAGCAGTTGCGCGGCGAGGACGCGGACGCGCGATCGGACATCTTCTCGCTGGGCGCGGTCCTGTACGAGATGGCCACCGGCAGGCGCCCGTTCCGTGGCGCCTCGCGGGCCGAGCTGGCGAGCGAGATCCTACGGGACGATCCGGCGGGGGCGGACGAGCTTCGTCCGGAGCTGCCCCGCCATCTCGCCCGCCTGCTCCGGCTATGCCTCAAGAAGCAGCCCGAAGACCGGCTCCAGGCGGCCCTCGACCTGCGCAACGAACTGCGTGAGCTCGCCGACGAAGCCGTCCCCGTTACCGCCGCGGCGACTCCGCCTCCGGAGGCCGGCACGACCCGGCCCGCCGGCCCGCCGTTGCTTTGGATCGGGTTCGCGGCACTGGCGTTGATCGCGGCGCTCGCGGCCTACTGGAGCTCGAGGCCGCCCGAGCCCAGCTCACAGGCGACCCAGGCACAGACGGCGGTCGCCCCGCGGTCGGCTCCGGTTCTGTCCCCGCTGACCTTCGGCGCCGAGCTGGAAGAGTGGCCGGCTTGGTCTCCGGACGGCCGATCGATTGTCTACTCGGCCGAGATCGACGGCTTCAAGAACTTGTTCCTGCGCGACCTGGATCGCCAGGAGACCCGGCGCCTCACCGAGGGAAGCCGAGACGACCTCCAGGCGGCCTGGTCTCCCGACGGCACAGAGCTCCTGTTCGTCCGCTCGAAGCAAGAGGGGCAGCACCTGATTCCGAGCGACGTCTACGGCTACTACTCCGACGGCGACGTCTGGCGTCTGGAGCTCGAGAGCGGCCGGGAGGTTCGCGTCCTGGAGGATGCGGTCCACCCCTCGTACTCCGCCGACGGCGCCGCCCTGCTCTTTGACGCCGACTGGGCCGGCCCCCGCCGGATCTGGACCGCTGATCCCAGCGGCCGCAATCCGCGCCAGCTCACCACCGATCGCAGCGAAGAGGTCCTGCACACCGCTCCGCGCTTTTCACCCGACGGCAGCCAGGTGGCGTTTCGGATCCTGGCCACGACCGGGTCGGACCTGGCGCTGGCCGAAACCCGAACCGGTGAGTACCGGCGGTTGACCGCGGACGACTACATCGACCTTCAGCCGGCCTGGGACCCCTCCGGAAAGTCCCTGTACTTCCCCTCGTACCGGGGCGGCGGCATGAACATCTGGCGCCTGGGTTTGGACACCGAGGGCGGCCAGCCGGCGCCGCCGGAGCAGATCACCACTGGCGCCGGCCAGGACGTCCAGGTAGCGGTCGGACCCGACGGCCGGCGCCTGGCCTTCGCGGTACAGCAGCTCAACACCGACCTGTGGCTCTTGCCGATGGATCCGGCTAGCGCGCAGCCCCGCGGTGAAGCCCGGCCACTAGTCGCCACCTCGCGTGAGGAAAGTCGCGCCGCCTGGTTCCCCGATTCCGCATCGATCGTCTTCAACTCGGATCGCGACGGAGACATGAATCTCTACTCCCAAACGCTGCACGGAGAACCCGCGGTGCGGCGCTCGCGCGGCCAGGGGGGCGACTACCAGGCCCAGGTCGACCCGACCGGAGAGCGCCTGGTCTTCTTTTCGTCCCGCTCGGGCAACGTGGACATCTGGACGACGAACCTGGACGGCGAACCGACTCGCCTTACGCAGGACCCGGCCCTCGACCTCAACCCGTTCTTCTCCCCGAACGGTGAGCGGATCGCCTTTATGAGCGACCGCTCCGGACGGCTCGAGGTCTGGGTCATGAACGCGGACGGAACCCAGCCCGTTCAGCTCACCTCGATCGGCGCCAAGTCGCACTTTCTGCGTTGGTCTCGGGACGGCGAATCGGTCCTTTTCACCAACGACTACTCCACCGATCCCTTCAAGAGCGGCAACAACGTCTTCCGGATACCCACGAGCGGAGGCCAGCCGGTGGCTACCGAGCAGGTCGGCTCCGGCGCGCACATGTCGCTCGACCCCGTCGAGCGGTCCATCCTGGACGTCCTCGGGCATCGCGCTCTGTGGATCTACCCCCTGGAAGGCTCGGCACCCTACGAGATCTATCGCGATCCCGACCCCGACATTCGGATCGACTATCCGTCCTGGTCACCTGATGGCCGCTGGGTCGTCTTTGACCGGGTGGCAGCGGGCGGCGGCGACCTCTGGTTGCTGACCTTCGACTGAGGCCAATCTCGACCGGGCCTGCGATATCCTCCACGGTCCACGCTGGTGGCCAAGATCGCCGGCAAGCCCAAACGAAACGTAAGGAGTAGAAGATGCCCGTACGAAGTGCCGAGGCGCGCTGGGAAGGCAGCCTCAAGGACGGTAGCGGAACGATGAAGATGGAAAGCGGAGCCTACGAGGGCAAGTACTCGTTCGGCTCACGCTTCGAACAAGAGCCGGGGACGAATCCCGAGGAGCTGATCGCGGCGGCCCATGCCGGTTGCTTTTCGATGGCGTTGACCGCGGGCCTGGGCCGCGACGGCTACGATCCTCAGAGTGTCGAGACCTCGGCCCGAGTACACCTCGACAAGGGCGAGGCCGGCTTTGCGATCACCCGGATCGAGCTGACTACCCACGCCGTGGTGCCGGGGATCGACGAGGACACCTTCCAGGCTCAGGCCCACGGCGCCAAGGCGAATTGCCCGGTGTCGAAAGCCCTGGCAGGCGCCGAGATCACCCTCGACGCGGCCCTGGTCGAGGCTTCGGGCGAAGAAGAGTAGCCCGCAAGGCATCTTGCGGCGGCCCGAACGGGCCCATATCGAGGAAGGCCGGCCCTGAGAGCCGGCCTTCCGTTTGTCTCGAGCCCGGGAACGCCGGAGCTAGCCTGGGCTTCTCAGCGAGTTACCGCCCGCCGTCCTTCTTGCGCAGCTTCCGCAGGCGCTTCAGCATGCCGCCCTTTTCGTCCTCCTCTTCCTCCTCGTCGGCGGCCGCTTCCTCGTCACCGTCCCGCATGGCGCCCAACTCACCCAGGTCCGGCATCAGATCCACCCTGGTGTAGGTCGGGTCGATCGAGAACATGGCTCTCGAGATCGGCTGCTCCTCGAGCAGCGTCACCTCGGTGGTCGAGACCATGTCCATGGTCCGGCGCTTCTTGTTGGTCCCCTGAGTCCGGGTCCGCTGGACGCTCTTCAGGGGAAAGCCGGTCATTTTCGAAAACTCGCCTTCCATGAGCTGATCCACGGGCTCGAATCCGGTCTTCTTGGGTAGCTTCTGCAGCCACACGTCGAAGCCGCTGCTGTCGAGATCCTGGGTCGTCCACATCTCGCTCTCGATCACGTAGTCATCGGAACGCTTCATGCCCAGGACACCGATCGACATGGTGTACGACGTCCGGTAGGTGTAGTGCGTCGTGGAATAGCCGTGCAGGCGGCCGCCGTCCTGTTCGGAGATCTTCTCGACCTGGTGGTCGCTGACCTCCATGTTCATGACGCCGGTGTCGGCAAGCTCTCCGAGCGCACCTACGATCTGGGACAGATCGAACTCCGAGTAGGTCTTCGCCGTGGTATCCACGAGATAGACCACCGCAGACTCCGGATCGGTCACCACCAGGTACTTGCCTTCCCCGAAAAACGGGCTAGCGTCCTCCGCGGACGCGTCGGTAAAGACGACCTTGGTCATTCCGCCGTCAACCCAGCCTTCGACTTCCATGGTCGATTCGCTTGCCTGACCCATGCCAGTGCCGGTGGTCGTGGTGACGGCTTTGTAGTGGTAACCCGCCCAGGCCGGCACGGCCAGCAGGGTCAAGGCGGCGAGCAGCAGAAAACGTCGTGCAAACATCGGAGGCCCTCCTTCGGTGGACCGCAAGCTTACCGGAGCGACCGGCGAACCCGGAAACTTCTCCCGCTCACCACCCGATAGCCGGCGATCGGCCAGCAACCGCCGCGGTCGGACGGTTCGGCGACTGGCCTACTTCGCCCGCGGTTCTCCTACGGGCCCGTTGGAGGCTATTGGAACCCACTGGAGCCTACCGGAGAGCCTACTGGAGCCAGGCGTAGCCGAGCTTCAAGAACAGCGTCCTGTTGGCCTGGGTCAGGTCGATCAGCCGCGAACCCAGACGGTTGTCCGAATAGCCGACGAAGAGCAGGGTTTGCGGATTGACCTTATAGGACACCAGGAACTGGGTGAACAAGCGCTCGCTCTCGGGACTGACCGGGCTCGTAAACAGAGCCGGATTGCGCTCGATGTCGGTGAACTGGAAGATCGCCCTGGCGAACATCCGAACGTTGAAGTTGTAGACGAAGCGAAGCTGGCTCAGATCGGCCTCGAAGAGCTCGCCGCCCTCGACGTCCAGAGCCTGGCGCGTGTGGTCCAGCTTGATGTTGATGTGGCGGCCGATCTTGGCCTCGACGGCCGGCACCAGGACTGTCTGATCCGCTTGCTGGTTGTTGCTGAAATCGACGGCGTCACCCAGGTTGGCGAAGAGCGAGAACTCGACCGCCCCGGTGGGCTGAAACTCACCGTAGAACTGCATCTGATCCAGGTCTTCGTAGAGGACGCCGCCGAAAAATTCCTTGTTGCGCTCGAGCGAGATCTCGGCGAACGACTGCAGCGGCCCGGACACGTTGGCGAAGATATCGACTCCCTGCTCGGTCAGCCGCCCCGAGTGATCCTCGGACCGCTCGGTGAAGACACCAACGTCGACCCGGTTCCACCAGTCTCCCTCGCCGCCACGGAAGCGGCGGATCAAGGTTCCGGTAGCGCGCTCGACGTCGACCTGGGTGATGAAGCCGCTGTCGGCCCGGAAGTCGGGGTCGAGACTCCTGTAGCTGGTGAACCACAGCCACTTGCGGGCGGCATGGTCGTAGTTGATCCGAAAGGCGTCGCCTTCGAAGCCGTCGGGACTTTGGCCGAAGGTCGCCGCCACTCCGCCCGGATACCGTGTGTCGGAGCGCAGGTACTGAAACTCGATCGTGTCGGTGTCGCCGAGACGGAAGAAGCCGTCCACACCGCCCACCCGGTTGTGGTATCCGTCGCCCTCGCGGCCGGTAAAGAGCACTCCCAGAGTCGAGTTCTTGCCGATGTCCCGCCGGTAGCGCAGCACCGAGGCCGTCACCTCATCATCCACGAAAGCCAGATTGGAGCCCTGATTCGACGGCAGCAGCAGGCTGTTGACCTCGTCTTCGGCCACGAAGACGCCGTAGCCGTTCTTGCCCGACTTGCTGGTGAGCTTGAGCCCCCACTTGGGGTCCACCACCGAGCGGGTGAAGACCGCCCGGAACGGCGTGGCGAAGAAATCCACCCCTTCCAGAAAGAACGGACGCTTCTCCGGGAAAAAGAGCGCGAAGCGCTCGTTGACGTCGAGTTGAGCGACGTCGGCCTCCACCTGGGAGAAGTCCGGATTGATGGTGGCGTTCAAGGATACGTTGGGAGTAATGCCCCAGCGCATGCTGACGCCCGGCTCGAAGTCTTCGCCGCCATCGACAAAGTCCCCGTCCGGAAACTCCTCGCGCACGTCGGTTCGGCTGACCGTCAGGGTCGGGTCGAACTCCAGATTCCGTCCCGACTCGAGGCCTTCGAACCCGGTCACTTTGTCGACCTGGCACAGAAGGCACGAGCGGTCCCGGTCCCGGAGGTTGGCGGCGATCCGGTGCCGGTTGCTGCGGGGATACGAGCGCCCCAGCTCGACGCCCCACGTCTGCACGCCATCGGTCCTCGGGAAGCGGAGCTGTTTGAACGGCAGGGCGATCTCGACCGCGTAGCCCCAGGAGGTGATCTGGCCGGCCGAGTCCCAGATGATGTCCCAGGAAAAGTCCTCGATGCCGTCGACCTCGCTGAAGATGGCGTCCGCTTGGACGCCCAACGGATTGATCCGGAACTGCACCGCCCGGCGCTCGTCGTTGAAGGTGTCGATCATGACCGTGACGTGATCGTCCTGGACGAAGGTCGCGATCTGGTCGCGGTCCATGAGATGCGCGCGAATCTGGCCGGGCTCCGGGTCCTCGGCCCGAAACGCGATGTAGAGGTGCTCCGTGTCGTAGGTGAGAAGCGCGGTGGTGGCCACCGGCGGCTCGGCGTTGTCTCCGGGCGACCATTCGTAGCGCAGCGGAATCGCCAATGCCGAGTCCCATGCGGCTTCGTCGAGGGCGCCATCCACCCGGATCTCGGAAGCGGCTCGGCCGATCTCGAACGGTTCTCCGGTCTCGGCGCCGTGGGCGGCACTCGCCCAAGAGGCCACCAGCACGCACAAGGATGCCTGCACAAAGTTCACTCGACCCACGAAGAACCTCCTTTCGCTTCCGGCTGCCGACTACTACGGTAGCGGAATCGCAGGGTTTCCATCGAACGGCCGTCCCGCGGCGGAGCTAGAATACGACTCTCCATGCTCGTTGGACGCCGATTGGAGCTCCTCACGGCTCTCGCCCTCCTAGCCGTACCCGCGGCCGCCGAGGACTCCTACGAGCTCTGGTACTCGGTGACCTCCCGGGTCCGGAGCGTTCGCGTCAACGCCGATCTCATCGCCGGCGGCAGGCTGCTGATGTCCGCCTCGTCGATGGCCGAGGGCGGCCACCGCCTGGCATTGGAGCGCCCCCTCGAAGAACCCTGGAAGTTCTTCTGGGTCGATCCTCTGGGTCCGCTCGCATCTCAGGCCAAGCTAGGCGCCGTCGCCACCTTGCCCGAGGGATCCTGGGACGCGCTCAACGCCGCCCGTGAGCGCATCGCCGCCGTCGGCCGTCGCGAGCACGCCAAGTGGCAGACCACCGCCTACAAGCCCAGGCGGCTGGACGGGACGTTCGCCTTCGTGGTGATCGGCTCCCCGGACGGCCGCTTCTCGGTCGATATCGGCCCGGAAGGGACGGTGACGGCCCACGAGAACCACCTCACCGACCACTGGTTGCCGGGGCCCTTTTCTCAGTTTCTGGGTCCCTGGGGCGAGGCCCGCGGCTACTGGTTCTGGAACGCCGGAGAGCGCAAGCCGCCGCCCTGGGAGCCCCACTCCTACCATGGACTCGAGGCCGCCCTGGAGTTGCTGAAGCTGCCCCTTCCGACCGGCGAGCTGGAGCGCTCGACCGCCGACTGGAGCAAGCTGCGCCGCGGCATCTTGAAGACCCTGACCACCCTGGCGCCCAGAACGCGGAAGACCCTGGACCAAAGATCTCTGACCCGCACGGTCCATCTCGACGTGACCGTGACCCGCAACCAGCGGGGCGGCGTCATCGTCCGGCAGGCCGAGGCCGTGGTGCGCTCGGACGACCTGCGCGTAGTGCGGGAAGAGCGCCACGCTACCGACGGCACACCGCTGTCCGACGTCCTGAGCGCCCGCTGGGCCCAGCCCCGCTCCTTCATCGAGCTCGAGGTCGGCTACCGCAAGCGGGACCGCCGCTAGCCCACCGGCCTTACCGGGTCGAAGCAGCATGCTGGAAACCGTCCTCAACGAGCCACAGCGCCGGATCCTGAGCGCCGAGCGCGGCGTCCTGGCAAAGCTCCAGACGCTCATCGCCGGCACCGACGCTCCGGCCGCGGCCAGGGAAACCCTGGCCGAAGCCCTGGCCTCTCTGGACGAGTTCTTCCTGCTCGTCGTCGTGGGTGAGTTCAACTCCGGCAAGAGCACTTTCATCAACGCCCTCCTCGGCGAGCGGCTCCTGGAGGAGGGCGTCACCCCGACCACGAGCCGCATCCACCGCCTGCGCTACGGCGAGGAAGCCTCACGGCGGACCGACCCTCAAGGCATCGAGGAGGTGACCGCGCCCTTCGAGCTCCTGCGCCGAATCCACGTGGTCGATACGCCCGGCACCAACGCTCTCGACCGCGAGCATCAGGCGTTGACCGAACGCTTCATCCCCAAGGCCGACCTGGTGCTCTTCGTGACCTCGGCGGACCGGCCGTTCTCCGAGAGCGAGCGCGCCTTCCTCGCCGACATCCGCGAATGGGGCAAGAAGCTGGTCGTGGTGATCAACAAGATCGATTTCCTCGCCTCGGACGACGACCGGAACAAGGTCGAAGCCTTCGTCCGCGACAACGCCAGGCGTCTTCTTGGAGCCGAAGGAAACGAAGGCGCCACGCCGACGCTCTTTGCGGTGTCGGCCAAAGCGGCCCTGGAGGCCAAGCTCGGCGACGACGAAGGCGGACTCGCCGCCAGCGGCTTCCGCGAGCTCGAAACCTTTGTCTCGACGACCTTGGACGAGACCGAACGCATCCGGTTGAAACTCGCCAATCCGGTCGGCATCGCCCGACGAATCTGCGACGAGCTCGGCGAGACAGTGAGCAAGCGCCTCGAGCTTCTGGCCGACGACGTCAAGACGCTGGAGTCGATCGAGACCCAGCTCGAGCTCTACCAGGAGGATCTGCGCTCCTCGTTTCGGTTTCGCCTCGCCGACGTGGACAACGAGCTCCTGGCCTTCGAGAAGCGCGGCGTCGAGTTCTTTGACGACACCCTGCGGATCTCCCGTGCCCTGGATCTCATGAACAAGGAGCGCATCCGCGGCGAGTTCGAGCGCAAGGTCATCCAGGAGACTCCCAACCGGCTCGAGGAGAAGGTCCAGGAAGTGATCGACTGGATGATCTCGGCCGAGCTGGAACAGTGGCAGGAGGTCTCGGCCCGCATCGAACGCCGCCGCCGGAGCCACGAGGGCGCCGACCAGGCCATCGGCGAGCTGGGCCGCTTCGAGTACAACCGGGCCGAGCTTTTGAAGACGGTAGGCCGGGCGGCCCGCAGCTCGATCGAGAGCTTCGATCAGCGCGGTGAGGCCAAGCGCCTGGCCGACTCGGTCCACACCGCCATCGCCGGCACCGCCATCGTCGAGGCCAGCGCGGTCGGCCTGGGCACCATCTTTACCGTGCTGGCGACCACCCAGGTCGCCGACATCACCGGCATCCTGGCGGCTTCGGCGATCGCGGTCGTGGGCTTCTTCATCCTGCCGGCGCGCCGGAAGAAGGCCAAGGTCGAGCTCAAGAACAAGATCGTCACGCTGCGCAACAAGCTGATGGATGGCCTGGCCGAACAGTTCGACCGCGAGGTCGAGCGCAGTAGCCAGCGCGTCCTGGAAGCCATCGCGCCCTACTCCCGGTTCGTCCGGGGCGAAGGCACGACCCTCCGGACCCTTGAGATCGGCCTCCGGGAAGTGGCCGGCGAGCTGGACGAGCTCGACGCCGAGATCCAAACACTCGGAACCGAGGCTTTGTAAGCCGAGGCGGGGCGCGAAGATTTCTATCCGAAAAAAAAGCCGCCCTCCGCCGAGGGCGGCCGGTGCTTCGATGTCTCGAACGATTCAGGGCCCGGGCATCGAGCGCCTAGTGGTCCTTAAACAGCTCCGCAAACTCGAGCGTCCAGGTAACGTGGGTGATTACCCTGCGACCCTGGCCAAAGTCCTGGACGAAGATGGCCTGACCGCCGTCCCGCGAAACCGCCATCAAGCGGCCCCACTGCGCTACGTTCGGCAACTCCATGTCGTTGAAGGCCGGAGGCGCCGGAGTCGCGGCGTTGCACTTCGGGCTACGGGGATTGCAACCCTTGCCGCCATCCGTGTCGAGATGTCCGTACAGCGTCTCGAGCTGCTCGTAGTCGTGGGCGTTGGGCGCGCGGTTCGAGGGCGGGCCTTCCGGGTCACTCGTGTAGTCCATACACGTGCCGAGGTTTCCGTTGTTGAAATTCTCATCCTGATGGCCGAGTCCAAAGACATGGCCGACCTCCTGGCACATGACCATGTCCCGCCAACCGTCGGTGTTATACGGCGGGCTGTTGTGGTAGGTGTCGTTCATCTTCGCGACGGCGCGCGTGATGTGGTCGCCATCTGCCCAGATCTGAGCGACACCCAGCCAACCGGTGTTGCCGTAGGTGTCGTTACAGACCTCGATCCGGCCGTTCCGGGCGCCACAATTGCCCCGGGCTTTCCCGGAGACAATCGAGAGGTCCAACACCGAAGACGCGTTCCAGTCGGCGTTGGCTTCGACCAGCCAACCGTCCCAGGTGGCGTCCACGTTGTCGCCCAGACCTAGTGACACTGGGTTCGACGAGCGCTCCCAATGGTAGTTGCCCCAGGAATGACCCGCCTGGGCCGGGATCGCCGCCAGTCCGACGACAAGGGCCATGGCGACCACCGGTAGACAGAGTTTCAACAGACTTCGCGTTGCAGTTCCCTCCTGTGAGAATGAATTCTTCCCGCCGGTGGCGGGGGCTCGGTGCGGTCTCGCCTCCACAAACTGACTTGATTCAAAAAACTGTATCGCGTGGTGGCATCACGGGTCAACTGTGATTTCCGCGTCTGTGATTTCCGCGTCACGCGACGAGAAACCGCTTGCCCGACTCAGCAATCCGAGACATAGTCGCCTGCTTGCACGCGCCGCTAGCTCAATGGATAGAGCACCAGACTTCGGATCTGGCGGTTCGGGGTTCGAGTCCCTGGCGGCGCGCCAGACCCTCTAGTCCCAGCCCCCGGCGCGGTCGAGCCGCCGGTTTGGAGCCACCGAAGCTGCCGGAGCCGCGCCCACGGCCCATCCGATGCGCCGGCTCCTTCCTGCCCGGCTACGGTCTACCCCCTACGGCCAGATGCCCCGCTCGAGAGTCACTCGAGCCACCCGGTCGATGGCCAGGATGAAGGCCGCGGTCCGGAGGTCTACGCGGTCGAGCTTCTTGTCACCGAAGCGCCGAGCCTTGTTGACCCGCGCCTGGGTATCGATGACGTCGTCGGCGGCCCGCACCATGCGCTTCTTGAGGCGCCGGTTGACCTCGTCTTCGTCCCACTGCTCGTTCTCGACGTTCTGGACCCACTCGTAGAAGCTCACGGTGACGCCGCCGGCGTTGGCCAAAATGTCCGGTATGACCGGAATGCCCCGTTCGAAGAGAATCCGGTCGGCCGCGGGCGTCGTCGGCCCGTTGGCGGCCTCGACCACCAGTCGAGCCTGTACCGAGCCGGCATTGTCGGACCGGATCTGGTTCTCTAGGGCTGCCGGGATCAGGATGTCGCAGCGCAGCTCGAGGAGTTCCTCGTTGGTGATCGTCTTCGACTTGCCGTAGCCGACGACCGAACCGGTCTCCTGCTTGTGGGCGATCACCTTCTTGGCGCTGATGCCGCGGCTGTTGTAGATGGCGCCTCGTGAATCGCTGACGCCCACGATCTTGGCGTCCGCCTCCGAGAAGAGCTCGGCGGCGATCGAGCCGGCGTTGCCGAAGCCCTGGATGACCACCTTCTGCCCGGCCACCGCCTCCATCCCGTCGACGAGGCCGCGCTCGAGCGCCTGCTGGGTAACGAAGAGCGACCCGCGGGCGGTGGCCTCGCGGCGGCCCAGGGAGCCGCCGATCTCGACCGGCTTGCCGGTAACCACCGGCAGGTTGTTCTTGCCCGGATGCATCATTTGGTAGGTGTCGTAGATCCAAGCCATGGTCTCGGCGTTGGTGTTGACGTCGGGCGCCGGCACGTCGGTGTAGGGCCCAATCAACTCTCCCAACTCGGAGACGAAGCGCCGGGTGATGCGCCGCACGTCCTTGCGGGACAGGCGCTTGGGATCGCACACCACGCCGCCCTTGGCGCCGCCGAACGGAATGCCCACGACCGCGCACTTCCAGGTCATCCAGGACGCCAGCGCCCGGACCTCATCAGCGGTCACGTCCGGATGGAACCGGATCCCGCCCTTGCCCGGACCCCGCACCTTGTTGTGCAGCACCCGGTAGCCGACGAAGTTCTTGACCCGGCCCCGCTCGGTAGCGATCGGGAACTCGACGGTGACGGTCCGGTCGGGCCGTTTCAGGAACTCGATCATGCCCGGCCCTAGCTCGGGCAAGTACTGGACCGCCTTGTCGAACTGCTGCTGCGCGATGACGAAAGGGTTGAGTTCCTCGGCGCCCCCCTCCCCGTCCGCGTGCGAGCGCCTGGATACCACCGTCGTTCTTGCTGCCATTCTCGAGAGCCTCCGTTCGCGGGTTTGCTTGCGTGAAGCCGAACTCCATCAGACACCGGCCTGGGGCGTCAACCGGCCCAAGCGGTCCATCCGGACCCCAGGCCCGAGCCTCGCCCCACCCGTTGGACTCCGCCTCTCCGGCAAGGCAAACTAGGACGGAACTGGCGCCCCCTCGCGCCGCCGGAGGTACCCACCCGATGATGTCCTCGCGTATCCGATTCGCAAGAGCCGCCCTTCTGCCGCTTCCCGCCGCGGTCCTTCTCGGTGGCCTTCTGGGCTGGTCCTGCGCCAAGACCGAACAGCCCGGTTCGGTTGACGGCCCGTCCGAGGCCCCCACCAGCGGCGACCGGGACTTCGCGGAAGTCGAGGGCCGCGAGATCGATTACGAGATCGACGGCGTTCGACTCACCGGCTATCTCGCCTACGACGCCAACCGCGTCGAGCCCCGGCCCGGAGTCTTGGTCGTTCACGAGTGGTGGGGGCACAACGACTACGTACGCCGGCGAGCCGATCAACTGGCGGCGATGGGTTACGCGGCCTTCGCACTCGACATGTACGGTTCGGGCAAGCTGGCCGAGCACCCGGAGGACGCCCAGCGATTCATGACCGAGATCTTCGAGAATCTGGAGGGCGCGGTCGAGCGTTTCCTAGGCGCGCAAGATCTCCTGGCTCGCCAGCCGGTCACCGACCCGGAGCGAATCGCGGCGATCGGCTACTGCTTCGGTGGCGCGGTGGTTCTTCACATGGCCAGGATCGGCGCCGAGCTCGACGCCGTGGCCAGCTTCCACGGCAGCCTGGCGACCCAGACTCCGGCGCAACCGGGACGAACGCGGGCTCGGGTCCTGGTCGCCCACGGCGCCGCCGATCCCTTCGTCTCCGCCGACGAGATCGACGCGTTCGAGCAAGAGATGAGCGCTGCCGGAGTGGACATGCGGTTCATTTCCTACCCCGGTGCCAAGCACTCGTTCACCAATCCGGCCGCCACCGAGACGGGCCTCGCATTCGACATGCCCCTCGAGTACGACCCCGAGGCCGACGCCGCGAGCTGGCAGGAGCTCGAACGGTTCCTGGCGAGCTCCTTTTCAGGCTAAGCCCGGCGGGCGCCAGCCTGGCTGTCGCGCCTTCCACAGACAAACTCGCGGGGCCGGGCTACGCTTCTTTGGAGTCACCCACCCACCGGAGATTCCTGCCCATGAGCCAGCCCGACCGAGCCAACCGTCTCGACCTACTGAACCGCATCGAGCTCTTCGATTCCTTGAGCGAAGACTGGAAGTACTACCTGTGCGAGCGCTTCCGCGAGGTGCGACTCGAGGACGACGACTTCGTCTACCGCGCGGGCGAGGCATCCACCGATCTCTACGTCCTGGTCGACGGCGGGGTGGCTCTGTTTACCGATACGCCCGGCGAGCCGGTTGTGCTGCGCACCCGGATCGAGCCGGGAACGCTCTTCGGAGAGGTCGGCGTGCTCGACGGCTCGCCGCGCTCGCTGTCGGCACGGGCCGAGGGTGCGACCACGGTCCTCCGCCTCGACGGCAACGACCTGGTCGCCACCGCACGGGCTCACGAGGACATGGCCCAGACTCTCTGCCAGATCGCGATCGGCAAGGCGCTCGAGAACCGGGCCGCCCAGGCGGAGCTGGCGCGCCGTCGAGAGGTTCGCATCAGGATCGGCTACCCGGTCGAGGTTCGCACCGAATTCGATCGGTTCTCCTCGGTGCTCGAAAACCTGTCGCTCGGAGGCCTGTGCCTGCACGGCGTGCCTCAGGGGTGGCAGATGGGCGACTCGGGAAAAATGGCAATCCATCTGGATCCCGCCGCCCCGCTCCTGCGCTTCGAAGGCACGATCGCCTGGCGCAAGAAGGACCGGGCAGGCGTCGTCTTCACTCGGACCGTCGAGGACCACGAGTTCCGGGTCGCGCGGACCATTCACCGACTCGTGACCGCGAGGTTGGGAGATTCGAGCACGGGCAAAGACGCTGCCGGGGCGCCGCCGGTTGCGGCTTCGGATCCGGATTCGGAGGCCACCTCGCGCTCGAACGGCCTCGGGACCCGACCGATCCTACCGGCGTCGTAGCCCGCGCAGACGCGGCCGCGCCCCGCCCACCGGCGGGGGTATACACTCTGAGGGTTCCATCATCTGGGCCGAGCCTCTGGCGTTGTGCCGCGACGGCTCCGGCCAGCGCCCCAACCGCGCCGGAGCCACATGGCCACGGTGCCGGTAGACACCCCTCGGAAGGAGGTCTCATGTCCCGAAATTTCCGACGAATCTTCATGCTCGCCACGCTTTCGATCGCTCTGTGCGCGACCGTAGCGGTCGCCCAGATCGAGTTTGCACCCTACGTCACTGTCCACTATGACGTCGTTGACCCCGGAGACTCCCAACAGTACGAACAGAACGCCAAGGACTGGGTCAAGGCGTTCGCCGACGCCGAGGCCGGCGCCGACTGGACCTGGGTCGGGTACCAGAACGGTTTCACCTATGGCTGGGTCTCACCGATGCCGAACTTCGCCTACCTCGACGCAGCCGAGGATCGCGAGAAGGCGATGGTCGCCATGCTCGGGGAGGAGTCGGCAACCAAACTGATGAGCGGCATGGGTCTCGTCCAGCGACACCACACCGAGCTGCTGAAGTACGAGCCCGATCTCAGCTACCTGCCCGAAGGCTTCACCCTGGACGGGATGCATGCGGTCAACGTGACGGTTCATACCGTAGCCCCGGGCAAGGCCAAAGACTACCGGGCGATGGTCGCCGATGTCGTCGCCGCCCTCGGTAGCGTCGATGCGCCCGTCAACTTTCTGGGCCACAGCGTGACCTTCGGACAGGGCAGCTTCGCCTACGTGACCTGGGCCGAGAGCCGAGCCGCTCTCCACGGCGGCCCGGAAATGGGCGAGTTGCTAGCCGAGGCGGTCGGCCCCGAAAAGGCTCAGGAGCTGTACGGCCGGTTTCTCGACACTGTCGATGAGATCTCCGAGCAGGATTGGCGGATTCGCGGCGACCTGAGCTTCCAGGGAAGCCCGGCCGGCGAATCCGAGTAAGACCGAGCCTGGTATCTGAGGCCGGTCGCCAAGAGGCCGAGAGGCCGGGAGGCCGGACGCCAGCTCGTCCGGGCCCCTGGTCCCCCGGTCCTCACGATCGCGCCGTGTCGCACCGCCATGGGCCCTTGCGGCACGATACTTTGTGTAACTAGGTTTTTTGTGCTACTATGCGTTTGTCGAGACCAACTAACTCTCGAAAGAAGCCATGCCTAGCCTAGACAGAGAGCTCCGACGCGGCACCCTCGAGATGCTGCTATTGACGCTCCTCGGGGAGCGCACAACCTATGGCTATGACCTGGTCAGCCGTCTCAGCGAGCTCACCGAAGGCGCCTTCGAGATCAAGGAAGGCACGCTCTATCCGGTTCTCTACCGGCTCGAGCAAGCGGGAGCCGTCGAGCCCGAATGGCGCCAGCCCGAGCGCGGCGTTCCCCGCAAGTACTACCGCATTACCGAGGCCGGCCGGATCCGGTCGGAAGAGCTCCGCGATGCCTGGCGAAGCTTCGTTGCCTCGGTGGACCGCATCGTGTCGTCAACTTTCGAGGAGACATCATGAGCATTCGCGATCGCTACATCCAAACCGTCCGCGATCAGGTTCTGGCCAGCTCGAGTGAATGGGCCGAGCTCGAAGCGGAGCTTCGGTCGCACTTCGCCGCCGGGAAAGAGGCCGGACGCGCAGACGCCCAAACCGTCGATCGCCTCGGCTCTGCCGAAGAATTCGCCACCTCGTTCATGGCCGAGCGCCAGTTGCGCTACGGCGGCTTCTGGATCCGGGCGCTCGCCTTCGGCGCCGATGTCGGAGTGCTGCTGGCGGCCACCCTGCCATTCCTAGCGATCCTGGTTCCCCTAGGTGAGCGACTGGAGCGCGGCGGCTGGTCGGCGACCCTGCCGCTCATTCCGTTCGTCCTGGGGCTCCTGGGTATCGTCGGCCTTTGGATCATCTATTTCCCCCTCTGCGAGGCCCGATTCGGCAAGACCCTAGGCAAGCACCTCCTGGGACTTCGCGCGGTGCAAGAATCCGGGATCAGCCTGACCGCCGGCAAGGCGCTTCTGCGCCGTCTTCCCCTCTATCTCGACATCTTTGCCATTGACGCGCTGGTGGCTCCTTTTACCAAGAAGAAGCAACGCGCCTTCGACCTGGTCGCCAAGACCGTCGTCGTGCACGAACCCGGGGCCTCATCCGGCGCCATCGGGTATCTCCTGGCCATCCTCTGCATTCTGATTCCGGTCGGGGCCTTCGTCGCCGTGGCTTGCGGCACCTCCCTTCTGAGCTAGCGGCAAGGGGTCGCGGTGTGAGAGTTCTTCAGCAAGCTCCTAGCAGGAACCGGGCGAGCTCCTTGCCGTCCGATCCCGGACAGCGGCCGGCAGGGCGCATGCCGATCTTCTCGAGGATTCGAAGCGAGGCAGCGTTCTCTGGGTCGGCGACCGCCAGGATCCTCTCGAGACCGAGCGTCTCGCGGCCCCAATCCAGGACGGCGGCGGCGGCTTCCGTGCCATAGCCTCGGCCGCTACTCGACTCCAAGAGCGCGAATCCGATCTCCACGTCCTTCTGGCCTGCCCGGGTCAGAAACCCGCAAATCCCGATCGGCACCGGGTCCCTGCCGATGTCCTTGACCAGAACACACAGCAACCCAAAACCGTTCCGCTCGTAACTGGCTAGCGGACCTTCGGTCAGGTAGCGGCGCGCGCCGCTCAGATCGCGTACCCCCTTGTCACCCACGAACTCGAGAAAGCCGGGCTCGTTGAGCAAGGCCAGGATCATCGCCGCATCGTCAAGGGTCAGCTCGCGCAGCACGAGGCGGTCTGTTTCGAGAACCGGCATGGCGGCTATTGTCGCGCACTCGCCCATGGCGCGAACTAAGATTGACCCATGACGGACTCGGGTTCAGACGGCCCAGATATCACTGCCGACGCCGACGCCGCCCGCGTCCGGCTGCCGCCGCCCGCCGTCTTCATCACCGCCCTCGCGACAGCGGTTCTGCTTCAGCGCTTCGTCCTCCAGCTGCCACTCGGCCTGCCTCGGACCTGGCGCCTCGCGGTGGCGCTGGCGGCGGCACTCTTCGGGCTTGGTCTCATGGCGCTCGCGGCCCTGGCCTTCCGGAGAACCGGTCAGGATCCGCGTCCGTGGAAGCCAACGCCCGAGTTGCTGCGCCGGGGCGTCTATAGTCGCACCCGGAATCCGATGTATGCGGGCATGGCTTTGCTCCTGGCCGGAGCCGGTCTCAAGCTTGACAACGGCTGGGCGCTGCTCTTCTTGCCACTGATCCTCTATACCCTGTACCGTACCGCCATCCGGCCCGAAGAAGAGTACTTGGAACGCAAGTTCGGCGACGCCTACCGGAGCTACAAGCAGGCCACGCGGCGCTGGATCTGAGCCCAGCTCCACCCGCTCCACGGGAGCCAGGCGAACCGGCGCGAAGTGTTTGGAGCTTGGCGGCGGCTCAGCGGTCAGAGCTAGTAGATGGAGCCGTGCGCCAGGCGCAGGAAGTTCCGGCATGCCTGGCAGAAACCGAGACCGCGAGCGTCGATCACCGAGCGCCGGTAGCTGCGCTCTCCATGACGGTTGTAATCGCCCTTCGACATCGGGCAATACCCCGAGGCGCTCTCGGCCCGCTCGAACGAGTAGTGATGAAGCAAGCCGAAGTTGTGCCCCAGCTCGTGCAACGCCACCTTGAGAACCCGCGTCAGGAAGTGTCTCGGGTCCTCACTCCCGATTCTCCGGGTCGAGACCAGGGCGACGTCGTTGCGGTTGTCTTTGCACCCGAACATGAAGCGGAAGAAGTCGCTTGCCGACTCGTCCAAGAGATCGATGTCGGTAATCCCCAGGATGTGGCCGCCGACTTCGGCATCCAGCGCCTGGGTCAGGAGATCCGCCTCGATCGAACCCACGGGCGGCGGGTCGTGATCGACGAGCTCGACGGCCTCGAGCGTTCCCTCGAGGGCCTCTCCGATACGTGTCGCCATCGCCTCGAGCTCGACCTTTCGCACCGGGCGCCCCAACCGCACGAGCTTGAGGCTCGCCAGGCGATTCGGACGCTTGGGACGCTCGGGCATCGTGTTGCCGGCACGCTAGCGCACGCTCGGCGCCCGGCCAAGTCAGCAGCAGACGCGGCGTGCGAGTGCCATCAGCTACTCGGCCCACGAGCGCTCCTGCCACTCCCGGGCAAGCAGCCCGAGGAACACGGAGTCGGCGGCGCCGTCCGGTTCCTGCCATCGTTCCCGCAGGTATCCCTCCCGCTGAAATCCCAAGCGCTCGAGAAGAGCCAGCGAGGCGACGTTTCGGGGATCCACATCGGCCTCCAGACGGTGGAGGTCCAGCCCGACGAAGGCGAACTCGAGGAGCGCGGTCAGCGCGTCGCGCATCAGACCCTGTCCCCAATGGTCCCGATGAAGCGCGAATCCGATCTCGCTTCGGCGATTCCCGGCGTCGAGCTGCCACAGCGTACAGGTGCCGATCACTCGCTCTTCCCGGGGCAGCGTCACCCCCCATTGCAGAAAGGTCCCGGTCTCCAAGCCTCGCTGGATCTTGGCGATCTGGCGTCGAGCGGCGGCGCGGTCCGTCAACCCAGGGCCGCCCCAGTACCGGGTGACGTCCGGGTTCGAGAAGATCGCGACCAGGGCGTCGGCGTCGCTGTCAGCGAGCTCGCGCAACACGACGCGCCGGCCTCGAATTCGCGGCAGCACACTGTCAGGGAACCAGTCCGGCATCACCAGGACCTCAGCCTTCGAACGGCGCGGACGCGACCAGGCGGACGAGGGCTTCGAGGGTCGGCCCCAGAGCCGACGAGACCTCCGGGTCGGCAAGGCCGAACCAGCGCGCCTCGAGCTCGGGCTCCTCAACCTTCCGGTCCCCCGTACCCACCCGAAACACGAGCCTCAGATCCAGATGGAGGTGCTCCGGCTCCGGGCCCCAGGCGGGAATCCGGTGTACGTCGAGACCCAGCGGGACGGCGGTCTCCGGGTCCAGGCGCATCCCGGTCTCCTCGGCGACCTCCCTTGCCGCCGCCGCGGCCACCGTGCGGTCGGACGTCTCGAAATGCCCGCCGGGTTGGAGCCAGGCCTCCAGCTTCCGGTGCCGGATCAAGAGCGTCCGTTCGAGGCTCCAGTCCAGCACCACCCCGCTGGCGGTGAAATGGCCCGGCTGGAACCACGACCGCTCCCAGCAGCGAGGGAGCCCGGCCAGCCGCCGCAGCTCGTCGGCATCGGTGAGGGCACCGAAGCAGTGACCGTCTGCTACCAGCTCGGCGACCAGCCGGCGTATGGCCTCGACCGGACCCGGAGATCCCCCTCGCGTCGCCATCCGATGCGCTCTGTCCTAATCGGGCCTAGTTGGACCTAGTCGGGCCTGGTCGGGCCTAGTCAGGCTGCGGCACGACCCGGATGTACGGCAACGGCTGCTGCCAGCCTTCCGGATACCGCTCTTTGGCTTCCTCGTCGGACACCGAAGGCAGGATGATGACGTCATCGCCGTCTTCCCAATTGGCCGGAGTCGCCACTTGCCTTGCGGCAGTGAGCTGGCAGCTGTCCAGAAGCCGGAGGATCTCGGCGAAGTTGCGGCCGGTGCTCATGGGGTACGTCAGCGTGGCCTTGATCTTCTTGTCCGGACCGATCACGAAGACCGAGCGCGCCGTGGCGTTGTCCATCGCCGTGCGCCCGGCGCAGCTATCCCCAGCGTCCGCCGGAAGCATGTCGTAGAGCCGAACCACCTCGAGCTCGGGGTCGCCGATGAGCGGGTAGTTGAGCGCGTGACCCTGCGACGCCTCGATGTCCTTGGACCAGGCCTGGTGATCCGCGACCCCGTCCACACTGATTCCCAGTACCTTGCAATTGCGCTTCTCGAACTCGGGCTTGAGGCTGGCGACGGCGCCGAGCTCGGTCGTGCAGACCGGAGTGAAGTCCTTCGGATGGGAGAAGAGGATCGCCCAGCCGGCTCCTATCCAGTCATGAAACCTCACGGTCCCCTCGGTGGTCTCGGCGGTGAAGTCGGGTGCCGTGTCATTGATCCGCAGGGTCACTGGCTCATCTTTTCTGAAGTTCCTTCGTAAGCTCAGTCTACCGAGGCGAACTACAAGACGCTACCGGGCTCGGCGTCCACCGCATCCGCGAGACGCTCGAAATCCTCCATCTCGTTGTAGACCTGGGCACTCAGACGGCACCAGAGTCCGGCTCCCCAAAGAAACACTGGTACCTCGATCCGATAGTGGAACAAGAGCCTGTCCCGAAGCCGCAGCGCCTCGGCCTCGGTGGCCGCGAATCGCTCCGGGAGCTCGACCGAAGCCATGGCGGCGGTCATCGACTCGGGCGCTCCGATCCGGGTCTGCCACCTCGAGGACAGCAGCCTCGCGCCCTCGAGGACCAGCTCATGGTTGTACCGCTGCACGGCCTCGAGGTCCCGATCGAGCAGGTACTCGATGCCGAACGGCGCCGCTAAGGGGGCGGAAAGATCGCGGGTCCCAGTCCAGTCGAACTCGCGGGCCAAACCCTCGTCCAGGTTCCAGGACACAACCGGGGGATGAAGCCCGTCCTGGACTTCCGGTCGTGCCCACAAAAAACCGCAGCTTCGGGGCGCACACGCCCACTTGTGGAGGTTCGCCGTGTAGTAGTCGGCGCTATAGGAAGCGACCGAGAGGGCGACCTGGCCCGGCGCGTGGGCCCCATCGATCAGGACCGCCACTCCACGCTCGCGCAGTCTTTGTACCAGCGCCTCGATCGGCAGCACCGTCCCGGTCTCCGAGACGATGTGATCCACCACCGCCAGCCGGGTCCGGCCCGTCGTCGCCGCCAGGATCGCATCCACCACCTGGGTTCGGCTTCCGACCGGACAGGGCAAGGCGGCGACTTCGACCTCGGCGCCTGCCTCGCGGCAAGCGTGGCGGACCGCCTGGCGCACGCCGCCATAGGTCTTCTCGGTGGTCAGCACCCCGTCACCGGGCTGCAAGCCAAGGGAGCCGAGAACCGCGTTGACCCCTTCGGTGGCGTTGCCTACGAAGACCAGATCGGATGGCTCGGCGCCGACAAACTCCGCCACGCGGGCGGCAGCCCGCCTCAGGCGGCTGGGCTGCTTCGAGACACCGAGCATGCCTGTCCCCTCGCGCAGCACGAAGCGGGACGGATTCGACTCGATCTGCCTCCGGATCCGATCCTGCTCGTCCAGGACCGCGATCGGGGCCACGCCGACGGTGCCGTGGTTGAGGTAGGCGAGCCCGGGGTCGAGCGGCCATTCGTCCCGAACGGCGCGGCCGAAGCTCGCCGCGCTTGCTCCTGCATCACCCACGGCTCGAGCGTATCGCGGGCCGAGGCTGGCCTCTTGGGTCGCGAACCTTCGGCAGAGCGCCCCGTTGGTTTTCATGTCGCTGTGCCCGTGGGGACCTCGACGCGGCGCCGGGTCACCCGGGGTGGCAGGCCCTGGCGCTGCAGACGCCCTGGGAGCTCTCGGAGCCCGCGGCCTCCCGACTCGAGCCTCGATCCGTAGTCCTGGCTACGGCAAATCGATCACGAAGCCCGAAAACGTGAACCGACCCACCACCTCGTCGGTCAGCTCGGCGTCCGGACACATGCGAACCTCCGCCGGCATGCCGGCTTCGCTGTACAGGCGCACCATGCTGCTCCAGCGCTGTGTGCCGAAGAAGCTTCCCGCCTTCACCACCGAATTGTCCAGGCGAGTCAGAGTGTGGAAGATGTACTCCGCTCCGTCCCAGGTCCGGATCTCGGCGTCCACCGGATCCTCGATGCCGGCGAAGATCATGCTCGAGGCCGACATCCATTCGATCACCAGGCGTTGCCCCTCCGCTACCGAATAGAGTGGTGTCCACTCGCTGCAGAATGCGGTGCCCACGATCTCCACCGTGGTCCCACCTTGGACGGCGAACTCGGCGGTTCCGCCGGCCCCCTTCTTGGCCGGTGGCTCCGCTGCTGCGGGATACGCGAGAGCGATGCCGACCAGCACCGCCATGCCAAGCACGACGCGTCGTCTCATGGATTCCTTCATCGTGTACCTCCTCGTTGGGGCTCCGGCGAGTTTCCGATCGATCCCGCCGGTCTAGTTCAAGAGTCCACCGCAAGCCGCCAGCGAGCGCCGCACGCCTCAGCAGCGCGCAGGATTCGATCAAGAGACTCGAGATCGATCATCACCTCCGCGCTTTCCGGCACGGCTCCCGGGTTGGCCTCGAGCAAAGCCAGAAGCGTCTCGACGGTCCTGAGGCCGGCTTTCGGCTCGAACCACGCCGTGGCTTCGATGTTGGGCAGCTCTAGCGTCTCGGTGTCCGAAGAGATCTCGGCCTCGCCCGAAAGAAATGCCGCCACGTCGTCCACGGCTTCGGAGTGGAAGCTCCACAAATCACGGACCGCGAACGAAGCGGCCAGCTCGCCCAGCCGGTCGGCGTGGCGCGCCAAGGCCTTGCCGTCCATCGACACGTCAACGTCGGTGGTCTCGGGATCGAGGACGACGAAAAGCGCTGCGCCCATGAAGGCTCCCAAAGAATCGCCGCGGGCGAAGCCGGGTCGCCGCACGGCAGACAATCGGAGTGAATCAGCTTCCATCGTACGTGGTGCCGCGGTCCGGAGCAACCGGACCGGCACCCAAGAACTTCGTAATGTAAACTCCTACGCCCTGCTCTACGAAACCACGAGACTGTAAGGAGGTATTCGAAACCATGAGCGAAGACAAGAAGAGCCTTTGGGAAAAGACCAAGGATCTAGCCGGCGACGCGGCCGATCTGGCGGGCGACGTCGCCGAGGCGGCGGCGGACAAGGCTGGCGACGCCGTTGACGCGGTCGTCGACACCGCCGGAGACGTCAAGGACGCCGCCGTCGATATGGCTTCCACGGCCGTCGACAAGGCGGGTGACGCCGTCGGCGCGGTTGCTGACAAGGCCGGAGACATCAAAGACGCAGCCGTCGGCATGGTGGCGTCGGCGGTGGACACGGCCGACGACGCTGTGGACGCCGTCGCCGACACCGCGGGCGATGCGGTCGATGCCGCCGTGGACACGGCCGGAGACGCCGTGGACGCCGTCGCCGAAACGGCGGGCGACGTCAAGGACGCCACCGTGGACGTGGCCTCCGCCGCTGCCGACAAGGCCGGTGACGCGGTGGACGCGGTCGCCGACACCGCAGGCGAGGTCAAGGACGCGGCCGTCGATGTTGCCTCGGCGGCTGTCGACAAGGCCGGTGATGCGGTCGAGGCCGTCGCCGACACCGCCGTAGCGGCCAAGGACGCGGTCGTCGATGTTGCCTCAGCGGCTGTCGACAAGGCCGGTGATGCGGTCGAAGCCGTCGCCGACACCACGGTAGCGGCCAAGGACGCGGTGGTCGAAACCGCCGCCGACGCCGTCGACGCGGCGGGTGACATGGCGGAAGCCGCCGGTGACAAGGTCGCCGAGCTGGCCGATGACGCCGCGGACGCGATCAGCGGCGACTCGGACGCCTAGGCGGAAAATTCCGGTTTCTCTGAGAGCGGCCCTCCCACGGGGGCCGCTCTCTTCTCAGCCTCGCTTCCCACCTACGGACAGGCTCCCCGGATCTGCTGGTCGGACAGCCCGGCCCGGGCCATGGCGGCGATCTGCTCTAGCGTGCACGAGCCACACATGGATTCCGCGGGCGCCGCGCCGTCTATAGACGGCGGTTCCGGCGGTTGGTACCCGATCTTCGCCAGCTTCACTCGGGCCTGCTCGATGTACTGGCTGCTGGCGTTGCGCTCGCAATCGACGCGGCCGCTGCCCGACGTTTGGAAGAACTGCGCGCGAACGCTGGCATTCGCCGTATCGTCCTGCTGCCCGGACTCGGATTCCTGATCCAGAATCTCGAAGTGGGAGTAGCCCGCGGCAACGCACAGCGACGCCGTCTTCTCATAGACGACCTTCATCGCCTTGCCGCGCAGACCGAGGACTTTGACGCGATGGCTGACGACAAAGAGGTCGTCGCCTAGCTGGGTGAACGTGATGACCGCTCCCGCCGGAATGGCAAGCAGCAGCATCCCGGCGGCGACGGCCGCGATTCGAAGGTGGCGCATGACGTTCTCCTCGTGTTTGAAAGCCCGATCGTAGCTCACCGGGCACGCAAAGGTGGACCTTGACGCGACGGACTCGAGCTGGCGGCTCGGTCCCCTGGGACCCCCTCCTACCAGCCGCCCCCGCCGCCTCCGCCCGAGCTGCCGCCGCCCCCTCCACCCGAGCTGCCGCCGCCGCTACTCCCCGAGCTGGGACGCGCGACCCCGGCCGCCATGCCGGCGGCCGCCGCGGTCCACGCCGCAGTCGCGCCGGCACCACCGAACGCACCACCACCGCCGGTCCAGCCGCGACCGGAAGAACCCGAGCCCGAGGTCCCAGTCCAGGAGCTCCGGCTGGTTTCCGGCCCGTAGCTTCGCGACCACTGGTCCACCTCGCCACCCAGTCCAAAGGCGAGCAGGTACGGAAGCCAATCGTCCTCCAAGCGCGGATCCGGCCGGTCCAGCTCGCGCGCAAACAGGCGCCGCGCGAAGTCCAGCTCCTTGCGGCGAATGACCCGCGCCCGGCTATCCCGCGTCCGGGCCCAGTTCAGGGTCGAACGCGCGACCAGGAAGAAAAGCAGAGCCGCCGCCAGATGCCCGAACCAACCGAGTCGCAGGCCGGCGAGAAGATCGAACCTTCCGGGCGCCAGGACCACAGCAACGAGCCAGGCTCCCAAGAGGGCAACGGGCGCCAGGAACCAGATCGTCGAGATCGGCCGCACGGCCGGCCGGCGCCGGTACCGGAAGGCCAGAGACGACGCCATCAACATCGGGAGGATGCCGCCGACAACAAGCGCCAAGCCCAGAATCAGCGCCGCATCGCCGTTGCGCCAGAACGCGAGAACCATGAGAGCCAGCAGGATCATCATCAACAGGCAGCCGGGTGTCTTGTCCGGACCGGCGATCTTTCGGCCCATCCCCGGCAGCGCTCGGATCCGGCGCTCGATGCCGGCCGCGATGGTCGCCGAGGGCGAGAATCCCTTACCCCGATAGTGTTTGCGGACGGCTTCGGTATCGGTCTGGTCTCCAGAAAAAAACAGCTTGTCGAGTAGACGGCGCTGGTAGCCGGAGAACTCGTTGCGGCGGGCACGAAGCTTGAGCTCCAGGACCGACCGTGACCAAAACCGCTCGCGCTCTCGCACCGAGCTTCCGACCTTGCCCTCGACAACCCAGCGCGCGATGAGCGCCGACACCTCCGGCCGGCTGACGATTCCGTCCCAAAGGGCGCCAACCACCTCCGGTCGTAAGGAAAAGACCCGCTCTTCGAGCCAGCCGCGGTCCAGCTCGGCGGGTCCGTCCACCGAATCGTAGCGCCCCTGTTTCTTCTCGTGCCGATGGAACTCGAGCCATGCCGAGACGACGAGAAGCAGGGCCAGGGCGAAGGGCAGCAACCGCTCTAGGTCGCTCGCGTAGCGCAGCACTCCCGACGGCACGCCCTCGCCGCCAAACGACAAATCGCTGGTGAGAAAGACGCTGGCACCCGGCGGCAGCGGGCCTCGCGCCAACGTCCGCCGGGAGCCTAGAGAACTCTCCCAGACCGGGGCAATCTCGAGATCCAACTGAAAGTGTTCGATCGGACCCACGCGGTCGGGAAACGCGAAGTCGTGATCCAGCCGATACAAACCGTCGTCGGCTTGCAAAACACCCGTTAGCGAGTAGTCCAAGACATAGACGATCGGCGTGCTGTCGAACACCGGATCCGAGGGCAAGCGGCTACGCCAGCGAATCGTCTCGGAGTCATGAAAGTCCCAGTGATCGACCCGGTCGAGGCTGCCCTGGGTGAGCGGGATCTCGGCTGATCTGTTTCCGGCAAGCCGGCTCATGCCGCGGAAGTCCAGTCTCTGCCCCGAGCGAATGTTGAAACGCCGCTCGCCGCCGTTCCAGTTGCCGGAAAAGACCATGGCGTGCCGCTCGCGCACGTGCAGGATCCCATCGCGATCCAGCCGCGCCTCGACCGCAAGGGAATCCCAGAAGAGCGTGCGCGCTACAGCCGCCTCCGCACCTAAGGCGCCAGCGAGCACGCCGAAAACGAGAACGCCGGCTCCGGCGTTCCGCCGGAACCACTGAAGACGGCCGGACCAGGCAAAGGCACGCACACGCGACCGCGCCGCGAAAGACTTGTGAGAAGGTTGGGTTAGCATCGCTTCGAGCGCCCATCTCATCTGACCGGCACGCTGGCCGGCACGGAGCGCACTCCTTGGGAATCGGATCGACGCTAGCGGACCCGACCCGGACGGTCAAACTTGGCATCCTCCTCGAACCATGACTCGACGGAAAGCTCCGTCGCCTTCGGCGCCCTTCTCGACCGGCTCCGCGAGCTCGGCTTGCCGGCCGGCGACTACGCCATCTTCGGCAGCGGGCCGCTCGCTGTCCGGGGCATCGTCGAAGCTCCCGGCGATCTGGACGTCCTCTGCCGCGGTCGGGCCTGGGACCAGGTGTGCGACCTGGCTCCGCTCCGGACGGTCGAGCCCTGGGGCGTCGAGCTCGTGGAGCTCGACGCCGGCCGCCTCAGCTTCGGAAAACGCTGGGCGATCGGGAGTTTCGACGAGGATGAGCTCATCGAAACGGCTGAGATCCTCGCGGGCTTGCCCTTCGTTCGACTGTGGCACGTCATCGAGTACAAGACGCTCTCCGGGCGAGCCAAGGACCAGCGGCACCTCGAAGCCCTTCGCAACCATCACGAGTATCATCGGTCCGATGCCCACGATTGATCGACCGGGCTCTCGGGTCGCGTATTCGGTTTCCGGAGCCGGGCCGGCGCTGATCCTCGGCCACAGCCTCTTCTGCACTCGCTCGATGTGGCGCGGCGTCTTGCCGGCCCTGGAGGCACAGCACACGGTCGTCAACGTCGAGCTCCGCGGCCACGGCGAATCGACTGCCGAGGCCGAGTTCACACCCTGGGACCTCGCCGACGACTGGTTCGCCATCCTGGACCGGGAGGGAATCGAGTCGGCCGCAGCCATCGGGCTTTCGACCGGCGGGTTCACGGCGCTTCGCCTGGCCCTGCGCTCACCCGAGCGAGTACGGGCTCTCGCGCTCTTGGATACCAGCGCGCGGGCCGAGTCCGCTTGGCGCCGCCTGAAGAATTCGCTCCTCGCCCAGATGTGGCTGAGGCTCGACCTCCTGCCGAAACAGGCTCTTCTTGCGGCAATGTTCGGCCGGGACAGCCTCCGCCGGCGCCCCGCCTTCGTCCAGGCCTTTCTCGACGACGTCGCCACCTTCGACAAGCCCCAGGTCCTGCGTGCGATGCGGGCCGTGTTCTCCAGAGACGCGATCGATCCTTCGAAGATCGCCCTTCCGACTCTGGTTCTCGTCGGCGAGGAGGACAGCGCCACCCCACCCGAAGAGGCCCGGTACCTGGCCGAGCGGATCCCAGGCGCGCGGCTCGAGATCGTAGCCGGAGCCGGTCATCTGACCGCGGTCGAGCGGCCGGGCGAGGTCGGCGCCCTTCTGCGAGACTTCCTGGACTCCTGCGGCGCCTGACCTGAACCCGCGCGCACCCAGCTCGCGAGTCCCGCGCGGCCGCCATCCAGAAATCTGCAACTGTTCGCCGATCCGGCCGGTCCAAAGGTCGAACGATAGGCGACTGGAAGCCCCAGTCCGCAACTGAATCCCAAGGAGGATCACGATGGAAGGTCAGTTTTATTCCGCGCTAGGCGTCATCTGGGTCTTCGGCTTCGTCGCCGTCATGCTCATCGTCTGGAACATGCGCAACAAGCGGCGCATGGAGAAGCTGCAAATGATCCATCAAGAGAGGATGGCCGCAATGGAAAAGGGCGTTCCGCTTCCAGAGTTTCCCGAGATCGAGGACGTTCCGGTCCAGATGAAGTCGACCTTGAACCCGCGCTGGCCGTTGGGCCTGGGCGCCGTCTTCATCATGGCCGGGATCGGAACCTCGATTGCCATGCGCCTGGGGCAGGGATTCGAGGAGATCTGGTCCTTCGGCTTCATTGGGGTTTTTCTCGGCTTCGGCCTGATCCTGTATTACTTCCTGACCCGAGCGCCCGAGGCTTGAACCCACCGGACCGGGCTGAGAGCCTCACGTCATGCCCCACGGCACACCCGACGACGCTTCCGGCGGGCCAGTAGATGCAGAACTCGTTCGAGCCTTTCGAGACACGGGAGATCCCGAGAGCTTCTCCAAGCTCGTCGGCCGCTACAAGAGCCGAGTCTTCCGGCTGGCGGTCTCGATCCTGGGGCCCGGGCGCGAGGCAGATGCCGAGGATGTCGCGCAAGACGTCTTCATCAAGGTCTACCAGAAGCTGCACCAGTTCCGGGGCGACAGCAAGTTCGGATCCTGGATCTATCGCATCGCGTATCGGCAGACGCTGGACCATCTGACCCGGCCCCACCGGCGCATGCCACACGTCACCGATAGCGTGCTCGAAACCCAACCCTCCAATGCTCCCGAGGCCAACCCGCTAGACCGCGCCATGGATGCCCGAACCAGGCACGCGGTCCAGTCCTCGATGGGCGAGCTGCCGCACCTGTACCGAAGCGTCCTCCATCTCCACTACTGGCTGGGACTGACCGTCGCCGAGATCAGCGACACCTTGGGCACACCCGAGGGCACGGTCAAGTCCTACATGCACCGAGGCCGGGCCAAGCTCGACCGCCTCCTTCGCCGACGAGGTATCGCCAATGTCTGATCCGACGCGACCTGATCCGACCCGGCCTGACCCGGCCCGGCCCTGCTCCGAACTCGCACAGCGGCTCGCCGAGTCGAATCAGCGGAGCCAGCCGAGCCAGCCGAGCCAGCCGAGCGACCGGACCGAGCTGTCCGAGGACCTCAGGAAGCACCTGGACGCCTGCCCCGAGTGCCAAGCTCAATGGACGATCGACGGTCTCCTCCGCGAGGCGTTTGCCGAGAGCACGGTCCCGACCCTGAGCCAGGACTTCGAGCGCCGTCTCGAGGCGCGGATCGCCAAGCGCGCCGCCACGTCCCGACTCCGGCACCTGCCGTTGCGCGGCTGGCGCCTGGCAGCCCTTGGCGCCTACGCCGCGCTCGCCGCCGCGGCGCTCGCCTGGCTCTTCCGCGACGTGTCCTGGCCGCGTCTCGATCCGAGCTCGCCGGCGCTCGCGGTCGCGACCCTGGCCGCCGTGCCTCTCAGCCTGATCCTGGCGGTCGCGGCGTCCCGCTGGTTGCCCGCCGGCCGAGTCTCGCGGCGCGGCGCGGAGATGCCCCTCCTCACTCTCTGAGGCACGGGTCAGACAGCGGCGGCGATTCGAAGACCTCTACTTGAGATCGAGCGGACAGATCAGACTCGCCTTCCGGCCGGGCCGCCGCACTCGAGTCCGCCGGCAGCCTGGTCCACGGCTGCCGGTCGAGGTTGGCTCGGGCGGGCGCCCGGGAAGAGAATGGCAAGCGCGCCCCGCACCGCTTCGGCTTGAGCGGCTTCGGAATCGGTCAAGGCTACCCCGGCGGCTCGCTTCCGCCGCCATGCGATCCGGCCGGCAAAGCGCAGGAGCTCACGGCCATCGGGAAGACGAAGACAACCCGCAACTTGCTCGGGGAGCTCGGCCGCCGGCAGGCCCCGCAAACAAAAGCCACCGGCGGAGAGATTCTCGAGCATGACCTGACGCTCGTCACCATCTTCCAGACTCAAAATCACCGGACGGTCAACGCGGACACGCGGATCGTCTCGAAGGCTGGGATCCAAGAACCGGGAAGCGTTCGCCGAGGACCGCCGCAAAGCGACCAGCGAAAGGCGAACCATCAACCGCGGCTCGGGTGCGACGAGCTCGGCAAAGTCAGCCGCGCTCAGGCACAAGACCGTGGTCGGCTCCGCGGCCCGCGCCGAGGTCGTCCTGGGAGCGCTCTCGAGGAGCCCCATCTCGCCAAACATTTCCTCGGGGCCGACGTGGGCAACGAACCGAGTGGCCCTCCCCACCTCCGATACGAAAAGCCCGACCTTGCCCGAGCAAACGAAGTACAAGGCATCCGCGGCATCACCGGCCCGAAACAGAAGCTCATCTTCGGCGAGATGCCGCTCGGTCGAACGCGAGCCGATGGCCGCTAGGAGCTCGGACGGCAATCCGGACAAGAGCGCGAGGCCGTCGAGAAACGCCGTCTTCCCGCAGGACTCGGACAGTAGACCCTCTAAGGCAGACGACTCCGCGACCGACGGCAGCTCACTCATGATGTTCTCTCCTCGTGACAACCGGCGACCGGACGGCCGCCAAAGGCTCACTTGCTCATCAAGGCAAGGGTGATGCCAGTAGCGACTTGGCGCCGTGGGCCTTGGCAAAGATCCCGTAATCACTACGCCGGGAGCGGTGCCCGCTCGGTTCGAAGCCCGCGGCGGACCTGGGAATCCCGGGAAATCTTCCCGGTCGTGGACACCGCCGCTGGGGAGGAATGCCCGGGGGCCGAAACGTCGCCGACGCCCACATCCGGAGACTCACCGCTACCAACTGACGCTCAAGGAAAACTTGTAGACCGTGTGATTGCGAGGAGCGCTCAGGTTCTCGAACTCATATTGGCCCACCACATCGCTCACCTCCATGCCTTCGGGAACGAGGTTCAGGCCGACTAGCGCCTGCTCGGCCGAGATCGAAGGTGGCCGCCTATTGTGGTACTCAGTCGCTTTGAGCTCGAGGGAGACTTTCTCCGCACCAGTGTGATCCTTGGCCAGAACCATCTTGCCACCGATCTCGAACTCGGTTCGAACATCAGCGCTGTCTTCAAACAACCCGCCGCCGGTCTCGTCGAGACCCTCGAGGGCCTGCTTCCAGTAGTAGTGAGTGTGGAGCTCGATCCGGTCGTTCGGCCGGAACGTGATCGTCGGCCGAACCGTCAGCCGAAAGTCGAATGATGAGGGGGGCGTGAACTTGCCGGTAATGGCTTCGGAGTCCTCCGCAGCCACGCCTTCCTGCACCGAGAGCTCGGGGCCGGCAGCGATGACCGATTCATCCTCCTTGAGTCGAACAGTGATCTCTCGGGTGGCAGGCTTCTCGAAGTCTCCGAAGAGACTGGCGGCAATGCCGAACTGCAGCCGGGAGCGCTTCTTCAGGATCGCCGGAAGCGTATGGCAGTACTCCTCCTTGTGCTTGGTGATCTGGGGACCCGTGAAGAGCTCATCGCGCATCACCTCTCGATAGTGGTCGAGATATTTCTGCGTTTGCCGGTCAACCAAGATTTCCCGTCGGCGAGCGTCGTTCTCGTCGCAGAAGGTCTGCCAGCGTCTGGGGCTCGTCTTTCTCCTCGCTGGATCGTCATAGACCAGGTAGGACAGTCCCCCCTCGAACCAGGGACTCCGTTTACGCTTAAGGTCCCACTCGAGGTTCATTCCCACTCCGCCTTCATAGCGCTCTGAGATCCCAAGAAAGCTATTGGTGAATCGTTCGAGAAATCCATAGACCTCGAGCCAGTCCTCGAAGTAGTAGTCGTAATTGACGAGGATCTTGGTGACGTCTTCGGACACCTCATCGTCTCTTAACCGCACCTCGGCACCCGCCGATACCCGGAGTTGTCCCGGGTAGATCCCGCGGCTGAGAGCAATGTCGGTGCTTAGCTTGTGATCCTCCTTACCCACGGATTCATTTCCAGCGAAGCTCAGGGAAACCGACCCGGTGAAATTCTGCTGTTGCTGCTTGAGCCAGGCGTTGAACCCCTTCGCGATCGCACCGGGTTCCAATCGGAGAATTCTCGGTTCGAAACGAGCGACATTCTTCGCTTTGACATCGTCCGCAACTTCCACCAAGCTCCGCACCGGGTCGCTCGCCGGAACCAACCGATACAAGAAGCCGAAGCCACTCAAGGAGGGATCCGCCGTTCGAAACTCATAGTTCCCGAGGGCACTCAGCCCGGGGCCTTTGACGTGATCGAACTGCACGATCAAGTCGTCGGTCAGGATCACCCGCTCGCCAGTCTCGAGGTCGATCAGGAGGCCGCCGGCAACGGCGTCCTTCAGCTTGTCGACGACAGTACGTGCCGCCAGCATGAGCTGGGCCTCGCTACACGGAGAGTCCTTGGAAGCTCCCGACGCGGTCGAACCGGCTGAGTTGGCTGAACCCTTCTGTTTCTTGTTCGTCGAAGCCTTGCCGTCCGACTTCTGCACCTTCGAGCAGGTCGCATTGAAGCGAGCGATTGACTTCGCCGTGTCGAGGGTCCCCTTGTACTCCAGACTCGCGCAAGTTCCCTTCAAGTCGACCTTCGCAACTTTGGCCACCGAAGCGGGATTCGAGAACTTGACGGCTATGGCGTTTGGAACCACACGATACTCGACCGACTCCGGATATCCGTACTCGGAGACTCTCGATGTCGCCGTAGGGGCTGCATCGGCCGGCGCGACAAAGACTAGCGGCAGGATGCAGGAGAGGGTCAGTCCGAAAGCAATTCGGACCCGAACACTTCGAAGAATCGACAAAATCACGGCGTCCTCCTTTGAAGAGTCTGGCGGTTCCCCAAGAGAGACGGACCGGTCGCACTCTTTTCACAACGGCGCCGACTCAGAGCACCCAGCCGTCCACGGCACCCCACAGTCAACCGTCCCGGGGACCGCAGCCTGCAGCAGCACTCGCGCCCTGCGTCTGGGAGAGACCTGCGACTACGCTCCGCCCGGCGCCGCTGGACTCTCGCCCTACCGACTGCCGGCGCCGGCGACGAGCGCGGAAAAGGCCGCTTCGAGCTCGGGGAGGTCGGCGGCTTCCGGTCGGTCCGCCAGGCGCTCGCCAAGCTCGCTCAGCGCCCCGGAAGCGGATGGAGGAATTTCCAGTCCCACCCACTGCTCGGGCGCCCGCCGAATCGCTCGGCCCTGGAGGAACTTCAGGTCCCCGGATCCGGCCGCCAAGCGACCGGCCTCCGCCCACTTGCCCAGGCCTAGATAGCTCGCGTCGGCGGCGTCCTCGAGAAAGCCCGCTGTCTGGCCGCTCAGATCGAGCAAGCTCTCCGGCGCTTCTCCCGCCTCGAGGCGGTCACGCAGATGACCGTACGAGTAAACGATGTGCTCGGTGAGCTCGAACGAGCCGGCGAGATCGGTGAGCTCGGGCAGTACTTCCAGGGCCTGGCCGGCGTCGCCGCGCTGGAGCGCGACCTCGAAATCAACCAGGCGCACGCCGAGCCGGAAGGAGCGCTCACGCTCGTCGAGACCGACCGAGAAGCCGCCCGAGCTTCGGGCGTAGGACCAGCCGGCCGCGTCGTAGACGGTGGAATCCGACGCACTTAGTTGGCGGCCGAGATCCGCGACGTCAAGACCCGCGCCGGCACCCCTGCGATCCCAGATCCCGTCCAGTAGCGGCGTCCAGAGCAGCATCGCCACGATGGCCGCAGCAGCAGCTCCAGCAACAAGCCAGCCACCACGAAAGCCACGGGGCCGGCGAGTGCGGGCCGCGTCAAGATCGGCCGGCTCGGCCCAGGCGGCCGAGCGCCGCGCCTCCTCTTCTTGAAAGCGAAGTGTCTCGGCGTAGACCTCGTAGCAGCGCTCGCATTCGGACACATGGGTCACCATGGCCTCGCGCTCGCCTGCCTCGAGGCGGCCGTCCACGAAGGCGGCAAGATCCTCCAGAGTCGGGCATGCCGGGCTGGTTGGCTGGTCGCTCATTTCCTTCCTCTCGCGATCCTCGGCTCGATCACACCACGCCCGTGACGTTAGACGGACGCCTCCGGCGGATTCCCGTCCGGCCCATCGGGAACGTCGTACTCGACGTTCAAGTCCAGCCGGTCCCAATCCAGGATCCGGCGCACGTCGCCCGTCGACACACCCTCCTTCTCCATTCGGGCTCGCAGCGATCGAAGGCTCTTCTCGTAGCGTGTATAGAGCGGTCGCTGCGGCAAGTTGAGCCGGGCCGCGATCTGCGCCACCGTGAATCCCTCCCCGAACCGCAGCTTCAGCAACAGACGATCCTCCGCTTCGAGGTCGGCTAGAGCCCGGTCGAGAGCCGCTTCCGCCTGCCGCGCCGCCTCGCCCATCTCACCGTCCACCACTCTCCGCTCGACGCCGTCCGAGGCCCCTAGAGTCTCGAGAACGTCCGAGCCCTCGAACCGCCTCTTGGTCCGATGTGGAAGCTGCTCGGCGATCCGGTAGAGCTCGTCCCGATCTTCCTCGAGTCCGAAGTTCGTCTTCAGAATCTCGATCGCCTCGGCCGTGACAAGCCCGTCACGGCTGACCAGCGTTTCGAGCTGAACCGCGACCGCGCCCATTCGCTTCGCCGCAGCCGACGGCCGCCACTTGCCCCACTTGGCGATCCGGTAGTCCCGGAAGAGATTCATGATCACCGTCGTCAAGAACGTGGACAGACTGCTCCTGCCCGCGAACTTCCGCAGCACCGCGTAGTCGTTCTCGATCAGCTTGAGCTTTACCGTCGCGTCGAAGTCCTCGGCCTCATCGCCGAAGCAACAGTTCCGCCGGCAGACCGAGGCGATCACGCGCTCGATCAGGGGCAGCTCCCGCTCGAAAACCTCGCTCGGCTCCATCGGCTCGCTCACTGGAGCGGATTGTAGCGGGAGGAAGCGTACGAACTAGAGAAAGCAAACAACTTGTCCGTCTCTAACACCCGCAGAGTTCGAAGCAGAGAAGCACAATGCCGCACCCGCTATCCACCTGTACACTCTCATCATCGACATCGTCTCGAATACACGGAAAGCCTTCGAGTTTCTCTCGTGATTCATCCCCGTCGTCTCATCAAGAGCGTGCCGTGAAGACTCATCCAGGAACGGTAGTCACAATGGCCCTGTGCACAGTGGCGTTATTCGCGAGTTGCACTCGAGGCACTGGGACCCTGGGTCGCACGATCCCTCTAGACACTGAGTACCGTCCGATATTGCCTCTGCTCACGGTGCCAGCTCAGCACCGCCCCTGCTCCAACGCATCTGAAGCGCTTGATCCCTTCCAGGCCCGATGTCCCCAGAGAAGTACTCCTGATCTACGCGGAGCAGAATCGGCTGCAGCCAGGCTGCGGGCACGCTACGGCGCCTCCAAAGATCCCGACGCCCTGTGGGCTCTCGGCCTTTGGAGGCTCCACTGGCTAGCGGATCGAGATGATTTCGACGCAGCGGTTCGCTTTCTCCAACAGGCTGCGCAGCTTGATCCGGCGAATGCTCAATTGCAGTCGGATCTGGCGGCTGCGCTCTACGCACGAGGCGAATCCTACGACTCGTTTGACGATGTCCTCGCGGCACTGGCGAGCTGCGAACGGGCGCTCGAACTCGCCCCTGAGCTTGTAGAGGCAAACCTCAACAAGGCGCTGATCCTCGCTCGCTTGGGTCTTCATGACCAAGCGACCCAGCTCTTGAGCGAAGTCAGTTCAGGGCGCGCTGACCAACGCTCACACGAGTTCGGTGCGCTAGTGACGGCTATGCGGGGAGGGGCCGCTTCCCAAGGCCGCGACGCTCAGGACAACAGTGCCCAACCTAGTGATTCCCTCTACGACCGCTGGGAAGACTCGCTACGACGAATGAGTCGAACACGTCCGAAACAGGGCCGACGGACACACCAGGCCCACTTGCTTGGACGCCGGATTGCCGAGTCTCTTCGAGACGACCTCCCGAGCAAGATTACCGACGCCGTCATCCAACACGATGCCAGGAAGAGTGTCCTGGCGTTCTTTGAGGCTCGCGACCGCTACCAGGCTCGGCAAGTCCAGGAGGCCTGCGAGTCGTTTCACTTTGCTCGAACTGGCCTCGCAGGACAGGGAAATCCTCTAACCCACTGGGTGGACTACTACCTGGCCGTATGCAGTTATTGGCAGGGGGACTACCGAGACGCGAGCCGACAGCTTCGAGAACTTCGACGTCTTGCAACTGAGCACGGGTTCCTTCGCCTGGGCGCTTACGCCGAGTGGATGATCGGCTTGATCGGAGCCGCAACGGGCGACCTCGATGGAGCTTTCGCTTCTTACGAGCTTGGGCTTTCAGCATTCGACACCTTGGGCCTAGACGAGGAGGCCGCTTTTCTGGGCGTTCTGACCGCCGACCTTCTGGGTCAACTCGGCGAACGGACCGAGGCCGGCAACCGACTTCTCAACGCACTCGCGCGAAGCCACGCAGTCAAGAACCCACGCCGGAAACACGCGCTGTTCGACGAAGCCGCCGAACTTGCACGCCGCATGGCCCAACCGCTAGGCGCGACCTATCTGCAGCGGGAGGCTGTGGCACATGCCCGAGCCACGGAGGATCCAGTGGCAGTGGCTGAAGCAATGCACAGAAGCGCGACAACACTCGCCGCAATTGGCCAGGTCAGCGCAGCGAGCGAACAGCTTCGAGCTGCAAGTCGGTGGACAGAGCAAATCACCGACCAACACGCCAGAGGCCTGGTCGAGGCAGGCGTCCTGCTGGCCGAGAGCCGAGTCTTGGAAGGGCCGGATCCTGAGCGCGTCGATCGCCTGGACCAGGCGATTGACGCGTTCTCCAGCCTCTCGAGCAGGTTCCTGCCCGAGCTGCATTTGGAGCGCGGAAGGCTTCATGCCGAACTCGGAAATCCGGAAGCGGCTGAGCAGGATCTTCTAGCTGCCGTCCGACTCTACGAGGTCGCCTTGTCCTCAGTGCCGCTGGGAAGGTTCGTCGACCCTCTTGCGCGAAATCTTGATATCGCCTTACACGAGCTTGCCGCCTTTCAGCTAACAGAGCTTCGTGATCCTGTTCAGGCCCTGCTGACGAGCGAGCGCGGGGCCCAGGTGGGTCGCCAGGGGCAGGAAGTCTCCTGCGGTTCGGATAGCTGGATGTCGCCCAAAGGGACCGCGATCATCCGATACTCCGTTATCGGCGACCAAGTACTCGCTCTCGTCGTTCGCGGCAACAGCCAGAAGATCGTACGCCTACAGGCAACGCCGCAAGACATCTCGAACCTGGCTCGCGAACTGGCACCGCAGGCAATTGCTAGCGACAGTGCCCGAGAGGGAGCATTGCGCCGCGCTTGGGCCTTGATGTGGCAACCGCTCGAGGCATTTCTTGCTCCTGCCTCAACGGTGCTTGTCAGCGCAACACCTCCGATCGACTCCCTACCCTTTCCGGCATTTCAAGACGAGCAAGGCCGGCCTCTGGCGCATAGATACGCGACCGCAGCTACGCCCGACATTGGAAGTTGGCTTTGTGGCGGCACTTCCCTAGCGACGAGCATCAACGCGGACGACGGGATCGTGGCCGTTGCGGATCCGGAGATCCACAAGGCCCTCTCTTGGCTTCCGCGCCTGCCTTCATCGCTACTGGAGGTCGAGCGCCTATCGGAGCTCTATCCCGAAATCGTCGCGCTCATCGGTTCGGAGGCAACTCCTGGGCGCCTACAAGCGGAGCTTCCGGGAGCCAACATCCTGCACCTGGCGAGTCACACGGCCCTGCCGTCCGCTGTCGGTGGCGCCTTCGTCCTCGCACCTGAAGAGCCCGGCTATCCAACGGGCCTGCTACGAGCTGCCGATCTGCACCCGGGCCGCCTGTCGAGACTCCAACTTGTCGTCTTGGCTGCTTGCAACTCAGGGAAGCGCATCGACTTGGAGGACTATCGCGCAGTTCCTCTCGCGACGCCGTTCGTGAGGGCGGCGGTGCCTTTCGTGCTGGTTAGCATCGGCAGTCTCCAAGATGCAGAGGCGGCCGAATTCATGTACCAGTTCTACAGGGAGCTTCGATCGGATGTCTCCCCAATCGAGGCTCTTCGGCGTGTTCAATTGCGAGCCTTCACGGAGAGTCCACGGCCCTCCAACGAATGGCATCTCCAGCTAGTGGTCTCACCATCCAAGGAAAGGAGCTCAATGTGATCAAGAAAGCGAACAAGGGATCGAAGCTTACGATTGACTTCGTCGGACTCTTCGCGTTCGTACAAGTCGAGGACGCGATAGTGGTGCTAGGAATGGCACCTCATCGATTCCTTAGTCTCGGGCTGTGCAAGCACGACCCAGTGGTGATTTTTCAATATCCAGCGCTCCGGACGGCAGACGAAGCGCGATCTCACTGGAGCTTCTCCACCTTCTTCCAGGACACGAAGAACCCCAATGGGAAACATCAGGCGCTCGGCGTTTGGCCTCTGGAAGGCAAAGAGCTCAGCATCCAAGATGCTCCCAACACCTGCCCAAACATCGATTCCACCGAGATTTTCGAGTTGGACATCAAGGGCCCTGTCGATCTGGCCAAGTGGCTCTCATCTACTCTTCCCCAAGGACTTGGCTGCAGATGGATCCTGCAAGGCGGACGACTCTCCGTTCCTACTTTGACCGACGAAGATTGGTACTTGTATCCGAAGGATGACGCTAGTGGCCCCAAGGTGAGTCCTTTCGCGCAAGTGGTCCGCTGGGAACTCGTCCGTGAAGAAGAAAATACGACCGCAATCATCACGGCCCGGACGAACTCGTCCGGACGAAGCGAAAGACTCGCCATCAAGCCCGACGGACAGATCGCCGCCAGCAATCTCTGTCCCTTCGACTCCGCTGCGGCAAACAAGTCCTTCGATCCCGACATCAGCGCCTACTACGAGCTCACCAGGAGACCCCTCCCGGCGAAGCAGAGATCAGTTTTGCATAAACGGCCCACCGGGGGTGGAATGCCGACCCGACCCAACCTGAGCGCCTGTCCACCGGTGCTCTTCCGCATCGCTTCGAAGAACTAGAACAGATGACGCGAAGACTTCGAATCGCCACAATCGTAGCTGTTCCGCTGACCATTGGCCTACTCGCTCTTGGGCGCGGAGGCGAGCCGCAGGAGGTCCCCATGAGCGAATCCGACACGCTGTCCTTCGCCCCGATTGAAGATCTACGCGAAGACTTCCGCGTAGTGGACCCCGATGGCGTTCTTGACTCGAGTGCTTGGCCGCCAGAAGCGCTCATCAATCTCAACCCTTTGGCTTCTATGGTCGCCGTCGGGCCCAAGGTCGCGCTGAGCGCAGCCCATGTATTCTGGAAGCCGGACAAGATACTTCTTCCGAAGATTGGGGGAGTCACAGGCAGTTGCGATTTGCACCCCGACTACATGGAGCTACGAAAGGAGTGCTCCGCCTGTACGGGGAGCTGCTCCCACTGCGATCCCGATGCGCAGGCTGCCGTCGATGTTGCCATCTGCTCCTCTAGCGAGTGGGATCTTGAGCCTGTAGCCGTTTCTCTTGATGCCTACATCGACAAGGGCGACACCCTCGTCTTGAGCGGTTTCGGCTGCACAGAGTGCAAGGGCGTCGTTGCGCTGGATCTCGAGTTCTCGTACGGAAAGGCAACAGTCTACTCCACGAATGGCGTCGGCAAGACGAAGGGAGGTTCCGCTCTCTGCGCTTCGGACAGCGGCGGAGGCGTCTACCAACTCTCCAAGGACACCAAGGGCAAGGTTGTTGGTATCGGCTCTGGATTGATTGATTGCAAGAACAGAACCTCGCGAGTTGCGCTTTTGGGCCATGCCCTGAACCGAAAGTGGATCGAGGCCTGGGCAGACGAGCACGAGGAGATTCTTGGAGTCAACCTCGACTGATCGGCTGACCCTCGTTCATTCCCGTCGACTGATGGCTGCCAAGCCATCCACCCTTCGGCGGACCCCGGGGCCCGGCCCACGCTTCACCACCTCGCGGATCAGAACCACTCCCCCGGAATTCCGCCAACGCGTCCGTCCAGTCCTCTAGCTACCCGACGCCGGGCCGGCCGAAGGCGCCGGCGCGGAACGCCGACTAGAGAGGAGGGCCACGTGCCAAACTTGACCTGGAAGCAGAAGCGTCAGCTTCTCAAGTTCTTCGCCCCGTCCATCAAGCAGCATCCGGACTGGCCGGTGGTGATCAGCGAAGGAGATTCGTGGTTCTCCTTCCCGGCCCACCACAACGTGATCGATCATCTCGACACGATGGCCGGACGCAGTATCTCGCTGCTGCGCCTCGAACGAAGTGGTGACGAGCTACTTTCGATCTTGCACGGGAAACAGACAACCAAGCTGGCCAAGCGCTTGCGCGACTTCCCTGTCCAGGCGCTTCTCTTGAGCGGAGGCGGCAACGACATCCTCGGGGCCGGCTTCGGCGAACTCCTCAAAGATGTGCCGACCGGAAGCGGCGAGCAGTTCCTCGACAAGCCCCTGGCTCGCTGCCGCATCCAGCAATTGAAGTACGCCTATCTGGAGCTCGCCAGGATTCGAGACCGCAACCGCCCCGGCTGCGTCATCTACGCTCATGGCTACGACTACGCCATCCCCTCCGGCAAGCCTGCCAAGATGTGGGGACTCAAGTTTGGGCCCTGGCTCAAACCGCACTTCGATAAGCACGGCGCTTCAGCCGAGGACGGCCGGCTGATCATCCGCTGGCTGATCGACGAGTTCAACAAGATGCTCGAATCGGTCGCGGACCGCGCGACGGACTTCGTCCACGTGGATCACCGAGGCACGCTCTCCGCGACGGATTGGAACGACGAGATCCACCCGAAACGAGCAGCGTTCCGCAAGATCGCCGAGAACTTCGCCAAGCCGCTTCGCGGCCAGTTCGGTTCCTGGTAGAGGGCACGGTCGCTCCCGGCGCACCCTTCGAGAGGTCTGGGCCGCAAGGCTAGCCTCGCCCACGAGCCGCCCACTCGAAATGGTAAGGTTCTGACAAAGTTCATCGGATCCATTTGGAGGAACGGGTCATGGAAGTGAGCTCGCACCTGCGAGAGCCAGCGGCTGCCGTAGGCTCCACAATTCAACGTCACCTCCTGACGCTTATTACCGGCGTGCTGGGGTTCTGCACACTGTTCTGGATCCCACAGGTTCACAACCTCCTGTTCGAGCTTCCTTCTGCGATCAAGGACGGAGAGTTCGAAGTTCGGCTGGCTTGGTTCGGTTTTCTTACGGTCGCCATCTTCTTCGACGTCAACCTTCTGAAGCTGATCGACCCGGTGCGGGACAGTTTCAAGGGGCCCATCCGTACGCTTTCTCGATCGCCGGTCCTGGCCGGATGGATCGTGTCGGGAGGATTCGTTCTGATCGCCTTCACACTTTTCTTCCTGACCGCAGATCCGAGCCACGGCAGCCATCGGCACGGCCTCGTGAATGCCGCTCGCCTCTACTTGCCCATCCTTCTCCTAGTCGCCGCGGCGATTTGTGCGCCGATCCGGCATCACTTGTCGAAGGTTCCCTTTCCCGGCGGCGCTCGAAAGCGAGAGACCTTGCTGCGCCTCTTTGTGGCCGTCGCCGGACTCTACTTCGCCGGATGGGCTGTCTGGGGTCTGGCCGATAACGTCTCGTGGATCACCTACCGCACCTACTCGATCTGGGCCTTACTCCAGCTTGTCTTCATGTTGGTTGCCGTCGGCCGCGCCCTAGATGTTCTCTCCTCATCGGGCTTTGCGTTGGCTCGCCCCCTAGCCTTGGGCGTAGCCCTTCTCCTGCCGTTTTCCTGGAAACCGACCGCCATCGGGACGCCGGCGGCTTCGGCAACCCCGCAAACCGCAGTCGGAGCTACTCCGAGCCACGAAACCGAAGATTCCCGGCCGGCCGCCTCACTCGCCACACGATGGTTCGACGCAATCGACAGGAAGCTCGACTCGCTGCCGCCGAACGGCCCGGCCGTCGTTGTGGCCGCCAGCGGCGGCGGATCTCGTGCCGCCCTATTCAGCGCTCTGGTCTTCGAGTCGCTGCGCCGAACCGAAATCGAAGGCGCTTCGCTCGCGGACCGGATACTACTGATCAGCAGCGTCTCCGGAGGGAGTCTCGCGAGCAGCTACTTCGCGACTCAAACCGACCTGCGGAAACGAACCGGCAGCGGAGGGCCCTATTCCTGGCAGCACAGTCGCGCAGAGGACCAGCACAAAAGGGTGCGCCAGGAGGCGCCGGCCCTTGTTGCCAGGGCCGCGGACGCAAGCCTGAGCAACGCGTTCCAAGAGCTCGCCGACTCTCCAGCGCCCTTGCCAGATTGGGTCCTCCAGAGCCGGTTCGTGGACGAGATGAATACGGACTTCATTGCCCCGATCCTGGTTGGAATTCTGGACCCGAGACAACGGCGTGGCCAGAGCCTCAGCAGGTTCTGGGAGCGAGAATTCGAGTGGTCGGAGTTCTCCACCAGCAGCGACATCCGACTCGGTCCGGACCTACCTCCGCCACCCCTCCTGATACTGAATGCAACGGCGGTCGAGTTCGGGACCAGGTTGGCGATCGGATTTCCACCACTACCGCCAGGCCTCCTTGCGAGCCGAAACGCTCACCTCGACAAATCGGAGCGTCCCACCTCCCTGAGCGACCACGGCGCCTACGAGATTTCCCTTGCCGACGCCGTCCGACTGTCGGCGAGTTTCCCTTGGAGCGTGCCAGTCGGGCGTCTCACACTCGAGAGTGCCCGTCACATTCTCGACGGTGGCGTTCTCGACGTTACCGGCCTAGACACGCTGACAGGTGTGCTTGCCGGGCTCGACGCTTGGAGCAAGGAGGACGGTGGTGATCCTCTTGACTTGGAGCTTCAGCGGCGAGCCTCGTCGATCACCGAAAAACTCCAGGCAAGAGGAATAGTGGTTGTCGTGATCGACTCCGGCGCTCAGCCATCCTCCAAAGGCGAGCCCGCCGGCAGGCTGGGCGAAGTGATCAATCCCGTCCATGCCCTTCGCAGGAGCGCCTTCCTCCGAGCGGCGGAAGACAAGCAGGCCCATCTCGACGACCTCGAGAAGCTGGACTTCGTTTCGTGGCTCGAGTCGTTCCGTTGCGGTGACGACCGCATCATCACCTCTTGGGCTCTCGGTCCCCAAGACAAGGCTCGCGTCTTCGTGCGCTTCCTCGGCCAGGAGCCGAAGAAGCGTGACGGCTTCCTGGAGAAGATCGAAGCTCATCGGCAAGCCCAAAGACGCGACGAGCTCCAGGAGTTGATCCAGAAGACAGCGCAGTTGGATCAGGCGTTTCGGAGAGCGTTTGTCCAGATCGATCCGAAGGTTCTTGACCTGGAGCAACCTCTGATACCCATCCAGCCCCTCCCAGAGATTCCGTGAGTCGGCCCCATCGCACCTCACGGATTGCTACCGCTGCAGTCCATCTGAGTTCATAAGGTTCCCTCGAAATACCCCGACAGGCTCCGTGCCTCGAAAACCACAGTCGAGCGACTGGAATCTAGAAAGCCCCTCGCCCGCCGGCGAAATAGGGTGACAGGATACCTATCTCCTGCAGCCGGCCAACCGGAGAAATAGGTATCCTGTCACCCTATTTCTGGGCACTCCGCGACGAAGGGCTCGGTCACGAGGACTTCGACCGGAACGCCATCGATCGCGGCTGGAACCTGAAGCAGGGCCTCCGGAGCCCGGGTGGAAACGAAGACTTTGAACGCTGTCTCCGCGTCGCGATCACCGGCGCCGATGCCCATGCCGAGCACTCCTGGGATCGCGAGGATCCCGTCTTCGGTGCGCTTCTGGATCGCTTCGAGCTTCCTCATCGCCCGGTGGCGCAACCGTGCTTCGCGGTCAACGGCAAGGGTCGCCGACTCCGGCTCGGGCTCGGCGCTACAGCCCACCAGCGAAACCTTGCCCCGCGGCTTCACACCCCGAAGCGCCTTGAGCACGCCGTTCATGGGCGACACCAGAGTGACCTTGGTGCCGAGCAGCGTGCGCGCGCCGGCGAACAAGAGGCCAACCGCCGCCGGGCAGCGCTTCCGATCCACGTAGACGACGGCGCCCGAGTCACCCGGCTCACTGAAGGGCTTGTCTCTACGGCCAAAGATGACCATCTGGTTCGTGAACCGGGCGTCCTTGGTTTCCTCGGATCCACACTCAACCGACATTCCGACCGTGACGCTGACATTCAAGGCCTCCACCGTGCCGCGCGTCAAGCCGCTGGTGCGGCCGCTCTTCTTGACCGCCAATCCGACCTTGGGCGGCACAACGCCTGTACCCGGAACGCCAATACCGACGATGTGGCCGTTCGACTTCACCATGCCGTCCCGCACCTGAGCCAGAGCCGCGTCCGCCTTGTTGCGTCCACCGCCGAACTTTATCTTCTTGAACTGATAGAGGTCGGCTACAAGATCGTTTTCCGCCACCCGGCAGCCCGAGTCGATCATGCCGGGCTGGCTGATCGCCTCGCCGGCGCGCGCCTGGTTCCTGCGGGCAATCACGTGGTTGTTCGAGAGAATGTGCAGCAAGCCGTTCTTCTCGACAAGCGCCCCAAGGGTGCCCGAACAGCACGCCACGAAGGAGATGTTCTCGACATTGCCTCCCGAGGTGCCCAGGCTGACCGGAGGCTTCTGGTTCTTCTGATGCCTCTTGGGCCCCGCCGCGGCCTGTGGCGCTGTCGCGGTCAGAGCAACGACAGCAGCCAGGGCGATAGCAACGCCTCGGGCCGAGGCCACCGCCCAAGGCCTCGCCTGCCGGCCTTGCGACTCTCGAAGCTGCGTTGGAAGCTCAGCACAACGCATGGTCTGATTGTACAGAATCCTGGAGAACCTAGTAGAACAACTTGGTTGTCACATACACAACGCTCAAGAAGATCGTCGCCAGAACAGGCAAGGCCATCAGGAGCAGTCCCGCCCGCGCCCACTCACGACCGTGAATGCTGTGGCGGAGCCTCGCGGTGGTCAGATGGACCGCGGCGCCTGACACCAGCGCCACCAGCGTTAGGCCCGCTCCGAAACCGAAGAACCAGAGTCCCTCGAGCTCTTTCGCGTGGAAGTACAGCCAGGGAAGAACCAGGACGAGAGACGCGACGATCGAAAGCTCCACCGCTCTCGTGGCCAGCTCTGCCTTCCACGCGCGCCAAAGGAGAACGCCCAGGACGACGGTCCCGATAGCAAGCCAATGGAAGAAGTAGCCCTTCACCTCGATCACTTCGGTGACTACGAGACCGGCAACCACGAAGAAGATCGCCAGAACCACGGCCTTGCCTGATTCACTCCAGGATCCGGCGAGGGTGACAGCGACTGCCGCCGCCGCGAAGGCGACCAGCGGAATCGTTGCGATCCCCCCGAGATGCATGTGGCGAGCGAGCACGAAGTTCGGCATGACTCCAAGTGACAAGAGCGCGGTTCCCAGACCGCCGAGCAACAACCAGGCACCGACGCCTCGGGGCCAACCTGGCAGAACCAGGCGCCCGATCCGAGAGGTCAAGGAAAGAGTGTCATCCCACCGCTCCCCCCGCGAAAACACTATCCACAGCGCAAGCCCCGCCAGACTCATCACAGAGCCGCCCAGCAAGAGTCCGACTCCCGCTGCGTTCGGGCGACGTCGGACGGCTGCCCGTTCCTCCGCCGAGCACAACTCCTTCAGAACCAGCTTCCGGTTCAAGCTGTTCCGGCCGTCACTGAGGACCCGCCGCACTTCGAGCAACTCCGCGGTTCGCATGTTGAACATGAATTGGTGTGCGTGAACCTCGCCGGTATCCAATACCCGCTCGTAGGGTAGATCCACGACCAGATACGGAGGCAAGGTCGAGAGATCGTGGTACCAGGATCCCCTGAGAGTCGGCTCCATGTCAGGCGGTTGCACAAAGAGTTCCGCCAGACAGGGCGGCAGCGCGAGCGTCGAACCTCCAGTAGATAGCGTCACTCGGGGCTCCAGCTCCTCGCCACCATCCTCGATCGACAAGCTCGCGGGACGATACGAATCCGGATACTCCAAGATCGTCCCGTCTGAAGCTAGAGAGAAGTGGCTGTCCTCATGTGCCCAAGCCGGTGCTCCGACGACGAAAGCGGCGAGGAGCCAACCGCAGCACCGCACCCGATTCGGGACCGACGCACGATCCTTGGCCGTCTCGGCGTCGAGTGGGGTCGACACCATCGTCGCGCCATCGACCGACTGCCGAACATCCTCGACTCCCACAGACTTGTTCTCAGACCTCGTCGAAACCGAACCCCTGGGAGCGAAACGCCTTGTTCCTAGTTCTTTCGATCGGATTCGATCGATGGCTCAACGATTAGCAATCAGCGATCAGACTCACCGCCAAGTACTGCCACTTCGAGATCCGGAAAGCGGGCGAAGCCACGATCAAAAGTCGCCAGCGTCAAACCCTCGGCCTGAGCAAACGCCGCCAGATACGCGTCCGTCCAGAACTTCGGCGAGGAACCATCCCGGCCACATAGGACCGCGAGCCTTGGTTCCAGTCCCTCGGGCTCCTGCGCGAAAGCCACGGCTCGCTGTGAGGCTGCCTGCTCGTAGACCGTCCAAGCTTCGCGGATCGTCCGCCTGGCAGGTCCCAACACCCGCTCGTTGGTCAGCAGCCGGAGCAAGCCCAGCTGCGTCAAGCGACAGAATACGACTCGCCCGCCCGCCGGGAGAACCTGGCCCCGCCACCAAGCCAGGGCTTCTTCGTGATGCGGATGCTCGGCGACGACGGAAGCCAGCCAGACGTTAACGTCGGCTAGGAAGTTCCGCATCCGCCTCGTCGCCTTCGGTAAGGATCTCGTCGATTCTGTGTCCGTCGATCGCGCGAAGCTCGGCTGTGGTTTCACCCAGTATCAACGGCAGAACGCAGTCCTCGGCAAGGGCGGAAACATCCGGTGCAAAAGCCACTTCGGACTCACGCACTTCGCCTGGACGTGCCCATCCGTACAGCGCCTCCCGGAGTGCAGCCTCGACAAACTCCCTGAGCTTCATCCCCTGAAGTGCGGCGCGGGCTTTGACCTGCCGGTAGAGCTCGTCGGGAAGATCGACCGTTGTCCGCATAACCACATATTAGCATATTTCCGTGTACCGTAGGCGACCCTGACCGATGTTCCCCGCTCGAGGCCGATTCCGCCTGGGAGGCACTGCGCAACACGCCCGAGTGGGACGAGCTTCTGGCCTCGTTGCCTGACGGTTGACTCCGCTGAAGACTCGGACAGATCGCGCGGCAAATCTGGGAGACAGGGTGACAGATGAGATGAGTCGGTCGGTCTCCAGCTGGGACACTGTGCCAGTTGGAGATAACCAAGAATCGGCATCAGAGCCGAGAAAGGAGACCGACCATGGAGTATCTTGGCATCGATGTTCACTCGAAGTACAGCGAGGTGTGTGGCGTATCAGAAGACGGTGAGGTGACGGTTCGCCGGCGGGTTCCGACGACCGAGACGGGCCTGCGAAGGTTCTTCGCCAATCGGGAACGCTCGCAGGTGACGCTCGAGAGCGGTCCGGTCACACCCTGGGTCTATCGACTGCTGTCTGAGCTCGGCCATGAGGTGATGGTGGTCAATCCACGCCGGGTACGTCTGATCGCGGAATCGACCCTGAAGACGGACGGAATCGACGCCGAGATCCTGGCTCGTTTGAGCCGGTTGGATCTGGGTTTGCTTCGACCAGTCTACCAGCGCACAGGTGAGGCCCAAGAGCTTCGGACGCGTCTTCGGGTCCGAACGAGTCTGGTGAAGACCAGGACCTCGCTGATCAACTCCGTACGCGGAACGCTGCGGGCACAGGGCTACCGAGTGCCCTCATGTCCGGCGAAGAGCTTCGTGGCTCGGTACGCGTCGATGTCGGTCGAAGCCGGCCTGTTGGGAGCGCTCGAACCTCTGGTAACGACAATCGGCGAGCTGACCGATCGGATCCACCATCTCGAAGACGACCTCATCTCCGAGTCGAGATCAAACGAGCTGGTCCGTCGGCTGCAGACGGTTCCTGGTGTGGGGCCTCTGGTGAGCCTTGCGTTCGTCGGCTGGATGGATCGTCCGGATCGGTTCGAGAAAAGCCGCGACGTCGGAGCGTGTCTGGGCTTGAGACCGTCGCTTCGCAGCTCAGGAGGGCATGAGGTCAGGGGCCGGATCACTCGCGAGGGCGACTCGGAGATGCGCAGACTCTTGGTGCAGGCAGCTCATGCGGCGTTGAACTGTCGCAAAGAGTCGTCACTCAAGAGATGGGCTGAGGGCCTGGTCGAGAGGCTGGGTAAGGGCAAGGCCGTGGTCGCGCTAGCTAGGAAGATCGCGGTGTTGCTCCACAGGCTGTGGGTGACAGGTGAGAGCTTCCGAGCCTTTCCCAAGGCAGCGTAGAAGAGATAACTAGACGACCAACAAGCAAGGACGGATTGAGAGGTTCGATGACTCCGAAAGTATCCTTGGTGGCCCCGACACCGTGTGACAGATGGGAGCATCGATTCCTAAACGGACGCAAAACTCACCATGCACCGGTTCAAAGAAGAACCCTACAGAGTGCGAATAGAAGCTCGTCCCAAGCCTCGATCCAAACCTAAGGAAAACTACAAAAAGAAGAAACGAAACTCTTGACGCCAACCGACCGACTCATAGAAGGATGCCTGTCTTCTTGAGGCTACCGACAGGCCGGCTGGTCCGCCCCGAGTTGCCGCCAAGGGCCGGCTCGCCCGTCCATCCAAAGGATAGGGATCCTGTCACCCAAGTTTTCCTTATCTCCGGCGGATCGCCAGCCGCCATCAAGGTCGGCGGAACGCGAGACTGTAGATCTCGTACTCCTCCAGAGCAGTCGCAAGCAGACTTCGGCCTACAAAGGCGATGCCGCTAACGCGGACTCCAGGCAGCCGGAACCGTTCCTCGATCCGACCGTCGCCATCCAAGGCGTAGAGGTTGTACTCGTCGGCCGACCAGAGCCGGCTTCCGTCCCAGGTCACGGCGGCAAGGCGCCCGGCGCCCAGGTGCTGAAATCCGTTCACTGCCACAAGTCGAGACTTGTCTTCGATCCGCAGCCGATGGACGGTGTTGGTGCCGGCGTCCGCGACAACTAGATGCGTCCCGTCGAAGGTCAGGCCGGCAACGTCCCAGACCTCCGGCGGCAGTGGAGCGCGCGTCCATCCAAGAAATACGAACTTCTCTCGATTTTCGACCGAAACCGAACCGATGCCAGGAACGTGCGTGAACCCTTGAAGCTGGTGCGGCGCCGTGTGCGCCCAAAAGGCGGTCTTTCCGAACTCGGGCACGCCACGGTCCAAGGGAAACTCAAAGATGGCGAGATCTCCCGACGCAAGGATCCACTTGCGCTCGCTCTCATACTCGAGATCGTTCAAGAGAAGACGACCGCGCTGGCTCGATCCAGGAACCGAATAGGTTCTGACCAGCTCGAGGCTGGCGGGCTCGACTCTCGGAGGCGGTATGCGAGCCGCGGGTGGCGTCGCCGCCGATTCCGCCGCCGACCCCGGAAGCCCATCGCCGCACCCGACGAGTGCGATGGCGATGCTGACCACGGCACATGCCGAGGCTGCAGTCTGGAGCCCAGCCAAGCGACTCCTGGGCCCGAGGTCGACACGCATACGGAACACAACGAGGAGACTATCCAAACGTAGGATTGCGCGCGGTCGGAACGCACTGGTTTCGGGGTGCGGGGCTCTCCCCTTGTCAGAACACCTGGAAGTCGGAAGTACCGGCTGATCGGTGGGGTATAGACTGGGTCGCAAGTTCGAACAAGCATTGGGAGGTGGCAATGAGAAGCTACTCTGGCGCCAGCAGAGACATCAGCGCTGAGCTGAGGCGGGCGGGCTGGAGCATCGCGAGAGATGCGATGGAACCACTCCGGCGCATCGACTTCGCCAGGCTCGTCGACATTCACGATCACGAACAGCATTTCTTGGAGCGTACGTTCGTCAGCTCTCTCGTGGGCATCCGCGAGGCCCGCGTCGCGACGCCGGCCGAGGAAGGGAAGATCGTCAAGAAGGACGTCGAGACCGCTCTGCGAATGCTCGGCACGGCGGTGGCTCGGCAGTCGGAGGAGACGATCTCCGCAAACTCGAAAAGGATCATCATTGACTCCTGCGGCTTCTGCTAGAGACGCGGAGGAACACCGAATGGACTTCAAGGCCATCATCGATTTGGTGAAGTACACCTTGGCATTAGGAGCCGCGTGCTTCGTCTACACGCTCGAGAAGCTCGTTCCGGTTCCGGCGGAAGGCCGCTGGCTGGTTCTCACACTGCTTGGATTGTTCGTTGTTTCCGCGGTCGCGGGCATTCTGATCTTCTCCGCGGCCACCGCGGCCCAGCACGGTGACCCAGCCCGAGCCGTGCGCCAGAAGAATCGAATTCGGGTCGCGGCCTACGTTCACATCGGATGTCTCGCACTGGGGATTCTTCTTCTCGGCGGCAAGCTGGTTCATCAAGTCTTCACCGAGGTGCCCGAGCCGCCGCAGGTGACGTCCTCTCCGAGTTCTTCATGAACTCGTCCTGAGCACGGTGCCTGTCGCTAAGTCGTCTTTTCGGTCCACCGGATGAAGCTCCTCCTCTTTAGCGATCTCCACCGCGACCTCGCCGCGGCTGCACACTTGGTCGAGCTGTCGGCCGGCGCCGACGTCGCGGTCGGCGCGGGCGACTTCGCCACGATGCATCGTGGCCTCGAGGAGATCGTCGGCGTCCTGCGCGGGATGGCTTGCCCGACGGTTGTCGTACCGGGAAACGGCGAGACTCTCGGCGAGCTCCGCGACGCCTGTTCGACCTGGCCCGCCGCTCATGTGCTGCACGGTACCGGCGTCGAGCTCGGCGGGCGCGCCTTCTTCGGCCTGGGAGGCGGCGTACCGGTAACGCCCTTCGGATCCTGGAGCTACGACTTCACCGAAGAGGAGGCCACGGCCCTCCTGGCCGGGTGCCCCGAAGGGGCGATCCTTGTCTCCCACTCCCCGCCCCAAGGCGCCGTCGATCGCGACGGGCAGGGCTCGAGCCTCGGCAGCACGGCGGTGCGCGACTTGATCCTCTCGAAGTCACCCGCGCTCGCCGTCTGCGGCCACATCCACGCCTGCGCGGGCCAGCACGAAACGCTCGGCTCGACCCCCATTGTCAATGCCGGCCCCGCCGGGGTTTCGTGGGAACTCTAGGAGAACGATGACAGCTTCCCGATCGTTTCGACAGCGGCGCGCGGCCAGTTCGTCGGCTGGAACCTGCGGGATGCGTATTCAGTCACCGAATCTTCCACTGCATCTCTGGAGAACCATCATGTCGGAGATCATCTCGCCGAAGTCGAGTCTTGCTCGCCATGTAGGCGGCACCACGCTACGACGCCTTGCTCTTTGTGCAGGCCTGGGTTCGCTCGTGGCTCTGTCTCCAGCAGCCCGAGCTCAATTCATCCCAACGCTGGATGACGGTGCGCAAGTCTTCATCGAAGACATCTATGGCGGGAAGAATCGGGGGCGCCTGATGTCGGCCAGCCCACCCGCAGAGGCCTCCGATTGCCGACTCCATGGGAAGTTGGGCACAAATTGCCGAGATTTGATTCTGGAGCCAGCAGCCGTCGAAGGAGGTTCTCGGAGTCGATGGACACTGACCCAAGCCGAGGACGGTACCTACTTCGTCCAGGAGGTCCACAGCGAGATCTCATCCGAGCCGAATCGACGCCTCTACTGGACTCGAAAGGGCGACGATTGTCAGAACGCCAAGAAGTATCGCGACTGCGCCAATCTCGCTCTCATCGCCAATCTCGACGACCGCTACGCGCAATCGAAGTGGCGGCTCTCTCGCACAGGGGATGGCGAGACCTTCTTCATTGACGATGCCTGGAACGGCGGAGGGAAACCGCACGGCGGAAGAATGTACTGGACACGAGCTCTGAACGACTGTCAACGATTCAACCCGACCGACTCGTTCGCCAGCGAGTGCGCCAATCCCTTTCTTCTCGCCAAGGATGACCCTCGGGGCACCGGCGATCCGGTCCGATGGAAACTGGTGATCGCGAGTGAGGCTTGGGAGCAGAGCCGTGAGACCTGGCGACCTGTGTCGCTGGATACCAGTCGCGGCGGGCGGCTTCAGGATGGCGAGAAATGCACTCTGGGGCTGAGCGAGCCGGGTTGCATGAACTACTGGAAGTGGAACGACCTCTTCAAGAACAAGCTCAACATGAGCGACCGTGAGATCACGTGGGTATCGAGGCTCTCTGCAAACTTCGGCGCCCTGCCAAGTGCAGAAGGCCGATACGTCTACGTCTTCAAGAAGAGCTCTGCCGGAGACTTCGATGAGATCGTCCTGCGGCACTCCGACGAAGACCCCGACAATGCCGGCTTTCGGTACGAGGCCAACTGCGTAGCGAAAAAGGTCGGCAAGCAGAGCGACTGCAAGCGCACCTCCCGCAAGGAGGGGAGCTACGTCCCTGTCAAGCACACCCAGCTCAATGGTGGATGGGGCGACGTTTGGTGCGCGGGTGAACTGCGTATCGAGAACGGAGCCGTCTGTTTGGTCAACAACAGCTCAGGGCATTTCAAGCCGCCGCCATCCTGCGCGGGAAAAGTGGTGGTCTCTCTCGCGTTGTGGAAGATGCCCGTCTCGGATTCGGTAGTGCGAGGAGCCCATGAGATCTACAAGGCCAATCGGCCCTGCCCCTCCGAAGGCAACGGCTGATCTGGCCCCCCGACGCCAGATTCCAGGAGATGCGGGGACGGGCTCCCTATCTCTTCAACAGCGGCGTGACGACGCGGCTGGCACTTTGTTCCCGCTCTCCCCAGCTCAGCATCTCGTCGATGTCGCCCGTAGGAAAGGCGTTCTCCATTGCCATCCGAAGAACATCGAGCTTGGCGCGCGTGTCGGCAGCACCCTCCTCAGCGCACGCTCGTCGTAGGCTCTGCAGAACCCACTCCCCAACTGTCAGGCGCTGCCGCCTGGCGGCCACCGTGATCTCGTCGAATTCCGCTTCATCCAGGACGACTTGAAGGCGCTTACTCATAGCGTGAGTATCCTATCGATGTTCGCTGACGAGCAAACTGGCCTCTTCCGGCCAACGAGAGCCTCCTATACCAGACGAATTGTAACGATGTGCTTCTCGCCCTTCTTCACGCCGCAAGGCCGCAAGGCTTAGGAAGATGCGAGGCTCACTCTAGGATCTTCGCTGTCGAAAGCGAAACCGTCCGTAGCTCCAAACCGTGCCAACGAGAGCAGAAAGCCAGCTCATCGCGCAGATCACACCGACTTCGCGTGGGGCTGCGTCGGGAACCCCACGCAACGCGGGCATGAGGACGCTGTAGACGGCGAAGACCGAGAAGAAGACTGGGGTCACGAGAAACAGGCTCCGGATCCAGCCGTGTAGACGTCCGACCTCCCGCCAGTATCCCTTCTGAAGGACCAAGAAGAGACTGACTTGACCGATGATCGCTAGAGTGATTCCAATGAAGGTCCACATGTGCCTATTGCCAGGGACTTACTCCGCGCCTCCTCGTCCCGAACAGCCCCCACCGTCTGCTGGATCTTCCTCCGATGGCGGGGCGGGCATGCAATTGTCCACGAAGTTTAGGCAGCTTCCGAATCCCGCGAGGAGCTATGGTCGAAAGTTGTGTATGAGTTGAGATGAAGGCGGCGTATCCTGAGTCCGGTTTTCCAAATCGGATTCAAACCCTCAAAGAAGGAGGATACGCCTTGAGCAAGAGTAACGTAGTTTCGATTGACCGATCAGAGAGTTCGAGAGATGCCTTGACCGAAGTGCTTCGCCGCGGCTCACGCGAGTTGCTTCGCGAAGCGATCGAAGCCGAGGTCGAGAGCTTCCTGGCCGAGTACCGAGGCGAGCAAACGGAAGATGGCCGGCGCCGCATGGTTCGCAACGGCTACCTGCGCGAGCGTGAGATCCAGACGGGAATCGGAGGTGTGCCGGTGAAGGTGCCTCGGGTTCGGGATCGTGAAGGTGAGTTGGTCTTTCGCTCGAAGATCGCGCCTCCGTATCTCAGACGGGCCAAGAGCGTCGAGGAGCTGCTGCCGTGGCTCTATCTGCGCGGCATCTCCACCGGAGATTTCTCCGATGCCCTGGAAGCTCTGGTAGGCCCCGACGCCCCGGGGTTGTCAGCCGCGACGATCAGCCGTCTGAAGAAAGTCTGGGCCAAGGAGTACACCGACTGGCGCACCCGGGACTTGTCCTCCAAGCGCTACGTCTACGTGTGGGCGGATGGGATCCATACCAAGGCTCGTCTGGACGACGCGAAGCTGTGCCTGCTGGTACTGATTGGCGCCACCGAGGACGGCACCAAGGAGCTCATCGCCGTCGAAGACGGCTACCGCGAGAGCGAGGCTTCCTGGCTCGAGCTCTTGCGTGGACTCGAAGCGCGAGGGCTTGCCATCGAGCCGAAGCTGGCGACCGGTGACGGCGCTCTGGGCTTCTGGAAGGCCCTGGCTCAGGTCTGGAGCAACACCAAGACCCAGCGTTGCTGGGTCCACAAGACCGGCAACGTCTTGAACAAGATGCCCAAGGCCGTCCAGCCAAAGGCCAAGCAGGCGCTGCACCAGGTCTGGATGGCCGAAACGCGCGAGGCTGCCGAGCGAGCCTTCGATGCCTTCCTGTCGACCTACGGGGCCAAGTACCCGAAGGCGACGCGTTGCCTGGCCAAGGATCGCAAGGTCCTGCTGACCTTCTACGATTTCCCGGCCGAGCATTGGGTCCATCTCAGGACCACGAACCCGATCGAGTCGACCTTTGCCACCGTACGCCTTCGAACGGCCAAGACCCGTGGTTGTCTCTCCCGCGAGACCATGCTCTCGATGGTCTTCAAGCTGAGCCAGAGTGCCGAGAAACGATGGCGGCGGCTACAGGGCTACAAGCGAATCGCCGACGTTGTCCGAGGTGTCAAATTCGTTGATGGAGAACCCAAGAACCGGATCGCCGCCTGAGTCACCCGTACACAACATTTGACGATAACTCTCCCGCGAGCCAAGACCCACCATAGGCCAGGACTGCAGTCATACAAGGCCAAGTAAGAACAACCGCACCTCCGACTATACATACATTGAGGGCTGTACCAACGGCCGCAGCTAGAAGCAAGACAGCTCCGGCGCAAATCGCCCCATCTCCGACGCATCCAACTCGTGCGATCTCTTCGTTGAACAGCGCAAGCCCAGACCAAAATTCCTGTGACTTGCGCTCCGAAAGATCTGCCAGCAACAACTCTGCGAATCGATAGTCCGCTTCGGTGAACGCCGGGTTGCCTCCAAAGGCCAGCTGACTCGGCCTGTTACCGATCGGGATCCATTCTTCGCCAGCCGCACCGCGGAGGCCCACGCTCGTTGGAGGCCCAAGCGGTCCCTGCTCGACGAACATCATCACGCCGTCACCGAACTGGAGTGCCATCCCATTGTGGATCGCCCAGTACCTCAACTCCAGAGACTCGCCCCAGGGACTGTTGATAACCATCGCTCCACCTCGGTGATGATGCTCGCGATGCTGGTACACCCCGTTCGCGGCTCGCATCTCAAATCCATTGGCTGCGCTCATTCGATGTGTCGGCCCGACGATGTTTCGTAAGCCTTGGGATTCCCAGATTGCCATCCTATGGTCTGCGGCAGGAGTCTCGTCCGACCTGCCCGCGGCCGATGCGCTTTCCATCCAAAGCGGCAAGAAAACAACGTACGCGGCTAGGGCTCGCGCCAAGATTCGCTTGATTTGTAGAGACATACCACTCCTCCTCCTTGGACCAGGTCAACAGACCTGGCTGGTTCTACTTATCTAATTTCCGGAGCGGCAGACTTTCTGACAAGGAATTTGCATACGGTTCTTCTTTCGCGGTTGTAGATCGCCTTGCTCGGGCCAACGAGGGCTGTCGGTCCTTCCCTCTCAAGTGGCCCGTGGGAGAGGGGAGAGAGTTCAGCTGATGCTGGTGGGGCGTTCGCCCCGGCAGCCGTAGAATCGGGCCATGAGACTCAAGCGCTCGCGGCTCACCGCAGCCACATCGCAAGCAGCCCTTGGAGTCGCACTGCTCTACCTCGCCCTCTTGGTACTGGTCTTCGTATACCTGATTCCTTCCGACTCGTTGACTTGGGGCCAAGAGGCGCCAACTGCGCTCCAGCAACGCGCAGCACTCGATGTCTTGAGAGATCGTTCGGCTGTCACCACGGCACTGTTGATTGCATACCTCTGGCTCTCGGGACACGCAACTCGTCAACGAAGAGTTCTAACGATGCTCTTGGTTTCCCTCAGCCTCGCTACTGGGCATCTTCTCCTGATGTCCGAGCTGGGCTAGCAGCTAGCCCAGCTCGGCACCTTGTGCCTGGGGGTTAGGTCTTGCAGGATGAGTATCCTGTCACCGCTTCTGCCCACCTTGCTGTACTGGCTCAGTGCCTGTTCTGAAGCTCCGAGTATAGGTTCCTCTCAGGGGGGCGTTCAGCCTGAGATCGCACGCCCCACCTCTTCCGTAGAGCCGCCGAGGGCCAGGACTGATCGAGCCAGCTGATCGAGCGTGGCCTGGCCATTCTCCAGCTTCGACACTCGTCCCTGGCTGGTCTTCAGGATCTTGGCGACCCGCGCGGAGTTGGGAGAGCTTCTTCTTCAGGCGGTGGGAGAGCTTCTTCTTCAGGCGGTGAGCCTTGAGCTCCTCGCCCAAACGGATCTTCATGTCGATGACGGCGATTTCCTCGGGCGTGAGGTCGAGCCACTCCTCGACCGTCGTCACCCTCCCGCCCATCGCCTTGATTCGAGCCTTCTTCTTAGCACTTAGGGGCATCGCTCACCTCTATCAGTCCGTGTCGTACTCGCGGAGCAGTCTTCGAGCTTGGTCGATCACGCGCCTTGGCGTCCTGCTTGTCTTCTTGCTGAACACTCCGACCACGAGGATTGCATCTGCGTCCGTTCGGTAGATCACCCGCCAGGTCTGGCCCGCGTCGTTCACCCGCAACTCGTGGCAACGTCTTCCGATTGACGGCATAGGGCGCGAATGGGGCATCCCGACCCTCAAACCCTGCTGGAGCTGCCGAATCAAGAAGCCGATCTCGCGGCGTGCGTCGTTGGAGATTGGAGGCGTCTGGATTTCACCGTTCAGAACAACAAGAGGCTTGTCCACGTGCTCCCTCCCATTGCTAAGTCATCATGCCCGATTCGGCATTGCGGCGTCAAGCCCAATCGGGCATATATCGTGGCGCCTTCGTCCGTCTAGACACCGTGATTTCAACCTACCGCGGTCGACCCCCTACCCCACCACCCTCGTAAAGCCCTCTTCGTCCAGCACCTCGACTCCGAGCTTCTCGGCTTTCGCCAGTTTGGAACCCGGGTTGTCGCCGACGACGACGTAGGTAGTGGCTTTGGAGACGGAGCCGACGACTTTGCCGCCGGCGGCTTCGACGAGTTGTTTGGCCTGGTCGCGGCTCATGGAGAGGCCGCCGGTGAAGACGAACTTGGCGCCGGCGAGTTTTCCGCCTTCCTTGGGAGCTTCGGGAACTTGCAGGTCCATCTTGGTGAGAAGCTGGTCCAGGACTTTGGCGTTGTGCTCTTCGGCGAAGAAGGCCACGATCTGTTCGGACATGCGCGGGCCGATGCCGTCAACGGCTTGCAGGGCCTCGTCGTCGGCGTTCCGGATCGCATCGAACGAGCGGAAGTGGCCGGCGAGGTCCCGGGCGACGGTGACGCCGACTTCGGGTATGCCCAGACCGAAGAGAAAGCGGTGGAGGTCGGTGCGGGCGGCGGTCGCAATGGCTTCAACGAGAGCCGTCGCGGATTTTTCGGCGAAGCCTTCGTAGTCGATGAGCTTCTCTGCTTCGATCTCGAAGAGATCCGGCAGATGCTTGACGAGGTCTTCTTCGACCAGGAGCTTGGCGGTCTCCTCGCCCAGGCCTTCGATGTCGAGAGCGTAGCGCGAGCCGAAGTGGATGATCCGGCCCTTGAGCTGGGCGGCGCACTCGAAGCTGTTGGGACAGACCGAGAACGGCCCCCGTTCGATCAGCACGGTGCCGCAGGACGGGCACTCGGCCGGCATCGCGAACCTCTTGGCCCGGCGCTTGCCCTTCTCCGGAATCCGCTCGACAACTTGGGGAATGACATCGCCCGCGCGCTGGACGCGGATGAGGTCGCCCTTGCGGATGTCTTTGCGGGCAACTTCCTCGCGATTGTGGAGGGTCGCCCGGCTGACGGTCACCCCGCCGATCTCGACCGGACGCATCATGGCGACCGGTGTCACGACTCCGGTCCGGCCGACACTGGGGACGATCTCGAGGACGCGAGTCACTTCCTTGCGCGGCGGAAACTTGAAGGCGAAGGCCCAGCGCGGATGATGCGAGGTCGAGCCCAGCTCGTCGCGGGCGGCCAGGTCGTCGAGCTTGATGACGACGCCGTCGATTTCGTAGTTGATGTCGTCGCGAGCTTCGATCATGCCCTGGTGGTAGGCGGCGATCTCGCCCGAGGTCGCAACCCTCTTCGGCAGGTCGTTGACGCGCAGACCCCAGTCGCGGAGGACGTCCAGCGCTTGCCACTGGGTCGAGACTCCTTCCGGGAACGACGCCTCCCCAGGAACCGGAGACAAGACGTCGTAGACGTAAACGTCGAGGGGCCGTTCCGCGACGAGGCGTGGATCGAGTTGGCGGAGCGCTCCCGCCGCCGCGTTTCTGGGATTGGCGAAGGGCTCCTTGCCTTCGGCCAGAAGTCCTTCGTTGAAAGCCTCGAAGGCGTCGATGGGCATGATGACCTCGGCGCGCAAAGCCACCAGAGCGGGCACCGGCCGGTCGGCGGATCGAAGCGCCAGCGGCACCGAGGGAATGGTCCGGGCGTTCTCGGTCACGTCTTCGCCGACTTGGCCGTCGCCGCGGGTTACGGCGCGGGCGAGCTTGCCGTCTTCGTAGACCAGCTCGAGCGACGCGCCGTCGAGCTTGGGCTCGAGCACGTAGTCGATCCGCGGGCCTTTCGCGGAGGTATCGGAGGTATCGGAGGTATCGGAGCTGTCAGAGCCAGCGGGCTCTTCAGGCTGCACCACCAGCGCCTTGCGCACCCGCTCCAGGAAGCGCTCGACCTCGGCCAGCTCGGGGCTCGAGTCGAGGGAGCGCATGGGCGCGACGTGCTGGACGGAGGTCAGGCTGTCCAGAGGGGCGGCGCCGACTCGCTGGGTTGGCGATTCGGGAGTGACGAGCTCGGGATGTTCCTCTTCCAGCGCCTTGAGCTCGCGGAAGAGCCGATCGTAGCGCTCGTCCGAGATCTCGGGCCGGTCGCGAACGTAGTAGAGGTAGGCGTGATGGTCGAGCTCGGCTCGGAGCTCGCGGATCCGCTCGGCCGCCTTGGCAGTTCTGGCAGTCTGGTTAGGCGCCTCCTGGTCTTTCGCCCGCGGACTCATCGAGACCAATGGTAAAGGAGTCTGAATGAGACGGGGAAGCAACGGTTCTCGGTCAGCCGAGAGCCGCTTCGAGATCGGTCCGGGCGAAGTCGTCGCCCACGAACAGCAGGGGTAGGCCGGCGAGCCTGGCCACCGCATAGGTCAGGCAGTCGCCGAAGTTGAGAGCGGCCGGATGCCGCCCGCGGCCGAAGCGCCGGAAGGCATCGCGTGCGGCCCGAGCGTGCGCGGCGTCAAAAGGAATGACGGCTAGATCCAGCTCCTCGTGCACGAGGGCGAGGGTCGCGCGCGCCTCCGGTCCGAGCCTGGCCTCGAGCACGATTCCCGTCTCGGCCCAAGTCGGCGCGCCAATCGCCAAGAGCTCGGCCGAGGCCATCGCGTCGAGCAAGGCCCGGTAGCCCGGCTCCCGGAAGAGAACCGCCAGCAGCGCCGAGCTGTCCAGAATCATTCTCGAATCTCCAGACCGCCCAGGATCTTCTCGCGTTCGGCCTTGGTCGGCATCGAGCCCAGCGCCTCGGGCGGGACACGGTCCCAGACGGCCTCTTCGAAAAACCGCTCGAGGGCCTCTCGCCGAGCCGTCCGCGATTGCGGGACGGGCGCCTCCCCGAGAACCGAAGCAGTGGAGTGCCCAACTCGGTACTCGACGCCGTCCTCGGAGATCTCCCCGTCCGGATCGGCCGAATCGTTCGGCCTGCTTGACGCCGGGCCCGTTCCCCGCCGCGGCAACCCCGGGCGTTCGAGTGGCCCGAGGCGGGCGACCTCCCGGCCGTGCCGGGTCAAGACGACCCAGCCGCCGCGCTCGGCCAGACGAACGCATTCCGCGAAACGAGCCTTGGCCCGTGCAATCGAAAGTCGCTTCACGGCACCCATTGTGACCTATCTGGTCAGAAGGGTCAAAATCGACCCGCGCCGCACCCGCCGCCGAAGTCCCTGCTCGGCCGGGCCGCGCTACACTGAGGCCATCCGGATCTCGGACGTCGTGGAGGACATCGGCTACAGCCAGCGGCACGTCCGCAACCTCTTCCGACGCTGGGTGGGGCTCTCGCCCAAGGAGTTCGGGAGCCTGCGGCGGTTTCAACAAGTTCTGGCGACACTTGCCCGCGAGACCGCGCAGGACGACCCTACGGCCGCTCTCGAACTTCGCGGAGAGCGCCTGAGCGAGCCGAACTGGGCCGAGGTTGCCGCCGATCACGGCTACTACGACCAGTCTCACCTGATCCACGACTTTCGGCGCTACGCCGGCATGACGCCCGGCACCTACGCCGAATCGTTCCGCGGTCTCGAGAACTATCTGCCCCTGGACTGAGTTCCGTTTTTTCCAAGACGGACGGGTCTGCGACCTTCTAGGCTGCCGCCCGAACCCTGGGCGGCCAGGCATGCCGGGCCGCTCAACGAAAAGGATCGGAGGCCTTCATGAACATGGATCTCTTCAACATCTGGGCGGTTCTTGCGGCCGCGGTCGTCAACTTCGTCATCGGCGGCCTGTGGTACTCGCCGGGACTCTTCGGCAAGGTATGGATGCAAGCCAACGGCTTCTCGGAAGACGACCTCAAGAAAGGGTCGCCAGCGCTCATCTTCGGCGTGTCGTTTCTCTTCTGCCTCGTCATGGCCGCCAACCTCGGGGTCTTCCTGGCCGATGAGAGCACGACGATGGCTTTCGGCGTCTTCGCCGGCGTCGCCGCCGGGCTGGGGTGGGCAGCGATGGGGGTGGGGGTGGTGGCGCTCTTCGAACGCCGACCCTGGCGTTACCTGCTGGTCAACGGCGGCTACCTGACCGTGGCCTTCGCCGCCATGGGCGCTATCCTCGGCGCTTGGAGGTAGGCCATGACGGTAGATCCAAGACTCTGGGCGTCTCTGGTTGTGACCTTGGCCGCCGGATTCTGCGTCGGCGGCTGCCAGCCGGAACCCCAACGAGCAGGAACGAGGGCGGCGCCCGACAGCTCCCGGGGGGAACCCATGGCGCCGGCCGCCCGTCCGCAGTTACTCGTCGCCTACAACCTGCTTCACGACGCCGAGGCGGACGACTACGAGGTCTTCGTGATGGAGTTGGACGGTTCCGGCCAGCGCAACGTATCGAATGACCCCGGAGTCGACTGGGTCTACTCGGCATGGCGCGACCGGCTCTTGATGGTCACGGACCGCGAGCGAGAGCGACGCAAGTTTGGCCTCTACCAGCTTCGACTAGACGGTACAAATCCCTCCGCCGTGACCGAGTTCGAAGTTCGGGACTCCTGGGTGGGGGTGGGCTCGGACGGCGAGCTCGTAGTCGCCTCGGACAAGGACGGAACACCGGACCTCTATCTCATCGACCTTGAGGGAACGCAGATCCGGAGACTCACCGACGACCCCGAGTACGACAACGACCCGGCCCTTTCTCCCGATGGCGGCCAGGTCGTCTGGCGATCGAGGCGGAGCGGTCTCGACGAGCTGTGGGTGATGGATCTGGCCTCGGGCGTGAGGCGTCAACTAACCCACTACCCCGATGACGATCCCGCACGCGAGGAATACGGCTACCATGCGGGCCCGCCCCGCTGGGAGGCAAGCCGCAACCTCATCACGTTCTCCTCGAAACGGGAGGGGTGCCACTCCCTCTACTCGATCCGTCCCGACGGCAGCGGCCTCGAGCGACTGACGGGCGAGCACGACCAGATCTACCACTCGTGGTCGCCCGACGGCCGGTACCTGGCCTTCGACGGCACCGATGGCGAAGGCAACTACGACATCTATCTGCGGGACATGGAGACGGGCACGACCACGCGTCTGACCGACTCACCCAAGATGGAACAGGGACCGGTCTTCGTTCTGCGGCCGGGCGCGCCTGCGGCGATCGGTACAAGCCACCGCTAGACCTTCGAGGGAACCCATTGCCCTTTCACGAACCGGCGGGTTCGCGCCGACCACCAAAAGGCGCCATCCCAGTCCGAACTCGAGCGGTGACGGATTCGGGCGCTCGACACCCCCAAGCCGAACACTACTCCTCCACGTTCCTGGCTTGCTCGACCAGGAGTTCAAAGAAGGGATCGTCAAGCCGTTCGGCCGGCAAGTCGATCGCGTTCTGGATGGCCAGCGCCTCGGCGAGATCCCAAGGCGCGTCCCGCGCCCAGACCGCGACGTCCGTCGATTGGTCCGGCGTCAGCTTGCGATGATGTGTCCGGAAAGCGGCAGGGGGCGCGTTCAAGAACTCGCCCAAAGCGCGGTGGTACGCATGTCGCGATTCACCGTCGGGCTCCCGTTCGTACAGGACATAGTCGACCGTCATGAGATGGGACAGCCGAAGGTGCGGCGCGAGTAAGGACTGCTTGAGCCAGCGCAGGCCGGCGACGTCCGCACCGGCAACTCGATCCCGAGGCAGAGTGGAGACGAGCAGGACGGCCGCCTGTTCCATGTCGCGACGCTCCCGATCCTCCTGGATCAGCCGGAGCGCGAATTCGAAGTTCCGTATCCGGGCCTGCGCTTTGGCACCCGGCTCTCCCCTCCCTACGGCGGGTCCCAAGCCCAGGGCGCGAAATATCCGGTGCGGCCGTTCGGAGCTGGCACGGTAGACCAACAGGAACGTCTCATCGACACCTGCCTCGGCACCCCATGTGACGTAGGCGTAGTTGAAGCCACCGATGGCGAGACAGCCGACCGTCCCCCACGCGGCCAGCCGCCGGCTCGACAGGCGGCGGATCGACAGGGAAATCAAAAGCGCGAGCGCCGCCAAGATCATCGCACCTCGCGCCCAAGCTAGGGTTACCTGGAACGAGAGAACGGCAAACCCAATCAGGACGAAGGCGGACAGAAAGACCGGCAGGAGGCTCCGCGAGACCAGGCCGCGCAGGATCGACCAGCCGGCTACGACAGTCATCGGCAGGGAGAGGGTGACGGGCAAGCTCAGCCAGTACCAAAGAGCCGGCGGTAGGTTCCGATGCCCGAGGGTCACCCGCGGGCGTCCGAGCACCGAAACGAACTCTGCGCTTCCGAGCCAGTTGCCGAAGTCGAGTACGGCAGATCCCGGTCCCAGATACCACCATAAGACCGGAAACGCGCAGACCAAAGTCGCCGGGCCAAGGCCCCAGGCGGTCAGAGGCGTCCACCATCGGAACGATTTCTGAGGCTTGGAGCTCGGGCCTTTACTCTGGCCGTTGCGGGCTAGAGCGACGACCACGGGCGCCGCGAGTGTCGGGAGTCCGAAGACGAAGAGATACGAGGGATGGAGCAAGACTCCGACCGCGTGCGTCGCCACCAGAAACCAGCCTGAGCGGCCCGAGGGTCGGGAAACGAAGCAAACGAGCGCCAGTACACCCAGCGCGCTCCAGCAGAACGCTCCGTAGTAGGGACTGTAGGCGCGGGAGAGATGAACCGCGGGCGGAAAGGTCGAAACCAGAGCGGCAGCGAGCAGCCCGACGCCATGGCCGCCGAATCGCCTGCCGGCAGCATGGATCCCGACAAGGAGAAGGGCCAGGAACGGCAAGTTGACGTAGCGCGCCGTGGAGTCAGCCTGCTTCCCCATCCAGAGGAAAGGAAGCGTCAGCAATTGGTAGGTGGGAGGCCTGCCGCTCAGGCTGAGTTGCTCAAGCGAGGGGTTCCCGGCCCGAAGATGCTCGTCGAAGACGACGAGCTCGCTCAAGTAGGCGCGGCTGTTCGGAGCCCGAACGACGTGCTCGGAGGTCTTCACCCACCAGATATTGACGAGTGCCTGGCCGACGAAAAGGCCGCAGAGCAACAAAGCTGCGGTGCGGCCGTTCATCGGTTCTTTCCCCATCGAGATGCTAGCATCCGCGCTTCGAATCGAGATGTCCAACGCAAGGCGAAGACGGCTCCGTACCTCGGGTGTCGCAGTCGGCGGCGCCGTCATCGCGCTGGCGGTTGGGTTCCTGCTGCAACAGATGGCAACGGAGCCTCCGGAGGCCGATCCGGAAGCAGAATTGCGCCGGCTCAGAAGCCTGCCCTACGCCTCCGTCACCACGGCTTCGTCGGAGGCCGAGGGAGTCGTCATCCATCAAACCGGACGTGCTCAGCCCGGCCTCAACCTCTACTCGTCCCGGGTCGCCAACGAAGTCGTCCTCGAGACCCTGGAAGGACAGGTGGTGAAGCGATGGTCTTTCCCCGACGACGCCAGGAGGCAGCCCGCGGAGACGAACCAACGAGGACAGGACAAGGGCGTGGTCGTCACGGCCGCGCTCCTGGCCGACGGCACCCTGGTTGCCGTTCGCCGGCTGACCGACCTGACGAAGTTCGACGCCGACGGCGGAGTGCTCTGGCGGCGAGACCTGCCAGTGCATCACGAACTCGTAGATCTCGGCGACGGAACGCTGCTGACCTGGTCACGGAGAGTCGTGCCGTATCGGTCGATCGAGGTTATCGACCAGCCTCTGCTGCGGCTTCGCGCTTCGGATGGAACCGTGCTCGAGCAGTGGAATCCGAGCGACCATCTCGCCGAGCTCCGCAATCTCGTTGGGTCTCACTGGACGTTCGATGCGGCGCTCGACCGCCTAAACCAAGCGGGTGAACCAGCGGAGAACGAGCGGCGCCGCGGCGCGATCCGGATCAAGAACGACTCTCCGGTAGACCTCTTCCACGCCAATACGATCTCGATCTTGCCCAAGAACACGCGCGAAGCCCGAGATCGCCGTTTCGCGGCCGGGGGCCTCCTTCTCTGCTTCCGCAACCTAGATCTACTGGTCATCTTGGACTGGGCCACCAAAGAGCTCATCTGGCATTGGGGGCCGGGAGTTCTTTCGCGGCCGCACCATCCCACCTTCCTGGCCAACGGCAACGTCCTGGTCTTCGACAACGGTGTGGCTAGTAGACGGAGCCGGGTCCTCGAGGTCGACCCGGTCTCGGGTCGAATCCTATGGAGCTACGAAGGTGAATCCTCGGAGCGGCTTTTCTCGCGGACTATGGGCTGCGCCCAGCGACTTGCCAATGGCAACACCTTGATCTGTGAGTCGAATCGGGGCCGCGTGATCGAGGTCACCCCCGCGGGTGAGGTCGTCTGGGAGTGGCTGGGCCCGATCGTGTCCTCAGCCCAGGCGCGGAAAGTGCAGAAACAGCTCCGTGACCCCCCCTATCGCGAGATGATCTATCGAATGGATCGGCTGCCGGTTTCCGTCGCCGACGGCTGACTCTCTTGAGCGAACGCTGTCCGGCAAGCCAGATCGTCTCACTTGCGTTTGTAGAAAAAGGCCGCCATCGGCTGAATGGGCAGGGCACGCGGCCCAATCCGCCACAGGCCTGCCGGACGTCGGGCGCGCGCCGAGGAGGTCGGCTACGAGCCGCAACGGCTTCAGGTACTTGCAACGATCAGGCTAGACCTTCGCCGGAACCTTCTCCCAGTCGGACCGGGGCGCGTCCGTGGCGATCGCCAGGCCGCCCTCGGCGCCGACGAAGACCGGATCCTCGACCCGGCGCACGGTGCCGCCGCCGTACTCGTCCAGGGTGAGCTCCAACGCCTCGGCCAGGCCGCGGATAAGGGCCGAGCCGCCCGACAGGATGACGTGGTTTCTCACCTCGGCCTGGTACTCGGGCTCGACCCGCGCCAGAAGCTCGAGCATGGTCTCGGTGATCGGAGGCAGCAGGCTCTCGCAAGCGGTCCGCATCTCGGTCGTGATGTCCACCTCGGTGGGCTTGCCGTTGAGCGGGACCGTGACCTTGACCGGCTTCTTGGGCTCACCTACGAAGCTGTATTTTTCTTTCCACTCGCGCACCATGTGCTCGGAGAACGCCACCTGTGGGTGGGCGGCCGCAACCAGCTTTTCGAGCTGCTCGTCTACCGAGTCGCCCGCCTGCATCAGGGTGCGCTGATCTTCCTCGGTCGGGAACCGACCCTTCATTACGCAGAAATCTGTGGTGCCGGCGCCGACGTCGATGATAAGCGCGTGCAGGAGGGCATCGAGACCGTAGGCGACCGCGAACGGCTCGGAGACGATCATCAGCGAATCGACCAGGCCGGCCAAGACGTTGCGTAGCTGCTGCTTGTTGACCCGCATCGCCTCGGCCGGTACCCCGACCACGGCTCGGACCCCTTCGGGGTTCTTGATGCCCGCGCGCTTCAGAAGGTGGCCGATGATCTCGCGCACCGCGCGCAGGTCCTTGTCCGAGCCTTCCTTGATGAGGCCGCGCTCGAGGGGACGGTGGAGGTCAAGCATGACGCGGTTCTTGATCGCGTCTTCGCCGATCAGGATCTTCTTTTTCAAGACCTTGGTGGCGACCATGTCGGCCGGCCAGCCGACGAAGCTATCGACCACGTACTTCTGGTCATCGGACGTGGCGATCGAGCTCCGGGACGTTCCGAGGTCGATCCCGACGTAGGTGACGCCACCGGCGCCGGCTTCTTTTGCACACATGGTTGAGTTCCCCTCTTACGCGCTCTCGTTGAGTTGGCGAGCGTAGCTCGAAATGCCCCGGAATAGGGCCTCAGCAATGTACTGCCGATACCCCGGGGTCATCAAGAGTCTGGCTTCGTTGGCATTGGAAAGGCAAGAGACTTCGGCGAGGATCGCCGGCATCTCGGTTCCGGTCAGGACAATGAAGGGCGCCTTCTTGACGCCCCGATTCTGCAACCCGGGATTGACCCGGCGTAGCGAATTGTAGAGCGCCCGCTGCACCGAGCGGGCAAGCTGACGCGACTCGTCGTTGCGAACCCCGGCATAGACCTGATCCAGGACCCGGCGATAGTCGGCCATCGAATAGCCGGCGTCCTGGTTCTCGGCGGCCGCCAGCTCGGTCAAGTACGGATCTTCGGTGGGTCCGAGGTAGTAGGTCTCGATGCCCCGCACCTCGCGCGCTTCGATGTAGTTGAGATGGATCGAGACAAAGAGATCGCCTTCGGTCTCGTTGGCGTACCGGGCGCGGTCTTCGAGGGGCACGAACACATCCCGCTTGCGAGTCATCGCCACTTCGAAGGACGAGTCCTCGAGCAAGACTGTCAGTCGCTTGGCGATGTCGAGTGCCAGGGTCTTTTCGGCCAGCCCATTGGGACCCTGGGTGCCGGGGTTCTTGCCGCCGTGGCCTGGATCCAGAACGATTCGCCGCACGCCCAGCGGAAAGACGGCGCGGTCGAGAGCGGCGGGCGTCGCCAGCGGCGCCTCGGCCGAGCCCGTGCCGGACTCGGGTCCACGCGGCGCCGGCAGGTCCTGCTCAAAGCCGGCAAGGCCACTGGTGAGCTGGACATCGGCGGCTACCCGCTCGGCGATCTCGGTCGAGCGCAGATCGATCCAACGGTCGGCGACCTCCGAGCCCAGGTAGGACGCGCCGAAGAGCGCCACCGGCAGGGTCAGGAAAAAGACGATGCGGGCGAACGTCTGGGCACGCTTGGTCTTGGTCGGCCGGCGAAACCGGTAGCGGCCGGTCATGACGTCCCGGTTCTCCTGCACGGCCTCCCGAATCAGGCGGCGCTTCAGTTGGGCCATCTCACTCATGACGCACGGCTTGACTCTACGCGAGGACGATCTTGTACCCAGTGAAGCGTTGCACTTCCAGCCGCAACGCGGGGCACCGCGCCCACGGCTCTGAAGATGGTATTACAAGACGTCGATACGTTGGTGGCGAGGCCGCGCAACCGGTGGGACCAAGGCGATCCGCGGCCTCGGGATCCGGATCTGCGGCCCGGCCAGGATCCGGCCGGGATCCAGCCAAGATCCAGTAGGATCGGCCGGCACGACCGAAGGAGGACTCGATGCTTGCCGAGCGCGTAGCCGACATCCAGAACGCCCTGGCCGAGATGGAAGCCGACGGGTGGCTTTTTGCCTGTTTTCAGAACAACGATCCGATCTCGCTCGAGCTTCTGGGCCTGGGCGGCGACCATCTCGTCAGCCGCCGGTGCTACTACCTGATCCCGGCCCAGGGCGAGCCGCGCCGGCTGGTGCACAAGCTGGAACCGGCCCAGCTGGACCACTTGCCGGGCAGCAAGAGCTCGTATCTATCCTGGCGCGAACACCGCGCCGAGTTCGAAAAGCTCCTTGCCGGCATGAAGAAGATCGCCGCCCAGTACTCGTCTGACAACGCACTGCCTACGATCTCGCGCCTGGATGCGGGCACGGCCGAGCTCATCCGCTCGTTGGGTATCCAAATCGAGTCGGCGGCCGAGCTGGCGCAGCGCTTCGCCGCGGTCTGGTCCGAAGAACAGCTCAACGGGCACCGCAGAGCCTGCACCCATCTCCACGAGATCGTCAAACTCGCCTTCGCCGAGGTGGCCCAGGTGCTCAAGGCCGGAGCCGAGGCGGACGAATACACCATCCAGAAGTTCATCCTGAACCAGATGGATCAGCGCGGCCTGTGGACCGACTCACCACCGATCGTGGGCCGCAACGAGCACGCGGCGGATCCCCACTACCAGCCGACCGCCGAGGTGACGTCGCCGATTCGCAAGGGCGACTTCCTGCTGATCGACCTCTGGGCCAAGGAGAAGGCCGCGGCCGATTCCATCTACGGCGACATCACCTGGTGCGGTGTCTGTGACGTCGCCCCCACCGACAAGCAGGTGGAGCTCTTCTCCACCGTGGTCCAAGCTCGCGACGCGGCCTGGGAGCTCATCTCGAGCCGGTACCCGGACAAGTCGGTGCGCGGGTTCGAGGTCGATGACGCTTGCCGCGAAGTGATCGAGGCCGCCGGCTACGGCGAGTTTTTCATCCACCGAACCGGACACTCGATCGGCACCCAGACCCACGGCCAGGGCGCCAACATGGACAACCTCGAAACCCACGATACGCGCCGGCTGGAGCCGATGACGGGCTTTTCCATCGAGCCGGGGATTTACCTCGAAGGCGACTTCGGCGTGCGCACCGAGATCAACGTGGCTCTACCTCCCGACGCCGCCGAGATCACCGGCGGCGACCGGCAGATGGAGCTCCTCCGGCTCTTGGCCTAGCCTGTTTCGCCGCCCCTTCCTGCGAGGCCACCCTCTCGCGACGAAGGGCCGTGAGACGAGCCGGCTAGTCGGATCCAGGAACCGGAAACCCGCCGCGACGCAGCAATGGAGGCTGAGCATGGGCCGGAACCGGACAGGCGGCGCGGACGTTTCGAGTGAGTCGACACCGGACGGGCCACCGCGCGGGCTCGGTCCGCGGGGCAAGCCCGAGCGGCTCCTCGAAGCGCACCCGACCGATCCGGCCTGGCGCGCCGACGCCCTGGCCGGCAGCCGTCACAGCCGCTTAGCGGACGAGGTTCGCCCGCCGCTCGCGGACTCCGATCCGGTCCGCGCCCAGCAGCTCTGCGCTCGGATCACCCGCGAGGTGCTGCGGGATTTCGCCCCCGGCCTCGTCTTCCTTCGCGGGGCTGACCGGAACCGAGTACAGGCTCTCACCGCCTTCGCTCGAACCCTTTTCGATTTCGCCCGGCAGCGGGGACTCGAAGGAGACCGTCTGGCGCTTCTCAACAATTGGGAGTTCCAGACCGAAGAGGCTCTCTCGCCAGGCCGCGGGACCCACCCGCCGAGCCAGCCGGTCTTCGTCGCGATGGCCTCGGCCGGGGCCGTCCGCCCCTGGCCGCGGACGGCTCTGGACCGCCTATTTGACCTGGCACGGAGCGAGGCCGTGGGGCGCCCCGTTCCGCCTCGGGAGCTGGCCACGACACTCCTCGCCTGCCTATGGCACCCGGAAGCGGAGGTCGATCCGGCATCGAGGGACCTCCTCGAGGCAGCGCTCACCGAGCGGCCGGGCGCGGGGCGCGGGCGGCCGTCCCAAGAAGGCGGCGACCCGTCTCCCTCGGGCGAGCGTCCGCCACGTGGACCGAACCGGGCCTGGCGCCGTGCGGGCGCCTACGCCGAGGGCGTCCTGCGGTATCGGCGGCTTCGGAGCGGGACGGCTCGAAGCCGGCTGGATTCGGATCCGGAGGGAGCCGGGGCCGCGAGGCCAAGCCACGAGGGGGAGCCGATCGGTCTCGGGACGCGGCTCCGTCTACTCGTCGCCGCCCGCCTCGGCCGGTGACGGCCGCTCGGCGGAGGCCGGATCGCCCTGCGAGTCGGGAGCCCGATCGGGCGCGGGCGCGTCGAGCGGCTCGACCAGGATCTTGGCTGCGGCCCGCATCCCCAAGTTGACACGCCCGCCGGAAGCGGAGTCCACCACCATCGAGTCCGCCACCTCGGTCACCGAGGCGATCCGGATCGTGGTTCCGATCTTCACCCCCTCGCGCTCGAGCGTCTGGAGAAATTCGGGGCTCTGGTCCAGAACCCGGGCCACGGCCACGGCGCGGCCCTGGCGGAACCGGGTCAGCGGCAGGTAGTCGAGCACCGGCACGTCGCCGCCGGCCGTGGGGATCGGATCGCCGTGGGGATCGGCTTCGGGCCGTCCCAGCATCTCGTCCATGCGCTCGACAAGGCTGTCCGAGATCGCGTGCTCCAGGCGCTCGGCCTCGCCGTGGACCTCGCTCCAGTCCATGCCCATGACCTCGACCAGGAAGAGCTCGATCAGGCGGTGGCGGCGCAGGACGTGAAGCGCCAGTTGGCGGCCTGAATCGGTCAGGCGGACACCGCTATAGGGCTCGTAGTCGACGAGACCGCTGCCCGCCAGGGTCTTGACCATGGTGGTCACGGTCCCCGGCGTCAGCTCCAGCGCGCCGGCGATGACTCCCATGCCCACCCGCTTCCCGGGCGCTCGCTGCTCTTCGAGCAGGATCTGCTTCAGGTAGTCCTCGACGGTGCTGGTTGCCATTGAATCGGAGGGATCGGGAGCTCAGGGGCAGTCCAGCGGCCGCGCCTCGACGAAGCCCTTGGGCTCGAGTTGCAGTGTTTGGTGATCGATGCCGAAGCGGGAGCGGAGCATCGTGCTCGCCTCCTCCAACACTTCGCCGTGTGGCTTGCCTTCGACGACCACGTGAGCCGAAAGCGATTCGACGCCACTGGTGATCGTCCAAACGTGAAGATCGTGGACGCCGCGGACGCCCACGAGATCCAGCAAGGCGCGACGGACCTCATCGACGTCGATGTGAGGAGGCGCGCCTTCCATCAAGACCCTGACAGCCTCGGTCACGAGATGCCAGGAAGAATAGACCACCAGGGCGGCGATGAGAAACGATGCGACGGGATCGGCCCAGGTCCACCCAAGGGTCCAGATGAGCGCGCCCGCAAGCAACGCCTGGACGCTGCCGAGGGTGTCCATCGCGACGTGCAGCCAGGCGCCGCGAAGATTGAGATTCGCGTCCTTGCCACGGCGCAAGATCGCCAGGCTCGCGAGGTTGATGGCGAGGCCGCCGGCTGCGATGGCCATCATCGGGCCGCTCGCGACTTCAGCCGGCTGACGCAGCCGTTCGAAGCCCTCGAGCACGATGAAGGCGGAGATGGCCAGGAGCGCGGCACCGTTGACCAGAGCGGCCAGAATCTCGGTGCGGTGGTAGCCAAAAGTGCGTCTGGCGTCGGCCGGACGCCGGGCGATACGGAGGGCGAAGAAGCTGAGCAGTAGCGCCGCGACGTCCGAGAGCATGTGGCTGGCATCGGCCAGAAGTGCCAGCGAGTTGGTCCAGAGACCGCCCACGAACTCGGCGACCATGTAGATCGCCGCCAGGGCCGCCGCCCAGCCCAGCCGGTGGCCGTGGGCATGCGCCGAGCCGGCCGGCGCCTCGGGCCCGTGGTGGTGCGCGTGGGCCATGACCGATCTAGTCTACCGGCAGGCGGCGCCGGTGAACTCCGCGGAGCGCCGCAACGTAGTACATTTTTCGAGTGCTGTCGTTTGCCACATTGTTTCTGGGATTGACTCTCGGCACCCATGCGGTCGAGGTGGTCGCGCCTCCGGGGGTGGCGTCGATCGAGCTCCGCGTGGACGGCCGCCTGTGCGCTCGCCTGGAAAGGGAACCCTGGCGGGGGAACTGCGACTTCGGCGACGAGCTCTTGCCGCGCGAGCTTACCGCCACCGCCTTCGACGGCGACGGAGGCGAGCTCGCAGTCGGGAGGCAGTGGATCAACACGCCGCGGCAGCCGGCCGAGGTCTCGGCGGTGCTCGAAGCTGAGCCCGGAACGCCCCTTCGCCGCGTTGCCCGGCTGCGCTGGGAGTCGCTCGCCGGTTCGACGCCCCCGGCGGTCCGTGCCTGGCTCGACGGCGTCGAGCTGAAGGTCGAGAATCCCGCGGAGATCCAGCTACCCGAAGTCGATCCGGAGCGACTCCATCTGTTCCGTGCCGAGCTCGAGTTTCCGGGCAACGTCGTCTCCTCGGTCGAGGTACCGTGGGGCGGCAGCTTCTCGGACCAGACCGACAGCAAGCTAACCGCGATCGTGGTCCAAGCCCGCCTTGGACGGCTCAAGCCGGAAGCGCTGGCCGGACGGCTCTTGAGCGACAGGCGGCCGCTCGAAGTGGTCGCGATCGAGAAGGCGCCGGCCGAGATCGTAATCGTGCGGGACCGGTCGGCCGATACGGCGTTCGCCCAGATGGATCTCGAGCGCGCGATCTCGGCCAGTCCAATGGGCATCGCGGGCGCGCGTTCGCAAAGCGGCAGGCTCCTGGCCGCGCGCGACCAAGATTGGCGTCTCCAGTTCTTCTGGCCCGTTGCCGTCCGGCGTGCCGGCAAGTCGGGCCCCTTCGATCTCTTCCGGCACTCGCCAGCATTTCACCCGACCGATGGCACCGTGTTCGACTTCCTGACCCGGGTCGAGTTTCCGCGCGACTTGGAGGGCCCCCAACGGCTGACCGACGCACTCGCCGTTGCCGGGGTCTCGGTCGCGTCGCTCAAGAGCAGACGCGCGGCCGTGCTGCTGGTCGGCCCGAACCCCACCGACAGTGGAGATTTCCCACCCCGGCTTGCCCGCCGGTATCTCGAGTCGATCCAGGTGCCGATGGTGGTCTGGGCCACCCGGCGTACCGCCGGTGAAGCCTGGGGTAAGGCCCGCAGGCTCCGTTCCCGTCGCGACGTGGAGCTGGCCTGGCTCGATCTCCTGGAGTCGTTGGAGCGCCAACGCATCGTCTGGGTGCGGGGAGCCCATCTGCCACAACAGATCGAGCTCATGCCGACCCGAGGCGTCGAGCTGGTGCGATGAGCCTGCTTCGAGGGAACCGGGACCAGGAGACTGGCCCGATCAAGCTCGACCGGCGGCGGCACGCCAAGCCCGAGCACAGCCGGCGAACCGCAAGGCTCCGCCCGAGCACCTGGTCGGTGACGGGGTCCGCGCTGGCACCGGCTCTTGCCGTCCTGCTGCTAAGCGCCTTTCCGCCTCAGGCTCCTGCCGTCCAGGAGGATCCGGCTGCTGGCGAGTCCTCCACCGAAGGCGCTCCGCCGCCTCCGGAGGCCGCCGAGCCCCGGCTCCTGGGAAAGCCCTCGGCCCTCGAGCCGCCGCAGGCGACCCGCTCGACGGTCCCGGTGGACCGTGGCACCAGGCTACTCGAGCGGCCTGACCGGGGAGCGCCCATTCTGGTCACGGTCCGCGCGCCCACCGAACTCGAGATCCTGGACCGAAACGACGGCTGGATTCAGGTGCGATACGAGGCCTGGAGGGGCTGGTTTCGGCCGGAAGAGAGCGGCCCGAGCCTGCTCGACCACCAGGGCTGGCAGGTCGAGCTCACCACCGACGGCGATCTGCGCTTCACCAGCGCTCCCGTAACGACGCGCAACCTGACCGAGGAACGGCTGGCTCGAATCACGCCGTTTCTGCGCGACGGAGGCCGCACCCTGAACTTTGGTCCGTACCGGTTGCTCACTGACGTCACCGACGCGGACCTGCTCGACGGCTTGCGCTCGGTCGCCGAGCAGCTCGCGCACGCCTACCAGAGCCGCTACGGCCTTGCGCTGGCCGAGTCGCCTCCCGAATCCATCGTCCTCTTCGCCGGAGAGGAAGCGTACAGAAGATACGCAACCGAGGTCCCCGAGCTCGCGGGGCTGTCGAGCCTGGGCCATCAGAGCCATGGACTGGCCGTGACCTTCGCCGGTCAGCGCTCGTCAGAGCGCATCCGGCGCATCCTGGTCCACGAGCTCACCCACCTGGTCAACCGGCGAGCGCTGCCCTTGGTCGTGCCCAGTTGGATCGAGGAGGGCCTGGCCGAGGATCTAGCCTTCAGCCGCGTCGACGGTCAGGGCCGGCTGGTGCCCCGCTCGCTGAGTGGCACGACCGTACGCTCGGAGGGGAAGTTGACCATCACCGGCGGCTTTGCCTCGCTTGCCTCTCTGCTGCGTCTGGTCCGGTCTCCGTCGTGGCCGGCGCCCACAACCCTGGTCGAAACCGGTTGGGAGGACTTTGTACGGCCCGAGCTACGGCCCGCCTACTACACGCAGGCGGCGTTCTTCGTCCGGTTTCTTCTGGATGGTGCTGGCGGCCGGTACCGCGACGGCTTTCACGACTACCTCCAGGCTCTCGCCCGCGGCGAGGGCGGAGCCGGAGGCGAGCTCTGGCCGCGACTCGCCGACGAGCCCGAGCGCGTCGAGGACGGCTATGAGGTCTGGCTCCACCAGCAGGCGGACGCCTTCGGCATCGTCGTCACCCAGCCGGCTCGCTGAGCCTCATTCCATCCGACGGATTAACCGGATGGAATGAAACGCAATCAGCGGCTGGGCGCCGCGGCCTCGCCTACCAGGTCAGTATGACGCCGATGGCGCCGGAGACACCGGTCAGATCCACAGGAATATCGACGAAGCCGAAGTCGTCCCCTTCGACCTTCGCCTCGACCGAGCGCAGCATGACCTCGGCATAGAACCCCCAGAGCGAGCTCATCGCCGCCTCGAGACCGGCAACCGCGTAGATGCCGAACTCCTCGTCCATCTCCACCTGACCGGCAGCCGGAAAGGCACCGCCATCGTAGTCAGCGTTCAGGAAGTAGTAGCTACCCCCGCCGCCGACGAAGGGCTCGACCTTGCCGCCGAGAGGAAAGGAGTAGGCAAAGCCCATATCGAGCGGAAAGGCCTCGATCCGAAACAGGGCTCCGCTTCCGATTCGGGTGAGCCCGTCGTATCCGGAGGCTCTGATCTCGAAATCGACGCGCTCACCGGCGTCGAACTCCAGCTTGATGCCGAAGCCCTGATCGTCGTCCGCCTCGTCGGTGTCCCACATCGAAATATTGGCGCCGAGGCCACTCGCAAACGACGGGGCGGCCAGGACCAGGGCGAGACTGAGAGCCAACGCAACTTTCTTCATGTATTCCTCCGTTCGGCGGCAACCGGGTATTGCTGCAACGTTGCCTAAGTACCCTCTATTAAAACAACTTTTCAGCAAAGACAAAAGGGGAGCCTAGGGAGTTCGTCACACCCGCGGGCAACGGCGAAGACGATTCGGGTCAGGACAAGAACGGACGGAGCTCCGGAAACTTCCGCGCCAGCGCCTCGAGCGTGGGCTCGCCGCGCCGTTGCAGGCGGCGTACCTCCTTGAGCAGCGCCTTGGGCGCCCTGGCGGCGCCGCGCCGGGCAAGGATCGCCTCGGCCGCGCGGAAAAACCGGCTCTCCGCCTCCAGCGGAGCGCGCCAATCGGCCCATTCAGACGAGCTCGCCGCGGTGGCCGGCCCATAGTAGATCTTGCGCAGCTCGGGCAGCGACAGCACGTCGTGCCGGTGGCAGACCGCCAGCGCCACCACGTGGGTCGCGAGGCTCAACGCGCGCGAATCGACCGCGGCAAAGCCACCCCGCTCGAGCAGCACCCGGCTAGCGACCGACTGGGTCAGGAGATCGGTCAGCAACAGACTGCCCGCCTCCTCCAGGGTTCCGTGCAATGGAAAGCCGTCCAGACGCGGCAGGGCCTGTCCGATGACGCCTCGCCACATGCTCACGGTTCGGTCGTCGCCGAAACCCGCCAAGGCGATCTCCCCGGTGGCCAGCTTGGCGGGCAGGCCGTAGGGCACCGCCAGGTCCAGGGAGGCCCAGTCCGTGCGCGACAGCAGGACGGCGTTGAGCGCCACTGGCTCGCCGCTCCAGCGCGCGAAGTCCTCGGCCAGCACAGCGAGACGAGCCTGGACGTGGGAAGCGCGGTCGAGCGCGCCGGGCGAATACCGCACCAGGGCCCGCATGTCTCCGACGTCGAGAAGAAACGGCAGCACGGAGGGAGGACGGTCCTGGGCGGAGGCACTGCCTGCCCCGAAATCAGAGGCGAGAGCGACGATCAGGACGACAGCGAACGCTGGGGCTGTACGGCGTGACATGTTCGCAGTCTAGCTCGATCCTTCGGTTGAGAGTCGCTACGCGGCCCCAGCCGCCACAGCTCGTCTTCCCAACCCGAGGACGAGCCGTCGGCGGGACCCGGCGCCCCACCGCGCCGCCCCGAGCGATCCGCGTCGACCGGCGGAGCGCTTGCTAGGATCCCGCTCGATGCGAGGCTTCCGGATCCAGCAGCACGGCGGCCCCGAGGTGCTCGAGTGGACCGAGCTGCCCACGCCCGAGCCGGGCCCGTGCGAGGTCCGGGTAGCGATCCGAGCGTGCGCCCTCAACCGGCTGGATCTCTGGGTGCGCAACGGCGTCGAGGGGTACTCGTTCCCGCTACCGCTTATCCCGGGCTCGGAGGTCGCCGGCACGGTCGACGCCCTGGGACCCGGAGTCGAGGGCCTGGAGGTCGGCGAGGCCACGCTGGTCGCGCCCGGGGTGTCCTGCGGTCGCTGCGACCGCTGCGTCGCCGGACAGGACCACCTGTGTCCGGACTACGGCATTCTGGGCGAGCACCGCGACGGCGGCTACGCCGAGCTAGTGGTGGTACCCGCCCGCAACATCTTGCCCCTCCCCTTCGATCCCGCTGAGCCGGACGCCTTCGTACGGGCCGCGGCCCTGCCGCTGGTCTTCCTGACCGCCTGGCACATGCTGGTCGAGCGGGCGCGGCTCGAGCCGCTGGAAGACGTGCTGATTCATGCGGCCGGCTCGGGAGTTTCGAGCGCCGGCATCCAGATCTCCCGCCTCTTGGGAGCCCGGCACATCATCGTGACGGCTTCGACGGAAGACAAGCTGGATCGCGCGCTCGAGCTCGGCGCCACCCACGCCCTGGACTACACCGCCGTCGACTTCGCCCGCGAGACGCGCAAGATTACCGGCGGCAAGGGCGTCGAGGTGGTCTTCGACCACGTCGGCGGTGAGGTCTTCGAGCAGAGCTTCCGAGCGCTGGCCTGGTCGGGCCGGGTGGTTCTTTGTGGCGCGACCGCCGGGCATGGGGCCAAGATCAATCTGCGCGCGGTCTTCTTCAAGAGTCTCTCGATCCTGGGCTCGACCATGGGCGGCCAGGCGGAGCTGAGGAGGCTCCTGCGGCACGTCCGGGCCGGCGACCTGGTCCCGGTCGTCGATCGGACTCTTCCCCTCGCCGAAGCTCCAGCGGCACAGACGCTGCTCGAACGGCGCGAGCAATTCGGCAAGATCGTCCTGACGGTGTGAAGCGAGCCGGGCGCGCCACGGCGCTGTTTTTCCCCGCCGTCCTGCTCTCCGGCGGCGCCGCTCTGGTTTATGAGGTCGTCTGGAGCCGGCAGCTCTCGGTTTTTCTGGGCATCACCCTCCACGCCCACGCCATCGTGCTCGCCGCCTTCATGGCCGGCTTGGCGCTGGGCAGCCGCTCCCTGGGAGCCCTCTGCGATCGCACCGAGCCGGAAGAGCGAGCCTCCTACCGATTGTTCGCCTCCATCGAGGGCGGGATCGCCGTCTACGGACTGGCTAGCGCCCTCGTCTTCCCCAAGCTGAGCGAGCTCTACGCCGGGCTAGCAGGAGCCGTTGGACCGGCGGGCACGATCGGCCACGGCACGCGGTTTCTGGTGGCGATCGTTGCCCTCGGGATCCCGACCTTCCTCATGGGCGGTACCCTGCCGGTGCTGGTGCGGGCGCGCCTGCTCCTATCGGCCAAGCCGGCCAAGTCGGCCAGATCGGCCAGATCGGCCAGATCGGCCAAGTCGGTCCGCTCGGACGATGGCCTGAAGCCAGAGGCCGACCCGGCCGAGACCGGCACGAACGCCGTGGCTTCGATCTACGCGGTCAACACCCTGGGCGCCGCCGGTGGGGCTCTTGCCGCCGGCTTTCTGCTCCTGCCCAAGCTGGGAACCACAGGGAGCCTGCTGGTGGCCGCGGCGGCCAACGGAGCCGTCGCCCTCTGGGCCTGGACACGGAGCCTGGCCGAAGCGAGCACGGTGGCCAAGACCACGGCCGTACCCGGGGCAGCCAAGACGACTCACTCACCCGAATCGGTCCGGGCCGACGTCGGCCCGGCCGCTGGCGCCCAACGTCTCCTCGTGGCGCTTGCGGTTTTCGGCGGCAGCGCCCTCGCCCTGCAACTGGCCTGGACGCAGGCCCTGACCCACCTCGTCGGCGCCAGCGCCTACGCCATGAGCCTGGTGCTCGCCACCTACCTGGCCGGTCTGGGCTTGGGCAGCTCGGGCGCCGGCCTGGTCGCAAGACTGTCCGGCCGCGCCGGCGGCTCGAAGGCGATTCGCATTCAAACCTGGGCCGCTCTCCTTGCCGCCGCCGCGGCCTCGGCCGCCACCCTGGCGAGCCTTGCCGTCTTCGAGCGTTTGCCGGCGTTTCTGGTGCGCTCGTTTCGAGCCAATCCCGACTTCGAGCTCGTGCCGATCCTGACCGCCGGGCTGGGCGCGGCCGCGGCCATGCTGGCGCTACCGACCTTGCTCTTCGGCGCGCTGACGCCGCTCCTCCTCGAGCTCTACCGAAAACGGCAGACGGCCGGGGCTCTCGTCCGGCGGCCCGGCACCCGACCGATGACACAGCTCGTCGCCGAGCCGATCGTCCAACCGATCGGAGTCGCGCTCGCCGCCAACGCCGCGGGTACCACCCTGGGCGCCCTACTTGGCGGCTTCTGGCTGCTTCCGACCTTCGGGCTACAACGTACGATTCTGATCGGAGCCGCCGGCTTGGCGGTTTGTGCATGGCTCGTGGTCTCGAGCACGCAACCGTCGCAGCGCCGATCGCTGGCCCTGGCTGCGGTCCTGGTCGGCGGTTGGGCGATCGCGGCCTGGGCCCTTCCCGCCTGGAGCCCGGCCGTGGCGACCAGTGGTCCGTTCCTGAACGCCACCCGGTTGCTGGACGGACTGCCCGAAGACGGAACCGAGTCCGGGGCCGCCGCGCGCGCCGGCTTCAATCGCTGGCTCGACGAGCGCAGCTCGGTCGTCTTCTACCGCGAAGGGGCCATCGGCTCGGTGGCGGTGCGAGACGTCGGCGAGGAACGCCTGCTGGTCATCAACGGCAAGACCGACGGTTCCCGGCTGGGGGACCGGCGTACCCAGCTAGCTCTCGGCCATCTGGCCGCCTTGCTAAGTCCCGACCCGGAGTCGGTGCTGCTGGTCGGGCTTGGCACAGGCATGACCGCGGCCGCCGTCGCCGCCCATGGCCGGGTCGCGCGCCTGGACGTGGTCGAGATCTCGCCCGAGGTCGTCGAAGCGTCCCGCTATTTCGGAGCCGAAAACCGCGGGATCCTGCTGGACGGCCGCCTCCGCCTCCACGCCGCCGACGCCAGAAACTACCTCCTGACCAGCGATCGGCGCTGGGACGTCATCATCTCCGAGCCCTCGAATCCCTGGATCACCGGCGTTGCCAACCTGTTCACCCGCGAGTACTTCGAACTGGCCGCCTCCCGGCTGGCGCCGGATGGACTGATGGCGCAGTGGATCCAAGGCTACGGCATGGCCCGCAGGGATCTACGAAGCCTCCTCGCGACCTTCGCCTCAGTCTTCGACGAGGTCACGGTCTGGTGCCCCCAGCCGGGCGACCTCGTGGTCATCGGCAGCAGCACTCCCCGGATGCTGGATCTGGAGCGTCTCGAGAAGGCCGCGATCACGCCGGCCGGCGTGCAGGATTTTCACGCCGGTTCCTGGGATGGGCCCGACGCGCTCTTGCGGACATTTCTCCTACCGTCCGCCGACGCCCGGGAGTTCGCCAACGGCGCGCCGATCAACTCCGACGCACGGCCCCTGATCGAGTTCGGCGCGCCCCGAAATCTCTACCGGGAAACCACCATCCCCAACCTCAACGACCTTCTGGCCCAGAGTTCGGCCGAGGAAGTCCCGGTCCCGATCGCCCCAACGGACGCGTTTGGACTCGAAAGCTCGGAGGTGCCTCTCGAGGCTCGCATTCACGTGCGCTGGCGCGCGCTGGCGGTCGCCAATCCGACACCCCTACCCTACTTCGGAGTCAGTCTGCGGCGGGTAGTCCGAGCCGGAACCGGCGAGGGGGCTCAGGAGATCGACGTCCGGACCGGCGACCCGGAGCACGTTGCCTCCCGCCTCGACACACTCTTGGGAAGCGCTATCGCCACCCTTCGTCCCGACCGGCTTGCGAGCGGCGAGGAGGCCACCACCGCCCTCGACGCTGGGGGCACCGTCCTGGGCACCGCCTGGGCCTGCGCGCCGGCAAGCACCGAGCGGACACGGCACACCTACGCGGCCCTCGGGAGCGACGCCGCGGCCCTCGCGCTCCGGTCGCTGCGCTGCAGCCCCGCGCCCAGCCCTCGGTTCGGATCCTAGTCGCGGCGGGCTTCCAGGATCTTGAGAAAGGACCGGCTCTTGAGCTCCTGAATCGACAGTCCGCTGCTCTCGGCGGCGGTCTCGGGCGATACGGCGCCGCAGTTGAGCGCCCGCAGAAAGTAGTTGAGCAGGCCCTGGCCGGTGGCGGCGTCGTCGAAGACATCGCCCACGAGGGTCGCTTGGGCGGCCTGATCCACGAAATTCCGCAAACGGGTCCCGGCGGCTTCGAGGCCCTCCAAGAAGAAAGCGTAGACCGCGGCGTATCGGGTGACGAGCTGCGCCGGATGGAGGTCCCAGCCCTGGTAGTAGCCGTGCTCGAGCGAGTGCCGCACATGTTGGTAGTGGAGCCGCCAGGCCGAGCGCACCGCATCCCGGTTCTCGGCTTCCTTGCCTGCCGTCAGAATCCCTCCCTCGCGCGCCCGGTGCGGCTCGACCGGCAGCACGTTGGTGGCGCCATCCGAGATCCAGATCCCGGTTCCGGCAAGCGCCACCTGCTGCACGTGCCGGGCGAAATCGCAGGCCGGGTGGGTCATGTGCTGGTACGCGGCAGTGATCTGGACCGACGCGGTGTAGTCGTAGGTACCGAAGTGAGCGGCGACGCAGCGCCCGGCGGCGGCCTCGACCAGCGTCGAGATCGCCACCCGGCCGTCCGCCGCGAAGATGGACTGCGGTGTCTCGACCATGAGCTCGAGAACCAGGGAGCCTTCGGCCAAACCGGTCTCCTGCTCCAGCCGGGCCAGCGCCTCGACCAGGACCTCGACCTGCGCCGGATGGGTGACCTTGGGCAAGGTCACGACAAAGTTCTCGGGCAGAGCGCCGTTGCCGGCCTCCACGGCCGCGCGCACGAACAGCTCGAGCGTCTTCAGGCTCCGCCGCTTCAGATCCTCGGTCAGCGGCTTGAGCCGAATCCCCAGAAACGGCGGCGCAGTTCCTTCCCGGCTTCCGGCCGCCGCCTCGGCCGCCGTACGCTCGGCGTCGGCGTCTTCTTCGTCGTCCGGCCGGTTGCCGTATCCATCCTCGAAATCGATTCGGAAGTCCTCGACCGGCTCGCGCTCGAGCTTGTCCAGAATCCGGGCGAAAACAGTCTCGAAAACCTCCGGGGCGCCGTCCCACTCCACCGCCGCGGCCAGCTCCTCCGCCGAGCCGGCATGACGGTCGAGCGCCGACCGCGCTAGCTGTCCCAGCCGCGCAGCCGTGCCGCGCTTGAAGATCTGGGCGCCGCCGTAGACCGTGTGCACCGGCTGGCGGCGATCGGCCTCCCCCGGATAGCGTTCCGCGACCGAGGCGTTGGCGCGGGCCAACCGCTCCAGAAGGTCATCGTATTCCATGCGCCAATAGTGGCACTTCGCGGACGTTTCTGCATCTGTTCGTGGCTCCTGGCCGGCGTACTTTCACATTGCGGCAGCCACTGAGAGCGGCCTTGGAATCGAAGCTGGAATCCAATCCCTGCGGCTCGCCGGACACCCTTCGCTACGGCTCGACGGCGCCCTTCACGACTTCCTCGAAGGCGGCCCCGCCAAGGTAGACTACGCTGATGACCGAGCCGAGCCTGGAGGGACGCGTCGCCCTGGTGACCGGTGCGAGCTCCGGGCTTGGGCTCGCGGCCGCGCGGGCCCTGGCCGAGCGCGGCGCGAAAGTAGCGATCTCGAGCCGCGGCGGGGACAAGCTCGAAGGCGCCGAGCGGGCTCTGACAGACGTCGCCGCCGAGGCGATCGCTCTTCCAGCCGACGTCCGCGAAGCCGAGGAGCTGGAGGAGCTCGTTTCGAAGACCGAGGAAGTCTTGGGACCGGTCGACATCCTGGTACCAAACGGTGGTGGTCCTCGCGTGAAGCCGGCCGCCGAGCTCGACGATACGGACTGGCACGACGCCTTCCCGCTGGTCTTTCTTTTCATCCCGCGTTTGTGCCGGCTGGTTTTACCCGGAATGCAGCGGCGCGGCTGGGGGCGGATCGTGGCGATCAACTCGGTCTCGGCCAAGCAGCCGATTCCGGAACTCGCTCTGTCCAACACCTTCCGGCCGGCTGTCCTCGGCTACTTGAAGACCCTGGCGCTCGAGGTCGTCCAAGACGGCGTTACGGTGAACGCCGTTCTGCCCGGCTACACCCGAACCGAACGGCAAGTCGAGATCGCAGAAGGCGTCGCGGAGCAGCGCGGCGTGGAGGTCGAGGAGGTGCTGGCCGAGCGTAGCGCCGAGTTCCCCATGGGCCGCATGGCCGAGCCCGAGGAGGTCGGCAAGGTAATCGGCTTCTTGTGCAGCCCGGCGGCCTCGTACATCACCGGACAGGCCGTGAGCGTCGACGGCGGCTACGTCAAGGGCCTGCTCTAGGATGACCGACGTCCCCTGGTGGGGCCAGAGCTGGAACGACGCGCCCCCAGAAGCGCTCAAGCTGAGCGTCGTCGTTCCGGTCTACAACGAACGCTACCTGGCCGGCGCGCTCCTCAATCGCCTCTTCGATATCGAGCTGGAAGGAGTCTCGGAGCTCGAGGTTCTGGTGGTAGACGACGGCTCGACCGACGGCACTCGGGAGATCCTGGCCCGAATAGACCGCGAACGGCCACGGATGCGGCTCTTCCTCCAGGAGCAGAACCAGGGCAAGGGGGCCGCCATCCGAAGAGGCATCGCCGAAGCCACCGGCGATCTGATCGTGATTCAGGACGCCGATCTGGAGTACGACCCGCGCGACCTGGCAAGACTCGTTCGGCCGTTCCTGGAGTCAGGAGCTGACGTCGTCTACGGCTCGCGCTTCTTGGCCGGCGGCTCCCGCCGGGTTCTGTATTTCAAGCACGAGCTCGGCAACCGGCTCATCACCTTCTTGAGCAACTGGTTCACCGACCTCAACCTGACCGATGTCGAAACCTGTTACAAGATGTTCCGCTCCCGGCTGCTGCAATCGTTGCCGTTGCGGTCCAACGACTTCGCCATCGAGATCGAGCTCACCGCCAAGGCGGCGAAACGAGGCTGGTCCATCTACGAAGTGCCCATCAGCTACCACGGCCGCACCTATGAGGAAGGCAAGAAGATCGGCCTGCGCGACGCATTCGCCGCTCTGTGGGCGATTCTCAAGTTCTGGCTCGTGGACGATCTCTACAAGGACGACGCCTGGGGCGGAACCATCCTCCACAACCTGGAGAGAGCGCATCGCTTCAACAGTTGGATGGCCGCCGCCATCACGCCCTGGGTCGGGAGCCGCGTGCTCGAGATCGGCGCCGGCATCGGCAACATCACTCGCCGGCTGATCCCGCGCGATCACTACGTGGCAAGCGACCTCAACGAGAACTACCTGCACTTCCTGAGCAACTATTCGGGCGGCAAGCCCTATCTCGAAGTTGCCCGGGTGGACCTAGACAACGCGACCGATTTCGCCTCGCTTCAAGGCACGGTCGACACCGTCGTCTGCCTGAATGTGCTCGAGCACGTGGCCGATCCGCTGGCCTCGCTCCGGAACATGCACTCGGCTCTTGCTCCGGGCGGCCGCTTGGTGCTCTACGTGCCCCAGGGCCAGTGGCTCTACTCGAGCCTCGACGAAGCCCTCGAGCATCGCTGCCGCTACGACCAGGACATGCTGCGGCGGGAGTTCGAGGCCACCGGTTTCGAAGTCGAAGAGCTCCGATCCTTCAACAAGGCCGGCGTGCCCGGCTGGTTCTGGAACGGCAAGATCCGGCGCAGCCGCGATTTCGGCCGGCTTCAGCTCAAGATCTTCGACGCCATGGTTCCCCTGCTCCGCAGGGTCGACCGATTCTTCCCCTGGTCCGGCCTGGGGCTGATCGCGGTCGGCCGCAAGATCTAGCGGCCGAAGCTCGGCTGATTCTTGTCGCTGGCCTTCGATGCGAGGGCCGGCTTCTCCTACCAGGAGCGCCAATCGTCGCCGGCGAGGCCTTCTTCGGCGGGTGCGACGGCCGGAGGTTCCGAGTCGGGCTTCGACGGCTTCTCGCTCTTCGGCGGCCGCGTCCGCTTCGCGGGCCGAGCATTCTTGCCACTCGATGGACTCTCGACCGGGCTCCGTCGTTGGGCAGCCGCCCGCGCCCGCCGTCGTGCCTTGGGCGCTCCGAGAGCCTCCAAGAGACGCAACGGGTTCTCGAGAGCCGGGGGCTGGAGTTCGTAGTAGCGCTCGCGGCCTTTCTGAGTCTCCGCCAGCAGACCGCACTCGCGCAACACCCGCAGGTGCTTCGAAACCGCCGGCCGCGAGATGCCGGGAAACCGGGCCGCGATCATTCGCACCGGCAGCGGCCCTTCGGTCAGAAGCGTCAGGATCTCGCGCCGGGTCGGATCCGCCAGTCCGCGAAACGGATCGGAGCGATCGGCTCTGGGTGGCATGGGGTGATTCTAGAAAACTATCGGGTAACTTTCCAGTTACCTAACTTGGGACTTCAATCTCGGGCCGTTCTCGAAGAGCTTCAGTCGCACGCGTGGCTGGCAACCGGGCCTGCCCGCTGACTGGGTGCCACTCGGTGCCGCTCGGTGCCAGGCTCGCAGCCGACTCAGAGCAGGCTCGCAGCCGGGCCTCTCGATGGCACTTCGCTCACGGCCCTGCCGCTCTCGACGCCCACCTCGGTTCGCCGGATGACCCGACGACAGCCTCGCGCCTCGGATACGATCTTGTCGGAGGATCTTCATGAGCCAAGACGACAAGCCTGAGATCTATTTTCGCCAACTCCTGGCCGGCCGCCAGGTCGCCCGCGACAGTCTCGCGGCGCATCAGATGGCGAATTTCATGTACGTGATTGGAGACCCCGTCACGCGTGAAGCGATGATCGTGGATCCGGCCTGGGACGTCGCCGGACTGGCCGAGACTGCCCGTGCCGACGGGTACACGCTGACCGGCGCCCTCGTCACCCACTACCATCCAGACCACGTCGGCGGCGATCTCTGGGGGCTCTCGGTCGATGGCCTGGCGACGCTCATGACCGAGCAACCGGTACCGGTGTACGTCAACAAGAACGAAGGTGACGGCCTCAAGGTCGTGACCGGCCTGGCGGAATCAGATCTCCGGAGAGTCGATAGCGACGAGGTCGTGACCATCGGCGAGATCCCGGTCCGGTGCCTCCATACGCCGGGACACACGCCGGGCAGCCAGTGCTTCCTGATCGGTGACCGGCTGGTGGCCGGCGACACGCTCTTCGTCCAGGCTTGCGGCCGGGTCGACTTGCCTGGCGGCGACCCGGATGCCATGTACCACAGCCTGACTCAGAAGCTGGCCAAGCTGCCGCCCCAGACGGTCCTTTACCCCGGGCACAACTACGGCCCAGCCGAAACGTCAACCATCGGCGCCGAGCTCGAACAGAACACCTATCTCCGCATCCGCGGCCTCGAAGACTGGCGACGCCTCATGAGCTAGGTGAGCTGACGCGGCGCCGGACGGGCTGGAGGACCGAGGGGCCGCCGCCTCAGAACCGCAGGTGCTTGACGGTCAGGCCCTCGTCGATGAGCTGCTTGAGCGAGTCAATGCCGATCTCGAGGTGGCGGCCCACGAACACCTCGGTTACGCGGCGGTCGCTGGCTTCGGTCTTGACCCCCTCGGGGACCATGGGCTGGTCGGAGACCAGGAGCAGCGCTCCGGCCGGAATCTTGTTGGCGAAAGCCACGGAAAAGACGGTCGCGGTCTCCATGTCGATGGCCATGGCCCGAATGCGCCGCAGGTACTTCTTGAAATCGACGTCGTGCTCCCAGACTCGGCGATTCGTCGAGTAGACCGTGCCGGTCCAGTAGTCGAAATCGGCATCCCGAATGGTCGTTGAGATGGCCTTCTGGAGAGCGAAGGCCGGGAGAGCCGGCACTTCCTCCGGGAAGTAATCGTTGGAGGTACCCTCGCCCCGGATCGCGGCGATCGGCAGGATGAGATCGCCGAGCTGATTCTTCTTCTTGAGCCCGCCGCACTTGCCCAGGAACAGGCACGCCTTGGGCCGCACCGCGCTCAGAAGATCCAGCACCGTCGCCGCGTTGGCGCTGCCCATGCCGAAGTTGACGATGGAGATGCCGTCGGCGGTCGCATTGGGCATCGGTCGATCTCGGCCCTCGACCGGCACGCCGTAGCGCTTGGCAAAGCGTTCCACGTAGTCGGTGAAATTGGTCAGAAGAACGTAGGCGCCAAAATCCTCCAACGCCACCCCTGTGTAGCGCGGCAGCCAGTTCTTGACGATGGCGTCCTTCTTGTCCACGAGCGGATTCAGCCTACCAGAAACGAATTGAAACACTCGTTTGATTTAAACGTACGTTCCATCTAGGATCAAGCCACGATGACACCCGAGGCCCAGACGTCCCCAAACACCCAGCTCGAGCCGACCTCCTCGGAGGCGGACACCAAGACCAGTCTGCTCGACGCCGCAGAGAAGCTCTTCGCCGCCTTAGGGGTCGAGCGGGCCTCGCTTCGAGCGATCACGCAAGAGGCCGGCGCCAACCTCGCGGCCGTGCACTATCACTTTGGCTCCAAGGAAGGGCTTGTGCGCGAAGTCTTTGCCCGCCGGCTGGCGCCTCTCAACCGTGACCGGCTCGAGATGTTGGACGAGGTCGAGCGCCGCTACCCGGTCACACCGCCGCTGCGCGAGGTCCTGACCGCCTTTCTGGAACCGGCGCTGCGCATGATCCAGCGCGAGCGCGGCGGCCATGAGTTCGCCCGCTTTGTCTGCCGTACGTTTTCCGAAGCGGACGACGCCAATCGGACGCTCGTCCTGGAACAGTTTCGCGAGGTCGCCGCGCGCTTTCACAAGGCCCTCGGGGCGGCACTGCCCGAGCTGCCCGCCGCCGACCTCTTCTGGCGCTTCCACTTCATGGTCGGCTCGATGGTCCACACCGCCGGCTTGGGCTATCTGGTCCATCACACGTCGGACGGCTTGTGCGATCCCATGGACGTTGACGGCGCGGTTCAGCGCCTGACCGACTTCCTGGAAGGCGGTTTTTCGAGCCCGTCCTCGGTTCCCGGAGAGCCCCAATGACGGACCACCATGCCCGAGTCCTGCGAGGGCCCTCCTTCCTGGGAACGGCGCTCGGCGTCCTCCTCGCGGCCGCCGCCCTTACCGGCTGTGTTGCCGCCGCCGGCCCAGCAATCGAGACCTCGGTCGAGATCCCGGAGAGCTGGCCGCACCAGGCCGGCACGCCAGAAACCACCGAAACCGCCGAACCCATGGCCGCGACGGCGGACGATCCCTCCGGAAGCCCTGCACCCGAAATCCGCTCTTGGTGGTCGCGCTTCGAGGACGAATCCCTGGATCAAGTGATCCGGGGCACGCTCCACGCGAACCGCGACCTCGACGCCGCAGTCGCCCGGCTCGATGCCTCGCTCGCCCAGGCCCGTATGGCGGGCGCCGACTTGAAGCCTCAGATCGGTGCTTCGCTCGATGGCGCCCGGCGCCGACAGAACTTCATCGGCTTGCCGATCCCGGGCGCCGAAGACTCGGTGCTGACCAACACTTCCACCACCCTTGCAGCGTCCCTCAACCTGACCTGGGAGGCCGACCTTTGGGGCCGGCTCGGAAGCCGCAAGAAGGCCGCGATCGAGCGCGCCCAGGCCGCAGCCGACGACCTCGAAGCCCTCGAGCTGTCGCTTTCGGGGCAGGCCGCCAAGGCCTGGTTCGGCGCTGTCGAAGCCGCTTGGCAGCGCGACCTCGCCGTCACCACGCTCGACAACCGGGAGCGGGTTCGGACGCGCATCGAGAATCGGTATCAGGCTGGTCTCAAGCCCGCGCTGGAGCTGCGATTGGCCCTGGCCGACGAAGCCGCGGCTGCCGCCGCGGTCGCAGGCCGCGAACGCGGGCTCGAGCTCGCCACCCGGCGCCTGGCGATCCTCTCCGGCCGGGCGCCCGAAGTGCTGGCCGTCCTGGAGGATCTCGACCGAGATAACGCGGCGCTGCCCGCGCCGCCACCGCCCCCCCTACCCGAGCTGCCGGCGGCGGTCTTGGCAGCGCGGCCGGATCTCGCGGCCTCCGAGCGGCGCCTGACGGCGTCCGGTCTCGATGTCACGGAGGCGCGGGCGGCGCTCTACCCCCAGATCCGGCTGACCGCTTCGGCGGGCCGCACCAGCACCGAACTCAAGGATCTGCTGGACAGCGACTTTTCGGTCTGGAGCCTGGCGGCGGGGCTGTTGCAGCCCGTGGTTCAAGGCGGCCGCCTGCGGGCCAATGTCGATCGAGCCCGGGCACTTCAGCGCCAGGCGCTGGCCGAGCACGAGGGCCTGGTGCTGCGGGCATTGAGCGAGATTCAGGGCGAGTTGAGCGCCGGACTCCTGTTGGCCGCCCAACACGAAGCCGTCTCCCGGTCGGTAGCCGCGGCCGAAGCCGCCCGCGAGCTAGCCGAGGACCGCTACTTCTCGGGCCTTGCCGCCTACCTGACGGTCCTGGACTCCCAACGAAGCGCCACCGCGGCCGCCAGCGAGCTCCTGGCGACCGAGCGGCGCCTCCTCGAGCAACGCGTCGACCTCTATCTGGCTCTCGGCGGCAGCGCCTACCGGCCACGACCGGAACCGGTCCAGAGCGTTCGTCTCCCGGCCGGCGTCGCCCGCCCCATCGGAGTGTTCCAATGACGAAGAAGCTGAAGATTCTGGCACCCGTTCTCGCTCTCGCCGGCGGGCTGCTGCTGGCGGCCCTCATCGTGCGGGCCAAACCGCCGGTCGAGCGCGTGGCGGCCGAGGTCGCGGCGCCGCTGGTGCGGGTCGTGAGCGTCGAGAGCGTAGACCTGCCGCTGGCGGTTACCGCTCAGGGCACCGTGGCTCCGGCCACCCGGACCGTGCTGGCCGCCCAGGTACCGGCCCGGGTGACGTGGGTCTCACCGCGCCTCGCCGAGGGCAGCTTCTTTCGCCGCGGCGAGCACCTGATGCGCTTGGATTCCGCCGATTTCGAGCTGGCCGTGACCCAGGCCGAAGCGCGCCTGGCGCGAGCGCAGCTCGGACTCGACCGTGAAGAGGCCGAGTCCCGCATGGCCCGCGAGGAGTGGACCGAGCTGGGTCGGGGCGAGCCCGACGCCCTAGTCTTGCGGGCCCCCCAACTGGCCGAGGCGCAAGCCGAGATCAAAGCCGCGCAGGCGGCCCTCGATCAAGCCCGGCTACAGCTCGCGCGGACAACCGCCCGGGCTCCCTTTGCCGGCCGCGTGGAACGCAAGCTGGCCGACGTCGGCCAATACGTCGCCCCCGGAACTCCGCTGGCCGAGGTCTTTGGCACGGACCGGGCCGAAATCGAGCTCAAGGTCTCCCAGGCGGACCTGCGCTTCCTGGACGTGCCGATCGGCAAGCCCGACGAGGACCAGGCAATCCCGGCGCTCTTGACCGCCGATCTCGCCGGCGCAAGCCATGCCTGGCCGGGACGGGTCGTCCGCACCGGCAGCCGCATCGATCCGGCGACCCGAATGCTGACCCTGATCGCGGTCGTGGACGACCCGTATGGCCTACGCTCGGATGACATCGAACCCCTGCCCATGGGCCTCTTCGTCGATGCCGAGATCGAGGGTCGCGTCGCTCGAAGCGTGATCGTGCTGCCGCGCTCGGCCCTTCGCGCGGGAGATCGCGTCCTGGTCGTGGACGGCGACAGCCGCCTGCGCTTCCGGGACGTCGAAGTTCTGCGTCTCGACGCCGATCAGGCCGTCGTCTCCTCCGGATTGAGCGACGGCGAAGAGGTCTGCGTTTCCCCGCTGACTGCGGCGGTGGACGGCATGCTGGTACGGGCACGGTCCGAATCCACGCCCCCGGCCGCGCCCGCGATCGCCGAGGACTTGTCGTGAACGGCGCCATTCGCTGGTTCGCCAAGAACGGCGTCGCCGCCAACCTGCTGATGGTGTTCATCATCGCCACCGGCCTCTTGACGATCCCGCGCATCAGGCAGGAGGTCTTTCCCGAGTTCTCCATCGACATGATTCAGATCGCCGTGCCGTATCCGGGAGCCGCGCCTGAGGAGGTGGAAGAGGGGGTGGTGGTGCGCGTCGAGGAGGCGATTCAGGATCTCGAGGGCGTCGATACGCTGCGCTCGACCTCGGCCGAGAACATGGGCGTGGTGCTGGTCGAGGCGCTCGACGGCGCCGACCTGGAGCGGCTCCTGAACGACGTCAAGTCCCGCGTTGACGCCATCGACACGTTTCCGCTGGAGGCTGAAGAGCCGGTCGTCGAGGAGATCATCCGCCGCACCCAAGTCATCGAGGTGGCGATCTCCGGCCCCGCCGATGAGCGCACCCTGAAAGCCCTCGGCGAGCGCGTCCGGGACGACCTTTCGAACGTGCCCGAGATCACCCAGGTGGAGCTCGTGGCCGCGCGCCCCTACGAGATTGCGGTCGAGGTCTCCGAGACCGACCTGCGCCGCTACGGACTTACCTTTGACGAGGTCGCGGCCGCGGTCCGGCGATTCTCCATTGACCTGCCCGGTGGCAGGATCCGGAGCAGCGACGGTGAAATCCTGCTGCGCACCGAAGGTCAGGCCTACGTCGGACGAGAGTTCGAGGCGCTGACCCTGCGCACGCTGGAGGACGGCACGCAGCTTCGCCTGGGCCAGATCGCCAACGTCGTCGACGGCTTCGCCGACGCCGACAAGTGGGCCCGATTCAACGGTCAGCCGGCGGTTCTCGTCCAGGTCTTCCGGGTCGGCGACCAGAGCGCGCTCAGCGTCGCCAACGCGGTCAAGAGCTACATCCAGGACAAGCAGCCGCAGATGCCCGCGGGCATTCGCCTGGAAGCCTGGAAGGACGACACCGTGATCCTGCGCAGCCGGCTCGATCTTCTCAAGCGCAACGGCCTGGCCGGCTTCGCCCTGGTGCTCCTGGTCCTGGCCCTGTTCCTGAAGCTCCGGCTGTCGGGCTGGGTCGCCTTAGGCATTCCGATTTCGTTTCTGGGCGCCGTCATTCTGATGCCCACGACCGACGTCAGCGTCAACTTGATCTCACTGTTTGCTTTCATCGTGGTACTGGGCATCGTCGTTGACGACGCCATCATCGTCGGCGAGAACATCTACACTGAGTTCGAGTCCGGCAAGGTCGAGCTCGAGGCCGCGGTCGAGGGGGCGACGAGCGTCGCCAAGCCCGTGGTCTTCGCCGTCCTCACCAGCATCGCGGCCTTCGCTCCGCTGCTCTTGGTGACTGGACCGTTCGGCAAGATCATGCGCGTCATCCCGATCATCGTGATCTCGACCTTGCTGTTCTCGCTGATCGAGTCTCTTCTGATTCTGCCCCACCATCTGTCTCATCTCCGTCCCGCGAAATCCGAGGCCAGGGGCTTCTGGAGCCGGCTTCAGGAGCGCTTGGCTAAAGGGCTTCAGTTCCTGATCGAGCGCAGCTACCGGCCGACCCTGCGCTGGGCCTTGCGCTGGCGGTACCTGACCGTGGCCCTGGGACTCGCCGGCCTGATGCTCACCTTCGCGGTCATCCGGGGCGGCTGGGTCAAGTTCAACTTCTTGCCCAACGTCGAGGCCGACAACGCGGTCGCGATGTTGACCATGCCGCAGGGCACGCCGGCCGAAGTGACCGCTCTCGCGGTCGAGCGCATCGAGACCGCCGCTCTGGAGCTGGCGGCCGAGCTCGACCAGGGCGAGGGCAGCGCCATCCGCCACGTCTTGACCTCGGTCGGCGATCAGCCCTTCCGCACCTTGCAGTCGCGCGGCGTCGCCGGCGACAGCGGCAGCTTCGACGCCCCGCACCTGGGCGAGGTCACGCTCGAGCTGATGCCGGCCGAGACGCGCTCAATCACCTCGCCCGAGATCGCCGACCGCTGGCGGCAGAAGGTGGGTGAGATCCCTGACGCGGTCGAGCTCATCTATAGCTCGTCGCTATTTACCGCCGGCGAGGCGGTCAATGTGGAGCTCTTCGGCCCAAGGCTGGACGAGCTCGCCCAGGTGGCCGAGAAACTCAAGACGGAGCTGCGCGCCTATCCCGGCACCCGCGACATCGCCGATTCGTTCCGGGCCGGCAAACGCGAGATCGAGCTCGAGCTCACCGCCGAGGGAGCGCTGGCCGGCCTGACCCAGGCGGACCTCGCGCGCCAGGTGCGTCAGGCCTTCTTCGGTGAGGAAGCGCAGCGAATCCAACGCGGTCGCGATGACGTCAAGGTCATGGTCCGGTTCCCGGCCGCAAACCGCCGCTCGCTCGCCGACCTCGAGACTATGCGCATCCGGACTCCGACCGGCGGCGCCGTGCCGCTGTCCACCGCAGCCGAGATCCAGCTCAGCAGGGGTCCTGCCTCGATCCAGCGCACCAACCGCAACCGGGTTCTGAACGTCACGGCCGACGTCGACGCGAACGTCGCCAACGCCACCGAGATCGTCAACGACCTGGCAACATCCGTCCTGCCTTCCATCCTGGCCGATCACCCGGACGTTCGCTTCTCTTTCGAGGGAGAGCAGGAGGAACAACGCAGCGTGCTCTCGGAGCTGGGCCGCGGCTTTACTCTGGCGCTACTGGTGATCTACGGGCTGCTGGCCATTCCGTTCCGCTCGTATCTCCAGCCCCTGATCGTCATGAGCGCGATCCCCTTCGGCCTCATCGGCGCGGTCTTCGGCCACGTGGTGATGGGCCTCGATCTCGCGATCCTGTCGATGTTCGGCATCGTCGCCCTGACCGGCGTCGTGGTCAACGACAGCCTGGTCTTGGTGGCCTTCATCAACCGGGCGACCCGCCAGGGCGAGACCATTCGGCAAGCGATTCAATCCGCCGGAGTGGCGCGCTTTCGACCGATCCTCTTGACCTCGCTGACCACGTTCGCAGGACTCACACCGCTACTTCTCGAACGCAGCGTCCAGGCCCAGTTCCTGGTGCCGATGGCGGTCTCGTTGGCCTTCGGCGTCCTCTTTGCTACATTCATCTCGCTTCTCTTGGTCCCGGCTCTCTACGCGATCGTGGAGGACGTCAAAGACGCGGTAGGCCGCTGGCTCGCCGCCGTCCGCGGCTCCCAGGTCGAGGAGGCTTCGACCTAACCGGAGCCAGCGCACATGACGCCGCACGGCAGACGAGCGACCGACGCCCTGCTCGCCGTTGACGGCGTGCTCGAAACCTACCTGCAGAACACCGAGCTGGGTGGCCGGCGCATGGCCAACCTAGCCGCCACCATTGCCATCGAGAACTCGGGCGCCGCCGAGGGCTCGTTGCTCCTGGACCAGGGGCAGGGCCTGGAGGCGGTCTTCGCCATCCGCGAGGATCTGTCGCCGGCCACTGGCGGCGGCGGGCCGGATGCCAACACTCTGAACCGGCTGCTCGAGACCGCGGAGCCGGTGGCCGACGGCGACAGCCTGGCCGTTCCGATCCTGGTCGAACGGACCGTCCGCGGGGTCTTGTACCTAAAAAGCTTTCGCTCGCCACCAGGCAAGCTAGCGCGCAACCTCGCGAACCGAGCGGTGGGACGGATCGCCACGCTCTTGCAAAACGCCGAGCTGGTCGAAGCTCTGGACCGCAGCCAGGCGGACCTGGAAGTCCTGGCCCGCCTCACCGAGACGCTGTCCTCCGGTCGCTTGACCGCGCCGCAACTGGATGTGGCGGTGGGCGACCTGGCGCGATCCACCGGAGACAGCTCGGCGGCGATCGTCCTCTTCGGCCCGGACGGAAGCCTGGAATCGAGTCATCTCGCGGGGGTGCGCGACGAAACCCTCGCGCGGCAGCTTGCCGAGGCCGACTCCGGCACGATCGATAGCCTCCGGCGGGCACTGCCGGAGCCGGCCCTCGTCTCGGTCCTCCAGTCCGAGGAGAAGGCCGCAACCCAGCCCACGCCGGCAGGCTTGGTCTGCGCGTTTCGCGCGAGCCCGGCCTACCGGCCGGCCGAGTCGTCATTTTTCCAGGCCTTCACCCATCTTCTCAGCGGCACGCTGGCTCGGCACCGGTACTTCCGCCAAGCGGCGCGCGACGCGCTGACCGGCACTGGATCCAGGATGGCGCTCCAGCTTCAGCTCGCCGACGCCGAAGACCGGAGCCGGACCACGGAACTCCCGTACTCCCTCCTCCTGGTGGACGTCGATCATTTCAAGACGGTCAACGACACCCTCGGTCATCTGGTCGGTGACCGGGTGCTTCGAACGGTCGCGAAGACCCTGCGCGGGCGGCTGCGGGCACTCGACACCATCGCTCGCTATGGCGGCGACGAGTTCGTCATCCTGCTGCCCGACACTCCGCTCGAGGCTGCCGCCGAGCTCGCCAACGAGCTCACCCGGCTGGTCCGGGACCTGCCGATCGCGGTGCTTCCGGAGGGCATCTCGCTCTCCATCGGAGTCGCCGACTCGGCCGGTGTTCGAGACACCGAGGAGCTGATGCGCCGGGCCGACTCGGCCCTCTACCGGGCCAAGGCCGAGGGACGCAACCGAGCGACTGCCTACGACCCCGAGATGGATACCGGCTCCGACCCGGAAGGGCCGGGCTAGAATCGCTTTCGATGCGGCAGTACCTCGAGCTTCTGGACAGGGCGCTCACAGAGGGCGTCGAGCGGCCCGACCGCACCGGTACCGGCACCCTGGCCGTTTTCGGCCACCAGATGCGCTTCGATCTCGCCGACGGCTTTCCGGCACTGACGACCAAGAAGCTCCATCTGCGCTCGATTCTCCACGAGCTCCTGTGGTTCCTGGCTGGCGATACCAACGTCAAGTACCTGAACGACAATGGCGTCCGCATCTGGAACGAGTGGGCGGACGACAACGGAGAGCTGGGGCCGATCTACGGCGCGCAGTGGCGCTCCTGGCGCACCGCCCAGGGCGGATCGATCGACCAGATCGAGCATCTCGTCACCGCGCTTCGTGAGGATCCGTACTCCCGGCGCCATATCGTCAGCGCTTGGAACGTCGGCGAGCTCGAGCGCATGGCCTTGCCACCCTGCCACACCATATTCCAGTTCTTCGTCGCCGGCGGCCGGCTCTCGTGCCAGCTCTACCAGCGCAGCGGCGATGTCTTTCTGGGGGTACCGTTCAACATCGCCTCCTATGCGCTGCTCACCATGATGCTGGCCCAGGTCGTCGACCTCGAGCCCGGCGACTTCGTTCTGACGCTGGGGGACGCCCACCTCTACGCCAATCACCTGGACCAGGCCCGCACCCAACTCGAGCGCACGCCGCGCGCTCTTCCCAAGATGTGGATCAACCCCAACGTGGGGTCGATCTTTGCCTTCGGCCCAGACGACTTCGAACTCGTGGACTACGATCCGCATCCCCACATCAAAGCGCCGATCGCGGTGTGAGGCGAGCCCATCGATGAAGGTTTCGATCCTCGTCGCCATGGCCGCCAACGGCGTCATCGGACAGGACAACGGCCTGCCCTGGAAACTCTCGGCCGACCTCAAGCGCTTCAAGGCCCGCACTCTGGGTCATCACCTCCTCATGGGCCGCAAGACGTACGAGTCGATCGGACATCCCCTGCCGGGGCGCACGACGATGGTCTTGAGCCGGGGAGCCCCCTCGCTACCCGAAGGAGTCGAGCTCGCATCCAGTCTCGAAGAGGCGCTCGAGACCGCCCGAAGTCGGGGCGAGACCGAGGCCTTCGTGGCCGGCGGCGCCGAGGTCTACCGCGGCGCCCTCGGGCTCGCCGACTGTCTCTACCTGACCCGGCTGGAGAATCCGTTCGAGGGCGACACCCGCTTCCCGCCCTGGTCGCCCGAGGACTGGCGCCTGACCGCGGTCGAGACCTGCCCCAACCGCCCGGGCGAGCCCGAGGCGGTCTTCGAAACCTGGCTCCGCCGCTCCTCGAACGAGGCGAACCCAGGCGGCTCCGGCCGGTAGCGGGCTCTCAGAAAGCGCGCCCGAGCGCGAAGTGAACGGCCAGGTCCGGGCCGTTCTCGAAGTGCACGAAGTTCTCGGTGACCGCGGCCGAGACCTCGTAGGACGAGCCCACCAGCAGGTGGAAGCCAACGCTCAGCTGGAAGGCAAGCTCCTCCAAGTCGTCGATCTCGGAGCTTCGGAAGGGCGTCTCGAACAGAATGCCCTGGATGACCCAGGTTGCCTGGGTCCCGATGCGACGCTCGTGGCCCGCATAGATCGCCGGCAGCACCTCGGAGCCCACGCCCAGAAGCCGTGAGGCCGACGCGCGGCGCAGATGGCCGCCCAGAAAGTTGCAGGAGCGTTGGCGGCAGCCCAACCACATCGCCTGGAACGCACCCTCGGCCGATCCGGTGGCGGCCAGGGTGTCGTCTCCGGCAAGCGGAATCTTGACCGACGCCTCGGCGATCAGCCTCCCGCCACCCCCGAGCTCGTAGCCCTTGCGCACGGCGAGCTCCGGATCCACCAGTCCGAACGAGGACCGGGTGGCAGGAAACAGCACCGAGCCGCCGCGCTCGAGAAAGGCCAGCGTCTCACCGCGCCGGACTCCCAAACGACCGTCCTGATCCGCCCCGACCACGCGGTGAAAGGCCTCGAGGAAGCGATCCATCACACCGCCGTTGATCTCGAGCGCCGACACCGTCAGCTCGAGCTCGTAGCCGCGGCGCAATCCGCGCCGCAACCGCAACTCGGTGCGCAGAGTCTCCCCATCGAACAGGAAGAGCGGATCCATGACCCCCATCTTGCGTTGGGCTTCGGCGGCCTCGGCGAAGACCGCCGGCAGCACCGGCAGCCGCGCATCGCGCATCTCGAGAGCCTGCTGCACCGAGCGCGAGCGAGCGAAGGTATTGCCCATCGAGGCCGACAACCCAAAATGCCAGCGCCCTTCCTCCAGGACGCCGCCGGGCAGAGGCCGCACCGGCTGCAGGCCGGCGGTCGGTAGGAACTGGTCCGCGAACCGGAGCGGCCCGGAAAAGCGAGAGGCGTCCTCGCTCCCGACCGGGGCCGGCCCGTCGGCACGCTCGTCGGCCGACTTCTGGCTGAGCTCGCGCGAGACCTCGGCCAGGACCGGAGCGGCCAGGGCCAGCGCCCATGCGGCCGCCAGCAGCGCGGGAAGCCGCCGGCCGGGCGGCCGAGCTGTGTCGCGACTCTTCACGAGCTCAGGCGCTCAAATGCTCGAGCACCGCGGCGGCGCTCGACACGCCCACGTCGCGACCCGCTTCGACTCCCAGATACTCGACCACGCCGTCCCGGCTCACCAGGGCGAAGCGCCGCAGCCGGCGGCCCATGCCGGCGATCTCGAGATCCAGCTCGAGACCGGCGGCCCGCGCCAGCTCGCCGTTGCCGTCGGCCCAGAAGAGCACGTGGCCAGCGGCACCGGTCTGCCGCCCCCAAGCGGCCATGACGTCGGCGTCGTTCACCGAGACACAGGCGATCTCGTCGGCGCCCGCAGCCCTGAGCGCGTCTGCCTGAGCCAGGAAGCCCGGCAGGTGCACGTCCGAGCAGGTCGAGGTGAAGGCTCCCGGGACACCGAACAGGGCCAACGTCTTGCCGGCCCCGAGCTCGGCCAACGAGGCCTTCCGGACACCTTCTTCCGTTCTCCACCGAACGTCGACATCCGGCAGACGATCCCCTACAGCAATGCTCATCAGCGACCTCCAGATTCCGCACCGAACAGCGCGCAAACCTATCAAATCGAGTTTGCGTACCGGCACCGCTCAGCCGATAGAATCCGCCGGTGCGGGAACTCACCGAACTGATCGAGGCCTGGGACGGTCTCGCCGTCCTGGCCAGGCACGACCGGCCCAGCGGCGCGTGGATGTTCATCTGCATTCACGACAACACGCTCGGCCCATCCACCGGCGGCACTCGCATGGCCGAATACGCCTCGCCCGCCGACGGCCTGCGGGACGCCATGCGCCTGTCCGAGGGCATGACCCACAAGTGGGCGGCCGTGGATCTCGGCTTCGGCGGCGCCAAGGCCGTGATCGCCGTTCCCGGACCGATGGAGGGCCGCGAGCGCCGGGAGCTGCTCGAGCGCTACGCCCGCCTGCTCGAGCTCCTGGGCGGCTCCTTTCACACCGGTGAAGATTTGGGAACGACCTCGGAGGACATGGCCTTTCTGGCCCGCCACACCCGACACATTCACGGCGTTGACCGGGACGGACGCAAGATCGACCCCAGTCCCTATACAGCCCACGGCGTTCTGACCGGCATCCAAACCTCCCTCGAGCGAGTCTTCGGGAATCCCTCGCCGTCGGGCCGTTTGGTCCTGATCCAGGGCGTCGGCAACGTCGGCGGGCATCTCGCCCGCATGCTGACCGCCCGGGGTGCCCTGGTGTCGGTCTTCGACGTTGACCGCGAGCGGGCGCGCACCGCGGCCAGCGAGATCGGGGTCACGGCCTTCAACGACGAAGACGTCTACTCCGCGACCTGCGACGTCTTCGCCCCGTGCGCGATCGGCGGCATCCTGGATGAGTCCACGATTGCCCGGCTCGGATGCCGGATCATCGCCGGTTCCGCCAACAACCAGCTAGCAACTCCGGCGGACGCCGCCCGCCTGCACGACCGCGGCATCCTCTACGCTCCCGACTTCATCATCAACGCCGGCGGCGCCATCTCGTTTGCTCACATCACGCGCGGCCTCTCCGACCACGACGGCTTGCTGGACAAGGTCGCAGGCATCGGCGCCACACTCGCCGAGGTCTACCGGGACGCCGAGCAAGTTGGCGGCACCACTCTGGAAGCCGCCTCCCGAATGGTGGAGCGCAATCTAGCGCGCGGGCGCCGGCACGAAGCGGCCTCTGGCCAAGCGGACTAGCCCCTAGAGCCTGCGGGCGGTATTGATGACGTTGACGCCCGCGAAGCGGGTCGTCGGGCAGCCGTGGGACACGGCGCTGACCTGGGGAGGCTGGCCCTTGCCATCGAAGAAGGTCCCGCCCAAGCGGTAGTCCTCCGGGCCGCAGAGCTGGACGCACGAGTTCCAGAACTCCTGGGTGTTGGACTGGTAGGCGACGTCGCGCAGCATCCCCGTAATCCGGCCGTTCTGGATCTCGTAGAAGACCTGCCCGCCGAACTGGAAGTTGTACCGCTGCTGGTCGATCGAGTAGGAACCGCGTCCGCAGATGTAGATGCCCTTCTCCACGTCCTGGATCATCGCGTCCACGCCCAGGGGCTCGACGCCAGCCGCCAGCGACACGTTGGGCATGCGCTGGAACTGGACCGAATCCCAGCTATCGGCGTAGCAGCAGCCGTGAGACTCCTCTTCGTCCAGAACGTGCATCTGGTCCCGGATCGCCTGGTACCCCACCAGGGTCCCGTCCTTGACCAGGTCCCAACGCTTGGTGCGAACGCCCTCGTCATCCCAGCCCACGGCGCCGAGTGAGCCCGGCTGGGTTTTGTCGGCGAAGAAGTTGACGATGTCGCTGCCGTACCGAAATGACTTCGAGCGCCACTTGTCGAGGGTGGCGAAGCTGGTACCGGCGAAGTTGGCCTCGTACCCCAGCACGCGGTCCAGCTCTAGCGGATGGCCCACAGATTCATGGATGGTCAGGAACAGGTGGGTCGGATCCAGCACCAGGTCGTACTTGCCCGCGGTCACGGACTTGGCCGTCAGCTTCTCGCGAGCTTGGGTCGCCGCCGCGCGGGCGTCCGCCACCATGTCGTAGCTCTTGCCATAACGCACCACCGGAACGCCCGGACTCGCGATGGTCTCCCCCGCCGCAGGGGTCATGTACTCCCAACCCAGGCCGATCGGCGTCGAGAGCGCGTTGCGGCTCTCGAACTTGCCGCTCTCCGCGTCAACGGCGGTCACGGTGAAGGTCGGCCAGATGCGGTGGATGTCCTGATCCGCGTAGGTGCCCTCGGTCGAAGCAAAGTACTTCTGTTCGTTGACCATGAAGAGATTGGAGTTGACGAAGCTGGCGCCGGCCTCGAGCGCCGCGGCGTTGACACCCAGGAGCAGCTCGACCTTCTCGCCGATCGGAACGTCGAAGCAGCTCGTCTGGATGGGAGTCGCCCACGAAACCTCGCCGTAGCCCGGAACGGGCGCCAGCCGTACCGGCTCCCGCTGAAGCCCGGCGTTGGCCTTGGCGATCGCCACCGCCCGGCGGGCGGCCCCAGCGAGGCCGTCGCGGCTGACGTCCCGAGTCGCGGCGAATCCCCAGGTGCCGGCCGCCAGAACGCGTACCCCGGCGCCAAACGATTCGGTATCGACCACGTTCTGGACCTTGTCCTCGCGGGTGAAGACGAATTGGTTGAGGTAGCGGCCGATGCGGACGTCGACGTACGAAGCGCCAGCTCCCCGGCCCGCCTCCAGGGCGACATCGGCCAGCACCTTGCGGTCGGCGCCGGAAACGGTACGAGCTGCGGCGGCAGCCGGACTCGGCGAGGTCAAGACGCCGGGCAGGGCCAGCGCACCCAGGCCGACGCCGCTGTGCTGGAGGAATTGCCGTCGATTCATGGTGAGATCCTCTCCGGACGGACCGGAGCGAGCGTCCAAGGAAGGCCGGAGAGCCATCACCGCGGCCGGTTTCGTCCTCGAGCCGCGACGCTACCAGACCGCGACCGAGGGTCCCGCGGACGGGCCATCAAGCCTGCAACGGGCCGCCACCGTATAGTGTCGGGAGCCGCATGACGCCCCGTCCGGCACAGGCCTTACCCGGCACGATCCTCCTCGGCTGCCTGGGCGCCGTCCTGACCTCCGGCGGCTGCCTGCCCAAGACCGTGCAGCCGTTCGACCCCGGCGCCACCGGCCGGATCGCCCGATCGGCTGACTCGCGCGCGCTCTTCCGACCGGCGCAGCGTCTCCTGTCGGCGCCCGCCATCGAGGTCCGAACCCTGCGCACCCTCGACGGCTACGAGATCACCGACTTCGACTTTCCCTCCGTGGGCGAAAACCGCCAACCCGAGAATCGGGTAGCGGCCAGCTACTATCGGGCTGAGTCGCCGGGCAAGCGCGGCCTGGTGCTGATCCTGCCGATTTGGGGGAGCGCCACCTTTCCTTCGAACGCCCTGCGGCGCGAGCTCCAAGCGCGCGCCCTCGACCCTGGGGTCGATGTCTTGATGGTGCACGGCAAGCACTATCTCTTCGACTGGGACGGAATCGCCCTAGCCTCGTCGCCGGCGATCCTGGAGCGGCGCATCGGCCGCTCGGTCCAGGCCGTCCAGAACACGGTTCAGGACCTGCGCCGGCTGGTGACGTGGGCACTCGACCAGAACGACGTGGATCCCGGCCGGCTGGCCATCGTCGGCTTCAGCTTCAGCGCTCTCGCCGGCGCCATGACCGTGGGACTCGACGACCGGTTGGAGACCGGAGTCTTCATCATGGGCGGTGGCGATCTTCACGAGATCTTCGCCTCCTGCTCCAGCTTCGCCGGCAAGACCCGGCGCGCGGTCCAGCGCACGCTGGGCTGGAGCGCCGACGAACTGGCGCGCCGAACGCGGGACGTGCTCGCTCCGATCAACCCCAACCACTACGTTCGCGAGGTCGATCCGGCCGGCATCCTCCTGGTCAACGCCTCCCGCGACTTCTGCATCCCGGAGCCCGCCCGCGACGGCTTCTGGCACGCCCTCGGCCGGCCGGAGCGTATCCTGATCCAGGCCGGACACCGGCACGCGTTTTTCACCATGACGCCGCTCGGCAGGCATTGGACGACCCGCCGCGTCGCCGACTTCCTGACCGCCCGGCTGGCCGGTCCGGGATCCGGCCAGGAGCCCGATCGGCCCGGCGACGTGGTGCGGGTAGGCGGGCCCGGCTGACTCGGGTCACCCCCCCAGACGGACGACGAGATCGAGTCCCGAGGCGCCGGCGCCGAGACCTCTTGCGCGGCAGGCTGCTAGTGCTGCAGCTCGTCCTGGGAGACACTCCCGTCCGGCGCTCCCTGGGCCCCGGGACTCAGCAGATCGACACCGCGCGCCGACGCCGGAGGCTCGAGGCCCAGCCACGCGGCCAGGGTGGTGGCGACGTCCACTGTCTCGACGGGCCGGTTCGACACGCCCGGCTCGAGGCCGGGCCGCCAGAAAATCAGTGGCACGTGGGTATCGTGCCGATACGGCGACCCATGGGAGCTCGGTACCCCCCGGTTCCGGAGCACGTCCTCGCGCCACTGCACCAGGAAGTCCGGACTCCTGTCCGGGTGGAAGCTCCGAGCGAAGCGGCGCTTCATGGCGGTGCCTTCGACGCCGTCGGTCAGCTCGTCCGCCGGCCAGACCCGCTCGATCGCGGCGCAGCCCTCGAGGTAGCGGCGGACGGCGGCCGACACAGCGGCTCGATCGACCGCCGGAAACTCACGCTCGTCCAAGTCGAAGAACGGCCCCGGAAGCAGCCAGTCCCGGTTGCCCAACTCCTGGCGCAGCGCGCGGTCCAGCCCCTGGACGCAGGCGATGTCTTGGGCGCTCGCCCGCCGGCCGGGAAGCCCCCGGGCCTCTTGGAGCTCCGGTACCGGCACGGCACCGTGGTCGCTGGTGAGCGCCACCCCGACCGTGTCGAGCCCAATCGTCCGGTCGAGCTCGGCGAAGAGCTCGGCCAGGAGATGGTCCAGTGCCAGCAAGACGTCCAACATTTCGCGGCTGTCCTGGCCGTATTCGTGCCCGACGTAGTCGGTGGTCGACACGGCAAGTGCAAGCAGATCGGGCGCGGCGTCCCGGCCGAGCTCTTCGGCCGCGAGTGCCGAGCGGACCAGCTCGAAGAGCTTCTCGTCCAGCCATGGCGTGTAGCGGAGATCCGAATAGACGGATTCGTCGGGAGAAAAGGTCACTCCACCCGGAGCGTGCGGAAAATCCTCCTCGAGGGGGCCCAGGTCGAAGTCGAAGACCGCTGGCGGCTCGACCGCCGCCGCGCGTTGCGATGGTCGCCACAAGCGGCCCAGATACTCGTCAAAGGGCGCCAGGGCGTTCCAGCCTTCCAGCCAGTCCGGCCGGTCCTCACGGTAGTACGCCGACGAGACGAACGCACCCACTTCATAATCGAACCAGTAGGCGCCGTCCGCCTTCTTGCCGCCCAAGAGGACCGCCGCGCGGTCTTTTGTCGAGAAGGCGAATACCCGGCTTCCCGAGTACCGGCGTTTCATCCAGTCCCCGAGCGCGGTGCATTCGAGCCGGCGTGGAGAGACCTCGTACCGATCGTCACCCACCGAGTACTGAAGATCGTCATCGCCTCGACGGTAGAAATAGTTCGCCACGACCCCGTGCTCGGCTGGATCGCACGAGCTCGCGATGGTGGCATGGCCCGGGGCCGTGGTGGTGAGCGCGTGCCCGTGATGGGCCTCGCGAAACACCCGACCTTCGTCCAGCAGCCGGCGTAGCCCGCCGTCGAAGAGCGGCGCGTGGCGGTCGAGGAGATCGGCCCCGAGCTGATCCACAACCACCAGCAGCACCAAACGAGGCGCGCCGGCAGGGGGTGCCACCGGGGGCGTACAGCTCACGAGCACAGCGGCCGCGAGCGCAGCGAGCGAGGGTCCGGTCAAACGGAGTACGGATTGCAAGGGCCGCCGAGTATACCGTCGGTCCGGGCGCCGGCCGGGGCGCCGGCCGGGGCGCCGGCCCGGCAGCGGCCCGGCAGCGGGCGGGTCGGGCAGAAGCCCGAGACGGGCCCGCCCGCTCACTCGACGCACTCCGACCAGTCCCGGTCCGCAAAGAGGCGGCCGCGGCGGTTGGCGTCGAGCGCCGCCAGACAGCGCACCGCGGCATAGAACCCGTCGAGTTCGCCGCCCATGGACCGGTAGACGCTCGCGAAGTCCTCGACCCGGTCCTCATAAGTCCCGAGCGCGACCAGATCGGCGTTGTTGAGGGTCCGTCCGGACCAGGCGAGCGCCAGGGGCGAAGCGGTCTGACGGCCCAGATCCGCGAGCTCATCGCGTAGAGCCTCGAAAAGCTCGGCCTTCTGGGCGAGCTTGATCTGGTCCGAGTCAGCGGAGCCGTAGACCTCGGTCAGCGCGGCCCGAGTCGTGGCGATGGCGGCGAGCGCCGCGCGGTCCGAGCTCCAGGCCGCCTCCAGACGGCGCTGCTCCGAAACGCTGCCTCGAACCTCGAGCCAGCGCCGGACCCCTTCCCGCTCGACGAAGGTGGCAAGGGACTCGTTGAACGAGCTGTCGTCCCGGACGTAGGCCACGCCGTGGGCAAGCTCGTGGACCAGGAGCCCGGCCAGCTCGACCTCACCCAATGCCAGAAACGTGCTGAGCAGCGGGTCTCGAAGCCAGCCCAGGGTCGAATAGGCGCGTACGCCGTCCACCGAGACGTCGAAGCCCCGGGCCTCGAGCCGGGCCGCGAACCGACGCGCTCGCTCCTCATCAAAGAAACCCCGGTAGGAGACGCAACCCGCGATGGGAAAGCACCAGAGGCGCGGATCTAGTGACAGCTCAGGGGCCGCTACGACGGTCCACACCACGTAGGGCCGATCCAGGGCCACGTACTTGCGGTACTTGCCGTCCACTGGCAGCGACAACTCGCCGCCGGCGAATGTCAGGATGTCCCGCGCCAGCTCCAGATGCTCGCGCAATTGCGGCGAGGTCTCGGAGTCGCCCAACAGCTTCTCGACGGTCTCGCCTCCCACCGCCAGGCGAGCGCCGCCCCAGGTGACGTGGGCGTAGTAGCCCAGGCTCGAGCAGGCACCGGTGCCCAACCAAAGCGCCAGGACGAGCGGAAGCCGAATGGCGAAGGACCCTCGCATAAGCTACGGACGATTATCCTCGAAGCGGCCGCCACGAGTTCCAACGAACTCAGCCGAGTCCCACCGGATCATCCGGCCGAGGTCGATTCGGATGGGATCGCCTGGAGGACGATCGTTTCGGAGCCGAACGCGCCACGCCGAACCATGCCTTCCAACCAAGCACCCAGCTCGAGCCCTCTCCCGGACGCCGCGACGATCCTGGAGCGGAATCCGAGGACCTTTGAGGCCAAGGCGATCGAGCTCGGAAGGTCCCGCGAGGGCCGTCCGGTCCTGGGGCGTGTGCTGGGACGCGGTCCGATCCAGGTGAGCTTGATCGGTGGCTGCCACGCCGACGAGCCGGTGGGGCCGGCTCTGCTCCGGCGGTTGGCGGTGGCGCTGGATCGCCTGCCCGCGGGGCACCCGACCCTCGAGCGCTTTTCCTGGTGGATCGCTCCGCACGTCAACCCGGACGGGGAGGCCCGCAACCGCGCCTGGTGGCGGGGGGCGGCACCCGGCCCTAAAGCCCCGTACGAGCTCGATGAGTACCTGAGACTGGCGGTCCGGGAGCGGCCCGGCGACGATCTGGAATTCGGCTTTCCGGAGCCGGCCGGTGACGACTCGCGGCCGCTCCCGCCGCGGCCCGAAGCCCAAGCCATCGCCGACTTCCTCCGTCCGGGGGCGCCCTTCGCCGTCCACGGATCGTTCCACGGCATGAGCTTCGCCACCGGCCCCTGGTTTCTGCTCGAGCCCTCCTGGAGTGAGCGGATGGCGGACTCGAGGACACGCTTGGCAAGCAGCGTCGAAGCGCTCGGCTATCGCCTCTACGACGTGGATCGCAAGGGCGAGAAGGGCTTTCATCGCATCGCTCCGGGATTCTCGACCCGGCCCGATTCGGGCGCCATGGGCCGCTACTTCCTGGAGGCTGGGGATCCGGACGAGGCGGCCAAGTTCCGGCCCAGCTCGATGGAGTTCGTGTGCGGTCTGGGCGGCGATCCGCTCACCTTCGTCACCGAGATGCCCCTCTTCCTCTGGTCGCCCGACCGGCCGGGCCGCCGACCGGGTCCGATAGAGCCGTCCGAGGCCGCCGCCGTCCGCTCCCGGTTGGCACTGGCGGCGCGGGCCGGCCGCCAAGGGCTTGCCGCCGTCGCTCGGGACCTCGCCATCCGGCCCATGCCCGTCCACGACCAGATGACCCTCCAGCTGGCCCTTCTGGAGGAGGCTGTGGCGTTGGCGGCCCGGATCGAAACCGGCTCCAGAACAGGTTGACAACCCCTGAGTCTCTATATATCCTTTCATCCGGATGAACGGATTAAACTCTTCCGAGCTCTCCGACGCAGGCATTTTGAGCCGCATGAACGTTCTGGGCGACCCGGTTCGCTGCCGGCTGCTCTTGCTGTGCGAGAGCCAGCCGCTCCGCGTCTCGGAGCTCTGCGACGTCGTCCAGCTTCCCCAGTCGACCGTCAGCCGGCACTTGAAGACGCTGTCCGAGGACGGCTGGCTGGAGTCGACGAAGGACGGCACCAGCCGGCGCTACTCGGCCCGCGATCTCAGCCCGGGGCCGGCACTCGAACTCTGGCATATCGTCCGCTCCGAGCTTGCCGACAGCGCCCGCGCCCGCGAGGACTTGCGCCGGCTGGGAGGGGTCCTGGCTCGCCGCAAGAGCCGTTCGCAGCAGTTCTTCTCGTCCTCGGCCGGCCGCTGGACCGAGCTTCGCAAGGAGCTCTTCGGCCAGCGTTTCGACCTCGAGGCGGCTCTGGCCTTCTTGGACGAGAGCTGGGCGGTCGGCGACTTCGGCTGCGGCACCGGCAATCTGGCCGCGGCCCTCGCGCCGCACGTCCGCCGGGTCGTGGCGGTCGATGAGTCGCCCGAGATGCTGGCCGCCGCCGGCGAGCGCCTGGCGAGCTTCGCCAACGTCGAGGTGCTGGAAGGCACGCTCGAGAAGCTGCCCGTCGTCGACGGAGCGCTCGACGCCGCCGCCATTGTCCTGGTGTTGCACCACCTGGAAGACCCGGCCGCGGCTCTATCCGGAGCCGTGCGCACGCTACGAGCCGGCGGCCACCTGCTCGTGGTGGACATGCTGCCGCACGAGCGCGCCGAGTTCCGGATCGAGATGGGCCACGTCTGGATGGGCTTCGGCGAGGAGCAGATTCGGGAGTGGCTGGACGAAGCCGGGCTCGAACGAGTCCGCATCCGGACGCTCACCGGACGGCCGGAGGCCAACGGCCCTTCCCTCTTCGTGGCCCGCGGCACGAAGACCACGAAACCCGACACTTCCGAGAATCGATCGAATCAATAGACCGGAGATACCGATCCCGAAAAGGAGACTTCGATGACTCTGATGACCGAAACCGAACCGAAAGCCCGAGCCGAAGAATCGGCTCGCCCCCTCTACAAGGTCGCCGACCTCAACCTGGCCGAGGCCGGCCGCAAGGAGATTCGCCTGGCCGAGCACGAAATGCCCGGACTCATGGCGCTGCGCGCGAAGTACGCCGAGACCAAGCCGCTGGCCGGCGCCAAGATCATGGGCTCGCTCCACATGACCGTCCAGACCGCGGTCCTGATCGAGACCCTGACCGACCTGGGCGCCGACGTGCGTTGGGTGTCTTGCAACATCTTCTCGACCCAGGATCCGGCGGCCGCCGCGGTCGTGGTCGGCCGGCCCGAGACCGGCGGCACCGTCGAGAGCCCGGCCGGCACGCCGGTCTTCGCCTGGAAGGGCGAGACCCTCGAAGAGTACTGGTGGTGCACCAAGGAGGCTCTGGCTTGGCCGGACGGCAGCGGCCCGGACCTCATCGTGGACGACGGCGGCGACGCCACGCTTCTGGTGCACAAGGCCCGCGAGTTCGAGCAGGCCGGTGCCGTGCCCGCGTTCGACGCCGACAACGAACCGGAGGAGTGGGGCATCATTCTGGACACCATCCGTGGCGAGTTGGCTGAGAACCCCGGCCGCTGGACCGCCATCGCCGACGGCATCCAGGGCGTCTCCGAGGAGACCACGACCGGCGTCCACCGGCTCTACCAGATGGCCACCGAGGGCTCGCTGCTCTTCCCGGCGATCAACGTCAACGACTCCGTGACCAAGTCCAAGTTCGACAACGTCTACGGCTGCCGCCATTCGGTGGTGGATGGCCTCAACCGGGCCACGGACGTCATGATCGGCGGCAAGGTCGCCGTGGTCTGCGGCTACGGCGAGGTCGGCAAGGGCTGCGCCCAGGCCCTTCGCGGCCAGGGCGCGCGCGTGGTGGTGACCGAGATCGATCCCATCTGCGCTCTGCAGGCCGCGATGGAAGGCTACGAGGTCACCACCCTCGAGGACGTCCTCGAGGAAGGCGACATCTTCGTCACCACAACCGGCAACTTCGACATCATCACCGCCGAGCACATGGCGCGCATGAAGGACAAGGCCATCGTCTCCAACATCGGCCACTTCGACAACGAGATCGACATCGCCGGGCTCAAGAAGATGGACGGCGTCAGCGCCGAGAGCATCAAGCCGCAGTACGACGAGTGGAACTTCCCGGACGGGCACTCGGTCCTCATTCTGGCCGAGGGTCGGCTGATGAACCTGGGCTGCGCCACCGGCCATCCCTCGTTCGTCATGTCGGCGTCGTTCACCAATCAGGTGCTGGCCCAGATCGATCTCTGGGCCAATCGCGGCGCCTACGAGAACCAGGTCATGATGCTCCCCAAGAAGCTGGACGAAGAGGTCGCCCGCCTGCACCTCGACCAGCTCGGCGTCCGGCTCACCCGCCTGACGAAGGAGCAGGCCGACTACATCGGCGTCGACGTGGACGGCCCGTACAAGCCCGACCACTACCGCTACTAGGCCGATCGTCGTCACAAGAGATCTGGTGCCAAGGTTCGGCCAGCCGTATGGTCCGGCGAGCCGCGCGGATCGGCTTCCCGACATCCACGAGGGCGCGGGGCCAAAGCCCCGCGCCCTTTCTTCTGTGCCCCGTCCGCGCGGCCCGCGACGCCTGGCCTCAGTCGAGCTCGCGCAATTCCAGGCGGCGGATCCGCCACTCCCCCGCCTCACGCACCATCCGCGCCTCGACCGGGTAGAGCTCGGTTCCCGCCAGGTCTCCGAGGTCGTTGACGAAGGTCACGGTCGCAAAGACCCGGGCGTGCTCCTTGCCCTCCAGCAACACCTCCATCGGCCCCAGTGACACCACCAGGCTCCGCGAGCGCGAGCGGTAGGCCAGGATGGCGCGGATGAGATCCTGGCGGTTCGAAGTGGCGTAGCCCTCGGGCTCGGCTTCGAGTAGGAATTCGCCGGCAAAGAGATCCGCGATCTTGCGCGCCCGACCTGCCCCCTCGAGCTCGCTCTCGAACGGCGACTTGGTGCCGAGCTCGGCCAGCTCCTCGAGCTGCCGCGCGATCGCTCGCTCAGGACTCGACCACGCGCCCCAGGCCAGCCACAGACCCACCGCCACCGAGACCACGACCAAGAGCGTGCGCGGGGTCATCGCTGCCTCGAGCTCTGAGCCGCTTGGGATGCTGGAGCTGGCTGAGATGGCTGAGATGGCCGAGACGACCGAACGGGCCGGTCCGGGCCGGCGCGCCAGCCAAGTAGGCGCAGGTAGCTGCCGGGACGCGACACCAGGGAGCGCACCGAGCGGGTGCCGGCGAAGACATCGGCCATGACCTCGCACAGCTCGTCGCGAAAGCGGCCCAAGGCCCGACGGCGCAGGCGGGGGTGGCGGTAGAGCGCTTGCGCCAGCCAGCGCGCCGAGCGCAGCTCGGGCAGCAGGTGCCGTTCCAGGCTTCGCTCGTAGGTTCGCTCGACCCCTCCGGGTCCCGGCCGGGCCACCGCCTCGGCCGCCAGCCGTCCGGACAGGACGGCGTTGCTGATCCCCTCGCAGGCGATCGGATCGGCCAGGCCGGCGGCATCGCCCGTCAAGAGGACGCCGTCGCGAGCGAGGCTCCGCGCCCGGGGCCGTACCGGGATCACCCAACCGCGATCGGCGCGCTCCGCGATCGGTTCCAGAGCCAGGAACTCCAGGTACCGGTCGAGCGAGCTCCTGAGCGGCGGATTCGGACGGCGGTCGGTTGACATGCAGCCGACCGAAAGATGCCCGGCCTTGGGAAAGACCCAGGCGTAGCCGGCCGGCACCGGGCCGAAGTCGAAGCGCGCGGTGCCCGCGAAGCGCGCGTGGACCGCGGGCGGAACCCGGATCTCGCTCTCGATGGCGGGCACCAGGTGGCGATGACGAGGCCAGCCCGCGGCTCGGGCCACCGGGCTCGAGGCTCCGTCGGCGGCGATCAGCCAGCGAGCGCGGCGCTCCTCCCTGTCGGTGCGCACGATCCAGCCACCGCCGGTCCGGCGCGACAGTCCCTCGACAGTCGTCGGCGCATCGAGCTCAGCTCCCGCAGCCACCGCGGCCTCGACCAGATATCGATCGAAGTCCGCCCGCATCATCATCCCGACCCGGGCGTCGTCGCGCTCGACCGTTGCCGGCCGGTCCGAGTCCGCCAGATGGAGCTCGAGCCGCTTGCAGCTCGTCTCGAGCGCGGGCGACACGTCCAAGTCCAGATGGCGCAACGCCCGGCCCACCAGGCCGCCGCCGCAGGTCTTGTACCGGGGCGGCCTGGCCCGGTCGATCAGGGTCACTTCCCTGCCGCCTTCCGCCAGCACCCGCGCGCAGGTGGCGCCGGCGGGGCCGGCTCCGACCACGATCACGCTCCCGATCGAGGCGTTCATCGCAATGCCGCTTGCCAGGCGGTCTCGGACCGAGGCGCCGGAACTCCGAGGCTCGTCAGGTTCCGACCCCCAGCTCTTCGACCCGAAACTCGTAGCGGGCCCCGCAGAACGAACACGTGGTCTCGATCTCGGTCCCGTCCTCGACCAGGTGGTCGCGATCTTCCTGGGGAAGCAGCGCGAGCGCATCCAGGAAGCGCTCGCGGCGGCACCGGCAACGGTACTCCAGCTCCTGGCGCTCCAGCAGCTCGACATCGAAGTCTCGAAATACGGAAGCCACCAGACCCGAGACGCCCTTCGCCTCCAGGATCCGGCTGACGCCTTCGAGCGCCGCCAGATTCGCCTCCAGCCCGGAAACGTCTTCGTCCGGCGTCCCGGGTAACGCTTCGACGACCAGACCGCCGGCCGCCCCGATACCCAGCGGCTTGGGCAAGACGCCCAGTAGCACCGCCGAGCGGATCTGCCGGCTCTGTTCCAGATAGTGCGCCAGATCGTCACCGATCTCGCTGGTGGTCAGGGCCACTCGGCTGGTGTACCGCTTGCCCTCCCTCTCGCGCGTCACGTGCAGGAAGCCCTTGCCGATCGCGTCCGCGATCCGGATCTTGTCCGCCTCCGGAGTTTCCAGCAACGGGTTGCCGATCGTCCCGCGCAGAGCGCCGCCGCCCTCGACCTCGGCCCGGACCGTACCCGCGGGCCCGTCACCCCGTGCCTCGAGAATAAGCCGCGCGGGCACCTTGAAGGAGAGACGGGACAAGAGCACCGCGCCGGTCAAGAGGCGGCCCAAGGCCACCGCCGCCACCGGCGAAAGATCCAGACGCCGGCGGGCTTCTTCGAGAACGAAGGCACTGTCCACGGCCACCCAGCGAAAGGCGCCCCGGGCTCCGAGCCCCGTCTGCAAGAAGGACCGTTCCACGGCGCAAGCTTACTCGGTGGCACGGTACAGTGCCGCTCAGGTCGATGCGCTTCGAAACCCGGGTCAAACAGGCGATCTACGAGTACCTCGCGCGCGAGGCGCGGGCGCCCGAGCTGGCCGAGGTCGCCAGGCTCCTGGACACCGATCACGCCTCGGTCCGGGCCGCCTACGCCGAGCTCGCGGCCCAGCGCCTGCTGGTTCTCGAAGAGGACGGCGTCTCGATTCGAATGGCGCCTCCCTTTTCGGGAGTCCCTACGCAGCACGTGGCCCACGTCGGTGGCCGCAGCTACTTCGCCAACTGCGCTTGGGACGTCTTCGGAATCGTCGCCGCCTTGGGCTCGGACGGACGGGTAGGGTCGCGCTGCGAGCAGTCGGGCGAGCCCCTGGAGCTCAATCTCACCGCCGCCGGCCCGGACGACCGCTTCGCCGACGGCTCGTGGCGCTTCCACTGCGCGCTCCCGGCCCGCCACTGGTGGGACGACATCGTCTACACGTGAAGCACCATGCTGTTCTTCCGGTCGGAAGACGACGTCGCAACCTGGTGCCGAGCGGCGGGAATCCCGGTGGGACCTACCACCAACCTGGCACAGCTCTGGGGACTTGCGCATGCCTGGTATGCGAACCGCCTGGAACCCGAGGCCGTCCGTCCAAGCGCCGAAGAGATCCCCGGGATCTTTCGGAATCTGGGCCTCACCGAAGACTTCTGGAACCCCCTGGCAAACAACCCGGTCCTCTGAGCCGTAGGAACCGTATCCCGAGTATCGACGGTCCGACCGATCCCCCACCGAGAACCCAACGATGAAACCACCCGACAGAGCCATCCGACAGAACCATCGGATCGAACGGAGCACACCCCGAGAGCGCACCGGTCCGACGTCCAGCGCCTCGTCTCCGAGACGCCGATCCGGGGTTCCGGCCGTGGTCCTGGTCTTGCTGGCCAGCGCCCTGTCCACGGCGGCCGCCCAGGAGGCTCCGGACGGCTCGAACGGAGAGACTCCGCCGCCGGTCCTGGCCTCCTTCGAGCTCGCCGCCGGCAGCTCGGCTCCGCGTCCCGGTCAGGTCGTCGGCCACCGCGGCGGCGCCGTTTCCCTCCGGACCTCCGATGCCGACGGCGTGTTCGTGGCGGCCGAGGCGGCGGACACGGCCGAGACCCCCGCGCCGATCGGGTCACGCCGGGTTCCCGTGCTCCTGCTCGGCCGCACCGCGGTCCGTGTCTCAGGGCCGGTCGCGGCCGGGGACTTCCTGGTCCCGAGCGGTCGGGATGACGGCCTGGCCAGGGCCGTGGCTCCGGGCCAGATGCGCGCCGAAGACGCCGGGCGGATCCTGGGCAGGGCGCTTGCCGCCTCGCAAGGCCGGAACCGGGTCCAGGCTCTCGTCGGCTTCCCGCCCTGGGTCTTTGGGCCGAGCTCCTCAGGGCTCGCGATGCCGAGATCGCCGACCTCAAGACCCTGGTGACCGACCATGCCCGGCAGACGGTCGACTTCGCCGCCCGCCTGGCGATTCTGGAGGCCTGGCGCGATACCGTCGAGGGCCGCGATCTGGCTCCCGTCCCGCCGGAAGAGGACTGACCCCGCAACTAGAAACCGAAGCCCAAGGAGTCGAAATGCTGCACCCCATTCGAAAGTTCGTCCCCAGGTCCCTTGGTCGGGCCCTCGGTACCGCCGTCGCGCTCGCCCTCGTGCTGGGGACTCTGCCCGTCGCGGCGCTCGAGGACGAGACCGCGCCCAGCCAAACGGCGCCCAGCCAGACGGTACCCAGCCAGACCCTGAGCGGCACCTACATGTCCCAGTTCCAGGACGCGCCCGAGCACCTGCGAGCCGTCTTTACCGAAACCGAGGAAACCGGCGAGTGGACCGTGGTCTTCTATTTCAAGTTCAACGGCAAGAACCACGAATATGCCGGCACCGCGAGCGGCAGCCTGAGCGAAGGCCCGCTCCAAGGCACCGTCCACAACGAATCCGGCCGCCGCTCGTTCACGTTCGACGGCGATGTGGCCGAAGGCACGTTCCGAGGCGAGACCGCCGAGACCACCCGCGGCCGTCGCCGGGACACCGGCACCTTGATCCTCGGCAGCTAGCCTCTAGCTCTCGCCGAGGTTCGGCCCTTGGTCGGAAACGACAACCAAGAGTCACGAATCAGCGCTGCCAGCCTCGGAACCGCCCGGGCACCGGCCTAGCCACTGGCACCCGCTGACGGCAGTGGGAAGATCCGCTCCGTCCACTCTTCGATCGCCAACCGCGTCTCATCCGGCGCCTCGGTCAAGGGCCAATGGTTGGCGCCAAGAGTGACCACCTCGGCCGCGGCAAACCGCCTGATCTCCTCTCGGGTCACGGCGGCATCGGCCATGGTGCTCGACCCCGACAGCAGCACCAGCACGGGACAGCGAATCGTTTCGAGCGGCGGCGGCTCCGAGACCACGGCCAGCACCTGGCGCAAGTAATTCGCCACCGGCGTGTGTCGCAGGATCGGCCCGAGGGCGCCGTAGCGTTTCGCGATCCCCGCGACCGTCTCGCCGCCGGCGAGATCGGCACGAGTGGCTTCGTCCAGGGCTCGAATGTCCCGGTTGGGAATCGTCCGCCGGTAGAGGCCCAGGTGATTGAGCCCGGCAATGGTGGCAGCGGCGATCCCCACCAGCCAGCGCAGCCGGCGCAACCGGCGGTACTTGCCCCGCAGCGCGCGCCGGAAGACCGGGTCGAGCAGTACCAGCCCGGCAACCCGCATGGGCGCCTCGTGCGCAATCCTCATCGCAATCTGAGCTCCCAGGCTATGCCCCACGACCGGCACCCGGTCCAACCCCTCCCGGTCCAGAACGGCGAGCTGGTCCCGGCTCCAGGCCGCCAGGGTCTGGCCGGAACGGGTCATCGACTCGCCGTTGCCCCGAAGATCCGGAGCGATCAGGGTCCGGTCCCGTCGAAGCCGGGTCCGTTCCGCGAATTCGGACCAGCGCGTGTGATTGCTGGCCGCGCCGTGCAGCAGCAACACCGCCGGCCTGGCAACTACAGGCTTGGCGACCTCGGGCCCGCCATCCCCGGCAGGCTGGCCTGGCTCAGATCGGTCGGCTGGCTCGGCAAGCCAGTAGCGAAGCTCGACGCCGTCGGCCCTCGTGAGCGAGACGACTCGGTTCCATTCGCGAGACATCGCCTCCTAGGATAGAGGGCCTCGCCGGGTACCGCCAAAGTCCGAGCCGGCCGCCGAGTAGCCCGACCTGTCGTCCGCTCTCTCGCCTAGCCGAGAAACCGTCGGCCGGGCGTGCCGGAGCCGGCACCCGCGTCTGATAGATTTTCGCTATGCAGCCGAGCCGAACGACGATGCACCTGGCACTTGCCGGAATGATTCTCCTCGCCACGGGGGCCGCGACAGCGGCGGGCCTCGACTACACGAAGATCGTCGAGAACTCCGAGGGAGTCTCGTCCTTCACGGACGGAACCTTGCCGCTCGAGGCGCGCCCGGATCTGGCCCAGGTGTTCGCGGGCGGCGCGGGCGCGGTCGAGGGACTCCGCTTTCTCCAAGTCGGGGCCGGCGTGGAGCTCGACTTCCACGCCTCGCCGCGCCGGCAATGGGTGTTGATTCTCTCCGGCACCGTGGTCATCGGCACCGGAGACGGGGACTCGAGGACCCTGGGGGCCGGGAGCATTCTCTGGCTCGAGGACGTCGAGGGGCGGGGCCACAGCGCCCGTTTTGCGGAGAACACGTTGATGGCGTTGGTGCCGGCGAGCACCTCGGCCGGACACCCCATAGTGGCCGCCGAGACCGAACCGCCGGCCGCCCGGGACCACGCGCCGGTCGAGGACGCCGGCGCGGACCCGGCACCGAGTGCCGCCGCAACCGCGCCGATAGCCCCAACCCCTGATTCCCAGCCGCCTGCCCGAGTCGTGGAGGGAGAGCCTGCCGAGGCCGGCGAGCGAGCAGTACCAGCAGAGCCGGCGGAAGAGGCGGAGCCGGCCCGGACGCTCTCCGGCTTGGTGCTGGTGGGCAGTTTCGGCACGCCGTTCTCGGCCGCCGAGGAGACCGGGATCAAGGTCCAGGACGCGCTCGCCGAGGCCGGCGTCGAAACCCGTTTCTTCACCAGCGCCGCCGAAGCCCTACGGGGTGACGACGCGGTACTTGCCCTGCTGATCAAAGAGGCTCGGGAAGCGGGCGCGGACTCGGTTCTCTGGGTGCGAAGCCGTTGGGGGTTTCGCGAGTTCGTCCAGATCTCGGCCTTCCGGGTCGCGGACGGATCGCTCCTCTGGAAAGAAAAGGTCACCGGCGGGCTGGCGCACCGGTCCGAGGAGATCACGCCGGTGATCCTGGACAAGGCCCTGGCCAAGCTGGCGCCTCGCATCGGCGGTCCCGGCCTGCCGGTCAGCCAATAGAGTCCGCGCGGACCACGGCTCCTGTCCCGGCGCAAACGGGCTTCGCTGCCCACACCGGCCGCCGCGCGCGATCAATAATCGACGTAGCCGCCACGCGTCCGGATCTTGAGGCCCGGGCGCCGGACCCGCACCCGTACCTCGTGCCAGCGGCCGTCGTTCGCGTCCACCGTCGGGTAGTAGCCCAGGACGTACTGCTCCCGAAGCTCGGCCAGGATGTCGGCGAAAGCGCCGGCCGCCTCGCCGGCCCCGGCGATGCGAACGACCCGTCCGCCGGTCTCCCGGACAAGCTGGCGAAGACCCTCGAGCTCGACCAAGTGCGCCTCCCGGTTGCGCCAGGCCGAGGTCACCTGCTCGGAGTCCCCGGCATCGCGCAACTCGATCCAGTACACGATCGAGCGGGAACGTCGGGCCACCCAGAGAACGTCTGAGATTTCCAGGGCGCTGTGGATATCGACGCCGTCGGAGAGCAGCACGACGACTCGCCGCCCCTGCCGGTCCTCCAGCTCGCGCAAAGCCCGGTAGAGCGCGTCGTTGATCGCCGTGCCACCGCCCGCGCGTGCCGAGGAGAGCTCGCCCACCAGCTCGGCGGGGCTCTGGGAGAACAGCGAGCGCGAGCGCACGCCGTCGGCGAAGAGAACGACCGACGCCTCGTCCAGGTCCTGCATCCCGTTCAGAAAGGCTCCGGCGCCGCCGAGGGCCGCCGCCAGCCGGCCTCCCGCCATGCTGCTGCTGGCGTCAATCAAGACCGCCACGGTGAGAGCGGCATCGCCGCCTTCGAACGTCACGATGGTCTCGTCCACCCCCTGGTCCCGGATCTCGAAGTCCGCCACCGTAAGCTCCGCCGCCGGCACCTCGGACTCGATCGAGACGTAGAGCTGCTGGAGCGCCAAGTCGATCGACTCATCGACGGCGATCGCGGGCGTCACTCGGAGCGCCCGCCCCAGCTCGCCGCCGGGTCCGAAGGCGATGGCCTCGATCTCGTGGGACCCGTAGTCGCCTCCAAGGGAAACCTGCCCCCGAAATGGCACCCGATCCAGGACCAGAGCCTCGCGGCCATCGATCCACACCACCACCCGCTCGACCTCGGGATAGAACGCCTCGACCTCGACGGTGATCTCACCGAACGCGGGCTTGCCGTGCTCGGGCGAGACGATGAAGACCATCGAGTCAGTGGACGCGGCCTCCTCGGCACCGGCTGCCTTGCTAGCCGTCTGGCCAAACGCCGGCACTGCGAAGGCCAGAAGGCAGGCGAGCAGGAAGGGCTTCGGATGCCGCAAGATCCCCCACCTCATCGGCGCCCTCCTTTGCGCTCTTGGCGCTTGCTCCGTTTCGCCCTGTCGCTTCGCTTCTTGCGTTTGCCTCGCTTGGCTCCGCCCGCCTCGAGCTCCGCAAGGGCCGCGCCCAGTCGAGCCGTGCGCACCCGGGCGGCCCGATCCAAACGTCGGTCCACTCTCGCGGCCAGAGCGCTCGCCGACTCCGTGTACAGATACCGTGGAGAGTGAACTTCCGAACGACTTGCATCGGCCGAGCGGGCCAAGAGCCGCGAGGCCTCCCGGGTCCGGCCCAACCGGTCCAGGCCATAAGCCAGAGCGAGCTCGAGCGTCGGCTCTTCGGGAAGCAGCCAGCGTCCCTCCTGCAGCAAACGCACACCCTCGCCGTGGCGCGCCCTCGCGAACGAATGCATCGCCAGCGCTTCGAAAGCCACCGCGTGCGGCCAGGCCACGGGCCTGAGATCCAGGACCCGTCGCAGCGCGCGCCGGCCGGCGGCCGCCTCGCCCAGGCGGAGGCGCGCGAGACCGAGCCGCAGCCAGCCTTCGGGCAGGGCCGGCGAAGACTGGACCAGGGCCGCCAGATGGTCGCGCGCGCTCTCGTACTCGCCCAGCTTCTCGTAGAGCATCGAGGCCAGCAGGCGTCCGGAGCGGGTTTCCGGATCGACCTCGACGGCGCGTTCCAGGAGCGCGCCCGCGGCAGCGAACATCCGGTGCCGGTCGGCAACCGCGGCCAGGCCGGCCATGCCGGCGGCGAGCAGCCGGCGGCCCTCGTCACGGGTCTCGTGCTCGATCCAGGCGTCGAACATCGCGGTCGCCGCCCGCCGCGAATGTCCCGCCAGCGCGTACTGGCCTCGACGATAGTGTTCCTCATAGGCCAGGGTGTGGAAGCGGACCAGAGGCAGAGCGGTCTCGACGTCGGCTGCGATGAGCTCGCGCGCCACCGCCAGCTCGGAATCGAACAAGCTCTGAACGCGGCTCGGGTCTTCGGCCACCGAGCTCTCCTCGAGCTCGAGCAAGGCGGCAAGAGCGTCACGCTCCGCCCGGCCCAGACCGGCCAGCACCGTCCGGTACCCAGAGCGAATCGCCTCGGTGCCCCCACTCCGCACCGGGCCCGCCGGTGGAGTGCCTCCCACCGGCCCGGCAGCCACCGCAGTCAGGGCGTTCAAGACTTGGGGCCAGCCGCAAGCTCGTTCCGGCCCAGCGGCGCGCACCCGTTCGGGCAGCTCACCGGCGGCCGCCAGGACCCAGACCTCGAGCGGCGGAGACTCGACGCCCTCCCGCCGGCTTGCGATCGAGAGGCGGTAGGCGCCCGACGGCAGCTCGGGAACGACGAAGGCGCCGGTCCAGGACCCGCCGTCGCTCGTCCTGGCGACGTCGCCGAGCTCCGCGGTCGAAACGATGTCTTCCAGGGTCGCGAAGCGGACTTCGAAACCGGCCGCCTCCGGCGCCCAGGGCGCACCCGGTGGAACCGGCCACGCGATCGAGGTCCGCTCGCCCGAGATCCAGAGTGGACGCCCGGCGCGGTTGCCGGTTTCCGACTCGGGCTCAGCCACCAGCTCGAGCCAGGCCGGGCAGTGCGCCACCGGCGCCGGCCGGCCCAAACCGGCGGCTCCAGCCGCCGAAATCTCGACCGGCGTCACCACCAGCCCAAAGCGGTCGCTGCCGCGAACGGTGGCCAGAACCCGGATCGAGATCGTTCCAGGCGGCACGCGAATCTCCGGCGCCCAGCGCAAACCGGTCTCGGTCAGCACTTCGCCCCAGCGATCGAGGGCGACGGCAACCGCGTGTGCCCGGTGCGCCGCTACCGCGCCAGTCTCGGTGAGCGCGTAGAGATAGAGCTCGACCGTCAGCCGATTCTCTCCGGTGGCGGTCACCGCCTCGGCCAGCCGGCTACCCGGAATCTCGACCACGACCTCGAGATTGGCGTCACCGGCCCCGCCGGACCCGGCTCGCACGATTTGGGGAACCACGGCCAGAGGAAGATCGCCGCCAGCGGCGCCTTGCACGATCAGGGTTGCCACGTTGGCGCGCAGGCCCGGAAGCTCGACCAGCCGCACCCGTCCTCCGGCCTGAGCCTCGAGTCCGGAGGGGGTGAGGCCGGCGAGTACAGTGAGCGCGACGAGCGCTCGCTGGACTGCCGCCCCAAGCCGGAACCCGGCGGCAAGGCAGCGGCGGCAGCTCATGTCAGGGCCGGCCGCTGGGATCGACGGAAAGCCGCAGCGCCGAATCCCGCTGCGCCACTTCGTCCCGGACCCCAATGGCGATGATCTGCTCGCCGGATGCGATGCGGAGCTCCAGACGGTAGCCGGCGAGGCCGCCCAGGGCGGTCAGAAGCTCCTCGTTCTGGATCTCGATCGGCACCACTCCCTGAGCGGGCGGCGACAGCTCGCCGGTCGCGCTCTGCGCCTGCACCGCCACCGAGAGACGGCCGACGTGGGCGGTTTCCTGCGGCAGCAGCATGAGCGAGGCGATCGGCACCTTGACCAGCAGTGGAACGACGAAGGTGTCGTCCTTCTGACGGCGCGCCGGGTCGAGCTGGATCTCCACCCCAAGCGGATTCTCGGCGGTCTCGGTCAGCAGAGCTCCCAGGGTAAGCGCTTCCAGCCCGCGGCTGCCTTGTCGAGCGACCACCCGATCGAAGTGGCGCACCTCCAGCCCGTCGGTCGCCACGGCGACCTCCAGCCGGCCGGCCTCGGGCCGGTCGTCCGCCGGCGTATAACCCAGCGAGTAGTAGTAGCGGAACCCGTCGGTCATGCGCCGCAAGAGTGGCGACAGCTCGGTCGAATGAACCTGGCCGATGCCGCCGGTGCCACGGGCAAGCGCCAACACCCACTGCTGCTGGTTGTAGGCATCCTGGGCGCTGAAGGTGGACGCCGCCACTCCGGAAAATTCGGCATCGGAGCCGCGAGTGCGCGAGCCACCGGGATCGTGGCCGTAGAACGACACCTGCCGTTCCTTGGCATCCTCCAGCAACCGGGTCAATTGGGGCAGCGCCTGATCCAACCCCATCTCGGCCTCCGGCGACGTTACGTTGAGCTGGCGCGCCACCGATCCGTACTTGCTCCACCAGGTACGAAACAGGGCCTCGCCGGGCATTGGCTCGAAACCGGGACCGATGTAAAGCACCGCCTTGCGGCCGGGAAGTGCGGCCACGGACCCCACCAGGGAGCGAAGCTGCTGCACCGCCCGCAGGGTCGCCAAGCGCTCGGTCTGGGCCTGGATCCGCACCTCGGCGAGAAGCTGGACGGCCTCTTCCAAGACCCCCTCATCGTCCTCGGAGAGGAGGGCCAGAACCGGATCGACGGCATTCTCGAGGCGGCTCATGAGCAGCCTCCGATCGGCCGCGAGCGCCGACGGACGCTTCAGCCCGGCCCAGCGCTCCACCACCCCCATCAACCGCTCGCTATCGCGGGTGAAGCCTTGATCCACGGACAGGTTCCGCTCCTGGCGGACCATCATGACGCCCCGGGTGGAAGCCAGCAGATCGCCCATCGACACCCGCAGCGCCTCGAGTGAAGTCTGGAGCCGGCGGGGTCGGGTCTCGCGCGCGTCGAGGTACACCACCAGCATCGGCAGCTGGGACGAGATCGTCCGGTCCTCCCGCGCCGCGTCGGCAAGTTCGGATGCGCCGCCTGAGCCCCCGGCCGCCACTCGCACCTCCGAGAAGTACTCGATCGGTACCTCGCGGCCATCCACGCGCAGGCTGAAGTCCCCTCGGGACAGCCCCATGACCGGAACGCCCTGTCCATCCTGCACCACCACGTCCACGTTGACGACCCGAACGTCGAGTTCCTCCAGGATCGGCAGCGGCGCCCGGCCGGCGCCGCCTGCTTCCTGGGCTGGCAGCGGCAACGCGGCCAGACCGGCGCCCAGCAACCAGGAGGCCACGCGCCGGAAGCGGTGGGTCATCCCGTCGCTCCCGGAGCCCTGTCGCCCAGGTCCGCAACCCAGCCGGCCCCGGGCCGGTCATCCGGCCCCATCGCCGCCAACCGCTCGGCGAGACTCCGGATATCCTGAGCCAGGGGCGCCTCGAGACGAACCGGCCCGCGGTAGTGCGAACATGCAAACTCCAGGCGCCAGGCGTGGAGAGCGTGCCGGCTCAGCACCAGCTCGGCCCGATCGGCCGGCGTCAGCCCACCCTCGAGCGATCTCAAGAACGCGCCGCCGTCGCCCGCATAGATCTTGTCCCCGACGATGGGGTGGCCGGCCGCGGCCAGGTGGGCACGGATCTGATGCTGGCGGCCGGTACGCGGCGTCACCTCCAACAGGCTGAAGGCTCCCAGCCGACGTTGCAGACGCCAGGCCGTCAGCGCCGCGGCGCCGTCCGAGCGGGGCGCCTGGCGAATGGCAACCGCGGACTCTTCGTCCGCTCCCAGCGGCAGGTCGATCCGCCCCGCCAACTTGGCCGGCACACCGGCGACGAGAGCCAGGTAGGTCTTGGCGACCGAGCGCTCCTCGAACCGGGCGCCCAGCTCCGCCCGCACGGCCCGATGCTTGGCAAAGAGCACCAGCCCGCTGGTCTCGCGGTCGAGCCGGTGACACGGCGTCGGGAAGTAGCCGCCCGGACCCTGACGCCGGCGGTGACGCGAGTGAACCCATTCGATAAGCGAGCCAGCCTTGTGCCGCCGGCTGGGATAGACGGTAGACCCAGGCGGCTTGTTCACCGCCAGCAAGTGCTCGTCCTCGAAGACGATCCCGGGCTCGAGGGTCCCGGCCCCCATCTCGACAGGACGCTGGCCGGCAGCGCCGGGCTCATGCTGGGCGGCCGGCAGGCGCACCACCACCTCCTGGCCTCGACGCAGCTTGAGACCGGTCCGGATCCGTCCCACCGCCGCCGGCTGAGGGTCCTTGAACGGCTCGACCGCGACCCGGCCTTGCCGGACCGCCGCCTGCACTCCATTGCGAGATCGCCAACGCAGCCGGTTCGCGAGGAACGCGTCTAGCCTGGAGCCGTGGTCCGGACGGCCGACCTCGAAGCGCCATTCCTGGACCGGAGCGCTCATGTCGCGCTGCCCACGCGGCGGCTTGGCGGGCGAGGCTCTCACGAGCGGACTCTAGCAGCCCGTCGTCGAGGTTCAGGGCCCGTCGGAAACCGTCCAAGAACGGAACCGCGCCCTTCTTTCCGCCCCGCCCTGGTGCCCGATAGACTTGGTTCGGGCGGGCAAATCGTCATGAGCGAGCGCATCATTCTTCAGGACAACCTCTGGTTCCGAGGCAAGCCTCACTACGCCAACTATCGGCTGAACGGCCGCCCCATGATCTCGCTCCAGCCCCGGCTGGGCCTGACTTCGAGCAACGATCCCGTGGCCAAGCGTCAGGAGTTGCGCTGGCTGAATGAGTACACGGGCCAGAACGGGCGCGGCCTCGTCATCGCGCTCGAGTGGATCACCCGTGGTGACCGCATCGACCGCAACCTCAACCGAACCTGGCTACCGGTCTTCGAGCGCGCATGTCCACGCGGCAAGTGGTGCCTCTTCTATGACCCGATCCTGGCCATGATCCGCCACGATCTCATCCGGCCCAACCAGCCCGTCGACTTCAGCCGCCGGGAGGTCCTGCGGGTCTGGCGGCGCGATCTGCGCTACTTCCGCAGGTACTTCGACCATCCTCAGTACTGGCGTCTGGGCGGCCAGCCGGTGCTCTACGTGTGGGCCGCCTTTGCTCTGGAATCGGTCGATCGCGCCTTCCGGCTCGCCCGCAACCGGGGTATCTACGTCCTCGCCGACGCCCTCGGCGGGCACGGCCTTCCCGACTCGGCCAGCGGCGTCACCGGCTTCATTGCCGCCTATCCGGGCCTGAAACGCAAGCTCTATCACTGGAACGACCTGCTCCCCGACTACCGAGCGGAGCTCGTCAGTCTCTCCGGAGCCGCACTCAGAGCCGGCGTCGACTTCATCCCAGCCGGCTCGTTCCAGTACGACGACGCGCAGTTCATGAAGGCGCGGGGCCGGGGCGAGAAGGCCCTGAAGATCGTCGCCCGCGACGGCGGCCAGCTCGAAACGGTGCTGGACCTGGCTTGGAAGATGGCCGTTCCCGTCGACGGGACCCGCTACCTGTTCTGGGGCACGCTCAACAACTGGGCCGAATCGACGACGGTGCTTCCGACCTTGCGCGTGGGCCCGACGTTCCCGTCAAACCGGGTGGGCAACTACGGTTTCGCCCACCTCGAGGCGATCGGCAACGTCATGTTCCCGGACCGCAAGACCGGCTAGCTGCCGGCGCCGATCTCGAAGGCCACGGCAAGCCGCTCCCAGCGCAGGACGACCCGGCCTTCGTCGATCGCGAACGACAGCGACTCGACGAACTCGGCATCTTCGGGCACGGCCTGGATCCTGAGGGCATCCTCCCCGGCATCGTAGCCGTAGGCACCCCACTGGTCCGCGACTCGATTCAGGATGACGGTCCACTCCCCCTCTCCCGGAATCGTGAAGAGACCGTAGCGGCCAGCGGCCAGGGCCTGTCCTCCGACCATGACCGGACCCGCAAAGGCGATCGTCGTGGCCTCGTCGGCACCGGTTCGCCAGACGCGGTCGTAGGGAACCAAGGCTCCCCAGATCTCGCGGCCCTTGACGTTGGGCCGGCCGTACTCGATCGTGATCTCGACGCCATCGACCACCCCGTCAGTGCGGCCGTTCTTGCTGGCTCGATTGGCGTCATCCCCGCGCTCGGCCGCCGCGGCCCCGCAAAACGCGGCAGCAACGAGAAGACCCGCGGTAATCGTTCTGGAACTTGGCAGTCTCCGGCGCATCCTCATCTCCTTACTCACGCTGTCCGGGGCCGGACCGCACCGCGGCGGCGGCCACCATTTTGGGCGTCATCATCCATGCTAGTACACCGGCACCAAAGTTGACCTCCGACCAGTTGACCACGGCGAAGTCCAGTCGCGCCAGAGCGGCCGTAACCATCTTGATCCGAGCCTCCCCCGCGAAAGCGCCGGCCGCGGCCGACCAAGTCGGCTCGTGGCCCACCACCAGGAGACGCGCCACGCTCGGCTCCTGGCGCTGGATCTCCTCCAGAAGCACCCTTCGGGACGGCAAGTAGAGCCGATCGACGCGCTCGATCGGGCAGGCCCACCCTCCGGCCTCGGCGGCGCGCTCGGCGGTACGCCGGGCACGCTCGGCGGTTGACGTGAGGACTCGGTCCGGCACCTGGCCGGCGGCCGCCAACAGTTCTCCCACCAGGGCCGCGGCCTTCTCCCCCCTGGGGGCCAGCGGCCGATCGTGGTCCGAGGCCGCGCCCGCCGACCAATCCGATTTGCCGTGCCGCAAGAGATAGAGGTGCTTCATCGCGAGGGCGCCATTCTAGTGGGAATACGCCTGCCGCTTGCCAGAGGCGCCGGCCGTTCGTACCATGGTCGGTCCCATGACGACTCTGGAACTCATTCCGCAGCCTAGCGCGCTGGACGCGTCCGAGCTCTTCTTCAATCGGGAGCTGAGCTGGCTGGAGTTCAACTCGAGGGTCTTGGACGAGGCGGCCCGAAGCTCCACGCCGTTGCTCGAACGGGTCAAGTTCCTGGCCATCTTCGGCTCCAACCTGGACGAGTTTTTCATGGTTCGGGTCTCGGGCCTGCGCAACCAGCTCGAATCGGGAGCCCTCCAGGCTCCGCCCGACGGCATGAGTCCGTCCGAGCAGCTCGCCGCCATCCGGCAGCGAGTTCTGCCCGACCTGGATCGAGCCTCGACCTGTTTCGGCGAGGAGATCCTTCCCGCCCTGGACAAGGCCGGGATCCATCTGCACCGCTACGACGGGTTGAAGAAGAAGCAGAAACGGCTGCTCCGCAAGCTCTTCAAGAAGGAGATCTATCCCATCCTGACGCCCCTGGCCGTGGACCTCAGCCACCCCTTCCCGCACATCTCGAACCGCAGCATCAATCTCGCGGTCGTCATCCACGATCCCGAGCACGGCGAGCGCTTCGCCCGGGTCAAGGTGCCTTCGCTGATCCCGAGGCTGCGCCGGATCCCCAGTGAGGACCGCGCCGACGAGTACGACTCGCTGGGACTCGTGGACAGCGGCGAGGCCCATTTCGTGTGGCTCGAAGAGGTCATCGCGGCCAACCTGGACCGGCTCTTTCCGGGATTCGAGGTGGTCGCTTCCTACCCATTCCGGGTCACTCGGGACGCCGACCAGGAAATCGAGCAGGACGAGGCCGCCGACCTTCTGGCAGCCATGCAGGAAGTCGTCGATCAGCGCCACTTCGGCTCGGTCGTCCGGCTGGAAGTGGACCGCGACATGCCGGACACGATCCGCCAGCTCCTGGTCCAGAACCTGGGACTGGCGCCGTATCAGGTCTACGAGAGCGCCGGACCACTGGGCCTCTCCGACCTGCTGCAGCTCACCGGCCTCGACCGCCCCGACCTCAAGGATGTCCCCTTCCTGCCCGACTTCCCGCACGACCTGACCGGCGACGCCGACATCTTCCGCGTGCTGCGATCCCGGGACGTCGTCCTCTACCACCCGTACGACAGCTTCCGCCCGGTGGTCGACTTCCTGAGCCAGGCCGCCGAAGATCCGCAGGTCGTGGCCATCAAGCAGACCCTCTACCGGGTCGGAGCCAATTCCCCGATCGTCGCGGCCTTGATGGAAGCGCGCGAGAACGGCAAGCAGGTGGCGGCGCTGGTAGAGCTTCGCGCCCGCTTCGACGAGGAGAAGAACATCACCTGGGCCCGCGCCCTGGAACGAGCCGGGGTCCATGTGGTCTACGGCGTGCCCGACCTCAAGACCCACGCCAAGGTTTGCTTGGTGGTGCGCCAGGAAGAGCACGGCATCCGGCGGTACGTCCACATCGGAACCGGCAACTACAACCCGGCGACCGCCCGGGTCTATACGGACCTGGCCTTCTTCACGATCGACGAGAAGATCGTCGCCGACGTCTCGGACCTGTTCAACGCTCTCACCGGCTACTCGCGCAAGACCGAATACCGCAAGCTGCTCGTCGCTCCGCACGGTCTGCGGAGCGAGCTCCTGGCCCGGATCGACCGGGAGATCGAGGTTCACCGGGCGACCGGCGACGGCTACATCGCCTTCAAGATGAACGCCCTGGTCGACAAGGACTGTATCCAGGCCCTGTACCGCGCTTCCCAGGCGGGCGTCCGCATCGATCTTCTGGTGCGCGGCATTTGCTGCTTGCGCCCGGGTGTCGCCGGCGTCAGCGAGACCATCCGAGTGGTCTCGATCGTGGGCCGGTTCCTGGAACACTCGCGAATGTACTACTTCCGCAACGGCGGCGACGAAGAGCTCTTCGTGGGCAGCGCCGATCTCATGCCGCGCAATCTGGACGGCCGGGTCGAGGTCCTGGTGCCGATCGAGGATCCGGCCTTGCGCAGAGCCTTGGTCGAGGAAGTCCTCGCGCTCCATCTGGACGACCGGACGCAGGCCGCTGAGCTCAGGCCGAACGGTAGCTACCGGCGGCTAGGGAACCAAGACGAGGACGGCGGTCTCGACTCGCAAGCCCACCGGCTGGCCAACCGCGGCACCTGGCTCTTGGAAGAGCCGCAGCTGGCCGAGCCCGCCCGGGAGGTTGACTCGGAGCCTCCGTCCACGCCGAAGACCTAGCCTGCCCTTCTCACCAACCCTGGCGATCGGCGCGGCCGCCTCCGGAGGGAATGGACTGCTCAGTAGAGCTTGTCCAGAAACGCCCGGTCCAAGTCCGTCAGATCGGCGCCGCGGCCGTCTCGATGGAAGGTGGCCCGCATCAAGGCGTTCCGCTTGGCCGGCGTATCGCAGTCTCCGGAACCGTCGTCGCCGCAGATGTGGCCGATGCCCAGAGTGTGCCCCAGCTCGTGGCCGAACACCTGCTCCTTGGCCTTGCGGTCGCCCTTGAAGAGGCACTTGGTGCCGTCGTTGGTGATGATGTCGGCTTCCACCGCCACGTTGGCCTTACCCTTGCCGATCTTTGCCGGGATCTTCTTGATCGCCGGAAAGCGACCATTGAACCAGGGCCCGCCAACCGCGATCACGCCACCGAAGAAACACGAGAACGAGCCCTCGATCTCGAAGTTGGGGTCCTCGAAGATCAGCGCGTTGACGCCGTCGGTGGTTCCGAAGCCCGTCTTCGACGGAGTGCGGCCGCCGAACTTGAGGTCCACGATGGTGTCCGGATCCTGAGTCCAAGCCTTGAGAGCCGCCCGAAACGGCCGGCGAGCGCCGGCCAGGCCGCGCGCCTGGCGCCAGACCACCTTGCCGCCGTCATCGAACTCGAAGAAACGGATGGGCTTGTTCTTGGGGCCGCGAATCAACGTGGCCTGGGCGGCGTGGGACGCCGTCGAATCGTCGCCGACCAGATAGTCGCGGGCGCGAACGATGCCACGCGACCGGTCGGCGAGCCAGTCGGCAAATCGGTCGAAGTCGCGCACTCCCCGCTCGGTCGCGTCCTCGGCGCGTCCCAGCTCGAGCGTGCCTTCCAGATTCCGGAGCGCCATGCGCGAGCCCAAGACCTCCCGCTCCAGAAACGAGCCCAGCATCATGTGCAGGACGCCGTAGGTGCCGTCGGCGCGCGGATTCAGAAACACGATCGCCCGGTCCCCTTCGCCAAATTCGGGCGCTCCGAACACTTGCAGAACCATTCCATCCGGCCGGCTTCCGCCGGGGACCCGGACGACGATGGTGGTGCCGCTGACCTCTCCTTTGAGCAACCGCTCGACCAAGACAATGGAGTCGGTGGAGGGGGTCCCCAAGATGGGTGCCGGCGAGACCGTCAGGACCTCGACTTGAGCGATCACCGCGGCCTGGGAGTGGAGGGCCGCGTCCGACATCATGACGTAGCTCGTGGCTCCGAGCGGCGCGGCCAGCGCCAAGGCCGCAACGAACAAACTAGCGAGGCTTCCGAGCGGGAATTTTCTCATCGAGGTCTCCTTTGGGCCCGGGCATCCTACCGTACGAGCGGGGGCCGCCGGGCTGATACGGTTTCAGCAATCGCCCCACGGGTTCCGGGGCGGATCGGAGCCGATCCGTACGCCTAGAGTCTGTGGTAGGCGAAATGGAGGTCGCGGGTGGGAAAGTTAGTTCTTGCTACACTGACTGGCGGAGAGTGGTCGACTCGAACTCGACCGTTTTCTTGGGCGCCCTCACGCGGACTTGAGTCCGCGAATCCGACCAACAAGCCCCTTTGGTGTTACGATCCAGCGCGGTTTTCCCGCGCCGTGTCCAAAGGGAGGATTTGTGCCGTGGAAAAGAAGCCCGAAAGTGTAGAGTTCAGGTTCGTCAATAGCAACTACTGGAGAGTGATCCACGCGGACGGCGTTTACGGAGGGGTTACACCCCGGGGTGACATCCTCATGTCCGTGTGGAGTCAGAGGACAGCACTACCAACTAGCGTTACGCACGAGATCCTCGCCGACGGACTGGGGAAAGAAATTGCAAGAGAGAGTAGCGGTGCTGTGATTCGAGAACTTGAGGCCGGTATCGTTCTCGACGTGGAGCTTGCGAAAGTGGTCGTCAAATGGCTCCAAGAGAAGATCAAAGATCACTCGAAGCTTGTGCAGTCCCTGGGAGACGAGAATGATCCTGGAAGCAACGAGTCAGAGTAGCGCGATGGCAGGATTCGCTCTGAACCTGACCGCGAGCGGTACACAGGCGGTGCGGGGAGCGTTCTTCAAGGACAAGTGGCGTTTCGCCAGTACTCGACGAGCGGTCCAGGTGGTCAAGTTCGCCAGCAAGATCGAACAGCTTACCGCTCGAATCCGGGAGCTGGAGACTCAAAACACTGAGTTGCTGCACCTGCAAGCAGTTCAAGAGGCTACGCGCGCATCGGCTCGGTCTCTTGCCGAAGGCTGGGACAACCCGCTAGATGCCAAGTACGACGACCTATGAGCCAGGTCAGGTTCTGACTGTTGATTACCGCCATACAGACGGTAGCTCTGGGGGTAAACGGCCGGTAGTCGTTCTCAGCACCAAGAAACACAACTCTCGTGACGTAGTCGTCGCCCAGATTAGTACCCAACTCCACCAGCTTCGCTTGCCCGGATCGGTGGAGCTGAAGGACTGGCAGCAAGCGGGTCTATTCGACCGCTCACTTGTGAAGCCGGTCTTTGCGAGCTACCAACTCGCCGATGTCAGGAAAATCCTGGGAAGCCTGAGCAATCGGGACTGGCGGGCGGTCAAGCTGAGCGTCGCAGAAGTGCTCGGTTTCGCCATAGTCAAGAGGAAGCCAAGCTAGCTGAAAACGAAACTACTTTCCCGGCTTGGCAGCCCCTGCTACGCCGTGTGCCGGCTCGCCACGCGCGTGGCCCGTTCGGGCCGGCGGGCCAGGCGCAGATGGTCGGCCGCCTCCGCCACCCTCCGGTACCCGAGGAGGTGGAAGAGCTCGAGCGGCAGCACGCGGGCGATCCGCCGGTTGACCTCGACCTCGCGCAAGCCCGGATCCAGGGCACGGACGCCGGGCAGCCAGCCGACGCCCCGGTCCAGGCGCAGGCGCCGGAGCGCCGCCGACACGCTCAACCAGACGGTCTTGATCGGCCGGACGACGAAGTAGCCGTCTTCGCCCTGGGGCTGATACAGGGGCATGAGGAGCAGGCCGCCGATCGGCACGTCCACCGGCTGGCCGTTCTCACGGGCCACGGTCCGGCCCACATCGACCGGCTGGAAACCCCGGAAGTTGGGCAGCATCTCGAAACCCGATCCAGGGCGGATGGCATGCCGGTGGCGCACTTCCACCACTGCCGGCAGACCGCGGCTCTCGGTCCGCAGCCGGCGCCGGCTGGCGCGCACGCGCGGATGACCGCGCTCGAGCAGGCCGCAAGCCGCGAGCGTCAGCCAGATGGCGCATTCGGCGCGCTCGACCGAGCGGGGATCGTCGTGCTGTCCGGCTTCGAAGCCCACCGTCCGCACCCCGACCGAGCTCAAGAAGTCGAGCATCGTGCCCTCCAACTCTTCCTCGATCCCGAGGATGAGCGGCACCTCGAGCGAGCGGGCCAGACGGCGATTGGCCAGCGTGTCGTCGAAGACCACGAAGGCCGGTCCCCAACCGGAGGTCGAGTGCAGATCCAGCGCGGACACCGGTCCCACGGCCCGGTCCAGAACCGTCCGAACCTCGGCCCACAGCTCCCGTGTTTCTCGATCTTCGCTGACTTGAGCGCCGGCTTCGTCACCGGCCTCGCCGGTTACCGATTCCTGGCACCAGACTCGGTTCAGATCCTGATCCACGAACCGGACGCCGCGGGCCAAGGCTCGCCGGTTGCCGGTCAGTCCGACGACGTAGCCGGCCAGACCACCCCCGGCAGTCTCGAGATCCGCCAGCACCCGCCGGAAGGCGTGGTACCCGGACGGCTCGTTGCCATGGATGGCGGCGATCACGATCAGAGTCGGGCCGGCCGTGGGATCGCCCACCGCGCCCAAGACGCGCGGCGGCAGCTCCACGGGCTCAGGCGGCGGGCTCGCCGCCGGCGCAGGAGCGGATTCTGTCCTGATCTCCAAGGGCTCTCTGGCTCGAAAAAGGCTCGGCCGGGAAGCCGAGCTGGCGGCTATTCTAGCAGGAGTCGGAGCCGTCTTCGGGGCCCGCCGGACCGAGCCAGCCGGCATAGAGCTCCGGGCGGCGGTCGCGTAGAAAGAGTCGCCGCGCATGGGATGCGGCCACCCGCGACCGGTCCACTTCGGCGTACAGAATCTCCTCACCGGTGCCGGCCTGGGCGATCACCTCGCCGGAGGGATTGCAGACGTAGGACTCACCGGCAAACTCGAGACAGGGCTCGACACCGACGCGGTTGCAAAGCGCCGTGAAGTAGCCGTTCTGAAACGAGGCGACCCTAAGCTCGGCCTCGAACAGCCCGTCGGGCCACTCGCCCACCGACCCGGCCTGGGGCACCACCACGAGCTCGGCACCCCGCAGCGCCAGGGCGCGCATGTACTCCGGATAGTGGCGATCGTAGCAAATCGCCACGCCGACCCTACCGGCGCGAGTCTCGTAGACCTGGACGCCGTCCGGGCTGGGCGCGTAGTAGCCCTGCTCATGGAAGCAGGCGTACTCGGTGATGTGGACCATGCGGGTTACGCCGAGAAGCGTTCCGTCGGCGTCGATCACCGGCGAGCTGTCGTAGGTCGCGTCCCCGGCGCGCTCGAAAAGATTCAGAACCACAACCACTCCGAGCTCGGCGGCGAGCCGCTGAAACCGCTCGGTCGTGGGGCCGGGAATCGGCTCGGCCAATGAAGCAACGTCCGACCCGGCCGGCTCCTGCGGATAGAACGGCGAGAAGGCGAGCTCGGCAAAGCCCACCAACCGGGCGCCCTCGCCGGCGGCCCGGCGTACCGCCTCCAAGCCCCGCTCGACGTTGGCCTCGAGATCCACCGTCCCCCGCTGCTGCACCAGAGCGATCTTCATCGACGTCTCCTCCCCGCCGCCTACGGCTGGATGCGCACGCGCGCGCCCGAGGAATAGGCCGCGAACTCCGGGGCGTACATGGACTGAAGAGTCGCCGGCGCCGCCTGGAAGGTCCCGGCCATGGTCGCCCGGAGACGATGGCGCAACACATACTCGCCGGTCGGCAACGCCTCGAAAAAGAAGTTCATGCCGCTGTCGCGAACCTCCTCGTACCGGATCAACCCCAGATCGAACCGGTATCCGGAGCTCTGGCGAACCGGCTCGAATCCCGCGGGCCGGGGATCGCGCAGATGCACGTGCTCGGCGGCGTGGGCGCTCCTGAGGACGAGCTGCACCTCGACTTGATCGCCGACCTCGATGGCCGTCCCCTCGTCCAGCGGTTCGAGCTGCCAGCCGTCTCCGGAGGAAACCCGGCGGAAGTAGCGGCGCTCGACGCCGAAAAGATCGCCCCGTGCCGCCTCGGGCAACCGTTCGGTCGAGAAATGCCAGGTCGCCGACGCGAACGCAAGCCCGGCCGTCTCCTTCGCCACTCGCACCACCCCGTCCTGTGGGGGCCGGATCTCGGCACCCGCGACCACGAGCTGGGCGCCACGTCCCGTGTATTCGTCCGGCTCGAAGACAAAGCGCTGCTGCCGGTCACCGACGGCGACGTCTACGACCTCGCGTCCGGCCAGCTCGCCGTCGGCTTCGAGGTGATGTACCAGCGCGTAGAGAACCTCGGCGGTGGCGCGGGTCGACTTCCAGTGGTTGAGCTTCTTGTTGAGCAAGAGCCACTGCACCAGGCCGTCTCGCCGCGAATCCTCGGGGTTCATCTCGGTCAACACCCTGAGCGCAAAGGCGTGGCCTTCGATGGTGTCGTTGTACCAGAGCCAGCTCTTGTCCTCGGCCGCCCAGTAGGTACCGAGGTCTTCGCTCGTGCGCGCCGAGTCCATGACGCTGTCGAAGACGAGCTCGGCGTCCTCAGTCCTACCGGCGCGCTCTAGAGTCAGGGCCAGCATCCCCTTGACCAGCGGCGCATGCTCGCGCCAGTGCCGCATCGAGAACTCCAGCATCGCCCCGCGGTCTGCTTCGCTGAGGGTCTCCCCGGTCCAGGAAGCGTCCGGGTAGCTCGACAGCACGTAGTTGAGGAAGGTCACGAGCTCCCAGCAGCAGTCGTCTTCGCTCATGCGGCGGGCGGTCTCGGACACGTGATGACGGTAGAGGTAGTCCCAGGCGCGCTCGATCATCGGCCGGGGCACCTCGACGCCGAACTCGAGAGCCCGGGAAAAGCCGCTCAGCAGATAGAGGGTCATGTACGGCGACGGCGGTCCGCCCGGAAACCACGGGAACCCGCCGCTCGCGGTCTGAGACGCCTCCAGCTTGGCCAGTGCGCTCCGGCGCTGGGCGCCCGCGATCTCGGGCACGAGGACGTTGATCAGATCCTCTTCCGGCGTGCCCCCGCGCGAGGTCACCAGCCACGGCGTCTCCTCGAGCGCCATGCGCCGGTTGGCGTCCTCGGTTCGCCAGGCCTCGAACCGCGTTTCGCGTTGGGCAAAGGACGCGGCCATGCGGCGCACCGCCGGGTAGCGGTCGTAGAGACTGGAGACGATGCCGGTCGAGAGAAAGCGGTTCAGAGTCTGCTCGGTGCACTCGTAGGGGTACGACACCAGATACGGCAGGGCCGACAGCACGCTGTAGAAGAGCTGGGTGTCTAGAGTCACGACCAGCCGGTCGTGGATGCGGGTGGGATCCTCGTCGAGGACCAGATCCTCGAAGGTCAACTCCCGGCTGGCGGCGTCGCGGAGTGACCCGAACCGCGACTGCACCAGGTGCATGCGCCCGGGAACCAGAGGCAGGATCCGCCGCTCGCCGTCCGAGAGATCCCCGGCCACGCCCACCGTCTCCACCTCGATCGACCCCAGCCGCGCCGGCGCGCGGAGCGGGATCGACCGGCTCCAGCTCCCTCCCGGCGCCACGCGAAACGCCGACTCCCGATCGGCCGGATCGAGGCCCAGCTCGGCGGCCAGATCGGCTCCGGTCTCCGGGTCGCGAAGCCGGAGGCCGAGGCTGCCCTCGAGCTCGGTCCCGCCCGCGTTCTGGACCACGACCCGAAGATCCACGCGATCGCCCTCGCGTAGGAAGCGCGGCAAGTACGGGCGCACCAGGAGCTCCTTGACGGTGCGACTCGACAGCTCGAGCCTGCCACTACGCAGATCCCGGGTCAGAGCGTGAGCCCACACGCTCCACTCCGTGACCGAGTCGGGCACCTCGAACGAGAAGCCGACCGAGCCGTCGGCTTCGAGCACGAGATGGGGCTCCCAGAAGGCAGTCTCCGAGAAGTCCGAGCGGATGCCGTCTCCGCCTTCCGCCGAGCCCTCCGGGACGTCGGCGTCTTTCCGAGCCCCACCCGCCTCAAGCCGAGCCTCAACGACCTCTCCGGCCGCCTCGGGCGACGCCGGCATGTCGGCGACCGCGCCCTCGGCGCTCGCCATCATCGGCGCGCTTGCCATGACCCGGCGACGCAGGAGGTTGCCGCCCGGGCCGCCGATGCCGTAGCCGCTGAGCTGGAGCAGGCGATCGCCGCGAAGCGCCGGATACGCCGGCAGCGCGCGCTCGCGCCCCGCGTGCCAAACAGGACCGTTCCGGCCCAGGGTGGTCCAGGCCGGAGCCGGCATTCGGAAGAAGGGCAGGAAGCGTTTCGGATCCGGGGGATTGTGGGCCGCGAAGAGATCCAGGCTGCGGTCGTACATATAGGCCAGGAGCTCGGCCGAGCCCGCCTCGAGCGCTCCCTCCGCGCCCCGCACCCGCACCGTCCAGCGCTCGCGCGCGCTCGGCCGTAGACGGTCCCGGAACGAGGCGAAGGAGACGTCGAGCTCCTTGTTCTCCCACGGAACCCGGAGGGCGCGATCCACGCTCAGGATCTGATGGTCCCGAACCAGCGACACCCGCAGACCCAGCCCGCCCCGATCGGCCCCGCTCACCGGAAACTCGAGCACCTGGACTCCATCGGCCGAGGTCAGGAGCTGGCGCCGCAGACGCCGATCGCCCCGAAACCACTCGACCAACATTTCCTGGCCGGACAGACCGGAATGCACCAGGACACGGGCGGTGGAACCCACCGGCACGAGATTCCGCTCGGTCTCGACGACCAGCGGCAAGGCCGGGCCGGCGGCACCGGGGGCCGCCACAACAAAGTCCTGAAAGGTCTCGAAGGCGGCTCCGTAGGCGTCCTCGGTGCGGTAGCGCAGCCGGTAGGCGCCGGCGGCGAGACCGGCCAGCTCGATCTCGGCTTGGCCGTCCGCGTCGTGGACCAGCTCGCCGGAGGCCACCTCGCCGCCGTCGGGCCAGTCCCGCATGATGCGCTCGGAGCCCGTCCCGGTTTGCCAGCGCGGCCGCAGCGCGTCTCCCGGAGTTCGGTAGGCGGGCCGCTCTGTTTCCTCGAGGTCGTCTGGATCGGTTGCCGCCACCATCGGCGAGTTGGGGAACGGATCGGCCGGCAGATCGGCGGGCAGAGCAACATCCTCGGGCTGGTCCAGCGCCACCAGCCGCCAGGTTCCGGAGCCGGTCTTGCCGATCCCGTCGAGATCGGCGCGCAGCACCGAAACGGAAAAGCCGCTGCGCGCGCGGACAAAGTTGACGCTCCGCTCCAGGCGAGCCTCGACGGCGACGAATCCCAATCGATAGCTGCGGACGGCGCTTCGCGTCTCCCCGCCCGCGTCGGTCACGTCGGCCTCGATCCGGAATCTGTAGGTCACCCCGCGCTCGGCTTCCCGAGGGTCGGCCTCGGGCTGGAACTCGAACGAGAAGAAGCCGTCAGGACCCAGCTCGGCGCTGCCCGAGGCCACCGCCTCCGAGCCGCCGCCCCGGATCGGCCGGATCGGGTGGTACCAGCCCCACCAGCGCGGGTAGACCGGCTCGCGGTAGACCCGCCACGCCGCCTCGGCTTCCACCACCGGCAGTCCAAAGTAGTACTGGGCGCTACCGCGCACCGAAGCCTTGCGGTTGAGCCTCAGCTCCGGATCGGCGTCTTCCAACTCGACGGTAAAGGTCGGCCTCTTGTACTCCTCGACCCGTACCGAGGCACCGCCGCCCACGGCCGCTCCCAAGCGCCACGAGCCCAGCAGCCGGCCCTCGGGAATCGAGAACTCGCCCGAGGCCGAACCGAAGGCGTTGGTCCGGATCGCCGCTTCGGCCACGGTCTCGCCATTGGCGTCTCGAAGCGTCACCTTCGTACGCACGCCGGCCTGAGGCTGCATCAGCCGCTCGCCCTCGTCTTCACTCGCGCGGCCAGCGGCCTTCTCGAAGACCACCGCTTTCCAAAGCAGCTTCTGACCCGGCCGGTAGACGGCGCGGTCCGTGTAAAGCAAGGCGACCCGCTGCCGTCGGGAGGGCTGGGTCCGGCCGAAGCCGCGCCGGCGCGGATCGAAGCCCACCGAGTCTCCCGAGCGCGCGAGCAGGAAGTACGACTGCGAGGGATCTCCGGCGAACGAGACTCCGCCGTCACCCGCGGTGGCGCGGAACTCGACCCGCTCGTGCCCGCCGCTCCTGTAGTCGAAGCGATAGAGATCCACCTCGACGCCGGCCAGAGCGGCTCCGGTCCGGCCCGAACGGACCTCCACTTCCAGGAGATTCTCGAGGTGCTGGGTCACGAGCACCAGGTCGGTCAGGTTGAGATAGACCGCCTCGAGGTCATTGTTGCGCTGGCCGAAGGACGCCTCTCTCGAGGCCACGATCAAGTAGTAGCCCTCTCGATCGAGCGGCGGGGTGACGTAGGTGCGATGGTCCCTGAGATCGGGAGTGGCGGGGAGCTCGACCGACCAGGCTGCCGCCGGCTCGCGACCACGCAGGATGCGCTCGATCTCATCCGCCCGGGGCAGCAAGCTGAAATCGTTGCTGGTCTCGACGACGCGGGCCAGATCCAGCCGGAAAGCGCGAAAGTGGAGAGCCCCGACGTTCCGATGGACCACCTCGACCGAGCGCCGCTCGAGACCGTCGGAGATCATCGACGCTAGAGAAAAGGCCGGCCGTTCGAGGGCGGCGATGCGGTGCCGGGCCCGGCGGCCCCCCAAGCTCTCCGGGTGGGCCTCGAAAGCCTGGTGGGCCAGATCGCGAGCTCGGAGGCGCGCCCACGGATCGGACTCCGACTGCACCAGCTCGGCCAGGTAGTCCATACCCACCGACCACCAAGGCAGATCCTGGCCAAGGGTCTCCAGGCGCCGCTCGAGGTCCCGGCGCAGAAGAGCGCGGTCCTGGTCGGCCGAGAACGCCCCGTTGAGCAATCGCAGCCGGGCCAGCCGGGCCTCGAAGGCTGCTTCCTGCCGCTCCTGGGAGCGGTGCCAGCTTTCGAGATCAGCCAGGAGGGCGACCGACCTCTGGACCGGATGGCGGCTCGCGTCGTCCGGAATCTCTCCGGCGGCGTCGAGCGCGATGAGGTCTTCGACCCGCAGCCGGTAGAGCCGGTTCGATTCCGACGGCGTCCAGTGGGCGGAGTTGGCCAGGAGCTCCACCCAAAGGTAGGTCACGGCGTCACGCAGGGTGTCGCGAATTCCGGCCGGATAGTTGTTGGGCTGGAGGTACCGGTCGAGGGTAGCCAGCGACTCGCTGCCCAAGGCCCGCCGCCCTGCCCAGGCGGCACCGAACGCGGCGTGGGCTCGATCCAGGATCTGCTCCGAGGTCCAGGCGTCAAGGTCCACGTCGGCGCTCGACGCGACCCGCTCTCGGGAGGAGATCTCCCAGGAGTAGGCCTCCAGGTACTCGGTCAGCGTCTTCGCCAAATACAGGTCGAGGACCAAGCGCGAGCGGACGCGGCCGGTCTCGGACGCTTCGGCCGGAGGCCGGCTGTCGAGTAGCAGGCGCACGGCCTTCTCGTAGCCATGGAGCGCGGTTTCGAGCTTGGCTCGTTCCACCGTCGCCCGGGTCCAGTTGGAAGGCGCGCTGGCGGCGGCCGCCTCGGACCGGATCGCATCGACGATCTCGACGGCGGCGCGGAGCTTCTGCTCGTCCACCAGACGTTCGACTTCGAGCCAGCGCTCGGCGTAGGCGTCATCGCTCACGGTCCAATCTTCTCCCGCCGCCGCCTCCAAGTCCCGACCGTCACCCGCCGGAGCCGAGATCGCGGGCGAGCAGCCTGGGGCCGCAATCCCGATCGAAGCCACCAGGCCGAAGAGGAATACCCAGCAGGCAAGTCGCGTTAGGGGGATCGTACGGGGCAGTGTACGCATGGCATGAGTTTAGACCGTTGCCGGCCGCCGACCGTTCCTCGAACGGCAAACCGCACCGAGAACCGCCGCGTACATGGAAACAAGACGACACCTGGGCCGCTACCCAACGGCCCATGGCAATTCAAACGATAGGAGACTCTTCATGCCGAACGTTCAAGGAAACCGGCGCCCGGCGGGCGCGATTCGCTCCACCCTGACGGTCCTGGCCAGCCTCGCGGTCGTCGCCCTCGCTCCCGTTGCGGCCTCCGCAGAGGGTTGGAGCGTGGACGCCGCGCACACCGAGGTCAACTTCTCGATCAATCATTTCTTCACGCCGGTCACCGGCAGCTTCTCCGACTTCGAGATCGATCTGGACTACCGGCCTGACGACATCTCGGCCAGCTCGGTCGAGGCGACGATCCAGGTCGCGAGCCTCGATACCGGCAACGAACGCCGCGACGGCCACGTCGCGTCGGCCGACTTCTTCAACGCCGAGGAACACCCGACCATCACCTTCAAGAGCACCTCGGTGGCCGAGACCGAAGACGGGATCGTGGCGCGCGGAGAGCTCACCATCAAGGGTCAGACCCAGGAGACCGAGCTGGGGATCAAGATCCTGGGGGTCAAGGAGATCCCGGAAGAGATGCGAGAAATGTTCGGGGGCACCCAGGAGGTGGCGAGCTTCGCGGCTTCGACCGCAATCGACCGGAACGACTTCGGCGTCGGCGTCGGCAACTGGGCCGCCACCCTGGTCATCGGCGGCGAGGTCTCAATCGAGATCCTGCTCGAAGCGCACCGCAAGTAGTCGTCACCGCCGAGCCAGGCCGACGAGACCGAGCGCGGCCTGGGCTCCGGGACCGTCGAGAGGCACTGGGTTCCCCCCTCGGGGGGGTCCCTCCGGCGTCGCACAGCGACCTGGAGACTCCCCGCTACCGGGGGCCACCTCCATCAAGCCGCATCCAACGAACCCGTCGGACGTCCTCGACGGGAATTCCTTCCGATCGTGTGGTCTCCAGAGGGATCCAGGAGAGAGGAGACAGGTCATGCACGTACAGCGCCTCCGTTTTCGGCGAGGCTATACTGCGTGCCAAACGCGCCTTCGGCCACAGGATGTTCGTAGAAACCTACAACCTACTCTGTGACCCTGCGTTGCCTGTCACGCCGACGAACCGGTCAACTCCCTCCGACCCAAGTCTCGACGCCGGGACTCACAACGGCGGCTAGATGCCCGTCGGAAGCCGGTCGCTCTCAGGGCCCCGAGTAATCCTCTCAATCGTCCGGCGCGATCGACCGCGACGAATTCGGCCTCGTCGCCCGCGTGCTTTGACTACCAGGGCAGATTGCGAACGACGCGCTCTTCCCGGATCTTCCAGGTGCCGCCTTCCCAACCCAAGCGCAGCACCTTGCGTACCCGGTCCCGGTAGGTGACCGACTGGTACGACTGGGTGAAACGCACGATCCTCTCGTCGGGCCCGGTCTCGTCAACTTGCATCGCTACGACGCTGACCCGAATGGCCCCGGCGGACTCGATCCGGGACCGGCGGCGCTCCTCCCAGCGGCGGCGGCCAACACCGCTCGTGGGAGCAAACTCGCCCGCGTAGAACGCCAGATAGTCGTCCACGCGCCGGTCCGACCAGGCTCGCGCCCAGGCGCTCACCGTGGCGCGCGGATCGACCGCATCGGGCGCGCTCGCCTCCCCCGGTAGCGCGACCGAGGAGGACGATCTCTCGCCGGCCACGGGCGCACTTGCCGAGGGTGCGATCGCTGATCCGGTTCTTGGCCCGGTCGCCGAGTCGGTTCGCGATTGCGTCCCCGACTCGGCGGGCACCGCCGGGCCTTGCTCGAGTCGCTCGACCTTCGGACGCACCCAAAAGAGCTGGAACACGAGGAGGGCGAAAGCGCCCAGGACCACGGCCAGAATCGTCAACTCGAAAACCCTGCGCCCGGCCAGCGGCGGCTCCTCCGGAGCGGCAACCGCAACCCGGGCCAGGGTATCGTCCGGCGCCCGCTCGGGCTCCGGCAGCGCCGACGGACGGTTCTCGAGGCCGAGCGACGCCGCCGTGGGCAACTCGGCCTGGACGCCGCCCGGGCGCGGCACCGACACCTCCGGCTTGGGAGGGGCCGCGGCTTCAAGGTCTTCGAACTCCTGATCCGCCGGGTCTACCGGCTCGATTTCAGACTCTGGAGCGGCATCGTCTGTGCCGCTCTCGGAGATTCCGGAGTCCATTCCGCCCGCCGCGGCCGACTCTTCGACCCGCGATCTGAGCTTGCGGTCCACCAGGTCCCGCACGTGCGCCTCGAAATCGAGCGGAGCTTCGACCGGAGGTACTGGAGCGCCTGGAGCCGTCGGAGACATCGGAGGTATCGGAGGCAGGGCGACCTCGATCGGTCGAGCCCCGTCGGGCTCCGACCCCTCGGGCTCGGGTCTGTCCGACTCGGGTCTGGCCGACTCGAGTCTGGCCGACTCGCGAGGGGCCTCCCGGGGCTCGACGGAGTCGCTCTCGTGAACGTCTCGCTCCAGAGCGAACCGATCGGCCTCGGTCTTGTGGTTCTCGACGACGCGATCGATCAGGGCCTGGCTGTCGCCGAGAAGACGGTTGAAGCGGATGCCGACACCGGCGGGCTTGCCCGGACCGAGCGGCCGATCGCGGCGCCAGACGACCTCCCCCTCGCCTTCGACCAGGGTGAACCCGTCGGCCAGCGAAAGCACGAAATCCAGCGCCTCACCGACCGCCAGATCGCGATCGGACTCGAGGAACATGCCGCCGCGCGACAGGTTCGCCGCCACCTCGGTCAGAAAGTCCCGGAAGCTCGCGTACTTGACCCGGACCGGTTGGCGCAAAGGAACGCGCGCTTCGTCGCCACGCTGCCTCTGAACTCCACTCATCTCCGGCTTTTCTCGAGCGATCCGGCCGCCACTCTCCCCGCTCCGGCCGGCCACCGACCTGCCGCCGAACCCTCAATGTGTTTGTCAGATTTCAAGACTAGCATGCGCCTGCCACCGCGCCCGGTCCGCACCGGCGCCGCCACTTCGCCAGGCGTGGCAAGGATCGGAGGCTTGCCGTATAATCCCGCCCACACAGCCCACGGGGCTTCGACAACGCAAGAGGAGAGTGACGGAATGGCCTACGTAATCACCGAAAAGTGCCTGGGCGAACGCTATGCGACCTGCGTCGAGGTCTGTCCTGTGGACTGCATCCACCCCGGCGACTACGAACACGACGGCGACTACGGTAACGAGTTCATGGTCATCGACCCCGATGCCTGCATCGATTGCAGCCTGTGCAAGCCGGAGTGCCCGATCGACGCCATCGTCGAGACCGAGGACGAGGATCCGGAATGGGCCGAGATCAATCGCCGCTTGGCCATCGACGAGGGCTGGAACGAGAACGATCCGGTCGATCCGCGCGAGCGCTCCGACGAGCCCAAGCGTCCCGACGTCAACGAGATCGTCAACCCGTAAACGCCTCGACAGGAATCAAGCACCAGGCCGGCGCGTGAAGCGCGCCGGCCTTTTTTGTGCCCGGGCTAGCCAGGCTAGGATCCGTAGACGATCTCGATCTGCCGATCCACCCCGGGCACCTCGACCGGCTGTTCGGAGCCGTCGGGCCAGATCACGACCAACGACTCGACCGCTTCCGAAGCGCCTAGACCGAAGGTCACCGGCAGCTCCGAGTGGGACTGGTAGCTCTTGGCGGGCCCAACCAGCCGCACCTGGGTCATCCCCCCGGCGGTCAGGACCACCCGCGCGCCGATCGCCTCCGGGTTCTCGGGCGCGCCTTCCAGGCGCACGCGCAGCCAGTGGTGGCCCGAGGCCTGGTCGTTGCGGAGGAGCAACGGCCGGTCGCCGGTCTGGGTCAGAACAACGTCGAGGTCGCCATCGCCGTCGGCGTCGGCATAGGCGCTGCCCCGCCCGACGATCTGACGCGCCAGGTCGCCGGTGGACTCGCCCGGCAGTAGCTCGAATCCCACCCGGGCGTCCGGCCCGGCATTCCAGAAGAGCTGGGTCTCCTGGCGATAGGTCTGGCTCGGATCCACTGTATTGATCTCGCTCTCGAGATGACCGTTGGCCTGGAGGACGTCCAGCCGCCCGTCCAGATCCACGTCCAGAAACAGCACGCCGAAGGACAGCGCCTGCCTGCTGGGCGCGCCGATGCCCTCGCCGATCGCCTCGTCGGCGAACAGGGTCGGATCCCCCTGGGCCAGGTAGAGCGAGGTCATCTCGTTGGCGAAGTTGCCGATGGCAAAGCCCAGCTCGGGGTCGTTGCGGAAGTAGGCAGCGTCAACCCCCATGGCGCCGGTGGCCTCGCCCTGGCGGCCATAGGCGACGCCCCAGTACTCCCCGACCTCCTCGAACTTGCCGTCACCCAAGTTGTGGAAGAGAAAGTTTCGCACGGTGTCGTTGGCGACGAAGAGATCCATGCGGCCGTCCAGGTCCACATCCACCGGCGCCACGCCCAGCCCCTTGCCGACCGGCACCCCGGTGGCCTGGTTGGCGACCCGGATGCCGGCTTCTTCGGAAACGTCGGTGAAGGCTCCGCCGCCGTCGTTCCGGTAGAGCCGCGAGTGGGTACCCTCGTAGTTGACCGGCGGTCCGTAGGCCTTCCCGACGCCGGTTAGACGGTAGTCCACCTCGCGATCGATATCGCGCGACCAGGTGACGTAGTTGGCGACAAACAGGTCCAGATCGCCGTCGCCGTCGGAATCGAAGAAGGCCGCCCCGGTGGACCAGTCGGTTTCGTCGCCGGAGACACCTGCTTGATCGGTGACATCGACGAACCCCGCGGGAGTGTTCCGGTAGAGGCGGTTCGACCCCACCGCCGCCAGAAACAGATCGCTCCGGCCGTCGCCGTCGTAGTCGCCGATGGCCATGCCCGTGCCGTAAAGCGGCTGGTCGAGGCCCACCGCCGCGGTGACGTCTTCGAAGGCGCCACCGCCGTCGTTCGCGTAGAGCCGGCTGGTCGTGCCCGAGCCGCCAGTGCCCGAGTGGGGCCAGGGCTTCGAATTGACCAGCAGGAGATCCTGGTCCCCATCGCCGTCGTAGTCGAAAAACGCCGCGCCCGACCCCATCGTTTCCGGCAGGAGCTTCTCGCCGGTGGCGCCGTTCTCGTGGACGAAGTCGATGCCCGCGGCCGCGCCGATCTCGGTGAACTCCAAGGTGGGACGATCCGTCAGGACCGCCACCTCGCGCGGAGCCTCCTTCTGAATGGTGACCTCGGGAGCCTCGTCGCCGGCCCTCCCGCCGAACCAAACCAGCCCCAGAACGACGGCGGCGAGCAGACCGAAGATCACGAGCGACCGCCGAAACCAGACGCCGATGACCTCGTCGTCGGATTCGTGGAGATCGTTTCGTTCGTCTTCGTACTCGGTCATCGTTCGTACTCCTCTTGGGGAGCTTGGCGCATCGCGTCCGGACGTCTGCGTTCGCCAGCCCGGAAGAACCCAGAATCGGGCCCGCCGGCGATTCTAGCCGGATCCTCCGGAACCCTGCCTACCCGCCCAGACGGGATCCGGACCGAGCGCCGGACGGAAACAACTCCTGCCCTCGAGACGCCTCGGCACCGTGGCCGAAGCCGCCTCCCGGCTATACAATGACGCGTTTCCGCGCCGCCGGATCGCTACGGCGACCGGCCCGAGCACCGGTCCACCCAAACCTCAACGCCACGATGATCCGTCTACTGCTCGACGCCGAGGTCTTCGCACCCGAACCGCTTGGGCAATGCACGGTCGCCGTGTGGGGTTCGAAGATCCTCTGGGTTGGCGACTCCACCTGGCCGGAGATCCCCGGCGGCCCGGCGGTGGAGCGCGTCCATCTCGACAGTCTGCGGCTCGTTCCCGGCCTGATCGACGGCCACGTCCATGTCACCGGCGGCGGCGGCGAGTCGGGCCCATCGAGCCGGGTGCCACCGCTCGGGCTATCCGAGTTCACCCGCCACGGCATCACCACCGTGGTCGGGCTCCTGGGCACCGACGATCTCACCCGCACCCCGGCCTCGCTGGTGACCGCGGTGCGCGGGCTGGCCGAGCAAGGACTGACCGCCTACTGCTACACCGGCGGCTACCATCTGCCGCCGGCCACCATCACGGGCAGCGTGCGCGGCGACATCGTCTTCGTGGACCCGGTGATCGGCCTTGGCGAGCTCGCGATCAGCGACCATCGCTCCAGCCAACCCACACTCGACGAGCTGCTTCGCCTGGCCAGTGAGACCCACGTGGCCGGCCTCATGACCGGCAAGGCCGGTATCGTGCACCTCCACTTGGGCGACGGCCCGCGCGGCTTGGACTTGGTGCGCCGGGCGCTGGAGGGCTCCGAGCTGCCTCCCCGGACCTTCCACCCGACCCACGTCAACCGGCGCCAGGCCCTCTTCGAGGAGGCTTTGGAGCTCGCTCGGCGAGGGGTCACGATCGACGTCACCGCCTTCCCCGAGGACGCCGCCAGCACGGCACCCGATGAGCTTGCGGCCGCCGCCGCCATCGAGGCCTTTCTCGAGACCGACCTGCCGCGCGAGCGCCTGACGGTAAGCTCGGACGGCGGTGGCTGCCTGCCCGCCTTCGACGCCGACGGCGGGTTGCGGGCGATGGACGTGGCCCGACCCGGGGCCCTGCTCGAGTGCCTCGTGAGACTTCTCGCCCGCGGCCGCACGCCCGAGGAAGTGCTTCCCATGTTCACCAGCAACGTCGCCCAGCTTCTGCGGCTACCGGCCAAGGGCCGCATCGATGTTGGCGCCGACGCCGATCTGATCGCGCTCGACGCGGACGGAGCGGTACGCTACGCCATGGCGCGCGGTGTCTGGCACGTGAAAGCCGGAGCCCCGGTCCGTTTCGGCCCCTTCGAGCACCGGCCCGAGGAGGCATCGTGACGCGGGGAGCGATCGTCCCGATCGGAGGGGCCGAGGAGAAGTTCCGGGATCCCGAGATCCTGCGCCGCTTCGCCGAGCTATGCGGCGGCCGGCGGGCCCGCATTGCTATCATCCCGACCGCCTCGCAACTCGAGGACACGGGTCCCGGCTACGAGCGCATCTTCCGGGATCTCGGCGTCGGAGCCACCAGATCCCTACCCCTCGAGACCCGGCAGGACTGCAGCGACCCAAAGTGGCTGCGCCGCATCGAGCGGGCCGACGGGGTGTTTCTGACCGGCGGCAACCAACTCCGGCTCTCGACCACCATCGGCGGAACCGAGCTCGCCGACCTCATCCGCGAGCGCAACCGCGACCAGGGCCTGCACGTCGCCGGCACTTCCGCCGGCGCGGCCTTCCTGTCCGAACACATGATCGCCTTCGGCGCCGAAGGCTCGACCCCGCAGGCCGATCTGGTCACCCTGGCTCCGGGGCTGGGACTCACGACTTCGGCGATCATCGATCAGCATTTCCGGCAGCGGGATCGTCTGGGGCGCTTGCTCTCGGCGCTTGCGTACAACCCGCGGCCCATCGGCATCGGCCTGGACGAGGACACGGCGGCATTCATCGACGGCTCGGAGCGGCTCGAGGTCCTGGGCAGCGGCGCCATCACCGTCGTCGACCCGTCTGACCTCGAGTACTCCTCGATGGACTCGGCCCACCAGTCCGACAGCGTTTGCATGCTCAACGTGCGCCTGCACATCCTGACCGATGGCGCCGCCTTCGACATCCGTTCCCGCCGAGCCTACCCGCCGCGCGTGCGAGAGCAGAAACAAGAGAGCCCTCGGCGTGGCCGCCAGGTGTTGACCACATGAAGATCCTCAGCCGCTCGGTCTATCTGGGCCCGAGCCTCTACGCTCACTTCCCGGTCATCCGGTTGGTCGTGGATCTGGAGGAGTTGGAGGACTGGCCGAGCGGACGGCTCGGGGCACCTTTTGTCGACTCTCTCCTCGAAGCACTGCCCGGTCTCAGCGAGCACGGCTGCTCCTACCGCACCCCCGGCGGCTTCGTGCGCCGGTTGACCGAGGACGACGGCACCTGGATGGGCCACGTCCTCGAGCACGTGGCCATCGAGCTCCAGAACGTCGCCGGCGCCAGGGTCACCTTCGGCAAGACCCGGAGCACCGGCGAGCCAGGACACTACGACGTCGTCTACCAGTACGAGCAGGAGGACGTGGGCCTGGCCGCCGGCCGGCTCGCCCTGGAGCTGATCGACCACTTGCTGCCGGAGGAGCTTCGGACCGGCGGCGCCGAATTCGACTGGCCCGAAGCCCGGGACGGCTTCATCCGCTCGGCCCAACGCCGGGCCCTGGGACCCAGCACCGCCGCTCTGGTAGCGGCCGCCGAAGAGCGCGACATCCCTTCCCTGCGGCTCAACCGCTACAGCCTGGTCCAGCTCGGCCATGGCAAGTACGGCAAGAAGATCCAGGCCACGGTGACCGGCGAGACCCGGCACATCGCGGTGGAGATGGCCTCCGACAAGGAAGAAACCAACAAGCTTCTGGGCGACCTGGGCCTACCGGTCCCCAAGCAGCGCCTGGTCTACAGTCCGCGCGAGGCGGTGCGGGCCGCCGAACGGGTCGGCTACCCGGTCGTGGTCAAGCCACTCAACGCCAACCACGGCCGCGGCGTCTCGATCAACCTGGACACGGCCGAGGCGGTCGAGACCGCCTTCGCCAACGCTCGCGAGCACGGCCGCACGGTTCTGGTCGAAAGCTTCATCACCGGCCTCGACCACCGCCTGCTGGTGGTCGATGGTGAGCTCATCGCGGCCTCGAAGCGCGTGCCCGGTCACGTCGTCGGAGACGGCCGGCACACCATCGAAGAGCTGGTCGAGATCGTCAACTCGGATCCGCGCCGCGGCATCGGCCACGAAAAGGTCCTGACCCGGCTGGAGTTCGATCACCAAGCCGAGAGGCTGCTGGCGCTCGCCGGGTTGGAACGCGACAGCGTGCCCGAGGAAGGCCGCACCGTCTATCTGCGATCCACCGCGAATCTCTCCACCGGCGGCACCGCGGTTGACGTCACCGACGAGGTTCATCCCGACAACCGGCAGATGGCGATTCGCGCCGCCGGCGCCGTCGGGCTGGACGTCGCCGGCGTCGACTTCCTGACCGACGACATCTCGCGCTCGTTTCATGAGACCGGAGGCGCCATCTGCGAGGTGAACGCGGCGCCCGGCTTCCGCATGCACGTCGCACCGAGCGAGGGCACGCCGCGGGACGCCGCCGGACCGGTCATGGACATGCTGTTCCCACCGGGTGCCCCGTCGCGCATCCCCATCGCCTCGATCACCGGCACCAACGGCAAGACGACCACCAGCCGGATGGTGGCGCACATCCTCAAGCTCTCGGGCCATACCGTGGGGCTGACGACCTCGGACGGCGTCTACATCGATGGGCACCTGACGGTGCCGGGTGACATGACCGGACCGGTGGCGGCGCGCATGGTTCTGCGCGATCCGACCGTTGACGCCGCCGTCCTCGAGACCGCCCGCGGCGGCCTGCTGAGAGCCGGCATGGGCTACCGGCGCTGCAACGTCGGCGCCGTGCTGAACGTCGAGGCCGATCATCTCGGCTTGCGTGGCATCGACACCATGCAGGACCTGGCGCGAGTCAAGAGGATCGTCGCCGAGGTCGCTCGGGACACCGCGGTGCTTAACGCGGACGACCCCCTGTGCCTGCAGATGGGCGACTACACCAAGGCCGAGCACCTCTGCTACGTCACCATGAACGCCCGTCATCCCCTGGTCCGGGAACACATCCGTGCCGACGGCCGCGCCGTCGTCCTGGAAGAAGGCATGAACGGGCACATGATCGCCATCTATGACGGCGGCACCCACATCCCGCTGCTCTGGACCCATCTCATCCCGGCCACCCTCGAGGGCCGGGCTCTCCACAACGTCCAGAACGCCATGTTCGCGGTCGCCGTCGCCTACAGCCTGGGCGTGGTCCTGGACGACATCCGGCAGGGCCTGCGCACCTTCGACAGCTCCTACTTTCAGGCTCCCGGGCGCATGAACGTCTTCGACCAGCATCCGTTCAAGGTCGTGCTCGACTACGCCCACAACCCCCATGCCGTGCGGGCGATCGTGCGTCTGGCCGACAATCTGGACGCGGTCGGGAAAAAGCTCTGCGTCGTGGCCGCGCCGGGCGACCGCCGGGATGAGGACATCGAGGCCATCGCCCAGGCCTGCGCGGGCCACTTCGACCGCTACATCTGCCGCCGGGACGACAACACCCGCGGCCGGGACGGCGACGAGGTGCCGCGGCTCCTGAAGCGAGCCCTGGTCGGGGCCGGCGTGGACGAGTCGGTCATCGAGGAGATCCCGGACGAGCAGACCGCGATCCATGCGGCCCTGTCCGAGGCCGGGCACGGCGATCTGCTGCTGATCCTGGGCGACGACATCAAGCGATGCTGGGATCAGATCACCCGCTTCTCGCCCGATCTCGAGGCACCGGCGGCGGCGGCGCCCTCACCACGGGTTCCGGAGCCGGTGGACCTGCCCGAGTTCGAGCTTCCCGGCGCCGACAAGCTGATCCGCGACGGGCGCGGCGTGCGCCTGGCCCGCGAGGAAGAGAACGACTGAGCGGGACCCGGCGCCGTACCCGAGATCGAAGACCCCAGATCCGCCGAAGGTCTGCAGATGAAAGTCCACGACTCGCGCCGCCTGACCGGTCCCAACCTGTTGACGGATCGGCCGGCGGCGGTACTGGACGTCGCCCTGACCCAAGACGCCGATCCGGACCGAGAGGCCGAGACGGTGGCGAGATGGCGCCGTCAGGCGACGCGCATGCTGGAAGCGGTGGACTGGAGCGCACAGCTTTTCGACCGGTCGTTTCCGGGCGGCTTGAGCGTCGCCCTCCAAGCTCCGATCGATGCGCTCTACGCCGCCACCGAGATCAACGAATGGGCCTGGGCGGCAGCGGTCGCCAGCGGCCCAGACGCCGCTGATGGCGAGGCGCCCGAACCGTTCGAGGCCGCCCGCGGCCGGTTGCTCGAGACCATCGCCGAAGAGCGCAATCCCGCGCTTCTCGCGCTCGCCGCCGAAGCCGATGCGCGCGGGACTCCCTTCCTGTCCGACGACGACGTCGCGTCGGTCGGGCTGGGCACCGGCTCGCGAAGCTGGCCGGTGTCCCGGCTTCCGGCCGCCGGCGAGGTTCCCTGGGAAAGCTGCCACGCCGTCCCGGTCGCCCTCATCACCGGCACCAACGGCAAGACCACGACCGTGCGTCTGCTGGCCTCGATCGCCCGAGCCGCCGGCCACCTTCCGGGAGTCTCGTCCACCGACTGGATCGCCGCCGGCAATGACGTCCTCGACCGAGGAGACTACTCCGGACCCGGCGGCGCGCGCCAGGTGCTCCGGGACCGGAGGGTCGAGATCGCCTTCCTGGAGACCGCCCGCGGCGGCATGCTGCGCCGGGGCCTGGCGGTGTCCGACGCCGATGTCGGGCTGGTGACCAACGTGGCCGCCGACCACCTCGGTGAGTTCGGCATCCACGATCTCGAGGCGATCGCCGGTTGTAAGTTCCTCGTCGCCAAGGCCGCCCGGCATCTCGTCCTGAACCTGGACGATCCGGTCGTGCGCCGCCGAGGCCTCGAAGCCGACCACGGCCGGCCCGTCACCTGGTTCTCGGTCCAGCCGACCGCCGGGCCGGCGGCGACGATCTTGGCCGAGCACCTGGAGGCCGGCGGCCGAGCGTGCGTGCTCGAGCGTGGCCGCCTGCTGCTTAAGGACGCTGATCGCTCGGTCGCCCTAGCCGAGATCGCCGAGATCCCGATCGCACTCGGCGGCGCGGCGCGGCACAACGTGGCCAACGCGCTGGCCGCGGCCGGGGTCGCTTGGCTCTTGGGACTCGACCCGCGCTCGATCGCCGAGGGCCTGAGACGGTTCGAGAGCACGCCCGATACCAATCCCGGCCGCCTCAACCTGTTCGACTTCAACGGCGCCCGGCTTGTGGTCGACTTCGCCCACAACCCGCACGGCATCGATGCCCTCTTGACCATGGCCGCGGAGCTGCCCGCGTCCCGCCGGCTGATCTCGATCGGCCAGGCCGGAGACCGGGACGACGAATCGATCCTGGAGCTGGCACGCACCGCCTGGCGCGCCCGGCCGGACCGGATCCTGGTCAAGGAGCTCAGCGAGTACCTGCGCGGCCGCGCCGAAGGCGAGGTCGCGGAACTGCTCGAGACCGAGCTGCGCCGGCTCGGCGCCGGCGACGACCATCTGGCGCGAGCGGCCACCGAGCTCGACGCCGCCGGCCAGGCGCTGGACTGGCTCCAGCCCGGCGACCTCGCGCTCCTGATCGTCCATTCGGGCCGGGACGAAGTTCTCGACCTTCTGCGCCAGCGCGGCGCCACTGCCGGCTAGGCCCGCGGTCCGGCGAATCGGACGAGAGCCGGCTACCGACCCGAAGCGTCGAGGCCGAAGGCGCTCTCGCGCCCGAGATCGTAGATCGCGATGGCCTCGGCGGCATGGTCGGCGGCGGGATTCGCCGCGCGGTGCTTGGCGATGGCCCGCCCGCGGGCGTTGTCGTCCGGCTTGTACTTGCGATAGAGCGCGAAGTGCTCGGAGGCCTTGTCGCGCTCGCCCAACTGCTTGTAGATGAGATCCAGGTTGTAGTGGGCGGTGACGTTCTCCGGGTCGATCTCGAGCACGCGCGCGAACTGATCCAGGGCCTCGCGCAGCAGCCGCTCGCGTTCCCCGCCGGCCTGACGACGCTCCAGCTTGGCCCGCTCGAACAGAGTCTGGCCGAGCTCGTTCAGCAGCCGGTAGTCCAGGCTGAAGTCGAACTCCCGCCGCCGGGTCTCGGCGTCGTCCAGCTCGAGAATGGAGCGGAAGTTGGCGATGGCTTCGTCCAAGAAACCGTTCTGCTTGTTGACCAGGCCGGTGAACCAGGCGACCGACCAGGCCGGAGCCGGCGGGTCGAAGCCGGCGGCGCGATCCAGCGCGGCGATCGCGGCGTCCCGGACCGTCCCCTGGGCGAGATAGACGCGAGCCAGATTCAAGGGTCCGTCCGGACGCCCCAACGCTTCGACCCGGGCGAAGGCGGCTTCGGCCTGGCGCAGCTCGCCCTTGGTCTTGCCGCCCTTGCGCAGGAGCCCGATGCCGTAGTCGTTCCAGCGCTGCCACTCGGGAATCTCGCTCGCGGCGTTCTCGACCGCGGTCACAGCTTGCCCGGCGATCGGAAACACCAGAGAGTCGGTCGCCAGCGTCATGATCGGCAGGTCATTGACCCAGTCCTCGCCCAGCACGTGCTGCATCACCCGGGTGTCGAACTTGCGATAGCGCAGAGCCAGGTCCACCCGTATCGGTCCGACGGCGTCGGCGGGGACATCCAGCCGGTAGTGCACGACCTCGGCCGCTCCCGGCGGGATCTGGTGGTCGTAGAGCGACACGAAGATATCCTGCGGATTGCGGCGTTCGATGCGGTCGCCGTGCCGGTCCAGGATGTAGGAATTCACGAAGAACGACCAGGGATCGACGCCGCCTTCGGCGTCCACGGCGCCGCTACGGCCAACCACCCGGCCGCTCTCGGCCACCGTGACGTCCAACCACGCTTCGTTCGAATCGGTCGTGCCCTGGGTGAAATGGTGCCCCATCTTGACCGTGCGAATCACCGCCTCGAGCAGATAGCTGCGGCCCGGCACCAGGGCCGGGACCTCGGGCCGGAGCGGAGCCACCAACTCGCCTTCGATGGTGCCACCCTCGCGCAACCCGAACAGATCGACGCGCATCACGCCCTCGTTGAATCGCTGGTGCGCCTCGACCGCCTCCGAGGGCATATCCAAGAGGTACGGAATTGCGGTGTTGGCGCTCGGGAACTGGTGGTCGTGGGTCGAAAGCTGACCCGAGCCGTCGAAGTCTTGAGCCCCGAATTCCTCGGAGGGCGTAAGCGGCATGTGGCAGCCGTTGCAGTTGTGCTCGGCCTTTTCCGGGTAGTAGAAGCTCTGCACGCCGTGTCCCGAGACTCCGCTTAGCAGATACGAGTCGTAGTGGTTCTGACCTCGCAGCCACTTGTACTTGTTGAGCTCCTCCGGGAGGTGCACCTTGTGGCAAGCGCCGCAGAACTCGGCAGTCTTGTGAAAGGGCTTCAGGAAGGTGCGCTTGTGGAACTCGGGCTTGGCTTTGACCAGTTGCTCGTTGGTCCAGCGCAGCAAGGCGCTGTCGCTGAAAGCGAAGGGATAGTGCTGCGGCTCCTCGATGGTGAAATCGGCATTGCCGCGCGGTGAGTTGACGTTGGTGATGGCGTGGCACACGGTGCAGGTCACACCCGCCCCCGCGGTCGGGTCGTGGAGGTCGTCGAAGTCGGGGTCGTCGAACTTCCCGGTAAAAAACGGTACCGGGTCGTGGCAGCCGGCGCAGAAGCGGGAGGCCTGGACGTCGCCGTCGCGTTCGAAGGCCACTTGGCGGGTCTCACGCACCGAAAAGAGATAGACGGGGTTGTTGAACGAGCTCAGCCGGTGGGCGCTGGCCTTCCAGGAGTCGTGCGCGTCTTCATGACACGCGCGGCAGTACTCGTCGTTCATCAGGACCCGCTCTGGGATGAAGTCGCCGGTGGCCGTCCGCGCCAGCGACGGGAAGAAGTACTGCTCGCCCGACGCCGGTCCCTCCACGTTCCAGCTCCTCGGGTCCTGCGCTTGCAGCAGCAGGAGACCGATCGAAACCACGCCGGCGACCGCGGCCCAGCGCAGTCCGATGCGCCACTTGATGCGGGGACCCGCCAGGCGATGCAGGATGAAGAGCCACACGGCCACGAGCGGGGTCAACACATGGATCCAGAAGGCCACCGACCGGACCGCGGGGTCCTTGACCACGATGATGCCCTCGAGCCGGGTCAGGACCACTCCGGAGGCGACCAGGGCCAGGGCCACGGCGAACAGGCCCCAACCGACCCAGACCGCCCGTCGATTCGGCCGGTTGTAGGTGTTGCGCGCGTGCATCAGCGCGAAAGCCAGGAGCGGCAGGATCAACACCAGGCCCAAAACCAGGTGTCCCAGGAACATGATCATGTAGAACCAGTTCTGGTAGACCTCGTCTCGAGCCCACTCCAACACCCGGACCCCTACGAGATAGGCGGAGTTCACGACCAGCAAGGCAAAGAGCCCGAAGACTCCGGCCAGGACCCGGCGCAGACGCGGTCCGATCGCGCGCCGTTGCTTGCCTTTGGGCTTGCCCGCCGTCCGGGGCCGCGAAGTGGATGGGGTTGAATCGGCCATGGGTATCCGCGGATCCGGAGCGATCTTAGCAGCGCTCCGGACACCCAGAGATCGTGGCCCGGTTACTTTCTTGCTTGCTTCCGTGTCTAAGGAGGTATGGAGAGCGCCCAAAGACCTGCACGGACGCCCAAACAGATGCCCAAACCGTCATCGCAGCCTGCCCAGACCGGAGCCCGCGCGAACACGCCGTCCCCAAGAGACGACGAAGATCGACTCTCGCGGCGGGCCGCTCGGGGCGACCGCGAGGCCGCCGGACGGCTCGCCGAGCTCACCTACGGTCGAACCTTCGCCGGACTCGTCCAGCTCTCCGGCGATCCCGAGCTCGCGGCCGACCTGACCCAGGAAACCTACCGGCGGGCCTGGTCGGCGCTGGCGAGCTTTCAGGGCAAGGCTCGATTCTCGACCTGGCTCTACCGGATCGCCTACACCACCTTTCTCAACCACGTTCGCAAACCCCGGAGGCTGGCCCCGCTTGACGAGACCCAGGTCGACAACATCGTGGACCCGAGTCCGAGTGCCGACGACAACGTCCTGCGCGCACGCCGAGCCGCACGCCTCCGGCGAGCGGTCCTGGGCCTTCCCGACGAGCTCCGCTTCGCCGTCACCGCCCGCTACTGGGGCGAAGTGCCGGTGCGGGAGATCGCCAGACAAGAGGGGCTAAGCGCCGTCGGCATTCGCAAGCGGCTGCTCCGAGCCTACGACCGCTTGGCCGAGGACCTGGGCACCGATCTCGAACGCCTCAACAACCGCGCCGGAGCGGAAGCCGCTGGCCCAGCTGGCCCAGCTAGCCCCGGTGGCCCCAGTGGACACGAGAACCCCGGGAAGGAGTCGCGATGAATCGTTCCAAACGCCAACTCGTGGAGGAGCTCCTCGAGCGTCCTCCGATCTCCGAGGTGGATCCTCCAGCCGAACTGCTGGACCGGATCCGAGCGGACATTCCGGAAGCGCTGGACGCCGCCGAAGCCGCCGCCGAAGCCGCCGCCGAGTCCTCCACCGCACCTCCCGAGAACGGCGAGGGAGCTTGGCCAGCTTCCGGCTCCGGGTCCGAAACCAGGCATGGGCGCGGCGGCATGCGCTGGCTTGCGGCGTCTCTTGCCGTCGCCGTCCTCGGCGGACTCCTGGCCAGCCGCGTGGCGCGCGATCCTCACACACCGGCGCTTCAGGATGCGATGGAAGCGGCCCCGGACTCCGAGCCTGCCGAAGTCCTGGACGCAACGTCTCCGAATGCGATCGCGGGCGATGCGCCAGCCGAACCCGCGCTCGACTCCTCGCATCCGATCGATGGGCCGGCGGCCACCTCCATTTCCGGCGAGCGGGCCCGCGCCCTGCGGGAGTCGATGGAAAGCCGCTCGGCCGTGGACGAGACGGCCGCGCGGGGGCGTCCGGCGCCGGCCCAAGCCGAGGTAAGGCTCGAGGCCAAGTCCGAGTCGGCACCTGTCAACAGCACCCAACCGCAGGTCCCGACGGCAACGCCCGATGGCGCCGGCTCCACCATCACAAACGAGGAGCTCCAGCGCATTCCGGACGCCCGCGATCCTTTCCCCGGCCGGGTTGCGGATCTCTCCGTGGGCTCTCCGGTGGAGGTCGCCCCGATGCTCGAACGACGGGCCGCATTCTCCAGCGAGGAGAAGAGCGTACGCGCGGATAGCGAGTACCCGAAGCCCAAGGCCCTCACCCGCAAGATCTGGGATGCCGGAGTCCCGAGCCGCCGCCAGGACCGCCGATGGCCGCCTTCCACCGGCGGCGGGGCCGAGCCCAACGATCGGCCGTACGGCGACGTGTTCTTCGAGTCGGCCGGCGTCAATCCCTTCATCGACACCGAGGACGACCGGCTGTCAACGTTCGCCCTTGACGTAGATACCGGCTCGTACTCGATCGCGCGCCGCTATCTCCACGACGGCCATCTGCCCCCCCCCGCAGCGATCCGAGTCGAGGAGTTCGTCAACTCCTTCGACTACGGTAACCCGGCGCCTCGGCGCGACGACTTTGCCATCTCCCTCGAGGGCGCACCGTCTCCTTTCGCCGCCGGCTCTCGCTACCGGCTCGTCCGCATCGGTATCCGCGCCCGGGACGTCCGCCCCGCGCGACGCAAGCCCACGACCCTGATCTTCGTGGTCGACACCTCAGGCTCGATGGAGCGGGAGAACCGACTGGGACTGGTCGTTCGGGCCCTCGGCCTGCTACTGGACGAACTCGACAAGGACGACCGCGTCGGCTTGGTCGAATACGGCAACACCAGCCGGGTCGTCGTCGAGCCCACTCGGGATCGCGACCGGGTCGAGCGCGCCCTCGGGCGACTCCTGCCCCGCGGCTCCACCAACGTCGAAGCCGGGCTCGACCTGGGCTACGAGCTCGCCGACGAGTTCTTCAGGAACGGAGTCACGCACCGCTTGATTCTCTGCTCGGACGGCGTCGCCAACGTCGGCGGTACCAGCGCCGACGCCATTCTCCAGCGCATCGAGCGCGAAGCCCGAGCCGGCATCGAGCTCACCACGATCGGCGTCGGCATGGGCAACTACAACGACGTGCTCCTGGAGCAACTCGCTGACCGTGGCAACGGACGCTATGCCTACGTCGATACTTTGGACGAAGCCCGCAAGATCTTCGTCGAGAACCTGACCGGCACCCTGCAGACAGTCGCCTTCGACGCCAAGGCCCAGGTCGAGTTCGACCCGGCCACCGTCAGCCGCTACCGGCTTCTAGGGTACGAGAACCGGGATGTTGCCGACCACCGCTTCCGGGACGACGGGGTTGACGCGGGCGAGATTGGCGCCGGACATACCGTGACCGCGCTCTACGAGATCAAGCTCCAGCCGGACGCGCCGCGCGATGCCGAGATCGCCACGGTGCGCCTGCGCTGGCAGCCGGCCGGCCGCGCCCGCGTCCGCGAGGTGTCAGAGCGGCTGCGCATTTCCCAGCTCGAGACTCGTTGGAACCGCGCTCCGGCCTCTTTGCAACTTGCGACCCTGGTCGCCGAGTTTGCCGAGATCCTGCGCCGGTCGCACTGGGCGCGGGGCTCCGAGCCCGCCGACATCCTCGAATTGTCGCGCCATCTGCCCCGCCGGCTTACCGCTGATCCGGAGGTCGGCGGCTTCCTGGACCTGGTCGAGATCGCGCGGGATCTCCGCAAGCAGGAGCATCCGCCGGAAGATTAGGAAAAAATTACGGTCTCGCGGTTTTTCCTTTGTTCGTGCTAAATTACGGCAACTTTTTTCGCTTCCGGGGGGCCTCGAGGCCGCTCGGAAGCCCACCGGTACCTGATCGCGATGAATTCCCGAGTGTTCGCCGCTTGCTGCTGTGTCCTGGCGATGTCGCTCGCCCTTGCACCTGGGGTTGACGCCGGCAGCCTGCGCGGCACTACAAGCTCGCTCAACCGCCAGAACACCCAGGCCCGCGACCACGACTACACGTTCTTACGCACCAAGAGCCAGGTCAGCCATTTCGTGAACCGGGGCTGGCTCGTGCCGGTCCGGCCCAACGGCGTCTACACCCTGAAGGGCGTGTCGTTCCCCTATTCCCGCCCCGAGGTGCGCCTCTTTGTCGAGCGGCTAGGCGCCCAGTACCATGCGGCCTGTGGCGAAAAGCTGGTCGTCACGAGCCTGACCCGGCCCAAGAACTACCAGCCTTCGAATGCTTCACCCCGCTCGGTGCACCCGACCGGAATGGCGCTCGATCTGCGCCGGCCGCGCTCGCGCTCGTGCCGCTCGTGGTTGGAACGGGTCCTGCTCTCGCTCGAAGATCAGCGCGTCCTCGAGGCCACCTACGAGCGTTGGCCGCCCCACTACCACGTGGCGGTGTTTCCACAGCCCTACAAGCGGTACGTCGAACGGCTCCAAGCCGCCGGCGCAGACCGGACCTATCGCGTCGGCCGCGGCGACACATTGTGGACGATCGCCAAGAAGTACGGCGTCAGCGTAAGCCGCGTCAAGGAGCACAACCGCCTGAGGTCGAGTCGGATCTATCCGGGCCAGGTGCTCAAGCTGCCAGCCGGTCGATAGCTCCGGCGCCTGCCGGCTAACACTGCGCTTCACCCCACCGGTGGCTCCTCTCGCCGCGACGCCCGCGGTTGGCGCGCCGAGCGCGCCGGACTGACGGTCGAAATAGAGGGCGCGGACGGTTTGTTACACTGACTGCCCGCCACGGCCAATCCAGGTGGCGGATACGAGGTGTTTTATGGCAAATCAAGCTTCCATGGTCCGGCGTCAACGCGAACGGGCCCGCATGCAGAAGCGGCGCGAGAAGCAGGCCCAGCGGGCCGAGCGCCGCGAAGCCAAGAAGGCGGCAGAGGCCGTCGAGATTCCGGACGATCCCATGGACGATCCGACGATCGACTGGGGTTCCGCGGTGCGCGAGACCGAGGTCGTTCTCAACGAGAACCTGGAAGTCGTGGAGGAAGAGGAAGAAGAGGAAGAGGACGGCGAGGACGCCACCTCCGAGGACGTCTGACCGGCCTCCTAGCTCGAAGCTCCGAGTTCGTACCTTCTGAGCCGGCCGCGTGGCCGCGGCTGGCGGCCCATTGCCTGGCTACCGCCGGCCTCACACTAGCCTGCGCCGCAGGCCCCCCGGGAGGGCACCCGCCCAGGACCGGCTCGGCCGAACAGCCTTCGGCGGCTCTTGCGGCGGCCCCGAGTTCCGCAGCGGCCGAAGCGGCTGCGCCCATCGTGGTCCTGGTCAGCCTCGACGGCTGCCGCTGGGACTTTCTCGACCGCGGGGTGACTCCGAATCTCGCGGCCCTTGCCGAACGCGGCGTCCGCGCTGAGCGCCTGATTCCGTCGTTCCCGACTAAGACCTTTCCCAACCACTACACCCTGGTCACCGGCCTGCGGCCGGCCCAGCACGGCCTCGTCGCCAACAACATCTGGGACGAGTCGATCGGCGTCAAGTTCTCGCTTTCCAACCGAGAAGCGGTCGCCGACGGGCGCTGGTACGGCGGCGAGCCCGTCTGGGTGACGGCCGAACGAGAGGGAATCGCCACCGCTCCGCTCTTCTGGCCGGGAAGCGAAGCCTCGATCAGCGGCGTCCGGCCGACACACTCGCTGGCCTACGACGGCAGCATGGCTCCCGAGGATCGAGTCGCTTGGGTGCTGGAGCGCCTAGCGCTGCCGGCCTCCGAGCGCCCCCGCTTCTTGACCCTCTACTTCGAATCCATCGACGACGTCGCCCACCGCTTCGGTCCGGAGCCCTCGGCCGAGCTCGCGCACACCCTCGAACAAGTCGACGGGTACATCGGCCGACTGGTCGAAGGCGTCAACGCGCTGGGTCTCGACGACTCGGTCAATATCCTCGTGGTCTCCGACCACGGCATGGCCGCCAACTCTCGCGACCGGGTCATCTTTCTCGACCAGTACCTCGACATCGAGCGCGCGGGCATCGTGGACTGGGACCCGATCCTGGCGCTCTGGCCAGAAGCGGAGGTCCGAGAAGAGACCTACGCCGCGTTGGCCGGCGCCCATCCCCACCTCAAGGTCTATCGCCGCGACGAGATCCCTCCCGGCTACAGATTCTCCGACAACTCCCGCATCGCGCCGATCGTCGGAATCGCGGACGACGGCTGGGCGATCTCGACCAAGGCGCGGTTCGAATCCTGTTCGCGGTGCTTCACCGGCGGTAGCCACGGCTACGACCATCGGCTCCCGTCCATGGGCGGCATCTTTGTTGCCGCCGGACCCGCCGTGCGCTCGGGGGTAGCGCTGCCGCCGACGTCGAACGTGGACCTCTACCAGGTGATGATGCGTATTCTGGGACTCGCCCCGGCTGCCAACGCGGGCGACCCGGCAACCGCCGACGCCGTCCTCAGGGACTAGTCCAGGCCTGGGGCGAACCTCGCGGCTGGCCGCTGGCGCGGAGCGGCCGGACCGGTGCCAAAACGGCGGGAAGCGCTTGCCGGATCCTTGCGAGTTGGTACGACGCCACCGGCATCGAACCTCCAAGCACCATCGGTCCGGACTGCTAGCATTCCACCATCGTGGTTGGCGATTTCCGTCTCGGAGACTGGGAGGTACGTCCCAGTCTGAACCAGGTGTCCGGGCCCGACGGACCCGTGCATCTCAATCCGAAGGCCATGGAAGTCCTGGTCTGTCTGTGCCAGGCCGGCGGCGAAGTGGTTTCGAAGGATGAGCTGATGGAAAGCGTCTGGCCGGAAACTTTTGTTTCGGATGCCGTCCTGACCTCGGCAATCTGGGAGCTCCGCAAGGCGTTCGGAGACAACGCCCGCAGTCCGGTCATGATCGAGACCATCCCGCGGCGCGGCTACCGGGTGCTCCAGACCGTCGTGCCCACCGGGAAAAAGGCACTGGCGACCCCGGACTCCGCGCACCCTAGCCGCCGAACCTGGCCGGTCTCTCGCTTGCGACTTCTGTTGGCCGCAGGCGGCATCGCGGCAGCCGTCGTCCTCTGGCGGTGGGCTCAGGCGCCGGATGCCCCCCGGCCGGCCGATCCAGCCCGGGCAACGGATCCGGCTCCGATTCCGATCGCGCTCCTCCCGTTTCAGAACAACACCGGCCTCGACAGTTTGGACTGGCTGGAAGAGGGCGTCCCGGACATGCTCTCCCAGGACCTGGGGCGCTCCGTGTATCTCGAAATTGTGGACCCGGATACGTTGCCGCAGGTTCCAGACCTGGTCACCACCGGGCTGGCGTCCGATGGCGCTCTCAGCGACGAGAAGCTCCGCGAGCTGGGTCGGCACACGCGAGTCCGAGTCTTCGTGGGAGGCCGAATCCTGGGCACCACCGAAGAACTCAGACTGCTGGCTCGGATCCACGACAAGACCAAGTCGGGGGTCACCGTGGAACAGGCCGAAGGCGGCGGCGCCGACCAGATCTTTCAGCTCACCGACCCGCTAGCGACCGCCATCCGCATCTCACTCGAGATCGAGGCCCTGGGCGAGCCCGACTTCGTCGAGGGAATGGCCCGGACCAAGACCGATTCGGTCGTGGCCTACGAGCGCTATGTCGCCGGCCGGCGCGCCCAGGAACGCCAGCTCTACGCCGACGCCATCACCTACCTGCAGGAAGCCATCGAGCTGGATCCCGCCTTCGCGCACGCCTACGATCTCTTGGCCAACGCCTACGACATCGTCGGATCCGACCGCATGGCTCTCGAGTCCATCAACCGAGCCATCGCCGCGGCCGACCGCCTGCCCGAGTTGGAACGGATCCGTTTCGAGCGGCGCAAGGCGCAGATCGAAGGCGACCTGGAAGCCGAGCTGAGCCACCTACGGCGGCTGGTGGCAATGCGACCAAACGAAGCCTCGATGCATTTCCGGCTCGGCTGGTTTCAACACATTCACCTCAAGAACTGCGAGCGCAGCCTGTCGAGGTACCGCCGGGCTGTAGAGCTGGAGCCGGTCGCCAGGCCGCTCTACTACTCCTATCTCGGGGAGGCGTACCTGGCGTGCGGCCAGCCCAAGGCGGCCGTGACCTCGTTTGCCCGCCACTTCGAGCTTTCTCCTGACGACCCGGCCGCCGCCCGCAATCTTGGGCATGCACTGCTCCTGGTCGGGGATCACGGCGGCGCCAGGACCCATCTCAACACCGCTCTCGAGCTGCAGCCGGGCTATTCACCGGCCCTGGCCAATCTCGGCGACCTGGCTGCTGCTCAGGGCTCCGAACGAGAGGCGGCCCGCCGCTACCGGGAGTTCCTTGCCCGAGCGGTGGGCCCGAGCGCCGAGCTCATGGCGCACCTGAGGCTGGCCGGTCTCTTCCTGGAGTTGGGCGATCCGGAAGCCGCCGCCACCCATATCCAACACGCTCTCACTGTCGACCCCCAGTCGATTCAGGGGCAGGCGGCTTCCGGACTCCTAGCGGTTCACTTGGGCGACCTGGCCTCGGCGGAGGCCGAAGCGACCGCGCTCGAAGACCGCCTCGCCGATCGATCCAGCCGCCGGGAATGGGAGCTCGCCCACCATCTGCGTGCGAGGATCGCTCTCGCTCGCGGCGATTCCGCTGCGGCCGCCGAGGCTCTCACCCGGGCCCTCGCCAACCGGCCCATCGACCGTGCCTACTACCTCGCGGCCCTGGCCGAAACCCATGCCTCCGGAGGACGATTCGCCGAAGCCGAGGCGACCTTTCGCAAGGCCCTCGGCGTGAACCCGCGCTCGGTCCGGGCTCGTTGCGGCCTCGCGGTCTCACTTGCCCGGCAGCATCGAGCTTCGGCCGCACGTCGGGCCTACGACCGGTGCACCTCAATGTGGCAGGGAGGCCGAACCGGTTGGCTTCCGGCCTGGCTGGTGGAGGCTCGGTCCGCCGCCGGTACGGCCGCCGTGGACTCCGATCCCTAGGCGAATCGCTCCAGCGTGTAGCGGGCCACCCCTCGAGGGCAATCGAAGTTCACCGCGCGGCGGAGCCCCGCCCAGACGGCCGGTACGACCACTTCGACGGCGCAGGGCCTCAGGGACCCGGCGGCCTCCCTCTCCGTGATGAATTGACAATAGGCGGCCTCGGTTCGGAGAGGTCGAAACCAAGGGCCAGCGTTTCTTTAGATTGCTCTGAGGTTTCTTTCAGGACCTTTTGAGGACACGGGCCGCAGTTGCTGGTTCCCTGGCGCCGTGCCCAGCAACCGACCAACCCGGCCGCGAGTCGCCGACCTCGACTCCAACGTACTTCGGCGCGCCGCGCTGGCGTCCAAAGGTAGGACGGCGACACGCGCAGGCCGCATGGAGTGGGCCGCATCTAGCTAGGAGGACTCGCAATGCCCGGAACCGCCTGCCACTTCACCATCCTGAATCAGCTCCGCGCCGAGCTACCCAATCACACCGGCCTTGCGGACGTTCGGAACGCGATCGAGGCTCATCCCGAGTGGGCGCATCTGGGCGCCGTGGGACCGGCGCTAGCCGACTTCATGCCGGGAACACGCGGAACCAATCCTTACGTCGACATCTGGTCCGAGGTCTTCAGCCTCATCGGCGACGGAATGCGGGTCGACAAGGGCGCCCTGACCATCGTCCGGGAAGTCAAGGCTTTCTTGGAGGCCGCTGACCCGATCCTGGCCGCCGAGGACGAGGCGGCCCTAGAAACGCTGGACTTGGACACGGTCAAGAACGTCGGCGACGACCTTCAAGCAGTCTTCGACCAGATACAGCCGGTGGCCCTGTCGATCGGCGCCAACATCCTCGCGAACATGCGTCCGGCCGTCAATGTGGGCAAGGGCAACCCCGTACCGCCGTCCCAGTTCTGGCGGCTGCGCGAGTATCTCTTCTGGAAACGTCCCGGCACCTTCACCAAGACCCTGGTCCAGAAGATGACAGGGAGCGGCGACGCTCGCTTTGAAGCCTACGCCTACGGCTACCTCATGAGCTATGCCGCCAACGTCACCGGCAGCCCCTTCGTCAACTCGAGCATCGGCGCCCCCTACCGCAATCACTGGTGGCGCTTCCGGTGGGTTAACAACTACATCGATGCCTGGGTGTTCGGGAAGTACGGGGCGAACGCCTCGATGGGCGGACCGACGGGCGACGACCCGGCCCCGCCGTACGGCGACTGGCCCAGTCTCTGCGACGCCAACCTACACGACGCGATCGCCCTCGCTAGCCATGACGAGGCCGACCTGATGATCAAGGTGTTCAAGGGCGAGACCCTCTCGAGTTCCTCGAGCGCTCCCCTGCCTGCGCAATTCACACAGCTCTGGATCGACGCCTTCGACGAAGCCTACGGTTCCCCGCCGGCGCCGATCCGAGACATCGTGACCGCCCAGAATCTCAACGACGCCTACCTCCTGACCTGGCTCACTCTCTGGTTCCAGACGGGTAGTGACAGTCTCGGTTGCAATCCTGCACCACCACTCAGCCCACCTACCGATTGCGGCGCCGAGCCTCCATGGGTCTCCCCCGCCGTGTCGGGGTCCGGAACCTCGGTAAGCGTGCCGACCCCGGAGACTCCCGAGATCGAGAACGATCCCGACGTTGCCCAGATCATTACCGGCATCCTGCTGGCCCTACTGGGCGCAGGAGCCATCTTTGCCGGCAACCTGGCCGCCGGCGGAGGGCTGCTGGCTCTCGGCATCCAACAGATCATCGACGGCGCCATCGAGCCCGACTGGGACCTCTTGCGTTGCTACTCACACTGGTACAAGTGGTACCTCCACAACGCCTTGAAGGCCCTCCACGAGATTCTCTCGGTCACGGCTTTCCGGCACCCGGCGGCCGCGGAGCTGGCGTCGCCCACGACCATGAGCGCCTTCTTCCCGGGTTTCGTCGACCCCTACGACTCGGGCAGAACGGTGACGCGGTCGCGCCGCCTGATCAAGGCTCTCGGTGTCGAAGGCAGTTACCCGGCACCGGCCTGGACCGGCGGCTTCGATTGGATGAATCGGCCCACGGGTCTTGAGCAGCCCTCGACCACCGCCTATCTGACCCAGGCCTATCCGGACTTCTTTGTCGATTCAACGGCCAATCCGTTGAGCGGCGGCGAAGTTCGACTCGGCGGCGTCTGGCCGCTCCGCATTGACGCCTCGGGAACCGAGGTCCAGTTCGGCAACGCGGTCGAGAACGCCATCGACCTCTATTCCCATCTCGGCGACGACCTTCCCAACTGGAACCTCGACGCCGACCGCGGTCTCGCCTACCACGCCTGGCAGTTCCTGGCCGACATCTACAGCGACCCGATCGGCATCGAGCCCGAAATCTAGCGCAGGGGACCAGCACCATGAAAGACGACGACGCCACACGCGACTCGCAAGCGCCGGAAGACCACGACCCGCGCGGCGGCGATCCCGACCGAGACCCGGACGATCGCGAGCCGACGCGTGAATTCGATGAAGAGGCCTGGCGCAAGCGACGCCGTCGCCACCGCCGTGAGGTCGAGAAGGGCATCCGCGATGCTTGGGACAATCCCGATGACCAGGAGCGCCCCAGGTACACCCCATGGCTGGTCATCCGCTACGCCGCCGGGGACTATGGCTTTCGGCCGATTCCAGGCGGCACCAACTACTGGAAGTCACCGGATATCTGGATCGAGTCGAGCAACCCGAGCGGTAACGGCGTTGCCGGCGAAGACAACTTCGTCTGGGTCCGCATCTTCAATCTGGGCATGGCGCCCTCGGCCCCCGTCAAGGTGGATTTTTACTGGGCCAATCCGGCGCTCGGCCTGGGAGCCGCCAACATGAATCTCATCGGCACGGAATGGACCGATGTCCCCTCGCAGTCATTCCGCGAGGTCCGATGCAACTCGGCCTGGGTCCCAGTGTTCGTCAACAACGGACACGAGTGCCTCAAGGTCAACTGCACGGACCCGATCCTCGACCCGATTACCGCACCTTTCCAACCCAAGCTGGACCGCCACGTGGGACAGCGCAACGTCACCGTCCTTGAAGGAGCCGCGGGCGCGCGCATGAAGTTCGACCTCGAGCTCAATAACTTCTTGCCGATTTCCGCCAGGATCGAAGTCCTGGCTGGGGGCGGTCTTTTCCGGATCCCGGCGCGCGTCGCAGAGACCCTGACGATTCCTCGGATCGTCAACGAGGTCGTGGCATTCGGCGCCACCATCCCGACTCCCGAGCAGATACTCCACAGCCTCGAGCCGGGGACTGCCGCCCACCGCAACGCGACCGTGACGGCGCGCCTTGCCGCCCGGCGTCACCCGAATACCGCCGACCGGCAACAGGGCGAAACCTCGGGGATCCGCCTCCTGCGGTCGGCACCGCGATTGGCAGCCTCGATCTCGGAGTCGCGCACCGTCCTGCTCGCCAATGACCAGCACGAGCCCCCCGGCACCGCGTTGCAGCAATTGACGAGGAAGACCGGCTCGTGCGCCGGCCTGGACGCCCTTGGCAGACGCAGGCTCGAGACGATCGAGATGCAGGCCTACGAGGGGCGCCGGCTCGATCTCGAGCTTCAGGTCCCGGACGATGCGCGCCCCGGCGACCTCGTGCTCTTCGAGTTCGCCCAGCAGAGCCACGGCGTAGTCCTAGGCGGCTACGCCGTGGTGATCCACGTCACCGAAGACGCCCAACCCGGATAGACCGTGGCCAGGCGCCAAACGAGTCACTCACAAAGGAGGTCAACAATGGAACCGACAGGAATGCGGACGCTGATGGCACGGATCGTACTCGCCGCGGGCGCGATCCTGGTGCCGGCCACCGTCCTGGTGTACTGCGGAGGAGGCGGCGGCAGCGGCAGCAGCGGCACGCCGCCCAGCGGTCCGGCGGAGACGATTACCCAGTGCTGCAGCTCTGGCACGCCGACCGGCTATTTCAAGATCAACGACAGCTGGAGTTCCACGTCTTGCGGCAGCCCCAGCTCGATCACCTACAACGTCTGCACCTACCGACTCTGGCAGGGCAAGCCGGTCAATACCACCATGACCATCTGTGCAGGCCAGACGCTTCCGGGCGGCTGGGGTCAGATCAACAGCAACTGGAACCCGACCGCCTGCGGTCATCCCTCCTCTATCGTGGACAACATCTGGACGGTCCGGCGCAATTTCTGACCGACGCCGGGACAACGCGGGTGGCGCTCTAGCCGGCACCGCCCGGTGACAGGCAGGCAAGGGAGACCGCGGAACGAAGTGACGAAGCGCTTGCCTCCTAGCCGTTCTTCGCCTGCACGGGAGGCTCCTGCCGGCTCGGGTCGCCCTCGCATGCTGGCCCCGGCTTGGGGTCACGTCCTGGAGACCGGACACTGAGGCAAACATACCCACTTGCCGAGCGATCGAGCGCGACCCTGGCCGGTACGGCCTCTCACAGGAACGGACCAAGCGTCTGGGGCGTAGCGGGTCTGGCTCGCAATTCCTTCGCCGACCTCCGCTTCGTCGGGGGTACCCTCTGGGTCGCGCTCTCCATTCTCATCGTCGAGCGCATCGGCTGGCAGCGCCCGTTCCTGCTCTGGTGGATGGAGACTCAAGCCGAGACTGCCTGGGGAGCGCGGCTTCCGCTCTGGGACGGCGAGCGCCTCGAGCTGGCGGCCTACGCCTGGCACGCCACCGCCTGCTTCGTCGTATGGCTGGTCGTTCCACTCGCCGGCGCTCTTGTTGCCTGCAGCGGCAACCAACTCTGGAAACGGCTGCGATCCTTCGGTCTGGGCGGTCCCCGAGGCGCGTGGTTCGCCCCCGTAGTTGCTTGCTGGTCGGCCTTGCTGCCCCTCCTCTGGTTCGCCAGCCGGCGGCCCGGCCTGCGAACGCTCTATCCCGTCATCGAGCCAAGCCTGTCCGCCTCCTGGCTCAGCTATGTGGCAATCCTCATGGTCACCTTGTTGACCGTCGAGTTCTTCTTTCGGGGATTCTTGCTCTTCGGCCTGACGTCCCGTTTCGGCAACGTAGGTGTCTGGCTGATGACGGTTCCGTACGCCCTGATTCACCTGCACAAGCCCCCTCTCGAAGCATTCGCTTCGGTGCCCGGCGGCGTCGCGCTCGGAATCCTGGCGCTCACGACTGGCTCGATCTGGCCCGGTCTCGTTCTGCATCTGGGAGTCGCCTTGACGTTGGAGATCTTCAGCTCGTGGGCGTAGGGTGATCGCCGCCTTGCGCAATCTGCTGCGCGAGCTCGACGCCAGCGTTTCTCCCGGACCGATCCGGATCTTCCGAATCGTAGCCGGACTGCTGGTCTGCACGTACCTTCTCCACCTCGCATGGCTGGCGCGCGACTTCATCCTCCAAGACGGCCTGCTCGATCACGAGCTGAGCCGCCGCCTATACTGGTTTACGAAGCTTTCGATACTGCCAGCCGGGATCCCCGACTCGGGCCTCCGGCTGGTGCTCTTGGGCGCCTTTCTCCTTTCGGTTCTCATAACCGTAGGCGTGCGCACGCGGTGGGCGGCCTTCGGCTGCTTCGTGTTGACCGTCTCGCTCCAGCGCTGGATCTTCGTCGTCTACTACGTGGATGACGTTGCGATCCAACTGGTTCTGTTCTGGCTCATCCTGCTTCCCGACGCCAACTCCAGCTCGCCGCCTTCGTTGGAGGTCGGCAGAGCCAAACCACGACAAGAGGTTCCGGGCCTGCGCGTCCGCCTGTTCCTAGCGAATGTACTTCTCGTCTACTTGGTGGCTGGCCTTACCAAGCTAGCGAGTCCCATGTGGCAAGACGGGACCGCCCTCTATGCCGTTCTGCGCCTCCCCATCTCCCGCTTTCCGGACTTCTGGCGTCCCGAGTGGTTGCCTGCGCTTCGGGGCCTCAGTCACGCCGCTCTGGCCATCGAGATTGCCATCCCCCTGTTGCTGACCCTGCCGAGGCGACTGGGCTGGCGACTCCTAGGTCTGGCACTCCAGATCGGGTTCCACGTAGGCATCGTCATCGCGATCGGAATCCCGTTCGCCAACCTTGCATTGATCGCAACCTCGATCTTGTTCTTCCGGAACGAGGTTGCCGTGATCGAAAGCGGCTTGAGAAAGGACCATCCCACGCCGCCATTGGCGTACGGGCAGGGACGGCTCCTGCCATCATCGTCCTACCCGCAGGGCGGGATCCATAGCGGCCCTCTTGGAAACGGCCTGGCCGTGGCTACTCTGACCGCTCTTGCCGTCTCGGCCCTGAGCCGCATCGCGATCATGCGGCCGGCCGTGATCGCGGCGTTCGCGCTCCTCTGGAGCCTCGGTCTAGCTCAAAACTACCGCCTGTTCGACTGGATCGACTCGCGCAACTACCACCGATCTCTCCAGGTCTCGACCTGGTCACAGACGGCGGGAGCCAGCGAACTGCCGGCCGAGAGCTTTCTTCCCAGCGGCGTTCGCTACCGCCTGTTGGAGATGAACCTGTACGACATGGTCTGGCTCCCCGGGCGTGACGAGTCTCTGGCAGACGATCTCAAGTGCTCTATCGTGACCCGCGCCGCCCGGCGCTTCTGCCACCGGCACCAACTTCCAACCTATGTCGAGGTGACAGCGCATCTTGCCCGCCTCGAACCCGGCAATCTAGGCGCGCAACGCGCCTCGAGCAAGTCGGTGGTGGCCTTCGAGTGCGCGGGCGGAACTCTCAAGATGCTCGACCCGCTGCTCGATCTTGTCGGGTCCGTCCGAACCTGCAAACGCGAGATATGAACCCTACGTTGCAACTCGGCTTCTTGACCCTCCACGGATACGGCCTGGCCATCGGGCTGGGCGCTCTCCTTGGTTACCGGGTGATCCAGGTCCAAGCCCGACAGCACGGTCCGAGATCCCTGGAGAGGCAGCTGCTGCCGCTGGCCGTGGTGGTTGCGGTCGCAGCCGCCGCCGGCGGCCGCCTTGTCTTCCTGGCATTCGATCCGGGTGGCGCCGGCCTGCGGAGCGGTCTGGTCGCCGGACAGGGCTTCGTCTTCTACGGCTCGCTTCTCTTCTCCCTGCCGGCTCTGTGGGTCTATCTCCACGTGCGGAAACTGCCGGTCCTGCCTTCCCTGGACGCGATCGCTGTCGGCATTCCGGTGATCCACGCGATGGGGCGTCTCGGCTGCTTCCTGGCCGGGTGTTGCCACGGAACGGCCACCGACCTACCGTGGGCGGTTACCTTCCGGAATGGCCACGGTGTCAACGGCGTGCCTATCCATCCCGTCCAACTCTACGAGGCTGGAGGCAATCTGCTCTTGTTCGTCTGGCTCTCGTCCGAGCGGCGCAAAGTCCGTCCTCCTGGATGGATCCTGACAACCTACGTTGCGCTCTATTCGGCCCTGCGCTTGGCGACCGAGTTCGTGCGTGGCGATGCCCGAGGGCTCCTGACCGACTGCGCCACACCCTGGACTCCGGGCTCGCCGGGATGCATTCCGAGTCTGGCTCAGGGAGTTTCCGTCGCACTACTTGCTCTCTCTTGCCTTGCATTCTGGTACCTGGACCGCCGGAACGCTCAAGGGCGTCCCGGCACCAACCTCTCACTCCGAGAAAGGAGATCATGGCCATGAAGACACTTCCAAGAAACCTCGCCGGTGCCGGATTGACGGCGTTGCTGCTGGCGGCGGCTTTCGCCCTCGGGAACTCCGTCGGCGCCCAGGCCGAGGACTACCGCGTCGACCTGGCGGCGGTGGACTTCCATTACACCAACGGCGCCTTCTGGTTCTTTGACCGCCGGCAGGGCGATCTGTGGATCTACGACGAGGAGCGGCGCCAGCCGCTCTGGCATCTCAAGATCACTCAGCTGGGCGCTCCGCTCGAGCAAATCGCATTGGAAGCGCTGGGCGAGCCGCCTGCCGCCAAGACCGCGTCGCCTGATCGCTAGCGGCAGATCCAGCGCTCCGGACCCGGTCAGGTGTCCGGCAGGCGCTCCAAGTTTGGTCCCAAAGTCCCATTTCAACCGGCCGCAAGTGCGGCCAAAGGAGGAAGACATGATGTACGTGGTGGTGGCGTTGTTGGTCGTCCTGGTGATCGAAGTCGCGATCCTCATTCAACGGGTTGGACGCAACGATGGCCTGCCTTGGCCGCCGTTCTCGGCGTTCCTGGATGGAGCCGATCTGCCCAAGATCTCGGAGGCGAAGACGCTGGCGCAGCAACTCGACTACGCGGGCTGCGCCGCGGCCTACACGTTGATGCTGGCGCGCCGAGATCGGTCTTCGGGCCATCCGTCCTGAAGCTCGCGCCCTGGTCCTAGCACCCGGCGCTCACCAGAGCCGGACCGGCCGGCGAGAACACTAGGTTCTCGCCGGCCTGGCTCACCCTGCGGGCCGAGACTCGGCGGCCGACGTTCGCGGTAGGGCCACCGGCGAGCAAAGGTCAGCCGTTGCGCCCGGCGAAGTCGCCCAGGAACTCGGCCAGGGCCTCGACCGACTCGGGAGTCACCGCGTTATAGATCGAGGCCCGGATGCCGCCCACCGACCGGTGTCCCTTGAGGCCCTCGAAGCCCTGGGCCGAAGCCTCTCCCAAGAACCGGGCCTCGAGCTCCACGCTCGCCAGCCGGAAGGTGACGTTCATGAGCGACCGATCGCGGAGTTCAGCGTGCCCCCGGTAGAAGCCGTCGGCCGAGTCGATCGCCGAGTACAGGCGCTCGGCCTTGGCCTCGTTCCGGCGCGCCATCGCTTCGACACCGCCCAGACCCTCGAGCCAACCCAGGACCAAATTCATCACGTAGATCGCAAAGACCGGAGGCGTGTTGAGAAGCGATCGTTTGGCCGCCAGCGCCCGGTAGCTCAGCATGTCGGGAAGATCCGTGCTGGCCCGCTCGAGGCAGCTCTTCCGCACGACCACGGCGGTTACCCCCGCGGGACCCAGGTTCTTCTGCGCCCCGGCATACAGGAGGTCGATCCTCTTCAGATCGAGGGGCCGGCACAGAATGTCGGAGGAGACGTCGGCGATCAGCCGCGGCGCACCTTCCGGAAGACTGTGCCACTGGGTCCCGAACAGGGTGTTGTTGCTGGTCAGGTGGAGGTAGTGGTCCGCGGGATCGACCCGGTAGTCGGCGGCAGCCGGCAACGCCCGGTAGCCGTCTTTCTTGCCGTCCCAGCAGGCCGTCGCGCGGGCGACCCGGCCGGCCGCCTCGCAGGCGAGCTCGGCCCAGCGGCCGGTCACCAGATACGAGGCCGACTCGCCTTCGTGGAGGAGGTTCATGGGCACGAGCGTGAACTGGGTGCGGGCGCCGCCGCCCACGAAAAGAGCGTCGAAGTCGTCTTCCGCACCCAGGAGCCGGAGCAGCCGGGCTCGGGCCTGTTCGTGGACTTCGTCGTAGGCTGGGCTCCGGTGGCTGAGCTCGAGCATGGACCGGCCCGTGTCCCGGTACTCCAGAAGCTCGGCTTCGACCGTATCGAGCACTTCCCGGGGCAGCGCCGCAGGGCCGGCCGAGAAGTTGTGAACCCGAGCCATCGCGCTTACTCCGTTGCTTCGAGTGGAACCTGGACGAGCTTCCCCGCCAGCCGGTCGCGAATCCATTTGGCGTCCCACCATTCGACCGGGCTCACCGCCCGACCTCCCAGAAGCATGGTGAAGTGCAGATGGTCGCCGGCGGCGAGACCGGTCTCGCCCGTGCGCCCGAGGGTCTGGCCGCGCTCGACAGCGTCGCCCACCGAGACGTCGATCGATGACAGGTGTCCGTACAGGCTCATCAGCCCGTAGCCGTGGTCGAGGACCACAGCGTTGCCGTAGATCCCGAAGTACCGCGCCAGAACCACCACTCCGGAGTTGGCCGCCGGTACCGGCGCGTGCTTGACCGACGCCAAGTCGAAGCCCAGGTGGTCCTGCTGGTCGATGAGCTCGTCTCCGTGGAAATAGGACCGGCGGTCGGCGAACGACGACATGACCTGGGCGTTGGGCAGCGAAACGAACGCACCGCGCCACAAGAACTCGGGCCGGCTGCTCGCGGCCAGACGATCCAGCTCGGCGGCGTTGTCCGCGCGTAGCCCGCGATTGATCGAGACGTAGCTGGCAACTAGGTTGTCGCCTCGCGGCCATCCCGGCGTATTGGCCAGAATCTCGGGCACCACCGACTCCATGAAGCGCTCCGAGACCTCGATCCGGTCGGTTTCGTACGGCCGCTCCAGCAGCCGGTCCACGAAGGCCCGTTCGGCCCGATTGCCGACCGCGTCCTCGGCCACCAACCGGATCTCGGCGGCGTTCTCGAAGTCGAAGGGAACCGCAAAGAGGGCGAAGCGCCGGCCCGCCGGTCCACCCGGGACGTCCTGGCCGGGGAAAAAGGCACCAGCGACCTCCACTCCATCCCTATTCGCACTGGGACCCACGGCGTAGACGACCATTTCGCTGCCGCCCTGAGCCGGATAGTGCAGGCTCGAGACCACGCCCAAGGTCGGCGGGGTCAGCAGCACCGGCAGCTCGAGCTCCACCGTCCTTGGCGTACCCTTGCGCAACCAGGCCGGCGGCGGCACGGCGCGGGCACGCAGGGTCGCGGCTCCCTCGCGCAGGCCCGATCCCACCGCGTCTGCCCCAGTTTCTACGGCGAAGCGGTCTTCGAGCGGCCGCTCGCCCCAGAACGCCCACGGCGGCCGCGCGGGGTATTCGCGCTCGGCGAGCGGCCAGACCGTGCCTCCCTGTTCGAGCTCGACCTCGATCCGGCCCAGCCCGCGGCCGCTGCCGGCCAGCACGATCTCGGCCGCGGTCGAGCGGCCGATCCCGGCCGTCTCGGGCAGGATCTCGATCCGTGGGGCCTCCCCAGCTCGCAGAGCAGCAAGAGCCAGGACGACGAGTGCCCCCAGAAAGGCAGCGTAGAGAAGTTTGCGCATTGGCAGCCAGGATTCGTGCCTGTGGATCCGACGGCGGACTCGACAGCGGATCCGGCAGCGGGCAGAGAATAGCAGCGTCCGATGGACCCTGGTCGGATCTTTCCCACCCCGAACTTTCCGCGCAGCGCAAGCACGGGACCGCCGTCACGCCGGCCTCCTGCCCGGCTCTTCGGACTCCCAGATTCGGGCGATTCTTCCCGCCACGGCCCCCTATCGGACCGTGATGTCGAACTAGCTCTCGCCCGTCGCCTCGGAACGCTCGAGCGCCTGCATTACGGCCCGCTTGTCCGAATAGCGGGCCCGCACCCCGACGTACTCGCGATGGGTGAAGCCCAGTTCGCTCGCGATCTGCCGCACCTGTGCCTCCTCGGCGGCCGAGATGGTGTCGTCCGCGGCCGAAACCGCAAACAGGCAATCCAGCAGATGCTCCTTCTGCTCACGGCTCGCGATGGACGCGAACTCCCTGGTGACGAGGAAGTTTTCGGTGCCGCCGAAGAGCTCGTTCTGACTCTTGGCGATCTGGACGACCAGGATCGCTTCATCCTCACCGAGCTCGCCGAAGCGGGCGACGGCCCGTTCCATGACCCGGGTCTCGTCCACCGAGATGTGGTGATCGGCGTGCGCGACCCGGCCCAGAACGTAGGCAAAGGCGGCCACATAGCGCGCCTCGTCGGGAGACATCGCCTCGAGCTCGGCCACGATCCGGCGCACGGTCGCGGTGTCGCCGGCGGCCGGCGCTTCAGGAGCTTGAGAGCCGAAGAGCTTCTGCCACACCATGGGCCAAGACTATCGTCCCGGCCTGGCCTGAACCGAACCGGCCTGGCCTTCATTCGGAGCCGGATCGAGAGACGGGCGTGGCCGCGAACCGACGAGGCCGGGCCGGCGGTACAATCCGTCGATGCCCGGCCGCCAGCTTGCTCAGCACCCCCGCTACGAACGAGGCGCCTTGGCCCCCCCGGGGCCCTCGTGGTGTCTGCTTCCCTACCTGGCAGCCTTCCTCATCTGCTTGGCGTGCTCCCCGGCGCCGACGACGATCGAGGCCCCTAGTGCGACGGACCTGGCCGGGGTCTGGCGCGGAGTCCTCGAATCCCCCGGAGGCGAGCTGCCCTTCGCACTCGAGGTCGTCCAGCGAAGCGAGGGACTGGCAGCCGTGGTCAGCAACGGCGAGGAGCGGGCACCAGTCAGCTCGGTCACGATGGCCGGCCGATCGGTGCGATTCGCCTTCGCCGGCTACGACGCCGTTCTCGAGGCGGAGTTGGACGGGGCGGGAGCCACCATGAGCGGCACCTGGAGCAAACTCAAGCCCGAAGGGTACTCCCGCCTCCCGTTTCGCGCCGCCAAGGGCCAAGCTCACCGCTTCGGGCCGGACCCGGAGCCGGAAGGGTCCGAGACCCCTCCCGTGGACTTCAGCGGCATCTGGGCCGTGACCTTTCGGGACTCAGACGGCGAGGATCCTGCCCGCGGCGAGTTTCGCCAAGACGGAAACCGAGTCCTCGGCACCTTTCTGACGCCCACCGGCGACTACCGGTACCTGGACGGCCGAGCCGACGGGCCGCGCCTACGGTTATCGACCTTCGATGGGGCTCACGCCTTCCTGTTCGACGCCAGGCTGGGCGAGGACGGGACCCTGGCGGGTGATTTCTGGTCGCGCGATTCCTACCACGCGACCTGGATCGCCCGGCGCATACCGTCTGAAGAGACCGTCTTGCCGGACGCTTGGAGCCTGGTGGGACTGACCAACGACGAAGGCCGCTTCCGATTCTCGTTCCCGGATCTCGAGGGCCAGCCTCTGTCCCTCGAGGATCCCCGCTTCGCCGGCAAGGTCGTGCTGGTCAATCTATTCGGAACCTGGTGCCCAAACTGCAACGACAAGGCTCCGCTTCTGGGCGAGTGGTACCGCGGCTACCGAGACCGCGGCCTCGAGATCGTGGGCCTGGCGTACGAGTACACGGGCGATTCCGTCCGGGACGGCCGGCAGGTGCGCCGCTTCGCCGAGCGGCACGGCATCGACTACCCGCTGCTCCTGGCGGGCCTGTCGGACAAGGCCCAGGCCGCCGCGACGCTGGCCGATCTGGATCGAGTGGTGGCCTTCCCTACCACGGTCTTCATCGGCCGGGACGGCCGCGTCCGCCGCATCCACAGCGGCTTTTCGGGTCCGGGCACCGGCGAGCACTACTTGCGGCTGAAGGCCGAGCTCGAGGCCACGATCGAAGAGCTGCTGGCCGAAAGCGCTCCGGCATAGTCCGATTGCGGCGGGCTCGTCTGCTTGCCGCACGGCCTTCGCGGCGACAGGCCGCTCGGCAACGTGCGGCCTTGCGGGAGCAGGCGGTGAGACCAGCTAGCGATAGTACCCGGCCAAGGTACGCGCCCGGTGGCGCCCACCCCGCACCTCGACCCGCACGTCGCGCCAGCGGTCGTCGCCGCTCTCGCGTACGTAGTAGCCGAGCAGGTACTGGCTCCTCAGCTCGCGGTTGATGTCCGCGTAGATCCCGTCCAAGTCCTCCCCGACTCGAGTCAGAAAGACCCGGCCGCCAACCGAGCGCACCAGGCCTTCGAGCCGGTTCATGAACCCCCGGTTGGTCAGCCCCTTGCCCTGGGTGCGGAAGATCTCGTCGTTCGAGACGATGACGTAGACCGGCACGCCGACCCGGCGGGCGAAGCGAAGGCAGGTCTTGTACGAGAAGTCCGGGTCCTCGTCGGCGCCGTCCGAATAGACGATCAGCGCCTTCTTGCCCGGCACCCCCTGGAGCTGGACCAGCGAATAGACGATGCCCTTCCAAATCTCGGTCTTGCCCTCCGGCTCCAACCGCCCAAGCGAGCGCTCGACGCCGGACAGATCCCGGCTGGTGTCGTGGACAAGCTCCGGACCGCCGCCGAATCGCACCACGAATGCCCGATCCTGCGGCGCGCTGAGCGCCTGGACGAACCCGGCCGCGGCGCGCTGGACGTCCGGAAGCTTGACGAACATGGAGGCCGACGAGTCCACCGCCAGACCGACGGTCAGCGGCAGGTCCCCGGCCTCGGAAAACGTCGCGACCTCCTGCTCGACTCCATCTTCGAAGACCCGGAATCGATCGGCGGCGAGCCCGGTGACCGGACGGCCTCGACCGTCGGTGACCACGGTGTAGAGCTCGATCAGCTCGACCCGGACCCGCTCGCTGCCGCCGGGGCTGTTGACGAAGAGCACGTCTTCAGTCTGGGAGCCGTCCCGCAGAGTGGCGACCACCCGAAAGAAACCGGAGGGGCCGTCCTGGGGCAGTACGTAGCGCTGCGCGTACGGCGGCGCGAAGCGGGTCGCGAACCGGGACTCGTTCCAGAAAAACTCCGCCCGCTCCATCTCGGCGCCGCGCGGCATCTCGATCGAGGCTCGCACTTCGACCGCGCCGGTCAGCGGCGCCCCGGGCCGGCCGGCCTCGGAGGGACTCACGATACGCACGCGGAATGTGCCTGTGCCGGCGTTCAGGATGAGGCGGTCGCGGCCTAGCTCCCCTCCCGCCGCGTCAAAGGCCACGGCCTCGACCCGCCGCCGCTCCGGATAGCGGCCCAGCACCACCGACACCGAATAGGGCGGCGAGCTCCGGGTTTCCTCGAGCTCTCCGTCCAGAAAGAACTCCACCCGGGCCACGTCCGGGGACAGCACGGTATCGACGCGCGTCCGGCCCACGGCCAGGGGCTCGCGCGGCGCCAGGAGATGGATCGCTCGCGGAGCCGGCAGAAAGCCGCCAAAGGCGCCGTCCCCGGCGGCGTCGGAAACCAGGCTCGCGAAGTTCCCGCCCCAGCGCCCGGTAGCCGGATCCTCGACAATGACCAGAAGCGGCATGTCCGGATCGACTCCGGTGAGACCGGCCGGCAAGGGGAGCTCGAACGTGCCGCTTAAGGCGCCTGGCAGCGCGACCGCAATGCGCTCGGCCACGACCCGATCCTCGAACACCGCGACCGCGGTGGCGTTCAACCGCTCCAGCACGCGCGGCTCGGTCGCGCCGGCCTCGGCGGCGACCGCCACCTCGAGTCCTCCGACCTGCTCGGGTTCCGCCGCGGTCCCTGGAATGGCGGAGGCCGGCGCCAACGTGGCCTCGACCAGCAGGCCGCCATCCCCCAGATCACCATCCAAGAGGCTCCGGGCGCGAAGCTCGGCAACGAGGGGCGGCGAGCCCAAGCTCAGCCAGCGCTCAAACGGGCCGGACTCGGCATCGTGGACTTGAAGTCGGAGCGGCCGGCTCCAGACCTCGACCGCCGTCTTGCCATCCAGCTCCACGGTACCCCGAGCCCTGCCCGCTACCGTGGCCACCGCCTCGGTCAGGGCTGCCTGGCTGTCGACGACCAGGCCGGCGGAGGGTCGCACCAGCTCTCCGGCCGCTCCGGCGGCATCGGCAAGCGCCGCCTCCGGCAAGCGCTCGCCCTTCTTGCCGAGGCGCTTCTTGAGCGCTTTCAGCACGTCAAAATCGGGCGTGAAGATCGTCCGATCGACCCGCCGCCCCCCTTCGAACACGGTCTCGACCCGCGCTCCACCTTCCTCCTCCTCGCCGGCCTCGGGCAACTCACGCTCACCCTCGGGCCGAAACGCAACCACCGTCCATCCCAAGGTCGAAAGCGCCCGCGAAACGTCTTCGATGGTCACCTCGAGCGGCCCTCTGGCCGTCGTGTCCACCGCCTCGTCGAGATCAACGGCCTCGAGCAGGCGCCGGTAGAAGCCCGCCGGATCAGGATCCAGATCCCCCCCGAGCCAGATCAGGACGTTGCGCTCGAAACCGGCCCCGGCGCCGGCGTCCGCCGCCCACGCCACCAGCTGGCGGAGCTGAGAGCCGAGGAGCTCTCGCTCCTCGGCGACCGCCTCCCGAGCCAGCTCGCCGATCTCGGCAATTCTGCTCCCAGCGGTCGCCGAGACCAGGAAATGCTCGCTGTCGGCCGCTTCCTCCAACCGAGCCTCTTCCAGAAAGCGCTCCCGGATCGCCACTTGCCCGCCGTCGCCGGCCTGCCGGTGACTCATGAACTCCAAGGCCTCCCGGAGCCCCCGAGCGTCCGAGGAGTCGGCGATCGCTGTAACGACGCTTTCCTCGGCGGTGACGACACCCACCGGACCGTGGGCAACCAGGCCGTCGGCGGCCGCCGCCAGGACCCTGAGCCCGTTTCGAATCTGAAGCGAAGGTGTCAACCGACGATCCAGGTAGACCACGGTACGCACCGGAATCGGGCCGGCTTCGACGTCCCGCACCTCGACCGGACGTCCGGCCACCGTCGCCACGGGCGTCTCCCCTGCCACGAGCGCCGGCAGGTCGACACGAAGCGACTCGGCGCCGAGAGGCACGCCGACGAGCTGTACCGCGAGGAGAAGCCAGAGACCGGCCCGCACGCTAGCGGCTCCGGCGCACCGCCACCCGGTTGCGGCCACCCTTCTTGGCGTCGTAGAGGGCGCTATCCGAGCGCTCGAAGAGCTCACTCGCCAAAGCGTTGTCGTCGGACGCCAGCGTGGCGACGCCGGCGCTGACGGTGACGCAGCGCGCTACCGACGACGCTTCGTTGGGAATCTCGAGCTCCTCGACCCGTACCCGGATGCGTTCGGCCAGCTCGATGGCTTGGGCTTCGCTCACCTCGGGCAAAAGCACTGCAAACTCCTCGCCACCGTAGCGGGCGACGATTTCGCCGCCGCGGCGGGCCGCCTGCCGAAGCGTGCGCGCGATGGCTCGCAGGCAGTCATCTCCCGCGGCGTGGCCGTAGGTGTCATTGAAGCCCTTGAAGAAGTCGACGTCGACCAGGATCAACGACAGGCCACGCTGCTGGCGGCGAGCACGGCCGAACTCCTTGCGCAGGGCCTCCTGGAAGTAGCGATAGTTGGCAAGACCGGTCAGCTCGTCGAGCGTGACCAAATTCTCGAGGGTGTCGTTGACTCGCTCCAACTCACGGGTGCGCTCGGCCACAGTGGTCTCGAGCAGCACTTGCTGGCGACGGAGCTCCCGGGCTCGAATCCGAAACAGCCCGAACGTGGCCGCCGCGGCTACCAGAATCAGACCAGGAAGGAACCAGGCACGTTGGAATAGGAAGGGCGCGATCGAGAATGCGAAGGTCGAACCGTCCTCTTCCCAGACCCCGTTCTCGGCGGCTGCCTGGACACGAAATCGGTAGTCTCCCGGATCCAGGTTGGTAAAGAAGGCCTGCCGGCGGGTCCCGGCTTCGACCCAATCGTCCTCGAAGCCTTCCAACCGGTACCGGAAGCGCACGTCGGCGGGCGAGAGGAAGGTCGGCGCGGTGTAGCGGAGCTCCAGGCTGCGGCTCCCAGCGGGGAGCGCTGCGCCCGTGGCCGCCACCGGCAGTCCGTCCGCGACCACCCGATCGATGACGGAATGGGGCGACTCTCGAGGAGCCTGCAGAGCCGCCGGGTCCAGCAGGACGACGCCACCGGTAGTGGCGAAAGCGAGCCGGCCATCGTCCATCGCCCAGCCCGACGGTTGCGTGCCACCGTTGCACTCCCGGTTCGCCATACCTTCCGTTTCGGTGAGATGCAGATCGAGACGCGCTTGCGCCGTCTGGCTGCCGTCGAGCCCGGCGGGGCGCACCCGCCAGATTCCCTGCGGCGTACACGCCCAGAGAGCACCGTGCCGGTCGGGCAAGATCTGGTACACCGCCATGTCCGCGAGCATCGACAGCTCAGGACCCGGCGCTTCGACCGACTCATCCCGGAGCCGGACCAGGCCCGCGGCGGTCGCCAGCCAGACCGTCCCGTCCGGCGACGAATGGAGGCTCAGGATAAAGTCGTGCGGCAGCCCATCCGCCACCGAGAGCCGGCGGGCCACGTCCTCACCGAGTAGATACAAACCGGTCTCGGTGCCGACCCAGAGCGTGTCGTCGATCTGCCGGACGGCCCGCACCCGCAAGCCCCGGGGCAGCCCGTCAATGGCCTCGAAGATACCTCCGCGCCAGCGCACCAGGCCCGCGGCGGTCCCCACCAGGACAGTCCCATCCCGGCAGGGCTCGAGCACATTGATGCGTCCCGAGGGAAGACCGTCGCGCTCATCGAAGCGCCGGACGCTGCCGTCCAGGCTGCGTACCAAGCCGCGGTCGGTGCCGATCCAGAAAGCGCCGTCCGAGCCAAAGACGGTACTGCGCACGTTAGCGCTCGGATCCAGATCCAGGCCCGTTCGATGCAAGCTACGCCCGGACAACCGGTGCAGGCCGGAGCGATCCGAGCCCAGCCACAGATCGCCGTCCGTGCCCTGGGTAATGGTGCGTACCGATAGCAGATCTCCGGCCGGGCGCACCGTGGTGACGTCCCCGGTCTTGAGTTGCAGCAGGCCCCGCCGCGAGCCCGCCCAAAGGTTTCCCTGCCGGTCCTCGAAGAGCGACCAGACCGCTTGCCGGGCGTTCGACTCGAGGCGCCGGATCTGGCTGCCATCCCAGCGGTAGATGCCGGCGTCGGCACCGATCCAGACGGATCCGAAGCGGTCGATTCGAAGAGCGTTGATGGCGCCCGGACGGCTGCCGGCGACCACGCCTACCTCAGACCACTCCTCGCCAATACGGCAGTAGACCGCGCCGTCTTCGGTGCCGGCGCACAGCTCGTCCTCGGGGCCCACGGCAACACTTCGCACCAGCCGTCCCGCCAGCTTACCGACCGGCTCGACACGAACGGCAGCGGCATCGCCGGAGCCGGGAACCCGCACCAGGCCTTTGCCGGTAGCGGCCCAGAGCGAGCCGCTCGAATCCTCCACGATCGAACGGACAAAAAGGTCCTCGAAACCGGTCTCGGTACCAAAGACTCGGAGCTCTTCCCCTCGCAATCGCACCAAGCCGCCACCGTAGGTGCCGATCCAGAGCGCGCCGCTCGAATCTACCCGGAGGGAGCGCACGTAGTCGACCGGCAGGCCGTCCTCCGTCGTCCAGACCCTGGCCTGGCCGCTTTCGAGACGGACCAAGCCGGTGCGGGTACCGATCCAAAGACCTCCGGCCGGATCGGCCGCCAGCGCGGTGATGAAGTGATCGGTCAGCCAGTCCATCGAGGCTCGGTCGTAGACCGAGAATCCGACCCCGTCGAAGCGGACGAGTCCCGCCCGCGTGCCGATGAAGAGAAACCCGTCGATATCCTGGTCCAGAGCCAGCGCGCCGTTCTGGGGCATGCCGTCAGCCACGGTCCAGAGCCGCTCAACGTACTGCTCGAGCTCCAGCGGGCCTTGGAAGGCAACCGCCCCGGCCACGGCCGAAGCCCAGCCCGCAAGCAGAACGAGGCCTATTCGTGACGCCAGATTAACCAATTCGTTACCGAGAAAGACTCAAACTTTGGCGGACTTGCCATGATACGCTTGAGGACCGAGCGTCTCTCGAGGGACCGGCGCCGATTCTAGAGCATTCCGACGGCAGGTTACCCCGCCGTCCAATTTCTTCCCGGAGGGAACACCAAAATGGACAGTATTTTCGACCTCGTCCTCTCCCAGCTTGGCTCCAGCCAGATGGGCGAGATCCAGCGCCAGCTGGGCGTCGACCGAAGCACCGCCGAAAAAGCAGTACCGGCCGCCATGGGCGCTTTGTTTGGCGCCCTGGCCCGCAACAGCTCACAAAGCTCCGGCGCAGAGGCTCTTTTCGGAGCGTTGACCCGCGACCACGACGGCAGCATCCTGGAAGACCTCATGGGGCAGATCGTGAAGCCCCAGGAGAGCATCGGCAACGGCATTCTGAAGCACGTCTTGGGCGGAAAGCGGAACGCCGTGGAAGGCCATCTGGGCCAATCCCTCGGCCTCCAGCCGCAGCAGATCGGCAAGCTCCTGACCATGCTCGCGCCGATCGTCCTCGGCGCCTTGGGCCGAACCCAGCGCCAGAAGCAGCTGGATCCTGGCGGTCTGCGCGACCTGCTGGGCCGCGAGCGGGCCGGCATCGGCCAGCGGGTTCCGGCGGGTTCGGGAATGGGCGGCTTGGGCAGCCTGCTGGACCGGGACGGCGACGGCGAAGTCGCCGACGACATCGCCGCGACCGTGGGCAAGAGCCTGCTCAAGAACCTGTTCAAGAGACGCTAATTCACCCCAATACTCTGAAAGGAGAGATTCATGGGACTGATTGATTTTGTAAAGAGCGCCGGCGCGAAGATCTTCGGCGGCGGTGACGACGACAAGCAGGAGAGCGGATCGCTCACGCGCGAGTACAGCGCTGCCGAGATCGAGGCCGCCAACGAGCGGCGCATCGCCGCCTACTGCGTCCGGATCATCCAGGGTCTCGGCTTCGAGGTCGAAGACCTGGCGGTCAAGGTCGACGACGGCGTCGCCACGGTTAGCGGCAAGGTCGCCAACCAGGAGACCCGCGAGAAGATCGTCCTGGCTGTGGGCAACACTCAGGGCATCGGGCAGGTCGATGACCAGCTCGAGGTCGAGGCCACCGAGCCGGAAGCCACCTACTACACCGTCGAGAGCGGCGACTCACTCTCCAAGATCGCCAAGGAACACTATGGCAACGCCATGAAGTACCCGGTGATCTTCGAGGCCAACAAGCCGATGCTGGAGGACCCCGACAAGATCTATCCGGGTCAGGTCCTGCGCATTCCGCCGCTGGCCGACTGAGCGGCGCAAGTCATCACGTCGGAAACGAGGCCGGAGCGAAAGCTCCGGCCTTTTCTTTTTTCTGGCGCGCGCTGGCGGCTTCGGACGGCCTTAGCCGGCGTCGAGGTCGCGCAATCGCTCGACCAGGCGCTCGACCCGCCGCCGGATCTCTCGGCGCTCCTCGGCCCGAGCCGCCTCGGCCTCACCGGCGGCTCTTTCGATCTGCCTTTCGAGCTTCCGCACCCTGGCCGCCAGGTTCCGGTTGGAACGGCTGAGCTCCGTGCGCTCCGCCAGCAACCGTTCGACCTGGTCTTTCAGATGGTCCAGCCAGTCCATGTCCTCTCCTCCGGCCCTCGGGCCTCGGTGACGCCCCGACTCTAGCCGGCCACGCCGAAGCGGTCGGTGAGTTCGGCGGAAAGGCGCGCGTGGCTCTCGTTGACCTCGGCCTGGGTAAGCGAACGATCCGGCGCCCCATAGCGAAACGCGATGGTGGTGCTGACCGCCCCTTCCGGAACACCTTCACCCAGGTAGCGGTCCTTCAAGCCGAAGTCCACCAGCTCGGCCGGCCGGATCTCCTCGACTCTCTCGGCGATCCGGGCCCAGGGCACCTCGACCGCGTGGGTCAGGGTCAGATCCACGTCGACTCCCGGAAACTTGGAGGGCGCCTCGACCTGATCGGGTTCGGTCCGGCGGAAAGCGTCTAGGGCGATCTCGGCGGCGAACAAGGCAACCGGGCTCTCGGGCTCATCGACTCGGCCTGCGTGCCCGACCCTTCGCCCTCCGACCAGAATCTCTGCCGCGGTCCCATCCAAGAAACCGTCGAGGTCAGCCGGCCGCAGCTCGACCGAGTGGGCCTGATGCTCGGCCCAGCCTTCGACCAGGCCCTTGAGATCGAAAAAATCAGCCGCGCCCTCGGACTCCCAGGGCCGGTCGGCTCCGCCCCCGATCAGGAGACCCGCCATCTCGATCTCGCCGCCGGCCCCGAAGACGTGGCCCATCTCGAACAGGCGCACGCTGTCAGCGCCCCGCCTCACGTTAAAAAGAGCGCCTTCCACCAACCCCGGCAGCAGGGATCTCTGGAGCACCGAATACTGCTCGGAAAGGGCATTGGCGACCTCGAGCCCACGCCCCTCGGCCAGGGAGGCGAAGCGGAACGCCTGCTCGCGGCTTCCGAACGAGTAGGTAACCGTCTCGCACAGCCCGGCTGCCGCCAAGTACTCGCGAGCGCGCTGGCGCAGAGCGAAGAACCTGGGCGCGCCGGCATCGGGCCCGGTCGAAGCCGGAACTGTGGCGGCAATGCGGTCGAATCCGAAGTGCCGCAGCACCTCTTCGTAGAAATAGGCTGGGTACACCTCGCCCGAAGGGTCGGTTTCGAAATCGAATCGCCGCCAGGACGGAACCACCACCCGCCACCCCTCCGAGGAGCCGTCCTCGCGCTCCAGCTCGAAGCCAAGGCGCGCCAGGCGCGACTCGACGAACTCCGCCGGAATCTCGGCGCCCGAAAAAGCATTGAGTCCTTCGCGGCTGAAGCGGCCGGCGAGCGGCGTGGCCGCGAGCGGCCAGACGTCGATCGCTACCGGCTCGAGCTCGCCTCCGGCCAGATCGCGTATCAGAGTCGCCGCGCGCAGCGCCGCCTCGAGACAGAGTGCCTGATCCGCACCGCGCTCGAAGCGATGGCTGGCGTCGGTGTGCAACCCGAGCTTCTTGGCGCCCAAACGCACGCGCCGCGGATCGAAGTGGGCGCTCTCGATCAGCAGGTTCCGAGTCGAGTCCCCGACTTCGCTCTCCGCCCCTCCCATGATCCCGGCAAGCGCCACCGCGCCGTCGCCGTCGGCGATCACCAGGACGTCGGAATCCAACTCGCGCCGCTCACCGTCGAGCGTCACGAGAACCTCGCCGTCGCGCGCGCGCCGGACCACCACCTGCCGATCGCGCAGGCGATCCGCGTCGAAGGCGTGAAGCGGCTGTCCATATTCCCAGAGCACGAAATTGGTCACGTCAACGACGTTATTGATCGGCCGCACCCCGATCGCCTCGAGACGCTCGACGAGCCAATCCGGACTGGGGCCGATCCGCACTCCGTGCATGCTGACGCCGGTGTACCGGGGACACCCCTCGGTGTCTTCGATCCGGATCGAGCCCCAGCCGTTGGTTTCCGAGTGCACCGCGGCGGGCGGCTCGACCTCGGGCTCCCGCACCTCAGCCTCCAATGACGCGGCGATCTCGCGCGCCAGCCCCAAATGGTTCATGCAGTCGGCGCGGTTCGAGGTGACGTCGAGGTCCAGGAGGACATCGCCGCCCCGAGCCTCCCTCCCCTCTACCGCCAATCCGACGCCGGTCAGGGTCGCGGCTAGATCGTCGTCGCTTGCGGGCAGCTCGACATATTGCGCCAGCCAATCTCGAGAGAACTTCACGTCAGCCCCTCACCTGGCGTAGCAAGCGCTCGTCGCTGTCGAACAACATCCGGATGTTGGGAACGCCGTAGCGAATCATGGCGACCCGGTCCACTCCCAGCCCGAATGCGAACCCGGTGTAGACGCTCGGGTCGATTCCGCACCGGTGCAGGGTTCGCGGATTCACCATTCCCGAGCCCAGGATCTCCATCCAACCGGTGTCCGAACAGACGCGGCACCCGGTCCCTGAGCAAAAGGGGCAAGTCATGTCCACCTCGGCCGAAGGCTCCGTGAACGGAAAGTAGCTGGGCCGGAAGCGGATCCCGATCTCGGGCGAGAAGAGCTTCTTGAGGAAGGTCTCGAGCGTCCCCTTGAGGTCGCCGAAGGTGATGCCGCGATCAACAACCAGGCACTCGACCTGATGAAACATGGGCGAATGCCGGAGGTCGTTGTCCTTGCGGTAGGTCCGCCCGGGACAGAGGATGCGGATCGGCGGCTGGCGCTCGAGCATCGTCCGGATCTGGACCGGAGAGGTGTGCGTCCGCAGCAGCCGTCCGTCGGTCAGGAAGAACGTGTCCTGCTCGTCCCGAGCCGGATGGTCCGCGGGGAAGTTGAGGGCTTCGAAGTTGTGGAAGTCGTCCTCCACGTCCGGGCCCTCGGCAATGCTGAACCCGAGACTTCGGAAGATCTCGGTGATCTCGTCGATCACCAGGTTGACCGGATGAATCGTTCCCAGCCGGGGCCGGCGACCGGGCAGCGTGACGTCCACCGCCGCCGAAACCTTGGCGGCGTCGACCTCGGCCGCGGCCAGGCGGCCGTCGAGCTCTTCGAGCGTCTCTTCGACCCGGACCTTGAGGCGGTTGACGCCCTGACCGAAGTCCCGGCGCTCGTCGGGGGGGAGCTGTCCCACCCGCGCCAAGAGCTCGCGCACGACTCCTCGCTTGCGTCCGATCCAGCGGACCCGAAGTGCTTCCCAGCCCTTCCGGTCAGCCACCGCGGCCGCTTCGGCGTCGAAAGCGGCAAGCTGAGCTTCGAGATCCAGTTCGATCGGCTCGATCGGCCCGATCGGCTCGTTGGTCACCGGAATGTACCTCCCGGCCCGGCAGCCCTAGCTAGCGATCGAGACGGCCAAGCGACCCCCTCGACGCCCGCGATCGGCTGCTAGGCGTCGGCGGTTTCAGCCTCCTGCGCCGCACCGGCCTCGCTGGCGGGTACGCCGTCGTCCTCGAGAGCCTGCTTCGCAACATCGGCCAGCTCGCCGAAGGCGGCCGGCTCGCGTACGGCCAGGTCCGCGAGCATCTTGCGGTTGATCTCGACTCCGGCCCGGCTCAGACCATTGATGAAGCGGCTGTAGGACAGCCCGTGGCTCCGGGCCGCGGCGTTGATGCGCAGGATCCAGAGACTCCGGAACGTGCGCTTTTTCTGGCGCCGATCCCGATACGCGAACGAGCGCGAACGATCGACCGCCTCCTTGGCGACGCGATAGGCCCTGGACTTGGCACCGTAGTACCCCTTGGCCGCCTTGAGCACCTTCTTGCGGCGCTGGGCCTTCCTGTTTCCTCGTCTGACTCTAGGCATGGGAACCTCGTTTCTGAGAATCGCCGCCAGCAGATCGGCCGCGGCGGGCGGTCGCGTCGGATCGGAACCGGCGCCCAAGCGCCGAAGACGTGCCGACGGGGTCAGCCGGACAGGTTCGTTCCGGACGGACCTCGCTCTTGGACCGCTCTAGTTGTGAAGCATCTCCCGGACGGTCTTGGCCAACTTGCCGACCGCGGTGGTGGGCTGACGCAGCTTGCGCTTCCGCTTGCTGGTCTTCTTGGTGAGAATGTGCGAGTGCATCGAGTGACCGCGCATCACCTTGCCGCCACCGCTGATCTTGAAGCGCTTCTGAGCGCCCTTATGGGTTTTCTGTTTCGGCATTTTCGACTTCCTTTGACGGATTCCCACGGCAGGGAATCCCTGGAGTTTCGAAGCTACGGCCGCGAGCCCAGTCAAGCCTTGGGCCCGCGGCCGGGCTGCGGATTGTAGCACGGCCGGGCCTCGAGTACAGTCTCGACCACGAACGTTCATCACCGATCGGAGAGAGCCATGATGAAGCCCCCGTCCTCGAGACTCGCCCACGTCCGCCGGATGTGGATCGCCGCCGCGGTCTTTGCGCTCCTGCCGAGCTTTGCTTCGGGCGAACCCGACGCTGCCACACCCAGCCCCGGGCAGCTGGTCGCCTCGAGCGTTGCCCACCACGACCCTCAAGGCCGGTGGCCGGGGGGCGTCTTCGATCTGGTCCTGGCGTTCGAGCCACCGCCAGGTGGCGACACCGAGCCGGCCGGCCAAGAGGTCCGAATCGACAACGCTCGCGGGCGCTACGAGATTCTGAGAACGTCGCATGGGGAACCGGTCCGCGCGGCGCTCGAGGCCGACGGCTCTTGCAGCTTCGAGGTCGCCGAAGCGGCGACCAACGACCCGGACGTTCTGTCTCGCCATGGCCTCACCTGCAAGAAGCTGCTGCGGCGACGCAACTACCACCGCTACCTCTGGGGCCAGCCCATGAACCTCGCCGCTCCAGGCGAGATCGAGGGCGCGACCGTCGCCGCCGGGACCTTCCAGGGGCACGACGTCTGGACCCTGCGGCTCCAGTACGAGCCGCCCGCGGGCACGGACCTCTGGTACTTCCACTTCGCGCGCTCGTCACGAGCCCTCGTCGGGTACGAGTTCTTCAAAGACGAGGCCGAGCGCAAGGGTGAGTACATCGTGTTCGAAGACGAGATCGAAGGAGCTGGCCTTCGCCTGCCGCAACGCCGCACCTGGTACCAGTCCTGGGACGACGGGCTCCTGGGAACCGACGTCCTGGTTTCGATCGAGGCCGGCGACTAGGGACCTGACCTCTCGGCTGTGTTCGTCAGGGCAAGGCCCCGGCGGGCAGGGACGCTAGAGATCGCGGCTGCGGCTGGCGGCCAGCTCGAGGATCCTCTGACCGATGTCGGCCGGCGACTGCGCTCCCAGATCTTCGCCCGTGCGCAACCGGACGGCGGCGGTACCCGACTCGAGCTCGCGCTCGCCCACGACCAGCATGTAGGGGATCTTCTGGAGCTGCGCCTCGCGAATCTTGTAGCCCAGCTTCTCGGAGCGCTCGTCCAGCTCGACCCGAACGCCGGTGCTCTCGAGTTCGGCTGCGACCCGGCGTCCATAGTCGGCGAAGCGCTCGGAGACCGGCAGAACGACCGCCTGGACCGGCGCCAGCCAGACCGGAAAGGCGCCGCCGGTGTGCTCGATCAGGATTCCGATCAGGCGCTCGACCGATCCCAGCATGGCGCGGTGGATCATCACCGGCCGATGCTCGGCGCCATCGGCGCCGACATAGGCAAGCTCGAAGCGCTCGGGTAGCTGGTAGTCGAGCTGAACCGTGCCCAGCTGCCAGCTCCGGCCCAGCGCGTCCTGAACCTGGAAGTCCACCTTGGGGCCGTAGAACGCACCGTCGCCCTCGTTGACTTCGTACTCGATGCCGGCGCTGTCGAGAGCCGCGGCCAGCGCCTTCTCGGCGGCGTCCCAGACCTCGTCCGAGCCCAGACGCTTCTCCGGACGGGTCGAAAGCTCGATCAGCATGTCGGCAAAGCCGAAGGTGTCGTAGATGCCGCGGATGATCGAGACGGCTCGCAGGACCTCGTCCTCGACCTGCTCGGAGGTGCAAAAAACGTGGGCGTCGTCCTGGGCAAAGGAGCGGACCCGGGTGAGCCCCGTGGTCACGCCGCTTCGCTCATAGCGATGAAGACGCCCGAAGTCTGCGTAACGGATGGGCAGGTCCCGGTACGAGCGCAGGCCCGTGGCGTAGATCAAGCAGTGGGTCGGACAGTTCATCGGCTTGACCGCGAACTGCCGTTCGTCGACCTCGGCAAAGAACATGTTGTCCCGGTAGTTGTCGTAGTGCCCCGAGGTATGCCAGAGATCGACGTCCAGAATCTGAGGCGTGACCACCTCGGAGTAGCCGTTGGCCGCATTCTGTTCGCGCACGTAGTCGATCAGGGCCGTGTAGAGCCAGGCGCCCTTGGGATGGAAGAAGGGGCTCGCCGGCGCGTAGTCGCTGAAGCTGAAGAGATCCAGCTCGCCGCCCAGTCGGCGATGATCCCGCTGCCGGGCCAGCTCCAGCCGTTCCAGATACTCGCCCAGCTCTTCCTTGCGACCGAAAGCGGTGCCGTAGATGCGCTGGAGCATCTCGTTCGACTCATCGCCCTTCCAGTAGACCCCGGAGGTCTCGAGCAGCTTGATCGCCTTGATCTGACCGGCATGCTGGGCATGCGGTCCCCGGCACAGATCGACGAATCGGCCGTGCCGGTAGAGAGTGATGGTCTCGCCCTCGGGGATGTCCTCGAGCCGCTCGACCTTGAGCCGCTCGCCCATCTCGGAAAAGAGCTTCCGAGCCTCGTCGCGCGAGATCTCGATCCGCTCGAAGGCGCTCTTCTCCCGCACGATCTCGCTCATCTTGGCTTCGATGCGCTCGAGGTCCTCGGCCGTGAAGGCTCGCGGAAAACGAAAGTCGTACTGGTACTTCTCGGAATGATCCTGGCGGCCCGCGTCGATCTCGACCTCGGGCCACAGCCGTTTGACCGCGTCGGCCAGCACGTGCTCGGCGCTATGACGCAAGAACTCCCCGGCCTCGGGATCGCGGGCGGTAATGAGCCGGAGGCGAGCGTCCGCCAGCAGCGGCTCGCGCAGGTCGGTCGGACGGCCGTCCACCTCGGCTCCCACGGCGGCCTTGGCCAAGCCGGGACCGATCGACTGGGCGACATCCATGGGAGTCGCGCCGCGCTCGATCTCGCGCACCGATCCATCGGGCAGGGACAGCGAAATGGTCTCGGACATGACGACGGGCACCGAGGGGTCTTGGTAGGCGCTAGCGGACTCGAACCGCTGACCTCTACCGTGTGAAGGTAGCGCTCTAACCAGCTGAGCTAAGCGCCTCCGGGTATCGTCGGCATCGGCGCCCGGACGAAGCCGCAGCCGCGAAACTCTGGCGAAAACTCTGGTAGGCCCGAGCGGACTCGAACCGCTGACCTCTACGATGTCAACGTAGCGCTCTAACCAGCTGAGCTACGGGCCTTTACCTGTCAAACCCGCCGGCCGGCCGAAGGCCTGTGCCGGCGAGGTCGTAGAACTTAGCAAGCGCTCTCGCAGAGTGTCAACGCGCGCTATCCGACGGTCGCGAGCCAGTTCCGGGCCTTCTCGAGATCGGGTCCGTACTTGGCCGGCGGCGCGCCGGCCAGGAAGCGGCTGAGCGCCGCGCGCGCCACGTCGTCCCGGCCGAGCTCCCGGGCGACAAGCCCGAGATTGAAGAGCGCGTCGAAATTGCGCGGCTCGACCTCGACCGTTCGCTGCCACGCCAGCAGGGCTCCGGGCTTGTCTCCCTGGCTGTAGAGCGCGCTGCCCAGATAGTTCCAGGCTTGATCCCGGCGTGGTCCCAGGGCCACGGACTGCCGTGCGTGGTTCTCGGCCTCGCTCCAGGCGCCGGTCCGGAGCGCCACCAGGGCCAGGGTCTCGTGAGCCGCGGCGTTGCGCGGATCCCGGGCGAAAACCTTGCGCAGCACGGCCGCGGCGGAGCGTTGGTCCCCGGCCTCGGACATGACCACGCCCAAGGCGTTCAGGGCGTCGGGATCACCAGTCACCGCCATCGGATCCAGCGCGTTGATCGCCTCCTGATAGCGCCCGGCCGCCGACAGGGAAAGCGCGAGCTGGCGCAGCAGAGCGGGCGTCGTGGCGCCGCGCTCGTGGGCCGAGGTCAAGACCGCCAAGGCCTCGCTAGAGCGCCCGCTCTCGAGCAGCATCTGGGCCAGGTAGTAGTACGGAGCCGCCATGTCCGGCCGCTCGCGGATGACCTCCTGGAGGGTGGCCGCCGCCCGCTCGAAGCGGCGTTGCCCAAAGTCCTCGAGAGCCTTGTGGATCTTGCCGTCGAGATGGATCAGGCGCTTGGGATCGTCTTCGACGCCATAGCTGGCCTTGGCCGGACTGGAGCCGCCGAGATACCCCAGCGCCTGGAGCGAGCGCTCGACCTCGGCCGAGACCTGGCCCCGGCTGGGGGGCCAGACGGACTCCGCGGGCAGAGTCCGAGCCAGCAGCCGCGCCTCGTCCCGCCGCTCATCGAAGAGATTCTGGGTCTCGCCCGGATCCGCCTCAAGATCGTAGAGCTCGGGCTCGGGCAGAGAGATGAGCTTGAGACCGCCGGCAACGACACCGCGAAGCGGAGCCCAGCCATGGTCGAGGCTGGCGGTCAGGGCTTCGAAGTAGCCCGAGCGCTCGCCGGTTCCGGCCTGGGTCGGGGGCGGCCCCCGCCACAGCGAGCGTCCGGCAAGACCAGACGGCGACGCCACGGCCACGGCCTCGAGCACCGTCGGTAACAGATCGATGTGCCAGACCGGATCGGTTCGCCGCTGCGGCTTCAGGCCCGGCGTCCACAGCACGAGGGGCACCTTGAGGGTGGCCTCGTAGGCGAAGACGCCATGGGTCTCTTCGCCGTGATCTCCGAGTGCCTCACCGTGGTCCGAGGTCACGACCACCAAGGCCGGCGCGGCTTCCGCGCCTGCCCGTACGGCCTCGAACAGTGGCGCCAGAAACGAGTCCGTGGCGGCCACCTCTCCCAGGTACGGCTCCCGAGAATAGTGGGAGGCGAAGGTTCCCGGCGGGGCGTACGGCGCATGCGGATCGAAGAGATGCAGCCAGAGAAACCGGGGCCGTCCCGCCTGCAGGCGCCACCACGTCAGGCCGAGCTCGACCACGGCGTCGCCCCGGCGCTCGTCCGCCACGTCGCCGGTCGAGCTGCTGTCGCCAACGTCGTCGTCGTAAACGTCAAAGCCGGCACCGAGTCCAAAGCGCCCATCCAGCGGAAAGGCGCCAATGAAGGCGCCGGTGGCGAAACCGGCACCCCGGAGCAGACTCGCCAGCGTGGGCGTCGAGGCCGGCAGCACGAAGCCCCGGTTGTCGCGCACTCCGTGCTCGAACGGCAGCCGGCCGGTCAGAATGTTGGCATGGGACGGCAGAGTCACCACGTTGTGGGCGTGCGCGTTGTCAAACACCCACCCTTCGGCGGCCAGCCGGTCGAGTGCCGGAGTGTCCACGCGGTCGTTGCCAGCGAAGCCCAACGCATCGGCGCGCAAGGTATCGATCGTGACTAGGACGACGTCCCGGATGCCCACCGGCGCGTCCGAGGGTGCCGCATCGGCGCGATCGGCCGGATCGTCCGAATCGGCCGGACGGGCTACGGCCCCCGGCTCACTACCCGCGGGCGCCGCCGCAGCCGACTCCGCCGGCACGGAGCCTGCTTCCGGTTCCGCCGTGGAGCACGACCCGACGGCGATCCCCCCAACTGCCCCGGTCACGACGAGCCCGAGGACCCCGATGAGCGCACGCAGCCGATGCCGCCAACCTCGCATGCCACGCATCTTAGCGAAGCAGGATGCTCGCCGAATCGGGGCACGGCGGCGGCCATGGACCCTCGGCGCCGGCTCCGGCTACGCTTGGCCCGCCATGGACGGAAACGCGAAACTCGGGCACCGGTTCGCTCGCCTTGGCCGGTTCACTAGCCTCCAATGGTGCGCGTGCCTCCTCGGGACCATCCTCTCGGGGATCGTCCTCTCGGCATCCGCCGCCAGCGCTCAACCCGACCTCGGCGGCGCCTCGAACCATCCCGCTGCCGGCGCAGATCCGCTGTTCGAAGAACTCCCCGCGGCATCGGGTCTCGATTTCGTCCACTTCAACGGCATGTCCGGCGAGCACTACCTGCTCGAGATCACCGGCGGCGGCGCCGCTCTCGTGGACTACGATCGGGACGGCGACCTCGACGTCTTCCTGGTTCAGGGCGAGATGCTGGCCGGCAAGCCCCTCGCACGGGCCACCTTCGCGCCCAAGCATCCACTGCCTCTGACCGACCGCCTCTATCGCAACGACACGCCCCAAGAGGGACCGCCGCGGTTCGTGGACGTCACCGAGCCGTCCGGGATCCCGCCTGGCGGCTACGGCATGGGGGTCGCCGCGGCCGACTATGACGGCGACGGCTGGACCGACCTCTACATCACCAACTATGGCCAGAACCGGATGCTGCGCAACCGGGGCGACGGCACGTTCGAGGACGCGACCGAACGCACCGGCACTGGCGAGCCCCGCTGGAGCGTGGCCGCGGCGTTCGTCGACTTCGACCGCGACGGGCACCTGGATCTCTTCGTCGGTAACTATCTCGACTTCCACTTCGCCCTCCACAAGGAATGCCCATCGAGTACCGGAGCTCCCGGCTACTGCGGTCCTCTCGCCTACCAGCCGGTGACCGACCGCATGTTCCGCAATCGCGGCGACGGCACCTTCGAAGACGTCAGCGCGAGCACCGGCATCGGCTCGGAAGCAGGCACGGGGGGCACGCTGGGAGCGGTGGCGGCCGACTTCAACGGTGACGGCTGGGCCGACCTGTACGTCGCCCACGACATGCTGCCCAACCGGCTCTGGATCAACCGGGAGGGACGCCTCTTCGAGGACGAGGCCCTGTTCAGCGGCTCAGCGGTCAACGGCACCGGCCTGCCCGAGGCCAGCATGGGCGTGGCCGCCGGCGATCCCGACGACGACGGCGACGAGGATCTGTTCCTGGCCCATCTCCGCGGGGAGACCAATACGTTCTTCGCCAACGACGGCACGGGGCTCTTTCGCGACGAGACCGTCCGCTTCGGTCTCGCCGGCCCCAGCTTGAAGCAGACCTCGTTCGGGGCGGCGTTTGTCGATTTCGACGGCGACGGCGACCTGGATCTGGCGACCGCCAACGGCGCGGTCCGCATCCTCGAATCGCTCGCTCGGCTGGGCGACCCGTTCCCCCTGCACCAGACCAATCAGCTCTTCGAACGCTCCGAAGCCGGAACCTACCGGGACGTCTCGGCCGCCGGAGGACCCGACTGGCTGCGCTCCGAGGTGAGCCGCGGTCTGGCCACGGGCGATCTCGACAACGACGGCGGCGTCGATCTGGTGGTCGCCAACAACGGCGGGCCGGTGCGAGCCTTCCGCAGCGCCGCCCCGCCGCAATGCTGGCTGGGCGTGCGCGCGCTCGACGCCCGCGCGGGCTCCGACGTCCACGGCAGCCTGGTGCGCCTCACCTCGGCACCTTCGATAGGCCAGCCGGCCGGACGCTCCCGGCAACGCCGGATCCACAGCGACGGCAGCTACGCCTCGGCCAGCGATCCCAGGGTGCTCATCGCCCAGCCCTGTAATGAGCGTCCGAGCGCGCTGACCATTGCCTGGCCCGGCGGCGGCAGGCTCGAGCTCGACGACCCGCCCACTCGCTCGTACCTCACCTTCGTCCGCGGCCAACCGGCCTCCGGACCGCGGCGCCAGGACCAGCCGGAGTCCTCCCGAGGATCCGCTCAATGACCTGCTCAATGACCCGGGCGCGGTTCCGGCGGCTGGCGCCCTTCATTCTGGCGCTCGTTCCCTACCTGGGAGAGGCCGGACAGATCGGCACGGTCGGAAACGTCGGGCAGGCCGGCGAGCTCGTGGCGGTGCCCCACCCGACCCTCGGGGCCATGGACTCGTCGGTGGCCTCGCAGCTCGAAGCCGCCCGTAGCGCCCTCGAAGAAGCCAGGCAGCGGCGCACCAATGATGACGCCCTGGCTTCGGCCTACGCCGAGCTGGGAAAGCTCTACCTGGCCTACGACCTGGTCGAGGCGGCGGCCGTCGCCCTCGAGAACGCTTCTCTTCTGCGCTCGAACTTCGAGGGAAGCTACCTGCTGGGGGTGGCGCGCGAGCTCGAAGGCGAGCTCGAAGCCTCTCGCGCGGCCTATGACCGGGCCCTCGAGATCCGGGCCGGCGACGTGCCGGCGCTGGTGCGCTCGGGCCGGCTGGCTCTCGAGTTGGGTGACGTCGAGACCGGCCGCACCCGGTTCTCGGCCGCCGCCGAGCGGGATCCGGCGAGCCCGGCGGCGCGCTTTGGCCTCGCACGGGTCGCCCTCGCCGATGGCGAAGCCGAGACCGCCATCCAGCTCCTCGAGCAGGTGGTCCGAGACCAGCCCAGCGCGGGCCTGGCTCACTATCAGTTGGGGCTCGCCTACCGCCAAGTCGGAGACCGCGCCAAGGCGCGCGCGGCGCTCGAGCGCCAGAACCGCGGACCGGTCGCGTTTCCGGATCCGGTCGTCGAAGCGCTAGCGTCGTTGCGCTCCGGAAGTGGCGGCCACATCGTGCGCGCGGCGGCGGCGCGGGCCGCGGGCGACCTCATAACGGCGCGAGCCGCCTACGAGGAGGCGCTGGCCGCCGATCCCACGCACGGCGGCGCCCGGCAGGCCCTGGCCGCGACCTTGCTGGGCCTGGGCCTTGCCGAGGAAGCCGCTCGCGAGTACCAGACCGTGCTCGAAGGCCAGCCTGCGGACGCCTCCGCCCGGTTCAACCTGGGCACCATCTTGATGCGCCTCGGCCGGATCGAAGACGCCCTGCCGCACCTCGAAGCAGCAGTTTCTCTGGCGCCGGACTTCGCCGACGCGCGTGCCAACCTGGGAACCCTGCTGGAGCGCCTGGGCCGGCTCGAACAGGCCACGGCGAGCTACCGCGCGAGCCTCGAGCTCGCTCCACAGGACCACGATCTGAGGGTCCAGCTCGCCAGAGTCCTGGATCGCCGCGGCTTGGACTCGGAGGCCGCAAGCGAAATCGAACGGGTCCTCGCGGCCAGCTCCGACCACCCTGGCGCGCTCTTCTACCAAGCCACGAGGATGGCCGAGCGTGGTCGGAGCGCGGAGGCGATCGCCGTCTATGACCGCCTGCTCGACCTAACCCGCGAGCCCGAGCGCCGATCCGTCCTCCACCAGCGAATCGCCGGACTCCTGCGCCGGTCCGGCCGTCCGGCGGAGGCTCTCGAACAGCTCGAAGCGGCTCATGCAGCGAGCACGGGTCCGGGCTTACGCCTCGCGCTTGCCAACGCGCTCGCCGCCGCCGGCCGGTTCGATCGGGCCGAAACCACGCTCGCCCAGCTCGTCGCCGAGCAGCCCGAGAACGTCGAGGCCCGGTTTGGCCAGGCGGTGACTCGCCTCCTGGCGCGGCGCGACCGGCAAGCGCTGGAAGGACTCGAGGCCGGCCTGGCGGTCTTTCCCGAGGATGTCGGACTCCGTCACGTCCTGGCGCGCCTGCTCGCGGCCAGCGAGGAGGCTGAAATTCGGAACGGCCGTCGGGCTCTGCAGCTGGCACGAGCGGTGTACGAAGCCGCGCCCAACCCGGTCCACGCCGAGACCGTCGCGATGGCGCTGGCCGAGCTGGGTGCGTTCGAAGAGGCCGTGCGCTGGCAACAGGGAATTTTGAAGGCCGTGCGTCAGGCGGGGCACGAGGACCTGGCGACAGCCGCCGCCGACCGGCTCGATCTCTACCGGCGTGGCCAACCCTGCCGGGCGCCCTGGCTCAAGTAGCTCCAGTAGCTCCGGCAACTCCAGCGCTAGCCCCGCTGTCCTCAACGGGGCCATGGCTGAGACTTCGACGTTTCGTGCCCGGCGACGTCTTCGAGGGTGCGTCAGGGGCAGCTCGACCCGTCCCGGCCGCAAGCCTTCCAATTCGGCCGGCCGCGACGCTTGGGACGAACGCTCTCGGGAAGACCCGACCTAGCCGGTCACGACGATCGGAAGCGACGTCGTCCGGCTGGTCCCGGAGCCGCCGTCCCGAACGGTGATGTCGAGCGTGTACTGGCCTGCGGCCAGACCCGTCGGAGCGAAGCGCAGCAGCAACCGGTCCATGGTGACCGCTTCTGTCGTAGGCCGATCGTCCAGAGCGATCTCGCCGGTGCCGACCTTGGTGCCGTCCAGAGCCCGGACCTCGGAGCTGACCTCCAGCGGGCCGTCTCCCAGGTTGAACCCGACCAGCGAAACCGGAACGACTTGACCCTGCTGCAGAACCGGTTTGGCGGCCGGTACGAAGGGCGTCTCGCCCAGAAAGTACGGATAGTCGACGTCGGCCCGGTCCTCGTCCTTTTCGCGGCCCAAGAGCCACTTGCCCGAAGGCTCCGGAAAGAGCGGCGGCAGGACCGCGACCTCGCCGCCGTCAACGTCCGGGACCCGGACCGTCAGGCGCTCGACGCCGAAGGCCCCGGTGAGGCCGTTGCGCACCAGAACCCGGACGACGTAGTCCCCCGGTTCGAGCTCGAAGTGGCCCCAGTACTTGAGGCCGCTGTTGCGAATCACGTCTCCGGCCTTGGCCATGTCAAAGCCCAGAATCCGCGAGAAATAGTCTCGGATGGTTCCGCTCGAGTCGATGGCGTAGGCGTAGATCTCGGTGGGCAGCACCTCTTCGGAGTGCTCCGCGAGGAGGCTCGTCCCGCCGACTTCGATCAGGACCGGCACGTAGGACACATGACCCAGATCCATCGGAAACGGGGTGGCCAGAACCGCCGTGTCCACCCCGCCGCCGCTCTCGCCACCCATGATGAGCCCGGCCGCGCTGACCCGGCGCTCGAACGGGGTCTGCTCGCCGTAGGGCAGCGGCGCGAAGTAGCCGGGCTTGTGCACCAGCTTGGCGCCCTTGAGATTCTTGGCCAGCCGTACCTTGAGCCGATGGAAGGAACCGTCGAAATCGAGATCCTCGGGCTGAATCGCCAGGACGTAGGTCAGGCTCGTCCGGGTCAGCATCTTGCCCATGGCCTCGCTCAGATTGTTGAAGTTGCGGTAGAACTCGCCGCCGGTGTTCTCGGCCATCATGTAGAGGCCGTCTTCCCGACGCCGGCCCGCGCCCGAGTCCGCCGTCGAGCCGCCGATCGCACCACCGGCGCGGAGCCCGCCGGTGTCCACCGCCTGAATCGTGCAGTCGGCCCTCAGGAAAGCCTGCGCCATGAGCTGGAGGGCGTTCTGGGCCGAGGTGTCGCCGAACCGCGCGTTCGAGTCCACCTCCCAGATCCGGCCCGACATCGCCGCGTCGGTCTGCTGCTGGGCCGACTGCTGCTCTTCGAGAGTCGAGACTCCGGTGCCCAGCAGCACGGAGCTGTCGAAGCCCTCGGAGAGGAAGACCACGTGCTTGCGTCCGTAGACGCTCTTCATGAGCCCGGCCAACTCGGCCAGGGACGAGGTCAGCGCGAGCACATCGTTCTTGCGCTCATTGCGCCGGGTGGTGGTGACCATGGATTCGAGGAGCTCGAGAACCTCGGCCTCGACGTCCGGCCGGCCGCCAGCACCGGCCCCAGCACCGCCACCGGCGGAGGCCTCGCCGGCAGGTGAGAAATCGGACAGCCCGGTGATCATGATGCCGAGCGGATCCCGGACCTCCTGCACCAACTGCGGCAAACCGAGGGACTCGATCGCGACCCGCAACTGGTACCGGTCGGAGGTGAACCCGAGCGGCATCTGCAGGCCCTGGGTCGTCGAATAGGTCGCCACGCCGGCAAGATCCGCCGGGTGGAGCCCCCGCTCGGCCAGCTCGATGGCGGCGTGCCTGGCCTTCGCGATCGAGTTGGGATCCGACAGAGACATGTCGAAGAGGAAAAGGAAGTGGCGCCGGGCCACGATCGGAATCTCGGCCGCAGGCACCGCCTGCTCGAGCGACAGATCGACCTCGTGGAAGCCCACGATGGGGCGCTTCCTGCGCCCTTCGGTGATCTCGAAGTCGGCCGCGGTCAAACCCCGCACCGGCTCGCCGTCCTGGATCACCTGCACCGGAATCTCGACCTGGACCACGGTGGTCGTGTCTTCGAAACGATCCTTCTTCTTGCCTCGCTTCTGGGCCTCGGAAGCCGCCGGTGCGAGCACCGTCAGAACTCCAAGCGCCGCAAGCGGCATCGCGTATCGTCGTCTCATGGTGTCTCCTCTCCTGGACTCTATCGGATGCTTGGGGGACGCCTGGGAGGCCGGGGAGGGCGGCCACGCCACCCTTCCGGTCGAAAACGCAGTGCCGGGTCACTACCACCCGGCACTCGTCCCTCCGGCTGGCGAGTTTCCTTGCAAAGGCGGGGCCGCAACCACGGCCCCAACGCTTAGAACTAGTCCAGGACGAACGGTATCGAATTCGTCTGGGTGACCCCGCTCACGCGATCGGTCAGCGCGACCCGCAGCGTGTAGCTGCCGGCGCTCAGTCCCCGCGGCTCGAAGGTCGCCAGAAACTTGTCCAGCCCGTCGATGCCGGTCACCGTGCGCTCGATAACTCCGAACGGCTGCTCGGCCACGATCTGTCCGTCGGGGTTGACGATCTCGCCGTCGAGCTGAGGCTGTTCGTTGCTGAAGTTGTAGGCCACCAGGCAGACCTGCACACCTGAGCCCTCCGCGACCGCGGGCAACGCCGCTGGAACGTAGGGCTCGCCGTTGACCGTGAACGGATAGACCACAGACTTCTGGAACTCGGCCTGCTTTTCCCGGACCAGGAACCAGCGGCCGCTGTCCTCCAGAAAGAACGGCGGCAACAGAATCGGCTCGGCCTCGGCGTACTCCGGCACCTCGAGCTCCACGGTCTGCAGGCCGGTTCGGCCCGTACGGGCATTGCGCACCAGAACGCGCAAAAGGTAGCTGCCCGGAGCCAGATCCATGTGTCCGTAGTACTTGAGCCCGGTGCTCTCGAAAGTGGCCCGCTGCCGGCTGACGTCGAGGCTAACCATCTGCGTAAAGAAGTCCTTCATCTCGCCCCGCTCATCGGTGGCATAGGCAAAAAACTCGACCGGCAGCCGGCCCCCTTCCATGCCTTTGACGAGGTCCTTGCCTCCGACCTCCACGATCACCGGAACGTAGGCCTGCTCCTCGCTGGCACGGAAAGCGGCAGCAAGCACCTGCATCGGGACGTCGTTGGAGCTCGAGGCTGTGGCGATCGCGTCCGACGCCAACAGGCCCTTCTCCAGAGGATGAAGCTCCTCGTACGGCCGGGGCGCGTAGTAGCCCTTGCGCGCCGAGACCCGCGAACCCCGTGCGCCGCGCACCTTGATGCGGAGCCGGTGGTAGCGTCCGTCATGGGCCGCATCGGTGGGCTGAAACGTGAGCAGATAGGTCACCGAAGAGCGCTCCAGGACAGTGTTCAGCTCCTGGGTGAAGTCGTTGGCGTCTTCAAAGAGCTCGCCGCCTGTCTCATTGGCGACGAAGAAGAGAGCATCCCGCCCTACGGACCGGACTCGTTCCTCATCGGCCCGGTCGGCCCTCAGGCCGGAGATGTCCACAGCCTGGATCACGCAGTCGGCACGGCGAAACTCCTCCACCATGAGGTCCATCTGGCTTTGCAGTCCGGTATTGCCGTAGATGTCGTCCGTATCGACCAGAAAGTGGTTGCCCGTCTGCAGGTTCTGTAAGTCCTGCTGGGTCTCCGCGTCCTGGGCGTCCGGATTGCGCCCGAGCAGCAGGCGGCCATCCCAACCTTCCGAGAAGTAGACGACGTGCTTGCGGCCGCGCACGCTGTCGAGATACTTGGCGAGCTCGGCCATCGAGCGCGACCAGGACGAGACTCGCCCGCGGGCGAAGCTCCGCTCCATCTTGGCCATCTCCTTGGCGATGACCCGGATGTGAGCGACAACGCTTTGCTGAAGCCCGGTGGTCTGCGACTCGTTGGTCAGATCGTTGAGCTCGGAGCTGGCGATGGCCTCGATGTCGTCTGGGTTGTCGATGATGAACCGAAGCGGATCCTGACGCGCCAGGTTGAGCAGCCGCGGCGCGCCCAGGGTATCGATCGCGCGGGCCACCTGCCCACGATCGGGAGTGAAGGTGACGAGAAGCTGGGCGCCCTGCTCCACCGAATGCGTGCCTACCGCCACCAGATCGGTCTCGTGAACCTCGTTCAGCACGAACTGTCTGGCCGCCTCCCGGGCGCGCATGATCGAGTGGGGTTTCGAAAACGAGAGGTCGAAGAGCAGCAAGAAGTGGCGCCGAGCACTCGCCGGAACCGCGGTCTCGATCTCGGTCCGGGTCTCCCCTGGCTCCAAGACCTCGAGGTCGATGACCTCGAAGTCTCGGATGTCCTGCTTCTTGCCTTCGTCCAGAATCTCGAAGTCTTCGGCCGTGAGTCCACGCACCGGCTCGCCGTCGCGACCGACGACGTTGACCGGAATCTGGACCTCGATGACGTCGGTGCGACCCGCAAAGGAGCGGTCGATCTCGACTGAAGCAACGGAGGATCCGGCGGTGAGGACGGCCAGGCCGGCCAGTGTTAGGCTGGCGGCGAGTGTCGCGGGAACTTTCCGAGAGCCTCGAATCCTCTTCACAACCTTCTCCTCTCTGGCGTCGCCTCAGCGGCTCACCGCCGCAGCATCGAGTCGCGACCAGTCGCCGGAATCACGCGCCCAGGACGAGTGCGGCCCGGGACTTCGCTCTCGAAAGCGTCAGTCAGTATACACCTCGGTATTCGGGTAGAACGCGAACCAGCCGAACCAGAAGGCGGTGTGGCCGGCGATTCGCTCCAACCCTCCTTGCTTGGCCGTCGTCGGCTCGAGAGCGAGCTCGCCGGCGCGCCAGCGCCCCCCCTGCTCGTCCTCCAGGACCCAGGGTTCGGCGGTGCCGCGAAAGCTCCGCTCGCCGGCGTCGTAGGCGCGCACGGCCCTCGCTTCTTCGGCTGCGACCAGCACGATCTTGCGCCCGCCCACTTCGTCCTGGGTGACGCCGCGTTCGAAGAGGCCTGCCAGGGAATAAGCCTTGGCCACCCCCTCGAGGCGCAATGTATAGACCTCGGTGTCGCGCTCGAAACGGTCGCTCTTGAGCCAGACCGGAAACGCCACTCCCTGCCGCGCGCGATCGGCGGCACCGGGCAGATACCGAAATCCGAACTTGCGGCCATGACTGGCTTCGAGCGCCTTGAGATCCAGGACTCGAGTGTCGGGATGGCTCGCCAACCAGTCCTCCCATGTCGTCACCGTCGCGGGCAGAACCTCGAGCTGGATCGGACTGTTGGCCAGCCGTCCGAAGACCGGCTCGCCGGTGAGGTTGCTCCACAGACTGTAGGTGGACCGGTCCAGCATGAGCTTGTTGCTCCGGTACAGCAATCCCGAGGTCTCGAAGATGCGCCGCCCTCCGGAAGGTGTCGACGCGTCGTACAGAATCCCTGAGCCGCACAGGGTACAGAAGCTGAGGGTGACCGGCCGGCCCGCGATCGTGTCGTTCAGCATCTCGTGCCACGACATGATTCGGTGCGGGTAGGCCCGCGCCTCGCCGTCCACCAGCACGCCGAAAACGCGCTCGTCCGGCTTGAGATAGCGAGCCTCGGCGCCGGCAAGGGTGGGCGGATCCATCAGAGCCGGGATTCCCGCCAGGCGCACGCCCCCGGAGACCACCTCTTCGAGCCGAATCCGGGCCGGCGCTCCCGGGTAGAACACCTTGCGGTACTCGGGGTCGATCTTCTGCAACAGAGCGCTCTTCCACTCCGGATACAGGGGGCCCGGGGTGAGGTCCTCGCGCCGGCCCACGAACTCGATCCACTCGTAGTAGCCCGAGTGTTCGACCCCGGTCAGCTCTTGAAGCACCGAGAAAATCTGCTTTCGGTTCTGGTAGGGAACGAAGAAAACCGTATCGACCAGCGCCGGCACCAGGGAAAGATCCGCCGAGCCGGCCAGAGAGCGCGCCGCCTTCTTGCGAACCTTGGCCTCCGGCGACATCAGGCGCGAAACGCTCCGGTAGAGCTCGCGCCGGGCATCGTCGGCCGCCGGATTGGGCGTTTCGCCAGGTGTCGGATCAGCGCCCGCTGAGACCGCTCCGTGGACGGCGGCCGCCGTCCACGAGACCAGCGCGAGAGCGGCGAGCGCGCGCTTCAACGCGACGAGTCCGCTCCAGAATCCAACATCGCCGCGTAGCGGCGAGCCTCGGCATGGGTTGCGTCGAGGCGCAGCGCCCGTTGCAGATGATGCCGGGCTCGATCGAGGCTGCCGGTGGCGACAAAGACCTTGGCCAGGCCGACGTGAACCTCCGGCACTTCGCTGTCGGTGCGCAAGGCGCGGCGCATGTACTCCAGAGCGGTTCCGGGATCCCCCTCCGCCAGCGCCTGCTCGCCCCGATAGACGAAGAAAAAGGGATTGGTCTCGTTGACCTGCTCGAGCTCGTCCAGTAGCACCTTGGCCCGGTCCAACTCACCCAGCTCCTGGTAGGTGCGAGCCAGGTTGCTCATGATCGGCACGCTGGCGGGATGGAGTTCGAGCCCACGCGAGTAGAGCCTGGCAGCGTCGTCCAGCCTCCCCTGGCGCAAGTAGATGATGCCCAGGTTGTTCACCGCCTTCTCGAAGTCCGGGGCCAGAGCGGTGGCGATTCTGAGATGCGGCTCCGCGCTTGCGACATCGCCCTCCATCAAGGCTTCGGCGCCCAGGTTGTTGTAGAAGTGGGCCATCGCCGTGAGGTCGTCGATGGGTTTGAAGTCCCTGTAGGCCTTGGCCCGGTACGGCAGGAAGTCGAACGTCGACAGGTCGCCGTCGATAGTCATCCCCGCCACGATGTGCCCGCGGCTGACCACCACGCCGTCCTTGTAGTTCCAGCGCTGGTAGTCCTCGACCTCGACGTAAAAGGGATTGAGGCGCTGCTCGCGGGCGATGCCCACGAACAAGTTGACGAACGACAGGCAGTTGCCCTCGCGGGAAAAGAAGGTGTCGCTGGCGTCCCGGGTCGGCGTCAGCGAGTACTGGAGATCGAGGCCACTGAAGATGTAGTCGATGATCTCCTCGGTCCTGCGTTTCTCGCTTCCCACTGGGCTCAGGATCTCCGCGACGGCAAGCCGGGTGGCCTCGTCCAACTGGGAGGGAACCTGGACTTGGTGCCGGAGCTCGGCCGGGACGCGATCGAGAGCCTTCTCGGTGACGTAGCGATCGGCGTCGAAGGCCTGGTACTGCGAGCATCCCGCCGGCACCAGCCCAACCAGCGCCAACAGGACCACGAGCCCCCGTCCGGCGCCACGCCGGCTCGAGGGTCTGGAGAAGTTCAGGTTAGACGACATCCGCAAGAACGGGCCGAGATCAGCGGGATCCATGAGATCGACAGAGAGCCGAGTCGCTCGGTGCCTTCCAAGGAAAGCAAGATCCAGCCCACGCGTCGAATTCAAACTACGAAGCCCAAAGCTCCAGGGTTTTCAGGCTCTTCTCGAGACCGCTGCGCCAGACCTCCAAACGGGATCCAAAACATTGGATCCGCCGCCATCCAAGGCCCCGGACACCCCTGCTGCGACAACCGATTCCGACTACCCGGTTCGTCCCGACAACTTCAATTGTGACAGCTACTTAGGCCGCCCCTGGAGGCTATCGAAAAGTTGGCAGTGGCCTTGCTTGACCTTGCTGTCGTGACTAGTGTACAGTTCGCCGCATCGAGCCATGGGTCCGCGACGGAATCGACTGTGTCGTTTCAGTCGAAGTTTGCCTGTGGCTCTAAGCATAGTGTGTCCGCGGAATTCCCGAACGGCCATGAGGCCAATCGGGGATTCCAACTAACCACAACCAAGGAGGTTTGTGTATGAGAAACAGCGTCTTACGCAAGCTGATTGTCTTGGGTGTCGTCGCCGTCCTGGGTGCCGCGGGTTTCGCGGTTGCTCAGGAGGAGACCGGTAACGTTTACGTCGTTGCCAGCGATACCGATGGCAACCGGCTACCGGGCGTGACGACGACTCTGGACTGCGGCGCTGGCGCCCAGGTCCAGATCACCGACGGTCAGGGGCAAGCTCGCTTCCTGGCGATCGACCCGGGCAATTGTCAGCTGACGCTCCAACTGGATGGCTTCGGTACCGTTGAGTACCCGGCCGTCAACGTTCGTGTTGCGCGCAACACCAACGTCGAGGCGACGCTTTCCGCCGCCGTGACGGAGACCATCACGGTCACGTCTGAGAGTCCTCTTCTCGATGAGAAGAAGATCGGCGCGGGTACGACGATCTCGCAGGTCGAGCTGGAGAAGATCCCGACCGCTCGTGATCCCTGGTCGGTACTTTCCCAGACCCCGGGCGTCATGGTCGATCGCATCAACGTCGGCGGCAACGAAAGTGGCCAGCAGTCGACGTTCACCGGTCCCGGCGTGTCGGACGATGAGAACGCCTTCCTCGTGGATGGCGTCGAGATCACCGACATGGCGGCCGTTGGCGCTTCCTCGACCTACTACGACTTCGACCAGTTCACCGAGATGCAGTTCTCGACGGGTGGCACCGACGTCACCAAGTCGGCGGCCGGCGTTTCGGTCAACCTGGTGACGAAGCGTGGCACCAACGAGTTCCGCGGTTCGGCCCGCATCCTGCGCACCGACTCGAACGCGTTCGACGTCTTCACCCAGACGATCAACGTGCTGGAGTCCGGCAACGCGGACCTGGCCGACAACCAGTCGGGCTTCGTCGGCAACAGCATTCGCCAGATCACGGAATACGGCCTCGAGGCCGGTGGTCCGGTGATGCGCGACAAGCTCTGGTTCTGGGGCTCGTTTGGCAACAACGACATCCGCAACCGCACCGGCGGCCGCACCCTGGCTGACGTCCAGAGCGACGACACCGTGCTCGAGAACACCGCGTTCAAGTTCAACGCGTCGCTTTCGGGCTCGAACTCGGCTCAGGGTTCGTGGAACAACGGTGACAAGCAGAAGTTCGGCCGGAACGCCAGCCCGACCCGCCCCCAGGCCACGGCCTGGAACCAGCGTGGTCCCTCGGCGATCATCAAGTTCGAAGACACCCACGTCTTCAGCTCGAACTTCTTCCTCGGCGGCACCTGGGCGAAGGTGGACGGCGGCTTCGGCCTGACCTGCATCGCCTGCGCCGGCGCCGGCAGCCTCGAGGCCACGCCCGAGACTTCCTGGACCGCCGATGGTGTCTGGCAGAACAGCTTCCTCTCGGGGAACTCGAGCCGTCCGTCGGAAGAGATCAAGGTTGACGGTAACTACTTCTTCAACACCGGTTCGACCAACCACGAGATCAAGTTCGGCGCTCGCGAGCGCAACTTCGAGACCGTGAGTAACTTCAACTGGGCCGGCCGCGACATCTTCGTCGTCGACCTCGGCCTGTTCGGCGTTCCGGGTAACACCGAGTACGTGGTCGCCCACCGTGGCGCGACGCCTCTGATCTCGCAGGACTACACGTCCTTCTGGGCTCAGGACACGATCAGCGCCGGTGACTGGACGGTCAACGTCGGTTTCCGTTGGGATCAGCAGGAGGGCTTCAACGAGGCCTTCTCGATTCCGGCGAACCCCGCGTTCCCGGATCTGCTTCCGGCTCTGTCGATCAACGGCATCGATCCTGGTTTCGACTGGGACACGATCTCGCCGCGTATCGGCGTGACCTACGCTCTGGGTGAGGAGAACAAGACTCTCCTCCGGGCGAGCTTCGCTCAGTTCCCCGAGCAGCTGTCGACCGGCAACATCCAGCAGGTCAACCCGCTGGGTGACGCCTACGCCTACCTGGTCTACGACGACGCCAATGGCGACCTCGTCTACCAGGAAGGTGAGACCATCCTCGGTCTCGACGGTGCCACCAACTTCGATCCGTCGAACCCTGGTTCCACGGTCAGCCCGAACCGGACCGACCCGAATCTGGATCCGTCGATCACCGACGAGATCCTGCTTTCGGTCGAGCACGCGTTCCTGCCCGAGTTCGTGGCCGGATTCAACGTCACGCTGCGTAACACCAGCGACCTGCTCTCCGCTGAGCGCGAGATCATCGTCGATCCGGTTACCGGTCAGACCCGTGTCACCACGGCGGCTGATTTCGTCCAGGACGGCACGGTCAGCGGCACGCTGCCCGATGGCTCGACCTACAACGAGCCGGTCTTCGCGATCTTCTGTGGCAGTGCCTGCCGTACCGGCGGTTCGCTCCTCGAGAACACCGACCGCGAGGTCGAGTACGAGGGCTTCGGCGTCAACTTCATCAAGCGCCTGTCCAACCGCTGGATGCTCCGTGGCTACTTCAACTTCGGCGAAGGTGAGTACAGCCTCGGCAACTCCTACGTCGCGAACTACGACCCGAACAACGGTGAGGGTGGATTCGACGACGCGGGTGGTCTCTTTGCGGTCCAGGCTGCCGGTTCCGGTGCCAAGCAGGACGTGTTCCTCCAGAGCTCGTACCAGTGGAACCTGAACGGCATGTACCAGGTCGCTCCCGACCGTCCGTGGGGCTTCAACGTCGCGGCCAATCTCTTTGGTCGTGAAGGCACCCCGCTGCCGTACTACCACCGGGCTCGCCAGTCCGATGGCATCCGGCGCGACATTCAGGTCACGAGCGGTATCGACTCGTTCCGTTCGGACGACGTCAACACCGTCGACCTGCGGCTCGAGAAGGAGTTCGCAGCGACCGGAAACGTCGGGTTCACGGTCAGCATCGACGCCTTCAACCTGCTGGATGAGAGTTTCGTCCTGCAGCGGCGTCGTCAGACGAATACTTCGCAGTTCGACTGGGTCACCGAGACCCTGTCGCCGCGGATCTTCCGTCTGGGCGTCCGCCTGAACTGGCGGTAAGCCGAACCTCAATCTTTGAGGTCCAAGGGCCGGGGGGCAACCCCCGGTCCTTTTTTTTATGCCGGCGCACCAGAGGCAAGCGCCCGCGCCACGAGGCCCGGACGTTCGGCCGGCGGGAGCGCCGGGGGACGGCGGCCGCCAGGAGGCTTGCGACGACTCGGCGTCCGCCTGCACGCGGCTACGCGCAAGCCAATGAGAGTTCCTGAACCTTGGTTCCTAGCGCTTGCCGCGAGCCCCCGGATGTCCTGCCGGCTTCGGTCCTGAAGCGACTCTGAAGCCACGGTATCGGGAAGCGAAACGGCTCGCGGCCCTCCGACGACTCCAGGAGCCAAAGCGGTAGACCTTGAACGAGCCCGGCGGGAGTGATTGCCCTGGAACGACCCACAAGAAGGCCGTCCCCATGAGGCGGCAGAGCTGAGACTGAGGAGCGGGCGGTGGTTGTGCGGGGCTCGGACCGAGCGCCCGGAACCACGAACTGAGGCCCCTCTCGAGCCGGTGCGAAGGTCGGCGCAGGGCCGCGTCCACCACTCCAGAGGCCTCCCAGCGCGGCCCGTCCCGCACGGCACCGTCCGCTCCCAGCCGACAAGGAGGCGGGCCCGGCCTTCATCCCCGAGGACCGGAGCAGACAACAGACGCGGGAGACCCTTCGGCCGAACTCCGCACGTCCGATCCGTTGGGCGGGCCTCCGGCCGGCGAGAGCGCCGAGGGACGGCGGCCGCTAGGAGACTTGCGAGGACTGGCGTCCGCCTGCACGCGGCTTCGCGCAAGCCAGTGAGGGCTTCCGGAACATTGATTCCGAGCGCTTGCCGCGAAGCCCCCCGGACGTCCTGCCGGCCTCGCTCCTGAAGCGACTCTGAAACCGCGGTATCAGGAAGCGAAACGGCTCGCGGCCCTCCGACGACTCCAGGAGCCAAAGCGGTTGACCTTGAACGAGCCCGGCGGGAGTGATTGCCCTGGAACGACCCACAAGAAGGCCGTCGCCATGAGGCGGCAGAGCTGAGGCTGAGGAGCGGGCGGTGGTTGTGCGGGGCTCGGACCGAGCGCCCGGAACCACGAACGGAGGCCCCTCTCGAGCCGGTGCGAAGGTCGGCGCAGGGCCGCGCCTACCAACTCGGAGGCCGAACAGCGCGGCCCGTCCCACACGGCACCGCCCGCTCCCGGCCGGCACGGAGAAACGAGTACAAGGTCCTTGGAGCCGAGGACGGCAGCGACAAAACCGCACCGTCTTCCGAGGCGATCGAGAGGAAGTCGAAGCGTCGTCCTAAGATGCGCCGTGCCTGCCAGCCTGACCATGCCCCCGCGCCACGCCCTGGCTTTCTTCTTGCAAAAAGGCCCTGTAGTAGACTCGCGAAAGGCGTTCCGACGCCTTTTGCTCACAAGTTTCGACAAGGTTTTTCCAGGAGGGAAAGAGGATGTCTCGCAAGCAATTCGCCAGTCTGGCGGTGGTCGCGGTAGCCAGCTTGGCGGTCGCGTCGGCGCCGGTTTTCGCGCAGTCTTGGGCAGGGAAAGGGCGTGCATTCGGTTCGGTCAAAGACGACAAGGGCAACCCGATCGAGGGCGCCCGCATTCAGATGTACAAAGACGCCGAGGGCAACGGCCCGGGGCCCAAGTACACGGACAAGAAGGGCAAGTTCGGCTTCGGCGGCCTGGGCGGCGGTCTCTGGACCGTGCTCATCGACGCCGACGGCTACAAGCCCTCTCAAGGCGCGTACGCGGTCAACGAGTTCCAAGCCGGCAAGCCGGTCCAGATCGTTCTGGTTCCAGATCCCTTCGGCGTCATCTCGGTGGGCGACGGCCTGCTCGAGGAGAAGAAGTACGCCGAGGCGCGGGCGGCCTACGAGAACGCGCTGGCCCAGCTTCCCGAGGAGCAGGCGGCAAGGCTTCGCTCCCGCATCGGCGACACCTATCTCGAGGAGGGCAATGCCGAGGCGGCCCGAGCCGAGTACCTGAAATCGCTCCCTCTGATTCCTGAGGCCGAACAGGCTCATATCCGCCTCCAGCTCGCCAAGACCTACGAGTTCGAGAACAACAACGAGGCGGTTCGCGGCGAGCTCGAAAAAGTCCTCGAGATCCTGGACCCGGCGGCGCAGGGTCAGGTGCTCCTGATGATGGCGCGCTCGTTCGACAGCGACGGCCAGACCGACAAGGCCATCGAGACCCTTCAGCGCGCCCTGGAACTGGATCCCGAGAACGTCCAGCTGCTGCAGATCACCGCCGACTTTCTGACGCGTACCGGCCGCGAGGACGAGGCCCGCGAGTACCTCGCGCGCCTTCCGGAAGACGTCACGCTGCCGGCCGACATGGTGCTCAACATCGGCATCCGGCTCTACAACGAAGGCGACGTGGACAAGGCATTCGGCTACTTCAACCGGGCCGTGGACGAGAATCCGAGCCTGGCCGAGGCGTACTACTACCGGGGTCTGGTCAACCTCAACCGCAACCAGACCGAAGAGGCAAAGGCCGACTTCGGCAAGCTGCTCGAGCTCGATCCCGAGTCCGCGCACGCGGCGGAAGTGAACGAGTTTCTCAAGTATCTCAACTAGTCAAATCTGCTCGCCGAGAGTCTACTGCGAAGCCGCAACTGCCTGAGTCCGCTGCGTTCCGCCGCCATCGGGCGTCTCGGCGTACCGACGGGGCGTCTGCACCGCCGTCGATCGCTCGTCCGGCATGCCGGAGCCTCCGCGGTTTCGCCTCACGACTCCGGTGATGCGGCCGGGCTGGCTTACGCGCGGCATAGAGCCGTTCGTGCTCCGGGCGCCCGAGATCAGCGCTGGTTTCGTTTTCTAGCCGCGGTCGCCGTCCTCACGATCGCGGCTTTTTCGTGTCGGCCCGCCGCGCAAACGGCTCCGGCTCGTCCGCCGATCATCCTGATCTCGATCGACACGCTCCGATCCGATCGGTTGCCGATGTACGGCTACACGGCGGTCGAGACCCCGAACCTGGACCGGCTGCGCGACGATTCGATCCTCTTCGAGCGTGCCTACAGCCACGTCCCGCTGACGCTGCCGTCCCACGCCTCGATGCTGAGCGGGCAGCTGCCGCCCGAACACGGCGTGCGCGACAACCTCGGCTACCGTCTCGACGCCACGGACGGGCCCTGGCTGCCGGCACGCCTCCGAGATCTCGGCTACCGAACCGGGGCCGCGATCTCGGCCTACGTGCTCCGATCCAGCACCGGCATCGGCTCCGGGTTCGACCACTATGAGGACGACATCGCGCTCGCCGCTCAGGCCGCTTTGGGACGCCTCCAGCGCTCCGGCGCCGAGACCTTCGAGGCCTCCCTGGACTGGCTTGCCTCCGTGCGCTCCGGGCCGTTCTTCTACTTCTTCCACACCTACGAACCGCATTCTCCCTACACGCCGCCGGAGCCGTTCCGCTCGCGCTATCCCGACCGGCCCTACGACGGCGAGGTAGCGGAGGCCGATCGCCAGGTGGGGCTCCTCCTCCAGAAGCTCGAGGAATGGGACCTCTACGACTCGGCGGTCATCGTCCTGACCTCGGATCATGGCGAGGGCCTCGGTGAGCACGAGCAGCAAGAGCACGAGGTCCTCGTGTACCGCGAGAACCTCCAAGTGCCGCTCTTGATCAAGCTCCCCGACTCCAAGCGAGGCGGAGACGCGGTCGCGGCACCGGTGCAACTGGTGGACCTCTACCCCACTCTGCTCGAGGTCGTAGGCGAGACCCCGGAGCCGGGTCTTCAAGGAAGCTCTCTGTTGGCGGCATCACCGGCCGCCGATCGCCCGATCTACGCCGAGTCGCTCTATCCCCGGCTGCACTATGGGTGGAGCGATCTGGCGTCGGTCATCCAAGGCAAGTGGCACTTCATCGCCGCGCCCCGGCCCGAGCTCTACGATCTGGATCGAGATCCCGGAGAGCTCGACAACGTCGCCGCCGCGAACCGCTCGGACTTCGCCCGCCTGCGCAAACGGCTCGACGAGTTCGGCTTCTCGTTCGCCCGGCCCACCGACGCCGGCGACGAGGACCGGGCCAAGTTGGCGGCGCTCGGCTATGTCGGCTCGGTGGCCGCCGAGGACGGCGCCCCTCTCGCCGACCCGAAAGACCGGATGCACGTCGTTGCCAGCCTGGGCCGGGCTTTCGGCTACTTCTTCCAGAGCCAGTACGGCCGGGCCGAGCAGGCTTTCGCGGCCACGGTCGCCGAAGAACCCCAGCTCATCGACGCCTGGGAGCATCTCGGCAAGGCGCGGCACCGATTGGGCCGGTTCGACCAGGCCGAGCAGGCCTTCCGGCGGGCCCTCGAGCTCTCGGGCGGGGCGCCGCACATCGCGCTCGCCGCGGCCGAGATGTTTCTGGAAGCCCAAGACCTCGACCAGGCGCGAGCCCACGCCGAACTCGCCCGCGGCCAGCACGAGGTGGCCCTGGACATCCTGGCGCAGATCGCCGTCCGCCAGGAACGCCTGGACGATGCGGAAGCGCTCATTCAGGGGGCCCTGCCCGAACGCGGCCGCAGGCTGGGGCCGCTCATCACCCAAGTGGACTTGCGCATCCGGCAGGGGCGACTCCAGGAAGCGGTGGCGTTGAGCCAAGCCGTCGAAGAGGAAGCGTCGGGCGGCGATCCGGTGCTCTTGCGCGGCCTGTTCTTCCTCAGAGGCACGGCCCTCGCCCGCCTCGGCGAAGCCGGTCCCGCGGCCGCCGCCTTCGAGCGGGAGATCGCTCTCTCGCCCAACGAGCTGGCCTCGTACACCCATCTCGCCTATCTGTACGCCCTCACTGGAAACCCGAACGGCGCAGGCGAGACCCTACGGCGCATGGTCGATACGAATCCGACTCCGCATGCCTTCGCCGAGGCCGTACGGACGTTGCGCGCGATGAACGACACGCGCTCGGCGGCCGGGCTGCTGCGTCAGGCTCGGTCCCGGTGGCCGCGCGATCCCGAGCTGGCCGAGCTCGCCCTCCGGTAGTCAGCCTCTCGCGATCCAGGCAACACCGTAGCGGCCTAGAGCCGACATCGAGACAGCAGTGCTGCTAGCGCCACGGCGACCGGCACGGCTCGCCACGATCGTAGCCGGCCAGCCGTTCGCGCGCGGCTGGCAGCATCGCCTCACCGCCCAACCGGCCGGCCCTTTCGATCACCTTCCGCTGCCAGTCCATGGCCTCCTCGAACCGGCCCAACTCCGCGAAGGCCATGGCCACGGTTTCGGCATGCTCGAGCGACGGCGCAAGCTGGAAGATCCGTTGGGACAAATCGAGACTACGCGGGCCGTCCCGAACCTCGGCACTGTCCGCGGCGGCCAGAACCCGCGCCAGCAGATGCCCGAGGGTCAGGTTCCCGGGCAGGCTCTCGAGCCCCCGTTCCAGCGCGCGCCGAGCGTCGAGATCTCGACGCCCCAAGAGGTTCGCCATCGCCAGGCCCACAAAGACCCGTTCGTCCTTGTCGGCCTCGCCCGCGCTCAGGATGCGCTCGTAGACCTCGGCGGCCTCAGCGAACCGGCCGCTCCTGCCGAGCCAGAGCGCCAGCGGCTCCAGACGCTCGCGAACCGGCTCGAGCTCGGCCGCCGCGCGCAGATGCTCCTCGGCAGCAGCGGATCCGGCGCGCTCGAACACGAGGCCGAGCTGGGCGTGGGCCTCGGCCCGGCCCTGCGGCTCGGCGCGCGCGTTATCCAGCACCGCCTCGAGATTCGCTCTGGCCGCTTGGAGCCGGCCCGAGCGCGCCGCCAGCACGCCCGCTTGCAGCCTGGCCCGCGGGTTCTCCGGGTCGCGACGCAGGATCTCGGCCACCTCTCCGGCCGCGTCGTCCAACCGATCCAGACGACTCAGCGCCACCACCCATTCCAGATGCGCCTCCAGGTCGTCGGCGTCGATCTCGACCGCGCGTCGAAAGTGACGCTCGGCGTCTGACAACCGTCCGTCCTCGGCGGCCAGGGTTCCCAGGTTGAAGTGCCCGTTCCGGAACTCGGGATCGAACTCGACCGATCGCTCTAGGCTCTCGACGGCCTGCGGCCGGCGACCCAGATGCAGGTACGCCAGCGCCAGGTTGTAGTGGATGAACGAGCCGTCGGGCTCCTCTGCCACGGCAAGCTGAAACTGACGGATGGCCTCTTCGAAGCGTCCCTGACGGGCGGCGTCAACGCCTGCCTTGAAGAAGACGTGCGAGGTCTTGAGCAGCTCGCTCAAGTTCTGAATTCGGGGATCCAGAAACTGCACCCGCACCCCGCTGTTCTTCGCCAGGTGCTCTCGGGCGCGGTCCAGGTCCCCAGCCCTGCGATACGCCAGCCCGAGTTGATGATGGATCGTGGTCGCGGTGGGCTGGATGGCCAGCGCCTCTTCTAGGTGGGCGATCGCACCCTCCAGCCAGCCGCGGGCCAGCTCGACCTTGCCCAGCCCGAAGAGACCGGACGGATGCCGGGGTTCCGTCTCGAGCACGGCCAGGAAGGCGGCCTCGGCCTCGTCCAACCGGTCCAGGTCGTAGAGGGAATTGCCCAGCCGGATCCGGGCCGGAACGTCGCCGGGCTCGAGTTCCAGCACCGAGCTGAAACTGGCGGCGGCTTCTTGATGGCGCCCGTCCAACTGATCGATCGCCCCCAAAAGGTAGTGCCAGGACGGCTCTTCCGGATAGAGGTCGCGCGCGTTGGCGAAACTCACCCGGGCCGCCGCGGTCAGATCGTAGACGTAGAGAAGCTTGCCCAGATAGCCGAACGCCTCGGACCGGAGGACTGGATCGTCGGACTCCTCCAGAACCGTGTCCAGACGCTTCTTGGCTTCCCGGAGCTGCTCCTGGGAGTACGCTTCCAGGTTGTCGATCGCCGGCATCGGCACCTCGGGTAGCGCGGCCGGCGCCGAGGCGGCGGTCGTCTCCGACGCCACCGCCGGCTCGCTTGGTCCCAAGGTGGCGACCACGACGGCAGCCACGGCGGCGGCCTTCGTCGGCGGCGCGGTCCGAAGAAGAAACGACCCGGCCATCTAGTCGGACGCCGGTTCCGGGTCGCGGACGAAGACGTAGTGCCGATCCACCGGCAGCCCGCGCCAAACGGTCTCGCGGCCGCCCAGCCAGCTCGTCCGGATCTCGCGTGGCGCCGCCGATTCACCCAAACCCACCGTGGGAGCCGGCGCTGTGGCCGAAGCGTAGCTGCCATCGGTGCCGATGCGGCGCGAGCGCAGGCCCTCGCTTGACGCCTCGACCATCCGGCTGCCGTAGGCGTCCCACCCGCCCGGCGCCACCAGGAAGCGGCCCGAGATCCAGTGGCGCGCATCTTCTTCGCCACCCCGATTTTCGAGCAACCACAGCGGGCCGGAGTTGTTGACCGTGACCAGGTCGGGATCGCCGTCCAAATCCACGTCTCCGGCCGTCACACCGCGGCCGACCTCGGTCCGAGCAAGGACCTCGCCCCAATCGGCCGAGGCGTCCTGGAACCGCGCTCCTCCCAGGTTGCGGAAGACGAGGTCCGGCTGCTCGAGTGGGTAGACGTCCCCGGTCCGGGCGAGCTCCTCGATCACGCGCACCGCGCCGTTGGCGACATAGAGATCCTGGAGACCGTCCAGATCCAGATCGGCCAGAACGACGCCGAATCCGGTGTGCTGAAAACTGGGCGTCCCCAGACCGCTGGCCCGGCTCCGATCCTCGAAAAAACCGGAGCCGTCATTGACATAGAGCGTGTTCGTCTCCCGCGTGAGATGGGTCATGAATAGGTCTTCATCAGCGTCGTCGTCGAAATCGCCGACCACGACGCCCATGCTGGCTTCGGCCATTCCGGTCTCGGAAACGGCACACCCTGCCAGCAGAGCCTCATTGACGAAAGTCCCGTCCCGCTGATTGACCCACAGCAGGTTGGGCATCTGGTCGTTGGCGACATAGAGGTCGATCCAGCCGTCCAGGTTGAAGTCCCCGGCCACGACCCCCAGGCCGCTGCGCGGCGTCTCGGTGTCCAGGCCGGCGGCCAGGCTCGCCTCTTCGAACGTGCCGTCGCCGCGGTTGCGGTAGAGCTTGTCGGCCTCCGGAGCGTAGGCCAGCGGACCGCAGTAGTCGGTAACACCGGTCGCCGACACACAAGCCTTGTCGATCGCCAATCGGTACTCCACGTAGTTGGCGACGTAGAGGTCCAACCAGCCATCGCGATCGTAGTCGGCAAAGGCCGCCGACACGCTCCAGTGGCGGCCGGAAGTGCCGCTCGGCACCGTCACGTCCGAGAAAGTGCCGTCGCCGTTGTTGCGCCAGAGCTGATTGGCGCCTAGGTTGGTCACGTAGAGGTCTGTCCAGCCGTCGTTGTCGATGTCCCCCGCCGCTACGCCGACCCCGTAGCCCAGCGCCTCGATGCCGGCTTCCGAGGTGACGTCCACGAATCTGGGGCGCGCGCGTGGCGCTCCGGGCTCGCGAATCAAGTCGTTCCGGAAGAGCCGGTCCCGCGGCGGCGCGTCCCGGCCCTGCGGCGGAAATGTAGCCTGGGCCGAGTCCTCGCCGCCGAGCATCGCGCTCTGGACTACGTAGAGGTCCAGGTCCCCGTCGTTGTCGTAGTCGAAGAGAGCCGCGCCCGATCCCACGATCTCGGCGAAATAGCGCTTACCCGACATGCCGTTGAACTGGACGAAGTCCAGACCGGCCTCGGCGGCAATATCGACGAGCTCACGCCGGCTTTCGGCCGCCGCGGCAAGAGCAGTCCCCGCCACGAGCAACGTCGCCACGCCCAAAGCAGCCCACGCGGAGCACCGGCCCCACACTCGGCGCTCGGCAGCTGATTGCAACTGGGATCGTGAGGTCATGGGAAAAACGGAGGCGAAGCTCGATCTCCCGGGGAAACCGAGCAAGAACCGGACCAGAGAATCCTACCGAATACCGTCCGGTGCTTCCGCTCCGGCGGCAGACTCAGGCTCCCGGAGAGCCTCCCAGCGCTTGCGCGGGATTGAAGTCCGGAAAGTCGCCCCGCAGCCGCTCCAGCAGGGCCTGCGCGCGCTCGGTCTCCCCCGCCGCCCGTAGCCACAGTGCCCGGGCGAAGCGGACGCGGGGATCGCCCTCGCCAACCAGCCGGGCGGCGCTCTCGATCGCCCGCGCCGCCTCGTCGGCCTCTCCCGCGGCGGTCGCGACCATGGCGAGCACGATCAAGGCCTCGGGATTGCCGCCGTCCAGACTTGCCGCCCGCCGAGCCGGTTCCAGACCCCGGGCCGGTTCGCCCAAGGCTCCGGCGATGCGAGCCAGCGCCTGGAGCGAGCGGGCGTCGTTGCGGTCGAAATGGACCATGGTCTCGAACACCGTCCGGGCCTCCTCCAGACGCCCGAGCTCGAGCAGCAGGCGTCCCAGGTCCCGGCCGATCGTCGGCGTATCCGGTGCGATGCGGTGCGCTTCCTGGTAGGCCTTCAGCGCCTCGGACCTTCGCCCCTGCTGCCACAGCAGCGCGCCGAGCCCCCCGTGCGCCTTTGCATAGCCCGGGCCGGCCGCGATCGCCCGGCGGAAGGCGTCCTCGGCCTCGTTCGGCCGGCCCTGGCGCTGGAGTGTCCGGCCCAGGCCCGTCCACGAGTACTCCGCGCCCGGCTCCAGCCGAAGCGCCTCGCGATAGGTCGATTCGGCTTCGGCCAACTTCCCGTCCCGCTCGAGCGAGCTCGCGGTCAGACCCAGTTCTTCGGCAAACCCTCTGGAAGGCTCGTGGCGCCAGAGATGGGACAAGCCGAAAAGCACCAGGCACGCGGCCAGGAGCCCACCGAGCGACCGCCAGCGCTTCTCGCGCGCCCAGCTCAAGAGCCGGAAGAGCGTCCAGCCCGCCGGAATCGCCAGAGCCGGCACCAGCGGCAGCCGGTAGCGCGAGCTCATGATGATGAGAATGCAGCTCGCCACCGTTGCGGCGAGATAGGCACCCAACCCCCAGGCGAGCCTGCGCTCACGGACCGCCATTCCGAGGCCGGCAACGCCGAGAGCGAAGATCAGCCCGAAGCCGGGCAACAGCCCCAGGAGCGCCGAGCGCTGCCGGAAGAAGTAGTAGCTGTGCGTCTCACGAACCTCTTCGGCCTGGGTGAGCCACACCGCTTTCCGGGCGAGCCCACGGAGCACTCCGAGTGGGTTCTCGCGGGTGAGTTCCAGCGCTTTTCCCAGATAGTAGCTCTCGCGATCGGCAACGCTGCGGGCGCCTTCGCGGTAGGCCTCGCCCGCCACCTCGTCCCAGGTCTCCCCTAAGCGGGCGTAGGGCACGCCCTCGTGCTCCGGATGGTTCCCCATCAGGATGTTGAGCCCGCCGAAACCCTGAAGGAAGAAGGGCACCTCGAAGCGTTGGCCGAAACCGCGGGCCACCGGCACGACGACGAGCGCCCAGGTCAGCGCCAGGGCCGCGACCGCCCCGACTCGCGTCTTCCAGGACGCCGTACCGCCATCGCTCCGCCGCAACCAGAGAGCCAGGGCAAAGGCGGGAACGAACAGGAGACCGGTGGCTCGCACCACGGTCGCAAGTCCCAGCAAGAGCCCGCTCACCGCACCCGACCAGTGCCCGCTCCGGATCCGAGCTAGAGCGAAGAGCGCGGTCATCAGGAGTAGAACGAAGAGCCCTTCCGCCAGGAAGCTCACCTCCACAAAGATGAGCGGTCCCTGAAGGGCGACCAGGGCGCCGGCGGCGAGTCCGCTCCAAGCCCCGAACCAACGCCGGCCCAGAAGCGCCACAACGACGCAGACTACCCCTCCCAGAGCTGCTTGGACGGCCCTGGCGCCCGCGAGCGATCCATCCAGGATCTCGAGTACCGAGCCCAAGAAGAACGGGTATCCGGGAGCGTGGCTGGGAATCCAGATCGGGTTTCCGGCCGCGATCGAACGTGCCCAGGTCAAGAACTCATGGGGATCGAGCTGCGGGCTTCGAAAGAGAACGGTCTCGGCCAGCGCGCCCGCGACCGCGAGCCGCAAGGCGAAGGCTCCAGCGAACAGCCCGACCAGCCAGAGCCAGAAGCCCGGCACCGTATCGCTTCCTGCGCCCACCGGCTGTGCCCTGCCGGCGTCCGCTCGGGCGCCCGCCTGCTTCCGCCGCCGCTTCTTCCGACCCATTGCCTAACCCAGATACGCCAGCAACCCGTGATCCTCGAAGCAGCGGTACAGAGCGGCCGCGACATAGCGGTCCCCGAGGTCCTGAAAGTGAATCCCATCCTCCAGGAAGAGACGCTGCCGGCGTTCTTCCAGGGGCACGCCCTCGAAGGCGGCGGCCAGATCGCACAACGGCACGCCCTCGGTCGCGGCCACCTCGCGCACCACGTCGGCGTAGCGCCGGTGCATGGGCACGAGCTCCGCAAGATCGGTCACCCAGCGTCCCTCCAGGTACTTGGGCTCGGAACCCTCAGCGTGCGACGAGGGCGCGGTCAGAAGTACCGGGATCACGTCCGCGACGTGGGCCGCCGCCACCAGATCTCTCAGCGAGCTCCGGAAGGAATCGAGCGGAACCCGGACCGGGGGCGGATCGTCCTCACCGATCCAGCCCACGTACGCCTTAAGCAGCAACTGGACCAGGCGCGAGCCCTGCCTGCGGAAGACCGGCATGCGCGCGATCTCGAGCGCTTTGCGATCCTCGACGCCGATGCTCAGCCAGTGATCGTTCCAGCCATAGTAGACGGTCGCCAGCCTGGGCCGGATGCGGACGACGTCTCGGCGCATCTGCTCCAGCCCCTGCACCGCGGTCCAGCCCGCGGTAGCCAGGTTGGCATGGCGCACGGGCCGGCCCAGCCCCCGCTCCAACCCGCCGGCAAGATACTCGGGATAGCGCCCGAGGTGGGTGCAGCTATCACCCAGAAAGACCAGCGCGGGCCGGTCGCGGACGGCTTCCTCCACGATGCGATCGTAGTCTCCCCGCACCCAGATCAGGTCGGGGTCGATGTCGAAGTGATCCAGCACGGTGTCCGGGTTGGGCGCCGTACTTTCGACCACGTGGATGCGCAGCTGGTACTCGAATCCCACCAGCCGCAGTACCAGCTCGACCGCGGCAAGCGTGAGCGCGACCGCGGCGAGGGCGGCCAGGGCTTTGGTCCAGGGCGAGCGCTTCCGTTTCGCGGTCCTCTTGCGGGCCTTGCTCTTGCGCTGTTTCGCCACGGAACGACTCGACATCCTGCTTTCGAAAGCTCTCGAACGGAGCAAAGAGTATCAGTGCCTGCGGTACTATTTTTCGATGCTGGGCCGGCCGGTCAGGACTCATACGCAGCTGGCCTCCGCCTTCGTCGCAGCTTGCTGCTGGCTTTGCCCGGCTGGAGCCCAGACACCGGACGCGGCCGCCTCCGGCGGCACCGACCATGCCGCGCCGATTCGATTCCGGGAGGTCTCGGAGACCTGGGGACTCGACTTCCGCCACCACCACGGCGGCTCGGGTCGCCGATACATGGTCGAGACCATGATCGGTGGCCTCGTCGCCTTTGACTACGACGGCGACGGCGACCACGATCTCTTCTTCGTGGACGGCGCCGCCCTACCCGGCTACGACGGCGAGACTCCGATCTCGAAGCTCTTTCGCAACGACGGAGCCGCGGGCTTCGTCGACGTCACCGCCTCGGCCGGCCTCTCGACCGACGCCTACGGCAGCGGCGCGGTTACGGCCGACGTTGACGGCGATCGCGATCTCGATCTCTATCTGACGGTTTTCGGCACGAATCTGTTCTTCGAGAATCTGGGAGACGGCACCTTCCGCGAACGCGGCCGCGAGCTAGGCCTCGACGAAGCCAGCTTTGCCGCGGCCGGCGCGTTCGCGGACGCCGATCTGGACGGCGATCTGGATCTCTACCTGGCCAACTACGTTCGGTTCACGATCGACGCTCACCGGCCCTGCACTAACGACATCGGCGTCGAGGGCTATTGCCGCGGCACCAACTATCCTTCGGCCCGCGACGTCTTCTTCCGCAATCACGAGGGCCGCTTTCAGGATGAGACCGCTGCGGCCGGCTTCACCACCGCCTACGCCCCCGGCCTCGGCGTGCTCTTCGCCGACTTCGACTTCGACGGCGCTCCCGACGTCTACGTCGCCAACGACGGCGCCCCCAATTTTCTGTTCCGAAACATGGGAGACGGCACCTTTCTGGATGACTCCCTGCTTTCGGGCACCGCGTTCAGCGGCACTGGGGCGCCCGAGGGTGGCATGGGCGTGGCCCTCGGCGACGTTGACGAAAACGGCCTCTTCGACATCCTGGTGACCAACTTCGAGCTCGAGACCAACGCCCTCTACACCACCGAGGGCGAGGCCCTCTACTCTGACCGGCGTTTCCGGCATGGCATTGCCGAGCCGTCCCTCCCCTACGTCGGGTTCGGGGTGGACTTCGGCGATCTCGACAACGACGGCGACCTGGATCTTCTGGTCGCCAACGGTCACGTCCTGGACAACCCTCAGGAGCTCCAGGGTCTCGGCGCGTTCGAGCAGCCCAACCAGGTCTACGCCAATCTGGGCAGCGGCCGCTTCCGGGCGGTGCCAGAGGCTGGCCTGGACGTCACGCGTGCCAGCCGCGGCCTGGTCACCGCCGATCTGGATGGCGACGGCGACCTGGACTTCGCCGTCAACAACTCCAACGATCGCGCCGAGGTCTACGAGAACCTGACCGAGGGCGGAAGCTGGCTGGCGGTGGATCTGGACAGCCTCCAGGGCCGGCATCTGGGTGTCGGCTCCCGGCTCGTCGCCAAACGCTCCGGCACCAGCTTCTTGCGCGTTGCTCTGGCTGGGAACTCGTACCTGTCCCAGAGCGCCGACACCGTCCACTTCGGACTGCCCCCGGAACCCGCCGCAAGCCCGGCGGCCGGGCCACCATCAGTCGATCTCGAGATCTCGTGGCCGACGGCTCCCCGCCAGTTGTTCCGCGAGCTGCCGGCCGACCGAAGGGTCCGGGTCTTCGCTTCGGTCCCGACGCGACCGGCCGGCTAGCGGACCAGGACCACCGTCCTGCCCACCGGCAGGTCCAAGTAGCGCGCCACGCTCCGCCCCCGGTAGACCAGCTCGACGACGTCCACCTTGCGAGCAGCGCCCAGCCCGAAATGGGCCCGGAGAGCGCTCTGAGACAGATATCCCTCGCCACTCTGGACTTCGCGGATCTGCCGTTCCGGTACGCGGTCGCCGCCAACCGCCCGTCCCGGCGAGGTCGTCACCCGGAAGCGAACGCCGATGCCATGGTGTAGGTCGGCGCCGCGCACCGCCAGCTGGATCCAGGTCCCACGGCCGACCGACTCACTCGACTCCACCGGATCATTGCGGTAGAGCGACGGCCGATCGTTGATGTTGTTGACCACGACATCCACGTCGCCGTCCTCGTCGAAGTCCCCGAAAGCGGCTCCCCGGCTGGAGAAATCATTCTGGTCCGCCTCGAAGACGCTGTCGGTAACGTCCTCGAAACGGCCGCCCGCGGCCAGGTCCCGGTTCCAGAAGACCTGGTTCGGCTGCCGGTAGGTGGAGCCGATCGAGAACTCCTCGACATCCTCGTAGATGTGGCCGTTGGCCACGAAAAGATCCTCCCTGCCGTCATTGTCGAAATCCTGGAAGCCGGTGCTCCATGCCAGGTGCGGCAAGGACGGCCCGGCCAGGCCGACCGGATAGCTGGCGTCCTGGAACAACCCCGACCCGAAGTTCCGGTAGAAGGTGTTGTGATCCTGGGAGAAGTTCGTCACCAGCAGATCCAGGTCGCCGTCGTTGTCGGGATCTCCGGAGGTCACTCCCATTCCCGCCTGGGCCTCGGCCCGCCCGTTGACCGCGACTCCCGACAAGAGCGCGCTATCCACGAGTCCAGAGCCGCCCGTGCCCATTGCGCTCGTCGCGTCCGTGCCGCCAAGAAAGAGGACGTTCGACTCCGAATCGTTGGCGACGTAGACGTCTGGAATCCCGTCGTCATCGAGATCGTTGACCACCAGGGCCAGGCCGTAGCGCACCATCGGTGTCACGTCCGCAACCGGAACCTCGCCGAAGCTCCCCCGGGGCGCATCCAGGTTGCGGTACAGGCGGTCGCGCTCGGCGGTCAGGCCGAGTGGGCCGCAGAAAACGGTCTTGCCCAGATAGTTGCAGCCCGGCGGATCAGCTCGATGGGGCACTTCGGACTCCTCGAAGTCAACATAGTTGGCAACGTAGAGATCGAGCGCGCCGTCGCCGTCGAAGTCGGCAAAGGCGCAACTGGCGCTCCACTCCTCCGGCGCCTCCCCGGCCTCCTCACCCAGCGCCGTCCGTTCGAAGACCCCGGAGCCTGTGCCGCGGAAGAGGTAGTTGGGACCCAGAGCGGTCAGCAGGAAGTCTCCGAGGCCGTCCCCATCGAAGTCGCCGGCGCAGAGCCCCATGCCCCAGCCAAACGCTTCCAGCCCCGACTCCCGGGTGACGTCGACAAAGGTACCGCCGTCGTTCCGGTAGAGATGGAGCATCGGGTCGCCACCGGTCCCGAGCCGCTCCAGGGTCGAACCGTTGGTCAGCAGAACGTCCAGATCGCCATCCCCGTCGTAGTCGAGAAACGCGGCGCCGCTCCCGGTGGAGTCGACAATGTAGTCCTTGGCGAGCTCGCCGGCGGTGTTGAGAGCGCCGACCCCCGCCTCGCCAGCTACCTCCACCAGCCGGAAGCCCGGTTTCGGGCCCGGTCCTTCGCCCGCGCGCACCGATCCGGCAACCGTGGCAAGCACCACGAGGCCCAAGAACCACCAGAGGCCCTGGCCCGCAAGGTCCGGCAAACCTGGACTGCGCTCCGGACGCCGGGCTGGCGGCGCCGTCGAACTCTGCACGGCCGGGATTGTGCCACAGCAGATTCCTGGCTTGCCTCTTGCAGCCGATTCCCTTCGGCCGGCCGGCCCGCGAGTCCGGCTGCCGCAGGAAGCTACAATGCGCGGGCGGCATCCGCCACTCGCCCGCCGAGGAACCCTCCAATGCATCGAAGTCACCGCACCGTCTCGACGACTGGCCTGGCCCTGATGGCCCTGATGGCTCTGATGGCTCTGATGGCTCTGATCACCCCGCTCGCATGGTTCGCCCAGCCCGCGGCCGCCCAGCCGCTCGCCGAGCCGATGAGTGATGAGCGGGCGCGCAAGGTCGAGCGCGCCGTCGAGTTGGCGCAGCAGGGTCAGATCGACGCGGCCCGCGAGATCCTGAACGGCATCGACACAAACTCCCTCGACGCGCCGGGGCAAGCCCTCATCGGCGCGATCTACGCCCAGATCGGTCCCCCGGCCCGAGCTCTCGAGCTCCTGGCGCCTCTCGCCGACGCCGCCGACGCCAACCCGGCGGTTCTCTACAACGCCGGGCGCGCGGCCTTCACCATGGGCCAGTTCGCCAGAGCGGAACGGTACTGGCAGCGGAGCGTAGACGTTCAACCCAACACTCCGGCTTCCCGGGAACTGGCCTTGCTCCGCGCACGGGACGGACGCTGCGATGCGGCCTATCCGGATCTGGTCTCCTGGCTGCGCGGCGGCGGCGACGAGCCGGAGGTCAAGCTAGTGTCCGCCCTGTGCGCCGTCCAGATGGAACGGCCTCCCGATGCCGAGGAGTTTCTAGCCGATCTTCCTCAGGAAGATCCTCGCGTCCAGTTGCTCCAGGGCAAGCTCCGCCTGCTGCGCTCCGATCCCGACGGCGCCATCGAGATCCTGGAAAAGGTCTTCCAGAACCATCCGCCGGCCATGGACTTGGACGTCCGACGCACCCTGGCCGACGTCTACTCGGCCACCGGCCGAGCCTCCCAGGCCGTCGACCTCCTGCTGGGCCAGGTCGAAGGGCGCCCGGACGCCGTCCTGCAGCTCGGGCTCGCTCAGTATCAGAGCGGCGACCTGGACGGGGCGCTGGCTACCCTCGAGCCCGCCGCGGCGGCGCTGCTGGCTCGCCTCCAGGCCGGTCAGCCCGCCGGCGAGTACCCCACGGCTCTCCTCATCGAATACGGCCGGTTCTTGGTGCTGGGCGGCCGCCATGCCGAAGCGCTTCCCTATCTCGAAACCGCTACCCAGGTGGTCCCGGACAGGAAGCAGGGCTGGCAGCAGCTAGGTCAAGCCCTGGCCGCGGTCGGTCGCCGGGACGAGGCGCGCGCCGCGCTCGACCAGTTCCAGAACATCGTCCAAAACGAGGTCCCTGGCTCGCTGCGCAACATCCGACTCAAGGGCGGCTTCGAGGATCCGGTCGATCGCGAGCTCCGCCGCGCGTACCTGCTGATGCTCCAGGATCAAGGCACCGAGGCACTCGAGATCGTGCAACGGGAAGCGCGGCTGGCCCCGAACGATCCCAGGCCCCGCTTGCTCGAGGCCCGCATCTACCTGGCGCTGGAGGACTTCGACGCCGCCGCGGCCACCGCCGACGCTCTCGTCTCCGGGCTTCCGGGCAACGCCGACGCCCTGTATATCCGCGGCACCACACGCATGGCGCGCCAAGACGTCGAGGGCGCCGAGAGCGACTTGCGTGGCGCTCTGGAGCTCCATCCGGAGCACACCGCCGCCCTCAATGATCTGGCCGTCCTGCTCATGGACACCGAGCGCGGCGAGGAAGCCCGCGGCCTCCTCGAACGAGCACTCGAGATCCGTCCCGACGACGCTCTCGCGCGCGAAAACCTGGCCAAGCTCGACGCCGGCGGCTCGGGCTAGGGCAGCGGGGCTTCGAGTTCGATCCAGTTGATCTCGGCGCGCCGGTTGTTCTCGTTCCAGAGCTCATTGAACTTAACGATCCGAACGCGCACGTCCGAGTAGTCAGTCAAGCCCGAGGCCACCGAGGCCGGGATCGCAACCCGCATCGTCGATTCCTGGAAGTAGAGATCGCGGCCCCAGTACTTGAGGGTCGTGCCGCCCTGGAGCAGCACGATCCGAATCCGGACCGGCTCGTTATCGAGCGCCCGGCCGCGGACCCGAAGGACATGGCCTTCGTCGGTCCCGGGATCCGTCATCGAGGCCATCGCAAGGGTGAATGAGTCCGAGGTGCCGGCCGAGACCGAGGAGGTGACGACGTTCGTCAGATCATCGACCTGCTCGTGAACGGGTGTCGGCGAGAAGGAGTTGGTCGCGGTCGTACCGACAGCGGCCACCCGCTGGACGGGAGCGGAAACCTCGGGGACTCGAAACTCGACCTCAAACAGCTCGGCCCGACGATCCGAGTTGTTGCCCGTGATCTCATGGAACTTGACCACCTTAATCTGAACGTCGCCGTAGTCTTCGAGATTCGTGGCGGCTTCGGGAGGTATGGCGACTACCGCGACCGACTCCTCGAAGCCGAACTCGAGGTTTTGGTAGGTCAGCGAGGTGCTTCCCCGCATCAGGTGCACGCGCAAGGTCACCGGGGCGTTGTCGAGTGCCCGGGCCCGGACGTGGATCTCGTGCCCGAGATCGGTGTCAGGATCGCCCATCGGAGCCATCCGAACCGTCAGAGCATCGCTCATACTGGTACCAGCCGTCATGCGGGAGGTCACGAAGTTGGTGGGATCGTCGAGCTGATCATGGACCGGCTCCGAAGAAGTCCAGTTCGAGCTCACCGTGGCGACCGGATAGGCGCGCCAGGCCTCGAACGTGAGGGCCGCCGGATCCGACAGGGCTTGTCCGTAGTCGCTCGAGGCCAGGCACCGGTAGGTGCCCGCGCTCGAGGCGTCGACGTTCCGAATCGTAAGCTGGGTAGTCGCGGCGCCTTCGATGCTGGCATCATCGGCCAGATCCGCGCCGTCTTTCTGCCAAAGATACGAGAGGGTGCCATCGCCCGTCGCCGCGCACGAGAAGCTCGCCTCTCCGCCGGCGATCGCCGTCGCCGGGGCCGGCTGGCTCGTCACCTGCGGCGGGTTTCCGATAACGAGACTCGCCGAGGCCGACACGGCCTCGCCAAAGCCGTTCGCCACCCGGCAGGCATACCCGCCGGCATCGGACGCGACCAGACTCGAAACCGTCACGCTTGGAGTCGCTGAGCCCGTCACTCGGGCTCCATCCACGAGCTCGACACCGTTTCGGAGCCACTCGTAGCTGAGTGGCTCCGTGCCCGAGGCCGAGCAAGAAAAGGTGGCGCTCGTGCCGACAAGGGTCGAGACGCTTGCGGGACTTGTGGTGACTATTGGCGCTGACCCGACCGAGACCAAGGCCTGAGCCGAGATCGCCTCGCCCCAGTCGTTGGCGACGCGGCAGCTGTACTGTCCGGAATCGCTCCCAACTGCGTTGGAGATCGTCAAGGCTTGAGTCGAAGCGCCCGTGACACGGCCGCCGTCCACAATCGCCTGCCCGTCTTTGTGCCAGGAGTAGGCCAAAGGCTTCGTCCCGGCTGCGAGGCAGGACAACGAAACGGAGGAACCTTCGGACACGGCCTGAGGTGCCGGCCCTTCGGTCAGATGCGGCCGAACGGCGACGGTAAGCTCTGCGGGAGCCGAGATAGCTTCGCCAAACTCGTTCGAGACCTTGCACGAATACACCCCGGCGTCGCCGCTGGAAACCGAGTCGATTGTCAGCACAGGGGTCTCGGCTCCCGGAATGCCCTCGTCGCACAGCGACACGCTGTCCCGCCACCAGCAGACGTAGGCGGGATGGTCGCTGTAGTAGTCACAGGTCAGCGAAACCGATTGCCCGGCCAGAACCGTTTGATCCACCGGCTGGTAGGTCAGCACCGGGGCATGCTCGTTGTCCGCCGGAGGTGCCGCGCCGTTGCACAGGACGGTGCGCTCGGTGCCTTCCGTGCCCATATTGGAGTTGAAGCCGGCAGACGAGTCGGCGTTGACACGGACTCGCGTGGGCTCGGCGGGGATTGCATAGGGAATGTCGACCGTTACGGTGCCGCCAGGAGGAACGGGACCGACGGCGCCGAGATCCGCCTCCACGAAAATGGGATCGTGGGTCGCGTTCCACACGCTGGCCCGAAGCTTGTAGCCCTCCTCGAGCGTCCATATGGACGTACCGTCGTTGAGGAAGGAAACCGTGAACGTGTAGTCGGTGCCGCATTCGAGTACCGGCGGCACCGGCCCAATTGAAATCTGCGCGGAATCCCTGCTAGCGACCTCCTGCGATTCGAGGAGCAGCGCCTCCCCGGAGTGCAAACTCAGGATGGCATTCGTGGCCAAGACAACGGTCCCGTCGCCGGCCCAGAAGAGAAACGCCGGCACCATAACCGCCCGATCGGCCGCGAGATCGATGACGTAGGTTGTATCTCGGTAGGCTTTGACACTTCCCCGGACCGCTATCTTGGAGTCGTCAACCCACCACCAGCCCCCCTCGTCCCAGAGCGGATAGAGGCGGCCGTCCTCGAAAACGGCCAGCGTCTCGACTAGATTCTCCCCCGTGGCCGCAGAAAAGACCCCACCGAAGCCCTCGAAAAGACCTGTCTCGAGGTAGTAGGTACCGTCCGGCGAAAGCCCGTCGAGATGAGGAGACAGATCCGTGGACGGACTCCAGACGCCGCCGCTGTCTCGTTCGAGACGCACATCAGACTCATAGAGGGGCCGGACCACCAGCGTCCCCCCAGACTCCCAGAGCACCTCATCGCCGCCATCCAGCATTGCTTCGACCACCCACCCATCGATCGTCACCACAGCGGTCTGGCGGTTGATGAATCCCTCTTCGGTGTAATCCCCCAGGACGAGCGCAAGGTGTCTCGAATCGGGCGCCCAGCTGTACTTGTAGACGCCGGTCATCGCAAACTGCTGGGTGCCTGTCTCCGAATCGAGGACTCTAAGATGGTCCAGACCCTCGACAAACGAAACGAACTGGCCGTCCGGTGAAATACCAGGACGCTTGATGCCGTCCTCGGTGCACCGCCAGAACACTTCGGGCGGCTCCCCTGGTCGTTGCTGATAAAGCACACTGCGCTCGAAGGCCGCATCTTCGGGGACGAGCTGTTGGGATACCTCGGTCGGAATTGCGACTCCGAAGCCAACCACTGGGCTCCATTCTGAGGGCCAGGCCGACGCGCAACTGCCCAGGGCAATGAGGAAATAGGCGGCGTAACCTTGCCTTTGTCGGGAATTCTGCATCATGGGTCACATTTCAGCTCAAGAGCTGTCTGCGGTTGCCGGAAACCGATATGTAAGTGATGGTGGTGCTGGTCGTTCTCGTATTTGTAGACGCCGTCTGGAAAGATTGGACAGATGTCTTTGAGTCTGCTGCGGTCGTCGACGATGACCTTTCTTATCAAGCCGCCTGGTGAGTTCTTCTGGAGGAGGGTCAGGAATAGGCAGGTTGCCTCCGGGTCGAACACCTGATCAGCGTATCGCCAGTCGAACGAAAAACTCTTCTCGTTCGTGTTCTTGAAGTACCTCATGTCAATGTCCAGTCCATTCTGGTGGTCGAAGTGGGGGGGGGCCGAACCTCCACGTATCTTGCTAAGGTCGTTGAACATCGGCCGAATCTCACCGACGAAGTCCGTATCAGTGGGGACCGTTGGGTTGTCGAAGCCCTCGGCGGTGGCCGTGATCCATTTGATAACTGACCACGCACAGCTGTAGTCCTCTTCTTCCCAGCCGCCGTAGCGACCCCAGTGCTCGCTGGTGCCGAGTGCTGAGGAATTCACCAGGCATCCATTGCTACGGGTGCCGATGTGGTGGCAGGCGGTGCAGGAGCCGCTGACATGGGGACCGAGGTCCACTCCCGTGTCGAAGGGCGAGAACCCCGTGCCGGAGGCGCTGGCGAAAAGCCGCGTTTCGGTACTTCCGCCGGCACAGCCACATCTTTGGGGCAACTGCACCTGGACCGTGCGGCGTCCGGTACGCGGGGGCCACTCGGGATCGCCCTCGATGATGGTCACGTCGACGACTCGGACGCATTCGTCTTCGGTCCCAACCGACAAGGCATTCAGCTCGCCACTGGGCTCGGTTTCGTTTTCAAACGTTGGCCCTTCGAAGCCATAGCACCAGAGACCCGAAATCGACCAGCCTCTTACTAGCGGTATCGTTCCCCGGGTTTCGTAGTTGGCGCAGATCTCGAGATCGATCGCAAACTCGAAGACATTGTCACTGTTGAACGGATCGATTAGAACGCAGCCTACGAGAGACCCTTCGATCTCGAGTCGTGCAATGACGTGAAGTACATTGAGTTCGAGGAACTTCTCGGCCCCGGGTAGCAGACTGACGACTTCCGACGGCGCCATGTCCGCAAGCGACTCCAGGTCCTTCCATAGAGTCTGGGACTCGTCAAAGTCCAAGATGTTGTATCGGTAGTTCTTGGAGTAGCAGCCACTCAAGATACTTCCGGTAGGGAGCGTGACGTCCGGCTGGAGCAATGTCTCCGTAGGTCTTGGGGCCTGAAGCCGAACGCCTGTGCCGCCGATGAGCGTCTCGGCGACCGATGCCGTTGCCGTACTGCCACCTACCGTCAGCGGCAGCCGAACGCTGCCTTCGGAAGTGGTCACAACCAGTTCGGAGGCTCCCAAAGATGCTCCGTGGGTAACAGCAAGCGTTGCAAGGACCCCGTTCGGAGCGGTTCTGACGCTGTGAAACCGAAGGCCGCTCCCGCTCACCGAAAGCGTTGCACCCGAGAGATTCGCGCCGGCGATCTGAAGGAGGTACTGTCGGCCGCGCGCCACTTCACTGGGCGTGTACGAGTCAACCACAGGTCCCTTTGGAAGGATTCTCACGAGAGCGAAGTCGATACCTCCGTCGGTTGCGACAGCGAGGGCCTTGAAGCCGACGTCTGCGGACCGTGCGTCGATATCTAAGGTCAGCTGACTCGCAGAAGAAGAAACCGACGCCACCGAGGGCAGCCCTTTGTTGGCACCACCCGGGAGCCCGAACGAGACATCGGCACCTTGGAGATTTCCACCGGACAGGGTCGTCCGGGTAACCGCACCTTGGGGCACGACGATCAAAGCATCTGTCAGAGTTGGTGATCCGGCAGTCGGATTCGTGACTTGGATTGCGGAAGCGTCGAGCTCGCCAAAGCGGGTCCCGCTCGTAGTTTCCATTTGCCAACGGACAGAGTAGTAGCCAGGGACCGCTGAGCCGGGGATCGTGACCTCGAAGACGAACGAGTGCGAGCCAGATTCGTCGATCTGTGCACCTGCCGGCAGCTCCACGCTCGCCGGAAAAAAGTCGAGGTCGGTGTCGACGGCCAGCCGATGGGTGCCGGCCTGCCAAGTCGAGGTACCGTTGTTGGCAACACTTACTGAGATCGTATGGGTCGAACCGAGTGCCATCGGAGACGGAACGTTGGCCGAGACGATGTCGGCGTCGTTGGCTCCCGTCTGGCAGGTCACCTCGATGGGATGAGAGACGACGCCGCCGAACCAGGCGACGCCCTCGTTGACCATCTGCCACTCCGTCCCATAGCTTCCGGGCTGCGACGGCGCGGTCAAGGCGACCGAGAACGAATGCTGGGATTGCGGGGCGATCGAGGCGCTTGTGGGCAGCTGAACCCGAGTCGCATCGGCCCGGAACGGGTCGCTTCCTCCCGTCGGGCCTAGTTTGTAGCCGTCCGCCCGTGTCCAGACCGTGTCGCCCGTGTTCTTCATCGTGACGGCATAGGTCCCCACTTCGCCACAGGCCATCTGCGACGGCAAGTTGTGACCAACAGCCTGGGCAGCGTCTTGACAGGTCACGGTGATGGTCTTCGAGACCTTCTCGCCGAACCACTGCCCGTTCTCGACCATCTGCCACTCAGTGGTGAGAGTCGTTGCCGTCTCGGGCGCTACCAGCGAGACGTCGAAGGTGTGGGAGTCGTTCTCTTCGATCGCGAGGCTCGCCGGCAGGTGGACCCGGGCGCCGCTCGGGTTGAAGGGATCGGTATCCCCGGGAACCCCCAGTTGATGACCGCCGGCAGCGGTCCAGGGCTTCGAGCCGCCGTTGCGAAGCGTTATCTCACGAACCAGGGTCGAGCCGCAGGTCATGGAATCGGGCAGGGTGTCCGAGACCCGGGTGGCAGCGTTGACGCAATCAACGTCGATCCTGGCAGTCACGAGCGGGCCAAAAGGCTCGCCGTTGTGCTCCATCTGCCAGAGGGTCATGACGTCGTTCTGGTGGGTGTCGCTCGGGGCCTGGAGGGGAACCTTGAAAGGGTACTGGCCTCCGCCGCGACCGACCGTGACATTGCTCGGCAAGCGCACCGGAGCGCCGGACGGGTTGAACGCGTCGCTCGTGCCCACGTTGGCGAGATAGAACCCAGCCGCGTCGGTCCAGTCGGTCGAGCCCATGTTCTGGAGCGTCACCGTGGCTTCGTCTTCCGAAGAGCAGTTCATCGCCGCCGGGAACACCTCGGCGGCGAGGACCGCGTGATCCCCACAGACGACGTTGATGTCCTTGAAGACGATCGAACCGAACCATTCGACCCCCTGCTCGGCCATCTGCCACTCCGTGCGCACGACGCCGTGGACGTCCGGGGCGGTCAACTCGACGGTGAACGTGTGCCGCTGTCCCGGAGCGATGGTCGTGCCTACGGGGAGCCGGACCTTGTTGCCGTTCGGCCGAAACGGATCGTCGTTGTCCGTGACCCCGAGCCGGTGCCCGTTCGTACCGTCCTCGGTCCAGTCGCCCGTACCGACGTTCTCGAGCCGAATCGTGAACGACTCGGTGTCGCCGCAGTACATCGCGTCCGGCAGGTTCTGCGAGACGACAAGAGCATCATTGACGTCGGCGCCGACCGGCGGATCCTCTGGCCCCGGGTCGGGCTCCTGGGCGGTGGCGACCGCGGCTGCCGCGAGCACGGCTGCGCAGGCTCGCCCGATTCTTCGGTATCGGCGGGAGGGGCTAGCCTTCTGTCGTCCCATCCCAACCCACTCCATCGTTGGTCACGGGCTGGAATGCGTTGGCGGACGACGACTCGCGGCTCAGAAAGCCCTGAGAGCGACGGGCTCGCGCCGCCGGAGAACCGACACAACCATTACCAACCACGGAACACAGGGTAGTGGCAACCGTTGTGATTCGCAAGTCAATTTCAAGGCGAAGCCCCAAACGGCCCGACATCCTGAAGCCGAATCGGATGGGGTGAAGACAGGTCGAGCCCGAAACGGCGGCCCTTCCTAGCGCCGTATTCGACCGGCGGCGGCCGGGCCGCCCGAGCATCGCAAGCGGTGGACCTCTTGCTGGGCCGCGTCGAAAGCCGACCGGACGCCGTTTTGCAGCTCGGGCTCGCCCAGTATCAGAGCGGCGACCTGGACGGGGCGCTGGCTACCCTCGAGCCGGCCGCGGCGGCGCTGCTGGCTCGCCTCCAAGCCGGTCAGCCCGCCGGCGAATACCCCACGGCTCTCCTCATCGAGTACGGCCGCTTCCTGGTTCTGGGCGGCCGCCATGCCGAAGCGCTCCCCTATCTCGAGACCGCTACCAAGGTGGTCCCGGACAGGAAGCAGGGCTGGCAGCAGCTAGGTCAAGCCCTGGCCGCGGTCGGCCGCCGGGACGAGGCGCGAGCCGCCCTCGACCAGTTCCAGAGCATCGTCCAGAACGAGGTTCCCGGATCGCTACGCAACATCCGGCTCAAGGGCGGCTTTGAAGATCCCGTCGATCGCGAGCTCCGCCGCGCGTACCTGCTCATGCTCCAGGATCAAGGCGCCGAAGCGCTCGAGATCGTGCAACGGGAGGCTCGCCTGGCGCCCGAGGATCCCCGACCCCGCTTGCTCGAAGCCCGCATCTATCTCGCCCAAGAGGACTTCGACGCCGCGGCGGCCGCCGCCGAGGCTCTCGTCGCTGGACTTCCGGGTAACGCAGACGCCCTCTACATCCGCGGCACCACGCGCATGGCGCGGCAGGACATGGAGGGCGCCGAGAGCGACCTGCGCAACGCCCTCGAGCTCCATCCCGAGCACACCGCCGCCCTCAACGACCTGGCCGTCCTGCTCATGGACACCGACCGGGGCCAGGAAGCTCGCGGCCTCCTGGAACGAGCGCTCGAGATCCGTCCCGACGACACCCTCGCGCGCGAGAACCTGAACAAGCTCGACGCCGGCGGCTCGGGCTAGGGCAGCGGGGCTTCGAGTTCGATCCAGTTGATCTCGGCGCGCCGGTTGCTCTCGTTCCAGAGCTCATTGAACTTGACGATCCGAACGCGCACGTCCGAGTAGTCAGTCAAGCCCGAGGCCACCGAGGCCGGGATCGCAACCCGCACCGTCGACTCCTCGAAGTCGAGATCGCGGCCCCAGTACTTGAGGGTCGTACCGCCCTGGAGCAGCATGATCCGAATCCGGACCGGCTCGTTATCGAGCGCCCGGCCGCGGACCCGAAGGACATGGCCTTCGTCGGTCCCGGGATCCGTCATCGAGGCCATCGCAAGGGTGAATGAGTCCGAGGTGCCGGCCGAGACCGAGGAGGTGACGACGTTCGTCAGATCATCGACCTGCTCGTGAACGGGTGTCGGCGAGAAGGAGTTGGTCGCGGTCGTACCGACAGCGGCCACCCGCTGGACCGGAGCGGAAACCTCGGGAACCCGAAACTCGACCTCTACGAGCTCGGCCCGGCGGTCCGAGTTGTTGCCCGAGATCTCATGGAACTTGACCACCTTGATCTGGACGTCGCCGTAGTCTTCGAGATTCGTGGCGGCTTCGGGAGGTATGGCGACTACCGCGACCGACTCCTCGAAGCCGAACTCCAGGTTCTGGTAGGTCAGCGAGGTGCTTCCCCGCATCAGGTGCACGCGCAAGGTCACCGGGGCGTTGTCGAGCGCCCGGGCCCGGACGTGGATCTCGTGCCCGAGATCGGTATCCGGGTCGCTCATCGGGGCCATGCGGACCGTCAGAGCGTCGCTCAGGCTGGTGCCGGCGGTCATGCGGGAGGTCACCACGGTGGTGGGATCGTCGAGCTGGTCATGGACCGGCTCCGAGGAGATCCAGTTCGAGCTCAGGGTCTCGACCGGATAAGCGCGCCAAGACTCGAAGTCGAGGGCCGCCGGATCCGACAGGGCTTGTCCGTAGTCGCTCGAAGCCAGGCACCGGTAGGTGCCCGCGCTCGAGGCGTCGACGTTCCGAATCGTAACCTGGGCAGTCGCGGCGCCTTCGATGCTGGCATCATCGGCCAGATCCGCGCCGTCTTTCTGCCACTGATACGAGAGGGTGCCATCGCCCGTTGCCGCGCACGAGAAGCTCGCCTCTCCGCCGGCGATCGCCGTCGCCGGGGCCGGCTGGCTCGTCACCTGCGGCGGGTTTCCGATAACGAGACTCGCCGAGGCCGACACGGCCTCGCCAAAGCCGTTCGCCACCCGGCAGGCATACCCGCCGGCATCGGACGCGACCAGACTCGAAACCGTCACGCTCGGAGTCGCTGAGCCCGTCACCCGGGCTCCATCCACGAGCTCGACACCGTTCCGCAGCCATTGGTAGGCGAGTGGCTCTGTCCCCGAGGCCGAGCAGGAAAACGTGGCGTTGGCGCCGATCGCGGACTCCACCGACGCCGGTTCGCCGGCGATCGCCGGAGGGTCGCCGACGGTCAGTTGCGCTGGGACCGACTCCGCGGAGCCCCAGTCGTTGCTTACGTGGCACCGATAGCTGCCCGAGTGATCCGCGGCGACGGCCGCGAACTGAAGAGACGGAGAGGCGGTGCCCGACAGAGTCGCGGTGTCCGAAAGCGCGGCATCGTCTTTCGTCCAGGTGAAGGCTAGCGGTCCGGTGCCCGTGGCGGTGCAAGCGAGAGTGAAGCTGGAACCGGTGGCGACTGAAGCTGCGGCCGGGCCGGCCGTAATCGACGGCGCACTACCCACCCGAACGAGTGCCGGATTCGAGGTGATGATCCCCCACTCGTTGGACACGCCACACACGTACTCTCCGGCGTCTTCGCTCTGGACGGACTGGATGGTCAAGGTCGCCGTCGCGGTGCCCTGGAGCGTTGCTCCCGTGCCAGACGGGCCGTCCTCGAGGGCGACGCCGTCCTTGACCCAGTGATAGGTCAACGGCTCGCCGCCGGAAGCCGAGCAGGACAGGAGCCCCGTGGACCCTACGACCGCGTTGATGGACGCCGGGTGGGTGACGATCTCGGGGTGCTTCTCGAAGCGCTCGATGCGTCCCAAGGCGGAGGAGGCTTGGGCGCGGACCTCTCCGATAGAGCTGCTTGCGATCAGGTCTCGCAGAGCCGCCTTGGTCTCCTCGTCGGCGATGCCGATGTCTCCAAGGGCTTGCGCCGCCCTGATCCGATGGCTGCTCTCAGGGTCGCTGAGCTCGGCGCGGAGAGCGTCGAGGACCTCCTGCGGTGGTTCGGGTACCGGGCCTTCGAGCGACGGCCTCCGGAACATCTGGCCCAGGGCGGTAACCGCCGCGTAGTCGGTCCGATCGTCGGCGCAGCGCAGGACGAGCTCGCCGACGACCAGTGCGTCCCGAGGCCGGATCGCCGCCAGGGCGAGGGCGGCCGGCTTCAAGACGGATTCGTCCGTCTCGATTTCGAGAACGGCCGCGATCGGCGCAAACGCGTCGACGGAAAGACCCGGCCAGTTCGCGAGGGCATAGAACAGGGTCTCTCTAACGCCAGCATCCGGGTCCGACAGGTAAGCGGTTACGTCCTCAAGATGCGAGTCAAGCTTCACCAGATTGGAAGGAGCATGCGTTGCCTGCATCTCACTGGCGCCGTAGAACACCGGACCCTTGTTCAGCATGATGGCCTTGTAGAAACCATGGGCGGCGGCGCCTCTGACGGCCGGATCCGGATCCTCCATCAGAGACGCGACGAGCGTCCAGGTTTCTTCATAGTGGTCCAGCCAGTAGGCGAAGATCTCCTCGTCCATGGCAGCCAGGCCGGCTAGGCGCGTCTCAGGATCGTCGGAAGCAAACGCGATCGCGATCGTCTCAACGAGATCGGTGGCCGAGCCCCAAACTGGGTTGCACGTCAGGCTAGCCACAATGATGGATCCGACCGCGAGGACTCGAGTCACCGAAAGGCGGACGGTCATTCGGAACATGGGATCGTCCCTTCTATGCGGCCGGTGACTACTTCCCGGGTGCGGTTTGCTAGGCACCTGAAGAACTCAAGGGGTGGGATCGTCGCCGGACGGGTCGCGGGATAGTGATGGACAAGTTCGTCTGCTACGTAGACCTCGTGTGCCGGGACACAGTCATGCTGACCCTCGAGGGCCCAGGTCAGAGAGCCGTCTGCATTGCGGCGCAGGGTCATATCGTAGTAGTAGCGGATCGGCGGAGCGAAGAACAACAAGGGATCGCTGGCTTCTCCGCTGATTCTCAGCGCTAGCAATCCCCCGGCCGACACCTCAGATTTCACCTGCATCTGTCCGATGTCAGCGCGGCCGTGGCGGTTGAAAAGGTAGCAGTCCCTCTCCTTGTTATCGTAGTCGCCTCCGTTCTCGGGCAGCCGAAAATCGACGCGTCCGTCGCCCTCCAGAGTCGAATCCTTGTGAAACTCCATTGTCGGGCCGGCGGAAGGGAAGTTCGCGACGTGAAAGTCGGAAGAGTCAAGATCGACTCGAATGATCTGCTGGGTTCGGTACTTTTCCTTTCGGGTCGGATGATTCGTCCCCGGGTGCTCCGGAAGCCCAACCGTTACCGGATCGCTTTCCAGCCATCGGTCATCTCCAGTGTGGATCGTGGTCTGAGGGACAGGCAGGATAGGTGGCGTACACAGACCGACTCCGACCGGCAGATCCACATAGTTCGTCGGGATGAAGGTCCTGATCTCGATCTCCACCTCTTCGCCGGTACAGGACGTGGCACAGGTGACGTGGGTGTCCGCGACGTCCTCGTCCCCGGTGTCGAAGTCCGTAAAGCCGCTGCCGATGGCGCGGGCGCTGAGGACGCCGTCTCGGGGAGCGCTCTGCTGGCAGCCGCACTCCCTGGGAATGGCGACTTCCACCCGCTTGACGCCGGTGGGCGGACGGTTGGGATCTTCAGGTTCTCCATCCACGATCGAGATCTCGACAACCTTGACACAGGCATCGCTGTGGCGCACGGAGAAGGACTCCATGTCTCCGGTGGGCTCGGTCTCGGTCGGAGGCTCTTCGCGCTGGACTCCGAAACACCATTCCTTGGTGAACATGTAGCCCCGCACCAGCGGGATCGTGATGCGGGCTTCCGCCCGGATGCAGAGATCGATGTTGTAGCCCCACTCGAAGGTCCCGGTGAGCGGTTCAAAGAAGACGCAGACGACGACGGCCCCCTCGACCTCGATCCGGGCATGGGTCTGCAGAACGGTCGCGTCAAGAACCCGTCCGATCTCGGGAACAAGATTGACCACATCGCCGGGCAGAACCGCGGCCGCCGTCTGCAGGTCCTCGAGAATCAGTTGCGTCGAAGTGTGATTGATGACGTTGTAGCGGAAGTTCTTGTCGTAGCAACCCGCGAAGAAGGCGTTTTCCGGAATCGTCGATTTGGGATTCGTAAAGTCCCCGTAGGTCGCGGGCGTCTGGAAGCGTGCGCCTCCGAGGGTCCGAGTCGCCGGAGAGCCACCGGACAAAGATGCAAGCACGCGGAGCGGAAGGCTGACGGAGCCGGCCGACGTCATGACCGACAGTTCGCGCTCGCCGGTCGACGCGTCATCCTCCACGGACAGGACAGCCGATATCCCATTGGTTTCGGCGTGGACCGAGTGGAGCTGAATGCCAGAGCTGGAAGTGGAAATCGAGCCGCCACCTAGATTCGCACCAACGATGTGAAGCACGTAGGTCTCACCTCGGGCGACCTCGCTCGGTGTGTAGGTGTCCACCACCGGTCCGGGAGCAAGGACGCGGACGAGTGCCGACTCAACGCCACCGGCGGTCTCGATCGTCAGGACATGAAAGCCGGTCTCGGTCGCCCCTCGAGTATCGACGTCGAAGGCCAGCTGCTGGCCGGACGAAGTCACGGCGCTGGCGAGGGGAGTGCTCGCCGGATCGCCGGTCGCCGGCCGGGCAAAGGAGACCTCGGCGCCCGAGAGGCCCGATCCCGTGAGACTGGCGCGCGTCACCGCTCCCAGGGGCACGACGATGAGCTCGGAGTCAACCATCGGCAGGGCAGTGGACGGATCGACGACCTTGACCACAGTGCTCTCGGTCTCGCCGAACGCGTCTCCGCTCACCGTCTCCATCTGCCACTGGATGACTTGGTTGCCTAGCGTTGCCGTCGTCGGGATCGTGACCTCGAAGACGAACGAGTGCGAACCAGATTCGTCGATCTGTGCACCTGCCGGCAGCTCCACGCTCGCCGGGAAGAAGTCGAGGTCGGCGTCGACGGCCAGCCGATGGGTGCCGGCCTGCCAAGTCGAGGTGCCGTTGTTGGCAACACTTACTGAGATCGTATGGGTCGAGCCGAGTGCCATCGGAGACGGAACGTTGGCCGAGACGATGTCGGCGTCGTTGGCCCCCGTCTGGCAGGTCACCTCGATGGGATGAGAGACGACGACGCCGAACCAGCCGACGCCCTCGTTGACCATCTGCCATTCCGTCACATAGCTTCCGGGCTGCGACGGCGCGGTCAAGGCGACCGAGAACGAATGCTGGGATTGCGGGGCGATCGAGGCGCTTGTGGGCAGCTGAACCCGAGTCGCATCGGCCCGGAACGGGTCGCTTCCTCCCGTCGGGCCTAGTTTGTAGCCGTCCGCCCGTGTCCAGACCGTGTCGCCCGTGTTCTTCATCGTGACGGCATAGGTCCCCACTTCGCCACAGGCCATCTGCGACGGCAAGTTGTGGGCCAAGGCCTCTGCACCGTCCTGACAGGTCACGGTGATGGTCTTTGAGACCTTCTCGCCGAACCACTGCCCGTTCTCGACCATCTGCCACTCGGTGGTGAGAGTCGTTGCCGTCTCGGGCGCAACCAGCGAGACGTCAAAGGTGTGGGAGCCGTTCTCTTCGATCGCGAGGCTCGCCGGCAGGTGGACCCGGGCGCCGCTCGGGTTGAAGGGATCGCTGTCTCCGGTGACGCCCAATTGATGACCGCCGGCAGCGGTCCAGGGTTTCGAGCCGCCGTTGCGAAGCGTCACCTCGCGCACCAGGGTCGAGCCGCAGGTCATCACATCCGGCAGAGTGTCCGAGACCCGGGTCGCGCCGTTGACGCAATCGACGTCGATCCTGGCAGTCACCAGCGGGCCGAAGGGTTCGCCGTTGTGCTCCATCTGCCAGAGGGTCATGACGTCGTTCTGGTGGGTGTCGCTCGGGGCCTGGAGGGGAACCTTGAAAGGGTACTGGCCTCCGCCGCGACCGACCGTGACATTGCTCGGCAAGCGCACCGGAGCGCCGGACGGATTGAAGGCGTCGCTCGTGCCCACGTTGGCGAGATAGAACCCAGCCGCGTCGGTCCAGTCGGTCGAGCCCATGTTCTGGAGCGTCACCGTGGCTTCGTCTTCCGAAGAGCAGTTCATCGCCGCCGGGAACGCCTCGGCGGCGAGGACCGCGTGATCCCCACAGACGACGTTGATGTCCTTGAAGACGATCGAACCGAACCATTCGACCCCCTGCTCGGCCATCTGCCACTCCGTGCGCACGACGCCGTGGACGTCCGGGGCGGTCAACTCGACGGTGAACGTGTGCCGCTGTCCCGGAGCGATGGTCGTGCCTACGGGGAGCCGGACCTTGTTGCCGTTCGGCCGAAACGGATCGTCGTTGTCCGTGACCCCGAGCCGGTGCCCGTTCGTACCGTCCTCGGTCCAGTCGCCCGTACCGACGTTCTCGAGCCGAATCGTGAACGACTCGGTGTCGCCGCAGTACATCGCGTCCGGCAGGTTCTGCGAGACGACAAGAGCATCATTGACGTCGGCGCCGACCGGCGGATCCTCTGGCCCCGGGTCGGGCTCCTGGGCGGTGGCGACCGCGGCTGCCGCGAGCACGGCTGCGCAGGCTCGCCCGATTCTTCGGTATCGGCGGGAGGGGCTAGCCTTCTGTCGTCCCATCCCAACCCACTCCATCGTTGGTCACGGGCTGGAATGCGTTGGCGGACGACGACTCGCGGCTCAGAAAGCCCTGAGAGCGACGGGCTCGCGCCGCCGGAGAACCGACACAACCATTACCAACCACGGAACACAGGGTAGTGGCAACCGTTGTGATTCGCAAGTCAATTTCAAGGCGAAGCCCCAAACGGCCCGACATCCTGAAGCCGAATCGGATGGGGTGAAGACAGGTCGAGCCCGAAACGGCGGCCCTTCCTAGCGCCGTATTCGACCGGCGGCGGCCGGGCCGCCCGAGCATCGCAAGCGGTGGACCTCTTGCTGGGCCGCGTCGAAAGCCGACCGGACGCCGTTTTGCAGCTCGGGCTCGCCCAGTATCAGAGCGGCGACCTGGACGGGGCGCTGGCTACCCTCGAGCCGGCCGCGGCGGCGCTGCTGGCTCGCCTCCAAGCCGGTCAGCCCGCCGGCGAATACCCCACGGCTCTCCTCATCGAGTACGGCCGCTTCCTGGTTCTGGGCGGCCGCCATGCCGAAGCGCTCCCCTATCTCGAGACCGCTACCAAGGTGGTCCCGGACAGGAAGCAGGGCTGGCAGCAGCTAGGTCAAGCCCTGGCCGCGGTCGGCCGCCGGGACGAGGCGCGAGCCGCCCTCGACCAGTTCCAGAGCATCGTCCAGAACGAGGTTCCCGGATCGCTACGCAACATCCGGCTCAAGGGCGGCTTTGAAGATCCCGTCGATCGCGAGCTCCGCCGCGCGTACCTGCTCATGCTCCAGGATCAAGGCGCCGAAGCGCTCGAGATCGTGCAACGGGAGGCTCGCCTGGCGCCCGAGGATCCCCGACCCCGCTTGCTCGAAGCCCGCATCTATCTCGCCCAAGAGGACTTCGACGCCGCGGCGGCCGCCGCCGAGGCTCTCGTCGCTGGACTTCCGGGTAACGCAGACGCCCTCTACATCCGCGGCACCACGCGCATGGCGCGGCAGGACATGGAGGGCGCCGAGAGCGACCTGCGCAACGCCCTCGAGCTCCATCCCGAGCACACCGCCGCCCTCAACGACCTGGCCGTCCTGCTCATGGACACCGACCGGGGCCAGGAAGCTCGCGGCCTCCTGGAACGAGCGCTCGAGATCCGTCCCGACGACACCCTCGCGCGCGAGAACCTGAACAAGCTCGACGCCGGCGGCTCGGGCTAGGGCAGCGGGGCTTCGAGTTCGATCCAGTTGATCTCGGCGCGCCGGTTGCTCTCGTTCCAGAGCTCATTGAACTTGACGATCCGAACGCGCACGTCCGAGTAGTCAGTCAAGCCCGAGGCCACCGAGGCCGGGATCGCAACCCGCACCGTCGACTCCTCGAAGTCGAGATCGCGGCCCCAGTACTTGAGGGTCGTACCGCCCTGGAGCAGCATGATCCGAATCCGGACCGGCTCGTTATCGAGCGCCCGGCCGCGGACCCGAAGGACATGGCCTTCGTCGGTCCCGGGATCCGTCATCGAGGCCATCGCAAGGGTGAATGAGTCCGAGGTGCCGGCCGAGACCGAGGAGGTGACGACGTTCGTCAGATCATCGACCTGCTCGTGAACGGGTGTCGGCGAGAAGGAGTTGGTCGCGGTCGTACCGACAGCGGCCACCCGCTGGACCGGAGCGGAAACCTCGGGAACCCGAAACTCGACCTCTACGAGCTCGGCCCGGCGGTCCGAGTTGTTGCCCGAGATCTCATGGAACTTGACCACCTTGATCTGGACGTCGCCGTAGTCTTCGAGATTCGTGGCGGCTTCGGGAGGTATGGCGACTACCGCGACCGACTCCTCGAAGCCGAACTCGAGGTTCTGGTAGGTCAGCGAGGTGCTTCCCCGCATCAGGTGCACGCGCAAGGTCACCGGGGCGTTGTCGAGCGCCCGGGCCCGGACGTGGATCTCGTGCCCGAGATCGGTATCCGGGTCGCTCATCGGGGCCATGCGGACCGTCAGAGCGTCGCTCAGGCTGGTGCCGGCGGTCATGCGGGAGGTCACCACGGTGGTGGGATCGTCGAGCTGGTCATGGACCGGCTCCGAGGAGATCCAGTTCGAGCTCAGGGTCTCGACCGGATAAGCGCGCCAAGACTCGAAGTCGAGGGCCGCCGGATCCGACAGGGCTTGTCCGTAGTCGCTCGAAGCCAGGCACCGGTAGGTGCCCGCGCTCGAGGCGTCGACGTTCCGAATCGTAACCTGGGCAGTCGCGGCGCCTTCGATGCTGGCATCATCGGCCAGATCCGCGCCGTCTTTCTGCCACTGATACGAGAGGGTGCCATCGCCCGTTGCCGCGCACGAGAAGCTCGCCTCTCCGCCGGCGATCGCCGTCGCCGGGGCCGGCTGGCTCGTCACCTGCGGCGGGTTTCCAATGACGAGACTCGCGGAAACGGACGTCACCTCGCCAAAGCCGTTCGCCACCCGGCAGGAATACCCGCCCGCATCGGACGCGACCAGACTCGACACCGTCACGCTCGGAGTCGCTGAGCCCGTCACTCGGGCGCCATCCACGAGCTCGACGCCATTCCGCAACCATTGGTAGGCGAGCGGCTCCGAGCCCGAGGCCGAGCAGGAAAACGTGGCGCTCGTGCCGACAAGGGTCGAGACGCTTGCGGGACTTGTGGTGACAATTGGCGCTGACCCGACCGAGACCAAGGCCTGGGCCGAGATCGCCTCGCCCCAGTCGTTGGCGACGCGGCAGCTGTACTGTCCGGAATCGCTCCCAACTGCGTTGGAGATCGTCAAGGCTTGAGTCGAAGCGCCCGTGACACGGCCGCCGTCCACAATCGCCTGCCCGTCTTTGTGCCAGGAGTAGGCCAAAGGCTCCGTCCCGGCTGCGAGGCAGGACAACGAAACGGAGGAACCTTCGGACACAGCCTGAGGTGCCGGCCCTTCGGTCAGATGCGGCCGAACGGCGACGGTAAGCTCTGCGGGAGCCGAGATAGCTTCGCCAAACTCGTTCGAGACCTTGCACGAATACGCCCCGGCATCGCCGCTGGAAACCGAGTCGATTGTCAGCACAGGGGTCTCGGCTCCCGGAATGCCCTCGTCGCACAGCGACACGCTGTCCCGCCACCAGCAGACGTAGGCGGGATGGTCGCTGTAGTAGTCACAGGTCAGCGAAACCGATTGCCCGGCCAGAACCGTCTGATCCACCGGCTGGTAGGTCAGCACCGGGGCATGCTCGTTGTCCGCCGGAGGCGCGGCGCCATTGCACAGGACGGTGCGCTCAATTCCCTCCAACTCGGCAAAAAGGTTCTGGCCGAACACGGCATCAGCTCGTATTGCGACTTTGGCTGGGGCGGCCGGAGTGGTATAGGAGACACTTAAGTTCAAAGTCTCGCCCGGGGAAACTGGCCCGAGGGTCGAAAGATCGGCTTCGAGCAAGATAGGGTCGTGCATCGCGCCGTGCACAACCGCGCGAAGCTCATACCCGTCCTCGACTGTCCAAGTTGACGTGCCGTCGTTCAGGAAAGAAGCAACAAAGTCGTACGTCGTACTGCACTCGAGAACAGCGGGGATCGGCCCGGCTGAAAGTCGCGCGGAATCTCTATCCCCGGTTTCCTGGGACGCCGAGAGCAGTGCTTCTGCCGAGTGCGAGTTCAGGATGGCGTTCGTTGCGAGGATGACGTCACCTTCGCCGGCCCAAAACAGAAAGGCCCGTTCCAGGACGGCGCGGTCAGCCGCGAGATCGATGATGTAGGTCACGTCTCGGTAGGCACTGAGGCTTCCCCGAACCGCGATCTTGGAGTCGTCAATCCACCACCAGGACTCGTCGCTCCATTCCGGGTAGAGTCGTCCTTCATCGAAGACGGACAGCGTCTCGACGAGATTTTCCCCTGTGGCCCTTTCGAAGATCCCGTAGAGGCCCGAAGCCCCGCCTTGAACATAGTGAGTCCCTCCTGGTGAGAGTCGGTCAAGGTAAGGGGATTGGTCGGCAGACGGGCTCCAGACTGCGTTCGCCTCCCGCTCTAGCCGCATCTCGTCCTCGAACTGGGGATCGTCATAGCGCACAACCAAGGATCCCTCGGGTTCCCAGTGGACTTCAATTCCGCCCTCGAGAACCGATTCGACGACCCAGCCGTCCGTGGCGACGACTGCCGTTTGGCGGTTCATGAAGCGGTCGCTCTCAGCGTCTTCCCCCAATAAGATCGCCAGATACTTCGAGTCCGGAGACCATTGGAATCTGTAGCCTCCAGGCATTTCAAACAGCTGCATCCCGGAATCAGAATCCAGCACGCGGAGAAAAACGTAGCCCTCGACAAATGCGATGAACCGACCGTTAGGAGAGATTGAGGAATCTGCGATCCAGTTCCCTGCACCTTGCCAAAAGACCTCTGGCGGTTGCCCGAGCTGTTGGATGTAGAGGACATTCTCGCCGAAGGTCGTACCTTCAACAACGAGTTGGTGAAGTAGCTCAGCCGAGGTAACAACCCCGAAGCCGGCCAGCGAACTCCAGTCCGAAGGCCTGGCGGCCATCGGAGTTCCGAAAACAAGGATAAGAACTGCTACAACCCGGATGCCCTGATCACGCAGTGACTTCACTGGTCGCATCTCAGCTCCAGTGCGGTTTGAGGTTGTTTGAAACGGATGTGCAGATGGTTGTGGTGGTCGCCGACGTAGCTGAACTTGCTTGCCAGGTCCTTGCATCTCTTTTTGAGCTTGCTTCGCTCGTCACTGAGTATCGTCAAGATGCGGTCGCCGGTTCCGCTCGAACTGCCGTTCAGCAGCTTCAAGAAGTTGCAGGTCACTGCAGGTTCAAAAGTCGCATCGTCGTTACTGGTGCCTCGGAACTCAAACGGGCCATCATCCCAGTTGTGAAAGTAGCGCATATCTAGATCAAGTCCGTTTTCGTGGGTGGCGTGGTCCGGGGTATCTCCGCCCCGTTGCAAACTGAGGTCGTTGAACATGGGTTGGATCTCCTCGCCTTGCCAATTGGGGTTTCTTCCAACCGTGGGATTGTGGAATTGCTGCGCCGCAGCCCTGAGCCACGAGATGACGGACCAGTCGCAGCTGTAGTCGTGTGCTTGCCATCCGCCATAGCGACCAAAGTGCTCACTGGTGCCTAGTGCCGAAGAATTCACAAGGCATCCTGGCTCGCGTTTGCCGCCGATCGTGCCGTAGCCTCCAATGTGATGGCATGCCGTGCACGAGCCGCTCACGTGGGGGCCGGGGTCCACTCCTGTATCGAAGGGTGAGAATCCGGTGCCGGAGGCGCTGGCGAAAAGCCGCGTTTCGGTACTTCCGCCGGCACAGCCACATCTTTGGGGCAACTGCACCTGGACCGTGCGGCGTCCGGTACGCGGGGGCCACTCGGGATCGCCCTCGATGACGGTTACGTCGACAACCCGGACGCATTCGTCCTCGGTCCCAACCGACAAGGCATTCAGCTCGCCACTGGGCTCGGTTTCGTTTTCAAACGTTGGCCCTTCGAAGCCATAGCACCAGAGACCCGAAATCGACCAGCCTCTTACTAGCGGTATCGTTCCCCGGGTTTCGTAGTTGGCGCAGATCTCGAGATCGATCGCAAACTCGAAGACATTGTCACTGTTGAACGGATCGATTAGAACGCAGCCTACGAGAGACCCTTCGATCTCGAGTCGTGCAATGACGTGAAGTACATTGAGTTCGAGGAACTTCTCGGCCCCGGGTAGCAGACTGACGACTTCCGACGGCGCCATGTCCGCAAGCGACTCCAGGTCCTTCCATAGAGTCTGGGACTCGTCAAAGTCCAAGATGTTGTATCGGTAGTTCTTGGAGTAGCAGCCACTCAAGATACTTCCGGTAGGGAGCGTGACGTCCGGCTGGAGCAATGTCTCCGTAGGTCTTGGGGCCTGAAGCCGAACGCCTGTGCCGCCGATGAGCGTCTCGGCGACCGATGCCGTTGCCGTACTGCCACCTACCGTCAGCGGCAGCCGAACGCTGCCTTCGGAAGTGGTCACAACCAGTTCGGAGGCTCCCAAAGATGCTCCGTGGGTAACAGCAAGCGTTGCAAGGACCCCGTTCGGAGCGGTTCTGACGCTGTGAAACCGAAGGCCGCTCCCGCTCACCGAAAGCGTTGCACCCGAGAGATTCGCGCCGGCGATCTGAAGGAGGTACTGTCGGCCGCGCGCCACTTCACTGGGCGTGTACGAGTCAACCACAGGTCCCTTTGGAAGGATTCTCACGAGAGCGAAGTCGATACCTCCGTCGGTTGCGATAGCGAGGGCCTTGAAGCCGACGTCTGCGGACCGTGCGTCGATATCTAAGGTCAGCTGACTCGCAGAAGAAGAAACCGACGCCACCGAGGGCAGCCCTTTGTTGGCACCACCCGGGAGCCCGAACGAGACATCGGCACCTTGGAGATTTCCACCGGACAGGGTCGTCCGGGTAACCGCACCTTGGGGCACGACGATCAAAGCATCTGTCAGAGTTGGTGATCCGGCAGTCGGATTCGTGACTTGGATTGCGGAAGCGTCGAGCTCGCCAAAGCGGGTCCCGCTCGTAGTTTCCATTTGCCAACGGACAGAGTAGTAGCCAGGGACCGCTGAGCCGGGGATCGTGACCTCGAAGACGAACGAGTGCGAGCCAGATTCGTCGATCTGTGCACCTGCCGGCAGCTCCACGCTCGCCGGAAAAAAGTCGAGGTCGGTGTCGACGGCCAGCCGATGGGTGCCGGCCTGCCAAGTCGAGGTACCGTTGTTGGCAACACTTACCGAGATCGTGTGGGTCGAACCGAGTGCCATCGGAGACGGAACGTTGGCCGAGACGATGTCGGCGTCGTTGGCCCCCGTCTGGCAGGCCACCTCGATGGGATGAGAGACGACGCCACCAAACCAGCCAACCCCCTCGTTGACCATCTGCCATTCCGTTACATAGCTGCCAGGCTGCGCCGGTGCGGTCAGGGACACCGAGAACGAATGCTGGGATTGCGGGGCGATCGAGGCGCTTGTGGGCAGCTGAACCCGAGTCGCATCGGCCCGGAACGGGTCGCTTCCTCCCGTCGGGCCTAGTTTGTAGCCGTCCGCCCGTGTCCAGACCGTGTCGCCCGTGTTCTTCATCGTGACGGCATAGGTCCCCACTTCGCCACAGGCCATCTGCGACGGCAAGTTGTGACCAACAGCCTGGGCAGCGTCTTGACAGGTCACGGTGATGGTCTTCGAGACCTTCTCGCCGAACCACTGCCCGTTCTCGACCATCTGCCACTCAGTGGTGAGAGTCGTTGCCGTCTCGGGCGCTACCAGCGAGACGTCGAAGGTGTGGGAGTCGTTCTCTTCGATCGCGAGGCTCGCCGGCAGGTGGACCCGGGCGCCGCTCGGGTTGAAGGGATCGGTATCCCCGGGAACCCCCAGTTGATGACCGCCGGCAGCGGTCCAGGGCTTCGAGCCGCCGTTGCGAAGCGTTATCTCACGAACCAGGGTCGAGCCGCAGGTCATGGAATCGGGCAGGGTGTCCGAGACCCGGGTGGCAGCGTTGACGCAATCAACGTCGATCCTGGCAGTCACGAGCGGGCCAAAAGGCTCGCCGTTGTGCTCCATCTGCCAGAGGGTCATGACGTCGTTCTGGTGGGTGTCGCTCGGGGCCTGGAGGGGAACCTTGAAAGGGTACTGGCCTCCGCCGCGACCGACCGTGACATTGCTCGGCAAGCGCACCGGAGCGCCGGACGGGTTGAACGCGTCGCTCGTGCCCACGTTGGCGAGATAGAACCCAGCCGCGTCGGTCCAGTCGGTCGAGCCCATGTTCTGGAGCGTCACCGTGGCTTCGTCTTCCGAAGAGCAGTTCATCGCCGCCGGGAACACCTCGGCGGCGAGGACCGCGTGATCCCCACAGACGACGTTGATGTCCTTGAAGACGATCGAACCGAACCATTCGACCCCCTGCTCGGCCATCTGCCACTCCGTGCGCACGACGCCGTGGACGTCCGGGGCGGTCAACTCGACGGTGAACGTGTGCCGCTGTCCCGGAGCGATGGTCGTGCCTACGGGGAGCCGGACCTTGTTGCCGTTCGGCCGAAACGGATCGTCGTTGTCCGTGACCCCGAGCCGGTGCCCGTTCGTACCGTCCTCGGTCCAGTCGCCCGTACCGACGTTCTCGAGCCGAATCGTGAACGACTCGGTGTCGCCGCAGTACATCGCGTCCGGCAGGTTCTGCGAGACGACAAGAGCATCATTGACGTCGGCGCCGACCGGCGGATCCTCTGGCCCCGGGTCGGGCTCCTGGGCGGTGGCGACCGCGGCTGCCGCGAGCACGGCTGCGCAGGCTCGCCCGATTCTTCGGTATCGGCGGGAGGGGCTAGCCTTCTGTCGTCCCATCCCAACCCACTCCATCGTTGGTCACGGGCTGGAATGCGTTGGCGGACGACGACTCGCGGCTCAGAAAGCCCTGAGAGCGACGGGCTCGCGCCGCCGGAGAACCGACACAACCATTACCAACCACGCGGTCAGGGTAGTGGAAAACGTTGCGACTTGCAAGTCAATCGATAATCTGGGTCTAGACTCGAGCCTCGTCTTCCTGGCGATCCGTGCCTGCTCTTCTCACCGGCTAGCTACCCGGCTCTAGAGCCACCGCCGCCGCCACGGCCAAGGACGTGACGATCCGGAGCCGGCGATCGAGCGGCGGCGCCACCAGCGTGAGCCGCTCGCCGCCGGGCCAGATCACGGTCAGCCGATCGGCCGAGTCGCGCTCGGCTGGTCCGACCCCGAAGATCGTGGTGGCGGGATTCTGGGAATGGAACGAGGAGGCCGTGCGCATCTCGCGGAGCTGGCGCCGGCCGGCCGCTTCGAGCTCCAAGCGCGCGCCGATCCCTAGCGGGTTGCCGCCAGGCGCCGCTAGACCGACCTGGAGCCACCGGTGGCCAGACGAGGTGACGTTCTCGTAGACCTCGGCCAGGTCGTTGGAGTTCGAGATCACGAGATCGGCGTCGCCGTCGCCGTCCAGATCGCCGCTCGCCAAGCCGCGGCTGACTCGCACCTCCGACAGGCCCGCCTCCGGCTCGACCCGGAAGCGGCCGCTTCCTTGGTTGACGTAGATCTGGTTGGCCTGCCGGTAGCTGCTATGCGCTTGGTGGACCTCGGCGTTGTCCAGGATGTGGCCGTTGGCGATGGCGAGATCCAGATCACCGTCCAGGTCGAAGTCCTCCAGATCGGCCCCGAAGGCCAGCTTCATGAGCGAGGCCTCGGCCACGTTCGACGCGTACCGGTTGTCCAGGAACAAGTCGCCGCCGGCGTTCTTGTACAGGGCGTTGGTCTCGAGCTCGTAGTTCGTGACCGCGATGTCGAGCCAACCGTCGCCGTCCACGTCGCCCAGATCGACGCCCATCCCGGCCTCGGGCCGTCCGCTATCGCCATAGGCCGTTCCGGACAGCAGCGAGACGTCCTCGAAGGTGCCGTCCCCCCGGTTCAGAAAGAGGTAGTTCGAGACCGAGTCGTTGGCAACGTAGAGATCCGGCCAGCCATCGTTGGTGACGTCGCCGAAGACGACGCCCAGCCCGGCGCGCGGCTTGTCGGTCACGAGACCGGCGGTTTCGAGCGCGCGCTCGAAGCGGCCGTCGCCCAGGTTGCGGAAAAAGACGTCGGTCTGGCCATCGAAGCTCGCCGGCGCACAGTAGCCGGGAATGCCGTTGGTGTTGCACTCCTTGTGGCCCGCGATCGTGAACTCGACGTAGTTGGCGACGTAGAGATCCAGATCGCCGTCGCGGTCGGTGTCGGCAAACCCTGCCGAGGTACCCCAGCCGGCATCGGCGGTCCCGGTCTCGGCGGTCGCTTTGATGAAGGTGCCATCGCCCTGGTTGCGCCACATGACGTTCTCACCCCAGGCGGTCAGGTAGAGATCGGTGTCGCCGTCTCCGTCGATGTCCGCGGCCGATCCGCCCGTGCCGTAGGCGGGCGTCTCAAGACCCGCCCGCTCGGTCACGTCCACGAAGCGGCCGCCGCCGTCGTTGCGGTAGAGCGCCGTTCGGGCCGGCTCGCCTTCGTAGCCGGGCAGCGCGCCGGCGTCGGTGAAGAGCACATCCGGATCGCCATCGCCGTCGTAGTCGAAAAGCAGCACGCCCCCGCCCAGGGTCTCGAGGAAGTAGCGCCGGCCGGAGCCGCCGTGATGGTGGCGAAAGACCAAGCCCCAGGCTTCGGACGTCTCACGGAACCGCGGGCCGGCCGGAGCGCCGTCGGCGCGAGCAGCACCGGCGCCGGGAGCGCTCGCAAGCGCGAACGCGGCCGCCAAGGTCCAGATCCGGAAGCGTCTCATTCGTAGATGGTAATCCGTCGCTCGCCGGGCAGGTCGAGCAGCTCTTGCCGGCGGCCCGACGGCCAGGAAACGCGAACGCGTTCGGTTCGTTGGTGCTCGCCCAGGCCCAGGTGGGCGGTGAGCTCGTCCTGGGACAGGTACGAGCCGGAGGTTCGGACCTCGCGTACCAGGCGGCCGGAGCCGGTCCAGGCCTCGACGCGGGCGCCGACTCCGAAGCGGTCGGACGAGCGCCCGCGCAGCTCGATCCGCAGCTCCCGGCCGAGCCCGGTCGAGACGTTCTCGTAGACCTCGGCCGGCTCGTCGGAATTGGAGACCACCAGATCCAGATCGCCGTCGCCGTCCAGATCCCCCAGCGCCTGCCCGCGGCTCGAGCGCACGACGTCGAGCCCGGCCCTATCGGCCTCGATCATCTTGCCGGAACCGTCGTTTTCAAACACCTGGTTCGCCTGCCGGAAGGTCGTACCGCGATCCCAGGCGTCGATGTTGTGAATGATGTGGCCGTTGGCTACCGCCAGATCCAGGTCGCCATCGTGGTCCAGGTCGGCCAAGGTGACGCCGAACCCGACCTTGGCGAAGGAGGGGGTCTCGACGCCGGTCATCCGTCGCCGGTCTACGTAGAACCCGCCTTCGCGGCGCGAATAGACGGCATTGCTCTGCCGATCCAGATGGGTGACGACCAGCTCCGGTCCGCCATCCCCATCCATGTCGCCGATAGCGATCCCCATCCCGGCTTCGGGCTGGCCCCGATCGCCGTAGGCCACTCCCGCCGCCAGTCCCTCCTCGGCTGGCCCGTCGGCCAGGCTGCCTCCCGGAGCCGGCGCCCGCAGCAGGTGGTTGGGCGTCATGTCATTGGCGACGTAGATTTCGGGCCGGCCGTCGCCCTCCTCGTCCAGAAAGGCCACGCCGAGACCCTTGCCCGGAGCACGGATCACCTCGTCCGGCAGGGCGATGGGCACAAAGCGGCCGTCGACATTCTCGAAGAGCGCGTCCGCGACGCCGTCGTAGGCGTCCGGATGGCAGTACGAGCGCAACGACCGGCTGAGATCGCCGCACGGCTTATTGGTGGCCACCGTGAAATCGACGTAGTTGGCAACGTAGAGATCCAGGTCCCCATCGCCCTCTAGATCCCCAAAGGCGGCCGAAGTGGACCAGCGCTCGTCGGCCGCTCCGGCGGCACCGATCACCGGCCGGAAGCTACCGTGGCCGGTGTTCTCGAAGAGATCATTCGTGCCGAAGGCGGTCAAGTAGAGATCCAGGTCTCCGTCCCGGTCGAAATCGCCCGCGCTGCCTCCCATGCCGTATCCCGAAGGCTCGAGACCGGCGTGCTCGGAGACGTCCACAAAGCGGCCGCCCTCATTCCGGAAAAGCCGCGGCCGCGCCGCCGGGCCGCTCCCGGGCGGCAAGGTGCCGCTATCCAGAAACAGGACGTCCGGATCCCCGTCTCCGTCGTAGTCGAACAGGACCACCCCCGAGCCCATGGTCTCGGGCATGAAAAAGCTGCCGGAGCCACCGTGGCGATGCTCGAAGGCAAGACCCATCGCGGCCGAGGATTCCCGGAATCGGAGCTCGGCGCCCTCGGCCGGAAGCGCAAGAGCCAAGAGACCGAGGGCGGCAATCCCAGCGCGGACCAGAACTCGGCCGGATCCCCATGGGAGGCTCCTGAACGGCGGACGCAAGCGCGGCAATCGCAAAGGACGGGTCACCAGTCAGAAGGAATGAGTGAGACGCCGAAATCGGTGTCGGGTTGCCGTGGCGGCTCGACGCTCGCCCGGCTCAGGAGCGATCTTTGCACGAAATCTGCCAGTGGCCCGGGGCCGGGCCGGTACGAACCCCTATGCTACGCTCGCTTTCCCAAGGCGCCCGCTTCGAGCGCTTCCTCCCGCCTCGATCGTCCCGTCCGACCGCTATCGTGCCCGCTCCGGAGACACCCTCGGCCTTGGCGGCATCGGCGCTCACGAGACCGGCCCGACAGCGCCTCGCCCGCCGCCTCACGGCCCCGGTGTTGGCTGGCCTCATGCTGATAGTCCTGGCCGCCGTCGGGCCGGCCCAGGAAGCTCCCATCGCCCCTCCGGCGCTCGCCACCCCGACCGCCACCGCCCTTGCCGAAGCAGGGCGACAGGAACTGGATCGCCTGGCGCGCCACGACGGCACCATCCGCTCCCGCCAGCAGATGCTGTTGCGCAACCTGTCGCGCTACTACGTCCGCTACCTGGTGCCGTCCTCGCCCGAGGAGCTCTCCCGAGTGCTGGGTACCCTCGAGCGCATGGTTCGGAGTGCCGGCTTCGCCATCCTGAGCGCCACCGCCCAGGCGGCCAACGGCGAAGCTGTCAGCGAACCGGGAGAGGAACCGGCGTCCGAGATCACGTCCGAACACGTCCGGGCCGTCGCCGAGCGCATTCTGCCCAGCCGGGTCGATCGAGACTCGAGGGTCTTTTTCCCCACCGGCTTTCCCTCCGACTTTCCCTCCGGCGGGGGCGGCTTCCCCACCGACGGGGGCGCGCCCGGACAGCCGGTGGCGATCGAGCTCGTCGATCTCGAGGCGCTCCGGGATTCGGGCCTCGCCGCCGAGACCCTCCTGGCCCTCGCCCAGGCGGCCCAGCAGAGCGGGCTCGCCAACCCGTTGGAGCCGGGCGCGGTCGAGGCCCTGGCCGAGGCCATCAACGCCTACGCGCTTCTGGTCCTCCGGCTGGGAGGGCTCCATGCCCGCCTGGAGCTGGCCGAGGCCCTGGGAAGCCGCCACTTTCGCGAGGCCGGCAAGTCGATCGCCGGGCGCGCCGTTCCCGCCGACCCGCTGGCACCCCCTGGCGGCGACGACGCTCCGGCTCACCCCGGCAGACTCTTCGAAGACGCGACCAGCGAGGCCGGGCTCGCCTTCGACCACCGCAGCAGCCCCTGGCTGGCCCGGTTCCGGCGCTACGGCCGGACCGCGCCCACCTTCAGCGGCGGCGGTGTCAGCGCCGGCGACCTCGACGGCAACTCCTTCCTAGACCTGGTGATCTGCGGCGGCAGCGGCTGCCGCTTCTTTGCCGGCGGTCCGGAAGGCCGTTTCGAAGACCGCACCGCGGCCTCCGGTCTCGGGATCGAGGGCGAGGCCCGGATGGCGCTTCTTGCCGACTTCGACAGCGACGGCACGACCGACGTCTTCGTGACCTACGCCCGCGACACGAACCGGCTCTTCCGCGGTCTCGGCGGCGGCCGCTTCGAGGACGTAACGGCGGCCTCGGGCCTCGAGCGCGAGGGCGACGTCAGCGGCCCGGCGGCGGCGGTCGACGTCGACAACGACGGTCTCCTCGACCTCTACGTCGGCAACTTTGGCGATTATCTGGCCGGGGAGAACCCCTGGGCCCCCAACAACTCACGCAATGCTCAGTCCAACCGGCTGTACCGGAACCTGGGCGGGCTCCGCTTCGAAGACGCCACCGAAGCGGCCGGCGTCGGCGACACCGGCTGGACCCAGGCGCTGTCCCACGCCGACCTGGATCGGGACGGGGACCAGGACCTCTACGTCGCCAACGACTTCGGCCCCAACGAGCTCTTCGTAAACCGTGGCGACGGCACCTTCGCCGCCGCCGGCACCGCCAGCGGAAGCGACGACCGCTTTCACGGCATGAATGCCTCGTTCACGGACTTGAACGGCGATCGCTATCCGGACGTCTTCATCACCAACATCTGGTTTCGAAACGCGGTGAGCGGCGCCGTCACCGAGACCAACACCCTGCTGCTGTCGGAGCCGAAATCGGACGGCAGCCTCGGGTATCGCCGGCACGAAGACGAGGCCTTCCTGGCGCACGACACCGGCTGGTCGTGGGCCGCGGTCTTTCTGGATCTCGAAAACGACGGCGACCAGGACCTTTTTGTCGCCAACGGATTCACCGACTACCTGACCTTCATCCAGTACCGGCCGCACCCCGAGATTCCGAGCCGCATGTACCCGATCAACAACGGGCGCGAGCCCAACCGGATGTTCCGCAATGATTCCGGCATCCCCTCGGTACCGATCGAGGGCGAGCCCACGGATCTCGCCGGCCGCAACACCCGCTCGGCCCTGGCCTTCGACTACGACGGCGATCACGACTTGGATCTGGTGGCGACGACGTTCCACGGCCCGGCGGTCCTGTTCCGCAACCTGGCGGCCGAACAGGGCCGCAGTGGCAACTGGCTCGAGGTGGATCTTGTCGGCTCGCCCGAGGACGGCGTCAACCGAGCGGGCATCGGAGCGCAGATCTCGGCCGAGGCCGGAGCCTGGCAAGGCTGGCGCGCGATCACCGGCGGCGAAGGCTACCTGGGCATGGGTCCGGCGCGAGCCTACTTCGGTCTGGGTTCGGTCGAGCGCGTCGATCTCGAGATCCTGTGGCCGAACGGCGCCCGGCAGACCGTCCCCGGCGTCGCCGCCAACCAGCGCCTGCGCATCGCCTACGCCCCCGACGCCGGCTAGGCACGCTCGCATCCTCCGGGGGAGCGCGCGCGAAGCTCCAACCCGGAGGGCCGCCAGCTCATGCTCGCTTTCGAGCGGCCTCGACGCGAATTCCCCGTCCCGTTCGGAGGATAATGGAGCCACCCATGCGGCTCGCGATCCTTGGCCTCGTTGTCACCGTCCTGGCCTGCGCCGGCGCCGGTGCCGGCACCGGTGGCGGCGCCTCTTCTGATCCCTCTGGCGATCCCTCTGGCGATCCCTCCGGCGCTACCGCCGAGATGACCGACGAGCTGCGCTGGCGGCGAGCCGCCGAGCTGCGCAGCCTGGGCCTCGCCGATCTCGAGGAAGGCGATTTCGAGCGAGCCGCCGAGGCGTTCTCGGAGCTCGCTCGGCTCCTTCCGGACAACGTGCTGCCGCCCATCAATCTCGCCATCTGCCACGCCCGGCTGAATCGAACGGCGGAGGCTCAGGCCGAGATCGACCGGGCGAGCCGGCTGCGTCCGGACAATCCGCAGCTCCTCTTCGCTTTGGCCTCTCTGCTCTCGGAGCCAGCCTCCGAGCCGTCCCCGCCAAGTACCGCACTCGCGGCCCGCCTGAATGAAGCTCTGACCCGCTTCAGCCGAGCCCATCCGGGCGATCCCCGACCGGCCTACCTGCGGGCCCTCGCCGCCGAGGCACGCGACGACTGGGTGGAAGCGGTCGACGCCTACGCTGACGCTCTCGACCGCGACCCCGACAACCTGGTCCTGATGGCCGAACGATTGGCGGCGGCCGGCAACGCCGGCGATCTGGAGGCGGCCTCCGATGCCGTGGATGCCCTGGAGGATCGGCTGAACGGCTTCGGACCGGCCGAGGCCGAGTTCGCGGAGCGCATCCGGCAAGCGGCCTTCGCTGGAGAGACCGCGGCCCTCCGGCCCGCCGGCCAGGTCCTGCGCAACGTCCTGCGGCCGACCGAGCTTTACCAGGTCGGCTTGCGCGGTCTCGCCGGTCGAGCCATCGGCGCCGGCCGCTTGGGCCTCTTTCCGCAACTCGACTTCGATCCGCCCCTGCCCAAGAGCGTCCAGGGGGGTCAGGACATCGAAATCACCTTCCGCGCACTCGGCAAGTCAGTCTCTTTTGGCGCGGGAAGCGGCGGACACGCGCTCCTGCAGCCGGTGGCCGCGAGCTTCCTGGGCAGCGAGTCCGAGTCGGACGACAAGGAACGGCTGCTGGCCAGCGCCGGCGGCGAGCTGATACTTCTCCGCTCGGCCGACGTCACTGCGGCCGGGGCAAGCGAGACGGCTTCCGGCCCGGGCGCCGGCTCCAAGCTGGACCTCGAGCTGGATCCGAGCGCGGGCGACGGATGGCCGCTGGCCGCGGCCGATCTCGACGGAGATGGCACTCTGGATCTCGTCCTGGCTGGCGAAGACGGAGGCCTCTCGGTGGCCACCGGACCGGGGACGCCCGCCGCCGTTCTCGTCGGAACTTCCGGCCGCCCTCCCCGATTTGTCGAGCCGGTGGACCTCGACCATGACGGCGATCTGGATCTCGTCGTCGCAAGCGCGGCTGGCGCCGTGTTGCTGCAAAACGACGGCACCGGCCGCTTTGCGGACCGGAGCGACCTTCTGCCCGCCCCGGACTCCGCTGGTTCGCCCTTGCGAGCCGTTGCCGCTCTCGACTCCGACGGCGATCTGGACCTCGATCTCATAGGAGTCTTCGCCGACCGCGTCGTCCTCTGGAGCAACCCGCGCTCGGGACCCTTCCAGCCGGCGGTGGACGGCGCCGGACTGGGCGAGCTGCCCGGCGCGACCGGGCTCCTGGCCGAAGACTTCGACGGCGACGGCGACTTCGACCTCTTGCTATGGGGAGACTCCCCGGCCTTGCTCGAGAACTCCGGCGGTTCGTTCACGCCAGCGGCTCTTCCGGAGGCCGCGCAAACGACCTGGCGCTTGGCGCTGGCCGCGGACTTCGACAACGACGGCGACCGCGACGTGCTGTACCAGGCCGGCGACGGCACGACCCGGCTGCTTCGGAACCGGCGCCAGCATTGGACGGTCGAGACCACCGGGCTCGACCCGGAGCGGCCGGACGAGCTCGCCGCCTGGGACTTCGACGGCGACGGCGATCTGGATATCGCTACGATCGAGGCCGGCCCGGAGGGCGCCGGCATCCGCCTGTGGGAGAACCGAGGCGGCAACCGCAACGCCTGGCTGCGCCTGCGCCTGGAAGGGCTGACCGACAACAACGGCAAGAACAACAGCCAGGGGCTCGACGCCCGGATCGAGGTGCGCTCGGGCGACCACGTACAGACCGCCGCCGGCAATGGCCGCTTCAACCACTTCGGCCTGGGTGCGAGCCGTCAGGCCGAAGTCGTGCGCGTGGTCTGGACCAACGGTCTGCCCCAGATATGGCAGCTCGTGGCCGCCAATCGCAGCCTGGTGGAACGGCAGGTGCTCAAGGGCTCATGCCCGTTTCTCTACACCTGGAACGGCACCGAGTTCGAGTTCGTCACCGATCTCATGTGGAAATCCACCCTGGGCATGGTCTTCGCCGACGGCAGGAAGGCACCGCACCAATCGGCCCGGGACTGGGTACTGGTGTCGTCGGATGCGCTCGCGAGCGTCAACGGAGAGGCCTGGTTGCAGGTCACCGAGGAGCTCTGGGAGACCGTCTACCTGGACCGCCTGTTCCTGGTGGCCCTGGACCGTCCGGAAGGCGTCGAAGTGCTTGTGGACGAACGCTACCTGCCACCGCCCAACCGGGAAGAGCTCCCGGTACATGCCTTTCGGCGCAGGATGGCCCCGGCCGCCGCGTCCGACCATGCCGGCCGCGACGTTCTGGACCGGATCGGAACCCGGGACGGCCGCTACGTGGATCGGCTGCCGCTCACCCGCTATCAGGGCGTGACCGAGGGCCAGGAGCTGATCCTCGAGTTTCGGGACGTGCCCGCCGAGGGCCGGTTGCGTCTGGTCTTGCAAGGCTGGACCTTTCCCACCGACACTTCGATCAACGTCGCCCTTGGCCAGAATCCCGGCCTCGACCCGGTACCGCCCCGCCTCGACGTCCGCCAGCCGGATGGAAGCTGGCGCGAGGCCGTTTCCTTTCTGGGCTTTCCCAAGGGCAAGCGCAAGACCCTGATCGCCGACCTGACCTCGCTCGTCCCGGACAGGAATTCGGAGCGCGCCGCCGTGCGCATCCGGACCGCCATGCAGATCTACTGGGACGCCGCCTTCCTGGCCGTCGGGGACGACGGCTCGAGCGTCCGGACCCATGCGCTTGGCGCGAGCGCGGCCAACCTCCACTACCGGGGCTTCTCGAGCATGGTCCGGTCCTCTCCCAGCGGTCCGCATCTCTTCGACTACTCCACCACCAGCACCGAGCCGAGGTTCGCCCACATGAACGGCCGCCTCACCCGTTTCGGCGAGGTCGGCGAGTTGCTCGACTCCAGCGACGACCGCTACGTCATCATGGGCCCCGGTGATGAGCTAACAGTTCGGCTGCCGTTGACAGATCTGCCGCCGCTGCCGCCGGGATGGACCCGGGACTTCGCTCTCTACACCGACGGCTGGGTCAAAGACGCCGATCTCAATACCCACGCTTCGGCCACCGTCGAGCCGCTTCCGTACCATGGCATGACCGCCTATCCGGACCGGCCCGAGCACCGATACCCCGAGACCGAGGACGCCCGCCGCTGGCAGACACGAACGGCGTCACCGGCCTGCCTGGGGCGCTGGCTGCGCCGCGATTCGCCAACCAGCTCTGTGCTAGAGTGCTTTCCAGCGAATGGACGCTTCGAGCCGAGCCGTTAGCCTGGCCCCGCGAGCCGCCAGGGCCGCAACTTCGCTTCCGGCCATCGGTAGCACCGGCTCCGACGTCCTCTCCGCCGAGTCCGGCGGCACCGAACCCGCTCAAGACGATCCCGCCATAGGACGCTCCGCCGGCAGCCCGCGCGGCGGGCGACCGAGCAAAGCCGTCCCAACCCTCCCCGCGCCGGTCTCGTGAGCGGCGCGTTCTGGCCCATCGCCTCGGCTCCCGGAGGCGGCCTCGCACTGGATCCGGCTCTCGGCCTCGGCCTGGGTCTCTTCCTTGTCTTCCTGAACGGATTTTTCGTCGCCGCCGAGTTCGCGCTCGTCAAGGTCCGACCGACCCAGATCGATCCCCATGCCAAGGCCGGCGACCGCCGCGCCAAAGTCGCGCGGCACATGCTCACCCACCTCGACGCCTACCTGTCCGCGACCCAGCTCGGCATCACCCTGGCCAGCCTGGCGCTGGGCTGGATCGGCGAGCCCGCGTTCGCCTGGGTGCTGGAGCCTCTGGTGCTCAAGCTTCCGGGGGCGACGCCGGCCCTGGTGCACTCGATCAGCCTGACGGTCGCGTTCCTGGTCATCACCATCCTGCACATCGTCTTGGGCGAGCTGGCTCCCAAGTCGCTCGCCATTCGCAAGCCCGAACCCACCAGCCTCTGGGTCGCCATGCCCCTGTATCTCTTCTACAAGCTCACCTTCCCGGCTATCTGGGTCCTGAATCATGCCGCCAACGCCATCCTGCGTCCCTTCGGCATCGAACCGGTCGGCGAAGAGGAGTTGAGCCACGACGAGGAAGAGCTCCGCCTGATCCTGGCCTCGGCTCCCAGCGACCGCCTGTCCCGCCAGAAGCAGCGCATCCTGGACAACGTCTTCGCCTTTTCGCACATGCCGGCACGCAAGATCATGGTGCCCCGGGCCGACGTCGTCTATCTGTCCACGGAAGAGTCGATGGAGGACAGCATCGATCGGGCCCGCGAGAGCGGCCACACCCGGTTCCCGCTGTGCGAAGGCGATCTCGACCACATCATCGGCATCGTCCACATCAAGGATCTCTTCCGCCGCCGGCCACTGCCCTCCTCGCTGAGCGAGGTCAAGCGCGACATCGCCTTCGTGCCCCAAACCCTGAAGCTGGACCGGCTGCTGCGCAGGATGCGAACCGAGAAGGTCCACATCGCCGCCGTCCTGGACGAGTACGGGGGCGTCAGCGGAATCGTCACCCTCGAGAATGTGCTCGAAGAGCTGGTGGGCGAGATCCAGGACGAGTTCGATCTCGAAGCTCCCGAGATCACCGAGGTGGGTGACGGCGAGTTCCGGGTCGTGGGCTCGACCCTGGTCGAAGACCTGGAAAGCGCCCTCGAAGTCGAATTCAGCGACCGGGACGAGGATACGGTCGCCGGCGTCGTGCTCTCCGAGCTGGGCCGCAAGCCTCAGGCCGGAGACACGATCCGCCTCGGCCCGCTCTCGATCCGGGTCACCGAAGTGCGTGGCAACCGCATTCACGTCCTGCGCGTGCGGCGCGAGAGCTGAGCACCGAGCCGGCCTCTTCGCGAACATCCGGCGGAAGGTCCCACCGCGTCCCCGAACCCTGGTGATAGCCGCGGGCTAGCTGGGGGTCTCTTCCAGAAGCAGGTCCAAGACCTTCGTCACGGCCTCGCGCACCGGTACGTCGAGCCGTTCTCGATCCCGGCGCAGCGAGACCTCGACCTTGCCATCGGCCAGGGACTTCGAGCCCACGACCACGCGTAGCGGAAATCCGACCAGGTCGGCATCCTTGAACTTCACCCCCGGGCGCTCGTCGCGGTCGTCCAGCAAAGTATCGACACCCTTGGCGACGAGCTCCTCGTAGATACGTTCGGCGGCCGTGACCACCTCGTCATCCTTGCCGCCCAGGGGCACGACCACGACCTCGAAAGGCGCCAGCGGCACCGGCCAGATGACGCCATCGTCGTCGTGGTTCTGTTCGATCGCCGCGGCCACGGTCCGGCCGATGCCGAGCCCGTAGCAGCCCATGATCATGGGATGGCTGGTGCCTTGATTGTCCAGGAAGTCGCAACCCATCGCCGCCGAGTACTTGTCCCCAAGCTTGAAGATATGCCCGACCTCGATGCCCCGTGACAGGACCAGGGGCTTGGCGCAGTTCGGACAGCCGTCGCCTTCTTCGACCAGGAGGACGTCCTCGAAGCGGGCCAGGTCGAGATCGCGTTCCAGCGCCCCGCCCACCAGGTGAGCGTCCGCCTTGTTCGCTCCGCACACGAAATTGGCCAGGCCCTCGATCGAGCGGTCCGCCACCATCCGCACCGAGGAATCCAGGCCGATGGGTCCGGCGAAGCCCACCGGGGCTCCGGTCAGCGACTCCACCATGGCGTCCCCGGCCAGCTCCAGCTCCTGGACGTCGAGGACGTTCTTCAACTTGACCTCGTTGACCTCTCGATCGCCCCGCACCAGGGCCGCGACAGGTCCTTCCTCGGTCGTGTAGAGCAGGGTCTTGACCACGCGCTCGGGGGCGATGCCGAGATGGGCCGCGACCTCGGCGACGCTCGTCATCCCCGGAGTGGCGACCTCTTCGAGCGCGGCCGGGGCAATCTCCTCCGGAGGCTTGAGAGACGTCTCGGCCCGCTCCTGATTGGCTCCGTAACCGCAGGACTCGCAGCGCAACACCGCGCTCTCGCCGGTATCGGCCACCACCATGAACTCGTGCGAAGCCGAGCCGCCGATGGCTCCGCTGTCCGCCTCGACCCTGGTGAAGTCGAGCGCGCAAGCCGTGAAGATGCGCTCGTAGGCCGTGCCCATGGCTTCGTAGGCCTCCTCGAGGCTGGCATCGTCCACGTGGAAGGAGTAGGCGTCCTTCATCAGGAACTCGCGTCCCCGCATCAGGCCGAAGCGCGGCCGGATCTCGTCGCGAAACTTGGTCTGGATCTGGTACAGGTTGAGCGGCAGTTGCCGGTAGCTGGTGACGTCCTTGCGCACGATGTCCGTGACGATCTCCTCGTGCGTGGGCCCGAAGCAGAAGTCCCTGTCGTGCCGGTCCTGCATGCGCAGGAGCTCCTTGCCGTACTGCTTCCAGCGGCCCGATTCCTGCCACAGAGCGGCCGGCTGAATTGCCGGCATCCCCAGCTCGACGCTGCCGGCCGCGTCCAGCTCGCGCCGCACGATGGCCATGAGCTTGCGCAAGCTGCGCCAGCCCAGGGGCAGGTAGCTGTAGATGCCGGCGGCGGCCTTACGGATCATTCCAGCCCGCACCATGAGTTGGTGGCTCACAACCTCGGCATCGCTCGGTACTTCACGGGTGGTGTAGAGGTAATAGTTGCTCCAACGCATCGGCTAGTCGCTCTCCCTCTCGTGCACGCGGCGGAACGTCCGGTTCGCCTCCTTCATGCACTCCATCATGGTCCGCTGCACGGACACTTCGCTGCCCTCGGCAACCCGGGCCCGCTCCAGAACGTCCCGAGCCTCCTCGCTCGCGCCTGCCGCCAGGAGCGCCATGCCCAGATGGGTCAGGGTCGGAGCCGAAGGCGCCAGCTCGCTCGAGCGGGTCAGAAACTCCACCGCCTGAGGGTACTCCTCACGCTTGTAGTGGACCCAACCCAGGGCCGCCAGTGGGAACTGACGAAGCTCCTCGGGCGCGGTCTCGAGCGAGCTTTGAGCCAGCTCCAGCGCGCGATCCAGGTCCTCGTCCATCTCCGCCAGGCTGAAGGCCATCTCGTAGTACGCGATGGTCCGGGCGAAGTTGGAGGACCCCTCCTCGAGCAGCCGCCGTCCCACCCGGTAGCCCTCTCGGAAGCGGCCCTCCGAGCGCAAGCTCTCGATCAGTGTCGCGCAGGCCGTGGCTCGCAGCATCTCGTCGGTGTCCAGCTCAAGCAGCCGTCGGGTGGCATGCTGGCTGTCTTGGGAGCGCCGTCCTTCGAGGCAGGCCAGCGCGAACGTGATCAGCAACGTCGGGTTGTCCGGATCGGAGTCGAGAGCCTTGCGGTAGTACTGAAGCGCCCGGTCCTGGTTGTCGCCGGCCTCCTCGGCCTTGTCCAGGAGCAGGCGCGCCGGCTGGGCCACCTCGGGCAGCGGAAAGTCCGTGTGCCCCGACAGATAGCGCACCAGATCCTCGTAGCGAAGCTTCTTGGGATTCAGCCTCTGCGCGGCTCGAAAGGCCCCCAGGGCCTTCTTGCGCCAGCCGCGATCCAGATAGGCCAGACCCAGAAGGTGATAGGCCTCCTCGTGGGCCGGATCTCGCCGCACGGTCTCTTCCAAAGTGTTGACCGCCTTGGCCGGGCGGCCCATCTCGTAGTAGCAGTTCGAGAGCAGGAACAGAGCCTCGGGCACGGCGTCCAGGGCCACGGCCTTCTCCAGCAGCACCACCGCTCGCGACAGCTTGCCGCGGGCGGCGTAGACCGCCCCCAAGCTGAAGGACGGCAAAAACGCATCCGGATGTTGCGCCAGCGCGCGCTGCAGCAACTCCTCGGCGCCGGCCGCATCGCCCCGCTCGTGCAAGATCACGCCTGTGTAGACCAGGCCCTCGTAGTGCTCGGGCGCGGCCCGCAGCACGTCCTGGAAGAACTCGAGCGCCCGGTCGATGTCGCTGTCGTTGAAGTAGGTCTCGCCCAGAAAATAGGCCAGCTCGTAGTTGTCCCGGTCCAGCCGGTAGGCGGTCTCCAGCGCCTGGAGAGCCCGCTCGACGTCGAAACCCGCCAGCGCGTACTCCGCGTCCTCCAGAAGCTCCACGAACACCGAGCGGCGCTCGCCGTTGTAGAGGGCGGCGATCCGGTCCTTCAGCTCGACGAACCGCTGCCGCTTCTCGAGCGCCAGGAGCTGGTAGTCCATGCGCACCTGCCAAAGCTCGTTCCACTCGTCGTCGCCGACGATCTGCTTCTCGCCCAGGATCTCCCGTAACGCCGCGACGCCGGTCTGGTTGACCAGGATGCTGCGCTCCTGCTTGTGCAGAGCGGACATCAACTGCCGGATGGTCTCGGCCGAGTGCTTGACGGCTTCCTCGAGAATCGAGATTCGCTCGAGCAGGTGCTCGTCGAAGGAAAAGTCCTCGTGGGCTCCCTGGGCCTCGAACTCGGCCGACGCCTCGGCGGGCTGACCCGACAGTACGAGCAGCTTGTTATGGCAGCGAGCGCAGTACTCGGCGTCTTCGCTGTTCCAAGCCCGGCAGACCTGGCAGAACATCAGTCGGGCGCGCCCGGCGGCTTGGCCGAGCCGTGGACGAAGCCGACTCTCTCGACTCTCTCAAAAGGGCGCATCGTGGGACGTTCCGGAGGGAAGGGCCGCCGCGCGCCTCCGGAGCACACACCCGGCGACATCGCTCGACCGGCAGCGAGCGTACGAGATCGCCCCAAGGGGGTCAAGCGGGCCAAGTCGGGCCAAGCGCAGCAGGTCCGGCAGGCGGAACGGGCGCCGGATCCAGCGGATGGGCGAGAGTCACAGGGCGCCCGGAACCCTGGTCTCAACCCAGCCGTTCGAGCGGCCCAGGCGCGTCTCCAGAGCGGTCCCCACTCCGAGAAGCGTCACCACGGTCCAGATCCACACCCCGGCCACCGGCACGAACTTGGCGAGTCCCAACACCAGCAGGCCGACCACGAGGGCGTTGAGCGGACTCCAGCGTCTACCGAAACGTTGGCCCAGGCGTCGAGTAATCCAATTGCCCGCGGCATGGAACACCGCCACGCTGCCCCAGAGCTTCAGGAACAGCAGGATCAGAACGACCAGGAACAAGAGCGGGGCGCCCACCACCGAAGCCGCCCACGAGCTCAAGAACAGGGCGGTCAGAAACAGACTCAAGACACCGCCCAGCCCCAGCAGGAACATGCGCATGGGATTGGCGCCGAGTCGCTCCGAGGCGGTCAAGACCTCCCGCCCGGTAATCGCCATCGCCAGGGTCGACCACAGCAACCACGCGGCGACGAGCGCCAGCTTGGCGCCCACCACCACGCCGGAAAACGCCGGCAGTCCAAGGGTCGGTCCTTCCAGCAACACCAACCAAGCCGAGCTCACGGTCGGATAGGAAACCGATCGACCGCCGATGACCGAGCCTCTCTTGGCGGCGATCTTCCCACCCAGGACGAAGACATCGCCGCCGACGCGGGCACGCTCGGCCAGAACCGCATCGCCGCCCAGCACGATGAGATCGCCACCAATCGAGCCCGAAACCCGAACCGAGCCGTTGACCGCGACCGCGTCCGAGCGCGCCTCACCCCGAACCTCGAGGTCCCTGCCCAGGGCGATAACCTGCCGCCGGGCAACGCTGCCCTCGGCCACGGTCAGGGCCGGCGCTTCGGAGGCGGATGCCGGCGCGGCCGGCCAGCCCGCTAGCGCTAGCACAACCGCTATCGCGGCTCCGCCGACGCCGAAGCACTGGGGCCAAGGGCTCCACGGCCTCCGGAGACCTTGGCACCTGCCGGACCACACCCAAGCGGATCCGAGTGGCGGGCGGCGGCAGGCTAGCGGTTGCAAGTCCATCTCAAGAAACGCGGGCCGTCCTTTGACCTTGATCGGCCTAGTCGATCCGACTTGTCGGCGGAACAACTCCTGACACACCGAGTCTATCCGGCGACGGCGGCCGCCGCGCTTCGATCCAACTTCTCGGGCCAGAGTCTCGGGCCATTCTGGGCCCGCTCTCGGACGCTAACCCGAAGGAGCGTCGCCGCCGGGGGTCGAGCTCCGGCCCTCCCGGCCGGAGCGGCCAGAACGAGCGCCGGCGGCCGCCGTGCTCCGCGCTCGCAGGTAGCGCAGGAACAGAAAGTCGACTCCCAGCACGAAGATCCCAAAGACCAGAAAGCCGATACGGGACAGGGACGAGAGCTCGGCGAGCGCCAATCCCATGCCCGCCCATGACGCCGACAGCAAGCCGGCTCCGGCCAGAGCCGCGGAACGGAAGAACTCCAGCACCGCCCCCGCCGTCGCCAGCCAAGGCCGGGCCATCTCGAGACCGGTGCCCTCGACCGCGAGCCAGGAGCCGACGCCAGCAAGCAGCAACACCAGCGCGGCCGGCAACCTCCACGCCGCCGGCCGGCGCATCTCCCACGCCGCCGCCGGCAGCTCGGACATCACCTGAGCGGCGAAGTCCGGATCCGGCTGAATCGCCGCCGACTCGAGCACCTCGGCCAGCCGCCGCCCCTCGGTGCGCAGGGCTCGGCAGCTCGCGCACCGCAGAGCGTGCTCGTCAAGACGGCGCCGTTCGACAGACGTCAGCTCGCCATCGGCCTCGAGAAAGGCAAGCTCTTCGAACAGAGCGTGATCGGTGGGGGGGTTGGTGGTCATCGGTGCGGTGGGGTTCGAGAATCGATTGAGCTTGGCGAGCGGCGGGCCTCAGTCCACGAGAAAGTCGGCCAGCTTCTCCTTGAGCATCTGGCGCGCTCGAAACAGCTTGTTCTTTACGGTGCCCAGGGGCATGTCCTTGGTCTTGGCGATCTCGTCATAGGAAAGCTCTCCAAAGTGGCGCATGACGATCAGTTCCCGGTACTCCCAAGGCAGCTCTCGAATCGCCTGGGTGATGGCCTCACCGCGCTCGACGTTGCGGAGCTCGCCGTAAGGACCGCGGTCGTCGCCGGCAAACTCCCACTGGCCATCGCTATCCGGATCGCGACTCGGCCGGTCCATGGAGACCAGCTGGAGGCGCCGTTTCCGGAGACGATCGATTGCCGCATTCTGGCCGACCCGAAAGAGCCACGTCGAAAACTTGTAGCGAGGATCATACCGATCGAGAGCTTGATAGGTCTTGAAGAAAACCTCTTGCGCCAGGTCGTGGGCCTCCCCCACATCCCGGAGCAGCCGATAGAGGAAATTCACCAGCCGCCCCTGGTACCTGATTACGAGATCGCCGTATCGCTCTTTGTCTCCTTTCAGGACTTCCGCCACGATCTCCTGGTCGGTCGCTTGCGGAGCGTCACTCGTCATAGTGGTACGGCGGCTTCGAGGAAAGGTTGCAGGGGCTCAGGAGCGGCCCTGCTCGAGCTTGCGGCCCACCAGAAAGAGCAGGCCGCCAACCGCCAGCAGGCCCACCTCCAGGCGCAGCGCGTCGTAGGCCAGCCCGACCAGTAGCGCCGTTCCAACGACGACCAGAGCCAGAAACTGGAGCAACCAGGAAAGCGTGCCGAGCATCGCGGCCGAGTCTACCCGAGGCGCGCACGGCCTCCGTCGAGCCGGCCGACTGCGAAATGGATCGTTGGCGCGATGAGCCGCCCTCGAGCCGGGCCGCTAAGGCACGGTCCGGAGCGTCCGGATCCGGTCCCCCTGCTGGATCCGATCCAGGAGCTCCAAGCCCCGGGTGACGCGTCCGAAGGCGGTGTAGCTGCCGTCTAGGTGCGGCTGACGGTTGGCGGTCAGGAAAAACTGACTGCCGGCGGTGTGCGGGTCCGAGCGGGCCATGCCCACCACTCCCCGCTCGTAGGCAATCGTGCCGTTCTCGTCCCGGAGCGAGAACCCGGGACCGCCCCAGCCCGCGCCCTCGGGGTCGCCGGTCTGAGCAACGAAGTCGGGAACCACCCGGTGGAAGACGAGGCCGTCGAAGTATCGGTTCTGCGCCAGCTTGAGAAAGCTCACACAGGTCAGCGGCGCCGTCTCACAGTCGAGCTCGAACCGGATCTCGCCGGCCTCGGTGGTCAGGGCAAGCTCGTGAGACTGGCGGGCCAGAAGAGCCACGTCCCGGTAGGCGCGCAGCGACCGGTCGGTCTGAACCGACCCGGGCGCCGGAGCTTCGCGCTCGAGAGACGCCAGCGCCGAAGAGGCCGCCCGGCGCACCAACCACTCGACGTCCTTGGCGAACTCCTCGAGCGCCGCCACGATAGCACCGCGCTCGAGCGCCTCGACCCGCGCGCGGCCTGCCAGGGCCCGCACGCATGCCACCTCGAGGTCGGGCAGACGCCGGCCTGCGTCTTCGGCTACGGCCAGCAAGAGCTCGTCGATCGGAGCCGCCGGATGCTCGGCGAGCCACTCGAGGGCTTGGGCGCGCAGGGCCGGTTCCGGATCCAGAAGCGCCTCCCGAGCGCGCGTCTCCGCGTCTCCTCCACCGGCCTCCAGAATCCCGGCCAGAACCGCCGCGCGCACCGCCGGATCGGCATCTCCAAACAGTCGGTCCGACACTCGTTCGAGACCCAGGATCGAGGCGGCTTCGGCCGCCGCCCGGCGGCGTCCGGCGTCGGCACTCCGGGCAGCCTCGAGCGCCGCCTCCTCGGCACGAACCCCAGCTCGCCGCGCCAGCGCCACGACGGCGACTTCGCCTGCCCAACCCGCCTGACTCGCGATCGAGCTCAGCTCGGCACCCAGGTCCGCCCCCCCTTCCGGGCCCAGGTCCGACCAGTATCCGGCGGTTTGAATCGCGGTGATCCGGACACCGGCATCGGCCGAGGCCAGAAGGTCCGCGAGTGGCGCCACCCAGGCCGGAGCGGGAGCCGCGCGGCCCTCGGCGACCAGGGCCCTGCCGGCGCGCAGGGTCTGGATGCGGATCGACCTGTCCGGCAGGGCCAGGAGAGGCCTCAGCCGGTCGAGGTCCGAACCGTCCCCCAACCTGCCCAGGCCCCGAGCCAGCCAGCCCAGAACCCAGGATCTGAGATCGTCGGAGCCGGAGTCCGCGGACGTTCCAGCTACGGCATGAGGCTCCGGCCCGCTCTCCGAGCCCGAGCCTGAATCGCTACTCCGGCCGCGATCGCTGATGCCGTCCGTCGGTCCAGCCGCCTCGGCCGGTGCCGGCGCGTACGGTTCCGGCGAAGGCTCGAGCTCGAGCCTCCGCGCCAGCGCGGCACGCAACAGCCGAGCCGAAGTTCCGTCCGCGGCGGTGCCGCGCCGCGCCAGGGCGTACAGGACCCAAGCCTCGAGCTCCGGGCTGCCGCGCAGACGTCCGGAGGCCAAGACCTCGCCGGCGGTCCGGTCGACCTCGGCCGGCTCGAACCGGAAGAGCGCCGGGGCGAGGCGACGCCAGCGCTCGGCTTCCGGAAGACCGCCCAGCGCCGCCTCCACCCGCGCCAGAGCCACTCCCAGCCGGGCCAGCGAGTCGGCCGCCTGCGTGGCCACCTCGGGGGTCCTGTCCACGAGAGCTCCGAGCAGGTCGGGAAACGCGTCCCGGTCTCCGAGCTGACCGAGCGCGAAGGCCGCCCTCGTCCGGACACGAGCGTCGGGATCGGCCAGCATCGAAGTGAGATACGGCCGCGAGCGGACGTCGCCGGTCCGGCCCAGGGCGAGCGCCAGCCGTCCGTGATGCTCCGGATAATCCCGGTAGATTCGGCGCACGGCGAACGGCTCGAAAAGCAACCGGTCGGCCATCAGGAGCAGCAAGGCCTCGGCGTCGAGGGCGTCGGCCACGACCCCGTCCGAAGCCGGCGCCGCGGCCGAGTCCGGCATGGGCGGCGCCGCGCTCCGGCAACCGGCGCTCGCCAAGGCCGCGGCCAGGACGACGGCGGCCGCCGGCCGGAGCCGCGAACCGGACGGGAGCGGGCCGATCACAGCCCCGCGGCCAGGCGATGAGCGAGCACCACCGGCAAGCCGGCCTCCAGGATGCGTCCCTGCGCCTCCTCGACCGGGTACTCGCAACGCCGCCACAGGACCCGGCCGCGCTCTGGTTCGTAGACGAAGTACGCGGCCCGGGGATCGCGGTCGCGAGGCTGCCCCACCGCGCCCGGGTTGAGCAGGTAGCGACGCTCCGGATCCAGCAGGATCTCCTGCTCGTCCCCTTCCGGAACCGTCATCGAGATTCCGCTCGGCCCGGACTCGATCGACATCGGCAGGTGGGTATGGCCAAAGAAGAACACCCGGCCGACATGCTGCGAGAAGACCTCGGCCGCGCTCTCCAGCGACAGGATGTATTCGTCTTCCTGAAGCGGCGAGCCGTGGCAGATGAAGACACTCGCCCGGATCTCGGTGGGGCCCTGGCGCATCTGGCGCAGATACTCCAGATTCTCGGCACGCAACACGGACGCGGTCCAGCGGGCGGCCGCGCGGGCGACGGAATTGAACTGGTCGTCTGGCTCCAGCCCGGAGCAGACCTTGTCGTGGTTGCCCCGCACCACCCATTCGGGCCGGCTCAGGGCTCGGACGCGCTCGACGACCTCGTTGGGACTGGCGCCGTAGCCGACCAGGTCCCCCAGGACCAGAACCGCGTCAAAGTCGTCTCCGGCGTCCTCGAGCACGCTTCGAAGCGCGTCGGCGTTGCCGTGGATGTCGCTCAGGATCAGATAGCGCACCGCTCGACTCCCAGCGCGTCCAAGATCCGGGCCGCGACCTCGGCCGGAGAACCGGACGCGGCGTCGATCCGGAGATCCGCGGCCCGCCGGTAGACCGGCTCCCGCGCGGCATGAAGCCGCGCCGCGGACTCAGGATCTCGATAGAGCGGGCGGCTGCGGTCGGCTCGGCCCAAACGGGCCACGATCTGGTCGGCGGGCACGTCGAGCCAGAGCACGGTTCCCGACTTCCGCATCAGATCGCGGTTCGCGGCGGCCAACGGCACGCCGCCGCCGGTGGCGACGACCGCGTCGCCGGCGTCCAGGCATCCCGCCAGCGCTCCGCTCTCCAGATCCCGAAACCCCGACTCACCCAGGCGCTCGAAGAGCTCAATCACCGAAGCTCCGTTTCGCGCTTCGATCTCCGCGTCGAGATCCACGAACCCCACGCCCAGCGCCTCGGCCAGCAGGACGCCGACCGTCGTCTTGCCGGCACCCATGAAGCCGACCAAAAAAAGCGTCAACGCTTGCCTGACTCCCGCCGCACCGCCCGAGCCAGAAGCGTCACGAAACCACCCCAGACGATGCCGCAAACCAGCACCATGAAGACCACCGCCGAGCTACTCATCGTCTCCTCCCGGTACCGCCGACGACGGCCGTCGTCGGCTCTGGAGCCATCGATCGAAGAACCACAATCCGGCAAGCGCTACCGCGAACTGCAACAGCACCGTGCCCACGGTCGAGGACGCGAACGGATTGAGCCAGCCTTCGGGATCCCAGCCGCGAGCCTCCCACAGCCACCAAACCAAGAGCACCGCGGCTTCCACCGGCACCACCACGCGAATCAGGAAGCTCCACCACTTGCCGATGCGGAGATCCGAGCCGTCGGCATTGATGACCTCGGTGCGCAGCCTCTCGACGCCGTAGCGGCGCGCGGCCAGGGCGAAGAACAGCCCCGAAAGCATCAAGCCCACGCCCCAAACCCAGTCCTGGTTCTGCAGGAAGGCGAGCGACAGAGCCGAGGGCGCGCCGAACCAGAGTCCGCCCAGGCCGACCCAGGCCAGCGCCTTCTTGCGGCTGAGGCCGGCGTCGATCAGAACCCGCGCGGCCAGCTCGATCATCGAGATCAGGCTGGTCAGCGCAGCGAACGAGAGCGCCAGAAAAAAGATCGCCATGAACAGCCCGCCGGCCGGCATCTGGTCGAAGAGCTGCGGCATCCAGACGAAGGTCAGCCCCTCGTTGCCAGCGCCCACGATCTCGTCGCGGGCCCCGGGGTTGATCGCGAACACCGTACACAGGACCATGATGCCGGCCAGGAGCGACATCGAGTTGTTGCCGAAACCGATCATGAAGGCGTTGAGCGGCACGTCCTCGCGGGCGCGCATGTAAATCGCGTAGGTCAGGATCAGGCCCCAGCCCGCGCCGGTGTCCCAAGCGTTCTGAGTGAGCGCTTGAAGCCAGATCTCGACGTCCCCCAGCGCGGACCAGTCCGGCCGGAACAAGAACTCGAGCCCGGCGGCCGCTCCCGGTAGCGTGACCGCCCGCACCGCCAGAACCACCACCATGAGCACCAGGGTCGGGATCAGGATCTTGGCCACCCGCTCGATACCCCGAACGCCGTACCAGACGACGCCCAGAGCCAAGCACAGGGCCAAAGCGTGCGTGGCGAACGAGATCTTGCTGCCCGCGAACGACTCCCAGAAGGCCGCCGAGTCGGCTCCGGCCAGCTCGCCGGTCGCCGCCGCGAAGAAGTAGCGCAGGCACCAACCGGCGACCACCGAGTAGTAGAACATGATGGCGGTCGCGCACAGCGCCACCCAGCCGCCCATCCAGCCCGAGCGCTCGCCCGCGAAGAACCGGAACGCGCCGACCGTGCCCAACCGAGAGCGCTTGCCGAAGGAGAACTCGACCATCATCAGCGGCACCGACCAAAGAATCAGAAACGCCATCCACGCCACCAGGAAGCTGCCGCCACCGTTGGTGGCGACGATGCGCGGAAAGCGCCAGATATTGCCGGTGCCGACGGCCATTCCCAGCGTCGCCAACACCAGTCCCCAGCGCGACGAGAATCTCTCGCTCATACGGCTACCTCCACGGATCGGCCGGAAAGACCTCGGGCCGGCTGTGCTTCAGAAGAAGAAGAACCGCCGGCAGCGGCGCTCGCGATCGCCACCAGCCGCCGGCCCCGGCGAGCGACCCCTTGGGCGCCCACGGCGCCTCCGTCCTCGGCCCGGCACAGGGCGCCCAGCACGGCCGCCGAGTCGGCTCCCGCCTCGAAAACTGCCTCCAGGTTCGACTCGTCGATGCCACCGATCGCGACCAGCGGCTTGTCGGTCAGCTCGCGCGCCCACCGCACGCCCTCGAGACCAACGACCGGATCGGCGTTCTTCTTGCCGGTGGTGGCAAACACAGGTCCGATCGCGACCACGTCCACTTCGGGATCGTCCTGGGCACGCTCGACCTGCTCTGGATTATGAGTCGACTGGCCGATCAAGCAGCTGCCGCGCCAGGCGCCCAAGGCGCTCGTGGCCGCGGCCGGCGGCAGGTCCTCCTGGCCGAGGTGAACGCCGCCGCACTCGAACATCCGTGCCAGGTCGGGGCGGTCATTGACCCAGAGGGTCGCATCGGGAAGTCCCGCGGATCCCACCACCGCGGAGGCCGCGGCCACTTCGGCCGCGAGCTCTCGATCGCCCAGCTTCTTGGCCCGCACCTGGATCCACCGGATGCCGGCCTCCAGCATTGCGGCAACCGCGGTCGCCAGCGGCAGGCTGCCCAGAGCGTCCCGGTCGGCGAGGGCGTACAGCGGCGGCACGTCACCCCGGATGGACCGATCCGCTGCCATGCCCGGAATCAGGCGTTGACCGCGGCCTTGGCCGGCCGGGTCGCGCGCAAGTGCTCCATGAACCGCGTCGAGAGGTTTCCGGAACGGAAGCGAGCGTCACGGAGGATCTCGCGCTGGAGAGGAATGGTGGTGTGAATGCCCTCGATCACGAAGAAGTCGAGCGCCCGCTCCATGCGCCTGATGGCGTCTTCGCGAGTACCGGCCTGAACCACCAGCTTGGCCACCAGCGAGTCGTAAAAAGGCGGGATCACGTAGTCTTCATAGGCGTGGGTGTCGACGCGCACTCCGGGGCCACCCGGAGGATGAAAGGTCGTGATTCGGCCGGGTGACGGCACGAAGGTCTCGGGGTGCTCGGCGTTGATCCGGCATTCGATGGCGTGGCCGCGCGCCTTGAGGTCCGACTCGATCGTAAGCGGCTCGCCAGCCGCGATGTGCAGTTGCTCTTGGACCAGGTCCACCCCGGTGACCATCTCGGTCACCGGATGCTCGACCTGAATGCGGGTGTTCATCTCCATGAAATAGAACTTGCCGTCCCGGTCGAGAAGAAACTCGACCGTGCCGGCGTTGACGTACCCCACATGCCGAGCCAGCCGGATCGCGGCCTCGCCCATCTCGCTTCGCAAGGCCTCGTCCAGAGCCGGCGAGGGCGACTCCTCCAGCAATTTCTGGTGTCGCCTCTGGATCGAGCACTCGCGCTCTCCCAGATGGATGACCTTGCCGTGGGTGTCGGCCAGGACTTGGAACTCGATGTGGCGAGGCTCGACCAGATACTTCTCAAGGTAGATCGAGCCGTCCCCGAACGCTTTCTCGGCTTCTTCCGAGGCGGTCCGGAGCTGGTTTTCGAGATCTTCCTCCCGTGTGACGATCCGCATGCCGCGGCCGCCGCCGCCCGCCGACGCCTTGAGGATCACCGGAAACCCGACCTCCCGAGCCAGGGCGCGCGCTTCGTCCGCGCCCGACAGCGCGTCTTCACTCCCCGGTAACACCGGCACGCCCGCCTCGATGGCGGTCTGGCGCGCCCGTGACTTGTCGCCCATCAGCCGGATGCTGGCCGGGTCGGGACCGATCCAATCGATCTTGCACTCGGCCAGAGCCTCGGCGAAGGCGGCATTCTCGGCCAGGAATCCGTACCCCGGATGGATGGCGTCGGCACCGCTGATCTCGGCCGCCGAGATGATGGCAGAGACGTTGAGGTAACTCTGAGCCGAGGGGCCCGGTCCAATGCAGACCTCTTCATCGGCGTAGGTCACGTGCAGACTGTCCTGATCGGCCGTGCTGTGCACAGCCACAGTGGACACGCCCGCCTCACGGCAGGCCTGGATCACGCGTAGCGCGATCTCGCCACGGTTCGCGATCAAGATCTTCTTGAACATCTCGGATCTGGTCCTCGGGTCCCGGTCCGCCGCGGTCTAGCCTTCCGGGCGGATGCCGAATAGAGGCTCGCCGAACTCGACCGGCTGCGCGTTGGCCGGAAAGATCTCCACCACCTCTCCGTCGACGTCGGACTCGATCTCGTTCATCAACTTCATGGCCTCGACGATACACAGCACCTGGCCGCGGCGTACTCGGTCACCGACCTTGACGTAGGCGTCGGCCTCTGGACTCGGCGCCGTGTAGAACGTCCCGACGATGGGCGAAGTGACGGTGTGCCCGGCGCCACTTTCAGCCTCGGCCACGACCTCCACCGGGCCTGCCGGCGCCGGCCCAGCGGGTGCGACCGGCGCCGCGATCGGTGCCGCCACCGCCGCCGGAGCCGCCTGATAGCCGACGATCTTGACCCGGAAATCCGAGCGCTCGACCTCCAGCTCGTGCAACCCCTTCTTGCACACGATGTCGATCAGTTCCTTGATCTGTTCAAACGTCACGATGTCTCTCCCTCACCGTCGTCACACGAGATCGGATTCGAAGTCGAGCGGCGCCCGACGCAGCTCGTACCGGGCCCGGCCGGTACCGGCTCCGGCATCGAGCACCAGCAGCAGATAGTAGCCGGGCGCGACGCCGCTTAGCAGAATTGAAAACGTTACGGTCTCCAGAGCCAGGCCACTAACCTCGCCCAGCTCCAGATCGCCGTGGTTCTGGGACATGGCCTTGAGCTGGGTCAGAAGCTCGACGGCCAGGGTCTCGGTGTGGAGATCGGGGGCCGCTCCGGAGCCAGCCGAGACTTCGACGGGAATCCCGTCGGCCGCCACCAGCGCGGCCAGCCGGCATCCCGCCCGATCCGCCATCGCGCCCAGCCGCCTCTCGAACATCAGATGCCCGCCTCGACGGCGCGCCGAATCTGCGCCCGGTAGGCGACCAGGACGCGCCGGAAACGATCCGCGCCGCCGGCCGACTCCCCAGATTCAGCTTCGCTGGCTGCCAGCCAGCCGCGACGGGCCTTCCGATTCCCCGGCTCCCGCGTCAAAACGTCCTCGAAAATCTCGGCGGCATCGGTCCTGTGCCCTTGGTCGAGATACAAGCCCCCGAGCGTCACGGTGCCCGGAACGGAGGGGTCGTCCCCAGTCCCGGCCGGAGTCCCAGTTGGAGTTCCGGCCGTCGCCGCCGGATCGGGCGCCGTAGCCGAGTCGCCAACCGACTCGGCGGCCGTCCGGGGAATCAGATCGTCGGCCGTAATCGCGCCGGCGCCGGGCCTCGGTGTCTCGGAGCCGAAGGGCAGCTCCGAGATCGACGGTTCCGCTCCGGCAGGCGGAGCCGAGCCCTGGCCGGCGCCCGCCGGAGTCTCGAGCTGGAACTCAGGGACCGGATCGGGCGCGAACACCGGCGTCTCGATCCCGACTCCGTTCTCGACCTCCGTTTCGGCGGCCCAGCCGGACTCGAAAACGTTGCCGAAGGGCTCGTCCGCCGCAGCTTCCACAGGCGCTTCGAGCGCTGCCTCCGGTGGAGCTTCCGACGCGGGGGCGGGCGCTGCGGTGGGCTCGAGCTCGAAGGCGAAGGGCGCGGCGGCCTCCTCGTCGGCGGCCGCGGTCGCGAAGAATCCGTCGATCCCGTCGTCCCCCGAGCTCTCGGCTGCGGATTCGGCCAGATCGCCCAGGACCTGGGCTATGGGCACGATGTCGGACTCGGCGGACGGAGTCACGGACTCGAGCGCCGGATCTTCCGGTGCGGCCGGCGCTTCCAAAGGGCTTGCATCGTCCGCGGCGGCCACTTCCTGTTGCCCTGCGATCGCCGCACGCAGCTCCTCGACGTCCTCGTCCCCGAGGCTCAGCATCTCGTAGATATCGAGCTTCTCCCGAGCCTCGGCCAGGCGCCCGAGGCCGGCGTACGTTCGTACCAGAAGCTTGTTGGCCACGAGATGCACCGGATCGGACTTGACGACCTCTTCCAGCACCGCGGCGGCGCCATCGTACCGAGCCGCGTCCACCAGAAGCCGGCCCAGAGCGACCCGCGTACCTAGGTGCCTCGGAGCCAGCTCAGAGGCTTCCCCGAGGACGAGAATGGCCTCGTCCAGGTTGCCCAGACGCTTGTGCTCGTCGGCCAGCTGCTGCGCCAGCTGCGGCGACTTTTCGAACTGCCAGCGCTTTCCGAGCGCTTCGAGCTGAGGAGACGTTTCGACGGACAACTAGGCAAACCTTTCCGGTCGGCTAAGCGTCGAACTATATCAGTGGCCTGACCCCGAACATCCGCGAACGGGTGCCGGCTGCACCCACTTCCAGCGCTGGCTACGGGATCTCGACCGACTTGGTGATCGAGTCGGTGCCGAAGACGTTCGAGACGAAAAGCGTGCACTGCTCGGTCCCCGAGGCGCCGTAGTCGTGGACCACGACGGCCTGGCCGTTGGGCACCGAGATCGTGTTACTCGCGTCGATGATCCCGTCGCTAGTGAAGTCCCACTCGAGGGTCAGGGGCACGTCGCCGGTCACCGCCGAGTTGAAGGTCGCGACCGTGCCGGCGATTCCGAAGGTGAAGTCCGCGAGAGGCACACCCTGGATGGTGATGGTGCGGGTCGCGCTGATGAGCTCGCCGGGGCCACCCCCGGTCTCGACCGTCACCATGACGGAATTGACCGAGATGAGCTCGGCCGCCTCGAGGGTGAGGACGTCGAACGCCTCGCCGTTCGCATCGGTCTGCAGGAACGCTCCTCCGCTCGCCAGGGAGCCCGGACCGTCCGTGAAGAAGAAGATTCCGACATCGGGCAGCGGATCGTTCAAGCTGTCGAAGACCTTCGCGCGGAGACTGACAACCCCACCGGTAGCAGGGATCGAGCTCGGCTGCGCGAACAGCCTCAGGTTCGCCGCGAACCCTCCGGAGATTTGAACGGACCGTTCGTCCGGCGTCTCGATGCCAGGCGAGGTCGCGCTGATGAGGAAGGTCCCGGCCACCACTCGGGCCAAGTCATCTCTGGTGACGGTGAGTACTCGCTGAGCGATACCGCTCCCGTCCGCGGTAGCGCTCGATCCCCTTCGAAACTCACCGACCTCGGCGTCAAATTGCACCAGCGCCCCGCCGATGGGATTGCCGCTCTCGTCCGTAACCGTCGCCGTCGCGGTGATCTTGTGGCCGCCTCGCGGCACCTCAGCCGAGATGACCGACGGGGAGATGGTCAAGACCAAATCTTGCGCACCAATGCCGATATCGACCAATGCCTCGGCCGCCGCGGCGGCGCCCGAGTTGGCGACGATCGTCGCCACCCCGGCGCGGTTGTCGCCACGCAAGACGGTCTCGGCGATTCCGCGATCGTCGGTCGGCACCACGGTGTCGTCGAAGGTGCCGATATTCGAGGTGAAGGTGATCTCGGTGCCGGGATTGACGGCGGTGCCGTCGGCCTTGCGCGCCAAAACCGTGATCGTCGAATTCCCGTTGACCGCGATCCGGGTCGGGTTGGCGCTGATGGTCAAGGTCGCGGCCGATGGCGCCACGGGCGTGGGCCGGTCGCATCCGGGTGAGACAAGTCCCAGCCCGAGCCCCAGAGCCAGGAAAACCCATCCCCAGCGGCGACGGGGCCTGCTGTTACCGAATCCGCCATTGCCGGGAGAAAGGCGCTCACGGGCCAGCGTGGATCGCTCGATGAAGTTCCCGGCCATGAATCCGACTCAGTATACGAAGCAGGGCGGCCACCCGTCTAGGCGGCCGCCCTGGAGTACGAAGCGAGACCGTGCTCTGACGGACTCTAGACGACCCCCCCGCCACCATCATCACCACCGCCGGCAGTGGGATCCTCGACACAGGTCGGAGCTGCCGGTTGGACCAGGAAGGCATCAGCGATCGTGTCGGTGCTGACGCCCTTGACTTCGACGGTAAGCGACATAGCAGTTGGAATCTCAATGACTCCACCTCCGGAACCAGGCTCCTCTCCCGCCAGATCACATGGCTCAGTTTCGAACTCCACGTCTGACGGAACTCGCGCGACGATTCGTGTCGAAGTCACCGAAATAACTTCCATCAGAATACCGCCGAGAAAAACCCGAACCGGGATGTCAAAGCCGACCCCGTCGATCGTGATCGTCGTACCGATCGGCCCGCTCCTTGGAGAATAGGCGGTAATGAAGATGTCCTCGATGATCCGAATCGCCTGGATCGCCTTGTCGAACTCCTCGCCCCGAAAGACGGTCAGCTCGACCACGAAGTCTCCGGAGGTGGCGTAGATGTGGAAGGGATGCTTCTCGTTGCTGGTGGCGCCGTCGCCGAAGTCCCACAGGTAGCGGTCCGGGTTGCCGGTCGAGGTGTTGACGAACTGGACCGAGAAGTTGTCGGTGGTGTTCTCGGTCGAGAAGGCCGCGGCCAGGGGCGGCAGCTCGTCCAGGATCGGCACCGAGATCTGGGCCGCCGACTCCTCGAGCTGGGCGGTCAGGATGGCGGTACCCGCGGTAACCCCCGGATAGAGAAGCACCGAAGCCAAACCGTTGACGGTGCTGAGTGCCGCCGAGGACAGACCGCTACCGAAGCTTCCGAACTCGCCCAGCGAGGTGCTGATGACGATGGTCGTGCCATTGGGCGGCGGTGTCCCGGTGCCGGCCTGGCGCACGCGGACGGTGACCGTCGCCGGTCCGCCGTTGGCGAAGAGCTCGGGCTCGTCGATCGAGATCGAGATCGACCAGGCCGCGCTGGGAGCGCCCGAGCCGGGCGGGATCGGCTGCTGCGTAGGCGCGGTCGGCGAATCCGTCGAGCAGCCCAGGCCCACAACCAGCAGCAGGAGCGGCAAGGCCCCGAGGATCGCCGTATTCTTGAGTCGTTCCGAAACGTTCATGATTCCGCTCCTACGGGGTGATCGTCAGGGTGAAAGATGCCGGCTCGGTCGCAACCGCGTCACCTGACACGGTGCGCCCGAAGAACCTAAGGTGGAAGTTGAGGACGATCGTGGTGTCGCCCGTTTCCTTGTCGAAGCCGCCGTTCTGGAACAGGAGATCGGACAGAGGCTTGGCGGTGAACTGTTCGGGCGCCATGATCGGCAGGTTGTTGTAGGTGATGGTGCCGCCCGGCGGTACCTCGCCGAAGATCCCACGCACGAAGGGAACCGGCACGATAGTGCCGTTGTCGCCCCGGGTGTAGCGCACCTCATAGGAGTCGATCTCGACGTTCATGAGCGAGCTGGGGGTGATGTCCAGATTCTTGACGATGCTCGTCACCTGCAGCTCTTCGACCTGGACGAAGCCCCCGGCCGAGGTGTTGACCGAGACCGAAATTGGCAGACCGTCGAAATCCGAGATCGACAGCAAGATGCCCCCGCCGTCGGTCCGCTCCGTCCGGCTTTCGCAGCCAACGAGGCCGACCGTTCCGACAATCAGAAGGGCCAGAGTGGCTAGTCGTATCGCTTTCATCTTCATCGTCGTTCCCTTTTTCCTGCTCGCCACGGCCTAGAGCTTGACGACTCGCGGCGTAATGAAAATGAGCAGCTCTTCGTTCTCGTCGTTCCGGCGCTTGTTCTTGAACAGGTGCTTCAGGATCGGCACGTTGGCCAGACCGGGGACACGGTCCTCGCCCTGGTCACTCGTGACTTCATAGAGGCCGCCGATAACGGTGGTACCGCCGTCCCGGACGATGACCCGGGTCTTGGCGTCCTTGGTGGCGATGGGCGCGTTCGTGGCCCCGACCACGGCGAAGGCGAGCTGCGGCTCGCGCTTCTGAATGTCGATGTCCATGAGCACCGTGCCCTCGGCGGTCACATGCGGTGTGACGTCGAGCCGCAGGGTCGCATTGACGAATTGAACGCTCACGGTGTTGTTGGCGATGGTCTGGACCGGGATCTGGAGACCGCTTTGAATCGACGCCTGCTCGTTGTTGAGGGTCGTGATGCGCGGCGCCGACAGGATGTTGATCAGACCCTCGGTCTCGGCGGCCTGGAGGATCACGTCGAGATTGAACGTGTTGAGAACGTTGCCAAGCGTAATGTCCAGAAAGCCACTGCGGCCGCCGGTCAGAAGCTGAACGCCGCCGTCGGCGGTGCCATTGTTCGGAAAGACCAGCCCCGTCGTGTTGCCGCGCTCGGCGCTCGAGATGCCGCTAAAGCCCCAGTTGATACCAAGGGTCCGGCTGAAGCGCTTGGTGGTCTCGATGATCCGTGCCTCGATCGTGACCTGAGGCTCCGGAATGTCGAGGTTCTCGATGACCGCGACCACGGTGTCGATCTGCGAGGGCAGCTCCTTGATGATCAGAGTGTTTGTGCGGTTGTCAACGATGACCGAACCACGCTCGCTCAGAATGCTGGAACCGACCCCACCGCCCAAGATGCCCGCGATGTCACCAGCCGTGGCGTAGCTGACCCGGCGCAGGATGGTCTTGAGCGGAATCGCGAGGGCCTTGGCGGCCTCGAGACGCGCCCGCTCGGCGGCCTCCTGGCTCAGCACCGCGATCGGCGCGATGCGCATGATGTTGCCCTCGAGCTCGTAGTCGAGGCCGTTGATCCTCAAGATCTGGTTGAGCGCCTGATCCCAAGGCACGTCAGTGAACTCGACGGTCACGGTGCCGGTAACCCCGGGCTGAACAATGACGTTGAGGCCGCTGATCTGCGCGAACGAGCGCAGGACATCCTTGATGTCGGCGTCCCGCAAAGTCAGCGTCATGGGCTCGCCGTAGTACTCGGTGACTCCCGAGATGGTGACATCCCGGGCTTCGAAGGCGGACTCCGGCTCGGTGGGTTCCTGAGAAAGATCGACCGAGACGTCGAAGAGAGACGCCGAGGGCGGCGTCTCGGCCATGGCCGCCTCACCGGCGTCCACGGAGTACTCCTCGACCGGAGCTGCCTCGGCCGGTTCCGGCTGCATGGGCTCGTTGTAAACCGGTTCGACGCGGGCAACCTCGACCGGCTCGTCGGGCTGGTCGTGTTCATAGGCCTCGTAGGACGGGGCCGGCTCGTCCACTTCGTCTGCCGCGGCCGGCTGCGGCGGCGCGGGCGGATCGTAGGTGTAGGCGGGCTCGATGTCGATGGCTTCGGCGACCGGCTCGACCTCGTAGGTCTCGCTCACTTCGGCGGCGTCCTCGACCACTTCTTCGACCGCCTGTTCGAGGGCCTCGGCTTCGGAGCTGTCTTCAAGCTCGGCACCCGCTTCGGCCAGGGTCACCGCGGCCGGCGCGACCGCAAACGTCAGCTTGAGCCCATCCGGCGTGGCTTCGACTTCGGGCGCCACCGGATCCACGAGATCGATCACGACTCGCGAAACCAGCTCGGGCTGGGGCTTGTATTGGGCCACCCGCACACCGTCCACGACCTGTCCCTGGACGGCGATCGACGACACCGGCGAGGTGTTGACGACGCCAATCAAGTCGACGACAAAGCGATAGGGCTCCGACAGCGGAAACGTCGAGTAGTAGAACGCGCCGTCCCCGGCGATCCAGATGACCGTCGAGCCTTCACCGGTGGTGACGTCGACTCCCTGAAGCTGGGTCGCGGGCACGCCTTCCGGGGTCTCGCCGAAGTCGGGATCGTCCGGCGTTCCGGCGCCCTGGAAGAGGGCTGCCGTGCGGACATGAGCACTTCCCAGTCCGGTGGAAGCCACGGTTGCGGTGCTCACCGGCGTCCCCACGGGATAGGCCGACTCGAAGGCCGCTCCCACGGGATCCAACTCGACGATCAGACGCTCTCCGCGCGGCACGACCGCATGCTCTACCGGGGCCGCGGTGTCGATGACCAGCCGGCTCAGCGGACGCTCGCCGGCGGCCGCGACCGTAATGACGGCCGAGCGCACCAGCCTGTCGGACAGGGTCCTCGAAGCGATGGCGTCGCTGGGGGCGGCGTTGGGCAGCTCGAGCACGAGGTTGCCGCTGCTATCTCGGAAGCTGGTCCAGATGACCGGACCGCTGCTGGCGATCTCGATCCTGCGCACGTCGCCTTCCCGCTCCAGTTCGAAGGACATGATTTCCCGCACCGCGGCGATGTCGAAGGCGTCCGACGCACCGGCGTCCGCTCCCCCTCGCTTCGCCGCCTCGGCGACGGTAGCGCCGAAAATCGTGGCCGCGAGCAGCGCGGGCACTCCCACATGCCACGCCCTCGACACGGCTGCGTTGTCTCCTTTGTTCTGACTTAGCATGGACTCGCCTCCTGTCGCGAAGCTAGGGATCTAGCTCCTTGACCACCTCGCGGAACGGCTTGACCGCCGTTGGATCATCGACAATTTGTTTGAAGACCACCTCGGACGCGCTGATGCTGATGACGTCGCCGTCGTAGAGCTGGTCTCCCTCACGCAACAGATAGCTGGTCTCGGCCTCGGTCGAGCGAACCTGAGCCACCGGCCCCTCTCCGGTCACGAAGATTCCGGTCAGGTCGATCTCGTCGATCAACAGCCCTGGGATGCCCTCGGGCCGGGGACCGCGCAGCGCCGAGCGCTCGCGGACGATCAAGAGGGAGCGGAACGGATCGCGCCGCTCCCCGGGATCGTAGGTGTAGCCGTCACCCAGCAGCATCAGCTCTTCGTCGGCCAGCAGCGCGTCGGCCGGCATGCCGCCGTCGGCGCTATCTTCCATCCCGGCTTCCATCCCGGGCGCCGGATCATCGAGCGCGGCAATCTCGGCTCCATCCGCCTGCTGGGCGGCAAGCGGCCGTTCACCGCCCACGCCCAGGGCGAGCCAGAAGATCGCGCCAGACAGCGAAAGAACCCAAAGCGCTCGACGGCTCATGGCGTAGCGGTCTCCACCTCTTCGTCTTCCTTGTAGACGAAGGTCTTGGCCCGGAAGCTCGCGGTAATCGTGTGGTCCGACTCCGGCCCGGTCAGGGCGGCGACCCGCAAGTCCTCGATATTGATGATTCGGGAAAAGCGGCTCACCCGCTCGAAGAAGGTCGCCAGGTTGTGGTACGTACCCTCGAGCTGAATCGCGATCGGCCACTCGCTGTAAAAATCCTGCTCGACGAAGTTGCCGGGCGTGAACTTGAGGAGATTAAAGTCTCCTTGCTCGGTGAGCGTGCGCACGCGGCGCATCAGCTCCGGAGTGTTCCGGCGCACCGGCAGGATCCGGAGCAGCTTGTCCAGCTCGAGCTCCAACTGCCGCACCTCTTCGCGAAAGCGAGGGAGCTGCTGCTGGGCGGCGCGGCCTTCCTGAATGCGAGCCTGGAGACTCGTCACCTCGGACCGGATCCGCTCGATCTTTTCCTTCTTGGGCTTCAGCAGAAAGCGGTTCGCACCGAAGAGGAGAGCGCCCGCCACCACGAGACCGGCGATGGCACCGTAGTACCAAGGCTTGCCTTCGAGGCCGGTATCGAACGCCATGACTATCCCTCCTCCACCTCGGAAGGCGTGTGCGTGAAGTTGAACCGCACCCGGAAACGGTACGAAGCGCCACTCGCCTGGGAAGCGTCCATCAGGATCGGCTCGTGGAACTCGGGCACCCGGTCCAGATTCTCGATGAAGTTCGCCACCGCGTTGGTATTGAAGGCCTGGCCGGTCAGGGTGACGTTGGTGCCGACCACCTCGAGGCGATCCAGCCACAGCAGCTCGGGCAGGGCGCGCGAGATCATGTCCATGATCTGCACCGGACCCTGCTGATTGGCCTTGAGATCGCCGATGATCTGCACCTTGTTCTCGAGCTTGGCCTTCTTGGCCTTGAACTGCTCGACCTCCTCGATGATCGGGGCCAGGCGGTCGACCTCGGCCTGAGCCTCGGCGCGGCGGCCCTCCAGGTCCTTGACCTCACGACCGAGCAAGAAGTTGTAGCCCAGCGCGAGCAAGAGCCCGAGGCCGATCGTGGCCAGCAGCGCAATACTGGTGGGATCGAGGCTGGTGCCACCACCGCCACTACCGCCGCCGCTGCCACCACCGCGGCCGAACCTCGCCTTCTTGGCGGTGACCGGCTTGCGTCCTTCCGAGAGTAGGTTGATCTTGATCATCGCGAAACCTAGTCGTCGATCTTTCTCGCTGCAAGTCCAACGGCGACGGTCAGCATGGGGGCCACGGCCTCCAGCCAGTCACCGTCGAAGTCGCTTTCCCGATACTGCACCCGTCGGAGCGGGTTCATCACCTCGGTGGCCACGTTGAACCGATCCTGCAGCACTTCGCGCAAGTTGGGAGTCAAAGCGCAGCCCCCGGACAGGACGATATTCGAAACCCGGTCGTCCGAGGAGGTCGCCCCGAAGAAATCAAATGTCTTCTGAATCTCGGCGGCAAGCTCGGTTGAGACCGCCTCCAGAATCGCCCGCGCCTCGGATTGGGAGCAGCCTGGGACCTGCTCGCCCCGCTTGAGCCGCTCGGCCTGTTCGAAGGACAGGCTGTACTCGCGCTGCAGGGCCTCGGTGAACTGATTGCCGCCGAAGGAAATGTCGCGCCAGAAAACGGTCGCGGCCCGGGCCAGGATGTTGATCGTGGTCACGCCGGCACCCATGTTGATGAGCGCGACGACGCCCTCGTCGTCAATGTCGTGGTTGAGCTCGTAGGCGTTCTGGACGGCGAAAGCGTCCACGTCCACGATGGCGGGAGTCTTGCCCGCCTGACTGATCACCGACACGTAGTCGTTGACCTTGTCACGCTTGACCGCGACCAGCAGCACCTCCATGCTGTCCTGGCCGGGCAGATCGTCCGAGAGCACGATGTAGTCCAGACGAACGTCGTTGATGTCGAACGGAATGTACTGCTCCGCCTCCCACTGGATGGAGTCCGACATCTCCTCGGGCGACATGCTCGGAACCTGGATCTTCTTGATGATCACCGAGTGCCCGGACAGCGACGTCGCGTAGTTGTTGGTCTTGACGCCGCTCTCTTCGGCCAGCTTGTTGACCGCGTCCACGACCAGCGACGAATCCATGATGGAGCCGTCCACGATCGCATCGGGCGACAGCGGCTCAATACCGACTCGTTGCAAGTGCAACTCACCCTTGCGGTCCTTGAGCTCTACGAGCTTGACCGACGAGCTGCCGATATCTAGGCCTATGACACTTTTTGCACGCGAAAACAACACGGGGCGTTTTCCTCGGACGAAAAAATCCTTATCTAATGCTACTTAAGTAACGAAACCTGAAGCAACTCCGCAAGCTACACATGAATGCTATACCGTGTCAAGACATGGATGCACTGTGGCCCGGACAAGCGGGCTCGTCCTGACGCCGGCACTTCGGAGCCACCGCCGGCTAGAGCCTGGCGCCATATGGTGAATTCTGCTACCATCCGCGCTCCCTTGGAGGAGTTCTCGATGCCTAAGCAGTGCAGCATTTGTGGAAAGAAAACGGTCATCGGTCGTCAGATCAGTCACGCTCACAACGTCTCCGCCAAGACCCGGCGGCCCAACTTGCGTCGGGTCCGTGCCGTCGTTGATGGCTCCGTTAGGCGCATCCTGGTGTGCGCGCGCTGCCTTCGCAGTGGCAAAGTCCACAAGCCCGAGCCGCGGACGTGGAGCCCGGCCGGCGCCGACGAAGCCGAAAGCTAGTGCGGCCACCTAGCCGGAACCGTCGTGGGAAGACAGGCTAGTCAGGTTCGGCCAGCAGATTTCCCATCGGCCGGTTGACCTCCAAGACGCCCGGCACTCCCAGGAGGGCCTTGCGGAGCCGTTCGAGCTGCGAACGGTTGCGCACCTCGACCAGGACCTGGATCTGGCCGTGGCCTGTCTCGACAGTGTCGGCCTCGAAGTGCCGGATATTGCCGTCGAACTTGGCGATGGCTTCGGTCAGCTTGGCCAGCATTCCCTGCTGGTCCTCGGTCTGAATGACCAGCCCGACCGGAAAGACCTCCTCGGTCGATCGCGACCACTGCACGTCGATTTCGCGGTCGGGGTTGTAGAGGAGGTTCCGTACATTCGAGCAATTGACCGAGTGCACCGACACCCCCCGGCCCCGGGTGATGTAGCCGACGATCTCGTCACCGGGCAACGGATTGCAGCACTTGGCGAGATAGGCCAGCAGGTCCTCGGCGCCACTCACGGTGACGGCGTCGGCGCCGAAGGGCAGGATCTTGGCGACCGCGGTCCGCAGGCGGCCCGGCTTGCCCTCGACGGTGGCAAGCTCCTCACGGCTCAACGTCCGGTCGAGCAGGTTTCGCACCACGACCTTGCCGAACCCGATCCGGCTCAAGAGGTCGTCGCCATGGCCGATGCCTTCGGTCGAGAGGTACTTGCCAAGAGCCTCCGATTCGAGGAACCGCTTGAGGCTCATCTTGTGGCGCTTGAGCTCCCGCTCCAGCTGGCGGCGGCCGATCTCGAGCGCTCGCTTCTTTTGCTCGGTGCTGAGCCAGTGGCGAATCTTGCTCTTGGCCCGCGAAGTTCCGACGAAGCTGAGCCAGTCCCGGGACGGTTTGCGAGACGGATGGGTCACGATCTCGACGATGTCGCCGTTTTGCAGGTGGCTCTTGAGAGGAACCAGCTTGCCGTTGACCCGCGCTCCCGCGCAGTGGTGGCCGAGCTCGGTGTGAATCTTGTAGGCGAAATCGAGCGGCGTTGCGCCGCGGGGAAACGACAGTACCTGCCCTTTCGGAGTAAAGGCGTAGACCTCGTCCGGATAGAGATCCAGCTTCAGCGTGGTCATGAAGGCCCGCGGATCTTCGACGTCGTTCTGCCACTCTAGGAGCTGGCGCAGCCACGAGACCTTGTGCTCGCCACTCTCGCTCTCGAGCTCACCCTCTTTGTACTTCCAGTGGGCGGCGATGCCCTCCTCGGCGATCACGTCCATGTCGCGGGTGCGGATCTGCACCTCGAAGGGCTGCCCGTTCTCGACCACCACGGTGGTGTGGAGCGACTGATAGAGATTCGGCTTGGGCATCGCGATGTAGTCCTTGAACCGGCCCGGAACCGGTCGCCAGTTCTGGTGCACCACGCCCAACGCGGCATAACAGTCGCGCATTTCTTCGGTGATGATGCGAAACGCCAGGTAGTCGTAGAGTTGCGCCAGCTCGATGCCCTGGCGCCTGAGCTTGGCCTGAATCGAGTAGTAGCGCTTGATCCGGTAGCTGATCTCCGCCTCGATCCCCGCCTCTCCGAGCCGCTCCACGATGTGGGCGCGAATCGTCTCGATGGCGCTCCGCCCCACTTTCATCTTCTCGTCGACCTTTGCCCGTAGGGCGCCGTACTGGAGGGGATGCAGGTGGAAAAAGGCCAGGTCCTCAAGATCTCCTTGCACCTTGGACATGCCCAGGCGGCGAGCGATCGGAGCGTAGATCTCCAGCGTCTCGCGGGCGATCCGGCGACGGGAATCGGGCGCCATATGTTCGAGGGTCATCATGTTGTGGAGCCTGTCCGCCAGCTTCACCAGAATGACCCGGATGTCCTGGGCCGAGGCCAGGATCAGCTTGCGGAAGGTTTCGGCCTGGGCGTGATCCCGGCGCACGTATTCGTGCCGCCCGATCTTGGTGACGCCGTCGACCAGCGCGGTCACTTCCTCGCCGAAACGCTCGGCCACGGTCGCGCGCTTGGTCAGCGTATCTTCGAGCACATCGTGCAACAGGCCGACCGCCACCGAGGTTTGATCGGCCCGGAAGCTGGCCAGAAAGTACGCCACGTAGAGCGGATGAATCAAGTAGGGCTCGCCCGAGCGGCGCGTCTGCTCGGCGTGCATTTCGGCAGAGAACTCGTAGACGTCGCGCAGGAAGGCTTCGTCTGGGCTCCGGCCTTGACGCCGCATCTCGGCCAGGACATCCTCGAACTCGACCCGCTTTCTGGGCGGCGCGACGGGTGGCGGCGTGGCCCGGTTGACCAGGCGCTCTCTTAGGCTCGGCATGTTTCGAAGGGACGCCAGCGGCGGGTCCCGCACCGGGCGCCCGCCTGGTCCCCGAACGAATTATAGGCTCCGCCGGAAGCCCGGCCGAACGTCACCAACGGTCCCCGCGCGGCCGGCGTCCCCGGGGGCGTTGACGGATCCCCGCCTAGGAAGCCGCGGCCCGGCTTTCCCGCCGGCGGGTCTTGGCGGCGCGGCCGAAGTACTTCTCCCAAAGCAGGGCGAAGGGGCTGGCCACGTACATCGAGGAGTAGGTACCGACGATGACGCCGATGGTCAGGATGAAGGCAAAGCCGCGCAGAACGTCCCCACCCAGGAAAAGGAGACAGCCGACCACGATGAGGGTGGTGCCGGAGGTGAGGACGGTCCGCGACAGAGTCTGGTTGAGGCTCAGGTTCATCGTCTCCTCGAGCGAGCTCGACCGCGAACGGCGTAAGTTCTCGCGCACGCGGTCGAACACCACGACCGAGTCGTTGACCGAATACCCGACCAAAGTCAGAAAGGCGGCCACCGTCGTCAAGTTGAACTCGAAGCCGGCCAGAGCATAGAGACCGAGCGTGATCAAGACGTCGTGCACCACCGCCACCAAGGCACCGATGCCGAAGCGCAGCTCGAACCGGAACCAGATGTAGGCAAGCATGCCCAGAAGTGAAAGAACGATGGCGTAGATGCCCTTCTGGCGCAGCTCGGAACCCACCTGGGGACCCACGTTCTCAGCCCCGAGGACCGTGAACTCTCCAAGCCTCATAGCCTCGCTCAGCACCGACGCGGTCTGCTCTGAGACGCCGTTCAGCCCGGCCAGCTCCGACCAATCAACGATCAGACCCTGCGCCCGACGGTGGGCCAGGATGGCGTCAACCGCGGCTCCGTAGGGCTCACCCTCGGCCACGCTCGCGGGATCCAGAAGGCCGTCGGGATCGTGCCGATCCAGGAGCTCGAGGAATCCGAGCCGGCCTGTTTGATTGGCGTCCGGCCGCCCATCAGCCGCGAAAGCCTCTTCGAGGGCCTGGACGATCAGCTCGCGGCTACCTTCCTCGCTGCCCTCCGTAACGGGAGCCTTGATCAGGATCTCGTTGTCGCCGACCGAACCGAAGCTCTGGATCACCGCGTCGTCTACGCCCGCGGCTTCCACCAGCCGGCGCAGCTCCTCGACCTCAGGTTGGTCGGCGAACTTGAGGGTCAGTTGGGTGCCGCCGGCGAAGTCGATGCCCAGATTCAACCGGTCCTGAACGAAGAGAATGATCACCGCCGCGGTCAGGAATGCCAGGGACACGAGTACCCAGTACTTGCGGTACTTCATGAACTGAATGTTGGTATGGCGAAGGATTTCCATGTCCGGTATCCGATGTTCGGCTAGTTGACGGGGACGCGGCCTGCTAGATCGAGAGCCGGTCGACCCGACGCCGGCGCGAGAGCATGAGGTCGAAAATCCAGCGACTGACGAAAATCGCGGTAAAGAGGGAGGCCAGGATTCCCACCGACAGGGTGACCGCGAAACCCCGGATCGGCCCGGTGCCGAACTGGAACAAAAACAGGGCCGCGATCAGGGTGGTGATGTTGGCATCCAGCACCGAGGACAGCGCTTTGCCGAAGCCGGCGTCGATGGCCGAGCGCACGGTGCGGCCGTGACGGAGTTCTTCCCGGATGCGCTCGAAGACCAGAACGTTGGCATCGACGGCCATACCGATGGTAAGGACGATTCCGGCGATTCCGGGCAAGGTCAACGTAGCGCCAAAGTAAGCGAGAGCCGCGAAGATCAACACGATGTTGAGCGACAGCGCCAGTACCGCGTTGATGCCCGTGCCCTTGTAGACGACAAACATCGCCAGGATCACCAGTCCCATGCCGAGCAAGCCGGCCTTGAGTCCCTGATCGATCGAGTCCTGGCCGAGAAACGGCCCGACCGTGCGCTCCTCGAGGTAGGTGATGCCGGCTGGCAAGGCACCTGAGCGCAGCACGGTCGAAAGGTCTTCGACCTCCTGCCGCGTGTAGGAGCCTTCAATGATGCCGCTGTCCCCGATCTGCGCCCGAATCGTAGGCGCCGATTGGATCTTGCCGTCGAGGACGATGGCCAGGCCGCGGCCGATGTTCTGGCCGGTCACTTCCGAGAACCGCTCGCCGCCCTCGTGGGTCAGGAAGAAATTGACGATCGGCTGATTGAACTCGCCCAGAGCGGGGCGGGCGTTCTTGAGATCGCGCCCGGTGATGACCGAGCTCGCCTGCACGGCGTAGTACTCATCGGCAATGGTCCGGCCTTCGGAATCCCGCACCGGCGTGGGCAGGATCTCGAGGTTCGGGGGCAGCGTGCCGCCGTAGTTGGCCAGGATCTCCTCCCGGCTGGCGGCGGGACCGCCGGTCGGGTACTCCACCAAGCGGAAGTCGAGGAAGGCCGTGTTCTTGATCAACCCCTTGACCCGCTCGGGGTCTTCGACTCCGGGCAGCTGCACCACGATCCGATCACCCTCGAGGCCCTGGCGCTGAATGATGGGCTCGCTCACGCCAAACGCGTCGATTCGGTTGCGAATGGTCTCGAGTGCCTGCTTGACGGCCAGGTTTCGGATCTCGTTGGCGTTCTGGGCCTTCATTGCGAAGGACAGGCCCGCGCCGCTGCGCTGCCAGTTCCAGCCAGGAAGAAATTCGTTGACCGCCTCGGTCACGTCCTCGTCGTAGCTCGCCGGCACCCCCAGCACTTCGAACGACGTGGAATCGGCGACCGTGGCGCTGGCGCCGGCCGCACCCGCCTCGCGCAGCTCCTGCACCAGGCGCGCCTGGTCCTTGTCGGTCTCGGAGCGCAGAGCGTCTTCGGTCTTGACCTCCAAGACGAGGTGGATGCCGCCGCGCAGATCCAAACCCAGCTTGATCTTCTCGCGCAATGGATGAGCCACCAGGACGCTGCCCAGCACGATCGCACCGATCAGAAGTCCCTTCCAGAGCAGTCCGCGCTTCATCAGGTCCGCTCCTCCTGGCCCTGGAGTCCGGCAACCGCCGACTTGGAGACCTTGATCCGCACGTTGTCCGCGACCTTGAGGACAACGACACCTTCTTGAACGGCCACCACCTCGCCGTGAAGGCCGCCATTGGTGATTACCTTGGCGCCCTTCTCGAGGCCGTCGACGAGCTGTTGCAAGGCCTTCTGGCGCTTGCGCATCGGCGCGATCAAGAGCAAATAGAAAATGCCGAAGATGATCAGGATCGGCACCAACTGGACGAAGGCACTGGGCTGGCCTGAGGCCTGGGCGAAGGCGAGCAACAAGGTATCCGTCATCAATCCGTGTCAGCGGGCCGAGTCAGCGGGGTCGTTCGGGGGGGTCGTCGCCAGCGTAGACCGTAGCGAAGTTCTTCGCCCAGGACGCCGTCGTTCCGGACGCGATAGCTTTCCTGAGATCCGCCATAAAGTCAAGAAAGAAGCGGACATTGTGGAGTGTCGCCAGGACCAGTCCGGTCGCCTCGCCGCTGCGGATCAAGTGGTGGAGAAGCGCCCGCGGGACTTGCTTGCAGCCCGGACAGGAACACTCGCCGTCCACCGGCCGCGAATCGCGCCCGTAGCGCGAGTTCTTGATCCTGAGCGGCCCCTTGTGGGTAAAGAGAAACCCGTGGCGGGCGTTCCGGGAAGGCAGCACACAGTCGAAGACGTCCACCCCCGAGCGCACCGCGTGGAGAATGTCCTCCGGCGTTCCAACGCCCATCAGATAGCGGGGCTTGGCGGCGGGCAGCAGCGACGGCGTCGAGGCGACGACGCTGCGCCGCTCCTCGAGCGACTCCCCCACGCTCACCCCGCCGATGGCATAGCCCGGGAAGTCGAGGGCCGCGAGCTCGCTTGCTCCGCGCTCGCGCAGGGCCGGAAAGACTCCGCCCTGGACGATGGCGAAGAGCTGCGTGGCGCCCTCGCGCCATGCCTCCCGGGCTCGGCGAGCCCATCGGTTGGTCCGGTCCAGGGCTTGGGCGACCTCTGACTCGGTCGCTGTCGGAGGCGGACATTCGTCGAGCATCATGGCGATGTCCACGCCCATCCGCTCCTGGTCGCGAACGACGCTTTCCGGTGTGAAACGCAGCGCCGCCCCGTCGACGTGGCTCTGAAAGGACACCCCGTCCTCGTCAAGGGTCCGAAGCCTCGACAGGCTGAAGACCTGATAGCCGCCGCTATCGGTGAGGATCGGGCGCCGCCAGCCAGTGAACGGGTGGAGCCCACCGAGGGCTTCGATGCGGTCGATTCCGGGCCGTAGCGACAGATGGTAGAGGTTCGCCAGCATGACCTGAGCGCCGAGGCGCTCAAGGGCGTCGGGCGATATCCCCTTGACCGCACCCGCCGTACCGACCGGAAAGAACACAGGGGTCTCGACCACCCCGTGGGCGAGCTCCAGCCGGCCCGTCCGGGCCAGCCCGTCAGTGGCCGTTATTCGGAAGCGCCCGGGCCGGGGCGGCTCCGGTCGCTCCGCGCCAGACCGGCTTGAGCCCGAGGAAACGGTCGTGGACATCGCTTCTCGAGGCCGGAGAAGTCCGCGAGCTCAGCGTGAGCCCGAACGGCCTTCCAACTCGACCAAGCGCACGTTCACTCCGTCCGGAAGAACCAGTTCGAAGCGGCCTTCGGGCAGGCTCTGGTTCATCCGCAGGTCGCTGAACCGATACTCGGTCAGATCGCCGTCGCCCTCGACGTAGCGCAAGCGCACGGGCAGGAAGTACTCTGGGTGAAGCCAGAGGTCCATACTGGCGAGCCGCTTTGCGACCTGTTCGAATCGAGGCAAGAGCTCGAGGTGCAGGGGATCGCCCTCGGCGGCGGGCATGTGGAGCGAGACCGAAAAGTATTCGAGCAAGGTATCCAGCGAGGTGCTCGCTCCGAGGTAGCGCAGGACCTGGTCCGAGCGCTTGCCGACGCTCGCCCGCTCGACCTGTCCCATGTCCCGGTACCAGGTCGTCATCACGCGATCTCTGATGACCAGCGAGATCGGCTCCGGCTCGACGTAGTCCCAGCGAACCTGATCGGGAGACCGGTAGACAAAGAAGCCGCTCGACTCGCTGGTCCCGACCAGGAGCTGGCTTTCCTTGATCTGCACGAACTGGGATTCCAGGGTCTCGAGCGATGCATGGACCGCGCGCACAGTCTCGACCAGCGCATCCAGACGCTGGGTTGCCGACAGGCTCGAATCCAGAATCTCCTCGCGTCGATCCGTATCGACCGCAGGCGCCGCCCTGAGCGCGCCGCCGGCAACGAACGAGCCGGCCACGATCAACATTGAGACCATGACACCAACCGACGGGTCGAAGGAGGACCGTCGGCGCGGTGAGGCGGCGTTGCCTGCCTTCTTCCCGTGTGGGATCTGGTCGGCGGCGGCTTCGGAGTGGGAATCGTTCATCGTATGGATCTACCTGGCGGGTCGCTTGGTCAGATCGAACCGGGATCTCGTACGGAGCGTGGCGCGGAGTCGCGCACCTGTAAGGAACTGCAAGAGCCGGACCCACCCCTCTGGAACCGATCTGTCCGGGCTGAAGCGGGTCGAGCCCCACCGGAGCCGGCCCCGGCCACATGCCCGACCCATTTCCACCTACCAATCTGATCCCGAATCCGGACTCTCTCGCCTCACCCCCCGCCTGGCTCCGTTCCCACCAGCACTTCCGGCGTGCCGGGCCGTCCGATCCTAGACGACCGCCGGCACCAAGGCAAACGGGCCTTGAAGACCGAGATTAGACAAAAATTCGGTGCATCTGAGCGCTCGGGGGAAAAATCGGCGCGCCCCGCCACTTTCCAGGCGCTGTTTCGAAGCCGGCGACCCTCCCGGATCAAATCCATTTTCTTCTTGTTTCGAGGCTGGTTAGCTCGCACTTCCCAGGCCGCCCTGGAGCCCGCGCCAACTGGCACAAACCGTGCTCTTTCAGCCAATCGTTCGCGCATTTTCCGAAAGCAGGCACAACCATGATTGAAGACCTTATCGACCTTCTGCTTCAGATCGAAGGCTTTCTCTGGTCCGACTGACGGTCCGGCCCTCCGGAAGCAGCACCCCTTGTTGCTCCGACAGGCGCTACGGCACCCACGAAGGCCCGGGACGCCGCCGCCAGGCTCCAGACCGCGAACCGAATCTTTCTTGACACCCCCAGGGGCCGATGCTAGCTTCCCGCCCCACAAAAGGGAGCGGGCAGAATGGCGACAGAAGTAGATCTCGGAACGAAACACGAGTGCGAGAACTGCAGCACCAAGTACTACGACTTGGGCAAGTCAGAGCCCGTCTGTCCTCAGTGCGGAGCCGGCCTCGACGGTGAAGAGCCGGCCGCTGACGACGAAAACGAATAGTCAATCGGGCCGCTCGAACCGAGCTGAGCGCCCCCACGCGGCGTAGTCCGGCACGGCACCCGGCGCCGGCGTCCGGCCAGAGCCATAGGCGTCAGCGGAGCCAGGCGGCCTGAGAATCCCTGTCGTCTCCGCGGCGCGCTCCCCCCCGGGCCGAGCCCGCGACCCGACCGAGCAAGTTGCAACGGCAGGCGGCGTTGACTAGGGTCGATCGGACATGGACGACAAACCCTGGTATCGCAAGCTTCATTGGCAGATCCTCCTGGCAATGACCGCCGGCACCGTGGCCGGCCTCGTCGGCGGCCCCGCGCTCGCGGCGCGGGTCGGCTGGCTCGGCACCCTGTTCATCTCGCTCTTGCGCATGATCATCGTGCCGCTGATCATCACCTCGATCGTCTCGGGCGTGGCCAGCGTCGGCGGCGGCCGCGACTTGGGCCGTCTCTTCTCGAAGACCCTCGGCTACTACGTGCTGTCGAGCGCGCTCGCCATCCTAGCCGGCTTGCTCCTGGTCAACCTCATCCAGCCCGGGGTCGGCGCCAACATCGCCGGCGCCGAGAAGGCGGCTCTGCCCGAACTGTCGACACCGTCCTCTCCGATCGAGCTGCTGCTCGACATTGTGCCCCGCAACGTCGTGGCTGCGGCCGCCAAGCCGGACATGCTGGCGGTCATCTTCTTCTGCATCGTCTTCGGCATCGCGGTGGCAAACCTCCCGGAAGAGCCTCGTTTGTTCCTGGTCAAGGCCTTCGACGCCGGCTTCCAGGCGATGATGAAGCTCACGACGGGCGTCATCGCCTTCTTACCGATCGGCGTTTTCGGCCTGATCGCCCGCATGGTCGGAGAAACCGGTCTCGAATCCTTCCAGGCTCTGGGCAAGTACATGCTCACGATCGCCCTTAGCCTGACGATCCATCTTTTCGTGACGCTCCCCCTGTTGCTCATGCTGCTCGGCCGGATCAAGCCGCGGGTTCATTTCCGCAACATGATGGACGCGCTCCTCATGGCCTTTTCGACCAGCTCGTCTGCCGCCACCTTGCCGGTGACAATCCGAAGCGTCGAGAAGAAGGTCGGAGTGTCGAACCGCGTCTCGTCCTTCGTTTTGCCCATGGGCGCCACGGTCAACATGGACGGCACCGCGCTCTACGAATGCGCCGGGGTCTTGTTCGTGGCCCAGATCCTCGGAGTCGATCTGGGGCTCGGGGCGCAGCTCGTCGTGGTCCTGACGGCGCTTCTGGCCTCGATCGGCGCGGCGGCGGTGCCGTCGGCAGGGCTAGTCATCATCTTCATCGTGCTCGAGGCGGTCAATTTGCGCGGACCCGAGGTTGACGTCATCGTCGGCACCATGCTCGCCGTGGACCGGCCGCTCGACATGTACCGAACCGCGGTCAACGTTTTCAGCGACTCGTGCGGCGCGGCCATCATCGCCCGCTCCGAGGGTGAAACGGACGTCGACACCGCCGTCGCGGCTTGACCCTGCCGGAAACCAGCGGAGAGCGACGTGGCTGACCCGGCAAGCGCCAAGGGCGTAGCCGCCTCGTACCGTGATCCCATCCACGGGTTTATCCACGCCGACGAGCTGGAGCACGCCCTCATTAACAGCGCGCCCGTCCAGCGCTTGCGCTCGATCCGGCAGCTCGGGTTCTCCTACCTGGTCTTCCCCGGCGCCGAGCACAGCCGATTTAGCCATGTGCTCGGTGCCATGCATCTGGCCGGACGCGTCTACGATGCGCTAGCGCTCAAGGCGCCGGACCTCCTCGAGGCCGGTTCCACCGCCCAGGACCGCCGGCTCGTGCGCCTCGCGGCGCTGCTCCACGATGTCGGCCACGCGCCTTTCAGCCACTCTGCCGAAGATCTCTTCGAAGATGGCATCGATCACGAGGAGATGACCCGCCGCATCTTACGGGCCGGGCCCCTGCGCGAGCTCTTCGAGCGCCATGGAGCCGGCCTCGAGACCGAAGCGGTCGCCGAGCTTCTGGCCAAACCGTCGCACCCGCGCAAGCGCCTCCTGGCGCAGGTGATCTCGGGCGAGCTGGACGTTGACAAGATGGACTACCTGCTGCGCGACAGCCTCTACTGCGGCGTTCGCTACGGCCACTACGACCTGGACCGGCTGCTCGAAACCTTCGAGCCGATCCGGGACCCCGAGACTGGCGACTGGGGGCTGGGCGTCCACGAAGGCGGCGTACACGCGGTCGAAGCCCTGGTGATGGCCCGCTACTACATGTTTACCCAGGTCTATTTCAACACCACCGGCAAGGCCCTGGAGCTGCATTTCAACGATTGGCTGCGCGAGCGTGGCCTGCGCTGGCCGTCCGCTCCCGAGCGCTTTCTGGCCCACGACGACGTCTCCACCCTGGCGCGGATGCGAGACAGCGACAGCCCGCACGCCCGGGCGGTGACCTCGCGCGCGTACTACCCGCTGGCCTTCGAGACTCAGGAGCACCTGAGCCGCGATGAGAAGGTGGCCTTCCGCGAGGTCCTCGACGCGATGCGGCGGCGCTTCGGAGCCCAGGAGCTCCTGGTGTCGAACTCGGCCAAGGATCCGCACCGGCTGGGCCAGGCCCGGGTCCTGGTACGGCACTCGGACGGCAAGCTGCGGCCGATGGAAGACTCGAGCCAGTTCATCCGGCACCTGTCCCGCATCGACCGGTACCGCATCTACACCAAGCCCGATATGCGGGCCTCGGTCGCGGCGGCGTTCGCCGAGGCCTGGCAATACTAGCCGGCCGTTTCTCGCCGAGGTTCCGCCGGGAGCTTGCGGTCAAGAACCGGCTGCGAAGCGCGGGTGGGTCCCGGCTCCTCAGGGAGCTTCACGGGGAACCGTGCGGCGATGTCCGCTGAGAGGGCAGGTCTAGCCGCCCGGCGGTTCCGCGAACAGGGCTTCGAGCCGATCGAGAGCCGAGCTCCAGCGCACCCGGCAAAGCTCCCAAGCGGTAGTGCAGACCGACAGGGGAAGCTCGTGAAAGCCTTCCTGCAAGACGTCCACTCGCGTACTCGCCGCGTCCTCCTGGAGGCGCACCGTCAGGCGGGTGCTGCCATCCCAGCCGCGGTGGGCTAGACGGACACCGGCGACGAAGCCGTGCGGTGGACGCCAGTCGGCAATCGTTCCGAGCTCACGGAGCACCTCCCCGCCGGGCAAGGTCGAGACGATGGCAAGCGAGCCTCCGGCGCGCCCGTCCAGCTCGACCTCGTCTCCGAGCCAGGTCCGGGCCCGGGCCGCCTCGCTCCACGAGCGCCAGACCTCGGCCAGGTCCGCGCCGACGATCACGTCCCGGCGCAACTGGACCCCCGGAATGTCTCCCTCCCGGATCGGCCAGATCACGGTATCCGCCTCAAGACGAGCCGTCCCCGGCGTCTCGGCCCAACAGGTCCCGTAGCGCTCCTTCGAGCTCCGGATGGCGAAACGAGAAGCCTCCCGCCAGAAGCCGCGAGGGCTCGGCGCGCTGCCCGGTCAAGACCAGGGCCGCCATCTCGCCCAGAAGAAGGCGAAGCGCCAACGCTGGCGCCGGTACAAAACTCGGGCGCCGTAAGACCCGGCCGGCGATCGACGCCAGGCGCCGGTTGGAGACCGCGCCCGGTGCGACCAGGTTGAAGGGGCCGCGGGCGTCTTCGCTCGCCAGCAGATGCGCGATAGCCCGGACCTGATCCTCCACGTGAATCCAGGGAACCACCTGCCGCCCGGAGCCGACTGGTCCCCCGGCGAAGAGCCGGAACGGCAGCAGCATCCGGGACAGCACCCCGCCCTCGGCCGCGAGCACCACGCCGGTTCGGACGATCACTCTCCGCACCCCCAGAGGCTCGAGACCCGCGCCCGCCGCTTCCCAGTCCCGGCACACTCCGGCCAGGAAATCGTCGCCGGGACCCGATTCCTCGGTAACCGGCTCGTCATCCCGCGGACCGTAGAACCCGACCGCCGAGCCCTGGACCACGACCGCGGGGCGGCGGCTCGCCGCCTCGACGGCTTCGACCAGCGCCCGGGTCGAGCGCACGCGGCTGTCCCGAATCCGGCGCTTCCTCGCGGCGGTCCAGCGTCCCGCGCCGATGTTCTCGCCGGCCAGGTGCACGACCGCGTCGGCGGCCTCCAGATGGGGCACGAGCTCGTCCGCGGACTCGCAGTTCCAACCGACGACAGCGGCCGCGCCTGCCGGGTGCGGCTCGCCCCGCGAGGTCAGGGTCGCTTGATGACCACCGTCCGCCAGATGCCGGGCTAGCGCTTGCCCGATCAGCCCCGTTCCCCCGGTGATGAGGACCTTCATGACGGATGCGAATCCCGGCTCACACGGCTTCCAGCTCGGCCTCGAGCTCTTGCCGTCTGGCCAACTCAGCATACACCCCGCCCGCGGCGAGCAGCGTGTCGTGATCGCCGCTTTCCGCGATCCGGCCGGCGTCGAGCACCAGGATGCGGTCGGCGGCGCGCACCGCCGAGACCCGGTGCGAAACAACCACCACGGTGCGGCCGGCGAAGACCGACCGCAGGTTGCTCAGAATCATCTCTTCGGTATCGGCATCGACCGCCGACAGGCAGTCGTCCAAGAGCAGCAACCGCGGCTCGCGGATGAGGGCTCGGGCCAGAGCGACGCGCTGCTTCTGGCCGCCCGAAAGCGTAACTCCGCGCTCGCCCACCACGGTCTCGAGCCCTTGGGGCAGGAACTCCAGATCGGCGGCCAAACCGGCGAGCTCGACCGCCCGCGCAACGCCGGCCGCGACCGGCGCCGGGGCGTCATCGGGGCCATCAGAGCCAACGGAGCCAGGCGCCGCCCGTACCGCTGAACCGCCCATAGCGACGTTGGCGGCGACCGTGGTCGAGAACAGGAAGGCTTCCTGCGGCACCACCGCGCACGCGCTGCGCAGCGACGCCAGCGGAATCGAGCGCACGTCGGCGCCTCCCACGAAGACCGCTCCCCGGGGCGGGTCAACCAAGCGCACGAGAGTCGAGAGCAGAGTGCTCTTGCCGCTACCGGTGCGGCCCACAATCCCCAGGGTGCCGCCGGACGCGAGCTCGAAGGAGATTCCCTGGAGCGCCGGCTCGGTGGCGTCGGGATAGGAGAAGGAGAGATCGCGAACGGCCAGGCTGGTCGAAGAAAGCTCCACCCCGGCGACGCTCTCGGGGTCGTCCGCGATCGCCGGTGGCGTGGTCAGGATCTCCTCGATGCGGCCCATCGAAGCCGATCCGCGCTGCACGAGGTTGATAACCCAGCCGATCGCGATCATCGGCCAGACCAGCATCGCCAGAAAGAACTGGAAGCTGACGAACTCACCAACCGAGATCCGATCGGTGAGCACCAGACGTCCGCCGTAGACCAGGACCGCGACGAAGCCGACGCCCACCAGGAGCTGGAGCAAGGGGTGGAAGGCGGCGGTCCAGCGGATGAGCCGGGTATTGCGCTCGACGTAGATCTCGTTGATGCCGTCGAAGCGGGCGAGCTCCGAGTCCTCCATGGCATGGGCCCGCACCACGCGCGCTCCGGCGAGGTTCTCCTGAACCCTCGTCGATAGGGCGGCGAACTGTTCCTGCACTTCCTCGAACAGATGATGGATGCGCTGACCGAAGACCTGGGTCGTCAACGCCACCAGCGGCATCGAGGACAGGGCCAGCACGGTCAGGCGCCAGTCGATCCGGACCATGAAGAGCAGAGCGCCGGCGGCGGTCAGAACCGTCGAGGTCGAGTACATGATCGCCGGCCCGCACAGCATGCGCACGGCCTGGAGGTCGTTGGTGGCACGCGCCATGAGATCGCCGGTGTAGCGCTCCTGATAGAAGGACAGGGGCATGCGTTCCAAGTGCTCGAAGTAGTCGTTCCGCAGCTCGTACTCGATGTCCCTGCTGAGCGAAACCAGGATCATGCGCTGGGCGAAGCCGAAGACACCCTGCACCGCGGTCACGGCGACCAGGGCGGCGCCGTAGGCCAGAAGCGTCGCCGGAGACGTCGTGCGCACGAACTCGTCGACCGCCCGGCCGATGATGAGGGGCGCCAGCAGCGCCAGACCGACCGCGGCCGCGATCGCCAGCAAGCCTCCAACGAGCTTGCCCGGATGGCGCCGGAAGTGCGCGCGCAGCCGGCCGAGCTTGCCGAGGGCGCGGATCATGACTCCGGGCTCCTGGCAACGGCCGAGACAATGCCAGGCACGCCGGCCGGATGAAGGCCGGCTCCCTCGCCCTCGAAATGCGCCTCGATGCGCATGATGGGCCTGCCCTCGCGCATGTACTTGGCCTCGTAGTTGGTGCGGGCCCCGTCCGGCCAGGGCTCCGCGCGCGGCTCGACCCGGAGCTCGGGATGGCGGCCAAGCAGGTCCGCCACCGCCGCGCCATAGTCCGCATGGTCGGTGGCGGCCAGCAGCCGCCCCCCGGGCTCGAGCAACCTCAGCAGCAGATCGATCGACTCCGGATCGAGGAGGCGCCGTTCCTGATGCCGGCTCTTGGGCCACGGATCCGGGAAGTAGACGTGCACCGCACGAGCGAAGCGCCGCGGCAGGACCGCGGCGGTCAGGAATCTGGCTTCGCCGCGGAGCAGGACGAAGTTACCGAGACCGCGGCGACGAGCCCGGCGACGGGCCATGCGGTAGTACTTGGAGACCACTTCGATACCCACGAAGCCGGTCTCCGGCCGGGCCGCGCAGCGACCGAGGAGGAAGCGGCCCTTGCCGAAGCCGATCTCGATCTCCCAACGCCGCGGCAAGCCTCGAGCCGGACCGGCCCGGTCGGGAGCCAAGAGCGCGTTCAGGTCCAGAGGCAGATCGACGCCTGCCAGCGTGGTATCGCCGGCCGGCGTCGCGATGCGAACCGGCAACGGCGTCAAAGCAGATCGGTCCGGCGTCGGCGCCGGAGCTCTTCGACCAACTTCTTGACGTCCTGGGCCCGCTCGCGAGGCACCACCAAGACGGCGTCCTCCGTCCGCACCACGACGAGGTCGCGAACTCCGACCACCGCCACCGTGCCGCTCTCGCCGATCAGGCAGTTGTTCGAAGCATCCACTGCGACCACGTCGCCGCTCAGAAAATTGCCCTCGGGCGTCGTCTCCACGACGTCAAAAAGCGCGGACCAAGATCCCAGGTCGCTCCAACCGCAGTCCAGCGGCAACGTCGCCAGGTCGTCACAACGCTCCATGACCGCGTAGTCGATCGAGATCCGGGGCAGCTCAGCGTACAGGCGATCGAGATCCTCAGGGTGCGAGCGGATCCGCTCGAGCCCTTCGGCCAGATCCGGGACGTGCTCGGCGACGAGCTCCAGCAGCCGGCCGCCCCGCAAGATGAAGATCCCCGCGTTCCAGAGATGACGACCGCCCTCGAGATAGGTCCGAGCGGTCTCGGCATCCGGCTTTTCGCGGAAGTGGGCAACCCGGCGAAGCCCCGAAGCGTCATCCAGAACCTCCCCGAGCTCGAGATAGCCGTAGCCGGTCTCGGGCCGGCTGGGCACGACTCCCAGGGTCAGAACCCGGTCGGTCGCGGCCACCGCCGAGCAGGCGGCGCCCAGGGTCGTTCGGAAGGCCGCCGGCTCGGCCACCGGATGATCGGCGGGCAGGACGCACACCACCGAGGCGTCGGCCTCCATCTCGCCCAACGCCCACGCGATAGCCGCCGCGGTATCCCGGCCCTCGGGCTCGACCAGGATCCGGGAGGAGTCGAGCTCGGGAAGCTCGGCGGCGATCGCATCGGCCAGCTTCCGGGTTGTGCAGATCCAAACGTCGGCGACGTCAACGAGGCCTTCGAGTCGCGCCACGGTCTGTCGCAACAAGCTCTCTTCGCCGCCCAGGCGCAGGAGCTGCTTGGGCCGGTCGCCGCGACTCGACGGCCAGAACCGGGTGCCGCTGCCCCCGGCCAAGATCAACGCCCGCGGCTTCGCGGCACCGGCTGAGTCCTGGCTCGGCATCATGGCCGCCGAGCTTATCTGAGCTGCACCGGGGCCGGACCAGGATTGGACCGGAGCCGCACGAGACGCCTGCTATCGTCACGCGATGAGCCGCTACCGCTTCCGAGACTGCGACGCCACCCCCGAGGGCGTCTACGCCGACCGCAGAGAGATTCTCAAGGCGCTGGGGCTGGGAACGCTCAGCCTGGCTACCGCCTCCGCCTGCTCGGTCGCCGCCGAGAGCGCGGCTCCCGACCGCGCCCGCATCTCCGAGCCCGCGGTCGGCGCCAAGTTCGCCGATCTCTTTCCTGCGGACCGTAGCGGCGGCTACGGTCTCGGAGACGATCGAGCCCTGACGCCCGAGCCCATCGCGGCCGCCTACAACAACTTCTACGAGTTCACCACCGACAAGGAACGGGTCTGGGAGCTGGCCCAAGGCTACGCCGTGGATCCTTGGAAGGTCCGCGTCTCGGGCCTGGTCAAGAAGAAGCAGGCCCTGTCGCTCCAGGACGTCTTCCGGCGTCTCCCTTTGGAAGAGCGTCTCTACCGGTTCCGCTGCGTCGAGCGCTGGTCGATGCAGGTACCCTGGACAGGCTTTCCGCTACGGCGCTTGATCGACGAGCTCCAGCCCCTGGGCTCGGCGCGCTACGTACGGTTCGTCAGCCTCGACGACCGCAAGATGCCCGGCGTCAAGGCGGCGCCCTGGTACCCCTGGCCGTACTTCGAGGGACTGCGCCTGGACGAGGCAGGGCACGATCTGGCCTTCGTCGCCGTGGGTATCTACGGCCATGCCCTACCGATGCAACACGGCGCTCCCTGGCGCATCATCGCGCCCTGGAAGTACGGCTACAAGAGCCCCAAATCGATCGCCGCCATCGAGTTCACCGAGCACGAGCCGGAGACCTTCTGGCACAAGACCATCCCGGACGAGTACGGCTTCTTCTCGAACGTCGATCCGGGCCGGCCCCACCCGCGCTGGAGCCAGGCTCAGGAAACCGACATCGGCACCGGCGCAAAGCGCGCCACCCTGCTCTACAACGGCTACGCCGACGAGGTCGGCTCGCTCTACCGCGGCGGCGAATTCTAGCCGGGGCCCGGTCTCGTCCAGATCGGCGGGTCAGGCCGCCAGCCGGTCGAGGGCCTCGTTGGCGAGGCGCCAGAGGAGCTCCACCTCGGCGCAGCCGGTCTTGAGATTGCCGACGGCGACCCGCAAGACGAAGCGGTCGTCGAGCCGGGTATGGGACAGGAAGACGGCCCCGGAGCGGTTGATCTCGGCCAGCAGAGCCTCGTTCAGGCGGTCGGTTCGCTGGGGATCCGCGTCCGGTGCCAGCGCTCGAAAGCAGACCGCGCTGAACGGGGCCGGAGCCACGCGCTCGAAGCGCTCGGAGTCGTCGATCCAGCCGGCGAGGTCGCCGGCCAACCGGCAATGCTCGCGGATTCGGTCCCGCAGGCCACGCACGCCAAAGGCCCGAATCACCATCCACAGCTTGAGCGAGCGAAAGCGCCGGCCGAGCTGGAAGCCCGTGTCCATGAGATCGAATCCGGCTTCGTTAGCCGAGCGCAAGTACTCGGGAACCAGCGCAAAGGCCCGCCGCCACTCGTCCAGGTCCCGGACGAACAGGACCGAGCAGTCGACCGGAGTAAACAACCACTTGTGGGGATTGACGACGATCGAATCGGCCCGCTCCCAGCCTTCGAAATGAGGCCGCATCTCGGGACAGACGGCAGCGCTGCCGGCGTAGGCGGCATCGACGTGGAGCCAGAGGCCGTACCGGGCGCAAACGGCGGCGATCTCGGCCACCGGATCGACGCTGGTCGTTGACGTGGTGCCCACGGTCGCGACCACCGCTACCGGTTTGCGCCCCGCCTCGAGATCGGCGGCGATGGCCGCCTCCAGGGCGTCAACCCGCATCGAGAAGCGCTCGTCGGCCGGCACGTGTCTGGTTCGTTCGAGTCCGATACCGAGGACCATCGTCGCCTTGTCGACCGACGAGTGAGCCTGCTCGCTGCAGTACACGGTTACCGGGGGAGCGCCGGCCGCACCGCGCTCTCGGAACTCGGGAATCGCCCGGTGCCGAGCCGCAGCCAGCGCCAGCAGGGTACTGGTGGAGGCAGTATCGTTGATGTGTCCGGTAAACGTCTCTGGCAGACCGACCATCTGGCGCAGCCAGTCGCAGGTGCGACTCTCCAGCTCGGTCGCGGCCGGCGAGGTTTGCCACTTCATGGCATTGACGTTGACCGCCGCTGCCAGGCATTCCCCAACGATTCCCGGCACCGACCCGGTGATCGCGAAATAAGCCATGAACCCGGGATGGTTCCAGTGGTTCAGGTTGGGCTCGATCGTGTCCCGGAAGTCGTCCAGGATGTCGTCGAAGGCTTCGGGCTCCTCGGGCGGAGCCGACGGCAGCAGGCCGGCCACCTTTCCCGGGGCGATCTCGCCATAGACCGGCCTCTCAGGGAGCCCCTCCAGATAGCGGACGATCTCCTGCACTGTCCGGTCCAGGACGCGGCGAGCCTCGTCGACGGGCAGATCGCCCAAGGCCCCGGAAACCCGTCGAGTCATACCACTTGGCCCACTACGCCAGATCTATCACCACAGACCCGTTCCAGAGTCCGTCACGCCCGAGGGTCTGGCCCGACTGGCGGCGGTCAACCGCCGGCGCGGCGCAGCTCGTCGTCGATGATGGCGGAAATCGCCTCGTACGGCTGGGCGCCCGACAAGAACCGGCCGTTGATGAACACCGCCGGCGTTCCCGACACCCCGGCGCTGATGCCGGCGGCCAGATCGTCGTCGACCTGCTTGGCATAGCGCCCGCTGTCCAGGCATTCGTTGAAGGCCGTGGCGTCGAGGCCAAGCTCGGCGGCCTGCGATTTCAGGTCGGCCACCGCCAGCGCGCTCTGGTTCTCGAACATCGAGTCGTGCATCTCCCAGAACTTGTCCTGGTCCGAAGCACACAGCGAGGCCTCGGCCGCCTTCTGCGCTTCCGGATGGATACTGTGGAGCGGGAACTGACGAAAGACCAGCCGCACGTCCTCGGCATAGTTCTCGGCGACCTGCTTCAGAGTCGGCACGATGCGCGAGCAGTACGGACATTGGAAATCGGAGAACTCGACGATGGTCACCGCCGCCGACTCCGGGCCCAGGGCGGGACCGACCGCATCGACCGCGATTCGCATCGGATCGAGAAAGCTCTGGGGCTCGTACTTGGCCTCGAGCGACTCCAGAAACTCAGCGTACCGCCCCTGCCGGCGCTGCTGCGTCAGAAATTGGCGAACGCGACCGGAGATCTGTTCGAGCGGCTGGTTGATCTGCGCCTTGCGCTGTTCGTAGAAGGCGTTGATCTCTTCTTCGGTGACCTGTGGGACCTTGCCGTCCACCTCGGTGGCGACGAGCTTTTCCACCGACACCCCGGTGGCAGCCGCCTCCATGTCCAGAAGCGCCTCCGCGATGGCCTGCTCCAGTCCCTGCTCGAGCGTCTGATGGCGCTGACGGTCCAGATCCCGCAGCTGCTGGGAGACCGCCTCCTCGACTTCTTCCTGGCGGATGACGCGATCGCCGATGCGCGCCAGAACGTCCGCTTCGGCCGGAGCCGGCTCGACCGCTTCGGCCTTGTCGGCCAGAAGCGCCGTCTCGGACGCGATCCAGTACCCCATGACCAGCACCGCCCCGAGGGCGATGATGAGGCCGATGCGGCCCAGCTTGCTGCGCTGGCTGTGATTGCCTGAAGGGCTCTGTTCGAGGCCGGGTTCGTCGAAGCTCACGGTGTTGTCCTTTCCCAGGGCACGGTGGTGGGCGCCTGCGCCGCAAGACCGCGCCGTCTTGTTCGTTCCAAGCTTGATGGTTCCAAGCCGAGTCGGCCGGCCGGAGTCGAAACTCCCGCCGGGCGGCCATCATACCGATCCGTCCCCGCGCCGGCCAAGTGCCGAGCCTCCTAGAGCCAGGCCAGCGCCAGGCCAGCGCCGGTCGAGCGCCTTCTCCGAACCCGTCAAAACCGTTTCAGGACGCGATCAAGAACGGGCCACAGCCAGGGGAGCCAAGCGCCGGTGAATCCGGCCTTCCAGGATCCGGTCGGCGGGAATGCCGCGCAACCGCAGCCGCGGACCCTCGACCAGATCGGCGGCCAGGGCCAGCAGCGCCCGCCGCTCGCGCGCACTCGAAGCGCTCTCCGCCCGCGCCAGCACCGCGGCCGCGGCCCCCTCCCAGGGCTCCCGGGAGCGAACGTCGTTCCAGGACCATTCGCCGGCGAGCGCCGCCGCCGCCGCCACCAGCTCGCCGGCGTCGGACCGCTTCAAGAAAACGTCCACCGCCCGGCCGAAGGCGTCGGCCGCCGCCGCCACTTCGGCGCCACGAGGCCGGCTCGCACCGCCCAGGAAGATCGCCAACGATCGGCTCCGCAGGGTCGGCAACAGATCGAACTGCGACGGCGCCAGCAGCAGAAAGTGGCGCCGGGTGGTCCCGGGCGGTTCTTCCAAGGTCTTGAGCAGGACATTTGCCGCCTCTCCGGTCAAGGTCTCGGCTGCGGCCACCACGAAGACCTGAGCGCCGGCCTCGAACGGAGTCACGTGGGCGTCGCGCAGGAAGCCGCGGGCGGCGTCCACCGAAGTGGCGGTAGCGAGATCCCGCTCGAGCACGTGAAAGTCCGGATGAAACCCCGAAGCGTCGTCCGGCCATGCGATCCGCCGGCAGTGACGGCACGCGCCGCAGCCGTCTTGGGTCGCACACAGGATGGTCTTGGCCAGGGCGAGAGCGGCCTCGACGCGCCCCTCCCGGTCGCTGCCGTGCAGGATGAGCGACGGGTAGAGGCGATCGGCCCGGGCCAGCGCCAGCGTCTGGTCCAGGTTCACGCTACCGCCGCCACCAGATCGTCGAGTACCGTCCGCACCTGGCGCTCGGTGCGCCTGCGGCTGCCGCTCGAATCGACCGTCCGGAAGCGTTCGGGCGCGGCCTCGGCCAGCGCCAAATAGCCGTCCCGTACGCGGCGGTAGAACTCCAGCTCCTCGGCATCCAACCGGTCGATCCCCCCGGGCTCGGCCCGGCGGGAAGCGCCCTGGCCGCGCTCGAAAGCGAGCTCGGCCGGCAAGTCGAAAAGCAAGGTGCGATCGGGCACCCGGCCGCCGGTAGCCAGGCGGTCGGTCTCGGCCAAGGTCTCAAGCGCGACTCCGCGCCCGTAGCCCTGATACGCCATCGTCGAATCCGTGAACCGGTCGCAAAGAACGACCTTGCCCGCGGCCAGCGCCGGATCGATCACCTCGATCAGGTGCTGGCGTCTGCTGGCGAAGACGATCAGGGCTTCCACGGTCCCGTCCACGGCCCCCGACGCCGGATCCAGAAAGACCGTGCGCAGTCCGTCGCCGAGGGCGGTGCCGCCCGGCTCATGGGTGACCACGGTCTCGACTCCGGCGCGTCGCAGCCAGGCCGCGGTGGCATCCAGATGCGTGGACTTGCCGCTGCCGTCGAGGCCCTCGAAGGTAACGAACATGCCGGCCATCGCGGCCAAGATAGCACGCGGGTTCGAGGCCACCGGACACGGCATTCTTGACAAGCGCGGCTCGTTTGACGAGGATTCCCGCTGTCCTCGATCGCTCGGCCGAACCTCCATCGCACCCTGCAGCCACGAGGACCCAACGACCCACCCCATGAAGCTCCTGGTACCTCGCGAGAGCGATCCCGAAGAACACCGCGTGGCGGCCACGCCGGAGACCGTCTCCCATCTCTCCGAACTCGGGGCGACGATTCTCGCCGAGAGCGGCGCCGGCGCGGAAGCGGGATTCTCCGACGGCGAGTACGTCCAAGCGGGGGCGGCGATCGCCGGCACGGACGCCTGGGCCGAAACCGACGGAGTGCTCAAGGTCGGACCGGCAAGCGCCGACGAAGCCGGGCGACTCCGCCGCGGCGGCCTGCTGGTCGGGCTGCTCGAGCCCGACCGCCACCTCGACGCGGTCCGCGTCCTGGCCGAGCGCGAAGCCACGGCGCTCGCGCTCGAGCTCGTGCCCCGCATCACCCGCGCGCAGTCGATGGACGCGCTCTCGTCCCAGGCTTCGATTGCCGGATACAAAGCCGTGGTCCTGGCGGCCAGCCGTCTCGGACGCTACTTTCCGCTACTTATGACCGCGGCGGGCACCGTCCCTCCAGCCAAGGTCGTCGTCATCGGCGCGGGCGTGGCCGGACTCCAGGCCATCGCCACCGCCAAGCGGCTCGGCGCCCTGGTCGAGGTCTCGGACGTGCGCCCGGCGGTCAAGGAGCAGGTCGAGTCTCTAGGCGGACGCTACATCGACGTGCCCGATTCCGAAGCCGCCGTCGGCGAGGGCGGCTACGCCAAGGAAGTCACCCAGGATTTTCTGAACCGGCAGCGTGAGATCTTGACTCAGCACATTGCCGCCGCCGACGTCGTCATCACGACTGCGTTAGTCCCGGGCCGGCCGGCGCCGCGCATCGTCAGCCAGGCGATGATCGCAGGCATGAAGCCGGGATCGGTGGTTGTAGACATCGCGGCGCCGCGCGGCGGCAACTGCGAACCGACCTGCCCCGGCGAGGAGGTCGTCCACAACGGCGTTCTGATCCTGGGTCCGGTCAACCTACCGGCCACCATGGCTCACGACGCCAGCACCTTGTACGCCCGCAACATCCAGGCGCTAGTGGAGCTCGTCCTCACCGATGGCGAGCTCGCCGTCGATCCCGAGGACGAGATCCTGGCCGGCTGCCTGCTGACCCACCAGGGCAAGGTCGCGCACGCCGCCACCCGCGAGCTCCTCCAAGAGAAGGTCTCCTGATGGGCGAGCTTCTAATCGGACTCTACGTCCTCGTCCTCGCCATCTTCGTGGGCTTCGAGATCATCACCAAGATTCCGCCCACCCTGCACACACCCTTGATGTCGGGCGCCAACGCGATCTCGGGCATCACACTCATCGGCGCGATCCAGGCGGCGCGCTCGGGCTCGGTCGAAGTCTCGAGCGTCCTCGCCTTCCTGGCCATCGTCTTCGCCACGATCAACGTCGTCGGCGGCTTCCTGGTCACCGACCGCATGCTGGCCATGTTCCGATCAGGCCGATCGGGCCGATCGGGTCGATCAGGTGGGGCCAAGCAAGCCGCGGCCGACTCGTCCGGTCCCTCGGAGAGCGGCTGATGCCCGGTACCGTGGTCTCGCTTCTCTACCTCCTGTCGGCCGTCCTCTTCATCTTCGGCCTCAAGGGTCTGACCAAGATCCGTTCGGCGCGCCGGGGCAACGCCATCGCCGCCACCGCGATGCTGCTCGCCGCGGTGACCACTCTGGTGGAAATGGGGCGCGTCGACTATCGGTGGATCGTCGCCGGCATCCTGGTCGGCGGCACCATTGGCGCCGTCGCAGCCACGCGGGTCGCCATGACGTCCATGCCCGAGATGGTCGCGCTGTTCAACGGCTTCGGCGGCGGCGCTTCGGCCCTGGTCGCCCTTTCGATCGTCTGGCTCGAACTCTTCGAGCAGGGCTCCCCTCTCGGCCAGACGGCGGCGGTGAGCGGCATGCTCTCGGTCCTCATCGGAGGCGTCACGCTGAGCGGCAGCCTGGTGGCCTTCGCCAAGCTGAGCGGCAAGATGCGGGGCGCGCCGATCGTGCTGCCCGGCCGGCACGTCTTGAACGTCCTCCTTCTTGTGACGGTCCTTGCCGCCGCGATGGCCTTCGCCCGTGGCGGCGATCCCGAAACCCTCATGGCCGCGGTCCTTGTCGCGGCGGCTCTGAGCCTGGTCCTGGGCGTGTTGCTGGTCATTCCCATCGGCGGCGCCGACATGCCGGTGGTGATCTCGTTTCTGAACTCGCTTTCCGGCCTCGCCGCCTCGGCCACCGGTTTCGTCCTGGCGAACAACCTGCTCATCATCGCCGGCGCCCTGGTCGGAGCCTCGGGCCTCATCCTGACCCAGATCATGTGCGTCGCCATGAATCGCTCGCTCGGCAACGTCTTCTTCGCCGGCTTCGGCGGCGCGCAGAGCGCGGGCGACCAGGGCGAGTACCTGAACGTGACCTCATCCTCGCCCGAAGAGGCGGCCATGATCCTGGATGTCGCCGACTCCGCGATCCTGGTCCCCGGCTACGGCTTGGCGGTGGCTCAGGCCCAGCACGTCGCGCGCGAGCTGGGCGATCTTCTGGAGGGCCGCGGCACTCGCGTTACCTACGCCATCCATCCGGTCGCTGGCCGCATGCCCGGGCACATGAATGTCCTGCTGGCCGACGCCGACGTGCCCTACGAGAAGCTGGTCGAGATGGACGCGATCAACCCAGAGTTCAGGACCACCGACGTGGTGCTCGTGGTCGGCGCCAACGACGTCGTCAATCCGGCTGCCGAGTCCGACCCGTCGTCCCCGATCGCGGGGATGCCGATCCTCAGGGTCTTCGAAGCCCAAACCGTCATGGTCATCAAGCGCAGCCTGAGCCCGGGCTTCGCCGGCGTCAAGAACGCCCTCTTCGAGAACGACAACACCATGATGATCTTCGGCGACGCCAAGGCCGTCCTCCAGGGGCTCGTCGCCGAGTTGAAAGACCTGCGCTAGGGGCCCGGCCGGGCCGGTAGACCGCCCTGGCGAGATGGGGGCGCGCAGCCGGCCCTGATCGCACAGGCCACCGAGGCTTGCAGGCGGCGGGCCTTGCTAGAGTAGCGAGATGCGACAGTCCAACCGGCGGGCGATGGCCTGTGGGGGCTTCTTTCTCTGCCTCCTCGCCGTCTCCCCGCAGGCCCATAGCCACGACCAAGATTTCGGGGAACCCTGGAGCGGCAGCGGCCACACCGGGCAGATTCTGATCCCGCAAGCCGGGCGCATCCTCGAGTTCCCGGCCCGCAAGGTAGCCCTGCTCTCCTGGTTGAGCCCGGAGGACCTGAGCGGCTCGGTCCAGCGGGCAAACGACGTCTGGGGATACCTCTCTCCAGCGGGACGCGAGTACGCAATCGTGGGGCTCCAGACGGGAACGGCGTTCGTCGAGGTCACCGACCCCGAAAACCCGGCTGTCGTCGCGATGCTCCCCGGAGCGGCATCATCCTGGCGCGACATGGCCTCCTACAAGGGATTCGTCTACAGCGTGAACGAGACTGGAGACGGCATTCAAGTAGTGGACGTCCGCCGCATCGATAGCGGCAAGATTCGATTGGTTCGGACAGTCCGGCAACTGGGCCTAGCGACGGTTCACAACATCTCGATCAACCCGGACTCGGGCTTCGCCTACCTGAGCGGCTCGAACCTGGGAGGCCTGGTCGCGGTCGACCTGTCCAACCCGGCCCGACCCACGGTCGTATCGACCAACTGGCCCTTCGCCTATGTGCATGACGTCCTGGTCGTGAGCTACGACAAGGGGCGTCATGCCGGCCGGGAAATCGCCTATGCGTTCGCAGGGCGTTCGGGCCTCGCCATCATCGATGTCACCGACAAGACCAACATGTTCGCGATCTCGGTTGACCGGTACCCGGGCCTGGCGTACTGCCATAGCGGCTGGCTCGATGAGAACCGGCGCTACCTCTACGTCAACGATGAGCTCGACGAGCGTGAAGGCAAGGCCGAGCGCGCCACCGTCCATCTCTTCAAGGTCCAGGACTTCGAAAAGGCCCGGTACGTCAAGGGCGTCGCCACGGGCCCCCCAACGATCGACCACAACAACATGGTGCGCGGTCAATTCCTGTACCAGGCCAACTACGAATCCGGCCTGCGCATCCTTCGCATCAAGCGCCCCAAGGCGCCACGCACGGTCGCTTTCTTCGATACTTTCCCCGATGGCAACGCCAAGAACTTTCGCGGTGCCTGGGGCGTCTACGCTGGCCTGCCGAGCGGCGTCGTCCTGGTTTCCGACATCCAGCGCGGCCTGTTCGTCTTGATGCCCCCGGCCAGTCGTTGAGCCCTCGGGGCCGCGATACCAGAGCGTCCGCCGCCCCCTGAGAACGGCGCCGGGCCGAGGCTCTCGGAGCCGGCCCGCGCGACGACCTCGGCTCGGTCGCAGGTCGGCGCCCGGCTCAAGGAACCCCATGGCAATCGCACGGAGACCGGGCCCCGGCCGGCTCCCGACTCGCGCCGAGATTCTCTCCGCACTTGGCGCTCAACCCTTCCGCACCGTAAGATCGGGGCCGACCCTCGAAACGCGCGCGGCGCAACCGGTAGCCAGATGGGCGAACACAACATCCGGCGTGGAGCCGACTCCCAGGAGATCCGGGACTTCACCAAGAAGCTCCTGACCGATCTGCGCGCCCTGGAGCGTCTGATCGAGGAGAACCGCCTGGAGGAGGACGCCCTGCGCATCGGCGCCGAGCAGGAGGTCTTCCTGGTCGATCAGCACTGGCAGCCGGCCTCGGCCAGCCGCGAGGTCCTCGAGCGCATCGACGACGAGCACTTCACCACCGAGCTCGGCCAGTTCAACCTGGAGTTCAACCTGGATCCGATCGACATGGCGCCGGGCTGTCTGCTCGCCCTCGAGAAACAGCTCGACGAGCTCCTCCAGAAAACCGTCGCTGCGGCGGAAGACGCCGGCGTTCATGCAGTGCTTACGGGCATCCTGCCGACCCTCGACAAGTCGCACCTGAGTCTCGACAACATGACGCCGATGCCACGCTACTTCCAGCTCAACGACGCCATGACTCGGCTTCGCGGCGGCGCCTACGACTTTCGCATCAAGGGCCGGGACGAGCTCCTCGTCCAGCACGACAACGTCATGCTCGAGGCCTGCAACACCAGCTTTCAGGTCCACTTCCAGGTCTCGCCCGAGCGCTTCGTCAGCCGCTACAACCTGGCCCAGGCGGTGGCCGCGCCAGTGCTGGCGGCCGCGGTCAACTCGCCCCTGCTCTTCGGCAAGCAGCTTTGGCGCGAGACCCGAATCGCCCTTTTCCAGCAATCGGTGGACACGCGCTCGCCCACGAGCCACATGCGCGACCTCGCTCCCAGGGTGAGCTTCGGCCGGACCTGGGTCCACGAGTCCGCCCTCGAGATCTTCCAGGAAGACATCGCCCGGTTTCGGGTCATCATGGCGACCGAGGTCGATGAGGATCCGTTCGAAGTCCTGGCCGCCGGCGGCGTGCCCAAGCTGCCCGCCCTCCGGCTCCACAACGGCACCGTCTACCGCTGGAACCGACCCTGCTACGGCATCTCGAACGGCGAGCCGCATCTCAGAATCGAGAACCGCGTCCTGCCGGCCGGGCCCACGGTTCTGGACGAGATGGCCAACGCCGCCTTCTGGTTCGGTCTGATGAGCGGCGTCGCCGAGGAGTTCGGGGACATCACCAAGGTGATGACCTTCGAGGACGCTCGCGAGAACTTCGTCAAGGCGGCCCGGCTGGGCCTGGGCGCCCAGTTCGACTGGCCTCAGCGGCCGCAGGTCGCGGCCCGCGACCTGATTCTCGAGGAGCTGTTGCCAATGGCGCGCCACGGGCTCCGCAGCCTGTCGATCGAGGACACCGAGGCCAACCGGTATCTCGACGTCATCGAAGAGCGCGTCCGCTCCTCCCGTACCCCCGCTCAGTGGATGGTCGAATCCTACGTCGCCATGCGCCAGCAAGGCGGGGAGTCCGAGTCCCTGGCCGGGCTCGTAGCCGCCACCGTGCAACAGCAACGGCGAGGCGAGCCGGTCCATACCTGGGAGGCCGCCAGCATCGACGACGCCGGCAACGAGAAGATGCATTACCGGCGAGTCAAACAGCTCATGGTCACCGATCTCTTCACCGTCCACCATGACGAGCTGGTCGACATGGCGGCCTACGTCATGAACTGGAAGCACATCCGCCACGTGCCGGTGGAAGACGACGAACACCGCCTGGTCGGTCTGGTCACCCACCGTTCGCTGCTGCGCCTGCTGGGAGAGAACCTGGCCAGCAGCCAGAACCGGGCAGTGCCGGTCAGCGAGATCATGCAGACCGATCTGGTCACTGTCGAACCAGAGACTCCGTCGGTCGACGCCATCCGCCTCATGCGGCAACACAAGATCAGCTGCCTGCCCGTGGTGACCGAAGGCAATCGCCTGGTCGGCATCGTCACAGAGCGAGATTTCATGGGCATCGCCGGCCAGCTCCTGGAGAAGTTCCTGAGCGAGGACGAGGCGGGTTGAGGGTGGCATCCGCGCGCGCCGCCGCCGCCCTCCTGGCCGTGCTCATGCCGATGACAGCGGCTTGCGCGCCCGCTCCCGAGGCGCCGCCCCAGAGCTCGGCACCCGAGCGAGTCGAAAACGACGCGCTCGGCATCGCCGTCGCCGCCGTACCGGCCGTCTTCGAGGTTGTCGCCGGCGATGACGCGACCATCCAGCTCGGAACGCCCTCGCTGCCAACGCTCGGTCGGATAACCGTCAGCGCCGGGCCGATCGACCCCTACGGCATCAATCTGGTCGAAGCCGTCAAGGCACGCCGGGCCGAGTTCGAGGCCGCCCCCGGCGGCGAGTACTTCGGCAACCGCGAGCTGGGGACACCGATCGGCACCGCCTACACCGCGCGCGGAGCCTACGATGGCTCCGAAGGGCGAATCGAGGAAACCTGGGCCTTCGCCGTCCACCCCAGCGCCAACCGGCTGCTTACGGTGATCTACGCCTACCCGCCCGGCGAAGGCCAGGAGCGGGTCGGGCACCTGCTCGAGCTCCTGGGCGAGATCGAAGCCCACTACAGCGGCCCGTCGTAGGGACCGCGGCGGACGGTACAGGTGGCGTGCCCCCGGCCAGCCAAACGGGGTCTGCCGGCAGGCTCTTCCCGGCTAGGCCGCCCGGGTGCCGTACTGCAAGAGATGCAGCCGGTAGTAGATCCCCCGGCGCTCGAGAAGTTGTTCGTGGGTCCCTTCTTCGGCCAGGCGGCCCTTGTGCAACACCAGGATGCGGTCGGCCCGCCGGATGGTCGATAGCCGGTGGGCGATCACCAGGGAGGTGCGGTTCGCAAGGAGCTTGTCCAGGCCGATCTGGATTCTCTGTTCGGTGTCGCTATCGATAGACGAGGTGGCTTCGTCGAGGACCAGAATCTCGGGATCAAAGGCCAGCGCCCGGGCGAACGAAACCAGTTGCTTCTGCCCCACCGAGAGGCCGGCGCCGCGCTCGCGGACCACGGCCTCGAAGCCCCCATCCAAGCGCTCAATGAAATCCAGGGCCTGAACCTCGCGGGCGGCCCAGCGCAACCGTTCGCCGTCGATCCGGTCGTCGCCGAGCCGGATGTTGTCGGCGAGCGATCCTGAAAAGAGAAATACGTCCTGGAGCACGACGCCGACGGAGCGGCGCAAGCGCTCGAGGTCCCAGTCCCGGACATCGATTCCGTCCACTTCGACCCGGCCGGTATCGACGTCGTAGAAGCGCTGCAACAGAGCGGCCAGCGTGCTCTTGCCGGCGCCGGTGTGCCCCACGATTGCCACCGTCTCGCCGGAATGCACCTCGAACGAGACGTCGTGCAAGACCGGCTCGCCTTCGAGATATCCGAAGGTCACGCCGGCAAAGGAGATCTCACCCCGCACGCTCGCCGGCTTGAAGCCTGAGGCCGCCGACTCCAGCTCGACCTCGTGATCCAGGAGCTCGAAGATCCGCTCCGAGGCAGCCATCGCCGCCTGCAAGATGTTGTATTTCTCGGACAGATCCGCGAGCGGGCGGTAGAAGCGCTGGGCGTACTGGAGAAACGCCACCAGCGCGCCCAGCGACAGGGCGCCGGCCATGACCCGGCCGCCGCCGTACCAGAGCACCAGCGCGACGCCCACGCTGGTGATGAGCTCGACCGCGGGATAGTAGACGGCGTAGTAGAAGATCGCTCGGATGTTGGCGACCCGGTGGGCATCGTTGATCTCCTCGAACTCGCCCAGCGCCTGGCGCTCGCGGTTGAAGAGCTGCACGATCGCCATGCCCCCGATGTGCTCCTGAAGAAAGGAGTTGATCGCAGCCAGCTTCTCCCGGACCTCACGGTAGCTCTGGCGCGCCCTCAGCTTGAACCAGAAGGTCAGCAGAAACAGAAACGGCAGGATGGCGAAGGTCACCAGGGCCAAGCGCCAACTGAAGGCGAACAGAACGCAGACGATCCCACCCAGGAGCACGATGTCGCCGAAAATCGAAACCAAGCCGGCGGTAAAGAGCTCGTTTAGCGCGTCCACGTCGTTGGTGACTCGAGTCACCAGCCTCCCGACCGGCCGGCGATCGAAGAAGGCCACCGGCAGCCGCTGCAACTTGGCGAAGATCGAGTGGCGCAAGTCGCGCATGATGAACTGGCCCATCACGTTCATCAGGAGTGCCTGGAGGTACAGAACCCCGAAGGTCAAGAGGAGCGCCGCCAGGTACACGCCACCGACGAGGATCAACCCCTCCTGGTCGGTCAGACCCGGGGCTACCCGGGCCAGGAACGTCTCGACCCAGCGGCTCACCGCCGAGATCTCTCCGCCGGGACCGGCGGCGTCCCCGACCCAGAGATCGAGCGCCACCGCCGTCGCCAGCGGACCCACGAGCTGGAGCAGCGACGAGAAGACGATGAGCGCCACCGCCGTCGCCGCCATCGGCCAGTACGGCCTGAGGTACCCGATCAGGCGCCGCATCAACTCGGCGTCGTACGGCCGCGCCGCCGCGGGCTCCTCGGCTGGAATCGCCGGACTCGGAGACTCGTTCGACAAGGCCGGAACGCTACCACGTGGAGGCTGCTAGAACCTCTAGGACAACGTACGAAGCGAGCCGTTGGAAACCGAAGATTCACGGGACCGCCGTGGCGACAATGACGACACAAATTCGCCCTCGGCGACAACAGGTGTCACTTGTGACATTTTTCGCAAAGACGCCTTCCGACCCGTTGCTATACTCCCGACATCCGTTGCCGCCCCTGGGATTCCCTTGGGGCAAGAAAGGGATGGTATGACCGCGTCTCTCAACCAACTGCTCAAGGAAATGGTCGATCGGGGTGCCTCCGACCTCCACATCACGACCAACTCCCCGCCGCAGATTCGCATCGACGGCGTCCTGCATCCCCTGGACCAGCAACCCCTGAACCCGACCGAGACCAAGAAGCTCGCGTATTCGATCCTGACCGACAAGCAGAAGCAGCGCTTGGAAGAGACCTTGGAGCTGGATCTCTCCTTCGGCATCAAGGGCTTGGCTCGCTTTCGCGCCAACATCTACCACCAGCGTGGCGCCGTGGCGGCGGCCTTTCGCCAGATCCCCTATGAGATCCGGAGCTTCCAGGAGCTGGGCCTACCGACCGTGGTCCAGAGCCTGTGCGAGAAACCTCGGGGCCTAGTGCTGGTGACCGGTCCCACGGGATCGGGCAAGTCGACCACGCTCGCCGCCATGATCGACAAGGTCAACCGCGAGCGCGCCGAGCACATCATTACCATCGAAGATCCGGTGGAATACCTCCACCACCATCAGAAGTGCGTGGTCAATCAGCGTGAGCTCAATGCCGATACGCTGAGCTTCGAGTACGCGCTCAAGTCGGTGCTGCGCCAGGACCCCGACGTGGTCCTCGTCGGCGAGATGCGTGACCACGAGACCGTGGAAGCAGCGCTCCGCATCGCCGAGACCGGCCACCTCACCTTCGCCACGCTCCACACCAACTCGGCCGCCCAGACCATCAATCGGATCATCGACATCTTTCCGGCCCACCAGCAGTCTCAGGTTCGGGTCCAGCTATCCTTCGTTCTGGAAGGCATCATGTGTCAGTCCCTCCTGCCGCGAGCAAGTGGCAAGGGACGGGCCCTGGCCATGGAGATCCTGGTGCCCAATGCGGCCATCCGGAACCTGGTCCGGGAGGACAAGATCCACCAGATCTACGGCATGATGCAGACCGGTCAGGCCAAGTACGGAATGCAGACCTTCAACCAGTCGCTGGCGGCTCTCTACTTTCGCCGCCAGATCACCATGAAGACCGCCATGGCTCGTTCCTCGAAGCCCGACGAACTGCAGGAGATCATCGCGCGTGGCGCCGCCACGCAGCAGGCCGGGTCCCGCCCACGGGCGGTGGGCCGCTAGGAAGGAAGTTTCGCCATGCCCAGTTTCGTTTGGAAAGGCCGCGACCGCGACGGAATCTTCCAGGAAGGCGTTCTGCTTGCCGACACGAAGGACGCGGCCGCCGCGGTTCTGCGCGGGCAGAAGATTCGCCCAACCAGCATCCGGGAAAAGGGCCGCGAAATCCCCTTCCTTCCCCGGATCCCACGAAAAGTCGGCGACAAGCGGGTGGCGCTTTTCACGCGTCAGTTCTCGGTCATGCTCGACGCCGGCCTGCCGCTGGTGCAATGCCTCGAGATCTTGGGCGATCAGCAGGAACATCCCGGCTTCGCGTCGATGATCCAGAAGGTGCGAAGCGACGTCGAGAGCGGTTCGTCGGTCGCCGACGCCATGAGTCGCCAGCCCAAAGCCTTCGACGATCTCTACGTCAACATGGTGGCCGCGGGCGAGGCCGGCGGTATTCTGGACGTCATCCTGCAGCGCTTGTCGATCTACCTGGAGAAGGCCGTCAAGCTCAAGAATCAGGTCAAGTCGGCCCTGATCTACCCGACCGTGGTCATCGCCATCGCGATCATCATCGTCTGGCTCTTGCTGTGGAAGGTCATCCCGGTCTTCGCGCAGCTTTTTGCCGGTCTGGGCGGCGAGCTGCCGGCCCTGACCCGCCTCGTGGTCTCGGCGAGTAATTTCGTCGGCGACTACTCGATCTTCATCATCGGCGGCATGGCCGTGATTTTTTTCGGCCTGCGCTACTACCACCAAACCGAGAAAGGCAAGCGCGTGCTCGACAGCGCGCTCTTGAGGGTGCCCGCGATCGGCGAGCTCCTGCGCAAGATCGCGGTGTCGCGCTTCTGCCGGACCCTGTCCACCCTGACCTCTTCGGGCGTTCCCATCCTGGACGGCCTCGAGATCACCGCCAAGACCGCGGGCAACTCCGTCATCGAAGACGCGGTCATGGCCGTGCGCCGGAGCGTCGAGGAAGGCAAGACCTTGAGCGGTCCTCTGGGCGAGACCAAGGTCTTTCCCTCGATGGTCGTCCAGATGATTAACGTCGGTGAGCAGACCGGCGCCCTGGATCAGATGCTCTCCAAGATCGCGGACTTCTACGAGGACGAAGTCGACACCGCGGTGGCCGGACTCGTGAAACTCATCGAGCCGATCATGATCGTGGTCTTGGGTGTGATCATCGGCACGATCGTGGCCGCGATGTACCTGCCGCTCTACACCATCCTGGGCCAGATTCAGTAGGCGCAACAAGGCGACGAGGCCTCGCCGTGAGCCCACTGTTCCGCGACATCGACACCGGCGCCCTCGACCCTCAGACGATGAGGATCGAGGGCGGCCTCTACCGCCAGCTGCGCTGGATCGTGGCGCTACGCATGCTGACGATCACCAGTATCGTCCTCGCCTACTTCCTCTATCAGCTCACCGCCAGCGCCGACGGTTTCGGCTACGACACGGTCTACACCGCGGCCGGTATCGGCTATGTCGCGTGCCTCCTCTATCTGGTCCTGCTGGGCGCGCGCCGGCCGCGGGCCGAGACCCAGGCCTACGTCCAGTTCGTGGGCGATCTGTTCCTGATCACCGGTCTCGTGTACCACTTCTTCGACGGCACCAGCAGCCCGTTCTCGATTCTCTATCTGGTGGTCATCACCCTAGCCTCGGTCATCCTGAGACGGCGGGCGGGGATGCAGATCGCGACCCTGGCCTGGATTCTCTACGCGCTGGTGGCTCTCGCGGTGGTCCGAGGCTGGGCCCAGCCGCCCGGGCTCGAGCTGGCAGCCAATCCCCCGCTGGGGCGGCTGGCCTACTATCTGGCGATCCATCTCTTGGGCTTTTACGCGATCGCCCACCTGACCTCGAGGCTGGCTCAAAACGTCGCTCAGGCCGAACAAGCGCTACGCAGAAAGGGTCGGCACCTGGCCGAGCTCCGGGTCGCCTACCGGGACGTGATCGAGTCGATCCCGAGTGGCCTCGTGACCGCCAACGAGGTCGGCATCCTGACCAGCGCCAACGCCGCCGCCCAGCTCATCCTGGACCGCACCTCGGTGGACCTCATCGGCCGGCCAGTCTACGAGTTGGGAATCTTCGGTGCGGAAGAGTGGTCCGGTCTCCGGGACAACGCGCACCTCGGCGAGCGGAACCGGCGGGAGACCCAGTACCGGACCGATAGCGGCGACGAGATCACGATCGGATACAGCGTGAGCCCGCTCACCGGGGGCTCGCGCGAGCCGGCCGGCTACATCCTCATCTTCCAGGATCTTTCCGAGTGGCAGAGCCTCCAAGAGCGCGTTCGCCTCCAGGAGCGCATGGCCGCGGTCGGCCAGATGGCATCGGGCCTTGCCCACGAGATAGGCAACCCGCTGGCGGCGATCTCGGGCTCGGTCCAAATGCTGTCGGGCCAGATGCCCGAATCCTCGTCCGAGCGCAAGCTCCTGGAGATCATCCACAAGGAGAGCCAGCGCCTGGACCGGACGATCAAGGGCTTCCTCAAGTTCGCCAAACCCAACGAGGCCTCGAGCACGAGGTTCAACGTCACCGCGCTAGTCGCCGAGAACGTCGAGCTTCTACGCAACAGCGGCGAGATCGATCGCCGCCACGAGATCCGGCTGGAGCTCGCGCCCGAGCCGATCTCGCTCTTGGGCGACCCCGACCAGATCAGCCAGATCTTCTGGAATCTGGTGCGCAACGCCGTCCGGGCCATGGAGGACGGAGGCGTCCTCGAGGTCGCCGGGCGGGCGGTCGAGGACCGGTTCCAACTCGACGTCCGCGACAGTGGCCGCGGCATGACCGCCGAACAGAAGGACCGGGTCTTCCATCCGTTTCGTTCGTACTTCGACGGCGGCAGCGGCATCGGCATGGCGATCGTCTACCGCATCGTCGAAGAGCACGGCGGCGAGATCCAGATCGAGAGCGCGCCGGGCGAAGGGACGCGGGTCCGCATCACCCTGCCCGGCGCCGTGCCCGAGACCGAGTCGCTCTCCGCCTGATCCCGAGCCCTGAAGATGGCCAAACATCGCATTCTGATCGTCGACGACGAACGCAGCCTGCTCGAGTTTCTCCGGGTCTTGCTCGAGCAGGAAGGGTACGAGGTGGCGGAGGCCGGCTCGGTCTCGGCCGCCCGCGCGGTTCTGGCCGACCGCACCTTCGACCTGGTGCTGAGCGACATCACCATGCCCGACGGCAGCGGCCTCGATCTGCTGCGCGAGATCAAGCAATCGGCGGCGGCCGAAACCGCGGTCATCATGATGACCGCCTACAGCTCGACCAAGTCCGCGATCGAAGCGATGAAGGCAGGGGCCTACGACTACGTGCCCAAGCCGTTCGACGTGGATGAGCTCAAGGTGGTCATCCACAAGGCGGTCGAGCGCAACGAGCTCCTTTCCGAGAACGTCTACCTGCGCAAGGAGCTCGAGTCCAAGTACAGCTTTTCCAACATCATCGGCCGCAGCAGCCGGATGCAGGAGATTTTCTCGTTGGTGGAGCGGGTCGGCAGGACCAATTCCACGGTCCTCATTCACGGCGAAAGCGGCACCGGCAAGGAACTCATCGCGAGGGCGATCCACTTCTCCAGCCCGCGCTCCAAGAACCGGTTCCTGTCGATCAACTGCGGCGCCATGCCCGAGTCCCTGCTCGAAAGCGAGCTCTTCGGTCACGAGCGCGGCGCGTTCACCGGCGCGGTCAAGGACAAGAAGGGGCTCTTTCGCGAGGCCGCAGGCGGCACGCTGTTCCTGGACGAGATCGGCGAGATGACGACCCAAATGCAGGTCAAGCTGCTCCGGGTCCTTCAGGAAAAGAAGGTCCGAAGCGTCGGCGGGCACCAGGAAGAGGCGGTGGACGTCCGCATCATCACCGCCACCAACCAGAACCTCGAAGACCAGATCGACGCGGGTGAGTTCCGGGAAGACCTCTACTACCGCATCAACGTCATCCCGATCGAGATCCCGCCCTTGCGCAACCGTCGTGAGGACATTCCGCTGCTGGCGCAGCACTTCGTCAAGAAGTACTCGACCGAGATGGGGATCGAGCCCAAGCAAATCGGCCAGGACGCGATGGAGCTGCTCGAGAACTACCGCTGGACCGGCAACGTGCGCGAGCTGGAGAACATCATCGAACGCGCCCTGGCGCTCTCCACGGGTCCGTCGCTGACGGCGTCCGACATCCCCCGGCACCTAGCCGAGCCCAGCCGCCGACCGTCGTCCTGGGTCGAGCTTCCCGCCGAGGGCATGGATCTCGAGGGACACCTCGAGATCATCCGGAGCAGCCTGATGACGGCGGCGCTGGAGCGCACGGATGGCGTCCAGACCAAAGCGGCCGAGCTCTTGGGCATGAGCTTTCGATCCTTCCGGTACTACGCCAAGAAGCTACAACTGACCGGAGCCGGACGCGACGGCGACACCGACCAACTGGCTGTCGAGCAGGGCTAGCTCTCAGGCGCGCTCGCGTGGCGAGGGTTCGCCCGAGCGCGGTTCAGGACGATTCCGCGGCCTTGGCGGGCTTCGACCCGGTCGAGGCCGAGTCCTTGGCCGGCTTCGATTCGGAGGCTCCGCCGCTCTTGGAGCCGCCATCTGAGTCCCCGGCCGAGCCGCTGGACTTCTTCTCCTGCCCTTTGTCCTTGCCCTTGCCGCCATAGTCGGTGACGTACCAGCCCGAGCCCTTGAACTGGAAGGCGGGCGCCGAGATCAGCTTGCGCACCGGCTCGCCGCACTCGGGGCAGCTCTCGAGTGGCGGGTCGCTGATGCGCTGCATGGTCTCGAAGCGATGCGCGCACACCGTGCACTCGTACTCGTAGATGGGCATTGAGGTCTCCTGGAGAAGAGTCGGCTAGCCGGAGAGAAGATCGCCCGACGTCTTGAGCCGCACCTTCAGGGGTTCGTCTCGGGAGTCGGTCCCGGTTGCCTGCGCCGAAGACGGGCCGACCAGGTGCAGTACCTGAAAAGCATACAACAGCTTGGCGTTCTCAGCCGCCGACAGCGGCTCGATCGAGCATAGTTCGTACAGGTTCTTGCGCCCATCCACCGCGGTCAGCAGGCGGAACTCGTCCTCGTCGAGGCCCAGCTCGATCAGGTCCTCCCAATCAAACGTGGGCTCGAGCACGGTCTGGCGCTTGCCCAGGCGCTCGACCAGTGGCTTGGCCTCGGGCGCGCGCTTGATGCCCTCCAAGATGACCCGGCGCACGGGCAACTGGATCTGGACCCTCTGGATGCCCTGGATCTCGCCGACGGTAAAGGTAATCTCTCCTTCCCGCCAGTAGAACAGGCTCCAGACAATCTCCTCGATGTGGTGCTGGATCGCCTTGTACACCTCGGCCGGCGTCAACAGCCTGCGCTCCAGGATGAGCTCGCCGAAGCGCTTGCGCGTGTGCGCCCGGGCGCGGGCGATCTGATCGTAGTTCTCATCCGAGAGCTTGCCGACGCGCTTCAGAAACTCGCCCAGGCTGTCGTCGAGCAGCGTCGAGGCCGCGTGAATGACGTGGCCGTCCTGCAACAGCACCCGTTTGATGACGTTGCCCTGGCGTGCCTCGATCGTTCCGGGCACACGAAACCGATGGATCGAATACAGCATCTCGGGCAGACCCGATTCCTTGAAGTCGGCTCGATACTCGAACTTGCGCGTCATGAACTCGCCACTCACGTTCCCGAAACAGGGAAACGAAAAAAATATAGCACCGCAAGGGCTCCGTTCCCTGTGAACGGTCCCACATGCTGGCGGGTCCGACTCCCTCGAAGACCGACCCGCGTTCCGGTACGCTGGGCGCCACCGCGATGCCCTGGATCCTCCCCGCCGACGCCTGGCTCCTGCTCGAACGGTCCTTGCGGCCGCTCGGTACCGAAACCGTAGCCCGGCGCGACGCGCTCGACCGGATCCTGGCGAGCGGCCTCGGCGCCACCGTCGAAGTGCCCCCGTGCGACGTCTCGGCGATGGATGGCTACGCCGTCGCCGAGCCGCTCCCGTCCGGGGCGGTCCTGCCGGTCGCCGGCACCCTTGCCGCCGGCGAGGCTCCCGGCTACCGCCTGGAACCGGGCACTGCAGTGCGCATCATGACCGGCGCCCCAGTGCCGGCCGCGGCCTGGACCGTGGTACCGGTGGAAGAAACCGACGGCGGCTCGGAAACCGTGACCTTCCACGGCACCGCGCGCGGCGATGCCCACATTCGTCGCCAGGGCGAGGTCACGACCACGGGCCGGCTCATCCTGGCGGCGGGCTCGCGCTTGACTCCACAGGCCCTCGCCCTGCTCGCGACCCACGGGCACGATCAAGTCGAGGTCTACCGGCGGCCCAGCGTCGCCACCCTCAGCACGGGCGACGAGGTCGTGCCTCCGGAGGCGGTGCCGGCGCCCGGGCAGCTCCGCGATTCGCACACCGACTTTCTGGTGGGCGCCGGCCGCTCGTTCGGGCTCGAATTCGAGCCCCTCGGCATCGCCCGCGACGACCCCGCCGAGCTGGCGGCTCATCTGCGCCGCGGTCTCGAACGCGACCTTCTGCTGGTTACGGGCGGTGTCTCCAAAGGCGAGTTCGACTACGTGGAATCGAGCCTTGCCGCCTGCGGCTGCCGGCCGCTCTTTGACGCCGTCGCCATCCAGCCCGGCAAGCCACTGGTGGCGATGGAGCATGACGCCGGCTGGGTCTTCGGCCTGCCCGGCAACCCGGCTTCGGCGATGGTCTGCTTCTGGCTCTTCGTCAAGCCCTTCCTGAACCGCCTGATGGGCGTGCCGGACGCCTATTGGCGAGGCGCCCTCGCCGGCACGCTGGCCGGGCCGCTGCCCGGCGCCAAGGCCCGGGACAAGTTTCTAGCCGCTTCGCTCGAGGCCCGGGGCGGGCGGCTCCTGGTCACGCCGCATCCACCCAAGGGATCCCACGACGTCGGTGCCTACGCCCACGGCTCGGGCCTGGTGCGAATCCCGGCCCACGCCAAGCCGGCTCCGGCCGGCGAGGCCTGTGAAGTCCTGCCGGTCGCCGGCGGCTGGCTCTAGCTGAAGGTGTCGCAGACGTTCGGATCGCCGGTCTCGAGGCCCCGGTAGAGCCAGCGCTGACGCTGCTCGGACGAGCCGTGAGTCCAGGATTCGGGCTGCACCCAGCCGGTGGTCTTCTTCTGAATTGAATCGTCGCCAATCGCCGCCGCCGCGCGTAGCCCCTCTTCGAAATCCCCTGGCTCGATCAGGTTGCGGCGGTTGGCATGGTGCCCCCAGACACCCGCGTAGCAGTCGGCCTGGAGCTCGAGGCGCACCGAGAGGGCGTTACCCTGCTCCGCCGACATGCGCTGGCGGGCGCGGTGCACCTGGTCGCTGATGCCGGTCAGGTTCTGAATGTGATGACCGACCTCGTGAGCAATGACATAGGCCTGGGCAAAGTCCCCGGGAGCGCCGAAGCGCCGCTCGAGCTGGTCGAAAAAGCCCAGATCCAGATAGACCTTACTGTCCAGCGGGCAGTAGAAGGGACCCACGGCCGCCGAGTTGAAACCGCAGGCCGAGCGCACTGCGCCCGAGAAGAGCACCATCGTGGGCTCCTGGTAGCGGCCCTGCAGGATCTGGTTCCAGGTGGACTCGGTGTCGGCCAGAACGACCGAGGCGAACTCGCCCAGGGTGTCCGTGGGAGGCCCAGCCTGCCTTCCAGACGGTCCCGGCATGCGCTGGGGCGCGGTCTGCACCTGCGCCTGCTCGAGCACGTCGATCACCTGCTGGGGGTCACGCCCGAAGAGCATGGCGATCAAGATGATGAGGATGAGACCGCCGCAGCCGATCCCGCCGCCCCGCATCATCGGGCTCGCCCCGCGTCGATCCTCGACATTGCTGCTGGTCTTACGTCCTTGCCATCTCATTGGCGATCCTCCCGCGTGGGCTTCAAGGCCCGAAATCCCCGGCCCGGTGGCAACCTGACTCTTGCTGAGTCCGGCTGACCCGGGGCCGCGTGCCGGAATCCGGCAGGGACCAATCCTACCCCACCGCTCCGCGGCTCGACGCTCGCAATCAGGTTCACAACCAAGCCGAACCTACCCGTTCGGGTGTTGCCGCTGGAGCGGCCCCGCGTACCCTGGAGAGCGATGCGAATTCCGGTCGAGTTTCCCGGCAACCTCGCGGTCAGCGCGGTCCTTGACGGCCGGCGGGTGCGAACCGATCAGCCCGCCCGCTATGGCGGCGACGATTCGGCACCGCCGCCCTTCGACCTCTTTCTGGCCTCGATCGCCACCTGCGCGGGCTTTTACGCCCTGCGCTTCTGCCAGAAGCGAAATCTCGATACCGACGGTCTGGGCCTCGAGCTGGTCGTCACCCGCGACGAGTCCGGCAAGCGAGTCGAGCATCTCGGCATCGAGATCAAGCTGCCGGAGGACTTCCCCGAGAAGTACCAGGCGGCGATCCTCCGCTCGGTCGATCTGTGCGCGGTCAAGCGGCACATTCTGGAGCCGCCCGAGTTCTCCCTGTCGACTGCGTAACAGCCTTCCTTACGGCGATCCGCTAGGATTGGCCCGACGTCAGTCCAAGGAGTGGAGGATTGATTACCGCCGTCGTATCCAAGAAGGGCGGGGTCGCCAAGACGACCACCGCCGTCAGCTTAGCCGCCGCCTTGGCCGGCATTGGCAAGCGTGTCTTGCTGGTGGACCTGGACAGTCAGGCCTCGGCCTCGCTGTCGCTGGGGGTGCCCAGGTCCGCCCTCTTCCCGTCAATCGCCGACGTCCTGCTGGGCGAGCGCACCGCCGCCAACTGCGTGCGCTCGACCGCGACCCTGGGCCTCGACCTCTTGACCGCCTCGGTCGATCTCCAGCGGGCCGAGCGCGAGATCGAGACCGGCGTCCGCGATGCGAGCCGCCTGCGCGAGGTACTGGACCCGATCCGCTCGCGCTACGACTTCGTGCTCCTCGATTGCGCTCCCCACCCGTCGCCGCTGGCAGTCGGTGCTCTCATCGCCGCCGACACCTACCTGGTTCCGGTCGTGCCGCACTATCTGTCGGTGACCACGGTCGAGCCCTTGCTCATGGCCGCCGCCCGCATCCCCACCGCGCACGGCGTCCGCCCGCGGCTTCTGGGCATCGTCCTGACCCAGGTCGACTACCGGACTAAACTCGCCCGCACCAACGTCGCGCGCATTCGCGAACGCTTCGGCCACGACGTCTTCGCGATCGAGATTCGCACCAACGTCCGCCTCGCCGAAGCCCCGGAGATGGGCCGGACGATCTTCGAGTACGACCCGGCCTCGACCGGCGCCAAGGCGTATCGCCTGCTCGCCGCCGAGCTGCTGCTGCGCGCCCGGGCGTTGGTCGAAGCCCATCCCGCCCCGCCGGTGGACGTCAAGTGGCCACGGCCGGTCCTGGGAGGGACCGAAGCCGAGCCCGACGACCGCGTCAATTGAGGGGTGCCCGCTCTAGACGATTCGGGGCTCGCGGCGGCCGCCGACCGCGTCCCGCCTCCCGCTTCTAAGAAATCCGCCGGCTAGACGATCTTCTCGCGGATCTTGGCCGAGAGGATGTCCATCGCCCACACGGTCACCGCGATCAGGATGACCAGGGTTCCCACCTCGCCCCACTGGCCCAGGTCGACCCGCGGCTTCAGGATGTAGCCAATTCCGCCGCCGCCGACGAAGCCGATGATCGTCGACATGCGCACGTTGATGTCCCAGCGGTAGATCGTGAAGGACAGAAACGGCGGGATCACCTGCGGCACAACCCCGTAGCGCAAGATCTGAAACGTCGAAGCGCCGGTGGCGGTGATCGCCTCGACCGGCCCGTTGTCGATGTTCTCGATCTGCTCCGAATAGAGCTTGACCAGGGCCGCCACCGAGTGCACCCAAAGCGCCAGCACACCCGCAAAAGGTCCGATCCCCACCCAGGAGATGAAAATCAGCGCCCAGACCAGAGGCTCGACCGCGCGGGTCAGGTTCATCACCGTGCGGGCGGCAGTGTAGGCCGTTCGCGACCAGAACGAGGTTCGGGTCAGGTTCCTGGCGGCGACGAAGGACAGGGCGAAGGCGACCGGAATCGCGAAGATCGTCGCCATGAACGCCAAGAAGATCGTCTGGACCAGCAGCACCAGTCCCTGATGCAGCACCGCCGAGGACGGGTTCAAGAGCCCCCGGACGATGTCCTGGGCCTTGTCGAACTGGGTCAAGAACTGAACCAGCTGGACCTCGGTGATGAGCCAGCCGGTGAAAAACGTGATCTCGGCCAGCAGCAAGCCGAACCAGCCCCGTAGCGTCCGCGTCCACGGCAGTCCCTCGGCGCCGGCAGCGGCGCCGTACACCATGGCGTTGCCGACCGACTGCGTCACGGGATGCCGGGCGCGGCCCCAGACCAGGGCCACGATCATCGCCGCGAGCGCCGCCCAGCCGTAGTGCAAGAGGTCCAGGATCTCCTCGGCCAGGAGCAGAAATCCGGTCGGGCTCCTCCGCCCCGAAAAGGCGATCATCAGAAACTCGACCATCAGGATGCCCAGCCAGAGCAGGACGGCGTCGATCAGAAACGCCTGCGCCCTGGCCAGAACGACCTTGGCCGTCGATGGCTTGTCGCCGGTCATGACTCCCCGCCTTCGCCGGAGCCGAGCCCGGAGGCGGCTTCGGCATCTTCGCCGTAGATGTCTTTGAAGGTCTGGGCGTTGAACCCCTCGGGACCGCCCTCGTAGACCAGCCGGCCGTCCCGGAGCGCGATCAGCCGGGTGGCGTAGCGCTTGATGAGATCCACGTCGTGGAGCGTGCAGATCACGGTCAGCCCTTCGTCCCGGTTGAGCGACTCCAGATGCCGCATGACCGAATGCCTGAGCGCCGGGTCGAGCGAGGCCACAGGCTCGTCGGCCAGAAACACCTTGGGGTCCTGCATGAGAGCGCGGGCGACGGCCACGCGCTGTTGCTGGCCGCCGGACAGCGCGTCGGCGCGGCTGGCGCCGCGGTCGCCCAGACCGACCCGGTCCAAACACGCCTGGGCTCGAGCCCGGTCCTCGTCCGAGTACCGGATGAGGAGGCTCCGCGCCAGCGACGTCCGGCCCAGGCCGCCGGAGAGCACGTTGGTCATCACCGTGTGGCGCTTCACCAGGTTGAACTGCTGAAAGATCATGCCAATCTGAGCCCGGAGCCGCCGGAGCTCCGCCCCCTTGGCGCCGGTGATCTCCTCGCCGAAAAGCCAGACCCGGCCCTCGGACGGATCGTGCAGCCGGTTGATGCAACGCAGCAGGGTCGACTTGCCCGAGCCCGAAAGCCCGATCACCACCAGAAACTCGCCGCGCTCGACTTCGACGCTCACCCCGTCGAGCGCCTGCACGCCGCCCGGGAAGACCTTGCTGACGTTCTCGACCTTGATCGCGAGATGTCCGTTGGAGCTGGATCCCGCCATCGTCACGAGCCCTGCTTCTGCCGTTCCAAGCGTTCCTCGGCCGCTTCGAGCAGGCCCTCGGCGCTGACCTCGGCCGACTCGAGCGCCCGCCGGAAGCCGTCGAAGGCCGAGTCGTCGATCGGCGCCGCGCCCACCGCAGTCAGCAAGTCGTTGAAGACGTCCTGGCCTTCGGGAGTCGTCAGGTAGCGCTGGAAGGATTCATTGAACCGCTGCCAGATCTCCTCGGACAGGCCCTTGCGTACCGCGCACAGATCGTTCGGGATGGGGTCGGTGAGGGCGACGACCTTGACGTCGCGCAGAAACTGCTGCCGCTCCTCGTCGGTCGCGAACCGGCGCATGATGATGTAGCGAGCATCGCCGACGTACAGGTTCTCCTCGCGCTGCTTGATCCCGGGCGGCGAGTAGAAGGTCGAGCCCGCCACGGCTTTGCCGTCCCACACCGCCTGGACGACGTTGGGATGACCGCCCGCGTAGTAGACCCGGCCCAGCGACACCCGGTTCCGGTCGAGCAGCATGCGCGGAAAGATGTGGCCCGAGGTCGAGGTCTCGTCCGAGAAGGCGAAGCTCCGCCCGTTCAGATCCGCCAGGCGCCGGATGCCGGAGTCGGTCCGGGCCATGACGCAACCCCGGTAGACGGTATCCAGATCCTGCACCGGGCTCTCGGTCTTGTACAGAATTCGGGTGCGCTCGAGCGTGCCCGGCATGTCGTACTCGAGCTCCTTGCGGCCGTCGCCGATCAGATCCTCCGGCCCCGAAAAAACGTGGGTCGAGGCCGCGGCGGCGACCTCGAATGGCTTCTCGACCAGCGCCCGCACCGCGCCCTTGTCGTCCTCGGCCGCGACCTCGGTCCAGCCCGGCGCGTCTCGATCCAGGACCGCGGTGACCTTGTCCCGCAGCTCACCCTTGACCGAAGCCGGGATCGCCACCCCGCGGCCGGCCAGATCGGCCAACGAAGCCGGCTCGCCCGGTCCGCTCCGCGTCACCAGAATGCCGTCCCGCTCGGCGCTCCGGACCACCTGCAACCGCGCCTCGGCACCGTAGCGGGCATGGGCGATGACGTAGGCAAACGCCGGCATCCAGGCCACGTCGGCCTGCTCGGCACCCAGGGCCTGGATCACCGCCGCGTAACTCGTCGGCACCTCGGTCTGGAGCACCAGCCCGGTGTCCTGCCGGATGTAGCGGGCGAGCTCATCCGCGCGCTCCACCAACGTGCCCTGCTCGACCGAGGGCACGAACAACATGCGCAGCACCTCGTCGCCCTTGGCCTCCAACCGCTGGCGCCGCTCCAGCCCCCAGACGAAGACGACGAGCGCCGCCAACGCGAGCGTCCAACCGAGTTTCGGCAGGAGCCGTTCGAGCCAGGATGGACCGGAGGGTGTCGTCATCGAGTGCTTCGGTTCGGAAGCCCTACTCTACCTCGCACGGCCGGCCCGGCGCCGCGCTCAGAGGCCCGTCGCCGGATCGTCACACCAGGCTCGCGACAGCGCTTCGACCGCGGCCGCCAGGCCGGTCTCGAATCCGGCTCGGACGCGCGGATCGTCGAGGCCGCGGTAGGCGCGGTCGCCGGCGTCGGGAAGGGTGACGTTGTCGGTGACGAAGAAGAGCGCGCCGAGCTCGAGGCCGAGAGCGGCGGCGACGGTCGCCGCGGCCGAGCACTCGTTCTCGACGCCTAGGATGCGGCCGCCGGCGGCGGCATCGTAGGTGCCGTCGTAGATGTCGGGCCCTTGGCGGTAGCCGGCGTCGGTGGTGTAGACGGCGCCCCGGTGAACCGCGCCGGTGGCGGCTGGAGCTCCGCTCGACGCCGGCTTCGACGCGGTCGTCCAGAGGCGTTCGGTCAACTCGGCGGCGCAGGCGGCGCCAAGATCTTCGATAGGGGCGGTGGGGTTCTCCGAGCCAGCGGAGCCAGCAAAGCTCGAACGGCCGGAGCCGGCGGTCTCGGTGGCGACTTGGCCCTCCTCAGAACCGGTCGAACCGGCCGCGTCCGGGAGGCGGTAGTAGCGGGAGGTGCCTTCGCCCGGGTAGGCCCGCTCGGCGACGATCAAGTCGCCGACGCCGATCTCGGGCATGACGCCGCCACAGGCGCCGAAGAGAACCACCCGCCGGCCGCCGTTGGCGGCGATCATCTCGAGACCGTTGGCGGCGGCCGGCGAGCCCATGCCGGTGTAGACCAGGGTCGTGGGGCGGGGCGCACCGGTCAGTTGGTACGCGATGCGGTCGGTGGTGGCGTCGAGGGGGACGCGCTTGCCGCCGTAGCGCCCGACGATCGCCGGCAAATAGGACTCGCGCCCGAAGGGCAGAAGGAGCACTCGCTCGGCGCAGTCAAAGCCGGGGTTGCTGCTGTGGTGAAACTCGCGCATCTCGCTATCTTCAACCGTTGGCTCCTCGCGCCGGAACCACTGACCGAAGCAAGTGTCTCACCTCGAGCAGACAGTTCCGCCGGACGCCGCTCCCCGACGCCAACGCGACCGCAACCACCAAGGCGGCGGCACCGGACGCCGTCTACGAAGCGCGACCGCGCAGAGGCATCCCGGAGCGTCGAACCGCGAGTGCTTGTCCGGACTGCTCGGCGCTGGCCGAAGAGCGCCCTCGGACACCGGACCGCAGACGAGGGCATCCCGGAACGGCTCGACACCACTCCAAGAGCGCCGGGAGACACGGCTGCGCGGGCGAGTGTCGGACCGCTCACCTCGCATCAGCGCCCCATGCACTCTTCCGAATCAGGCCGGTCGGCCGCCGATCGAAACCCGGACTCGCGAGGACCGTAAGAGAGATTGCGGCCTCAGGCCCTTGTCCCGCCGCGGTACCCGCGGCGCCAGACGGTGCCAGGCCGCCCACCCCACAGAGAAGGAGCTCTCATGTCTCGAACCCAGATCGTCTCGTCCCTCGCGATCGCCGCCCTGGCCGCGACCACTTTCCTCCCCGCGCCCATCCTCGCCGACAGCCATGAAGAGAGGCTTTCGGACGAGGTCCTCGCCGCCGTCGAAGCCGCCAAGCTGGCCCAGCTCCTCGAGGACTACTTCGAGGAGACGCTCCAGCGGAATCCGATCCAGGCCACCGCGGTCGGGGATCCCCGCTACAACGACCAGGTGCCCAACTTCTTGTCCGAAGAGAGGCAGGAAGAGGACTTGCGCCACGAGCAGCGCTGGCTCGAACAGGTACGGAAGATCGACCGGGAGCGGCTCTCGGGCCAGGACCGGCTGAGCTACGACATTTTCGTCTACGAGCGTGAGATGGCAATCGAGGCCTCGCGCTTCCCCTTCCACCTGCTCCCCATCAACCAAATGTTCTCGATCCCGTCGTTCTTCGCCCAGCTCGGCTCGGGCGGCAGCATCCAGCCATTCCGGACCGAGAAGGATTACCGGGACTGGCTGGGCCGGGTCGAACGGTTGGCGCCGTTGGTCGATCAGGCGATCGCCAACATGAAGCGAGGCATCGAGCTGGGCGTCGTCCAGCCGCGCGCGCTCATGGAGAAGGTGCCGCCGCAGATCGCCGCCCATCTGGTCGAGAACGTCGAGGACAGCATCTTCCTGAAGCCGCTCGAGAGCTTCCCCGAGGACATGGCCGAGGTGACGCGTGAGGAGCTGACCGCCGCCTACCGGACGGCGGTGGTCGAGACCATCATTCCGGCCTACCGCAAGCTCCACGACTACATGATCGAGGAGTACATCCCCAACGGTCGCGAGACCACGGCGATCGCCGACCTGCCGGACGGCGAGGCCTGGTACGCCTACCAGGTCAAGAACATGACGACGACCGACATGCAGCCCGACGAGATCCACGGATTCGGCCTCGAAGAGGTCGCCCGGATTCACGCCGAGATGCGCGGCGTCATGGACGAAGTCGGCTTCGAAGGCGAGCTCCCGGACTTCTTCGAATACTTGGAGAACGAGGATCGCTTCTACTACACCGACGCCGACGAGCTGATCCAGGGCTACCAGGACTTGCAAGAACGGGTGAACGCCGCCTTGCCCAAGATGTTCGACATCTTTCCCAAGGCCGATTACGAGGTCGTGCCGGTGCCCGACTTCATGGCCGAGTCCTCGCCGGGCGCCTTCTACCAGCCCGGAACTCCGGACGGCAGCCGCCCGGGCCGTTTCTACGCCAACACGTTCAACCTCAAGGCCCAGGCCAAGTTCGGCATGATGACGCTCTCGATTCATGAGGCCTCGCCCGGCCATCACTTTCAGATCTCGATCGCCCAGGAGATCGAGGACCTGCCGCGTTTCCGGCGCTTCGGCGGCCAGACCGCCTTCTTCGAGGGCTGGGCGCTCTACGCCGAGTCGCTGGGCAAGGAGTTGGGGCTCCTGGACGATCCCTACGACTACTACGGCCGGTTGAGCGACGAGCTCCTGCGGGCCATGCGCCTGGTGGTCGACACCGGGCTCCACGCCAAGGGCTGGAGCCGGGAGCAGGCGATCGACTACATGCTCGAGAACTCCTCGATGGCCGAGTCGGACGTCGTCGCCGAGGTCGAGCGCTACATCGTCTTCGCCGGCCAGGCCCTGGCCTACAAGGTGGGTCAGCGGGTGATCTCGGGCCTGCGCGCCGAGGCCGAGTCCGAGCTTGGCGACGCCTTCGACATCAAGGCGTTCCACCGCGCGGTCCTGGAGGACGGCGCGCTACCGATGCGCGTGCTCCAGACCAAGATCCGCGAGTGGATCGCCGAGCGCAAAGACGTCGAGGTCGAAGGCGCCTCGGCGGTCAAGGGCTAGCAGCCCGTGGTGGAAGTCACGATGGTCGCGCGACAAGGGCTCGTGGTGGAGTGTCGAGACACGAGGAGAAGGCGATGCGGCTGCGGCGCAAATGGCGAGCGGCGGCCAAGTGCGACGTAACCCCTTGCCGCCCTTTGGGTTGCAGGCAACGCAGGGTGCGCTGCGGCGTTGCCGCGCCTCGACGATGCCACCGCATCGCCTACGTCGCGCCGCCTTGCATCACACACCACGGCGGCTGCAGCCCGACCGTCTGACTTCCACCACGGGCTGCTAGGGCTCTTCGCCTCTGGACGCCTCCGGGCGGGCTGCTAGACTCGCCCGCCCTAGAGGTGTCCGAGGTGACGGTTTCCGAGATCAATTCGACCCGATTGCTGGATCTCCGGCGCGAAGAGCGCGAGGAGCGGGAACGGGCTCAGCTCGCGCCGGCGGCGACCCTGGCAGCCGAGAGCCGCGGCCGCGAGACGGCCGAAGAGCCCGACGTCTACCGCACCTGCTTCGAGCGCGACCGCGACCGGATCCTCCATTCCAAGGCCTTTCGCCGGCTCAAGCACAAGGCCCAGGTCTTCATCAATCCGGAAGGCGATCACGTCGTCACCCGGCTGTCGCATACTCTCCAGGTCACCCAGATCGGGCGCTCGCTGGCAGCGGCCCTGGGACTCAACGAGACCCTGACCGAAGCCATATGCCTGGGACACGAGGTCGGGCACGCGCCCTTCGGACACATCGGCGAGGAAGCGCTGTCGCCGTACGTGGAGGGCGAGTGGCTGCACGCCGCCCAGGGCGTACGGGTCTTCAGCATCCTCGAGCCGTTGAATCTGAGCTGGGAGGTCCTGGAGGGCATCCGCGCGCACACCTGGAAGGTGGTTCCGGGGCCCGCCCATCAAGAAGGCATGCTGATCCGCTACGCCGACCGCATTGCCTATCTCGTTCACGACATGCAGGACGCCGTGCGCGCCGGGATCCTGCACTACGCCGATCTCCCGCCTGAGAGCGTTGCGGCCTTCGGCGAGCCCGGCCGCGAGTGGGTCTCGACCATGATCCGGGCCGTGCTCGAGGAATCGGTGCGCCAGGGCGAGGTCACGATGGAGCCGGAAGTCCTGGCCGCCATGGACGGGTTCCGGAAGTTCATGTTCGAGAACGTCTACCTGCGTCCCGAGTCGCAGCGCCAGGCCGCCAAAGCCATCCGCATCCTGCGCGACTTGGTGGACTACTATCTCGAGCACCCGGACGAGATGCCCGAGAGTTACCGGATCGAAGGTGAGTCGCTGGTCAACCAGGTCCTGGACGTCGTCGCCGGAATGACCGACCGCTACGCCCTGCGCGTCCACGACCAGCTCTTCCGGCCCGAGCGCACGGTCTAGGCCCCGGCCACGAGGGCGGCCGGTTTCTAGGAAGCCGGGCCCTTTCATTCGCTCGGAACCAGTGCAAGAGCAAGGCCCGGCCTTTCGCAACCAGCCGCATCCGCGAGAGACTTGGGGCGCGTCCGGCTCAGGAGGGAGGCGACTCATGCTGCAAGTTCTCATCCGGCACTTCATCCGCGGTCTGCTGATCGTCGTGCCGATCGCGGTCACGGTCTACGTGGTGTGGGCGGTGGTCTCGTTTCTGGACGGCTGGCTCAATCTCGAATCGATCCTGGGGCGGCGCTTGGTTCCGGGAGTGGGGCTCATCCTGACGGTCGCTCTCGTCACCCTGGTCGGTGTTCTGGGACGGGTCATCGGGCTGCGCTGGCTGCTCCACCGCGCCGACGAGCTCTTCGCGCGGTTGCCGCTCATCAAGATCCTCTATACCTCGATCCGGGATCTCACCGGCGCTCTAGTAGGCGAGCGCAAGCGTTTCGACCGGCCGGTGGCGATCGCGCCCGCGGCCGGCTCCGACCTCCTCGTCCTCGGCTTCATGACCCGCGACGACCTGGACGAGATCGGCCTGCCCGGACTGGCCTCGGTGTATGTGCCCCAGTCCTACAACTTCGCCGGCAACCTGGTGCTGGTGCCGAAGGACCGGGTCCGTCCCCTCGAAATCGACAGCACCCGCGCGATGAAGCTCATCGTCTCGGGCGGCGTCACCGGCCAGGAGCCCGCATCGACTCGATGAAGGCCCGCTAACAGCTCGTCGGGGCCCGTTGGGGCCCGAAAGTAGCCGACCGAGTGGCCGGCTTCAGCGTAGCGGGTCGATCGGGTCGAGGAAGCCGAACTTGTGAAAGTCGGTGTCGCGGGTGTAGATCGCGCGCAGGCCGTGCTCGCGCATGAGGGCGGCGATGTGGAAGTCGTGAACGAGATTGCCAGTCACGTCGGGCACTTCCCGCGCGAGCTCCCGAACGACGTCGGCGTGGCGCTCGGTCGCGACCAGTACCCGGAAACCCGGAGAGGCGGCGAGTGCCTCAACGAAGCCCCAGGCCTCGGCGAAGCTCCAGGGCCTTTCCATCACTCGCCGGTGGGTGGTCACCCGCACGAACTCGTAGAGAATGCTCCAGGTCGAATACCAGGCGCCCGAGCCGGAGCGCCAGCTCTCGACCAGCTCGCGGCAACGCTCGTGTCCGGCGGAGTCGCGGTCCGCTGCGTAGACCAGAACGTTGGTATCGACGACGAACACGATTTCGCGAATCTCCCCGCCGGAGGCCGCTAGCGGCCTTCCATCGCTTCGTACAGGGCGTCTCGGTCACTCACGTCAACGCGCGCTCCCCCGCCGGAAAAGGCCGGAAGCGCCGGCAACTCGACCGGCACGGCTTCCTCCTCGAGCAACCGCCTCAGAGCCGTCTCCACAAGCTCAGACATGGTGCGACCTTGCCTTGCCGCTTCCGCTTTCAGTTGCCTCATGACGCCGTCCTCGATCGTGAGCGTGGTCTTCATATGGAAAACCATATTGAACAAACGGATTTCTGTCAACCATCGTGTTGCCTCCCTCACGAGAGACGGCAACGCCCCGGGGAATCTCGCACCGGAGCGCAAATCGCATATGGTTCGCGCCATGCGCGCAGCGCCCAGCTCTCGAGCCGGCCGGAAGTACTCCCGCTACGCGCTGGCGGTCCTGGTCCTCGTTTACGTGGTCAACTTCATCGACCGGCAGATCCTGTCGATCCTGGCCGAGGACATCAAAGCGGATCTGGGGCTCTCCGACGCCAGCCTGGGATTCCTCTACGGCACGGCGTTCGCCGTCTTCTACGCCATCTTCGGCATCCCTCTGGGCCGTCTCGCCGATCGATGGAACCGTAAGAACCTGATCGCGCTCGGACTCTTCGTCTGGAGCCTCTTGACCGCGCTGTCGGGCACCGCCCGTGGCCTGGCGAGCCTGGCGAGCTATCGCATCGGCGTCGGCATCGGCGAATCGAGCGCCAGCCCGGCGGCGTTCTCGCTCTTGGGCGACTACTTCCCGCCCCGCCGGCGAGCCACCGCGGTCGCCATCTACTCGAGCGGCGTCTTTCTGGGCTCGGGCATCGGAATGTTCCTGGGCGGCTGGATCGTGGACGCTTGGAACGGGCGCTTTCCCGCCGGCGGCCCGCTGGGCCTGGTGGGCTGGCAGGCGGCCTTCATCGCGGTGGGCGCCCCGGGCCTCGTGCTGGCGCTCTGGGTCTGGACCCTGCGCGAGCCCGAGCGCGGCGTCTTCGACGGCGGCGCGGCGACGGCCCAGCCGGCCGGCGCCACCGAAGCCCGGCCGCTACGGCTGCTGCTCTCCGAGGTCGCCGCCGTCTTGCCGCCCCTCACCGTCGTGTCGCTGACACGCGCCGGAGCCGGACGCAGACGCCTCGCCGCCAACCTGGGCCTGGCCGCTGCCTGCGCTCTCGGTGCCTGCGCCCTTACCGCCTGGACCGGGGACGCGACCCAGTGGATCGCGCTGGGCGTCGGTTGCTATGCCTTCGGTTCCTGGCTCCAGGGTTTGGCGCTTCGCGACCGGCCGGCCTACGAGCTCATCTTCCGCAGCCCGACCATGGTCTTCGCCATGCTCGGCTTCGGCTTCATGTCGTTCGTCGGCTACGGCATCAGCTTCTGGTTCGCGCCGCTCTTCCTGCGTTCCTACGAGGTCACGACCGCCCAGGTCGGCCTGGTCCTGGGTCTGGTGACCGCGATCTCCGGCTGGCTGAGCGTTACTCTGGGCGGCTTCGCCTCAGACTGGCTCAAGGAACAAACGCCACGGGCGCGACCCTACGTCGGCATGGCAACAGCGGTGGCCGCGACCGGGGCCGCGGTGGCATTCCTGCGCGCGTCTTCGATCGACACGGCCTACGCCCTGGTCTTCGTCTTCCAGTTCGCGACGCCCTTCTGGATCGGATCGGCGGTAGCGCTTGCCAACGAGATCGTCCTGCCCCGCATGCGGGCGACCGCCTCGGCCTTCTACCTGCTGTCGGTCACCTTCATCGGCCTTGCCCTCGGCCCCTACACCATCGGCAAGCTGAGCGACGCCTTCACCGCCGGCGGCCTGAGTGACGGCGCGGCCTTGCGCCGGGCTCTGGCCTGGGCGGTCGCCGCCTACGGCGTGGCCTTCGTCTGCTTCCTGCTGGCGAGCCGTACGGTCGAGCGCGACGAAACCGGCCGCATCGAGCGGGCGCGGGCGGCCGGCGAACCCATCTGACGGTACCCGCGGGAACCTCCCGAGGGGCCCGCAGGGAGGCACTTGACATACTGTACTAGTACAGCGATACACTTTTGCTCGTGACAGGAGCTCAACATTCGAAAAGTCCAACGCTCGGAGGGCTCGTCATCGACACCGCCGACGCCCGTCCGATCTGGCGCCAGTTCGAGGAAGGCATCGCGCGACTCATCCTCTTCGGCCACCTGCAGCCGGGATCGCCGCTGCCCTCGGTCCGGGATCTCGCTCGCAGACACCTGGTCAACCCGGCGACGATCGCCAAGGCGTATCAGAGTCTGGGCCGCACGGGCTTGGTCGAGGTCCGGCTGGGCGCTGGCACGTTCGTCGCCGCCGAGCCGCCCACGCTGGATCGTAAGCAGCGAGAGGCGTTCCTCGGAGATCGAATCACGGAGCTGGTCGAGCTGGCGCTCGCCCTCGGCTTCGAGTCGTCTGAGTTGGCCGCCTTGCTCGAGGCTCGCTGGAACGAGCTCGCCGAGCCAACGACACCCAAGGAGGACCGTCCTTCATGACTCAGCCCCAGATTTCCCTTCAGGACGTGGCGGTCGGCTACGGCGGCGAGCCGGTCCTCCAAGGCGTTGGCTTCGAGGTCGCCCAGGGCGAGGTCTACGCACTCCTCGGCCGCAACGGCACCGGCAAGTCGACGCTGCTCAAGAGTCTCGTCGGCCAGCGCCCGGTGGTGGCCGGAGCGATCCGGATCGCCGGCCTGGATCCCTGGACGGATCGGAAGCGCCTCATGGCCGGCCTCGGCTACGCGCCCGAGTTCCCGGACGCTCCACGCGACGCGACCGTGAGCCAGCTCCTGGACTTCTGCGCACCGCTCTACCCGAGCTGGGATCGGCCGGGGGCGATCGCGCGGTGCACCCGTCACTCGATCCCGACGAACCGCCCCTTCTCCCAACTCTCGCGTGGTCAGCGGTCGATGGCGTCGATCGCTCTCGCCCTGGCCTCCGAGCCGAGCGTGCTGGTGCTGGACGACCCGACGCTGGGGCTCGACTCGACCGCGCGCCGGGCACTCTATGAGGAGCTGATCGGGCACCAGGCCGACGTGCAACCCACGGTCCTCATCGCCAGCCACGACCTGCGAGGCATCGAGACCATCGCCGATCGCGTAGGAATCCTGGACGCGGGCCGCCTGGTCGTGGACGAGCCGATCGAGGCGCTGCGCGCCCGCTTGCGCCGGGTCTCGCTGCCAGACGAGGCTTCGTATTCGCTTTCGCAGCCGGCCGCCTTCGCCAAGTCCGAAACGTCGACGGAAATCCCGGCCGGAGCGGCCGAGGTCGTCGTTTCGACCGAAGAGGCCGAGCGTCTGGGCAGGGTTCCGGGAGCTGCGGTTTCGGCCTTGTCTCTGGAAGACCTAATGGACACTCTGGTGGGCCCCGCATCCAAAGCCGGCACCGCCGACAGGGAGGCATCATGAAATCGTTCTGGGCCTTGGTTCTCTTCGACCTTCGGCGCAACTGGTTGGTCCTTGCGGTTGGCCTTCTGGTGGCAGCGTTCGCCGCCGCCCTGCCCCTCATGCCAGGGGTCCATGATGCCGACGACGACGTCCGGCTCGCCGCCGGCATCGCGGCGGGTCTGGCGCTGGCGCTGGGCGCGGCCGCGGTCCTGGCCGTCTCCGGCACCGCCAGCGAGCTGGAACGCGGCACGCACGCCTTCTTCTGGTCGCTCCCCGTCGACGCGCCCGGGATCTGGCTGGGCCGCCTGGCGGCGCGGGTGCTCCTGGCGCTGGGTGCCGGGCTTCTTGCGGCCCTCCCCGCGCTTGGCAGCCGGGCGCTGCTGCAACAAGGCTTGTCACCGCTGTCCGGGTTTTCCCTCTCGCCGTCCGAACCGAGCTCTTGGATGTTCGCGATCCTGGTTCTCGTCGCCGTCTACGGCATCGTCCACTTCCTCACGGTGGCGTTCCATGCCCGGGGCAAATGGCTCCTGATCGACGCCTTCTGGATCACCGCGGTGCTGACCCTCGGTGCGTGGTCGTTCGCGACCCTGGCCGAGGCCGGAGCCTGGCGGGCGTGGCCGGTTCTCGCCGGCAGCCGGATCGGCGCCCTCGCGGTCGCCGTCCTGGTCGCAGGGCTGGCGCAGGCGGAGTTCGGACGGAGCGACCTGGCACGCAGCCATCGCTGGATGTCGGCGGTTCTGGGCGCTTTCCTGCTCGTCCTGGCCCTGGGACTCGCGGCCGAGGCCCGCCGCGTAGCCCAGCCGGAGCCGGGGGATCTCGCTGGGATCCAAAGCGTTCGCTCCCTCCCGAACGGCTGGCTCTTCGTCGCCGGCTCGGTCGACCCCGATCCCTTCTATTTCCGGAGTTTCCTCTGGCATCCCGACTCTGGCCGAGCCCATCGTTTCGGCCGGCTGCGCCGGGGCCCGTTTCGGTCACGAGACGGACGAACCGTGGTCTGGCTCACCGCCGAACCCTCGGGACCGTCGAGTCACCGGCTCTGGAAAGCCGACATGGCCGGCGCCGCGTTGCATCCGCAGCCCACCGGGATCGACTTCCCGTCGCTGCCGAGCCGAGTGGCCGTGTCTCCCGACGGAACACTTCTGGCAACCGTCCACTCGCGAACCATCGAGGTCCGGAACCTCGATTCCGGCCGCCGGCTGCACGAGCTCGAGACTGACGGCTACCCGGACGGAATCGCCTTCCGGGCCGACGGCCACGTTGCCATCATCGCCCGCACGAACCTGGACCGCGGCCGCCGGCGCCACGCTCTCCTGGACTGGAACCTGGGCAACGGGTCCGTCACCTCGCTGGCCGAAACCACCGGGACCGGTTCGTCGAGCGACCATCACCCGGACCGGCGCCGCTGGCTCGCCGGCCAGGCTCTGATCGACGGGCTCTCGGGACGAGTGCTGGCCGACCTCAGCTCTGAAGTTGACGACCCCAAGAGGACCGCGTTCCGCTTTCTCTTCGACGGAACCATCATCGGCTACGAGCCCTATCCGGAGGGCGAGAGCGCCTTGTACGTTTTCGAGGAAGCAGGCACTCTCCGCCAACGACTCCCCGTCGGGCCGGCCGTTTCGATCCACGTCGGCGGTCAGCCGAGTGCCGGCCAGCTCCTGCTCGCCGTCAGCCACGACACCTTCGAGTCGCAAGGTCGGGCAACCCGCGGCCCGAACGGCCGCCACTGGCAGACCTACCGAATCGATCTCGACCGCGGCACCCGGACGTTGGTCGGGCCGGTCCTTCCGGCTGCGCGTCCGGGCAGCGAGCCGGCCAGCGCCGACGCCAGGCTCTTCGTCGCCAACGACGGCCGCCTGGTAGAGCACTCCAAGGACGGGACTTGGCGAACCCTGACCCGCGGCCGCCCGGCCCGGGAGCCGTCGGTCCTGCCCGCCGCCGGGTCCTAGCCCGGCCTTCTCAGGCTAGTAGCCTTCGGCCCAGCCGTTCAAGACTTCGCTGGTGAATCCCTGGAGGCGGGGTTTCTTGTCCCCGACCGTCACCGCCGCCCAGAAGCCGGTGCCAGCGAAGTCGAGCGGCGACATCTCGAGGATGGGAATGCCCCGGTCGCGCATGGTTTGGAGCAGGTCGCCGTCGAACTGATTCTGGGTGACCCGCGTCGGCCAGCGCGAGACCGGATCGTCCGAGCGCAGCGGCGAGCGAAAGATCGGACTCTCGATCGCCTGCTTCGGGTTCTTGCCGAAGTCGAGCACATTGACCAGGCTCTGGATCGTGGCTTCGAAGAGGCCGTTGCCGATGGCGCTCGAGGCCAGGACCGGCTGCCGCTTGCGAGTCACGATCACCGGCAGGGTGCCGCTCCAGATGCGCTTGCCCGGTCCGGCGGTCAGAATCCGCCGCTGCTGGCGCTTGGCCGCATCGGGAATCGAGACGCCATCCACGAAGATCCCGGTCTCGCCCCAGGCCAGAGTGTTGATGCTGTGAAGCACCGCCGCGACGTTGCCTTCCTCGTCAACCGTCACCACGGCGTCCGAGTGCCCGAGAGGAGGCAGGGAGTTGTAGATCGCCCGCGTGTTCGCCATCAGCTCGTAGAGGCTGTCGGCGGACTCGGTGTAGTGGCCGGCAGCACCGAAATCGTGGGCCTTCAAGGCGCGCAGCGCCCGAGCGGTAATCGCCCCGCCCGAGCCGGGCTTCGACGGCGCCCAGACCACGACGTCGCGGTAGCGGGCCCGTTTGGCCCGCTTCAGGATCGGCTTGTAGGCGGCGAGATCCGCCATCGTCATCTTGCCGCCCTCGGCCGCGAGCGCCGCGACCAATTGCTCGCCCCACGCGCCCTCGTACATGTACCCCGCGCCCTCGCTGGCCACGTTCCGCAGGGTCTCGGCCAGCGCCGGCTGCTTGAAGAGGTCGCCCGCTTGGTACAGGTTGCCGTCCGGCTTGAAGAAGATCGAGCGGCCCTCGGCGGTGCGGCTCAGCACACCGCGCCGGAACTCCAGGGTCGACGCCAGACCGACGTCGAGCACGAATCCCTCCTCGGCGAAATAGATGGCCGGCGCGAAGAGCTCCTCCCAGGGCAGGCGGCCGAAGCGGTCGTGCGCCCGTTCCACCCCGGCCATGAAGCCGGGCACCATCGCGGTGCGGCCGCTGGGAGCGTCGAACGGGATCGAAAGTGGATCGTCTTCGCCGAGGACGGTCGTGAACTCGCCGTTGAGATACGTGACCTTCCGGGTGTCGGCCTCGTAGTGGATCATGGTGAAGATGCCGGCGAAGCTGACCCAGCTACCGGCCGCCAGGGTCACTTGGGCAAGCGAAGTGGCGATCGCCGCGTCCACCGCCGAGCCGCCCTGCTTCAGGGCTTCGAGCCCGGCCCGGACGGCCAGCGGCCCGGTGGTGCCCACCACCATGCCTCGCCGTCCCTTGCCGAGCTTCTTGGGCCCGCCGTCCTCTTGCAGCTTCGAGTACCGGGCGAGCTCGCTCTTCGGCCAGCTCGCCGGGGAAAGATCCGCCTGGCTCAGCAGAGGGCTAGCGGGCACGGCCAGCAGCAAGAACGCCACGAACCCGGCCACGAGGCCGCGGGTCTTGAGAACAAAGAGAGCCGAAGAACCCATGACCCTCCGATTCTACGACGGTCGCCGACCGGCTTCCGGTTGCGAAGGCGACAGCCGACGCGGACCGCGGTCCGACCAGCCAGCGACGAGATCCCCGCTTGCAACCGCCGCCTTGGAAGAGTACCTTGGAGCGGCAGGCGCGTTGTGCTCCAAACGGTACGGAATCCACTCCTCGCGATACTGGGTACCTTGACCGTGGCGGTGAGCCCGGCCGAGTCCCAAGATCGCAGCCGGACCCCGGAGCCTCTTCCCTCGGCGACGGTGCGCCAGCCCGAAGCCATCCCCGAGCCTCAGCAAGCGACGCTGCTTCTGGTCTCGCTGGCTCAGCCCTCTCTGGAGGCCTACGACGACCGGCTCGGGTTCCACCAGCGCGGCCTCAGGCTGGACTGGAAGGACCCGATCCTGCGGCCGCGTTTCCGCTGGCAGCCGGGCGAGACCGGCGTTCGCTTGGTCGAATGGCAGCTCGCCACCGCGCCGTTTCCGGACGACCCCACCGTGGCGCCGCCGGGCTTGCTGGCGAGCGGCGGCCGCTCGCTCCTGGCCGAGGGAGCTTCCGACGGGCAGTTCGAGATCGATCTCACGGCCTTCCGGCCCAAGAGCACGAGACAGCTCAGGTCCTACGACGCAGTGCCCTTCGACCCCGGCAAGGCTCGGCCCTACCTTTATGTGCGCGTGCGAGCAATAGAGGACAGCGGCGAGTTCGTGGGCCGTCCCAGCAACACCATCAAGCTCTTCTTCGGCAAGCCGGGCGCCCTCCAGAAACCCAAGCCCGATACCAACCCGCCGAGAGTCCGCCTGGTGCGGTATCAGTCCCCGAGGGCCTACAGGTTCGATTTTCAGTGCCATGGCCGGGCCACCCGCGACGTGGTGCTCAACGGGCAAGTCGTCATCGCCAAAGGCCAGAAGGGCAACCTCTGCCAGTCGAAGAGCAAGAGCTTCCTGGACCACATCGAGGACGCCCTCGGCAGCGTCGTGGATCTGGTGTCGAGCGCCGTCGACTGGGCCGCCGAGACCTACAACGGCCTCAAGGCCGAAGCGATGGGCGTGGCGGTCGGTGCGCTCAAGTCCAGTGGCATCGGCTGTGGCGGTGCCTGCCAAACCGTCGTCGGGATGGCCCTCGATGCGGGCTTGGCGGCCGCGGGCATGCCCCCAAGCCTGCCGGATTTCGACCAAGCCGTCGCCGGTCTGCAGCAGGGCGGCATCGACGCTCTCGGTCGCACGATGGCCGATGCCGCCATGTCCCAAGGAGTGCCCGAGCCGATTGCGCGCCAAGCCGGCCAGGAAGCCGCCGAGCGGCTGGTTGCCGAAGCCAAGAAGACCGTGGCCGCCACTCAGGGCGGGGGCGGTAGCAGCGTGTGGATGGTTGATCCCGCGGGGCTCTACAGCCCGGCGGTCCTGGTGGTCGAAGCGACGAACCTGGAGTCGGGCCGGCCCACCGAGCCCGCCTACCTCAAGTTGGATAGCGTCTTCTCCGGCCACGCGGGCCTCTTCGGGTTTACCGGCGCCAAGGTGCCGCCGCTCGCGCCCGGCACCTCGACCCTGGTGTCCTTCGAGCTCGAGCCGATCGACTGGGAGGCGGGTTGGATGGACCTGCTGCCCAAGCATGGCGATTGCCCCTCCTCGGGGCTCAACCTCGGGTTGAGCTGCTTCGTGGAGATGCGAAACGCCGCTCGGGCGGAGCTTGACCGGTGGACCGATCTCTACGTCCACCGGCAGCATCACTTCCGGTTGGCGACGATCGCCGAGGACACGACTTACGACGAGGCGACTTTGGTCTGCTCGGGCAGCCAACCCACGTGCGCGATCCGTTTCGACGCCCCCGCCTGGCGCGGCCACAGGATCGACGTCTGTGCCAGTTGGGGCAAGGACTGCGGACCGGCCGCCGCCCAGCTCTTCTGCCAGCGCATGGGCTACGACCGGGCGCTCCATTTCGAGCGCGCCGAGAACATCGGCGCCGAGACTCCGACCCGAACCCTGCTCGATGGCAAGACCTGCGCGGACGCCGGCTGCGACGGCTTCGCCAGCATCACCTGCGGTCGCTGAGCGGTCGCCGAGCGCCAGGCCTCCGCGTCTCTCGCCGCGGGCGGGGGCTTCCCGACCCGACGCTCGCCGGCCGGCGGCGACCGATCGCAAGGGCTACGAGAAGATCCTGGGCGCGAGCAGAATCGCGGCCGCCGACACCAAGGCAATCGCGATCAGGTTCAGCCAGAAGCCGGCCCGGACCATCTGCCGGATGGTGAGATAGCCCGATCCGAAGACCACCGCGTTGGGCGGGGTCGCGACCGGCAGCATGAAGGCACAGCTCGCGGCCAGGGCCACCGGCACCGCCAGCTCGACCGGCGCCAGCCCGGCCTCGGCGGCGACCGCGGCGACGACCGGTAGGAAGGTCGCCGTCGTCGCCAGGTTGCTGGTGAGCTCGGTCAGGAACACGATCAGGACGGCGATTACGCCGATCAGCAGCACGGGATTTCGCAATCCCGAGGCCAGCAACCGCTCGCCGAGCCAGGTGGCGAGTCCGGTCGATGAGACCGTGGCCGCGAGCGCCAGGCCGCCGCCGAAGAGCAGCAGGACGCCCCAGGGCAGATCCCGGGTGTCTCGCCAACGGAGCAGGCGTGACGAGCCTTCGTCTCCTGTGGCTTCGGTTCCGGCACCCGCGTCCCGCAGGCCACTGGGGATCACGAACAAGGCAAGCGCGGCCAGCATGGCGATCCCGGCGTCGGTCAGACCGGCCAACGACTCGAAACGGGCCAGAACCGGCCGCGTCAGCCAAGCCAGGGCCAAGAGGCCAAAGACCACCGCGACCCGTCTCTCCGGCACGGTCATCGGTCCCTGGCCGGCCCGCAGCTCGGCAAGATGCTGGCGCGTGGCCCGGCTGGTGACGAACCGCACCGGATAGAGCCGGCGGGTCAGAAGCCACCAGGTGAGCGGCAGCAGTATCGCCACCAGTGGCAGCCCCAGGAGCATCCAGCGCGCGAATCCCAGCTCGACCCCGTGGTTCTCGAGCAGAAACGCCGCCAAGAGAGCGTTCGGCGGCGTGCCCACGAGCGTCGCGACGCCGCCCACGGTCGCTCCATAGGCGACTCCCAGGAGCATCGCCACGGGGAATCGGCGCCGCACGTCGCTTTCGTCAGGCAGGCGGTCTTGAACGACCGCAACCACCGAGGTGGCGATCGGCAGCAGCATCAGCGTCGTCGCAGTATTGGTGACCCACATGCTGACGAGAGCGCTCGCCAGCATGAACCCACCCACCAGGCCGGCACCACTGCGGCCGAAGACGGTGATGACCGCGAGCGCGATTCGCCGGTGGAGTCCCCACCGCTGAATCGCCAGGGCCATCACGAAACCGCCCAGGAAGAGAAAGATCATCGGGTTGGCGAACGGCCGAGTCACGGTCTCGACATCGGCAATGCCGGCCAGCGGGAAGACCGCGATCGGCACCAGCGCGGTCGCCGCCAAGGGCAGCGCCTCGGTCGCCCACCAAATCCCCATGAGAAGCGCCAGAGCGGCGGTACGCCAGGCGGCGGCCGACAGTTCGGCCGGAGGCGGCAGGATCAGCAGGAGGCCGGCCGTCAGGGCGCCGGCCAGGAGGCCGAGTCTGCGCACGCCTTCTAGCCCACCCCGAATACCGACGCCGGCCGGGGACAAGCCGCGGCCGAGCTTCGGAGCCGAATCAGAACCACGTCGAGACCTGGTCGAGATCCTTCTTGACCAGGTTGGGAACCACCGCGCCCTCGGCCGGATAGCCGACGACCAGCAGCAGATAGGGACGCTCGTTGGACGGACGGTCCAGGATCTTGTTCAGAAACCGCATCGGCGACGGCGTATGGGTGAGACACACCAGGCCGGCGTGGTGAATGGCGGCAATCAGCATGCCGGTAGCGATCCCTACCGACTCGCTGACGTAGTAGTGCTTCTTCTTGGCACCGTCGTCGGTGTAGCCGTGGCTCTGGGCGAAGACGGCGATCAGGTACGGCGCCGTTTCCAGAAACGGCTTGTTCTCGTCGGTGCCCAGGGGCGCGAGCGCCTCGAGCCAGTCGTGGGGAGCGCGGTGCTCGTAGAACTCGTGCTCCTCCTTCTCCGCCGCGATCCGGATCTCGTACTTGATCGCGGGATGGCTCACGACCGAAAAGTGCCAGGGCTGCATGTTGGCGCCGCTGGGAACCGAGTTGGCTGTGCGCAGGCAGTCCTCGATGATCTCGCGCGGCACCGACCGGTCGGAGAACTGGCGTACCGAGCGCCGGCGCTGCATCTCGACGAAAAAGCGCATGGCCCGCGCCTTCATCTCTTCTTCCGGATACTCGATGTACTCGGTCAGCGGCAGAAACGCGTTGTTCGTGGCTTCGGTCATGGGCGTCCTCGGCGGCTCCCTGCGGAGCGATTGATTCGTTCGGGCCGCACGATACGACAAAGCCTCGCCTTTGGCACCAGCCGGCCGCAAGAAGCCGCGGCGGGCCTGAGGTGAGAGTCCCGCCGCGCTAGCCGGAAGCCTGGGCGATGCGCTCCGCCCGACGCTGCCAGCGGGCCCTGGCCTTGGCCCGTTCCTGCTCCCGGTCGCGCCGAGGAGCGCTTGTCTCGAGACCGTCCACGAGCTTGCGGCTGGCCCGGGCGATCTCGGCCACCGCGGCGTCGAAGACAGCTTCGTTGACCTTGGACGGCTTGCGCATGCCGCTGATCTTGCGGACGTACTGCAAGGCAGCGTCGTTGAGCTCCTCGTCGGTGGCCTCCGGCTCGAAGTTGAACAGAGGGCGAATGTTGCGGCACATAGGCGATCTCCTGCGGATAGGATGGAACCGCTCATGTCTACCATGCCGACGGTCAAGAGCGTGATGACGCCCTTTCCCTACACGATCGCCCTCGGAGACACGATTGCCCGGGCCCAGGATCTGATGGCCGAGCATGAGATCCGGCATCTGCCGATCAAGGACGAGGACGGAGGTCTTCTGGGGGTGCTGAGCGAGCGGGAGGTCAACCGCCTTCTGGGACCCGACGGGACCGGTCCCGGTTCCGCCAGTGCCTTCCGTGTCCGCGACGCACCCATCCAAGACGTCTACGTCGTCGACATGGCGGCGCGGCTCGACGAAGTGGCCGAGACCATGGCCGACCGACGACTCGGCGCTGCCTTGGTCACCAAGGACGGCCGGCTGGCCGGCATCTTCACGGTCGTTGACGCCTGCCGGCTGCTGGCGGACTCGCTGCGGACTCAGTTCCCGGCGGGCGACGGCGCGGCCTAGCAACTCGCTGCCATCGACACGGCCGGCCGGCAAAACCCGTTCGGCCCTCTCACCGAGTCTCCATAACGCAGCCGGTGAGAAATTGAGAAGATCGCGCCCAGGCGAACCTCGACGCCCCGGGGCCCGTACCAGCTCCTGAACCCGATGACCCACCGACCTTCGCGAGAGCCACCCATGCAGCAAAGACTCCTCCGCACCGCGACCGCCCCCTTCCTTGCCTTCCTCCTGGCCTGTTCGCCACCGCTGGCGACACTCGGCACGGCGTCCGAAGTGCCGGGCCGGGCCGGCGGCGAGGACTTCGCCGCCTACTGGTACCAGGGAACCGCCGAAATCACCACCTACCGGCTCGAACAGGCCCGCTACGGCGAGATCCACGAGGGCACCGCGGTTGCCATCTTCGTCACCGAGGATTTCTCGCGCTCCAAACACGTCAAGCTAGACCGGCCCGAGGCCGCGGGCGCCGACCGCGTCAAAGTGCTCAAGCTCAACCTGACCAAGGAGTTCCCCACCGGGGTCTATCCCTACTCGATGATGACCTCGGTCTTCACTCCCGTGGACCTGGACCGCGAGGCCAAGACCCTCAAGGTCACCACCTCCTCGCAAGAATGGTGCGGCCACACCTTCGAGCAGATCAACCGGACCGACGGCGGCTATACGGTCGAGCTCAGGTCCTATTTCGAGTCCGAAGGCGACCGGTCCGAACGTATCGGAGACGCCCACCTCGAAGACGGCCTCTGGACTTTGATCCGGCTCGATCCGTCCAAGCTTCCCACCGGCACTCTCGAAATGGTGCCGGGCACGATGTTCCAGAGGCTGCGGCACGCCGACCTTGCGGCCCAGCGCGTCCAAGCCCGCTTGGAACCGGCCGACGGCGACTCCGGATCCTTGGAGTACACCGTACGCTATGCCGAGCTCGAGCGCACGCTCTCGATCCGGTTTGCCGCCGCGTTCCCCTACGAGATCGAATCCTGGAAGGAAACCTACCGGTCCGGGTTCGGTCCGGGCGCCCGGACGCTCACCACCCGCGCCGTCGCCGCCAAGCGAACCATGCTCGACTACTGGCGCCGGAACTCGCGCGCGGACGCTCCACTTCGCACCGAGCTGGGCCTCGACTAGGCCGGCTAGGGCGCACCTAGGGGCCCTCCTAGGGTAGGCGACTCAGAACGACCTCGTCGGCCAGGAGCCGGCCCGACGCCCCCTTGGTGCCACTCGGAAACCCGAGGCGCACGGTAACCGCCGCTCGCCGTCCGGTCCGGAGATCGCCGAGCTCGCCGCGCATGCGCCCGCCCACGGTGAGGCGAGCAAGGCCGTCACCGGCACCGGCCGAAGACTCCCGCCGCCAGGCGACCTTCACCCGCGATTCGTGGCGCTTGCCGATGGGCGCCGTTCCCACCAGCCTGCGGCCGCCCGCCTCGTTCACGTAGAGCGCCAGGCGGAACCGGCGCGGGCGAGGTTGTTCCAGAGTCAGGGCCAGATGCTCGCCGCGGCCGTCGGCGACGGTAAGGACATCCTCCTCGAGGCTCAGCCCGAGGTCAGCGACGCGCAAGACTAGTCCGGCCTCGAGATCGGCGAGTCTCCCTCCCGTCTTGGCGGCCACGACCGCCGCACCGCCCGCCGCCGAAGCCGAGAGCGCGAAGTCGCTTCCGGCGAGGCCGGCGGGAACGACCTCGACGTCTCCCCGGCGCCTCCAACCTGTGAGATCGCCGCTCTCGAAGCCATCTGCGAAAACGTCAAGGCTGCTGATCGCAAGAACCCGTCCGGAAAAATCCAGCAATAGGAGCTCGCCCGCTTCGGTCTCGGCGAAGCTCACGATCGGAAGGCCGCTCTCCTCCAGCACTCGGGAAACCCAGCGGCCGTTGGCGTTGGGCCGAGCTCCCCAGATCGTGCCCGAGCAGAAGTCGCCGTAGACATAGAGACCTCGAAGAGGCGCTTCGCGGCGGCCGCGGTACCGAAAACCGCCCGTAACCGAACACCCGAGGTCGTGACCGTACTCGATGATCGCCGCCGTCAGCGCGCCGTCGTCACAATCTTCGGCTGGCTCGAAACAGTCCGAGCCCTCCTTGAGGCGCCAGCCGTAGTTCTCGCCGCCCCCGCTCGCCGCCGGCTGGAAGTTGATCTCCTCCGTGCGCTGCTGGCCCACGTCGCCAACCAGGAGATCGCCGGTCGTACGGTCGAACGAGAAACGCCAGGGATTCCGGAAACCGTAGGCCCAGATCTCGGGTAGTGCTTCGGGATCGCCAACGAACGGATTGTCGGGTGGCGCGGTTGCCGGCACGGTCGTGACGTCGAAGCGCAGGATCTTGCCGAGCGGGCTGGCCAGGCTCTGGGCGTTGTTGCCGGGATCGCCGCCGTTGCTGCCGTCGCCCGATCCAAGATACAGATAGCCGTCAGGACCGAAGGCGAGCTGGCCGGCGTTGTGGCCCGGCGTCGGCTGCTGGATACGGTACAGCTCGCGCTCGCTAGAGCGTTGCGCTCGGTCCCGGCCCGGTCCGGCGGCGCGCAGGCGCGAGATGACGTTATCGCCCCCCGCGTCCGTGTAGTTGATGAAGACGAAGCCGTTGTCGCCGAAGTCCGGGTGCGGCACGAAGCCCAGGAGCCCCTGCCCGCCGCAGCACGGCAATCGTCCGGAAAGATCCAGAAACGGGCGCCGTCGCCGCTTCCCCTCCGCGTCCAGGATCCACACCCGCCCCTCCTGTTCGGCGACAAAGAGCCTGCCGCTCCCGTCCGGCACCGGCGCCAGGGCAAGCGGCCGCTGCAACCCGACGGCGAGCTCGGTCAGCCGGAGTGTTGCCGACACTCGAGCGGCCGGCGCTGCCAGGGCAAGGATGCCGACAAAGATCAGGAAACGCGCGAATCGACGGTTCATCAATCTAGCCTATCGCCATCGCGCGGTCCGGGCCGGCCGTGCGGTGGCCTGATGGACGTCGCTCAGGGCGGCTTCGGCTTCCTGGTCACCCTGGGGCCGCGGTTGCGACGCCATCGGCATTTCGACAAAATGACGACAAGTCGAGTTGAGCAACTCAACGAGTCGAGCCAGCGCGCACTGGCGACTAATTGACAAGGAGGGATTCGAGATGACGCAGCCCAAGCACCCGATCCTGGGATGGGTACTCAGGAGCTTCATGGCCGCGGGCCTTGGTATGGGACGTCACGGGGGACTTCACTGGGGCCTTGTCCGGGGCCCGCTTCTGGGCCTTCTCCTGATCGGGGTCCTCGTCTCGGCCGGAGCGGCGAGCGCCACCATCTACGTCGCGATGCCGGACCGGGCTCTGCTCGAGCAAGCCGACCTGGTGGCCGAAGTCACGGTCTTGAACAAGCTCGGGTCTCTGGCCGGTACTCCGGCGGCGACCGACTACTTGGCCGTCGTCAACCGGACCGTCAAAGGCATTCCAGGCCGGCAGACGATCGTCCTTCGAAGCCCCGGCGGGTCGAGCATGGAGGGCGACGAGCTAGCCATCTCCGGGGCACCGGAGCTCCGGTCCGGAGATCGCCTGCTGGCCTTCCTTTACGCCGAGGGAGGCAACCGCTACTCCATTCTGCATCTCGGCCTGGGAGCCTTCTTCCGTCATGAGACGGACACCGGCGTTCTGGCGCTTCGGAGCCTCACCGGCACGACGCTTCTGGATTTCGACCTCGAGCCCACGAGCGACCCGGGGCGCGACTACGAAGGCTTCATCGACTGGCTGGCGCGGCGCCAGCGCGGCCAAATCGAACCGGCCTCCTACTTCCGACGTGGCGAGGCTGCGGCAGCGTCCGACGGCGGCATTGGGCCGGCTGTCGAGCCGTTCCGGCTCACCAAGGTCAATCGCAAGCCGCTCCGCTGGTTCGAGTTCGACGACCGCAAGACCATCCCCTGGAAGATCCGGAGCACGGACTCGAACGGCACGCAGAGCCAGTTCACCCAGTCCTTGAAGACCTGGAGCCGCTGCCCGGTCGACCTGCGTCTGGTCGGCGGCACCGGCAGCACCAACGGACTCAGCCGGTCCGACGGAACCAACGCGCTCATCTTCGGCGATCCCAAGAAGAACGTCGTCGGCATCTTCTCCTGCACCATGGGCGGCGTTCTGGCCGCCGGCGGCATCTGGTTCGATCCCTCTTCGACCGGAACCTACAAGGGCATGAAGTACATCCGCATCCGCGAGGCGGACATCGTGATCAACGACGGCACCGAGTGCCTGCTGAGCACCAACAAGACCGCAGCCGCCGAGCTCTTTACCCACGAGATCGGGCACACCGTGGGCATCGATCACTCAGAGAAATCGGACGCGACCATGGCCGCGTTCTTCCACAACGACGGCCGCGGATCGAGTTTGCGAAGTGACGACATCAAGGCGCTCGAAACGCTGTACGGCACCTGTTCAAGCGGCGACGGCGGCGGCTCCGAGCCCGAGCCCGACGACCCCGAACCCGCCGCGGCGCTCGTGCCTCCGAGCAACTTGCGAGCCATGGCCCCGAAGGCCAAGCTAGTCCGGTTGCGCTGGAACGACAACAGCAAAGACGAGACCGCCTTTCAGATCTGGCGGCGCATCAAGGCCAAGCGCTGGAAGCTGTGGCAAACGGTCCCTGCCAACACCAAGGTGCTGACGAGCGACCAGGTCCGCCCGGGAACACCGTATACGTTCCGGGTACGCGCCCTGCGCGGCAGGGAGGCTTCCGAGTACTCGAACGAGGCCCAGGTCAAGACACCCGCCAACCGGCTGGCCGCGCCCTCAGAGCTCACGGTCGAGGCAACCTCCCCGACCGAGGGCGTCCTCACCTGGAAGGACACCACCACCGGCGAGGCCAAGTTCCTGATCGAGCGCAAGCAAGGAGACGACGAGTGGCAGCCCTGGAAATCGGCTGACGCCAACTCCACCTCGAAGGAATTCGGAGACGGCGTCTCCGGCGCCACCTACAGCTTCCGCATGCGCGCCAAGAAAGCGGCGAAGTTCTCCAAGTACTCGAACATCGCCACCGTCACCATGCCCTGAGGGCCGGCGCGGAACCGCGTATCCTCCTCAGAACCGAAGCCGGGAAGCCGCACACGGCGACTTGCGGCGCGTTCCCTGATCGACCGACGAGTGATCTCCGCCCTTGACCCCCGCGCCTGGCCTCGGTACAGTCCGGCCCGACGCCCCGGATCCTCGACTGTGGCGCGTCTCTAAATAGCCATCACAAAACAAGAATCCGAACTCAAACGGAGGAGCCTATATGTCGAAGCTCGCCAAGTTCGCCGCGGTTGCCGTGGCCCTGGTCGCGCTCTCCAGCGTTCCGGCGCTTGCCAACTGGGATCACCAGGTCGAGTCCACGCTGGAAGCCGATAACGGCAAGCATCCCAAGACGCTGACCCAGATGCTGGTCGTACCCGCGGCCGAAGGCCGGGGCAAGCGCAATCTCTGCGTCGGCTACGCCAACGATTTCAACAAGAAGAGCGCCGGCGATCTCAAGACGACTTTCGAGATTGCAGCCGTCGATCCAGTAACCGAGGAAGAGTCCACCCAGAAGGTGGTCGTCCGCGGCACCCTGCGGCGCAACTTTCACATCAGCTGCCGCGAGGTCAAAGGACTCCAGCCTGGCGATACGGTCATCGCCACCCATGAGTTCAAAGCGTTCCCCCGCTTCCGCGAGGGCACGATCAACATCATCGTCTCGATCGGCCGCGAGAAGCTCGAGCGCGACGCACTGCTGCCGGCCCCGATTCCGCCCGCACCGCCCGCACCACCCGCTCCGCCGCCAGGCGGCGGTGGCGGCGGTGGCGACGGCGGCGGTGACGGCGGCGGCGGTGGCGGCGGGGGCACTCCGCCCCCGACCAGCGGCGCTCTGTCTGGAGCTGACCAGTCGGCGATCAACAAGCTCCGCGCTTGGGCCGCCGGCAGCCGCGGCGTCCAGCTGCGCATGCAGCCCGGCAACCGCCACTACGTGGATCGCCGAGTCAGCGGCGTGATCTCCGAGGTCGGTCCCTTTGGCTCGATCGCTGCCGCGGTCGATGCCCATTGCCGCGCCACCGGTTGCTCCGGCGGCGGCGGCCTGTCGGGCTCGGACCAGTCCTCGGTGGTCAAGATCCGCAACTGGTCGAACGGCAGCGGCCGGCGACTGGGCCTGCGCTTCGAAAGCGGCGGCCGGATCCATTTGGATTGGCAGCCGCCTCGCGAAGGCGTCCACACCGGTCCCTTCAGCTCGATCACGGCGGCGGTCAACAACTTCTGCCGCATCACGCGAGCCTGCTAGGGCAGCCATCTCCGAAACGCACAAAGCCCGCCGCGCACAAGCGCGGCGGGCTTTTTTTTCTCGGGCGGCGCGATTCGGCTAGCGGGCCGCGTCCAGGACCAGAGCCTCGAGCGCCAGATGCACCATCTCGTCGAAGGTGGATTGGCGCTCGTCCGACGAGGTGCTCTCGCCGGTGATGACGTGATCGCTCACAGTCATGATCCCGAGCGCTCGGGCGCCGCGCTCGGCGGCCAAGCCGTAGAGACCGGCGGCCTCCATCTCGACCGCCAGGACTCCCATCTTGAGCTTGGCGTCGAAAGGATTGGGCTCGGCACCGTAGAAGAGATCTGAGGTATGAACCAGGCCGGCCTTGGTCTCGATTCCAAGAGCATCGGCGGCGTCCGCCGCTGAGCGCAGAAGACCAAAGTCCGCGACCGCCGCGAAGTCCTTGCCGTCGTACCGGCGCCGGTTAACCAGCGAGTCGGTGCAAGCGCCCACCGCCAGGATGACGTCCCGGATGCCCACGGCCTCCGCGATACCACCGCAACTACCGACCCGGACCAGGCGGTTGACCCCATACTCGGCGACCAGCTCGGTGGCATAGATCGAAGCGGACGGAACACCCATCCCGGTACCCATGACCGAAACCGGCATGTCCTTGTAGCTGCCGGTGAAACCGAGCATGTTGCGTACCGCCGTGACCTGCCGGGCGTCGTCCAGATGGTTGTCCGCGATGTGCTTGGCGCGGAGCGGGTCGCCCGGAAGCAGAACCGCTTCGGCGAAGTCGTCCGGCTGCGCGCTGATGTGAGGTGTCGGTGTCGCCATAAGCTCTGTCCTTTCGTATGAGCGGTCGATACTAGCCTGATTTTCCTGCGGTAGAGTCTTCGCCGATGCAACCCGAGCTCACACCGGGGACCTGGCGTCACCGCATGCACGAGGTGATCTTCGAGGCGGACACGCCGGCCGGGAAGCGGTTCGACGTGGCTCTGCTGATCGCCATCGTCATCAGCGTGGTGGCAGTCCTGCTGGAGAGCGTGGCCTCGATCCAGGCCCGCTACGGCCCGATCTTGAGAGCGATCGAGTGGGGCATCACGATTCTCTTCACCGTCGAGTACGCATTGCGCCTGATCAGCGTGGGCAAGCCCACCCGCTACGCCGTCAGCTTCTTCGGCATCGTGGATCTGCTCTCGATCGTACCCACATACTTGAGCGTCTTGATCGCCGGCAGTCAATCACTGCTCGTCATCCGAGCGCTACGGCTGCTGCGGATCTTCCGGGTGCTCAAGCTCGCCCACTTCCTGACCGAGGCCCATTCCCTCTATGCCGCGCTCAGGGCCTCGAGCCGCAAGATCATCGTCTTCCTGGGCGCGGTCCTGACCGTCACCTTGATCGTGGGCTCGGCTATGTATCTCATCGAGGGCCCGGAGAACGGCTTCACCAGCATCCCCACCGCCGTCTACTGGGCGATCGTCACCATGACCACCGTCGGCTATGGCGATCTCTCGCCGCAGACGCCGGCCGGTCAGTTTCTGGCGTCGATCATCATGATTCTGGGCTACGGCATCATTGCCGTGCCCACCGGCATCGTTTCGGTCGAGATCGCCGCGGCCCTGCGCAACGCCACCCACACCACGGCCTGCACCGAGTGCGGGGGCGAAGGCCACGCCGTCGATGCCCGTCACTGCAAGTACTGTGGCGCGCTCCTCGACTAGCAGCCAGAGGCTCACGTGCCGGGCGCGGCAACCGGTGGCGGCAGCAGTGCGTCGGCTCGAGCCCGAATCATCGCCCGCGCCTCGGCGAGCGCTCGGAGCGTACGGTCCGGAAGCTCGGGGACGCCGACCCGGCGCATGACCTGGTTCAACCGGAACAGGAGCCGCTCGTCGTCGGCGTAGTCGCGTAGAAACTCGGAGCTCCGGAGGCGGCTAAGAAACGGCGCGAGCCGCGTGGACGCACCGGCCACCCGATCCAGAGCCCCCTCCACGGCCTCGACGTCGAGCGTGGCGAGGCCGGCATAGTAGTCGTCCACCAGCCCGGGCTCACGCCGCGCCAGGGCGCTGTCCAGGAGCACCTCGACCGCGACGTGGCCGAAGAAGCTCAAGCGATGGCGGCCGTCGCGGCCGACGACAGCCCGCAGGAGAGCCGTGACCTCGCGGCTGGTCTCGACGAAGACGGGGTTGCGGTGAAACCAGCGATCGTCGTCCAAGTGCCGGCGGATCCCGGCGGCCAGCTCGACGTCCGCCGGTGAGGCCGGGGCAAACGCATTCACCTCGGCTTCGCGGATCCGGAGCTTGCGGTTTACGACCGAAAGCCAATCGGGCGCGGCCGTCCCCGCCAGGAACCAGGGACGATTGACGAACCGATAGCCGTGGCCGAGATAGTTCATGGCGGACCGAGGCTACCGGACAACTTGGCAGCACCCTACGCCAAGCGGGGCGCTAGGCCGAGGCGGATTCGAAGATCTCCCGGATCAAGGTTGCGTCGTAAAAGGACCGGATCTCCTGGATCCGTCCCTCCTCGACCCGGATCCAGTCCACAGTCTCGACCACTCCCCGGGGCGTCCGATTCTCGAACCGGACGGCCGCCGTCGAACCGCTGACGATGGTCTCCAGCACCACGATCTCGGCAACGCTCTTGCGAGCCATCGGCTCGACCGTATCGAGATACGATTCCCGGCCTTCGAAGCTCCCGAACGGGCTCGTATGGACAAAGTCCGGCGCCAGGTTCCGGCGGAGCCAGTCCATGTCGTACCGACGCCAGGCATCGAACCAGCCGGCGGCGAGCTCGGCGGTGCGTTCTCTCGAAGGTGCCCTCATCGTGTTCCCGCCCACCACGCGTCTGAGACGCCCGGTGGCGGCCTTGAGCGAGACTCTAGCCGATTGGACCCGCCCGCGGCCCGAGAGCTGGTCTTCAGCCGGGCCGCGGCCCCTCGAGCTCGGGGGGTTCTGCGCCGATCCCGGCGGCGGCTACAATCATCTCCTCACAGCTCAAGGAACCGCAGACGATGGAATTCTTCGAAAACACCTTCTACGGCAACACGGTCGGCGAGTGGAGTCTGTGCTTCGCCACGATCCTGGGCGCGTTTCTCGTCGGCAAGGCGCTCTACTGGTTCACGACAACGGTCGTTCGCCGCGTGACCCGCAAGACCGAGACCCGGCTCGACGACATTGTCATCGACATGGTCGAAGAGCCAATCGTCTTCGCTGTCACCATCACCGGCATCTGGTACGGATTGCGCCAACTGTCTCTTTCCGATCGGGCCACAGAATGGGTGGGCGAAGGCCTACAGGTCCTTATCACGCTGGCCATCACCTGGCTCATCGCCCGCCTGCTGGAGGCCCTGTACCGCGAGTACCTAACGCCCCTGGCCGAAGCTTCGGAGACGGATCTCGACGACCAACTTCTGCCGATCCTCAACCGAGGCACCAAGATCGGGGTCTGGAGTCTGGGCATCATCGTCGCGCTCAACAATGCAGGCTACAACGTCGGCGCCATCCTCGCCGGATTGGGCATCGGCGGCCTGGCCCTGGCCATGGCGGCCAAGGACACCGTCTCGAACATGTTCGGAGGGGTCACGATCTTCACCGACCAGCCGTTCATGATCAACGAGCGGATCAAGATTGAAGGTTTCGATGGCGTGGTCAAAGAGATCGGCATGCGGTCCACCCGGCTGGTCACCGTCGAGGGCCGCCTGGTGACCATCCCGAACTCCATCTTCGCGGCTTCGCCGGTCGAGAACGTCAGCCGCGAGCCCTCGCGTCTGGTGATTCTGGATCTGGGCCTTACCTACGACACGCCCCCGGAGAAGATGCGCGAAGCGGTGGCAATCGTCGAGGCAATCATCCAAGACAGCCCGAACCTCGAAGACAAGCGGGTCGTCTCCTTCAACAACTTCGGTGATTTTGCCCTCAACATCTACATCCGTTACTTCATCCGCAAAGGCGCCGACATCTGGGCGATCAAGAGCGAGGTGAGCCTCGCGATCATGGAACGTTTCGCGGCCGCCGGCCTCGAGATGGCCTACCCCACCCAGACGATCTTCACCCACAGCGCCGACGCGGAAGCCGGCCCCGAAGGCTTGCAGGCCTGAGCCCGGCCACCGGATACCGACCCAAGTGATCGACACGATTCGCTACGGCCTGGCTCTGATGCTGCTCGTGACCCTGCCGTCGGCGGTCCTCTTCTGGTACCTGATCCATCCGCTGACCGACTTCTGGAAACGGATCGGGATGACCTGGACCTATGTGACGATGGCCGTCCTCGGGATCGGCCTCGCCGTGGCCCTGTGGCAGGTCCGAGAACCGATGACCGCGATTCGCTACCCGTTCCGATGGCCGCTGGCGGTTGCCGGCCTGGCCTTGTACGGCCTCGCCGCCGCCATCGAGGTCGCCTGCCGCAAGCATCTCAAGACCAGGATTCTGGTGGGCGCGCCCCAGCTCGGCGGCGACCCGACTCCGCTCCTGACCGAGGGGATCTACGCCAAGACCCGCAATCCCCGATACCTGGGACTCATCATCGCGGTCTTCGGCCTGGCTCTCATCGCCCAGTACGCTAGCGTCTATCTGCTGGCGATCCTCTTCGTGCCGGCGCTCTATCTCGTCATCCTCCTGGAAGAACACGAGCTCGAACGGCGCTTCGGCCTGGAGTACCGTGAGTACCTGAAGACGGTTCCTCGCCTGTGGCCGAGGCTGGCGCCTCGCGCGCCGGACACCGCCTAGCTAGATCCGCGGATTGCGGTCCGGCGCTTGACATATTTCGATCTTTAGCTAAACATGGAACAATGAACAAGGTCTTCAAGGCCCTCGCCGACCCAACCCGCCGCCGCGTTCTCGAGCTCCTGCGCGAAGGACCTAAGACAGCAGGCGAGCTGTCGGACGAGTTTCCGGTCTCGAAGCCCACGATGTCGGCTCACTTCGGAGTCCTCCGGGACGCCGACCTGGTCGCCACCGAGCGGCACGGCACCAGCATCCTCTACCGCCTCAAGATGTCGGTTCTGGAGGACGCCCTTCTCGCCTTCGCTCAGGCCGTCGGCGCAGCCAACCTCGCACCCAACGTCCCGGAGTCTCCACAGGCCAGAGAACGAAAGGAAACATCATGAAACTTCGCAACGCCCTGCTCCTTGCCGCCGGATTCCTCGCCCTGTCCTTCGCCGTCTCCCGCGCCTCGAGCGCCGGCGTCCTCGACGGCACCACCGCCAGACGCCTGGTCCAGATCGCCACGGGCCTCATCGTCGTCTACACCAGCAACCTGGCACCGAAGACGCTCGAGCCGCTGTCCGCGCGGTGCAGTCCCGCCCGGGCTCAGGCCGTGAAGCGCTTCAGCGCCTGGGCCCTGGTAGTGGGCGGCCTCGGCTACAGCCTGACCTGGCTCTTCGCGCCCATCGACGTCGCCAGGCCGGTCTCGATCGGAATCCTGGCATCGGCCCTCCTGCTCGTCCTGGGCCGGTGCGCGTGGACCCTGGCGACGCGGAATCGTTCCTCGGCCGAGACCTAGTCCCAGCCGGATCGGTCCGAGCAGGCGCGCGCGGCGGACCGCATTTCTCGTCCGCAGGCAGCTCTCCGGTCCGCCTGCGCGACGCCCGAAACGGCGCCAAATGTTTTGCTACCATGCCTCGGGTGGGGACGCCGAAGATCAGTGTCGTCATCGTCGCCTACGATATGCCGCCTCAGATCGCCCGCACCCTCCGGTCCTTTGCGGCGACCTACCAACGCGGCGTAGGCGCCGATGACTACGAGGTGATCGTCGTGGACAACGGTTCGCCGACGCCAATCCAGAGCGACTTTGTCCGCGCGTTCGGACCGAATTTCCGTTGCCTGAGAGTCGAGAACCCCCGACCCTCGCCGGTTGGCGCGATCAACGAAGGGGCCGCGCAAAGCCGCGGCGAGATCCTGGGTCTGGTCCTGGACGGCGCACGCCTCGCCACCCCAGGGCTGCTCAAGTACGCGAACCTCGCGTTCTCGATGCACGAAGACCCGACCGTCGCTACGCTCGCCTGGCATCTGGGACCGGCTCCCCAACAGGACTCCTACTTGACCGGCTTCGACTCCGAAGTCGAGAAGCGGCTGCTCGCCGGAATCTCTTGGCGACCCACGGCATCAGCGGCCAAGTGATCTCGATCGATGTCGAACCGCTCGTCGAGTTCTCCGACCCCCGCATCACCTTTCTCGGAGGCGACGCGCACAGCCTGGGAGAAGTGCTTTCGCAAGACCGGCTCGCGAAGCTGGCACATCCCTGGCTCGTCGTCGAAGACAGCAGCCACCGCTACGAGACATCAATGGCGGTGCTTCGATTCTTCGACGAGTGGCTCGTCTCGGGCGACTATCTCGTAGTTGAGGACGGCATCCTGTCCCAGTTCTCGGACCCGATGTACGAGAGGTACGAAGACGGACCCAACCGAGCGGTAGCGGCCTTCCTGGAGAGCCATCCGGGCCGATACGAGATCGACGAAGAGCTCTGCGACCACTATGGCTACAACGCCACCTTCAATCCCAACGGTTGGCTGCGACGCCGATAGTCGCATTTGGCCGATTCTCGTTACCGGGACGCCGTCAGCCTGGCCGCTGGTTGCGCCCCACCAGCCCCAGGTCCCGAGTCCCAGAACCACGACCGCGGCCAGGACCGTCCCGCTGGAGTGCCGCGCCGAGAACGGGCAAGTCCGGCAATAGCGCCTGACCTGCTCCCTTTCTTGCCAGCGCTACTTGTGAGCGTCCCGATGGCGCTCGATTCCAAGTTCTTGAAGCACCTCGACGACCTTGACTGCCTATAAGCCGTAGAGTGCGGCCACGTCCTCCGGCACCTTGGTCAGCGCGCCCGCCAATCACGGCGATGCCGGCAACCGCGACTCATCGAGACGGCACCAGAAGATTCCCAGAAAACAGAGTTGGAACTTGGCTCTTTATCATAAGCAGGCTATGATCTAGCAATGGACAAGAACGTCAAGCAGTACCTCGCCCGCATCGGGCGGCGTGGAGGACGCAAGAGCCGCCGAAAGCTCGACTCCGACACGGCCCGAGCCATGGTACACGTGCGCGAAGCGCGGCGTGCCTACAGGCGGTTCCATCCTCGGTGTTTCTGGTCCTTCGACCCCGACTACGTGGTCAACACATCGGATGTGCCTTGGGTGGCAGAGCAGCTCCGCAAACACGGCGGTCGGAAGGAATGGGAGGTCGCGGAAAAGCTATGCCCCTAACCGAGTACCAAGCCCAGCTGGCTCGGCTCCTCTCCACGAACCGATCTCCCGATTCATTTCTAGCCGGCGGCGCCGCGATCCTGATCGAGCCTGACTCTCAGCGGTACAGCCGTGACCTCGACTACTTCCACGACTCACCAGCGCGGGTGGCCGAGGCCTTCCGCAACGACCGAGATCTACTCGTCGCAAACGGCTATGCAATCGACATGGACCTCAATCAGCCCGGGTTCGTTCGGGCCGTCGTGCGCAAGGGTTCCGAGGCCACGAAGGTGGACTGGGCGCACGATTCGTCGTTTCGGTTCCTGCCCGCAGTGCGTGACCCGAGGGTGGGCTTTGCCCTGCATCCAATCGACCTCGCCGTCAACAAGATCCTGGCTCTTGCGGGCCGCGACGAACCGCGAGACGTTCTTGACACCGTGGACTTCCACAAACGGCTTCTGAGCCTGGGGATACTGTGCTGGGCGGCTTGCGGCAAGGATCCGGGTTTCAGCCCACTTTCACTCCTCGAGCTCCTGCGGCGGCGAGGCCGGGTTCGCCAGGACGACCTGGAGCGACTGAACCTTGCGCGGCAGGTCAACCTCCAAGAACTGAAACACGGCTGGCTCGAAGCGCTCGAATCGGTCGAGCCGTTCGCGGCCTCGCGGCCACCGGACGAGATCGGCTGCCTCTACTACAGCCCGGCCCAACGGGCCTTCGTCGATCCCCGCAAAGCGCCGGACGCCGTACCCCACTTCGGCCGCCCCGGCGGCCTCTTGCCACAAGTTCAGCAATAGCGGCCAAGGGCACTCGGGCTGCAAGGAGACGCTCCTCGCCCACGAGACTCGCGGGGACGCACTGATCTGAGAATCGAGCGACCTTCAAGGTCGGCGAAGCTCATGAGGCGACGCCTGCAGACGACCAGCAACCGGAGAGGTCGGGCTCGTGCTGCGCCACCACGACGTGCTCGAAGCACCAGTCAGCACGCTAGAATCGCCCGGTCTTGATCGGCAGGAAGCTCGCCCACTATCAAGTGACCGCCAAGCTCGGTGAGGGCGGGATGGGCGAGGTGTTTCGAGCCACGGATACCAAGCTCGGACGCGAGGTAGCGCTCAAGGTGCTGCCCGAGGCGCTAGCCGAAGACGAGGGACGGCTGGCGCGCTTTCAGCGCGAGGCCAAGACCGTCGCCTCACTCAGTCATCCGAACATCGTCACGATCTTCTCGGTCGAAGAGGACCAGGGCCTTCGTTTCCTGACCATGGAGTTAGTAGCCGGCAAGACGCTTTACGAGCTCTTGCCCCCCGACGGCTTTCCCCTGGACCGCTTGCTCGCCTTGGCGATTCCGATCGCGGATGCGGTCGCTGGAGCGCACGCCTGTGGCGTCGTTCATCGGGATCTGAAGCCCGCCAACGTGATGGTCGCCGATGAGAGCGATCTCGTGAAGGTGCTCGATTTCGGGCTGGCGAAGCTCACGGCGGCCGGCAACGGCGATCAAGACGATGCTTCGAGTCAGATCGAGACCGCGACCCAGACGCAAGAGGGAACGATCGCCGGGACGCCACACTACATGTCTCCAGAGCAAGTTCGTGGCGACCGGATTGATCACAGGACCGACATCTTCTCGCTCGGGGTGGTGCTTTTCGAGATGGCGACCGGAAAGCGCCCGTTCGAGGGCACGAGTGCGATCGAGCTCATGTCATCCGTGCTCAAGGACCGTCCCCAGAGTCTGACCGAGATCAAGGCCGATCTTCCCAACCACTTGGGTCGAGTCATCGGCAGATGCCTCGAGAAGGCACCGAACGATCGGTATCAAACCGCGCGCGACGTCAACAACGAGCTCAAGGCGCTACGTCGAGAGACCGCAGCTGCCACCGAGACCTCGATGGCAAGACCGGCACCCTCGCCCACCCCAGAAACGAGTAAAGCCGTCGCCGTTCTCCCGTTTGCCAACATGAGCCCCGACGCGCAGGACGAGTTCTTCAGCGATGGCCTCACCGAAGAGCTGATCAACGCGCTGGCGCGGGTGCCCGGCCTGCGAGTCGCTTCCCGATCGGCGGCCTTCCGCTTCAAGGAATCGAGCCAAGACGTGCGCTCGATTGGAGCCGAGCTAGGCGTCGGGTCGATCGTCGAGGGGAGTGTTCGCAGGGCTGGCGATCGCGTACGAGTCACGACCCAGCTGGTCGAAACCGGCACCGGCTACCAGGTCTGGTCGGAGCGCTACGACCGGATTCTGGACGACGTCTTCGCCCTCCAGGACGAGTTGACCGAGACCATCGTCGCCAAGCTTGAGGTGGACCTGACTCCGCTCGCCGCCGAGTCACGACCCCATCGGGCCAAGAACATCGCCGCCTACGATCTGTTCCTGGAAGGTCGATTCCATCTCGAGCTCCATACTCCGGATGGTTATGCTCGCGCCGCGGAGCTCTTAGAAAAGGCCAAGACCGCGGATCCCTCGTTCGCTCCGCCCTACGTCTGGCAGGCCTCGACCCTCGTCTACACCGCCAACTTCGGCCTCGCCCACCCCCGGGAGGTCATGCCGCTCGCCAAGGAGCTCGTGCTCAAGGCCGTCGAGCTGGACGAGAGGTCGGCCGAAGCGCAGATCGCGCTGGCTCTCGTCGCTCAGTACTGGGACTGGGACTGGGAGGCTACCGAAGCCGCGTACCTCCGGGCCCTGGAGCTGGCTCCCGGAGACTCCGTCACGCGCGCCTGGTACGCGATCTTCCTGGCACGCTTCCCGCACCGATGGGACGACTGCAGGCACGAGGCAGTGCGAGCCGTCGAGCTGGACCCGACCGGGTTCGAGACGAACACGGCCTCTGCCCGGGCGCTTCTGGCAAACGATCTCGACCAGGCCCTAGCCTGTGCCGAAGCCGCAATCCGGTTCTATCCGGACCGCGCAATGTCGTATTTCACGATGGGCGCGGTTCGCAACGAGCGGGGCGAATTCGAGGAAGCCCGCGAGAACCTCGAGCATGGCCGGAAGCTCGACCGGGTCTACCCTCTTGGCACCGCCCATCTGGCACACAGCCTAGGCCGACTCGGCGAAACAGATCGAGCGAAGAGCATCCTGGACGAGATGGTCCTTCCCGGCTCGGACTACCGCCCGGCGCTGTTTCAGGCTTGGGCCTGGGCCGGAATCGGCGACGTCGACCGAACTCTCGACCTTCTCGAGGAGGCCTTCGAGTGTCGCGACGGCGTGCTCACCTTCGTGCACGTCTTGCGCACCTTCCAGCCGATCTGGGACGAGCCCCGCTTCCTCGAGTTGCGGCGGAAGGCCGGCTTCTAGACCCAACCTAGAGCCCGACTCCCGCCTGGAGTCCCGCAATGCAGCCACGGGACTGCCCGTTGCCGCGTTAAGATCGCTGAGCTTTGATCGGCCAACGCCTGGCGCATTTCGAGGTAACCGCCAAGCTCGGCGAGGGCGGAATGGGCGAGGTCTACCGCGCCACCGATACCAAGCTGGGGCGTGAGGTGGCGCTCAAGGTGCTGCCCGCTGAGTTCGCCCGGGAGGCCGAGCGGGTCGAGCGATTCCGGCGCGAGGCGCAAGCGATCGCCGCTCTTAGCCACCCGAACATCGTCACGATCCACTCCGTGGAGGAGTCCGACGGCCGGCACTTCCTCGTCATGGAGCTGGTCGAGGGCCAGACCCTGGACGAGCACACCGGGTCCCAACCGGTCCCTGTCCCCCGACTTCTGGCTCTGGTGACTCCGATTGCCGAAGCTCTTGCGGCCGCGCACGAAAAAGGAATCGTCCACCGGGACTTGAAGCCGGGCAACGTGATGGTGACTGGAGATGCAGGAGTGAAGGTCCTGGACTTTGGCCTGGCCAAACAGGCCACCGCGGCGAACGACGAGTCGGCGCTGGCGACCCTGGCGGCGGACCTGACCTCGCCGGGGACGCTCGTCGGAACCCCAGCCTACATGTCGCCCGAGCAGGTGCGCGGTGAGCCGGCCGATGCTCGCTCGGATCTCTTCTCGCTGGGACTGATCATCCACGAGCTGGCGAGCGGTCGCCATCCGTTCCGGCGCAAGTCGCCGATGGAGACGGCGAGCGCCCTCCTGTCGGAACCAGCTCCCGCGCTGCTCGAAGTCGGGATCACCGCACCGCCACTCCTGGCACACCTGGTAGGTAAGCTCCTGGCCAAGCAGCCGAAGGACCGGTACCAGACAGCGCTCGGTCTCTTGAGCGACCTGCAGGCGCTGGCCGGCGCTAGCCCGGAGGCGAGTGCAACGGCACCAGACGCTTCGCGAGACCAGTTTTCCATCGCCGTTCTTCCGTTCCGCAACACGAGTGCCGATCCCGAGAACGACTTCCTCGCCGACGGCCTCGCCGAGGACCTGATCAACGATCTGGCCAGAATCGAGAGTATCAAGGTCGTGGCGCGGACCTCGGCCTTTCAGTTCCGCGGCAAGGACCTGGACATCCGCGAGATCGGCAGAAAACTAGGAGTCCGCACGATTCTCGAAGGCAGTGTGCGCGCCGCCGGCAAGAGGCTGCGGGTCACCGCGCAGCTCATCAACGTGGAAGACGGTTACCACCTCTGGTCAGATCGTTTCGATCGCGAGCAAGCCGACCTCTTCGACATCCAGGATGAGATCACCGCGGCCATCGGCGACCGGCTGCGAGCCACATTGGGTGGTGCCGGCGAAACCGCGCCGGCTGCGGTGGCATCGGCGGCGGCGACCCGACCAGGACCCGACCGCGACGCCGAGGCCCACACGGCCTTCATGAAGGGCCGGCACCGCATGATGGAGTTGACGCCCGTCGGAATGGAGAGCGCCAGGCGATACTTCGACAAGGCGCTCGAGATCGATCCGTCCCATGCCGACACCCGCGCCGCGCTCTCGTGGCTGGCAATCAACTTGGCGCACTTCGGCGGCCAAGAGCCACAGCCGCTCTACGAGGAAGCCCGTTCACAGGCCGAGAGAGCTCTCAAGGTCTCCGACGCTATCGCCGATGCCCACGGCGGGCGCGGCTTTGTCCACATGTACGCGGATTGGAATTGGGCGGCCTCCGAGAAAGCGTTCTTGCGCGGTCTCGAGCTCGCACCCAACTCGGCGAGCCTCCATCTCTACTACGGTTGCCTGCTAAGTGTCATCGGCCGGCACGACGAGGCGGTCACCGTGATGTACCGCGCCCAGAGCCTCGATCCTTTGGCCGGAATCGTCAACGGCGCCGTGGCGCTGGCTTTACTCGGGGCCGGGCGATACGACGAGGCCGTGCACGAGGCGACACGCGGCATCGACGGCGATCCTGACTACTGGCTGACCTACAGCCACCGGGGCCACGGTTACTACGTACTGGGCAACTTCGAGGAGTCAGCCGCCGACTATCAGGCTGCCTGGGAACGGAGCCAGGACCCATGGGCCCTAGGGGGTTGGATCTGCGCGCTGGATCAGGCCGGCCGCTCCGGCGAGGCGGCTCGGCGGCTCGCGCAGCTTCAGGGAATGGCCGACAGCCCGTTTGTGCGCCCTGTCCATTGGGCGCTACTCTTTCTCAACAGGGGAGAGTTGGATGAGGGGTTCGCCTGGTACGAGAAATCGCTCGACGCGCGCGACAGCCTGGTCCCGTGGATTCCGGAGTCGGCTTCCCTGCGCGGCACCCCGGCCGCGGCCGACCCGCGCTTCGAAGCCGCGCGCGAGCGGATGGGGATGCCCCCGCGGCCGATGGTTACGGCCTGAGAGACCGGCCGCGCCTGAGAACCACGTCTCCGCTTCTCTCCTCGAATCGCGCCTCCGTCGATCTACGAAGGCAAGTCGTGGCGGAAGCCTCTCGGGCTCGCTAGCGTCCAGGAGTTGCGTCCGCGAGGTGCCGGCGGTTGCGTGAAGCACTAGGTTCCTCTGGCCTGATCGAGCAAGTCTTCGATACCGAGTCGCTTCGCCCACAGCTCGAGGTAGTCGAAGTCGAGGTCGGGCCCCTGGCTTTGCATGACGCCCAGGACATCGTCCCACTGGCGCTCCGAAGTCTCCCCGCCCAAACGAAACCACTGGAGCTTGCGCAGGATCGTGTCTTCGGCCGACTTCACGCGAAGCCGACGATCAGGTGCTGAGGGCAGACGAACTTCGCAGCTGCGCGACAGCTCCACCCGGTCGTAGGGCTCGGCACCGGCGACGAACAGGTCGATCTTGACCCCACTGCCAAGGTGGATCACATTGAAACTAGCCCGACTTCGAACCGCTTCCCCGGCGGCTTCAGCATCACGGTAGTAGTCATCTGGTAGCCGGTCCAGGAGCATGATGACCGAGGCTTCATCGAGATCGACGACGAAGTCGATGTCCTGAGTCTGTCTCGGAATCCCGTGAATCGAGCTGGCATAGGAACCGCCCAGATGGTACTCGATCCCCAACTCCGCGAACACCTCGACGACCTCGAGCGCCACCCGCAGCGTTTCCGGCTGCTCCGGAGTCATCACACCGGGCCGTAAACACGCACCGCCAACTCGGGACCGAGAATCAAGTCGAACAGCCTCCGACGGAGGCGCTCGGGTGGATCCTCCGGGTAGCGCTGAGCGAGACCGGCCAGCGCCAAGAGGCGAGCGGTCTGGTTGGCGTCCTCGACCAGCTCGAGCTTACGCTCCGGCGGCATCTCGCGATAGATCTCAAGCTGTCGCCTTGCCGCCTCGGGCGAGGTGTCTCGCAGCGGAACTTCCATCGCGGTCGAGTCTACCGCGCACTACGGACCGGCAGTGCCGATTACAGGCCGTAGAGTGCGGCCACGTCCTCCGGCACCTTGGTCATGTCGATGACGATGCCGCGCTCCGCGCCGAGACGGCCGACAATCGCGCCGATCTCGGCCGGCGTGCCGGCGTTGGACTCGCGCGCCTCGATGGCGACCGCGTCGAAGAAATCTCCGAACTTCCCGGCCGACGTTCCCACCAGCAGGATGGCGTCCTCGGCACTCGTGTTCCACATGGCGTGCAGGCTGTGCCGCGGCAAGAGGACGAAGCCCCCGGCCTTGAGTGTCCTGCGCTCGTCATTCACCATGAAGGTGACCGTCCCCTCGCGCACGTAGAAGAACTCGTCCTCGTGCGTGTGGGTATGAGGCGGCGCTCCGGGCGCTCCCGCGGCGATGCGGATCTCGAAAAAACTCATCCCGGCGAGGTTCGAGTCGGCATCGGCCAGGCGCAGAGTCGGATGAAGCGGAAAGGCGATGGCCTCGCCTTCACCGCCATCCAACAAGATGGGCGGCCGCTTCTCCGTATCCGAGCCCGCGGCCCCGTCTTGTTCCAAACCCAGCACCACAACACTGCATGCCACAAACACCGCCAGGCCGACGGCAGCGTATTTCATCAATCTGCTCCCTTCACGAATTGCTGTCTCCGTTCGATGCCCGGACTCTAAGCCGCGTCAGGACACCAATCAAGATTCGGCGAAGCTACGCCGCGACTGCTCTCCACAGGCACCAAACCTCCTCCGACGAAGTTGTCAGAGTGAGCGTTCGTGGCGCCGCCGCCTCTCCACCTCACGACGGGATCTCGTATTTCGACTCGAACTCCGCGAATCGCGGCAAGTCCCAGAGCGGCTCCCAGCGCGGGTCGAGCTTGAGCCACGGGATCGAGACCGGGGCCGACAGGTTCAGCAACACCTCGAGTTCGTCGAGGGCCAGGTCAAGCTCACCCACCATCGTATGCACCAAAGCCGCATCTTTCAGAGGAGACTGCCCCCAGTAGGGCTCACTTTCGATCGGCATCAGAGCCAGCGCCCGCTCAGTAGCCTCGAGTGCCTTGTCCTTCAGCTCGAGGCCCGCGTAGGCCATGGCGAGAGCCGAATGGAGATTGGCGTCCTCGGGGAAATCACGCACCGCGCTTTCGAGTTCTTCCCGCGCCTGCTGCCACGAGGCCCGCTCGAGCGCGCTCTGGCCGGATAGTCGATAGACCCACGCTCTCAGGGACGAAGTCGACGTAGCGTGCAGGTCAACCGAATACGTCGGTCGGTCGGGCATCGCTGCGAGACCCGCCACCGCCTCCTCGAACCTCCCTTCATAGACGCGCTGCCAGTACCAGTACCACTGAGAACGAGGCCGCGAGGTCGAGGAGCCCATCAGCTCGAGTAACTCGCGAGCTTCTCGCGTCTCGCCCTTCCACAGCCAGTACGCCAAGGCCGAGCGGTAGTAGAGCGAGTCGAAGTCGGGAGAGATTTCGGATGTGCGTTCCGCCAGCTCGATCGCCTGCGCGTAGTTCCGCATCCAGAGATGAGTGAAGGCCAAACGCGCCATCGCGTCTTCGGACAGCGGGTCGATCTCGATAGCGCGCCGGAAGGCATTGAGAGCCTCGGGCCAGCGGCCGAGGCGCCGGTAGATTCTGCCCTGGCCGAAGAAGATGTCGAACGAAGTGATCTGCTTGGCGGCCCGTTCCAGCGCCGCGAGCGCCCGGGGATAGTTGCGCTCCACCTGAGTAAAGTACTGAGCCCTGGCCACCTCCACTTCCCAGGCTCCGGAAGCCAGAGCCTCGGCACTGTCGAGGGCTTTCCGTGAGGCGGCACCGTCCGCCTCCGAATGCTCCGGGCAGTGACTGACGGCCGCCGCATAACCGCGCGCCAGAGCCGACCAAGCTTCCGTGAACCCTGGATCCAGGCTCAGCGCAGCCTCGAGCATCGGGATGTTCTCGCGAGCTCCCCAACAACTCGTGGCGTCACGCGCGAAACGCCCTCGGAGATAGAGTTGATACGCCTCTTGGTTGGAGGTCTTGTGCTTTTCGAATCGGGAGCGATCCGTATCCAACAGCGCTGCGCCAAGCTCCCGCGCAACGTTGAGCGCAATCTCGGCCTGCAGCTCGAATATCTGCTCCATTGTCCGGTCATAGCCTTCGGCCCACAGGTGGACATTGTCCGCAACTCGGACTAGACGGGGGCGGATCTTGACGCGGCTGCTGCCGTCGGCCGCCTTGGTCCATTGGATCGAGCCCGACAATACGAAATCCACCCCGAGCTGTTCCCCGATGTCGTCGGGTCCAAACTCAGCATCGCGGGGCGACTTCATACTGGCCGCCGACACGAGGTCGAGTCCCGGCAGCGTGGCGAGTTTGGTGATGATCTCCTCGGTAATGCCGGCAGCGAAGTATTCGTCCTCGGCCGGGCCGAGGTTGCGCAACGGCAACACCGCGATGAGCTTGCGAGGGTGTGCGGCGTCGGTCGCAACCAGCTCGGGCTCAACGGTAGAGCCACCCGAATCGTCCGCTCCTGTGCCGAGCCAGATCGCGGCCGCGACCGCGACCGCCAGCCCGGCAGCGGCGAGACCCATCCAGAGTCCGCGACGGGTCGACTCCGCCGTCCTTGCTGCGGCCGAGGAGACCCGACCCGAGGTCGAGTCCCTCCCCAACCGTTGCAGATCCGCCCGGAGATCCGCCGCGTGTTGGTAGCGTAGAGTTCTGTCCTTCTCCAGCGCCTTCCCGAGGATCCTCTCGAGCTCGGCGGGCACATCCGGGTTGACTCGCCCCGGCTGCGTGGGCTCCCTGTTCAAGATCCCGTCGAAGATCGCCCCCGCCGTCCCGGCCTCGAAAGGTCCCTTCCCCGTCGCCATCTCATAGAGCACGACACCCAGCGAAAACAGATCGGTTCGCTCGTCGAGCTCAGTGCCCCGCACCTGCTCGGGAGACATGTAGCCGATCGTCCCCATCGAGGTACCGGGCGTCGTCAGTCGTTCCGGAGCGAGTTCCGTCTCCGCCGCCTCTGAGGCCATTTTCGGTGCTTGCCCCGCGCGCACCTCGGTAACCTTCGCCAAACCGAAGTCCAGCACCTTGGCATCGCCGCGTTTCGTGACGAATAGGTTCGCCGGCTTGAGGTCCCGATGAACGATGCCGGCCGCATGCGCCGCTTCCAGGGCGTCCGCCACCTGCGAACCGAATCGCACGATCTCTTCGATCGGCACCGGCCTGCCGCGAATCCGATACTTAAGCGTCTCACCGTCAAGCAGCTCCATCACGAGGAAGTGGCGGCCCTCCTCTTCGCCCAGTTCGTGGACGGTGCAGATACTTGGGTGGTTTAGCGCCGAAGCCGCTCGTGCCTCGCGCTGGAATCGTGCTAGAGCCGCGGCATCCTCGGCCAGATCGTCGGGCAAAAACTTGAGCGCCACCTGGCGGCCCAAGGTCAGATCCTCAGCCTGGTAGACGACCCCCATGCCGCCACTCCCTAGCCTCTTGAGGATCTTGTAGTGGGTGACGGTAGTACCGATCATCGAATCGACCCTGTCGGAGGACAGCCTCCATTGTCTCTACGTTGCCGGAATTCTAACGGAGATCGCGAAGCACCACGGGAACTGAGCACCTGCGTGGTCCGCCGCTACCGCGGGACCTCGTTCACCACGCTGGTCAACGTTCGGCCATCTGCCAAACAAGCAGTTCCGACGCGCGGTGCTGAGGACATGTTAAGGAAAGCAGCCAGCAGTTGCCTGCCACCTCACCGCCAGCGCACCACAAGAATCGCTGGTCGGGACGCTAGAATCGATCCGACTTGATCGGTCAGCGACTCTTACACTACGAAATCACCGCCAAGCTCGGCGAGGGCGGGATGGGCGAAGTGTATCGAGCCCGAGACCGAAAGCTGGGGCGTGACGTCGCCATCAAGGTGCTGCCGGCGGATTTCCTCGCCGACGCGGAGCGACTGACACGGTTCGAGCGCGAAGCAAGAGCCCTGGCGTCGCTCAACCACGCCAACGTCGCCACGCTCCACGGTTTCGAGCGCGACGGGGACCTCCGGTTTCTGATCATGGAGCTGGTCGAGGGGGAAGACCTGAAGGCCAGGATCGCCCGCGGATCTATGCCCGCCAGCAAAGCCGTTCCGCTCCTTCTCCAAATCGCCGCTGGACTCGAAACTGCCCACGAGCGTGGCATCGTGCATCGGGATCTCAAGCCCGCCAACATCAGGATCACGGCGAATGGCGACGTCAAGCTCCTCGACTTCGGACTTGCCAAGGCCCTGGTAGAGGACGAGAAGACGGTCGGATCTTCCCGCTCGCCGACACAGCCGGCAGAGGCCACCGCAGCCGGAGCTCTGATGGGTACGGCTCCCTACATGAGCCCAGAGCAGCTTCGCGGCGCACCGGTGGACCGTCGTACCGACATCTGGTCCTTCGGCTGTCTCATGTTCGAGGTCCTCTCGGGCCGTCGAGCCTTCCAACACGACTCGATCGCCGAGGAGACGGCAGCAATCCTCAAGGAGGAGCCAGAGTGGTCGCTCCTGCCCTCTTCGGTGCCGCCGTTGCTGAACCGGCTCCTTCATTGGTGCTTGACCAAGGACGTCCGGCACCGTTTCCAGCACATCGGCGACGTCAGGATCCTTCTGGGCGAAGCTCTCGAAGAGGATCCTGTCGGCAACCAAGTCGGTTCGTCGGCGCGGGGCCCGTCCTGGCGACGACTCCTGCCTGCAGGCCTGGCGGCGTTTGTCGCGGGTGCGGCGATCATGTGGCTAGTGCGTGGCCCAGAATCGTCGCCGCAGCAGCCACAGCCGGCCGCAGCCGCCTGGGATGCCCGCCCCCTGACAGTCACCGGCGATGCCTGGAACGTCACGATCTCACCCGACGGCGAGACGGTCGCCTACCTGACCGCCGAGGGTTTGGTGACCCACGATGTCCAGGCCGGGGGCCCCAACCTGATTCTGCCGGACCCGGGCTGGGGGCGCGGAGAGCGAGTTCAGAGGCTTGGTATGGCGCGGGGAGAACCGCAGTGGCTTTGGGATGGCTCCGGCATCGCTTTCAATGTCCGCGTCGACTCCTCGACCCTCGGAATTTCCTCGGTGCCCCGCATGGGTGGCGAACCGGTCCCGAAACTCGTGACCTCGTTCCGCGGCGGTGAAGTCGAGGCCAACTTTCAGTCACTTCCCGGGGACGCCTTCCTGCTCGCCAGGGTTCTCGAGGACCGAACGGCCGCTCCCTGGCTCCGATTGCTGGGCGAAGAATCGGAAGTCCGGATCGACGTTCCAACTGAAATCGAGAACTTGTGGGACGCCGCAGCCTCGCCAGACGCTGGCTGGATCGCATACATCGGTGAGCGGGCTGACCGCACGAACATCGTGGCCACGATCTCTCGGGATGGAAACCAACACCATCTCATCGCTCAACGAGGGACTGAGCTTTCGAAGTGGGGCGAACTGTCCACCAACCGTCAATGGGCCGACCACGAGATCATGCGGTGGCCGCGCGGCGACCGCGTCTACTACAGGCAGTACTCATCGCGCGGGATGGATATCCACGCGGTGACGATCGATCTCGACACCGGCAAAGCTGTCGGGAACCCTGAGTTGGTTCTCGCAGGGCTGCCTCCGGGTTCTACATTCGATGTAGCAGCGGGCGGCCAGCGTTTGGTCTACTCGGGCGGCATCGTCAAGACACAGATCCGACTGTTCCGGTTCGATCTGAATCGCGGCGGCGACCCGACCGAGGATCGTGCGCTCACCCGGGGGACGGCGCGGCACGTCGCGCCACGGTTCTCACCCGACGGCAAGCGGCTCGCGTATATCCGCAAAACGGGGCGCTCGGAAGACATCTTCGTCGTGCCGGCAGCCGGCGGCGATGCCAGGCGCTTGCGCGTCCTCTCCAAGTGGAATGAGATCGTCGATCTGAAGTGGTCACCGAGTGGCGACGCCTTGGCAGTCTACGCACTCACTCCGAGCGGGACGAAGCTGATGATCGTCTCGCTCTCCGACTCGCGGGTCCGAGAGCTTTCGACGCGGCCCGTTCACAGCACATGGTTTGACTGGTCGCCCGACGGGGAATGGATCACCTATGGCACCGCCTCCGACATGGTCTATGTGCTCCACCACCTTTCCACGGGCGAGGAGCGCGAGATGTTTCGAGAGCTCGACGGCGAGAAGATCCAAGCGATTTTCTCGGCCACGGGCCGCGAGCTGCTGGTCAACAACATCGGCTTGGCCGCGCAGGGACTGTGGGCCAAGGAGCTCGACGGCGAGGAGGTGCGACTCGTCACGTCGGAGGCCTCGTTACGGACGTATCCGTTGGAGTGGACTCAGGACGGCACGATCTACCTGCTCGACCCGAATGGAGTCCTCTTCACCCTCTCCGCCTCGGGTGGATCTCTCCGGGAGTTCGGTCGCATCCCAGGGGCGCCGATCTGGGAGGGCTGGGCCGACATGTGGATCGAGGGTGGGTCCCTCTACCTTGCCTGTGCTATCGATGAGCCTCGCGAGTCTGACGTCTGGGTTCTAGATCGCGTCGATGCGCCCGCCGGGGGCGGGCGTGCCTCCTCTTCGTGAGCTGTGCACGTCCCTTAGCCTGGTTCCTGGAGCTCGATCGGGGACCCGCCTCGCAAGCAAGAGGAGAGCACGCCCGCCAAGGCGGGAAGACGAATCGTGACCGAACACCACGGCCCGTCGTTCGCAGAGATCATTGCATCGGCTCTCGGGTGCGGCTAGGCCAGCACGCGGTTGTCCGGCCCTGAGTCCCCCGAGCAGATCGGCCTTCCTGATGTGCCACAGGAAGGCACAGGTGATGCCAGCGTAGCGGCCGAGCGAACCCGGATAGGTGCCCAAACCACCATTCGAGACGCTAGAATTAGCCTAACTTGATCGGCGAGCGATTCGCACATTACGAGATCAGCGCCAAGCTCGGTGAAGGCGGCATGGGCGAGGTGTACCGCTCCACGGACACCAAGCTCGGACGCGAGGTGGCCATGAAGCTCCTTCCGGCCGAGATGTCGAAAGACCCCGGGCGGCTCGAGCGCTTCAAGCGCGAGGCGCAGACCATCGCTTCGCTCAACCATCCCAACATCGTCACCATCCACTCGGTCGAAGAAGAGGGTGGGCGTCACTTCCTGACCATGGAGCTGGTCGATGGCCAGACCCTCGACCGCCTCATGAGGTTCGGCGGCCTGCCGGTCTCCCGGCTCTTCGAGCTGGCGATTCCCATCGCCGACGCCCCTGCCGAAGCCCATGCGCAGGGGATCACCCATAGAGACATCAAGCCCGCCAACGTGATGGTCAACGGGAAAGGCCAAGTCAAGATCCTCGACTTCGGCCTCGCCAAACTCGCCGAGGACGGCGCTGTTGACGGTGGAACCGCTACCGAGGCTCTGACCCAAGACGGCTTAGTGGTCGGAACCGTTCACTACATGTCGCCCGAGCAAGCGCGCGGCGAGCCCGCGGACCCGCGCTCCGACGTCTTCTCGCTCGGCGTGCTTCTCTTCGAGATAGCCACGGGCACGCTGCCCTTCCAAGGCAACAGTTCAGTAGAGATCCTGTCGTCGATCTTGAGAGACGAACCGGCCTCGGTCTCCGACGTCAACGCCGAGCTTCCGAATCACCTGGGCAGAGTTGTTCGGCGGTGCCTAGAGAAGGATCCCGACAAGCGCTATCAGTCGGCCCTTGACATTCGCAACGAACTCCAGAGCCTAAGAAGGGAAATCGACTCCGGGGTGTCGAGGACGGCGGCGGTGCCTCCACCAGCGGCTTCCTCATCCGCTCCGGATTGGAAGCGCCTCGTGCCCTATCTGCTCGCGGTCCTGATTGCAGCGCCGTTCACCTGGTGGGCTCTGCGCGATCGCGCCGCCGACCCGCCAGGCTCGGAGGCCGGCTCGGCGTCCCGCGCCGCAGCCGAGCGCCCGATGATCGTGGTTCTGCCCTTCGAGAACTTGGGCTCACCGGACGACGAATACTTCTCGGAGGGCATGACCGACGAAGTGATCAACCGGCTGACGTCAGTGGCGGGTCTTGGCGTCATTTCGCGTACCACGGCTTTTCAGTACTCCACCGAGGGCAAGTCGTTGCCCACGATCGCTCGGGAGCTGCGCGTAGATCACGTGGTGACCGGCACGGTACGCTGGTCCAAGGGCAGTGACGGACCCAGCCGCGTGCGAATCACGCCACGGCTGGCCAATGCGGCAGAGGATCGCCAAGTCTGGTCTCAGACCTTCGAACGCGACGTTGCCGACGTTTTTGCCGTCCAAGACGAGATCGCTTCCAAGGTCGCCGCCAGCCTCGGTCTCGCCTTCGCCACCGCCGAGAGAGCGGCTTTCCAAGGGGCCACCCCCGAGGCATATCAGGCCTACCTCAAGGCGAACTCGCACCACGTTCGACCCGGCGGCCATAGCCACGATCTGCGCCAAGCGCTCCGGCTGGCAGAGACCGCGACCGACCTCGCTCCCGGATTCGCTGCGGCTTGGGCTCTTCTCGCGGAGGCGAACGCCGTCTTCGTGATCTGGGGAAGAGACCTGCGACCCGAGCGCCTCGAGCAGGCGCGAGCGGCCCTGGCACGCGCCCAGGCCCTCGCGCCCGACTCTCCGGAGGCGATTTGGGCGCGCGCCCGTATTCTCTATGCCGAGGGCGACTACGAGGCGGCCCTCGCGGCCTATCAGGACTTGAATCGCTTGGAGCCCGCGAACCCACGGGTGGCGAACAGATTGGGCTCGATCTATCGTCGATTGGGTCGCTTCGAGGAGTCGGCCGAAGAGCTCGAGCGGGCAGCAGAGTTGGACCCCTTGGATGCATCGTCGAATCTGGCCTCGACTTGCGTCATGCTCCGCCGCCACGAGTGTGCGGATCGCGCGAGCTCGCGAGCGATCGAACTCGTACCCGACCAGGTGATCGGGCACTTCCTGAAGTTCCTGAATCTGCTTCTCTGGAGGGGAGACCTGGAGGCTGCGGCTCAGGTTGCGGCAGGTCTCGAACAGGCCGAAGGATTCTGGGCGGTCTGGATCAAATACCATGCCGCCCTGCTGGCTCGGGATGGCGCCGCGGCTCTGGCGGTCTTGGATGAAACCTCGCTCGATGCGCTGACGCACTTCCGCGGGTACTGGCCCAAGGACCTCCTCAGGGCCAGGGCCTACCGGATCACAGGTGAGGCTGAGGCCGAGCGCCTTGCGCTCGAAGCGGCTGAGCAGCACCTCCGGGGGGAGCTGGATCGGCGGCCCAAGGACCCCCGGATCTGGGCGACGCTCGGCATTGTTCTGTCTCGCCTCGATCGGCCCGTCGCCGCAGTCGAGGCCGGCGAACAGGCGGTCTCGCTTTTCCCTCTCGAGCGCGATCCGTATACTGCACCGGCCTTCCTGGTGGATCTGGCGGAAACCTACGCGCACAGCGGCCGGCCAGATGACGCGGTCGCGACGCTGGAGCAGGTACTCTCCATTCCCGAATTGTTGACGCCGCACTACATTCAGCTGGATCCGCGCTGGGATCCACTCCGGGGTCAGCCCGGCTTCGAGCGCATCACCGCAGCAGAGGTGAAGGGGCCGCGCACGTCTCCGTGATCGATTCGAGGCGAATCGATGTCTGAACCGAGTCGATAGCAGCTGGGTCTGGTGGAAGCGCGCTGGGCCACTCCAGAGCGCCCGAGCCACAGACGAGGACGCGACGACCGATGAGCATGCGCATCCGGTGTCTGCGGAGCAGATGGCGGAAGCGCATGGGTCGCTCTAGAGCGCCCGAGCCGCAGGCGAGGACGCGACGACCGATGAGCATGCGGGTCCGGTGTCTGCGGAGCAGATGGCGGAAGCGCATGGGAATCGAACCCACTCCCGACGTGGCATCCCACGCCGGACTACGGTCTTGAAGGTTGGCGCGATCCAACTGACGACAACAGTCGGCAGCTGGTAACCACAGCCAACGCAGATGGTTGCGGGGCCCTGTCTTGTTGAGGGCTGTTGCGGAGAGTGGGCATGAGTTGCCGCCTGCTGCACCACCAGTGCACCACCAAACCCGCGGTTCAAAGAGTCGAGGAGACCAAGCCCCCCCACAACCCGCTTCTGCGAAGTGCGCGAGCGTTCTGGCGTCCACCCAAGATCCTCTCACTCGGTGCTCTATACTCCTTCCATGCGGTCTGGAAAGAGCGACACCTCCCCCGACGTCGACGAGATACTCGTCGCGGGCTACCGCCGCATGACGCCTGGACAGAGGATGGACCGGGTCACCGATCTGAACCGCGCGCTACGCGAGCTGGCCCTCGCAGGTATCCGTCAGCGCCACGGCTCGGACCTAACGGCGGAAGAGGAGAAACTCCACCTGGCCGCCCTCTCGATCGACCGGGAAACCATGATCCGCGCCTTTGGATGGGATCCCGACGAGCATGGCCTCTGACGCCGGCGCCGACGCCCTTGAGCTAGCTCTGCGCGTGATCCGGATCCTGGAGGATCTGGGCGCGCCGGCCTGGATCGGAGGCTCGCTCGCCAGCTCGATATTCGGGATCCCACGAGCCACGCAGGATGCGGACATCGTTGCCGATCTGCGCGCCGAAATGGTCCGCCCCTTCATCGAGAGGTTGGGTGAACACTTCTACGCCGACTCCGAGCGCATCCGCGAGGGCGTCGAGCGGCGGTCATCGTTCAATCTGATCTACCTGCCCACCATGTTCAAGATCGACGTTTTCGTCCTCGGTCATGATTCCCGTTCACAGCGTGAGCTCGAACGGCGTCGCCATGTCGAGATCGGTGAAGCTCGAGGCCGAGTGCCCGTCACATCGCCGGAAGACATCGTGGTGCGCAAGCTCGCTTGGTACCGCGACGGGGGCTCGGTTTCCGATCGCCAGTGGCGAGACGCCCTGGGTGTCGCTCGAGTCCAGCGAGAGCGACTCGACTTGGACTACCTGAGTGGGGCGGCCGACGAGCTGGCGGTTACCGATCTTCTGGACGAGCTGCTCGCGGAGGCGGGGATAGCGCCCTAGCAGGCATACCTCAACCTTCGTTCCTAGCTGCCTCTTTGATGGCTGCGGTGAGAAGCTCCTTGCCGGGCCAGTCCTGGCAGTCCTGGTAGCGATAGGCGAGACGAACGACGCCAGCCTGATCCACGACGAATTCGCCGGGTAAGAGCCAGGGATTGGCCACCAACGCTGTTGCGGAGCCGTGGCGGGACTGCTGCAGTTCGCGCCCGGTCTCGAAGTCGAATCGCATGTACTCCTCCGGCGCGTCGTCCATGATCTGTGAGACTTGGCCTTCGAGAAGGTCGAACGCGTTGTATGCGCTATATGTCGGATCGGACAGGATAGGAGTTGGCAGGTCCTGCGCCTCGTCCAGCTGGACACCCGTTCAGCTATCGGGAAACCAGGGATGTGAGCGATCAAGAAGCTGGGCCTCCTACTCCGCTCCCACTCCCTCTCAGGCGGACTGGTGCGAGCACTACCCAGTGCGCAGGAGCGGGATCCCGCCCCCCGCGGAGGCCCCTCGCCCCAGCCGGAGTCCACGAGGCTCGCGCCCAGTGAGATGCTGCGCTAAAATCTTGCTAGCAATTGATAGCACCAGGGAGATTCAATGGCTACCGTACAGATCAACGCCCGAGTGGATCCGGCACTGAAGAAGGCAATCGACGAGTACTGTCGCTCACGTGGCGTGGTCCTCAACCACTTCGTTCAGGAGGCGTTGATCGACCGCCTCGAGGAGCTCGAGGACGTCGAGGACCTCAAGAGCATCCGCCATGAGCCGACGCGCCCACTAGCTGAGGTGCTCTCCGAGCTCGATCTCGATGGCTAGCTACGCGATCGAGATCTCGAGAAGCGCAGAGAAGCAGCTCAGGAAGCTAGCCCGAGGCGAACAGGAGCGGATCGTCAGCGCGATTCTGCCACTAGCCCAGAACCCCCGCCCGCGCGGCGCCCGGAAGCTATCCGGCTACGACGACGTCTTCCGGATCCGTGTTGGGCACTATCGGGTTCTCTACAGTGTCTCGAGCGGAACCCTGGTCGTCATCGTTTTGAAGATCGGTCACCGGCGCGACGTCTACCGATAGCGGTCAACGGTAGAAGTACCTGGCAGAACCCTGCTCGAGCTCGCCGCGCTCGTGTCCGGGGCCCTAGAGGCTGCGGGCATCGTCGCGACACTGTCGGGTGGAAGCGCCGTGTCCGCCTACACCGAGAACGGCTACGAGTCGGCGGATCTCGATTTCGTGACGTCCGCTCTTCGGGAGACCCTCGAACCCGTCCTGCGGCCCCTGGGCTTTGTAGCTGCGCAGAATCCTCGCCTTTCGGTCGTCTTCCGGCCGAGGTGATAGCACCCGCCGCCCACGAGAAGCCCCCGCCAGTCGAGCCAGACTCTGTAGGCGGCCAGGCCGTGACAGCGGTGCCGGGCCAGCCGTTCAGAAGTTGTAGCGGAACCCGGCCGTGAGGCTGAACGACGAGTAGTCGACCGCTATCGGCTGTGCACCGACGGCCGGCGCTGTCTCGAAGGCGCCGTCCTCCGTGGCGTAGTAGCGCAAGCTGAAGTCGACGATCCAGTGCTCGTCGACGTCGATCCCCACGCCGGCGAGGAACTGCCATGCGAACAGGGTGTCCTCCGCAGAGACGATCTGGGGGTTCTCGTCGGTGCCGAAGTCTGTCAGCTCGATCTCCGCCCAACCGATCCCGGCGCCGACATAGGGGGAGACCCGCTTGTCCTTGTTGAAGTCGTACACGATATTGCCCATGCCGGCTTCCGATTGGACGTCACCGCGTGATCCGGCCTGATCGACTCCGTTGAGACGGTGTACATCGACGTCGGTCTCGCGGGGAGTGTCGAGCTCGCCGTCGAGGCGAAAATGTTTGAATTGGTACCCGCCCCCGACGCTCCAGAGGTACCCGTCATCGAGCAATGTCTCGATGGCGCCGGCATCGACGTCGAACTCGATATCGTCCGCGAAGTTCGCTCCGACGAAGGCTTGCACGTACCAGCCACCGGTGGCGGCAGGAGCTGCCACGAGGGTCAAAAGCGTGAAAACTACTGATCGGACGGTTCGCATGGGCTTCCTCCGTTTGTTGCGTGTGCCGTCCCTATGCGTTCCGAGTTGCTGCGCGGGACTAAGAATAGCAAGTCAATGACCTGCGACCCAGCTCCAGAACGCCAGGTGATCCTGGTCTTTGACCAGTACGCCTCCGTCGACAGGAACGAGATGAGCCCATGTTGAGCTCTCCGCGACCGCATAGCGCGCAAGCTCATCGTAGCTCTTGTCGTTGTCGCTCAGCACGATCAGTTCGGCCGAACCCGTGAGGGCGAGGATCGCCCCATCCACGACAAGGAGCGATGCGTAGTTTCCTGTTCGCCCGGGGCCGGTCCACAGGATCTCACCACTTGCCGCGTCCAGGCTGAAGATGCGGCCCTTGTCTTGGTGCGAAAGACCGTAGATACGGCCATCGCTCTGAACCGGTGAGCTCATGTCCATCGCCAGCGAGTCGATCTGCCACGCCGGTTCGACCGACCAGCCGTCGGCGCCGCTCGAGGCCCGCAGCGCGATGATCCCGCGGCCCTTGCCGCTGATCACTACCAGGTCGCCGACGGACAGCGGGGTCACGATGTTGTGATGCACCATCGACTGCGGGAAAGTGTAGCGCCACCCGGGCCGACCCGTTTGTACATCGAAGCTGACGACCGCCTCTGCGCTGATCGTCACGACCTGCTGCGAGCCACCGAAAGCGGTGACGATCGCGGACGCATAGCTCGCCCCGTCGCTCGAGCCCGCCCAGACCTCTTCACCCGTCTCGACGTCGAACGCGATCACGCCACCGTCCTTGCCGCCGAAGTTGGAAATTACCCGCGAGCCATTCACCAGTGGAGATGCCGCCGCGCCGAAGTGTGGCAATGTCTTCTTGAAGCGATCTGCGAAGTCCTCCCGCCACAACAGCTCGCCGCTGTCGGCGGCCCAGGCCGAGAGCACGCCGGTGATGCTGGTCGTAAACAGCCTCTCACCGTCGTAGGCGGGGCTGGCCTTGGGACCCGGCCCATGGCGACCCGAACCCATCCGGGGATTGAACGGCACGGCGTAGCGCTGGCTCCACAGAACCCCGCCACTGGCCAGCTCCAGGGCGCGTACCACCTCGTGCCCATCCTCACGGGACTGGACGAACACCCTGCCTCCGGCAACCACCGGAGCGGAGTAACCCGAGCCGACGCGGACCCTCCAGCGCCGCTGGAGCTCCTCGGGCCAGGCTTCGGGTACCGTGAACCCCACCGCGGTTCCGTCGCGTTCGGGACCGCGCCAGCCGGGCCAATCCGCGGCCCCGGCCAGACTCAGTTCTTCCCCATGCGCGAAAGAGGACCCCAAGGCAACCGCTACTGCGGCAATCGCCCAGATCGTTGATCTCCAGGTCGTGGGTCTCATCCGTATCAGTGCTTCAGCGCCAGCGTTCCCACCTATGTCTGCTCCTTCGTTCGTCCGTGGCTCGCCGATGCTACCGCCATGCGTTGCCACCACCGCGAGCCCCAGCGCTCGAGGAGGGCACCGAAGGCCTCGAGCCGAAGGCGGCATCGGCAGCAGGAATCGCTCCGAGTGACCGAGCCGAAGGCGAGGGAACGACGACCGCGTACCCAGGCGGTTCCGTCCATCTCCTCGCGACGCCAGCAAATGGCGGAAGCGCATGGGTCGCTCTAGCGCGCCCGAGCCACAGGCGAGGACGCGACGACCGATGAGCATGCGCGTCCGGTGTCTGCGGAGCAGATGGCGGAAGCGCATGGGAATCGAAGCCACTCCCGACGTGGCATCCCACGCCGGACTACGGTCTTGAAGATTGCCGGGATCCAACTGACGACAACTGTCGGCAGCTGACAACCACAGACGCACAAGGTAGTTGCGAGGCGTCGTGTTGATGAGGATTGCTGAGCCGAACGGCCGGAGGTTGGCGTCTATTGCACCACCAGCGCACCGTAAGAACCGCTGTTCGGACGCTAGAGTCGGCCTGACTTGCGCATCAGACGGGCCTCACTCGCTTCGCTCGCTGAGCCGAACTTGCGAACACCAGCTTCAAGCCGCCAGGGGCGCAGGCCATAGGCCAACTCGGTCAAATCGCAGGCGATTCTCAGGTTCTCAGAATCGAGTGGTCTCAGTCTTCTGGGACCAGGCATCTCAGCCACGGACGTGTACTTGGTAACAGGCACCTACGAGCTCTCCTCGTCCAGATCGAAGGCCTCGCGAATCCTCGCGGCGTCCGCGCGATCCTGGGGACGCACGGTATCCCGCTTCATGCGGTACAGCATTCGGGGGCTGGCGACACGAACCTTCAGATCCCCCAGGTCGATCTCCTCACTCCCCGACGCGAGATCCTCCCACGAGAAAGCCTCCCCGAGCCGGGTCAAGAAGTCCAGCGAATACCGACCGTGCGGTGGAACGTACTCGACTGCCGGATACCTGCCCGCAAGCTCCTGAGGGTCGATTTCATCGATGCTGGAATCGTCGAAGAGAGACTTCAGAGCCCGCTTCAGAGCTTCGAGATTGTCGAGCGCTGGCGCCACGAAAAGATCCAGATCCTGAGTCGCTCGTGGAAGGCCCTGCGCCGCCATCGCCATCGAACCGATGACGACGAAGTCGACGCCCTCGTTCACCAAGGCTGTCAATACGGCCTTGACTTCTTCAAATGTCACAACATTCCCTCATAGCCATTGTATTTCAGGGCTTCTGACGATAGCTCTGGGCTCAGCCTGGCACAGCCCGGCACGCAGTCGCTCCGGGCACGATTGTGGCCTTCGCGGTGGTCGGTCTGAAGCGAACGGCGGAAGCGCATGGGTCACTCTAGAGCGCCCGAGCCACAGGCGAGGACGCGACGACCGATGAGCATGCGCATCCGCTGTCTGCGGAGCAAATGGCGGAAGCGCATGGGTCACTCTAGAGCGCCCGAGCCACAGGCGAGGACGCGACGACCGATGAGCATGCGCATCCGCTGTCTGCGGAGCAAGTGGCGGAAGCGCATGGGTCGCTCTAGAGCGCCCGAGCCGCAGGCGAGGACGCGACGACCGATGAGCATGCGCGTCCGCTGTCTGTGGAGCAGATGGCGGAAGCGCATGGGAATCGAACCCACCCCCGACGTGGCATCCCACGCCAGACAACGGTCTTGAAGGCTGGCGCGATCCAACTCGCCACAACTGTCGCCAACAGATAGCCACAGAAGATCGAGTTGGATGTGGGCCGCTGGCCTGTTGGCGACTGTTGAACACAGTGGTCAGGAGTTGCCGTCTACTGCACCAGGAGTGCACCATGAAGAACAGCATGCTATCCGTGCTATCATGCTCCCGTGATCCGCTCTTTCGGAGATGTCGGCACCGAAGACATCTTCAATGGGCGTAACACCAAAGCCGCGAGGCGAACCTGCCCTCGGAATCTCTGGCAGGTAGCAGTGCGGAAGCTGGAGCAACTCGACTCCGCCGAGAATCTCGATGACCTCAGGGTGCCGCCGGGCAACCGACTCGAGGCCCTGACCGGCAACCGAAGTGGGCAATTCAGTGTTCGGATCAACAGTCAGTACAGGGTCTGCTTCGCCTGGTCCGAAGCGGGTCCTGATGAAGTCGAAGTTGTCGATTATCACTAGGGAATAGCCATCATGGTCCGAGTACCCACACATCGCACACCGACTCATCCCGGGGAAATGCTCCTGGAGGAGTTCCTCAAGCCGATGAAGATGAGCCAGAGCGATCTCGCCAAGAAGATCCATGTCCCCTACCAGCGGATCAACGAGCTGGTGAACGGCAAGCGCGGCATCACGCCGGCTACCGCCCTTCGGCTCGCCAAGTTCTTCGGGATGTCGGCCGGGTTCTGGATGAACCTCCAGCTCCGCTGGGACTTGTTTCACGCTCAGCGAGCTGAAGCCGAGGAACTGAAGAGGATTCGAAAGATCCGCCGGCCAGTCGGAGTGTGAGGTAGCAGCGGCCCCCGCACCAGGACTACGACTTCACCTTCCCAAGGGAGGTCGCAAGGGGCAGTGGGCAAGTCGCAATCCAACAGGTGACAACGGCCGGCAACTCGTAACCACTGCTGTACAGAGAGGTTGCGACCTGCGAACCGCCGGTTGAGTCGGACATCGATTACGCCGCCTCCCGTGCCTCCAACTGCTCGAGCACCGCTTGCCTCTGGCGCTCGCGCTCGCGGTCCCAGTCGGCAATGATCTCCTTGAAGGATGGGTCGTCGAGAAGCACGCGAAAAGTAGGATCGAGGCTCGGGTTGACCGCGATCCAGCGGGCTTCGACCAGCTCGCGCCACACGTCGATCGCTTCCTCCTCACGACCCTCGAGGACAAGCACCCTCGCCCGTGCAAGTTGCATCTGCGGATGCACGACTCCGGCCGCGCGAGCCTCGTCACAGTACGCCCTGAGCTCGGTGAGCAAAGCCTCGGCTCCAGCCGAGTCGCCCGTCGCCCGTCGAGCCTGGATGAGCCAAACCGCGCCCTGATCCCAAAACGCAGCAAAGAGAGCCCGACGTGCCCTACCGTCTTGTCCGCCAGCGGCTCGAGGTAGCCGCGGGCGGCCTCGGCATCGCCCGCCCAGAGGTGAGCTCGCCCTGCCATTTCGGACGAGAAGGTGCTCGGATGCTCTCGAGCCCAGGTGCGAGCGAACGCGGCGGCCTCCGCGAATCGACCCGCTTCTTGCAGAGACACGACTCTTTCGAGGGGTCCCGTCCTGAGCTCTTGCGCTCGGTCGAAGAGTCCCAAGATGCTGTAGAGGTAGCTCAGGAAGCGTCCGATGGAGGCGTCCTCGGGTGCCAGCTCCAGCGCCCGCAGTAAGCCCTTGTGCTGTTCATCCCCGTGCCCCCTTATCCGGTGGAGCGCCGTCAGGGCCTTGTAGCTCGCCGCGTCTCCCCGGACTCGGACCAGCCTCTCCGCCGTTTCGCGAGCCTCGTCGTAGCGGCCCCTCCAGCTCGCCACAACGACCCAGTTCTGGACCGCCACATAGGACAGCGGATCCAGGGCCACCGCCCGCTTCAAAGCGGCGAACCCTTCGTCGTAACGGTTGAGATCGACCAACGACTGCGCTCGCCAAAGTACCGCTCGCGCCATGTTGGGGCTCTTCGCGAGAGCCCTATCGAACGTCGCAACGGCTTCTTCGTGAAGTTCCCGATTCTTGAACAAGAGTCCCTCGGCGACCTGGACCTCCGGCGAGTCCGGAGCCAGCAACCGGGCGCGCTCGATCAGAGGCTCGACCCGCGCGATCGCCTCGGTCAGCGGGATGTCACCGTAGTGGCCGGGGGTGTCCTGCAGAAGAAGGGTCGTCTCCACCAGCGCAGCGTAGGCCGGCGCGTACTCGGGGTCGAGCGCGATCGCTGTCTCGAAAGACCCAAGGGCCTGCTCCAAAGGCTTCTGACCACGCTTCTCCATCAAGTAACGGCCCTCCAGATAGGCGCTATAGGCCTCCGTACTCGCGCTCCGCACCGCCTCCGGAGCCTCGGCCGCGAGCCCCAGCTTCTCCTCGAGCGCCGCGACGATCGAACGTGCGATCTCGTCCTGGATCGCGAACACGTCCTCAAGCTCACGGTCGTAGGTGTCCGACCACAGGTGAAAGCCCGAGTCGGCGTCGATCAACTGGGCGGTGATCCGGAGCGTCGTGCCGGCCTTGCGCACGCTTCCCTCGAGGACGTTCTCCACCTCCAGGGCCTCGGCGATCTTCTTGACATCCTCGTTCTTGCCCTTGAACGCGAACGACGACGTGCGAGCGGCGACCTTCAGACCCGGGAGCCTGGCCAGGAGATTCAACAGCTCCTCCGAGATCCCGTCCGAGAAATACTCCTGATCGCGCTGCGGGCTCATATCGGCGAAGGGGAGCACCGCGATCGAGGCGTGGCCGGCCTCGACGGCGGCCTGACCGGCGGTCTCTCTGGGCGAGTCTCTTCCCGTGCCGAACCAGAAACCGGCTGCGAGCGCTACGGCCAGGGCTGCCGCTCCCAGCCCGATCCAGAGACTCCGACTCGAAGGCGTCGCGCTCGACTCGGTCGTTGAAGCCTGTGCGCGTTCCGGAGCCGCTGGCCCGGCCGCCGCTGGAGCCGTGACCGACACAGATGCAGCGACGGCATCCCGCTGCAGCCTGCTGAGGTCGGCTTTGAGTTCGGAGGCGTGCTGGTACCGAAGCGTCTTGTCCTTCTCGAGCGCCTTGTCGAGGATGCGTTCGAGCTCGTCGGGCAGATCCGGGTTGATGCGGACCGGGGCGGTCGGGGCCTCGCTCAGAATCCGATTGAAGATCGCCCCGGCGGTCTTGCCAGCGAAGGGCTGCTTGCCCGTCGTCATTTCGTAGAGCACAACTCCCAGCGAGAAGAGATCGGTTCGCGCGTCGAGCTCCTCTCCGCGCACCTGCTCGGGCGACATGTAGGCAACTGTGCCGATCGCAGTGCCGGGAGTCGTCAACTGCTCGCGAGCCGGCTCGGTCTCGGCATCTTCGGAGTGGGACTCCCGTCGTGCCCGGTCTTCGCTCACCTTGGCGAGCCCGAAGTCGAGCACTTTGGCGTCACCGCGGCGGGTCAGGAACAGATTCGCCGGCTTGAGGTCGCGATGGACTATGCCTGCACCGTGCGCTGCGTCCAAGGCATCCGCCACCTGAGCACCGAGTCGGACTACCTGCTCGACGGACATTGGCTCGCCGCTGATCCGGTACTTCAGGGTCTGGCCGTCCATCAGCTCCATGACGATGAAGGCGCGGCCCTCCTCCTCCCCCAACTCGTGGACCGTGCAGATGTGCGGGTGGTTGAGCGCCGATGCCGCCCGGGCCTCGCGCTTAAAACGCGCCAGCGCTTCGGGATCCTCGGCCAGTTCGTCAGGTAGGAACTTGAGTGCCACCCGCCGGCGCAGCGTCAAGTCCTCCGCCTGAAACACCACTCCCATCCCGCCACCACCGAGCTTCTCCAAGATCTTGTAATGGGAGACAGTGGTTCCAATCATGGGACCCGTCCTGTCGGGAGACTCCTTTCTCGTCAGGTTGCTCGAATTCTAGCGGAGCGGTGTCTTCGCAAACCAACGGAGGAACCTCACTTACCGCCTTGGCGGCGAAATGGCGGAAGCGCATGGGAATCGCTCTAGAGCAGCGTCGCCGTCAGGCGGCGGTGCGACGACCGATGACCATGCGACTCGGCCATTCGCATAGCGAATGGCGGAAGCGCATGGGAATCGAACCCACCCCCGACGTGGCATCCCACGCCGGACTACGGTTTTGAAGACCGCGGGAGGCACCAGCCCCCGAGCGCTTCCGCGGGGGATTGTACGGCAGGAGGCGCCGGGCCGACTGGCGGCTCGTCGCACCGGTTTCTTGGCTGGAACGAGCGGCGGTCTGTGTCGCGGCCACCGCTGGCACCCCTCGACGGCTAGTGCTTCGCTACTCGCCGCCGAGACCCGGAGTCTCGGCTTCGGCCGGAGCGTCGGCATCGGCCGCCGCGGTCAGGTCGGGCCGCTGCTTGGGCACGTTGACCTTGAGCCAGGCGATGAGGTCGCGCCAGATGCGAAGCTGCTCGGCCTCGCTCACCATGATGCCCGCGCTGGGCAGCTCGATAGTGACCACGGGCAGGCCCAGATGGACGCCGGCGTAGCGGCCGAGCGAGCCCGGATAGGTGCCCATCTGTTTCAGGTAGAGGGAGCCGAGTTTTTCTGGGGGCTCCGGCGGGCCGTCGTAGTCAACGACCTTGCTCGGAGCATGGACGGAGACGATCGCCGACGGGCGGAAGGTCTGGATCTGATCGAAAAGCCACTGAGACTCGGGCTCGCTCAAGGGGTCGGTACCGGGATACCGGCGCGGATTCCGTGACGTACGCCGGATCCAGTAGTCCGACGCCTCGACGTGCCAGTTGGGGCTCGGAAAGTTGCGGTTGAGATCGACGCCATGCTCGTTCATGCGCTGCGCCTTGGAGCGCAGCAGGCCGTCGGGATTCAAGAGCGGCACCACCCGCCAGTGAAACATCCCCGAGTGGTTGCGCTGGAGGATCGACAGCCATTTGAAGACGATGGAAACCGAGGAGTACTCGTCTCCGTGAATGCCCCCGAAAAGCAGCACCCGGCCGAGCGACTCGCGAGCGGCAAGGGGCGGGAACTCGGCCATCAGAATGGGGGCGCCGTTGACCGAACGGGCGCCCGTCGTGGCAAGCCGGCTGTCGACGCAATCACTCCGATCAACGCTCCCCAGCTTGCGACCGATCCGTCCGCACAGGTCGAGACGTGCGGTGTTGACGGCGTCTGGACTCTGAGCCGATGGATCGACATCCTCGAGAGCCGAGTGGGCACTCTCGGTATCGCCGACGACCGTGTCGGCAGCAGCCGGCGTCTGCAGCGCGGAGTGCGAGGCCATCCCGGCCTCAGCCGCCGGTGTAGACGAAACGGCCGGACTCCCGGCGAGATCCTCGCCGGGCGGGCGATCCGAGTCGTGGGCTGGGTCTCCGGACGCGTCGGATCGAACGATCTGTTGGCTCTCGACGGCTTCGGACTCCGGACCCGGAGGCTCCGGATCTCCCGCCGCAGCAACCGAGGCTTCCTTGCCGCCGGCGCCTCGGACGTCTGTAGGTGCCAGGTGCCGCGCCAGGTAGGTGACCCCCAAGACCAGCGCGCCGAGGATCAGAAGGGTCGTCAGCGCGCCCCAGGGCGAGTCGTCTTCGGCCTCCAGCTCGGCCAACTCGATCGATTCGGTCGAATCGGCCTCGGGCGAAGCGGGCGAACCAACCAGATCGGACGCCTGGGGCGACTCCGGAAGCTCGGCCTCGATCGGCTCCGGGTCTCGTTCGTCGTCGGTCATGGTTCTTCGCGCTAGCCGTCGCGGCTCGCTGGAGCCGATCGGGTCATCCTGGCTCAGACACTCGGCTCTGGCTGTGGAACGTGTTACGGCCCCGGCCGGAAGTGTATCGCTATACTGCCGGCGCTCACCGGTCGGACGAACCGCATGGCGCTATTCAACCGAAGATCGTTCCTCAAGGCCTTGCCCGTGGCGGGCTGCGCTTGCGCGCTCGAGGGAACTCGCCGGGTGCGCGTCATCCCGCCGTCCGACCGACCGGCGCCCGACCGACCGGCGCCCGACCCCGGCCTGGCCGATTCCGGCATCGCTCACATCGATCCTCCCTCGGATGAGGGCTCCGGACACCGAAGCGGCGGCCATCTGCACAAGATCCAGGATTTCGACCGCACCTACGACGACGACTACCTACTGGCGGCAAGCCGGGTCGAGCTCTTGGAAGCCAGCGCAGCCCGGGTCGAGCGCGCCCTCCGCTACATCGGGCACGGGCACTTCAATCTCGTTTCCTTCGATGAGCTCCTCAAGTACGCGGCACGCTACAGCGCCATCGGAGCCTTCCCGCGCCAAGAGATCGAGTTTCTGGATGAGATCTTCCATACCGATGCCGCGAACTACGGTTTCTTTGGGGACAAGGTACTCACCCGCCAAACGGCAGTCATCGCCGAACGGGACGTCAAGAAGATCGCAGGATCGGGCCACTATTTGCTCCGTGGCGAGCCGCTGGCAAGGTTCGACCAGATCCGGCGCGACCTGGGTGAGCGGGTCGTCTTGACCTCGGGCGTCCGAGGCATCGCCAAGCAGTACCAGCTCTTCCTTTCGAAGGCGGTCGAGACCGGCGGTAACTTGTCCCAGGCTTCGCGTTCGCTGGCGCCTCCAGGCTACTCGTACCACGCGATCGGAGACTTCGACATCGGCCGCGTGGACTACGGGCTCAAGAACTTCTCGGCCGAGTTCGCCCTGACGCCCGAGTACCGCCAGTTGATTCGCCTCGGCTACGTTGAGATCCGCTACACCGAGACCAATCCGTTCGGTGTCCGCCACGAGCCCTGGCACATCAAGATCGCCTAGGCCCGTTTCCACAACCGGCGCGGCAGCCGCCCGCGCCGGACCCCCGGCGATCGGAGGCGGATCGAAGCCGGCTCCGGTACCATGCGCCGATGAACGGCCGCTTCTTTCGAGCCCGCGTCACGGTCCTTCTTCTGACTCCGGTCCTGCTGGCAAGCGGCTGCTCGAGCACGGCTCTGGACGAGATCCTTGCGGGCGCCCTAGAGCCCTCGCAGGCTCTCGACCGAGAGACCGTGATCGCCGGACTGCGCGAAGCCCTCGAGGTCAGCGCCGAGCGAACCGTCGAGCGGACCGCCCGTATTGACGGCTTCCTGGCCAATGAGCTCATCCGGATCGCGATTCCGGACGAGCTCGACAAGCTGGCTTCGGCACTTCGTCGGCTGGGGCTCGGAGGCAAAGTGGATGAGCTCGAGATCCAGATGAACCGCGCCGCCGAGGAAGCGGCCGGCGAGGCCCGCGAGATTTTCTGGGACGAGATTCGCAGCCTGACCTTCCCCGATGCCGTGGCAATCCTCGAGGGCGGCGGCACCGCCGCCACCGACTTTCTCGAAGAGCGCACCGGCGGCGAGATCCGTAGCCGGTTCGAACCGGTCGTCGTCGAGACTATGAATGAAGTTGGCCTGGCGCGCCTCTACGCCGATCTGGCCGAGACCTACAACCGGCTGCCGCTAGTGACCACGCCGGCGATCAATCTCGAGGACTACGTGACCGAGGAAGCGCTCGAGGGTCTGTTTACGGTCCTCCGAGAGGAAGAGGCACGCATCCGGGAGGATCCCCTGGCGCGGACGACCGATCTGCTGCGGCGGGTGTTCGGGCGCGAACGCGCCACGCAATCGCGCTAGCTGAGGTCCGTCTCGCGGCCGAAGCCCGTTCCGATCGCGATCAGCACCATCACGAGGAGCGCCCAGGAGTGGGCGTTCGCCACCCCCACTTCGAAGGGCGACACGCGGGGCATGCCCTCGGCGCCGGCGCTCAAGCTCGACGCCAGCAAGGTCGGAATGCAGTACGGCACCAGAAAGGGATACGTGCAGACTGTGACGTCCAGAAGGTTCGCGCGCCGGTTGGGCGAAAGACCGAAACGCTCCCCGGCGCGCCGGGCAAACGGACCGACCGCCAGGAGCGCCACGACCGAGTGTGTCGTCAGCAACACGGCAGCCGAAATGGTGGCGAAGGTCCAGAGCTCGGCTCCACGCGCCGTCCGCGTGCGGCGCTCGGCCCCTTCGATCAACCGGCTCAGGAGCCCCGAGGCCTCGAAGCCCGCGACCAGGGCCATGAGTAGAAGCGTGAAGACCGAGATACCGACGCCGCGGCCGATACCCTCGATCACCAATCCCTTGGCCGAATAGGCCTCCCGATCGATCCAGAAGATCTGGCTGGGCTCGATCAGACCCAGGACCGGCGCCAGAACGGCAGCCGCCACGACGCCGGCAAAGAGCCCTTCGAGAAGGTGCCTGCGCGACAGCAACAAGGCCAGAATCAGTACCGGCGAAGCCAGCATCACCAGCGCCACGGGCTCGAACGCCGGTCCGGCAGCCGATCCCGCCGCCGCCTGCCCAACCGGACCACCGCCGGTCCCCCCCAAGAGTCCGTACCCGAGGATCGCCACCGCCGCCGCCGGCAGCGCGTACTTCAAACGGCTCCGCACCACCGAACCGATCTCGGCTCCCTGGGTCGATGCCGAGGCGATCGTGGTGTCCGAGACCGGGGAGATGTTGTCGCCGAAGGTCGCTCCGCCCAGGATCGCGCCCATGAGAACCGCCGGAACGGCGCCCAGCTCCGCTCCCGGCGGATAGAGAAGCGGCGCGCACAGAATCAGGGTCCCGAGGCTTGTGCCGGTGGCCGTCGAGACCAGGCAGCAAACGAAGAAAGCCGCTACCGCATAGGCGCCACCGGTCAAGCCGGCCGCGCCGGCAAGACCCGCGAGGGCCTCGACCAAGCCGCTCGCGCGCAGCAGTGTCGCCAGCACCCCGGCCAGGAACCAGGCCAGGAGCATGAGCGCGACGATCGGCCGGCTCATGCCGGCAAGTACCGTTTCCGAATAAGCGGTCCGGTCCCGAGCCAGAAACAGCCCTAGCGCCAGGGCGGCCAGAAGGATCGGCCAGAAGCCGCGCTCGTCGGGGGCGCCCGAGAGCCCCAGCCACACGACGCCGGCCAGAAACAGGGCAATCGGCGCTACGGCACCGGTGACGCCTCCGAAAAACGTCAGGCGCTTCTGGCCGCCATCGTTGGTCCTGCGATCCTTCACGACTCGAAAATGGAGGGTACCAGCCGCGCATGCTCGTCCACTGCCCGGCCTCAAGGCCCCTTGCCCGACGCTCGGAACGAATACACGGGTGACGATCCTGGCACGCCGTTTTCGGCTTGGGAGGGCGTGTTATGCTGTTTGAAACACATCAGATGTCGGGTACGGACGCGCGGCGGCGCTGTCCGAACACGGAGGGGCCATGAAACGAATTCTCGGTTTGATTGCGGTTGCGATGTTCCTCGGCGCCTGCTGTCCCAACGGCTTCAGCAACACGGTCACCAGCGAAGCGGTCTACTACCCGGACGCCGACGCTTGTGAGCAGGCGGTCCGGGACGGCCGTGAGGGCCTCATCCAGACCGCCGAGAACGGCTGCGAGAACTCCTGCAAGCCTTGCGACGGTACCGTCCAGGATGTCGGCGGCGAGCCCGATTTTTCCGTCCTCTGCGAAGAGGTGCCGGACTCGCCACAAGGACCCGAGCTGTCCTGGCGAGGCGTGGGCAGCTACACCTACGGCTGCGACTGTGCCTAGGAGGGACCCGATGCAGGCACTCAAAGGACCCGACGTGAAATGGCTCCGGATCCTGACGCGCCTTGCCGCGCTGGGGATCGTCGTCTACATCGGCTCGGTTGGCTGTTCGTTGTTCGTCGTGGCCTCGGGAGGCGATTCAGACTCCACACCGGCTCCGGCACAAGATGAATACGGCTGCGACTGCCTGTGCCAGGTCTGCGAGGGAACCTGGATCGGCGAGGCCTGTGTCGACGAGAACGACAGCCCGACCGAGATCGGGACGCGTACGGACACCCTTCGCTTTTGCGCGCCGCCAGACACACCCCAGACCGAGCTCATCACCGAGTGTGACGCCCTGTGCGTGTCCACGCCCGAGCAACCCGGACACGAGTTCGAGATCTGCGAGCGGGCCAGCGCAGTGACCCAGTTCGACACCGCGACCTGTCCGCCCGAGACCGAGACCGTGTATTCGGACGGCAGAACCAACGTCGGCGATGCCCTCACCATCACTCTCGACGAGGCCTCGCACGCCAACGTGACCCTCTCCGGACCGCTGGCCAATTTCGCGACCCCGAACATTCCGATCTCGGGCTCGTTCCGGCTGTTCATCGACGGTTGCGAGGAGCAGGAGGGAGCCTGCTCGGTGTCGGTGGCCGACGCCGATGTCTCCGCCGGAGACGCCGCTATCGGACCGTTCCAATTGAGCGGTTTGACGCTCATCCTGGCCGATCCCGCGCCGGGCACGATGGACGAAGACGGCAACCTGAGCTTCCCGTCGGTGCGCTTGCACGGCGGCGTCGACTATCTCGGCCTGCGCTCGGTCGGCAACCTGGAGATCCTGCCAGAGCACGTCGTAAGCGCGCGCCTGGATCGGGAGGACCGGGAGTTCCGGGCCGATGGGCAGATGACGGGCAGCTTCAGCGTGCCGCCATTCGGCCAACTCACCGAGACCGTGCTGGTCAGCCTCAGAGGCTCGGTCGCAAACTTCCCGCCGGTGGCCAGAATCAGTCAGACGGACACTGCGGTGCTGTCGTCGGCCGAGAGCTCGGACCGGGACGGACTGGGCACGATCGCTCATCGTCGCTGGTTCGATTCGGCCGACGGCGCCTTCCTCGGATCGGGCATGGAGCTCGAGCTCGAGCCGGGGGAGCACGCGGTCAGCCTGATCGTGACCGACGCCAGCGGCGCCCAGGATCGAGCCGACTTCACGCTCGTGGTGCCTCAGGCCCTGCCCTGGCTGCCGCTTGTCGTGACCGCTCTGGTTCTACTGCTTCTGGTGTGGTGGCTGCGCCGGCCCAAGACCAAGGCCGCTCCCGCCTAGGGCTGTTTCAGGGTAGGCCGCTGCCGGGGGCCCTTGGTGCCCTCGGCTGGAACCATGCCCACCACTGGCCGCGGCAACGGGCTCTAGAGGATCCGCCGGCGGGCTGAACCCAGCCAACCCGAACCGAGGCCGGCAAGGACCGCGAGAAGGCTCATCCAGGCGAGCCAGTCGCCGAGGCGCGCGTACACCGTGCGACCGTCGAGAAGCGGCAGGTTGCCCGCCAGGGTGGCTTCGGCGTCCAGCCGAGTCCGGGCCAGGATTCTCCCTGTAGGCCCGACGAAGCCGCTGATCCCGGTATTGGTTGCCCGAGCCATCGCGCGCCGGAACTCGATCGTGCGGAGCGAGGCGAGGACGAGATGTTGCTTGGGCTCATGGCCGTTGCCGTACCAGGAGTCGTTGGTCAAGTTGACCAGAAGCTCCGGAACCGGTTCGTGTCCGAACGTGCGCCGGGTCACTCCCGGAAAGAGGCTTTCATAACAGATTGTCACCGCCAGCCCGCGTCCATCGAAAACGATCGGGTCGTCCTCAGCGCCGGCCACCAGCCGGCGGTTGCCGACTTCGCGAGCCAGAGACGGCGCTCGGTCCAGAACCGAGTCCACCACCGGCAGATACTCGCCGAAGGGCACTCGCTTTCTCTTGTCGTAGCGCGCCAGCGCAACGCCGTCCGGTCCAGCCAGAATCGCCGAGCCGAAGAGCCGGTTGCCTTCGGGAGCGGCCTCGTCCACGAGGGCGCCAAACAGCGTGGGCAAACCCGTGGGGGCGAGGACCCGGCGGCCGGCGGCCGTCTCTCCGGCCGCAAGGGACATGCGAACGACCGTTTCCGGCCACACCACGAGATCGAGATCCGCGGCCCCAGCCAGCTCGTGAGTCAGCCGGTGATGTCGGCGGGCATAGGCGGCGGGATCCCGGTGGGCCTCCCGGGCCCCGATACCCGCTTGAACGAGGCCCACCTCGAGTCTCGGAGCCACGGCCGCGCGCCCTTCCATCTGCTGAATGCGCACGAAGCCGTACAGAATCGTCACGGCCAGAAGCGCGAGCATGCCGGCCACGGGAGCGAGCCTACGAGTCCTAAGGGTCTCGTAGAGAGCCCCGTTTGCCAGAACCACCAAGAAGGAAAGTCCCGCCTGTCCCGTGACGTCCGCGACCTGGATCAAGGTGCTGAGCCGGTACTGAGCGGCGCCAAGCTGGAAGGGAAAAAGGAACGGAAACACGAACTCGACCGCGACCCAGGCGAACGGCAACGACCAAGCCATGGGCAGGTCGGTCCGGATGGCCAGCCGGCGCACGGCCCAGGCAATGGCCCCGCCAAAGAGCCCATGGAAGGCGGTGATCCCAACGAGAGCGGCCAGGGCCACGGGCCGGGAGGCGCCGCTGAACTGATGGACGGCGTAAGCGATCCAGGGCATCGCCCCGAGCATCGATACCGAGGCCGCCACCCATCCCAGGGCGAAGGCGCGGCCGGGAGACGCGTCCCGGACCATCCAGAGAAACGGCACCAGGAAGAACCAATGCAGGTACCCCTGATCGAAGCCGACGTAGCCGAGAAAAGCCAGGACGCCGACCGCCACGGCGATCGGCCAGTGCCACTTGGCGGGTGGAGGCTCCGGGAAAGGACGGTGCGACATGACGGATTCGAGTTGTGACGGCGAAGCCTATCGCGCGCTCGGCGGCCGGCGCGGCGCGCGAGCGGGCATCGCGCCGGGCCAAACTACCCGGACGTTCTGGGCTTGAGGGTCAGATCGACTCCAAGCTGAGGTGCCCAGTGCTTGAGAGATCGACGAGTGCAAAGCACGGTGGACTCGGCCGTTTCGGGCCTCACGATCGAAGTCCGGAGAGGCGGGCAGGCTAGACTCGCGATTCCGAAGGAGACCGACTATGAGCCACGACGACGCGTTCACCCTCTACGACCTTCGGATCGAGGTCGTCGCCTCGGACAAGCCGATGGTCTGCAATCACAAAGAGGGCGACTTCTTCGAGCTCTCCGGTGAGAACCTGTCGCTGCCGGCCGGCCAGACCTTCCCGATCTATCCGCTAGCGGCGCTCTTGCCGCTCCTGCCCGCCAAGCAGCGCGAGACCGCCGCCACCGATTGGATGACCACCGACACCGACATCGCCTGTCCCGATCCCAACTGCGGCGGCGTCTTTCGCATCACCCGCACCGGCCGGCGCACCTTCCGGCACGGCGAGGTGACCTTGACGCCCCTCAAGCCCGGCGCCGAGTGACTCCGGCCGCCGCCGGCCGGGTCGAACTCGCGCCCGGCTACCCCATCGCGCCGGTTCTGACCGGTTGCTGGCAGCTCGCCGCCGGCCACGGCGGTACCCGGCCGTCCGATTTCGGTGAGCTGGAGCGGCGCTTGGCCGAGCTGGTCGATGGCGGCTTGACCACCTTCGACTGCGCCGACATCTACACCGGCGTCGAGAACGCCCTCGGCCGCTTTCTGGCGCGATGCGCGCGGCGCGCGGAGGTTCAGATCCACACCAAGTACGTTCCCGACCTCGACGAGCTGCCGACCCTGACCCGGAACTCGGTCGCCGGCGCCATCGAGTGCTCGCTCGGGCGTCTCGGGGTCGAGCGTCTGGACCTCGTCCAGTTCCACTGGTGGGACTACGAAGTACCGGGAGCGGTGGCGGTCGCGGGCTGGCTCGACGAGCTCCGGCTCGAAGGCAAGATCCGGCATCTGGGAGTCACCAACTTCGATGCCGAGCATCTCGAGCCCATCCTCGCGGCAGGCGTGCCGATCGTCAGCAATCAGGTTCAGTATTCGGTCGTGGACCGGCGTCCGGCGGGCGCGATGACCACGCTCGCCCGACGCTCCGGCTTCCGGCTCCTGACCTATGGCTCGCTGGCCGGAGGCTTCCTGACCGATCGCTACCGGGGCCGCGAGCGGCCCGACGGCGAGCTCGCCAACCGCTCGCTGGTGAAGTACCGCGAGATTCTGGACGAGCTGGGCTGGGAGACCTTCCAGGAGCTTCTCGGCGCGGTCGCGACGGCCGCCGCCCGCCACGAGGTGCCGACCGCCCGACTCGCCGCCGGCTGGGTCCTGAGCCAGCCGGAGGTGGCTGGCATCATCCTGGGACTGGGCTCGCGGAACCGCCTCGAGGAGCGCTTGGCCCTCGCCCAGCGGGTCAGACAAGACCTAGGTACTAGCGAACGAGGTACCAGGCTCGAACAAGCCCTCGCCGAGCTCGACGACATCGTCGCCCGCTACCCCGGCATCGCCGGTCCCGTCTTCGGGCTAGAGCGCGAGCCGTATGGCCGCCACCTCAAGCTCCTCAAGCGGAACTTGCGGTCGGGCTCCCAAGGGCAGGTCAGCTAGACCGAATCAATTCGGTCAGAACCGCCCCTCCGCTAGACTGCCGGCATGAACCGATTGACTTGGCTCGCCGCCGTCTTGGCCCTCCTGAGCGGCGCCGACGGCGCGCTAGGCGGCGAACCGGCCTCCAGCTACGGCCCTCCCCTGGCCCAGGCCTACGTCGAACGTTACTTCGAGACCTTTCCCACCCGAGCGACCGCGGCCGGACGGCACGAATTCGACTCGCGGCTCGAAGACCTCTCGCCCGAGACGCTCGGCGCCTGGGTCGATTTCAACCGGACGATCGCGGCCCAGATCGAAAACGCTCTGGCTGGAACGGATCTCGGCTTCGACGACCGGCGGGATCTGGAGCTGGTGCTGCGGCGGGCACAAAGGGAGCTCTTCGACCACGAAGTCCTCCACCTGCCGGCGACCTATCCCTTGTACTGGAGCGGCCTGGCAAGCAACGCCACCGTGATGCTCCTGGTCCGCGACGACCTGCCTTTGTCCAAGAGGCTGAGCGCGGCCCGCGACCGCGCCGCCCTGCTGCCCCGGCTGGCGGCGCAAGCCCAAGCCGCGCTGAGCGCGAGTGATCCGGGGCGGGTCGCGCCCGAGATCGCGCGCATGGCCGCCGGCCAGCTCCGCGCCTCGGCCAGGTTCTACCGGGAGGGCTTCGCCCGGGCGGGGGACGCCGACCCCGCTCTCGAAGCCACTCTCGACGCCGCTCTCGAAGCGGGGCTCGAGGCGGGGCTTCGCCCTTCACTCGAGCTCACCGGCGCCGCCGCGGCCGCGGCTCTGGACAAGCTGGCCGCGAGCGTTGAAACGCTCGCCGAGCGCGCCACCGGCGCCCCCCGTCTGGGCAAACACTACGCCGAGCGCTTCCGGCGAGTAACCGGCCTCCAGACTCCCCTAGCCGAGGTACTGGCCCGGGCCGAGGCGGCGCTGGGCGAGAAGCGGGCCGAAGCCGCGGCTTTCGGCCGCTCGGTCTGGGAGGACCTCTTGCCCGGGCAAGAGGCTCCGGCCAAAGACCGGGAGCTTCTGGCTGCTCTCTTCGACCGGGTCGCCCGGGATCACGCCGCCGACACCGACGAGTTTCTCGAGGACTACCGAACCCTGGTTGCCGAATCCGTCGCCTTCGTGCGCGAGCGCGACGTCATGACCCTGCCCGAGCCCTTGACCCTCATCATCGATCGATCGCCACCGTTTTTCGTGGGTCAGAGCGTGGGCGGCGTCTACGCCGCCGGGCCGTTCGCCGACGCCGACTCCAAGACGTTGCTCTTCCTGCCGACGCCGCGGCCGGACGCGAGCGCCGAGGAGCTCGAGGGCTTCTTCCGGGACTTCAACCACCATTTCAACGTCATGATCACGCCGCACGAGATCATTCCCGGCCACTATCTCCAGCTCAAGCTGGCCGCCCGGCATCCGCGCAAGGTGCGCGCGCTCTTCGGCGATGGCGTCTACATCGAAGGCTGGGGAACCTTCTGCGAACGCCTGATGCTGGATCTCGGCTGGGGCGGCCCGCTGGACCGGCTGGCCCATCTCAAGAAGCAGCTCGAGAACATCGCCCGCACCATCGTCGACATCCGCGTTCACACCCAGGGCATGACCCGGGACGAGGTCCTGGCCTTCGTCCGCGACGAAGCGCTCCAGGACGAGCAGTTCGCCGCCAACATGTGGCGCCGGTCGATCACCAGCGCTCCCCAGCTCACCAGCTACTTCCAGGGATACGAGCAGGTCATGAGCCTGTACGAGGAAGTCCAGCGCTCCCGCGGCCCGGACTTCGACTTGAAGGAGTTCCTGGACGGCATGATGCGCATGGGTCCGATCCCGGTACGATTCTACCGGGAGGCCATGCTCGGCGACGCCGGCTAAGCCGGGTCGTCGGGCTCGAGAGCGGCCGCTAGCTCGGCCCGGATCTCCTCGTTGTGCTCGCCCAGAAGCGGCGGGTGGCGCCTGTAGGTCGGGCCCGCCGACGTCGCCTTGATGGGGAGCCCGATCGAGCGCACCAGGCCCAGGAGCGGGTGCTCCAGCTCGACGATCATGCCCCGCGCCCGGACGTGCTCGTCGGCCACGGCCTCGTCCGGGAAGTTGATCGGGCCGGCGGGAATGCCTTCGGCCACCAGGGCCTCAGCCCAGTCCGCAGCGTCCCGGGTGGCGAAGATCGCCTCGAGCGCCGGCAGGAGCTCGGCCCGGTTCCGGATCCGGTCCGGGTTGGTGGCGAAGCGGGGATCCTCCATCAGAGTCTCCTCCACTCCCAGAACCCGGCAGAAGCGCCGCCATAGCGGCTCGGTCCCGACTCCCACGATCAGGTCCTTGTCCCGCGCCCGGAACGGCTGGTAGGGCACGATCGACGGATGGGCGTTGCCGATCTTGACCGGGCGCTCGCCGGTGGCGAAGTAGGATCCGGCGATGTTGGCCAGCCAGGTGAGCTGGCTATCGACAAGCGAGACGTCCACGAGCTGGCCGCGTCCGGTACCCTGCCCCTCCCGGTCGCGCTCGTACAGAGCCGCCAGAATGCCCAGCAGGGCGTAGACGCCGGCCGAGATGTCGGCCATCGCGGTCGGGTAGCGCATCGGCCCATCGTCCGGACCGCCGGTGATCGCCATCAAACCCGCCTCGCCCTGGGCGATGACGTCGTAGCCGCCGCGGCCGGCCTTGAGGCCGGTGTGCCCGTAGCCGCTGATCGCGCCATACACCAGGGCCGGGTTGAGACCGGCGACGGTATGCGGGTCCAGCCGGTACCGCGCGAGCGAGTCCATGCGCGGATTGTTGGTCAAGAAGACGTCGGCCGAAGCGATCAACCCGTGCAGAACGGCAAGATCGCCGGCATCGCGGATGTCCAGCTCGATCGAGCGCTTGTTGCGGTTGACCGACAGGAAATAGGCACTCTCCCCGTCCAGGAACGGCGGTCCCCAGCGCCGCGATTGGTCACCGAGACCGCGCCGCTCGATCTTGATGACGTCGGCCCCCAGGTCCCCCAACGCCATCGCGCAGTAGGGTCCGGCCAACGCCTCGGTCATCTCGAGCACGCGGATTCCGTCGAGTACCGCCATTCCGCAACTCTATCGAGCCCCGGCCCGCGCGTCCGAACCGGTCTCGGAACGCTCCTGCTGGTAGCGAATCCGGCTAGCCGGCGTCGGACGCAGCGCCTTCGCCTTCGCCTTCGCCCTCATCCCCGGCCTGGCCGAAGAGAGCGAGGTAGCGGCCGTAGCCTTCGGCTTCGAGCTCGGCGACCGGAATGAACCGCAGCGCCGCCGAGTTCATGCAGTAGCGCAAACCGGTGGGCCGAGGTCCGTCGGTGAAGACGTGGCCCAGATGGGAATCGCCGTGCTTTGAGCGGATCTCGGTGCGGGTCATGAAGAGCTTGCGGTCCACCTTCTCGACCAAATTGCCCGGCTCGAGGGGTTCCCAGAACGACGGCCATCCGGTGCCCGACCGATACTTGGCGAGCGAGCTAAAAAGCGGCTCCCCGCTCACGATGTCGACGTAGATGCCCGCCTTCTTGTTGTCCCAGTACTCATTGGCGAAAGGCCGCTCGGTGGCGTCCTCCTGGGTCACGCTATACTGCAAAGGCGTCAGCTTCGAGCGTAACTCGTCGTCACTAGGCTTCGAATACACGGTCTCTCCGGCTGAGTCGCCACCGGCCTCGGCTTCGGCCCGGGCACTGGCAACCGCTGTCAATGTACCAAGTGCGACGACGACGGCTAGGGTTGGGTGGGTCATATGGGTCTCCTCCGCTGGAGTACGAATGACATCACGCCGGAGCCGCCAAGTCCTCACGAAGGATTCACATTTCCGGCCGGACAGCGTGAAGATTTCGTGAGGTTGGGCGCATAGACTTTCGCGAGCCGCGAACCCGAGCACGGCATGCGGTTGAGCCGAGCGGACTCCCAGGTTCCGAACCCCAGACCTGCCCAATGACAGCCCCATGACTGCCCAGCGCCAGGTCCTCTTGATCGAAGACGATCCCGACATCGCTCATCTGGTGGAGCTCCACCTCAGGGATCTCGACTGCCGGACCACAATCGAGCATCGGGGACCGGAAGGCCTGGCTCGGGCCGAGGCCGGGAATATCGACCTCGTGATCCTGGATCTGATGCTGCCCGGACTGGACGGTCTCGAGATCTGCAAGCGCCTCCGAGCGGGGGCCAAGCGACACGTGCCGATCCTGATGCTCACCGCCCGCTCGACCGAGCTCGACCGCGTCCTCGGACTCGAGATCGGCGCCGATGACTACCTCACCAAGCCCTTCTCCATCCTGGAGCTGGTGGCGCGGGTCAAGGCTTTGTTCCGGCGAGTCGAGGCCTTGGCGGCTCGCGGGACCGAGGCGCCACTGGCCGCGATCCAGCACGGGGCGCTCCGCATCCAGCCGGCGGAGCGGCAGGTCACGGTCGACGGCGAAGAGATCCGGCTGACGGCAAAGGAGTTCGACCTGCTTGTGCACTTCGCCTCTCACCCCGGACGGGTCTTCACCCGGGCGCAGCTCCTGGACTCGGTCTGGGGCTACGGGCACGAGGGCTACGAACACACCGTCAACTCGCACATCAACCGATTGCGGGCCAAGATCGAGCCCGAGCCCTCCCGACCCCGCTGGATCGAGACGGTTTGGGGCGTCGGATACAAGTTTCCGGGAGCCTGATGTTCAAGACCCTGTACACGCGGCTGGCGGCCGCTCTAATGGGAATCCTGCTCCTCGCCGCGGTACTGCTGATTGCCTTCGACCTCATCTCGAACCGCAGACTGCTGCAAGAGATCAATCAGGATGTCCACCGCGATCTGGCCGGCCAGCTCCTGGACGAGTCGATTCCGATCCAGGATGGCCGCATCGATCCCGACGCCCTCGAGCACATCTTCCACATGCTGATGGTCATCAACCCGGCGATCGAGGTGTATCTGCTCGACCCCGGGGGTGCGGTGCTGGCCTACTCCGCCAAGCCCGGCAGCGTGGTCCGCATGAGGGTAGACACCGAACCGATCCGGCGCTTCCTCGAACCCGGGGCCCGCCTCCCCCTATTCGGAGACGATCCCAAGTCGGCGGCCAAGCGCAAGGTCTTCTCAGCGGCTCCGATCCCGGCCGACCGCGGCGGCGGCTACCTCTACGTCATCCTCGGCGGCCAGCAGTACGAATCCACGGCCTCGATGCTTCAGACCAGCCGCAGCTTGCGCTTGGGCGCTGCAGCGCTGGTCGGGATCCTGGCCGCCGCCGCCGCGGCCGGTCTGCTGCTCTTCGCCTCGATCACGCGACCCGTGCGCACGCTCGTGGGCTCGGTCAAGCGCTTCCAGTCCTCGAACTTCGCCGGTGTCTTCGAGGCCTCCGGAGCTCCGGCGACGGCGGAGCTCGAAGACCTGGAGCGGGCCTTCGCCGACATGGCGGAGCGTTTGGCCGAGCATATGAGCGAGCTTCGCAAGACGGATGAGCTCCGCCGCGACCTCATCGCCAACGTCTCCCACGACCTGCGAACCCCGATCACCTCGCTGCGCGGATATCTGGAGACCCTGTCGCTCAAAGCGCACCTCCTGTCCGAGACCGAGAGGAAGGAGTATCTCGACGTCGCCCTGCGGCACAGCGAACGGCTCGGCAAGCTGGTCGCCGATCTCTTCGAGCTCGCCCGCCTGGATTCTCTCGCCACTGAGCTCGCCTGTGAGCCGGTGGCCCTTGCCGAGCTCCTGGCCGACATCCTCCAGGGCTTCGAGCTCGAAGCCGAGCGGCAGAAGGTCACGTTGCAGGCAGCCATCGACGCCTCCGACTCGGCCTTCGCGGAAACCGATGCGGGCCTCATCGAACGGATTCTCGGGAACTTGCTGGACAACGCCATCCGGCATACTCCGCAAGGCGGCCACGTCACGCTCGGCCTCGCCCCAGCGCCGGACGGTTACCGCATCACGGTCCAAGACACAGGGCCGGGAATCGCACCTGAAGACCTGCCCCACCTGTTCGACCGCTTCTTCCGCAGGGCCACCGGGCCTTCGGCCTCGCGGGACGGCGCCGGCTTGGGCCTGGCGATCGCCCAACAGGCCCTCAACGTCCTGGGAAGCGAGCTCGAGGTCTCGTCCGGAACTCCGGATTCGCCCGGCGCCACCTTCGCCTTCGTTCTCGGATCGAAGCCTTCGTGAACGAAACGTGAGACTTCGCGGATCACTCCGTGAAGGTCTCCCGTCATCGTTCGGTTGTTCCCAATGGGCGCTCCACTCGGAGCGCCCACAACCCAAGGAGGACTTGATGACCAAGAACACCAAACCGCTTCGAGCCTTACTGGCGCCGGCACTCGGCTGTCTCGCCCTGGTGCTCGCCACCGCCGGCGTCGCCCAGGCCGCACCCTTCGACGTCACCATCTACAACGCTTCGGCCCAGATCTTCTCGCCGCCGATCGTGGTGACCCACCGAGCAGCGCTCGATCTGGTATCGGTCGGCGAGACCGCGTCGAGTGAGCTCGCGGCGGTGGCCGAAGACGCCGACAGCGAGGGCTACCTGGCGGCGCTCCAGACGCTGGGCGGCGTGCGGGACGTCGCCATCGGCGACGGCGTCATCCTGCCCGGCGAATCGATGACCGTACGCGTCGATGGCAACAACTCGACGTTCACCGTGCTCGGGATGATGGTCACCACCAACGACACGCTCTACGTCGCTCGCCAGCGCGTCAAGGCCCGAGCTTCCTTCTTCGGTAGCGCCTACGATGCCGGCAGCGAGGCCAACACTCTCGACTGTGCCCACATTCCGGGACCTCCCTGCGGCAATGCCGGCGTCAGGGTGACGAACGGCGCCGAGGGCAAGATCACCATCAGCCAGGGGATCAACCGCGGCCGGCTCCGGCCCTTCGACTGGCGCGATCCCGTGGTCAAGGTAAGCATCCGCCGCGCCAGCAACTAGGCTCGAGCCTCGCGACCAAGCTCGCCACCCGCCACGTCTCCCGTGCGGGCCGGGACTGCGGTTCCGCCCGCACGGGAGCTGGACCGGCCTGGACTGCGCTCGGCGCAGGACCCAGTAGCGACCGTCTCGCCGCTGGGCGCTCGACCGTGCTTCCGAGTCGAGCTGGGATGGAGATCCGGCCGCGGCCGTCGCCGTCAGTTGTCCTGAGCTCGGGTCTCGAGCCGGGACAGGGTCACCGCTTGCCCACCGCCGGCGCCTTCGTGGCAGCCTGGCAGGCTCGAGAGATCCGCCTTCTTCTCGACCACATCGACACAGAGCGTCAGCTCGGTGTTCCGGGCCAAGCGGCTCCCCACCGGCTCGATGGTGACCATGAGAACAGAGCCCGCACGCGCGTTCTTGGTCAGCCTCTTCGACGCCGAGAAGGATCCGTCCGCGGCCAGAACGACCGGAATCGAGAGCTTGCCCCCGGCCCGGCCGCTCGCGGCGTCTTCGAAGCGCGCCATCACGAGAACTCGCCCGGGCAACGCGCCACCCGGGGGCGCCTCCGCCAGACCCGAGATTCGCGCGTACCGCTTCTTGAGCTTGAGAGCGTCGGGAAAGAACCAGGTATGAACCAAGCTCGCGTCACCGGCGTCGAGGGTCCTCGAGAGTCTAATGAAGAACCGCAGCCGCTGGAACCGATCGCCCGAGAAGTCCAACGCGCACCCCTGAGCCACCAGAAGCGAGAACGCGAGCACCCAGAGCAGGCAACGGCTGGCGACCCGTGCAGGCGGACGACGGCGTGAATTGAAGCGCATGCCTTGCCTACGTGGCGGGCTATTCCCAACCGCCGTTGGCCTAGCCCTCCCCGGAACAGACGAAGAGACCCAGAGTGCGAGCGGCCAGGGCCGGGCGCTGGCGCCCTTCGATCTCGACCTCGACCTCTACGGTCACCAGGAAGCGTCCGGGCCGGCGCTCGGTCACCTCGACGACCTCGCCCCGCGCTCGCACCCGGGACCCGCTCGGCACCGGCTCGATCCAGCGCACCCGATCGATACCGTAGTTGATGGCCCGCTCCAACCCTCGCGGCAAGAGCATGGACTCCTCGAGAAGCTTGGGCAGCAACGACAGCGTCAGAAAACCGTGCGCGATCGTCCCCCCGAGTCCGGCGGCCACAGCCCGGGCAGGATCCACGTGCAGAAACTGGCGATCCTCAGTAGCTTCGGCGAACGCGTCGATACGGTCCTGGTCGACTTCGAACCATGGCGAAGGCTCGAGCCGGGTGCCCGCCAGCTCGCGAAAGCGTTCGATGGGAAGAAGCCTATCCACGTCCAGAGTTCAGGATCACCCTAGCAGGCGATCGATGCGTTGCAGGTCGATCGAGCGCGCGGCTGTGAGACCACATCCTCGCACGCCGTCGAGGAGCGAGGCGAAACGCGGATCGCGAGTGTGCCCCCGGAGGTAGCGAGCGTAGATCTGCTGGATGATGACCGCCAGCTTGAACACCCCGTAGACATAGTAGAAGACCAATCCGTCGAGGCCGGTGCCGCCGAGCTCGGTGTAGCGCTGCGCAACCTCCGCCCGCTCCGGATTGCCGGGCAGTGTCGTGGGACTCAAAGCAAGCTTGTGGAGCTCCTCCGGATCGTCCGCGTCGATCCAGTATCCGAGCATCGTTCCCAGATCCATCAAGGGATCGCCAACGGTGGCCATCTCCCAATCGAGCACTGCCCGAACCCGAGCCGGGTCCGCAGCGTCCAGAACCAGATTGTCGTACTTGAAGTCGTTGTGGACGAGCGCGGCCCGACGCCCGCCGGCATCCTCGTGGTCCGGCATCGAGTCCAGAAGCCAGCGGGCCACCTTCTCCATCGCGGCCACCTCATCGGTCCTGGCGGCCCGCCACCTCTCGGTCCAGCCCTCGATCTGGCGGCGCACGTACCCCTGCGGACGTCCCAGCTCACAAAGCCCGGGCCGGGTGGCATCGAGGCCGTGCAACTCGACCAGCGTACGGACCAGCGAGTCCGCGATCGCCGCCATCAGCTCCTCAGAAGGCACCTCGTCCGAGGCCATGCAGCCTCGCAGCACCACGCCCTCGACCCGCTCCATCAGGTAGAACGGTCCACCCAGGACGCTCGGATCGGCGCACGCGACGAGGGGCTTCGGCGCCTTGTCGTAGAGGCCGTCGAGCGCCGACAGGATCCTGTACTCGCGCCCAACGTCATGGCCGCTAGGGACATTGGCTCCCGGCGGCGGCCGGCGCAGGACCAGATCGCGGCCGGCGACCCGGACGCGGTAGGTGAGATGCGAGTAGCCGTGCGGAAACTGGCCGATCTCGACCGGTCCGGCCAACTCCGGCGCGACCGTCGCGAAGAAGGCCTCGAGGGCGGTCACGTCGAGCTCTTCGCCGGGACGAACCGCGGTCGCACGATCGGTTGGGAGTCCGGCCACCTCGTCGACTTTCTCCAGTCGCCTGACTACCTTACCAAGAAGGCAACCGACGGCCGGCCGGCGCCGGATGTCCGCCGGCGCGGCTCTCCGTCATGGATCGTTCCGTACCCGACAGCCTCCGGTCCACGCTCGATCGCATCGAAACGTTCGTCGAAGACGAGCTCGTGCCGCTCGAACCGCGGTTCGTGAGCGAACCATTCCGGAGCCTGCTGCCCGATCTGGAACGATTGCGGGACCGCGTTCGGGAGCTGGGCCTTTGGGCGCCAAATCATCCCGCCGAGTACGGCGGAATGGGTTTGGGACTGGTCGATTTCGGATTCCTGTCCGAGGTGCTCGGCACTTCGCCCCTGGGCCACTTCGTCTTTGGATGCCAGGCTCCGGACGCCGGCAACATCGAGATTCTCGACAGCCACGGCACGGCCGACCAGAAGGATCGTTGGCTCGGGCCCCTCGTGCGAGGCACAGTCCGAAGCTGTTTTTCGATGACCGAGGTGGACCGGCCCGGATCGAATCCGGTACTCCTCGACACCACGGCCGAGCGGGACGGCGACGACTACGTCATCAACGGCCGCAAGTGGTATGCGACGGGCGCCGATGGCGCGGCTCTGGCCGTGGTCATGGCGATCACCAATCCCGACGAGGCCGCTCACAAGCGAGCGTCCATGATCCTGGTCCCAACGGACACCCCCGGATTCGAGATCGTCCGCAACCTAGCGGTCATGGGCGAGTCGGGCGAGGACTGGCTGAGTCACGGCGAGGTCGTCTACGACGGCTGCCGGGTACCCAGGGCCAACCGGCTCGGTCCCGAGGGATCCGGGTTCCAAATCGCCCAGGAACGGCTCGGACCGGGGCGGATCCACCACTGCATGCGCTGGCTGGGAATCTCCCGGCGGGCGCTCGACCTCTTGTGCCGCCGGGCGGTCCGCCGCCCGATGGCCGAGGCCGAGACCCTCGCTGACAAGGAAATCGTCCAGGCCTGGATCGCCGAGTCGGCCGCCGAAATCGCGGCCGCCCGAGCCCTGACCCTCGAAACCGCCAGCAAGATCGAAGACGACGGGTGGCGGGCGGCCCGGGCCGAGATCTCGATGATCAAGTTCCTGGTCGCCGGCACCATGCTGCGCGTAGTCGACCGGGCGCTTCAGGTCCACGGCGGCCTGGGCATGACCGATGAGACGCCGCTGGCCTTCTGGTACCGGCACGAGCGCGCGGCCAGGATCTATGACGGCCCCGACGAGACCCACAAGCAGGCCTTGGCTCGGGCGCTGCTAAGGCGCTACCGAAACGACGCTACGGCGGGGCACGGAACGCGCGGACTCGGCCGCGCACCGCGTCCTTTCCGGACACTCGATCCGCTGAGCGCCTAGCTCGCGGCGGCGCTCAGGCCGCCGGCTCTTCGTCGTCCGAACCGGAAAACGGCCCGCGCGGCATGCACACCACGATGTTGTCGCGCAGGAAGATTCCCATGAAGCCGCTACGGAGCTTCTCGGCGGCTCCGAGCGCGCAATCGATCTCGGTGCTCTGATCGTCGGTCAGAGTGAGGACGAGCTTGCGGGGCGACTTCTTCGACCAGGCGATGCCCCAAGTCGGTGGATCGAAGGTGATCTCTTCGACCTCGGCCTTCTTGCCAGGATCCACCGCGTCCACTCGGTACGAGTCGTCGACCATGAGCTGGCGCTCCTCGGCGTAGTCGAAGGAGACCCAAGCCAGCGCCGCGGCCATCCACTCTTCCTCGGTCATCCGGTCGAGCTCGGCCTGGAACTCCTTGAGCTCCTCCTTGGCCAGGTCAATGTCAGTCTGCCAGAGGAAGCCGTCCCGGCCCATGGTGGTCTTGCCGGCCCCGGGATTCCCCTGGGCGAGCGCAGGACCAGCGATCAAGGCGCCCAGCGCGAGTGTCAGTAGCGTGTTGCGTGCTTTCATGATCCTCTCCTTCGAAAATTGTCGTCACAAAGCCGACTCGGGAACCCTAACTCCTGGTTCAGGGTCTTGCAAGAGTCGGACCGGGCGCACACGCCGGCAGCCGCCACTAGAGCCCGCACCGCTGCCTTCGGTCACGCCGCTTTCGACCCGGCAGGGGACGCCGCCGCCGGTCGCGGCCCTTAGCCGGACTCGTCCACCAGCCGGACGATCTGCTTGCCCACGTTCTCGCCCGCGAACATGCCCAGAAAGGCTCGCGGCGCGCTCCGGAGCCCCTCGGCCACGGTCTCCCGGTAGCGCAGACGTCCCTCGGCCAGCCAGCCGCTCCCCACCGAGAGCCACTCCGCGCAAAGCTCGGGGTAGTCGGAGACGATAAACCCCTGCATGCGCAGGCTCCGGCCGATCATGACGAACAAGCCGCGCGGGCCGGGTGGCAGATCCTTCGGCTCGGCGTTGTAGTCCGCGATCATTCCGCACAGGACGATCCGGCCGCGCGGCCGCATGTTCAGGATGGCGGCTTCGAACATCGGACCGCCCACGTTTTCGAAGTGGACGTCGATGCCTTCCGGGCAGAGCTCGCGAAGCGCCCGCACCGGATCCTCAAGAGTCTTGTAGTTGACCGCGGCGTCGAAGCCCAGCTCACCCGTCAGGAAGTCGACCTTCTCATCGCTTCCGGCCGAGCCGGCCACTCGGCACCCGAGGTTCTTGGCGATCTGGCCGGCCACCGAGCCGACCGCGCCAGAGGCCGCGGTCACGAACACCCGCTCGCCTTCCTGGAGCTCGCCGATGCCCCGGAGTCCGACCCAGGCGGTCATGCCGGGCATGCCCAGAATGCCCAGGTGGTAGGACAGTGGCACCGGACCTCGACCGATCTTGCGCAAGCCGCGCCCATCCGACGCCGAATAGAGCTCCCAGCGCAGCATGCCGACCACGAGATCGCCCTCGGCAAAGCCCGGATTGCGGCTGGCGACCACTTCCGCCACGACCCCGCCTTCGAGCGGCTCCCCCAGGACGAACGGCTCGATGTAGGACTGGACGTCATTCATCCTGCCGCGCATGTACGGATCGACCGACAGGTAGAGGTTGCGGGTCAGGATCTCGCCCTCGCCCGGCTCGGCGACCGGTTGTTCGTCGAAGGCGAAATGCTCCTCGGCAGGACGGCCGACGGGGCGGCTCGCCAAGAGGATCCTCTGATTCATGCGATCTCGCTGAGCTGGCGGCATCAGCCGGACTCCGGATCGAGGACGGCGTTGAGCGCCATCGCCGTCACTTGCTCGACCACCTCTTCGCTCGACAGCCGGCCCTCCTCCCGGTACCACTTGGTGAGCCAGAGGATCATCCCCAGGATGCTGAACGCGGCCACCGTGGTGTCTACGTCCCGGAGGCGTCCCTGAGCCTTCAGCGCTTCCAGCAACCGCTCCAGCTTGCGGTAGTACTCGCGCTTTCGATCGTCGATGTCGGCGCGAGCGGCCGGATCCAGGACCTTCGTCTCATCGATCACCAGGATGCTGAGCGCGCCGTCGGCTTCCTCGCAGATGAGTCGCGCGTGCCCCCGCACCAGCCAGCGCAGGCCCTCTCCAGGATCGTCCGTATCGCGGGCCGCCGCGGTCGCCCGCTCGAGCTCATCCATGGCGTAGCTCATGATCGCGAACATGAGGTCGTGCTTGCTGGCGAAGTGGTAGTAGAGGCCGGGCTTGGTCACCTTCGCCCGCTCGGCGATTACGTTCATCGAGGTTCCGTCGTAGCCCAGCTCCAGAAAGACGTGCGCCGCCGTGCGCAAGATCTGCACCTTGCGCTCGTCGCCGCGAGCCGGTCTTCGCGGCAGCTCCAGGATCGCCTTGTTCACTCGCCCCACAATACCCGATCGAGGCTCGCCTAGCCTCCCAAGGGCAGCGCCATCAGCCGCCTTGGGTGCCGTTTCCCGGCTGGGCACCGGGCTGGGCATGGAAGCCGTCCGCTTCGAAGACCGGCCGCACCTCGCCGGTAACGCCCGGGAACACGGCCTTGAACGGAGTAGATTCTCCGGGCCGCAGCACCCGATTCCCAACCAGGGCCGACTTCGTGGCGAGCTCGGCGCCGCCATCATCGAAGACGGTCACCGCCACCGTCACACCCACCGAGACCAGCTCGCCGTCGTTGCGAAGCGTTCCGGTGACCGCCACCCCGGACACGGACGGGTCGAAAGCCTGGTTCCAACCGATCACTTCAAGAGGACCGGACTCGGACCGCCGGTTTCCGTTCGACTCGGAAGCCTCCAGCCCCCCGGCGTTTCCGTTCCGGTCCGCGGCGGCGCCACCCCGGTGCTCTCCCGGGTTCACGTGGCCGACGTCGGCATCAGTCAGGATGAAGGTCGCCTTGCGCCGCGGGGTCTCGACGGAGCCCCCGCCCGAATCCTCCGTCGTCTCGTCCCCGGAGGACTCCGCCTCGGCCTCGGTCTCGGCCCGCTGGGCGGTCTCCGTCAACTCGCGGCTGGCTTCCAGATCGACTTCATCGAGGCGAACGGCCGCCAGGGTCCCACCGGGAGTCGTGAACACGACCAGGGCGCCCTCGACCCGCCATGCGCCGTCGGTCTGGATACCGTGCCCGCCCCGAATCACCAGCCAATCGGCCCCGGCCGCCGCCGCGCCGAGCGCCGCTACGACCACCGCCATCACCACCGATCGAGTACGGCCTAGAACTCCTTCCAGTTGCGATCGATAACACATACGGGCACCGGGACGATGCACTGTACACCGTTCTCCGATTGAAGTGTCATCACGTTCAAGCTGTACTGAGCGAAGTCACACTCTGCTGGCATGTCGGCCATGAGTGAATTGCGCAGGGCCTGGAGTTCGTCGTCTGAGCAGGCGGTTTGGTCTTCGGGCGGCTGCGACGGATCCGTGGGCTTGCCCTTGGCGGCTCCGGCTGACTCGACAAAAGGTTGGGTCACGAAATCGGAGACCTGACGGAACCTGGCACCGTTCGAGCTGAGTCCGCCACCGTTGTCGGCAAACACCGAATACAGACGGCTGTCGCCCGACGAGCTGCACACCGCCGTGCCGCTCCCCGTCGTCGTCACCGGCAGGTAGGTCGAGAAGAACACCACACCGGAAAGTCCGAAGGACTTGGCCGCGACCCGCTCCTTGAGGTCCAGCTCGAGGACCCAGCCGGCCCGGAAACCCCGGGTCGTGTCCGGGTTCTCGATCAGATCCCGGTTGGGATCCACGTTGCGGTTCCGGCCGGCGTCGAACGATTCGAAGTCGCTCTCGTCCAGGGGCAGAGCCGCCACGTTGCCGACCTCACCGAAGCCGTCGTCGAGGATCATGTAGAAGCGTCCGCCCAGGAGATCGTCGGACCAGAGGTCCTCGCGGTCGCCGGTACCAAAGGCCACCGCGTAGCGGGCCTGCTCCGGCACGAAGATCACCGAGGGAGGGAAGTAGATCGGCCGGCCACCGGTTCGGAAGATCGGAAAGGGATCCCAGGCAGCGTCCACGATGCGATCGACCCGGCGCGTCAGAGGCGGACTGCCGGTCGAGGGGTCGACCTCCGAATAGTCCCGGATCGGAACGTTGGCAACGATCTCTACCGGCTCACTGATGTCCACCTTGTATAGATAGCCAGCGGTGTTGCCGATGTAGATCGTGTCGAGATAGCTGTCCTGGTCGGTGTCGACCGCAGCCGGTTGGCTCGGAGCCGAGGCCGGCACCCGGGTACCGCTCGCATCAATCGCATCCAGGCTGCGCTTGTAGAGAAGCTGCCCGGTTTCGATGTCGACCATGAAGAGATAGTTGCCCTCGACCTCCGTGCCCACCGGGTTCTGCTTGAACTCGGGGTCCATGCCGCCGCCGAAGATCGCAACGTACCGGTCCTCGGTGACTACTTCACCGTTGACCACCCCGGTCTTGATTCGGACCCGGCCGGTGTTGGCCTGCGACCAGGTGAAGGCCAGGTCCGCCGCTCCATGGCCGGGAGTGCCCGGCGGGTCCTCGTCCCAGGTGTGGGTCCATTCCCACTTGATCTCCGGATACCGGCCACGACAGTTGGTCTCGGGATTGCCACCCGGTGCCGTCGCGTTGGTGCCGGAGCAACCCGGATAGAGGAGCGACGGATTGCTGGGCACCCCCTGATTGGGATCGATCGGATCCGGCCGGGTGACGTCCAGCGCGTAGTAGGCCTTGCCGCCCTCACGCAGCCCGCCCACGGCCACGGTGCGCCACTCCCGGTCCGCGGGATCCAGAGGATCGTTGGTGGTGAAGCTCGGATCGATGAGCACGTCATCCACCGTGACCGGACCGTCCACCGTGAACTGATGGCCGCTGCCCGCCGCCATCTCGCGAATCTTGGGCATCACGCTACGCGGAACGTAGGCGAAGAGCTCGCGCCCGGAACCGACCGAGTACTCGACAATGCCGTCCGTGTTGCGACTCGCGGCACCTGCGTCGAAAGCGTGCAGAGCGCCCTCGTTGCTGCCCACCAGGACCACCCGTCGGCGCGACAACTGGTCGCGCACGAAGCACGGGTAGCGGGACGGATCGTCGTTCGATGCGCCGCAGGGCTCGGTCTGTCCCTCGAGGTCCTTGGCGAAGTAATCGAAGCGCCGGGGCTCGGCGATCACAGTGGGATCCGAGTGGAAGATGTCCGCCATCACGTAGTCGACGGTCTCCTGAGCTCGGGTGATCGGATTCAGGATATCGGCCTGCTTTTCCTGCAAGAAGTACTTGACGATCTCCTCGCCATCCGCCTGGAAGTTCGGATCGCCCAGAGTCAGGCCGAAGCCCTGCGGACCGTACAGCTCGTCCTGGACCTGGCCGGGGCTCTTGGTCCGGAAGATCCTTCGGGTCTCGACCGCTCGGCCCGCGACCGGCTCGCCGTAGAAGACCCGCCGCAGACCGTTGCCGTTACCCAGCTTGAACGTGCCGGCGTCGAGCTCGGCCCGGGTCGGCGCCTGGACCAGCAGCTCCTTGGCGCCGTCCCAGGCCAGACAGTTGTCGGGATCGGCGCCCAGGCACGTCTTGCGGCGGTCGGCGACCACCTGGCCGCCAACGTCGACCAGGGGCACCGGCTTGATGTAGCCGTCCAGGCGACCGGGCCAGAGCGAAGTACCGTCCGCCGTCGGACTGAACTGGGTGAGATAGACGTTTTCCGCCGCCGAGCCGACCACCGAAGGCACCGCCGCGGTGGCGAACGTCCTGGATCGTTCCTGGACGTCGTCGATGATGGCGTTGAAGGCATCGATCAGGTCTTGCTGGTTGGTCGCCGTGTACGAGTAGACGCCGTCCGGAACGTCATCGCCATCAAGGTCGCGCTCGGGCGAGCCGCCCTCGCGGGCGATGTCCTCGAGCGCAGGGTTGTTGACCGCGAAGCCGATCACATAGACCGTGATTCCGGCCCGCGCCAGAGTCTGGGCCGCGGCGACCGGATCGGTATTGTTGCAGGTGTCGAAACCGTCGGTCATGAGCACGACGCTGACCTCGCGGCATCCGGAAGCCAGGGCGGGATCTTGAGCCTCGGCCAGCGGCCGCCAGGCATCGTGCCAGGCCTTGAAATCGATCAGCGCCTCGCCCAGGGGCGTGGCGCCCCGAGCCAGGAACGGACGTGCGGCCGAGTCGCGCAGGCGGAAGTACGAGCCATTGGGAGGATCGGAACAGCCTCGGCACGCGGGATCCTCGAAGTAGCGGGCGATGCCGTAGTCTGGAACGGTCTCGCCGAGCGCCAAGTTGGGGGCGAGCCGGTCGCGGATCCGATCCAGGTTGTCCTCGGCCCAGTCGAGCGGAATCAGATCGCCGGTCGAGAGGCCGGAGGTCGTGGCGCCGGTCGGCCACTTGAAGGTGTAGTTGTCGTAGAGATCAGAGCTCGAGTCGCTATTGAGCTCGATACCCTCGCACCACCGGCTCTCGGACTCGAGGTCTTCCGAGACGTAGAAGCCACCGGTGGTGGCCGCGATCCGGCGAACCCGCAGCCCGGTGTGGTTGGGAAACGTGGCAAAGCCGAAGTGGACGCCGCCGGTTCCCTGGAGCACACCGTCGAGCGCCTGCTTGGCGAGAAAGAGGCGCGACGACGGATCGTCGTCGATGCGGGCTGGCGTGGTCTCCGCCGTCAGAATCCATTCCATCGATCCAGTGGCGTCGAACAGGATGAAGAGATACGGCGAATCGGCCGCCGAGCGAAACAGATCGCGATCGTCGGCAGCTGCCGGCACCGGCAGAGCCAGGATCGCGCTCAGCGCCACAATCGCGGTGGTCAGAGCTGGAACATTAGATAGACGACGCTTCATGGTCTCTTTCCTCGTAGTCTCGACGCGCAGTTCGCCCTCGAGACGATCAATACCGAACCTTGAACTCATCGGGAACGGGCTGGAAAATCTCCTCGCGAAAGACCGCGTCCCACGGCTGGAGCTCGACCATCAAACTGACCGAGCGGCGGGATACGACCTGAGCGTTGGCCGGCGGCGGCCCGGCGCCCGTCCAACCGACCCGCTCCGAGGTCGCGGACACCGCGTGATTCACCATCTGCTTGCGTTGCGGGCCCTGATTGATCTCGCAGTACGCACACGGCCCGGCCTGGATCGCCATGAACGGAGACACGTTGACCCGGTTCGCGAGGTGGTAGTCCTGCTCCCGATTCTCCTGATTCATGCGAAAGGTGAACCGCTCCTGGCCGCTCCGCGTGAGCGCCCGAGCGGTGCCGATGGCGACGCCGGAATCGGCCGAATAGAAGGTCTGCTCGATCGCCTGCTCGGCCTTCGAGATCTGAAGCTCGGTCTGCGTCACCACCGACAGCGACAGCCCCAGAACCATGATGATGACGAGGGCCATGAGCGAGATGAGATAGGCGCTGCCCTCCTGCCGCCGCAGGCGGACCCGCCGGGGCGCACCGCGCGCTGGGATCGTCGAATCGGAAGTGAACGTCTTGGTCATGATCAGAGGTTCCTGAAGTCGATGACCGACCGAATCTGGCGCCGCCGGAAACGGCGGTCGCGCACGTCGCGGGCTGGGGGTGTCGCGGGTTCGTTCCAGAGGTGGTCCTCGATACGGTCGATCGGCGGCGCGATGAACTTGACGTCGGTCCGATCGGTTCGCACCAGAGCCGTCAGCCGGAGCAGCTCCAGGCGTCCTCCCGAGTTCCATACCCAACCGCGCGGATCGTTGGGGTCGTCGAGCACGTCATTTTCGTCGTTGAAGAGCCACTCATCCGAGGCCAGCTGGGAGGCGTCTGTTCCTTCTTCTAACTGACCGTCACGGTCCAGATCGATGCCGAGAGCGATCTGCAGATCCAGGACATTGTCGGCAATGTCCTCTTGGGCGTACCGGTTCGAGGGGTGTACGACCTGGGTTCCCGGATAGAAGCGGGCGCGACTCAGACGCGGCGTTTGCAGGCTGGCTGGGTTGGAGGGATCGATCGACGACTTGCGCACGTAGTACCGATACTCTTCGAGCACGCCGACGTAGGCCGCCGAGGTCATCTGAGCCGGAAACGCAGCATCCGGCATCAGCTGCAAGTAGTCACTCTGCCGGGTGCCTCCGGAGCGCGTGAAGCTCAGGGTCACGCCGCGCACTTCACCGCTCGAGGGATCCCGATCGACGTTGCCACCGGTGAGCTCGACCACGGAATAGAGAGACGAGCCCATCGGACTGACCAGGATCAGCGCTTCGGGATCGGAGGTCGCGTCGTCCACGGCGTCGGCCAACGGACCGATGTCCTGAACCACCCCCATCGCGCTCAAAGCGCCAACCGTGATCTGGTTGTTGGCAAAGCCGGTCGTGGAGATCTCGCTTTGGTAGACCGACCCGAAGAGGACACCGCGGACGGTCAGAACGTCGGTACCTTCCACGATCTCGGGCGTCCCGGCACCACCGATGGCGCTCCCCGCCGGGACATTGTTGGTGACCGCTATCGCCGCTCCCTCGGGCAGCAGGTGCCCGCCGAAGCCCGGGCTCGGCGCCAGCGAGGCAGGCAAGCCGCCGCGCCCGGCCATGCGCGCGTAGCGCTGCGTGTCGTACAGGGCGATTCGCAGATTCTGCTGCATGTCCGAGACGTCGGTCTGGGTCTTGGCGATCTTGCCGCTGGCCTGAAACAGGGTCAGGACGCCGGCCATCACCAAAACCGTGATGGTCAGGGACACCAGCATCTCGAGTAGGCTGAATCCCGCCCCTCGGGGAGATCCGATTTCTTGTCTTCGGGCTCGCTTCATGGCTAGTTCGACTTCACCAGGTTGATCGTCACCTTCCTGGGCCTGCCCATGGAGGCGATGTTGGAGCGCTTCTCGACTTCGATCAGGACCTGCTTCAGATGAACGTTCGACGAGTCCGCCGAGGCGTCCAGCGCATCCAGGTTCGCGGCGGCAACGTCGGTCACCAGCTCACCGTCATCGATCGCCGAAATGTGAAACTGGCGCACGGTCACGGTCCGTAACCAGGAGTAGGAGGCGTTCGCCGGCGGATCTGGAGTCGTGTACGCCTGCCAGGTCTTGGTGCTGTTGTCCAGATATGAAGTGGTCGCTAGCTCGGTGCCGGCTCCCACGGTAAGGCGGGCGTCGTCGAACGGAATCTGCACGTACTCTTCCATCGTCGCCCGCGCCAGCGCGTTGGCCGCGGTGACGTCGCGGCTCTGCATGTTGCTGATCGTGGCGCGGCTGAAGATGGGGAGAACTCCCAGGATCATGACCAGGAGAAAGGTGCTCGCCACCAGCACCTCGAGCAGCGAGAAGCCGCGGTTCGCGGCTCGGACGGGACGGTCCAGTCGGTCCGCTTCGAGGTCGGTCGAAGGAATACGGTGCATCACGTCCTCGCTCAGTACCAGACCCATGGGGTGGGTGCCTGATCGCGCCGGTAGAACCTGCCATCGACGCTGAAGTACTTGCGCACTTGGACCCGGCCGACGGCTCGCGGCTCGACTCGAACTTCCAGGAAGTTCCTGGCGCGCGCCGGATCCGGATGGTCCGCCAGCCGGTAGGCACCGGTCTCGGCCACGGAACCGTCCTGCTGAAAATGAACGCGGCTGTCGGGCGCGAAACCAACGACGGGGACCGGGTCGGATGGCGGCGCCACCGGATAGACCCCGGCACCGAGGGTCGTGCGCATGATCAGAGTTTCGGTGCCTTGATCCCAGATACCGTCATCGTCGCTGTCCACCCAAGCCTGAAGAAGCCGGTACTCAGAATGGCTCGGATCGGTGGTGGTGCCAAGCAGAAATACGGTCGGCTCCTGGGTCTTGAGAGCCTGGTACCGAGCTTGGCGCATGGCCGCCTGGATCTCCTGCACGGTCCCCGACATCCGGGTACGGCTAAAGAACTTCTGGATCGCCGGTCCCGACCACACGATGACGATGCCGAGAAGGGCCAGCACCACAAGGAGCTCGAGCAGGCTGAACCCGCTCGGGCGCTTTCCATCGTGTGGCGATCGGCTTCGTATCATCTTGCGCTCCGGGCGCTTGCTGAAGATCAAGCTACGTGCCAACCGTTCGCTGGTCGCGCGAAGCCATGTAACTGCAAGAAAGCAAAAGGCTTTCAGGAACTCAACTGGCGCGGCGGGAGATCTCCGGGAAGGCGACATGCTACCTATCGTAGCAATTGTGCACAGCCCCCTCGCGCTTGGCGCGGCGTCACGGCCGCGCGGATCCAGGCGCTCAGCCGAACCCCGAACCGCAACCGCCCGCCGACGCGGCGCTTTCGGAGCTGCCGCGACTGGCAAAGGTCGAAACCATCTTCGAGAGCTTCGGGCTGCGGCAGTAGATGCAGACCAGCCTCTCCGCCGTCTCTCCCAGGTTCTGCAAAACCTCGAAGTCCCGGCCACATTCCTCGCAGCGATACTCGTAGAGCGGCATGGATCTCCTTCGGTCCCCATCTTACGCTTCCTCGACACACCGCGGTAGCGCCCAACCTGGCGGTTTGTGTGAGCAGCAGCGCCAAGCCTGAAACAGAATTTCGTGCGTCTGCGTAGTACAGCTTGAGGAGAGAACATCATGGCTCAAGCAGATCCTTGGACTCGCTGGCTCGACGCCGTCTTCGGCGTCTTCTATCGCGCCCGGCCCTACCTCAACGCGCTCTACCTCCTGGCGGCTCTTCCGCTCGGCGTGGCCTATTTCGTGTTCTTGATCACCGGCTGGGCGCTGGGGCTCGGCCTGATGATCGTGTGGGTCGGGTTCCTCATCCTCGCCGCCGTCGTGCTGCTGAGCTTCGGCATCTCGTGGTTCGAGCGGCTGCTGGCGATCCATCTGCTGGGAGCCCGAGTCGGACCGATCGCGGCCTCGCCCGCGGGCCTCGGCGGAATCGCAAGCCGTGCCGAAGGTCAGAACGAGACCGGCTCGAAAGAGACGGAAGGCTTTCTCAACCAAGCCAAAGCCTTCTTGACCAACAAGGTGACTTGGACCGGCATGATGTTCCTCTTCCTCAAGTTTCCGCTCGGCGTCGTCTCGTTCGTGATGACCGTGGTCGGCTTCGCGGTAAGCGGTACCCTTCTTGCGGCCCCGATCTACTTTCGTTGGGATCCACCCACGATCGGCTGGTTCGGCACCTGGTGGGTCGTCGACACCCTGCCCGAGGCCCTGCTCTGCTCGCTGGTGGGCCTCGTCTTTCTGATCGCCAGCCTGCATCTGGTGAACGCGTTGGCTTGGGTGTGGCGATTCCTGGCGGAAGCGCTCCTGGGACACGGTCCCGAACCGGTACCGGCCGAAGCCTGATCGCCTGAGGCTCCAGCCCAGGTGACTCGGATCGCCAAGACTCATCGAAGCCGGCGGCCGGCTCGGGCGCGCCCGACGTACGGCGCGGCAAGCTTGGCGACCCGTGCCCAGTGGCGGTCGCCCTCGGACAGGGCGGCGAAGGCCCGCACCGGTTTCCCCGAACGGCAGTTGGCGGCGCCGTCGCGATAGGCGGCAAGCATGCGCCGAAGCCGCTGCCGCATCTCGTATTGTGGCGCGCCGGCGACGACGGTCGCGCTCATCACATCCAGGTCTCGGCCGAACTCCAGGCAGGCCCGACCGGCCGCCGCCAGGGAATCTCGAGCGATTTCGATCTCGAGCCGGCGCCGAATGAGCCGGAGCCGGCCGGCCTCGCGGACGAAGAGCTCGACCCATTGGCGATGGCGCGCGGCAACCGCCGGAGCCACCGGCTCGATGAGGATTCCAGGCCGCTTCGCGACCCGACCGAAAGCGACCGGACGCGGTTTGGGATCCCTCCGAGCCCGCCGCCCGGGTACCTGAGGTACAGGCGCTCCGACACCTCGCGAACCGTTCCTCTCGGCGGACTCCTCCCCGCGGTCTGCGCCGACGGCGCCCATCGCCGAGGCTCTCGCCGCAGCCGGTCGGCGCGCACCAGCTCCCGGAAAAGGCTCTCCTCGGTTCCGAGCGGCCAGCGCCGCCACCGCGGCCCCGTCGAGCCGATCCAGATAGGGATGGAGTGCTCGCCGCCTCCCCGAGCCAGACAGGTCCCCTCCGACGCGAACCGGGCTCTCGGTTCGGCCGGCGACGACCGTTCCGCAGCTCGCCTCGAGCTCGCGGCTCCACGCCTCGATGCGACTCCGTTCGCCATCGAGAGCCCGCCTCTGAGCCAGCTCGGCGACGATCGTCAAGAGCTCGCCCGCCACTGCCGAACGCGTCGCCAATGCCCCGCGCGGCGCGGCGCCGGCACAGAGCTCGGCGGCCTCCAGCATCAAGAACTCGACGGTCTCGATCGTCCCGGGTCGATCAAGGGCGCCGAGGCCGGGCAGAAACGGGCGAAACAAGGCCAATCCCAAGACCACCACGGTACTCCACAGGGCTCCCATCAGGAGCTCCCGCCAATCTTGGCTAGCGCTCTCTCGGAGGATCTCCGCCTGGCACTCAGGGTCTTGCCGGTCCTAGGATTTTTCTGATCCTGGAGAACCTTCAGACCTTTCAGATCCTCTTGATTCTGGTGGCTCGTCATCGGGCTCGTCTCCAATCTCCCTACATGCAGAGACGCGCCGCCACGCCCGCATCTGACGGCACGGCGGCCGGGTGAGCTTGATTCCCCGCGCGGTTCGCACTAGCCTGCCGCGCGGGACCTCCGCTCGAGGCCGGTTCCCGCTTCCTGCCCTACTCGGTCCATGCCCTCCTCGCCACCCCGAGTCGCCGCGATCGTTCTCAACTACAACGGTCGCGAGGTCACCCTCGAAGCCCTGGGCAGCCTGGCGAGGATGACCTATCCGGCCTTCGATCTCATCCACGTGGACAACGGCTCCTCGGACGGCTCGCACGAGGCCGTTGCCAGTGCCTTCCCGGACGTCATCCAGCTCCGGGTCGAGAACAACACCGGCGCCGCCACCGGCATGAACGTGGGTCTCGAGTACGCCTGCCGCGAGGGCTACGACTACCTGCTGCTTCTCAACAACGACATCGAGGTCGATCCCGACATGCTGACCGAGATGATGCGCGTGGCCGAGCGCGGGGACCAAGTCGGTTGCGTCGGACCCAAGGCCTACTACTACGGCGACCGTACCCGGATCTGGTCGGCGGGAGGAATCATCCGATTCAAAGAGTCGGTCACGCGCGAGCGCGGCATGCGCCAGATGGATCGCGGCCAATTCGACGAGGACCGCGAGGTCGACTACATCAACGGCTGTGCCCTCTTGACCCCCAGGCGCGTAGTCGAGGAGATCGGCGGCTGGGATCCTCTCTTTTTCCTCGCCGCCGAGGACGCCGACTGGTGCATGCGCATGAAGCGCCAGGGCTACCGCTGCTACTACGCCCACCGCGCCCGCTTGTGGCACATGGTTTCGCACACGGCCGGCGACTACGTCCCCAAGCGCACGGTCCATACCGGCCGGGGAGCGGCTCTCTTTGTCAAGCGCTACGCCAACGCCTGGCAGTGGCTGACCTTCGTCGCCTTCATGAGCGGCTCGTTCGTCTGGGCGTTTCTGCGCGAGCTGCCCAAGGGCAACGCCCTGGCGGTGGTCCGGAAGGCCCAGGGCGTGGTCCGGGGACTGCGCACGCCGCTGACCGAGCCGCCGGCGATCGACACGAGCCGCGACGCCGCGACCGCCGGCTTATAGCCAGCTCGTAGCCGGCGGCCGCCGGGAACCGGGATCCCACCGGGCTTCCGAGCTACAATCCGGCATCGTGCCGGCACACCGAATCTCGCCACCGTCCGCCTCGCACCGCGACGCCCGGTCCCATCCCCAGCGCGCCCAATGACCTTCGAGATCGGCCTGGTTCTGGCGGTCCTGGCTGGCGCCGTCGCCCTCTTCGTGAGCGAGTGGGTACGGGTGGACGTGGTCGCCCTCATCGTCCTCGTCACGCTGGCGCTGACCGGCTTGGTAACTCCCTCGGAAGCGCTCTCGGGTTTCAGCAACCCCGCCGTGATCACGGTCTGGGCGGTGTTCATCCTGAGCGGCGGCCTCGCCCGCACCGGCATCGCTGGCCGCCTCGGCCACCAGGTGCTGAAGATCGCCGGCAAGCGGGAGGTCGCTCTCATCGGCACGATCATGCTGACGGCCGGCTTCCTGTCAGCCTTCATGAACAACGTAGGGGTCGCGGCCATGATGCTGCCGGTGGTCGTGGACATCGCCAGGCGCACCAAGATTCCGACCTCGAAGCTGCTGATCCCGCTGGCCTTCAGCTCGCTTCTGGGCGGGCTGACGACCCTTATCGGCACACCCCCGAACATCCTGATTAGCGCCGCGCTGGAAGAGTCCGGGCGGGAGCCCTTCGCGATGTTCGACTTCACTCCCCTGGGCGCTGCGGTCCTCTTCGTGGGGGTCGCCTTCATGGCCACCATCGGCCGCCGGCTCCTGCCCGACCGCGACCCGCGGACGCTCTCCGGCGCCACCGAACCGGACAAGGACAAGCTCTACCGCTTACAAGAGCAGGTCTTCATGGTGGAGATTCCAAACAACTCGACTCTGGCCGGCCGCAGCCTCGCCGACAGCCGGCTGGGCTCGGCCCTGGCCCTCAACGTGATCGCGATTCAGCGCGCCGATCGAACGCTGCTGGCGCCCCGGCCGGACACCACGCTCCAGGCCGGAGACCGGCTGCTGGTCGAGGGCGACGCCGAGCAGCTCCACAGTGACGGCGAGATCTTCGCAATCGAGCGGCAAGCCAGCGCCGCCGACACCCTGCGCTCGAAGGACGTCCACATCGTCAACATCGAGATCCTGCCCGGATCGAGCCTGGCAGGCGAGTCGCTGCGCTCGAGCAACTTCCGCAACCGCCATGGCGGCATTGTGCTCGCGATCCGGCGCCGCGACGAGGTGGTGCGGCGGGGGCTGGATAGGTGGCCCCTGGACCACGGCGACATGCTCCTGGCCCTGGCCTCGACCGAAGAGTTGGACCGTCTCCAGCAAAACGACCACCTGCTGGTCACGCGCCCGGAGGAAACCGAGGACTTTCTTCTGGGCGACGAGCTCATCGTGGTGCGCGTTCCGCACGGCTCGGCCTTGGCCGGCAAGTCACTCATCGAAAGCCGCCTTGGCGAAGGCTACGGCATCGGCGTCTTGGGCGTCGTGCGCGGGGAGCAGACCGACCTCTCGCCGCCGCCCAGCTACCGCATCCAGGAAGACGACGGTCTGCTGATCAAAGGTTTGCGCGAGGACCTGGAAACCGTCCAGGCCCTGCACGGCCTCGAAGCCGGGACGCGCGGAATCGACCTCGACCTGCTCGAGTCCGAGCGCATCGGACTGGCCGAGGTGGTGCTCTCACCGCGCTCGACGCTCGCCGGCAAGACCCTGGCCGAGCTTCATTTTCGTGAAAAGTACGGGTTGAACGTGGTGGCGATCTCGCGCGCCGGCGAGATCATCCGGCGCGGCCTCAAGGACGAGCCGCTCTTTTTTGGCGACGCCTTGCTGCTCCACGGCTCACGAGCCCGTCTCAAGGTCCTCGCCTCCGAGCCCGACTTCCTGGTCCTCGACGCCGAAGCGGTCGAAGCGGTGGAACCGCGCAAGGCGCCCCTGGCCGCGTTCTTGATGCTGGGCGTAATCATCTCGGTGGTCGTGGGCTGGCTGCCGATCTACATCGCCGCCGTCACCGGCGCGCTGCTGATGGTGCTGACCGGCTGCCTGACCATGGACGACGCCTACAGCGCGATCGAATGGCGGGCGGTGTTCTTGATCGCGGGCATGTTGCCCCTGGGAATCGCTCTCCAGAAGACCGGCGCGGCGGAGTTTCTGACCCTCCAGGTCGTGTCCGCGGTCGGCGGCTACGGGCCAATGGCGGTGGTCGCCGCGCTTTTCTTGGTCACCGCCTTCGCCGCCCAGGTCATGCCGACCGCCGCGGTCGCGATCCTGATGGCGCCCATCGCCCTCAATACCGCCAGCGACCTCGGGCTCTCTCCCCAGGCTCTGCTGATGGCGGTCGCACTGTCGGCCTCGGCCAGCTTCATGAGCCCGGTCGCCCATCCCGCCAACACCCTGATCATGGGGCCCGGCGGCTACCGGTTCGTCGACTACATCAAGGTCGGCCTGCCCCTGACCATCCTGTGCCTGGTGACGGTTCTCTTCTTGCTGCCGCTGGTCTGGCCCATCGTTCCCCGTTGACAGAGCTCGAAACGAATGGGTATAACTTTGGAAACGAGTCGGTAGAGCCTTGCCGTCCGGCGGTACTCGCCGGCCTTGATCTTGGAAAGAACCCGAAAAAGCCCTGACCTCGAGATGGCGCCCCGCGTCACGGACCGCCGCTGGTGCTCGGACCGGAGGCTGACGGAGCGTCGGCGCGCGTCGGTGCCGGTGGTCTTCGACCGCCGCCGCCGCGAACGGCGAGTCTCGGAACGGCGAACCGTCTCGGATCGGCGGGGCCGAACCGTCACCTCCTGGCACCATCGGTGTACCGAGCTGTCGGACTCGACCGCCTGCGGCCAGCCCGCCCTGTTGCGAACCGAAACGGGGTGGCGCTGCGTCTGGCACCTCGAGGCGACCGTCCCGGACGCGACTTGAAGGGTCTCGACTTCTCCCAGAGTTCGAGTCAGAAGGACGTAGGTGCTTGAAGATCCAGGCTCGCGACCGGCCGAACGAAACAGCTTCCAACGATCGCGTCCCGAGTTCCGGACCTTGGCCAGACATGCGGCATAGCTCGGCCGACGACGGATTCCGCCGGCCGCCCGCTCCCGCCGCCGGACTCGGACTGGCAGCCCTGCTCATCATTCTGCCGGCGGCCTCGGAACCGGCCGCGGCCACAACGCCGCCCGACGTTCAGATCGCCGCGGCAGTCGCGGCGGCGCCCGAAGACCGGCGCGCCGGCGCCACCGTCCTCGGCTACTCCGCTTCGGGCGAGTTGGTGCGGCTTCGCGAAGGCGAAAACGAGCTCATCTGCCTTGCCGACGATCCCACCGACGAGCGCTTCCAGGTGACCTGCTACCACCAGTCCCTGGAGCCCTACATGGCGCGCGGCCGCGAGCTCAAGAAGCAAGGTGTCGCTTCGGTCGAACGCCTGGCGATCCGGCACCGGGAAGCCGACGCCGGCGAGCTCGCGATGCCGGAGGAGCCCGCGACCCTGTTCAACCTCGGTGGACCCCTCGACCTGGTCGACTGGGAGACCGGCCAGGTCACCGGCGGACGCCGCGTGTGGTCAATCTACATTCCCTACGCGACCGAAGCCGACACGGGCCTGCCCACGACTCCCCAGACGCCGGGCGCGCCCTGGATCATGCGGCCGGGAACCGCGTCGGCCCACATCATGGTCGTCCACGCCGGCGCCGGCGGCTGATCGCCGCGAAGTTTCGGGCTCTTCGGAGCAATCGGAGCAGCCGGAACAGCAGCGCCAAGAAAAAAGCGGCCCCCCGATTTCTCGGGGAGCCGCTTGGCGCTGCTTTGCCGCTAGCGGGCTAGAGGCCGGCTAGTTGCCCCAAGACGTCTGGAAGTTGTACTTGAGGCGGGCGTAGTAGAACGCACCGTTGAAACCGAACGGCGAGAACTGACTGTAAAGATTGCCGACGCCGGAGCGCGCGCCCTGGTTCTCCTCAGGGAAGGTATCGAGCGCGTTCTGCGCTCCCAGGACGAACGTCACGTTGTCGTTGAAGTCGTAGGCGGCCTCGAGGTCGAGCACATGCTCGCCACCGTAGACCGCGCCGTCCTCCGAATCGAACCAGCCATCGTAGGAGCTCAGGCGTCCGAGAATCCTGAAGCCGTTGTCCATCTTGTGGTTGGCGCTCAGGTTCCAACGAGTCTCGGGCAGGGCCTCCTGGAGCTCCCGAATCCGGGTGGCGTCCAGTGTCGCCGGGTTGAACTTCGTGACCTCTGTGTCCGTGTTGTTGAACAGGAAGCTGAAGCTCGTCTTGCCGTCGAAAGCCGGCGGCGTGTAGGTCGCTACCACGTCGAAACCGGTGGTCTCGGTGTCGAAGTCGTTGGTGAAGAACCGGAAGTTCTGCAGGTTGGCCGCGCTGGTGATGCCTTCGGCGACCAGAGCGTCGACCTCGTCCGGGTTGAGCGAGAAAAGCTGGGTCACGGCCAGCCGATCCTCGAGATCGATCTGGAAGTAGTCGATCGTCAAGGTGAACGGACCGTTGTCGTAGACGAAACCGGCCGCCAGGTTGGTGGACTCCTCAGCCGTCAGCGGCTCACCGCCACGAAGCTGGGCGACTCGCGACGACGACGGGATGGTGCCGTTGTTGACCAGATCCATCAGCACCAGGTCGAACTCGGTAGACACGTTGAACGCGTTCGACTGGCCGGGCGTCGGAGCGCGGAAGCCGGTCGAGGCGCTGGCCCGGAGCTGGAACCGGTCGTTGACCTGGTAGCGGCCCGAGAGCTTGCCGTTGGTGGTCGTGCCGAAGTCCTCGAAGTCCTCGAACCGGACCGCCACGCCGTAGGCCCATTTGCCGTCGCCGCTGTTGCGCTCCAGGTCCCCGTACAGGGCCCAGTTGCTGCGCGCCCAGCTACCCGCGGCGATCGGACCGAAGCCCGGAAAGCCGTTCGAGGCCGAGCTGAAGCCCTGCGCCGCCAGCGGACCGATCTCCCAGGAAGCCTGGTCGCCGATGCCGATGGTGAACTCCTCTTCACGCCACTCGAGCCCGCCCGCCACGTTGGTGCGGTCGTTGAGGGCATACGTGACGTCGAAGTTGAAGTTGAGCTCTTCCTGCTCGTAAAGGCCCGGGTCGAACGACGTCGGCGTGTTCGGACCCAGCGAGGCGTTGACGGTATTGAAAATGAAGTAGTCAGCCTCGTTGGTGCCCTGGCTGACGCTCACGTCCCAACCCAGGCCGGCGTTGGTCGAGCCGCGCAGGCCCAGGACGATCGAGCTGTCGGTGACGTCGCCACCGAAGTTCGGCGTAAAGCCGCCGGGGAAAAGCTCCTGGAAGGAGAAGCAATTGGGGTCATCCAAGACCTGCTGGAGGGCGACGGGATCCGGAACGTCGTTGGTGATCGTGACCACCGGGCAGTTGGCCGAGCCGTCGAGGACGCCGTCCTGGGCGTCCAGCAGATCGCCGATCAACAGGGTCGCGCCACCGTCACCGCTGAACACGGATCCGCGGGTGTTGGGGTTCCGGAAGTAGAACCCTCCGGTGACCTTCTTGGTGCCGTAGTTGGCGTGGCCGTAGAACTGCTTGCCGCTGTCCGTGACCGTGCCGAAGTTGGCCCACAGCTTGACGTCGTCGGCGATCTCGGGCGAGCCCCAGATCTGCGCCGGAGTGCGGACCGCGGCGTTACCGGCCGCGATCAGCGCGGCGGCGTCGTTTCGTTGGACGCTCCGGTCGGTGGGATCGGCATCGGAGACCTCGGCGCTCAAGTTGAAGAAGCCGTTCTGCCCCATGGGGAAGCCGACGTTCGCGGCCACGGACAGCGCGCTGCCGTCACCCTCGGCGTACTCGCCGGTCTTGACCTCGATCGAGCCGCCCTGGCTGGCGTCCTTCAGCATGAAGTTCATGACGCCGGCGATCGCATCCGATCCGTACTGGGCGGAGGCGCCGTCCCGCAAGACCTCGACCTGGCGCAGCGCAATTGCCGGAATCATTGCAATGTCCGGTCCCTGCGCACCATCGGCGACACCGTTGCCGAGCCAGTGGATCACCGCCGCGCGGTGGCGCCGCTTGCCGTTGACCAGCACCAGAGTGTGGTCGGGCGCCAGATTCCGCAGATTGGCCGGGCGCACGAGCGTTGACGCGTCACTGATGGGCTGGGTGTTGACGTTGTAGGACGGAGCCACGGTACGCAGCAGATTGCTGACGTCGGTCTCGCCCTGATTCAGAAAGTCCTCATCCGACAGCACGTCAATCGGCACCATCGACTCGACCACCGAGCGCGGCTGCGCGCGGGTACCGGTCACGACGATGACATCGGAGAACTCTTCGGTTTCCTGAGCTTCCTCGCCGTCGCCTTCGTCCATCGATTCGGCCATCTCGCCGTCATCCTGGGCAAACGCCTGGGGCGCCACGCCTGCGACGACAAGCACTGCCAGACCCAGGATCAACACCAGGTCTCGAAGTCTGTTCATGGTCACGTTCGTCTCCTTTCGATCTTTCCGGGCCGACCGTGGCGGTCTCAGCCAGCCACGCGTAGTCCGGATGCGATTACCAGAATCCTCGACAAATACCCAGAAACACTACCACAAACGCCCATTCCCGCCCGCACTTCCGGCGTCGAATCAACACTGGGAGCGCGGGCCCTTTCCCGAACACTACGGACCGTTCCGCGGAGAAGTTCCAGGTGGCGCGACGTACCGACCCCGGCCGCCCCGCCAGGGCGAACCGGCTCGGGATGCCATCCCGCTGGAAAACCGAGGAACCGGATCCGACGTCCCACCTGCGGGGCGGTCCGAGGGTCGGCGTGGCCGGTGCTGGCGACTCGTACCGCGCTGAGTCGCGATTTCTATTACAATTCTTATTAGCACTCACCACCGGCCGCGGTGCGCTAGCGCACACTGGCCCATTTTCTTCGGCAAGGAGTCCCGCATGACCGATCCCTCTCTTCGTCGTTCCCGCTCCCCTCGACGCCGTTTCCTATCGACCTACCCACGATCGATCAGCTCGGCCGCGGTCGGCCTCCTCATCGTTGCCGGCTGTGCGGCCCCCGAATCCGCCTCGACTCAACCGGCCGAGGAGAGCCCCGCGGTCGGGACAGCGGTGGTCGATGCTAGCGGCGCTCCGCTCGGTACCGTGGACTTCCCGACGTCGTGCCCGGACGCGCAGGAGCAGCTCGAACTAGGGCTCGCGCTCCTCCACCACATGAACTACCGCAAGGCCGAAGAGGTCTTCGAAGCCGCGGCCACGACCGATCCGGAGTGCGCTCTCGCCTACTGGGGCCAGGCGATGACCTGGGTCCATCCGCTGTGGCCGGACACGATCCCGGCAGACAAGCGCGAAGCCGGCGAGGAGCTCTTGCAGCAGGCCGCCGGCGCGGCGCACACCTCGCCTCGCGAGAGTGCCTACGTGGAAGCCCTGGCCAGCTACTACGACGGTGCGGACCGCTCCGAGCGGGAGCGCCTCGAGACGTATCTCGCCGCCTGGACGAAAGTCCATGCCGACAACGCCGGCGACAGCGAGGCGGCACTGTTCCACGCCTTGGCACTCCTCGCCAACGCCCCGGCGTCCGACAAGACCTACGCCAAGCAACTCGAAGCCGGAAGCCTCCTGGAGGACGTCTTGGCCCGGGTTCCCCAGCATCCCGGAGCCCACCACTACACGATTCACGCCTACGATTTTCCGCCGCTGGCGGAGAAGGCGCTCGACATCGCCCGCCGGTACGACGAACTCGCGCCCGAGAACACCCACGCGCTCCACATGACCAGCCATATCTTCACCCGGCTGGGACTGTGGCCGGAGTCGATCGAGTTCAACCTGCGCGCCGCGGCGGCGGCCGCCGACCGGACCTCCACCGGCGAGGTTTCGCTCCACCACCTCCATGCGCTCGACTATCTGGCCTACGCTTACCTCCAGCAGGCTCAAGAAGGCAAAGCGGACGGCGTCCTGGCCGAGATCCAGGCTTTGGAACCGCCGTTCCAGAATCACTCCGCAACAGCGTACGCCTTCGCCGCCGTGCCCGCGCGTCTGGCGCTCGAGCGGCACGACTGGGAATCGGCGGCCGCAACCCGCATCGGTTGGCCCACCGAGGTGGCTTGGGAGCAGTACCCGTACCTCGACGCCATCTCGCACTTCGCCCTGGCCTTGGGCAGCGCCCACACCGGCAACCCGACCGCGGCCCAGGCCGCGATCGCAGAGCTGGAGCGTCTCGAAGGCGCCGCTTCGGTCCTCAACGTCGCCTACGACTGGGGGATCCAGGTCGAGATTCAGAAACTCGCCGCGCAGGCGTGGCTCGCCTACGAGACCGGCGACGTGGCCGGCGGTCTGGAACGCGCCCAGGAAGCGGCCGAGCTCGAAGGCACCACCGAGAAGAACCCAGTGACTCCCGGAGAGGTGCTGCCGGCGGCGGAGCTCTACGGCGACATGTTGCTGGCAGCCGAGCGCTACGGCGAGGCCATCGACGCCTACCGGAAGGCTCTCGACCGCTCGCCCAACCGCTTCAACAGCCTGTACGGCGCGGGGCGGGCGGCGGAGCTCGCTGGCGACGCGGCGGCCGCGGCCTCGTTCTACGGACAACTGGCCGAGGTCTGCTCCGGAGCTCCGGAAGGCCGGCCCGAGCTCGCCCACGCCCGCGCGTTCTTGACCGAAGCCTCCGCGGGCCCGTAGCATCGCCCCGCGTTCTCGGGCGGCTGACGAAGCGGAGCACGGGGAAGCCGACCTGACCTTGGAAACCTCCGGAAACGAGCTGGCTCACCCGGCCGGCTCCGGCGACGGCTGACGAGGATCTCGCCCCCCGATCAGGGCCGATACCAGCCTCTAGAGAACCGACGCGTATGCCGGCAGCGCGGGCTGGCCGCCCAGGTGCGCGTAGAGCACGGTCGAGCCCGCCGGGATCTCGCCGCTCCGCACCATGCCGATGAGACCGGCCATCGACTTGCCTTCATACACCGGGTCGGTGAGCACTCCCTCGAGGCCCGCCACAGTGCGAATCGCGTCCAGGGTGCCCTGGTCGGGTACGCCGTACTCGCCGGCGTTGTATCCATCCACGATCTCGATCTCGCTCTCTTCCAGTGGCCGTTCCAGACCAATCGCCTCGGCCGTGAACGAGGCGATGCGGGTCACCTGGCCGATCGTCTTGTCGAGCGTGGCCGAGGCGTCGATACCCAGGACCCGGCGGCGGCGATCTTGGAGCGCGAAGCCCGCGATCATGCCGGCCTGGGTCGAGCCGGTGACGGTGCAGACGACAACGGTGTCGAAGAAGCGGTCGATCTCGGCCTCCTGCTCGGCCACCTCCCGCGCCCAGCGCGCAAAGCCGAGACCACCCAGGGGGTGGTCCGAAGCTCCCGCCGGGATGGCGTAGGGGACACCGCCCTCAGCCCGCACGGACTCGAGCGCCCGCTCCCAACTGGCGCGAACGCCGATGTCAAAGCCGGCCGGATCGAGCCGGACGTCGCTTCCCAAGATGCGGGAAAGCTGGACGTTGCCAACCCTGCCGTACATCGGATCGTCCCAATCCACCCACGTCTCCTGAACCGTGACCGCCTTGAGGCCCACATGGGCCGCAACGCCGGCCACCTGCCGGGTGTGGTTCGACTGAACCCCGCCGATCGACACCAGCGTGTCGGCTCCCTGCGCCAGAGCCTCAGGAATCAAGTACTCCAACTTCCGAACCTTATTGCCGCCGAAGGCGATGCCCGAATTGCAGTCCTCGCGCTTGGCCCAGATCTCGACCTCGCCGCCCAGGTGCTCCGAAAGCCTGCGCATGGTGTGAATCGGCGAGGGACCGAAGGTCAGCGGATAACGCTCGAACCGGTCGAGACTCATCGCGCCGCCTGGGCGCCCGCCGAGCGGTCCACCACCCGGTACAAGACCCCCGGCTGCGGCCAGTCGAGGACCATGCCGCGGCCGACGCCGCGAGCCACCTCGTCGCCATAGAGGTGGGCAACGAGGTACATGGCGACGTCGTAGCTCCGGGCGCCGCCCTGGGAGGTAAGCGCCTTGCCGTCATGGACGAAGCTCACGTCCCGGACGACCTCGAGCCGCGGGAACATCGCGACGTAACGGTCCACGTCGCCGGGGAAGGTCGTGCTCACCAGGCCATCCAGAAGGCCGGCGGCCGCCAGCACGAAGGCGCCATCGCAGAGCGAGACCAGGTAGTCGGCCGCGGCGCCCACCCGCCGGACCCAGGCCATCATCGCTTCGTTCTCGAGGTCGGTGTCCATCGAGTGCTCGGCGCTCGGCACGACGAGGACGTCCATCGCGGGAGCGTCGGCGAAGCCGTAGTGGGCCGCTACCGTCAGACCCTCGAAGGTCGTCACCGGCTCTCCATCGGGCGAGACCGTGAAGACCTCCATGCCCGGCTCGACGTGGAAGACGGTGTGGTGAAAGATGTCGTAGGGCGCCATGAGCTCGCTGTTGTAGACACCGTCCACGATCAGAAAGCCGACCCGAAGCGCCCCCGAATTCGGAGCCAGATCCGAAACCAAGTTCGAAGCAGACTCCGAAACCGGCGTCTCCGCGTCAGCCTCCAACGCCGGCAATCCGGCGGCCAGAAACGCGACCGCCAGTGCCGCGGCCGCGACGACTCCTAGACCTGTCAGGGTGCCAGCCCCCGACCTTGGCGAAGGCACGGATCAGTCCTCCGCGCCTGCCGGCAGCCGGAGTTCATCCAGCCGGACTTCATGCAGCCAGACTTCGTGCAGATGACGCCAGACGAGGCCGTTCGGCGCGGCGTCGTCCGGTCCAAAAACCACGGTGCTCAGCCGGCCGCGGCTCGCGCCTTCCCGGTCGTGCCATTCCTCATAGGTAGCGACCACGAGCTCTGGCGACGCCTGGCGCACGACCACGTCTTCGATCCGGATGCGGCCAGGAGCGTCCCGCCAGCGGCCGTGCGCCTTGCGAATAGCGTCCACGATCGGCTCGCGGCCGGCCTGGCCGCCCTCCGGACCGATCAGGACGAAGGATGCGTCCAGAACGTCGGCGAACCGGGCAAAGGCCGCGTCCGTATCGGGCAGCTCGGCGTTCGACCATGCCTCCAAGAATTCGTGCAGCTCGACCACCTCGGCCCGGCAACGGTCCTCGAGTGAGGGTTCGGCCCGGGATACCGAAGCGACCCCCAGGATCAGGGCGGCCGCGGCCAGGGCTCCGACCGCGCCGTCGATTCCAAGCATGCTCATCCACCGATCTTCTCACTGTTCGCCCCTCCCACGAGCCTGCCGGGGATTGGGCGAGACGGCAGAAAACGGTGGAGTCGAAGGCTACTGGAGCGGCCACGGGCTGGAGCCGGAACGCAAGATGCGATCACCAGCCCGGCGGGCCGGTACCGGCCCCTCTCGGGACTCTCGACCCACGCCGCCTCAGCGACTGTGGATGCGCCGTTCGATCAGCTCGTCCACCGACAGGTCGCCCGGCCCCTTGGTGCCCGTGCGCCGGACGAAGGACGGCGAAACGTCGTGGATGCGCATCTCGACCAGCTTCTTGACCGGAACGTCGACGTATCCAAGCTCCTGGAGCGCGCGCACGAAACCCGGCGTGACGTCGTGAATCCGGGCCTCGACCAGTTGCTTGGCGTCGAGGCCCCGGTACCCCAGCTCGGCCATCTTCTCGAGATACGAGCGCGAGACGTCATGAATGCGCATCTCGATCGCCCGGCGGAAGCTCCCCTCGCGGACACCGAACTCAGCCAGAGCCGCCAGGTACTCGGGGGTGACGTCGTGAATCCGCATCTCGACCAGACGCTCGACCTCCGGAACGCCCAAGCCGGCCGCCAGCATGCCTTCGACGTAGGCCGGCGCGACGTCATGGATCCGCATCTCGACCAGACGCTTCGCGGGAACCTCCGCATACCCGAGAGCCTGGATCGCGCGCACAAACTCCGCGTCGACGTCGTGAATCCGCATCTCGAGCAGCCGCTCGAATGGCAGGGCGCCGTAGCCGAGATCCGCCAGATCCGAGGCGAACGCCAGCGTCAGGTCGAGGAGCGCGCAGCGCAGACCGTCCCAGTCGCTCAGATCCGGATAGCCCAAGTCGGCCATCGCGCGCGCGAACTCGGCCGACGAGACAAAACGAAAGCTGCCCCGCACCTCGCCCCGCTGGTCGCTCTCGCGAGTCAACTCGAAGGATCCAGCGTCGCGGCGGACGGTGTGCCGGACCCCATCGCCTTCGAAAAAGCGGACCAGGGCTTCGGCCTCCAGGCGGGCGGCGAGATCTTCCTCCGACGCGTCTAGACCCAGCCAGTGCGACTGATGGATGTGGTCGCGCCCCGAGCGGGCCCTGGTCTCGACCTGCCAACCCTTGCCGTGCCGTTCGGCCCTCCAGGTGCCCTCAATTCCCTTGGTTTCGACTCCCTCGGCCGCCCACAGGGCGCCCGCGAACGCCACCAGCGCGACCACGGCCGCCAGGGCGCAGCCCGCGGCCACCTCGATCCACGACAGCCTGCCTCCCGAGGGACCCGTCAAGAAGGTTCGTTCCAATCTCATCAACAGTCTCCTTGTTCCAGATACTCAGATCACTCAGCTGGCTCAGCTGGCTCAGATCACTCAGATAGCTCAGACTCTCTCTGATCACTCGGTCGTCTGTAGCCGGCATCTCGCCGACCGCTCCGCACCTACCGAAACTACCGCGCGCGGCCGGAAAGGTTACTCGGCCGCTACGCCGCGGCTATGATCGCACCAGGAGCACCGGGCGCCGCATCCGAGCCTGGCGCATCGAAACCATGTGGATTCCGTCCCTGCCAGTCCGAGTCCCGAATGCCCGTCTTCGCCTGCCGACGGCGCCGGTCATCCTGGCGACTCTGGGGATCCTGGCGGGTCTTGGGAGCCCCGGATCGGGCGCCAGCGGACAGACGTTCCCGAGCGTCGAGGCCACCCGCACCGAGTTCGAGACCGTCTGCCGGGTGCTCCGCGATCTCAACCCGTACTTCGAGGATGTCTCGACCGAGCGTCTTCGCGGCCTGGCCGACGCCGCCGGCGAGCCGGTGGCTGAAGCCCGGCTGCGCTCCCGGCTGGGCTGGGACCTCATCCGGCTGGGCCGCCTCGACCGGGCCGTGGCCGAGCTCGAACGGGCACGCGCGCTGGCTGAAGCGGGCTCGGCACCGGTCGCGCTCGAAGTGGACATCCTACGCAACCTCGCTAACGCCCACTTCCAGCTCGGCGAGGACGAGAACTGCATAGGTCTTCACGTGGCGTCGAGCTGCATCCTGCCGGTCTCGGCCGAGGCCGTCCACGAGCGGCCCGACCACGCTCGCCGAGCGGGGGATCTGTACCTGGAGCTCCTGGAGCTCGCCCCGGCCGATCCCCGCGCGCGCTGGATGCTCAACCTGGCGCGCATGGTCTCCGGCCAGCACCCGGACGGAGTTCCCGAGCCTCACCGGCTGCCGACGGCGGCCCTCACTCCGGCCGCCGAGTTCCCCGATTGGGTCGATGTCGGCGCCAGCCTCGGAATCGCCGCCTTCGATCTCTCGGGCAGCGTCGTACTGGACGATCTCGACGGCGACGGCCTGATCGACATTCTCAGCTCGAGCTGGGACCCGTGCCAACCGATGCGCGCCTATCGCAACGACGGGGCCGGCGGTTTCGAGGACGTGTCCGAAGCCTGGGGCCTGGATGGTCAGCTGGGCGGCCTCAACCTGGTTTCGACCGACTTCGACAACGACGGCCGTGTCGACGTCTTGGTCCTGCGCGGCGCCTGGCTCGGCGACGGCGGCCAGATCCGGAACTCGCTCTTGCGCAACGACTTGGACCGGCCCGCTGGGCGCTTCGTCGACGTCACCGCGGCGGCCGGCCTCGCGTATCCCGCCTACCCGACCCAGACCGCCGCCTGGGCCGACTACGACGGCGACGGCGACCTCGACGTCTACGTCGGCAACGAGACCGACGCGGGCACGTACGAGCCACTCCGTCTCATGTCCGACCTGGGCCGGCCGTACCAATCGCACCTCTACCGCAACAACGGGAACGGCACGTTCACCGAAGTCGGCCAGCAGGCCGGCGTCGAGAACTTCCGCTTCGCCAAGGGCACGGCCTGGGGCGATTTCGACAACGACGGCGACCCGGATCTCTATGTTTCGAACTTCGGCGCCAATCGCCTGTACCGCAACAATGGCGACGGCACCTTCATCGACGTGGCCCAAGCCGCCGGCGTCACCGAGCCGGAACGAGGCAGCTTCCCAACCTGGTTCTTCGACATCGACAACGATGGCGATCTGGATCTGTTCGTGGCCAGCTATTCGGCGCCAATGACGATCATCGCCGCCTCCTACTTCGGCGAGGTTCCGCCTGGCGGACACCCGCTCGTCTATCGCAACAACGGCGACGGCACCTTCACCGACGCCTCGGCCGAGCTCGGACTCACCCGGCCGACCCTGCCCATGGGCGCCAACTACGGCGACATCGACAACGACGGCTTCCCGGACTTCTACCTCGGAACGGGCGCGCCCGAGTTCGACACTCTGATTCCGAGCCTGATGTACCGCAACGATCGTGGGCGGCGCTTCGAAGACGTCACCTTCGCCGCCGGCTTCGGTCATCTCCAGAAGGGCCACGGCATCGCCTTTGCCGACGTCGACAACGATGGCGATCAGGACATCTTCCATCAGCTCGGCGGAGCCTTCCCGTACGACGAGTACGGCAACGCCTTGTTCGAAAACCCGGGAATCGATTCCGGCCGGCAGGATTCGACGCACGCAGACAAGGTCTTCGCAGACGCCCGGCCCGCCTGGATCACCCTGCGTCTCGAGGGCCGGCGGGCCAACCGGCCGGGCCTCGGCGCCCGCATCGAGGTCGTGGTGCGCGAGGGCGGCGGCGGCCTGCGCTCGGTGCATCATCTGGTCGGCTCGGGCGGATCCTTCGGCGCCTCGAGCCTCCAGGCGGAGATCGGCCTGGGAGCCGCCGAGGCGATCGAACGGGTCGAGATCGTCTGGCCCGGAAGCGGCACCCGGCAGACCTTCGCCGCCGTCGCCCCGAACCGCTTCTACCGAGCCGTCGAGGATCGGCCCAAGCTCGAGCCGCTCGAGCTGCCCCGGATCCTCCTGGGCGCGCCACGACCGGCCCGGCGCCACGAGCACGGCAACTAGCGGCCTGCCACGGCACTGGGCAACCCTGGCGCTCCGCTGACGTAGAATCGGCAACCGCGTGGGACAGCACGAAGGAGAACGAGTTATGCACTTTGCACTTGCGAGACGGATCGCTCTGGTTGCGACCGTCGTTATCTGGACCGCCGCCTCGGCGGCGGTCGCGGAAGACTGGCCCCAGTTTCGGGGGCATAACCGGGACGGCATCTCGCCCGAGACCGGCCTTCTGGCCGAATGGCCCGAGGACGGGCCGCCCGAGCTCTGGCGTGTCCCGATCGGCGAAGGCTACTCGGCCCCGTCGGTCGTCGGCGATCGCCTGTACACGATGTACGCGGGCGAAGAAGACGGCGAGGCGGTGGAATACGCCGCGGCCTTCGACGCCGGCTCTGGCGCCGAGCTCTGGCGCACGCTCATCGGCGAGAAGCTGGACACCGAGTTCGGTAACGGCCCTCGCGCCACGCCCTCGGTTGCCGGCGACTCGGTCTACGTCATGGGCTCGCACGGCGACGTGGCCGCTCTCGACGTCGGTACCGGCGAGGTGCGCTGGAGGCTCTCTCTCCAGGAGCGCTTCGGCGGTCCACGCCCCGGCTGGGGCTTTGCGAGCTCGATGCTGGTTGACGGCGACCGGATCTTGGTCGATAGCGGCGGCCCGGACGGCAAGTCGTTCGCCGCCCTCGACGCCGCCACCGGCGAGACGATCTGGACCACGGGAGAAGCTCCCCGAGCCGGCTACAACTCCCCGCTCGCCGTCGAGGTCAATGGCGAGCGCCGGTACGTCTACGTCGGGGCCGGCCAGCTGCGCTGCATCGACGAGGACGGCAACGAGGTCTGGGCCCACGAGTGGCCGCAAGGCGAAACCCACGCCATGCCGGTGGTGATCTCGCCCAACCGCATTTACGCTTCCGGCGCCCAGGGCGTCGGGGCGCAGATGATCGAGGTTGACGAGTCCGGGGACCCGGCCACGGTCGAGGTCATCTGGAAGGAGCAGAACCTACGCAACCACTTCTCGACCTCGGTGGTCCACGACTCGACGATCTACGGGTTCGATAACGCCACGTTCAAGGCGGTCTCGGCCGACGACGGCAGCCTGGCCTGGGCCAAACGCGGGCTCGGCAAGGGCTCGCTCATCCTCGCCGAGGGCATGCTTTACGTGCTGACCGACCGGGGCCGCCTGCTCCGGGTCGAAGCCTCACCGGCGGGCTTCTCCGAGGCCGGCAGCGTCCAGGCCCTGTCCGGCAAGACCTGGACCGCGCCGACGCTCTCGAACGGCGTCCTCTTCCTTCGCTCGCACAGCGAGATGGTCGCCTACGACCTCCGGGGAGGCGCCTGATGACGCGGCTCACACGCACCGCACTGTTCGCCCTGGGCGTTGTCGCCTTCGCCGTAGCGCCCGCCGTGGCCGATCATCACGAGCTCCCGAGCGCCGAAGACGTCATCGCCGCGCACATCGCGGCCAAGGGCGGCGCCGACGCCTGGGCGGCGATCGACAGCCTGAAGCTCACAGGGGACTTCACAGCCTTCAGCAGGATCAGTCCGTTTGCCGCCTACAAGACCCGGAACCGCGAATACCACATGGCCCAGAAGTGGGGCGACCATCCGGTCACGATTGGCTTTGACGGAGCCGAGGCCTGGTGGGACAACCACATGATGCGCAAGGGCGCGCAGCCGGTTCGCGGCGTCGACCGCGCCGTTCTCGAGCGCGACCTGGATTTCGCCACTCCGTTTTTCGACGTCGAGGCGCAGGGCCACGAGGTCACCGTCGTGGGATTCCAGGATCTGGACGGCCAGCAGGTGCTGGCCGTGGAGCTCAAGCGCGCCGATGAGTCGACCGAGACCTGGTTCCTGGATCCGGAGACCTACCTCGAAGTCGCCCGCGATTCTCCGGGCTCGGACTTCGGACGCCCGATGACCCAGCGGACCTTCTTCGACGACTTCCGCGAGGTGGCCGGGGCTCTGATTCCCCACTACACCGAGACCCAGTGGTACACCCGACACCGGGTGATCGCCGCGGATTCGATCGAAGCCAACGTCGAGATTCCCGAGGGCCTGTTCTCGATGCCCCCTCCCTACGGCATGGAGAAGCTCCAGAGTCTCGCCGGCACCTGGAAGGTCACGGTCGAGTCCCGGCAGGCGCCGAGCGCGCCTTGGCAAAACGAGGAGCGCGTTTCCGAGATCCAAGGACGCCTGCGCGGCGGCCTGTTCGAGGAGACCTATGCAACCCCGACCGCCAAGGTCATCCGCAGCTTGTCCTACGACCAGTACCGCGATCGGTACTTGCTGACCCAGATCCACTCGGGCAGTAATGTCCTGGACATCCTGGCCGGCACCTGGACCGAGGACGGAGCGCTGCTCTTGGACAACGTGGTCACCGAGACGCCTGCTTTGATGTTCGGCCGAGTCCTTCACGAGCGGTTCAAGCTCTTCGAGATCGGCGCCGACGCCTTCAAAGTCGAGCGCGAGAACTCGGTGGACGGCGGCGAGAATTGGGCTCTGATGCAGAAGCTGACCTTCGAGCGCCAGGCGGGGGAGAACTCCGAGGAGGCCGGCGGCTCCCGCTAGGAGGGAGCCGTCCAACCGGCCTCGAGCCGGCACACCGGAACGGCGGCTGTTGGCTCGATCCGAAGCCCAGCGCGTCGTCGTCCGGAGCCGGCCGGGCCTCGATCCAGACTCGGCTTCGAACTGGCTCGAGTTCGTCGAGCCGGTCGAGATCCTCGAAGCCTCGACTCCGGTCGAGGTCTGGCCAGCTCTCGACGCGCTCGAACGCCGCCTGAGCCGGGGGCGGTGGGCCGCCGGCTTTCTGACCTATGAGGCCGCGCCCGCCTTCGATCCGGCAATGACCACCCATGCCGGAGACGATCTTCCGGTACTGCGCTTCGGTATCTACGATCGGCCCAGGCCGCTGCCCGCGATGGAAGTCGCCGATGCCGGTGCGGACTCCGAACCGGCGCCAACTCCGGAGGCATGGCAACCGTCCCTCGAAGAGGCCGCCTACCGGAGGGCGGTGGAGGCGATCCACCGAGCGATTGCCCGCGGCGACACGTATCAGGTCAACCTGACCTGGCGCTTGGAAGCGCCGTTCCATGGCGACTCCTGGCTTTACTTCCGGCACCTGGCAGCAAGATCCGCCGCCGGCCATGCTGCCTACGTGGAGCTGCCCGGCTACGCGCTGTGCTCGGCGTCACCGGAGCTCTTCTTCGAGCTCGAAGGCGACCGGCTCACCTGCCGGCCGATGAAGGGCACCGCCCCACGCGGGCTCTATCCGGCCGACGACGCGCGGCTGGCGGCCGAGCTTCGAAGCTCCGAGAAGAACCGGGCCGAGAACCTGATGATCGTGGACATGATCCGAAACGATCTCGGCCGGATCGCCCGGCCCGGCAGCGTGCGAGTCCCGAGCCTTTTCGACGTCGAGACCTACCCGACCGTACATCAGATGACCTCGACCGTGACCGCCACAAGCGATGCCTCCTTCTCCGAGATCCTGGCCGCTCTCTTTCCCTGCGCCTCGATCACCGGGGCTCCCAAGATCCGGACCATGGAGATCATTCGCGAGCTCGAAACCGGACCGCGCGGCATCTACACCGGCACCATCGGCTACCTCGGCCCGGATCGCACGGCGCGCTTCAACGTGGCGATCCGCACCGTGCATCTGGATCTCGAGCGCGGCCGCGCCACCTACGGCACCGGCGGCGGGATCGTTTGGGACTCTGACGCCGAAGCCGAGCTGCGCGAAGGCCGCACCAAGACCCTGGTGGTTACCGAGCGGCCCGACTACCGGTTGCTCGAGACCCTGCGCTGGTCAGCCAAGGACGGCTACGATCTCCTCGAGCGCCATCTCACGCGGCTCGCAGAGTCGGCCGATCTGCTCGGCTTCGTCTTCGACGACAGCGCCACTCGCTTCGCTCTCGCTCGGCTCGAGAATTCTTTCGGTCTCGAGGAGCCGCCCGAGGCCAAGCCTCACCGTGTCCGGCTGCTGGTCGACGCGGCCGGTGCGATCGAGCTCCAGCACCAGAAGCTCGAGCTCGAGGAGAGCCCCTGGACGGTCGGGCTCGCGCTCGAACCCGTGAATCGCGACGATCGGTTCCTCTACCACAAGACCACCCGGCGGGCGGTCTACGACCGCGCCCGCTCGGCCCGGCCCGAGCTCGACGACGTCATCCTCTGGAATTGCGACGGCGAGCTGACCGAGGCCACCGTCGCCAACCTGGCCCTCGAGATCGATGGCGTCTGGTGGACGCCACCTGTGGCCTCGGGGCTTCTGGCCGGCACCATGCGGGACCGGCTCCTGGACGAAGGCCGGCTGCGCGAGCGAATCCTGACTCGCAACGACCTCGACCGGGCCACGGCCGTCGCCCTCGTCAACTCGGTGCGGGGATGGATCCCGGCCCGGCTTACCCGGACTCGCTGACTCCGCGATCCGGCGACTCCCTCCTACCCCACCAGCTCCACGGCCTCACCGCCGTCATGAGGCTGCCGCTCGGTGGCGACGAGTCGGAATCCGGCCCACCGACCACGCGATCATCCAGATGGCCAGGTAGTAGGTTCCAAGGACCAGAAGATCAGCTCCCGCGAACGGTGCCCGGAAACGGTTGGCCGCGAGGGCCGCATCAGACAGCAGGAACACCGTCGCGCCCGCGGCCGCCATGAGCGAGCCGCCGGCGCGGCGCTCCAGCCATGCACTCCAAGCCCACCACGCCATGCCGGACAGAGCGAGCGTGTAGACGACCGCCGGCGCCTCGAGCCCTCCGAGGTGTGGCCACAGCACCGACAGCGACACACCGGCCACAATCGCCAGGGGCGGCGCCGGCGGCCATCGCAGTCGCGCTCCCGTGGACCTGAACGCCGCGATGAACAGAAGATGCCCAACCAGAAAGGCCGCCAAACCGGCCACGAACCGATCGCTAGGCAACATCAAGAAGACGTCCCCGGCCAGACACGCGACGAGTCCCAAGATCACCAGGACCCCGTAGCGAGCCGTCCGGGATGGCATCCCAACCAGTGCAACGGCCAGGATCAAGAGAGTCGCCAGCGGCTTGAAGACGTAGACGAGATCCAGCCTTCCTCCGTGCCGACCCGCGATCGCGACCCCGGCGGCGCCGAGGGCTCCGAGACTGAGCAGGACTCGACTTCGCACACGCTCAGACTATCCCGAGCACGAGGTCCGGGCGCGGCAGTCGCCGGCTGCGCTTCTTGACCTCGAGCCCTACCCTCGAGGGTGGCCACCCGGTCGCCGGTCCCTGCATCGACTCGATCGCCCAACAGTTCCTCGACACCGCATCCGTCGAAGGAATCGACACCTCGTGCATCGAGGTTCTCCCGAGGACGGAGTTCGTGGTGGACGGAGAGTGGCCGGAAGCGACTCCGGACGAAGCGAAACGAGCCTCAAGCGACTCGCAAGATCCGGGGCCGGGTTCTAGTCGTCTTCGAGTCGCGCCGCCGACCCCGACTCCTCCCCCGCCCGCGGCTTCCAGCGCCCGGCCTTCTTAACCGCCTCGAACAGCAGATACTCGATCTGCCCGTTGACGCTCCGCAGTTCGTCGTCCGACCACCTCTTGAGCGCGTCGTAGAGGCGCGGGTTGACGCGCAGCGGAAAGGACTTGCGTGGAGCCACCTGCGGACTCTAGTCGACCGAGCGGCCTAGTTGTGCAACGTGCCCGTGTTGACCACGGGCTGCGTGTGGCGATCGCTACAGAGAACCACCAGGAGGTTCGAAACCATCGACGCCTTGCGCTCCTCGTCGAGCTCGAGAATTTCCTGCTCGGACAGCATCTCGAGCGCGCTCTCGACCATGCCGACCGCACCCTCGACGATCTTCTGGCGGGCCGCAACCACCGCCGATGCCTGCTGCCGCTGCAGCATGGCGGCGGCGATCTCGGGAGCGTAGGCGAGGTGGCTGATACGCGCCTCGAGGACGCGGATGCCGGCCTTTTCCAAACGCTGCTGGACCTCGCCGCGCAGTTGCTTCGAGATCTCGGAGGTGTTGCCGGTCAGTGAGGTTTCCTCGCCCTCGTGGGCATCGTACGGGTAGCCGGTGGCGAGATTCCGCAACGCCGCCTCGCTCTGAACGTGGACGAAGTCGCGATAGTCATCGACGTTGAAGATCGCCTCGGCGGTATCGACCACCCGCCAGACCACGACCGCGGCGGTCTCGATGGGATTACCGCGCAGATCGTTGACCTTGAGCTTGCCGGTCTCGAAGTTCCGCGTGCGCACCGAGACCTTGCGCTTTGTCAGGAGAGGATTGGCCCAGCGCAGCCCCGGGTCGTAGGCCGTGCCGCGGTACGAGCCGAAGAGCTGCAGCAATTGGGGCCGGTTGGGGTGAACGGTGAAGAAACCCACCCAGAGGAAGACGAGGAAGCCGCCGGCGAACCCACCGAAGACGAGACGACCCGCTGTCTGGATCAAAGTCCCGTTGAAAAACAACCACACCAGAGCGACCGTGGCCGCCGTTAGCACTCCGAACATGAGAAACCCGGACACGGCGCGGACCCTATTCTCTTGAATCATAGTGACCTCCCTTCGTTCTAGTCGATATCAAAATGATATCATTCTGATATCGACCTGTCCACCCAGCCCGTTGGAGCACGCAACCAGCGTCTTCCACAATTCCCGACGAGCGCCTACAAGGGCAGGAGGCTGTATGCCGGCTCTTCCGCCGGTACCGAAACCTTCCGGGCGGCAAACAGCGTGTTGCCCCACGCGTAGCGCCACAGGGGCACCCGACTCAGCACTCGGCGAACCCACCGCTGCAGTACCGACGGGTTCGGGTTGTGGACCAGGCTTTGCTGTACGAGGATCTCAAGACCGGCAGCCTCGAGAAACCGCCGGAGGAGGACGGACTGGGTTACAAAGACGGCGTCGGAGTCGGGAACGTACTCTGCGGTCAAGGCCAAGGGGTTGGCAACCACGTCGAAGCGATGGCGCCCGTCGAGGACGGAGCGCAGCTGGCGGCCCAGGCGCCGGAACGCGATCGGCAGTTTCCGGCGGGGATCGAGCGACGGCGGCAGCGACAGGGGCAGGTCCCAGGCCGAGCCCACAAGGAGAAACAGGGCACCTGGGCGCAGCACACGAACGGCCTCGAGCAAGATGCGCCCCGGCTCGTGGAAGTGCTCGATTGCCCAAGTAGAGACGACCGCGTCGAAAGACTCGTCGGCGAACGGCAACCGCTCCGCGTCCCCACGCACCAGCTCCGCCGGGCGATCCAGCGAACGGGCCTTCACCAGACCCGCCGTTGAGACGTCGACGCCGACGTACCGACAACCGGCGGGCAGCCATTGGGCGTTCTCACACGAGCCACAGCCCAGACCCAGGACCAACTCGGAACCTGTCAGCCTTGAGAAAAGCTCGTTGCGCTCGGGAGCGGCCTCGGGATTGGCCCCGGCCGACAGCTCGTAGTAGACCGAGCTCTCGTTCCAGAAGCGCTTGAGGCTACGCTCTCTGTCCGCCGGGCCGCCGGCGGCAAGGTCCCCAGGAATCTTCGGCAGGTCTGGACCCTCCTCGAACCAAACGCAAAGTCAACTCCCCGGCGCGGCTCCCCATCCCTCGGAGACACCTTGCGCCGCACCATCGGATCTTGAACTCGTGCCTATTGTACAGAGTGGCGGGCGCATCGGCGCAAAGCCGCGGCCCAGGACGTGCCCGGCCGGCGAAGATCGGTATCGGGACTACCTGACCCTGAACCGCCTTCTAGCAGCCACGGAAGAAGGCGCCCCCTTCCTCGTGACGGCTAGGGCCGAGCTCCACGGCAAGAGCCACTCGAAGAGACCTGCCGGAGCCGTCTCAAGCCGCATCAGCGCCAGACTCTGAAACGTGGTTGCGCCGTAACGATAACGTGCGAACCCGAACCTTCCACACCGGCGGGATAGACCTGGCTGAAGGGCTGGAGCCCCCCGGCGAACTGCCAGTAGCCTCCGCTCAGACCAGCGTGACCCGAGCCGTTCTGACCCGGCGCGTTCCCCTGGGGCCTGGACGGTCGATGATAGCGTCTGTTCGTGTCGGCGTCCCTATCTCGCACCCGCTCCCTACGGCTCCCTTTCATAGCGATTGCCATCGGGTTGGCCACGCCGGCGCTCTACGCTCAGACGACCCTCCGGGTCGCGACGCTCAACGCCTGGCACGGCCTGCGCAGCGACGAGCTGTCCGTCCGGGAGACGGAGACCGCCGAGCAGCGCGAGGCACGCTTTCAGTGCCAGATACAAGAGCTGCGCGCGCTGGCGCCGGACATCGTCTTTCTCCAGGAGGTCAACCCGATCCCCCGGCAGTCCGCTCGGTACGCCGAGGCGCTGGGCTACGACGAGATTCATCGGATCTCTGCGTGCGGCCTGCGGCTAGGTCCGCTGAAGTTTCCGAGGAGTCTCAGCGAGGGGCTCACGATTCTAGCCAAGCCTGAGCTCGGCTTACGTGAGCTCGGAACGACCAAGCTGAGTGGCCCTGGAGGTTGCTGGTGCCGGCGCTTTTCTCTCCAACTCGGCGAGTCCCGCTACGCACTCTTCGGCGAGATCAGCCTCAATGGCCGCCGCGTGCTCCTCGCGAACACGCATCTTCACGCTCGCGCCTACGTCGGCGAAGACTTCGAGTCCTCGATCCGGTCGCTGGCCGAGGCGGGCTCGATCTCGGGCAAGCAGCGGGACCAGATCTTCAAAGCCCACTCCAAAGCGCGCGAGCGAAACGCACTGGAGGCGGCTCGGCTCCTCGAGGCAACCGATCGCATCGAGCGACGGTGGGCCGCGAGCGGGGCGTCTCCCTTCGAGGCCGTCCTTCTGGGTGGCGACTTCAACGCCACGCCCGACTCCGACGTGGTGCGCTCGATCCGGTCCGGGGGCTTCGACAACCTGACCAAGGCGAGTCCGGGCGCCTACGCGACTCTCGACTGGCAGGGTAACGACAATCGCCACGCCGCCAAGAGCGCTCGCTACTCACTGCCCGATTTCGGGGTGTCCGACCTCCAAGAGCTGTACCGGAAATGGCAAGACGAGCCCCACCAGGTGGATTACCTCTTCTTGCGTTCGGACGGCATCCGGTCCGCGGACAACGCGCGAATCGCCTTTGACAGCCGCTGCGACGACGGCCGCTTTCCCTCGGATCACTACGGCCTGGCGGTCGACATCGAGCTGCCCGCGGCCGAGGCGTCGGAGCCCTGAGCTCAGAGCCCGGCTGGCCTTAGGTCCGTCCGCATCCCAACTTCTTGCACAGCATCTTGGCGAACCGGCGCGTGGGCACGTAGAACGACAGGCCGAAGTCGATCGCGTTGTCCCGTTCCAGCCTGCGCGCCGCGGTGGGCCGATGGTCGCTCGAGAGTCCCAGGCTCAGAGTAAAGATGTTGAACCCCCACTCCACTTGAACCCCGGTCATGGGCCGCGTGCTGGAGCCGCCCGCTAGATCAAAGGACCGCGCGCCCGCCTCGACGCTCACCTGGCCGTTCAGCCGCCGCCAGTAGGCGCCACCCCGAAGCAAGGCGCCATAAGCTTCATAGCCGTCTCCGCTCAGGTACGAGATCCCGCCAACCACGAACGGCCCGCCCACGTGCTGGAGCCCTTGCCGCGGAGCCACTTCCGTTTCGATGTCCTCTCGCCTGATGACCACCGCGGTTCGGGGCCGGAAGTAGCGCACCGGAAACTCCACGCGGTACTGGGGTCTCAGATCCTTCTCGCCGCCTCCCATCAGCGTTTGGCCGCGGATCGAGACAATGACCATCTCTCCCGGGCGCAAGCTCGGATCGTCGTGGCGAACGGGCGAGGTGTCCGAGGTATCCGAAGTATCAGAGGCCGGGGGGTCCGGGGAGCCACCAGAGCCGGCGGCGAAGCGGAACGCGCCGTAGTTCAAGTAGGCCTCCATCGGCCCGAGCTCGGGCGCGCCGGGACGATCCCGCCAAAGCGGAAGCCACTCGAACGTTCGGATTCGGTTGACGGCCACGCCATCCCGAAACGACAGCAGGACGTCGAGAACCGCCCGCGCGCTCAGAAGCGTCAGATAGGCGAGCTGCCCCCGCCCCCGGCCCAGATCGCCGTCGCCGAAAAACACCAGACACGCGGCTTCCGATCTGTCCTCGAAAAGGGCTTCGAGCTCGCCGAGCTGATCGGGCAGCTTGGCAAGGGCGCAGGCATCGTCCGCGACCGCGCCGGCGCGCTGCGCGACCAGCTTCTTGGTCTTGCCTCCCACTGCCGCCGCCCAGGCAAGGCGATTGTCGAGGTGACGCACTCCGGACAGACACACCTTGGCGGCCTCCCGGTCGGCATCGGCGGTTCCGGACCCCGGCCCGGAAGCTGCCGCGCTCGACCCGCCCGGCATCGGCGGGCAGGCGACGTCTCCCTCGAGCTTGTCTCGGTCGCAGTTCACGGTTCCGTACGGTTCCGTCCAGTTCGGAAGCTCCCGAGCCAACTGCCGTCTGAGAGCTCCCAGGTCCTGGTCGAAACGGTCGGCAAACGAGTCCTCGCCGCCGGCGGGAGCTTCGAGACAGAAGGGAATCCCCGCGGCATTGACCCGGTCGTGCAGCGCGTTGGCGGCGATTCCCTGCATGTCGGACCGCGCGGTGACCACATGGCCGGGCGCGTGCAAATCCTGCAGATAGTGGAGCGCCGCCGCCGTCCGCACGACCGCCTCGACCAGGCTGATGCTTCCGGCCGCGGCGAGCGCGGTCGTATCCGCGTGCTTGCGCCGGAAGGCGGTGATGGCATCCCCCTGGAAGTGGTTGACGTTCGAATGCATGGCGTCGACCTTCTTGCTGAGCAAAGCGCTCGTGCTCAACACATCGACACTCGGCCAGTGAACTTCGCGGACCGGGTCTCCGAGGTTCCTCGTCCCGCCGGGAGCGCCGTCAGCTCCCTGCTCGGCATTTGCCGTCCCCGCGCCCGCCCGAGGAAACTCCCCGATCTGAGCGAGAAACGGGTGATGGGCCGTCCCCGCCCGATCGATCAGCGCCACCAGGTCGCCGAAGCTCCGGGCCTTGAAGCGCGGGCGAGGCCGGTCGGGCTCGCGCCTGTCGAGAAGCGAGCACGGCACCTTGCGACCGGCCGATGTGGGGCTGTCGAAGCCCGGCTCACACACGAGAAACGACCCCAGAAGGCCCAGTTCCTCCTCGTCGAGACCGCCAATCGAGCCCCCCGGCTCGGAGGCTCCTCTCGCGGACCCAGGAGCGCACTCCGGATCCGCTACACACGAGACGGCCAGGGCGAACGCCCAGTTCGATACGCGCCGGTGTTCGTCGTACGAGAAGCCCGACGCGGCCCGAGCCGGCGCCAGCATCGCCACCAGGAGCAACAGGATCGGCCCGAAGCCGCGCCGGCTGGCGCTCGCTCTCGCGTTCGCCATCACGGCCCCTCCGGGTCCTCGGCCTCGGCGCCCACCTGCCCGCCTTCCGACGGTACGTACGCTCCCCACCCCTCCGGGACGAAGCAGCTTCGGCCGTCCGCCGCTGGCAGGTCGCGAGTCGCCGGCTCCCAGCACTCCGGCTTCCAGAACCGAAACGAGCTCGAGAAGGCTCCGTGTCTTCGAGGGTGGGTTCCCTTGACGCACTTGCCATGACCGTAAGCCTTGAAATGGATGCGGCTACGGACGTCGTCCGGCAGCTCCGGCGCGGGCGCGATCCGGAGCAGGTTGTTGATACGGCCCGCCGTCCGTCCTTCCGTGATCTGCGGATCGTCCAGATAGTCATCGAGCCACACCAGCAGGGACCCCCGCGGGGGCAGGTCGAAGGCATTGACCTCGCGAACCTCGGCCTTGCGGCCGAGCGCCAGGTGGTAGACCGCGGCCTCGGCATTCCTCTCGAGATGGGGAATCGCGACGTCCTCGAAACTCTGCAGGGTGTCGGCGGACGCCATATACACCAGGTTCTGAATGGGCAGCCGCTCTCCGAAGTACTCGACCACGCCGTTAATCACGATGGCTCCCATGCTGTGGCCGGCCAGGGTGATCTCCCAGTCGTCACCTTCCAGCTCTTCGCTCAACCGGTGGAGAAAGCGAGCCAGCGACCCGGTCGCCGAGCTGGGCGTCGGCGCGCAAAAGAACTTCCCGCTCGGCAGCTCCCGGCACTCCGGGAGGTCCTCCTCGTCCCGCGGCGCGTATCCCCCGCGCCGGTGCTCGTCGTCTCGAAAGAGGGTCAGCGTGCGCCGCTTCATGACGTCCCACGCGCTCTTGCCCATCGCGTCGATGAACGGAGCCAGCACAGCCTTGGTCGGCAGCGTAACGACAAAGGCGCCGATTCGAGCGGCCTGGCCGCTCCGGCCGCCTTCGCAAACCTCGTCCTCGAGATTGCCCCACTCCCAGAAGTTGTCGGGGTTCTCCTCGGTCAGCGCCTCCGCCGTCTGCCGGGTCGAGGAATTCGCCTTCGAGCCTGTGCGTGCCCGGTAGAGATTCTTCAATTGCGAGGCCCAGACGATCGGGGCGCGGCCGATGCCGCGCAGGAGGTCGGTCGCCAGGTAGAACGGTGACAGCACGACGTAGGCGTGCCCCCTTGGGTAGTACTTCCCCTGCCGGACATGAAAAAGATGGTCGAAGTAGCTCGACCGCAGGGACGAGCGCCAGACCACGAACAGGGGATAGAAATCGCTCTCTTCCTCGATAAGCCTTTCGAGCTGGGCCGCTCGCTTGAGAGCGTTCTTGCGCTGGTTGAGACCGCCGTGGACGAAGACCAGAACCTTGCGCCGGTCTTGAGCCTTCAGGGCGGTGACGATGCGCTCGATGTGCTTGTCATAGCAGGCCTCAGTCAGAGGCCTCGTCGCGCGGCTGGTGTCGGTCGGCGCTCCTCTCCTGTTGAAGGCCAACGCGTGCTCGGGCGACGGCACGCCCTCATCGGCGGGCACCTCGGGACACACGACGTCCGTGCTCGAGGCATCGACCCGAGCCCGCGGATTCGTACTACACGCCGCCGACACCAGAATCGGCAGGCCAACGGCTACCAGAACGAAGCGCTTCCCCATCTGCTTCAACCTCCTCGGGACCAAGATCCCAGGAATGCAGCCGGCAAGAAACCGACACCCGGCTCCGGGCGCCGGTCCCGCCACTGTCCAACGAACGTGCTCTGAACCTAGCATGGGTGGGCCCTGAGCAGGGGTCCCGCTGCCCTCGCGGCAGCGATCGGGCTCTCCTCTCAGAGGGCCGGTCCTTCGCGCCGTCATTTCTTGCCGGAGTCCCTAGACCGAGCTCGAGGTCGGCGCCGACGGCTCCGTTACCGAGATCCAGGCTGGGCTCCGAACCGCTCGTGAACGGGCCGCACCGGGGTGAAGCGAACGCTCCACAGACTGCTCCGAGAAAGATGCTACGGCAGCTTCGACAGGCGGCCGAACCATCGGCTGGCCCGGATTCAGCTCGAGGCCGAGTCGGGTATAGTCCGGCCGACAAGCGAGTCTATGCAGGGCAGGCCGGCGTTCTCCTAGGGGAACCGCGGGTTTTCTTGCTGTCTCCGAGCCGATTCCATGTCGTCGTCGTCCTTGATCGCTGCCGCCGACGCCGGTTGGAAGCTCGTCTTCGACCGGGCCGTCATCATCCGCCACCGGGATCCGAAGTGGTACTTCTGCACCGAGAGCGCGACCAGGCTCTGGCGTGAGATGGCCGGCTCGGGACTCGAAGCCGCCAAGTGTTTGGCCCGCCACCGTCCTTTCGTGTCCCGCTTGGTCCACTGGGGTCTCCTCGCGGAGGGCCTGCGGCCCGACTTCCCCCCCGGAGGATCCCATCAGGCGGGAGATCCGATGATCTTCCGGTTCTCGCACCTGTCTGCCATCCTGCGCCAGTTCCTACCGAATCCCGAATCTGTGACGACCTCTCGGCTTCGGGGTGAAGCGGTGCTGCAACTCGCGGACGGCCGACGGTATCGGCACTTTCGACTCGATCCAAACGGTTCCTATCTCTGGGCTCTCCTACGGGAGCAGCCGCGAAGCTTGGCGCAACTGACCGAGCTCTTGGCCAGCAGGGGTTCGGCCGCTCCCGAAAGGGTCCAGGCGAAGACTGCATCGTTCCTGCGCACGCTGAAAGAAAACCGCCTGGTCCGGCCCGTCGAGACAACCGCCCCGGTCGGGACCCATCAGCCGCGCCGGGACCGTCGGCGCCGGGTTCCCCCAACGCGAGTACGCCCGCAACGCAGTGACGGAGACGTCCTCGATATGCGAGGACTCATGATCTGCGAATCCGTTCCCTTGGACCGGCTCGAGCCGACTCACTCCGTGCGATGAGATGACCCCGGCCAAAGCAGAACAGATTCAGCGCATCGCCATCGCATGCCAGTACGGCATCAAGGGCTTCGCCACCGGAATCGATGAATACGTCCTCGAGGCGGTGGTACAAATCGATCGCTGGCGGCCCGATCTTCTGATCCTCTCGGGCGGTGGCAGGAACGGGCGCACCACCCTACGCGAATCCGACTCAGTCGCGCATCTCTATCGCCGGCATCTTCCCGACATACCCGTCCTTTTGGAGCGGCACTCCCGAACGACCTGGAAGAACCTGGTGTTCAGCTTCGAGATGCTCTGCGCACTCGGGTGCGCGCCTCGGACGGTCGCTGTTTTCTGTGACGGCTGCCGCCGAGACAAGGTCCGCGTAGCCTCGAGACTTGCCCGCCGGCGGTTTCCTGAAATGAAGAAGACCCGCCTCGAGATCCTGCCGATCGAACGGCAGGCTGCGACGTGGAGGGACTCTCGACTGGCTCAATTCGCGTTCGGCGGCTTTCAATTGGCACACGAGATCGTTCTGGCGGACCGGACGGCGTGAAGCACGACATCTTCGACTTCATCGACCTCTTCCTCGCCCTGGAGAATGGTGAGACAGGCTGGGCCGTCGAGAGGGTGAGATCATGGCATCCCGATAGGTTCACCGAAACCTGCCGCCGGCACCAGGTGGCCGGCTATGCCTACCTTCTGCTGGAAAACCTGCAAATCGATCACCCCGAACTACTGCCGGCGGTGGCACGGCTTCGCGGAGACTACGTCGAGCAGTGGGCGGCCAACACCCGGCTGGCGTGGCGGTTTCTCGAGCTCGTAGCCGCCTTGGACGAGGCCTCCGTCCCCTTTGCCCTTCTCAAGGGGCTCTACTTGGCCGATCGATACTATGGAGCTCCGGACCGCCGGCCGATCGGCGACATCGACATCCTCGTAGCCCGCGAGAACCTCAGCGCCACCGCGGAGGCTCTTGAGTCTCTCGATCTCAAGCCCGTCGCAATCGGCGTCGAGGAAGCCGTACGGTCTTCGGCCCATCTCTACCACGTCGAGTACTCGGCGCCCGGTCTTCGAGTTGAAGTCCACTGGGCCCTCAGAACGAACCCGACCTTCCGTATCGCGACGGACGAGATCCTGGCGCGCGCCGAGCCCTGGGTATTCCAAGGCAGGACGATCCGAGTCCCGCCGCCCGACGTCGACTTGCTCCTCCAACTCCTGGGACTCCATACCGATGTCAGCCTGGGAGAGGTGCTGTTTCGCAACTTCCTCGACATCCACAAGGTGTGCGCCAGACTTCAGGAGGTCGTGGACTGGTCTCGGTATCTGGACGAGCGAGAGCTGGACGGGACACTGAAACTTTGTGTGAACACGCTCGCGATGTTTCTCGTTACGACCCGGCAGGAACCCACGTTCGAAGAGTTGGCGCGTGTCGTCAACGAGCGGCGCGAGCTTCTGGTGGGCCAACCCGACCGAGCCTATTACCGGGAGGTCCTTAGCTCCACGTCTCTGATCAAGCGCAAAGACTGGCCCTTCCGACAGTTCGACACAGCGCTCGCGAAGACCGCGACCTGGTGGCTCAGAGGACTTCCGGCCCGAGCAAGAGCCCACGGAGCCTCTCTGCGGAAGCGCGCGCGTACCGGGCCGCGCGTGGAGCCCCTTTGGCCCAGCGGAAACTTCCGCTCAAAGGACATCCCGGGAAGTCCGGCTCTGGAGAGAGACTACGACGTCTCCCCGGCCTTGCTTCGCGAGGGTAGGCTGCGCTTCGGAAGCCTGGCGACCCGGCTTTTCTATAGCCGCGCAGCTTTCCGGTCGATGATCGAGGAGCTTTTTCGGCTGCGAGTCTCCGACCCGGAGGCCGCACCGTCCCGCTCCCGCGACGAGCTCGAGCTCTTCGTCTTCGATGTCGAGCCGGAGAGGTTCGAACGCTACGGCCGCTTCCGCACCGGCCGAGTCGACCTGACGCTCCAGAGCGTCGTCGAGCTCCGACACGGCATCGCGGCCGCCGAAATCCACCCGGCTGCCGTGCCCAACCGAATCTATCTTTCGGTTCTGACCCAGGGCCAATCGGAAGAGCACATCCTGCATTCGCTCATGATCGTGCTCTACAAGAGCCTCTTCGTCCTGGGTCGCTTGCAGCTCCACGCCGCGGCTATCGACTACCATGGTGCCGTGAATCTCTTTGTCGGCGAGAAGGGCGCGGGCAAGTCGACGATCAGCCTCTTCCTGGGACGAGCCGGGGGCACGATTCTGGCGGAAGATCACGTCTTCCTGCACCGGACCGGCCAGTCGTTCTTGGTCAGCGGTTGCGACTTCACGATGCGCTTGACCGAAACGACGGAACGCCATTTCTTTGATGCTCCTCTCGAGATCGAGCCGCGGCTGCACGCGGGAGTGCCAAAAAAGGAAGTGGACCTGAGGAACCTCGACATCTCGACTCGTCCGTTTCAGGACGAGCCCGTGCGGCGAGTGTTCTTCCCCCGGCTCGGCCACAGGCTCGCCCGCAGAAGGCTCTCCCCAGCGGAGGGGATCACCCGCCTTCTGGACTTCGTTCATGAACGACATCGGCTGGCGGACGAAGACAGCATCGACTTTCTGGCGTTTTTTCGGGACCTGGCCGCTCAAGCAGAAATGTACGATCTCGAGCTCAGCTCGGACCTGGCCGACCTTAAGCTCCTGGCGCCGTGGCTCACGGGCCAGGCCGAGGGCGAGATCGAGGAGTCCGCGGGAGCGCTGGATTCCCGCCGCTAGAGCGGGTATTCGTTCTGTTCCAGCCGGAGTCCGAAGTTCTCGATCAGCCACCGGTTCCCATCGCGAGTCATCTCAGCGACCCTCTGCCTGGCTTCGCGCGACAGCCTGGGTAGCTCCCTCCTCTCTCGGCCCTCCCGCGCCTTGAGCCGAGGCTTCAAGTAGGCCCGTCGGTGCTTCGGGTTCAGGGCCCGCAGCAGCGATCGCCTCCAGCCTGGAGCCGCTACCTTCCGTAACCGGCCAAACGCCTTCTTCGAGCGCGCGTTTTCGCGGTGCCGTCCCACCAGTCGCTGTCCCAACTCGGAGTCGATCTCTAGAAAACGGCAAACTCGGTCCACAAAAGCCCTCGGATTCCGCTTCAGGTCCTCGAACAGCAAAATCTCTACGGAATCACGACCGAAGGACGTTGCGAAAATCTCCGCCGTCGTAGCGTAGTCCAGGTGCGGGCCTATCTCTCCTTGCAGATCGTTCCAGAACCATTCATCGATCGGTACGAGCCGGTTCACCGTCGAGCCACGTTTCACCTGCTCCCGAACCGAGATCAGAAAATAGGCCGACTCGAGAAGATCCACCGGATGCCGCAACGTCATGAGGACCTTCGCTTCGCCAAAGACCTCGCGAAAGTTGGCCGCCCGACTGCGACGGGCCTCGGCGACATCCATCGACATCCCCTCCCAGGACCAGATCGGGATGCGATCTTGGCTGTCTTCGACGATCTCGAGAAAGAGAGTCTGGGCGCGCTCGAGGTCCGGATTCCGCCACTGGCGCCAGGCGATCTCCTCCATCAGCGAAGCGATCGCACGGTTCCTGCAACTGTGTCGCTGGCCGGCCCGTCTCAGTCCCGGCTGGCCACTGTAGATTCCGAGATAGTGAAGCTCCGGGTGCTCCATGAAGAGTCGCCATTGGAGAGTCTTGGTTCCCGTCCGCGGGAGACCGACATGAAGAATCGGACTGCGAGCTGCCGGACTCACAACGGATAGCCGTACTTCGCAAGCCCGAGGCCCAATTCGCCCGCCAGATCACGATGTCCCTTCGCCGTCGCGGCTTCCACCAGACGCACCGTTTCGCCGGACAACTCTAGCGTCAGGGGACGGGCGCCAAAGGCCGGGTGCTTCGACGTCAGCCCTAGCTGCTTCCTCCGCCGAAACGGTGAGAGCGAAGCGAACACCCAGCACCTCAGCCTCGAGGCTTGAATGCGTCGCACCCGTTCCCAATGGGCTTCCGTGAACCGCTCGTTGCTACGCCGGTCCTGCGCCAGCTCCCAGCCGAGCGCGGCATCGACGCCGAAGAAATCGCAGACACCCTCGACAAACGACCGGGGATTCGAGCACAGATCCTCAAAGAGCTGGACCCGGACATGCTTCTTGCCGAAGTGCTGCTGATAGAGCTCGACCGTGTTGGCGAAGTCCAGTGAACCGGGCAGATCGTGCTCCTCGATGCGGAGTCGGACCCAGGTATCGAGATCGGGGAAACGAGGGCACGCGTAGCCCGTCGGCGCCGGCCGCTTGCCGAGCAGGGTCCCACGCAAATCTTGCAGGTACTTTGACGGCAGGTGATCGATGGGATTCCGCAGTACGAGGAGGATGCGACTCTCCGGCGCGACGGCCCGCAGCGCCTCTGCCACCTTGATCCGATGGGGCCTCGCCCCCTGGGCCACTCCCTCCCACGAGCCTACGACCGCGCGATGCGACGGTTCGACCCGATCCATGACTCGATCCAGAAGCCGTTTGGCCCTCGCGTTGTCGGTGCCAGCCGAGCGGGGTTCCAGGACCAGGCGATGGAACTGGTCGACGTTCGGGTCCCGCCCGGCCGGGTAGGCCCGGCCTGGGCCCGCAGACTTGCCCAGAAAGTACACCTCGGGATGCCGGGCAAAGAGGTGGCGCTGGAGCGTCGTCGTGCCGGTCTTGTCCAGCCCCAAGTGCCAGCAGATCCGCGGCCCTGTCGTTTTCACACCCGCACCTCGGAGGGTTCTTCGACCGCGCCGAGCGCCGCTAGGTGCATCCGGTACAACGTCGCGTACAGGCCTGCCTGCCCCATGAGCTCACCGTGGCTACCTTGCTCGGCGAGCCTCCCACCCTCGAGAACGAAGATCCGGTCCGCCATCCGTACGGTCGAGAACCGATGCGAGATCAAGAGGGTCGTGACCCCCGCCGCGAGGTCCCGAATCGCCGAGAAGATCCTCGCCTCCGCCGATACATCCAGGTTCGAGGTCGGCTCATCCAAGATCAGGATCGCGGGGCGCCGTCCCAGGGCACGAGCGATCGCCAGCCGCTGCCAGAGTCCGGCCGACAAGGTCACGGAACCGAATCGACGCCCGAGATGGGTATCGAGGCCCTCCGGAAGCCTCGCGACGATGTCATCGATCGAGGTCCGCTCGACGAGGCGCTCGATGGCCTCCCGGTCTCGGCCCAACGCCTCCCAGTCTCCGAACGCCAGGTTCTCGGCGGCGGTCGCCTCGTACGCTACCGGCCCCTGCGAAAGCAACGCCAATTGATCATGGTAGGCGCGCAGGTCCCAGTCGGTCACATGCTGCCCATCGACCAGGATCTCGCCTGCGGTCGGACGGTACAGCCGAGCCAGAAGCCTGGCCAGTGTCGTCTTCCCCGAGCCGTTGTGCCCCACGAGGGCGACCGTTTGGCCGGCCGCGATCCTCAGCGAGACTTTGTCCAGAGCGGGTCGCTTGGTCCGCGGATAGGTAAACGACACCTCTCGAAGCTCGATCGCTCCGGCGATCCGCTCCCCGTGGCCCGACCCCGATTCCGAAATAGAGGGTGAGCTGGCCATGAAGTCCAGCAGGTAGGTGGAATAAAGAGAGCTCTCGAAAGCGCCCGCAATCGCGGACGCCAGACCCTGGTAGGCGCCGCGCAATCGCACTGCGGCCAGACCAAAGGCCGCAAACTCGCCGACCATCAACGTCGACCCAAGGTCTCGCAGCAACATGCTCGACACCGCCGCCGTCAAGGCCGTGAGAAAGACGATCTGGGCTACGAGGACGCCAACCGCCTGGCGCCTGTGCACCACCGCAAGCGACGCCACGATCTCTCCCAAGGTCTCTCGGAACCGGCCGATGAACAAAGAACCCAGATCCTGGATCTTGGTCGCGGACACCAGACCCGGCGAGGTCATGTGCGAGCGATAGTAGTTGCTCCACCGTCTCTTGGTAGTCCGTAGCCGCTCGAGCTCGAAGCGATCTCTCGCCGCGCTCAGGCGGTACTTGACGAACGGTAGAGCCGCCACCACCAGCACCGCCGCCCAGAAGGCCTGGATCCAAAACAAGACACCCAGCAGAGTCACGCTGCGTACGATCGTCTGGAGCGCGTCGACACTCGCACCCAGCAACCTGGTAAACGGTCTCCCCGGAACCTTGCTCGCGCGAGACAACATGTCCTGGGAATCAGAGTCTTCGAAGAAAGCTAGATCCAGCTCCCCGGCCTTGCGGAGAAGGTCCACGTTGAGCTCGACGTTGAGCTCGTCCGCAATCCGGTTGTCGGCAAAGGCCCTCAGGGCGGAGGCAACCGACTCGGCCAAAGCGAGAAGCACGAAGACGCCAAACAGCAGGAGGGTTCGCGATACGCCGGCGGAATCGAGCCCGCCAGATCGCAGACTCTGCACGGTGGCACCGAGCACCAGCGCCGAGGCCGCGGGGACGACCGCGGCTACGAGTGCGCTTCCCAGGAGAACGCCGCACAAGAAACGGGCATCCTTCCAGGTTCTCGACAGAGCCCAGCGCGCTGCCGCGACGGCCTCGACTAGACGGGACATGGCAAGCCCGGATTGTACAGCGAGGGGAAACGCAAAAAGGGCGATGCGCCCGGTCCCTTGAGGGAGTGGAGCAGTATCCCCGTCGGGCGACCTGAAGCCGCAAAGCAACGTGCAGCCAGGTTCGGGTGCCGGTTGTGAACCGGGCTCCTAAGGAGATACGTATCCTGTCACCGCATTTCCGATGCCCACCTTGGTCGGAGGGCCACCGGAGATTCCGGTGGTTCTCGAAGCCTGTGAAGCAACGTACCCTTTCGAGGACGACGGCGTGTTCTTGACCCGGCCGGTCGCAAGCTCGAGGCTAGCGAGAGATCACGAACTCGTCGAGGACGATCGAGCCCGAGCTTCCCGCGGGCGAGCCTCCGGGCAAGCCCGCATCCAGGCTGGTCACCACGAAACCGCTGTTGGAGAGGTTCTGCGCTGCTCCCCGGCCTCGGTTCTTCTTGACCAATCGAGCTCGACCTCCCCGGGACCACTCGATGGCGAGGGGCACGGCCCGCGAAGCCGGAACCGGCGTCCGAGCCACCAGCCGCTCGCCGCCGTCTTCCGTGGCAAAGAGCGAAGCCCGGTAGCGCCGGTTTCCAACTTGCTCGAGCTCCAATCGCGCAACCGTCCGCGCGCCGTTTCGAAGCCTCAGAACGTCCGCCGCGCCGCGTCCCAGATCGACACCGTTGGCATCCAGGAAGAAGCTCACTGTGAGGTTGTCCTCCCGACGCGGGGCCGTCGTCCGGACGAACGACCTCCCGGAACCGGCGCCCACCGCCAGGGCGAAGTCCGAGCGGCCGAAGCCCGGCTGCACGACCTCGACAGCGCCACCTGCGCGCCATGCGGAAAGGTCGCCCGACTCGAAGCCGTCCGCGAAGATCTGATTCCCGACGATGCGGTACACCGCGCCCGAAAGATCGACGACGTAGACCTCGCCATCGGCGTCCTCTCCGAAGCTCGAGATCGAAAGCGAGGTCTGGAGCAGGACACGAGAGACCCAACGCCCGTTCGCGCCAGGTTCGGCACCCCATATCGTGCCCGCGCAGAAGTCGCCGTAGATGTAGAGGCCATTGAGATCGGTCGATCGGGTCCCCCGATGGCGAAAGCCGCCGGTAACCGAACACCCCAGCGCATGGCTGTACTCGAGAATGGGCAGCTCCAGCCGGCTCGTATTGCAGCCCGTCGGAGGCTGGAAGCACCGCGACCCCTCCATGCGACGCCAGCCATAGTTCTCACCGCCGCGACTTCGCGCCAGCTGCCGGTTGACCTCCTCGACGGTGCGCTGACCGACGTCCGCTACGAACAGGTCGCCAGTTTCGCGGTCGAAGCTAAAGCGCCAGGGGTTGCGCAGCCCGTACGCCCAGATCTCCGGACGGGCACCGGACTCGGCAAGGAACGGATTGTCGGGAGGAATCGCAGCCGGCAGGCGGTCTACGTCCACCCGGAGCAGCTTGCCCAGGAGATTGCTCAGGTTCTGAGCGTTGTTCTGCGGGTCGCCACCCGAGCCCCCGTCTCCGGTGGCGATATAGAGGTAGCCGTCCGGCCCGAAGGCCAGATGTCCGCCATTGTGATTGGCAAATGGTTGGTCGAAACCCAAGACGCGGCGTTCCGATCCTGGATCGGCGCGATTCGGGTCAGCCGAGACCCGAAACCGAGCGACGACCGAATCCCCCGAGAGATCGGTGTAGTTGACGAAGAAGAAGCCGTTGTCCGCGTACCCGGGATGAAACGCAAGACCCAGGAGACCCCGCTCTCGACAACAAGAGACCTTTCCGGTCAGATCCAGAAACGGCTCCGATCGGACGTTGCCCCGATTCAGGACCTTGATCCTGCCGCCCTGCTCCACCAGGAAAAGACGACCGGAACCATCTTCCGCCGAAACGACGCCTACAGGCCGATCGAGGCCTGAGGCCACGGGCTCCAACGTCACGGAACCTTGAGCGGTCGCAGCCCCCGGCAGCCAGAGAGCGGCGGCGCTCAGCATCAGGCACGCTCGACGAAACATGCTCGCCATTCTGACACCCTCGAATCGCAAGTCTCGTGCCGCGGGTGGCGCAGGCCGGACCGGGGGTGGCTGGGGCGGACAAGAGCCACCAAGAACCTACTTCAGGTAGACGGAGGCCTCATAAACTACTGGTTCTCTTGGTGGAGCCGATCGGGATCGAACCGACGACCTCTTGAATGCCATTCAGATAGTCAAACTCTGCGGGGCTTGGATCCCCTTTGATTTCGGCCTTATATATCTGGCTCTTCGAGCGTCGAACCTGCTAGAATCTGCTGCGGTTTGAGCCACTCTGCTTGCTATTTGATTGCTGATAGCCAGGCAGATCGAGTAGGCTGAGCCGTCCAATCGGATGCGGAAGCGGATCACGAAGCGCTCTGTCGACGCCCTGAAGCCCGGCGCTCGGGACGCCTTTCTCTGGGACACCGACCTCACCGGCTTCGGCTGCAAGGTCACACCCAAGGGCCGCAAGGTCTACGTACTCCAGTACCGACCACGCGGCCAAGGCTGGAAGACTGCGCCGAAGCGAGTCACCATCGGCAAGCACGGCGACCTGACTCCGGAGAAGGCCCGCAAGATCGCCTCCGAGCTCCTCTTCGAGGTGAAGTCGGGCGCCGACCCGGCAGCGGCCTGGAAGCCGGGCGAGGCGCCCACCGTGGCGGATCTCGCCGAGCGCTTTATCCACGAGTACCTCCCCAACAAGAAGAGGCCGCCGCGGGACTCGACAGTCTGCTACTACGAGTTGCTCTTTCGCTGCCACGTCGTGCCCAGCCTCGGAGGCAAACGCGTCGAGGCCGTCGGCCCGGCCGACCTCGAACGGCTACACGCGCAGATGCGCAACACGCCGTACGTCGCCAACCGGACGCTGTCTCTCCTGCAGAACGCCTTCGACCAGGCGGAGCGTTGGGGGTGGCGTCCGCAAGCATCGAATCCGGCAGTGCACGTCGACAAGTACCCCGAGGAGCGCCGTGGTGCCAAGAAGGAAGTCATGCTGACCCCCGAGCAAATGGCCACGCTCCTCGAGGCCATCGATGCTGAAGAGGAAGCGGGTGTGAACCCGATTGCCTGCGCAGCGATCCGCGTCGCCTTCTGGAGCGGCTGGAGAATCGGCGAAGTCCTGAGCCTGCAATGGGCTCACCTCGACCTCGAGAGTGGCGCCGCGAAGCTCCTGAACACGAAGACGGCAACCGAAGAACATCGCCACCTTCCCACCGAAGCGGTAGGTCTGCTAAAGGACCTTGCACGATTGGCTGGTTCGCCCTGGGCCTTCCCCGGTCGCTCGCCAAACAGACACCTGACCACCGTACGGAGGACGTGGATCCGCATTCGTGAGCGAGCCGGCCTAGATGACCTTGAAGGCCTTGGTGCGCTCCGAATCCACGACTTGCGGCACAACGTCGTTAGCTGGGACGTTTCCCGGGGTGTCCCCCTCGAGATTGCCGGCAAGACTGTCGGCCACCGCTCGCGGCGTGCTACTGAGGTCTATGCCCACTTTGCGCCAGACGCTCTCAAGCGTGCCGCGGATGCGCGCGCGAAGGCAATGCGCACCGCTCTCGAGAAGGGCGTGCGAAGCATGGGCGATTCGAACTGACTCGGTCCCAGCATGCCCGAAAAGTGCGCTGGTCGCATCAGGAGAAGTCGCAGACAGCCTGCCCAAGGGACCTCAACTCGCCCCGCGGTGCCCCCCTGTTGCTCGGGTTTGGAGTCCGAGGGTCTTCGACCTGAGCCGACCTTCGGTGATTCCTCTTGACCCTTCTTCCCTTCCGAAGCCAGGGCATCACTTTCAGGAGACGCTTGATCTTGACCTACCTTACTCTGAACCCTCTTGCAGACTCCTCGCCCATAATGGTGTCCCTCCAGAACCGGTTCTTCCTGATCGGGACGGCTCTTTCATTCCTGAAAGCCGGATCCTCAAGATTGCGCCTGATGTGTTCGCTCACAGCTGAGAGCCGCTCACTATTCGAACGCACAATGAAGTCGCGACACCTACTTCGGACGCGATAGTGCGCAACCAGTCCCGGTTGCTCCCACACAAACTCGACCACGTGCAAAATAAAATCTTCCGTGTTTCGAACAGTCAAGTCACTGTCGGCAGCCCAGCCCAAGAAGTCGTCCACCGGCAAGAAGGTGAACTCAGGTTCTACCCTTGCAGAAGGCCTCGGTGCTGCTCTTTCGTCTACTTCAGCGCGAGTCGTCGCTGCGCGATCTACCTGCTCTCGCGCTTCAGGCTTCGAGACCCTGAACATCACGATTGCAGTCGTCGCGAGAACCACGACCACCAGAACCGCTGCTAGTCCAAGCGCCCACCGCGCAGGCTTCCGTAGACGCCTCCAAGGCTTCCCGAGCCCCCCCTCACCGTGTCTATCTCCAGCGACCGCTCCTCCCCAATAGTCCTCAGTCTCCACTGGCTCCCTGATCACGATCGGCTCAGGCCTTCCTTCGTCCTGACTACCCGGATAAGTCTCTGCCGGCCTGCTGAGCCTAGTCGCAGCTCGCCGGAGAAAGGCACCACAAGCCTCCATCTCCTCAGCCAGTCCTTCGATTCTCTCAACTACCGCCGCAAGTTCAGCCTCCACCTGCGATCCACCCACTTCTCCTCTCGCCGCCGCTACGCCACGCTCCCTTCTCTCCTCCTCGACTACCCTGAGCTCTGGGGCATTTGAGGCTATCCGAACGACTCCGAACCTTTCGAAGACACCTCGTAGAACATCCTCTTTCGTTGCTTCTCCAACAGCCCCACGCTCGACACGCCCATCCGGAGTGTTCTCCCCGAGTGCTGGCGCGACCCTGAACCAGTTTGCTGCAACTTCCTCGATCTGCCGGATTGCGCCCGTAATCCTCTCCCCAACCTCCTCGAACGACCGCGGCAGAAAGTACAGCGCCCCTTCCCGACCTCTGCCCAGTAGGAATCCGCTTTCTACGAATGCATCAATGGCTCTCTCGAAGACCCTCGCGCGCACGTCGCCTAATCTGATCGGCGAGCGCCCTTCTACCTTGAGCGCAATGCCAAAACATGCGCCCTCTCTGCCAGTCTTCGACTCCCTTACCGTATAGCGAACAAAGACGACCTCAAGAACTCCCCCTCTTTTCCGAGCCTCAAGTATCCACTCGGGTCGATCATCCGCTCGACCAAGATAGTACTTCTGGTAGTTACCCCCCGGATAACTACTGAAACCGTCGACCGGCTTGCCGAAGATCTCTACCCGCGTCCTTGGCCTAACCTCTCCTCGTCCCATTCTAGACCTAGGAGAACCACCCGCCCTTCACACAATCATGAACGGCTTTCCACAGCGTCTTCGGGTAGTGGCCCGCCGACATCGAGTATGTCGCCCTCTCGCCGGTTGCGTCACTAGCGAACTGCCCGGCCGAGAACGGCACGAAATGCACCTTCCTAAGATTGCTGCTCTCGAGAAAAGTGCGGAGTGGCCCGAACGCCTTATTCCTATACAGAGAGTCCCTTACTTCCTTATAGATTGGCTTGCCACCTCGCAACCATGAGCCAGTATCGACCTTATTCAGTACGAGAATTACACGATCGCGCTTGGTGTCGGCATGAGACCGTAGCGTCGCAACAAGACTGTTTGAGTATCGCGTCAGCAGTTCCTGATCACCGATCATTGCCGGCTCGAAGAACAGCATATAGACCTTCCGGTAGTCACCTTGGAAGATCTCCCGCAGGTAGTGGGGATGGGCCGCTTTCTCCCCACGACCCCTAGGAAGGAAGTGCTCGCCCGGCGCTTCTAGGAACTGGCAGTAGCGACTACCCCGGTAGCCGATGTTCACCAGGAGAAAGTCCAGGGCAGCCGTACTATCTGGAGCGAGGATATCTTCGGCTCGCTGCTCGTCGAAGAGCTCAACTGTACTGGCGTAGTCTGGATCATCACGGAAATGCGGCTCAGCCTCTACACTGAACTCTGATGAGATGTAATGGCACAGACGAAGAAGGGTCACCGTCTTGCCGATTCTCGTTGGACCATACAGAATCACAACTGGCCCTGTAACGCTCGCGATTCGAACGAGCTCTACATCACGCTCTTCGCGGGGCTCGCTCCGAAAATCCATGCTTTGCTCGTCCGTCATGCTCTCGCACCTCTCCTATCAATCATTGTGTCTTGAAACCAAGCAGCTCCGGCTACGCGTAACTGTCCTCGCGCCTCAAGACGCCGAAGTAGAACAAGATAAACGCCGCTACGTCCAGAGTAATGGCCCAAAGCAATGAAAGCCAGAACTTCCAAGTTTCGAACTTTCCTGATAGGAAGTCTTTCCAGGAACTAGCAATGTTCTCGAGTCGGATGCTCCCGGGCACGGATGGCAGCTCTTGCAGCGAAAGAGTGGATCGTCTAGCAAGCTCTGGAAGCTCAAAGCCCTGCTTAACCAAATCTACAGCCTCGTTGTAGGTCGAGAATGCGGTACGCAAGAGCTCCTTCAGATCTAGGATCTCCATGTTGTGAATGCCCTGGTCAAGGGCATCACTCACTTGTGTGAGAACGGCTCCATATTTGGGCCGCTCAAGATACGCACTGATTGAGGCTAGGCTGCTGTCGATCTCGCGCATTCTTGTATCTGATAGAGAGCGAACTTGGTCGGCCATCGAGTTCGCGTAAACCTCCCAGCCACTCATTCCAGTCCCCGGTCTATCGAGGCGCTGAACCTCCCGCTGAAGAAGCGCCTCTATTTGAGCGATGACTTTCTCGGTTTCGACGGAGTGGCCGGGGTCACCCGGGTTGGTAATCTCCGCTTTCATCTTCAAGATGAGGGCCTCAAGTTCCTCACGGAAGGATTCCCTAGCCGCGTCCCCGGCCACAAGCGCCTTATCGCGAAGGAGATTCAGCGCACTTTGCACAGTAGCAGCCTCCTCACGGCGCAAGTCGTCAGCAGCCATGACGAAGTAGAAGTTATGCGTGTTGCTCGTGAGGCTCACGAACCACAAGAAGAGAAAGCCGATAAAGCCAACGATGGCGAGGAGTGCTCGCCTGGGTTCATAGCCCGGTGAAAAGGCCTGCTTGATGAGCATCAGACATGTTGCCGCTCCAAGTAGGGCGGCCAGACCGATGATGTAGCAGAAGGTGCGGGGCAGGAGCGTTGTCCGCCATATCGATTCACCCGTAGCCCAAACGCTGGCCGCGGTGAAGATCGCGTAAAGAACAAACGAAATCGCCTGACCACGCGTCCAACCTGCCTCAAGTGGATTGCGCATAACTCCTCCCCCAAGCGCCTCGTAGATCGAAGCGATGAATAGCTCTAAGAGTCGGTTACCACAAGACTAGCACGCGCTTGAAGAACGGCACAAGCCTCCGAGGCACAGGCCAACTCTCGGTCCGGCGGTGAACGGCTTGTGGCCACGGAGAGGGCAAGGCTCTGCCTGTACGGCTACATACTAGGTACGTAGCCTACACTGGCCCACTGGTCTCGGCTGACGGCTCGGCCTAGTCTCGTTCGGCACGGGTTCCCCACGTCGTCGGGCACACGCCCGACCCCGGACTTTTTCCGCCCTAGCCGGCCGGACTATCGGGCCTGCGGTCTCGCGACTGCGAGAACCGCGGCCAAAAGCCCGGGGTCGGCCGCTCGCCTCCGTTCGCCACGGCGAATTCGCCACCCGGAGGGTGGCCGGAGCCGTCCGACGACGTGGGGGACTAGCCTGTTCTGGGCTGACGCCCCACGAAGGGCAGACTGGCTAGGCCTCGATGACCTCGCAACTCTCTTCCCTGCCGCCCACCTCGACCAGCGCTTCGAGGCATTCCCTCGCGAGCGCAACCTGCGGTTCACCTATCGGCTCGTACCGGAGCTCCCCATCCTGCTGCACACTTGCCTCGAGCCGCCTCGCTAGCGCGAGGCGCTCGGCGACTGGTAGCTCCAAGAGCTTCTTGACTTCGTCTTGATCCATACCTTCCAGCGTACGCCTGTCCAGCGACTTTGCAAGCAGCCTTGGGTATACTGATTCAAGACCCCCGTACACGGTTCGGAAACCGATCCCTACTGCCTTGCCGGCTCGGTCACCCATAACGACCCGGCAAAGCCACCTGTGAATAGGACGTGGGGGCAGGTAGCTTGCGCGGCAAGCGTGGCGTTGCGTCCTATTCGCCATAGCTGCGGCGCTAGGAGTAGGGGTCGGCTTCGGAACCATGAGCGAAATCACCTACATCGGCGAGCGAACTCCCTGGGGCGAGCCCCGGTTGTTCGGCGTGGAACGAGTCGATCGCCGGCAGCACGTCTACGTGGTCGGAAAGACCGGGCTCGGAAAGACAACGCTCCTTCGGAACCTTCTTCTCCAGGACATTCACCGAGGGGAAGGCGTCGGACTGATCGACCCCCACGGTGATCTCGCCGACGAGCTCCTCGATCACATTCCTTCGCACCGAGCCAACGACGTCCTCTACTTCAACCCGGCCGATCTCGAGTTCCCTATCGGGATGAACCTCCTTCGAGCTGCGTCACGCGACGAGGCGCATCTGGTCGTCTCGACCACCGTTTCCGCGTTCAAGCACCTCTGGGCCGACTCCTGGGGGCCTCGCCTCGAATACATTCTCGCGAATGCGCTAGCCGCGCTCGTCGAAAAGGGGCGAAGCACGCTGCTCGAGGTTCAACGGATGGCGTCCGATGAGCGTTTTCGAGCTCGCGTAGCCCAGCGCATCAAGGATCCAGTGGTTCGGAAGTTTTGGCTCGAGGAGTTTACCGAGTACGACAAACGCTTCCGCGCTGAGGCCGTCGCGCCAATCCAGAACAAACTGGGCCGATTCCTGGCTTCCGCACCCCTTCGGAACATCCTGGGCCAGGTTCGGAACTCGCTCGATCTTCCGTTCTTGATGGACAATCAAAGAATCCTGATCGCAAACCTCTCCAAGGGAACGCTGGGAGAAGACAAGGCGTCTCTTCTCGGTTCCCTCCTCGTAGCAAGCTTTCACCTGGCAGCAGTGGGCCGCGCGAAAACTCCGGAGGCCGAGCGACAGGACTTCTACCTCTACATCGACGAGTTTCAGAATTTCACAACGGACGCCTTCGCCACGATCCTCTCCGAAGCTCGGAAGTACCGGCTCAACCTCACGCTGGCGCACCAGTACCTCGACCAGCTGCCGCTCGAGACACGACAAGCCGTCTTCGGTAACGCCGGGACGTTGGTCAGTTTTGGTGTTGGTTCGGCCGATGCCGAGATCCTCGCGCCGAACTTTTCACCGATTGGGCCAGGGGCCCTTACCGACCTCGGGAAGTACCAGGCCTACGTGCGTCTCCTTTCTGAGGGCGAAGTGAGTTCGCCGTTTCGGGCGGAGATGTTCCCTCCTCTTGATACTTACTCAGGTGTGCGGGCCCAAGTCAAACGGCTCTCCCGAGAGCGGTTCGGGCGTCCCAGAGTCGATGTTGAGTCGCTGGTCTCGGACAGGCTCATTCGTTAGCAACCTCTTGCCGCCAGCTCTTGGCCAGCCTCGAACTCAGAGTTGCTCTAGTTGCTCTTGACAGCAGGGACGGATATGCTGCTGGCAGTTTCCACAAGACAACTCTGGTGCTGCGGCGAGCATGGCCGCGAATCGACCGAGCTTCTTGCGAGCGGCGCCGCCGTCAACTCGAAGGGAGTACGAGTACATGCCGAACTACAAGTCGATCTGGAACAAGGTGGTCTCGCAAACCGATCTGCCCGACGTCATAACTAGCGTCTCAGAAGCCAGTATTAACGACCTGCTCGTCGCTCATCGCAAGTACGACAGCGAGCTCTATCGCAGAGTGGAGGAGTTAAAGGACGAGACTACGGGCAAGGTCTTCTTTTCTCTTGACTTGATCGTTGGTGGTGACCGCAAGGCACACAACCAAGGTAAGGCCTTGCCGCTGAAGATGCTGCTTCCCATGAACTACACCAAACTGGCGAAGCAAGCGTCCGCCTACGAAATGGTCTACAGCTACAGGTTCCATCAAGGTAAGCCACCTGAGCCGAATGCCCTGCTCGACGCCCCTAACGTCAACTTCTATTTCGCCTGGCCGTCATCAACAGGAGGAACTCCATGGATGCACCATGTGCCGGGTGTGAACTTCCGGCTTGAGGCTCACCTGCGGCTGATGGACGAGGAAGTCGAGGAGGGCAAGCCTAGATCGCTTGAAATCGTTCCAGTACGGCTGAGAATCAGCAAGGCCTCTTCGGTACGCCTGAAGAAGTCAATCAAACACGCGCTACAGAAGACTACGCCGACTGTCACGAGCGACAAAGTGACTGATCTGTTCCTCGCTCTGATCGGGTACGGCGCTTCGACGATCGGCCCAGGCTTAGCCGAAGCAATCGAGCTTCCGGCAATCAAGCTCGAACGCTGGGAACTCTACCCAAACTTGTTTGCCATTCAAGACCGTACAGTGACCTTAGGTGCAAGTCTAGACGCCACCAAGTCTTCCAAGCAGTTGCGCGACAAGACGGGAAGCTTTCTCGAGAACTATTGGGCAGCGGTTGACGCAGACATCCAAAGTGCTGGAGGCATCGAGCCTCTCGTCCTGACTAAGAGCTCGCTCAACAAGGTGCGCGCTTCTGCCAAGACGACAGGAGCGCTGGCAACCAAGCTCGCCTTCCAGTCCGATCAGGCTATCCTGCGAAACTTCAAGACCGCGAACGCCTATCTCAACGAGGCCAAGGCGCAGAACGCTCGCCTACTATCTTCCCGCTTGGGGCCAGCTACCCGCGCTGTGACGAGCAAAGCGAAGGGTACCGTCCCTGATGGGATGGCAGCAGCAGTCAATGAGTACCTCCTCGACAAGATCGTCGCCCAGTATGGAAACATTTTGAAAGAGGGCTACACGAACGAAATCAAGATTCTGGACCTCATTCGCGGCCGGGTCGGGTACCGGCTGTCGGTTGGCGTTCCGGATATTGATATCACCCCGGCCAAAGGGCTGACGGGCAGCGTTCCGGTTGACGCTTGGGCAGGACTACTCTACCGAGTTCGACAGATAAACCGATGCAAGATCGTCTGGAGCGGAGAGAAGCGCATAGGGCTTGGAATCAGGGGGACGCCGAAGGTCAGCATCAAGACAAAGGTCAGTAGAGGGCTATCTCTACATGCGGATTTTGACCTTTCGAAGCTGAAACTCTATACGGGGGCTGGCTTCCCGATCGACGACATCGTTGGCGCCCTCTCGCCCATATTTGTCGGTGGAATCGAGGGAGTGCTTGACCTTCTGGCATTGTTCCTATCCTTCGTTGTCGTGCCTGCTGATCTAGCGGCCGGAGAAAAGACCAAGCTCTCTTTGAGCGCCTTCAAGACTTCCCAGTACAGGAGAACTGGCGGTCCCTCTGACTCAAGAAACAACTATCTGATGCTCACGGCTGCAACTGAAGGGAAGAAAGCCTAGCAACACAGGTTGCGTAGTAGGGGCGTACGTGAGATTGGCTCGGATCACCCGAGTCAGATTGGGTGGTTGTCCACAGGAGGCGATGCGGCACAGGGAGTAGGCTGAAGTGTATGCGTCCGTCCCGCCGCAGGCCGCGCTTCGAGAGAGTCCCGATCCGCAACTTCCGGCTCACTGACCGCGACCTCGCGATAATCGAAAACGTCGAGCGGTACCGACTGCTCGATTCGGAACAGATCGTCGCCCTCTTGGGCGAGGGCAGTCCGCAGCATGTGCGCCGCCGGCTGCAGCTTCTCTTCCATAACCGATACCTCGATCGCCCTCCGGTCCAGATAGCCGACTTCTATCGGACCCCGGGCACGTTGCCCATGGTCTATGGGTTGGGCAACCGGGGGGCCGATGCGCTCGCGGAGCATCTGCGGCGGAATCGAAGAAAGGGCGACTGGGCGACCAAGAATCGGTCGATCCGGTCAACCTTCTTTCATCACACGCTGATGGTCTCGTCGATCATTGTGGCGTTCGCGGTCTCCTGCCGCAGGCGCGAGAACGTCCGGCTGATTCCCTGGGAAGAGATCCTCGAGACAACCTGCCCCGAAGAGGCGAGACGCCTCAAACACCCGCTCACCTGGCGCGTCAGGGTCCCGGAGGTCGGTTCGCTAGGGGTAACACCTGACCGCGTCTTCGGCCTCGAGTTCGCCGATCGGCCGCAGAGCAGGCGCCGCTCCTACTTCTTCTTGGAGGCAGACCGCGCCAGCATGCCGGTGATTCGGAAAGACCTTCGCGGCACCTCCATCTTCCGAAAGCTCCTCGCCTATCAGGCAACCGCTTCCCAGAAGCTCCATTCGGAACGATTCGGAATCAACAACTTCCGCGTTCTGACGGTAACGAAAAGTCCAAAGCAGGAGCGCGTCTCTTCGATGGTCGAGGCGGCGCAGCAGCTCTCCGGGCCTCAGGGCATCTTCCTTTTCACCGACATCGAGTCGCTCACATCAGGTGACGCACTGACGCACGAGTGGAAGAACGGCCGCGGTGAGTCGGTTCGACTTCTGGACTGATCGCCGCATCCGTCGTCCAGTACGCAGAGTCGCTTGACGATGCCCGTGGCGCGGGTACTCTGAAGAGAGTACGACAACAACGCCGTACCCGTTTACTCACCTAGCCTCGATCACCCATGTCGAACAAAGACGACCTCCTGGAGACCATCGCCAAAGCTGTTGCTCGAATCGAGACGACCCTCGCCGAGAACGGCACCAAGCTCGACCGAGTCGAGCGCTCGGTCTCCGAGCTGAAGCTCGCCACGTCGGAGCTCAAGCGCGACACCGGCCGGCTCATCCTCCGAGTCGGTGACCTCGAAGACGCCGTCCGCTCAGAACAGGAGTTCACCTCCGACCTCTACGACCAGCATGAGAAGCGGATCGGCGCACTCGAAGCCAGCGCGAACTAGCGCGTCGCCTTGACAACGCCCGTTTCATCCTTACTCTGAACTCCAGACCCCAGCTCCTTCCGAGCTGGGGCTTTTTGTTCCCACACAACCAACGACTGAAAGGAGGTCACTTATGGCGACTTCGCAGGAGACGTGCGTCTCGAGCGAGGATCCGACGATCGCCACGCGCTATCGGCTCGAGCTCGTTCGCGAGCACGGGCCTCCCTACGAGGAGCTCCAGCCGTGCAACCGGCCCGAGCGAGCCGCGGAGTTTCTCACCGAGCTCGTGCGCCCGTTCGCCTTTGAAGTGATGGGCGCCGTGATGCTCGATACGCGGAATCGCGCGATCGGGCACCTCATCGCATACCAAGGCACGCTGAGCCGCACCGCGGTCGAGCCGCGTGGGCTCCTCGTGCCGGCGCTTCTCGCCAACGCGGCGGGCATCATCCTCTTCCACAACCACCCTAGCGGCGATCCCACCCCGAGCGCGGAAGATCTCGCGTTCACGCGCCGCGTCGCCGAGGCCGGCGACACCGTCGGCGTCAAGCTCGTCGACCACCTGATCCTCGGCGCCGGTGAAAGGCGCTGGGTATCCCTCAAGCAGCGCGGCTCCTTCTAGCCGCAGCTCCACCCTTCAAAACAGCCCACGAAAGGAGGTTCCCTAATGGGAGAACCACAGAAGACGTGTGTCCGCAGCAAGCCTCGCTTTCCGCTCGGCCGTGTTGTGGCGACACCGGGAGCGCTCGCGGCCCTCGAGGCCTCAGGCGAGCTTCCGGAACGCCTCCTCGGCCGCCACGTTCGCGGCGATTGGGGCGAGATTCCGGATGAGGACCGTCAGGAGAACGAGCTTTCGCTTCGCGAGGGCTACCGGGTCCTCTCCTCGTATCGCACTCGCCTCGGCACTCGGCTTTGGGTGATCACCGAGGCCGACCGTTCATCCACCTGTCTCCTCCTGCCGGAGGAGTACTGAACCCATTTCCACGAAAGGAGAACACCATGCCCCAACCGGCACGGAAACCGTCGACCTACGTCGACTTCAAGGCCGTCAAGGCCGCCGTCTCGATCCAAGCCGTCCTCGAGCGCTACGAGTTGCTCGACGACCTCAACGAGAAGGACGACGGCTACACCGGCGACTGCCCCTTCCACGAAGGGGAAACGCCTCGGCCGTTCCACGTTTCGACCTCGAAGAACGCCTGGTACTGCTTCGGCTGCGAGGAGGGCGGCAACGTCCTCGACTTCGTCGCCCGGATGGAGGATGTCTCTATCAAGAAGGCGGCGCAGCTTCTGGCCGAGTGGTTCGAGGTCAGATCGGCCCGCAAAGGGCCGAAACGGGCCCGCAGCGGGCCCCAGCGAGCGAGGCTCAAGAAAGCACCCGGTCGGGCGAAGGAGGAGCCTCAGGAAGGCCCTCAGGAGGCCGGCTCTGACGAGGTTGAAGCCGCACCAGGTGAGGAAACGCCGGAATCCGACGAGGAGCCGTCCAACCGCCCGCTGGGCTTCAGTCTGAAGAACCTGGATCCGAGCCACGAGCGACTCGGCGGCCTCGGTTTCGAGGTTTCGGTGTTCGAGCACTTCGAAGCCGGGTACTGCAGCAAGGGGATGATGAAGGGTCGCCTGGCGATCCCGATCCACTCTCCGATCGGCGAGCTCCTCGCTTACGCGGGTTTGGCTCTAGCGGCCGACGGCGGCTACAAGTTCCCACCCAAGTTCGACCGGAGCCTCGAGCTCTACAACCTGCACCGAGCCATCGAGCCGGCGCAGGAGCAAGGGCTCATTCTGGTCGAGGACGTGCTCGACGTCTGGCGACTCCACGAAGCCGGCTTCCACAACGCCGTCGCTCTGATGGCCGGAAACATGGGTCCGCGTCAAGAAGCGTCAGTGACCTCGGTCGCGGGCGACACCCAGCGGGTGGTCGTCCTCGGGCCGGAGTCCGATCGGCGTGACGCGCTCGTCAACCGGCTTTTGGCCCAGGTCTACGTCAAAGCACTCGAGCTTGACGAGTACCTCGCCTGAGTGGACCAGTCGACATGCGCATTCTCAGAGTCCCTGAGGTCACGAAGAAGCTCGGAATCAGCCGCACTACGCTCTGGCGCTGGAGCCGGCGACCGGGCTTCCCGGTCAAGCTCGAATTGGGTCCTCAGACTGTCGGCTGGATCGAAGAGGAGGTCGACAACTGGATTCTGCGACAGCGTAACCGCTCGTCGAGAGAGCCTTCGACCAGCGACGAAGATCTTTAGGTTAGTTCTTTCAATCAAAAAGACGTCCCACTTCCGGGGCGTCTTTCTTTTCGCGCGGCTACTCCGATCGTCGGTCCACCAGCCTGACCAGCCCCCAGAAGGCATCTCCCACCAGATCTTCCTCATAGTCGTCTCAAGTCTTCGGTTGCTGGACTTTCGGAACGTATAGCTCGTCAAGATCGTTGACGTATTGGTCGTGGCAAGGGACCAGGGCCGTCTTCCCGCGAAGGCTGATCTTCCAGGCACCACCTCCACCAGCGCCACCAGGTCGCCAATCCATAGTGCCGCCGATCTCCTTCAGGAGCTTCTTCACCTTCTGGTAGGGACGCGGTTCTTGCTCTGAGCTCAATTCGTCGCCTCCTTCTTCGCGTTGCTGCCACCGGCTTCCAAGAGATGGAGCCTGGCTTCGAGCTTACCGACTTGCCGGCTCGAATCGGCCAGACGATCGACTAGGGCCTGTCGCTCCTTTACGAAGTTCGTCCGATCCTCTTGCAGCTGCTTGATGAATTGGTCCTTTGCCCGAGTGGCGATCTCCGCGTCCCGAAGCTTGAGCTCTAGCTCTTCGACACGGGCGTGGTCCTCGGCCTCTGCGGCAGCGGGCTGTGGCACACGCCTAGGTTGTACGGCGCCTTTCGTCACTCCACCTTTGGCCAATTCCTCCTGAATCGCTCGCTCGGCACTCTCCGGCGTAATGAAGTACTTTCGCTCGTTCTGGTCGTAGCGACAATGGAGCCTGCTGCTTCCTGCGGCATCCTTCCGGCACCAGTTGGTGACGCTTCGCTCTGTCCGAGCCACGCCCGCGTCCTCGAACATCCTTGCCACCTCGCGCACCGTCAGCGTGTGGCTCTCACGAACTTCGGCATCGTTCGGAACAGTGCGGAACGCTTCCGAAGGCTGCGGAACCTTGCGGAAGTCTTCCGCACTGTTCCGAAGGGTGTCGGAGTTTCGCTGGTCTGGAGTCATGTTGTCTTCATTGTAGGGAGGCATCGGCAACGCGCAACGGCGACTTATCCACAGAGCGATTCCGGCCGCGAGCCGCATAATGAGAACCACTACAAACCATGTCAGCGCACTTCAATCGACAATTCTGGATGCTCGACTTTCGGCTCCTCGAGAACCCGGATTTTCTGCAGTTCATCGGCTCGAGCGAGTTCGCGACCTTCCTCGTGCTTCTGCGCTATGTGTGGCGCGGAGAAACTGAGCACTACATGGGCCTTAGAGCGCTCTACAGAGAGGAAAAGAAGCTGGTGTGCTCTTTGACCCGGCGAAAGATCGCTGAGTACACCGGCATCGCCGAGGACAACATCTCTCGCCATCTGACGTCCCTCCAGAACAAGGGCATCATTCAGATCAGCCGCACCGGCCGGCAGAACATCTACGTCCTAGGCGAGTGGATCGACGTCTACCACGACGGTTCCTACCGAGGCGTCGAGTGGTTCTTCATCGACGGCGTGTTTGGGGTCTCAAAAGACGATCTGACGAATTCGTCAGATCTGTCCCGACGCTCGCCGTCAGGTCAGACCCGACGGTCGGCGTCAGACACTAATAGAAAAGAGAATAGAGAAGAAACCGTTAGCAGAAACGGCGACCTGAAAGGTCTTCCAGACTTAGAGCAGCCCGAGGAGAAGGTTGAATACTTGGCTGAGGAGATCCTCCGAGAGCTTGGAGACAAGCATTCAGCCAACTTCTACAGACTCGTCGCGAGGAAGGTACCTGAGCCTGAAATACGACGAACTCTCTCAGAGATTCGAGCAGATGGCGCGGAGGTTCCCGCAAAGGTCTTCACCTACCGAATGAAGCTCTACGCATCCAGCTACTCGTAAAGTCCAGCCGCCTCTCTCCACGATACACTTCGCTCATCTCGTTTACCTTGGGCACTTTGACGTTCTTGGCATATTCGCGACCTTCGAGCCTCGGGTTTCCAGGCTCTAACTTGATGAACTTCACAAACGTTTTGGCCCGGTAGGACCAAGAGATTGCCTCACGCTCCCTCAGACGCCGCCCCTTGCAGACATTCCGCACGTCCACCAGATTGGCTAGTCGAGAAGCTCGTCTCGCTCTTCGAGTCTGAAATACCGAAGGATGCCGATTTCCTCGCTAGGCACGGCATTTCGGCCACTGAGTACCGAATGGCCTACGATCAGGCCGTCGAGCGAATTCGCGGCCGGATGTCTGCTTCCGATGCAACAAAACGAGGATTCGTCGAGGCAATCCTGTCCGAAGGTGTTCGCCAGAAAGTCTTCAGATCATGGTCCCTGGAAGATGCCCCACTATCCAAGGTCTATCGCCTGGAACTAACGTCAGGTGGGACCGTCGGCCTAATCCGAAAAGGTTGCCCAGACGGAAACCACATGAACAGATGGTCTCGGCCTGCCTGGGCTAGTGAACTTTTCCTTTGGTGGCTCTGCCCAACGTCACAGGTTCGCGACCCGGGCGCAAACATCTGGAAAGGCATTGCTCGCTACAGGTCCCGGCTCCAACGGTCGCGCAGAGAACAGTTGGACGGCGTCATCTTTCACGATCAGCTTTGTGGCACTCCGCAGAGACCTTGCCCCAAGAAGCGCACCAAGCTGATTCTGAATGACATCGCTATTCCAGCACCATGCTTGTACGTATTGCCCCAGATTCCCGAGACGGCGGGGCGCCACAACTGGCGAGGAGAAAGGCAACTCGAGTTTCCCCCTGCGCTTCTTGGGCTCTTCGGCGTCTCCCGAACCGCGTCCGATTACTACACAGGCTTCGTCGGCCTGGAGACAACCAGCACCGGAATCTCCAGAACAAGAGTCACAGCTCGGTTCGGCGAGGGACAGATCTCAAGCCACACAACCTCCAGGAGACTTCAGAGATGAATCCACACCTCAACCAGGAGCGAGTCGAGTATCTTCAGAATCGGCCTCAGGACCAAAGCGAGCGTCTCGCCGCCTGGCCGCGGAACAACAAGAACCTCCCTGTCTGCGAAATTGAGATCGATTGGCTCAGATTCTCTATCCGAAATCACAGAACGAAGGCCGAGCAGCTAAAGCGAATCAAGGAAACAGGCAATGCAGGGTTGTTCCGGGATAACCCGCTAGGCCCGCTAGCACAGCGAGAGCAGTATGAGCTATTGAAGAAGCTCCCGCGGTTCCCAAACCTCAAGGAGGACCTGCGAAATCGCGAGCAGCAGGACCGAGCGGTCGTCACTGCGGAAGGAGTTGTAATCAACGGCAACCGAAGGCTCGCAGCACTCAGGGCATTGCTCGAAGACGATCACCTTCCAGCCCGCTACATGCACTGCATCATTCTTCCGGAAGACGCGACCGAGGACGAGATGCGGCTCCTTGAGACTGAGCTTCAGGTCGCCGAGACTTTCCGCGAAGAGTACTCCTGGATCAATCGTCTTCTGCTTGTCGACGAACTCTTAGAGGCCAACGATCAGCGGTACAGCCTCGTTGCAACCATCATGCACATGGAAGAACGCGACGTGCGCGAAGATATTCAGATACTTCGGCAACTCGACCAGATAGTCGAGATGTCAGATGACACCTACCTCCATGCTGACTTTGAACCACATGAATCCGCGTTCAAGGAGCTGACCAAACACATCAGCAACAAACCTGAGGACGAGGCGAAGGCGGTCAGGACTGCCTATTTCCTCGGAACTCTCTCAAAATGCAACTACCGCGACCTTCGTCACCTCCGGTCGCCGAGCGCCCTAGAGTACATTGAGGCGGAAATCAAAGCGATGCCTGAGCTAGAGGAAGTCGCTGATACCGTCTCGAGGCGTACACAAGAGTCGGAGCGAAGCGCTGTCGATGATCTACTCGATGACGCTCTTGGAACAGAGCAATCCTCCACCAAAGCTGAGGCCCTGCTGAGCGAGTTGGCGCGAGCCGACGTCTCGTCGTCAATTGAGCTCCCAGACGGCGAGGACATCGCGGTAACCGCCGTGCTCAGTCATCTCAACATCGCCGTCACGCAAGCAGCTCAGGAAGCCAAGAGCGACAGCGAGGAGCAGGAGAAGGCCGCGGCGCCAGCCAAGCGAATCGCCGAGGCGAGTGCGAAGATCCGGCGAGCTCTCTTGATTCTCCCCGAGGCAAGGGCCCTGCCCGATTGGAACGAGGATGAGTTTCGCAAATGCGTGAAGGACCTTCAGAACGCTACGAAGAAGCTAGTTGAGTGATACGTCTTGAAATAGAGCCACTCCACCCATCCATTGTTCGATTGGACGTCGGGAACTCGGCCGGTGAACGCGGCGCATGGGCAAGACTTCAAGAGGTCTATCAAAGAGGGGTAGCAGGCGGGTCGCGTTCGCATCTCCTTGTTCGTCTGGATGTTGTCTTGAGCGAACTTGCGGCGCTTCGGGAAGTTCGCCGTGGGTTCGGCGCTCCGATAGAAATCGGGGGCCGATTGCGCGAGCGGATCGCTCGACTAGCCACAGACAGGAAGGGACGGGAAGCTGCAATAAGGGCTTCTAGCTTCGATGAAGAAGGCATCGAATCGGAGCTTGACGCAGCAGGATTCAAAAGAAGGCTTAGACCCTTCCAGGTCAAGAATCTCGCGAAGCTCCTAGCGCTTCCTCACGGGGCTGATTTCTCGGTCCCTGGAGCCGGGAAGACAACGGTCGCGCTTGCTCAGTTCGCTCTTCGCTGCGAGCAAGGGGTTGCGGAGAAGGCGCTAGTGATAGCGCCGATCTCAGCTTTCTCAAGCTGGCAGGAAGAAACGGAGGCTTGCTTCAGGCACCCTCCTGAAGTAGCCATCCATCAGATTGGGGAACCGATACCCGGAACAGCGACGATCACACTGTCCAACTATCACCGCCTTGCCGCGGACTTCGAATCCCTTCATGCCTGGACAAACGAGGATCGCACGCTGGTGTTCCTGGATGAGGCCCACAGAATGAAGCGAGGCCGCGCGGGCGTTCACGGTTCCGCAGCGCTGGATCTCGCCTTCTCCGCCGTCAGGCGGGACATCCTCACCGGAACCCCGTCCCCTCAGGGAGCATTAGACCTCGTTGCGCTGATGGATTTTCTCTATCCCGGGCAAGCGCGCCTGATCCTGCCCCAAGAGGCCTTTGTCCCTGCAATGTCGCTCGAGCCCGCTGTGCTTCAGGAATCGAGCCGCCGCCTTCAAACTCACTTCGTCCGAACCACCAAAAAGGACCTCGACCTCCCGCCAACAGAGTTTGCCGTTGTCGCTCAGCCGATGGGTCCAATCCAGCAGAAGATCTATCGAGCAATCTGCGGCACCTACCGAGGCCGACTGTCGCTCGAAAAGCCTGATCGCCGCTTTCTGCGCCGGCTTGGCAGAATCGTTATGTATCTGCTCGAAGCGGCGACCAATCCGCTTCTCTTGCCAGCCGGTTCTGACCCGGAGGACCTCTCGCCGTTCGCGCACCCTCCCCTCCAACTTGAAGACGACAGCTCCTTACTGCAACTCCTCGCAGAGTATGGTCGCTATGAGACGCCGTGGAAATACAGGTACGTATACGACAGGGTGGCGGAGGCTTCGCAAGCTGGCGAGAAGGCTGTGGTCTGGACGAACTTCGTACGGAACATAAGGCTGCTAGCGCAAGAACTCGCCGAGTTCCAACCTGCGGTCATACATGGAGGCGTTCCCACCCGACACAATGCCGCTTCAGGCCTAGAGTTGACTCGTGAGGATGAGCTTGATCGGTTTCGCCATGATCCGGATTGTAAGGTGCTCCTCGCGAACCCTGCCGCCGCCGGAGAAGGAATCAGTCTCCACCATTGGTGTCACCATGCGATCTACCTGGATCGAACATTCAACGCCGCGCACTATCTACAAAGCCAAGATCGCATCCACCGGCTTGGTCTTGAGGCAGGAGTAATAACCCGATTCACTCTCTTGGTATCACAGGAGTCGATTGACGAAACAGTCGATCAGCGACTTCGCATAAAGGTGGAAGCGCTCTCGGTCCTCATGAGCGACCCCGATCTTGTTCAGGTTTCCCTGCCAGATGAAGAGGATCCCGATCTTGGGGGCAACCCTGCCTTTGACGAGGACGAAGCTGCTCTCCATAAACACCTCGAAGCTGTTGGCAATGGGTCAGCTCCTGCCAAGTGAAGGCATTTGCCACGGCTGCTATGTCCTCGGATACGCAGCGACGCTGAATCCCAGGCCTGACTTTGATGAGTGGGTCAGTCGGGCCCGAAGGCAGCTTGCCGGGGAAAGCGGAACTCGGGATATCGAACGACTAGCCCGTACACTTCTCAATATCGGACTCGTGTCTGCAAAGCCTGACGGGACGGTCTATTTCCGGGCTCGGTTCCCTTCCTGCCGGGATGGGTCGGACCGCTTGACTCGGCTTCGAATCGCCATGGCGGTCCTGCAAGCCTCAAGGCCGAGATGGCTCCCAAAGTCGGGCGTCATTGAAGACATCGTTCCTGCCCTAGTTCCCGAACGCGATCTCCTCGAGCTGGAGTGGATGGGCAGTGATCTCGAACCAATTCTGGCATCACTCGTTTCACCCCCTTCAGACGATGCGATCCTCAAAACCTTGGGAGACTTCGGAGAAGCGGCCGTCATGGCGGCAGAGACTCGCAGGGGCAGAGATGTACTTCAGGTCAGCGAGATCAGCGACCACTATGGGTACGATTTGGAATCAGCCGACAACAAGCTCGGGGACATTCTGCGGCTCGAGGTTAAGGCTGCGGTGTCAACCAGACCGGATGTCTTCTATCTTTCACGCAACCAGTTCAGAGTCGCACGAGTCTTCGACAGTTCGTGGCGTTTGGTTCAGGTTGTGTTTGACGCATCTGACTTCTGGACTAAGCAAGTAATTGACCGCAAGAGCATTTACCTTCTCCGATATATCGATGCCGCCACTCTCCACAGCTTAGCCGTCCAAGACCTACCCCAATGTAAGTGGCAAGGTAAGCTGCGTTTCAAGCTGGGAGCCAAACACTGGGTGGATTATCCCCACAGGCCTCCAACGAATTGGTCAATTCAGGCCCCGCTGCCTCGCTAAAGGCTCGCCTTAAAACCGTACCCTCAGGCTCCTGCGGGGGACCCCGATCGTCTCCTAGCGAGTTCCGTCGAGAGACGCCGAACGCCACGCTCAAGTTGGCACTCCCAAATTGTCCAGACGGACCAGCCCATTTGCCGGAGTTCTTTGCGAACTCGTTGGTCCCGCTTCCGGTTGCGCTCTATCTTCGCCTCCCAGTAGTCCCGTCTACTCTCAGGCATCCGAGAGCGCCTACAGCCGTGCCAGTGCCAGAAGCACCCATGAACAAAGACCGCTAGCTTAAAGCGCGGGAAGATCAGATCGGGCGTTCCTGGCAAGTGCCTTCCATGCAGCCGATAGCGGAAACCTGCAGCGTGAACCGCTTTCCTTACATAGAGCTCAGGGCCTGTGTCCGTTGATCGGACGCGGGCCATAATCCTGCTACGTGCTGCTTCGCTGACGGTGTCCGTCAGTAGGCCTCCTATCCAAAAGCTTTAGGTGTTGCTCCCCTGCCCGGTCTCGTCGAACCTTCGCTTGGCCAGATGTTCCAAACGTCTCGCTTGGGTGAGCAGCGTCATGCGAAGGCCGGGCCCGACGGAGCGTTCGCTTATCACCTGTGCGAGCTTTGCAATAGTCGCAGCTCGCCTCGCCACTCGTAGGTCTGGATGTCTTCGCCGGTCGTACACGTGCTGCGGAACAATGCGGCGACGAAAAGACGTCGGCAGTTTTGCTAGAGGAGCCTTTGCCACTTCGACCTCATTTAGCACTGCGCCAAACTCTGAAGCCTCGATAGCCTCCTGAAAGACGGTGTACTCGGCTGAGTCAAGTAGTTGTTTACGCTCCCCCTTGTCTAGGTCTGTCGCGTGCCACAGTGGCCAGATCTCGACCTCGGCAACTTCGAAAACATCTAGTACGTTCATCGCCACAGCATCTGTCCGCTGGTTAGTAAGATGCCGAGCGATCCGCGAGCTCACGCGCTCGTAAGTTTGCCCAACGTAGATCGGTTCGCCGTCGTAGTCATAGAAGGCGTAGACACCACACTTGCATGTGCCAATCCTCTTGCCATTCTCGTCCGTCGTGTCGAGGAGCTTTTTGAGCTCGCGCCGGATTGCTCGAACTTCCTCCGGCGGCTCTAGGCGGGGCATTGTCTAGGCAATCAAGCTGCGACTCATGTCCTAGGAGCTGAGTTTTCCCACTTCGTCGCCGACGCTTCTGCTGAGCGACGGTAGGCCTGGAGAGTCCGGCAGGGAGTCTCTTTGTCTCTGGTCTCATTCGCGAGCATCGCAACGCACTCCTCGGCGACCGGTGTGAGCAAGTGGTCCGCTAGCCATGAGACCACTGGCACCACAACGGCATCCCCCATTGCATGGTAGGCAGCGTTGTAGGCCTCTGGAAGAACGAGATCTGGAGCCCCCATCAATCTCGCAGCTTCCCGAGGTGAAAGAAGACGCGCCCTGACTTTTCGCTTGTCGATCACTAAGACCGTCTGCCGGCTTGAGCCACCCCGCGGCGTGCGGAGGCATCCGGCCACGCCATCAAACCTGACCTCTGCCTTCTGCGACCCATTCCGCGTTCTCTTATACAAAAGGCCAATCTGTCGCGTACCCGATTTCAAGGCACTTTCCACCTTTGCCACATTCAACGGAGTCATCAAGCTCAAGAGACGTTGAACCTGAGAATCATCGAGCCAACTCACTCCGCGGGGAGGGTCCTCCAGCAAGTCTCCAAAGGTCTGGACCTTTTCCTCGGTGGGCGGCAGCTTCCACCAACGCCAGCGCTGCGCAAGCGCAGCCGGCAAGGACTCGAAGGCAGCAATCACGGGCTTGGTTACCCAGGGGCCGTCCTTAGCTCCGAACTCCGTGAACGCCGAGCAGTCCAGCTTGGAATCGACCGCGACCACGAAGACTCGTGGTCGGGACTGCGGCACAAAACGCTTAGCGTCAATAACTAGGGCGCCGAACTGCAGGTCAAGAGCCGCCAGCGCTTCACACAGCCCAACGAAGCCGTCTCCGTACAAGAGACCGGTCACGTTTTCGAGAACAACCACTGGTGGACGCCGGCCACGGTCGAAAAGGTCTCTCATGATGCGCCAGAATGGCCAAAAAGTTCCACTCCGCTCGGCCGACATTCCTCGTCTCCAACCCGCCAGCGAAAGATCCTGGCACGGGAATGATGACCAGGCCAAGACGGCGTCTTCGGGAAGCGAGTCTGCCCTCACATTCGCGATGCTGTCCAGAACGAAGTGGTCCTCCCCAAAATTGGCCGCATAGACGGCTCTCTTCTTGGGGTCATTATCGTTCGCCCACACGCAACGCCAAGACTTACCCAGGCCCTTTCGCGCGAGCCCTGCGCCCGCAAAGAATTCGTAGAAGGCGAATGGCTGGCTTGCTGTCATTTCGCTTGCAGTGGGAGGTTTCGCGGGCCTTTTGTAGCCTTGTGTCTTCTTCAATCGTACCACCCTAGAAGACGCGGTTTCACTGCCTCTTCTCGCGTCCGTGACGCTTTCCTGCCAAACCGTCGGAGCTGTCAGCTATCGCCTTGATACCCTGACGTCAGCAATCCAACTGTTGGGAAGGGAGGATCAGATGGCGCGTGGTGGCTCTGTCATTTCGAATTGGCATGCCTTGGTCGACGACTTCAACACGTCGAGCATGGACTTCTACAACGCCGTCGAGGAGGCGGTGCAGGCTCGGGAGGTCCCTGACGCGACCTTCTCGCGGGTGGAGTTCAAAGAAGGCGGCTTCGCGTCGGCGAAGCGCGAGTACCTGCGAATCGAACGCGGGAACGTCGCTTTTGACATAGGCGCCGCACCCTACGGGAAGGGGTTCTTCTTCTCATGGTGGCTGTCGAAGCTCGCTCCGAAGCACACGTTTCTGTACCTGCTGGCGTTTATCTTTGCGGTCTTCTTTATTCCGCCGATCCTGGCGTACCCGTTCCGCGACTCGTGCGGCTACTTCTTGGTTTTTCCGGTGATGCTGGTCGGCACAGTCGTCGGGCTCGCCTTCCTCGCGCGAAAGGAGGTCTTTGGGCCCGAAGAGAACATCCTTGCCATCCCAGTCCTGGGATGGATCTACGAGAAGATCTTCAGCCCGATAACCTATTACTCGCTCGACACAGCGCTGATGTTCCAGGAGTCGATCCGCCGCGGCGTCAACGAGGTCATTGACGGGCTGATGACGGATCAAGGGCTCAAGGCACTGACCGACGACCAGAAGAAGCCGACGATTCGAGATCTGTCGCGACGGTAGGGCTAAGTGCTCGTCGACGCGCGCATCGTCGAGCTGACCCAAAGCTTCTACGCCTGGGAGCTTCGCGGTCGTGGCTGGGCCCGCTACCCCCAACCTGTGGTTCTGGAGCCGGCCTTTCGGCCGTTCCTGAGTCACGAGCTGCCGAGACCGCCCGCGTACGACGACGCTCGACGCCCTACCCTGCTGTCCTCCCTTGCCGGCCTCGTCAAAGGCGAACGGCCCGAGGAGACGCAATCTCTGCGAGAGATCGAGGAGCCGGATCCGATCCTAGATCCGCGTTCGCCCGAGAAGGTCGAGCTCGCAGAGTTCGTGGTCGCCCTCCCGCAGGACTCCCGAGTCAGCAGCGGCGCTGTCGTTTCCTGGCTGCGGTCGCTATCGACGATCTCGGGACCGGCTTCGTTTGAGCTCCTCGGTGGAGGCGGCCGGGTGGAAGTGCGGCTGGCCATTGGCAATGCGGACGTCTCTCAGGCTCTCGGGCAGCTACGGGCCGTCCTTCCGGAGGCGGTCGTATTGGGGGCGCGAGACTCGCTCATCGAGCGATGGGTCCAGAACGACGGTGGCGTGTTCTCGGCGGTCGAGTTCGGTCTCGCCAACGAGTTCATGGTGCCGCTGGCTCGGTTCGGACCTAGCGAGGAACCACTGTTGCCGCTTGTGGCTGCCCTGGCCGACGTCGGAAACGATGAGCTGGGGCTCGTGCAAGTTCTCTTCGAGGAAACGCGAGAGCCCTGGGAAGACAGCCTGCTCCGGTCGGTTGTGACGCCGAGCGGCAAGCCGTTCTTCGCCGATGCGCCCGAGATCACTGCGGCGGCCAAAGAGAAGGTCTCAACTCCGCTGTATGCGGTGTGTTTGCGCGTCGCTGGCGTCGGTCGTGACGGAGACAGCGCCACAGCGGTTGTGAGCCGCTTGGCCGCCGGCCTCTCGCACTTCGGCAATCCGCGAGCCAACGAGCTAATGCCGCTGCCGACCGATGCGTTCGAGATCCTCGAGTCCGATCTCCTACGACGCACGACGCACCGATCGGGGATGCTGCTTTCTACCGAGGAGCTCGCCTCGCTCGTGCACTTCCCCGGCGCCGGGGTCCGCGTGCCCGAGCTCTGGCGAGCGAGCGAGAAAACCAAGGCGGCACCCCCTGAGGTCCGCGGTTCCGGCTGCTTCATCGGTAGAAACGAGCACCACCGGGAAGAGAACGAGGTCCGGCTCTCCGTCGACGCGAAAACCAAGCACGTTCATGTCGTCGGAAGCTCGGGCACCGGCAAGTCGACCCTGCTGGTGCGGATGATCCTGGAGGACATCGAGCAAGGCCACGGCGTGGGAGTGCTCGACCCCCACGGCGACCTCATCGCCGAAGTGGCCTCGCGGCTGCCCCAGGAACGGTTCACAGATGTCGTCTTCTTCGACCCGAGCGAAGACCAGACGGCGATCGGCTGGAACATTCTCGGGGCCCAGTCCGAGACCGAGAAGGATCTACTCGCCTCCGATCTCGTAGGGGTCTTCCGGCGTCTCTCGACCTCCTGGGGCGACCAGATGACGGCCGTCCTGGCGAACGCCATCCTGGTGTTCCTGGAGTCGAGCTGTGGCGGAACACTCCTCGAGCTTCGCAAGTTCCTGGTCGACGAGGCGTTTCGCAGGGAGGTGCTCGCGACCGTCGATGACGAGTATGTGGGCTCGTTCTGGGAGACGGAATTTCCGCTTCTGATCGGACGGAAACCGCAGGCGCCGATCCTGACCCGGCTAGATATGTTCCTGCGGTCGAAGCTCATCCGCCGGATCGTGACCGTGCGGGAGCCGAAACTGGACTTCCGCGAGGTCACTGACCGCGGATTGATCTTCCTGGGCAAGCTCGCGACCGGCGCGATCGGCGAAGACAACGCGGCGCTTCTGGGGTCACTCCTGGTTTCGAAGTTCCACCAGGTGACGATTGCCCGTGAAGCTCAGGCGGTCGAGGATCGGCGTCCGTTCTTTCTCTACATCGACGAGTTCCATCACGTGGCCACGCCGTCGATGGCCTCCCTCTTCTCAGGTGCGCGCAAATACCGTCTCGGTTTGACCGTAGCGCACCAGGACCTCTTCCAGCTCCACAAGAACGTCCCTGAGGTCGAGCGTTCGCTCCTGGCGAACGCCTACACGCGGGTCTGCTTCCGGGCAGGCGAGGCGGACGCGCGGGATCTCGCCAAGGGATTCAGCTTCTTCGAGCCCGAGGATCTTATGGGTCTCGGGCTGGGAGAAGCTGTTTGTCGAGTCGGTGGCCGGGGTGCCGATTTCAACCTCAGGACTGAGAAGCTGCCGGGTGTCGAGCGGGATGAGGCACGAGCTCGGCTCACGGCACTGCGCCAGATGACCGCGGAGAGGTGGCGAGGTGGAGCTGATGAAACGGTGTCGCCTCCAAGTCGTGAGGAAGCGCCCAAACCGCCGCCGAAGCCCGCTACCTCCCAGCCGGCGGCGAAACCGCCCGCCTCGGCTGCCAGCGAGCCGACTTCTGCCGCTGAACCGGAGACTTCCGAGGCTCCGCAGCCACAGTTGGACAAAGAGGCGCTTGACTACCTCGAGCTCATCGCGAACGAGCCGTTCCTCTCAGTCCGCGAGCGGAACGACCAGCTCGGCCTTTCCGCTTGGAAAGGAAACCAGATCAAGAAGACGATCCTGGATGCGAATCTCGTCCGTGAAGTGCCGGTCAATCCCGGGGGGCGGGGGCAACGATTCAAGCTCTTCGAGTTCACGGCCGCCGGCCGGGATGTTCTCGCCGAGTATGGGATCGAGTCGCCTACCGGCTATGGCAGGGGGGGCGTCGCCCATCAGTGGTGGGTGAACACCATCGCCGAGTGGCTTGGGGAGCAGGGCCTCTCCCCCGTCGTCGAGGACGACTCCTCGGGTGCCAGGGTCGATCTCGCCTTTTCGGTCAGCCGCAAGAAGGTGGCCGTCGAGGTCGAGATGGCCGAAGGCCACGCCTTAGAGAACATCCGGAAGGACCTGGAAGCCGGCTACCACTTCGTGGTGAGTCTCCTGGATGACTCCGCATCCTTCAAGCGGATCCAGGAAGGTCTGGAATCTGAGACGGGAGACCTTCCTTCGAACGTTCGGGTGGGGGCACTTCAAGACTACGCGGAGCTCCTTACCCCGCCCCTTATCCCCCACCCTCCTCCCTCTTTACGACGACCGAAACAAGACAAAGAACCAAGACGCCGCTCTCGACGGCGTCGGCGAGCCGCAGCGCCTTCGGCCGGCTCGAGTCCGCTCATGGAGCCCGGCGCTTTGACGACGCCGATGGCGGCCGACTACGTCGGTCTCAGTCCGGCGACGCTCGAAACGATGCGAGTCAGGGGTGGCGGGCCGGTGTTCGTGAAGCTGGGCGCCAGGGTCGTCTACCAGCGGGAGGATCTGGACAAGTGGTTGGAAGAGCGGAAACGAAAGTCAACCAGTGATCCGGGCCATTAAGTACCTAGGACGGATAGACTGTCTATGGAAACTCCCCGATGTCGCTAAGTGAGCTTTGGAGCAACTCGCCCGAGCAGTTCGAAGGCAAACGCCTGAGCCAGATCATTGCCTTTGCAGGCACGGGCAAGCTCAGCGACAAGTCGCCCGAAGCCAACGAATTTCGAGAGTTCCTCTCCCACATACCCTCCAAGTTGTTGGCCTCATTTGCAGAGGAGTGCCTGCAGGGTGGCTTCAAGATGAGCGGTCTGGCACTTCAGGACATCGTCAACCAGGTCGGAAGGCGCTTGGGCTTCAACGTCGAGGACGGCCGTTATCGGGGCGTCAAAGGCCAGATCGGTTTCGATGGCATCTGGAGAACCGAGGACGGTCATGCAGTTGTGATCGAGGTCAAGACCACCGATGCTTACCGTATGGACTTGGGTGTCCCGGCAGGCTACCGGCAAGCCCTGATCGAGGCCGGCTCCATCAAGGAGGCCAGTTCTTCCATTCTCTTTGTTGTGGGCCGCGAGGACACTGGAGATTTGGAGGCTCAGATCCGAGGATCAAAACACGCCTGGGATATTCGAGTCATCAGCGTGGACGCCCTGCTAAAACTGATGAAGCTCCGAGAAGAGCTTGAGGACCCCCTTATCGTCCAGAAGATCGGCACGATCCTGACTCCACAGGAGTACACACGAGTAGACGGCATTATCGACGTGGTCTTTCTTACTGCAGAGGACGTTAAGGAAGAAACCGATCCCGAGGATGCCGAGGACTCGGCAGTGACCAAGACAAGGTCTCCAGTCGCATTCAACGCCGAGTGCGTTGAACGCGTACAGAAACATCTCGGTCGAAACCTCATCAAGCAGTCACGGGTTAGCTGGCGATCTCCAGACGGACGTCTGGCCGTCTTGTGTACTGTCTCTCGGGCATACGAGCAACCGGGAATAGTCGGGTATTGGTACGCTTATCACCCCCACCAGAGAGAGTTCCTCGGCAACGCAGAGAAGGCATTCGCAGCATTCGGGTGCGGCTCGAAGGACATCGTTCTTCTTATCCCAAAAGACGCTCTCGACGGTTGGCTAGACGGTCTCCACACGACTACTCGCGATGATGGTAGGAGCTATTGGCACGTGCGGATTCAGAACGAAGGAGGCAAGTTCCGCCTCCTCCGCAGGGCAGGCTTTGAGTCGGTTGACCTGACTGCGTACTTACTTCCGCCCACGGTCGAAGCCGAGGCGAATGCCGGCCGAAAAGACTGACCCTGATTGCTATTTGATTGCCAGAACCAGAACGAGGCACCTCGCGGCGCCTCGTAAACTACTGATTCTATTGGTGGAGCCGATCGGGATCGAACCGACGACCTCTTGAATGCCATTCAAGCGCTCTCCCAACTGAGCTACGGCCCCAGGTCCCGTTGCGCGGGTAGGCCCTCGTTTGAGGGAGCGTGAGTGTAGCCGCGGCTCGCGCGGGGTGTCAATGATTCGTGGATGTCCGGTCGCGCCCGCCTACCGCGACACGGCGGCCCCTCGCTCGCCCGCCGCCGATCCCCCACCGGCCTGCTGCCGGCCGCTCGGTGCTGCCTACCGGTTTCCTACCACGTCGCCCCGCCTGCGGGCGGGGGCCAGGCCGCTTGGATTCTGCGCAGAAGCGCAATCTGACCGATGTGGTAGCTGTTGTGGTTGGCGATGAGTTGCAGAATTTCGACGGCGCTCTTCTCGCCGACCTGTTCGGTGAGGTCACCCCGGTCGACCCGCTCCCGGAAGGCCGCGAGACCTTCTCGAAACCGGGCCACGGCCTGCTGCCATTCGGCCTCGTCCGCCGGGACCGCGGTTCCCGGCCAACTGAGCGCCGCGTGCTCCGGTGTCGCGGGCTTGTCGCCCGCCAGCCAGGCCAGGGCGAAGTCGTGCCAGTAGATCAGGTGGTTGACGGTCTGGAAGATGGTGTGGGGACTGCCGGGCACGAAGGCTCCCGCTTGCTCGGGGGTCAGGCCGTCCAGGCTTTCGGCGGTCTCGGCGTGGGCGCCGCGCCCGGTCAAGGCATCCGAGAAGGCTTTCTGAAACTTCGCTTCGTCGCTCATGGTTCTCCTCGCAGCTGTCGGGAATTCGCAGGTCCGCGTCGGAGTGATTCTACGCGCACGCGAGTTGGCCTGCCCGGGCTCTGCTCGCGCCGCCCAGGAAGGCCCTGGCTCTCCTTCAAGAGTCCTACGGAGCGGTCCGGAGTGAAACCCGACCGTCCCGGCCTGTTGACCGGATCTCGGCCTGGCCTCGTCCTGGCCTCAGCCCGGCCTCGTCCCAAACTCGGCGCGAAGACTCGCCTAGACCGGGCGCGCGGCCGATCGGTCCCGGGGCCGCGTGGCCGCCGAGAGGTCTTGCCCGGCCAGCATCCTCTGGATCTCAGACTTCAAGTCGTCGAGGCCGGCGCCGGTGCGGGCGGAGACGACGACGGCGTCGGCGGTGTCGCTCGCCGTGGCTTCCCAGAGGTCGCTCTTGTTGAAGACGGTCAGGATGCGGTTGCGGTCGACTTCGAGGTCGTCGAGAAGGGCTTCGCCGACTTCCATCTGTTCGTGCCACTTGGGGTGGCCGCGGTCGATGACGTGGAGGACGACGTCGGCGTGGGCGATCTCTTCCAAGGTGCTGCGAAAGGACGCCACGAGGTGATGCGGGAGCTTGCGAATGAAGCCCACGGTGTCGGCGAAAACGGCGGTCTCCGAGCCGCCGTTGACACCGATCGAGCCGCGCCGAAGGCGTGGGTCGAGGGTGGCGAAGAGCTTGTCCTCGGCCTTGACGCCGGCGCGGGTCAGACGGTTGAAGAGGGTTGACTTGCCGGCGTTGGTGTAGCCGGCGAGCGCGATGACCGGGGCCTGGCGCCGGCCGCGGCGCTGGATGTCCCGGGTCTTTTCGATCTTGGCGAGTTCCTTGCCGAGCTGTTTGATGCGGGTCCGGAGCATGCGCCGGTCGGCCTCGAGCTGGGTCTCGCCCTCACCGCCGCGCACGCCGATGCCGCCAACCTGCCGCGACAGGTGGGTCCAACGCCGGGTCAGCCGCGGCAGAAGGTAGTTGAGACGCGCGAGCTCGACTTGGGTGCGAGCCTCGCGGGTGCGGGCACGGAGCTGGAAGAGATCCAAGATGAGGGCGCTCCGGTCCAGGACCGGACGGTCCAGGATCTCTTCGAGCTTCTTGACCTGGCTGGGGCTCAAATCGTCGTCGAAGATGACGACGTCGGCGGCGAAGCCGGCATCCGAGGCGCCCGGACCCGAGCCGTTCGCGCTCTCGGTCTTGTCCGAGGCGCCATTGGAGTAGGCCGCCGCCAGCTCCGCGGCCTTGCCCGGCCCGATGAAGGTCTTGGGATGGGGCGCGCGCCGGCGTTGCAGGCCCCGGCCGACGACCTGGTACTCGGCGCTCCGGGCCAGCTCGGCGAGCTCGTCCAGATGCTCTTCGACCTCCAGGACCGCCTGGCCCTCGCGCACCAGTCCCATGAGAAAGGCTTTCTGGCGCTCCGCCGGCTTCCCGGGAGCGCGCCGTTGGGATCGGCCCGCGGATTCCGTCAAGGGGGACCGCTAGAAGTGAATCGAAAGACCCGCGTGGCCGGCAACCACCGTGTCGATCGAGTCGAGGTTGGCGAAGTGACCGGAGAGCTCGACCAGGAGTCCGACCTTCTCGGTAAAGAGAAACTCGCCGGTGATCCCCAGGACCAGACCGACGCTGGTCTCTTCTTCGCGCGGCAGCAAGAGCACGGGTTGGCCGTCGAAGCGGTAGAAGCCCAGCCCCAGGTAGAGACCCGACTCGTAGAAGCTTTCGGTGAAGCGGTACTCGCCGGCCAGGGTCAGGTACTCGACAGTGGCGTCGCGGAGCCCCGCGATGACCTCGTCACCGAAGTCGATCTCGCCGCCGCGCAGACCGATCAGGAGCTGGTCTTCGGGCTGAACCGAAAATCCGAGTTGGATCGAGGAGTTGGAAAGCCCCGGATCGTCTTCGTCGAGGGCGCCGCCGATGCCGGCCAGCAGGTTGAGGCCGTAGGTGAGCGAGCCTTGCGCGTGGGCGGCTCCGGGCAGTAGGCAGAAGACGGCAAGCGCCGCCAGGAAGGCCGCCAGAGACGGTCGAGCCACCCGAGGAGATCTCGACTTCGACTCCCCGCGGCATGTCGAAGCCGCATGACGGCAACGGCTCCCGCCGGCCCGGTTCGCGGGCGTCGGCGTTTCGATACCCTGGCTGCGCTGAATGCTCTGGCGGCTCTGGAGGGTCGGGTGCAGTCTCGACAACAGGGGTACTCCTTCGGGTGCCTCAGCTGATACGGCCCACGGGACCGTTTCGTCTACGAGCGTGAGTATAGCCGGGTCTCATCGCGTCTCTAGAGAGTGTGAGAGCGGAGTTGGAACGCGACGATCCGAGGCCGGATCGTGCCTGGGCCGCGAGGCGCCGCACCCTCGAGCACGGAAGACGCGCCCTGCGCCGGGTGCTCGATTTCGTCTTGCCCTGTCCGTGTCTGGCCTGCGACGGAGTCGCCGAGACCGCGTACCGCCTCAACCTCTGCCAACGGTGCTTCGGGCGGCTGCGCCCAGCCCAATCGGCCCAATCGGCCCAATCGGGCCGGTCGGGCCGGTCGGGCCGATTGGCGGACCCATCGTCGGCAGGTCGATCGGCGGCATCGGCGGCATCGGCGACCAGCCCCCCGAGCCGGTGCACGACTTGCGGCACGAGCCTGGTCGAGACCGCCATGTCGCCGGAGCTTGTGCCGGCCCCAGGCGAATCTGCACGGGCGATCCGTTGCCTTGCCTGCCTCGCCCGGCCCGGTCCGATCGATCGCCTGTGGTTCGGCTGGAGCTACCAGGAGCCGATGACTACGGTGATCCACAAGCTCAAGTTCGGACGGCTCTCCTATCTCGGCCGGCAGCTCGGCCAGCGTCTCGACACGGTCTTTGGCCGAGAGCTCGAGGAGCAGCTCATCGATGCCGTGGTGCCGGTACCGCTGCACTGGCGGCGACGACTGCGGCGAGGGTTCAACCAGGCCTGGGAGATCGCCCGGCCGATCGCGCGAGCGCACGGCTGGCCTCTCGAGGCCGCTCTCGGCCGGGCCAGGCCTACTCCGCCCCAGGCGCGGCGGCGGCGCGCCCAACGCTCCCGGCTGCCGCGCTCGACCTTCGCGGTTCGGGCCGGCCGCAAGATCGAGGGCCGGCGCTTCCTCCTGGTTGACGACGTCGTCACTACCGGCGCGACCCTCGAGGCCGCCGCGGGGGCCCTCGAACGGGCCGGTTCGGCCTGGATCGGAGCCTTGGTGGCCGCGCGCACGCCACGGCTGGGGGCGCCGCCGGTCGCCTCCGGGACCGAATCGCCACTCGATCTCGCTCGCGAGGCGGGTCTCTTCTGAGCTTGCCTTCTAATGGATAGCACCTCCCCACCGACGAAGACAGAGTCAGCCAAACCGGGCCAAAACCGGGCCAAAGCCCGATAGCTGCACAGAAACGGCCGGCGGATCCGGAACCTGGCGGACCAAGGTCGAGCGATTCTCGCCGCGGAACGCAAGAAACTCGTAATCAATGGTTCTTTGACCTGGGACACCCGTCTCCCTATACTGGCCGTGCGTAGGTTCTGTAGCTATGCGTGTACGCCCCCACCTGACCGCATGGGTCCTGGCCGCCTTGGCCTTGGTCCCGATGGCGCTCGTCGCGGAAGACGAGGGCGGCGTTCTGGCGGGTCGCGTCGAAGGCTCGGTCGAGCCGCTGTCGGCGGCCAAGGTGTACGCCTACGCGCTTTCCGACTTGAGCCTGCGCCGCGAGATCACCGACCGCGACGGGCTGTTTCTGTTCGCCGAGCTGCCGGCCGGGCTCTATAAGGTGATCGCCTTCAAGCCGGGCTTCCTGCCGGCGGTGGTCATGCTCAGCCGAGCCTCGACTGGGGCGACCCAGTTTCTTGACGTTCAGCTCGCCCAGCAGTCCAACGATCCCGAGACCGCGGCGGCCTCCTTTTGGAAGCTGCGCGAGAAGATCCCGTCCGACGTTCTGCGCGACATGGACCTGCCGGCGTATCTGGCCCCCGAGGGCCGGATGCCCCAGGCTGTTCCGGCCGCCGGGCCAGCCGGACGGACGGCTCCTCAGGGGACCCCGTCGGCGGTGGCTGCCGCCCGGGAAATCCCCGCGGACCGGTTCTCGACCCAGATGCGAGCCAGCACCGGGGTCCATGAAGGCCTTGACGTGGGCGACGGCGAGATCAACGGCGCCGAGGTCGATTTCTCGGGCCGGGTCAACGACGTCGAGATCGCCCTCAACGGAGAATTCACCGAGCTTTCCACCGGCAGCGAAGCGCTCGAGGACGCGGGCTCCGGTTCGACCCAAGAGCTGGAGCTGCGGCTGGCGGCCGCGCGCCGCGCCACGGTCAACTTCTCGACCCGCTCGAACGAGCTCTCGGGAGCCCGGAACGACGACTCGGTCGAGTACGAGCGCCACGCGGTGTCCTGGACCCAAGCCTACGGCGACCGGGCCCAGTCCAACGTCTCGGCGCAGTACACCGAAGAGAACAACTTCTACCGGCAGGCGCTGGTGGCGCCCAGCACGGTGCCCGGAGCCTCGCGCTCCTGGCGCATCGAAGGCTCCTACGCCAATCAGGTCACCGACCGCGCCAATGTCGAAGCCGGCGTTCTCTACCGCGAACGCGCCAGCGACCGCGAAGCCAGCGACTCTTTGCTGGCCTCCGAGACAGTGGAGCTCTTCGGCAAGGGCGGCTGGCAGATCAACCCGGCGCTGCTCGTCCAGTACGGGCTCTACTCGGCGCTGCGGGACGGCACGCTCTCGGTGTCTCCACAGGGCGGACTGGTCTTCCAGATCGCTCCCAAGTGGCAGGCGGCAACGCTCGCGAGCCGGCGCCTCGACACCTCGAATGACGCCGTCCGGCGGATCGACTTTACGCCCGCCTACTACCAGGATGCCCGCTCCTGCCGGCAGGCCGAGGAGTACTGCTACGAGCTGTCTTTCTCGCGCTCCTGGACCGACGGCGAGGGCCTGAAGCTGGGAGCCGTCCACCGCAAGATCGGCGAGACCCAGCGCCTGTTCTTCGACTCGGACTTCTTCGACCGCTTCGACAGCCTGTACCTGGTGGATGGCGATCGGCTTCCCGAGCTGCGGCTCGAGGTCACCCGCCGCCTCAAGCCGGGCATCGTGGCCCGGTTCGAGTCGAACCTGGCGGCCGGCGGCGGCGGCCTGCTCCAGACTGCGGACAACGCCTACGAGAACGACGTGCGCTATCTCGTGACCTCGTTCGACACCCGGTTCGAAGGCTCGGCGACCGATCTCCTGGTCGCCTTTCACCGGCTCGAGCAGGAGCTCTCGCCTCTGGGCGAGTACGAAACACCCGAGATGGCCCTCGAGCGACTGCAGGTCGGCGTCAGCCAGGATCTGGGGTTTCTCGACCGGTTGGCCTCAGAGCTTGCCGTCCACCTCAACATGGAGTTGAGCCGGGGCGGCACGTCCGAAGAGCTCTACGAAGAGCTTCGGAAACGCATCACCGGCGGCCTCGCCGTCCGTTTCTGATCCCCGGAATCGGCCGCCAGCCGGCCCACAGCCGGCGACGCTCGGCCCTGCCGGATCAACTCTCTGGATCCAAGATCGCCCCGGCGATTCAAAAAACCGGATAAACTCTAGGAAAGGCCCTTGATTTCAGGCCTTTAGGGCGATTCAAGGAACCGATTTCGTGGCATGGTTCCTGCTTCGCAGGTTCTTGAGGATCTGCGCATGACCGAGAGCAACAGGACGGGTCGCGGCCGCACGCTTCTACTGCTGGCGAGCATCCTCCTCGCCGCTCTGGTGGTGCTGGGCGGAGGCCTGAGCTCGGTACGCAAGATCGAGTCGTTCCAGCCGACCGGATTCACGGCCGAGCGCGACGCCGGCAACTGGGCGGTACAGAGCGCGGACCCGGGCACCGGCTTGGTCGCAGGCGACGCGATTCTCCTGGTCAATGGGGATACCGTGGCTACTGCCGCGGAACTGGCGGGCGAGCTCAAGGCCGCGCCCGCAAGCGACCTCGTGGTCTTGCGGGGCGAGGAGCTGGTCGAAGTCGACTACGCCCGGCCCGCGCTCGACATCGACTTCGCCTATCTGGTCCTGGCACTCATCGGCTGCGCCTATCTGCTGGTCGGCTTCTACACCTTGCTGCGCGACCAGCGCGGAGCGGCGGTGGTCTTCTTCCTCTGGACGCTGACCTCGGCGGTGGTCTATCTCTTCTCCCCCGCCGGACCCTTCGATCTCGTCGACAAGACCCTGTACGTCGCCGAGGAGTTCGCCCGGATCCTGCTGGCGCCGCTGACGCTTCATCTCTTCTCGATCTTCCCCAAGCCGCTGGGCGGAAAGCGTCGTCGCCTTGGGGCGGGCTGGATGACGCCGTTTTTCTACCTGCCGGCCGCCTTTCTGGCTCTCCTGCAACTGGATCTTCTGGCAACCGGCGGCCGCATGCTCTTCGGCGCATCCGCGGGCACGGCGCTGGCAACGCTCGACCGTCTCGAGCTCTTCCACCTGGTCGTCTTCGGCCTGGCCGCCGCGGGGGTTCTGGCCTGGCGACTCTGGACCGGCAAGCAGGGAGAGGCTCAGCAGCAGACGAGCTGGATCGCCGCCGGCATGGTCGGCGGCTACCTGCCCTTCGGCCTCCTCTACGTCCTGCCGCGGGCCCTCGGGGCAAGCTGGCCCGACACGCTGGCGCCGGTGACGGTCCTGTTTCTGGCGATCGTTCCGATCGCCTTCTCGTACGCGATCCTGCGCTACCGCCTGTGGGATCTGGGCGTGGTGGTGCGCGACTCGGTCACCCTCGGCCTCACCGTCCTCCTGGGAGTCTCGGGGTTCGCACTCGCCAACCAGGTGGTGAACCGGATGATGCCCACCGATCTCGCCATGGGCCGGAATCTCCTGGTGTTTCTGTCGGGCCTGACCATCGCCGGCCTCATGGTGCCGACCCATCGGGGTCTCGGCCAGTCGCTGGAGCGCCTCCAGTACCGCGGACGCTTCGGACGGCGGCGGGCTCTCGCCGAGATCGGCCGCGATCTGCTCAACGAGCGCGACCTCAATCTGTTGTGCGAGCGGCTGACCGACGAGATCCGTTCCAGTCTCGAGATCGACACCAGCAACCTGTTGCTGGTGCGGGACGGCATTGTGGTGCCCTGGCGAGCCGAGCCGGCTCTGGACGAGACGGTCTCGTTCGGGGATCTCCCGGAATCCCTCTGGAACCCGGGCGTGCACGGCCTGCCCGCCGTCGGTCTTCCCGGTGAGGACACGGCCGGGGTGGCTCTCTTCGGCGCCGGCTACCGCTACGCTCTGCCGCTCTTCGTCCGCGAGCGCCGGGTCGGCCTCTTCGTCTGCGGCTACAAGGACGGCTCGGTGCCGCTCAGCAGCGACGATCTGGACCTGCTGGAAAGCCTGCTCAACCAGACCGCGCTCGCCATCGAAAACGCGCAGCTTCTCGAGACCGTGCAATCGCAGCTCGAGGAAGTCGTCCGCTTGCAGCAGTTCAACAAAGAAATCGTCGAGTCCTCGCCGGCCGGAATCGTGGTCCTGGGACCTGATGAAGCCGTGGTCTCGGCCAACCGGGCGTTCGCCGGGCTCTTCGGCCTCGCCGTCGAGGAGATCACCGGCAGGCGGGTCGCGGACTTCCTGCCCGGAACGCCGCTGCCGGCCCCGGGCGACGGCTTGCGCGAGACCCGGATCGAGCCCGCCCAGGGCACCGAGCGCTATCTCCAGATCAGCGCCGGCGCCCTTCCCGGCGCGGCCGAGTCCTCCTCCCAGAGAGTGCTGGTCGTCCAGGACGTCACCGACCGCATCGCCATGGAGAACGCCCTCAAGGAAAAGGACCGGCTGGCCGCCCTCGGCGTCCTCGCCGCGGGAGTCGCCCACGAGGTCAACACGCCGATCACCGGAATCTCGAGCTACGCCCAGATGCTGCTCCAGGACACTCCCGACGACGATCCCCGGCACCAGCTCTTGAGGAAGGTCGAGACCCAGACCTTCCGCGCCGCCCGTATCGTCAACAACCTCCTCAACTTCGCGCGCAAGCGGGGCGGCGAGCAGATCTCGGTGGACCTGGGTCCGCTGGTCGACGAATGCCTGGATCTAGTGCGCGAGCGGCTGCACGAGCACGGCGTCGGCCTGGTCTGGCAGCGGCCCGACCAGCCGATCACGGTCCTCGGCAACGAGGGCGAGCTCCAGCAGGTGGTCACCAATCTGGTCATGAACGCGATCGATGCCATGGGCGGCACCGGCGGTTCGCTCACGGTCGAGATCGAGACCAACGGCTCCTGGGCCTGGATCGGAGTCGAGGACACCGGTCCGGGCATCGCGCCCGGCCAGCTCGAGAGCATCTTCGAGCCCTTCTATTCGACCAAGCTGGACCAGGGCGGTACCGGACTCGGCCTGTCGATCTCGCATGACCTTATTCGGCGGCACCGGGGCGACATCCGGGTCGTCAGCCAGCTCGGGGAAGGCTCGCGCTTCATCATCGAGCTTCCCACCGCGGAGAACCCACCCGAATCCTCGAACGAATGAATATTCTGATCGTCGACGACGAAGACGTCCTGCAAGACGTTCTGAGCTCGCTGCTCCGCAAGGAGGGCTACTCGACGACGAGCGCGACCACGGGCAAGCAAGCGCTCGAGTCCCTGGCGCAGGAGGAGTTCGATCTCGTCCTCTTGGACCTGATGCTGCCGGATACCTCCGGCCTGGACGTCTTGAAAGCGATCCGCCGGGAGGATCCGGAGCAAGTCGTGGTCGTGATCACGGCGTTCTCCTCGATCGAGGGCGCCATCCAGGCGATGCGGGAGGGCGCGTTCTCGTACATCCCCAAGCCCTTCAAGAACGAAGAGGTTCTGCTCACCATCAGCCACGGCCTCGAGCAGCGGCGCCTGGCGAGCGAGAACCGGAAGTTGCGGGCGCAGCTTCGCGACCGCTACGCCTTCGACAGCATCATCGGCAAGTCGAAGCCGATGCAGCAGGTCTTCGAGCTCATCCAGCTTGCCGCCCCGGCCAAGAGCAACATCCTGGTCCTGGGTGAGAGCGGCACCGGCAAGGAGCTGGTGGCCAAGGCCATCCACCATCACTCACGGCGCGCCGGCGGCCCCTTCGTCACCGTCAACTCGGGATCGATGCCCGCCGATCTGCTCGAAAGCAATCTCTTCGGACACGTCAAGGGCGCTTTTACCGGGGCCACTTCGAACAAGAAGGGCTTGTTCGAAGTGGCCGACAAGGGCTCCATCTTCTTCGACGAAATCGGCAACATCCCCATCGACACCCAATCCAAGCTCCTCCGCGTCATTCAGGAAAAAGAGTTCATGCGTCTCGGCGGCGTCGAGACGTTGAAGGCCGACGTCCGCATCATCGCGGCCACCAACGCCGACTTGGAAGCCGAGGTCCGAGCCGGCAACTTCCGCGAGGATCTCTTCTACCGGCTGAACGTCATCACCATCAATCTGCCGCCATTGCGTGATCGCACCGAGGACATCCCGCTCCTGGTCCGGCACTTCCTCGAGACCTACTCGCAGGAGAACGAGAAGCCGGTCGAGGCGATCACTTCCGAGGCGATGGAGTATCTGCTCGACTACAACTGGCCCGGCAACGTGCGTGAGCTCGAGAACGCCATCGAGCGGGCGGTCGTGCTCTCCCAGACGCCCGAGCTCGAAGCGGAGCTCCTGCCCAACAATGTGCGCAAGCGCAACGGCACGCCGATCCCGCCCGCCAACCTGCCCGAAGGCGGTATCTCGCTGCGCGAGGCGACTTCCTCGTTCGAGCGGCAGCTCATCGTCAAGGCGCTCCAGTCCTCGGGCGGCGTCCAGAAACGGGCCGCCGAGCTTCTCCGCGTCAAGCCCACGACGCTCCACGAGATGATGAAGCGCCTCAGCATCTCGGTCGACAGCCTAGAGCTAGAATAGGCGCTCTTGCGCAAGACCCGAAAGGAGTCGACGATGCAGCGTCGAGTTGGAAGAGGACTGTCTCCGCCCGCCTATCTGCCCGCCGCGATACTGGCGATGACGCTAGCCGCCGCCGGACCGGCCGCCCCGGCCGCCCTGGCCTCCAGTACCCCCCTGCTCGAGCCCCTAAGCGACGGCAGCGCGGTCGCCCTGCCGGCCGTGGATGCATCGGTGCCCTCGCCGGCCGAGTTTCTGGGCTACGCACTGGGCGGACGCTTCACCCACCACGAGCGGATCGTCGCCTACCTCGATCACCTGGCGGCCTCGTCAGAACGGGTCTCGATCTGGCAGTACGGCTCGACCTATGAGGGCCGGCCGCTCAAGCTGGCCGCGATCTCGTCGCCCCGGAATCTGGCCCGCCTCGAGGCGATTCGCGGCGAGCTCGCCGCCCTCGCCGGCGGCGCGGACACGGAGGCCGAGCTCGACCGGGTCCTGGCCTCGGCTCCGGTCGTGGTCTGGCTGGCCTACGGCGTCCACGGTAACGAAGCCTCCTCGGCAGAGGCGGCGATGGCGGCGGCCTATGTCTTCGCCGCCGGCCAGGATGATTGGTCGGAGCTTCTCGACAACGCGGTAGTCCTGATCGATCCCCTGTGCAATCCCGACGGGCGCGAGCGCTACGTTCATTTCTACGAGACCCGGCGCGGGCGCGTTCCCGACCCCCTGCCGGAATCGGCCGAGCACCGCGAGCCCTGGCCGGGCGGGCGGCAGAACCACTACCTGGTGGACCTCAACCGGGACTGGACGTGGCTCAGCCAGCAGGAGACCCAAGCCCGCGTCGCCGAGTACCGGCGCTGGGAGCCGCACGTCTACGTCGACTTCCACGAGATGTCGCCACGCTCGTCCTATTTCTTTCCGCCCTCAGCCGAGCCCATCCATCCGGCTATCGCCGCCGGCTCCGTGGGCTGGCTCGAGACCTTCGGCCGCGCCAACGCCGAAGCCTTCGACGACCGGGGCTGGGTCTACTACGTGGGCGAGAACTTCGATCTCTTCTATCCGGGCTACGGCGATTCGTATCCGAGCCTGCGCGGCGCCATCGGCATGACCTACGAGATGGCGGGGCACGGCCGGGCCGGACAAGCCTACCGGCGGCCTGACGGGACGGTATTGACGCTGGCCGACCGCATCGCCCGCCACCTGACGACTTCAATCGCCACCGCCCGCACGGCGATCCGGAACCGCTCGGATCTGCTGCGCGACTTCTCCGCTTCGCGCCGCGCGCGCGGTCCCGAGCGCACCTACCTGTGGCGTCCGGACCAACCCGAGGCCGCCGCCGCGGCCGAGCTTCTGGCGGCGCACGGCGTCCAGGTCGGCGCCCTCGCGGAGCCGGCGCGGCTGCGGACCGCCCCGCTTGCGGCCACTGCCTCCGACGCCACCGACTCCACAGACGCCACGGAAGCCCGCCGGTTTCCGGCCGGAACCTACGCGGTCTCCACCCAGCAACCCCTGGGCGCCCTGGTCCGAACCCTGATGGAGCGTGACGCCGCCATGTCACAGCGCTTCCTCGACGAGCAGCGCCGGCGCATCGAGCAGAACCGCTCGACCGAGTTCTTCGACATCACCGCCTGGTCGCTGCCGCTCGCCTTCAACGTCGAGACCTGGGTCAGCGGCGAAGCCGTCGCCAGCGCTCCGATCTCACCGGCTTCCGGCACGGTCCGGGGCGAGGGCGAGCTAGGAGTGCTGATCCCGCCCCAGGGCCTTGATTCCTACCGCCTGCTAGCGGCACTCCAGCGAGAGGACATCGTCTTCCGGCTCGCGGTCGGAGCCTTCGAGCTCGCGGGCGCCGAGTACCCCAACGGAACGGTCTTCGTCCCGTACCGGGGCAACGACGAGGGGCTCGACACCCAGCTCGCCGGTTTGACCGAAGAGCTCGGAGTCTCGGCCGTCCGCATCGCAACCGGGTACGCCGAGGGCGGCAACTCGCTGGGCTCGGACGACATGGTGCCGGTGCGGCCGGCTCGCATCGGCCTCCTCGCCGGCGACGGCGTCAGCCCGACCTCGTTCGGTTTTCTCTGGCACCTGATGGACCAGCAGATCGCTCTCGATCATCATCGACTGGACACCGGCAGCTTCGATCGCGTCGACTTGAGCGCCTTCGACGCGCTGGTGCTTCCAAGTGGCTCGCTGGACGAAGAAGCCGCCAAGAAGCTCGAAGACTGGCTCCGCGCCGGCGGCACGCTCATCGCCGTCGGCCGGGCGGTCTCCTGGCTGAGGAATCGGAAAGTGAGCCGTCTCAAAGCCTGGCAGCCGCCCGAAGACGGCGGCGGCCGCAACGAGGTCACCGAGCTGACCCCCGAGCGGCGGAGTCTCTACACCCCGGGCGCGGTGCTGGGGACCCGAACCCGAAGCGAGCATCCCCTGGCCGCCGGCATCCAGCGCTCGCCCGCGGCGATCTTCTCCGGCCGAACCGTGCTGCTGCCGACCGGAGATCCCCGGCGCGATCTCCTGGTGGCCGCCAAGGAGGATCCGGTGGTGGCCGGTTTCGCCTGGCCCGAGGCCGAGGAGCGGCTCCAGGGATCCCTGCTGGTTGGCGTCGAGGGCGTGGGCGCCGGCACTCTCATCTCCTTTTCCCAGGATCCCGACTTCCGCCTCTTCTGGCGCGGCACTGCCCCATTCTTTCTGAACGCGGTCATGTTCGGACCCAGCCTGGCCGAGAGCGGCCACCTGCGCTAGTCGAAGGCGAGCCTGTAGCTCGTACCGAGGTTCGGCCAGCAGGCCGGACCCCTTGACGCGAACCCTGGTGCGAAAGGCGGGCTACAGCACCCAGGCGTAGCCCAGCTTCAGGAAGACGCTACGGTCGCTCTGGGTCAAGCTGATCCGCTGGTCGCCTTCCCGGGTGTCGCCGTAGCCCAGAAAGAGGACGGTCTGAGGGTTCAGCTTGTACGAGAACAGGACCTGGGTGAAAAGCCGGTCGAACTCGGCGTCGACCTCGTCCTGGTAGAGCGCCTGATTCCGGTCGATCGAGGTCCATTGAAAGATCGTGCGGACGAAGGTGCGAACGTTGAACTGGTAGACCAGGCGAAGCTGGCTTAGGTTGGCTTCGAAGAGCTCGCCGCCATCGACGTCCAGACGCTGCAGGTTGTGGTCCAGGTTGGCCCTGAGGTGCAAGCCCAGGTTCCATTGGATGCTGGGCTCCAGAAAGAGCACCTTGGCGGGTCGGGTGTGGGCGAAGTCGATGGCGTCACCGCGGCCGGCGAACATGCCGAACCAGAAGTCCCCGGTGGGTTGGATCTCGAACCAGCTGTTCATGAAGTCCTGATCCTCGAAGATGACGCCGTCGAAGAAGCGGTCGCGCTGGCCGATGCCGAAGAACAAATGGGACTGCTTGGGCCCTGAGATGTTGGTGCGGATCTCGGCCTCGCGCTCGAGCACGTTGCCTTCCTCGTCTTCGGTGAGATCCCAGTCGCCGCCGAAGGACCAGCGCGTGTACCAGTCGTCCTCCTCGCCCCACCAAGTGCGGTCGGCGCCGGCGAGCAGAAAGCTCGTGCCCACCCGTGGCATGAAGCCCATGTCGGCCCGAAACTGGGAGCCGATGTCCCGGTACTCGCCGTAGACGAACCAATTCCGGTCGTCGTGGGTGTAGCGCAAGCGATAGCCGTGATCCGAGAAGCTCCCGGACGGCTGGTCGAAGTCGGCCGCGATCACGCCCGGGTACTCGGTCTCGGAGCGCAGGTACTGAAACCGGATTGAATCGGTCTCGCGGAACCGGTAGAGCCCGTCGATGCCACCGACCTGGTTCGAATAGTCGCCGCCCTCCCGGCTGGTAAAGAGCACGCCGATCGCCGAAGACGAACCGAAATCCCGCCGGTACCGGACGACCGCGTCGTCGGTCTCGAAATCGAAGGAGTCGGCATCCGAGCCCTGACTGCCCGGAAACAAGAGGTTGGTCGTCGTGTCGCGAGCCACGAAGGCCCCGAAGGCGTTCTTGCCCTGCTTGCCTGAGAACTTGACGCCCCAATCCGGGTCGGCCACGTTGCGGGTGAAGACCGCCCGCATCGGCGTGGAGAAGAAGTCGGCTCCCTCCAGAAAGAACGGGCGGCGCTCCGGAAAGAACAGGGCGAACTGGTTGTTGACGTCAAGCTGCGCGACGTCCGCTTCGACCTGGGAGAAGTCCGGATTGATCGCTGCGTTCAAGATCAGGTTCGGGGTGATCCCCCAGCGCGCCGTCAGTCCGAACTCGTTGTCGACGCTCCCTTCGACCAGGTCACCGGTCGGAAAGTCTTCTCGTACGTCGGTGCGCCCGCCGGTCACGGTGGGAACGAACTCCAGATTGCGGCCGGGAGTGATGCCTTCGAACCCATTGAGTTTCGAGACCTGGCAGACGTAGCAGCTGATCGAGCGGTCCAGGGGCTGGAGCGCGATCCGGTGACGCTGGTCCCGCGGATAGAACCGGAGCGCGTCGAAGCCCCAGGTCTGTTGACCGGACGCCGCTTCGAAGCGCAACTGGTTGAACGGAATCGCCAGCTCGACCACGTACCCGGTCGTGGTGATCTTGCCGGCCGAGTCCCAGATGGCGTCCCAAGCGTCGGATTCGCCGCCGCCCAAGTCGTCGACGAAGGAGTCCATCTGGACGCCCAACGGGTTGGCGAAGAACTGGAAGGCTCGCCGCTCGTCATTGAAGGGATCCAAGACCACCCCCACGAAGTCGTCGCTCCAGGCGCTATCCCGGTCGGCAAGGTGAGCGCGGATCGCGCCCGGTTCCGGATCGTGCGCGCGAAAGGCAAAGTACAGGGCGCGGTCGTCATAGGTGGCGAAGACCTCGGTGCGCACAGGCGGGTCGATGTTCTCGCCCGGACGGGTCTCGAAGGCCAGCTCGAGGGTGAGTGCGTCGGCCCAGGCCCCCTCGTCCAGAACGCCATCGACGGCGATCTCGCCGGAGGCCCGGGGAATGGCGAAGGGCCGCTCCTCGGCCTGGCTTTCGGTGCTTGCTGCCTCCTCGGCGACGGCCGTCTCGGGGCTCTCCTCATCGCCACCCACGGCGGGACCCGATATCGGGCCCAGAGCGCCGAGCACGAACACCGAAACCACCACGATCAAACGTCGCATCTCCCTACCCTTTCTTTCGATCCACTCTTCGATCTCTCGTTCCGACCGGCTCTGAAGCCCCGCGGTTTCTATCTCGTTGCCCGCTCTTGCCGTACGGCGTAAGCTCATGCAAGGTTCTCGACCTGAAGATATCTACGTGCGAGCTCGCACGCCCGTCGTCTCCAGAGCCCTTGCCACATGCCCTTGAAATCGCTTACCATCCTCTGCCCCGGAGGGTTACACGCGATTTTCGCGGTCCGTACCGGGGGGCCGGCCGGAATATCATCCCGCCCGGCGTTGTTTTTCTCTCCAGGTGCCGAATCATGAAAGCTGACATTCATCCCGAACTTCACCACATCACGGTCACCTGCGCCTGCGGCAACTCCTTCGAGACCCATTCGACCCAGTCCGAGCTGCGACTCGAGATCTGCAGCGCCTGCCACCCGTTCTTCACCGGCAAGCAGAAGCTGGTCGACTCCGCGGGTCGCGTCGAGCGGTTCCAGCGCCGGTACGGCCTCGGCTCGTCCTAGCGGCGCTCGCGCCACCAGGCGGCTGAGTTCCCGGAGGGTCTTCCGTCCGGTCCCGAGCCGTGTGTTTCTGAGATACTGAGCCATCTCGTTCTCTCGCCGAGCGCGAGGCTACTACCGAGGTAGTTAATCGTCAACCGCCCGGCCACGCCGGATCTCGTTTCCCGTCAGTCCGATGATCGAACAGCTTGAAGCCATCGAAACGCAGCACGAAGAGCTCGCGCAGAAGCTCGCCGACCCGGAACTGGTCAACGACCAGAAAGCCTACGTCGAGACCACCAAGCGCTTGGCCGAGCTCGGCGTCGTGGTCGAGCTTTTCCGCCGCTACCGAGCTCTGAAGCAGCAGGAGGAAGACACCGGTGAGCTGCTCGGGACGCTGGACAAGAGCGACGAGCTCTACGCCATGGCCCTCGAGGAACAGCAGGAGCTCACCGGTCAGCTCAAAACCCTGGAGGCCGAGCTCAAGCGCGAGCTCACGCCGAAGGACCCGAACGACGAGCGCAACGTCGTGCTCGAGATTCGAGCCGGCACCGGCGGCGACGAAGCGACGCTCTTCGCCGGCGAGCTCTTTCGCATGTACACCCGCTTCGCCGAGGCCCAGAACTGGACGGTCGAGATCATCGACCTGTCCGAGTCCGGCATCCGGGGAATCAAGGAAGTCTCGGCCATCATCGAAGGCCGCAAGGCCTACAGCAGGCTGAAGTACGAAGCCGGCGTCCACCGCGTGCAGCGGGTGCCCGAGACCGAGGCTTCCGGGCGCATCCACACGTCGGCGGTCACGGTGGCTGTTCTGCCGGAAGCCGAGGATGTCGAGATCGAGATCGAAGAAAAGGACCTACGCGTCGACCGCTTCTGCTCCTCGGGCCCGGGCGGCCAGGGCGTCAACACCACCTACTCGGCCGTCCGCATCACCCACCTGCCGACCGGGCTGGTGGTGAGCTGCCAAGACGAGCGCAGCCAGATCAAGAACCGGGCCAAGGCCATGCGCGTGCTCAAGTCCCGGCTCCTCGAGATCGAGCGAGAGAAGGCCGAGTCCGAGCTCAGCGCCGAGCGCCGCAAGATGGTCGGAAGCGGCGACCGCTCGGAGAAGATTCGGACCTACAATTTTCCGCAGAATCGGGTCACCGACCACCGCATCGGTCTAACGCTGCACCAATTGCCGGCGATCCTGGAAGGCGATCTGGACGGCCTCATCGAGCCGCTTGCCACGCACTTCCAAGCCGAACAGATGCGTCAGGCAGCAGAAGACCAAGCGGCGGTACCGGCCTAAGCGGCTCCGGCGGCTCCTCGCCGGGAAAGACCACCAGCGGACGGATCCCGGCGGTGTCCGCTCCGGCAAAGGCGTTGGCAAGCCAGCCGGCGACAAAGCGCTCGATCTGCTCGCGGGCGGTTTCCCTCACCAGCGACTTGTGTTCCCGGGCTCGCTCGCGGGACAGCCGCGTCAGACCGGCTTGGAGCGCCTCGATGGCCTCGGTCTCGTCGCGAAAAACGCTAGATTCGCGCACCACGTAGTAGAGGCTCGAAACATCCAGAGCCGGGCGGTTGGCTTCGAGCTCGGGCACCCGGACCATGAGCTCGCCTTCGCGCAACTCGAAGTCCCAAGCCTTGTCGAGATCGACGAAATAGACGTACTGGACCGGCACCCGGGCCTCCACCACCACGTCCGGAAGCGCGACGCTGCCCCAGAGCACGCTCGTCGAGTCGGTCCGGGTATAGATCTCGGTTTGTTCGAGCTCGGCGACCTGGAGCTTCCTGCTTCCGGAGACCTCGGCGGCGTACGAGACGAACTGGGTCTCGGTCGTTCCCTCGCGAAACGCCGCGGCCAGATCGGTCAGGTCGGCCAGCACCTCGCGCCCGGCATCCACGGCCTCGCCCGGAAGCGAGCGCAACGACAGAAAAAGAAACAGGCCGACAAAGAGGCCAAGCGCCACCAAGGCGGCCACCACCAGGACCACCGTTTCGATCGTTGAGCCGCGCGAGTCCGCCATGCCAAGTTCCGGCGCCAGTTTAGGCCCCGCTCCCCGGGTGGGCAAGGGCCTCCCTGGGAAGGTGTTGTGGCGTCGGCGGCTTCGCGCCAACCTGGAGGAAACCGGGACGGTGGTTCCCGCGGACAAGGAGGTGTCGATGCGACAAATACTGATGGTTCTGGCATTGACGATCTTGCTGGCGGCGGCGCTCGCGTTTGCCCTCGGTCCGGCGCCGGCGCTTGCCCAGGAAAGCACGGGCGTGACCGAGATCAACGCCAACGAGCACCCGGGCTTTCTGGCGGCAAAGGGCCGGGTCACGTTCCGGCGCTACTGCGCCAGTTGTCACGGTGAGAAGGCCGACGGCAACGGCACGGTCGCGGCGATGTTGACGGTTCAGCCGCCTGATCTGCGCGTCCTGGCGCGGGACAACGAGGGCACGTATCCCGCCGATGCCATCGCCGCCACGATCGACGGCCGCGACGAGGTCCAGGCCCACGGCCGGCGCGACATGCCGGTCTGGGGCGAGGTCTTCCAGACCCCTCTGGTCGAATCGGAGCCCAGGTCGGAAGAAGACCGTGAGGCTCGAGCGCGGCTCAAGATCAAGGAGCTGGTGCTCTTTCTGGAGACGATCCAGATCGACGAACCCGCCGACGGCGAGGCCCAGGACTAACCCGACCTCGCGACCGACCCGGCTCTGGACTGCGGGTATCGGCTCTTGGCCGACCGAGCCCGCTCCGTCCTCCGGCTGGCTCCTAGGAGCCGCCAGGGACTGCGATCGCCCCGGGCGGCTTCCTAGCGCCGCCGTCTGAGGTGGACTGGGCGCAGCACCCGGGCGGCCAGGAACTCGGCCAGGCGCCGATTGCCTTCTTCGGTCAGATGGCCGTCTCCCGGCAGGAAGCACTCGTCGCAGTCCTGCCAGAGCCCGCGGGTCGAGGCGAAGGGAATGCCATGGGTCCGCGCGATGGTCTTGAGGGAGGTCGCCAGCTTCCGTTGCGCCTTGACCGACTTCGGACCCAGAATTCCGCCTACGTCCAGAAAGACGACCGCGAGGCGGGTTCCCTGGGCGCGGGTCCGCCGGTCCAGATCGGCCAGAGCCTGGGCGTAGTAGCCCTCAACGACCGAGAACTTGGTGTCGTTGAGGATGGTGCGGGTGGATTTCTGCGGCTTCGGTCGAACCCGGGGCGGCGCTTTGGGCTGCCCCATCAGCCGTGCCCACAATCTCTGAGACGAGGGCCGCTGGAGCTCTTTCGAGATGCCGTCGTAGAGAGCGGCGGTGCGTAGCGAGTACCGCAATCCGGCTCGAGCCGGCGACGAGGTGCCATCCAGCTCGGCCAGGCTCGCGGCGATCGCCTCGTAGTCGAAGACCTCGAACTCCGGCCGCTCGGCCAGCTCTTCCGCGCTCCGGTAGCTCAGGAGATCGTGCGGGTCGTTGCCGAAAACGACGAGCACCACGGTGCGCGGAGCGAGGCGCTCGAGGTAGATCCTGGACAGCACGTACTGCTGGTAGATGCAATCGCCCTGGCGGCCCATGTTGTAGACCGGCCAGCCGAGCTCGGTGCGCAGGATCTCAGCGGCCGTTTGCTCGGCTTCGACGCCGTGACCGTAGATCAGCGAGTCGCCCAGAAGCAGGATCTCCCGCTGCTCCAGGCCCTCCGGATTGCGAAACCCAAGCTCGTCGGTGCGGTGACGCCAGCGGTACCCGTTCCAGTAGGCGCCGGTCTCAAAGCGTGTATGCAGAAACGTCGAGCGGCTGACCGGCTCCAGGAAATACATGCCGCCCGGAAAGACACCGTACTTCGAGTAGACGTGGTTGCCGAGCCGCGGGCTCAAGACCCCCGGCGCCAGGCGCAGCACCCCCTCGAGCAGCCCGAGCGCGAAGAGCAGACTCAGGGCGAGGGCCAGAAGCGCGAAGGCCCGGCGGCGCCGGGCCGGTGCTCGCTCGCCGGCCGCGGTTTCCCCGTTCGATGGTCCCTCCCGCCGTGCCATGGCCGCGACTATACGGCAGGTTTCCTCGGATATTCTCCCGGCGTGTCTTCCTGGAGACGAGATCTTCTGCGCTGCCTCAGGTGCGGCGCCGGCCTTGCGATCACCTCCGAAGAGGCTTCCTGTACCGCCTGCGCGGCAAGCTACCCAATCCGGAACGGAGTCGCCGAGTTCCTGGGCGAGCCTCATCCGACGGTGGCCCGCGAGATCGAGGCAGTGGCCGCGCTCGACGGTGGCCCGTCCGGCAACCGAGCCGGCCGGAACGAGCTCGCCGCTCTAATCCGGGGCCTCGACCGCACGGTGCCCGGGGAGGATCCCCGTGACCATCCCGAGCTCCGAGCCGGCCTCGAACGCTTCCCGAGCTTCGCCGCCTTCGCCCACACCCGGCGCCGAGCGCTCGCCATGCTGGCCGAGCTGGCCCTCGCTCCCGGGCGCACAGTCGTCGAGCTGGGAGCGGACCACTGCCTCGCGAGCTCGACCCTGCTCGACGCCGGACACCGCGTCGTCGCCATTGACATCACCGATCACCTCAAGCTGGCGCCACGCCCCGAGCATCCCGGTCTCTGCCGGATCAAGGCGGACATGAACCGGCTGCCGATCGCCCCAGGCTCGATCGATGTCGTCTGGGCCACCGCCTGCGTCCATCATTCCTGGAGCCTGGAGCGAACCTTCGCCGAGGCTCGCAGGGTGCTGGCCCCGGACGGACTGTTCGTCCTGCTGAGCGAGCCCATGCCCGCCTGGCCCCGGTTTCTTCTCTTCGGTCTCGGCCGGCGCTTCGGCGCCGCCGAGCGCGAGCTCGGCATCAACGAGACTTTGCACCGGCGGGGCCGCTGGCTGGCCGCGGCCCGCGGCGCCGGCTTTGCCCCCAAGCTGCGGTTCCCGCGCCTGTCCGAAACCGAGCTGGCTCGCCGTCTCGAGGACGTGCCTGGGATCCTACGCCCGCTGGCTCGGGCCCTGGCCGGCCGCGGAGCGCCTCTCGCCCAGGTCTCGATCCACATGATCGCCGTCCCGGACGGGCGCGCCGTCGCTCCGGCGGACCGATAGACTCGATCCGTGATGGTGGGTGAGCTGGTCGAGACCGGGCGCAAGCAGTTACAGGCAGCGCCCTTCCAACCCAACCCGAGGGAGGCGCATCTCCTGCTCTCTCACGTCCTGGGGCTGTCCGAGGCCTCGATCCTGGCGCGTTGGGACGAGGCGGTCTCGAGCGCCGATGAGCGAAGCTACCGGGCCCTCCTCGAACGCCGGCTGACCGGCGAGCCCGTTGCCTATCTCCTGGGCGAGCGCGAGTTCTACGGCCGGCCCTTCGCCGTCGATCGGCGCGTCCTGATTCCGCGGCCCGAGACCGAGCATCTGATCGAAGCGGCCTTGGCCCTCGACCCGGCTCCGGCCCGAGTGCTGGATCTCGGAACCGGATCCGGCTGTCTGGCGGTAACCCTGGCGCTCGAGCTCGGCGACGCCGCCGTCGTGGCCGTGGACCGAGCTGCCGGTGCCTTGGACGTGGCCCGCGCCAACGCCCGCTCGCTGGGCGCCGGCGCGCGCGTCCGCTTCGTCTGTGGGGATCTCGCCGGCGCCACGGATCTCGGCGACTTCGATCTGGTGGTCTCGAATCCGCCCTACGTCGGACGCCATGAAGTGCCCGATCTGTCGATCGAGGTCACCGGCTTCGAGCCGCACGAGGCCCTGTTTCCGGCCGATCATCCGGATGCGGTCATCGAGTGTCTTCTGGCCGAGCTCGACGGCCTTCGCCCCGGAGCCCACCTCCTCGTCGAGATCGGACACCTTCAGGCTCCGCGCCGCCAGCGGCTGCTGGCGAACACCGCCTTCGAGCTGGTGCGAACCGTTCCCGACTATCAAGGCATCCCGAGGGTCCTAGTGACCCGGCGGCGGTAGGATCGCTCTCCGGACTGCCAGAGGCCGGCCGGAATTCCGGAACTCAAGATGGACAAGCTTCGCATCCAGGGACCCTGCCAACTCGCCGGCTCGCTCGAGGCATCCGGGGCCAAGAACGCCGCCCTGCCGGCGCTGGCGGCGAGCCTGCTGACCGACGAGCCGCTCCGGCTGCACCGAATTCCGGACGTGCGGGACATTCGCACCATGTTGATGCTCCTCGAGCACTTGGGTGTCGAGTCGAAGCGCGAAGGCGGCTCGGTCGCGCTCCGCCACACCATCCCGGACGAGATCGACGACGCGCCCTACGAACTGGTCAAGACCATGCGCGCCAGCGTCCTGGTTCTGGGTCCCTTGCTCTCGCGTCTCGGGCACGCCCGGGTGTCGCTGCCGGGAGGCTGCGCCATCGGCGTCCGGCCGATCGATCAGCACCTGAGCGCCCTCGAAGCAATGGGCGCTGAGGTCTCGCTCGAGCACGGCTACGTGACGACCCGGGTCCCACCCGGGACCCGTCGACTGCGCGGAGCCCGGATCCGCTTCGGGACGCCGACCGTCGGCGGCACCGAGAACGCGCTCATGGCCGCCACTCTGGCCGAGGGCACGACGGTCCTCGAGAATTGCGCGCAGGAACCCGAGATCCGCGACCTGGCCGCTCTGCTCACGGCCATGGGGGCCCGTATCGAAGGCGCGGCCGGCCCGATAATCCGCGTCGAAGGCGTGGATTCTCTGGGCGGCGCCGAGCACGCGGTCCTGCCCGACCGGATCGAAGCCGGCACCTACCTCATCGGAGCCGCCATGACCGGCGGCCGAGTCACGGTCGATGAGGCCGTCCCCGAGGACCTCGCGCCGCTGCTCGAGAAGCTTTCCGAATGCGGCTGCCTGGTCGACGCCGACGGGCGCTCGGTCACCGTCGAGCGGGGTGACCGGCTCGCCGCCCGGGACATCGTGACCGCGCCCCACCCCGGCTTCCCGACCGACCTCCAAGCACAGTATCTGGCGCTCATGACCCAGGCCGAGGGCACCGCCACGGTGATCGAGACCGTCTTCGAGAATCGCTTCCAGCACGTGCCGGAATTGCGCCGCATGGGTGCCGATATCACAGTTGACGGCAACGCGGCGCGGGTGGTGGGGGTCTCGGCCCTGGCCGGCGCCAAGGTCATGGCCACGGACCTGCGAGCCTCGGCCAGCCTGGTTCTCGCGGCTCTCGTGGCTACCGGCGAAACGACGGTCGATCGCATCTATCACCTGGACCGCGGATACGAATCGATGGAACTGAAATTGCAGCGTTTGGGAGGCATCGTGGATCGCACGAGCTGATCCCGGCACGCCATGGAAGACTGCCTTTTCTGCAAGATCGCGGCGGGAAAGATCCCGGCCGACACGGTTTTCGAAGACGACGAGTTCCTAGCCTTTCGCGACATCGATCCGCAGGCGCCGGTACACATTCTGGTCATCCCCCGCCGGCACGTGGCTTCGCTGCTGGAGCTCGAATCCACGGACGACTCTGTCATCGCCGGACTCTACCGCCGAGCCATCGACATCGCTCGCTCCGAAGGCCTGGGTGAGCGTGGCTTCCGGACGGTGATCAATACCGGGTTCGAAGGCGGTCAGTCGGTGTTCCACATCCACCTGCACCTCCTCGGCGGCCGTTCCCTGGGCTGGCCGCCCGGGTAGTCCCGCGTGTACTGGGCCGCCGCAGTCCTCGTTCTGGCGACGCAGGGGGACCCCCGGATCGAGGTCGCTCGGCTGCTCGACGAGGGCCGCACCCGCGATGCCCTGAGCACGGTCGAGCACGCGCTTGCCGAGCGCCGGCAAGAGGTCGAGCCGCTGGGTTTCGACTACCTGCACGGACACCTCCTGGAGGCGGTCGGGCGCGACCAGCGCGCCCACGAGGCCTTCGTCAGAGCCATGTCCACCACCCCGGTCCTGGCCCCGTACAGCCGGTACCGGCTGGCGCTCAACCAGGAGCGCCAGGACCACCCCGAGGTCGCCGCCGGCCTGCTGGCGACGCTCCTGGGCTCGGAGCCGCCCGAGACCCTGGTGCAGCCGGCGGCCGAGCGCCTCGCCGCCGCGGTCGTCGCCGGCGCCGACTGCCGGCTGCTCGGCAACGCGGACGGCTGGCGCATCGAACCTCGCGCCCAGCGCCTGATCGAGGTGGCACGCGCCGACTGCGAAGCGCAGTCGGCGCGCTCTGACGACGCCGTGCGCAGGCTCCTGGCTCTGGTCGAAGCCGATTCCCGGGACGACGCCGCCCGGCTCGCCTCCAGCCGGCTGTCGCGGCTCGTGGGCCGGCAAGCGACCTCGAGGGTCTCGCTGCTCCTGGGCCGGACGTTTCATCATCACCGCCAGTTCGACCACTCCACTCACTTCTTGCGCCGCGGTCTCGAACAGGCGGAGGAACCGGACCCCGAAGCACTCTACGCGCTTGCCCGCAGCCACTTCTGGCGCAGCGAGTATCTGCTGTCCGCTGCCGAGTTCGGGCGTGTCGCGTCGCTGGCAACCCGGCCCGAGAACAAGGCCCGCGCGCTCTACCAGCAGGGACGATGCTACGAGCTGGACGGCGCCTGGGACGCGGCCCGGTCGAGCTTCCGGCTGGCCTATCTCGCCGATCCCGACGGCCGCTGGGCCGACGCCGCCCTGCTGTCGGCGCTCCGCATCGAATGGCGAACGGGCTCTGAAGCAAGCGCCCTCGAGCTCTACGAGACCCTGGCGGCCCGGCGAGAATGGTCGGGCCTTTTCGAGAAGGCGTCGGTCTTTCTAGCCAGCTCCGAGATCGTGCGCGGCCGCGGCACGCGCGCCGAAGATTGGCTCGCCCGCGCCAGCCGCGCCCGGCGCCAGCCGCTCCCGGACGTGGACTTCTGGCGCGCCCGCTTGGAGGAGCAGAAAGGCAACCTGGCCGCGGCCGCCGAGCTCTACCTCGAGCTCTTGACCGACGACCCTTTGCACCCTCTGGCGCGCGCGGCCGAGCGGCGCCTCACCGATCCAGCCATGCTCGCGACCAGCCGGAGCCTGGGTCGCAGGCTCGCCGGTGGCGACTCGACCGCCGACCTCTACGGCGCCATGCTGATCGCCGACGACGCGCTCGCGATCGCGGCGCGGCAAACACTCGAGACTCGTCTCCGGTCGCGGTCAGCCGCGGCGCCGTACCTGGACATTCTGCTCCGGGAGCCCGAGACCTGGCCGCTCTTCTCGAGGTCTCTGGACGAGCCCGAGGAGATCCTGCTGGCCCTCGGAATGTGGAGTGAAGGTGGAGCGGCGGCATTGCGCCACTTTCCAGCAGACGATCCGGGCCTGGCCCTGGCTGCGGCAGACCGTCTGGCCCGGGCGGGAAGCCACCACCGGGCGGTGCGCATCGCGGAGATTCTCTACGACCGGGCGCGAGCGGCGGTTCCGGTCGAGCTGCTTTCCCCGATCCTGCGCCGCCGGGCCTTCCCGATGCCCTACCAGCAGGTCCTGGTCGCCAACTCCCGACGCCACGGCGTCGATCCCTTCCTGCTCTCGGCCATCGTGCGCGAGGAAAGCCGGTTCGACGCCGGCGCGATCTCGGCCGCCGCCGCCCGGGGGCTGACCCAGTTTGTCATTCCCACCGCCGAACGTCTGGCCGGCAGGATCGGCCTGGCCACGATTCGGCCCGAGGACCTCCACCGGCCCGAGATCTCCCTGGCCCTCGGCGCCGCCTATCTGGACGAGCTGGACCGCCGCTTTGGCGGCCAGACCTACGCCGTCGTCGCCGCCTACAATGCCGGCGAGAATCAGGCCGCGCTCTGGCAGAGCTACTGCTTCAGCCGCGAGCCCGAGGAGTACTTCTCGAAAGTGGGTTTTCCAGAGACCCGTGGCTACCTCGAGAAGGTCCTGTCCAGCCGCGAGCACTACACACGGCTCTACGCTCGTCCTCTCTAATCTGGACGGCCGGGCTTGGCAAAGCCCTTTCGAAGGGCGGACGAGCCGTCAGCCCGATGAGCCATCCGCGCGCTCGACGCCCAGAACCACGTCCGCCGGCGCCTCGCGATCGCTCTCGAAGTGATCCTCCACGTCGGCTTCCCGGCGTAGCTCCTCGGTCCAACTCAGGATCTCGGCGTTGAGACGTTGTTCGCGGAGCACCTGCCGGATCTCCTCCCGAACGTCGGCCAGGGGCGGCAAGCTCCGCCCGCGGCGCTTCATCTCATCGGCCAGGGCGCCGTCGTAGTAGGCGCGAATGTCGTCCAGGCTGACGAAGACCTTCGGACCCAGGCGCTCGTCGACGTAGGTCAGGATCATGACCTGGCGAGCCACCATCTGGCGCACGTCGTCGAAGGCCAGTCCCAGCTCGTCCAGGCGGGCCCGGAAGGCCGCCTCGCTCGCGAATCGCGCCTTTACCTCTCCGACCGCCCGATCCACTTCGGCCAGCGAGATTTCGGTGAACCCGAACCGATCCACCTCGTGCGCTCGGAGCCGCTCGTCGATCATGAGATCCAGCACCCGGCGGCGAAACTCGTGCTCGCTCTCGGCCCCGGCCCGGCTCACGAGCTCCAGTCCGATGGCTCGGTCCAGGTCCGAATCCAGGATCGGGTCCTCGTCCACCACCGCAACGATCCGGTCCACGAGAACGCCTGGTGAGGCCGTCGAGGCCTCGTCTCCAGCCTGGGCGGCAAGCGTCGCGCACGGCACGATACCCGCCGCCGCGCAGGCCGTGACAAGGGCCGAAAGTGCTTTTGTCAGGGGCCTTTGCACGGCGCGCATGCTAGCATGGCGGTCCTTTCGCTCCGGCCGACCAGCCGTTTCTCGATCCGTCGCAATGTCTACGCAGATCACCGTCGGGATCGCTCAGATCGACAGTCGCCTGGGTGAGGTCGAGGCCAATCTGGAGCGCCATCTCGAGTGGATCGAGGCCGCTCGGAAGCGCGATGTCGAGCTCCTGATCTTTCCCGAGCTCTCGCTTACCGGCTACCGGCTCCTCCATCTAACCGGCAAGGTGGCTCTGCGCCCCGGAGACTCCCCCGCCCTGGATCGGCTGGGCCAGGCCACCAAGGGGCTGACCGTCGTCGCCGGCTTCGTCGAGGAGGACGCCAAGGGCGTTCTTTACAACAGCGCGCTCCTGATCGAGGACGGCCGCGTCGCCCATATCCACCGCAAGCTCTATCTCCCCACCTACGGCATCTTCCAGGAGGGGCGTTTCTTCGGCTCGGGACGCAAGCTGGCGATGCCGCCGGCGAGTCCTCTGGGGCTTCTGATCTGCGAGGATCTCTGGCATCCGCACGTGGCCCGAAGCCTGGCGCTCGCCGGGGCCAAGGTCCTGATCGTGGTCTCGGCCGGGCCCGGCCACCTCGGCTCGGGACCCGAGCCGGCCAGCCAGGAAGCCTGGCAGGCGCTCACCCGCTCGACCGCCCTCGTCAACACCTGCTGGGTGATCTACTGCAACCGGGTCGGCTGGGAGGAGGGCTCGTTCTACACCGGAGGAAGTCATGTGGTGCGACCGGGCGGCGAGCTGGTCGAACGGGCTCCCTTCCTGGACGAGCATCTGATGGTGACCACGATCGACCTGCGTGAGGTCGACCGGCTGCGCTGGCGCCTGCCGCTGGTGGACGCGGAGCGAACCGATATCGAGGGGCCCCAGTGATCCGCAAGCAAGACGTCGCCAAGCGCCTGCGACTGGACCCCGAGCTGGCGACACGAGTCCTGACCAGCTTCGTCGCCGATGCCATCGCTTCGACCGGCGCCCAGGGCGTCGTGGTGGGCCTTTCCGGGGGCGTTGACTCGGCCCTGGCTGCCGCGCTGGCGGCCCGCGCTCTGGGCCCGGAGCGCGTCCTGGCCTTGCTCATGCCGTACCGGGAGTCCTCTCCGGAATCCGCCGCTGACGCCGGCCTGGTGGTCGATTCGCTCGGCATCGAGGCGCGAACGCTCGACATCACGCCGATGATCGACGCTTACTTCGACGGCTTCGAGCCCGACGCTTCGAAGGTACGGCGGGGCAACAAGATGGCGCGCGAGCGCATGGCCATCCTCTTCGACCACGCCAAGGAGCGGCAGGCCCTGGTTCTGGGCACGTCGAACAAGACGGAGATCCTGCTCGGGTACTCCACGATCTTCGGCGACAATGCCAGCTCCATCAACCCCCTGGGCGACCTCTACAAGCAACAGGTCTGGCAACTCGCCGAGCACCTCGAGCTGCCCGGGCGCGTCATCTCGAAGAAGCCGTCGGCCGACCTTTGGCCGGGCCAGACCGACGAAGGCGAGCTGGGCTTCGAGTACCGCCTGGCGGATGAGGTCCTGTACCTGATGTTCGACCGGGGCCTGGCGCCGGCGGAGATCGTCGAGCGCGGCTACGACGCCGAGGCGGTCGACAAGATCACTGATCTCGAGCGCGGCAATCGGTTCAAGAGGCGTCTCATGCTGATCGCGCGCCTGTCCGCGAGCGCGATCAATCTGGACCGGGAAATTCCTCGAGATTGAGCGGCACGCTCCGCATCGTCGCGACGCCGATCGGCAACCTGGACGATCTTTCTCCGCGCGCCCGGAAGGCCCTCGAAGCCGCCGACCTGGTCGCCTGTGAGGACACCCGGCGAACCGGCAACCTGCTGCGCCATCTCGGCTTCAAGCGCCGCCTGATCTCGCTTCACGAGCACAACGAGCGCCTGCGGCTGGCGACCGTTCTGGCCGAGCTCGAAGCGGGGCAGTCGGTCGCTCTCGTGAGCGACGCGGGCATGCCGCTGGTCTCCGACCCGGGCTTTCTGCTGGTTCGCGAGGCCACCCGACGAGGCATCCCAATCGAGCCGGTGCCCGGTCCGTCGGCGGCACTGACCGCGCTCGTGGTCTCGGCCTTGCCTCCCCTGCCCTTTACCATCGTGGGTTTCCCGCCGCCCAAGACCGGCAAGCGCAAGAGCTTTTTCGGCCGCTTTGCAGGACTCGAGCACACCTGGGCCTTTTTCGAATCGCCGCACCGGCTGGTCCGCAGTCTGGAAGACGCTGTCGAGGTCCTTGGAGACCGGCCGGCTTGCCTGGCCCGCGAGCTCACCAAGATGCACGAAGAAGTCGTGCGCGGCCGGCTGGCCGAGCTCTTGGACCGGGTGCGCGTGAAGGCTCCCCGGGGTGAGTACGTCGTCTTGATCGGCGCCGAGCTCGGCCGCGACGACAAAGTCGGCTCGTCCTAGCCCGGCGAATCGCCTCAGACGGCTCGATCGATCCAGCACCCGCCCAGGACCCGGTCGCCATCGTAGAAGACGCAGGCCTGGCCGGGAGCCACGCCTCGCTGCGGCGTCTCGAAGCGAACACGCGCTCCGCCGCTTACGGACGGCTCGATGGTGGCCCGCACTCCCCGGTGCCGGGAGCGGATCTTGACCGTGGCCTCGATCGGCGTGGCCGGCCGCGGACCGATCCAGCTCGACCGTTCGCCTTCGAGACCCGAGGCTAGAAGCTCGTCCTCGGCGCCGACCACGATCCGGTTTCCGGCGGCGTCGACTTCCAGGACATAGAGCTTGCCGCCGCCCCCCAGACCCAGGCCGCGACGCTGGCCGACGGTATAGCGATAGTAGGGGTCGCCTTCCCCCAAGACGTCACCGGACCGAGTCTGGATGGCGGCGCCGTGTGCGAGCACCCGCTCGCGCTCTCTCGACCGGCCGCCACCGATCTGGACCAGCGTCTCTTCGCGGGCGGCGACCTCGGTCTCCACAAAGTCCTTGACGCCGGCGGCGACGAAGCACAACTCCATCGACTCTGCCTTCTCGGCCACTACTAGCCCCGCACGGCGGGCGATCTCGCGCACCTGGGTCTTGGTCAGCTCGCCCAGCGGAAACCTGGATGCGGCCAACTGCTCCTGGGTCAGCTCGAAGAGATAGTAGCTCTGGTCCTTGTCCGGGTGGCGGGCCCGGTGGAGCTCCAAGCCGTCCGGCCCCTCGACGATGCGGGCGTAGTGCCCGGTGGCCATCCGCTCGGCGCCCAGCTCGCGAGCCTTGTCGAGGAAAAGATCGAACTTGATCCAGGTATTGCACCGAGTACACGGCACCGGCGTCTTCCCCGCCAGGTAGTCATCGACGAAGGGCTCGACCACTTCCCGCCGGAACTCCTCTTCCATGGGCAGCGTGTAGTGCCGCACCCCGCATTGCTGGGCGACCCGGCGGGCATCGCCCAGGTCGAGAGCGCCGCAGCAGCGCCCGTGAGCCGCCTCCTGCGAACGGTCCCAAAGCAGCATGGACAGGCCGACGATGGGCTCGCCGCGCTCGGCCAGGAGCCACGCCACCACCGACGAGTCGAGGCCGCCGCTCATGGCGACCGCCGTCAGACCTGAGCCCTCGGACGTCATCCCACCGCCGCGAGCCGGCGCAGCTCCCGGACTTCCCGAAGCACGGCCGCCGCGAATCGATCCGTCTCGTCGAGAGTGTTGGAGGGGCCGAAGCTGACCCGCACCGACGCCAGGGCCTCGGCCTCGGATACCCCCATCGACATCAGAGCCGAGCTCGGCTTGGCCTTGCCGGACGAGCAAGCTGAGCCGCCCGAGACCGCGAAGCCGGCAAGATCCAGCCGGATGACCAAGCTCGAAGCCGGAGCGCCCGGAAAGGCGACGTTCGAGGTGTTGGGCAGGCGCGGCGCGGCGCTACCGTGGACGACGACGTCCTCGAGGCCGGTCAGAGCCGCCTCGAAACGGTCCCGCAGGCGCGCCAGCTTGGCGATGCGCTCGTCCAGCTCGGCCTCGACCAGCTCGATCGCCCGGCCCAGGCCCACGATCGCGGCCACGTTCTCGGTGCCGGCTCGCCGGCGGCGCTCCTGGCTGCCGCCGACCAGGAGCGGTTCGAAGGCAGCTCCGCCGCGTACCCACAGGGCCGCGGCGCCCAGCGGTCCCTGGAGCTTGTGCGCTCCCAGGACCAGGTAGTCCACTTCCAGGTCTTCGGCGTTGACCTGGTGCTTGCCCACGGCCTGCACCGCGTCGCACAGAATCGGAACGGACCGTGCCCGGCACAGGCGGGCAACTTCCTCGACCGGCTGGAGCGTGCCGATCTCGTTGTTGGCGAGCATCAGGCAAACCAGGACGGCGCCGTCACCAAGAGCCCGCTCGACGGCCTCCGGCTCGACCACGCCGGCGCGGTTGGGAGCCACCCGCACCAACTCGAGCCCAGAGGCGCTCGCTCGCTCAGCGGCCGCCTGGACGGCCGGGTGCTCGAGGCTGGAAACCACCAGCCTGCCGCGGCCGCCGGCGCTCTCGGCCACCGAGGCGACGACGGCGTTCAGAGCCTCGGTCCCGGAAGCGGTAAAGACGCACTGAGCGGGAACGCCGCCCAGAAGCCTAGCCACCGCCGCCCGAGCGGCTTCCACCGCCGCCCGCGCCTCCTGACCGAAGCCGTGAATGGACGAGGCGTTGCCGTGGCGGCTCGTCAGCCACGGTTCCATGGCCTCGAAGACCCTGCGGTCGAGCGGGGTCGTCGCGTTGTGGTCGAGGTAGACGCGCTCCATGACGTTCGAAATTGTACCGCCGCTGGGCTCCCGACTCTGGACCGAACCGACATCCTGGCACCACCGCGAGAGACCCGGGTATGGTCCTGGATTTGCAAGGCTTTGGGCAACTAGGATGGCGACCGAGATGGACCCGAGCACGAGATCGCGATCGACCGGGCGGATGCCGCTGGCTCTGCTGGCCCCACTGGCTTTGCTACTGGCCGTCCTGGTCCTGGGCCTCTGCGCTTTCGTCGTCGTGAGCGCACCCGCGGAGGCCGCGCGCGGTGTCAATCTCAACAAGCTGCCGGACGATCTGCCCGAGCGCTACCGGGCCTGGCTCGAGGAGGTGCGCCTGCTTCTCACCAAGGAGGAGCTCGCGACCTTTCTCGAGATCCCCAAGGACTACCAGCGCGACGCCTTTATCGAACGCTTCTGGCGCATCCGCGATCCCTTCCCGGACACCGCCCGCAATGAGTTCCGGGAGAAGTGGGAGGTCCGGGTCGGCGAGGTCTACGACGCGCTGAACGGAGAGTTCAGGGGTGAGCGAGCCGAGATCTTGCTCCTCAACGGATTTCCGGATGCCCTGATCGATTTGAGCTGCGCCGAGATCGTCTCGTCCCAGGTCTGGTTCTACCAGCGCGCCGAAACCGTGGGCCACGAGGTGGTGCTGCTCTTCTACCAGCCGGGCGGTCTCGGCCGGTACCGCCTGTGGCACCCGGTGGACGGCTTCGACGTTCTGCTCCGGTTTCCGGGCGACGTTCGGAACTACCGGGAGCTGGCGACCACCTGCCGGCCGGGTCAGGACGAAGCGCTGCTCGCGGCCCTCGGCTACGCCGGCAGCCAGGGGCTGGGCTTCCCGTTGATCGCGGCCGGCGTGAGCACTCCCGGAGAGGGTCCTTCCGGTGAATGGGCGCAGACCTTTGGCGCCTACACGACCGAGGTCCCGGACGGCGCCGAGACCTTTGAAGCCGACTTGGAGCTGGACTTCCCCGGCCGGCACAAGACCCGGACCGTCATTCAGGGAGTGCTGAGCCTGGACCGTGACGATCTCGCGGTCTCGAAGCTCGGCGAGCACGAGTCCTACAACCTGGTCTTGATCGGCGAGGTCCTGCGCGACGACAAGCTCTTCGACAGCTTTCGGTACACCTTCAACCATCCGCTGGCGACCGTCGAGGACGCTCGGCTGCCGCTCATCTTCGAGCGGCTGCTGCGTCCCGGCGAGTACCGGATGATTCTTCGTCTCGAGGACTCGAACGCTCCGTCCTTCATGCGCCGCGAGGTCGAGCTCGACGTGCCCGCGGTCGAGAGCGCCTACCGGATGCCGGCGCCCGACGAGGAAACCGAGCGCATTCTCGCCGAGGCCAACGCCGCGATCTCGAGCGGGGAGATCTCCCTGCGCATCGTGCCGCCTCGCGACGGGATTCAGACCGGACAGCTCCGGGTCGATACCCTGGCGATCGGCGACGCCATCGACACGGTCCGGTTCGCGCTCGACGGACAGCACGTCCTGATCAAGAAGCAGCCTCCCTACAGCGTCGAGCTGGACCTGGGCACGCTGCCCAAGATGCGGGACCTGGTGGCGACGGCTTTCGACGCCGACGGCAACGAGCTCGCTCGCGACGAGCTCCTGCTCAACTCGGGATCGCACCGCTTCGCGGCGCGCCTCATCGAGCCCCGGCGTGGACGCCGCTACGCCCGCAGCTTGCGAGCCGAAGCCGAGGTCCTGGTGCCCGATGGGCGAGTGATCGAGCGCGTCGAGTTCTTCCTGAACGAAAACCTGGTGGCGACGTTGTATCAAGAGCCCTATACCCACCCGATCGTGCTGCCGGACGCCGATCAGGTCGCCTACGTCCGCGTGGTCGCCTATCAGCCCGACGGCAACTCGACCGAAGACCTGGTCTTCGTCAACGCCCCGGAGTACCTTGAGGAGCTGGACGTCCAGTTCGTCGAGCTCTACATCGCAGTCCTCGACAAGAACCAGCGTCCGATCGACGGCCTCGGAGAAACCGACTTCTCGATCCTCGAGAACGGAGCCGAGCAGAGCCCGATGCGCTTCGAGAGGGTCCGCAACCTGCCGATTCATGCCGGCATCCTGCTCGACGTGTCGGCTTCGATGGCAAGCCGTCTGGACACCGCCCAGCAGGCCGCGCTCCGGTTCTTCCAGGAAGCGATCACCCCCAAGGACCGGGCAGCGCTCATCACCTTCAACGACTACCCCCACCTGGCCTCCAAGTTCACCAACGACCTCGGGGTGCTCTCGGGCGGGCTTGCCGGACTGCGCGCCGAGCGCGGCACGGCTCTCTACGACAGCATCATCTTCGCCCTCTACTACTTCAACGGCATCAAGGGGCAGCGCGCCCTGATCCTGCTTTCGGACGGCAAGGACGAACACTCCCGGTTCAGCTTTGACAACACTCTCGAGTACGCGCGGCGGGCGGGAGTCTCAATCTACTCGATCGGACTCAACCTGACCCGGAAGCAGCAGGGCGATACCGCCAAGAAGCTTCGGCTCTTGTCCGAAGAGACGGGCGGGCGTATCTTCTTGATCGATGACGTCAACCAGCTCGGTTCGGTCTACGCGGAGATTCAGCGCGAGCTCAGGTCCCGCTACTACATCGCCTACCAGTCGACGAACTCCACGCCGTCCCGAGAGTTCCGCTCGATCGAGGTCGAGCTGGCCAAGGCCGATCTCGAGGCCAAGACACTCCGGGGCTACTATCCCTAGGGCTGGAAAGCCCTTGCTGCATCGGGCGAGCGCGAAGCGTCCCGCCGGCGCGCCTGGTCTCGGGCGAAATCCGCGAATGCTCCGAACAGTCGGCCTCGCCGCGATCATGGCCGCCAGGTTGACCTCCCCGGGCGCCGCGGCCCAAACCGACCCAAGCGCAGCGGTGGCTGAGGCCGGAGCCCCCGCCGGAATCGAAGCCCAAGAGCCCGCCACCGAGCTCATGAGCGAGGACGAGCTTTGGGTGTTCCGGCAGCTCGAGGGCGATGAGGTCCGCCAGGCCTTCCTCGATCGCTTCTGGGCCGAGCGGGAGGAGACCGTCCGCGACCTGTGGCTGGAACGGAGCGAGCTGGCTCGAACGCGCTTTGAAAGCGTGAGCACGGACCGAGCCCGCACGCTCCTCTTCTCGGGCCCGCCGCAATTCATCGTCACCGACGTCTGTCCGCAACCGATCGCCGCGCTCGAAGTCTGGCACTATCGCGAACCGGAGGGCGGACCGGAGAACCAACCGGGTGACACCACCGCCGTCTTCCTGGCCGACGGTGCCGGCTACCGCCTCTGGCACCACGACTGGGCGGCAATCGCTCCCGGCGAGGCCGACTCCGAGGCCGCCGCGCGAGACATGCTGCGAACGACCTGTCCGCGAGCCAAGGAGCTGATCTCGGCCCTCGAGGCGGCCCGCGACGCCGACGCCATCCGCGGCGGTTTCGCTTCCGCCCCGGCGGCCGACCCGGCCTGGGTCGATCAATTCCTCGCGCAGACTCCGATTCTTCCCCGCCACGCCCGCGCCCTCCTGGCCCGTACCAAGGTGTCGTTTCCGGCCGGCCTCGGCGAGCAGACCGTCGTTCTTCTGACTGTCGACGTCCCCGGCGCCGAGGTGCGAGCCGTGGAGCCGACCGGCTTCGCCCTGACCGGAACCGTACGGACGCCCACCGAGCTGGTGGATCACTTCCGCTACCGATTCGAACGGGCCCTGTCGGGGGACGAGGCTCTCCGGCTGGAGGCCCGCCGCCACCTGCCGCCCGGCCGCTACCGCCTGGATCTCAAGCTCCACGTCCTTGGTACCGACGCCTACTACCGCGACCGGATCGAGATCGAAGTTCCCGCGGCCGCAGCCGCGGACTGGGCCGGCCCCGGTGATCGCCTGTTCCGGCTCCTGCCGCCACCCGACATCCTACTGGTGGGCCGGCAGCGTTTCGAGGCAGCGGTCACTGGCGACGACGTCGCCAAGGTCGCGTTCCTGTTGAACGGCCGCCGCGCCATGACCAAGGCTCGTCCGCCCTTCTCGGTGGAGCTGGATCTGGGAGACGTGCCCAGGCCGCAGACCCTCGAAGCCGTCGCCTACGCCAGCGACGGCCAACAGCTTGCACGCGACGCGCTGGCGCTCAACGCGGGCCCCCACCGATTCTCGACCCGGATCGTCGCGCCAGCGCACGGCGAGCGCCTCGACCGGCTCTCTACGGTCCACGCCGAGGTGGATCTTCCGCCCGGAGAGCGGCTCGCCTACTTGGATCTCTTCTGGAACGAGGACCGTATCGCCCGCCTCCACCAGGGGCCCTTCGTCCAAAGCTTCGAGCTTCCGGACGACGGCGACTCCTCCTACCTGCGGGCCGTCGCCGTTCTCGCCGATGGCAACTCGGCCGAGGATCTCGTGGTGGTCAACACCGGCGATACCACCGAGGCCATCGAGGTCGATTTCGTCGAACTCTACGCCGGGATTCAGGACGGCCGTGGCAGGCCCATCGAAGACCTTCGTCTGGAAGACTTCGAGGTCCTCGAGGACGGCCTGCCGCAGCGGCTCTTGCGTCTCGAAACCGTGGACAACCTGCCGATCAACGCCGCGGTGGTTCTCGACACCTCGACCTCGATGGAGGAAGAGATCGAGCAGGTCGAGCGGGCCGCGGCGGAGTTCTTCGAGCGCGTCATCCAACCCAAGGATCGGGCCGCGGTGGTGGTCTTTAGCGACGTCGCGCAGCTCCGGGTACCGCTTACCAACGATCTGGACGAGCTCCGCGCCGGCCTGTCGGGCATCGAGCCTGAGGGCTACACCAGCCTCTACGACAGCGTCATCTACGGCCTCTACTATCTGACCGGCCTTAGCGGCAAACGGGCGCTCATCCTGATCTCGGACGGCGAGGACTCGCGTTCGGATTTCGACTTCGATGAGACCCTGGACTTCGCTCGCCGCTCCGGGATCGCCGTTTACACGATCGGTCTTGGCATCCCCAGCGACAACCTGGAGGAGCGGGCGGTTCTGCGCCGGCTCGCCCATGAGACCGGCGGCGAGGCATTTCAGATCGAGACCGCCCGGCGCATGGAGCGCATCTACGAGCGAATCGAAGACGCTCTGCGATCTCAGTACCTCCTCGGCTACCAATCCTCGCAGTCCGAACCGGGCCGGTTCCGCACGATTCAGGTTCGACTCCGCGGCCGGGAAGCCACGGTCAGGGCCGCCCCGGGGTACTACCCATGACCAACGGTCACCCGGACGCCGCCCGACCGCGGCTGGTGCTGGCCTCGGCTTCGCCCCGGAGGACGGAGATTCTGCGCGGGCTGGGACTCGACTTCGACATCGAGCCAGCCGACGTTGACGAAAGCCTACGAGCCGGCGAGGAGCCCGAGGCCTACGTCGAGCGCCTGGCGCGCGAAAAGGCCGAGGCCCGCCGGAAGCCGGGCTCGCTGGTCGTCTCGGCCGACACGATCGTGGTCCTGGACGGCCGGATCTTGACCAAGCCCGAGGACCCCACGGACGCCCGCCGCATGCTGCGTGCGATCGCCGGAAGACGCCACCGCGTTCTGACCGGCCTCGCAGTCCTGTGCGGCGACAGCGGCCACCTCGAGACGACCGTCGTGGACTCCGAAGTCATCATGGCGGAGATGACCGACGGCGAGATCGAAGGGTACGTCGCCAGCGGCGAACCCCTGGACAAGGCCGGAAGCTACGCAATCCAGGGCTTGGGCGCGGTCTTCGTGGCGCGCCTCGAAGGCACGTTTTCGAACGTCGTCGGGCTACCGCTGCCCGACCTCTACCGGCTGTTGGCGAAGCACGGCTTCGAGCTTGCCGGCTTCAGCCGCCGTACTTGATTGGGTCGCCCAGCTCCTCGAGCGAGAAGTTGGCCATGATCTGGTGGCCGTTGAAGTCCAGCACGCGGACGTCACCGGCCGCTTCGAGATCACGGCTGACGCTCGCGAAGGCCTCGCCGTAGCGATCCCGGACCGCATCCAGGTCGACTTCGTAGGCCAAGAACTTGTCGATTCCCTTGTACCGGAGCTTTTCCACCAGACCCGGATCGGTGAGCTCGGGAAAGGTCGAGAGAATCAGGATGGGGCCGGTTCCGGTGAAGATGAGGTAGGTGCGCGGGGTGTCGCCGGAGGTCATGGCGACAAGGTAGTGCCGCCCCGAACCGCTGTCAAGACCGGGTACCGGGCGCCGGTCTTCGCCGGGACACTGCTGGTCTTCCCGATCAGGGGCCCACCGCCCGTTGCCGCTCGCGAGATAGAGTCCCGGCCATGACCGCGGCACCCACCGTCATTCTGGTGCGGCCCACCGAGGAGGGCAACGTCGGAGCCGTGGCGCGAGCGATGGCCAACTTCGCCCTGGAGCGGCTCATTCTGGTCGAGCCGGCTACCGAGATCGGAGCCCGCGGGCGCGCCCGCGCCGTCGGCGCGGGACACGTGCTGGGCACGCTTACCCGGATCGCGACCTACGAGAGCGCTATCGAGCCGTTCCGGCACGTTGTCGGCACAAGCTCGCAGCGACAGCGCATCGAGCGAGTCGCCTGCGTGGACGCCGGCCGCCTGGCGCGGCACGCCGCCGGCTGGGATCTGGCGGCAACCGCGCTGGTCTTCGGACCCGAGCGCTCCGGCCTCACTACCGACGAGCTGGCCCGCTGCGATACCCTGGTCCGGATCCCGACCTCGAGCCGCCAGCCCACCCTGAACCTGGCACAGGCGGTCTTGATCCTCGCCTACGAGCTCTACCCGGACCCTCCGGGCGAGACCTCGGGGCCGGATGCGGCGCCCGCCGAAGCCGCTCAGGTCGGCGACGACACGGCGGCCGACGCAACCGCCGGCACCAACCCTCCGGCCACCGCCGGCGTTGTGGCCGGACTCCTCGAACACACCGACGCGCTTCTGACTCGCACCGGTTTCGCCCGCGACGCGACCTACGACGGCGTGCTGCGGGATCTGCGTCGCCTGGCCGCCCGCGCCCGGTTGACGGCACGGGAGGTCCAGATCCTGCGCGGCATATGCCGCCGCCTCGAAAACGCCCTCGATCGGGCCGATCCGGCTCCAAGAAGCACAGGGGCCGGCACCGCACCCCGGAGCTCGTGACCCCGCCGCATTAGCCGCTTCACCGCGGGAACCGGCACTGTGCACCTTCCCGCCGGCGCTCTCTAGCGCCCCGATAACCCGGTGATAAGCTCGTCCGCCCGATGGACGTGTCCGCAGCGCTCCCCACCGCCAAGGCCTCCGTGCAAGCCGGTCTCCGGGCAGCCCCGATCTTCGGCGTGGTGCGAACCGCGACTCGAGACGAGGCCCTGCGCCAGGCTCGAGCCTTTCGGGATGGCGGGATTCAGCTCGTCGAGATCACCTGGACCGTGCCCGAGGCGGCCTCGGTCGTGCGCCAGCTCCTGGCCGAGCGACCGGACGCGGATCCCCCGTGGATCGGCATGGGCACGATCACAGACAGCGAGCGCGCCCGGGCCGCCCTCGACGCCGGCGCCGAGTTCCTGATCACACCCAACGTGGCTCCAGACGTTGCCGAGCTGGCGCGCGAGCGGGACGTCTTTGTCGTCCTGGGCGCCCTGACCCCCAGCGAGATCGTCGCCGCCCGGCGCGCGGGAGCCGACCTTGTCAAGGTCTATCCCCTGCCTCCAGTGGGCGGAGCCAAGTATCTCGCCACCGTCCGCCAGCCGCTGCCCGACATCCCCATCCTGGCGGCCGGAGGTTTTGACGTGGATGAGATCCCCGCCTACCGAGCTGCCGGCGCCCTCGCCTTCGGCCTCGGCGCGCAAATGCTGGGCGACGACCCCGAGTCCACGCGCCTGCGGATCGCCTCGGCGCTCGAGGCCGCCGGCGCTTGAAGCCCATGACCAAGCAAGCCGAGCCACTCCACCTGCGCTTCGATCCGACCCCCGAGATCTTCGCCACCGACAGCCAAGGCCAGTTCCGCTTCCCGCTCTTGGTCCAGGGCATGGCCGAGATCGAAACCCGGCCTTACGACGAAGCCCGCTTCATCGTCTCGCTGTGGCATCCCTCGAACGACCGCTCCATGGATCTGGATCGTACCTACGTCGAGATCGCCTACCGTTTCGACGACGACGAGGACCATTGGGTCAAGCTGGCCGAAGTCGAGCCCGTGGTGCCGCCCTACGCGGCTGAGACGTTCGACGGCTGGATCGTCCTGCCGATTCTGGGCATCAAGACCTGCTACGCCATGTCCGGCAGCGGCTTCAAGCCCCGCTCGCGGCTGCAGATCCGCTCGAGCGCGTACTTCGTCGCCTGAGATCCGATGTCCACCCGCATCGAACGCCTCGCCCGCCTGGCGCGGTCCCACGAGTCCAAGATCGTGCTCTTGGTCCTCGACGGCGTCGGCGATCTCAAGACCGCCGCACAGCCGGAAACGCCGCTCGAAGCAGCCGCGACTCCGAACCTCGACGAGCTCGCCCGCGGCGGCTCGCTGGGGCGCATCGTGCCCGCAGGCCGCGGCATCACTCCCGGCAGCGGTCCCGGCCATCTGGCCTTGTTCGGCTTCGACCCCTGGAGTCCGCAGGCGGACATCGGCCGGGGCGTCCTCGAAGCACTGGGCCTGGGCCTCACGCTCGATGCCACCGAGATCGCCGCCCGCGGCAACTTCGCGACCGCCGACGGGGATGGCAATCTCCTGGACCGGCGGGCCGGACGGATTCCCACCGAGGAGGGACGACGCGTTTGCGCCAAGCTTCAAGACGCGGTGCGCGACTTCGACGGCGCCGAGGTACGCATCGAGCCCGGCGAAGCCTACCGGTTCGTCGTCCTTCTGCGCGGTGACGGGCTGAGCGCCGAGCTCGCCGACACGGATCCTCAGAAGCTCGGCGTGCCACCCTTGCCCCCCCGGCCGCTCGACGACGGCGCCCAGGCCACTGCCGCGCTGGTTGCCAGGCTTCTCGAGCGCTTCGAAGAAGCGCTGGCGGACGAGCCCCAGGCCAACCGGACGCTGCTCCGAGGCTTCTCGCGCTTGCCTGATCTGCCCTCGGTCCAAGACCTCTACCGGCTGCGTGCCGGCTGTTTCGCGGGGTACCCCCTGTACCGGGGAGTCGCCTCCGCCTGCGGCATGGAAGTCATCGAGTGCGGCAAGTCACCCCGAGATGTGTTCGAGACCACCGCCGAGCACTGGCAGCAATTCGACTACTTTTTCCTCCACGTCAAACAGACCGACCAGGCCGGTGAGGACGGCGATGCCGCGGCCAAGGCTCGCGTGCTGGAGGAGGTCGACGCCGCCATGCCCAAGCTCCTCGAGTGCCAGCCGGACGTCTTGGCGATCACCGGCGACCACTCCACCCCGGCGCCGATGCGGGCGCATAGCTGGCATCCGGTGCCGCTCCTGGTATCGGCGGCGACGGCCTTTATCGACACAACCGAGGCCTTTTCCGAGACGGCGGCCACAAGAGGCCACCTCGGCTCCTTCCCCTCGGACGAGCTCATGGGCGTGCTCCTCGCCCACGCCGGCCGGCTCGCCAAGTACGGCGCGTGAGCCCGGAGCCGCGCCGGCTCGACCCGCGTTCCAGGGTCCAGGGCATCTCCTATCCCCGGAGCGGCTACACCGTGCTCTCGAACATGCTGCTCGCGTACTTCGGGCCGGAATTTCGACGCTGCGACCGCTACGGCCATTGCCGCCAGACGCCGTGCAGCGACCCGCGGACCCTGCTCCAGAAGGACCACGATCTGCGACTTCGCAGCCCGATCCTCCCCGACGTCCAGTACCTGGTCCTCTTCCGCAACCCGATCGAGTCGATCGCCTCGTGGTGGGAGTTCGACCGCAGCAAGAGCCGACGCTACCTGAGGCTGCGTGCGCTGCCCGCCGGGCCCATCCTGGCCCGCCTGGCTTTCCCGGAACGCCGAGCCGCTTGGCGCCGCAGCCTGCGCCGGAGGCTCCAGCTCTGGCGGCGATTCATCCATAAGTGGGTTCTGGACAGCCCTCCCGAAAACGCCTACTTCCTGCCCTACCACCGCTTCCTGGCCGCTCCCGCCGAGTGCTTCCTCACCGCCATCGCCCTCTTCCGACCCGAGGAGATCGACGAGGCCAGAGCCCGTGCGATCGTTCGGGGCCGCCACATTCGGCCCCGGCGGAGACTCAGCAGATTCCGCTACTTCGACGAGAGCCGTCTGCGAGCGGCTGAGCGCAGCGTGGCCCCCGAGCTCATGCGGCTCGAGATCCCTTCGTTTCGCCTCTAGCGGAAGCTAGTCGCGGGGCCTACCGGAAACCGCGCCGGAGCTCGCGCCGGAAGGTCGAGAAGGTCTTTTCGTCGAAGAGGCACACGACCACGCGGTCCAGCTTGGTACCGCCCTGGAGGTAGCGATGAATCTCGGTCAGGGTGACCCGAGCGCAGCGATCGGTCGGGAAGCCGAAGTTTCCGGTCGAGATGGCCGGAACGGCGATCGAACGCAAGCCGTGGCGATCGGCCAGCGCCAGCGCCGAGCGCACCGCCGAGGACAGTTTCCGGTCCTCGTCCCCCTCGCCCATCTGCGGTCCGACGGCGTGAATCACGTGCTTGGCGTCGAGCTCGCCGGCGCCGGTGATCACCGCCATGCCCACTTGGGTCTTGCCGATGCGATTGCATTCCTTCTGGATCGAATCGCCACCCTTGTCGAGAATGGCTCCGGCCACTCCCGACCCCAGCTTCAGGCTTTCGTTTGCCGGATTGACCAGAGCCTCGACGTCGAGACTGGTGATATCGCCTTCCAGCAGCTCGAGCTGCGTTCCGTTCAGTTGGATCTTGACGTGATTCTTGCCCATCGCGAAGGTACCCCGATTCAAAGCGACTCAGAGCCACCAATCATATCAGCTAGAAACCACTCCCAGCCGACCGCCACCGGCCCGAGCCGCCGTCTCCGTTCCTTAGGATAGACTCCCGGCCGCGATGTTGGCCGCAATACGAGCCTCTCTGGCCGAACGGCTCGAAGAGCGGATCCGGAGTCTCTACGGCCTCGATGTGGCCGTCGGGCCTGCGAGCCTGGAGGTCCCTCCCCGGCGCGAGCTCGGCGACCTCGCCTATCCGGGCGCCCTGCAACTGGCCCGCGAGCTGGGCAAGAACCCACGCCAGATCGGCCAGGAGATCGCGGCGGAGCTCGAACTGCCGGAAGGCGTGCGCGAGCTGCGGATCGAAGGTCCGGGATTCGTCAACGTCTATCTCGACCGCGGCGCCCTCACCGCTCGGCTCTTATCCGAGCCGCTGATCGGCCCAGAGGACGCACCGGGCCACGCCAAGACCATCGTCGAACACACCAACATTAATCCCAACAAGGCCGCCCACATCGGGCATCTGCGCAACGCCGTCCTCGGCGACGTCCTCATTCGCGTGCTGAAGGCGCTGGGCCGGCCGGTAGAGGTCCAGAACTACATAGACGACACGGGCGTCCAACTGGCCGACGTCGTGGTCGGCCTAGTCGATCTGCGCGGTCAGACCCTGGAAGACGTCCGCGCCGTGCCCGAGCCCTTCGACTACTACTGCTGGGACCTCTATAGCGAAGTCGGCCGCTGGTACGAGAAAGACTCCGATCGTCTCGAGCTCAGGCGTGCGACTCTGCACGAGCTCGAGTCCGGGCAAGGCGAGCGAGCCGCCATGGGCACTCTCGTGGCCCGCCGCATCGTGGCCCGGCATCTGGCCACCATGCGCCGCCTTGGAGTCGACTACGACCTTCTCACCCACGAGTCCGCGATCCTCGGTCTGGATTTTTTCAAGCAAGCCTTCGCGGCCCTGGAGGCCGCCGGGGCCATCCATCTCGAGAAGGACGGCAAGAACGCCGGCTGCTGGGTCATGCCGTTGGCCGGAAGCTCCGAGTTCGCCGGTCTCGAAGACCCCGACAAGGTCATCGTGCGCTCGGACGGCACCGTCACCTACGTCGGCAAGGACATCGCCTACCAGCTCTGGAAGTTCGGCCTCCTGGGCCTCGATTTCCGGTACCGGAAGTGGACGGACGAAGACGTCTGGGAGACCGCTCTCGAAGGCGTCGATGAGCATCCGGACTTCGGCAGCGCCGAGCGCGTCGTCAACGTCATCGACGCCCGGCAAAGCTATCTGCAGAAGATCGTGCGAGCCGGTCTCGAGCGGCTCGGACACGAGCAGGCAGCCGACAATTCCATCCACTTTGCCTACGAGATGGTGGCGCTGTCGGCCGGGGCCGCGCGGCAACTGGGAGTGGCCGAAGACGGCGACGACAAGCGCCTCGAGATGTCCGGCCGCAAGGGCATCGGCGTCAAGGCCGACGATCTCATCGACCAGCTCGAAGCCAAGAGCCGCCAGGAGATCGCCGCCCGCAATCGCGACCTGGACGGCGAAGAGCTGGCCGATCTGGCTCGGGTCATCGCGACCGCGGCCCTGCGGTTCTTCATGGTCAGGGCGACCACGACGCGGGTCATCGCCTTTGACTTCGACGAAGCCTTGAGCTTCGAGGGCGATTCCGGCCCCTACCTCCAATACGCGCTGGTGCGGGCGGCCAACATCCGGCGCCGGCTGCGGGAAGAAGGCCTGGACGACGCGGTTCTGCCGGAGGACGCGGCGGCTCTGCCGGCCGAGATCTGGAGCGACGATCTGTGGGAGCTGGTCTTTGCCGCCGCTGAGCTCCAAGATCGCGCCGCGGCGGTCGCCGAGTCGCTCGAGCTCTCTCAACTCGCACGCTTCGCCCTCGAGCTCGCGCAGAAGTTCAACGCCGTCTATCACCGGCATCCGATCCTTCAGGAGGAAGACTCGGCGGTGCGCGCTTCGCGGCTCGCCGCGACCCGGATCTTCGCGAAGGCGCTCACCGAGCTCATGGGCTTGCTCGGCCTGCCGCTGGCCCAACGGATGTAGGTCGACAGAGTGGCCGGCAGCTCTTCGAGCCCAGGGAGCACGCCGCTCGGAGCCAAGCTTGGCATCCGGCCGGGAGCCCGGGTGCGGCTGGCGTCGGCGCCTTCCGGTTTCGTGGCTCTGCTCGAACCCCTCCCCGCCGGGGTCACGATCGGCGACCGGCTGCGCTCGCGAATCGACGTCTGCATCTTCTTCCCGGCGTCGCGCGCGGATCTTACCCGCCGGATCCGGCCGCTGGCGGATTCCCTTCTCCCCAATGGCGGCCTCTGGGTGGCTTGGCCCAAGAAGGCGGCCGTGAAGAGGGCCTTGAAGGTCCCGACCGACCTCGATTTCGGCCGCGTCCAGCAGGCCGGTCTCGCCGCCGGGCTCGTCGACAACAAGGTGTGCGCGGTGAGCGACGTCTACTCAGGATTACGATTCGTCTTTCGCCTCCGCGACCGTACCTGACCCGGGGTGCTAGACTCCGGCAACTCCGGTTTTCGACTGCCACTGGCAGTCCCCCCGCTCACGGTCCGCCCCTCATGGCCACGGCACAGCGCGTTCTCTACGAAACGATCACGGTAATCGTCTTTCTAGCCTTGCTGGCCGGAACGATTTTCTGGGCCGAGAACCGCCTCGCGCGCCGGGCCGCAGCTCTCAAGGCCGAGCAGGACGCCGCCATCGCCGCCGCGGGCGAAGAGTTCGAGCGCCACCAGCAAAACCTGGCGGCGAGCTACGCCGAACGCGAGCAGGCTCAGGCCATCGCCGAGGCCCGTGCCGTTTTCTCCGCGTTCGAATCGGGCATCCGCTCGGCCGTCGCCGCACGCTGGAGCAACTATCTGACCCGGGCCAAGAGCGACCTGCTCGCCGAGCCCAAGGTGGCTTTCGTCCACGTTCTGAGCCAGTCCGGCCTGGTTCTGGCCAGCAGCGACGAGAAGCTCACGCGCACGGGACGCGCCGACGAACGCGCCGACTGGGTCCTGGCCTCGACCGAGGTCACCGTCCGCGACAGCTCGATTCCCGGCCATGTCGAGCTGGGCGGCCCGCTCCGCGACAGCGGGCGCACCATCGGCTATCTCTGGCTCGGCTACGACACCCGGTCCCCGGCTCGCGCACCGGAGCAACAGTAGGCTGCTGAGCGGATAGTGCTTCATTCTCTGCCAGAATGTTGTGCCGAGAACTACAACTGTGGTACAAACGCCACAAATGACGTTCTCCCTTCCTCGCCTGTCTCGGACCGAATGGAAGATCATGAACATCTGCTGGAGGCTGGGTTCGGCAACCGGCAAGGAAATCTGGCATGAGTCGCTCGCCGAGCAGCACCGCGAATACCAAACCGTCAAGACGCTCCTGGATCGGATCGCCGCAAAAGGGTACCTGACCGTCGATAAGGTCGGTCCAGTCTCGGTGTTCGCCCCCGCTTGTGAACGCAGCCAAGCCTTGACCCGGGCGATTCGACACTTCGTCGACGAAGTTCTGGACCGATCGGTCGCTCCCCTCTATCTTCATTTCGCCGAGCACGAGGATCTTACGGAAGGCGAAGTTCGAAAGCTCCGTCGCCTTCTAGACCGGCGCTCGACTCCGAGGACCAAATGATGATGCAGGTCACTTCCCTCGCCGCAGCGTGGTGGCAAGCAGCCCTCGCGGTGAGCCTCCAGTTCGCCATCCTCGTACTCCTCGCGGGACTCCTCGTTTTCGCCTGCCGCAAGGCCGGTCCACAAGTGCGGCACACGATCTGGCTGGTTGTCATGGCTCGTCTCCTCGTTCCAGCGGGGATCCAGACTCCCGTGGGCATCGCCGATCGATTCCCAGGCAAGATCGACATGCGGCTCTCCGATCGTCCGGCCCCAGGATCCTTCCCGGCCGGCACCGGCGTCGCCGGCCCTCCGACTAAGGACTCGACGATGGGTGTGACCGACGGCGAGCCTCGAGGCCAGGTCCCGCCGATGCCGTCACGGTTCGGACCCACGCTTCTCGTCTTCGGCCTCTGGGTGGCCGGCCTTGGCTCCCTGGCGCTGCTAGTCGTGGGTCGCGGCCTTGGCGAACGCCGCCGGATTCGAGCCGATGGCCTCGCCGCTCCGCGGTGGCTCCAGCAGCGAGCGAACGCAATGAGTGCCGAGTTCGGTATCCGACAAGTTCCCGTGATCGTGCTGCCGGGTGGCGCGCTTTCACTCGGACCCGGAGTTCAGGGTGTGTTTCGACCCCAGATCGTTCTCCCATCCGAGGTCCTCGACCGCGCCCCCTCTGAGCTCGAAACCGTGCTCGCCCACGAGCTCATCCATCTTCGCAGGCGAGATCACTGGATCCGAGCCGTCCAAACAGCCTTGCAGATCGTGTTCTTCTTCCATCCCCTGGTATGGCTGGCGAGCCACCGGCTCTCGATCGAACGAGAGCTGGCGTGCGACGACGAAACCATACGCTGGCTCGGCAAGGCTCCCAAGAGATACGCCGAGGTGCTCCTCCAGTTCGCGGTTCCCGGTCCGGCCTTTCTGCCGGGCCACGGCTCGCTGCCCCTGGTCTCCCGCCGGAGATCCCTGGAACGAAGACTCGTCCGATTGGCCTCCGGCCGGGTTCGGCCCCGGCCCTCGCGAGGGCGCATCGTTGCCGCTACTGTCCTTGCCATGCTCCTGGCCTCGATCGCCGGCACGGGCTCGCAGGCCTCCTTGCAAGACACGTCCGCGGAACGCAACCCGGACCTCGGCGCCTCGTCCGAGCGGGTTCGGGGAATCATCACCTGGGAACGCTTCTTTGTCGGCGCGACCCTCGAAGAGGCTCTCCAGACCGAAGCTCGAACAACCACCGGAGATCTTGAGCCCGGTCGCCTCGCGGAGCGGGGAATCACCGACGAGTCGGTTCTCGATGCCGACACCGAAGGCCAGGTCTGGATCAAGAGCTACCTCGGTCTCGAGGGTCGCGTGCTAGAAGCCGAGGTCACGAAGTCGCTGATCCCCGACGTTGACGAGATGCTGCGCCAACGCGTTCTTGGCACCCGATACGAGCCCTGGGTCCTCAAGAATCACGGCCCGGTATTTGCCGAAGTGACCTTCCGCTTTCGGATCCGACCCGAGGGCGCGCTCTGGCCCGAGGAGGCCGCCGCCCTACGGTTCGAGCAGGCGCAACGTCCCGTCGAGGGACTCGTCGCCACCGTCCTCGGCGCAGGCGGCGCCCAAGGCCGCAGAGCCGCCGGCAAGCGCGTTACTCCTAGGACCCAGGTGCCTCCTCCGAGCGACCTTCCAGCGAGCACGGATCCGCCGTCGCTGACGTTCACGTTCGGCGTCGATGAGGCCGGAATCGTCAACCAGGTCCGCTCCTACAGAGAGCCAACTCAAGCAACCGAACCGTCGAAGACGCTTCTCGACGCGCTCGAGGATTGGATTTCTCAACACCGATTCGAGCCGCTGGCCGGCCCCGACGGAAATCCAGTGCCCTTCGGGGCCTCTCTCACGCTCCAGCTCGAAAACGGACGGCTGCAATCCCTCGTCGATCGGGACCTGGATGGAGCCTGGGAGGCCAAATTCCACGAGGTCTATCGCCTCGGTGCGGATCGCGCGCTCAGACTCGTCACCGAGCCGTTCATTCCGGAGCGAACAAGCTTCCTCAAGGCGGCTCACCCGACCCAGGCACGGGCGATCCGGCGGGGGCCGGACACGGTCATGCTGCACTGGGACGACGAGCTCGGAAAGGCAACGTACTCCGGCCAGTGCTTCGGCTGCCGCGGCTTTCCGAGCCTCCTCCGGCGTCTCGGCTTCGAGAAATTTGCCGTGATTGCGGAGCCCGAAATCCTGGCCCTCGAGGTCCCCGCCGACGTCATTCTCCGTCCCGACGCCGCTCGGGAGACTCTGCTCGGTGACTTGGCCGAGGAGATCCGTTCGCACTTCGGATTCGACTTGCACCTCACCCTCAAGACACTTCCCGTAGCCACGATCGTCGTCCGCGGCTCGGTCGGGGAAGTCGCCCGGGATCCCAACTTGGGCAACGACCGGACGCTGCACATCTATCGAGATGCCAAGAATCCGGATCCTCGCTTCGGGGCCGGCGCACGACCCGCGCCGATCCTCGAGCCCTTTCTCCACTTGCTCTCGGGAGCGCTCGCCATGCCCGTCGTCGACGAGACGTCAAGTCCGGCCTTCGAACCCTTCCGGGTGAAAGTCCATCGTTCCGCTCAAAGGACGGCTGACGTCGAGCGCGTGCTCAGGAATCTCGAAGCCCAGTCCGATCTCGAGTTCGAGATCGAGCCTCGTCCGACGACCATCCTCGAGGTCGCCTGGGCGACTCGTCCACCGGACGATTCTCCCTAGCCTGGCCGAATCCAGGCCTAGTACTCGAGGACCTCGCGCACCGCGTTGACCACGTCGGCGGACGACGGCAGCAGGCTTTTCTCGAGATCCCGCTGGTACGGGACGGGCCGGTCGGGGTAGGCGATCCGGCGCACCGGCGCGTCGAGCCAGTCGAACGTGCGCTCGGCGATGAGTGCCGCGATCTCGGCGCCGAAGCCGCCGGTCTTCTGGGCCTCGTGCACGATGACGGCGCGGGACGTCTTCTGCACCGAGGCCTCGATCGCCGCCCAGTCGAGCGGTACCAGGGTGCGCAGGTCGAGGACCTCCGCTTCGCACACACCCTCGGCGGAAAGGGCGTCGGCGGCTTCCCGGCAGGTCCAGGTGCCCGCCCCGTACCCGATCAGGGTGACGTCGCCGCCTTGACGCCGGATCGCCGCACGTCCCAGCGGCTCGGCCTCGACGGCCTCGGGCAGGACGTCCTTGACGCGCCGGTAGAGGAACTTGTGCTCGCAGAAGATCACCGGGTTGGGATCCCGAATGGACTCGGCCAGGAGCGCTCGGGCATCGGCCGCGGTCGCTGGGCACACGACCTTGAGCCCGGCGACGTGCGCGAACCAGCCCTCCGGGTTCTGCGAGTGAAAGGGCCCCGCCCCCACTCCCCCCCCGGATGGCAGCCGCACCACCAGCGGACAGGGCACCTGCCAGCGGTAGAAGAGCTTGGCCGCCACGTTGACGATCTGATTGAACCCGCACGAGACGAAATCGGCGAATTGCATCTCGACCACCGGCCGGTACCCCAGGAGCGCCGCGCCGACCGCGATGCCCAGGGTGCCGCTCTCGGCGATCGGGGTATCCAGAACCCGCCGAGGCCAGCGCTGGTGGAGTCCCCGGGTGACCCGGAAGGCGCCTTCGAAGACTCCGATGTCTTGGCCCATGAGAAGAACCGACTCGTCGGCCGCCATCGCCTCCTCGAGCGCCCGGTGGATGGCATCGACGTAGGTCGTCTCGCCACCGCTCCGAGCCGGCCGGGCCGCAATCGAGGCCTCGTCGCCGTCCTCCGCTCCGGCGGCCGCCATCGACTCGGACTCCGCCTCCAAGCTTCCGTCAGAATCGGGCTCGGGCTCGGATTCCTGGGACGCCGGCTCCGGATCGAGCTCCGATGCCGCCTCCGGCCCGGTTTCGGCCGCAGGCTCGGTTTCGGTTTCGGCTCCCGATAGCGCAAATACCGCCCGGCGAGCAACGTCCACGCCCGGCGCCGGAGCCGCCTGACCGGCCTCGAGCGCGGCCTCGATCAGCCGGCTCACCCGCCGGCCGATCGCCAACTCGGTCTCGGGGTCCAGGACCCCGACCTCGAGCAGCTTCTGAGCGTAGGCGCCGAGCGGGTCCTCGGCTCGATAGCGAGCCAGCTCGCGCTCGGGAACGACCTTCAAAGAGTCGTCGCCCTGGCTGTGGCCGCGCATGCGTCCCAGCATGGCCTCGATCAGGGTCGGTCCGTCGCCGGCCCGCGCCCGGGTCACCGCCCGGGCAACCGCCTTCATGACCTTGTCGGGATCGTTGCCATCGACGGTCTCGGCGGCGATTCCGTAACCCCGGCCCCGGTCGCTCAAGCGCTCGGCGGCGTACTGCGCCCGGGTCGGTGTCGAGAACGCGTAGCGGTTGTTCTCGACCACCAGCACCAGGGGCAGACGCCAGACCGCCGCCATGTTGAGCCCCTCGTGAAAGTCTCCGGTGGAGGTACCACCGTCGCCGATGAAGTTGATCGCCACGCGGTCACTGCCGTTCTGCTTGAGCGCAAAGGCACAGCCCGCGGCCACGGGAATCATGGATCCAAGGTGGCTGATCATGCCAACGTGCCGGATCCCGGCCTCGGGCGCCAGGTAGCCGTAGTGAAACGAGCGCTCGACGCCCTGGGAGAAGCCGGTGGCTTTGCCCAGAAGCTGGCCCGCGAGCCGTTCCAGAAGCTCGACGGGGTCCGGGCGTCGTCCGTCGGGCTCGCCAAAACCCAGTCCCGGGAAGGTCCGAGCCGGATCCAGATACACGGCCAGGATGGCGCCCAGGTCCCGATGCAACGTCGCCAGCACGTCGCCCGGCTGAATCGCCAAGCCGGCCGCCACGGTGGTCGCCTCGTTGCCGACGGCGCTGTACCACTTGCTCACTCGCCCGGTCAGGAGCATCGACTCGAAGCGCTCGTCCAGCTCGCGCGACAGACGCATGTAGGCGTAGCGAAGCAGCGAGGGGTTGCGGATCATCCTGAGGCTCGGGCGGTCGAAACGGGGTCGAAACTCCGCCGGGAATGCTAGCAGCCTAGCGGCGCGCCGACCTGGGCCCAAGCCATGGGTCCGGGCCGCGCCACCGCCCCATCTAGGGGCTTGCTAGATAGGCACGCCGTAGAGCGAGTCCGCCCAGGTCTCGACAGTGCCCCGCTGATCCTTGCGGGCGAACGGAACGCCCAGAAGGCGAGCTTCGCCGAAGTGCATCGAGTACTGGAGATCGCGCAGGAGATCGGGCTTGTCCACCTCGGAGGCGATAAGAGCAAAGTGCGCCAGCTTCTTGGCGTCCTCGACGCCGAAACAGCCCTCGGTCAGACGCTCGCCCAGCTTCTCGTCGAGCTTGGGATAGGCGTCCGTGTAGCGCCGGGTGAGCTCGACGGTCGAATCCAGAGGCGCCCGAAAGGCCGGCACAACGAACTCACCGTCGCCCCGCAGGTCGCGGCTCGGGGGATCCCCGAAAAAGCCCTTCATGAGTCCCGGAATCGCCCGATGCCAGTCTCCGTCCAGAAGCGCGTTGATCGAAACGGAACGGCCCGGTCGTCCGCGCTCGCGGCCATGGATCTCGACCCGAGCGGACAGCACCCAGAAAGGCAGGTAGCGTTCCGCGGCAACGTGCGAGGCGGCGACGAAGGCCACCTCCACCGGTTCGAGATGCGGCGTCTGGCCGCGGTAGCGGTAGCCGTTCCGGCAGGAGATGCAGTAGAAGACCACGTCCTCACTCGAGGCCGCCACCGACGAACCGCACGACGGGCAGTCCAGGGCGACCAAGTGGAAGGATTCGGTGCTCACCGGCGCAGTCCTCGGAGCGCGTGCCCCGCCATGTTGGACAGGATCGTTCCGGACGGCTCCGGCGCCGCGGAGGCCACACCCGTTCCCTCGATCACCACGCCGCCGTGCCGGAAATGGCGCCAGCCCCAGGCAAGCACCGACAGGGCGATGCCGCCCACGATGACAATTCCGACGCAACTGCCCCCCGCGAACTGAATCGCGGTCGTCGCCAGGAACATGGCGAAGGCCTCGGCGCCGACCAGCATGGCGGCCCGGAAAAAATCGTTGCCGGGCGCCTTGCCGTAGGCGAGGCTCCCGTCCTCCGCGTCCACCAGCACCTGGTAGGCGCGATCCTGATAGTGGTAGCGCACCACCCACAGCGGGTAGTAGATGACCGTCAGACGCTCGCGCAGGGTCTGGAGAAACTTGAAGCGCGTGCGGCGTAGTCCGGCGGCCGGATCGGTGGCGCCGCGAAACTGGTTCAAGGCCTTGTTCAAGACGTGACCCTCGTTGCCGGTGGGAGCGAAGACCATGCCTTGGCGCCGCAGAGCCTCGGGATCGAAGGGGACGAGCGGATCTCCCACCAGGTTTACACGACCGATTCCCCACTCCTCGACGTTGACCGCGGGGTACGTTCGATCGTGACTCTTGGTCACCTTGCGCTCGACGTCAGCCTCGTAGGTCTCGACCCTGCGGTTCTTGCCCGAGCCCACGGTGCGCTGGCGCAGCTCGGTGCCCAGGGCGACGCCCACACAGTCCGCCTCCACCCGGTAGAAGGGAAGAAAGCAAAGCAAGGTCTCGGCCATGCGAGCCTTGGCGCCCAGCTTGGGGTCTTTCCGCATGCCGGACCGAAACCAGTTCTTCGCAAGCTTGCGCGCCTCGCCGGCCCCGATCCTCGGCTCCACCGCCAGGCGCCGCAGCCCCACTTCCGCAGTGACCAAGAGGGGCGTCTGACAGTACTTGCAGGAGACCACCCGCAGTCCGGTCTCGACCGCCAGCGATCCACCACAGTTGGGGCAGGTAAGTCCCTCGACCCGGTGGGAAAGACGGTCGTCAACCGGTTCCGGCTCGGCCGGCGGATCGGACATGACCTCGGCATCCGGATCGGGCACACTGACCTCCTTCCCGGCTCCCTCCTCCGGCCGATCCAGGACTTCGGGGCTCATACCTTCCTCGTCACCAGCCAGGCCAGGAGCAGCAACGGAACACTGGTCAGAGAGTATGCGACCAGCTTGAAGAGAGGATTCTGGATGAAGAGCCCTTCCAGGCCGAAGAGCACCAGTCCCAGAACAGCGACCAGTACGTAGGGGCTCTCGGCCTTCTCGGGATAGACCGAGGCCAGGACTTTGCCGGTCGATCCCTCGACCACCGCCGCGTACCCCTGGTTCCGATATCGATAGCGCGCCCGCCACAACGGAACCTCGACCAGCGCGGTCTCCTGGACATCGGCGAAGCCCCGCTGAGCGACCCACTCGCGGGCGGTCTCGAGAGGTATCGACGCCTCCAGGCGCTCCCCGGCGGCAGGATCCGCACCGGCCGCGCCGGCCGCACGGACCCCATTGGCGGTCTCGGCTGGCTCGCCAGCCTCGGGCGACCAAGGCACCAGCTCTCCGGCCGGTACGGTGAGGTCGGCCAGCGCCGGAATCGGCGTCGGTGCCGCCGGTTCCACCGCCACCGCCTCGTGCCCGCCCGAGGCCGACCGGCGCGAGCGAAAGAGCCACATCGGAAAGGCGATCGCCTCGAGACCCTCCAAGGTGCTCTTGCGATCCAGATCCTTCACCGTGTCGTTGCCCGCCATCCAGCGACGCAGCGCCGCCCGGGCCGCGTCCCCATCCAGGAGCCGCGGCAGCCGGTAGTGGTTGACGATTCGGGATCGATCGAAGAAGAGGGCGGTGCCACAGAAGGAGCACGAGAAAACCTGCTCCCCGGAGCGAAGCGTGCTCTCACCCCCGCATTGCGGGCAGTGAACCGTGTTGGCGCGCGCGGAGCTCACGGCCTCACGACCCGGCGGTCAGCAAGACTAGTCCGTGAGCTTGGTGCCGCAGGATGGGCAGAAGCGCGCTCCCTCCGGCAGCTTGCCGCCGCACTGGTGGCAGAAGCTTGCTTCCGACGTCGCGCCCGTCGCCTCACCGGTCGCAGCGCCGCCGGCAGTCGCGGCAGCCGCGGTGGCCGCCTCCGCACCGGCGGGAGTGCCGGCGCCGCTCGCCGGAGCGCCACCCTCGGACGTGGATGGGGCGGCCATGGCCTCCTTCATCATCTGCGGCAGCATCATGCCCATTCCCGCTCCCATGCCGACGCCGAGGCCGGCGCCGACGCCGTCCCCAGTGCCACCGCCGCTCTGCTGCGCGGCATCGCCCATCGCCTTGGCGGCCTTGAACTTCAAGTAGGAGTTCATGTCCCCCACCGCCGCCATGCCGGTGCGCTCGTCGATCATCTTCTGGACCTCTTCTGGCGGCGTGATCGCCCCCAGGTAGAGATCCACCAGCTCGATCCCGTACTTGACGAAGTCATCGGCGACCCGGGCCTTGAGCCCCATCCCCAGCTCGTCGTAGACCTTGGGCAGATCGAAGATGGAGTCCAGGTTCTCGCCCAGAAGATCGGTCAGGCGGGCGACGATCACGTCCTTGAAATAGCCCTCGACGCCGTCGGTCGTGTAGAGACCCTGGGTGCCGACTACCTCGTTGACGAATTGCTGGGCGTTGGTAATCCGCACCGCGAACTTGCCAAAGGCGCGCAGCCGGATCATCGCCAGTTCCTTGTCGCGGTAGGCCACCGGCTCCTTGGTACCCCACTTGAGATCCAAGAAGGTCTTGGTGGAAACGAACACCACCGCCGCCTGAAACGGCGACTTGCCTTCGAACGGCAAGCCCAGCAGCCTGACCAGCAGCGGAATGTTCTGGGTTGCCAGGGTGTGGCGACCCGGGAGGAAGGTGTCGAGCGCCTTGCCGTCCCGGAAGAAGACCGCCTGCTGGCTTTCCTCGACCACCAGCTGGCTACCCAACTCGATCGCCTCGGTTCCGCTCTTCGGAACCCGGGCGACCATGGTCTGGCCGGTGGCATCAACGTACTGAATGACTTTCATGGCGAGCTCTCCTTGGCGTACGAAAGGTTACGAGGCGGTGCCGACCACGTTGCCGATCACCGCTTTGCGATCGGACCAGCGCCGCGCCATGGCGTCGACCTCGTCCACGATGGGATCGACCGCTGCCTTGGCGTCGCCGTCTCCCGGGGCCGGGATGGCCCCGATCCGGTCTCCGAGCGATCGAACGCCCTCGAGGAAGCCGAGGTCGAACTCGTACAGTTGGGCGAGCTCGGCCTCGCCGATCTTGACGACGTCGAAGAAACCCGAGACCCCGTACTCGGCGAAACGGACCGCTTGGGACAGGCCGTCGAGCTTGCGGTCCAGGCGCTCGAAGAGGTGGAGCACGCCGATCTGCCCGGCGTCGGTGTAGTCCCGAGCGGCAGCCCGGACCGACCCCTTGAGAGCCGTCAGGTCGCGCGAGAGCTGCTCGCGCTGCATCCGGTCCACCTCTCGCCGCAGCTCGCGGTCCTGAAACCCCTTGAATCCGGGGATATAGGCTCCTAGCTTCTCCAGCCAGTTGCGCTGTTCTTGTGCCGATTCGAATCCGTCCATTGCGACCTCCTGGGGCGACCTCCTGGGTGACCTCCTCGGGCGACTCGCGCGCCGAGGCCGGGCCTCGGATCGTACCAGAGGACCTCGGCGTGCCAGCCGCCCGAACTTCGGCGGCGAAGCGCCGTAGGATGGAGCAAGGAGGTTGCCCATGCCCGTCGTCTCCAGCATCCGCTTCACACGGCTTCGAACCGGAGTCCTGCTTGCCACTACCGCCGCGGTTCTCGCCGCATCGAGCTCTGCTTGGTCGAACCAGGCCACCGAAACCACGTCTTCAGAGGCCAGCGCCGAGACAGCTTCTTCCGACCGGCCCGACTGGCCGCAGTGGGGCGGTCCGACGCGGGACTTCCAGGTGCCCGCGGCCGAGCTCGCCATGGACTGGCCGGAGACCGGACCGCGCGAGCTCTGGCGGCGCCCGCTGGGCGACGGCAACTCCGCGATCGCGGCCGTGGGCGATCGCCTCTACACAATGGCCCGCGACGGCGACCGCGAGCTCGTCGTCGCCCTGGACCGCGCCTCAGGCCGGACTCTGTGGACCGCCGGCTGGAGCACTCCGTTGTGGACGAGCTTCTATACGGAGTACGGCCCCGGACCGCATACGACGCCCCTCATCGACGCCGGGCGGCTCTACGCCGCCGGCATCGCCGGTCGTCTGGTCTGCCTCGACGCCGCGACCGGCGCCGAGATCTGGCGCAAGGAGCTCTGGGAGGAGTTCGACGTCACCAGCCGGGAGTTCGGCCCGGCCCAGCTCGGCTATTCGGCCAGTCCCCTACTCCACGACGGGCGGCTGATCGTGGTCGGAGGAACTCCCGAGCGCGGGGTGCTGGCCCTCGACCCCGAGACCGGGGCCGAGCTCTGGGCCGCGGGCGGCATCGAGCCCGCCTTCGCCTCCCCGATCGCGATCGCCACCAGCGGGGGCCACCAGATCGTGGTCTTCGCGGCCGGCGAGGTGGTGGGCCTCGAACCAGAGTCTGGAGACATCCTGTGGCGCACGGAGCACGAGACCCCCTACTTCGTCAACGCTTCGACCCCGATCTGGGACGGCGAGAGCAGGCTCATCGTCTCCTCGGCCTACGACACCGGTGCCCGCGCCTTCGAGCTCGCGGGCGAAGCCGGTGCCCGTGAGCTCTGGGCCAATGGAAAGCTTCAGATCCATCATCAAGCCGCGGTCCTGGTCAATGGCCTCCTCTACGGCTCGAGCGGCGACTTCGGCCCGGCCTTCCTCACCGGCACGGACCCGGCCACAGGCGAGATCCTGTTCCGGATGCGGGACTTTGCCAAAGCCAATCTGCTCGCGGCCGGCGAGCGCCTAATCATTCTGGACGAGGACGGCACGCTGGCCCTGGCGACGCCGACGCCGGAAGGCCTCACGATCGACGCCAAGGCCGAGGTGTTCTCGTCCCGGAGCTGGACCGTGCCGACGCTGACCGGCTCGATTCTCTACGCCCGCGACCGCAAGGAAATCGCGGCCTTCGATCTGGGACAGCCCTAGCGGCTACGAGGGCGCCGGACCGTGCGCGCGGCCAGGAGCGCGGCGATCGCGATGCTCGCGCCGATGCCGTTCCAGGCCACGTCCTTGAGATCGTAGACCCGGTTGGGCAAGAAGTGCTGGATGCCCTCGTCGCCCCAGCCGGCGAGGACGCCCAGACCCAGCGCCTGAAGCGCCGCGGTCACATCGCCGCTCCGGGTTGACGCTCCCGAGCGACGCTCCCCGCGCAGACGGAAGGCGCCGAAGAGCAGGCCGCCCAGAATGCCGTACTGCAAGAAGTGGAGCTTCTCCTCCGCCCGTCCGGTCAGGCCCAAGGCGGCCCCCAATCCCGCGGCGAAGACCAGCCAGACCGCGAGCTCGAGCGGGCGGGGCCGGCGCCGGACGAGCCACACCAGGCCCACGACCGCGGCGGCCGCGAAGACCCAGCCGACGAAGGATCCCAGGAGACCCCGCGCGCGCAGGAACTCGACCGGCGCCCGCACGAAGTAGAGGGTCGAATAGGTCACGAGGATCCATGCGGCGGCGGTCAGCCACAGCCGCCGTTCCCGCGGTTCGATCGTCTCTCGCGCCGCCATCGGACGCCTTTCGGAGGCGGCGCCGGCGCGCCGCCTCCTCACATCCTTCCTCAGTCCATCTGCTTCCGCAGAACCGTCGGGATGTCGAAGTCATCGACACTCGACCAGTTCGGCCCGAAGCCGTTGGGATCCTCGTCCTGGGAGTTCGCCAGCACCTTTCGGTAGAAGGGAATCTCCTCGGACTGTTCGTCACCGGACTGCGGCGCCGAAGGATGAGGTTGCTGCTGAGATTGCTGCTGAGGCTGAGCTTGCGGCTGCGGTTGAGGCTGCTGCGCCGGCCGGGATTCCGCGCGCGCGGCCTGGGTCGGTATCGAGGTCTGAAGCGGAGCGTTGGCCAGCTCGACTGTGTCCGCGTCGCTTTGTGCCGGGCCGATCGGATCGGCGAAGAAATCATCGTGATCCAGCGAGCGCTCGGGAAAGCGGGGCTCGCTGCCGGCAAAACCGGTGGCGATGACCGTGACCTTCATCTCGTCCTCCAGAGACTCGTCCAGGACCATGCCCGAGATGATGTGGGCATCCGCGGCCACCGCCGACTCGATGAGCTGGGCCGCCTCGGCCACCTCGTGCAGAGCCAGATCGCGGCCGCCCGAGATGTTGATGAGCACGCCGCGCGCGCCGTCGATCGACGTCTCTTCCAGAAGCGGCGACGAGATCGCCCGCTGGGCGGCTTCGGTTGCCCGGTTGTCACCCTTGGCGATGCCGGTACCCATGAGCGCCATGCCCATTCCGGTCATCACGGTCTTGACGTCGGCGAAATCGACGTTGACCTCACCCGGCACGGTAATCAGATCGCTGATGCCCTGAACCGCCTGGCGCAGGACGTCGTCGGCGATCCGGAAGGCCTCAGACAGCGGCGTGCCACGCTCGACAAAGCTCAGCAGGCGCTCGTTGGGAATCGTGATCAAGGTATCTACGGCGTTCTGCAGCTCTTCCAGCCCGCGCTCGGCTTGCGCCATGCGCCGCCGCCCCTCGAAGGCAAAGGGCTTGGTGACCACGGCCACGGTCAAAGCGCCGATCTCGGCGGCCAGAGAGGCCGCGATCGGAATGGCACCGGTGCCGGTGCCGCCCCCCATGCCCGCTGTCAGAAAGACCATGTCCGAGCCCTGCAGGAGCTCGAGAATCCGATCGGTATCCTCGAGCGCGGAGCGGCGCCCGATCTCCGGATCGCCGCCGGCGCCCAAGCCGCGGGTCGAAGCCGTACCCAGTTGCAGCTTCACCGGCGCCCGGCACTTGCGCAGAGCCTGGAGGTCGGTATTGGCGGCAATGAACTCGATGCCCCCCATGCGCGCGTCGATCATGCGGTTGACGGCGTTGCCGCCGCCGCCTCCCAGCCCGACGACTTTGATCCTCGCCGGCACCATGTCGGCGTCTTCGAGAGTGATCGGCAGTTCGCCTTCCAGATCCTGGTCGCTGAATAAAATCATTTCGAAAGCCTCCCTGTTTTGGCTCAGAGCAAGTCCGAGAACATTTCCTTGATGCTTCCCACCATCGAGCGGACGGCCGAGCCGCGATGTCTGGCGGAGCGTTGTTTCTTCGCCTCTTCGGCCTGCCCGTAGAGGAGCAAGCCCGAAGCCGTGGTCCAGGTCGGCGAGCTGATCACGTCGACCAAGCCGCCGAGCCCTTGCGGCAGCCCGTAGCGGACGCCGGTGTTGAAGATCTGTTCGGCCATCTCGAGGACACCGTCGAGCTGAGCGCCGCCCCCGGTCAAGACCACGCCACCGCGCAGGTGGCCGTCCAGGCCCGATCGCAGGAGGTCCTCGCGAACCAGCGACAGGATCTCCTCGGCCCGGGGCTGAAGGATGCCGCAAAGCTCGCTTCGCGGCACCACGCGGGGCGGGCCGCCGGCCACCGCCGGTACCGAGATGCCTTGCTCCTCGCCGAGCATTCCCGGCAGGCAGCAGCCGTAGCGGATCTTGATCTGCTCGGCCTCTCCGAACGGCGTCCGCAGGACCATGGCCAGATCGTTGGTGAAGTGGCCGGACCCGACCGGCAGAACGCCGCTGTGATGGACCTCGCCCTCGGTGAAGTAACCGTACTCGGTGGTACCCGAGCCGACGTCCAGCAGCAGGACACCGAGCTCGCGCTCGTCGTGGGTGAGCGCGGCCTCGGCCGTCGCCAGCGGCTCGAAGACCATCTCGATGGCCTCGATCCCCGCGCGGTTCACACAGGTCAGAAGGGTCTTGGCGCGGGTGCTGTTGCAGGTCACCAGATGGACCGCGACCTCGACCCTCGAGCCCATCATGCCCAGCGGGTCGTAGATGCCGCCCTGGTCGTCGACGATGAACTCCTGGGGAATGGCATGCAGGATCTCGCGGTCCGAGGGCAGTGCCGCCGCCTGGGCCGCCTCCAGGGCCCGCCGGATATCGGCGCGGCCGATCTCCTGGTTCTTGCCGGCCACCGAGACCATGCCGCGCGAGTTGACCGAGCGGGAATCGCTGCCGGCGATTCCGACGTAGGCCCGATCGACCTCCACACCGGCCATCACCTCGGCTTCTTCCGAAGCCTTCTTCAGCGCTTCGACCGTAGCCTCGACGTTGACGACGTGCCCCTTGCGGGTGCCGCGGTTGACGGCGTATCCCTTGCCCACGACTTCCATGAAGCCGTCGTCGTTGGTGAGTCCGATGAGAACACCTACCTTGGACGAACCGATGTCGATCGCTACGGTGTATGGATTCGGCTTAGGCATCAGCTACGACCTCTTTCTTGTGCGGCTTCCCGGCCGCCGGTTGAAAAACGATTTGCCCCTGAAATCTCAGATCCACGGCCGCCAGGGGCGCCAGCCGGGCCAGGTGCTCGAGTCCGACACCAGCTAGGGCCTGGAGGCCCGGCTCGAGGCGGTCGTGGGTGACCAGGACCGGACAGGGCAGGCCGGCCGTGAACACGCGGAAGTCGAACGGCGTCAGAACCTCGATCTGGGACAGGCCATCCGCCCACGGCAACTCGGTCTCCCGCCAGCGGCGGGCCAGCTCGAGACCCGACGCGAGGGTCTCGGGCGAAGGATCCTCGGCGCTCAACACCACGAAGTCCCGCACCTCGAGCATCGGATCGAAGGTCACGATCACTCGGCCCTCCCGATCCAGGAAGAGCAGCTCGCCGTCCCGCTGGAGCAGGCCCACGGGCCGCCGCTCCAGAATCTCGACCGCCAGGTGATCGGGCAGGCGCTTGTTGAGACGGACGCCCCGCAGCCAGGGATGCGGGCCGAGGGCGCTTTCCACGTCGTGTATCGAGACCTCGAAGAGATGGCGGCCCTTGAGCCCGTCCAGACGCTGGCCGGCCCAGGCCGAAGACACTCGGCCCGGACTCGAGACCGAAACACTGGCGACGGCGAACTCGGGAGACAGAAGAACCCAGGCGGTCAGGATCCCGGGGACGCCCACCAGCGCCAGAGCCGCAAGGAACGGACGGAGCAAGCGGACCCAGAGGCGGGGCTGCTTATGAGGCGCGCGGAACTGTCTCCGGCGGAAGCTCTCCGCGACCGGCCGCTCGGCCGCCGGCATCGTGGTGCGAGGCTCGCGCGGCTCGCTCATGCGTCCTCCCCGACCAGGTCTTCCGCCAGGCGGTAGACACTGCCGGCTCCCATCGTGATGATGACGTCACCGGCCTCGACCGAAGCGGCCAGGAGATCCCGGGCCGCCGCCAGATCGGCGACCGACTCGACCCGACGGTGCCCGCTCCGCCGGGCCGCATCCACGACGAGCTCGGCGGTCACTCCCGGAATCGGCTGCTCCCGGGAAGGATAGATCGCGGTCACCAGAGCGTGATCGGCGGCCAGCAAGGAGCGGCCGAAGCCCTCGGCCTGGTCGCGAGTCCTGCTGTAGAGATGGGGCTGAAACACCACGTGGATGCGCCGGTCCGGAAAGAAGCTCCGGGCCGCCGTGAGCGTCGCCGACACCTCAGCCGGGTGGTGAGCGTAGTCGTCCACGACCTCGGCGCCACGCCAGGACCCCATGCGCTCGAAGCGGCGATGGACGCCCGTGAAGTCGGCCAGGGCGGCTCCGATGCGGTCGAACTCGAGGCCCACGGCGCGCCCGACCGCGATCGCGGCGAGCGCGTTCTGGACGTTGTGCCGGCCCGGCAGCGGGATCTCGGCGGCGCCCAGCTCACCGGCGTCGGCGGCCACGGCCGTAAAACGCATGCCGGTCTTCGTGGTCTCGAGATCCCGGGCGGAAAGATCGGCCTGGGGCGAGAAGCCGTAGGTCAGGGTCCGCCGGTCCGAGAGGTCCGGCAGGATGCCCTGCACGTTGGGGTCGTCCAGGCACAGAATCACCTCTCCGAAGAACGGCACCTTCGAAGCGAAGCTGACGAAGGCCTCCCGGATCTCGTCCAGGTCACGGTAGGTGTCCAGGTGCTCCAAGTCGATCGACGTGATGACGGCTAGGATCGGCTGGAGCCTCAGGAAGCTCCGGTCGAACTCGTCGGCTTCGGCCACGAGATAGTCGCTGTGCCCGCGCCGGGCCCCCGTGCCGGTGACCCGCAGCCTGCCGCCCACGATGACGGTCGGGTCGAGTCCGGCGTCGGTCAAGAGAGTTCCAACCAGCGAGGTCGTGGTCGTCTTGCCGTGGGTTCCGGCAACCGCGATGCCGTACTTGAGGCGCATGAGCTCAGCCAGCATCTCGGCACGGCGCACGACCGTGACATTGCGGCGCCGCGCGGCGTCGACCTCCTCGTGATCGCCGGCAATGGCGGACGAGACCACCAGCAGATCGACCTCGCTCAGATGCTCCGCCGAGTGCCCGATCTCGATCGCGATCCCTAGGTCGCGCAGCCGCGCCGTGGTCTCGCTTTCCTGAACGTCACAGCCCGTGACCTCCAGGTCGTAATCGGTCAGGACCTCGGCGATGCCGCTCATGCCCGCACCGCCGATGCCCATGAAATGAACGCGGGAGAGATCCGCGAAGTGCTGGAACATCATGGCGCGACCTCCGCCGCCGCGCTCCGTCTCACCGGACTCAAGGCGCCCGCGACCAGGCGATCGGCGATCCGTTCGGCCGCCTCGGGGTGGGCATGGAGCCGCGCGCTCCGAGCCATCGCCTCCAGGCGCGGTCGGTCCTCCAGCAGGCCGGTGACCGCGGCCAGAAGATCCGCGGCGGTCAGCTCGTCGCCATCCAGGACCAGGGCCGCGCCGCCGCGTTCGAGGCTGGTGGCGTTGTAGCGCTGGTGCCCGCCGCCGGATGCGGTCAGGGGCACGAACACCGCCGGCCGTCCCGCGGCGGCAATCTCGGCGCAGGTCAAGGCTCCCGCCCGGGAGACGATCACGTGCGCCCGGGCCATGGCCCCGGCCACATCCTCCAGAAACGCCGCCGTCTCGATGCCCGCGCCGTCGGCGCCCCCGAGACCCCGATCTGCGTAGGCAGTCCGGACCGCTTCGAGGTGCGCCCGTCCGGTCTGGTGGGTCACCGTGAGGTCGGGGAAGCTCTGGCGAAGCCCGGCGACGAGCTCGGGCACCATCTGGTTGATCTGGAGCGCCCCCTGGCTCCCCCCCAGTACGAGCAGGTGCGGCGGCCCAACCGGCAGCGAACCGATCCGGTGAAACGCCGAGCGCACCGGGGTCCCGGTGACCACACTCGGACAGCGCAGATCTCCACCGGTGTCCTCGTAGGCGGTCAGGGCCTCGCGGCACCAGCGCGACACCACCCGGTTGGCGGCGCCCGAGCGGGCGTTGGGCTCGAAGATCATGGCGGGCCGGCCGGCCAGCCGCGCTCCCACGACCGCCGGGGCCGATACGTAGCCGCCGGTACCAAAGACGGCGTCGGCGCCCATCGACCGGATCAGACCGCGGGCCTTCCAGGCCGACGCGGCGAGGGTGGCGAGCGCGCCGAGCTTCGACATCGCTCCCCGGCCCAGCCAGGGCCGCGCGGCCAGCGGATGGAAGGGCAGACCCGCCTTCCGCACCAACGTCTCCTCCATGCCCTCGGGGCGTCCCACCCAGCTCACGGAGTGCCCTCCGCCGACGAGCTCGTCGGCAACGGCGAGCGCCGGGAAGACGTGGCCGCCGGTCCCGCCACCGGCAACCAAGACGTGAACCGTCGATCTCGGTCGGGCCTCGTCCACATCATCCATGCTGGGACACGTTGAGGAGAACGCCGCACGCCGCCAGGCTCATCATCAGGGACGAGCCTCCGTAGGAGACGAACGGCAAGGTCATGCCGGTGGCCGGCAGCATCGAGAGCGCCACCGACACGTGAATCGCCGCCTGAATCACCAAGGCTCCGGCGAGCCCCCAGGCCAGGTAGCGACCGAAGGCGTCGGGAGCCCGCCGCCCAGCCCGGGCCCCGCGCCACAAGAGCACCGCGAACAGGATCAGCAGGACGGCGCAGCCGACGAGCCCGAGCTCCTCGGCCAGGATCGAGAAGACGAAGTCCGAGTGCGGATACGGCAGGAAATGGAGCTTCTGCACGCCCTCGCCGAGGCCGCGACCCAGGAGACCGCCCGAGCCGATCGCAATCAACGACTGGAGCGCCTGGAAGCCGCCGCCCAGTGGATCGCTCTCGGGGTCCAGGAAGGCCAGGAAGCGGGCACGCCGGTAGGGCTCGAAATAGATCGCCGCCGCCACCAGCGGGCCCACCGCCCCGCCGGCCAGCAGCAGTTGCCAAATCGGCAATCCGGCCAAAAACAGTAGCATGCCGGCGATGGCGACGAGCATCGCGGCCGAGCCCAGGTCCCGGCCCAGAAGGACGAGACCCGCCAGAATCGCCGTCACCGCGACGATCGGCACGACGTAGCGGCGATCCGAGCGCAGGTCCTCGGTCTTGGCAAGCTGGTAGGCGATGAGCGGCACCAGGCTGAGCTTGGCGAGCTCCGAGGGTTGGAACGAGAAACCCGCAATCAGCAGCCAGCGGTTGGTGTTGTTGAGAGCCGGCGAGGCCAGGGCCAGAACAAGGAGTGCCGCCGCCAGCCCGAAAAGCGACCACACCACCCGCCGGTCCCCGAACCAGGAATAGTCGAGATGCATCAGGAGCCACATCGCGATCAGGCCCAGCCCGGCGGCGACCGCCTGCTTCAGAACCAGCGAGCTGGCCGAGCCGTTCCGGACCTCGGCCGCGGCAACACTGGCCGAGAAGACCATGGTCAGGCCGAAGCCCACCAAGATGATGAGCGCGGTAAAGAGGACGTGGTCGAAGGCCAGCTTCTTAGCCATCGTCCCCTCCGTTGCGTCCCCCGAGAGCCTCGCGCACCAGCTCTTGAAAGCGCTCGCCACGGTGGGCGAAGTTGCGAAACTGATCGAAGCTGGCGCAGGCCGGCGACAGCAGCACCGTCTCACCGGACCGCGCCCGGCGGTGGGCGTCGGCGACCGCGCGTTCAAGTGTTTCCACCGTGCGCACACCCGCGGCCTCGGGGCCCAAGTCCTCGGCGATCGTCGCCGCCGCTTCGCCGATCAAGTACACCGCCCGGGCCTTCAGCGCCACCGTCTCGGACAGCGGAACGAAGCTCTCGCCCTTGGCCTGACCGCCCAGGATCAGATGCACCGAGCGATCCTCGAAGCCTTCGAGGGACTTGAGGACGGCGCCGACGTTGGTGCCCTTCGAATCGTCGATCCAGCGCACGCCACCGGCCACGGCCACCGTCTGCATCCGGTGCGGCAGGCCCGCAAAACCGGCCAGAGCCCGGCCGAAGCCCTGAGGCGGAGCTCCCAGAGAGCGCGCCAAGAGCGCGGCCGCCATCGCGTTCTCCAGATTGTGCTCGCCCGGCTGCGCCACGTCCGAACGCCGGAAGAGCTCGCGCTCGCCGGCCTCGGGCTCGACCTCGACAACCCGGTCGCCGTCCAGATAGCAGCCGTCCGCCACCCTGCCGAGCCGCGAGAAGAAGCGCTTGCGCGCCCGGGTGGCCAATCCGGCCTCGCGCAGCCAGGGATCATCGGCATTGAGCACGGCGCAGTCGGTGGACTCCTGATTGGCCAGCAGGCGGAGCTTGGCTGCCACGTACCGTTCGACGGTGCAGTGCCGGTCGATGTGGTCCGGCGAGATATTGAGCAGGGCGGCCGCGCTGGGCCGGAAGTTCGCCGTGCCCTCGAGCTGGAAGCTCGACAGTTCGACCACGAAGACTCGGTCCCTGGGTCCCTCGACCCGCGACACCAGCGGCACGCCGATGTTGCCGCAGACCTCGACGGCGAATCCGGCGGCTTCCAGAAGGGCGCCGGTCATCGCCGTGGTCGTGCTCTTGCCGTTGCTGCCGGTGATGCCGACCACCGGCCCCTCCAGAAACGGAAAGGCCAGCTCCACCTCGGCCAAGATCGGCACGCCGCGCCTCTCGGCATCGACCAGGAGCGGACGATCCGGGGCGACGCCGGGACTGACCACGACCCCATCGATCCCTTGCGGTAACTCCTCCGGCTCGGCACCGAGACGCGGCTCGAAAGACTCGAAACGCTCGAGCTCGGCGAGATCCAGAGCCGGCGCCGAACGGCGGTCCACGCCTACAACTTCGATCCCGCGGCTGCACAGAAAGTGCGCGGCCGCGGTCCCCGAGCGGCCCAGGCCGTAGACCAGGGCGCGACGCCACCCGAGCGTCGGGGTTTCAGGGCTCGTGGAGCCAGCAGAGCCGTCAGAGCCAGGCTGGTAGGTCTCAGCGCTCATCGCAGCTTCAGGGTCGAAAGGCTCAGCAGCGCGAACAGGAAGGCCGCGATCCAGAAGCGCACGATGATCTTGGGTTCGGACCATCCGCTGAGCTCGAAGTGGTGATGAATGGGCGCCATGCGGAACACCCGCTTGCCGGTCAACTTGTAGGAGAGCACCTGGATGATCACCGACAGCGCTTCGACCACGAACAGCCCGCCGACCAGCACCAGGACGATCTCCTGCTTGGCCAGCACCGCCACCGTGCCAATAGCTCCGCCGAGCGCCAGCGAGCCGACGTCGCCCATGAAGACCTGGGCCGGATGCGCGTTGAACCATAGGAATCCCAGGCTCGCCCCGACCAGGGCGCTACAGAAAACGGCGACCTCCCCCGCGCCCCGAACGTGAGGCACCTGGAGGTAGCTAGCCACCACCGAATGGCCGGCGATGTAGGTAAAGACGCCGTAGGTAGCCGCCGCGATCAGCGTCGCACCGATCGCCAGCCCGTCCAGTCCGTCGGTCAGATTGACCGCGTTCGACGCGCCCGCCAAAACCAGCGCGACGAAGGGGATATAAAGCCATCCGATGTCGAAGACCGCTCGCTTGAAGAAGGGGAAGGCCACCGTGGAATTGACGCCCCACTGGTCGGGAAGGCCCAGGATGGTGGCCGCCGCGACCGCGCCCACGGCGATCTGCAGGAAGAACTTGCCCTTGGCGGTCAGGCCCAGGTTGCGCCGGCGGCGGATTTTCAAGAAGTCATCGACGAAGCCGATCAGGCCGTAGGCCACGGTGACGCCAATCGCCACCCAGACCAGCGGGTTGGTCAGGTTCACCCACAGCAGGGTCGGCACGACCACGGCAAAGAGGATCAGCACGCCGCCCATGGTCGGCGTACCGGCCTTGGCCTGATGGCCCTCGGGACCCTCGTCGCGAATGTTCTGCCCGATCGAGAGCTTCTGCAGCCAGGCGATGAAGCGCGGCCCCAGCAGGAGCGAGAGCAGCACCGCAGTGACGATAGCGCCGGCCGAACGAAAGGTGATGTAGCGAAACACGTTAAACGCCGCGAACCGATCGGCCAGGGGCACGAGCAGATGGAACAGCATCAGTCCGTTCCTCCGCAAAGGTCCGCCACGACCCGGTCCAGCCCGACGCCTCTCGAGCCCTTGACCAAGAGCACGTCGCCGTCCCGCATCTCGCCGAGCGCGAACTCGGCCGCCTCTTCGGCCTCGGCGAACCAGAGCGCCCGCCGCCCGGCGCCGCCGGCGGCCTCGGCCAGCGGACGCGCTTCCTCGCCGACGGCAACGATCGGATCAAAGCCCAGCTCGGCGGCTTCCTCGCCGGCGCGCAAGTGAAACTCCGGCGAGCCCGGTCCGAGCTCGAGCATCGAGCCCAGAACCGCCCAGTGCCGGCGTCCGGCCAGGCGCCGGACCGATGCCAGCGCGCGCCCGAGAGCATCGGGGTTCGAGTTGTAACTGTCGTCAATGACGACACGCTCGCCGGCCAGCCGGTGGAGCTCGCCGCGCATCGCCGCCGGGCGGACCTCCGCGGCCGAAGCCACGATCGCGTCCAGCGAAACGCCCACGGTGTGGGCACAGGCCGCCGCCGCCAGGAAGTTGTCGACGTGGAAGCTGCCGTAGAGCGGCAGGGACACCGCGCGCCGCTCGCCGCCGACGCAGAGGATGAAATCGATGCCCCCGGCGCCGTCCTCGGCCACGTCCTCAGCACCGTAGTCGAGTTCGCACTCGGTATCGCCCGGCGCCACGGACGCGCGCCCGTACCAGATCACCTTGCCGGGATGCCGCGCCACGATCCGGACCACTTCCGGATCGTCGGCGTTCGCGATCACCGTACCGGCCGGGCCGAGTCCTTCCAGCAGCTCGGCCTTGGCCTCGGCGATCCCGCGCAGATCGTCGAAGAACTCGAGATGCACCGGCCGAACGTTGGTGTAGACCACGAAGTCAGGCCGCCCGAGCGCCGCCAGCCGGCTCAACTCACCGGGCGTCGACATGCCCATCTCCGCCACCATCCACTCGGTGTCCTCCGGAATCGAAAGCAGCGAGATCGGAAATCCGAAGAGATTGTTGAGATTGCCGGGATTCTTGGCGACCCGATAGCGGCTGGCGAGCATCCGCGCCAGCAGTTCCTTGGTCGTGGTCTTGCCGGCGGAGCCGGTCACCGCCACCAACTGCTCGGGCAGACGGGCGCGCACGTCCGAAGTCAGGGCGTGAAGCGCATCGAGCGCGCTCGGTACCCGGATCAGTCCGCTCGACCGATCGAAACCCGGAGCGGACTCTTCCGGATCGCGCTCTACGATCGCGGCCGCGGCGCCTCGTGCCAGCGAATCGGCCACGAAACGATGGCCATCGGTCACCTCGCCGGCAAGGGCGAAGAACAACTCGCCACCGGTTACCTGGCGCGAGTCCAGCACCGCGCCGCGCCACGGAGCCGATGGATCTCCGGCAAGGAGCTCGCCGCCCATGGCGCCCGCGGCCTCGCCCAGGGTGCCCTCAGCCATCAGCACGCTCCCGGGCAGATTCCTCCAGGGCCAGCCGGATCTCTTCGAGGTCCGAGAACGGCAAGACCTCTCCGCCGACGTCCTGTCCCTGCTCGTGCCCCTTGCCGGCCACCAAGACCAGGGAAGCGCCGTCGGCCACCGCCAGGGCCCGCCGGATGGCCTCTCGTCGATCCGGTACGACGCGGTACTCCCGGGAGCCGCTCTGCTTGAGCCCGGTCTCGACCGCCGCGATGATCGCCAGTGGGTCTTCGCTCCTGGGGTTGTCGGTGGTCACGATCGGCAGATCGGCGAGCTCTCCGACAGCCCGGCCCATGAGCGGCCGCTTGCCCGGATCGCGGTCTCCACCGCAGCCGAAGACGCAGAGGATGCGCCGATCCGGGGCGAGCTCGCGCAGCGACCGAAGGGTGGCGGCAAGCGCCGCATCGGTGTGGGCGTAGTCCACGAACACCGGAAACTCCTGGCCGTGCTCCACCGGCTCGAGCCGGCCCGGAAGCGGTCCGACGACCTCGAGTCCGGCCCGGACGGCATCGACCTCGATCCCGAGTGCGACGCCGCAGGCGGCCGACGCCAGAAGGTTCTCGAGGTTGTACCGTCCGCGGAGCGTCGAGGAGATCTCGAGCACGCCCGCCGGCGTCTCGAGCCGCGCTCGGATACCGTCCAGATCGAGCGTGGCCTCGACCACCGAGACATCGCCGCCGGAGCCGTAGGTCACGAGCGTCTCCGGGCGGCCCGATTCGCTGGCAGTCGGGGTCCCCAGATCCGTAGGCGCGGCAACCAATTCAGAGACCACCTCGCCGGTCCATTCCGCGGTCAATTCCGCTGCCAGGCGGCGACCGTAGGCGTCGGCAACGTTGACCACCGCCGAGCCGCTACTCTTCAGGCGCTCAAAGAGCTGACGCTTGGCGGCGAAGTAGTCTTCGAAGCCGGCGTGAAAGTCGAAGTGGTCGCGCGACAGGTTGGTGAAGACGGCGAGATCGAACTCGAGGCCCGCGACCCGATCGAAGGCGAGCGCGTGCGAGGAGACTTCCATCACCACCGCATCGGCGCCCCGATCCCGAACCTCGCGCAACCAAGGAACCAACTCGGTGGCCTCGGGGGTGGTGCGCTCACTTGTCGCCGAGGTCTCGGTCCCAAACCGAAAGCCGAGAGTGCCGAGCGATCCCGTGGCTCGGCCACCGGCTTCCAGGACAGCGGCCACGAGCGCCGTGACCGTTGACTTGCCGTTGGTTCCGGTGATGCCCACCAGGGTCAGCTCGCGATCCGGATGGCCCGCCAGTCTGGCGGCGAGAGGACCCAGGACGGATCGAGGATCCTCGGTCACCAGCCACGGCGCTCGAACGCCCGACGGGCGCGCGCCGGAAGTCAAAACGCCGGAGGCACCCCTGGCCAGGGCGTCGTCGACGAAGGCCCGGCCATCGAATCGCTCTCCCACCAGGGCCACGAAGAGATCGCCGGGATGGACGCGGCGGGAGTCGTGCTGGACGCCGGTGATCTCGAAATCGGTCTCGGAGGCACCGATCGGAAGTCCGGCTATCAGGTCGGCGGCACGCATGAGCTCGATCATCAAGAGGAGCGATCTCCCAGCCAGATCTCGACCGTGCCTTGGGCCGCGTCGAGCGGTAGGCCGGCCGGAGGCGACTGGGCGCTGACGAATCCACTGCCGTTGATGGATGGGGTGATCCCCCGCTTCGCAAGAACCCGGATCGCCTCGCGCGCGGTCAGACCCTGGAGGTCCGGGATCGCGTCGATGGGGAGCTCGCGCCGGGCTTCTCGAGCTGGGAGCACTGGCCTCTCGCCAGGCGCCGCGGCCAAGCGCGAGCCCGGGGCGGGCGGCACCGCCAGGTAGGGCAAGGCGCGCTCCACGACGCGGCCGAACACCGGCGCGGCGACCTCGCCGCCGTGGTACCGGCCGACCGGCTCATCCAGGATGACGACCCCCACCACCACCGGTTCACGCGATGGGGCGAACCCTGCGAACGAGGCGATGTGGGCGGTTGCCGAGTACCCTTCGCCCGGAACGGCCTTTTGCGCCGTGCCGGTCTTGCCGGCCACGCGGTACCCGTCCACAGCCGCCGCCCGGCCGGTTCCTTCATCCACCACCGCCTCGAGCATTCGCAAGAGCGAGCGCAGAGTCGCCGGATGGGCCACCGGCTCCGTAGCGATGGGCCGGTCCAGCCGCTCCAAGCGCCCGCCGCGGCCCAGCGCGGACACCAGATGAGGACGCACCCGGTAGCCACCATTGGCGAGAGCCGCGAACGCGGTCACCAGTTGCATGGGCGTGACCGACAGACCTTGGCCGATCGACAGATAGGCGGCCTCGTTTCTGGCCCAGCGCTCCACCGGCCGCAGGATGCCGGCGCTCTCGCCCGGTAGGTCCACGTTGGTGCGCTGGCCGAAACCGAAATCGCGCGTGGTCGCGAAGAAGTCCTCCCGCTCGACCAAGAGCCCAGTCTTGATCGCGCCCACGTTGCTTGAGGCGGCGATCACGTCACGAAGCGTCAAGTCACCGAAGGGCTTGTGATCGCGGATCACGGTGCGGCCCAGGGTGATGCTGCCGTGCTCGCAATCGATCACGTCCATCGGATCGATCAGGTTCCGGTCGAGGGCGGCGGCGGCGGTCACCGCCTTGAAGGTCGAGCCCGGCTCGTAGGCGAATTGGATCGCTAGGTTCTGCCAGCGCTCGGCGTCGTACTCGGAGAAACGGTTGGGGTCGAAGGCCGGCTCCGAGGCCATCGCCAGAATGGCGCCGTCGGCAGGGTTCATGAGGATCGCCACACCCTGCTTCGCCGAGCTCGCGCTCACCGCCGCGGCCAGCTCCTCCTCGACCACGTGCTGCACCGTGGCGTCCAGGGTCAGGTGGAGATCCGCCCCGGGCTCGGCGTCGATGAACGAGTAGCCGGGCGCGACTACCCGGCCGTCACGGGCGTCCTTGACCAGGCGCCGATCGACCGAACGCCCGGAGACGAGCTCGTTATACGCAGCTTCGAGCCCGGCCAGACCCGTGTGGTCGGTGCCCACGAACCCGAGCACGGCCCCGGCCGTTTCCTGGAGCGGGTAGAAGCGCTTGCTCTCGCGCACGAAACCGATACCCTCGAGCTCGAGGGCACGCACCGCTCCGGCCACGGGCGGATCCAACTGCCGTTCGAGCCACAGCCAGCGCTTCTCCGAGGTCAGACGCTCGAAGATTTCGGATTCGCTCGCGGCCAAGAGGCGCGCCAGCTCGGCGGCGGCACCGGCCGGGTCCAGGACCTCGTGTGGCAACACATAGACCGAGTCCACCGCCACCGACACGGCAAGCGTCCGGCCGCGGGCATCGAAGAGGGTGCCCCGGGGCGGCACCAGCTCGACCACCCGCTGCTGCTGTTCGCTGGCCTTGTCCAGATAGCGAGCGTGGTCAACGACTTGGACGCGGTAGAGACGCGCCGAGATCGCCCCCGCCCAGAGCGCCATCAGCGCGAGAAAGATCCAGAGACGGCTCTTCACGGATCGCTTCCACCGAGCGGCCCACCGACCGGCTCGCGAACCGGTTCGGCAATTGAGCCGGAGACCAGGGGAACAGCGCCCGCGACGAGCATCTGGTCGGCGCGTAGGGGACCAAGAGCCAGCTCGACGCGCGCGCGCGTCTCGAGGCGGCCCGGGCTCTCGAGATACGCCGCCTCGAGCTCGAGTTGGCGCGCCTGCTCCTGGAGTCCCTGCAGGGCCTCTTCCATGGCGTGAATTCGGTAGCCGGTGCCCAGCACCTGAGCGTGCAGCCACACGTAGAGGAGCGCGCCCAGGCCGACCGGCAGCAGCGTTCCCGCTACCCACAGGAGCTCGCTCCGCCGGCGCCGGTCCCGCTCGCGAATCAGGTACGTGTTGACGACCGGGCGCGCAACCGCGTACTCACGCCTCATGACGGCTACAGCCTCCTCGCCGCGCGCAGTCGCGCGGACCGAGCACGTGGGTTGACGGCGACCTCGGCGTCGCTCGGACGAACCGGCTTCTTGGTCAGCACCTCGATGACGCGGGTCTCGGCGTGGGGACGGCCGGTCACCTCGTCGATCTTGCCGCGGGCCAAGCGGCGCAGGGAGTTCTTGACCAGGCGGTCTTCGAGCGAGTGATAGGAAATCACCACCAGCCGGCCACCGTCATCTTCCAGCAGTCGGGAGACCTCGTCCAGAAGTCCTTCCAACTGGCGCAGCTCCTGGTTGACCTCGATCCGCAACGCCTGGAAAACACGGGTCGCCGGATCCACCCTGCCCTCGCGAGATCCGGGCCGGACGTTCTTGGCGCGGTGCACGAGATCACGCAGCTCGCCCGTCGTCTGGATAGACCGGTCCCGGCGCGCCTCCACGACGGCACGCGCAATCCGGCGGCCTTGCCGCTCGTCGCCATACTTCCAAAACATCTCTCGCAACGCTTCCTCCGAATAGGTTGCAACGACCTCAGCCGCCGTCAAATCCCCGTCTCCCATCCGCATGTCCAGGGGGCCGTCCCGCCGGAAGCTGAAGCCCCGCTCGGCACGATCCAGCTGGAGCGATGAGACGCCCAGATCCGCCAGGATCCCGACCGCCCGCGTCCAGCCCTCGGCAGCCACCACCTCGCCCACCCGATCGAAGGTCGCTTCGACCAGGCGCACGCGCTCGCCAAACCGCGAGAGGCGCTCTCGCGCCAGCGCCAGCGCCTCTCGATCCCGGTCGATCCCCAAGAGATCGACACCCGGATTCCGGCTCAGAATCGCTTCCGCGTGACCGCCGAGCCCCACCGTGCAGTCCACGACCAGCCCCGTTCCCTCGAGGGCCAGAAAGTCCAGGACCTCTTCGACCAGAACGGGTACGTGCCGCACCGCACTCGATTCAATGAACTTCAAGCGGACGGGACCTAGATGTCCCGCTCGCTCAGATACTCGAAATCGTCGTCCGTGAACGGCTGATCGTCGAAGCGCTTGGTCAGCCGCTCGTGGTTCCATACCTCCAGATGATCGAGCCGGCCGCTGACGATGACCTCCCCCGCCATCGCCGCCCGATCACGCAGAATCTGCGGCACCAGGACGCGGCCCTGAGCATCCAGTTGGGCCTGCTGGCCGAAATACGATACCCGCTCCAGGTAGCGCCTCCTGGTCCGGTCGGTCGAGGGCAGCTTGGCCAGCCGTTCCTCGACGCCTTTCCAGACATCGAGTGGATAGACCAACGCCGCATCGCCCATCACGGAGGTAATGAAGACATCACGGCCATAGCGTTCCTCCAGCTCCCTCCGGAAGCCGGTCGGCACCTTGAGCCGGCCTTTGTCGTCGATTTTGGTTGGCGCACTACCCCGAAACATGTCCGCAGACACCCTTTCCAGAGACTCGGGCGAGTCTACCACTGAGGTCCACTTCTGTCCATTTTGGACCACGCTGGCCGGCACGTGGGCGAAATTTCGGCGCAAGTCCGAGCGAGGGTGCTCCGGCCGCTCGCCGACGGCGCTCTGCCGGCTAGCTAGCGGCCTTCGGTCGCGGACTCGGGGACCGAGGCGCCGGCCGGCCCGTCCAGGGGGTCATCCGAGCCAGCCGCTCCAGAAGCCCCGGTCAGGCCTTGGAAGCCCGCTGCCTCCGGAGGCGGATAAGCCAAGACGTAGGCCGCGGCCTCGAGATCGGCCATGTACCCGGCCAGTTTGTCCTGGAAACGCCGGTCGCGCTCCTGGAGCTCGATCTCTTCCTGGACGGCGGCGAACTCCTGGACCGCTGCTTCGCGCCGCTCGAGCACCTGCAAGAGGTGCAGGCCGCCGCGCGCCCGAGTCGGCTCGCTCACGCCCCCGGTTTCGAGCGCCGCAAGCGCCGCGGCCAGAGCCTCGTCCAGGTCCTCGACGGTGACCCAACCCAGCTCGATCCAACCCGTCGTCCGCCCGGCCGGCTGGTGCTCGGCCAGAAGCTCGGCCTCGGCGCCGTCCAGCATCGCTTGGCGCAGCCCACCCGCGATCTCGGTCATCTCGGCCTCGGCCAGGCCGCCGCTGTCGAGAACTACGATCTCGCGCAGCCGGACCGCGCTGGGCTCGGCGAACTCCTCCAGGTGGGTGCCGTAGTAGCGGCGCAGGTCTTCCTCGGTGACCTCCACCTGGGAGTAGACCTCCTTGGCGAAGACCTCACGCATGCGCAGGTTCTTCTCGATCTGGTCGCGGAACGACTCGCGCGTCATGCCGACTTGGGCCAGGGCGCGCTCGTAGTCGGCGTCGCTGCTGATGCCGAAGTTTTCCTTCGAGCGCTCGACCGCATCGGCCAGCTCGGACGGGGTCAGGCGGATGTCCAGCTGGTCCGCGCGCGACAGGACCAGCATCTCCTCATAGAGGTCACGCAGAGTGTCGACCGGCAAGCTCGCCCGCAGCCGCTCGGTCTCTTCTTGTGGCAGCTGGCGCCGGCGCAGCTCGTTGAGCCGATCGCGCTTTGCGACCTCGTAGTCGTAGAGGGTCGCGATGCGGTCGTTGACTCGCAACACGATGCGGTTGGCTTCGGCGCGGGCCGGCGCGGGCGCGATCGCCGCAAGTGCCACGATCACGGTAGTCGCTGCGATCGCAGCGGGGAAGATGCAAAGCTGTCGCTGGCTCATAGCCTCTCTTGGATCCCTGCTAGCGTCGGTGACGGCCTTGGTAGTGGAACGGAAGGTTCCCGCCGTAGACGCGGACATTGTACCGCTCCACGGCCGTGCCGACGAGTCGAGTCCGCGCGTCGTTTCGAGCGCGCTCGGCCAGCTCACGCTCGATCTCCGCTCGCGCCTCGGCTAGCGGCACCTCCCGGCCCACCTCGAATCCTTCGACGAAGAAGATGTGAAAGCCGTAGTCCGCGGCCACGATGCTGCTGACCTGGCCTTCGTCCAGGGCGAAGATCCGTCTGGCGAGATCCGGCGGCAAGTCTTCGCGGCCGAGCCAGCCTTGGTCGCCGCCGTCCTGAGCTCGCGGCCCTTCGGAGTAGGTGCGCGCGATCTGATCGAAGGGATGGCCGCGGCGCAGCTCCCCAATCGCCTGCTCGGCTTTGCCCCGATCCTCGACCAGGATCTGGCGCAAGCGAACCCGCTCGGGGAGAACGAAACGGCTGGCGTGCGACCGGTAATAGGCCCGCACCTCGTCCTCGCTCGGCGTCGCGGTCTCCCGGGCGATGAGGCGACGCACCTCGGAGGACCCCGCCTGCCGCGATCCGCCGCCTTCCCCTGCCTCGGATCCCCGCCCACCGGCCTGCCGCTCGCGGGCCAAGCGCTCGAGAAGAAGCTCGGCGATGAACTGGTCGAAGAGGCCGGACAAGACCTTCGGATCGAGCGAGGGCGCGTCCGCAATGCCGTTCGCCGTCAAATAGGCGTCAAACTCCGAATAAGCAATGGCCTCGGCTTCGATCTCGAGGGCGACGTCCGGGCCGGGCGCTCCACGCGAGCAAGCCAGCGAGAGAGCGGCGGCAACCAATGCCACCGAGGCCAGAAAGAGCGCCGGCACCGCAAACTCGCGCCGGACTCGTCTACCCGCTCGCGCCACCTTCGTCTCCCGTCACCGCGGTGAGCGTTTCCAACGCTCGGGCAACCAGCTGCTCGGTGGGCACATCGGCGCACGTTAGCACCCCGGTCGGACTGAACGAGGCTTCGGGATGCTCGCCTACGAACCGGATCAATTCCTCGGCGCGCACCGGCGTGTCCTGGCGGAAGCGAATCAGGAGATCGCCCGCGCGCGCCGAGATCGCCTGGACCTTGAGGCGCTCAGCCAGACCCTTGAGACCGGCCACCTCCAGGAGCCGAAAGACCTGTGCCGGGGGCTCGCCGAAACGGTCGCGCAACTCGGCGACGATCTCTTCCACCGGCCGCTCGGCCGCCGCGATCTGCCGGTAGAGCTCGAGCCTAAGGTTCTGCTGAGGCACGTAGTCGGTCGGAATGGTCCAGTCGATAGGCAGCTCGATCGCAGTCGAGACGTCCGAGCCGAGCGCTTTGCCCTGAAGCTCTTGCACCGTTTCCTCGAGCATCTTGAGATAGGTCTCGAGCCCCACCGCCGAGATGTGGCCGCTCTGCTCGGCGCCCAGCAAGTCGCCGGCGCCCCGGATCTCGAGGTCGCGGGCGGCGACCCGGAAGCCGGCACCGAGCTCGGTGAACTCGCGAATCGCCTCTAGACGCTTGCGCGAGACCTCGGTCAGAACGCGGTCCTCGGGCGTCAAGAGATAACAGTAGCCCAGCCGCCGGCTGCGCCCTACGCGGCCGCGCAACTGGTAAAGCTGAGCCAGGCCGAAGCGGTCGGCCCGGTGCACGAGAATGGTGTTGACGTTGGGAATGTCGATGCCGTTTTCGATGATCGTCGTCGCCAGCAAGAGATCGTAGTCGCCGGCCTTGAACGCGTGCATCCGGCGCGCCAGCTCGCCTTCGGGCAATTGGCCGTGGCCCACGACCAACCGGGCGCGTGGAACGATCTCGCGCAGCTCCTCGGCCATCTCGGTGATCGTCTCGACGCGATTGAAGACGTAGTAGATCTGACCGTTCCGATCCAGCTCGTACTCGATGGCTTCTCGGATGAGCTGTCTGCCGAACGGCACGATCGCCGTCTCGACCGACATGCGATCACGGGGCGGGGTCTCGATCGTCGATAGATCCCGCACTCCGGCCAGGGAAAGCTGCAACGTCCTGGGTACCGGGGTGGCGGTCATCGCCAGCACGTGCACGTTCTTCTTGAGCTTGCGCAAGCGCTCTTTCTGGGCCACTCCAAAGCGCTGTTCTTCGTCGATGACGAGAAGACCGAGCCGCTCGAAGCTCAGATCCTGGTTGAGCAGCCGGTGGGTGCCGATCAGGATGTCGATCCGTCCGGTCGCGAGACGCTCGCGCACGTCGGCAATGCCGCGGCCGGAGCGGAAGCGGGAGACCATGTCCACCTCGACCGGGAAGCCCGCGAAGCGCCGGCGGAAGGTCTCGAGGTGTTGATCGGCCAGAATCGTCGTCGGCGCCAGCACCGCAACTTGGTAGCCGCCGTCGACGGCCTTGAAGGCCGCGCGCATCGCGACCTCGGTCTTGCCGAAGCCGACATCGCCGCACAGCAACCGGTCCATCGGCCGCTCGCTCTCAAGGTCCCGCTTGACCGAGCCCGCAGCTTCGACTTGGTCGGGGGTGGGTTCATAGTCGAAGGCTGCTTCAAACTGACGCTGGAGGTCGGTGTCCGGACCCATGGGCGGGGCCTTGGCCACCTGGCGCTCGGCGTAGAGCTTGAGCAGGTCCCCGGCCATCCGGCGCATGCCCGCCCTGACGCGTTGCTTCTTGCGGCTCCAAGACGTCCCACCGAGCCGATCCAGCTTGGGCTGGACTCCTTCGAATCCCTGGTACCGCTGCAGCCGGTCGAGTCCCGAAGCCGGCAGCAGCAGCGTCTTGTCCGCGCCGTACGCGATCTCCAGGAGCTCCGCGACGGCACCCGCACCGGCGGGAGCGGCGGTACGTAGCGTCTCGGGGACCGGGTCGGCGGCAGCAGCGCCATCCAGGGTCCGCAATCCCACGAACTGGCCGATGCCGTGGTCGCGATGGACGACGAAGTCTCCGACCTTGAGATCGCGCAGGCCGGCAAAGAAGACCGAGCCGAGCCGGCGCCGGCGGGGCGCAACCCGTCGAAAGAGCTGATCCTCACCGACCAGTACGAGACCGATCGATTCCAGCCGGAAGCCCCGTGTCAGCTCGCCGCCGACGATCTCCACCGAAGCGCCCAGGCGGCCGTCCGCGGCCCGCTCCAGCGGGCGGCCCGGATGGCCGATTCCGTAGGACTCACAAAAGCTCTCCAGCCGGCCGTGGTGCCTTGGCGGAGCCACCAGCACCACGCGCTCGCCGCGCGCGCCGGCGGCCTCGACTTCGGTGCGAAACCGAGCGAGCTGGGTGTGGAAGACCTCGGTGCGCTGTGCCTTGAAGTTCACGGCTTCGGCGGGTGCCTCGGCTGCCAGAAGAAGGTCGGCCGCCGCGAGCTTCTCTTCCAAGACCTCCGGAGGCTGCAGCAGGCGCTCCGGCGGCGGCGCCGGCAGGCCCCGCGCGAGCGAGCGCTCGAAGTCTGCGGCGGCCCGCTCTCGGTGGCCGGCAAGTTCGGTCCGGACTTCTTCCGGCTCGAAGACCACCAGCCACCCCACCGAGCCCGACCACGCAAAGAGATCCGCCGAGGGCCGGCCCGGCTCCTCCACCGCCGGCACCATCTCCTCCCAGCCCGGAAAGGCACGGCCCAGCTCGAGCAGCTCGACCCGCTCCCGTCCTTCCCGCGCCCAGCCTTCCGCGGGCTCCGTCGTCGCCAGCACTTCGGCCAGCTCCGCGGCCACTCCGGCCATCGCGTCCTCACCTAACGCCACCAGGTGAAGCGGCAAGATCCGCAGCTCGGTCAGAGGATCGTGCGAGCGTTGATCCGAGGGCTCGAAGGACCGCATCGACTCGACCTCGTCGCCGAAGAAGTCCACCCGCACCGGCAGCTCCCGTCCTGCCGGGAAAAGGTCCACGAGGCCGCCACGCACGGCGAACCCACCCAGGTCGGTCACCAGATCGACGCGCTCGAAGCCCAAGAGCGTCAGCCGCCGGGCGAGCTCGTCCAGGCCGAGTTCGTCACCCGGAGCCAGGCGGAGGGCACGGCCACTCAGCTCTTCGGGATCGGGCAATCGGCGCACGAGGCCCGCCGAGGTCGCCACCAGAAGATCCAGGCGGCCACGATGGAAGCGATCCAGCGCGACGACCTCCTGGGCTCGCACCGAGAGCGGCGTGGGCGTCGCCTGGTAGGGCGAGAGCGAAGGCGCGGTGAACGACTCGGCCTCGACCCCGGCCAACCGGGCGCCTTCGACCCAGGCGATGGCCGCCGACTCACGCGGCACCACCACCAGGGCGGGGCGGCCGCGGGCGCGGGCGAGCGCACCGAGGACCCAGCCGGCGGCCTCGGCGGACAGGCCGGTGGCCCACCGCCCTCCCTCGGCAAGCGCGCCAAAAGCGGGCGTCGCGCGCAATTTCTCGTCGTATCGAGTCCAGAGTGAGCTCATCGAAGGTTGCGTCTTTCGTCCCATCTGCCCCGAAGCGGGCTCCGAGCGGCACGGCGGGCGGCGTCCCGAGTCTAATTCCCGGACGGGGCCGTCACCACGCTGAATTCGATCCGGAGAGGCCGTCGCCGCACGGCTCGCTAGCGGATGCTACGATCGCGCTCGCACAAGGAGACCTGGCTGATGAAACGAGCGATTCTGGCGCTGACCCTCCTCCTCGTCGTGGTGACGAGCTCGTCTTTTCCGAGCGCGGCCGCGAAGGCCCCGGCCGCCGGTGAGGCGGTCTCAACCGAGGCCTCGCACGGCGCCGAAGAAGGCGACCACGGCGGGCACCACAGTCCGGTGACACCGGTTCTGCTGGGTCTCGTGATTATTCTCATCGCCGCCAAGCTGGGCGGCGAGATCGCCGAGCGCGTCCATCAGCCCGCGGTGCTGGGAGAGCTCATCGCCGGTGTGGTGATCGGCAATCTGGGGCTCTTCGGCTTCGGTGCTCTCGACTTCCTGGCCACCAACGAAGGCATCATGATCCTGGCCGAGCTGGGCGTCGTCCTGCTGCTGTTCGAGGTCGGCATGGAGTCGAACGTGAGCGAGATGCTCTCGGTCGGCGCCTCGAGCTTGATGGTCGCGCTTCTCGGCGTCGTCGCGCCCTTCTTTCTGGGCTGGGGGGTTTCCGCCTGGTTCCTGCCGCAGGAGGATCTGCTCGTCCATCTCTTCATCGGGGCCACCCTGTGCGCAACCAGCGTCGGCATCACGGCCCGGGTCCTGACCGATCTGGGCAAGATCCAGACGCGCGAGTCCAAGATCATCCTGGGCGCCGCGGTCATCGACGACGTCTTGGGCCTGGTGATTCTGGCTGTGGTCTCGGGCGTCATCTCGGCGGCCAACACCGGCGGCACGCTCGCGACCGGCGACATCCTGGCCATCATCCTCAAGGCGGCCGGCTTCCTGGTGGGCGCCATCCTCATCGGCTCCTGGCTCTCGCCGCGCATGTTCCGCCTGGCCAGCCGCCTGCGTATCCGCGGCATGCTCCTGACGTTGTCGCTGGTGTTTTGCTTCCTGCTGGCGTATCTGGCCAACGCCATCGAGCTGGCTCCGATCGTGGGCGCCTTTGCCGCCGGCCTGATTCTCGACCAGGTCCACTACCGAGACTTCCTGGACCGCGGCGATCACGACTTGGAAGAGCTGATCCACCCGATCACGGTGTTTCTTGTGCCGGTCTTCTTCGTCCTGATGGGCATCAAGGTCGATCTCTCGACCTTCGGCCGCGTCGAGGTCCTGGGCTTCGCCGCGGTGCTCTCGATCGCGGCCATCATCGGCAAGATGCTGTGCGCGCTGGGCGTCCTGGAGAAGGAGCTGGACCGCATCTCGGTGGCCGTGGGCATGGTGCCGCGAGGCGAGGTCGGCCTCATCTTCGCGGGCATTGGCGCCTCGCTCGTGCTGCGCGGTCAGCCGGTGATCTCGGTGCCGGTCTTCTCGGCGGTGGTCATCATGGTGATCGTGACCACGCTGATCACGCCGCCGGTCCTCAAGATCACGCTGAACCGCGGCGACGGCTAGGCCCTACTGCCGGTCGGAGCTGCCTCAAACGCCGCCGGCCCGGTCGGCCGCGTTTGGCGTCCGGGCCTCGGGCACGGGCGCCTCGGCGGACGAAGCGGCCTCGGAAGCGGGCTCCGAGCCGGGCCGGTTCTCAGAGACCGGTGAGTCGGGCACCAGCAAGACGAGCTCGCCGGAACGGGCGAAGCCCAGATCTTCGCGCGCCAGGCGCTCCAAAGTGGCCGGATCCGTCCGAACCCGCTCGATGCGCCGTTCCAGAGCCTCGATCCGGGCGCGCGCATCGACGGTTCGCCCTTCCAGTTGCCCTTCCCGAGCCTTGAGACGGGCCAGGTCTCGGGAAGCGTTGTAGCCCGCAAGCACCAGGACGGCCAGAAACAGGCCGCAAGCGCCGGTCAGGAAGGAGCGAAACCGCGACCGCTCCGGCGGCTGGATCCAGCTCGTCACCGCTCGGAGCGAGGAAACGCGGCCGCCCCCGGATAGGCGGCGGCACCCTCGAGCTCCTCCTCGATCTGGATCAAGCGGTTGTACTTGGCGACCCGGTCGCTCCGGCAGGGGGCTCCGGTCTTGATCTGCCCGCAGCCCACGGCGACCGCGAGATCGGCGATGGTCGCGTCCTCGGTCTCGCCGGACCGGTGGCTGATGACGTTGGCGTAGGCATTCTTGCGGGCTAGCTCGACCGCTTCCAGGGTTTCGGTCACCGTGCCGATCTGGTTCAGTTTGACCAGAAGGGCGTTGGCCAATCCTGCCTCGATACCGCCCGCCAGAATCTCTGGGTTGGTGACGAAAAGGTCGTCCCCGACGAGCTGCACCCGGGATCCAAGGCGGTCGGTCAGGACCCGCCAGCCTTCGTGGTCATCCTCGGCCAGGCCGTCTTCGATCGAGACCAGCGGATAGCGCTCCAGCCAGGCCTCGTATCGATCGATCAGGTCCTCGGCGGTCAGCCCGGATCGGGACTCTCCGGCGAGCGCGTAGCGAGCCGGCGCGCCAGCGTCATCCGAGTCTTCGACGAACTCGCTCGCCGCCACGTCGAGGGCGAGCGCGAGGTCCTTTCCGGGCTCGTACCCGGCTGCCCCGATCGCTTTCATCAGAAGATCCAGAGCATCGGCGTTGCTTGCCAGGTTGGGCGCGAACCCGCCCTCGTCCCCGACCGCGGTGACCAGGCCCCGCTCGAGGAGGATCTTCTTGAGGGCGTGGTAGGTCTCGACCCCGGCTCGCAGAGCTCGCGAGAAGCTCTCGAACCCGACCGGTACCACCATGAACTCCTGAACGTCCACCGAGTTGTCGGCGTGGGCGCCGCCGTTCAAGACGTTGAGCATGGGCACCGGCAGCGTCACCGCCACCGGTCCGCCCAGATAGGCGTAGAGCGGCAGCTCGCACTGATGGGCGGCGGCCTTGGCGGCCGCGATCGAGACGCCCAGGATGGCATTCGCTCCCAGCCGGCTCTTGGTCGCGGTGCCGTCGAGCTCGATCATGGTTCGATCCACTGCGACCTGATCGCGAGCGTCGAAGCCTTCGAGCTCCTCGGCCAGAACCTCGTTGACCGAGGCCACCGCCTTGCGAACCCCTTTGCCCGCGAAGCGCTTGCCGCCGTCCCGAAGCTCGAGCGCCTCCCGCTTTCCGGTCGAAGCGCCCGAAGGCACCGCGGCGCGGCCGACCGAGCCCCCGGAAAGAAAACAGTCCACCTCGACCGTCGGGTTTCCCCGCGAGTCCAGGATCTCCCGACCTACCAGCGCTTCGATCTCGAACATGGTCACCCCTCACCGGATGGTGGCGAGCTGCCCGCCCGCCGGCCCGGCCCCAGCCCCGAAGAATAGCACCCGGCCAGGGTCCTTCGAGGCGGGTCGGAGGAGGCTTCGCGGGCCGCGGGTTCGGCGTCACTGGACCCCGGTGGGGCTGGGCTGGCTCCAGTTGACACGTCCAGGACCTTGTGGCACTCTCTCGGACCCGGTTTTCGGGGCGGTTCGCCAAGGCGGACCGCGGTGGCGCGGGGTGGAGCAGTCTGGTAGCTCGTTGGGCTCATAACCCAAAGGTCGCAGGTTCAAATCCTGCCCCCGCAACCAAGTCAGACATCGAGCCGTCTTCGGACGGCTCGTTTTCTTTTGGGTCCAGGATAAGATCGTGCCGTGCCGGAGTCGTACCCAGAGAACCTGACCACCCCCGTGCTGCTCATGGCCACGCCGCAGGTGCAGGATCCGTTCTTCGAGCGGGCGGTCGTGCTGCTTCTGCATCACGACGAGGACGGCAGCTTCGGGTTCAACCTGAACCGGCCGACGACCGTGTCCATCTCCGAGATCTTGACCGATCTGGAGATCGATTGGCAGGGCGATCCCACGACCTGCGCCTACCTGGGCGGACCGGTACAGCCGCAGCTCGGAACCGTTCTATTCGGCGAGCCCGGCACGCCGATCATCGTTTCCGACAAGCACAGCGAAACCATGCCCCAGATCCTCCCGGGTCTGCGCATGACCCAGCACATCGGCGACCTCCAGCGCCTGGCCAAGGACCCGCCGAGCGGCTTTCGCATGTATCTGGGCTACGCCGGCTGGGCCGCGGGGCAGCTGATGACCGAGATCATGCGCAACGACTGGATCGTGGGACCGGTGCTGGACGAATTGCTGTTCACGGAAGATCCCGACACCTCGTGGGGCAAGGCCCTAGTCGGCGCCGGCGTGGATCCGGATGCGCTCCCCTCCTGGACCCCGGACGACGTCGAGGCCGGGATCAACTAGGTCCCAGGCGCTTCCCGACTCCGACTTCGACTCGACCGATGCTCAGAGCCCTGGCTCAGATCACTCTCAACGGACTTGGCGTCGTTCTCGCCGGGTATCTGGTGCCAGGCATCCAGTACCAGGGAGGGGTCGGCTACCTGCTGCTCACCGGCCTGGTGTTCGGACTCCTCAACCTGCTCGTCAGGCCCCTGGTAACCCTCCTGTCGCTGCCGGCCGTGGTGCTAACTCTGGGCCTCTTTTTCTTGGTCATCAACGGCTTCATGTTCTATCTCGCCGCCGCGGTCCTCTCGGGCCTCGAAATCACGGGCTGCCTGCCGGCGATCCTGGGCGGTCTGGTGCTGACCCTCTTCAACTGGTTGATCAGCGCCTTCGTTCCCGCGCGACCGGCGATTCGTCCGTGATCACTCCTTCCAAGGCGCGCCGGGAGTCCAAGGCTCGTCGCGCCGAGCGCACCGGCCAGATCCTGGCTCGGCTCAAGGAGCGCTATCCCGACAGCCGTTGCGCTCTGCGCCACCGCAATGCCCTCCAGCTCCTGGTGGCGACCATCCTATCGGCCCAGTGTACGGACAAGAGAGTCAACGAGGTGACTCGAGATCTCTTCCGCAAGTACCGTACGGCCGAGGACTACGCGGGCGCGGATCCGGCCGAGCTCGAGGAGGACGTGCGCTCGACCGGCTTCTACCGCAACAAGGCGCGCGCGCTCAAAGGTCTGGGGCAGGCACTGGTCGACGACCACAAGAGCCGCGTACCCAAGACCATGGACGAGCTCGTCGCTCTGCCCGGGGTCGGCCGCAAGACCGCCAACGTGGTCCTGGGCAACGCCTTCGACATCGAGGTGGGCGTCGTCGTCGACACTCACGTCGGGCGCCTGTCGCGCCGCTTGGTTCTGACCGAGGAAAAAGATCCGGTCAAGGTCGAGCGGGACTTGATGCGGCTTGTGCCCGAAGGCAGCTGGACTCTTTGGTCCCACCTCTTGATCGACCACGGCCGGGCCGTGTGCAAGGCTCGCAAGCCTGACTGCAGCGGCTGCTCCCTGGTCGATCTGTGCCCGTCGGCCGAGATCTGAACCGGTGGCGTCCGGACCCTCAGCGGCGCCCGAGAGCCCCGTGGCCGTCGTCACCGGCGCCAGCTCCGGCATCGGCAGAGCAACCGCCCAAGCGCTGGCCGACGCAGGCTACCGGGTCCTCGTCGGTGCCCGCCGGCTGGATCGGCTCGAGGGTCTGCTCGGCGGCCTCGGCACCGGCCGGGCCCTGGCCCTCGACGTCACCGATCCCGAGAGCGTCGACGCCTTCGTCGCGGCCTGTCCGCGCACGATCGATCTCCTCGTCAACAACGCCGGCATCTCGCTGGGTCTCGACGCCGTCGAGCAGTCGAGCGACCGGGACTGGCAGGCGATGTGGGAGACCAACGTCCTCGGAGTCGTTCGCGTTACCCGCGGGCTGCTGCCGGCGCTACGCCGGTCGGACAACGCCCGGCTGGTCGTCGTGGGCTCCACTTCGGGCTTCGAGACCTACCGCGGCGGCGCCGGTTACACCTCGAGCAAGCACGCGACGCGCGCGCTGGTCAAGACTCTGCGGCTGGAGCTTCTGGGCGAACCCATCCGGGTCACCGAGATCTGTCCCGGGCTGGCCGAGACCGAGTTCTCGCTCCATCGCTTCGACTGGGATCGGGAACGCGCGGCCGCCGTCTACGCCGGCATGAAGCCGCTTGCCGCCGGAGACGTCGCCGAGGCCATCCTGTTCGCGGTCTCGCGGCCCGCCCACGTCAACGTCGACGAGATCGTCATCCGACCGTTGGCTCAGGCGACCGCCACCGAGGTCCGCCGCACGCCCCTGGACGACGGCTAGCCGGAACCGGTCGAGCCAAAGCCGCCGCCACCCCGCTCGCTCTCGGCAAGCTCGGAAACTTCCTCGAGCGCCACTTCCGGAACCGGCGCCAGAACCAGTTGGGCGATGCGCTCGCCCCGGGCGATCGCGACCGGCTCCTCCCCTAGATTGACCAGCAGAACCTGGACTTCGCCGCGGTAGTCGCTGTCGATCGTACCGGGCGCGTTGACCAGCGCCAGCCCGTAGCGGGCGGCGAGCCCGCTCCGCGGCCGCACCTGCCCTTCCCAGCCGTCCGGAATCTGCATCGCCAGTCCGGTCGGAACCCGGGCTCGAGCTCCCGGAGAAAGGGTCAGGGGGCGATCGGCGGGCAGCGCGGCCCGCAGGTCGAGGCCGGCGCTGCCGCTCGAGGCCGGCGTCGGCAGCTCGAGACCGGCGCCATGCTCCAGGCGCTTGACCCGGAGGCGAATCCGCCGCCGCTCGGTCATGCCGATCGACTCGGCAAGCCCCACGAGCTGAGCCAGCTGAGCCAGCTCAACCCTGACTCCGGCGCGGACCGCGGCGCCTTCCCCGGCGGAGGCCGTCCGCATCGCGATCCACCGGCCGCCGATCGTCGGTATCGAAGACGTCCGTAGGCGAGGTTCCGCGTTTGGGCTCGATGCCGTTCGGAAACGGCCTGCCGATCCAGTTGGCATGCAGCCGGGGCATGACGTCGGCCCCGCTCGGCCCCGCCATCGCCGGAATCAAATCGGCGGAAAAGCGCCATTCCTTGTAGTTCGAGCTACCCTGAAAGGTCTTGAGAGCCTTGCCGTCGACCAGACTGTGGACGCCGATGATCGGAGCCACCGAGACCTGCTGCCCCCGGCGCGGCAGGAAGCTCCCCCGCTCCCTGGGATCCGGGATTCGCTGACGGGGAGAGGTCGAAGCGGCGTCGCCGCGGCGCGAGCGCAGCCGCCGACGGGTCTCCGCGGCCTCGTCCCCGTCGCCGGTGTCCTCGGCGTCGTCCCGTCCACTGTTGCGGTCTCCCAGCCCACCACCCAGTTGGCGGCCGGCGGCGGGATTCGGATTCCCGGTGGCAGCCAGGATCAGCCCCCATTCGGGCTCGTCGTTCAGGGGGTCGGTCCAGAGCTGCCGAATCGACCGCGGCTCGACCTCGACCAGCTCTTCGAGCCGAGTCGGAAACCGGCCCGTGCGCTTCTGAAAGATCCTGATCGCCTCGGCGTACTGCAACCCTCGAAAGATTAGCTCCTCTTCCTTGTCCCGCTGGGCGAGCTTGCTCCAGTGCGGCAGCGAAGCCGCGACGCCGATGTTGAGCACAGCGATCAGCACCATCAAGGCGACCAGGTTGTAGCCGCCCTGGCGCGTTCGGACGATCCGCCGAGGCCCGCTCACCATTCGCTGTACGGGGTCCCGTCGAGCGCGGCGCCGTCGGATCCCGAATGAACGTCGATAATGCCTGGCGCGCCGTCCTCGGGAAGATCGGTCTCGGCCGGAAACACATCATCGACCTGATTATCGTATTCGAGAACCCAGGTGTCCGTGCTCCGAGTCATCGGATCGCGAGGGACCGCGCGCAGGTAGCCCTCATCGACGAGTACCTCCAGGGTCGGTGGATAGTGCCCCTTGTCGGCCAGGTGCTGGTCGATGACGTCGCGAATCGCGTGCAGGTTGTTGCGGAGCACCGCCTCCCGCGCCCGCGTGGGCACGTTGCGCATCGCCGGCATGGCGATGGTCGCCAGAATCCCGACGATCGAAATAACGACAATCAACTCCAGAAGGGTGAAACCCCGGGGGGATCCGGTAGGTCGTCTGGTCATGGATTCTCCTACCACTCCGAGTACGGGATGTGGTTGAGCCCCGTGCCCTCGCTGAGCGAATAGACGTCGTAGACGTTCTCTCCGCCCCAGAAGTCCGAGTCCCAATCGTCCTGAAAGCTCCGCTTGCCCCATTCCGAGTCTCCGGTCATCGGATCCAGGGGAATCTTGCGCAGGAAGCGAAACCGGGTACCGACCTGGCCCACCAGCTCGACGCCCTCGACCAGATCCTCGAGCTCGGCCGGGTAGCCGTCCGTGCCCAGCTCGAGCGGAATCAGTCCGGCGTCGCTAAAGCGCTTGTACTCGTCGATGGCGTTGCGCATCATTCGCAGGCTTTGTCGCAGGCTCGCCTCCTTCTGGCGCTTGATCGCGTACTTGGCGATGGGCGCGACCGATCCGGCCAGGATCGTCAAGACGGCCGCCACCATCACCATCTCGGCGAGAGTGAAACCCAGCTCGCGCTGGTGGCGACTCCGGTTGGCCTGAAGGATCACGGTCGCTCCGGTCTGACAATCCACGGCCGCCGTCGCGGCACACGCCATCGCGGCTAGCGGGGCTCCTGCTCGGCCTCACTCCCGCGCTGGTCGCGTTCTCGGGTCTGACCGGGCAAGACGACCTCGATCGCGGTCTCCCGGGCCAGAACCGGTCCGACCGCGGCCAAGCCGTCGTCAAGGGCCTTGACCCGGCTCAGCCGGATCTCGCTCCTGCCCACGTCATGAGCGCGGAAGGCCAGGCGCGCCAGGGTACCGCTACCCGAGACCGCGCCCACCTCGCCGAGCCGGCTGGCGCCCACGATGACCCGGCCGGGAGACGACGCATTGGCCAGGACCTCGACGGCGTCGGCATCTCCGAGAAACTCACCCTGCTCGACGCCTTCGAAGCTCAGGACTCGGGGGTCGAACTCGACGGTCATCGGCAGGTGGGCCACCGGCGTGCCCGCGTCCACGGCCAGCAGAACCTCGAAGACCGAGCCGATTTCGACCCAATCGGAGATCGTCCGGAGAGCGACCAGGACGCCGCCGGTCTCGGTAGCCGCCGAGCTGGAGGTGGCGGATCCCTCAGAGGACGCGCTGGCCTGCTCGCCGGCCTCCTCCACGTCGCCGACCATCAGCGATGCGACCTGCATCGCCACTTCGGCGGATTCATCGACGGGCGCCTCGGTCAAGAGGGCGTCGGGCACGATCACGATCGAGCGCTGAGCCAGGCCGGGGTCCTCGTCGGGATCGCCACCGAAGGCGTCGCCCGGAGCCGACGAGGGCGCCAGATCGATTCCGGCCGGCGCCTGCTCCTCCGCCTCTCCTTGAGGAGGATCCGGCTGCTGAAGCCCGCGCGGAAGATTCTGAATCCGTCGCCGGATCATTTCCCGGATGCGCTCGGCATCGCTCTCCCCGCCACCCTCGTCAAAGGGTCCTTCCACCTCGGATTCCACCCGCGGGCTGCCGCCGCGGAAGGTGATGTTGGCCTCGGTGCCGACCCAGATTGGCAGCAGGTCCTCCTCGGTGATGTCCGGGGTCCGGATGATATGAGGCGTCATGGTCAGAACCACGTCGGTCCGGCTCTTGTCGCTGCGTTTCCGGGAGAACAAGCGCCCGATCACGGGAATGTCCGAGAGCCCCGGTAGTCCAGTCTCGCTTTTCTGTTCCCCGGTCCGGATCAGCCCGGCCAGGAAGTTGGTCTCGCCGTTCTTGAGGCGAATCGTGGACTCGATCGTGCGGGTAGCGATGATCGGCTGGTTCTGTCCCCCGGTGCCCTCCACGAAGCCGGACAGGTCGCTCACCTCGACCTGAAGCTTCAAGGTGATCTCCTTGTTGTGATGGATGCGGGGCTCGATGTCGAGCCGGATTCCGACCTCCTGGTACTGGAACGAGGTAATCGGGACCACCTGCTGGCCCGAGAGGTTGGCGGTGTTGAAGGAAGTCACCGGGATGGGCACCCGATCGCCGATGTGGAGTGTGGCCTGCTCGCCGTCGCTGATTCGAAGCTGCGGGCTTGCCAGCAGCTCGGCATCGGTGCTGTTCTTGATGAACTTGTAGGTGATGCCCGGGATGGTGACGAACCAGTTGCCCTGGTTGATGAATTCGAGATCTGAGACTCGTACCGTGTTGTTGGTGACGCCGTCCGCGTCGGCCTGACCGAAGGACTGGACGATGAAGTTCTGGGACAGCTCCACGCCCAGCTCGCGGATCTTGTTGCTATTGATCTGGAGGAGTTCGACGTCCACGACGACTTCGCCGCGGGCCTTGTCGTTGGTGTGGATGATCCGCTCGGCCACCTTGACCTTGTCGGCCGTGTCGCGCAGCACGATGGCGTTGAGCAGATCGTTCGACGCCACGTTCTTGGCCCCGACCAGGCTCCGTAGCATGGTCATGACGTCCTTGACCTCGGCGTTCGACAGGAAGAACGTCTGGATCACCAGGTCTTCGTAGTTGCGCCGGTTCTGGGGCGAATCCTCGGCAACGATAATGGTCGAGTCATCCAGCACTTTGTAAAAGTGGTTCGCCGTACGCATCAGGATCTCGAGGGCGTCCTGGGCGACCACCTCGCGCAGCTCGATGGCGACCTGCTGGTCCCGCATCTTGGGATCGAACAGGATGTTGATGCCGAAGGCGTTGCCGAGCGCGCGGTAGATGTCGAAGACCGAGACCGGTCTGGGAAAGCCCAGGGAAATGGCTTCGTCGGACCTAGGGCTCAGGACCGGCGGCTGCGGCCGGCTCCCCCGATTCCGGTCTTTCAGATCCTGCAGAGACTCGTAGTAGGCGCCACCCTCGCGGCTCAGCAGGCGCTCGCGCAGCTTTTCGAGCTCGACCTGCGCGTACTGGTTGGTGGGGTCAAGCTGAACCGCCTGCTGATACTCCGCGAAGGCGCGCTCGAGGGCGTTGGCGTCCTGGAACTTCTTGCCGCGCTCGAAGTGGGCCTGGGAGGCTCGGATCTTGGCGCGAAGGAGACCCGTGCGGTAGGGCACCCGGTTGGGGAACTCATCCACCAATTCGAGGTAGTGCAAGACCGCCTGGTCCCAATCGCCCACCTCTTCCGCCGCCTGAGCCTGACGGAAGGCCCGGTTGGCCGTGCATGCCTGGGTCAGCAGCAACACAGCCACCAGCCCCCAACCCAGTAGAAGAGTTCTCCGCTTCATCGCTTAGCCTCGTAGCGGACCGTAGTCGTGAGCTTCCTAACCACCCGCCGCCAATCTCTTGGGCGGCAGTTGAGGAAACTTCACGTACTTCAGGTCCGCGGATTCGTAGTTGATGCTATCCACCACAAAGTGGTCCTTTAGGATACCGCCCTTTTGTACGTTGTAGATGTCCTGGCCGTCTGTAAAGACGGCAATCATGTTGCTCTCGGGACCGAAGCTACCGAGATAGGTGACGTCCACCGCCGGCGGCGTCGGGGCGGGCGGCCTCCGAGCCGCCGCGCGCGCCGCCGCGTTTGGCTGGGCCGGCCGCGTCGCCGGCCGGGGCGCCGGCCGAGGCGTCGGCCGGGGCGGCGGCGGAGCTGGGGGCACGTAGAAGCGAAACGGATCGCGACCCGGCGAGTAGCCGCCGGGTCTGCGCTCGAGGGCACCGATCTCCAGAGCCGCGAGCGCCGGCGCCTCGACCACCTGGCCGGACGGTGAGAATCCGAAGAGCGTTCCACCTTCCTCGGACTGGCGCAGCCGCAGCAGCAAGAACCAGAGCGCCCAGCCGACGACGAGCACCGTCAGAACCACCGCGAGCTTGCGTTGCCGGTCCATCTCTAGCCCTTAGCCCTCGGGACCACCGGCTTCCCGGGCGTCGGCGGCCTGGACCGGCGCGCCTAGCGTGAACAAGGTCGAGAGTTGCAGCGAGATGTCGAGATTCTGCCCGGCCGAGTCCGAGCCCCGGAGGGTAACCCCTTCCAGGATCAGAAAGGCGTTGGACAGCTCGAACAGGTTGACGAGCTGACGCAGCTGCTCGTACGAGCCGATCACCGCGAAATCGATCGAGCGGCGCAGCACGCGCTGTCCCTCCAGACGCTCGCGACCGTACGCAATGGCCGACGGCCGGACACCGGCGCGGCGGCACAACTCCTTGACCTCGGCCAGGACACGCGTGAGCGACTCGCTCTCGGGAGCGAGCCGCTCGCCGTAGAACTCGGCCAGCCCGGCGCGACTGGTCCGGACGCGATAGACGGCCTCTTCGGCTTGGGTGCGGTGCGCGCGCAGCTCGTCGAGCTCACCGGCCCGCCGGCTCAAACGGCTGCGGCCCGCCTCGACGTCGGTCGAGAACGTCGTCAAGAACACCAGGAGCCCAACCACATTGACCGCCAGAAACAGCGCCGCCGGCAGCCAGCGCCGGTGGTTCTCGCTCCAGGCGTCCACCCGGCCGCTCACGACTCGGCCCCGATCTGGCCCTGCGGCTCGTCCGGCCGCTCGTCCGGAAGGTAGACGACCGAGATCGAATAGGCGATGACACCAGCGTCGTTGCGACTCTCCCGCTTGAGGTTCGGCTCCAGAAACGCGGGATGGGCGAACATGCCATCAATCAGGGCCAGAAGCGCCTCGTCGGTGCGCGCTTCCCCGGCGAGGTCTAGAACCACCCCCGCCGGCTCGGCCCCGCTCGTACTCCGCTCCCGGGACTCGAATTGGGGTGTCAGATCGGTCAACCGGGCCTCTCGGGGCAAGATCGCCGCCAGGCGGTCGAAGAGCTGACTCCATGAGAACGTACGCTCCCGGATTCGCTCATTGACGAACTCCACCTCGGCATTGAGCCGGCCAAAATTCTGTGCCCGCAGCTCATCGTTGGCGGCCCGCAGCCGCTCGTCTTCGAGCTCGAGCTCGACGGCAACCTCGCTGAGGCCGGTCTCGGTCTCGCCCTGACCGGTGAAGAACCACCAGTAGAGGAAGCCGTTGAGCACCAGCAACGCCAGACCCACGATCCACAGCATGCGGGAGGTTCGCACCACCGGCCGCGCATTGACGAACGGCTTGCGCGCCAGATTGAGACTCACCTCAGGCAACCTCCCGTAAGCCGGCGCCCAGAAGGGGCGCCGCCTCGTCGATGCCCAGCGGATCGAAGCCGCGCAGGTGGCGCCAGGCATCGCTCACTTGCGCCACCGGACATTCGAAGACCTCCTCGAGCACCATGCGCCAGCTCGGCTCCACACCGGGAGGGGCGACCAGGAGCACCTCGGAGGGCTTCTTCTGGCCGGCTTTTTCGACCAGGAAGTTGCGGGTGAGCGAAAGCTCCCGCCGGGCGCCGGCCAGGTGGACGTCGCCACTCGAGCTCTTGCCGCGCACCACCACCGGCTGTCCGAAGCGAGCTCCGACGACCGAGTAGCGCTCGCCGGTCACCGCCACCGCCACCACCGACTCGGCCCGCGCGAGCGAGCCGCGCAAGGCTTCGAGAAGCGACAACGTACGGTTCGAGATCCAACCGATCCGGATGCCGCGGCCGGCAAAAAGATCCTCGAGCTGGGCGAGGGCCGCTTCGACTCCGAATCCCACCAGCAGCCGGGTGCCGTCGCCGCCGCCCACCGCCGGCAGCGTCTCGAAGGCCACCCGCAGCTCAGAGACCCGGAAGGGCACGCTCCGCTTGAGCTTGAAGCGCACGATCTCGTCGCGCTCGTCGCGTCCCCGGGGCCAGGCGTCGGTCTCTACGATTGCCAGGCGCACCCAATCATCGGGCACCACCAGAGAGGCCTCGGCGAGCGGCGAGGTCAGGCGAGCCAGAAGGGCGTCGAGCGCTCGGCCCAGCCCCTCGAGATCGCGCACGGTGCCGCCAAACGGACCCGCTTGGAAGCAGGATTCCGGCAGCTGCTCGACCGCGAGCTCACGACACGACGGCGCTTCTTCCCCGTCCGCATCCAGGCTCACGAACACCAGTCGGCTCTCGTCCAGGCCCACGACGTGGGGCGGCACCCGGACGGGATCCAGGCCGAAAAGGGTCTTAGTCCACAAAGGTAACCTTGTTGACCTCGCGCAGCGTAGTGACCCCTCGGTAGACCTCGGCCAGTGCCGACTCGCGCAGGAAGATCATGCCCTCTTCGCTCGCCGCGCGCTTGATTTCGGAGGCCGGGCGGCGATCCAGAATGAGCTCGCGGATGCGGTCCGACAGATTCAAGAGCTCCGAGATCGCGGTCCGGCCATGGAATCCAGTGCCGTCGCATTCGACACAGCCCGCTCCCTCGTAGAAGACCTTGCCGGCGACCGCCGCGGCGTCGATCGCGCTTTCCCGCAAGAGCTCGTCGGGCACCTCGACCGGCGCCTTGCAGTGGTCACAAATCTTGCGCACCAGGCGCTGGGCCAGAACGCAGTTGAGCGCCGAGACGAAATTGTAGAGATCCACCTTCATGTTGAGGAAGCGGCCCAGGACATCGACCACGTTGTTGGCGTGAACCGTGGTGAAGACCAGATGCCCGGTCAGCGCCGATTGGACCGCGATCTGGGCGGTTTCCTGATCCCGGATCTCACCAACCATGATCTTGTCCGGATCGTGACGCAGGATCGAACGCAGGCCCCGCGCGAAGGTCAGTCCCTTCTTCTCGTTGACTGGAATCTGGGTGATGCCCTTGAGCTGATACTCCACCGGATCCTCAATCGTGATGATCTTGTCCTCGCTGCTCTGGATCTCGGACAGGCAGGCGTAGAGCGTCGTCGTCTTACCGGAACCGGTGGGACCGGTCACCAGCACCATGCCGTAGGGCTCCCGGATGAACTTGCGCAAGCTGGCCACGATCTGTTCGTCGAAACCCAGCACCGGCAGCCGGAGATTGCGGAACTCTTTGTTGATCGACTCCTTGTCCAGGATTCTGATGACGCAGTCCTCACCATGGACCGACGGCATGACGGAAACGCGAAAGTCGATGGTGCGGCCTTTGAACCGCAGTTTGAATCGGCCGTCCTGGGGGATCCTCTTCTCGGCGATGTCCAGCTCGGACATGACCTTGATCCGGCTGATGATGGTCTGATGGTGGCGCTTATCGATGGCATCCATCGCCTGGTAGAGCACGCCGTCGATCCGGTACTTGATGATGACCTCGCTCTCGCGGGTCTCGATGTGGATGTCGCTCGCGCGGCGCTGGATGGCGTTCAGGACGGTCGAGTCCACCAGCTTGATGATTGGACTCGAGTCGGAGGTGATCCGGTCGATCGACAGCACCTCGTCCTGCTCGCCGTCCTCCTGGACCAGCTGCAGCCGGAAATCCTCGGTCGCCTCGTCCAGGACGCGCTGGGCGCTCTCGGACTTGCGCAGCACCTCCTCGATGGCGGTGCGCGCGCCGACTTTGACGTCGATGGGGCTGCCCAGAAGCAGCTCGATCTCGTCGAGCCGGGTCACCTCGGTCGGATCCCCGACCACGATGGTGACGCGCTCGCCGTCGTGACGCTCCGGAATGAAGCCGTAGCGCAACATCAGATCGAACGGAATCGAGCGAAACAGATCGTTGTCGACCGTAAAGCGATCGCGCTCGACAAACTCCAAGCCGAAACGATCGGCCATGGATCGAGCTTCTCGCTCCTCGCGCTCGAGCTCGGCGCTCGACGCGGCATCTTCGACAAAAACCGGCTCGGTCACGGCATCACCTCGGCCCCACGTCGCTCAGCATACTGAAAAGTGGCAGGTACACGGCCACCAGCAAGGTGGCAACGATCAAACCCATGAGGACCAGCATGATCGGCTCGACCAGAACCAGCAGCCTGCTCATCTGGGTTTCGACCTCGTCGTCCAGAAAGTCGGAGGCGTTGTTGAGCATCTCGTCGAGGCTTCCGGTCTCCTCGCCCACCTTGGCCATCTCGACCACGATGTCGGGGCATTCGCGGGTGGCTTCGAGGGCCGCGTATAGCGCGCCGCCTTCCCGAACCTTGGAGATCATCGGCTGCAAGACCGAGCGGATGTGGGCGTTGCTGACAGCGCCCACCGAGTTCTCGAGCGCTGGCAGCACCGGAATTCCGCCCGCGAGCAACGTCGCCAGCGAGCGGGCGAACTCGGACAGCGCCAGCTTGCGGAAGATTTGACCCAAGATCGGCCACCGGAGCTTGAGGCGATCCGTGAACCTCGAGCCCGCGGCCGTGGCCGACCAGCTACGAAAGACGAAGACCGAGAGCGCGATCGCCGAGGCGACCGCCCACCAGTAGCTGCTCATGAAGCGAGAGAACGCCAGGGTCATACGGGTCAAGAGCGGCAGGTCGGCGCGCAAGGCCGAGAAGAACTCGGTGAATTTGGGCACCACGTACACCGTCATCACCGCGATCAGGAACCCCGACAGGCCGATCAGGACCGCTGGATAGACCAGGGCCGAAACGACCTTGCGCCGCGCTTCGGTCACCAGCTGCATGTAGCGCACGAATCGCCGAATCACTCCTTCGAGCTCGCCGCTCCGCTCCCCCGCCTTGAGGGTCGGAGCGTAGAGCGGTGGCAACACGTCGCCATGTTTCTCGAAGGCGGTGGACAAGTCCGACCCGTCCCGAACCTCACGGTGGACGTCCTCCAGCATCTCGCGGAAGACCTGGTCCCGTTGGCGCTCGAGCATGAGGCCCAGCGCCTGGAGCACGGGCAGACCCGAGCGCAGCAAGGCGGCGAGCTCCTGGTTGAAGAGCAGAAGGTCCCGGTCCGGAATGCGGCGGCGGCGAGCGCCCAAGCCCGGTAAGGACAACCGGGAAAGAAGCGAAAGCCCCCCGCGCGGACGCATCTTGAGCACATCGAAGCCGCGGCGTTCCAGTTCGAGGCGCAGGCTTGACTCCGAGCTGCCCTCGTGGACCTGTTGGATGACGGCGCCGTCCGCCGTCCCGAGCGTGCACACGAACTGCATGGCTACTCGGCGTCCGCGGTCAGCGTCGCTTCCCGCACCCCTTCGATCACGACCATCAGCGCCTGGCCGCTGGCCTCGGTGCGGGCTAGCCCGAGCACCATCGGTCGGGTGGTGTCGAGGCTGAGATTGGTATGAATGAGCGCTTCGAGCTCTCCATCTCGCACCCGCGAGAGCCGGAAGCTCTCGAGCACGGCGCGATCATCGACGGTGACTTCTTTCAATCGAAAATCCACCGCGAAGTCGTCGCCAACATCCTGGCGCGCCTTCATCCCCTCGACAATCTGAAACTCGGAACGGGCAATGAGCGAGTAGCTCTCGTAGCGCAGAAGCTGCTTGAGTCGAGCCAACACCGGGGCCGGCAAGTCGGGCCGGCCCGCGCCCTCGACCGGCGCGCCCGCCCGTACGATCTGAACCCGGATTCGAAGCGAAGCCGCGGGATGGTCGAAGGCGCGCAGGCGCGGCCGAACCCGGCCCAAAACGTCGGCGGTGTCCCGGACGACGAGGGCGTTGCCGCCGGGCTGGATCTCGACCGTCCCCAGGCTCGAAAGCAGCGGCAGGACGAGTCCGAGAGCCGCCTGGGCATCGCGATGCTCCAGGTTGTAGGCGTAGAGCTCGAGCGCCTCCGCCGAACCGGAGCCGGAGGCTTCCTCGTCACCGGCGCCTCCTTGCTGGCCGGCGAGCGGCAGACCGAGGCACGAGATGAGCGCCAACGCTAGCAGGGACTTCCGGACCCCGGACCCGGCGCGGCGAGGCGGCAGGCTAGAGATCCAGGTCTTCATTTACGAACAAGACGAAAACGAAATCCGATTGGGCGAGGTCGTAGATCCGGCCGCGGCTGGGAGGCAGGAGCTCCAGCGAGGGTGGCAAGGCGGCCTCGCCGGCGATGTCCGCCAAGGTCCCCGAAGGCGCGGCCATGACCCGCGGTCCCTGTCCGGCGGCCTGGGCCGGCTGGAGCGCTCCGGGGCCGGGCGCTAGCTGGCTCTGCCCGAGCCAGGCAACTCCGGCGAGCAGCACCAGAGCCGCGGCTGCCGCCCAGGCGGCGCCCCGCCCGGACCCACGAACCGCGGCGCCCCGGCCGCGCTCTCCGAATCCGGAGGCTCGGTGGGTCGATGGACCGGCACCGGCCAAACGCCGGCCGGCCTCGATCCGGTCGACGAGGCAGGCGACCTCGGCGTCGGAAAACTCCTCGGCTACACCGTCCGCCAGGGCCCAGGTCGGCTCAAGGAGATAGGCCTTCGAGCGGCAGGTCTCGCAGCTCGCCAAGTGGTCGAGCGCCTGGAGGCGCTCGGCCGAACCCTCGCGCAGAAGGGCTTCGCCCGAGTCGGCCAGCCGGTGCCATGCGGCGCAGGTCATGTGGAGGCTCCCGGAGATCCCCCGGAGTCCTCAGAGCCAGCAGAGCCAGCAGAGCCAGCAGAGCCAGGGCCCGCCGCTCGCTCGGAGGCCGCGGTGCGCGCTGCCCGCGACAACGCCGCGTACTCCGGGAAGCGTGTCTCGAGCTCGCCCCGGAGCTTGCGCCGGGCGGCGAACAGGTGGTTGCGCACCGTCGACTCCCGGCAGCCGAGCGCCCGCGCGACCTCTTTCGACGACAGCCCCACGACCTCGCGCAGCCAAAAGGCCTTGCGCTGACGCAGGCTGAGACCGGTGGCGAGGTCGCGCAGGATCGCTTCCACCTCGCGGCCCAAAAGCGACTGCAACCCGGGATCCGGGCGCGAGTGCAGGCTGCGCAGATGATTGCGCACCGGCTCGGTCTTCTGGCGCCGGGTGTCCTTGGCCCGCAGGAAGTCGATCGCCAGGTTGGTGGTGATCCGGTAGAGCCAGGTGTTGGCGCTCCAGCGCTCGTCGAACTTGTGACGATGCTCCCAGGCCCTTACCAGAGTCATCTGCACCAGATCCTTGGCCTCTTCGCGGTCGCCCGTCATGCGGAAGGCGACTTGGAGCAAGGGACGGGTCTTGCGTTCGACCAGCTCGGAATAGGCTTCGGTGTCCCCAGCCCGAACGGCCAGCAGGAGCTCGGTGTCGGTACGTTCGCCGACCTCTCGCCCGGAGTGATCCCGCCGGCCCCGCCGGGCGCCCCGGGCGGGCTGCGAGCTGGAATCGGAGGAATCGACGAGATAGGCCATCGCTCTGGGTTTGTACGAGCCCGGACATCGGATCGTCTAGGCGGATCCTTGCGCCGGGCGCTCGCCGCGCCTCCAGGTTCCGCGCCCCTTGGCTGGTTAGGAACCGGACTCCCGAAACCACGACGAGACAAGGAATTATACTGTCGGGCCACGCCCGCAGCCGGCCGGCGCCGAGTCCCATGTGGCTTCTCTACCAGCTCGCCTACGCCCTGCTCCTGGCCCTCGTCGGACCCATTCTCTGGCTGACGCGCCGCCGACACTACCGGGAGAGCCTGCCCGCTCGGCTCGGCCGCCAGGAGGCAGGGCGAACGGCGGACCTCTGGATCCACGCGGTCTCGGTCGGCGAGGTCTCGGTGGCGGCGACCCTGGTACCGCTTCTGGCCGATCCGAGCTCGCTGGTGGTGACCACGGTCACGCCCACCGGCCAGGCCCGCGCCCGGGCCGCCTTCCCCGAGGCGGCCACCACCTACCTGCCATTGGAGCTTGGCTTCGCCATCCGCCGGTTCCTGAATGCCTTTCGCCCGCGGGCCCTGGTGCTGTCCGAAGGCGACTACTGGCCCCACCTTCTCTTCCAGGTCCGCCGGCGGTCTCTCCCGGTGGTGGTGGTCAACGGGCGAGTCAGCGGGCGAAGCTTCGCCCGCATGCTCCGCGTACGCCCGTTCCTGGGCGCTCTCTTCGATCCGATCTCAGCCTTCGGCGTGCAGACCGAGGTGGATCGAGACCGCTTGATCCGCCTGGGAGTGGATCCCAAGCGGATCGCGGTTACCGGCAACCTCAAGTTCGAGTTTTCCGAGCCGCCGGAGAGCACGGACGCCAGCGCCCTCATTCGCGACCTTGCGCAAGGCCGCAAGGTGATTCTGGCGGGCTCCACGATGCCAGCCGAGGAGGCCAAGCTGCTGAGCGCGTTCGACGGCCTCGACGCCGGCCGCGTCCTCCTGGTCGTGGCGCCACGACATCCCGAACGCTGGGATCGCGTCGCCGCGCGGCTAGAGCGATCGGGGCGCCACGTGGCGCGCCGAAGTCGGCTCCCCGCAAGGCCGTCCGGGGTCGAGCACCGAATCGACGTCCTACTGCTCGACAGCATGGGCGAGCTCGCCGGCCTCTACCGTTTGGCCGACATCGCCTTCATCGGTGGCACCCTGGTACCCACCGGGGGACACAATCCGCTCGAGGCCGCGCGCTTCGGCGTGCCCGTGACGGTAGGGCCGAGCATGGAGAACTTCCACGAGATCGCCGAGGCGTTCGAAGAGGCGCGCGCCTGGCGGCAGGTCGCCGACGAGACAGAGCTCGGCGCCGTCTGGAGCGAATGGGTCGACACGCCGGCTAAGGCGCGCGCGACGGGCGAGCGGGGACTCGCGGTCTTTACTTCCAAGCGGGGTGCGCTCGAGCGCACCCGGGAGCTTCTGCGGCGCCATCTCCCGAAGGACCTTCTGGCATGAGAAGGACCTCCGACTCGGCCGTCCTACCCGGCCTCCCGGCACCCTCGCGCTCGCCGTGGCAACTTCTCTACGCCGCCGCCCATCGCGTCAGGCGCCGGCGTGGGACAGCCACCGCCGCTCGCCTGCCCCGGCCGGTGCTGAGTGTCGGTAACCTGCACTGGGGCGGCACCGGCAAGACACCGATCGTGGCCGCCGTGACCCGGCACCTTTTGGAGCGCGGGCTGCGTCCGGCAATCCTCTCGCGCGGCTACGGGCGCGAGGGCAGCCAGGTGCGGATCGTCAGCACCGGCGAGGGCCCGCTCTTGGGACCGAGCCTCGCGGGCGACGAGCCGGTTGCCCTAGCCGCGGAGCTGCCGGGAGCGGCGGTCGTCGTCGCCGCCGAGCGCTACCTGGCGGGTCTGCACGCGCTCGAGCGCCTAAGTCCCGACCCCGACTGCTTCGTCCTGGACGACGGCTTCTCCCATCTGGCTCTGGCCCGCGATCTGGACCTGGTGGTCGTACCCTCGGCCGACCCCTGGGGTGGCGGCCGGCTGGCGCCGAGCGGGCGGCTGCGTGAGCCGTTGGCGGCGATTCGCCACGCGTCGGCCGTGCTGGTTTCGAACGCGGAGCCGCCGGCCGGTCGCGAGGCCGCCGAGCGCCTGCGCGAGCTGGGCTTCGACGGACCGGGCTTTTCCTGTCCAATCGAGATCCTGCCGCCCAGGACCGAACGCGAGGAGGCGCTCATGGATGGCGAGCCGGTCTTTCTGGTCTCGGGCATCGCACGGGCCTCGCGCTTCCGGGAGACCTGCGCCAAGCTGCCGCTAGCCGTGCAGGGCTTTCTCGAATTCCGCGACCATCACCGGTATGGTCGAGGCGATCTCGAGCGCATCGACCGCGCCGCCGCCGAATCAGGCGCGCGCTTCGTCCTGACGACGACCAAGGACTTCGTCAAGCTCCTGGGCCGGCTCGAAACACCGCTCGCCCAGCTACCGGTGCGAGCCATCCCCGAGGACGGTCTCTGGAGCTGGCTGGATGCCGAGCTCGACGATTGCATCGAGCGGCTCTCGGGGACCGGCTCCGAATGAGGTCTCCCCAGATCTTTCCAGCGGCCGTCGGCGGCCTCCTCGGGCGCCTTGGGTACCACGCACTGCCCGACCGGCGACGAATCTGCGTTCGCAATCTGAGCCTGGTTCTGCCCGAGGCTCCGGGCGCCGAGCTGGCTCAACGCGCCAAACGCGCCTTCCGCAACGCCGGCGCGTCGCTTCTCGAATCCATGACTCTGCCCCGGCTGAGCCGGAGGCGCATCTGCCGGCTCGTGACCTTCGAAGGTTGGGAGAACTTCGCCGCGGCCGAAGCCCTCGGGCGCGGGGTCATCGTTTCGAGCGCGCACCTTGGACTCTATGAGGGCCTGGCTGCGATCATCGCGCTCTTTCGGGGACCGACTCACTTCGTCGCCCGCCCGCTGCCCCTCCCGGCCCTTGATCGGTACGCGCGCCGGCTGCGGGAGCGCTTTGGCAACCGCACCATCGACAAACACACCGCCGCTCGCGGCATGCTTCGAACGCTTGAGGAACGGGGTCGGATCTCGATTCTGATCGACCAGCGCGTCCATCCGAACCAGGGCGTCGAGGTGCCGTTCTTCGGCATGCCGTCCTGGACCAGCCCGTTGCCGGCGCAGATCTCGCTTCGCACCGGCGCCCCTGTCCTGCCCCTGTACATGATTCGGCGGCCCGGCGGACGCTACCGGGTCACAGCCCGCGATCCCATCGTGCCCCGATCCCCGGGCCAGCCGTCGGGAGGGAGCAACGAGAGGGCAATCCTCGAGCTGACCGCCGCCTACACCGCCGCCACCGAAGCCGCCATCCGCGCCGACCTCGAGCAATGGGTCTGGATGCACGACCGTTGGAGACGTCACTGAGTCCTCGCCACACCCTTCTCGTGCTGCCCAATTGGGTCGGGGACACCGTCATGGCGCTACCCGTGGCCGAGGCGTTGGCCGCCTCGGGCCGGCGCCTGACGGCTCTGGCGCGGCCCCATCTCGAGTCGCTACTCGGCCTGGTTCCCGCGATCGGCGACGTCTTAGTCCGGAGCCACTCGAACCCGGAGACGATCGCCGCGATCCGCGGCCGGGGCTTTGACGAAGCGGTCGTCTTGCCCAACTCGTTCCGTAGCGCCTGGCTCGTCTTCCGAGCCGGCGTGCCGGTGCGCTGGGGGTACCGGGGGGATCTCAGAGGCGCTCTGCTCCACCCGAGCGTGGTGCGGCCGCCCGGGAGCCGCCACCAGATCACCGACTACGACGCCCTCCTGGCCGAGCTCGGAGCGGAACCGGTACGACCGCTGCCGCGAATCACGTTGCCAGCGGAACGGGCCGAGCAGGCAGCTTCGCACCTCCGCGACTCAGGGATTCGCCCGGACCCTCCGTCGGCCGTCGGCGTCTTCCCGGGGGCCGAGTTCGGACCCAGCAAGCGCTGGCCGCCGTCGCGCTTCGCCACCTTGATCCGGCACTTGCGCGACCGCGGGCTTCAACCAGTGGTCATCGCCGGACCGGCCGAACGGCCCCTGGCGCGCGAAGTCGCCGGAGCCGACGGCGCCGTTCCCATCGTGGGTCCCGGCCTGGATCTGGCCGAGCTAGCGGCCGTGCTCGGCCGCCTGCGTTTCCTCATAACCAACGACTCGGGTCCGATGCACCTGGCCGCGGCCATGGGCGTGCCCTGTATCGCCCTTTTCGGTCCTACCGATCCGGCCCGAACGGCTCCGGCGGGCGCCGGGCACCACGTGCTCTCCCGCGGGCGCTGGTGCGCGCCCTGTTTCAGGAAGCGCTGCCCGCTGTTGCACCAACGCTGCCTCAAGGAAATCACGGTCGAAGACGTCGCCAACGCCGTCGATCGCGCTCTCGCCAGCTCTCAGCCGATCTCGTAGAGACGATCGCCGGCCTCGACCGCGATCCCGGCCTCGACGAAGACCCCGCGCACGGTTCCGGCCCGCTCGGCCTGGATCTCGTTTTCCATCTTCATCGCCTCCAGGATCAAGACGCCTTGCCCGACTTCGACCGTCTCACCCGCGGCGACCAGGACCTCCACGACCTTGCCCGGCATGTAGGCGGTCACCACGGCGCTCTCGTCGCCGGCAACGCCCGCGTGGGTCTGGAGCGCGAGATGAGCCAGCGGATCCAGGACTTCGATCTCCTCGCTGCCGAAAGCGCCCGAGACCCGGTACCGGTCCCCGCCCAGGTGGCGAACCGCGACCTCGACATGACGCCCCTTCCAGATCAGGCTGCGTCCCGACTCCGACACCTCGCGCACGTCAACCTCGACGATTCGACCGTCGATCTCGAGCCGGGCCCGGTGGCCGTCGCGCTCGACCCGGACCACCCGATCCCGCCCGCTCTGGCGCGCGATCAACTCCACGACGAGCCCCGCAACCCCTCGTGCCGGGCGGTCTCTCGCCAGTGCTCGCGAGCGCCATCGACGGGCGCCTCTCCAGCCAGGCGTGTACGACGCTCCACGCACTCCAGGACGGCGGCGATGAGCGCGATCTCGTTCCGGTCCTCGCGGGCAACCGGGGCGAGCTCCCCGGCGGCGAGCTTGCGATCCAGCATGCCGATGTCCAGCCGGCCCGCCCCGAAGTCCGGATCTCGGAGGATCGCCCGGAAGAGCGGCACGCTGGTGGCCACTCCCTCGATCCGGAGCTCCTCCAGAGCTCCTGCCAGCCGCGCGATCGCCGCCTTCCTCGTCTCCGCCCAGACGATCAGCTTGCCCAACATCGGGTCGTAGAAAATCGGCACCTGGCAACCCTCGTAGACGCCGCTGTCGTTCCGGATCCCCGGTCCCTCGGGCAGGCGCAGCCGCTCGATCCGGCCCGGCGACGGCACGAAGTTGCGGTACGGATCCTCGGCGTAGAGGCGCACCTCGATGGCATGTCCGCGGATTCCCGGGTCGTCAAACTCCGGGCCCAAAGGCTCGCCGCGCGCCACCGCGATCTGCGCTCGAACCAGATCGATCCCGGTAACCAGCTCGGTTACGGGATGCTCGACCTGGAGCCGGGTATTCATCTCCAGGAAGTAGAAGTCGCCCGAGTCCTCGAGCAGAAACTCGACGGTCCCGGCGTTGACGTATCCCACCGCCTCGGCCGCGCGCACCGCCGCCTCGCCCATGCGCCGCCGCAGCTCGGAATCGACCACCGCCGACGGCGCTTCTTCGAGCACCTTCTGGTGGCGGCGCTGAAGCGAGCACTCGCGCTCACCCAGAGCCACCGTCTTGCCGTGCATGTCCGCCATGACCTGGATCTCGACGTGGCGCGGCCGGTCCAAGTACCTCTCGAGGTAGACCGCGTCCTGGCCAAAGCTGGCGCCGGCCTCCGAGCGCGCCGCCCGGTAGGCGGCAGGCAGAGCCTCGGCATCGTGCACCAACCGCATGCCCTTGCCCCCTCCACCGGCCGAAGCCTTGAGCATGACCGGGAACCCGATTCGGCCGGCCGCTTCGAGGGCGGCTTCCACCGTCTCGAGCGCTTCCTCGCCGCCCGGCACGACCGGAACCCCCGCCGCCTGCATCAAGCGCCGGCTCTCGATCTTCGAGCCCATCGAGGCGATCGCCTCCGGCGGGGGTCCGACAAAAAGGACCCCTGTCTCGCGGCACCGGCCGGCGAACTCGGCGTTCTCGGACAGGAAGCCATAGCCCGGGTGGATGGCGTCGGCACCGATCTCGCCCGCCAGTTCGACGATCGCGTCCCCGCGCAGGTAGCTCTCGGCCGAAGGCGCCGGGCCGATGGGATAGGCCTCGTCCGCCACCAAGACCGGCAACGACTCGCGGTCGGCCTCTGAGAATACGACCGCCGAGGTGATGTCCAACTCACGCGCGGCACGGATCACCCGAACCGCGATCTCGCCGCGGTTGGCGACCAGGATCTTGTCGATCGATCGGGCTTCGGGGCTCACGGCAGCTTGCCTTCGGGCACGGCTCTCGAACGAAAACCGTAGAAGACGAGCACCAGCAAGGTCAACAGCGACAGCCCCGCGGCGGCAACCACCGGCCGGCGATCCACCCAGAGCTCGATCTCGTGCTCCCCGTCTTCGAGCAGGATCGCCATCCGGTGCATGTTGGCCGCGACGAGCTCTGCCGGCCGGCCGTTCACGCGGGCCCGATAGATCGGCAGGTAGGCTCGCTGGAAGACGAAGGCGCCGCGCCCGCGCGAGCGCGCCCGGAAGCGCCAGGACTCAGGCCGGGCTTCCAGAATCTCGGCCTCGCCGCGCTCGCCGCTGCCGGGCTCGCCGGCGCCGGCCAGCACCACCTCCTCGACCGGCCTGAAGGAAGGGTCGGTCACCAAGGCCACCGCCTGATTCAGATTCTCCGAAAAGAGCAGCCGGCCGACCACGTAGGCCTCAGGCGCCGGGTCCAGGATCTTGTAGAGATAGAGCGACCCGCCCGAGGCTTCCACTTCTCCCGCCAACTGGAGTCGGTCAGAGATCTCGAACGGTCGTTTCGCGAACAGCCAACCGACACCTGAGGCCGCCAACAGCCTGATCTTCTCGGGCTCGGGCAGGACCTTCATGGCTTCGGCTGTGACCCGGGTCAGAAACCCGTCAAGGCCTTCCGGAGTGAGCGCGAACTCGTACTTCAAGCCGGCCATGATGCCGGCGTAGGCGTGGAAGTCCTTGTGTACCTTGCGCTGAAGCCAGTGCGGCGACAGATCCGGAAAGTCGCCGAGCGAAAGCGGCTCGCTACCGAAGAGCCAGCCGGAGCTGGCGTGCACTACCGTTGAACCAGGCGGGACGATCGCGATAACCGGCGAGGAGGCCGGGTAGTTGGCCACGGCATCGCTGGCGATGAGCGGCTGGAGCAGAGTCAACTGGAAGACGAGGTGAAGCACGAGCAATAGCGCGGCGACCTTCGGAAACACCGCGTCCCGCACGAAGGTCGCCGTCAGCGCCAGAAGGCTGAATGCGGCCAGCCTGCCGGCCAGCCGAATCCAGCGCGCGGCTTCCGCTTCGGCCAGTCCGCTGCCTGCCGCCGCTTCGGGCATCACCGAGGCGATGGCGCCCGCCAGCGACGGTGCCTTCCAGGCAAAGCCCAGCCAGGCGATGGAATATAGGACAGCAAAGCCGCCCAGGGCCCAGCGCAAGTCGCGGCGGCCACCGGATGCGAGCGCACGCTCGAAGCCAAGGCCCACCAGGATCGACGCGGGCACGGCCACCAGCGGCCAGAACTTGACCGGCAGACGGAGCACCGAAAAGCCCGGGAGCTCGAGGATGGCGACCATGACCGGGTTGTAGCGCCCGAGCGCCGCGAACAGCCCGAGGCCGGCCACCGCCAGCGCCCAGCGCGCCTGCCGGCTCCGGCTCCGCGCGCCCACCCAGACCAGTGCCAGCGCCAGCACGCCCGGAAATAGCGAGTAGAACAGTGGCTGAGCGGCGGCGTGGAAACTCCCGCCCCAGAAGGTCATCCCGGGACCGCCGAAAGCCAGGGGAATCAGCCATTCGAGCGCGGCCGCCGGGTGCCAGCTGGTCGCGGTCGCCGCTTCGGACGAAAAGCCCCAGTGGCCCCGGAAGGAAAGGCCCAGGATCCGCCAGAATTCCACGAGTTGCGGAGCGGCGAGAAGGGTCCCGGCCCCGATCGACGCCGCCACGGCGGCGAGGCCCCCCAGCCCTCCCCGCCTTCCCACCCCCGAACGGCCCGGCCACTCGAGCACTAGTACCGTCAGCGCCAACCCCACTCCCAGGGCCGCCGTCATGGGATCTCCGGCGAGAAGGACGAGAGCCCACAAGAGGGCCGCAACGGGCAGGCTCCACCTGCGTCCGTGCTCGGCCGCCACCCGTGAGACTCCGGCGGCCAGCGCCGGCAGGAGCGCGGTCGCGGCCACCAGGTTGTAGAGATTGAGCTGCGACAGAAAATAGCCGCTCCCCACCCAGGCCACCGCCGCCGCCCAGGCACCCGGCCGTCCCAGCCCGAGGCGCCGACCCAGCCAGAACATCGCCGCCGGAGCCAGGAGCGCGTGCAACCAGAAGTGGGCGTTGAACGCCCAGAAGAAGGGCGCGAGCAGATAGAGCAGGTTGTCCGGGTAGAGCGCGACCGTGTTGGGGTTGCCCAGGTGCGGCTGGCCGCCTGAGCGCATGGCGTCCAGAAGCGGCAGGATGCCCTCCCGCATTGCCTGCGTCTGCCACCACTTCATCTCCAGATGCGTGTTGAAGACGTCGCGCAAGAAAAGCGTATGGCTACCGCTGATGAGGGGCAGGAAGAACAGGACCAGAAGGACCAGCGTGGGCGCCACGTACCAGCGTCCGAAGCCCGGCGCGCCGGCACCCGCGGCTTCCGGCGAGTCCGTGGGCAATGGAGCGTTATTCGGCACCGGCTCCCGGAGCCCAGTCCACGCCGAGCGGACAGGCCAGGTCGATCGGACATCGATCGGATGCTGCGGTTCGGCTAGACATCGGCTCGTACCACCCTAGAATAGCCGGATGCTGCATCCGCTCGTCCGGCTAGCGCGCCCGTCGCACTGGCCCAAGAACGTCTTCGTCCTGGCTCCGCTGGTCTTCGCCCAGCGGCTGCACGACCCGGATGCGCTGGGTCGGGCGGCCGTCGCCTTCGTCGCCTTCTGCGCCGCTTCGAGCCTTGTATACATCGTCAATGACTACCGAGATCGCGAGCTGGATCGCCGCCATCCGATCAAGAAGCTGCGCCCGCTCGCCGCCGGCACGGTGACGCCGGCCGCGGCGCTGACTCTAGCCGGTTTCCTCCTGGCCGGGGTGAGTATGGCGGCCCTCTGGCTGGGCTGGCGCTTTGGAGTCATTCTCTTCACCTACCTGGGCATCAACCTGGTCTATAGCTTCGGACTCAAGCACGCGGTCATCCTGGACGTCATGAGCGTGAGCCTCGGCTTCGTGCTGCGCGTGCTGGCCGGTGGCGCCGCGATCCACGTCGAGGTTTCCGCCTGGCTGCTCCTGTGTACGATCTTCTTGGCCCTCTTCCTGGCCTTCTCAAAGCGCCGGCACGAACTGACCCTCCTGGCCGGGGACGCCGGCGAGCAGCGCCGGGTGCTATCGCACTACAGCCCCGAGTTCCTGGACCAGATGATCAACGTGGTCACCGCTTCCTCGGTCGTCTCCTACGCCCTGTATTCAGTGGCTCCGGACACGATCGCGCGTTTCGGCACCCGTTCGCTCCTGTACACGATCCCCTTCGTCTTGTTCGGGATCTTCCGCTATCTGTACCTCGTTTATCAGGCGCCAGCCGAGATCAACCCGACCGAAGCCGTCGTCAGAGACCTACCCTCGCTCGTCAACATCCTGCTCTGGGGAGCAGCGGTCGTCGCGATCGTCTACTGGCTCTAGGTCAGTCTCTCGCCGGTCGGTGAGACGGTCAGGTCGAGGCCGCAAAGAAGTCCCGGATCGCGCCGACCACGAAGTCGGCATCGACGTCGGACATCTCCGGGTACATCGGTAGGCAGAGAGCGTTGCGCGCCGCCCGCCTGGCGACCCGAAACGCACCGTCACCCTCCGCCGGCTCCTCTCGAAAGCACGGCTGATCCGGCAGGGCAGCCGGATAGTGAATGGCGGTGCCAATACCGCGGGCGGCCAGGTGAGCCTGGAGCTCGTCCCGCCCTTCGACCAGGATCGCGAACTGGTGGAACACGCTGCCGCGGTCCTCGAGCAGACCGATCCCGGCGACCTCCTCGAGGGCCGATCGGTAGCGGCCGGCGAGCTCCCGACGGCGCTCGTTCTTACCCTCCAGAAGCGGCAGCCGGCAGGCGAGCACTGCCGCCTGGAAGGCATCCAGCCGGCTATTGGTGCCGATCTCGTGATGATCGTACCGGCGCGGCGCGCCGTGGTTGGCCAGGAGACGCGCCCGTTCGACCAACTCGGCCCGGTGCCCGGTGATCGCGCCCCCGTCCCCGAAGCAGCCCAGGTTCTTCGATGGGTAGAAGCTCCAGGTGGCCAGGTCCCCGAAGCTCCCGACCGGGCGCTCGCCCACTCGCGCGCCGTGCGCCTGCGCCGCGTCCTCGATCAACCACAGGCCGCGCTTCCGGCACCAGCCCGCGATGCGCTCGACGGCGCAAGGCAGACCGTAGAGGTGGACTCCCACGACGCCCACCGTGCGGTCCGTTCGCGCCTCTTCCAGGAGCTCCGGATCCAGATTCAGCGTCTCGGTCTCGACGTCCACGAAGACGGGACGGGCACCCACCCAGGCCACGGTCGATGCGGTGGCGGCGAAGGTAAAGGCCGGCACCAGGACCTCGTCGCCCGGCCCGGCCCCGAGCGCTCGCAGGGCCAGGATCAGGGCGTCGGTGCCATTGCCCACACCCACCGCCCCGAAAGCGCCCAGGAAGCGAGCGAACTCGGCCTCAAAGTCGGCGACCTCGGCGCCGCCGACGAACTGCTTCGAGTCCAGAAGAGCCGACCAGCGGCGGCGCAGATCGCTTTCGATCTCGGCGATCGCTGCGGTCAGGTCGAAGACCGGTACCTTCACGACGCCGGCCCCGCCTCGATCTGGCGCAGCGGGAACCGCGTCCAGGGTGTCGAGTAGACGACGATCACGTTGCCGCCCATGGTGATGTTGTTGGGAATCGTGATTTCGAACTGCGCAACGAAGCCGGGATTGATGTCAGGCAGATTCGGGAACCAGCCGGGGAAGATCACCAGATAATCGGGCCGGGTCTCCTCGAGGAACCGGACCACGCCCATCTGCCAGTTCTGGCCCGCCGCCAGCGCCTGCTGGATGTAGCGAGGCACCTCGGGGTCGATGATCCCGGCAAGGTCGAGGATCCGGTTGGGCAGGAGGTACTTGAGCGCCCCCACGTCGTTGACGGCGATGACCGCGGCGGGATCCAGCCGCGGAGCCAGCCACTCGGCCATGGCGACGTCGCTCTGCTCGACGTTGGCGACCTGCTGCAAGTACGAGCCGCCGCCCTTCAAGACCGACGCAAGCGTCGGCCACAGAATGACGACCAGAAGCAGCGCCCGCAACGGAAGCCGTGCTCCGAAGAGTCTCACCGGAGGACGCAGCAGGCGAGCCGCGCTCTCGAGACCAAGAACTCCCAGAACGATCACGAACGGAAACAAAGGAAAGAAGTAGCGGCCGAAGTTGCCCACCAGAGCACTGCCCCACGCGCCACCCAGGGTCGAGTAGGCGATGGGCAACGCCAGCACCCAGAGGGCCGGCAGCAAACCCCGGTCGCGTTTGCCACCCAGCGCGCCGATCAGGCTCAGAACCCCGGCGCCGGCGCAGAGCAGCATCCAGGGCTGCGACGGCATGAAGATGCTCAGCACCTGGTACAGGTAGCCCAAATCCGGCATCAGGTCACGCACACCGGACGACTTGGCTCCGAAGGTGGTCGGCAAGAGCGATCCGCTGAACTTCAGATTCAAGATGGCGACGGGAAGCGACAGGACGGCGGCGGCGGCGGCACCCTTGACCACCGCGCTCCACGAGCCCAGATCGAGCGCTAGGCCATCCGCGTCCCGGCGCCAGAGCACCAGCCGGTCGAAGACGGCCAGGACCAGGAGAAGCGCTCCTTCCGGACGCGCCAGCACCGCCAGTCCGAGGACCGGCAGCGCCACGGTCGAGCTCGAATTCGACCGGCGCTCCCGGATGTGCCAGATGACTCCCCAGAGGCCGAGGAGCGTGAAGAGCGGGATCTCCATCCCCGACAGCGCCGACCAGATGAGCCAGCTAGTCGCCGCCGTCAAGAGCCCGGCCAGAGCCGCCAGACCACGCCCCAGGCCCAACTCGCGGGCGAGACGCATGGTGGCGTCGAGCATGGCGACGTGGAGAGTTATGCCCAGGACCTTCACCCAGAAAAAGACCGGACCGGGCAGCCAGAAGAGAAGCGCCAGAACCGCAGTCCATAACGGGGCCGTGGAGCCGGCGACGGGCTCGCCCGGGTTGTAGGTCAGGCCGTCCCCGAGATGGAGATTCCGGGCGAACTGGAGATGGATCCAGGAGTCGTCCAGCGGAAAGCCGGGACGACCGAAGACGCCCAACTCGGCAATGAAGAAAACCGATGCGCTCAACAGTCCAAGGATCAGGACGGCAGCGGCGAGGCGATCTCGGAGGGCAAGCGTCGGCATGGGCGTGGCCGCGAATTCTACCCCGCCAACCTACCGGCTTCCCGACACCACGAAGTTGCGCCGACAGAAACGGGCCGGCTCGATACACTTCACCGCCGATGGAGATCTTTCCACGCACCAAGAGAACGAAGGAGCGGCGAGCGCTCTACGGCACGATCGTGGCGGTCCTCGTCCTGCTCGTGGCTCTCACCGCGATTCTGGGCCGCCGATCCAAGCTGGACAAGGACCAGGAATGGACCGAGATCGACTACGCCTCGTTGCCCGAGGTGGATCTGCTCCGACGCTACGTTCGGATCGACACTACCTCCGATCACGGCAGTGAGCTGGCCGGGGCCGAGTTCCTGGCCGGGGAGCTGACCAAGATTGGGCTCGAGCCCACGGTCGAGCGCCTCGGAGAGTCCAAGGCCAACGTCTGGGCGTTTCTGGAAGGCGAGCGGCCCGAGGCCCTGGTGCTCCACAGCCACATCGACGTGTTTCCGATCCGTAAGCCCGAGAAATGGGATTTCGATCCCTTCTCGGCCACCATTGACAAGGCCTGGCTCTACGGGCGGGGCGTCTTCGACATGAAGAGCGTCACGATTGTGCAGTTGCTGGCTCTCAAGCATCTCATCGAACAGGGGCGCAAGCCCCACCGCTCGGTCTTGTTTCTTGCCACCGGTAGCGAAGAGACCGGTAGCGAGCTGGGCACGCGCTGGATCCTAGACGCCCATCCCGAACTCCGGGATCGCTTTTGGGCTGTCCTGACCGAGGGCGGCATCGTCGAACCGGTGAACCGCCACGAGTTCAAGTTCTGGGGCATCGAGTTCACCCAGAAGCGCTTCGCGACCATCGAGTTCTGCTCGGATTCTCTCGATGAGCTGGCGGCAGCCCGGGAGGCGTTGGTGCGCCACAGCCAGGCACGGTTCGCCCCGGTCGTGACCCCCGAGGTCGAGACATTCTTCAACGGCTACGCCGACACCCGCACCAATCCGCACTACCGCGAAGTCCTGCGCAACCCACATCGGCTCCGGCATCGGGCCGCGGAGTTCCTGCGCCTGCCGTTCTATCTGCTGACCATGCTGCGCAACGAACTCGTCGTCTTTCATCCGGAAGCCGACCCGTCCGGCGGCTTCCGGATGGTGGCGAAGCTCCATCTCCTACCCGGGCAGAACCTGGACCAGGCTCTCGCCGAGCTCCTACCCGAATGGGCGACCCACGGCCTCCACTACCAAGTCTCCCCACCCAAGGGGGCCGTGGCAGGCAGCCCGATCGACACGCCCATCTTCGAGAGTTTGGCGAAGGCTGTTTCGGCTACCTATCCCGGCGCCCCGGTCGGGCCCTATTTTCTTTCGCTCAGCTCGACGGACTCCCAGTTCTTTCGCACCGCCGGGGTGCCCGCCTACGGCTTCTCGCCCTTCCTGATTTTCTCGACGGATACGTTCCGAGTGGATGGCCCGAACGAGCGCATGTCGCTCCCCGGCTACATGTCGGGCTTCGAGATCTACCGCTCGGCGGTGGAACGGCTGGTGGCTCTGCGCGCGGAATCGGCCTCATCGCCATAGCCGGCACCCGCAGCGTCGGCTTCCGCTTGCCACCTCTCACCAGGGCCACCGGAGCTCCAGGTCCCGCGAATCCGCGCCGCGTGCCGGCAATCGAACTGCCAAAACTTGTCACTCGCGGACCGTCGGAGGTGAAACGAGCCCATTGCCAAAGGCCTTTTCGAGTTGGCACGGGCGCTGCTCTCTCCAAACCCCGACAGAAAATTCCGCGTTCTCGAAACGCACCTCTTCGACAAAGGAGTCACCACATGGCAAGATTCATCAACAGGCGGCGGAGCCAGAAGGGTTTTACCCTGATCGAGCTCCTCATCGTCGTCGCGATCATCGGCATCATTGCCGCGATCCTCATCCCCAACCTCCTGGACGCGCTCCAGAAGGCTAAGCAGAAGCGCACCGTCGGCGACATCCGGAACGTAGGCACCGCTTGGTTCTCCTGGTACCAGGATCAGCTCGGCGCCGCCTCGGCCGGTCAGACGTCGTACAACTTCGAAGGCATCGGCAGCACCATCTCCGCCGACAATCTTCTCTCGACGCTCTTCATCACCTCCCAGATGTTCTACATCCAGAAGATTCCGCCGAAGGACGCCTGGGGTACCGACTTTGAGTACCGCGCTGCGAGCGATCTCTCCAGCTCCACCTACATGGGCGTTCGGAGTTTGGGTCTCGGCGGTGTGAAGGAAGGCAGCACGTACATCATGGGCCCCTTCATCGCCACCGACTACTCCAAGGACATCGTCTGGGCGGACGGCTTTTTCGTCCAGTACCCCGCCGGTGTGCAGTCCCAATAGGGACCCACAACACGACCGTCATCTGACGTCGAGGCCGCCCTCTCCGGAGGGCGGCCTTTTTTTCTTGCCCCGAACCAAGATCTTGTTCCAAGCTTGCCTTGCGTTCGTCAAAGGCCTGCCAGTAGGGTCCCCGGCATGAGACTTCTCCGAACGAATTCCCATTCACGGCCTCGGGGCTTGGCTCTGCTGGCCGCCGGGATCCTGGCGGCCGCCGCGCTCGGCGCCTCCTGCGCGCGCGAGGGCGAGGCCGCACCCCGGCAGGAAACCGAGTGGCTCCGTTCGTACCTGCAGATCGACACCACGAATCCTCCGGGTAACGAAGCCGAGGCAGCCGCGCTGTTGCGGGAAATCCTGCATCGAGAGGGCGTGACGACGCAGCTTCTGGTCTCTCCGGCGGGACGCACCAGTCTCTATGCCCGGATCGACGCCCCCGGATCGCCAGCGTCGGAGACCCTGCTCCTGACCCATCACATAGACGTTGTCGCCCCGGGTCCGGGCTGGGAGGTGGATCCGTTCGCCGCGACCGTTCGCGACGGCGCCATCTGGGGGCGGGGCGCGGTGGACGTCAAGAGCCTCGGAATCGCCCAGCTAGCCGCGCTCTTGGCCGCCAAGCGCGCGAGCCGTCTCGAGCGCAACGTGGCCTTTCTGGCCGTGGCCGACGAGGAGGCCGGCGGCGGCGAAGGCACCCGGTGGCTTCTCGACCGGCACCCGGAGCTCTTCAAGGATGTGACCGCGGTCCTGGGCGAGGGCGGCGCCAACCGCGCCATCGAAGGCCGCATCTTCTGGTGGGGCATCGAGGTCGCACAGAAGCGGCCGCTCTGGCTGGAGGCTACGGCGTACGGACGCTCCGGGCACGGTTCGATGTACTACCCGGGGAGCGCGCCCCATCAGCTCACCCTCGCCCTCGCGCGGCTTCTGGAATCAACCCGGCCCTACCGGGCGACGAGCGAGGCCCGTGCCTACATGGAAGCGGTCGCGCCGTACCAACCGGTTCCTTTCCAGGCGATGGTCGCCGAGCTCGACACGGTGGTCGCCGCCGACAACGCCTACCAGCGCATGTTCCCGGGGACGGCCACCTACTTCGCCGACTCGCTCCAGGTCAACGTCCTGTCGGCCGGCGAGCGCATCAATTCGGTGCCGGGAAGCGCCAGCGCCCGCATCGACATCCGGCTTCTGCCGGACACCGACAGCGCCGAGTTTCTGGATTTCGCAAGGACCGCTTTGGGCGAGCAGGTCCAGGTTGAGGTACTGCTCGACGGTCCCCGGGTCGAGGCCTCGCCTACCGACAACTCGGTCTTCCGCTGTCTCGAGACCTCCCTCGGACCGCGCCCGGTGGTACCGGCCTTTATTCCCGGCATCACCGATTCTCGCTTCTACCGCGGCCAAGGCATCCCGGCCTATGGCTTCTCACCCTTCGCGCTCGACGCCACCGAGACTCTCGGCATCCACGGCAAGAACGAGCGCATCTCGATCGAAGCCTTTCTTGCCGGGGTCGACGTCTACGTCCGCGTCGTCCTGGGTTGCGCCGGTGCCTCCGGATCGTAGAATCGTTCCGTGCCTGACTGGGTACTGATTCCCTATGTGGCGGTCTTCGGGGCCATCCTCGGCAGCTTCCTGAACGTCGTCGTCCACCGGCTACCGCGAGGTGTCTCGACGGTTACTCCCCGCTCGGCGTGTCCCTTTTGCGGAGCTCCGATTCGTGCCCGGGACAATATCCCGATCGTGAGCTGGCTCCTGCTACGCGGCCGCTGCCGCGCCTGCTCGGCACCGATTTCCGTCCGCTATCCCTTGATCGAGCTTGCCACCGGCGGGCTCTTCGTCGCCTGTCTGCTCCGCTTCGGACTGACATGGAGAGGGGCCGTGGCGGCGCTCTTTTGCGCGCTGCTGCTGGTCCTGGCCCTGATCGATTTCGATCATTTCCTGCTGCCGGACAAGATCACCCTGCCGGGCTTGCTGGCCGGACTCGCGCTTCAGCCGGTCCACCGCTTCGCCGGCTTGACCGATAGTCTCCTAGGGGTGGTCACGGGCGCGGGCGCGCTCATCCTCCTCATCAACTTCTGGTACTGGCTGCGCGGCGAGGAAGGCATGGGCCTCGGCGACGTCAACATGCTGGCCATGATCGGCGCCTTTCTGGGTTGGCAGGGAGCCGCCGTCACCCTGGCATCCGCGACTCTCTTGGGGACGATCTTCGGACTCGCCATGGTGGCGCTGTCCCGCCTCGGAGGCCGCTCCCGGCTGCCCTTCGGCGTCTTTCTCGCTGCCGGCGCCATGGTCGCGCTCTTCTGGGGGGACGACCTCGTGCGCTCGTACCTTTCCCTCCTGTGAGCCCGGGCCGGTGAGCTCCGCGGCGCGCGGCCTGCGCCTCGGCCTTCGCCGGGAAGTGGCGTTGGTTCTGCCGCTCGTCTTGCTCTTGCTGGTGGTCCTCTCCACCTGGTCGGTTCTCGCCTACCGCTCCGGACTCCAGCGGCTGGCCGAGGACGAACGCGAGCGATCCCGCCGGCTGGGCACGGCTCTCGCCGAGGGCATCGCGGCATCCCGGATCCAGACCGCGGCCGAACTGCGCGAGCGGCTACCGGGTTCCCGAAGACTCGCCGTGCTCGAGATCGACGGCGGCGTCGTTCGGGACTGGGGAACGGTTCCGGCCGGCGATCCCCTACCCGGCTTCGGCCGGGAGACGGTCCGGCGTCCGGTGGTTCGGGGACCGGATACCAACGAGCTCGCCATCGAGGTCCTGGCGCCGACCCTCTTCGAGGGCCGCCGCCGCTACCTCTACTTCGAAGAGCCCGCGGCCGAGCTCGCGCGCCAGCTGCGCTCCGCGCGCCTGCTGCTGGCGTTGGTCTTGCCCATCAATCTGGCCCTGTCGGTGCTCGTCCTCCTCTTCCGGCGGCACATCCTGGCCCCGTACGACGCACTCCTGGCCCGAGCCCGCAGAGTGGACACAACGACCGAGGAAGGAGACGATGAGGTCTCTTACCTCATCGCTTCCTTCGAGCGAGCTCTGGGCGCGCTCGATCGAGACCTCCCCGAGGGCGGCGCGCTCGAAACCCTGCAAACGACCCTCGGACCCAATCTCGAGAGCGGCATGCTGCTCCTTGGCCGCGGCGGCGAAGTCCTGGCCCTCAACGAGTTCGGAGCCCGGATTCTCGAATGCGACGTCCCGGAGCCAGAAACCGGGCTGGCCGCTTTGCTGGCCGGACATCCGGAGCTCTTGACTATGCTGCGAAGCGCGGTCGAAGCGGGCGAGGTGCTGCAACGCAAGAAGCTCTTCATCGAGCGAGCGCAAGACCGGATCGAGCTCGGGCTCTCGCTCCACCCGCTACGCCGTGACGATGGGAGGGTCCGGGGCTTTCTGGTGCTCTTCGCCGATCTCACCGAGACCCGCCGCGAGGACGAGCGCGAGCGCCTGTCGGCGAGTCTGGCCCAGGTAGGCGAGCTGGCCGCCGGAGTCGCCCACGAGATGCGCAACAGCCTGTCCACCTTCCGCGGCTATCTGACGCTGATCGACCGGGCACCGGATGAAGAGTCGATCGCCGATTACCTGTCCGAAATTCACCGCGAGACCGAGCATCTGGAGCGAGTCCTTGAGGACTTCCTGTCCTTTGCCCGCCCCGGTAGCACCCGCGTCGAGTCTCTGAATCTCAACACGGTTCTGCGCCGAGCTTCCATCGACCCCGCGCTCTCCGCCGGCGCGGTAACCCTCGAGTCGGACAGTCCCATGACCGTGCGCGGAGACGCTCAGCTCCTCGAGCGAGCGTTCCGGAACCTGCTCAAGAACGCAGACCAGGCCCAGCGCGCGGCCGGCGCCGAGCAACCGGTCCGGGTCGTCGCGGCCGCCGAAGGCGGGGCGGCACGGATCGACATCCTGGACCGGGGAGGCGGCATCCCCGAAGCCATCCGGGACCGGCTCTTCGAGCCCTTCGTCACCGGCCGAGCGGACGGTGTCGGACTGGGCCTGTCGCTGGCGCGCAGAATTCTCGATCTTCACGGCGGCACACTCGAGCTCGAACCTCGTGATGGAGGCGGCACCCGCGCGATCGTAACCCTGCCGCTTACCGACTAGGCCCTCTCCCACGCCAGCGTCGCCAGTGCCGCGACGATCAGCTCCGGTAGCGAGGATAGCCTTCCAGGTCGAATTCCTTGACTCGACGCAGCAGGGTTCGGTACCCGATGCCCAGAAGGCGGGCGGCTTCCTTCTTATCGCCTCCCGAGGCCTCCAGCGCGCGGCGCAGGCCGGCCTCCCGATCCGGGTCTCCCCGCGGCTCGGCCTGGGGCTCGGCTTGGGGCTCGGCGCCACCGCCTCCGACGAGGGCGCGCAGCTCGGCCGCCCCGATCTCGGCCGGCTCCTCGGCCAGGATCACTGCCCGCTCGAGCAAGTTTGCAAGCTGCCGCACATTGCCCGGCCAGGGCTCCGCCTCCAGGAAGCCCAGCGCGTCTCGGCTGAGACGCGGCGGCCGCCGTCCCATCCGCTTCGCCAGGCGCCCAAGCACGTGGTCCGCGATCACCGGAATGTCCGAAGCCCGCTCGCGCAACGGCGGCAGCTCGATCGGAAAGACCTCGAGCCGGAAGTAGAGATCCGCCCGGAATTCGCCAGCATCCACCATCTCGCGCAGGTCGCGGTTGGTGGCGGCGACGATGCGAGCGTCGGCGCTGACGGTACTCGAGCCGCCGACCCGCTCGAAGCGGCCCTCCTCCAGAACCCGCAGCACCTTGGCCTGGACCGAGGGGCCCAGCTCGCCGATCTCATCCAGCAGAATGGTGCCGCCCCGGGCGGTCTCGAACCTGCCGGCGTGGCGCTTGTGCGCGCCGGTGAAGGCGCCCTTTTCGTGGCCGAAGAGCTCGTTCTCGAGTAAGGGTTCCGGTAGAGCGGCACAGTTAACAGCCACGAAGGGGCCCTTGCGGCGCGGGGAAAGCGCATGGATGGCCCGGGCGAAGAGCTCCTTGCCGGTGCCGCTCTCACCGGTGAGAAGGACCGTGCTGTCAGTCGCCGCCACGCGCTCGGCCAGCCGCGCCGCCGCCCGCAAGAGCGGGTGGCGGCCGACGATCTCCGGCGAGCCTGGAGCCTCCAGCACCCGCGAGGCCGTGCGTCGAGACAGGTGGGACTCGACCAGGCGCAGCAGATCGTCGACGTCGATGGGCTTCTCCAGAAAGTCCGCGGCCCCGGCCTTCATCGCGTCCACCGCCACCTGGACCGTGCCGTGCGCGGTCAGCACAATGACCGGCACTTCCGGACGGACCGCGCGGCTGGCGCCGAGGATCTCGAGCCCGGAAGCGCCCGGGAGGCGCAAGTCCGTCAGCACCAGCGCGAAGCGTCCGGTGCCCGCCAGCTCGAGACCCTGGTCGCCTTCGGCGGCGACGGTCACCGCGTACCCCGCCTGCGCCAGGGCGGTCCGCATCATGCGCCGCAGCGACGCGCGATCCTCCACCACCAGGACGGACTCGGAGTTCACGACCGCTCCTGATCCAGCCGGGTGCGCGCGGCCTCGACCGTCTCCGCCAGCGTCTCGTCATCGGCTGGATCGACGGTGCGAAGATCCAGAATGAGACTCCCCTTGGACACGAAACCCACCACCGGGGGCGTTGCCTGGCGCAGCTCGGCGGCGAGATCCGCCCCGTCCCCGAGCGCCAGCGCCTCGCCCGGAATCGGTGCATCGGGCGCCGAGCCACCGCCGAGATAGGCGTCACTCGACACGGTTTCGGCGGCCAGGCGCTCGGCCAAGCGCTCCAGGCGGCGCCGGTGCTCGCCGGGATCCGGCCAGAGCCGCTCGACCGGTAGCGGCCGACCGGCCAGGTGCTCGCGCAGAACCGCTTCCAGGCATGCAAACCCAGCGCGGTCCGGGCGGACGGCGCGGTAGACGGGATGCCGGTGGCAGGCTTCGACCAGCTCGCCCCGGCCCACGATCAAACCCGCCTGCGGGCCGCCCAGGAGCTTGTCGCCGCTGCCGCACGCGAGATCGACACCGGACGCCATGAGATCGGCGAGGCTGGGGTGGCCGCGCAGCTGAGGCGCCCGATGCGGCCGCACCAAGCCGCTGCCCTCGTCGACCACGACCGGCAGGCCGTGCTCCCCGCCCAGCTCCACCAGCTCGCGCGGCGCAACCGTGGCCACGTAGCCGGACTGCCGGTAGTTTGACGGAAAGACCTTGAGCAGCAGGGCTGTTCGCTCTGTGATTGCCGCCTCATAGTCTTCCGGGCGCGTCCGGTTGGTGGTCCCGACCTCGATCAAGCTGGCGCCGGCCGCCGCCATGATGTCCGGAATCCTGAAGGAGCCGCCGATCTCGACCAGCTCCCCCCGGGAGACGACGACCTCACGGCCGGCAGCGAACGCCTGCAAGATGAGAAACAAGGCCGCGGCGTTGTTGTTGACGACCAGCGCGGCCTCCGCCCCGGTCAGCGCTTCCAGCAGGCGAGCGGCCCGCCGGTTGCGGTCGGTACGGGTTCCTTCCTCGAGCGAAAGCTCGAGATCGCAGTAGGCGTCGAGCAACGACGGCAGCCTGGCGGCCACCGCGCGCGCCAGCGGGGCCCGGCCCAGATTGGTATGGAGGAAGATGCCGGTGGCGTTCAGGACTCGCTGCAGCGGCCGGCCGACCTCGGCAGCCAAAGCCGCGTCCACCCGCTCGGCCAGGCCGGCCAGCTCGGCGTCTGGATCGACGCCAGCGTCGGCGGCCATCCGCTCTCGCAGCCGATCGAGCTCCTTGCCGACTTGGACGCGGACCAGAGCCCTTCCGTATAATTCCTGAAGGCCTTCGAACCGGTCCGAGGCCAGCAGGCGATCCACCGGGGGGATCCGGCGGTAGTTTTCCGATCGGGCCGTAGACATGCAACCTCGATTCTAGAGAACCGTGAGCTTGGACCGCCAAATTGCCTCCATCCAGGAGGACATGCGGCTCTTGAAAATCGAGTTCGACCGTTTCTTGGCCGGCAGCGCCCGCGTCCCCCCGGAGGAGGCTCGAGCCCGCATCGCCCATCGGATCCGCGAACTCAAGCGCCAGAAGATTCGCTCCTTCGCTGAACGCTTCCGGCTCAACACACTCGAGGCCAGCTTCAGCACCCTCAATGACTTGCACGCCCGGCGCCTGCGCGAGCTCGAGCAGGGCAAGATCGTTCGCGGCAGAGCCGCCCCCACCGCCGGTAATGAAGACACCCGGACCGACTTCACCGTCACGTCGGCTTCGGACACCGATGCCATCCAAGCGCTCTACCGGAAGCTCTACGGCAGCGACGGCCGGCAGAAGAAGGCCGATTTCGGCACCTTCGAACAGCACGTCGGCCGGCAGATCGAGCGCCTGCAGAAGAAGACCGGCTGCCGCAAGGTCCAACTCCGGGTAGCCTCGGAGGCGGGCAAGCTCAAACTCAAAGCCAAACCGATCCACGCGGAGACCTGACCATGACCCGATCCTTCCTGATCTCACTGTGCGCGGCGCTTGTCGCAATAGCCGCCGCGCCGGCGCGCGCCGACGAGGAACCGCTGCCACCGGACTTCCAGCGAGCGATCGCGGCCCAGAGCCGGCTGATCGAGCGCAACCCGGGATCGGCAAGTCTCCACAACGACTTGGGCAACCTCTATTTCTTGAGCGACCACCTGAAAGCGGCCGAAGAAGCCTACGAGGCCGCGCTCAAGATCGATCCCGACCTGGTCTCGGCCCGCTACAACCTGGGACTGCTGCTGGCTCAGACCGATCGGCGCCGGCGCGCCGCCAGGGCGTTTCGTACCGTCCTCAAGGCCGAACGCGATCATGCCTGGGCTCACTACGAGCTAGGAGTGGTCCGGGCCGCGCGCGGGCGGCGTACCAAGGCAATCCGAAGCCTGGCCCGCGCCCTTCGGCTCGACTGGCATCTCACCGACCCCGCCTTCAATCCGCACATCGTCGACAACTCTTTGGCTTCGAGCGCGATCCTGATGGCCTACTCCGATCTTTCGCCGGCCGCGCTCGCCCCGAGGACCTACGAGAATCCGGAACGGATCCGCCGGCTCCTGGTGCCGACGGCGGTACCGGAAGCTTCGCCTGAGGCGTCCCCGAGTACCGAACCTGTGGGCCAGACCCCCGCTGAGCCTTTGTTGTCCGGGGAAGACGAGACCGTTCTCCCCGAGGCCGAACCGCCGGCGAAGCAGCCGCAGGCGCGTCCGGGCAGGCGCGGCCGCAAGCGGGATGGCCGCTCTCCGAACGGCTAGCGGTGCTCGGGCCGGCCGCTCGGGCCGGCGGCTCAGGCCGGCTCGAGGGCGATGCCCTGAGCCACCACTGTTGGCGCACCCAGCATCGAGCTCGCCGGCACCAGCGTCAGATCCCGGCCCACCGCCGCGATTCCCCGCCAGAGGCTCGAGATCTTGCCGCTCAGCACGGCGCCCGTGACCGGCCGCTCGGCGCGGCCTCCGCGCACCGCAAAGCCGCCCACGCCGAGCCGGAACTGGTCCGCGTCCAGATCGAACCAGCCTCCATCCTGAGTCTCCACCAGGTAGTAGCCTCGGGCCAGACCCGCGACCAGCGCGGCCGGCGGTTGGCCCCGATCCGGTCGCAGATACAGGTGCGACGGCCCCGGCAGGGGAAGGTCTCGGTAACTGGGCCGCCGCATCGTTCCCCAGCGTGGACCCGAGTCCTCCCGGATCGGCGGCGCCAGGGTTCCCACGAGGAAGCCGTCTTCGACCAGAACCGTCCGACCCGTGGCAAGACCCTCGCCATCGATTTCCGAGGCGAACGCTCCCTGCGGTAGGGCGCCGTCGTCCTCGATCGCGACGCAGCTCGAGCCGATCCGGATCCGGTCCGAGCCGCCGGAAGCACGGGAGCCACTAGAGCCACCCGAGCTACCCGAGCTACCCGAGCCAGCGCCTCCTGCCCCGTAGCTCTCGAAGCAGCGATCGGGCTCGGGCGACACGAACGCCGGCACCAGGGACGCCAGCAGGCGGGCGGCCACCGCGGGCGCCAGCACGAGCTCGGCCCGATCTGGCTCGGGTACCATGCCGCTGACCCGAATGTGGATCCGGTCCACGAGACGGCGCACCAACGAGACCGGATTGAAATCGCGCAGAGAGCGCGCCGCCGCAAGTTCGCGCACCAGAGTGTCGCCTTGCCCGACTTCCAGCCGAAGCTGTGCCAACCGGTGTCTTCCCGAGGCCGCGATCCCTTCGGTGCTGACGATCTCCGAACGGCTCTCGCCGTCTTCCACCGCGGCTCGCAGCAGGCGCGCCTGCGGCAGCTCCCGAGCGAGCTCTCGGGCGATCGCTTCGAGCAGCGCCCGGGCTTCGTGCTCCACCGCCACCGGCACGTCGAATCCCTGCGGCGGTCCGCCCCCGCGGCTCCGCTCCCGATCGCCAACCGGCGCCGGCATCGCCGCAGGCAGGACCAGGGGATAGCCGTCCGCCGCCGGCCACTGCCGCTGCGAGCGCTCCGGCCTCAGAGCCCCGGCCGCACAGCAAAACAACGAAGCGCTACCGCTCGAGGCCCGAACCGCCCAGCCCTCTTCCCGATGAAGCCCCGCGACCATTCCCCCCGGCCCCAAGTCGCAGCGGCGGGTCCTGCCCGTCTTGCGGTAGAGCTCCACCTGATGCAACCCCTGAGGGGCGAGAGCCTCGACCACTTTCGCCAGGAGCTCCCGCCCCGCCTCGGCACCGCTCACGCTCGACCCCTTCCTTGCGCTCCGCGTGGCGGTTTCACGGCCACGCCGTCGAGCACCAAAGCAGGACAGGTGGCCCAGACCGGCAGCAGGTGGCCGTCCTTGGCACACCACCCCGCTCCCGCGAACTCGGCCTCGGCGGCCACGGCCGCGACCGAGCTCAGCACCTCGGCGAGGTTGCCCTCGATGCGGCAGGCGCCGACGTAGCCGCCGAGCTCACCGTCCACGACTTCGCGGCCGTAGGGAGCTTCCAGGATCAGTGTTCCGCGTACCGCGTCCAGCCGGCCGCGCGAAACTTCCGGAAGGTAGAGGTCGGGGCCGGCCGCGAGGAGCTCCGCGGTACTGGCCGTGCCCGGGACGAGCTCCAGGTGGGTCGAGCGCGGAGCCGGCGGCAAGTGGCGCGAGCCGCGTCGCCCCGAACCCGCTTGCAGTTGGTCGAAGCGTGCCGCCGCGAACCGATCCGCCAGCGGGTCGGCGACCACGCCCTCGCGCAGAAGCCATCGGCTGCGCACCGGAAACCCCTCATCGTCGCTTGATCGGGCAATCGAGTCCGGACCCGCCCCCGGATTGTCCAGGACGCTCAGCTGGTCGCTGCCCAGAGGAATCCCGATCGCCGCGTCGGGGCGGCCGGTGAGGGCCAGCGTGTCCGCCTCCAGGGCGTGCGCGACCGCCTCATGCAGAAAGACCGCGGCGGCGGCTGCCCCGAGCACCACCTGCTTCGGTCCCGGTGACGGGCTCGCCGCCTCTCGCGCCCGGTAGCGCGCCAGGACGGCGCCGGAAGCCGCGGCCACGGCCGCGTCCGAGAGCTCGGTCTCGAGCCGGCCGAGCCGGCCCCAAGGCGTATCGATCTCGACGGCATAGAACGTCTGTGTCTCCGCGTTCGACACCAGGCGCTCGCCGACGACTCGCACCGTCCGCCGCAGATGCCGAACCCGAACCCGAAATCGCAAGGAGGCATGGCGCTGGCGCAAGGCCCGCCGAAGGCGCGCCGGAAACTCCGCCATCTCGGTCATCTCAGCCATCTGAGCCATCTGAGCCATCTGAGCCGTGGCGGACGCCGAACCAACGTCATCCGTGGGCGCGGCGGGCATCAGATCCGGAACCCTGTAGGGAGCGTCCGGTGACGTGCGCGCGACGTCGCGCAGCACGCGTTCCAGGCCTTTCGCGGACAGGTCGTCGCTGGTCGCCAGGTACGTGGTCTCGTCCCGGACCAACCGTGCGGCAAAGCCCGCGTCGCGGCGCTCAATGACCCCGGGGCCGGGCTCGTCCGGGCGCAGCTCGGTCGAGACCCGGTCCTCGAAGAAGAGTTCGACGACCTCGGCCCGCCCGCCGCCGATCTGCGCCAGGCAGCGCCCCAGAGACGCCGCGTCCGTCTCGGAGAACCACACCAAAAAATTGTTTCACAGGGTGTCCGCCGGCGCTTCCGGGGGTAGTGGTACGTTTTCAGCTTCGCACCAGATAAGATTCCGGTCGGCTTGGCTGAAGAGCATTCCGAGTATGTCGTCTACGTGGACGAATCCGGGGACCACGGCCTACGGGACATCGCTCCTGAATACCCGGTCTTTGTGCTCGCCTTCTGCATCTTCAAGAAGGAAGACTACATGTCCCAAGCGGTCCCGGCTCTTCAGAGCTTGAAGTTCAAGCACTTTGGGCATGATCAAGTGATTCTTCACGAGCGCGAGATACGGAAGGCGAAATCACCGTTTGAGTTCTTGCAGATCAAGAAGCGCCGAGAAGCGTTTATGGGAGACCTGAACGAGTTGGTTGAAGACTGTCCCTTTACTCTAATCGCGTCGGCTATTCACAAGGAGCGTCTGACCCGGCAGTACATTCATCCTGCAAGCCCGTATGAGGCTGCTATGGCTTTTGGCCTTGAGCGGGTCGCTAAGTTCCTCCGCAAGAAAGGGCAGGGGGACGCAGTTACCCACATGATTTTTGAAAGCCGAGGAAAAAGAGAGGACGATCAGCTGGAACTTGAATTCAGGCGAGTTTGTGACGGCGCGAATTACCCTGGTGAGGACTTCCCCTTCCAGGCCGTCTTTGCGAGCAAGCGCTCGAATTCATGCGGCCTGCAAATCGCCGATCTGCTGGCGCGGCCTATTGGTCGACATGATCTGGATCCCGAACAGACGAACAGGGCGTTCGATCTGATCGAACCTAAATTCGACCGCCGCGCTGGGAAGATACGCGGCTGCGGGCTGAAGGTCTTTCCCTAGAAAGCAAAAGGCCCCGGTATTCACCGAGGCCAGTTGCCGACCGAGAATTCCCAGTCCTTTGAAGCCTCATTTTGGGGCTCTAGTTAGCTTTTGTCAATGGCTTTTTTCAGCAGTCTACTCGCTGGAGCCGCTTCGCTTTGCGCCTAGCGCACACCTGTGCCTCTGGTCTGGCCTAATTCAAGACGTACCACTACCCTTCGGGTTGCCGCCGGCACAAGCGGATAGAATGGCGTCTCCGTCCGCGCAGCCAGATTTCCGATGACCGAAGCAGCCGATCGTCCGTCCACCGAGCTCGAACGCCGCCTGGAAAGAGCCCGCGAGGGCGGCGGGCCGGACCGGATCGAGCGCCAGCACGCCGCCGGCAAGCTAACGGCCCGGGAGAGGGTCGAGCTCTTGCTCGACCCCGGATCGTTTGTCGAGATCGACGCGCTGGTGACCCACCGCTGCCGCGACTTCGGCATGGAGTCGAAAAGCGTGCCGGGCGACGGCGTGGTCTGCGGCCACGGCACGGTCGCCGATCGCACCGTGTACGTCTTCGCCCAGGACTTCACCGTTTTCGGCGGATCCCTGTCCGAGACCAACGCCCGCAAGATCTGCAAGGTCATGGACCTGGCGCTCGAGAACGGCGCTCCCGTGATCGGCCTCAACGACAGCGGCGGCGCCCGAATCCAGGAGGGCGTGGCGTCGCTCGGCGGCTACGCCGACATCTTCCTGCGCAACACCCTGGCTTCGGGGGTGGTGCCTCAGATCAGCGCGATCATGGGCCCCTGTGCCGGCGGCGCCGTCTACTCCCCGGCGATCACCGACTTCATCTTCATGGTCGATCAGACGAGCTACATGTTCGTCACCGGACCCGACGTCATCAAGACCGTCACCCACGAGGAGGTGTCGAAGGAGGAGCTCGGCGGCGCCAAGACGCACAGCTCGAAGAGCGGCGTCTGCCACTTCACGGTAGCCAACGACGCGGCTTGTCTCTTGGCCGTGCGCGAGCTTCTCTCGTACCTCCCCAGCAACAATCTCGAGGATCCGCTCCACGGCACCAGTAGCGACCCCGTCGACCGTGTCCACGAGGAGCTTGACTCGCTGGTGCCCGACGATCCCAACAAGCCCTACGACATCAAGAAGCTGATCGAGGCGGTCGTCGACGACGGCAAGTTCCTGGAGGTCCACGCCGACTACGCCCGCAACCTGGTGGTCGGCTTCGCCCGGTTCGGAAACCAAAGCGTCGGAATCGTGGCGAACCAGCCAAACTTCCTGGCCGGGGTCTTGAACATCGACGCTTCGTTGAAGGGGGCGCGCTTCGTACGGTTCTGCGATGCCTTCAACATTCCTCTCGTCACTTTCGAAGACGTGCCGGGCTTCCTGCCCGGGACCCAACAGGAGTTCGGCGGCATCATCAAGCACGGCGCCAAGCTGCTCTACGCCTTCGCTGAAGCCACCGTCCCCAAGATCACGGTCATCACTCGCAAGGCCTACGGCGGCGCCTACTGCGTCATGGCAAGCAAGCACCTGCGCACCGACGTCAACTTCGCCTATCCCAGCGCCGAGATCGCGGTCATGGGGCCCGAAGGCGCGGTCAACATTCTCTACCGCCGCGAGCTGGCCGAGAGCTCGGACCCGGAAAGCCTGCGTGCCGACAGGGTCGCCGAGTACCGGCGCAAGTTCTCGAATCCGTTCATCGCGGCCGAGCGCGGCTTCGTCGACTCGGTCATCGCTCCCAGCACCACCCGGCCGGCCATCGTGCGAGCCTTGCGCCAACTGCGCGGCAAGCGGCAGTCGGTGCCGCGCAAGAAGCACGGCAACCTGCCTCTCTAGGGGGTCACCGAGCGACCGGTCCGTGACCGGAGGGCCGGCACTCGCTTGACAGCGTTGGTGTCCTGGGGCAAGCTCCTCCACTGCCATGCGCCGGCCGACCTCGATGTCGCCAGCCGGGCCGGGAGGCACACGATGAGAGAGAAAGACAGAGAGTTGCGCCGGCGCCGGCAGCGTCGTCTGAAGCGACTGAAGAAGCGCCGCCAAGAAGAGCTGAAGAAGGTCAAGACAAGCAGACCCAGCTCTTCGAAGCGCACGGCCGCAAGCGGAGCCGCCGCCAAGCCGGCGAAGAAGAAGACGGCCAAGAAAACAGCCAAGAAATCGGCGGCCAAGAAGACCACCAAGAAGAAGACCGCCAAGAAGAAGACGGCCAAGAAGGCCACCAAGAAGAAGACCGCCAAGAAAACCACCAAGAAGGCTGCCGACGACTCCTCGTCCGACTGAGCTCGAAGCCGTGGTCTCTGAACGCAGGCTGGCCGAAGTCGACCCCGACATCGCCCGGCTCGTAGAAGCCGAGACGCGTCGCCAGAACGACGGTCTCGAGCTCATCGCCAGCGAGAACTTCACCAGCCGCGCCGTCCTCGAGGCCGCCGGCTCGGTCCTGACCAACAAGTACGCCGAAGGCTATCCGGGCCGGCGCTACTACGGCGGCTGCGAGGTGGTCGACGACGTCGAGCGGCTGGCAATCCAGCGCGCCCGAGACCTGTTTGGCGCCGAGCACGTCAACGTCCAGCCCCACAGCGGCACTCAGGCCAACGCCGCGGTCTACTTCGCCTGCCTCAAGCCCGGCGACACCATCATGGGCATGGATCTCGCCTGCGGCGGGCACCTGACCCATGGACACCGGCTGTCCTACTCCGGACGGGACTTCAACGTCGTCGCCTACGGGGTCGACCGCACCAGCGAGCGCATCGATTTCGACGAGGTCGAGAGCCTGGCTCGCGAGCACCGGCCCCGGATCATCGTCTGCGGCGCCAGCGCCTACAGCCGGGTGATCGACTTCGAGCGTTTCCGGGCCATCGCCGACGCCTCCGGCTCCCTACTGCTGGCCGACATCGCCCATATCGCCGGGCTGGTCGCCGCCGGGCTCCATCCGTCCCCGGTTCCCCATTGCCACTTCGTCACCACCACCACCCACAAGACCCTGCGCGGCCCCCGCGGCGGACTCATCATGTGCACCGCCGACTACGCCAAGGCGATCGACCGCGCCGTCTTTCCTGGCATGCAGGGCGGGCCGTTGATGCACATCATCGCGGCCAAGGCGGTGGCCCTCAAGGAAGCCGGGACCGACGAATTCCGAAGCTATCAGCAAGCGGTGGTGGCCAACGCCGCCGAGCTTGCCTCGAGCCTCCGGGAAGCGGGCCTCCGAGTGGTTTCGGGTGGCACCGACAATCATGTCTTCTTGATCGACGTCACCTCGGTTGGCATCACCGGGAAAGTCGCAGAAAAGGCCCTGGATGGCGCCGCCATCACGGCCAACAAGAACACGATCCCGTTCGACTCGAACCCGCCGCTCGTGGCCTCGGGCGTGCGCCTTGGAACCGCGGCTCTCACCAGCCGCGGCATGGGCCCGGCCGAAATGCGGACCGTCGGTGGCTGGATCGCGGCGATTCTCAAGGCTCCGAAGGACGCGGAGCTCTCCCGGCGGACGGTGACCGAGGTCCGTGCGCTGTGCGATCGATTCCCGATCTATCAAGGCGCGGCCCTGTCCGCCTCCTGACCCGGCGTTTCTGTCAAGTACTGGCCGGCGGCCGAGGAAGCCCCGCGCCAGCCTATCGAGTTGGCGCGAAGAGATCGCGCAGTGCCGATGGGACTCCCCAGCGCCGCCGGAGCTCCCGCCGTACCCAGCCCACGAGATAGAGGGAGCCGAAAACGACCAGATCCCGCTCGCCCGCCAGGGCGGCATCCAGAGCCGCGCGGGCGTCAGCCACGACTTGGACCCGGCCACGGGAGTCCGCCGCCCCCGATTCGTCACGGCTGGCGGCACCCGCCACCAACCGCGCCAGGGCCTCGGGCTCTTGAGCCTTGCCGCCGGGCACGCGAGTAACCGTCCAGAACGCCAATTGGGGAGCAATTGGCGCCACCATCGATGCGGCGTCCTTGTCGTCAAGGACACCGAACAGGACGTCGAAGGTCCGTTGCCGCCCGCCGGCCTCCCCGCTGCCGCCTGAGAGCCCGGCCAGGAACTCTGCCAACCGCTCCGCCCCCAGCGGATTGTGGGCACCGTCCAGCCAAACGACCTTGCTCACACCCGCGCCGAGATCCAATTCGATTCTTTCGAGCCGTCCAGGCCACCGCACTCCCGTGGCTCCGCGCTCGATCGCTTCCTCGTCGATCGCCTCCCAGCCCATCGCCGCCAGACGCCGGGCGGCGGTGGCCGCGAGCTCCAGGTTTTCCCTCTGATGCGACCCGGGCAGGCACGAGGGCGGCACGGGACCGCTCACTTCGAGGAGAACCGCGCCGAGGTCTCGCGCTGAGCGCTCGATCGCTTCGCGCGCCTCGGGCTCCGACATGCCAACGATCACCGGCACGCCGGGCCGCATGATGCCGGCCTTCTCGGCCGCGATCGCGCTCAACGAATCGCCGAGCTGCCGGCAATGATCGAGACCGATCTCGGTGATCACGCTCAGCACCGGCTGGAACGCGTTGGTGGCGTCCAGACGGCCCCCCAGGCCCACTTCGAAGACGGCGACCTCGACGTCGTGCCTGCGAAACCAAACCGCCGCGGCCAGGGTCAGCAGCTCGAAGTAGGATGGCCGATCGAGGTTCGCCCGATCGATCTCGACGAGGAGCTCCTTCAAGAGGAGCGCGAGCTCGGCCCGGCCGATGGCCCGGCCGTCGATCCTGAGCCGCTCCTCGACGCCTTCCAGGTGGGGAGAGGTGTAGAGCCCCGAGCGCAGCCCGGCCGCCGACACGATCGACGCCAGAAAGGCCGCAGTCGATCCCTTGCCGTTGGTCCCGGCAATCAGCACGACAGCCGGGTTGCGAGCCGCTGGCCCAAAGTGCTCGACCAGGCGCGCCATGCGCTCCAAGCCGAACTTGACTCGGCTGGTCTCGAGTCCCTCGAGTACCGCGTCCGGGTCGGACGCTTCGATCCCGTCCCGAGACAGCGAACTCTTGCTCCCCGACGCCGGCGCCCGTCCTGCGCCGAGCTCTCGGCGGCCGCCTTCCCGATCCGTCAATGTCTCCAACCGCGCGCAGGTCAGCTCGACGCTTCGAGATGCGCCGAAAGGTGGCCGAGGGCGTTCGCTAGCACATCCTTCAGCTCACCGCGCGGAACCACCCGGTCCAGGAAGCCGTGCTCGAGCAAGAACTCGCTGCGCTGGAATCCCTCGGGAAGACTCTCGCGAATGGTCTGCTCGATCACCCGAGGTCCGGCGAAACCGATGAGCGCGCCGGGCTCGGCAATGTTGAGATCGCCCAGCATTCCAAACGAGGCCGTAACACCGCCCGTCGTCGGATCGGTCAACACCGAAAGGAACGGCACCCCTTCGGCACGCAGGCGCGCCAGCACCACCGTCACCTTGCCCATCTGCATGAGCGAGACCACGCCTTCCTGCATCCGGGCGCCGCCCGAGGCGCAGACTACGACCAGGGCACGCTTCGAGCGTAGCGACTCCTCGCCCGCGCGGGCGATCTTCTCGCCAACCACCGAGCCCATCGAGCCGCCCATGAACGCGTACTCCATGACCGCCAGGACCACCGGTACACCTCCGATGTGACCCTCGGCGACCACCACCGCTTCTTCCTCGCCCGAGGAGTCCCGGTAGTCGCGAGCCCGGTCGGAATAGCGCTTGCGATCCTTGAACCTGAGCGGATCGGCGGACAGCAGGCCGGAGAAGAGCTCGCGGGGCTCGTCCTCGTCGAGCAGCAGGCCGATCCGTTGCCGGGCCGAGATCCGGAAATGAAACCCGCACTTGGGACAGATCTTGAGGTTCCGCTCGAGCTCTTTCGAATAGACGATCTCGCGACACCCGTCACAGCGCACCCAGAGCCCCTCGGGCACTGTGCTCGGTGGGCGCTTGGGCCGTGCCGTGCGAGGCTTCTTGGATTTGCGGAACCAGGCCATGGAGACGTTCCCGAAAGCGGCGCTGCGGCTTTGCCGGAGCCACCGGAACCGCGAAATCGTAGCAAACCGGCCGGCGGGCTCCATCCGCTCAGCGGAGGCCGCGATCACGGCCTGGATCAGGAATCGGGCGCGGTGCCGTCCTCGCCCGCCCGCCGCTCGTCCTCCACCATGGTCTCCTTGAGCGCCTCTTCCCGCCGCCGCACTTCGTCGTCCAGAACCGAGGCACCAGGCTCGGCTTGCTCTTCTTGCTCGGTGGGCGCCGGCTGCCGCCCGGTCCCGGCCCAATCCAGAGCCATCTTGAGAGCCCCTGCCACCAGGGCCGCCGCCAGGAGCCCCGCGAAGACACCCAGCCAGAACTTCAGGGCCCGGCTGCGGCCGACGCGCATGGCCAACGTCTCGGTCGAGGGCCCGGCCACGGTGCTGAGCGAATCCGGATCCCCAGCGTCCACGTCGTTCGCGGGGGCGGCGGATGCGCCAAGTTCCGCGACAATGAGTGGATCCCGAAAGAGATCTTCCAGGAACTCGCCCAACGCCTCTTCGGAGGGCTCGGGTCGGCGGCGCCGGCCCAAGCGGTGCAAGTCGGCCGCAAACTCGGCGGCCGACTCGTACCGATCGGAGCGCTCTCGGGCAAGGGATTTCAACAACACGCCGGCCACCTCGGGATCCAGGGCCGGATCGAAACGCCGAGGATCTTCGACCTTGCCCGCGCGCACGACATCCAGGAGGGAAAGCTCGTTGTCGGCAGCAAACAAGCGCCTGCCGACCGCCATCTCGTAGAGGACGCTTCCCAGCGAGTAGAGATCGCTACGCCCGTCGACCGGCCGGCCTGAAGCCTGTTCCGGGGACATGTACTGGAGCTTCCCCTTGAGCTCGCCGATCTCGGTGCGAACGACCGACGAGACCGCCTTGGCGACGCCAAAGTCGCAGAGCCGGATTCGTCCGTCCCAGCCGATCAGGACGTTGCGCGGGGAAACGTCGCGATGCACGAGTCCCAACGGCTGACCGTCGGCTCCCGTGCGGGCGTGGGCGTAGGCCAAGCCGTCGGCCACCTCGCCGGCGATCAACAGCGCCAGCCCGAGCGGCATGCGCTCCCCGCCGCGCCGCAACCGGTTCAAGACGCTGCGCAGATCGCGGCCTTCGACATACTCCATGGCGATGAAGAAGCTGCCCTCGATCTTGCCGAGATCGTAGATGTCGACCAGATTCTCGTGGCTGAGCTGCGCCGCCAGCTTGGCCTCGTCGATGAACATGCGCACGAAGTCGTCGTTCTCAGCCAGGTGCGGCAGGATCCTCTTGATCGCAACGACCTTGCGAAAGCCTTCGAGCCCGAGCATGCTGGCCCGCCAGACCTCGGCCATGCCGCCGACCGCGATGCGCTCGTGCAGAACGTATTGTCCGAACGGCTGGCCTTCGATGGATGAGGACACGGGCGCGCCCGCGACCGCGTCGGACACCGGCTCCTGGACCTCGGAGACTCCCTCGACGTCTCCTGGCTCGGCCGCCGGATCGCTCCCAGCCGTCGCGCCGAGCGCGCCATCGGTCGCGGCCGGATCCGGGACTCGGGGCTTCGTGCCGACGCTGTCCGGTTCAGACGGCACTGTCAAACCAGCGATAGCAAGTTCCTGGACGTCTGGGGCGGGGGCAGGAGTCTCCGCACCGGATTCCTGCCCGCCGACCTCTTGCGGTTCATCCGCTTCGTCCGGCGAGGCAACGCCCGGTCCTGGCGTCTGTGTCGTTGCCGGAGCCGTTTCCTGAGCCAGTGCCGGTGCCGGTACCGGAGTCTCTGCCGTTGCCTCGATCTCCGAAGACTCGCCGCGCTCGATCCCCTCGGTGACCGCGCTCGCGGCGGGAACCGGCGGCTCGGCCGGCGTTACGATTGGGAGTTCGGGTTCCGAAGCCGACTCGATCGACGCGGTCGGCTCCGCTTCGGTGGGCGCCTGAGCGGCTTCGCCTTCGAGCTCCGAGACCAGATCCCCGAAGATCTCGCTCGAGGTCAGCTTCTTGCCGATATTGGCGGCCACGCCTCCGGCCGACTGGTGGGGCGCCTCCAGCACCCTCCCGGCGGCCTCGACCAGTGCCTCCGCCTTGGGCGGCCGGCTCAGGACCTGATCCGCTCCGGCTTCCACCACCGCCAGCGTCGAGCTTTCATCCTCTCCCTCGCCGCTCGGTGCCATGACCAAGGCGCCCGGCCCGCCGTTCTTGGAGCCAAAGGTTCGCACCAACTCGGAAGCGCCTTCGAGGGCGGCATCGATCAGCACCAGCCCGGGCTCGTGATCCGCCGCGGCGCGCATCGCCGCCTCGCGGCCGGCCACCACGGTCACCCACCACCCCTGGGCCGCCAGCACTTCCCGCACGGCCCGCGCCAGGTCGGGCTCGGCCGTCACTACCAGGACGAACTCCATACCGGAAGCTGTAATAACAGTCCCTCCGATCGCGGTCAATGGACTGTCGCCGGCGGCCCGCCACCAGTGGCCGCCCTGGCGCCGAGATAAGATTGGTCCCGCCCCGCGGGGCGCGGAGGAATCATGGCCGGACATAGCAAGTGGGCGCAGATCAAGCGCAAGAAGGCGGTCACCGACGCTCGCCGCGGCAAGCTCTGGACCAAGCTCTTGAAGGAGGTCACCGTCGCTGCTCGGATCGGCGGCGGCGACCCGGCGGGCAATCCGAGACTGCGCGTCGCGATCCAGGACGCCAAGGCCAGCAACGTACCCAACGAGAACATCGACCGCGCGATCAAACGCGGTACCGGAGACCTCGATGGCGTTACCTACGACGAGATCAACTACGAAGGATACGGCCCCGGAGGCTGCGCGCTTCTGATCGAGGCAATGACCGACAACCGGAATCGAACGGTGGCCGAGATCCGGCACCTGCTGTCCAAGCACGGAGGCAGCCTGGGCGAAGCCGGCTCGGTGGCTTGGTTGTTCGACAAGCGCGGCTACGTCGCCGTCGAGACCGCGGCCGTCGATGAAGAGACGTTGATGGAGATCGCCCTCGAGCACGACGCCGACGACATCATCTCGAACGACGACGTCCACGAGATCTACACCTCTGCCGAAAGCTACGCCGACTTCAAGGAAGCTCTGGAAGGAGCCGCAATCTCGATCGCGGCCTCCGAACTGGGCATGGTGCCGCAGACCTTCGTCGAGCCCGACGAGGACGATCTCGAGCGGACCCTGCGGCTGATCGAAGCTCTGGAAGACCATGACGACGTCCAGAACGTCTGGTCGAACTTGAGCGCCGAGCTGGCCGCGGCGGTCGGCTGAGCGCGCTGCCCGTGCGCATCCTGGGCATCGACCCCGGCAGCCGGCACACCGGCTACGGTGTTCTGACCAGCTCTGGCGGCAAGCTCTCGGTGGTCTGCTACGGCCGGCTCTCGCCCAAGCCCAAGTCCGATCTGCCCAGCCGTCTGGCGCAGCTCCTGGACGGGATGGGCGAGCTCCTGGACGAACAGGAACCGACCCTGGCCGCTCTCGAGACACCCTTTCAGGGCCTGAATCCGCGCTCGCTCATCGCCCTGGCGCAAGCCCGGGGCGCCCTGCTGGCCGAGATCGCCCGGCGCGGGGTGGCGGTGCGCGAATACTCACCGACCCAGGTCAAGACGGCGGTCTCGGGATACGGCCGGGCGAGCAAGGATCAGGTCATCCAGATGGTCTGCCGGATCCTGGGCATCGACGGCAAGCCGCCAAACTCGGATGCCGCCGACGCCCTGGCCGTCGCCATCTGCTGCGCTCACCGCCGCAAGCTCGAAGCCCTCGAAGCTGGCCGCTAGGACCTCGCGTTTCTTGTCTTGCCAGAAGCCCCTGTGCTAGTGTCTCCGCTTGTCTCCAACGCGGTGACCATCGTGAATCGCAGAAACGGAATGAAGGGTTTTCGCCCCCCGAGCCTAGACCTCACCACCACCGGTCGTGGACCCAATCGAGGCGCGAAACCCGGGAACTCACACCCGGGGCTCCGGGTCTAACTCTCTGGAAGAGGAGGAACAGAGTGGCCGATTTTGGCGGAACTTTCGTACAGATCTTCAAGGACGGCGGCTTCGTCATGTGGCCGCTTCTCATTTTCTCGTTGCTCTCCATCATCTTCATCGTCGAGCGCTGGCTGGCCCTGCGAAAGGCCAAGGTCAACGTCAACGAGTTCCTGGCCAAGACCCGGAAGGAACTCATCGTCAACCGCTCGATCAAGAACGCCATCAAGGTGTGCGAGGACTATCGCGGTCCCGTGGCTTCGATTCTCAAGGCCGGCCTGCTCAAGTATGGCCAGCCCCGGGAAGACATCGAAAAGACGATCGAGAACGCCGCTCTCTATGAGATGGGGAGGCTCGAGCGCAATCTCGTGTGGCTCGCGAGTATCGCCAACGTGGCTCCCTTGCTGGGCTTCTTCGGCACCGTCGTCGGCATGATCAAGTCCTTCGACGCACTGGCCGAAGCGGGTCTCTCGAATCCCGGCCTGGTTGCCGCGGGTATCTCCGAAGCGCTGATCACGACCGCCGCCGGCCTGTTCGTGGCAATTCCCGCCCAGCTCGCCTACAACTTCTTCATGAGTCGGATCAACAAGTTCGTGCGCGACATCGAAACCTCGTCCAACATGCTTCTCGAGACGTTCGGTGAGATGGAGCGAAGCGGTGTCTCCCCGGAGGGTCCTGGCGCTCCCAAGGCGTAAGCGGAAACCTTCTCTAAGGAGCAAACTGCGATGAAACTACAGGCCCGCTCGGTTCAAAACACCGGAATCCCGACGGCCTCGATGGCGGACATCGCCTTCCTGCTGATCATCTTCTTCATGGTCACGATCTCGTTCGAGGTCGACAAGACCACGGTAACGCTGCCCAAGACCGACATCCGCCTCGAGATTCCCAAGAAGTCGGCCTTCATCTCGGTCACCCAAAACGGCCAGATCCGGGTCAGCAGCGGTGAAGATATCAGCGTTCCGGTCCCCGGCCCGGAGGAGGTTCTCTCCTTCGCCGCCGGAGTCGTGCAACAGGATCCCAACAAGGCGTTCGTCCTCAAGGCAGACGACGGGGTGCCCTACCAGTACGTGGACCGCGTCATCGATTCGCTCAAGCAGGCCAAGGCCCAGGTCATCTACCTGCTGTCGGATCAGGAAACCGTTGGAGCAGCAGGAGGTACCGGATGAAGCTCAAACGCGATGGAGTCAGCGACGAGATCCCGACATCCTCGATGGCGGACATCGCCTTCCTGCTGATCATCTATTTCATGGTCACGACCACCTTCGCGGCGACCCGAGGCCTCGACTTCTCGCTGCCGCAGGAAGACGACACGCCACCGATGGTCGAGAAGGAAGAGGCCGTGCTGATCGAGATTCAGTCCGGCGGCGTCTTCGTCGTCGACCAGAAGCCGATGCCGCTCGACCAGATTCTGGAGTACCTGAAGCCCAAGCTGGAGCGGAACCCGAAGAAGCCCGTCATCATCCGGCCGGATCAGAACACCGAGTACGGATACATGGTGGATGTCTTCGACGAGCTACGGCAAGCGCAAGACAAGATCGGCTTGGAGGTCAAGAACATCTCCATTCCGACACAACGTGAAATCGAAATGTTCTGGTTCTAGGGGGTTGCCATGGCAGAAAACGTGACACCCAAGAAGACCGCCGATGCCGCCGACAGTGGTGGCGGCGAGTTTCTGACCTTCGCGATGGAGGACCGGGAGGACAAGAAGACGATGCGCATGGCGGTGATCTTCGCCATCATCGCTCACGCCATCTTCTTCATCATCAACTGGCCCGAAGCGCAGGCGGAAGAGCACGAGCAGAAGAAGCCCAAGGTCTACGTCGTCCAGCAGGTGCGCTTCAAGCCTCCGCCACCCAAGCAGCAGCAGGAGATTCCGAAGCCGCGTTCCAAGAAGGTGCCGATTCCCGATCCGACTCCGGACGAGCCGGAGCCGATTCGTATCGAGGAAGAGATCGAGCCCGAGCTGGAGATGCCGGACACGGACATCGTCTTCGGGATTCCCGAGGGCCCGCCGCCGATCGAGCCGACGGGTCCGATCCGTGTCGGTGGCGACGTCAAGCCGCCCAAGAAGGTTCACTACCCGTCGCCTCAGTACACCGAGATCGCGCGAAAAGCGCGCATCACCGGCGTCGTCATCGTCGAGGCGATCATCGACAAGCAGGGCAGCGTCACCAACGTCAAGGTGCTCAAGGGACTTCCCATGGGGCTCGACCAGGCCGCGGCCGAAGCCGTGCGCAAGTGGAAGTTCGAGCCCGCCACGCTCAATGGCAAGCCCGTTGCCGTCATCTACAACCTGACGGTCAACTTCCAGCTCCAGTGACCTGCCGGCGTCCTCGGTCCCCGCTCAGACTCGAGTGGGGACCGATGCGCCGTGCTTACCGGCCCCTGGCATGTGCCTTGCTCTTTCAACACAGCGAGTGAGCGGGGAGCATGAAAGGAGACTTGAAATGAAACGGAATTCAATTTCTTCGACGATGTTGGCGCCGATTGTGGCGGCCGTCCTGACCCTTTCGCTGGCAACGAGCGCGTTCGCCGGCTGGCCGGAAGGCGTCGCGGCGTTCAAGTCCGGCAACCTGGGGACCGCCGCGGCCGAGTTCCAGAAGGTCGTGGATGCTCAGCCGGACTGGCCCGGCGGCCACTTCATGCTGGGCTGGACCTATCTCAAGCAGAAGAAGAGTCAGCAGGCCGTGCAGCATCTGCGTAAGGCCTACGACCTCAATCCCAAGGATGCCAACACGCAGCTTCGCCTCGGCGAGGCCTACGTCCAGTCGGGCCGGCACTCGGATGCCGTAGCCTTCCTGAGCAAGATCAACTCTTCGGCCCTACCCAAGGACATGCAGGGGTATCTGGCGCAGCTCAAGGCCGTGGCACTCTCGAAGACCGGTCAGACCGACCAGGCCGTGGCTGAGTTCGCCAAGGCCGCGAACGCCGATCCGGGGGACGCCGACAAGTGGTTCGCCTATGGCTCGGCCGCTTACAGCGCGGGTGACACCTCCACCGGCATCCGAGCCCTGGCCAAGGCCGTTCAGCTCGACGGCGGCGATCTCGCCAAGCAGAAGGTCTACGCCCAGGCCCTGCTCAAGCAAGGCCGGACGACCAAGGGCAACACGAAGATGGACGCCTATCGCAAGGCGGCCGCGGCGGCCCAGAGAGTCGTCGCCGGAAACGGAAGCTTCGACAATCTGATGCTTCTGGGCGGAGCGGAGCTGGGGGGCAAGAACTACGACGGGGCCATCGCCACCTTCCAGAGGGCGGCGGCGAAGAACGCCTCGGACTGGCTTCCCCACTTCTACGTCGGCCAGGCGCACACCGCCAAGGGTCAGTACCGCTCGGCTGAGTCGGCCCTGCGCACGGCTCTCGATCGCGCCGGCTCCGCTGCCGACCAGGCCAAGATCTGGCGGCAGATGGGATACGTCTACGAGAAGCAGAAGAACTTCAACGAGGCCATCAGCGCGTACCGCCGCGGCGGTGACGAAGCCGCCGCCGTCCGTGTCGACGAGAATCGCAAGATCTCAGAGTACAACCAGGGCGTCGAGCAGGAAGCCGAGGAGATTCAGAAGCTCAAGGAGGAGCAGGACCGCATCAAGAAGGAGCTCCAGGAGCTCCCAGGCGGACCGCCTCCCGGGATCTGAGTGGTACCTGAGATCTCAGCCAATCAACGAATCAACGAACCGGGGGCCCAGCCCCCGGTTTTTTCTTATCCGAAGACGCCGGTCCGGTCGCGCAACGGGATGAGACCTCCCGCCAGGCCCGCGACCGTGCCCAGAAGGACCACCAGAGCCGTCTGAGGCACACTCAGAAACTCTGCCAGGAGCGTCTCGCGCACGACCCACGGCAGGGTCCAGCGCTCGGCCGCCTCGTAGGCTAGCCGCAGAGCCCCCAACGCCAGAATCGATCCCGCCGCCCCCTGGAGCACCCCTTCCGCCACGAAGGGACCCCGGACGAAAAACTCGGTGGCGCCGATGAGCCGCATAGCCGAGATCTCTCCCCGATGGATCAGAGTAGACAAGCGCACGACACTGGCGATGGTCACCGCCGCCGCCACCATGAGCAACGCTCCGAGCGCGATGCCGGCCAGTCGCACGATCCCGGCCACGGTATCGACGCTACCCAACCACTCCCGATCGTCGTCTAGAGCCTCGACGCCTTCCCAGCCGGCCAGCTCGGCGGCGAGTTCGTCTCCCGCTCCGGTTTCCAGCTCAAGCTCGAAAGCTCGGGGCAGGAGAACCTCACCATCCGCCTCGATCGCGTCCACAAGCTCAGGAAACCGGCCTCGAAGCCGCTCGGACGCCTCCTCGGACGTGACCAGCCGTACCGCTCGAATGCGGGCGTCTCCGGCAAGCCTCGCTTCCAGCTCGGCCAGATCCACCTCGCCGGCAGACGCGGCCGGATAGAGCAACACGCGAGCTTCCGACTGCCAGCTCGCCACCGACCGGCCCAGATTGGACCCCGCGAGCAGCAGCGCGCCCCCCAGAAACAGGCTGACCGCGGTCGTAGCGACCGCCAACGAGCTGATCCGCCAGCCACGCGCCACGTTGGCGGCGGCTTCGGCCAGAAAATAGAGAAGGGCCCGCGGCAGTCTCACGCCACCGGAACCGCCGTCATCCCGCGGCCGGCCGTGGCCGTCGATCCGGCCAACCCGGTGTCCGCGACCAGAGCGCCTTCATCCAGGACTAGTTCCCGCTCGCCGACATGCCGGCGCAGGGCCGGATCGTGGGTCGCCAGGATCACCGTCGTTCCCTTGCGGTGAATCTCGGCAAAGAGCTCCGCGATCTCCTGCGAGCGCTCCGGATCCAGGTTGCCGGTCGGCTCGTCGGCGAGCAGAAGCGCGGGCTCGTTGATCAGGGCGCGGGCGATGGCGACTCGTTGCTGCTCGCCTCCGCTCAGTTCGTGCGGATAGCGGTCGTGGTGCGAGGCCAGTCCCACTCGCTCGAGGGCCTCGCTCGTCTTCGCCTGCAAGAGCTTGCGGCCGACGCCGCTGATCCGCAACAGGAAGGCGACGTTGTCGAAGACCGTCCTGCGGGCAATCAGTGAGAAATCCTGAAAGACGATGCCCATGGTCCTGCGCAGATACGGGACCTTCTTGCGCGGCAAGGATCCAACGTTGCGGCCGTTGACCAGAATCTGTCCGGTCGTGGCCTTCTCCCCGCGATAGATCAGCTTGAGAAACGTGGACTTGCCGGCCCCGCTCCTCCCCGACAGCAAGACGAACTGACCGGCAGGAACGTGAACGGTAAGATCCGAGAGCGCCCGCCGATCCCCCGGGTAGATCTTGGACACGCCGAAGAAATCGATCACGAGGTTAGTTTAGCGTGCAGCCGCCGCCCGCGATCGAAGCCACTTTCCACCGCGAGCCCGGGCCCCACTGGAAAGCCGGTGGCGGTCAGGACCCCGTCTTCCTGTTCGGCGGACGCCAGGATTGGTCCCATCCCGACGACGTTCTGGCGCTCCTCGCCGAGGCCGGGATCGAAGCACCGCCCAGCGCCTACCTCGACCAGGTGCACTCGGCACAAGTGGTCGAGGCCGTTCCCGGAGCGAACGGTACCGGCGACGGACTGTGGACGCGCAATTCCTCGATCGCGCTCACCGTACGGACCGCCGACTGCCTTCCCGTGCTGTTCGCTTCGGCCACCGTAGCGATGGCGGTCCATGCCGGTTGGCGTGGCCTGGCGGCCGGAATCCTGACCCACGCGCTGGTCGAGCAGCCGGCCGCGCCGGCCGATCTCACCGCCTGGATCGGCCCCGCAATCGGTGCGTGCTGTTACGAGGTGGACGCGCCAGTGGCCGACCGCGTCGTCGCGGCCAGCGAGGAAGGAGCCGTCGATCGGGTCCTCGGGAACAAGTACTGGCTGGATCTCCGGCACGCGGCCGAGTGGCAGCTACGCCGGTGTGGTGTCGAGCAGATCGGCCACGTTCCGGTCTGCACCCGCTGCCGGCAAGATCTGCTGTGGAGTCATCGCGGCGGCGCCGGAGGGCGGGGCCGCAACCTTTCCGCCGTCTGGCTGGGTTGAGGCTGGGCGGCCCGGGGCGCGGCCCGGCGGCCCCTCTCGCTCCTACATTCCAGGCCGCTGGCGGCGGCGCGTAGAGCGCGTCGGATCGATTCCCAAGCCCTTGAGGATCTCGAGGTCCTGGGCGTCGATGCGGAATACGGGACTCGTCCCCGTTGTCGAGACGCCCTCACCGATCGTCGGTTCCGGCTCTCCGTTGCGGTTCACCACGAAGAAGAGCGAGTAGCCCTCGCTGCGGACCTTGTCGAACAGACCACGAACCTCCTCCGAACTCGACAGAGCACGTACGATGGCGTGCCTGAGGTCGTTGAGAAGTTCCGTTCCGCCCGAGTTCAATCGCGTGCTCCTTGGATCGACCGTCATTATCCGCCCGCCCCGGACGGGTGTCAAACCAACCGAAACCGACCAACCGAAACCGACTCTAGGCCGGCACCACGCGGCCTGTGCTAGCTTGCACCGGCCATGGAGGTGAAGGCTCAGAACGCCCCATCGAAAGCAGATCTCGACGAGTGGCTCGGGGCGGTCGGCTACGGCGGCGGCGTTCGGACAGCGCTCGCCGGAGACGTCTCGACCCGCCGCTACTACCGGCTCCGCCTCCGGGGTCGTAAGCCCTCGATCTTGGCCGTCTACCCGGCGGACGGCGCGAGCACCGCGAACCGATTTCTCGCAACTACCGAGCTCTTCCGTCGGGTCGGAATCGACGTCCCGGCGGTCTTGGCGGCCGAGCCCACCCGTGGCCTCATACTGCTCGAGGACCTTGGCGACGAGACGCTTTTTTCATTTCTCGATCGACCGCCCCCGGACGAGACACCGGCAGAGCTTGCCGGCCAGATCGAGGCCGCCGCGGAACAGATCGAGGTCATCCAGAAGCTCGAAGCCGAAGCTGTTTCGCACCTCAACCCGCCCCTGGATGCCGCGCGCCTACTTGGCGAGCTCGAGCCGGCGGTAGAATTCCTGCTCACCGGCTTCGACGAGGTCTCACCGGCTTCGATCAAGACGCTCCGCGCCTTCTGTGAGCGGCTCTGTGCCGGGGCGGCGGCTCCCCAGCTGGTGCCCGCGCACCGCGACTTCATGGTGCGGAACCTGATGGCGTTTCAGGATCGCTTGGTCGTGATCGATCACCAGGACACCTGCCTCGCGCCACCGATGTACGACCTGGCGAGCTTGCTCAATGACAGCCTCTTCGCCCCGGCGGCCTTCGAGCGGCGGCTCCTGGACCGGTACGCGCCGAGGGTGGACGAGCTTGCCAACTACCGGCGCTGCGTGGTCCAGCGCACGCTCAAGGCCAGCGCTACGTTCGTGCGCTTTGCCTTGAGAGGACGCGACGACTACCTGTGGCAGGTGCCGATCCTGCTTGCCCGAGCCGCCCGCGCTGCTCGCGATCTTCCCGAAGCCGAGCTGGTCGGCAACTCCTGGCTTGACTCCTGGACCGACGGCCGCGCCGTCGAGATCGCCGTCCATCGGGCGCTAGCGGCGGGAGCCAACGGAGCCAGCGAGCCCGAGTGCTAGACTGAACTCTCGACTGGCAAGCAATTCCCGGAGGGCCTACATCGTGCCGACACTTGGCGTCCAAGAACTCCTCATCATCCTCCTGATCGTACTCGTGATCTTCGGAGCCTCCAAGTTGCCGCTCTTGGGCCGCGGACTCGGAGAGGGAATCAAGAACTTCAAAAAAGGCCTGAAGGACGATTCAGACGAGAACTCTGGCTCGTCCGGATCGGAATCGACCGGCTAGCGGCAGGCTCCAAGGAGCCGCCGAACAGCGACTGCGCCTCGAGGAGTAGCAGATCGTCTTCACCGGTCCGCCGCCACAGCCGTTGGTGGTGGTCCACGTACCGGCCGAGCACCTTGCGCACGTAGCGCTGGGTCTCCCGAAACGGCGGCAAGCCTCCGAACCGGCGTACGTTGCCGGGACCGGCGTTGTAAGCCGCCAGCGCCAGGGCCAGGTCGCCGTCGAACTCCTCGAGTAACCAATTCAGGTAGCGGGCGCCCAAATCCACGTTAGAGGCCGGGTTGCTCGGGTCCGAATAGCCATAGAGAGCCGCGGTATCGGGCATCACCTGCATCAAGCCGATCGCGCCGACGGGCGAGATCGCCTGCTCGTTGAATCCGGACTCGACCTCGATGACGGAGGCCAGTAGCAGCTCGTCGATGCCGTACTTCCGGGCTGCCCGCGCGATCAAGCGCGAGTAGGGAACGCCCTTGAGAGCCGCCAGGCGTTGGTCTCGATCGTTGTAGGAGTGAAACAGGCGAAAGCTCTGGTGGCGATCACGCACCGCTTCGACCATGTCGATCGAGCGCACCGCTTGAAATCCCGTGGGACGAAAACTGTAGCTATCGGTATCCAGCCAGCCCAGGAGCTCGTCCAGAACCGCAATCTCCTCGAGAGAAGGCGGCGCGGGACGATCCTCCGCCACCGAAGGAATTCCGGGCGGAGAGTTGAGCGTCGCGATCACGAACAGAATCGTGCCGACGGTGACCTTGGAGGTACGCGAGCGAATCGACATGGCGCTAAGACGGAAAATCCGGCACGAGTGGCCGGTACGGCCTGCCTAGGTGCAAGCCGGATACCAACTCGAGGAGCTAGAGCCGGGGCTCCCGGACCTCCGGTAACCCCTTGAATCAAAAGGGAATCTTCTAGCTGTCGAGGCGTGCCCGGCGGCCGGGGCGGCGCCTGGCGGGCGCCAAATAGTCCTTCCGGTGAATGCCAAGACTACTGACCTTGTTGCGCAGCGTGTTGCGGTGAATCCCAAGCCGCTCGGCGGTCTTCGACAGGTTGCCCTCGTTCTTGCGCAAGCTCGCCAGGATGAACTGCTTCTCGAACTCCTTCGAAACCTGGGAGAGGGTCAGGCCGTCGCCGGCCAGCTCGTCGACGAGCTTTGTGAGCCTCCCGTTGAAGTTCTTCCGCTTCATCCTCTCAGTCGGACTGTGCCAGAGCTTCGGACCATACCACGAACGTCGACGGCCCAACCCCGCCTTCGAGACGAATTCGCGGACCGATCCGAGCGCCGCACATCGCACGGCTCAAGCCCGGGTCGACCGAAGCCGACAGCGCGCAGAACGCGCGACTCCTAGCCCGACGAACCCGCTCTGGGCTACTGCTTCCGGACGATGCGATCGCCGACGTGAATCGCGTAGCGCGACTCGAGCACCTTCGCGACCGCCGAGCGCCCGCGCACTGCCAGCACACCAAGCTCGCCAATGACCACCGCCGGGTGGCCCGGGCGGTTCAGCCGGTAGATCGAGTAGATGTCGCCGGGGGTCATGTCCTCCCCTTCGGCGCTCAGATAGACGACGTGACCGCGCCCGATGGTCTGGATGTTCGCCTCCGAACGAACCACGGCGGCGGCCGAAACCAGGACTTCGGCGTCGACCGGATCGTTGATCCCGACCTGTGGCGTGCGCCGGGCCAGCGGGATGGGTTGCGCTCGATACGGCACCAGGCCGGCCCCGACGTTGATCGGCATGCAAGCGTAGGTCACCTCGGCAATGGCGGTCTCTTGCTGCGCCGACAGCACCCGCACGCGACCGACGTAGCTGTAGAAGCGTCCCAAGGGCTTTTCCGTCACGGGATGGGCCACCCGCTCGCGTGGGATCACCACGCTGAAGAGATCCCCCGGCAGGAGCCCGGCTTCGCGGCCGCCGTCCATATAGACAATGTCGCCCAGCGACAGTTCGATCTTGACGGTGTCCAACTCGCCGTAGTCGCCGGTGATGTTGGCTCGCTTCGCGGGCACCAGGGTCGGAATCAAACTCTGATATTCCGAACCGATCAGCCGACGCGGAAACTGCGCATCGTCTTCGTCGATATAGCCGGAACACTGGACGTCGACTTCGCTGCCCAAGGCCTCGGGAGCCGACACCCCGCTCGTGAGCCGCAGGTCGCCGTCACCCTCGCCACTGCCATCGGCTCCGGACCCGTCCGCGGCACCTTGGATGTCCTCGATCGACGTAACGTCGAATCCGACCACCAGCGGGTCGCCCGGATAGATCCAGTGCGCGTCCAGCACGTACTGATTCTGCTCCCAGATCTGCGGCCAGAGATAGGGATTCCCATAGAACTGAGACGCCAGGTCCCAGAGCGTGTCGCCCCGCTTGATCCAGTAGATCTGCGCGCCCTCGGGAAAGGACGTCGGCGGATTCCACGCCGTCCAATGATCGCCCACAAGATGCAGGTCGGTCGGCGGTTGGTGAGCCGCCAACGGCGCGGCGAGTCCTCCGAGAAGACATGCCGCAAGCAGGAAGGTAGAAGTCGTTCGCAAGGTCATGGTCCGCCGCCTCCGACCGGTCCGGTCCGGAATCTAGGACGTTTGAATCGGGACCAAGCTACTGGCTTTTCCTCGCGGCTGTCAAGTTTTAGGGTCACACCCCTCAAGTGCTACTTGAGGCGCGCGCAGGCTGGCGTCGAGCCCTTCCCGCGCCGCTGGTTCGGTCATCCGATGCCGGCGAGCTACGGACTGCGCTCGAGCCGTTCCTCGGCAACCGCCGCGGCGGCCGAGTTCGGAAACTCGCGTAACACCACCTGGTAGCTCATCCGCGCCCCCTCCTGGTCGCCCAGCTCGGCCTGGCAATCGCCCAGCTTGAGCAACGCATCCGGTACCTTGTTGCCCTCCGGATAGCGCTCGATGGTCTCCTGGAAGGCGGCGAGCGCGCCGGCCGTGTCCCCACGCGCGAGCCGCGCCTCTCCAATCCAGAATTGGGCGTTGTCACCGAGATCCGTGCCCGAAAAAGCGTTGAGGAACTGCCGGAAAACGGCCTCGGAGTCCAGATACCGCCCCTGGTGATACAAGGTGTAGCCCCTATCGTAGAGCTCTTGGGCCTCGACTCCGACGACCGCCGAGGTCGTGGCCGGCGGGCTCGCGGCACCGCTGGAGGACGGACTCTCGATCGGTTCGTCCGTCACCGGCGGCGGCAGCTCGGTGACTTCCACCGCGGCGCTCTCGGGCGGTACCGGTGCCGTCGGCTCCGGCGTCGGCGCCGATCGCTCGGCCGGTTGCGGGCGCTTCGAGGTTCCGGATTCGAGATCAGCGATTCGGGCTTCGAGGCGGCGAATCTCGACCTCGGCCACCGCCGACTGGCGTTGGAGCTCGACGACCCGGCGTTTGAGCTCCTCGACCTCGGCCGGAGAGACCGTCGGCGCCGGTGCGCTCTGACGGGTGGTAACACAGCCCGACAAAGGCAGCACAAGCACGACGAGGGCTGCGGACGTCCAACGTCTCGATCGCATCATCTACGGTCCTTTCTCCAGCTCGGCCAGATACTCGCTGTCCGGGTGCTCGTCCCGCAGCCGCTGCCTGGCCTCCTCCGCATCCTCGGCGCGTTCCAATTTCTCGAGGGATTCGCTCAGATAGAACAACACCTTGTCGATCTCCCGATACTCGGGATAGACCTCGAGCAGGTCCTCAAAGCGGTCCACGGCCGCCAGATGCAGCCGGAGCTTCTGATTGAACCGGCCCTTCAGGAACTCGGACTCCGCCAGCCGCTGGCGGATCTCGATCATCTGTTCACGCGACTCGACGACGTAGTCGCTGGTCGGGAAGACGCGGATGACGTCCTCGAAAGCCTCGAGCGCTTGGCGGGTGATGCTCTGATCGCGATCCGGCGGTCGCATCCTCTTGGCGAGGCTGGCGGCGATCTGGTACTGGACGTAGGCGGCCTTCGAGCTGGTCGGGAATCGATTCTGGAAATCCCGGTACTTGGCCTCGGCCCGGACGTGGTTCTGAAACCCTCCCTGGAGAAAGTGGGTGTCGGCGACCAGCAGCAGGGCCTCGCGGCCGATCGCCGAATTGGGCTCGACTTCGAACGCGTGCTGCAGGTACTCGCGGGCCAGGGCGTATTTCTCCTTCGCCATCAACTCGTTGCCTTGCTCCAACGACTCCTCGGCGGAGAGCCTGAGAATCGGATCTTCGCGCTCTTCGCCGGCGCAGGCACCCAGAACGAGAAGCGCCAACGCCAGTCCGGTCCCAAGAGTCCGCCTGCTCATGCCGCCTCCGCAATTCGTCGCATCATCGGAATGGTCTCCTTGGGTCCCTCGCCAGCAAACGTTGCCGAGCCCGCGACGACTACATCGGCTCCGGCCCGAACGACCTCGGCGAGATTGCTCGGACCGACGCCCCCATCGACCTCGATCTCGACGCCGCCACCGGCGGCGTCGAGCATCCGCCGCAGCCGGCCGATCTTGTCCAACACATAGGGCACGAAGCTCTGACCTGCGAATCCCGGGTTCACGGACATGACGAGAACGAAATCAAGCGCCGGAACGACGTCCCGCAAGACTTCGACCGGCGTCGCGGGGTTGATCGCCACTCCGGCCCCCGCTCCTTTCTCCCGGATCCGTTGCAACAGGCGATCCAGGTGCGCGGTCGCTTCCCAATGCACCGCGACCCTCTCGGGCTTGGTTGCCAGGTACTCGTCGAGCAGGGCACTCGGATTCGAGACCATCAGATGCAAGTCCAAGGGAACATCGGTCGTCCGGGCAAGATCGGCCACCACCGGCGCTCCGAAGGTCAGGTTTGGCACGAAATGGCCGTCCATGACGTCGAGGTGCAGCAGATCGGCGCCGGCCTCTGCACACCTCCGGGCCTCGGCGGCCAAGCGCGACAGATCGCCGCCGAGAAGCGACGGAGAGAGCTTCACTTCAGCTTGCCGTCCCATCCGCGGTCACGACCAGGGAGACGACGTCCGACTCGCGCAACGCATGTCCCGGCTGAGGGTACTGGCGCAGGATGACGCCGTGGGCGATGCCCTCGTAGTCCTCGAACTTGACGCCGCCCAGGCGGACGTTGCGCCGGGCGAAGTATTGCCGCACCTCGTCGTAGTCGCGGTAGATGAGGTCGGGCATGACGAAAACTGCCGAGCGCTCTTCCAGGCTCAAGAACAGATCCACCTTCTGCCCGCGCGCCGCTCGGGCACCGGGTGGCGGATTCTGGTCAACCACCGTCCCCGGCGGCCCGCCGTCGCTGTAGACGTTAGCCACCGCGCCGACCGAGAGTCCCTTGGCGGCCAGCGTCACCTGAGCGGCCTGAAGCGCCCGATCGGTGACGTCCGGCACCGCGATCACCTCTTGTCCTAAGGACGGCACCGCCCGAATGACAGCGCCGCGCTTGACCAAGCTTCCCGGCCGTGGGCGCTGGCGCACGACGTGCCCCGGAGCGATCGATTCATGATGCTGCGCTTCGGCCGTCCACTCCAGCCGCAGTCCGCTCACGGCCGCCGCCTGCGCCGACTCCTCCGGGGAGAGCCCCTCGAGCTCGGGCACGGTGGTCACGCCGCTGCGGACAAAGTAGTTGAAGGAAAAGTAGGCGCTGGCCATCGAAATCGCCAGCAGCACGGCGGCTCCTCCGAGCCATCCGGCGAGTCGCGCGAGCTTGCCCGCCACTAATTCACCCAGCGATCGATCCAGCCGTTGATCACCGCCCGCGGATAGTTGACGGTGCTCGACGCCCCACCCTTGAGCGTGGCCAGGGTCTCGGTCACGGCTTGCTCGGCAGCGGGCGCGGGCGCCGCGTACCACCGCACCCGCTCATCGCGACCCACCAGAATGAAAGCCGAGGCAGCGAGGCCGCCTCCCTCCCCGACGCCGTACTCGCGCGAGAAGTTCCGGTCGTCCGAAAGAAGCGGAAAGCCCAGACCCAGCTCGCGCTGCGTGGCCTTGAGCGCTTCCAGCTTGGCCGGGGACACACCCAGAACCCGAACGCCCTCGCGGGCGAGAGCCGGCAGCGCCGCGCCCAGAGCCGAAAGGACCCCGTGGGCGCCGTCCGGCTCACCAAAAAAATACAGCAGGACCGGCGTCCGCGGCACCTCGTCACGGAGCATCAGGATCGCGTCTTCGGTCGAGGCGAGATCGAAGTTCGGGGCCGGAGCGTCAACTTGAATCTTCGGCATGCGGAGACTCCTTCTTCAGGAACCGGGTACGAGACCCTCCGGAATGACCTTGCGGAGATCGAAGTAGAGCACCATCACCATGAGCATCACGATAAGCACGAAGCCCACCTGGTTGACCCGCTCCTTGAAGGTAAGCGATAGATCCCGGCGAAACAGGCTCTCGACCAGGAGGATCAGGATCTGTCCGCCGTCCAGGACCGGCACCGGCAGCAGGTTGAGGATCGCGATGCTGATGGAGATGAGACCCATCAAGTGCAACAGATCTTCGAAGCCCGAGCGGGCGGCGGCACCGCTGAGTGCCGCGATCTGAATCGGACCCGAAAGGGCGCTCTTCGCCGCCAACCGGCCGGTGAAGATCTTGCCCAGCACCGCGAAGGTCTGCCGGGTCACGTCCCAGTTGAACCGCACGCTCTGCCTGACGGCTTCAAGAGGGCCGAAGCGCTGGAACGTCGTCGAGGACAGGCTGACACCGATCCAGCCGCGACCCTCCTTGTCTTTGGGCACCACGGTTATCTCGGCTGGCGTCGAATCGCGCCAAACCTCGATCGCCACCGGCACGCCGGGGCGCTCGGACAGGTACTCGATGAACTGCGCCTGGCTGCTCACGGGCCTTCCGTCCAAGACGCGAATCTCGTCCCCGACCTCGAGTCCGGCCGCCTCGGCGGGATCGCCCGGAAACAGGCCGGCCACCCGCGGCAGCGTCTTGGGGAAGACCCCAGCGTCACCGAACTCGTACTTGGGAACGACGTCCGGCACGACCGTGGTTCGGATCCTCTGCCCGCCACGGTCCAGCTCGAGCGCCACCGGTCTGCCGGGCGCCGTGAGCAGCGCGAAGCGCACTTCCTCCCAACGCTCGACGGACTCGCCGTCCACCGTCACCACGACGTCGTCGGCCTGGATCCCGGCCGTCGCGGCCGGAGAGTCGGCCCGGACGCTCCCCACGACCGCCGGAATGTCCGCCGGGGCGGCGACCTCGATCCCGACCATGAACACGATCGCCACCAGGACGATCGCCAGGATCACGTTCATCGCCGGACCGGCGAGGTAGACGACGATTCGCTGCCAGCGCGGCCGGTTCAGAAACTCACCGGGATCATCGTCGCCCACTTCGGACGGATCCTCGCCACTGAGCTGGACGTAGCCGCCAAGCGGAATCAAGGAAACCCGGTAGTCGGTGCCGCCCCGCTCGAAGCCCCAGAGCCGCCGGCCGAAGCCCAGCGAAAAGACGTTCGCCCGGATGCCGAAGAACTTGGCGGCAATCAGGTGACCGGCCTCGTGGACGAAGATGATGACGCCCAGCGCGAACAGAAAGGCGAGCGAATTCGAGAACAGATTGAGCATCGAAAAAGGACGGATCGAGGCCCGCGGGGGCGGCCTCGTGGCCGCCCATCATACACGCGGCTCGGCTAGCCTTCCAGCCAGGAAACGACGGCCGCAAGAGCCGGCGCGGCGAGCAGCAACGAGTCCAGGCGGTCCAGCATTCCGCCATGTCCGGGCAGGAGATTCCCGGAATCCTTGACCCCCGCGAGGCGCTTGTACAGCGACTCGATGAGATCCCCGGCCTGGCCCACGATCGACACCAAGGCGGCGGCGGCGAGAGTGCCGGCCGAGAGGCCCGCGCCCGGCCCGAGGCTCCACACGGCGCCGGCCAGAATTCCCAGAGCCAAGCCTCCCACGGCGCCTTCCCAAGTCTTCTTCGGGCTGAGCAACGGCGCCAGCTTGCGCCGGCCCCAGAGCGAACCGCTATAGAACGCTCCAGCGTCGGTCGCCCAGACCACCGCCAGCAGAAAGACAACCGGCCACGGGCCGTCGGCCCTCAGCCGGTCGAACGCCACGATCGGCAGGGCGAAATACAGAGTGCCGAAGCCCAGAACACCCAGGCTCACGGCCCGCTGGCGGACCGACCCGCCCGCGACGAGAACCCAGAGTCCGATTCCGGAGGTCAGAAGCAAGGTCAGGGCCCACGTCCGCTCAGCATCGGGAAGACCGGCGCCCGGTAGAGCGTCAAGCCGGGCCAAGAGCAGCCAAGCCGCACCCAGCACCGTGACCGGCAAGGCCGCAATCGCTCGGCTCGCGTCCAGCCGGCGCCCGATCCGGACCGCCTCCAAGGTAGCGATGCCGACCAGGAGGGCCAAGCACACCAGAAATCCGACCCGCGGAAGCAAGAACACCGCCGCGAGAGCCAGCGGACCCAAGACGATCGCGGTCAGGACCCGCTTCATGGGCTCAGGCGCCAGCGGCGAAGCGACACGCGCGCGAGACGATAGCCGGCCATGCGGTCTAGCTCAGCCGGTCAGCTTCGCCGGGTTTTTCGATCCGGTTCGGTGGCCTCGTCCTCGACGAGCCCGCCGAAGCGCCGGTTGCGGGACTGATAGTCGAGCAGGGCCGAATACAGATGCCCGCGCCGGAAGTCGGGCCACAGCGTGTCGCTGAACACGATCTCGGCGTAGGAGATTTGCCAGAGCAGGAAGTTGCTGATCCGCTGCTCGCCGGAGGTCCGGATCAAGAGGTCCGGGTCGGGCAGGCCCGCGGTGTAGAGGTACCGATCCAGCGTCTCTTCATCGATGTCGGTGCCCTTGCCCTGGGCCCAGTCGGAAACAATCTGCCGGCAGGCATCAACGATCTCGGAACGGCCCGAGTAGTTGAGCGCGATATTGAGTCGCAGACCCTTACAGCCGGCGGTCGTCTTCTGGGCGTCGTCGATGAGGCGCACCACGGACGGATCCAGTTCACGCCAGCGGCCCAGAACGGTCAAACGAATGTCGTTCTGGAGCATGGTGTCGAGCTCGCGACGCAGGTACTCCTTGAGCAGATTCATCAGTGTCCAGACCTCGAACCGCGGCCGCTTCCAGTTCTCGGTCGAGAAGGCGTACAGCGTCAGAGCCTCGAGGCCGATCTCGGCGGCTGCCTCGATGGTGTCGCGAACCGCCGCCACCCCAGCGCGATGGCCTTCCACTCGCGCCTTGCCACGCGCCTGCGCCCAGCGGCCGTTACCGTCCATGATGACGGCAACGTGGCGCGGCAAGCCCTCGGGATGGAGCTTCCGCAGAACGAGATCATCGGCGGATCCCGGCTCCGCCAGCTTTCGGGGCTTGGTCATCGAAAGAATGGCTCTTCGCGAGACCGTAACAATACCATAGCCCCCCCGGGCAAGCGCCGCCTCGAGACCGGGCTAGAAGAGCGCCTCAGCCGGACTCCGGCGCCTCGGCGTCGGTCGTTTCCACTGGTTCTTCTCCGTACCGGACCCAGTCCAGGACCAGGCCCCGGGCGGGGGCCGTAGCTCCCGCTTCCGACCGTGGTCCACCGCGCAAGAGGGCGGCAAACCCGGTCTCGGATCGCTTGCCTTCGCCCACTTCCAGAAGCGTCCCGGCGATCGATCGCACCATCCCGCGCAAGAATCCGGTGCCTTCCATCGACATCCGAAGCTCCGGACCGTGGTCGGCAAGCTCGACCCGCAGGATCTCCCGGACCGGACTGCGGTGGGCGCCGCCGGCGAGCGCGAAGGCCGAGAAATCGTGGCGTCCCACCAAGACCGTCGCCGCGCGCCGCATGGATTCGACGTCGAGCTTGTCGCCAACGCGGACACAGAACGGAGCATCGAGCGGCGAGAGCACGTCGGCCCGCATCCATCGATACGTGTACTGCTTGCTCGCCGCGTGCTTGCGAGCGTGAAAGCCCGCAGGCATCCGGCGCGCCTGGAGCACCCGTATGTCCTCGGGAAGGCGGTGGTTGGCGCCGTAAACGAGCGCCCGGTCCGGAATCGCCGCGACACCAGATTCCCATTCGACGTGAGCAACTTGGCCCCGAGCATGGACGCCCCGATCGGTTCTCCCGGCTCCCACAATGCGTACGCGTTCGCCGGCCAACGCGGTCAGCGCCTCCTCCACGGTCTCTTGAACGGAACGGCCGTTGGGCTGGCGCTGCCAGCCGCAGTACGCCCCACCCCGATAGGAAAGGGTCAAGGCCGGAACCGTCATTCGTCTCTCCAGGCCAGGACCCGGGTAACCGCGTACGGCGCCCAGCACGCCAAGAAGACCATCGGCATGAGAGGCATATTGGCGAATTGAGCCAGGTACGACAAGACGCCACAGCCGGCGAGCAGCAACCAGGGCACGAAACCCAGGAGCGCCGCCAGCGGCAGCAGCCACAGCGTGTACCAGGGATAGACCGTCGCCGAGCACACCAGGACCGCCTCGAGAGCGCCGCCGGTCGCGCGCACCGGATCCCGGTGACGCCACGAGCGCGCCACCAGCAAGAGGGCCAGCGGAGCCAGAAGCAGCCGCGCGTGAAACTTGGGATAGTTGCGCGGATAGAGCGAGCTCCAGAAGTCGTGGCCGCCCGAGCGTTCCTTGACCCGGTCCAGAGCGGCCGCGACCCGCTCCCGGCTGTCCAGCCGATCCAGGCCACGCCACAACGGCTCGTAGATCGGTCCGTTGTACTCCCAGGAGACTCCGAACGTCGCGTAGCCCGAGGGTACGCCACGCGCCGAGGCCACGACCGGGGCGTAGGCGAGGGCGACCACCACCACGACCCAGGTCAGAAAGCGCCAGGGCCGTCCGCTGGCGCGCGCCCAGCTCGGAAGCGCCACCAACGGCATCAGCTTGGCCAGAATTCCGGCCGCGGCCGCCAGCGCCGCAAGTCTCCGGTCGCCCCCCGACTGGAGCAGCCAGAGCGTGCCCAAGAGGGCGGCTATGGCTACGGCATCGACGTGACCCATGCCGGCGAACTCAAGAGCCACGAGAGGATTCCACGCGTACCAGACGACACCGCGCAGGCTGCCGTTGCGTCTCCGCGCCAGCAGGCACAAGAACCAGCAGCCGGCCAGGTCGGCCAGAACCACCAGGATCTTCCAGATCGTCGGCGAGAACGGCGAGGCCGCCGCGACGCGGAAGAGCGTCAAGGCCAGAGGCGGATAGACGGTCGCGACCTCGGCGTGCGGCACCGGCACCGGCCGCTCGCGGCGCAGCTCGTCGAGCTCTGGAGCGCTGGGGGCGAGGACATAGGGATTCCGGCCCGACTGCGCGACCTGGCCGTCCCAGAGGTAGCGGTCCGCATCCTCGGAAAGAGTCGCCGGCACGGGCACAAGGAGCGCCCGCGCCAGAACCGCGCCGGCCAGGACCGTACGCGCCCGCGGCGAAAAACTGGCCCGAGCCAGGAGCGTCAGACCGGTCAAGCCAGCGGCCACCGCGCCGAGCATCCAGTAGGGATTCGCCGCCAGGTCCCAGAGCGCCAACAAGCTCAGATGGGAGACCGCTACCAGTATGATTCCCGGTCCAACGTAGCGGGGCAGGCGCTCCTGTGACTGGGGCATGTCCGACTCAAGCATGACGTACCTACCGCAGCTCGTTCTCCTCACCTACTACGCCACCCTGGCCGCGCTGGCTCTCTACGGCAGCCACCGCCTCCTGCTGCTGGTGGTCTTTTATCGTACTCGCCGCAACCGGCCACGGCCGGTCCCGGAACCTCGAACCTGGCCGCGCGTGACCGTCCAACTGCCCCTCTACAACGAGATGTACGTCGCCGAGCGGCTGATTCGAGCGGCAGCAGCGCTCGACTACCCCGCCGACCGCCTGGAGATTCAGGTGCTCGACGATTCCACCGACGAGACCCGGGACATCGTGGCTCGGGTCGTCGCCGAGCGCCGCGCCGCCGGCGTTGCCATCCGCCACGTCCGTCGAGACGATCGCACCGGATTCAAGGCCGGCGCTCTCGAGCACGGCCTGGCGCTCGCCGGCGGCCAACTCATCGCCATCTTCGACGCCGATTTCGTGCCCCAGGCCAGCTTCTTGCGCGAGACGGTCCCCCACTTCTGCCATCCCGAGGGCGGAGCCGACGTGGGAATGGTCCAGGCTTGCTGGGACCACCTCAACCGGGACTACTCGCTGCTGACCAGGATTCAAGCCATCTTCCTCGACGGCCACTTCCTGATCGAGCACGCGGCCGCAACCGGAGCGGCTGTTTCTTCAATTTCAACGGTACCGCCGGCGTCTGGCGCCGCCAGACGATCGAGGACGCCGGTGGCTGGCAGCACGACACCCTGACCGAGGACCTGGATCTTTCCTACCGCGCGCAGCTCGCCGGCTGGCGGTTTCTGTTCCTGTCCGACGTCAAGGTGCCGGCCGAGCTTCCAGTCGAGATCAACGCTTTCAAGCGCCAGCAGTTTCGCTGGGCCAAGGGCTCGATCCAGACCGGCAGGAAGCTGCTCGGCCGGATCCTGCGCGCCCCGCTGCCCTGGACCACGAAGCTCGAAGCCGCCGTGCATCTCACCAATAACGTGAGCTATCTCCTCATGGTGGTGCTGTCGATCCTGATCTTTCCCGCCATGGTCTTCCGGCGAGGCGCCGGGGTCTCGTCGCTGTTGCTGATCGATCTGCCGCTCTTTCTGTGCGCGACCGTTTCCGTCCTGGCGTTCTACCTGGCCAGCCAGATGGTCGCCCGCAGCGACTGGCGAACCCGGCTGCGCCAGCTGGTACCGCTCATGGGCCTGGGCATCGGACTCGCCATCAACAACTCCCGCGCCGTGCTCCAGGGATTCTCCAAGGACGTTGGCGTTTTCGAACGCACGCCCAAGTACCGGATCGAGTCGAACGGCGACCGCTGGCGGCAGAAACGCTACCGTGTCCGGCCCAACATGGCGACCGTGCTCGAAGGACTCTTCGCCGCCTGGTTTCTGCTGGTTTTCATCGTCGCCTGGAACTGGGGCATGTGGGCGTCCCTGCCCTTTCTCTACCTCTTCCTCCAGGGCTACTGCTACATGTACCTGCTGTCCTCGGCGTCCTCGGGCTTCGCCGGCCGACTTGCGGCCCGGGCGCGCAACGCTCTGCCGGCCGACTAGCCGCTCGTGACGCGAGCCACGACGACCGCGGCCGACTCCCGGGGCACGGTGAATCTCAGGCCGGTGCGGCCTGCCGACGCCGCCCTTCTCGACCAGTGGCGCCGCGAACCCAGCGTCCGCCGCTTCCAACCGCTGTCCGAGGCTTCCGGCGCGGAGCTGGTTCGTCACCTGGATCGGAACCGGCCCGAGGATCTCTACCGCGGCACCGGAGATCGCTACCAGTGGATCCTCTCGACCGGAGACCGGCCGGCGGGCTGGATCACCCTCGCCATCGTCAACTGGAGGCACGGTCTCGCCGAGATCGGCTATGCGGTATCGACGCCGTTTCAAGGACGCGGGCTGGTCGCTCTGGGGCTGACACAGCTCCTGGACGACCTCTTCGAACGCACCGACCTGCGGCGGATAGAGGCCCGCTGCGCGATCGACAACCGGGCCTCGCGGGCGGTACTCGAGAAGCTCGGCTTCGCCTTCGAAGGAGAGCTTCGAGAGTACTTCGTCCTGCGGGGGCAACCGGTGGACAACGCCTTGTACGCGATCCTCAGACGCGACTGGCTCGCCCGCGACAGCGACGGCGGCCAGCGGTAGCCAGCGAACCCAGAGCTCGGGCCGCCCACTCCGACCTGTCCGTCTTCCGACGGACGGCTGCGCTAGAGATATTCCAGGCCGGCGTACTTGGCGACCAGCTTACGCTTGCCGACGCGATCAAAGTACACCGTGAGCTTGCCGGCATCCCCCTGGCCCTCGGCTTCCAGCACGACGCCGTCGCCCAGAGTCGGGTGGCGCACGCGCCGGCCGCGACCCACGGCTTGGCGAGGAGCGGCCGAGGGAGACTTGGGCCGGGACGATCCGTAGAAGGCGTAGACGCCGCGCGCCCGGTTGTCGGTAAAGAGCTCGGGGCTGTTGGTCACCCGCAGACTCTCGGCCGGCAGCTCATCGACGAAGCGGGAGGGATCCTGATCCTGATAGCGGCCCGCGATCCGGCGGCGCCGGCAAAGCGTCAGGAAAAGCCGCTCCTCGGCACGGGTCATCGCCACGTACAGAAGTCTCCGCTCCTCCTCGACCTCGTCGTCGCCGCCGAGCGCGTTGAAGTGCGGCAGCAGCCCCTCTTCCAGGCCTGCCACGATCACCGCCCGAAACTCCAGACCCTTGGCGCTGTGCATGGTCATGACCGAGACCCCGCGATCCGGCTGCCAGGAGTCGATGTCGGCCACCAGAGAAGCATGATCCAGGAACGCCTCGAGCGGATCCGCCTCGGCCTCCGGCCTGCTCTCGACGAACTCGTGCATGGCGGTGACGAGCTCGTTGACGTTCTCGCGCTTGGCTTGACTCTCCTGGTTTTCCTTCTTGTAGAGCGACAGATAGTCGGTCGCCTCCAGGATGCGCTCCACCAACTCGGGCAGGCTGGCGGTCTCGGCGAACGCCGTCAGCTCCTCGATCAGCTCCCGAAAAGCCGTCAAGGCCTTGGCCCCGCGCTGGGGGAAGCGCGCCGGCTCGAGGTGCTTGAGCGCTTCCCAAAGCGACGAGCCCGCCTCCGAAGCGCTCTGCTCGAGGGACACGCGGGTGGCCTTGCCGATGCCGCGCGGCGGCTGGTTCAGAACCCGGCCCAGCGAGAAATCGTCGTGCGGGTTGCGCAGCAGACGGAGGTAAGCCACAAGATCCTTGATCTCGGCCCGCTCGTAGAAGCGCAGGCCTCCAACCAGGACGTAGGGGATTCGGCGATCCAGCAGCCGCTCTTCCAAGACTCGGGTCTGGGCGTTGGTGCGCACCAGCACCGCCATCTCGCTCCAGCGCAGATCCTCGTGCTGCTGTTCGAGGGTGTTGGCGATCCAGCGCGCCTCGTCCAGCTCGTCTCCGGCCCGGTAGAGCTCGATCGGCTCGCCATCTCCGGCCTCGGTCCAGAGCTTCTTGCCCCGCCGCCTCTGGTTGTGCCCCACGACCGCCTCGGCCGCCGACAGGATGTTCTGGGTGGACCGGTAGTTGCGCTCGAGCTTGCGCACCACCGCCCCCGGGAAGTAGCGCTCGAAGTCCAGGACGTTGTCGAGGTCGGCTCCCCGCCAGCGGTAAATCCCCTGGTCCTCGTCGCCCACCGCGGTGAGGTTGCCGGAGGCGCCGACGAGCTCGAGGACCATCCGCATCTGGGCGTGGTTCGTATCCTGAAACTCGTCGACCATGAGGTAGTGGACCCGCTCGCGGAGCCGTTTCCGGATTTCCGGGTGCTTCTCGAGCAGGCGCACCGAAAGCCGCAGCATGTCGTCGAAATCGACCGCTCCGGCGCGCTTGAGCAATCCCTGGTACGTGCGGTACGCGGCGGCGACTCGCTGGTCGAAGAAGCTCCGGGCCTCGCCTTCGAAGTCGGCCGGCCCTTGCAGACGGTTCTTGGCGGCGCCGATCGCGGCCAGCACGCTCCGTGGCGGGTACGAGGTCTCGGACAGCCCCTCCTGCTTGAGCGCCTTCTTGAGCGTCGAGATCTGGTCGTCGCGATCGAAGATGACGAAGCCCGGAGCGAGCCCCACCCGGTCTCCGTAGCGCCTGAGCAGGCCCAAAGCGAAGCGGTGGAAGGTCCCGACGAAGGTGGGAAGCGGCTGCATCTCGAGAAGACGCTCGACCCGGTCGCGCATCTCCTGGGCCGCCTTGTTGGTGAACGTGACCGCGACGATCCCGGCTGGATCGATGCCGACCTCGCGCACCAGGTGCCCGACGCGGTAGGTGATGACCCGGGTCTTGCCCGAGCCCGCTCCGGCCAAAACCAGCTGCGGACCTTCGCCGTGGCGCACCGCCTCGAGCTGTTCGGGATTGAGATCCTGCGTGAGATCCAAGGCGCCTACTCCACCGTCACGCTTTTCGCCAGATTGCGCGGCTGATCGACATCCGCTCCCCGGCGCACGGCCGTGTAGTACGCGAAGAGTTGAAGCGGGACGGCGTTGACGATCGGCTGGAGCAGCTCTCCGACGTCCGGCACGCGGACGACCTCGTCGGCCGAGCCCTCGAGGTCCTCGGCCGCCCGATCGGTCACGGCCAGGACCTTGCCGTCGCGGGCGCGCACCTCCTGCATGTTGCCCCGCATCTTGTCGAACACCCGCTCTCCGGTAGCCACGGCCACCACCGGCAGCCCGCGCTCGATAAGAGCGATCGGACCGTGTTTCATCTCGCCCGCCGGATAGCCCTCGGCGTGGATGTACGAGATCTCCTTGAGCTTGAGCGCTCCTTCGAGCGCGATGGGGTAGTTGATGCCGCGGCCGATGTAGAGAAAATCGGTGGCGTCGCCGTACTTGCTCGCCAGCCGCTCGTAGACGGCGGAATCCTCGAGCAACTCGCCCACGGCCACCGGCACGTGCGCCAACCGGGACAGAAGCTCGGGAGCCAGCGCATCGCCCCGCTGCTGGCGTAGATACAGGGCCAGGAGATAGAGCGCGGTGAGCTGGGTGGTGAAGGCCTTGGTCGAAGCCACGCCGATCTCGGGCCCGGCGTGGGTGTAGACGATGCCGTCCGCGATCCTGGTCGCCTGACTGCCCACGACGTTGCAAATCGCCAGCAGCCGCGCTCCGCGCTCGCGCGCAGCTTCCATCGCCGAGACCGTGTCCGCGGTCTCCCCGGACTGGGAGATGCCCACCGCCAGGTCGCCGGCCTGAACCAGCGGATCGCGGTAGCGATACTCCGAGCCGTAGTCCACCTCCACCGGGATGCCGGCCAGCTCCTCGATCAGGAACTTGCCGACGAGCGCCGCGTGCCACGAGGTTCCGCAAGCCAGCAGATGCACCCGGCTGGCGGCGCGCACCTCCTCCGGGGACAGGGTCAGCGTGTCGAAATCGACTTTCCCCTGCTCGAAATCGACCCGGCCGGCAAACGTGTCCTGAACGGCCTGGGGCTGCTCGTGGATCTCCTTCAGCATGAAGTGCTTGTAGCCGCCCTTCTCGGCCTGGATCGGATCCCAGTTGAGGCGCATGACCTTGCGCTCCACCTCGGCGCCGGCACCGTCCAGAACCCGGATTCCGGCCGAGCTGAGCTGAGCGACGTCGCCGTTTTCCAGGAAGACGACGTCTTTCGTGTGGGCGATCAGAGCCGACGGATCGGACGCCAGGAACCGTTCACCGTCGCGCAGGCCCAGAACCAGCGGCGGGCCGCTCCTGGCAGCCACGATCTCCTCGTCCTCGGACTCCCGCGAGATCACCGCGAAGGCGTACATGCCCTCGAGCTCGGCCACAGCCCGCTGCACGGCTTCCACCAGATCGCCGTCCAGATACGAGCTCACCAGGTTGGCGATGACCTCGGTGTCGGTGTCCGAGACGAACGACCAGCCCTCTTGCTTCAACCGCGTCTTGAGCTCGAGAAAGTTCTCGATGATGCCGTTGTGGATCAGCGCCAGACGACCCTTCCCGTCCAAGATCGGATGGGCGTTCCGCTCCGACGGGACGCCGTGCGTGGCCCAGCGGGTGTGGCCCAGGCCGTAGCTGCCGCTGAGCTCGGCGTCCCCCAGGCGCTCTCGCAGCCGCTCCAGCTTGCCTTCGGCCTTGACCGTGTCGAGAGCGCAGTTGTTCCGCACCACGATGCCGGCCGAGTCGTAGCCCCGGTATTCGAGCCGGCCGAGACCTTCCATCAGGAGATCGACCACGTTCCGGTCACCGATATAGCCAACGATTCCGCACATAGGGTTCTCTCAGCTCTCCTTCTCGGATGGTTCGGATTTGGGGAACTCAGGGGACTTGGGGGACTTGGGGGACTTGGGGACTTGGTGGATTCGGCGGCGGCATCCTCCCGCCGGGCCTGCCGCCGGCGCCAGCCGTCCACGTTGCGCTGGCGGGCGCGGCCGACGCCCAGACTGCCGTCCGGAACGTCCTGGGTGATCACCGAACCGGCTCCGGTGGAGGCTCCGTCGCCGACCCGCACCGGCGCCACCAGCATGGTGTCGCTGCCGATGAAGGCCTCCTCTCCGATCTCGGTTCGGTGCTTGTCCTTGCCGTCGTAGTTGCAGGTGACCGTGCCCGCCCCGATGTTGGCGCCGCTGCCCACGACCGCGTCGCCCAGGTAGGCGAGGTGCCCCGCTTTGACCCCCGGCGCAAGCCGGGAGTTCTTGATCTCGACGAAGTTGCCAATCTTCGAGTCGGCTCCGACCACCGTACCCGGCCGCAGGCGCGCGAACGGTCCCACCTTGGCCCGGCTCTCGACGGTCGCGCCTTCGAGCACGCTCACCGGTCCGATGACGACCTCGTCGCCCAGACTCGAGTCCCTGAGCCAGGCGCCCGACTCGATCGTGGCCCGCTCTCCGACCGTGGTCCGCCCCAGAAGCGACACGCCCTCGTGCACCACGGAGTCACGACCGATCTGGACCTCGGCTTCGACTACCGTGCGCTCCGGATCCAAGATCGTGACGCCACGTTCCATGAGCTCGGCGCAGCGCCGGTTCGACAGGATGCGGTGAGCGCGCGCCAGGTCCGCCCGATCGTTCACGCCCCAGGCCTCGCTCTCATCGGCGAGGTCGAACAAGGCGACCGGCACGCCGTCGGCAGCGGCACTCGAGAACGCATCCGTCAGATAGAGCTCTCCCTGAGCGTTGGCGGTGACCAGACCGTCCAGGTAGGCGGCGATCTCGTCCTTCGGCGCCACGTAGACGCCGGCGTTGATGGTCGAAAGCGCAAGCTCCTCTTCGCTCGCGTCCCGGGCTTCGACGATGCCGAGAAGCTTGCCGCCGGCGCCTCGCTTGACCCGGCCGAGCCCGCCGGGCTCGGCCACGTCGGCGACGGTCACCGCCCAGCCGGCGCCGGCTCTCTCGAGCAGCGCCTCGAGCGTCGCGGCACGGATCGCCGGTACGTCTCCGGAGAGGATAAGCAGCCGAGCGGGGCCTTCGATCGCGGCGACCGCCTGCTGCAAGGCGTGTCCGGTGCCCAGTTGCTCGGCCTGCTCGACCCAGAGGATTCCGCTTTCGCCCCCGCCTTCGACAAACGCGGCCCGGACGGCGTCGGCCTGGTGTCCGACGACGACGGCGCAACGATCGCAGCCCGCCTTGCCGGCCGCATCCAGAACCCAGCCCAGAAGCGGCCGCCCCGCTGCTTCGTGCAGGACCTTGGCCCGGTCCGAGCGCATCCGGGTTCCCTTCCCGGCTGCCAGGACGACCGCGATCGTGGGTTGTTCCATTGCGGTTCGCTTTCTCAGGAGTCGTCGCGCGCCAGCGGCCCGTTCCGCCGCACCTCGGCTACTTGAGCCACCTGACATATCTGACCTGCCAGAGCCAGGACCGCTTCGCGCAGCTTCGCCGGATCATGCCGGATGAGCTCACCCTCCGCAACCAGGTCGGCACGAACCAGGGCCGGCCCCGGGCGATCGGCGAAGGCTTCGGGCTCGACGGTGACAGGAATGGCTCCGACCTCCGCATAGCGAGCCAGGAGCGCGTCGTCGAAGCGTCCGTCGTGGGCCAGGACACAGTCAACGAGGCCGGTTCCGGCGTAGCGCTCGAGGGCGCCGAGGTGCTCTGCCGCGTCCAGCCCGTCGGTCTCACCCGGCTGGGTCATCAGATTGAGCACCAGCAGCACCCGAGCCGGACTCTCCCGTACCGCCCGGAAGATCCCGGGGATCAGCAGATTGGGCAGGATCGAGGTGTAGAGCGAGCCCGGTCCGAGCAGCACCAGGTCCGCCTCCCGAAGGGCCTCGACCGCGGGCGGAAAGGCCGGGGGACCCGCCGGCACGAGCTCCACCTGGGAAAGAGGCTCGCCCGCGGCCCCGATCGCGGACTCGCCTTCATAGTCCGCTCCCGAAGCTCCGGTGCCACGCAGGCGCACGTCGCTCACGGTCGCCGGCAGGATCCTCCCGCGCACCGCCAGAATCGACTCGGCGGTCAGGATCGCTTGATGGAAATCACCGGTGATTCCGGTCAGTGCGGTCAGAAAGAGATTGCCGAACGAGTGCCCGGCGAGCCCCGTGCCACCGGCGAATCGATACTGGAAGAGCCTGGCCACCAGGGCCTCGTCGTCCGCCAGGGCCACCAGGCAGTTGCGAATGTCACCCGGTGCCGGCACGCCGAACTCGGCGCGTAGCCGCCCCGAGGAGCCGCCGTCGTCGGCCACGGTCACGATGCCGGCGAGATCGCCGATCCGGTCACCGACCGCCGGCTTGAGTGCCCGCAAGAGGACGGCGAGACCGCTGCCGCCGCCGACCGCGACGACGTTGGGAAGCTTGCTCGAAGCCATCGTTCCGGAACGTCCTAGCCGCCCGCCGGCAGCGCGCTTCCCGTGCTTCGACCTTCGGCGGCGGCCGCCAGGCTAGTCGCTGGTGAAGAGCTCCGCAAAGCTCGGATCGCGGCGCAGCTCCGCAAAATCCTCGTCGTGAATCGCCGCAACGCGATTCCGGGGGTTCAACTCGATCGCGCGCCCCAGGAGCTCGGCGGCCTTGCCCGCCTCGTCCTTGAGCGCGTACACGGACGCCGCCAGGTAGGCGAACCGCTCGTCCTTGCCCTGCCGCCCCCCGCGGGCGCACAGGTCCAGGACTTGGTCGAGCTCGCCCAGATTCCTCAAGTACACGGCTTCCAGATAGGGATCGCCGGCGGCCTGCTTCCGCTCACCAGCAAGCCGCTCCTCGCAGATGTCGAGGTACCGGCGAGCGCTCTGTCCCAGCTCGGTCAGATCGGTAGCGTCCACGATCTCGCGCAGCAAGCCGGCGGCATCCTTCCACTTGCTCTGGTGCATCTTGCGGATCGCCTGCTCGAACTTCTTCACGTAGGCGTCGTGGGCAAGCGCCGCCGCGCCGCCCATGTCCCGGGCCGCCAGCCCGAGCTCGCCCAGCTTGGCTTCGACTGTTTCCTCGTCGGTCTTGAACCGTTCGGCCAGCTCCTTCAGCAGCCGCTTGTGGGCGTATCTCTTGAGATACGTTTCCTCGTCCTTCTTCCAGCGCTTCGCCATATCTATCGTTTCCTCAGCTCAACCAGAATCTGCTTGGCGACCGATTTCAAAGTGTCGAAGACCCCAACTCCCTTCAACGCCACCGCCTCGAACGTGGGTTCGCGTTTGTAGTTGAGCATGCGGTACATCTCGTCCACGGGCATGGCGTTCGGCAAGTCGCGCTTGTTGAACTGAAGGGCCATGGGCAGCTCCTTCAACTCGAAGCCGTGGTCGCGCAGGTTGCTCTCCAGGTTGCGAATCGACTCGACGTTGGCCTCCATCCGCTCGCGCTGACTGTCGGCCACGAAAACCACCCCGTCCACCCCCTTCAAGATCAGCTTCCGGCTGGCGTCGTAGAACACCTGCCCGGGCACCGTGTAGAGATGAAACCGAGTCGTGAATCCCCGGATCGAGCCCAAGTCGAGCGGCAGGAAGTCGAAGAACAGAGTCCGATCCGCTTCGGTCGCGAGCGAGATCATCTTCCCCTTCCGGTCCGGAGCGGTCTTGTTGTAGATGTACTGCAAGTTGGTCGTCTTGCCCCCGAGACCGGGGCCGTAATAGACGATCTTGCAGTTGATCTCCTTGGCTGCGTAGTTGATAAACGTCATGTGGGGCGCCGCTGCCTGGGTCTACTCGCTGGGATCTACTCGCTGAAGAGGGCGTCGATGTCTTCGTCCGTAATCTCCGAGAACGGACTCGGCTCGGCGGCGCCGGCCTCAGGCTCGCTCTGAGCGGTCATGTCGTCAAAGACCTTCTCCAGCTCCACGCTGGCCCGCTTGACCCGCAGCCGCACCAGCCCGAGCGACGAGCGCTCGTCGAAGATCACCAGCAGGATGGCCCGACGGGCAACGATCGAGATATGGATGTGATCCCGCTGGCCTTCGTGGAACAGCACCGAGAACTCGCGCTCGCCAATGAGCTTGGCGAGGCCATCGGTCGCGGCCACGTTACCGGCGGTAAGCGACGCTAGCGACGTCGAGTCGAAGTCATCGGTGGCACCGGCGGCCGCGATGTGCTGACCGTTCTTGTCGATGAGAAAGACGGCCTTGGCGTTCGCGTCCTGGCGCAATCGGCGCAGGGCATCCTCAAGGCGCCGAAACTCGGTTTCAAAAACTTCCATGGACCAGAAACTCCTGCTGACTCGGCTCCGATTGGCGCCAAAAGGGCCCCGCGAAGCCGCGTGAAACTATCACACAGAGCACCGATTTCCACAATGAAGGCAGGCACTTAGGCCGGAGACGTGGTAGCGTACGGAGCTTAAGAATATCGAAACGAAATGAAATCCCTGAGGCCACCCCGCTCCACCGCAGCCCGCGATCGAGCACTTGAGCGCTTGGGCAGCGAGACTTGGGATCTCCTGGTCATCGGCGGCGGGATTACCGGCTGCGCCGTGGCCCGGGACGCGGCGCTCCGGGGCGTCAGGACCGCGGTCGTCGAACAGGGAGACTTCGCCTTCGGCACTTCGAGCCGATCCTCGCGGCTGGTCCACGGCGGCCTGCGCTACCTGGCCATGTTCGACTTCGGCCTGGTGCGGGAAGGTCTGGTCGAGCGCAAGCGATTGCTGGACCTCGTCCCCGGGCTGGTGCGGCCGGTTCGCTTCCTGTACCCGGTCTACCGGGGCGACCCCGACCGTTTGTGGAAAGTGCACCTCGGCGTGCGCCTCTACGACGCCCTATCGCTCGGCTACGACCTGGGCGGCACCAAGCGGATGAGCCGGCGCCAGCTCCTGGCGTCGATGCCGGGCCTGCGCCGCGACGGGCTCAAGGGCGCGGTCTCGTACTTCGATGCCGCCACCCACGACACCCGCCTGACCCTGGCCGTGGCCAAATCGGCCGAGGCGGCCGGCGCCGTACTGGTGTCGCGATGCCGAGCCAGCGAGCTTCTGCGCGAGGGCGATCGAGTCGCCGGCGCCCAGGGCCAAGACCGCCTTGGGCCCGCCCGGCCGGCGATCCGCGCCAAGGCGACCGTCCTGTGCTGCGGTCCATGGCAGAACCTTTACCCGCCGGCGAGTGTCAGCCTGCGCACGGCCCGAGGCACCCACGTCTCGATCAAGAGCCGGCGCATTCCACTCGAGGGCTACACGGCGCTGCGTTCACCCAGGGACGGACGCCTGGCCTTCGCCATGCCGATCGGCGAGTACGTTGTCTTCGGCACCACCGACACCGACGATCGCACCGAGCCCGGACTGGTGCGGCCCAGCCCCGATGACACCGACTACCTCCTGGAGCTCGCCAACCACGCGTTCCCACCGGTGGACGTCACCCGCGAGGACGTGACCGGAGCCTGGGCGGGACTGCGCCCCTTGCTCGCCGAAGGCGACGCTCCGGACGCCGACGCGCTGTCGCGCCGGCACCAGGTCGTCGCCGGTCCCGCCGGCCTCTGGATCCTGACCGGCGGCAAGCTCACCACGCACCGGCGCATGGCCGAGGATCTGGTGGACACCGTGGCGCCGTTTCTCGAGTCCGCCGACGTTGCCGTCGGCGAGTGCCGGACCGCCAGCGAACGGTTCTTCCCGGGCTCGCTCGCCGTCGGCGAAAAGCGGCTCCGCGCCCTGGGCGCGGACGAGAACGCCATCGACTCGATCGCGGGACTCTACGGTCCGCGCATCGAGGACATCGCGGCCCGGCTCGAAGCCCTGGGTGCCGCCGAACCCGGGGCCGCTCTGCGCCGGGCCCAGATCGAGACTGCAGTCGAAGAGGAGTGGGCGCTCGGGCTCGACGACCTGCTCCTGCGCCGCCTCGAGCCCGGACCTCTGGATCTCAAACAGTGCTGGCAGGAAGCACCGGCGGCGGCGCACCGCCTGGGCACGCTCCTGGATTGGTCCGAAGACGAGATCGCGACTCAGACCGCCGAGTTCCGGAGCGAGATCGAGACCGATCTCGGCGCCGCCGGCGTCGCCCCCCCCAAGACCGGATAGCGCCGGGAGGCGCGCCGGACCGGGGGTACGAACTTCGAGCTAGCTCGCCGCGCGCTTGCGCTTGGCGCCCGAGCTCCGCCGCTTGCGCGAACGTCCGCCCTTGAGACCGGTCACCACGTAGGTGCCGGAGCGGGCATCGGTCGTGATGCTCACCAGACCCTGCTTTTCGGCGTCCTCGAGCAGCTCCGAGAAGGTCGAATAGCCGTAGTAGCTCTCGTTGAAGGACGGTTGCTTCCTCTGCATGGTCTGCTTCACCAGCGATCCCCACAGAATGTCCTTGTTCTCGCGCTGCAGCGCTTTGATCGAGTCCACCATCAGGGTGAAGGCCTCGGCGTTCTTCTTCGAAACACCCGCCGCCAGCTCCGGCGCCTTCCTCGAATCCCGCCACACGTCCTCGTAGAAGATGAACTCGTCGCAGTTGTCGATGAGGAGGTTCGACGAGGAGTTCTTGACCCCGATGCCGATGACCACCTTGTTGTTTTCCTTGAGCTTCGTCACCAGCGGCGTGAAATCGCTGTCGCCGGACATGACGACGAAGGTATCCAGATGCTCCTTGGTGTAGGACATCTCCATGGCATCCACCGCCATCTTGATGTCGGCCGAGTTCTTGCCGGAATACCTTCGCTGAGGGATGTCGATGAGCTCGATTCCCGCCTCGTGGCACTCGCGCTTGAAGTCGCTATAGCGCTCCCAGTCGGCGTAGGCCTTCTTGACGATGATCTTGCCCTTCTCGACCAGGCGCTTCAGCACCAGGTTGATGTCGAATTTCTTGATGTCCGAATCGCGCACACCTAGCGCGATGTTTTCCAGATCGCAGAACAAGGCGATCTTCTGTTCGTCATTCACGTTACAGTCTCTTTCTACGGCTCAAGCGGCGCAGTTCACGAGTTGATGCGGTCTGCGGCGGCCGTCTGGATGGATGATACGGGCGGTCCCTACGCCCGAGCTTAGAATCATAACACCCGCCGGCCGGCGACCCACGCCACCGGAGACACCCTCCGTACGACCCTCATGACACCGACCGATCCGAGCTCGACGTCGCAAGGCCATCGCGTCGCTCTGCTGGTGACCGGCGCTTCGGGCATGCGCCTGCCCCAAGCGGTCCTGGCGGCCCTCGCAGGCCGCGGCGACGTCACTGCCATCCATCTCGTCGTTTCGGCCGGAGCGAGCCAGGTGCTGCGCCACGAGCTGGGCCGGAAGCGGACCGGGGCCGCCGACTTGATCCAGGCCGCCGGCATTCAAGAAGCCGATCGCGCCCGGATCCAGGTGCATCGGGACTCCGAGCTGGGCGCACCGATCGCCTCGGGCTCGTACCGCCTGACCGGCGCCGCCGTCGTGCCGGCAAGCTCGGCAACGCTCGGGGCCCTCGCCACCGGCACCGCGCGCACACTCATTCATCGTGCCGGCGCGGTCGCTCTCAAGGAGCGCTGGCCGCTCGTCTTGGGCTTTCGCGAAACCCCGCTCTCGCTCGTCCACCTCGAGAACCTACGCCGGCTGGCACTGGCCGGAGCCGTGATCCTGCCACCGATTCCCGCCTTCTACATCGGCGATCCCGACCGCGCCGAGCAGTCCCTAGAACGCTTCGCGGCGCACTATGCGATGCGCGTCCTAGACGCCCTCGGCCTGCCTCCCGATTCGCACTCCGAGCTGCGCTGGGCGGGCGAAAACTGACCGATTTTCGCTTGCTATACTTTCGCTCCCCGGTGGAGCCGGGGCTCGATCCATGACCCCAGAGATTCAGCCCGAACGGTTCCCGGAACCGTTGCGACCGATCGCGCGCAAGGTCGCCGGCGGTGAGCGCCTGTCGGCGGACGACGCCCTCGTCTGCCTGACGACGCCGCACGTTCTCTACCTGGGACGGCTGGCCGGCGCCGTGCGCCGCGCCCAACACGGCGACGTCGCCTACTTCAACGTCAACCGCCACATCAATCCCACGAACGTCTGCGTGTATACCTACGACTGCAAGTTCTGCGGCTTCGCGGCGCTGCCGGGCGAAGGGCACGCCTGGGAGATGAGCCACGAGGACGTCTACGAGCACGCGGCCAAGCAGGGCGGCGACGCGGTCACCGAGTTCCACATCGTGGGCGGTCTCCATCCCGATCTCTCGCTGGACTGGTATTGCGAGATGCTGCGCGGCCTCAAGCAGCGTTTTCCGTCCGCCCATCTCAAGGCCTTCACCGCCATCGAGATCGGCTGGTTCGCGCAGCGCGAGGGGCTCTCGATCGCCGAGGTCCTGGAGCGCCTCCGGGACGCCGGTCTGGGCTCGCTTCCGGGAGGGGGCGCCGAGATCTTCGCCGACGACGTCCGCGCCGAGATCTGCAACGGCAAGCTCGACGCCCAGGAGTGGCTCGACGTCCACCGCATCGCGCACGGCATGGGCATCCGCAGCAACTGCACGATGCTCTACGGCCACGTCGAGCGGCCCGAGCACAAGGTGGACCACCTGCTCAGGCTGCGCGACTTGCAGGACGATACGGGCGGCTTCAACTGCTTCATCCCGCTCGCCTACCATCCCGAGAACAACTACATGGGCCTCCAGTTCCACACCACCGGCACCGAGGACCTTCGCCACCTGGCGACCGCGCGCCTGGTGCTCGACAACGTGCCCCACATCAAGGCGTACTGGATCATGATCTCGCCCAAGCTCGCCCAGGTGGCGCTGAGCTTCGGCGCCGACGACATCGACGGCACGGTTGTCGAGGAGACCATCTACCACATGGCCGGTGCCGAGACCGACCAGCACATTTCCCGTTCCGAGCTCGAGCGCATCATCCGCGAGGCCGGCTACACGCCGGTCGAGCGCGACACGCTCTACAACCCGGTCGACCCGGCCCAAGCCGCTTCAATCCCGGTCGCGCCGCTCGCTCCGGACTCGCGGTCCATCCCCGCCCGTTCCGGATAACGCCCGTGCCCGTCGACTCGATTCCGGTCAACTACATCGCGGTGGACGGCCCGATCGGGGTCGGCAAGACCACCCTGGTGGAGCTCCTGGCGCGCCGTTTCGACGGCGTCAAGATTCTGGAAGACGTCGCCAACCCGTTCCTCCCGGCCTTCTACGAGGACCAGCCGGGAGCGGCGTTTCAGACCGAGCTCTACTTCCTGCTGTCGCGCTTCAAGCAGCAGCAGGACATCGCTCAGCGCGAGCTCTTCAACCGTCTCCTGGTCGCCGACTACACCTTCCCGAAGAACCGGATCTTCGCCTACCTCAACCTTTCGGACGACGAGCTGATGCTCTTCGACAAGCTCTACACCCTGCTTGAGCCCCAGCTCGCGGTTCCCGATCTGGTCATCTACCTTGTCGCCGACCTCGATACCTGCATGCAACGGATCGACAAGCGCGCCCGGGATTTCGAGGAAGGCATGTCCGAGGAGTACATGACCGAGCTGATCGACGCCTACAACCACTACTACCACTACTACAACCGCTCCCCGCTCCTGGTCGTAGACACGCGCAACCTCAACTTCGCCGAGCGCGATGAAGACTTCGAGGACCTGCTGCGGCGCATCGCCAAGCCGATGAAGGGCACCCAGTACTACCAGCCCCTGGGGCGCTAGGAGCCTCGATGACGGCAAGCAGCGCACCGCCCGCGACGGCCGCCCCGGCGGTGACACCGCTCGAGATCGGCGGCAGGACGTTCCGCTCGCGCCTCATCCTGGGCACCGGCAAGTATCGCGACGCCGAGACCATGCTGGCCGCCCTCGAAGCCTCGGGCACCGAGATGGTCACCGTCGCCCTGCGCCGGGTACCGCTCTCCAAGTCCGGCACCGGCTTCGAATCCGGCTCGCTGATCGAGCAGATCCCTCAGGACCGCTACCTACTGCTGCCCAACACCGCCGGCTGCTACACCGCCGAGGACGCCATCCGCACCGCCCGGCTGGCGCGCGAGCTCGGCGGCTGGGAGTTCGTCAAGCTCGAGGTCATCGGCGACGAGAAAACGCTCTTCCCCGACAATGAGCAGACCCTGGCGGCGGCTCGCGTCCTCGTGGACGAGGGCTTCAAGGTTCTGCCCTACACCAGCGACGATCCCATCATGTGCCGCAAGCTGGCCGAGGCCGGCTGCGCGGCGGTGATGCCGCTTGCGGCTCCCATCGGTTCCGGCCTCGGCATTCGCAATCCGGCGAATCTGAGAATCATCGTCGAGCAGGCGCGGAGCCAAGGTGTCCCGGTGATCGTGGATGCCGGCGTGGGGACGGCGTCCGATGCCGCCGTCGCCATGGAGCTGGGCGTCGACTGCGTGCTCATGAACACCGGCGTCGCGTCGGCCCAGGACCCGGTGGCCATGGCTCGCGCCATGCGGCTCGCCACCGAAGCCGGTTGGCTTGCCGCTCATGCCGGCAGGATTCCACGCAAGCTCTACGCCTCGGCCTCTTCTCCGCTCGACGGCTTGATCGATACCAGCCCGGACGACTCCTAGCCGGAATGACCGAGCCCGCCGCATCGGAGGCCACCGAGCGGCCCGACTCGAGCGAGAGTCCAACGCCCAAGCCGGAAGCGAGCCCCGAGCGCACGGCCTCGGTCGGCGTGCGCCTGGCACTGACCCTGACCGCGCTCGCGATCCTGGCGCTTACCGCCCTCTCCCCGCATCCGTACGACTTCTGCTCGTACTACTCGGCGGGCCTGATCGCCCAGGAAGAGGATCCGGAAGCGGCCTTCGACCGGGACCGCCTCAATAACCGGCACGCTCAGACTCACTCCCATCACCAGGTGGGACCGTTTTTCTATTCGCCCCTCCTTCTCGGCCCGGCGGTTTTTCTGTCGAAGCTGGAGTTCGAGACCGCGCAGCTCGTCAACCAGGCCGGCATCCTGCTGGCCCTCGGCGTGATTCTCTGGTGCGTGCTCGAGCCGCGGCGGCCGCTGTGGCTCGCCGCTCTCCTGGCCGGCGCCTTCGCGCTGTGCGATCCCGTCCGGGTGCAATTCATCTACCAGAACTGGACCGCTTGGCTGGTTCTCTTCGCCGTCCTCGGACTGCGCCAGACCCGGCGCGGGCACCACCGGTCGGCGGCCGTTTTCTGGGCGCTGTCCTTCCACGTCAAGCTCTGGGTGGCGCTCTTCTTGGTTCCCCTCTGGATCCTGGGCTATCGCCGCCTGGTCGCCGCCACCCTCGCGATCGCCCTCGTGCTCTTGATTCTGCCTCTGCCCTGGACCGGCATCGAGGCGCCGCTCGCCTACGCGCGCCTGCTCCAGGCCGAAGCCGGAGCCGGTACCGAGGTCTTCTTCAATCTCATCTCGGTGCCTTCGTCCCTGGCCAGGCTCGCGCGCCATCCAACCGAGTGGCTGAGCTCGCCGCGCCCGGTCGAGCACCCGGCTCTTACGCTTCTGAGCCTGGCCGCCCTGGGCGGATACCTCGCGCTCCTCTGGCGGCGACGGCGAGACGGCGTCTTCTGTCTGGCCGTCACGATTCCGTTTCTCTTGCTCTTCGGACCCAAGATGTGGGACCACGGCGAGCTTCTCTTTCTGGGCCTCTTCGCCCTCGCCGCTCTGCCGCGCCGGGTCGAGATGCTGGCGGCGGTCTACCTGGCGGCAAGCGTCGTCTACTTTCCTTCGGTCCAGAGACTCATGCGCGAGGTCCTCGTCGGCGAGACCTCGCCGCTCGAAGTCCACGCGCTCTTGCTGTTCTTTCCGCTCCTCAACCTCCTGGCCGCGGCGGTGCTGGTTCGGGACGCCGGAGTTTCCGCCGGAGCTCCGGCCGGAGCTCCAGACAACGCCGAGGCCGGGAGCAACCGGGACAGCGGGAACGCGGCTACCGCTGGGAACTCCTAGTTCAGGTACCCCAGAGCCCGAAGCTGTTCGAGCAGCTCTTCGTCCTCCGAAGACTCGAGCCCCACTTCGGAGGACCGATCCCGCGCGCTCCCCTCCGAGAAACGAAGCGGGACGTCGGCCTGAAAGTCTTCGGTGAAGATCCCCGTCAAAGCCTCTCCCTGGACGATCTTCGGCACCTCTAGTCCGAGGCTGTACAGGAGCGTCGGGGCGAAGTCCGACACGTGGGGCCGCGACCCAAGCCGGCTCCTCTCGATTCCGGGTCCGGCCGCGAGAAAGATACCCGGCGTCGATTCATCGTGTGTCCCGGACCTTCGAAACAGTGAGTGGACGGCGCCTGCGAGAACCTCCTCGCCGAAATAGAGCTCCCTCGAGGCGCGTCTGGACCGCACCTCGACCACGAAATCGGCTCCTAGCTCGAGCTCATCGGCACGGGCGTCACGGATCGCAAAGACAGGCCAGTCCGAGCGGTAGCGAACTCGTTCCAGGAGGCGTTCCGTCTGGTCTCGAACCTGGGCGACCGACCGCCCTGCGCCGGCACTCAGGTAGGCCGGCGGAACCTGGACGAGCTTGCGCTCGGCCAGCACTCGGCTGGCGTGGGTGACCAGCCGGCTCCTGGCCGGATCCGGCTGGCCGGCATCACCGCGCTCCTGCAAGCCGACCGCTTCGAGCACCCTGTCGAGATCGATGCGCGCCTGGACCCGCTCCGGGCGCAGGGTGCGAAAGCCGTGGTCCGAGACCACGAAGACGGCTACATCTTCGGGCAGCGCCGTGACGATTGCGCCCACGGCCCGATCCACCGCCTCGTAGCCCTTCGCCACGACGTCTCGGAAGCGCTCCACGTCCTCTTGCCTGAGATGGGGGAACTGCTCGGAGCGAAAGTACTTCCAGAAGCGGTGGCTCACGAGATCGACGCTACGTAGATAGGCCAGGACGAGATCGAAATCTTGACCCGCGAGATCGACCGCCACCTCAGCGATCAGATGATCCTGGCGCGGCAACTCCTGCCATCCGTCCGCCGCGGGCGCGGGGAGCGCGAGGAAACCGTAGGCGTCCTTCTCGAACCTTGCGGCGCTGCTCGGCCCGGCCGTCAGCTTCCCTGCCAGCTGCGCGGGAAATGTCCTCCGGTCCAGATCCGTCAAGATCCGATCGGAGACCAAGATCCCGTTGACCGGCTCGGCCGGCCAGGTCACCCACCAGCCCAGGACCGCCACCCGACGGCCGGCCCGGGATGCAATATCCCAGACGGCATCGACCCGGCGCAGGTTGGAGGTCACCGGCACCTCCCCATCCGGACGGCGCACGGTGAAGAACTCAATTCCGTGTGTTTCCGAATCGACGCCGGTGGCGAGCGTGGTCCAAATCACCGACGACCACCTGGAATTCGTCTCCATCGGCATGAACACGCCTCGCTCCGCGATGCGCTTGAGATTCGGGAGACGGCCTAGCGCCCAAAGCTCCTGCACCACGCCGGGATCGACGCCGTCCAGTCCGATGACGACGGCGCGCGGAGGCGGCGCCTTCTCGCACGCCGCGCACAGAACGACACCGAGTACCCCTAGAAGAAAACCGACTCTCGGAGCTCGAAACATGAAACGAACCTGGTGTCGCGCTACGGCCGCGCCCGGGCGGCCTTCACGAACCTACCAACCGCCGCGAGCCTAGCAGGCCTTCTGGTCGATCCGAATCGGGCTGACCGGCCGGGCCAGCTGGATCAAGTGGACGCCGCCAGGCTTGAGCCACGATTCGCCCCTCCGCTTGGCCTCCCCGGCTTGGCCCGTCTGGGCCGGCCCGTTCAGGGCGCCACTTTCCACGAAGACCCGCCGCCGAGCCCGGGTCGCGACTCTCGTCGATCCCCACCCGAGCTTGCCTCGCCGCCAGGCTCTGACCTACAATCTCGGTCCCGCGCCGAGGGTCCCGAACCCGCCGCGCGCCCCTCGGGGCACCGATAGCTCAATTGGATAGAGCACCTGACTACGGATCAGGAGGTTGGGGGTTCGAATCCTCCTCGGTGCACCATGACTTCCCGAGGGCATCTGCTCTCGAGGACTTGTGCGGTACCGACCGGCACTACGCTCGAGATGATTCCCCGGAGGGTGTGACTCTTCTTGCGTGGGGAGAGGAGGGGGGATGGATATCCCATTCCCGGATTCTCTGGGAATCCATGCCTTTGGCGCCGAAAACACCGAGTTCCCGGTCGGGAGAAATTCGTCACGGCTGCTCCGGGTCAACCTCGATGTCCGTTGGGGTCTCGCCATCACCTGGCAACCCAGATCGGTCCTCGATCCGATCACGCGGGCCTGGGAGCGGAGGCACGCTGACGAGCTTCGCAACAAGAGTCAGCTCCCAAATGCGGCCCTCCGTTGCACCCTCAAGCCGAAAACGAAGCCAATACTTCGGGACCCCACGCGATTTCGTCTCGACGGTCATCTGTCTTGGGTGGCCTGCTTCTCCACTGGTAAAGAACTCCCCCACCCGCTTCTTGTCAGGTCCGAGAATCTCGGCCTCGTACCTGACGTTGGAAGAACCGACGCCATACTCGTCAGCACGGTACGTACAAAGAGCCACGAACTGGTAGTGTGCCGGTCCCACAGTCAACTCGATGATCTGCTTTCCTGTCTTCTCGAATACGTGGTGCTCGGGCCCAGTGACACGCGCCCTACGTCCCTCGAGGTCAGGGTCTGGCACAGCCCATTTGCTGAACCAGGTCTTGATCGCATGGACGTTGCCTGGAGGCGGCGCCTGGTCAGACTTCCCACACTGTCTTGGCTCACCGGGAACCGACGTTCCGTTCTCGTACCACGGGAACGAGGAGTCTTCTGCCACCCCTACGAGAAATTCTTCGAAAAGTGTTTCGTCGGGTCCGTACTCCGGCTGTTCGGGCGCCGAGATGTCCACCGAGACTTGGGGGCGCCCGCTGTGAGTGGTTGACACCCGCCGGAGCTCCATCACCCAGGCGCTAGAGTACGCAGAAAGGGGGTAGCCGCCGTGATTCGCTCGTTCTTGCGTCGCAGGCTGGATTCCGAAGAAGAGAAACTCGGCGAGTCGATGGACTACCTGCGGCACGTCGTGGACGTGTCACCGGGTGCCTTTGCGCGTTTCGCAGCGATCATGCCGTTCGCGAATAGCAGAAAGGTCCTTCCGGTCGATGCCTGGTTCGTCGCCCAGGTGGTGGCTGCCAAGCGAGAGGACTGTGGCCCCTGTCTTCAAATCACCGTCAATCTCGCCAGACAGGCAGGGGTGAGCCCGGATGTCTTGCGGGCGGCACTCGACGGTCGCCTGGACGAGCTGCCGGAGGACCTTTCCGAGGTCGCTCGATTCGCCGCAGCCATCGCGAAGGCGACGGATGACGAGGGGCTGCGCTCGTCGTTGACGGACCGGTACGGAGAGCGCGGCGTGATCGAGCTTGCCTTCGCCATCGCGAGCGCCCGCATCCCCCCGACGGTGAAGCGCGCCCTGGGCTTCGCCCGCAGTTGCCGAGACGTCGCGATCGACGTGTAGAAGTCTCGAGAAGAACCAGGCGGTTCCACCTGTTTCTGCGGAGTCCGTCGCGGATCGGAGCTACCGGCGTTTGGTGCCCCCAGGCTCTTGGCGGCGCTCGGCGCCGCCGGGTTCGCCGGACTGGACCTCGAGATCAGGTCAAGCGCCGTTGCATTACTGCCGGCGAACCGTTACCGACAATTTCGAATACGGGCTCTCGGCAATGGTCACGACCTTGCCGAGCTCGACGTAGACACTTCCGGTGTAGCTGCCCAGCCGGGTATGCGCATTCTCGTCGTCTGGGACGTGGTGCTGGAGCTCGACCACGAAGTCCAGCAGCTCGCGGCCGTCGTCCTGTTGCCACAAGCGTCCGCGGAAGTTCAGTCGAACGTCGGGCGGTTCCATCGCGAAGTGCCGCGCCGCCGTCAGCATCGAGAACTCCCGGGTCGAGCCGTTAAGCTCGAGGGCAAGTGTTATCCGATAGGAGTCCGGTAGTGCCAAGTGTTTCGATGGAGAGGGAACGGATTCGACCGACGGCATCGTGGGCCCGGCGATCAAACCGAGAAGGACACCGACGGCGACCAGCAAGGCGACCTTGGGACGCCGTCGCGAGGAAGCGCGGACCGTTTGCATGGGAATCGTTCGGAGCGAGATCTTTGCGGTCATGGGAGCCTCCCTTGAATTGTCTGTCGCGCACTCTCTACGAGGTACGAGCGGGCGGCTCGAAGCGTCTAGCGGAGCCTGCCTCGGCCGATACGGGGAGTCCTTCGCCAAGAGCCAAACGGCCGAGCAAGGAGAGCTCCGACCCAGCTTGCTGGGGTTGGTCCGGGAGTCCTCTGCACCCTCCTCGGCGAAGCAGTGCCCATGTCCGAGGACGGCAGATGCGCTGCCAGGAATGTGAGCGGGCACTGCTGCTCGAGTGGCAAGACGAGGTTATCCGACCACCGAGTTACGTCTTGGCCCAATGCGAGACTCGATCCTTTGCCCTCGGGGCCCAGCGCGTACGCAGCGCGAATTCTCCTCGGCTGGAAGCCTTCCACCTCGAGATCTGGCGTAGAGCGAAGCAACTGGTTGAGAGCAGGCAGAGGTAGACTGATTCGTCGGTCGAAACCTAGGCGATCGCTCAGAGACGGAATTGGACGCTACAGATCGAGACGTTCCCAGATGATCATCCGATTCAACGAACAACTTCCACGGTCGGTCTCGGAGGTCCATTCCTACTTCGAAACCCCGGCTGATTGGACGCGACTTTATGGGCTGGCTGGAGAAGTACGGGACTATGGAGATGGCTGGTTCTGCATCCCGCTGCAGGGCTTCCCGTTCGGCCTGCAAGCAAGAAACGTCGTCAACGAGCCTGACCGAGTCCGGTGGATCCTCCGAGGCTTCTGGCGAGGCGAAGGCGAGATTCGTCTTACCGCAACTGCGGAGGGAATCCGAGTCGAGGGTTACGAGAAGATCAGCATGCGATGGGCGCGCGGCCTCTCGCGGCTACTCGAGAAGGCGTTCCTCGAGCGGCAGTTCCGAAGGATCTGGCAGATGGGCTGGGACCGGCTGCGCCGAGACCCCTCGTCCCGCACTCCCGCAAGGAAGGCTCCACCGACCTCGCAAGCGGTTTCGCGGACACGGATTTCCAGGAGCTAGCAGCTCGAAGCCGGCGGCCGCGCCTGGGCGGAAAAGAGGCAGGAGCTCGATTCTCAGACGACCGGCATCAGGAATCAGGGTCTCTCGGATAGACTGGCGCTGTCGCGGACCTGCATCGTCTGTCTCTTGCTTCCAGCGGGTTCTCCCGCTCCGGAGAAGATCCCGAGATTCGCCGCACGACTCCCGGAGAAGCGGCCACCGCGATGAGCGCACCCGAGATCGAGTTTTCAGTCATCATCCCCTCGCTCGACGGCGCGAACACGCTGCCGGCGGTGTTGGACGGCCTCGCCGCGCAGGAAGACGCTCCGCCGTTTGAGGTCGTCCTGGTCGATGACGGCTCGACAGACGAAACCCGTGAGGTCTTCGAGTCCGGTCCCTGGCGGTTTCCCCGGCAGGTCCTGAGCCAGAAGAACCTTGGACCGGCCGCCGCTCGGAACGCGGGCATCCGGGCTGCCGAGGGAACGATGGTGGCGTTTCTCGGTGACGACACGATTCCGGCGCCCGATTGGCTGAAGCGGCACGCCGACCGTCACCGGGACCGAACGGACGGACGAGCCTTGGCGGTTGTTGGGCTCATCAAGCTCCATCCGCGAATTCGCAACACGCGGTTTCTCCGGTGGATCTATAACGCCGGTCCGCAGTTCGGATACGCCCTCATCGATCGGCCGGATGACGTGGACTTCTGGTTCTTCTACGGCTCGAACCTGAGCCTGGCTCGCGACGAGCTCTTGGCTGAGCCCTTCGACGCGGCCTTTCCGTACGCCGCCTGGGAGGACATCGAGCTCGGGTACCGCCTCACCCGAAGCGGCCTGAAGATCGTCTACGACCGGGACGCGATCGTTCTGCACGACCACCCCACCGACCTACGCCAGTTCTCACACCGGCAGGAGCGGGTCGGGTACAGCGCCGTTCTGTTCCAGCGTCGCCATCCGATCTTGGGAGAGAGCTTGCGAGTCGAGCCCCGGCAGCCGGTTCCGGACCTTCCCGCATACCGTCGTTGGCTGCGCTTCGTGGCCGGGTACCTTGCGGCGGGCCTGTCCCTTCCCAGGACCGACCTCTGGGAGGAGATTCTGGAGCGCCACTACCAACGGGGAGTCGTGCGAGGCCTGGGCGACGTCTCGGCCGAACCCAGGCCTGATCCAGCCAGACAACCGGCCCCGCACTCGGACGCCTGAGGCAACGGCACCGAGACTCGCCGCGTGGCGCAGTACGGACTCGGACTTTCGGCGCCAGGGTCAGGCTAGACTCCGGCCGAGGTCTTGATGTCGGGAAACGTCGCATGGTGGGGCCCGTTCGAGGGGCCGGAGCCGGGTGGGCTGGATCTCACCATCGGTCCCCTGCGCCTGGCGATCGTCCGGACCGACTCCGAATGGCGCTTGGGATTCGAGTACGACGACGGAGTCGAATCCGACCGGGTCCGGGCCGAACCGATCTCGCAACTCCCGGACGACCGCGCGATTCAGGAACGCTACGCGGTTGGCGGCGCTGAGGCGACTCTGGTTCTGGACCCGGCGACCGCGGACCGCGCCGTCGTCGTGCGACCCAGGGTGCCGGTCTTCGTACCGCCGGGCGAGACCCTGCGGGTCTTCGTAAGCTCTCCGGTCTGGGTTCGCGTCCGGGCCGCCCGCAATCGAACGGTCCTGCGCGAGATTCCGGCCAAGCGGTTGACCGACACCTGGTTCGGCTCATCCACCCGGGACGGCGAGCTGGCCTACGCGCTCCGGTCGAACGCCCGCACGAGCCTCTCCGAGCTGCCGCCGATGCGCCACCGAGTCCTGACCCCGGTCACTGTTCGGAACCGCTCGGAGGCGATGCTTCCGGTCGATCGCTTGAGCCTTCCCGTGCCCTATCTTTCGGTCTTTGCCGATGGGCGACGGCGGCTCTGGACCGAGGCGGTCGCCATGACTCGTACCGAAGACGACGAGCTCGCCGCTCTCGACATCGGCCAGGGCGCGCCCGCCGAAGCCGAGAGCGCGGAGCAAGTGAGCAAGCCGCGAGCCGCCGCCGACACCAACCTCCTGGTGCGGGCCTTCTCCACCCTGCTCGAGACCTTTGCCGAGGAAGACGACGCATGAGCGACCTCTGGACCGAGCTGGGCGTCTGGGCAACGCCCGACAAGATCTTCGCCGCCGGCCGAGCGGTGGTGCTCTTGGTCCTGGGCTATCTACTGGCGCGGGTCGTGAGCCGGGTTCTCTATCGGGCGGTCCAGCCCCGGCTCGAGCTTCAGAAGGCGGTTCTCGTCCGGCGCGGGGTCTTCTACTTCCTGGCCCTTCTTTTCGTCGTCGCCGCCTTTCACGAGCTGGGCTTCAACCTCGGGGTCGTGCTGGGCGCCGCCGGCATCCTGTCGGTGGCGCTCGGCTTTGCCTCCCAGACCTCGGCGTCCAACCTGATCTCGGGACTTTTCCTTCTGGGGGAACGGCCGTTCGCGATCGGGGACGTCATCCACGTGGGCGGCACCACCGGCGAGGTTCTGTCGATCGACCTGCTTTCGGTCAAGCTCCGGACCTTCGACAACCTGTTCGTGCGCATTCCCAACGAGACCCTGATCAAGTCCGAGGTGCGCACGTTGACGCGCTACCCGATCCGGCGTTTGGATCTCCACTTCGAGGTCGCCTACAAGGAAGACATCGAACGGGTGCACGAGATCCTCCTCGAGCTGGCCGACGAGAACCCGATGTGCCTCGACGAGCCCAAGCCGCTCTTCGTTGTGCAGGGCTTTGAGGAATCGGGCGTGCGCCTCCAGTTTTCGCCTTGGACCACGCAGCAGAACCTCGTCGAGCTCAAGACGTCGATCCAGACCGAGATCCTGGAGCGCTTCCGCCGGGAAGGAATCGACATCCCCTTCCCGCACTGCGTGGTGCTTCCGGCCGGGGAGCCCGACCGCCGCGCCTGACGGATTCGAAGCTCAGAGGTCCGGCAGCTCGTCGACCAAGTTCTGCGCGCGAAGCTCTTCCTTCGTCTCGCTCCATCTGCGCGCGACGTGCTCCAGCTCGATGTAGAGCGTCGGAATCCCATACCGTTCCCGAGCAACCTCTATTAGGTTCCGGTAGCGATTGTAGACGTAGATGACCCGGCTGCCGCTGATCTTGAACGCCAGCTTGTCGTGAATCGAGCCGGCTCCCACGGCGGCGCAGAGGTCTTCGAAGTGATTGAGGTGGGTTTTCAGCCGAATGAAGGCCGGGCTATCGTCAAACAGAGCCTCGGCGGTACGGCGACTCAAGCTCTCAAGGCGGCCACAGTCGTACTTCGTCTCCAACTCCAAGCAGATCTGGGTCTCGAGCTCTGCGTCATCCAATCGATCGTCGATCGCTCGCTGAGCCTGAAGCTTGTTCCAACTGTTCGACTGACGAAGCTGGCGTTCAACTAAGCGGATCTGGTTCTCGGTAAGTCCGATCTGGTTGGCCGCCAGCTGAACCTGCTTGGCAACGTAGACCAGCGAAAACAGAGCCGCGGCCGAGATGACTAGGCCAGCGAACGAAATCCAAACGTTCAGAGAAGGAACAATCGCATCTGGAAACAAGGAAATCCCCGAGCTTCGCAGACTCCGAGTCTTCCCCGCGGCCCTGGGGCCGGAAACTTCGGGTTAGATGGTGTCGCGGTTCATCGTTGTCTGACAGTCGGTAACTGTTGGCAAAATATAGACTTCGGTGGATTTCATGTCAAGCAGCTCGCAAGGAAAATCAACGCAAACTCCATGCCACTCCGGGCCTGAAATACCGACAACGCCGCCGCCTGCATCTCTATTCCCATTGGGTCACTCGACCTCCAAAGCACGCCTCGCGGCTACGAGAACTCGGGGTCGCGCTTGGCGACGAAGGCGTCGTAGGACTCCCGGAAGTTGGGATCCTCCATGCACGCGGCCTGGATCTCGACCTCGGCCTGGAGGGCGGATTCAAAGTCCATGGCCGCCTCGCGCAGCACCATCTTCTTGGTGACCTCGAGGCCGAACGATGGTCCCCGGGCCAGCCGCTCGGCCCAGGAACGCGCCAGGGCGGGCAGCTCGTCTTTCGCCGCCACCCGGTTGTAGAGGCCTATGCGATGGGCCTCCTCGGCGGAGACGAAGTCGCCCGTCATCAGGAGCTCCATCGCGCGCCCCTGGCCGACGATCCGGGGCAGGAGCCAGGCAGCGCCCATGTCGGCGCCCGAAAGGCCGACCTTGGTGAACAGAAAGGCGATCCTGGCGTCGTCGGCGGCGATGCGCACGTCGCAAGCGCTGGCGATAACCGCGCCGGCTCCGGCCACGAGGCCGTTCAGCGCCCCGACGATGGGGCGCCTGCAGCGCAGCATGGCCAGCACGAGCGCGCCGGTCTTGCGAGTGAAGTCCAACAGACCCTGGTAGTCCTTGCCGAAGAGCTCGCCGATGATGTCGTGGACGTCGCCGCCGCTGCAGAAGGCCTTACCCGCTCCGGTGAGGAGAATCGCCCGAACTCCGGGCTCGGTGTCCAGGGCTTCGAAGGCCAGCCGTAGCTCTTCGTAAACCTCGAAGGTCAGCGCGTTGTAGCGTGCGGGCCGATCCAAGGTGAGAATCGCGACCCCCGAGCCGCCGTCCAGCTCGTAGCGGAAGCTCTTGGGCTCGAGGGTCATGGGCTCGTCTCCCCGGAATTCGACTCCGGCCTGCTCTTCGGGGAATCTCCAGGCAGCGCGGCCAGCGCCTGAATCTCGACCTTCGCGCCCCGATCCACTAGCGCCGAGACCTCGACCAGGGCCATCGCCGGATAGTGGCTGCCCATCGTCTCCCGGTAGCCCGCGCCCACCGGTCCGAGCGAGCTCAGATACTCCTTCTTGTCGGTCACGAAGATGGTGAGCTGAAGGACGTGCTCGGCAACGCCGCCGGCCTCGGTCACTACCGCCAGGACGTTCGCCAGGGCCTGCCGGAACTGCTCGGAGAATTCCTCGGAGACGAGGCGCATCGAGCCGTCCCAACCGATCTGGCCAGCCACCGCCAAGAGGCGCGAGCCCGCTGGAGCCAGAACGCCATGCGAGTACCCGCGCGGCGCCCCCAGGGTCTGGGGATTCACGATCTCGGGCCTCATGCCTGGACACCGCCCCCGTCCAGCACAAGCGCCTGGCCGTTGACGCCGCCAGAACGAGAATCGCACAGGCCGAGCACCTGGAACGCCACCTCGTCGGCCGTGAAGATCCGTCCCTGGGGACTCGCGGCTTCGAGCCTCCTGCGGGCCTCGGCTTCGTCGAGGCCGGTCTTGCCCACGATCCGCGCCACCGATTCGACCGTCATCTCGGTGTCAACGTAGCCGGGGCAGACGGCGTTGACCGTCACGCCCCGGGCCGCGACCTCGCTCGCCGCCGCCCGGGTGAAGCCCACCACCGCGTGCTTGGCGGCCACGTAGGCCGCGATGTACGGCGCGCCGATGCGGCCGGCGATCGAGGCGATGTTGACCACCCGGCCCCAACCGGCTTCCAGCATGCCGGGCAAGAACGCTCGGGTGCAGAGAAACGTGCCGGTGGCGTTGACCGTCAGCAACCGGTTCCAGTCGTCGAGCGTGGTCTTGACCAGCGGCGCCGAGTACGCGGTGCCGGCGTTGTTGACCAGAATGTCGATGTTCCCGAGCCGGTCGATCGCGGCTTCGGCCAGGGCTTCGACCTCCACCTCGCTGGCGACGTCGCAGGCAAGAGCGTGAGCTTCGCCGCCGGCTTCCCGGATCTCGGCGGCCACGGCCTCGATCTCGTCCAAACTCCGGGCCGAAACCGCCACCGCGGCTCCTTCTCCCGCCAGCAGCCGTGCCACCGCCGCGCCGATGCCACGGCCTCCTCCGGTCACGACCGCCCGCCGTCCTGCCAGCACGCTCACCTCGACAGAATACTAAGTTTCGGTCGGACCCGCTCCGGTCTGACCTGCGGCTTCGAGCACCGCTTCCTCCAGAATGCGGCCGAGCACGGCGACCGTCTCGCGGCCCTCGGCGGCGCTGGCGGCGGCCGGGTCTCCGAAATAGGCCTCGGGGCCGCCGGCCTCGGCGAAGGTAGCCTTGCCCGCCTGGATCGCGGGAACCAGAGAAACCGGGTTGGGCGGCAGCTCTTCGCGGCCGGGCCGCACCAGGTCGGGGCGCTCGGCCAGGACGATCGAGCTCTCGTACTGGCCGGCGTGGCAGGCGCCGCTTCGGAACTCCTCGGTCAACCACAGCGCCCAGGGCTTGCGGGTCACGTCGGGAAAGACCACGCGGAGGGCGGCTGCCGGCCCAGCTTCGGCGACCGCATCCGCCGCGGCCCGCAGCGAGGCCAGATGCGTGGGATCGAGATGGGCGTTGGCTATCGCCAGCCAGCCGATGCCGGCTCGACCCAGCGAGCGCGCGATGTCGGTGACGACCGCGGTGACCGTCTCCGGACGCAGGGACACCGTGCCCGGAAACTCGGCGGCAAAGGGCGCCGCGGTGTAGTCGAGCGCCGGCAACACCAGAGCCGTCCAGCCCCGCCGCTCGAGGCGCCGGGCGCCCTCCCGCGCCATGGCCTCGGCGATGACGCCGTCGGTGGCGAGCGGCAAATGGGGGCCATGCGCCTCGACCGCGCCGACGGGCAAGACCGCCACGACCGGAGTCGCGGTCTCTTTGCCGAGGTCGCGCACTTCGGTCCAGGAAAGCTCGGACCATCGTCTAGCGGCCATCTCCGGAGTCTAGCCTGACCGCGCGAGCGGAACGCCTCGAGGAGGCTCCGCGTCGCGGGTGCCACGTCGTTCGGGGTCGATCGGCACCGATCCGTTCCAGTCCGAGCCAGTCCGAGCCAGTCTGTGGCAGGGCGATATGCTCCGAGCCACCCGTGGCGGACACGACCTTTCTCCAGTGGCCCTTCTTCGAGGACTCCCATCGGCGGCTTGCCGCGGAGCTGGAAGCCTGGTGCGAAACGCAACTGGGAGGCGCCGGCGACGATCCGGAGGACGTGGCCGGCGCGACCCGCGCACTCGTCAACTCCCTCGGCCGGGACGGCTGGCTGCGGCACGCGGTCGTCGCTCCGCACGGCGCCGGCACGGCTCTCGACGTGAGGACTCTGTGTCTTTGCCGGGAAACCCTGGCTCGGTATGACCCGCTCGCCGACTTCGCCTTCGCCATGCAGGGGCTCGGCAGCGGCCCGATCTCGCTCTTCGGAACCGACGAGCAGAAGGCCCGCTTCCTGCCCGGAGTTGCGTCCGGCGCGAGCCTGGCGGCCTTCGCCCTGTCCGAGGCCGAAGCCGGCTCCGACGTCGGCGCTCTGACGACCCGGGCCGTCGCCGATGGAGACGGCTTCGTTCTGAGCGGCGCCAAGACCTGGATCTCGAACGCGGGCATCGCCGGCCACTACGTGGTCTTCGCTCGGACCGACGAGCCGACCGAGGACGCGACCGGCACCCGCAATCTCGCGGCCTTCGTGGTCGAGGCCAATCGCGACGGGCTGGCGATCGAAGCGCCCATCGAAACCGTGGCGCCTCATCCTCTCGGCACGATCGGTTTCGATGGCTGCCGGGTGCCAAAGAAGAACCTCCTGGGCAAGCCCGGTGACGGCTTCCGGATCGCCATGGCGACACTCGACGTCTTCCGCTCGACGGTGGGCGCCGCCGCCCTGGGCATGGCCCGCCGGGCGCTCGAGGCGAGCATCGCCCGGTCCCGCGAGCGCCACGTCGGCGGCGAGCCGCTGGCCACGAGGCAGCTCATCCAGGCCAAGCTCGCGGACATGGCCCTCGACATCGACGCCGCGGCGCTCCTCGTCTACCGGGCAGCCTGGACCAAGGACACCACCGGCGATCGCGGCACCCGGGTGGCGGCGATGGCGAAACTCGCGGCCACCGAGGCGGCGCAACGTGTGATCGACGAGGCGGTCCAGATCCACGGCGGCACCGGCGTCGTCAAGGGCGGGGTTCCCGAGAGGCTCTACCGAGAGATCCGCGCGCTGCGCATCTACGAGGGCACCAGCGAGATCCAGCGGCTCGTTATCGCCCGCCAGCTCTTGCGGGAGAATTCCCGGGCATGAAGATCTCGGTCATCGGCGGCGGGCCCGGAGGCCTCTACTTCGCGCTTCTGGCCAAGAAAGAGTGGCCCGGCCACGAGATCACCGTCTACGAGCGCAACCGGCCCGACGACACCTTCGGCTTCGGCGTCGTCTTCAGCGACGAGACCTTGGGCATCTTCCAGGACTACGACGAGCCCTCGTACGAGGCCATCCGGCGGAACTTCGCCTATTGGGACGACGTCGAGATCGTCTTCAAGGACCGCTCCTTCCGGATCGCCGGCAACGGCTTCGCCGGCTGTTCGCGCCAATCGCTGCTACGGCTCCTGCAGGAGCGCTGCCGCGAGCTGGGCGTCGAGCTGGTCTTCGAATACGAGTTCGAGCCCGCCTTGCTGGACCAGGATCCATTCGCCGCGAGCGATCTCGTGGTGGCCGCCGACGGCATCAACAGCAAGATCCGCGAGGCGTTTCCGGACGAGTTCGGGACCACGGTCGACGAGCGCGAGAACATGTTCTGCTGGCTCGGATCGACGCGTGAGTCCGACGCCTTCGAGTACTTCTTTCGCGACAGCGGCCATGGACCGATCGTGGCCCACTGCTACCAGTACGAGCCGGGCCGTAGCACTTGGGTGATCGAGCTGTCAGAGGAGACTTGGCAAGGGCTCGGCTTCGACCGGCTGGACGACGCCCAAGGCGAGCACATCCCGACCATCGAGAACCTCTTTGCCGACGTCCTGGACGGCCACCGGCTCCTCGACAACCGTTCCCTGTGGCGGCGGTTCCCCACCATCCGGAACCGTTCCTGGGTCAAGGACAACATCGCGCTCCTGGGCGACGCCAAGACCACCGCCCACTACTCGATCGGCTCGGGCACCAAGCTGGCCATGGAGGACGCCATCGGCCTACTGGAGGCCCTGCGCGCGCACTCGACCGTCCCCGAGGCGCTTGCCGGTTATCAGGAGCTCCGCGGCGACGAGGTGGGCAAGACCCAGCACGCCGCCGACGTGTCGCTGCGCTGGTTCGAGGCCATGGATCTCCATTGGAACCAGGATCCCGAGCAGTTCGCTTTCGGAGTCATGTCCCGCTCGAAGCAGATCACCTACGAGAACCTCCAGCTCCGGGATCGGGACTTCGTCGCCGTCGTAGACCGCTGGTTTCTGGACCGGGTCCGGGAGCAGGGCTTCGAGGTCGCCGAGGGCACGCCGCCGATGTTCACGCCCTTCCGGTTGCGCGAGATGGTCGTGCCCAACCGCGTGGTGGTCTCGCCCATGGCCCAGTACTCGGCCGTCGACGGGGTGCCGGGCGACTGGCACTTCCAGCACCTGGCGAGCCGCGCCTTGGGAGGGGCCGGCCTGGTGTTCGTCGAGATGACCTGTCCGTCGCCCGAAGCCCGGATCACGCCGGGCTGTACGGGACTCTGGAACGGCGAGCAGTGCCAGGCCTGGAAGCGCATCGTCGACTTCATCCACGCCGAAAGCGAGGCCAAGCTCTGCTTGCAACTGGGGCACGCCGGCCGCAAGGGCTCGACCCAGTTGGGCTGGGAGACCATGGACCGGCCGCTGCCGGACGGCAACTGGCCGCTGGTCTCAGCCTCGCCTCTGCCCTACCTCGACGACGTCAGCCAGAAGCCCGAAGAGCTTTCGGAAGACGGCATGCGGAGGATCACGGAGGAATTCGTGGACTCGGCGCAGCTGGCCGAGCGCGCGGGCTTCGACATGCTCGAGCTCCACATGGCCCACGGGTACCTGCTGGCGAGCTTCATCTCGCCGCTCACCAATCAACGCACAGACGCCTACGGCGGTTCAATCGAAAACCGGATGCGCTTTCCTCTGGCGCTCTTTCGAGCGGTGCGCGGAGCCTGGCCGGACTCGAAGCCCATGTCGGTCCGAATCTCGGCCGAGGACTGGGCCGAGGGCGGTCTTTCGACCGGCGACCTGGTCGCCTTGACCGGCCTGCTGGCCGAGGCCGGGGTGGATCTCATCGACGTTTCCACCGGCCAGACCGTGCCTTGGCAGAAGCCGGTCTACGGCCGCATGTACCAGACGCCTTTCGCCGATCGCGTGCGCCACGCCCACGGCATCGCCACCATGGCGGTCGGCAACATCACCACCCCGGACCAGGTCAACACGATCGTGCTCCAGGGACGGGCGGACCTCGTCGCGATTGCCCGCGCGCACCTGACCAATCCGTACTTCACGCACCATGCCGCGGCCTGGTATGGCTTCGACGGACACTCCTGGCCCAAGCAGTACTGGTCCGGCCGCGACCAGGCGCTACGCCTCGCCGAACGCGAGCGCGAGGAGTATCAGCGGGACAAGGAAGCCCTCCGGCCCAAGAGCCACGCGGTCGAAGACTCCTGAGCCGGCGCTGCTAGGAACCGGCGCCTCGAGTCCTGGAGGCTAGCCCGCCGCCTCGAAGTCGGCGCGGAGCTTGCCGCGGTCGATCTTGCCCAGGTGGGTCCGCGGCAGGTCCTCCATGAGGACCACGGTGCGCGGATACTTGTAGGGCTCGAGCCGGTCGCGAGCCCAGGCCTGGAGCTCGGCTTCGAAATCCTCGGGCGCCGCGCCCGCGGCCACGACGAAGGCACACGGCTTGGCCAGCCCCTCGGCGTCCGCGACTCCGACCACCGCAACCTCGGCCACCGCGGGATGCGACACCAGGCAGTTCTCGAGCTCCTTCGGCGCCAGCCACTTGCCCGAGACCTTGAGCATGTCATCGCCCCGGCCGCAGTAGACGAAATAGCCATCGGCGTCCTGGCGGACCATGTCTCCCGAAACGAACCACTCGCCGCGAAAGGCTTGCCGGGTCTTTTCCGGCCGCTGCCAGTAGCCGTGGGCCCGGGAGTCGCCCCGCACCCAGAGCAGACCCACCTCGCCCGGCGCGGCGTCACGCCCCTCCTCGTCCCGGACCCGGACTTCGAAGCCCTCAACCGCGGTTCCGAGAGTGCCGGGCCGAACCGCGCCCGGGTGATTGGTGAGGAAAACGTGCCACATCTCGGCGGTTCCCAGGCCGTCCAGGATCTCGCTGTCGTAGGTCGCGACCCAGCGGTTGTACAGCTCTTCGGGTAGCGCCTCGCCCGCGCTGGTCGAGAACCGGAGCGACGAGAGATCTCGATCGGCGGCTCCGGGCGCGGCCAGGAGCTTGCCGATCATGGTCGGGACGTTAATCAGGATGGTCGGCCGGTGGCGCTCGATGGCGTCGAAGAGCCGCTCCGGGGTCGTTCGCTCCGGGAACAGAACCGCCGAGGCTCCGACCGCGAAGGGAAAGAGCAGATTCGAGCCCGTGGCATAGCCGAAGAAGAGCTTGGGAACCGAGAGCGTCCGATCCGTCTCCCGGTAGCCGAGAGCGCCCTTGGCGTAGAGCTCGGTGGTATTGACGAACGAGTTGTGGCTCTGCACGACGGCCTTGGGCTTGCCGGTGGTGCCGCCCGAGAACAACCACACCGCGGCATCGTCGGGATGGGACGGGAAGGTCTCGAGATCGGCCGGAGCGGCGGCGACCGCGGCCCGGAACTCGGCCGAATCGGCGACCAACGTCGCCAAGAGATGCGAACTGTCCGCCGAGGCTTCGACCAGGTCGGGAAGGGTCGCCCGTGCCGTCACCACGGCCCGCGCCCGCGTGTACTGGAGAAAGTAGGCCAGCGACTCGGCGCCCAGGTCGGGATTGACCATGACCACGACCGCGCCGATCTTCAAGGTGCCGAAAATCGCCGCCACCATCTCGACGCCATCGGGCAGGGCAAGGAGCACCCGCTCTTCCGGACGCACGCCGGCCTCGCGCAGGATCCGGCCGTACCGGTTTGCCAGGTCCCGGACGTCGCCGTAGCTATGGGTCGAGCCGTCGACCACAAGCGCGGGAGCATCGGCCCGCCCCTCCTCGATCCGAGCATCCAGGAAGTACGAAGCCATGTTGCCGCCGGGCGCGGATACCGTGGTCATGGGCGAGTTCCGTTTCTACCACCGCCCGCCGGAGGCGCCAAGACGGCGGCCCGGACCGGGCTCGCCCGGGCTCGAAACCGAACAAGCATAGAATTCTCGGGTGAGCCGCTCCCGCCAGTCTCTCGCCCAGCCTTCGAGCGGGCCCCGGACCAATCCGCTCGTGCGGTTCGCGGTCGAGCGGCGGGTGACGATGACGATGGCCGTTCTGGGCGTCTTCGTCCTGGGCTGGATCTCGCTCACGCGGCTGCCGCTCGAGTACCTGCCCAGCTTCTCGTCGTCTTCGATCACGGTCATCGCCAGCTACCCGTCCGCTTCCCCGGAGGAGGTGGAGCGTGAGGTGGTGCGGCCGCTCGAGGAATCGCTCGGCACGATCAACGGCATCGACGTCTTGGGCGCGAGCGCCACCGCCGACTCGGCCCGGGTGAGGCTCGAGTTCGTGGACGGCACCGACATGGATTGGGCGGCGGTCGAGGTCCGGGACCGCGTCGACCGCGTTCGCCATCTCCTGCCCGACGATCTCGAGCGCATCTGGATCCGGCGCTTCCAATCGAGCGACATCCCGGTGCTGCGCTTCGATCTGTCGGCGCCGTGGCCCGAGGAACGCCTCTACAACTTCACCGAGGACATCCTGCTGCCGCGGCTGGAGCGGCTCGAAGGCGTGGCTCAGGTCGACATCGGCGGCACCCGCGCGCCCGAGCTTCAGATCAACATCGACCCGGACCGGCTGCAGGCTCATGGCGTCGGCCTGCGCGAGCTCCGCGCCGCTCTCGCCGACAACCACGTCAATCTCTCGGCCGGCGAGATCCGCGACGGCAACCGCAAGCTCCTGGTCCGGACGGTCGGCGAGTTCGAGAATCCGCGGGCGATCGCCGAGCTGCCGCTCCGGGCCTACGGGCTGCGGCTGGGCGACGTCGCGGACGTGGAGTACGCCTTCCCGGAGAAGGAGAACTTCAACTTCCTGAACGGCGTCGCCGCGGTCACCGTGTCGATCAACAAGACCTCGACCGCCAATCTTCTGCGGGTCGTCGAGCGAGTCAAGACCGAGCTCGCGACAATCGAACGGATGCCCGCCTCCGAAGGCTCCAAGTTCCGGATCTACCAGGACGCTTCGCTCGACGTGCAGAAGGGCCTGGGCCAGCTCCGCAACGCAGGATTGATCGGCGGCCTGCTCGCGATCCTGGCCGTCTTCCTCTTCCTGCGCCGGCTCCAGACCACGGCACTCGTGGCCATCGCCATCCCGATCTCAGTGATCGCCACCTTCGTCCTGATCTTCATGCTCCGGCAGGCGGGAGTCCTGGACTTGACCCTCAACGTCATCAGCCTGGCCGGCCTCATGCTGGCTCTGGGCATGCTCGTGGACAACTCCGTCGTGGTCATCGAGTCGATCTTCCGGCACCGCAACGAGCTGGGCGAGGACGCGCGCACGGCGGCGCTCGCCGGCACCGCCGAGGTCGCCTTGCCGATCACCGCCTCGACCGCCACCACGATGTGTGTCTTCCTGCCCCTCATCTTCCTGTCCGGCGGAGCGCGCTTCAAGCTCTATCTGGCCAACATCGGCTGGACGGTCTGTATCGTCATGGTGGCCTCCCTGGTCGCGGCGCTGACGGTGGTGCCAATGGTCGCGGCGGTCATCTTGCGCGGCCAGAGCGCCCACAGCAGCCGCTGGGTCGAAGCTCTCCAAAGCAGCTACGGCCGCGTCCTGCGCCTGACGCTCCGCCATCGCTTCGCCTTCGTGGCGTCGATGCTGTTGCTCCTGGCGGGCACCTTCTATCTCTTCACCACCATCGAGCGCTCGTTTTCGGCGCGCTCGTTGGAGCGGCAGATCATCGTACGCGTGGATACGCCGCGCCAATATTCGCTCGACCAGACGGCCGCGCTTTACGACGAGGTGTATGAGCTCCTCGACGCCAACCGCGAGGAGCTCGAGATCGCCGACATCGCCTACAACTACGACCGCTCCACCGGCCGCTCGCGAGCGAGCTGGCGGCGCAACCGCCAGTTTGACGTCTACCTCAAGGACGAGAGCGAAAGCCGCATGACGACCGCCGAAGCCACCGCCAAGCTGCGAACGCTTCTGCCCTCCAAGGCGGGCGTCGATCTGCGCATCGCCACCCAGGCCGGCCGCCACGGGACCTCGGGCGTCGAGATCAAGCTCATGGGCGACGATCCGGCCGTCTTGGAGCTCTTGGCCGACCGCGTCGCCCAGAGCCTGGCGGGCCTGCCCATGATCCGGGACGTGGACACGTCGCTCGAAAGCGGCGACGAAGAGATCCGGGTCGGTTTCAGCCCCGAGCGGACCGATCAGGCCGGTCTCACCGGCCAAGCCATCGCCGCCACCGTCGCCGGCGCCCTCTCGACGCGAGCCGTCACCCGCTACAAGACCGAGGATCGCGAGATCGGCATGGTGGTCCAGTACCGGCCGGAGGACCGGGAGACGCTCGAGCAGCTCAAGAACGTCCCGGTGCTCGCCACCCAGGCCGAGCTCCCGCTCGGCGCCCTGGCCGATTTCGAGACCGTGGAGGGGCCAAAGGCGATCGAGCGCGAGAACCGGCAGGCGCAAGTCACGGTCTCGGCCAATGCCATCGACGCCCGCTCGACCTTCGGCGCCATGCGCGCCATCGGCGGCATCCTGGGGTCTCTGCCCTTCCCGCCCGGCTACAGCTGGAGCTTCGGCCGCTGGAACCGCTTCATGCAGCAGGACCAGGACAGCGGCCTCTACGCCCTGCTGTTCGCCCTGCCCCTGGTGTACATGCTGCTTGCCGCTCTGTTCGAGAGTTTCGTCCAGCCTCTGGCGATCATGCTTTCGGTGCCCTTCGCTCTCTTCGGGGTCGCGGTCTCGATGAAGGTCGCGAACCAGCCCTGGGACACGATGACCATGCTCGGCCTCATCATCCTGCTGGGAGTGGTGGTCAACAACGCCATCGTCCTGATCGATCACATCAACAACCTGCGCGCGGGCGGGCGGGCGCGAGACGAGGCCATCGTCCTGGGCGGGCAGCACCGCATGCGGCCGATCATCATCACCGCCGTCACCACGATCCTGGGCCTGTTGCCGATGATCGCTCCCTTCCTTCTGCCCCAAGTGTTCGGGGCGGTCGAGGGACGGGCCGCGAGCTGGGCTCCGATCGGGCTGGTGATCGTGGGCGGGCTCACCACCTCGACCTTTCTGACGCTCCTGATCTTGCCGACGGTCTACTCCCTGGTTGACGACGCTTCGATCTTCGCCCGGCAGGTCGCGAGCCTTCTGAGGCCGGAGATCGACGGACCCGCCGACCGGAACCGGGCCGACCGGGACCGGGACGGCTTGGAAGCCGAACCCCAAACGCTATAGCCTCGGCCTCCTTCGGCAATGATCAGGCACCGGCACCAGCGCTCTCTCAGACTCGGCCAACTCGGCCAACTCGGCCGACTCCGTCGCTTCGGCGGCTTCGGCCGCGGGGCGCTCCTGGGCGCCGGAACCGTACTCCTGGCCCTGGCGGCCGGGGCCTGCGGCGGCAGCGGCGGCGAACAATCCGCCGACCGGGGCCGTGAAGCCCGCGGCGGCGGCTCCGAGGCCACCCGACCGGATCGCTCCGGCCGATCGGACCAATCGGGCCAATCGGGCCAGGCGGGCCGACCCGGCCAGACCCAGGGCGGTGGCGGCGAACGCGCGGGCCGGCGGCCCGGCGGCGGCCGCCCAGGAAGCGGCGGGCCGGGAGGAAGCTCGACCGCGATCCCGGTCGAAGTAGCGCCAGCCGAGCGGGCTTCGATCTCGTCCTACATCCAGGGCAGCGGGACGCTCGAGGCCGACAACGAGGTGGACATCGTCGCGCGCACGTCAGGTCCGATCGTCGAGCTCCGTACCGAGGAGGGCCGCCGAGCCGGTCGCGGGGAGCTCCTGGCCCGGATCGAAGACGACGAGGCTCGGGCCCAGCTCGAGATCTCGCGCGTGACCCTCGAGGAGGCCGAGAGCGCCTTCGAACGGGCCGAGAGCCTCAAGGCCAATCAGCTCATCAGCCCCGAGGAATACGATCGCGTGCGCTCGGAGCTCGACACCGCCCGGGCCCAGTTCACCGCGAACCGGCTCCAGGTTGACTACACCCAGATTCGGGCCCCATTCGCCGGGCTGATCGTCAACCGTTACGTAGACCGGGCCCAGCAGGTCGGCCCGGGCGCCGCGCTGTTTCGCATCTCGGATTTCGATCCCCTGCTCTGCCCGGTGCAGGTTCCCGAGCGCGAGCTGCCCAAGCTCGCCATCGGCCAGACGGCCTATCTGACCGTCGAGGCTTGGCCGGACGAGCGCTTTCCCGCTCGCGTGCTGCGTTTGAGCCCGGTCGTCGACTCTTCGACCGGAACCATCAAGGTGACCCTGGACGTCGACGGCAGCGGCCAGCTGCGCCCCGGAATGTTCGCCCGGGTCTTCCTCGAGACCGATACCCACGAGGAAGCGGTAGTGATCCCCAAAGCGGCGCTCTCTCTCGAGAGTCTCGGAGACGCGGTCTTCGTCTTGGACGGCGGCGTCGCCCGCCGGCGCGACGTCGTCTTGGGCTTCGAGGAGGGCGAATCGGTCGAGGTTCTCTCCGGCGTTGCCGTGGGCGAAGAGGTCATCGTCGTCGGACAGGACGGACTTGCCGACGGCACTCAGGTCCAGGTGCTGGCGCCGGTCGCGACCGAAACAAGCGCGGCGGCACCGGCCGGTGCCGATCGCCAATCCTCGTCACGACCCGCCACTGGATCCAAGGGCTCCTGAGATCCGGGGCTCGGAATGGCGAACTCTCCGGCGCCGCGTCCGTAGTTCCTGGTATGAGAACGACTTCGAACCAAGGTCCCACGCGGCTCGTGCTCGCGCTGACGGCCGTGCTCGCCATCTCGTCCGCCCAGAGTGCCCTCGGCCAGCGCGGCGACTGCCGGGGAGCGGTGGCCACCACCTGGGAGATCCGGATCACGTCACCCGAGGAAGCGGGCAAGCCCCTGACGGTTTCGGGAACGGTCTTCGCCGCCGACGGCGAGACGCCGCTGCCCGGAGTCACGGTTTTCGTCTACCACACCGATGCCGAGGGCTACTATTCGCCGAACGGCGCCGACGAGTCAGACGCTCGCCTGTGCGGAGTCATGAAGACCGACGCCCGGGGCCGGTACCGGTTCCACACGATCCGCCCGGCGAGCTACCCGGGAACGCGGATTCCGCAGCACGTCCACTTCGTGGTCTCCGGCGAGAACCTTCGAACCCAGCGCTTCGACCTGCACTTCGAAGGCGACCCCAGCCTTCGCGGCCGCCGTTCGAGCGGACGCTGGGCCAAGATCCAGCCGGTGACCGAGATGGAAGACGGCGGCCAGCAGGTGCTCAAGGACCTGCGGCTAGCCGCTCCAGCCTCGCGCTAGCGGTTCCGGCTCAGCTCGGCCACAGCCAGCCGAACACGCCGGCGGTTACCAGTGCGTAGACGATCCCATCCGCGACGTGCTTCGCGGTGGTCGTCCAGGACTGGTACTTCCAGATCGAATCCACCAGGTTGCCGAGGGCGTAGCCGACGAGAGCAACCGTGCCGACGAAGCGGAAGACTGCCAGGTAATGAGCTCCGGGGCCAAGCGCCCGGCCCGCCACGTAGGCGGCGAAAACTCCAATCAGAAGGCAGTAGACGAACCACATCACCAGGTTGCTGCCCATCGAGATCGGCCCATTGGGGATCACGGTCATGACCGCCACCGGCCCCTCCTTGTACTTCTCCTGCATCTCGGGCGTGTTGAGATCCTTCATGTCGGCGGGCCGCGGGATCGAATAGTGTCCGGGCGCGACGCCCACGCCACGCAACGCCGCTCGCAGCTCGTCCTCCTTGGGGTGCATGGCGTAGTCGGAGTTGTGGTACCCGAGCACCATGTGAATGATCGAGCTGACCACGAAGACAAAGACGGCGGCGACCAGAATCGGCAGCCACAAAGCCGGTAGTGGAACCATGAATTCCTCCTCCTTGAAAGCCACCCGCTGGCCAACCGGCCAACCGGCGGCGAGTTCTCATCGCTGGTTGATCCAAGCTTACCAGCGCCCAGGATCACGACCGGCGGCGCGTGCTACGATCCCGTCCCGAAAGCCGACGCAGCCGGGTCCCGGGGCCGGTCCCGAGACCGGCTCCTGGAGCGCCGATCGAGCCGCGCCGCGCGAGCTCGGGCCGCCACCAAGGCCATGAAGATCGTCGAGTTCTCAACCCGCCGCCCGGTCTCGGTCTTCATCTTCGCGCTTGCCGCAGTGGTCTTCGGCTGGGTGTCCTTTCAGCGGCTGGCCCTCGATCTCCTTCCCGACATCACCTACCCCTCGGTCACGGTTCGCACCGAGTTCGAAGGCGCGGCGCCGGTCGAGGTCGAGAACCTGATCAGCCGCCCCATCGAGAACGCCGTGGGTGTCGTCAATAACGTGGTGCGGGTGTCGTCGAGCTCGCGCTCGGACGTCAGCGAAGTGGTGCTGGAATTCAGTTGGGGCACCAACATGGACCTTGCCGCCCTCGACGTCCGGGAGCGCCTGGACGTCTTGCAGCTTCCCCAGGAAGCCGAGCGGCCGGTCTTGCTGCGGTACGACCCGGCGCTAGATCCGATCCTGCGCCTGGGTCTCGCGGGCGACGAGGACCTGATCCGGCTTCGTCTCCTGGCCGAGGAACAGGTCAAGCGAGCTCTGGAGCGGATCGAGGGAGTGGCCGCCGCGGTGGTCTCCGGCGGCCTCGAAGAAGAAATTCAGGTCCGCATCGACGAGCGCCAGCTCGCCGGCCAGGACCTGGACGTTGGCCGCGTCGTCGAGCGGCTGGCCCAGGAGAACGTCAACCTGACCGGCGGCCGGCTGCGCGAAGGCCAGACCGAGTTCATCGTGCGCACGGTCAACGAGTACCTGCGCGCCCAGGACCTCGAAGACGTCATCCTCTCCTCCTCGGGTGGAGCCGTGCTGCGTCTGCGGGATGTCGGGCGGGTAGTGCGGAGTCACAAGGAGCGCGAGATCGTGACCCGCATCAACGGGCGCGAGACGGTCGAGATCGCGGTCTACAAGGAGGGCGGCACCAATACCGTCGCGGTCTCGGACGCGGTCCAGGATCGGATCCAAGAGATTTCCGCCCGGCTCAAGCAGTCCGATCCCAGCCTCGAGCTGGTGGTCGTTACCGACCAGGCCCGCTACATCCGGCAGTCCATCTCGGAGGTCTTGAAGACCGCTCTCATCGGCGGACTCCTCGCCATTGCCGTGCTGTTCGCGTTTCTCAGGAGCTGGAAGACGACCGCGATCGTGGGCCTGGCGATCCCGATCTCGGTGGTGGCCACCTTCTTTCTCATGTACGCCTTCGGCATCTCGCTCAACATCATGTCGCTGGGGGGCCTCACCTTGGGCATCGGTCTCTTGGTCGATAACTCGATCGTGGTCCTCGAATCCATCCAGCGCCGCCGGGAGCGGGGCTTGAACGTGGTCGAGGCAGCCGAAGCCGGCACCGGAGAGGTCGGACGCGCCGTCGTCGCCAGCACCATGACCACAATCTGCGTCTTCGTTCCGATCGTCTTCGTCGAAGGCATCGCCGGCCAGCTCTTCGGCGATCAGGCCTTGACCGTTACCTTCTCGCTGGTGGTCTCGCTCCTGGTGGCGCTCACCGTGATCCCGATGCTGGCCTCGCGGCGGTTTCGGCCGGACGCCGGGCCCGGCGAGAAGCAAGCGCACGAAACCCCGCGCGTGGGGCGCGCTGCCCGAGCGACCGCCGCCGTGCTCCGGCCCTTCCTGGCCGTGACGCGCGCCGTGGCCGGCGCCGTCCACCGGTTGCTCGAACCCGTTCTCGGCGTCATCGCCAAACTGCTGGACCGGATCCGGGACGGGTACGGGGTCGTCCTGGACGGGGCCCTGGCACGGCCCCTGGTGGCCGTAGCACTGGCGCTCGTGCTTCTGGCGGGAACCCTCCTTCTCGCCCCCAGACTGGGCCGCGAGCTGGTGCCGGAGCTGGTGCAAGGCGAATTTTTCGTCGACCTCGAGCTGCCACCGGGAACCAACCTGGAGGTCACCGACCGCCGGATGCGTCACATCGAGCGCGCCGCCGCCGAGCTGCCTCGAACCGCCACCGTCTACGCCATCGCCGGTGCCTCGAACGAGCAGGGAGGCTCGGCCGGCGAGACTCGCGAGAACATCGGCCAGATCACCGTGGTTCTTGCTCCACCGACGGACCGGGAGCTGGAAGACGGGCTCATCGAGGAGCTGCGCTCGACCCTGGACGACCAGCAGGAGCTCGACTACCGCTTCGCTCGGCCTTCGTACTTCAGCTTCCGCACGCCGGTCGAAGTCGAGATTCGGGGATTCAACCTGGGCGTTCTCCGGCGGCTGGCGGCCGAGTTGACCCGCACCATGGGCTCGATCCCCGGCCTCGAAGACGTCAAGTCTTCGGCCGAAGGAGGCAACCCGGAGCTTCAGATCCGATTCGACCGCACGCTCTTGGCAAAGTACGGCCTCTCGATTGCCGACGTCGCTCCCGTGGTCCGCACCAAGATCCAGGGAGCGGTCGCCACCGACATCCAGCGGCAGGACCGAGCCATCGACATCCGGCTTCAGGCGGCCGAGGAATACCGCAACAGCGCCGACGATCTGGCCCGGCTCATCCTGGCTCAAGCCGGCGAGACCCCGATTCCACTGTCAGCGGTCGCCCGGATCCAGGAAGTCGAAGGGCCGGCCGAGATTCGCCGCGCCGAAGGCGAGCGGGTAGCGCTTATCACCGCCAACCTCGCCGGCCGCGACCTGGCAAGCACTTCACAGGACATCCGCCGGGCCCTCCAAGCGATGGACATGCCGAGCGGTTTCGACTGGGAGATCGGCGGCCAGCAGCAAGAAATGGATGTTTCCTTCCGGTCGATGCGTCTGGCGATCCTGCTGGCGATCTTCATGGTCTATCTCGTGATGGCCTCTCAGTTCGAGTCCCTCCTCCATCCCCTGGTGATTCTGCTGAGCGTTCCGTTCGCCCTGGTCGGGGTTCTCCTGGCGCTGTGGCTGGCCCGGGTGAATCTCTCGATCGTGGTCCTGATCGGAGCGATCCTCTTGGCCGGAGTCGTGGTCAACAACGCCATCCTGCTGGTCGACTACGCCAACCGCCTTCGCCGCCGGGGAGAGAAGAAGATCGAGGCGCTACGCCAGGCCGGCCGCGTGCGGTTGCGCCCCATCCTGATGACCACGTCCACCACGGTCCTGGGCCTGGTACCCATGGCCATCGGCCTGGGCGAAGGCTCCGAGCTCAGAAGCCCGATGGCCCTGACCGTGATCGGAGGGCTCCTGACCTCGACCCTGCTGACCCTGGTGCTGGTGCCCGTCGTCTACAGCCTACTCGACCGGCGGCCGTAGCACGAGCACCGAGCCGGGAGCTCCCAGCCACACCGGCCCGACCAACGGAATCAACCGGATCAACCGGATCAACCGGTTCAACCGGATCAACCGGATTGGGCGGATCGGGCGGATCGGGCGCCTACTGAGACTCGGTGACGTCGATCTTGCAGACGATCCGGTCGCCGGCCGCGAGCTTGCCCTTCACCAGAACCGTCGCCTCGCCGATGATGGCGGAGCCGGTACCGGCCAGAATGCCCAGCGGGGAGACCTCGCGGTTCAAGAGCTTGGCCTGAATCCCGTTCTTGAGCTTGCCGCCGAGTTTCGGAACGTTCAACTGGGTGCCGCCGCCGCCCAGGAACTTGATGTTCGAAAAGGTGACCTTGTTGTTGCCGACGAAGTTTCCGTCGGCGTCCCTGCGGTCGCACTCGGCAAAGATCTCGTAGGTCACCGACCCCGGCCGGTAGTGCGGAATCCAGATCCAGAAGATCTTCTGCTTCTTGAGCTTGCCCGCCTTGGTCACCTCGAGATCGAAGAATCCGCCATCCGACTGATACAGAAACTGGGCCTCGGCACCCGTCGCCAGCACCACGACGAGCGCGAGTGCCCAGACCACGATCATCGCCGCCTTGCGCGCCGCTCCAGACTGCAATTTCGTCGATCCGATTCCAGGCATCGCTTCCTCCCCTCCGGGTTGGTCGTTAGACTCGGCAGTCTATCGCATCCGTTGAGGAGCGCCCCCCCCACTCATGCAACTCGGAATCGTAGGCTTTCCCAAGACCGGCAAGACCACGCTCTTCAACCTCCTGACCCGCTCCCAGGAGACGACCGACAAGTTCTCGCAGAGCTCGGAGGCCCACGTCGCGCTGTGCCGCGTGCCCGACGCCCGGCTGGACCGCTTGAGCGAGCTCTTCCAACCCAAGAAGCACTCGCCGGCGACGGTGCAATTCGTCGACATTCCCGGCGTTACCCGCCAAGAAGGCGCGGCCGATCTCAACTTGACGAGCTTGAAGGACGTCGACGCCCTGGTGCACGTGGTGCGCGCCTTCGAAGACGACGAGATTCCGCACCCCGAGGGCTCGATCGATCCGGCCCGCGATCTCGCCTCGTTCGACCTCGAGCTGGTGTTCGCGGATCTCGAGCTGGTGGAACGGCGGCTCGAGCGCCTGGAGAAGAACAAGAAGCGCGGCCTCAGTGCCAACGAGAAAGCCGAGACCGAGCTTCTTGCCGGCACCATTCAGCCGGCGCTCGAGAGTGAAACGCCCGTGCGCGACCTAGAGCTGGCTCCAGACGACGAAAAGAGGCTCCGCGGATTCCAGCTCCTCTCCGCCAAACCCTTGCTGGTGGTGTGGAACACCGGCGAGTCGAACCTGGACGATCGAGCGCCCGCGCTCGGTGACTCGGTGCGGACGGTGGTGATGAGCTTGCCGATCGAAGAAGAGATCGCCCAGCTTCCGTCCGCGGAGCAGGCCGACTTTCTGTCCGACCTGGGGCTCGATGAAGCGAGTCTCGACCGGGTTCTGCGAGCCGGCTACGAGCTTCTAGGCTCGATCTCGTTCTTCACCGTCGGCGACGACGAATGCAAGGCGTGGACGATTCGCCGGGGCACGAAAGCCCAGCAGGCGGCCGGCACCATCCACTCCGACCTGGAACGAGGCTTCATCCGGGCCGAAGTCGTCGACTCTGAGACGCTCCTGGAGCTGGGTTCCCTGACCAAGTGCCGCGAAGCCGGGCTCCTGCGGCTGGAAGGCAAGGACTACGTCGTCGAAGACGGCGAGGTCCTGCACGTGCGCTTCAACGTATAGCCAGCCCGAAGACCGTCCGGCGACCGGAGTGACCAGAGCAACCAGAGCAGGGCGGCCGACCGAGCCGTCGGCGGTCCCGGCTCGGCGCCAAGCGGGACGGCAGCTTCCGGATCTCAGAAAATCGCCAGATCCCGCGCCCGCCGCAGCACCTCGGCCCCCAACCTGCTGTAGGCCTGGGCGCCCGCCGACCAGCGCTCGTACTCGAAGACGGTCATGCCGTGACGGGTCGCCTCGGCCAGAGTTACGTTGACCGGAATCGTGGCGCGAAAGACCTGGCCGCTGTAGGCACGGCGGATCTTGCGCACCAGCTCATCGGTCATGCGCGTGCGGTGATCCACCATGGTCAGCAGAATCCCGAGGAGACGGGGCTTCTGCCGCCGGGTGGCGCCGATCGCCTGCATTCCTTCCAGGAAGCGCCCGATCGCCTCCAGAGAAAGCTGATGCGGCAGAACCGGAAGGATGTAGCCGTCCGCGGCCTCCAGGGCGTTGCGGGTCAAGAGCGACAGGCCGGGGGCGCAATCCAGGATCACGAGATCGTAGTGGCTCCGGATCGGTCTCAGGCGCTCGGAGAGCTTGCGCTCGGGCGAGCGCTTGCGGGCGAGCGCAATTTCGACGGTGGCAAGGTCCATGGTGCCGGTCAGGAGATCCAGGCCCCTGAGACCCGTATCGACCAGCGCCTCGGCTGCGGGCACCTCCCCGGCCAGAACGTCGGCGACGGACGGCTTGAGCTGCTCGCGCGGTACCCCCAGCGCCGTCGACGCGGAGCCCTGGGGGTCCAGGTCAACCAGTAGCACCCGGAGCTCGCTCATGGCGAAGGCCGCGGCCAGGTTGACCGCGGTTGTGGTCTTGCCGACTCCGCCCTTGACGTTGGTGAGCGCCAGGATCATCGTTCCGCCGGCAAGTCTAGCGCTTCGGACAGGGCCAAGCGGGGCCGTTTGCAGAACCCCCAGGAGGGCCAGACCCATCGAGCCCGAGTCCCGCCGGCGCGCGGCGGCAATGTGAGAAGGTCGGACCAAGCCGGCGCGGTCCAATCCCGCTCGGGCCCCCAGGCTCTGGACTTCCGAGGAGACGAGCATGCCCAAGACCCATTTCCGCCCCGCCCTCTTTCGCTTCTTGCGAGAGCTCAAGGCCAACAATGACCGCGACTGGTTCAAGGCCAATCAGGAGCGCTACGAAGACGCGGTCAGGGAGCCGGCGCTGGCGTTCATCAGCGATTTCGGACCCAAGCTCGAGGCCATCAGCCCTCAGTTCCTGGCGGTGCCCAAGAAGGTGGGCGGTTCGCTCTTTCGCATCCACCGCGACGTCCGCTTCGCTCGGGACAAGAGCCCGTACAAGACCCACACCGGCATTCAGTTTCGCCACAAGCAGGGACGCGACGCCCACGCCCCGGGCTTCTACCTGCACCTGGAACCCGGCCGCTGCTTCGCCGGCGCCGGCATCTGGCGTCCGGACGGCGAGGCCACCAAGAAGATCCGGAGCTACATTGCCGCCAACCCGGCGACCTGGAAGCGAGCGGTCCATGGCAGCCGTTTTCGCGACACCTTCGAGCTTTCGGGAGACAGCCTCAAGCGACCTCCGCGCGGGTTCGATCCCGAGCACCCGTTGGTCGCCGACCTCAAGCGCAAGGACTTCATCGGAGTCGCCAAGATCAGCCAGAAGGACATCACCTCGGCCGGCTTCCTCAATCAGTACGCGGCTCTGTGCCGGCGGGGCGCGCCGCTCATCCGGGCTCTGTGCGAAGCGGTCGGAATGCCCTTCTAGCCGCCCGTCGCCACGCTCACGACAAGCCCGGCAGACGCCACGCGGTCAAGCGCAGGCTGGCCTCGACTCCCTGCGGGGCCTCGTCCTCGCCAATTCCGTAGTAGCTCCTCAGTTGGTCCTCGAGCTGGGAGGCGAGCACCACCACGCCGCCGTCGTCCTGAGGCAAGAGATGGAAAGCGGCCGCCCCGTCCGGAAGCCGGTAGGCGCCGAGCTCCAGGCCCAACCGGCGGGCGCGGACGGCGGTCAGGGCTAGCCCGGCAAGCTCCTCGACGACCCGCAGCTTGACCGCGCCGTCTCTCATGTTGGGGATGAGGATGTTCGCGATCACGGTCGTCGCTCGCGCTTTGTCCGCGGCGTTCTCACCGGTGGCGTCGGGCGGCGTCAGAAGCTCGGCCAGCGGCCGCCGGCTCCAGGCGGCGAGCTCGACCCAACGATTCGCGATCTCGGTCGCCACCTGCTTGGCGAAGACCGGATAGATCGGACCCGCGACCCGGGTCTCCTGCGGATGGAGATCGGGACGCTGGACGAAGCGCAGGGCAAACGCGCCCTCGGCGGCCAGCGCCTCCGCCACCCTGGGCTCGGCCAGGCGCCGGCGGAGCCGGTCCTCGACGTCGCCGAGGACACCGTCCCCGACGTCGGGCCGGGCCACGAGCTCATGGATGACCTCGAGCCAGGCCCGGTCGGCGACGACCGCCACCAGCGAGCCGACCAAATTGGGCTGACCGTGCAGACACGAGCTCAAGACCTCGAGGGTCGTCAGCGCCGATGCCGTCTCGTCCCAGTTCCCGCCATCCATTGCCGAGTAGGCCTGCGCGCGAAGCAACCGGACCGCCCGGATCGCCGGTTGCGACCAGCTCACCGCTTGACTCGGAAGGTCGTCCCAGACGCAGCCGGATCGCCCGGCCGCGGCCCGCAGCCCGTCGAGCTCGGACCGATGGGCCGCAAGCCAGGCCACGACCGCGCGGCGATCGGTCTCGTCCCAAGCCGACGGCGGACCCAGGCCTTGAGGCTCGCCGTCGCCGGAAGCTTGCCCGACCGCGTCCAGAAAGCCCGAAACCTGGTTCGATTCGGGCTCGATCGCCGGCCGCAGATAGGTCGTATGGTCGGCCGGACCGACCTCTCGTTCGTAGCGCAGGACCGCATCCTCGTAGGCGCTCTCGGCGCGGGTCAGGAAGAGCCAGTAGAGAACGGACAGGAAGACGGCGCCCACCAGCGTCCAGACGAAGACGGTGCGCGCGAAGCGTCCCGGCCGCATGCCACTCACGCCGGGAGCCTAGCAGCCCATGGTCGAAGTCCAGAGGGTCGCGCGACAAGGTCCCCCCGGGCCGCATCCACGGCACGACGACGATTCGATGCGGTGCCTCGGAGACGGCCGGGAGCCCGGCCGACGTGCAGCAACCCATTCGTCGCCACGCCCGCTTCCCCGAGGGCGGTGAGCCCACGGGCGGATAGAATTCGCCCGGATCGTCGAATTGATACTCGAACTGATGCTCGAACTAATCTGCACCCGGACCTGAAGCACCTGTCGCAAGGCGGTCGCCTTGCTCGACGAACACGGCATCGACTACCGCTACCGCGAGTATCGTAAGGAGCCACTCTCGCAGGCCGAGATCGCGCGCATCCTGGACCTCTTGGGAGCCACGCCGCGCGACCTGCTGCGCACGCGCGATCGTGCCTACCGGGAGCTCGGCCTGACGGGGACCGAGACCGACGCCGCCTTGATTGCTTTCATGGCCGAGCATCCGACCCTGCTCCAGCGTCCCATCGCCGTGACCGAGACCAGCGCCGTTCTCGGACGCCCGGTCGAGAACCTCCTGAGCTTGACTCCGAGCTGACGCGCCGGTCCCGGCGGCCTCAGGCCACGATCTCGAGCGCGTGGCTGCGCCGGAAAAAGACCAGCCGCCCCTCCTCGACGTCGATGTCCACGACGTCTCCAGGCTCGACGCTCTCGGCCGCGATCAGCCGCGACAGGGGGTCCACCAGCTCGCTCTCCACCGCCCGCCGCAAGGGCCGGGCTCCCAGCCGGAGGTCGGTTCCCCGCTCCACGATCCAGCGGCGCGCCGCCGGCGTCGGGCGGATCAGGATCGGCACGCCGGCGTACTTCAGAGCGCGGTCGTGGACCTCGGCCAGGAACTTGTCGAAGATGGCTTCCAGATCCTCTTCCTCGAGCGCTGAGTAGACCAGCACCTCGTCGAAGCGGTTCAGGAACTCGGCGGGAAAGCTCTCCCGCGCCGCCTTGAGCGTCAGCTCCACCACGGCGTCGTCGGTCTCGGCCGTGGAGCGGTCGTCCCGGCCGAAGCCCACCGGTGCCCGTTCCAGAAAGCGGCCCAGCTCGGCACTGCCCACATTCGAAGTGAGCAAGATGATCGAGCCGGTGAGGTCGGTCGTCTGGTTGTTCCCCAGTGTCAACGTCCCGTCCTCCAGGACTCCCAGGAGCGCGTTCCACAACGCCGGATCGGCTTTCTCGATCTCATCGAAGAGCAACACCGAAACGCAGGCGTCCGGGTCGCCGGCGACGATTCTCTCGGCCAGCGGCGCCTCAGCGGCCGGGCCGTCCTCTCCGGCCTTCTTGAGCCGGCGGTGCGGAGCGTCGATCAAGCCCTGGCTCAGCAGCGGCTCGGTCTGGTGCCCGACGTAGCCGGGCGGCGAGCCCAAAAGCTTGGCGATCTCGTGCCCATGGGCGTACTCCTCGCAGTTGATCCGGGTCAGTGCCGTTTCGTCACCGAAACAGGCCTCGGCGACCGCTTTGGCGGTCTCGGTCTTGCCGACGCCGGTCGGCCCCAGAAGCAGGGCCGTCATCAGCGGCCGGCGTGGATCGCGCAGCCCCGAGAGCAGGCGCGACGATGAGCCGACCAAAGCCGCAATGGCCCGCTCCTGACCGATCACCCGCCGGTCGAGCGCTTCGGCCAGAGGCTGGATCGCCCGCGCCGGCCGCTCGGTGTCGAGTCGTTCGCGCGGAGCTAGCTCGAGCAGCCCTTCGGCGTGACGCGACACCCGGAGATCGGTCGTACGTGCCTCAACATCGACCTCGAACTTGGTCATGGTAGGACCCCCATTGAGAAGAAGGTGAGGCCGACCAAGAAGGGCAAGGGCGCGATGGAAGCCGCTGGAACCGCCTTCGCACGGGCACCGGAGCCGGCATGCTCGCAAGCGGTAGCAGGACGCTTGCAAGCGCGCCGGATAGAGCGTGTACGAAGTGGGTTCCAGTGATTCTTCTCATCTCACCCGTTCTCTACGCAACAGCCGTGCCGGGGCCATGGCTTGCTAGCAGCGCGGGACGCCGGAACTTGACGGGGCGGACCCTGGCGGCGTCAGTCGAGCTCGAAGAGACGGCGAACTTCAGCCGGGACCTGGAAGGACTCCGTCTCCGAGCGCCGAGCCCGTAGAAACCGCACGGTCAGGGCATAGGCCTGGCGTTCTTGGGCAATGCGCCGGTACTCGAAGTCTTCCCGGGCCCAGCCGGCAACGTAGCGCCGCATGTACTCCTCGAAGCCCAGCTCCTCGTACTGCGTCAGGTGCACGAGCTCGTGAAACAGCAGGCCTTCGCTTGGCTCGAACCGGGCTGCGCCGTTCCTGGCCACCGGCCCAGCCACCAGGATGGTATCGATCAGGGCCAGCCCTGAGGCGTGGGCGAGGTCCAGCGGATAGGGCTCGCCCAGCCGGTCGAAGAGTCGGAACACTTCGGGATTCCGGAACCGTTCGACCACCGCGATCCGCGCGCCGTCCAGGACGCTTCGAGAAAAATAGGGCTCGAAGAGACGCCGCTGCGCGGACGACAGCGGCAGCGCGCGGTCCCTGTGGCGATCCCGCTCGTCCCGCACCCACTCGCTGAGCCCGGTCTCGAGACGCTCGATCTCAGCCGGCGTGAGTCGTCCGGGCGAGCGGCCGTCGCCGGCGTCGGCTTGCGGCTGGGAACAACCCAACCAGAATGCCGATACCGGCAGGACCGCGAGCACCACGGCGGCCAACCTCCCGAATGTCGTTCGGGTGGGACGAAGCGAAGAATCAACCGGCACCGCCGGATGGTACCTCGCCCTCCCGCGGGATCCCGTCCAGCCGGGATTCGACTACCATACGCGGATGCAAGTTCGAACCCGACCCTCCTCGTTCCCGGACGCCGTCTTCTCGCTAGCCCTCCTGGTAGCCGTAAGCGCGCTGGCACCCGCTGCCGCCCGCGCGGATCACCACGATCCCAATCCCCCGGCGCCCGGCTTCCTTCTCGAAGAGTCCCACGCCGAAGCGCTGGAGATCGCCGACCGCGTCATGGACCGCCTCGGCGGCCGCGCCGCGCTGGATCGAACGCGCTTCGTGACCTGGAAATTCTTCGGCCGGCGCTTCCACGTCTGGGACCGGCACTCGGGCGACATTCGTGTCGAAGGCACGGACCGGGAAAGCGGCGAGACCTACCTGGTTTTGATGAACCTCGACTCCAAGAAGGGACGTGCCTGGCGCGAGGGTGCCGAGGTCGAGGGCGAGGCTCTGGGCACCCTGCTCGAGCTGGGCGAATCGGCCTGGATCAATGACAGCTATTGGCTCTTCATGCCCTACAAGCTCAAGGACACGGGTGTCGTGCTGCGCTACGTGGGCGAGGGCACGATGCTCGACGGCGGCACCGCCGACGTCCTCGAGCTGACCTTTCGCGAAGTCGGGAAGACGCCCGAGAACCGCTACCACGTCTACGTCGGACGGGACTCCGATCTGGTCGAGCAATGGGACTTCTACACCCGCGCCGAAGACGAGGAACCGCGTTTCCGGATTCCCTGGCGGAACTGGCGCCAGCACGGCGACATCCTGCTGTCCGACGACCGCGGCCGCGGCAAACACTCGGACCTGGCGGTGTTCGACGAGCTCCCGTCAGCGGTCTTCACCAGCCCCGAACCGGTGGACCTGGACTCCTTCCCGCGCGCGGCTTCGAGCCGCAGCCTGACCGGGCAGCCGATCTATGCCGTCGAAGGCGAGGTCGTCAAACCGGCGCTCCTCGAATCAGCCGCGCCGCAGTATCCCGAAGCCGCACGCGACGCCGGCACCGAGGGCCTCGTCGTGGTCAAGACCGTAATCGGAGCCGACGGTTCCATCCGGGACGCCTGGGTCGATGAATCGCTCACCGAAGAGCTCGACGCGGCGGCGCTCGAAGCGATCCGCGCCTGGCGCTTCGAGCCCGCGACTCTGGGCGGCGAAGCGGTACCCGTCTACTACACCCTGACCGTCAACTTCCAGTTGGACGGGGAGCCGGCCGAAGACTCCGACTAGGCCGAAAGCCCTGAGCCGATCGGGAGCCGGTTGCCCAGCCCACCTGGCAGGTCGGCTGGGCGCCTGAGCCTACGACCGCCGCATCTGGCGCTTCGCCAGCTTGATCCGGCGCCGCGCTCGCTTCAAAGCAACACGGTCTCCGGAGGCGAGGGCCTCGTCCCGCTTGGCCTTGAGCTCGGCCATGCGCGCCTTGGCCTCGCTCTTGACCGCCTGCGCGGCTTCTGCGGCAGCAGCGGCCTTGGCCTGGGCTTCGGCTTCGGCGGCAGCGGCGGCCGCCGCCTCGGCATCCGACTCGCCGGAGTCCCCCTCGTCTTCCGCGCTCTCGGTCTCTGAGGCGTCCTCCTCGGCAGACGCTTCGCCTTCGGATTCCGCCACGGGATCAGCAGCCGTGTCCTCGTCCCCCCCATCGGTGGGCTCCGCCTCGGAGGGCTCTGATCCTGAGTCTTCGGTCGACTCGGCGGCGGCTTCGGCAGCCTCTTCGGCCGGCGATTCTTCAGGAGTCTCGGCCGCGGCCTCGTCGGACGATTCCTCTACGGCCTCGGTGGATTCTTCGGTGGACGACGCTTCAGCGGTTTCTTCGGCCGCCTCGGCGGTTTCTTCGACTTCGGGTGTCTGCTCGTCAGACATTGCGTGGATCTCCTCTCACAAAAGAGCTTGGATCTTACCTTCCTTTCGGTCAGGATAGGTGATTCACGCCGTCAACTTCCCGGAGATCCCGTCCATGCAAGAAACCGTTCGCGTCGCCATCACTGGAGCCGCCGGCAACATCGGCTACCAGCTCTGCTTTCGCATTGCGGCGGGCGACATGTTGGGACCGGATCAGCCGGTACGGTTGCAGCTCATCGAGATCCCTCCGGCTTTGGACGCCCTCCAAGGCGTCGTCATGGAGCTCAAGGACGGCGCCTTTCCGCTTCTGGATGGCGTGGTGGCCACGTCGGACTACGAAGAGGGATTTGCGGAGGCCGATTACGCCATCCTGGTGGGCGCCAAGCCGCGCGGCAAGGGCATGGAGCGCAAGGATCTTCTGGCCGACAACGGTAAGATCTTCGGCCCGCAGGGCAAGGCGATCAACGACCACGCCGCCCGCTCCGTCCGGGTGCTGGTGGTGGGCAATCCGGCCAACACGAATTGCCTGATCGCCCAATCGGCCGCTCCGGACCTCGATCCGCGCCAGTTCACGGCGATGACCCGCCTGGATCACAACCGCTCGCTCAGCCAGCTCGCGGACAAGACCGGCGCCCACGTCGCGGGCATCAAGAAGATGACGATCTGGGGCAACCATTCGGCGACCCAGTATCCGGACGTCTCGCACGTGGAAATCGAAGGCCGGCCGGCCTTCGAGCTGATCGATCGGGACTGGTACGCGAGCGAGTTCATCCCCACCGTGCAGCAGCGCGGAGCCGCCATCATCAAAGCGCGAGGCGCGTCCTCGGCGGCGTCGGCGGCGTCGGCGGCGATCGACCACATCCGCTCATGGGCCCTGGGCACGCCCGAGGGCGACTGGGTGAGTATGGCGGTGCCGGCGGACGGCAGCTACGGCATCGAGCCCGGCATCGTCTACTCCTATCCGTGCACCACGAGCGGCGGCGGCTACGAGATCGTTCAAGGCTTGGAGGTCGACGCCTTCAGCCGCGAGCGCATGGACGCAACCGAGGCCGAGCTGCGCGAAGAGCGCGCGGCGGTCGAAGACCTCCTCGGCTGATTCTGCCGTGCGCGGCGAAGGCGTCATCAAGTTCTCCTTCGAGCACCAACCGGATCGTCTCGACTCCTCCCAGCTTCTGGACCTCGTCTGCCCGCTCATCGCGTGGCGGGAGATCCTGTCCCTGACCCGGCTCGTGGGCCAGGATCGCGACCGTTACGAAGGCGCCGGATACGGCAACGTGAGCGTGCGCGTCGGGCGTCCGGGCAAGGGCCTCGGGCGGCGGAGCTTCCTCATCACCGGCACCCAGACCTCGGGCAAGCGCTGCGTCGGCCTTCCTGACTTCTGCATCGTCGAGCGCTACGAACTGGAGCGGAACCACCTGGTGAGCCGCGGACCGGTCAAGCCTTCGTCCGAGTCCCTGACCCACGGCGCCGTCTACGACTTGGGGCCACACATCCGGTGCGTTCTCCACGCCCACACCCCGGCGCTCTGGGCCCGGCGGCTAGACCTGGGGCTGCCCGAGACCGCGCCCGAGGTCGAGTACGGCACGCCGGCCATGGCTCGCGAGGTCCAGCGCCTCTACCGCGAGGGCCTGCTGGCCGAGCGCCGCATCCTGGCCATGGGCGGCCATGAGGACGGCATCGTGGCCTTCGGCCGAAGCCCCGACGAAGCCGGCGGCACCTTGATCCAATGGCTGGCGCGAGCCTATGAGGCCGACTGCCGTCCCGGCGCCACCCTCTGCACCTGACCGCGCCGTACCGGAAGCTAGGGTGAGCCCGCGGTCAGGAGCTCGACCTCGAGCTTTCGACCGGCCCGATCCAAGGTAACGATGACCCGGCTTTCGGGCTTCCGCAGCCAACTCCGAACCCCGTCCAGCCCAAGCTCCGCGACCGGTCTGCCGTCGATCGCCACCAGGCGGTCGCCCAGCTCGATTCCTGCCCGCTCCGCGGGGCTCCCGGGCGCCACCGCCAGGGCCCGGATGCGGTCGAAATCCTCGCCCTCGGAGGTCAAGAACAACCCCGAGGCATCCCACCGGATGGGCTCGTCCGCTAGCGCCGAGGGCTCCAGGATGAGGCGGCCGCGGGAGGCGTCGAAGATCGCGCGGAAACGCTCCAGGATGGCCGCTCCCAAAATCCCGTCGCGGTCGGGATTGCCATAGGCGCCGCGAGCGTCGGTGGGCGCGAGGGTCACCGGCAGGTCCTCGAGCTCGAGGCCGCCGAACTCCAATCCATCCAGAATCGCCAGATAGTGGCGAACCTCCCCGCCCACGCCGACGCCAACCGTCGTCAGCACCTCGGCACCGACAAGCTCGCGCAGTTCATGCTTGTCTAGGAAAGGAGCCGAAAACCCGACCGTGCCGCGCGCGCCGGTGTCGACAATGAGCTCCGCCGGGAACCGCTGGCCGCCCGCCGCTACCGTCGCCTGGACCCGCCACTTGGCGTTGGCGTCCAGCCGCACCGGGAGCACCACGCCGCCGCCCGAGTACTCGAAGGTCTCGGGCTCGTGCAGGGTCATCGTCCGGTTCGGGTAATCGACGTCCACGACGAAGCGGCGGAAGAGGTCGGCACCGAGGAGACCCGACGAAGGATGGCCGTTGGCCCCCTGGGTGTTGCGCTCGAGGACCGCCACGGGACGCGAAGCCAGCTCGACGCCGGGTAGCCGCATGGCCGGCGCTCGCGCGAACGCAAATCGGAACTCGCCGCCACCCGCAGCTCCGTCGGCCGTTCCCCCGCCCCGCAGCTCGAGTCCCAGCCGCTCGGCGAGATCCCGGTCCAAGATCGAGACGTTGGCGCCGCTGTCGAGAAGGAGCCAGACCTCGCTGCCATCTTCGAGCTCGGCGCGAACGTGGACCTTGCCCGACGCCAGGCGGATGGGCATGGTCGCCGCCCGGGCGCTGGCTTCGGAGCCGGCACCGACTTCGAACTCGGCCTCGAGAGTGAAGTCCTGACCCAGAAGCGGATCGGAACCGAACCCTCCGAGCCCGGCAAAACCCACTCCGCCAAAGATGGCCAGAACGCGAATGATCGACTGCATGGAACTCTCCCTGTCGTTCTTTGGACACGGGTGGCCAAGACCCGGTTCCCGGCGTGAAACGCGAACTTCTTCGCATCGAATACCATGCAAGGTGGACTCGGTGCCCCTCAGCTACACCGGTGTCCCATAGACGATGGGCTCGCTTCTCTATAAGTCTCCGAAGAGCACGGTCTACTCTCTCGAGTCGATCGAGGGTCTTCTGGCGGCGGCCCAGGCGAACTGGCCGGAAGGCTTCATGCCGTTTTCGACCGGGGCGCCCGCGTACGTCGAATTCAAGTTCAAGAAGGCACTCCCGCGCCTCGACCTCTCCGACCATCTGCACCTGAAGAAACTCTGGGTCTCGGTCTTTGCCCCGAAATCGGCCGACCTGAGTGACCTGGTCCTCCGGCTTGGCAGGGAGCGGCCCGGCAACTGGCCAAGTTCCGCCGAACTGAGTGCCTCTACCAGAGTCGCCACTCTCCCAGAGCACAAGCCGACCACCGGGAGCGTGATCAAAGTCAGGTTCATCGGCGATCCGGAGCGGGACATCTCGTTCGGCATCGATTCAGGCCTCGTCCCGAGCGCCAAAGATTCGGCCGACTGGCTCGCGGGGGCCGCGGAAGCCGTCGGTCTGCCGTGGACGATCGATTGGCTCGACGACGAAACCTATTACGCTTCCGGACCGATCGAAGCCGAGCTCTTCTTCTATGGCGGCAGGATCCAAGATCGAGACGGCGTGCGGCTTCGAACCAACCCAGACTTCGTCGGCTGTACGCTCGCCGGCAAGACCTATCAAGACACTCCTCGCCCGCTCGCACGGGCTCTCGGCTATTGCCAGCCGAGTCGCGTCTTCTCGGTCAAGTGGTTTGTCCTGGCTAAGGACCCTAAGAAGACGGGGCTCGCGCGCCGCGTTTATAACGATCTCGTCGAACTGGACTGGCCCATCGCACGAGGCAACGCCCTGCTGACGGCAGAACTGGATCAACTGGCCGGCATCGAAGACCTCAGGACAGTCGCGGCCCAGACCGGAGGGGTGTTCCAAACGACGCTATGTGCGTTCGACGCCTATGACGAGTGGTGTGAGATCCAGGTCGTCACCACCGCCGACGGGCACTCGCTGGAACTGTCGACGCCCCTCTACGACGAGATCGCTGAGATCAACAAGACCCTGGGAGTCGAGTTCGAGTTGGAGGGCTATCAGTGACGCTGCGGCCGTTCCTTCGGCGCCGAGCGGACCTTGCCAGACACCAACCGGACGGCTCGGCTAGTTGTAGGTGACGGTGACCGCCGTGTCGGGGTCCGTGTAGTCGAAGAGCACCGCTTCCTCGCCGATGTCGCGGAGTCTCTTGTCGATAAGCGTCAGCACCTTCTCGCGCCGCTTGAAGAGGGCGGCGATCTCGAACTCCCCGAGGTAAGGGCCGAGCCGCTTGGTCACGAGGTCGCGGTCCAGGTTCCGGATCCGATTCAGCAGCCGGCGTGAGACCCGCCGGATGCGGTCGGGGCCGGGAAGGCTCCGGGAACGGCTGAAGGCGCGGGTGTGATCGATCAGCCAGAACCCGCCCGACTCGTCAAAGAGCATGTTGCCCTGATTGCGGTCGATGTTGTTGATCAGGTTGTCGAAGACCCACATGTCCGAGATCCTGCGCCGAGCCAGGAGTGTTACCGGCTCGTTGTCGCCGCCGGCCTCGCGGCGCTCGGTCTCGCTCACGGTCTTCTCGATCCATAGTTGGACCGAGCCCTTCTTGCCGTCCAGGTGGCGAAGAGCCGCGGGGGGTATGTAGTCCAGTCCCAGAAGGCGGCTCAGCTCGTAGGCGGCCACGTTGTTCTCGTAGGCGTCCCGAAAATACATGATGACCTCGCCGTTGGCGAGCCGCTTGCGCTCTTCGACGACGTTGACGTCGTGAAAGACGGCGTGGGCGCGAACGCCGTCGCGCTCGAGGGTCAGCTTCTTGGGTTTGGTGACCCCGGTGCCGATATCGCGGGCTGCGACGATCTCGGCCTCGCGCAAGAACTCCAGGACCTCGGCGTCGCTGCAAAACGGTAGGCGCCCCTCGTCCGGAGCCGCCCAGCTTCGCGGACAGTCCGCGGACGGGGTCTCCGGAGTCGCAACCGAATGAGCGGCCACCGAGCCGGTCCGGGTGGCTTCCGCGGCCGGCGGCACCCCGGCCTCGACGGCAGACTCGCCGTCCCCTCTGGGTTCCCCCGCCGGTTCGGCAACCGGCGCCGTGGCCGGCCCCGGCGGGGCCGCGTCCGAGATCGCCTCCGTACCCTCGCGGAAGACCACTCGGCCATCCAGGTAGACGGCTGAAACCCGGTCGCCGACGATCTCCAAGGCCGCCGGTCTGCCTTGTCCCTCGGCGGCGTAGGCCATGGCGGTATCGATCAAGTAGACCCGTCCGTCGAATCGCTCCCGGATCTTGCCCGGCTGCGGGGTGTGTCCGACGACGACACGTTCGCCGCCAAAGGTCTCGAAAATCGTGGTCAGCGGGCCCTCGGCACTGTCGTCGTCAGGCCACCGGGCGTAGCCCCGGAACCAGAGGGGCCCCCGGCCGTCGAACAGCATCCATCGGTTGGCGTTGGGCAGGCGCTCCCGGATGGCAGAGAGCTTCTCCAGGCTGCGCTTGACACGGGGATCCGAGCGCCTCGGCGCCAACTCGGCAAGACGCGCATCGAGAGCGCAGTAGGTATCCGCCAGGGTTGAAAACGGCAGCACCACCCCCTCTCGCATCAGCGTCTCGCGGTCGGCGTCGTACTGCAGAAGCTCGTCCCGCGCGGCCGCGTTGATCTCCTCCAACGACTCGAGCTCCATGTCCACGAGCTCATGGCTCAGGCCTCCGTGCAGGAAGATCGTCCCGCCCACGCGCGCAACGACCGGCCGCTCGCGCAACCACTGTCCGTAGCTGCCCCCCGGTCCGATCGCCTCCTGGTACTCCACGAAACCCAGGGGATGGGCGGCCATCCAGTCGTCCTTGGTGGCCGAGGCGGCCGCGGCGCAGGCCGGAAAGCTGCGCTTCCAGCCGGTCCAGCGCCGGTAGGCCTTCTTGCGCACGCTCTCGGACTCATCGGTCACGAAGGCCGACGAGATCGTGGCCCAGGTTTCGAGTGGCGTGGAGTGCTCGTCGAAGAGCCCGATCAGATTGTTGGCCTCGTGATTCCCCAGGGTGGCGACGACCTGCCCGCCGGCGGCTTCGGCCTCCGTCTGAAGCCGCCGCACGACGTCCAGGGTCTCGCGGACGCGGCCGCCGCGATCCATGAGGTCCCCGGTTTGCACCAGGACGCTCTCGCCGCCGCTCCAGTGCCCGTCCTCGTCCACCATCTCCGCCGCCCGCAGGATGTCCAGAAAGCCATCCGGGGTGCCGTGGACGTCGCCGACGGCCACGATGCGCCGCGACTCGGCGCCCGTCGGCGCGGCGACGAGAACCGCCACGGCAAGGAGCGCCGCGAGCCTGGCCGCTCGCCGGGCAAGCGTCCGCACGCGGTCTCCAACGAGGATCGTTCCGTACCTCATCACGCCTCTCCGGCCTCGCCGTCGACCGCCGGACGATCCAGCAGTCTGCGAAACAGGGCCTTGACGATCTCGATGTTGTTGGCCAGGAGATCGAAAAGATCCTCGGCGTCGATCGCCAGCACCGCCAGGGAATCTCCGGCCACGGCATCGCTCTCGCGCAACCTTCCGCTCAGGATCTCGCGCACGCCGAAAGCGTCGGGCTGGGCGATCCGGATCTCCCCGCCGGCGCCATCGCGCAGCCGGGCGCCACCCTCGACGACGCAGTACATGCGATCGGCCGGATCGTTGGCTTGGTAGATGGTCTGGCCGGCCTCGAAGGTCTCGAAGTGCACGATGCCCGAGATGCGCAGGATCTGCTCGGCCGAGCAGGTCGAGAAGAGTCCCACTCTTTGGAGGAAGACCACGGTTTCGATGCGTGTCGGTTCTCTCACCTGACCTCCCGGAAACTGGATTGCAATTGTCCCGCCACCCAGGTGGCGGTCTCACCGACGAAGGCGTCTTCGGCGCTCGTAAGCTCGCGCACCCGCTCCAGCATGGCGGTATCTCCGGAGCGTCCCACGGCAAAGAGCGCGGCGACCGCCAGAAACGTCCAGTCGGCATCCTGCTCGGCGGCCGGCTCGAGACACCGTTCGAGCACGTCGGGGCGCGTCGTTCTGGCCACTCCCAGAAGCTCGCGCCCGTGCACCAAGGCATCCGCCTCGGTAGGCTGATCCAGCACACCCATGACGGTCCGGCGCATGCCCGCGTCCAGACAGTTGTCCAGAAACTCGAGCGCGCTTCCCCTCTCGACCGCCCGCTTACTCGCCAGCCCGCGGCGCACGGCCGCTACGTGCTCCGGGGGCATCGACAAACTCAAGAGCCCAAAGACATTGTCAAGATGCTCGCATGCGCGCTCGTGCAGGAGCTGTCCGAGGAGCGCCGTCGGCTCGCCTCCTCCAGAGAGGGCCTCGACCTCCTCCAGGCGCCGGCAATAGCGGCCAAGCTCCTCATGGATCTGGACCGAGACCTGGGTCGCGTGGCCGGGGCCGGTGACGTCCTCGCGGGCGGTGACCAGAGCCTCGACCGTCTTGCGGCGCAAGAAGGGATCCTGCTGGTGACCCAGATTCTCGAGCAGGCTCACCGGCCCGTCGCGGGTACCCAGAAGCGCGATGGTCTTGGGCAGCGCCCGGCGCACCCACATGTGCTCGTCGGTGTCGTTCAAGAAGTGAAGCAACGAGGGCAGCACCGGCTCACCAAAGGCCACTAAAGCCTCACGGACGGTGTGCTTCAATCTCCGGTTGCGGAGCAGGCTGATCAAGGTCGGAATGTAGATCGGGGTCCAGCCGTCGCGCACGATCCGCCGGCGCACCGCACCGATGGCTTCGGCCACCACCCGCCAATCCCGGTCGTAGAGGAGCCGCATGAGCTCGCTCTGAAAGGTTGGCTCGGCGAGCGCGCCCAGGCAGCGAGCCGCCTCGATACGGACCTTGGGCTCGGCATCGAGCAGCATGTCGGCGAGCGACCGCTTCGCCGCCTCCGGCACCTCGCCGTCCTCGCCGGCGAGACAGACGATCGCGGCCGCCCGGATGGCCGGGTCGGGATCGGCCAGGCGCGGACGCATGAGCTCGCCGACCGCCTCGTGGCGCAGGTGCGCCAGGACCCGGATCGCCGCCGCCTGGACCTCGACGTGCTCGTCGCTCAAACGCTTCTCGATCAGCGGCAAAGCGTCTGCGCGGCGGGCGCTCGCCAGAATCGACAGGGTCCGGCGGCGCACTTCGGGGTCGTCGTGGTAGAGCAGCAGCGGCGGCACCAGCCGGCCCTTGCCGTGGGACGCCAAGAGATCCAGGCTATGGAGCACCTGGCGAGGATCGGCGCTCCCCAGAGACTCGACCAGGATCTCCAGGGTGGCGGCGTCGGAGAAATCGATGGGCGTCGCTTCCTGTTCCCGGCGGCTGTCGAGCCGACCATGAAAGGCCCGCACGTATTCCCGGTAAAGACCGGGCAGAAGCAGCAGCCAGATCGAGAGAATGCCCAGGTTGAGCCACCCTGCCTGGACCGGGCTCGCCCAACCCAGGGCCACCGGCAGGAGAAGAAGGGCCGCCAGGCCCTTGCCGCCGCGCTGCAACAGGACGTCGATCACGGCCTTGGCCCGCACCCGCAGGTCCTCGGCCACCGGCACGAACAGCAGCTCCCGCGTCGACTGGTCCAGGGAGTAGCGCAAGCCGTTTTCCCCGACCTTCAGAGCCAGTCCGGCAAAGAGCAGCGCGGCCGGCCAGAAGCTTGCCGCCAGGACCAGAGCGGCGGTGCCGGCGAGCAGCGACGTCGGCAGCACCCGGAGCGCGAAGCCGACCCCGAGCGAGCGATGGATGCGCGAGGTCCACAGGATCTGGAACACCGCCGCCGCCACGCCCATCACGCTGTAGAAATTGCCGAAGAAGGCCGTCCGGTCGGCGAGCCCGGACGTGGCGCGCTCGACCACCCAGTTGAATTGCAGATCCACGACCTGGGCGGCGATCATCGACAGCATCAGGACCGCCGAGACGCGGCGCAGGAACCGTGAGTCCCAAACCTCGCGTAGGCCGGCGGCGACCCGCTCCTTGCCGGACGCCTTGCGCTCCCCGTCCTCAGTCTCGCCGCCGCCATCGGCCAGAAACGCCGACGCCGCCGCCAGGGCCAGAAGAGCGGCCGCGGCCAGCAGGGTGGCGCGGACTCCGGCGGCGGCCGAAACCAGGCGCGCCACCTGGCCGCCCGCGATCCCGCCCAGGATGGCGCCGGCTCCGAGAAAGCCGAACAGGCGCTTGGCCTGGCGGGGGTCCAGGACCACTCCGGCCACCGACCAAACCAGGCTCAGGTTGAGACCGATCGCGACCGTGATCCAGAGATAGAAGGCGAAGGGCACCCAGGGCTCGGACAACCCGAAGAGCCACCAGAAGGCCACCAGACTGGCGGCCGAGCCGGTCGCCGTGAGGCCCAGGACCTGGGCCGGCCGGTAGCGGGCCAGCAGAGCCTCGTAGACCTTGAGCGCCGGGAACGAGACCACCGGCACCAGCAGGTACACCCAGGGTAGCCGCTCGGCGCCGAAGGCGTCCAGAAACGATGCCTGGCGCACCGTCTTGGCCACGTACTGAAAGGTGAGCGAAAAGAAAAAGCCCAGAAACAGCAGGATGGCGAGCCGGGTTTCTCCCGCCCGGAGATCGACGCCGAGCGCGCGGACAAACGGGCGCAAGGTGAATCCGGCCGGGCCGGTTTCTGGGTCTCGGCGCGACGCCATGATTTGGCACTCCGACCACGGTCGGGGACTTCGGCATTATAGGCGCTGCTCTGCGGCGTATCCGCTGGATGCATCCGGCCGGAGTTGCCGCAGGCGCCCCGCCGCCGTACAGTCACGTCGTGCGCCGGCCGGAGCCATCGAAGCAATCGGAGCCAGCTGAGCCAGCTGAGCCAGCGGAGCCAGCTGAGCCAGCGGAGGCATCGGAGCAGGGCACCGTCTCGGATTGGGACATCGTGCCGCTGACCCGTCCCGACTTCGAGCAGATCTTGAACGAGTTTTCTTCGTTCTGGGACACCGAGGCCACCCGCCCGCGGCATCATCCGATGTTCCTCGAGGAATTCGGCGACTCGGCCTGGGTGATTCGCGACCCCGACCAGCCGGCGCCCACGGTCGCCGCCTATCTTCTCGGTTTTCTCGCCCAGACCGCTCCCTACGCCTACGTCCACATGGTGGCGGTGCGGCGCGGCTACCGGCGCCGCGGCCTGGCCGAGAGCCTGTACCGGCATTTCATCGAGTTCGCTCGCCGCAGCGGCTGCAGCCAGCTCAAGGCGACCGCGGATCCCGGCAACCATCGTTCGATCGGATTCCATAGGGCCCTGGGTATGGCCACCATCGGCGGCACCGCCGACTCCGCCGGCACCGTCGGGGTGGTCGCGGACTACGGTGGCCCCGGCATCGATCGGGTGGTCTTCACCCTGGAGATCGCCTGAGCGGCCTCTCGGAGCACCGGGCGCGGGAGGTGGAGATTCCGCTCGCCGGCGGCGCCCGGGTCTCGGGTCTGCTCATCCGGCCGGACGACGCCCGAGCGCTCTACGTCTTGGGCCACGGCGCCGGTGCGGGCATGACCCACCCGGTCCTCGAGACCCTGGCAGCCCGATTCGCCGCCGCCGGCATCGCGACCTTGCGCTATCAGTTTCCCTACATGGATGCGGGACGCCGAGCGCCCGACCGCCGGCCGGTGCTACTCGACGCGGTCGAGGCCGCGGCGGCCCGAGCCGCGCGGCTCGCACCCGAGCTGCCCCTGGTCGCCGGCGGCAAGTCGATGGGCGGCAGGATGGCCTCGATGGCGGCGGCCGAGAACCGGCTTGCCGCCGTCTCGGCTCTTGTCTTCGTCGGTTTTCCGCTCCATCCGGCCGGACGGCCCGGCACCGAGCGCGCAACCCACCTCGAGCGGGTCGGAAGGCCCATGCTCTTTCTGCAAGGAACCCGGGACCGGCTCGCCGACCTCACTCTGCTCGAGCCCATTGTGCGCGGCTTCGGCCCGCCCTCGCGGACCCACGTCGTCGAGGACGCCGATCACTCCTTTGCCATGACCAAGCGCAGCGGGCGCACCAGGGACGAGGTCCTGGACGAGCTCGCGGTCATCACCGCGGCCTGGATCGGCGAGGTCGTGGCCGGCGCCGCCTAGCGACGGTAGCGACCAGCTCGGATCGACTTCGAAGCGGCTCGAATCGGCTTCGAGTTGACTTCGAATTGACTTCAATCCCGGGGGGATCAGTCTATGCTAGGTCGATGAGCAGCAGCGTCTCGGTGGGCCTCAATGCCGTAGTCATCGCGGTCACGGATGAAGAGCCCCGAGTGTTGGTCCTAAGACCGGCCGACGGTGCCCGGCCCTCCCCCCTGCCCTTCGGCCCGCTCGAGCCAGATGCCCATCGCACCCTCGAGCTGGGACTTCGAGCGTGGGTCCGGGAGCGCACCGGCCTGGACCTCGGCTACGTCGAACAGCTCTACACCTTTGGAGACCGCAACCGGCAGCGGCAGGAAAGTCACTCCGAACGCGTGCTCTCGATCGCCTACCTGGCGCTGGTCAACGAGCCCGCGGGCGGCGCGGAAGGGGTCTCGTGGCGACCGGTGTACAGCTATCTACCGTGGGAGGACTGGCGCGAAGGACGGCCCGCCGTCCTCGACCGGCGCATCATTCCGGCGCTGCGCGGCTGGGCCGATCGCGGCGGACACAGCGCCGACCGGCGGGCGAAGCGCGAGCGCCTCGAGATCACCTTCGGACGGGCCGGCGCTCCATGGAATGGCGATCGCGTGCTCGAGCGCTACGAGCTCCTCTACGAAGCCGGCCTGGTTGCCGAGGCGGCGCGGCAGGAAGGCGGCGGCGAGGGTGCCGGTTCCGGAGAGTCCGGGGAGGACGCAGAACTCGGGGAGCCGGGGTTCGGCCGCGAGATGCCGTTCGACCACCGCCGCATTCTGGCCACCGCGCTCGGACGCCTGCGCGGCAAGATCCGGTACCGGCCGGTGATCTTCGAGCTCATGCCGCCGACCTTTACCCTCTTCCAGCTCCAGCGCACGGTCGAAGCTCTGGCGGGCGTACGCCTGCACAAGCAGAACTTCCGGCGGCTCGTGGACAAGGGCGGCCTGGTCGAAGGCACCGGCCGCATCGAGCGCAACACCGGCGGCCGGCCCGCTGAGCTCTTCCGGTTTCGCCACGAGGTGCTGCGGGAGCGTCCGGCTCCGGGCGTCGGCCTGCCCGGGCACCGCGGTCCGGGGGCTTGACGGCCGCCCCAGACCTTCTTATACTCAAATTCAGCATTGATCCGGCCTCGGCCGGCTTCTCTTGACTCCCAATAATACTCAATCCGAGAATAAGAGGTCCCCATGTCCACCCCCCAACTCGCCCCGCAGGACCCCAACCCGCAGCTCGCGTACACCCCGGAGGTGGCCGCCGCCACGGCCGCGGTCCGGGAGCGTCTCGAGGGAGTGCTGCCGGCCATGGAATGGCCGGTGCACGCGCCGCTCATCGCCGCCATCAACCGGCTCAAGGTCGAGCGCAACGCCGTCGTCCTCGCCCACAACTACCAAACGCCGGAGATCTTCCACGGTGTCGCCGACCTCTCCGGCGACTCGCTGGCGCTCGCGCGCCAGGCGGCCACGACCGACGCCGACGTGATCGTCCTCTGCGGCGTCCACTTCATGGCCGAGACCGCCAAGATCCTCAACCCGGACAAAACCGTTCTCATCCCCGACTTGGAGGCCGGCTGCTCGCTCGCCGATTCGATCACCGCCAGCGACATTCGCCTCCTCCGCCAGCGCTATCCCGGCATCCCGGTCGTGACCTACGTCAACACCTCCGCCGAGGTCAAAGCGGAGTCGGACATCTGCTGCACTTCGGCCAACGCCGTCGAGGTGGTCGAATCGCTCGGTTCGGAGCGCGTCATCTTCTTGCCCGACGAGTACCTCGGTCGCTGGGTCGCCAGCCAGACCGACGTCGAGATCATCCTCTGGCACGGCCACTGCGAGGTCCACGAGCGCTTCACCGGCGACCAGCTCCGCGCCTACCGCGGCAATCTCGAAGGAGTCCAGATCCTGGCCCATCCCGAATGCCCGCCGGACGTCCTCGCCGAGGCCGACTACGTAGGCTCGACCTCGGGCATGATCCAACACGTCGGCGCCACCCGACCGGCCCGCGTCGTCATGATCACCGAGTGCTCGATGAGCGACAACGTCGCGGTGCACTACCCGGACGTCGAGTTCGTGCGCCCGTGCGCGCTCTGCCCGCACATGAAGCGGATCACCTTGCCCAAGATCCTGAGCGCGCTCGAGACCCTGCGGCACGAGGTCCAGGTCGATCCGGCCGTCGCCGACGGCGCCCGCCGCGCGGTCGAGCGCATGCTCGCCGTGGGCCGCGGACCCGCGCGATGACTCGCGCCGCCCGAGACCGGCCGCGACAATCGCCCGACGCGGTCGAGGTGGTCGATCTGGTGGTCGTGGGCGCCGGCGTCGCCGGGCTCTCGGCCGCCCTCGCCAGTCCCGATCTCGAAGTCCGGCTCATCACCCGCGGCGAGCTGGGCCGCTCGGGAGCGAGTCCACTCGCCAAGGGAGGCATCGCCGCGGCGGTTGGAGCCGGCGACAGCCCCCTCGACCACGCCGCTGACACCGAAGCCGCCGCCGCCGGCCTGGCCGACCCGGAGATCGTGCGCCTTCTGACCCGGGAAGGTCCGACCGAGATCGCACGGCTCTTGACCCTGGGCGCGCGCTTCGACCGCGATCCGGAGGGCCGTCTAGCGCTGGGCCGCGAAGCGGCCCACGGCCGCCACCGAATCCTCCACGCCGGCGGCGACGCGACCGGCGCCGAGGTAGTCCGCGCTCTGGTGGCCGCCGCACGCGCCCGAACCGGACTCGAAGTCGAAGAACGCACCGAGGTTCTCGACCTGGTGATCGAGCACGGCCGGGTCGCCGGGGTCGCCACGCGCTCCGAGGACGGGCGCATCAAGCTTCTGCTGAGCCACGCCACCGTCCTTGCCACCGGCGGCCTAGGCGCCGCCCACGCACGCACCACGAATCCCCCGGAATCGATCGGCGAGGGCCTGGCGATGGCGGCGCGCGCCGGCGCGCGCCTGGCCGATCTCGAGTTCGTCCAGTTCCACCCCACCGCCCTCGACGTCGGAGCCGATCCCATGCCGCTTCTGACCGAGGCCCTGCGCGGCGCCGGGGCGACGCTGGTGGACGACGCCGGCCGGCGCTTCCTCAAAGAGGTTCATCCGTCGGCCGAGCTGGCCCCGCGGGACGTCGTCACCCGGGGAATCTGGCGGTTGCACCAGGACGGCGGCCGCGCCTATCTCGACGCCACGTCCCTCGGAACCGAGCTCTTCGAGCGCTACCCGGCGGCCGCAGCGGCCTGCCGCGCCCACGGCCTGGATCTCGGCGCGGCTCCCGTCCCGGTCTCGCCGGCGGCTCACTACCACATGGGCGGCATCGCGGTGGACTCCCGCGGCCGCTCGTCTCTGGCCGGACTCTGGGCCTGCGGCGAGGTGGCACGTACCGGGGCTCACGGCGCCAACCGGCTGGCCAGCAACTCGCTCCTGGAAGGACTGGTCTTCGGCGCGCGAGTGGGTGCGGACATCGCCCGGCGGGTCGCGGACTTGGGCCCGAGGCCGGTGCGCGTCGAAACGGTCGAAGACGCCGCCAACCAGATCCCGGCCGAGCGGGCCGTTGAGCTTCGGGCCGCAATCCGCCGCACGCTCTGGAACGACGTTGGCGTCGTGCGCGACCGCGACGGCCTGGAGCGCGCCGCCAGGCTCTTCAAGGAGCTCGAGCGCTCCGATTCCGGACGGCACCGCTCGATCCGCAATCTGGTCACCGTTGCCCAGCTGGTCACGGCCGCCGCCCTGGCCCGCGAGGAGAGCCGCGGCGGCCACTTCCGAACCGATTTCCCCAACCCCGATCCGCGCCATCGAGTCAGTCTCTCCCTGCGTCTGGATCCGGCCTCCGGCGCCCTCGCGATCGAGCGAATTCCCATCCGTTCGACTCCGACCCATAGGAAGACCGCATCATGACCGCCGACCTCTCGCTCGATCCCGTCCACTACCGGGAGCTGGTACGCCGCGAGCTGGCCGCCGACTTGGGCCAGGCCGGCGATCGAACCACCGACTCGATCGTGCCGGCCGATATCGTGGCCTCGGCAACCGTCGTCGCCCGGAGCCCCGGCCGGCTCTGCGGCCTCGAGGTTGCCCTCGAGGCCTTTCGCTTGCTCGACCCCGAGACGGCCTGCGAGCGCCTCCACGCCGACGGAGACGACGTCGAGGCCGGCGCGGCGCTGGCTCGCGTTTCGGGCAGGGCGCGGAGCCTGCTCACGGCCGAGCGCACCGCCCTCAACTTCTTGGGACATCTGGCGGGCATCGCCACCTCCACCCGCGAGCTGGTGGGCCGCATCGAGGGCACCAAGGCCCGGGTGGCCGACACCCGCAAGACCACGCCGGGCCTGCGCGCGCTCGAGAAGCACGCGGTCCGGGCCGGCGGTGGCGTCAACCACCGCTTCGGCCTCTACGACGCCGTCCTCATCAAGGACAACCATCGGGAGATCGCCGGCGGCGTCGGCGCCGCCATCCGCGCCGCCCGCTCGACCCTGGGCCACATGGTCAAGCTGGAAGTCGAGGTGGATACGCTAGACCAGCTCGCCGAGGCGCTCGCCGAAGGGGTCGATGCCGTGCTGCTCGACAACTTCTCGCCCGCCGATCTGCGGCGGGCGGTGGCGGCGATCGACGGACGAGCCTTGGCAGAAGCCTCCGGCGGCATCGGGCCCGAGACCATCCGCGCCGTAGCCGAGACCGGCGTCGACCTCATCTCGGTCGGCTGGATCACCCATAGCGCGCCCGCTCTGGACGTGGCTCTCGACTTCGAGAGCCGCTAGTTCCGCCAGGCCACGGTCAGCGCCAGCGAGCGCTCGGTGGCCAGCGGCACGCGCCGGTCGGCGGAGTTGAAATAGGACTCGTCCAGGAGGTTCGAGCCCCGAAGGCTGACGGTCAGGCCTTCGGCGGCGGCATAGGCCACCGAGCCGGTGACCACGTTGGCCGCCGGAATCGCCTTCTCACCGCTGCCCGGATCCGACTTGGCGAACCGCCGCTCGAAGCGTGTTCGCCAGCTCCACCTGCCGCGCGTCTGGCTCCAGCCTAGATGCACCCGGTCGGAGGGCACGTCGGCAAGGGCCGCGCCGCCTTCGGCCTTTCCCGAGATCCGATGGCCACCGAAACTCAGGGAGGCGGCGCTCGAGACACGCCAGGCGCCGTCGAGCTCGACTCCCTCGATCCGTCCCGAGCGCAGGTTGACAAAGGTGAGCTCGCCGGACGCCACCTCGACGCGCTCGATGTAGTCGTCGATCTCGTTCCGGAAAGCCGCCGCGCTCAGGTAGAGCTCGCGTCCGAACCAGCGCAGGCCAAGGTCGGTGTTCAGGGAACGCTCCGGATCGAGTCCCGGGTTGCCGGCCACGAATCCGCGCCCCGTGGTGCCCTCGAAATACCGTTCCGAGAGCGACGGGAAGCGGAGACCCGTACCCGCGTTGGCGGCCAGCTCGAAGCCGCTGCCGAGAGGAACGACCAGGCCCGCGAAGGCGCTCGCCGCCGTATCGGAGGTGTCGGCGGCGCCGGCATTGCCTTGACGCTGGTGAGCGAGGCGGCCGCCGGTCACCAGCTCGACCCGCCCGCTCGAGCCCAGATCGCGCTCGAAGGCGGCGTAGAGACCCAGCTCCTTTTCGTTGGCGCCCGACAGGGTCTCCTGCTCCAGCAGCAACCGTCCGGACGGGTCCCGACCGGTCTCGCGCGCGGTCACCCCGGTGCGAGCGTAGAGATCGCCGCCCCAGCGCGCCTCCCACGGCCCCAGCTCGCTTCGTTTCTGGACGTTGATACCCCAGTCCAGAGCTTCGTTCGAGATCCGGCTGACGCTGGTCCCGGCCTCGCCGGCGTCCTCGACCCGCGTCTCCAGCGTGTTGGGATGCGCCCAGGCTTCGAGCTTCCAGCCGCCTACGCCCCGGGCGGCAAAGCGCACCAGGCCATGCTCCTCCGAAGGGTAGACCGTGACCCGTGCGGGAGCATCGGTGCTGGCCTTGCCGATGTCTTTCCCCACCGAGGCGAGCGCCAGCAGCTCGAAGACGACGCCTTCCCGGCGCCAGCTTCGAGCAAACGAAGCCGACGATTGCTCGAACCCCGACACTAACCGCTCGCCGCTCGGCGTTTCGGCATCCGAGGCTCGGCGCACCGCCAGCCCGACGCTCCAGGCGGCCTCGGAGGCGGCGTCGGCTCCCCGGCCCGGCGCCCCCCAGCCGAGGGTCGTAAAGGCCTCGCTGCCGGCGGTCGCGAAACCGCTCTCGACCGACAGCTCCTCGAAGCGGCGGGGAACGAGCTGCACGACGCCGCCCAGGGCGCCGGAGCCCCAGAAAGTGGAGGAGGGCCCCCGAACCACCTCGACCGAGTCGAGAAGCAGCGGGTCGAGGAAGGACGCCGACACTCCCGCCCGGCGCTCGCTGGTGATCCGCATGCCCTCGACCAGGGTCAGCACCCGCTGGCGCGAAACGCCGCGCACCGAATAGGTCTGAAACAGGCCGCCCTGGCCGTTCTGGGAAACCGCCGGGGCCTGGCTCACCAGATCTCCGACCACGCTCGGCAGCGTCGCGATCTCTCCCGGCTCGATCACCGAGGTCGCAACGCTGATCGGCGCGAAGCGCTCGCCGCCTCGCGAGGCCGACACCGCGACGGTCTCGAAGACCTCCTGCTTGGGCCGGAGCTCAATGGCGAGCGGCACGCCGTCGCCGGCAGCGACCTCCCGCTCGACCTCCAGGAAGCGAGGGTGCGTCGCCACCAGCGAGAGCGGCGGATCGAGCTCCAGCAGGAATCGTCCGGCGCCGTCGGTGTGGGTCGCTACCTCCGTGCCGTCCGCGTCCGGCGCCGCGATCCGCACGTGCTCGATCGGCTCCCCGGACACGGTCGCGACCCGGCCGCGCACCTCGGCCCGGGCAGACGCCGGCAAGAGCGCCGCCACGGCGATGCCGCAGAGCAGCCAAACCTGATTCCTGGATTCCATCTCGAGTCGCTCCCTGCTGCCAACAGCGGATCCGGACGCCGATGCTTCGGGCAGGCGCAGTACAATCTCACACCCCGGCGCCTCCTCCAATTCGGTCCATGCAGCCATCGATCCAACTCCTCGACCTCGGCAAACGGTACGGGGATTTCCGTGCCGTGGATGGCCTGTCTCTGGACGTCCCGAGCGGCCGGATCTTCGGCCTGCTGGGTCCCAACGGCGCCGGCAAGACCACCACGATCCGGATGCTTATGGACATCATCGCCCCGGATACGGGGAGCGTGAGGTTCTTCGGCCGCGAGCGCACGCGCGCGGACCTGACGCGCGTCGGCTACCTGCCCGAAGAGCGCGGCCTATACCGCAAGATGACCGTCACCGACCAGCTCGTTTTTCTGGGCGAGCTCCACGGCATGAGCCGCAAGGCCTGCCTGCCCGAGGTCGCGCGCTGGCTCGACCGGGTCGAGCTCGCCCACACCGCCAAGCAGAAGGTCGAGGAGCTTTCCAAGGGCATGCAGCAGAAGATCCAGCTCGTCGGCACCCTGCTCCACGATCCCGAGATCGTGGTTCTGGACGAACCCTTCTCAGGGCTCGACCCCATCAACCAAGGCCTCTTCAAAGACGTGCTGGCCGAGTACCGAAGCCGCGACAAGACCATCCTGTTCTCGACCCACGTCATGGAGCAGGCCGAGAAGCTGTGCGATGCGATCGCCCTCATCTCGCGCGGCAAGGTAGTCCTGGCTGGAGCGCTCGATGAGATCAAGCATCATTACGGGGGCCTCTCCTACCGAGTCGCGGCCCGCGGCGACCTGGGTGCCGTCTCCGAGATCGAAGGTCTCGAGTCCCACCAACTCCACGACGGCTTCGCGCGGCTCATCCTCCATCCCGAGGCCGATCCGGCGGCGGTGCTCAGGGCCCTGACCGAAAGGCTCGACGTCACCGAGTTCCGCTCTGAAGCCCCCGAGCTCGGGGAGATCTTCATCGCCGCCGTCGGCGCCGCCGAGGCCGCCGTGGCAGAAGAGCCAGAAAACCGGGAGAGCGCGGCATGAACGGCACCGCGATCATCGCCAAACGCGAGTACCGGGCCCGGATCCGGAGCAAGGGCTTCTGGATCTCGACCGTGGCCTTGCCGGTGATGATGGCGGCCTGGCTGGTCCTGCCCAGCCTGGTGCTTTCCAAGGCGCGCGGAGCCCAGCGTTTGGCGGTGGTGGACCTGACCGGCGAAGTCGGGCCGGACCTCGAAGCCGAGCTCGGCGGGCTCTCCCGCGAGGCCGAGGAACAGATCGCCTTCGACGTGCGCCACGAGGCGCCGTCCGGCGATCCCGCGGAGCTTCGGTCTCGGCTGGACGGCCAGATCCTGGCCGGCGAGATCGACGCTTGGCTCTGGATCGACCAGCAGGCGATCGACGACGGCATAGCCGAATACCACGCCCAGAGCGTCTCGAATCTCATCACGCAGCGCCTTCTCGAGCGCGCCCTGTCTCGCACCGCCCGGCGCGTCCGCATTCGCCAGGCCGGCATGGACCCGGACACGGTCGAGGCCCTGAGCCGGTCCATGGATCTCGACACCGTGCGGGTGAGCTCCGAGGGCGCCAAGAAGGAGCGCGGCTTAGGCGGCTTCGCCCTGGCCATCGGTCTTTTCATGACGCTCTACATGACGACGCTGATCTACGGCCAGCAGGTAATGCTCGGCGTCCTGGACGAGAAGAGCTCACGGGTGGTCGAGGTCGTCGTCTCCTCGGTCAGGCCGATCGAGCTGCTGGCGGGCAAGCTTCTCGGTGTCGGCCTGATCGGCCTTACTCAGCTTGGAATCTGGCTGGCCACGGCGATCGCGCTTACCGCGCCCGGGCTCGTAGCCGCGGCCTCGGTTCTGAACGGAGGCGCGGGCCTGCCCAGGATCACGCTGCCGATCGCGATCCACTTCGTGCTGCTCTTTCTCCTGGGCTACTTTCTCTACGCCTCGTTCTACGCCATGGTCGGCTCGGCCTTCAACAATCCCCAGGAGGCCCAGCAGCTCGCGAGCCTCGCCGTCGTCTTCATCGTACTGCCCTGGATCTTCTTCATGCCCATCTTGAACGACCCCGACTCGACCCTCGCGGTCGTAACCTCGCTCATCCCGCCCTTTACGCCGTCGCTCATGATGCTGCGGATCGCCACCAAGATGCCGCCCACCTGGCAGATCCTGCTGGGCTACGTGCTTACGGCGGCGGCCTGCGTCGTTTCGCTTTGGATCTCGGCGCGCGTCTACCGTATCGGGATCCTCATGTACGGCAAGAAGCCCACGTTCCGCGAGATCTGGCGCTGGATGCGCTACGCCTAGCCGACGTTTCTCGCCGGGGCCGCCACCGCTTGCCACCGGGTTCGCCCGGATTACCGGGGTAGAATCCCGCCAGTTCTCGAAACCGGTCTTCGGAAGGAGCCGCCAGCGTGCAATTCGTCAGCTTCCTGGGTCTTCTCGCACTTCTCCTCCTGGCCTGGGCGCTCTCCGAGCATCGCAGCCGGGTCAACTACCGCACCGTCGCGTGGGGCCTGGGGATCCAGTTTCTCTTCGCCGTCATCATCCTGCGCGAGGACATCTGGAGCTTCGTCGGCATGGCGGTACTGGCTGCGCTGATCGCCACCTACGCGCTGAGCCGCGACGGCAACGCCGGCTGGCCGCGGGTAGCGGCCAAGATCCTGGCCCTCGGCGCCGCCGCGGCGCTAGCCACCTGGCTCGCGCCCCAGGCCCTGGGCTGGTTGCTGCTGGCGATCGTCGCCGCGCTCGTTGCCAACAGCCGCTTCGGCTTCGCCCGCCATCTGCAGCCGGCGCTGACCGGACTCCTGGTCGCGACCGGGGTCGGTTATCTGGCCGTCCGGGGCTTGCACGGGCAACTCATCTTCACGCGCTTCGGCGCCCAAGTTTCCGAGTTTCTGAACCTGTCCGACTACGGCGCCCGCTTTCTCTTCGGCAAGCTCACCGACGTCGAGAACTTCGGGTTCCTGTTCGCCTTCAAGGTCCTGCCGCCGATCATCTTCTTTGGCGGCATCATGTCGGTCCTCTACTACCTGGGCGTCATCCAGAAGGTCATCGAATCGATCGCCCACTTCATGCGCTGGACCCTGGGCACCAGCGGCGCCGAGACCCTGTCCTGTTCGGCCAACATCTTCGTCGGCCAGACCGAGGCCCCGCTCCTGATCCGCCCCTTCCTGCCCAACATGACGAATTCGGAGCTCCTGACCATCATGGTCGGCGGCTTCGCAACGATCGCCGGTGGCGTCCTGGCCGGGTACATCGCCTTCGGCGTGCCGGCCGCGCACCTGGTCGCCGCCAGCGTCATGTCGGCGCCCGCGGCCCTGGTCATCGGCAAGATCATCTATCCCGAGACCGAGCACTCCGAAACCGCAGGTGACGCCAAGCTGCCGGACATCGACGCCGGCGACAACGTCATCGAGGCCGCCACCAACGGCATCGCCGACGGGCTCAAGCTCGCGGTCAACGTGGCGGCGATGCTCCTCGGCTTCATCGCCCTGATCGCGGTGCTCGACGTCATCCTGAACTGGGCCGATTCTCTGATCGATGGCAAGCTGTTGGGCGGCGCCATCGTGACCTACTCGAGCGGCGGCCTGTCGCCGGTGACTCAGGAGTTTGCCGGCTACTTTCCGGGCTCGCTCCAGACGCTCTTCGGCAACCTCCTGAAGCCGCTGGCCTTCCTCATGGGCGTGCCCTGGTCCGACGCGGCCCAGGTGGGCAACCTGCTCGGCATCAAGCTCTCGCTCAACGAGTTCGTGGCCTACGGCCAGCTCGGCAACTACATCCGCGAGGGCGTGCTCTCCGAGCGCGGCCGGATCATCGCCACCTACGCCCTGTGCGGCTTCGCCAACTTCTCGTCCATCGGCATCCAGATCGGCGGCCTGTCGGCCATCGCGCCCGACCGCCGAAGCGATCTCGCCAAGGTCGGGCTCAAGGCGATGCTCGGCGGCGCCATCGCCTCCTGGACGACGGCGACCATCGCCGGCATGCTGTTCACCGGCTGAGCGAAGGCTCAGCCTAGGTCCGACCGCGGACGGCGGTTGGAGACGGCCTCAAGGCCAACGCTTTCTCTAGGATGTCGCACTCCTAGCGTACCCGCGACAACTCTCCCTGCAGACGACGAATCTCCTGCTCTTCGGTCGTCGGCGCACGACCCTCTTGACCTCCGGTGAGCTTCTTGCGCCAGCGCCGGTCTTCTGGTCGCCATGGTGTGAGGGCCGTCTAACCCCTCGCTGCACCGGACACCGTCCCGCGTGCTCCCGAGCCGCGTGTAGACTCGAGGCAGTGGTAGGGTCCGGAAACGTAGTTCTCGTTAGCATCGGAGGCGGTGTCGGTGAGCTCAAATCCGTTAGATGCCGGAGTTGAGGCGTTGAGCCCTACGATTTTCCGTGAAGGCCCCTTCAGGTTCTTCTTTTTTTCGCGGGAGGAGTCGCGGTTGCATGTCCATATCGCCTCATCAGATGGCGAGGCCAAGTTCTGGCTAGAACCAGAGGTCGAATTGGCAAAGAATTTCCGCCTGAGCGAAAAGGACATCCGTCGAGTCCGACAGCTTATACTTGAGCGTGAGAGCGAGATTCGAGATGCTTGGAACAGTCACTTCGGCAGCTGAGGTCACCAATATTTCACGCCATGGGTTTTGGCTACTGCTAGACGACCGTGAGCTGTTTCTGGCCTTCGAGGAGTTTCCTTGGTTCAAAGGCGCACCGGTCGAAGCGATTCTCGAGGTTGAGAGGCCTCAACCGCATCATCTGTTCTGGCCAGCCCTCGACGTCGATCTCGCCGTCGACTCAATCGAACATCCGGAGCGCTATCCGCTAAAAGCGAAGCTCGGCATCTAGCCAATCGCTGCACCGAACACCGCCCCTCACTTCGCTACACCGGGTGTAGGCTTCAGGTCAGTCGTTAGCTTCAACGAGTAGTTCTCGTTAGCGCAGGAGGCGGTGTCGGTGAGCTCAAGATCCATTAGCTGGCGAGTTATCGTCAAATGTTGCGTACGGCTGACTCAGGCGGCGATCCGGTTCTTGGCTTCTCCGTCAACGAACTGGACTCCTCGGACAACGTTGGCCATTCGCCTGTAGCCCTGTAGACGGCGCCATCTTGTCTCGGCGCTCAGGCAGCACGAAAAGCGGTGACAGATGAGATGAGTCGGTCGGTCTCCAGCTGGGACACTGTGCCAGTTGGAGATAACCAAGAATCGGCATCAGAGCCGAGAAAGGAGACCGACCATGGAGTATCTTGGCATCGATGTTCACTCGAAGTACAGCGAGGTGTGTGGCGTATCAGAAGACGGTGAGGTGACGGTTCGCCGGCGGGTTCCGACGACCGAGACGGGCCTGCGAAGGTTCTTCGCCAATCGGGAACGCTCGCAGGTGACGCTCGAGAGCGGTCCGGTCACACCCTGGGTCTATCGACTGCTGTCTGAGCTCGGCCATGAGGTGATGGTGGTCAATCCACGCCGGGTACGTCTGATCGCGGAATCGACCCTGAAGACGGACGGAATCGACGCCGAGATCCTGGCTCGTTTGAGCCGGTTGGATCTGGGTTTGCTTCGACCAGTCTACCAGCGCACAGGTGAGGCCCAAGAGCTTCGGACGCGTCTTCGGGTCCGAACGAGTCTGGTGAAGACCAGGACCTCGCTGATCAACTCCGTACGCGGAACGCTGCGGGCACAGGGCTACCGAGTGCCCTCATGTCCGGCGAAGAGCTTCGTGGCTCGGTACGCGTCGATGTCGGTCGAAGCCGGCCTGTTGGGAGCGCTCGAACCTCTGGTAACGACAATCGGCGAGCTGACCGATCGGATCCACCATCTCGAAGACGACCTCATCTCCGAGTCGAGATCAAACGAGCTGGTCCGTCGGCTGCAGACGGTTCCTGGTGTGGGGCCTCTGGTGAGCCTTGCGTTCGTCGGCTGGATGGATCGTCCGGATCGGTTCGAGAAAAGCCGCGACGTCGGAGCGTGTCTGGGCTTGAGACCGTCGCTTCGCAGCTCAGGAGGGCATGAGGTCAGGGGCCGGATCACTCGCGAGGGCGACTCGGAGATGCGCAGACTCTTGGTGCAGGCAGCTCATGCGGCGTTGAACTGTCGCAAAGAGTCGTCACTCAAGAGATGGGCTGAGGGCCTGGTCGAGAGGCTGGGTAAGGGCAAGGCCGTGGTCGCGCTAGCTAGGAAGATCGCGGTGTTGCTCCACAGGCTGTGGGTGACAGGTGAGAGCTTCCGAGCCTTTCCCAAGGCAGCGTAGAAGAGATAACTAGACGACCAACAAGCAAGGACGGATTGAGAGGTTCGATGACTCCGAAAGTATCCTTGGTGGCCCCGACACCGTGTGACAGATGGGAGCATCGATTCCTAAACGGACGCAAAACTCACCATGCACCGGTTCAAAGAAGAACCCTACAGAGTGCGAATAGAAGCTCGTCCCAAGCCTCGATCCAAACCTAAGGAAAACTACAAAAAGAAGAAACGAAACTCTTGACGCCAACCGACCGACTCATAGAAGGATACTTATTCCGCTAGATCGAAGCCCTGAGAATTGCGGCGCCACTCACGTACCGGCAGGCCGCTGGGATCGGAGCAGTTCGTCAAGGACCTCGAGCAAACGACCAAGAGGCGTCTTAGACCCCGGAAGGTCGGTAGGAAGCCAAGGGCCTAATGGGTAACCTGTCACCGATTTACGCCAATTGCCAAGAGAAGGAGCAATTGAGCGTAGAAGAGAGTCGCAAACAGGACCGATAGCCTCCGCATCGCTCCAATGCCGTGAACTAGATACTCGTTCCAGAGGTACCGTGGAATACGGAGCTCGATCGGGGCGCAGAAAACTAGGCGCCTGCCTGAAGACCTAGCGCCTGCCGTGCCTTGCTCACCGCGGCCTCTATCTCGTCCTCGCCCTTGTAGTGCGGAACTTCCTTCCGTTCCTCCGGATACGGCGAGTACCAAACGACCTCACTAAACAGAGCCTCGATCACGGCCAGCTCCTCGGGAGAGAAGTCCGTCTGTTTGAGCCGAAAGTTGTAAAACGACTCGACAGCGGCACAGAATTCCCAGTAGGTGATCTCGTCTCCCAGGTCCTTCTCCAGCAACCGAAAAAGCTCGGCCCGTCCGTCGCTAGCGATCACGCTGAAGCGCCGGTCGTAGGCGTAGAGACACCCATGGATCTAGGATCCCTAGCAAGTTCTTCCGAAGCGAGCTCCCCTACCAGTGGCAGGATCGAAGATACCCTGCCCGCTAGAGCGGCTTGCAACGTTCGCGACAAACCGGCCCTTCATCCCTAGCTCCTCACTGGAATTTCGTCTGAAATTCGAACATTTCACCCGTCCGGGCATTGGTAGGCGTGGACTTCAAGGTCTTGGGCGTCGGCTGCCTTGGACTTGGTGCTGCTAGCTGTACAGAGCCTCGATCTCGGGCTCGAACTTGGCGAAGACGACTCGGCGCTTGAGTTTCATCGTCGGAGTCAGCTCGCCGCCCTCGATGGTGAACTGACCCGGCAGGATCTTGACCTTTTTAATGGTCTCGACCTTGGCCAGCGAGCGGTTGACCACGGCGACCTGGTCTTCCAGCCAGGCCGCGAACCGCTCGCAGCCGGCGGCCTCTTCCGGCGTCCGGGCGGGACTGCCGGCCTGCTCGGCATCGGCAGCCAGGCGCTCGGGATCCAACGTCACGAGCGCGGTCAGGTAGTTTCGCCCATCGCCGATGACCGCCGCCGCGGCGACTATCGGAATCCCCTTGAGCTTGGCTTCGAGCTCCGCCGGGCTGATGTTCTTGCCGCCGGAGGTGATGATCAGCTCCTTCTTGCGGTCGGTGATCTTCAAGAAACCGTCGTCGTCGAAGTGACCGATGTCTCCTGAACGAACCCAGCCGTCCGCGGTCAGGGTCTCGGCCGTGGCCTCGGGATTCTTAAGGTAGCCCAGAAAGACGTGGGGGCCGCGCATCAAGACTTCGCCGTCCCCGGCGATACGAATCTCGGTACCCGGCAGCGGGAAGCCGGCTTTGCCGGTGCGGTAGCGATCGGGGCGGGAGATGGTCCCCGGACCAGTGACCTCGCTCATGCCGTAGATCTCTAGGATCGGAATACCCAGGGACAGGAAGAACTCGAGCGTGTCCAGGGTGATCGGCGCCGCCGAGGTGGCGCAAACCCGGGCACGATCGAGGCCCAGCTTGCGCCGCACCTTGGAGAAGACCAGCCGGTCCGCCAGGCTGTAGAAGGCGGGCAGCGGCCGGCCCTGTTGCTGGGCGTAGCCGCCTTCCAGGCCCTTGCGGCGCGCCCAGGCCGCGATCTTCTTCTTCAGCCCGGTCGACTCGGCGCCCGCTGCCGCCACCGCCGCCTGGATCTTCTCCCAAACCCGCGGTACGCCCAGGAAGACCTGCGGGCGCACCTCGGGCAGGTTCACGCCCAGCTTCTCGATGCTCTCTGCAAACCAGCAGCAGGCGCCGACGTGCATGGGACCGTGGAGCGAAACCATCTGCTCGGCGATATGGCTCATCGGCAGGTAGCTCAGGAAGTTGTCCGAAGGCACGACCTCCAGCTGCTCGACCACGGCGGCCGCCGTCCACAGGATGTTGCTGTGCGACAGCATCACCGCCTTGGGCGGCCCGGTGGTTCCCGAGGTATAGATCAGGGTGGCCAGGTCGTTCGGCTGTTGCGCCGCGATGCGCTCGTCGAGAGCCGCTTCGGAGACCCCCTCGCCCCGATTCAAAAGCTCGGACCACGACAGCACGAAGTCGCCATCGCCCTCGCCTTCCATCACGATCACCGCCGCCAGCCGCGGCAGCCGGCCGCGAATCTCCAGGAACTTGGCGAGCTGGTCTTGGTTCTCGACCACCGCCACGCGGGCGCCGGCGTGATCGGCGATGTAATGGCACTGCTCCGCCGAGCAAGTCGTGTAGATGCCGGCGGGTACGCCGCCGGCCAGGATCGCGCCGATATCGGCGACGAACCACTCGCGGCGGTTGAAGCCGAGGATGGTGACGGTGTCACCGGGCTCGAGACCCAGCGCGAGGAAGCCCCGGGCGGCCCGGCGGGTCTCGGTCCGGTACGCCTCCCAGCTGGTCTCACGCCAGACGCCGTCGCGTTTGGTCCGCATCGCCGGCGCCTCTCCGCGCTCGGAAGCGATCCATTCGAAGTAGCTCGAAACGGTGGTTGGACGGTCGCTCTCAGTCATCGCGTTCCTCCTGGCCTGTGGCCTTCCGCGCTCGCAGTTCGAAGCCACGCAGGATGACGAACGCCACCAGGGCGATGAGAAAGACCACCAGGAGCATCCAGGCAAGGCTCCCCAGGGTCTCGATCACCGTCCGGTAGACCTCGAGGGTCCAGCGCTCGGAAGTCAGCGCCACCGGCTTGGCGTCACCGTAGCCGGTCACGAAGGTCTGTAGCTGGTGGATCTTGACGCCGCCGGAGACACCGACCACGTAGATCGCGAACTTGACGTAGCGATGCCACGCGGAGCCCAGATCCTCGGCAACGATCCGATCCAGGATCTTGCGGATCGGCCGGTCGAAGATGCGGGCGACTACGGCACAGCAGATGAGCGAAACCAGCAGGGTTACGGTCAGCAGCGTTATGAACATCCTCGTGACCTCCTTTCGCCTGCCGCTGACGGTCCGGCACACGCGCACCGGGGCCCCGTCGCAGCCGATCGAACTGGAAGGCACCGATTCTACGATGACTCAGACTGGCACGCTGCCCGTCCGGCCCGACCTCGACTTGGCCGAGCGCCCGTGCGACCGCCAACCTCTCCGGCGACTCGCTCGCGCTCACTCGCCAGCCGGCTACGATTGACGCCGACGTGGCCGTTTTTCTGCGGCGTCCACCTTGATGGCCGGGTGGTAGGCTCCGCACATCGTGAGCCCAGGGTCGGAAGTGCACGGACCGGGAGCCGCGAGAGGCCGGCCGCTCGACGGGATCTCGAGCTCCGGAGGAGGCAACGCGGGCCGCCGGAAAGCCCGGCTCCGCCGCTATCAGCAAGCCTGTCGTAGAGCCCCTCGGGGAGCCCTGGTGCTACTGGCGAGCGCGCTTCTGGCCTGTGGCACTGTCGCCCCCCCTGGCCCGTCCGACCCGGTCCGACCTGCCGAAGGCGGTAGCGAGTCTTCGTCGACACTGCTCATCACCGGCGGCACGGTGGTGACCGTCGATCCCCGCGATCGGATCATCCCCGACGGCGCGGTCGCGGTCGCTAAGGGACGGATCGTGGCCGTCGGCACCACGGCGGCGCTCGAGGCCCGCTATCCGGCGGCCCCGCGGCTCGACGCCCGGGGAGCGTTCGTCATCCCGGGACTCGTCAACACCCACACCCACGTCCCCATGGTGCTCTTTCGCGGCCTCGCCGACGACCTCGAGCTCATGGACTGGCTCGAGAACCACATCTTCCCGGCCGAGGCCCGTCACGTCGATGAGGAGTTCGTGCGCTGGGGAACGCGCCTGGCGTGCGCCGAGATGTTGCGCGCCGGCACGACCACCTTCGTCGAGATGTACTACTTCGACGACGTCATCGCCGAAGAAGCCGAGCGCTGCGGCATGCGGGCGGTGGTCGGCGAGACCCTGATCGACTTTCCGGCACCCGACAACAAGACCTGGGACGAAGCCGTCGCCTATACCCGCAGGTTCGTGAAGCGCTGGCGCGGCCACGAGCGGATCGTGCCGGCGGTTGCCCCCCACTCGCCGTACCTGGTCTCGGCCGAGCACTTGCGCCAGACCCAGGCCCTCGCGGTCGAGCTCGACGCGCCGCTTCTCATGCACGTGGCCGAGGATCGCTCAGAGGTCGCCACCATGGTCGAGCGCACGGGCATGACCTCGATCGCCTATCTCGACTCGCTCGGACTCGCTACCGACCGGCTGCTGGCCGCTCACGTGGTGTGGCCGACGCCCGAGGAGATCGCGCTTCTTGCCGAACGCGGCATCGGAGTTGCCCACTGTCCCCAGTCCAACATGAAAGTCGCAGCCGGTATCGCACCGGTCCCGGCGCTTCTCGACGCCGGCGTCGCCGTCGGCCTGGGCACGGACGGCGCCGCCTCGAACAACGACCTCAACCTGTGGGAAGAGATGGACACGGCCGCCAAGATCCACAAGGTCACGGCCCGGGACCCCACGGTCGTGTCCGCCCGGGAGGCTTTCCGCATGGCCACGATCGGCGGCGCCGCGGCCATCGACCTGGACGCTGAGATCGGCTCGATCGAGGTCGGCAAGTGGGCCGACTTGGTCGTGGTCGGCGCAGACGGTATTCATCAGGAGCCGCAGCAGCCGGAGCAGGCGGAGCAGGCGGAGCAGGCGGAGCAGAACACCTACTCGACGCTGGTGTATTCGACCAAGGCGTCAGACGTACGCACGGTTCTCGTCGCCGGCCAGATCTTGGTCGACGGCGGCGAAGTTCGCAGCGTCGACCTGCCCACGGTCGCCGCCCGGGCGCGCGCGTACCGCGAAGCGATCCGGGCCGGACGGAGCAATCCCTAACAGCCCCGGCGTCCTGTGCGCCAAGGGTAGACGTGGTGGCACTCCAGGCGGCCGCTTCGGGGCCGGGTAGACTCGGCCCCCATGTCCATCCGACTCCTCCTTCTTCAGACCCGGGAGCCGGACGATCCCGTGCTCGAGGAAGAGCGCCGTTCGTTCGCCGAGAAGACCGCGCTTGAGTTGGACCGCATCGCCGCCCACGACCTCTTGAGCGGTCCTCCCGGATGGGATCGAATCCGGCGCTTCGACGGCCTCCTTATCGGCGGCAGTGGCGACTACTACGTGTCGAAAGCGCACTTGCCGAACTTCGAGCAGCTCCTCGGATTCTTCGGCGAGGTCGTCACCCTGGGGTTCCCGACTTTCGCGTCCTGCTTCGGATTCCAGCTCATGACCGCGGCTCTCGGCGGCCGGATCGTGCACGACACGGCGTCGATGGAGGTCGGCACCTACGAGCTCCGGCTTACCGAGGCAGGACAGTCGGACCCGCTTCTCGGCACCCTGCCCGAGAGCTTCATGGGCCAGCTCGGCCGCAAGGACCGGGCCGAGACCCTACCCGAAGGCTTCGAGAACCTGGTCACCAGCGATCGCTGTCCGAACCAGTGTTTCCGGGTTCCGGACCAGCCCATCTGGGCGACCCAGTTTCACCCCGAGCTGGATGGCCACACCAACCGGGGCCGCTATCTACGCTATCTCGAGGGCTACGCCGAGCACCTGACGCCGGCCGAGCAGAAAGCCGCCCTCGAACGCTACCGGGACAGCCCCGAGACCGAGAAGCTGATGGCCCGCTGGGTGGATCTGGTCTTCCGCAGCTGAGTGGGCTGAGCCAGCTAAACCGAGCTGAAGCAGGCTAGCCGTCGCCGTCGGTGGGTGCCGCGCGTATCTGCTCCAACATCTGCTGAACGCGCTCGTTGTCCGGGTCGAGGGCCAGCATCCGCTCCAAGGTGGCGATCGCCCCGTCCCGGTCCCCTGCCTGCTGTTGCGCCTGAGCCAGCGTGCCCAGGGTCCAGGCGGATTCCGGGAAGAGCTCCAGGTTGCGCTGGAGAAGGACGATGGCCGCACCTGGATCCTCGCGCCCGACCGCTTCGGCCGTCCGTACCAGCGTCCCCTCGCCAAAGTCGTAGGTGTGGCTGCCGTAGTGCTTCTCTCGCAGCTCGCCGTAGCGGCTCAGAGCGGCCTCAGCGCCGCCTGAGGCGACCTCTCGGGCCAGGAGGTCTTCGAGCTGCTCCGGCAGCAGGGCGCCGCGATGACAAGTCACACAGCGCACCACGACCGGCTCGGCACCGTCGGTGACGGTTTCGGCGACCTGCTCGTTGATCGAGCGAACCATCCGCATCATCGCGCGGGCGGCAAGCTTCGCGGCCTTGTCGTCCGAAGCGAAATCAAACGTGGACAGGGGCTGGCCCTTCTCGCCGACGTGGCAGTGCTGGCAACGGACTCCTAGCCCACGGGAGAAGCCGCGCATTGCTCCGAGGAGTTGGCGGGTGTCGATGTCCTCAGGGAAAACCTGGAGGTTCTTGGGTTCGGGCGGCCACTGGGCGACGAGCGGACCGGCCGCAAGCAGCACCAACGCAAGCGTCGGCAGCATCTTTTCCAAAGGACGGGTTCGGTTCATGAATCTCTCCTTCCCTTGACGGTGGTTGCGAATAGGTACGGATCCTACCCGGTTCGGTTTCGACCTCGTCTTGAACCAGCTCGCGTCCGGTCGGTCAAAGAGAAGCGCCCTTCGGCCCAGAAGCGTGCAGGCCTTGCGGTTCACGAACAGAAGTTGCTCGACCGGCGCCACCTAGCCCGATCCCGAGCAACGCTTTTCCGACCCCTCCCAGGCCGGCGACGTCTCCGCTCCCAGTGACGACACAGGTCCGGGGATGCCGACGATGCTCGGATCTTACGGCTGACGTTACAAGAAACCCCGGGAGGCACCATGACTCGATCCAGAAGGGCAACTGGCGGAGCCAGCGCATCGGCGGTTTGGCTGATTCTCCTCATCCTGCTTCTCATCATCCTCCTGCTGATCCTGCGCAACTGTGAGTCTCCACCCGGGGAGGATCCCCAAGAACCCGTGGATAACAAGGTCGTGTTCGTCACCAGCCAGACCTTCTCTGGCAATTTGGGGAACTTCGCCGGCGCCGATGCCAAGTGCCAGGCCGCGGCCGAAGCGGCCGGACTCTCGGGCTCCTTCAAGGCCTGGATCAGCGGGCGGCCGGACTGGACCGGCAACGGCGGCGGCACCCAGAACGTGGCCCAGCGCATGACTCATTCGTCCTCACCGTACGTGCTGACCACCGGTACCAAAGTCGCCGACGACTGGGCCGACCTGACCGACGGCTCGCTCGACCACGGCATCGACCGGGACGAGAACGGCGCGACTGCGTCGGGCTCGGTCTGGACCAACACCAAGACCGACGGCGACGCCTTCGACCACCGGCGCGACTGCGGCCCCGGCGGCTCGCAGAGCGACGTCTGGGGTTCGGCAGATCAGTTCGAATCGGGCCACTTCGGAACCGCCGGCGACAGCGGCGCCACCTGGACCACCAACACCAACACCGGCTGCAACAACTCCTTCCGCCTCTACTGCTTCGAGCAGTAGCGCGATCCGCGAGCTCGCGACGGGCGCCTCCCCGCGTCCGCCGCTCTACTTGCGTCGGTTGGCGGCCAGGATCTTCTTGCGCAGCCGGAAGGTTTCGGGCGTCACTTCGATCACCTCGTCTTCGGCCAGAAACTCGATCGCCTGCTCGAGCGACAGCGCCCGGGGCGGCACCAACCGCACCAGAACATCGGCCGAAGCCGCGCGCATGTTGGTGAGTTTCTTCTCCTTGGTGATGTTGACGTCCAGGTCGCCCGGCCGCGAATGCTCGCCCACGATCATGCCCTCGTAGACCTCGGTGCCCGGCCCCACGAAGAACACGCCTCGGGGCTGGAGATGATCGACGGCAAAGGCCGTGACCTTGCCGGCCCGGTCGGCTACCAGTGTGCCAGTTGCGCGCTGGCTGATCTCCCCTTCCCAGGGTCCATAGCGTTCAAAGACATGGTTCATGATGCCGGCGCCCCGGGTATCGGTCAAGAAATCGGTGCGAAAGCCGATGAGGCCGCGAGTGGGCACCTCGAACTCCAGCCGCACCCGGCCGCTGTCGTGGTTGACCATGCCCATCATGCGGCCGCGCCGATTGCCCAGGCGTCGGGTCACGACCCCGACGTGCTCCTCGGGGCAGTCGATGGTGAGCTTTTCGATGGGCTCCACCAGCACCCCCGACGCGTCCCGATGGGTGAGCACCTGCGGCCGGCCGACCGAAAACTCGTAGCCCTCGCGCCGCATCATCTCGATCAGGATGGCGAGCTGGAGCTCGCCTCGGCCGGCGACCTCGTAGCCGTTGCCACCGGGCGCGTTCTGGACCCGGATCGAGACGTTGGTCAGAGTCTCGCGCTCGAGCCGCTCCTTGAGCTTGCGCGAGGTGAGGTGCCGGCCGGAACGGCCGGACAGCGGCGAATCGTTGACTGAGAACACCATGGCCATGGTGGGCTCGTCCACGGTCACGGCGGGCAGGGGCTCCGGGCGCTCGAGGTCGGCCAGGGTCTCGCCGATCGAGACCGTTTCGAGGCCGGCCACCGCCACGATGTCGCCGGGCCCAGCCGAGGCGATCTCGACCCGTCCCAAGCCGTCGTAGCCGTAGAGGCGGGTCACCTTCACGGTCTCGGCGCCACCGTCGAGCCGGCACCGGGCGACCGTATCCCCCGGCGCCAGCCGACCCTGGACGATCCGGCCGATCGCCAGCCGGCCCACGTACTCGTCGTGGTCCAGCGTCGTCACCAGGAGCTGCAACGGCCGGTCGGGATCGAACTCCGGCGCCGGCACGGTTCGGAGGATCTCTTCGAAGAGCGGGCGCAGCGTCTCGTCCGGGCCTTCGGCTTCCGTCCGGCAGACGCCGTCCTTGGCATTGGCGTAGAGCACCGGAAAGTCGAGCTGGTCGTCGGCCGCGTCGAGATCGATAAAGAGATCGTAGACTTCGTCCAGAACCTCGGCCGGGCGGGCATCGCCGCGGTCGATCTTGTTGATGACCAGGATGGGCGCGAGGCCGGCCTCGAGGGCTTTCCGCAACACGAACCGCGTCTGAGGCAGCGGACCTTCGGCGGCATCGACCAGCAACAGCACGCCATCGACCAGCTTCAGGGTGCGCTCGACCTCGCCGCCAAAGTCCGCGTGACCCGGGGTGTCGACGATGTTGATGTGCACGTCGCCGAACCGGACGGCCGTGTTCTTGGCCATGATCGTGATGCCCTTCTCGCGCTCCAGATCGATCGAATCCATGACCCGATCGTGGATCTCCTGGTGCTCCTGGAAAATGCCGCTCTGCCAGAGCATGGCATCCACCAGGGTCGTCTTCCCATGATCGACGTGGGCAATGATGGCGAGATTGCGCAGATCGTCGCGCCGCGAAGTAGCCATGATCGTTCCTTGGGGTGCTTCGATTTCTGGGGCTACTCGATGTAACCCAGGGACCTCAGCTCCTCGAGTACTTCGTCGTCCAACTCGGCCTCGCCAGCGGTGGCCCGCTCCAGCGTCGCGAGCACCCGGTCCAGGGAACCCGCCATCCGCCGCGCGCGATCCGGGTCCTGGGAACCGAGATCCCGAGTCTCGGCAAAGTCCCGCTCCAGGTCGTAGAGAGCGGACTTGCTTCGTCCGGGAGACCAGATGAGCTTGAACGGCCAGCGGATGAGGGCCTGTTTCTCGGCTCCGTAGAGCGTGCGCTCGGCGATCAGCAGGCGCTCGGAAGCCGCCGCTTGGCGGTTCAGAAGCGACCGGCCGGAGAATCCCTGCGGGACCTCGAGACCCGCCGCGTCGAGCAGGGTCGGTCCCAGGTCAAGTAGTGTCACCGGCTCGCGAGACCGTCCCGCCGAGATGCCGGGTCCGGACAGAATGAGCGGCACTTGCAAGAGCTCGTTGTACACCGTGTGCCCGTGCTCGAAGCCGCCGTGCTCGCCGAACTCTTCGCCGTGGTCCGAGGTCAAGAAAACCACCGGCTCGTCTCCCGCTTCGCCCAGGCCTTCCAGCAGGCGGCCCAGCTCCCGGTCGGTGAAGGCGATCTCTTCATCGTAGGCCGCTGCGAAGGCGTCGAGGTCGATCGGCTCGCCGGCTCGGAGCGCGGCGCGTACCTCCTTGAGCTCTCCCGAGCGAAGGGTTCGCTTGCCGAGGAAGCTGCCCCGAAACCCCTCGGGCGCGGCGTACGGCCAGTGGGGATCGAAGATGTGGACCAGCAGAAAGTAGGGGCCCTCCCGGTCCGCGATCCACTGAAGCGCCAGGTCCACCACCTCGTCGGCGCGGCGCGACTTCTTGCCCCTGCCCGGCGCGTAGTCGTAGCTGTCGAATCCCCGGTCGAGCTCGAAGCGAGGATGCAGGAAGGAATTGTTGATGAGAGCCCCGGTGGCATAGCCCTCGGCCGAGAAGATCTCAGCCAGAGTGACGATGCCGTCGCCCAGGCGCTGGAACCTTTGGTTGTGCGGCGTGCCCTCGGGCAGCTCGTCCTTTCGATCGACGCCGGCGCCGTGCTCGGTCGGCAACCGGCCGGTCAGCATCGAGGCGATCGAGGGAAGCGTCCAGGGCGAGGGCGCGAAGGCGTGCTCGAAGACCGCGGCCGAGGCGGCCCAGCGATCGATCGCGGGGCTCGTCGGCCGCTCGTAGCCGTAGGCTCCGAGATGGTCGGCCCGGAGCGTGTCGACCACGACCAGGACCACGCTGGACGGACCGGCCGGCGCGCAGCCGGCCGCGACTCCCACGCCCAGAGCGGCGAGTGCCAGAAGCGCCGCTCCCAAGAGGCCGCGGATTCGGGTAGAAGCCGGCACGGGTACTAGTTCAAGTATCCGAGCGAGCGCAGCATCTCGACCCGCTCCTCGTCCGGCGTCGACTCGTCGATCGATTGCCGCAGCGCCCGCCGATTGACCAGGCGCTCGTAGGTCGGAACGGTCCGCACCGGAAATCGCTCGAGAAAGTCGGGAGCCAGGATCTCCTCCAACACCCGGCCGGGGAGGTCCTCGGGCACCGGCAAGCCCATGAGGGCCAGGGTGGTCGGCACCAGGTCGTAGATCGATGCCTCGACCCCGTCGGCGGCGACGACCGGCCCTCCGGAGGCGATGAAAATGCCTTCCAAGTGGTGCACACCAGGCTGCCCCACGGTCACGACACCACCCCCGTCGTCGAGAAAATCGTCATTGAACTTCGCTCCCAGGCTGCCGGCCAGTCTGGCGGTCTCGGGCAGCTTGCCACTCGCCTGGAAGCCGTGGTCCGAAACGACGAAGACGACCGTGTCGTCGTCCAGGATCTCGAGCAGCCGGCCCAGATAGCCGTCGTTGTGCCGGTACATGTTGGGGACGACCGAGCCCAGCCGGTCCGCCAGCTTTCGATCCACGCCTTCGAAAGCGTCGGCATCGTAGAGATGCCAGTAGGTGTGGGAGATGGCGTCGTTGGCGATCAGGAAGATCGCCGCCAGATCGGGCTGACCGCGGCCAACCAGCTCGAGGGCAATCTCCTCGAAGGTGCGCTGATTCGAGAAGGCGAACTTCAAGACGCCCGGACCGTGTCCGCGGACCGGCTTTTCCGCCGCCAGGAGCTCGGCTTCCTCGGCCGGGGTATACGCCGCCAGGCGCCGGATCTCCTCGAGCGGCGGCTCGGCCGGGTTCACGACCAGGTGACGGAGCTCGCCCGCCAGCTCGGGCGGAAAGGTGGCCGCTCGATCCTTGTGGCCGTCGGACCACTCGCTCCAGCGGCTCCGGGTCAGCCGGTCCGAGACCACCCAGCCGCGCACCGGCTCGGCCGGCCAGGTAGACCACCAGCCGGCGATCCCGACACTGCGCCCCGCGGCGGAGAGCACGTCCCAGACGTTGAGCTTGCGGCGCATCGTGGAGTTGACCAGAACCCGCTCGGAGGACTCGCCGTCCGCCCCGGGCACGGTCACGACGAAGTCCCCGATGCCGTGCTCTTCCCGATCGTGGCCGGTGGCGATGGTGGTCCAGAGAGCCGGAGACTTCATGGGTTTCTCCGAGCGGAGCGGACCTCTTGCCCCGGATTCGATCAGGCGGGCGAAGTTGGGTAGGCGGCCCGCCTCGAGCAGCGGATCGAGCACGGTGAAGGTGCCGCCGTCGATGCCGAGCCAGACCACCTTGAGACCGGTTTCGCGAGCGTCGATCTTGGCCGCCGCCGCGCGCTCTCGAGACTCGGACTCGGAGTCTTGGCCGCACCCCGCAACCACGAGGGCGCAACCGGCGATCAAGCCCAGGGCCAGCCCTCGCCTCGGGTCAATTCCCGGCATCGGGTGCCTCCTCGGTTCCACCGTCGAGCACACCGAGCTCCTCGGACGCGTCACCATCCATTGGCACGACGTCGAGAGCGATCGGGGTCTCGGGATCGAAGACGGCGATGCCCTCGCGATCCAGCGTTCGCTTGACGCCGGCCACCACATAGTGACTGCGTCCAATCGCGTCCTGGGGGCTCTCCAAGGGATGCAACAGGAACTCGGCCAGGCGTACGAACCGCTCGTGGTCCGCCCGGCTTTGCGGCACGCGAGCCACCGCCACGATCATGTCGTCGTCCGCAATCTTGATCAGAAACGACGCGACACCGGGTTGCTTCAACGACTCCAGAACGTCCGAGTAGTCGAAAAAGCCCACGCCGCGAACCCGCAGTCCCGTCCGGTCGATCGCCGCGATCCGAATCGGCGCCTCGTCTTGGGCGTCGATCAAGGTGAGGTTCCGGTCATCGCGCACCACGACCTCGCCGGCTCCCGCCGGCTCGATCCGAATCTCGCCGATGGGCCAGACCGATCCGGTGCGCGAGTACACGACCTGCGGCCGGGTCGGATGGACCAGGTCCTCGAAATCCACGTGGTGCTCGGCAAACATGCGTCGGACCGGTTCCTTCGAGAAGTAGATCGGCCACTCTTCGAGAAACTGGTATTGCTGCTCGAAGATCACGCCCGCGGAGCGAAACAGGAGCCCGCGGTCGCGGCCCAGGTGCCGGCCAATCTCATGATACTTGCCGAGCTGCCGAGCTTTGTAGCCCGGTCCCCGGTAAGCGGCCACCACGGCATCGTTGCCGGCCATCTCGATCAGCATCTCTCGATCGTACGGATTGCTGGCAACGGCGACCTCGCCGCAGGTCGAAACCGCACCGACGCCGATAACGGCCGTCCAGAGCGCCAGCGCCAGCCTCCGCGGCCAGCCCGACCGCACCCGCTCGACGCCCAGAACCGCCAGCAGCACGGTGAGTGCCCAGATGGGCGGCAGGTACGATTTCCAGTCCCCGATGTGGTAGACGGCGAGAAGTGCCACCGACACCCCCGCCGCCAGGAGCAGGAAGGCGCGCGCGGACCGCTTGCGGCCGATCCAACCGGCGCCGGCGAGCGCCAGCACCACGGTCGCCCAGGAGAGCTGGCGCCCGGCCTCGAGCGGCAGCGCGCCCAGCCGGGCAACGAGCTCGCCCGGCCCCTTGCGCATGAGGTTCTTCTCGGTGAACCGGGTCCCGGAGACCGTGTCCACGAGGTCGGTGATCTCGGCTCCCCGGTCGATGCCTTCGACGAAGGCGGCGTCCGAATGCGATCGGTAGAGAACGAAGCCGTAGAGCGCGGCGGTCACCACGGCGCCGAGGACGGCCGCCGTCACCACCGGCCGCGAGACCAGCGTCCGCCAGCCACCGCGCCAGACCGCCCACGCTACCGCCGGAACCAGGGTGACGATGGTGGTGTGATGGGCAAAGGCCAGCGCCAGGACCAGCAACAGGGCACCCAGCACGACCGGCTCGCGCCCCTCCAGCCAACGGTTGGCGAGCCAGCAGACGGCCACCACGAGCAGGAGGTGGAGCGCGTAGACCTCGGCCTCGGTGGCGTAGATCCAGACCACCGGGCTCAAAAGCAGGGCCCAGGTGGCCGCGACCGCCGCCCACCGGCTCGTACCCAAGTCAAACGCCAACAAGTACAGCAACCAGCCCGCGGCCAACGCCAAGACCGCCGAGAGTAGATTGACCTTGGTCGCGAGATCGAGCGGCAGCGGCAGACGGGTGAACAGGAAGTTGAGCAGCACGTAGAGCGGATAGCCCGGTTGGTGCGGCACGCCCAGGATCTCTCCGATGTACTGGAACTTGGCCGAGTCACCGGTGTTGATGCGGCCGCCGACGCCCGGGTAGAGGGTCAGCAGATAGAGAACGGCCGGCAGGCCGAGCGCGGCCGCCATCGCCGCCCGCGCGCGCCACTCCGCGCTACGCCCTGACGACTCAGGACGGGGCGGCCGGACGGAGATCGGGCGTTCCGAATCGGGTTCCGGGTTCACGGCTGGCTTGAGGGTTCGGCTGGGATCCGGGGGGGGTGCGCGCTCCGGAAGATCGCGCGGCATCGAAGACGGAGAGTCTATACGACGCCCGGCGCAACCACGCCCGAAGAGCCCGCCTCGAAGCGGCCCGCGCCGAACGCCTTCCGGTCTCAGCGAGCCCCCGCTTCGGGTCTCTCGAGACCGCCCCACATGGTAGGGTTTTCCCCGCCATGGACAGTCTGGCCGAAGCCGGAACGGCCCTTTCGAACCGGGCCGCGAACAGTCAGGAAGACGCCTACCGGGCCTTCCTCGAGGCCTATCCCGAATTCGCGGCGACGGCCGAGTTGGACCGGTTGCGCGAGCAAGAATTCCCGCGCCTCGACCGCCAGGGCCACGTCTATCTGGACTACACCGGCGGCGGTCTCTACGCCGACTGCCAAGTGCGGGATCATTCCGAGTTCCTGCTGAGCCATGTGCTGGGCAACCCGCACTCCACCAACCCGACCTCGCTCGCCACCACCGACCGGGTCGAGCGCTGCCGGCGCCGAGTGCTCGAGTTCTTCCGGGCCTCGCCGGAGGAGTACGGGGTCATCTTCACCGCCAACGCCAGCCACGCTCTCAAGCTGGTCGGCGAGTCCTATCCCTTCGAGCCCGGCGACCGGTTCCTCTTGACCTTCGACAACCACAACTCGGTCAACGGCATCCGCGAGTTCGATCGGGTCCATGGTGCCGAGACCACCTACGTGCCCCTGGCTCCCCCGCGGCTGCGGATCGACGACGCCGAGCTCGAACACTATCTGGCAAAGGGCCGGCCGGGACGGCACGACCTCTTTGCCTTCCCGGCCCAGTCCAATTTCTCCGGCGTCCAGCATCCTCTCGACTGGATCCAGCGCGCCCACGAGCACGGCTGGGACGTACTCCTGGACGCTGCGGCCTTCGTGCCGACCAACCGGCTGGACCTGAGCATCGTCAAGCCCGACTACGTGGCGCTGTCGTTCTACAAGATGTTCGGCTACCCCACCGGCGTGGGCGCCCTCATCGCCCGCTGGCCCGCCCTCGAGAAGCTGCACCGTCCGTGGTTCGCCGGCGGCACGATCGAGGTGGCTTCGGTCCAGGCAGACACCCACGTTCTCGCGGTCGGCGCCGCCGCGTTCGAGGATGGAACCCTCGACTATTCGAATATCCCCGCGGTCGAGATCGGCCTCGACTTCCTGGACTCGATCGGGGTCGAGACCATTCACGAGCGGGTGCGCTGCCTGACCGGGTGGCTCCTCGAGCAACTGATCGGCCTCAAGCACTCGAACGGCGCGCCTCTGATCCTGGTCTACGGCCCGCTCAGCACCGAGGGCCGGGGTGGCGCGATCGCGGTCAACTTCACCGACGCCGCCGGACGCCTCATCGACCACCAGGAAGTCGAGGAACGCGCCAACCGGCGCAACATTTCGCTCCGGACGGGCTGCTTCTGCAACCCGGGGGCCGGCGAGATCGCGCTCGGCCTGGGCCGTTCCGAGCTCGTCACCTGCTTCAGCAACACCGAAGAGAGACTCACCCTCGAGACCTTCAAGGGCTGTATCGACGGCAAGGGCACGGGAGCGGTTCGGGTCTCGGTGGGCCTCGCCACCAACTTCGCCGACGTCTACACCCTGGTCGACTTCGCCAAGAGCCTGCTCGACTGAGGCCGAGCCGGACTCCGGCCGCGGCCCGCCCTAGCGAGCGCGCACGTCGTAGACGTGAAGGGCGTCCTGCTCGCGCAAGTACAAGTGGCCGTTGGCGATCACCGGATGAGCCCAACTCTCGCGCTCGACATCCGGAATCATGAAGCTACCGTGCTCCCGGTACCCTTCCGCGCTCGCTTCGACGAGGATCATGCGGCCGTCCTGGTAGCGGAAGTAGATCCGGCCGTCGGCATAGGTCACCGCCGCCGAGTTGCGGCCCTCGTTGCGCTCGGGTCCCCACGCCACCTCGCCGCTCTCGAGCGCGACCGCGATCGGAAAGCCCCGGTTGTGCCCGGTGCCGGTGTAGACGTAGCCACGGTCCAGAATCAGGCCGCCGTGGTGATTCTGGAAGGTGTCGGGCTCCAAGAAATACACTTCCTCGGCGACCAGCGGACGGCTCCCGTCCTCGCCTTCCTCCGCCCGCTGGATCCGGACCAGCGCGGCGCCGGTACCGTAGCCGCTCGAAGCAAAGACGTAGTCACCGGTGACCAGCGGTGTGGCGATATTGGCGATGTCGTTCGCCACCGGGTTGTAGCCCCACAGGAAGCGGCCGGTCTCGGCCTCGACCCCGATCACTCCGCGGCCGAGAAACTGAACGTACTGCCTGACGCCGGCGGCATGGGAGACGACCACCGACGAGTACCCGGCGCCGTCGGTCCCGGCCGAACCGAGCCGCGGAATCCGCGCCTTCCAGATCTCCTCGCCGGTGTTCTTGTCGAGAGCCACCAGAGCAGCGTCCGTGCCCCCCGGAGTGACGATCACCCGATCGCCATCGACCAGGGGCGACTCGACGTACTTCCAGTCCGTCGTGCCCATGGCTTGCATCAAGTGGCTGCCGAAGTCCCCGGGCAGGCTGCGCCGCCAGACTTCCCGACCGGTCTCGGCTTCGAGACAGACGATTGCGCCCTCGGTGCTCATGACGTACAGGCGCTCGCCGTCCACGGTCGGCGTGGAGCGCGGACCCAGGTATCTGTCGTCCCAGCTCGGTCCGACACGGGTCTTCCAGAGATGGCTGCCGTCGGATTCGGCAAGGGCGACGACGTACTGCCCGTCCCCATGATCCCCCAAGGTGTAGATCCGGCCGCCGGCAACGGCCAGGCTCGAGTAGCCACTGCCGAGGCCGGTCGCCGTCCAGGATCGCGGCGGCCCGTCCTCGGGCCAGGATTGAAGAAGCCCGGTCTCGGCCGAGCGTCCGTCGCGGTTGGGGCCGCGCCATTGCGGCCAGTCCTCGGCGACCGCCGGCAGAGCCATTGAGCTCACCAGAGCGGCTGTCATGAAAATGCTGCGTCCCGTCATCGTTCTAGTCTCCAGAATTCCCATCCATCGTCAACTACGAGGGTCGTTGTGCCGGGTTGCATGGTACGCGAAACCACGACCGGTAAGATCGGCCCCGCCATGGCTTCGGAAACCGTCTTCACCTGCCGCGTTTGCAGTGCCGATTTCGAGGTGCCGCAGGCGGCGCTCGACAAGTACCCCGGGTGGACGCCGAGCTACTGCCGGCGGCACTCGCCGCGCAAGAAGACCGCAAAGCCTCGCTCGCGGCGGCGCCGCTCGACCCGGGAAGAGCTTCTGACGCCGGCCGAGGTCCTCGCCAAGTACGACGGCGGTCCCACCAGCGGTGTTTTCACCGATGGCAGCGCGATTCCCAATCCCGGACCGGGCGGCTGGGGGTTCGTGTGGGTCGAAGACGGCAAGATCCTGGCCGAGGAGAGCGGCTACGCCGTCGAGACCACCAACAACCGCATGGAGCTGACCGCCCTGATGGAGGCCTACCGGATCCTGCCCGAGAACGCCGAGACCACCGTCTATTCGGACAGCCGGCTGTGCGTCGATACCCTCACGAAGTGGGCTGCCGGCTGGGAGCGCAACGGCTGGAAACGCAAGGGCTCGCCGCTCAAGAACCTGGATCTGGTGCGCGAGCTCTTCGCCCTCTATCGAGCCCACCCTGGCTGCCGGCTGGAGTGGATCGCCGCCCACTCGGGCGATCGCTGGAACGAGTACGCCGACGCCTTGGCCGCCGGCTGGCTCGTCAAGCGGTAGGGGCTCCGAAGCTCTCGAGGACTTCGAGAGCCAGGTCGACGTCGGCCACGGTGTGGGCCGCCGAGATCTGAAACCGGATCTCTTCGTCGCCCTTGGGTACCACCGGGTAGTTGAGGCCGGTGGCCAGAACGCCATGCTCGAAGAGATGCTCTACCAGCGCCGCCGTTCTGGGGGTGTCGCGGACCACCAGTGGCACCACCGGATGCTCGCCGGGAATGGTCTCGAAGCCCAGATCGACCAAGCCCTGCTCGAAGCGGGCGGTCATGGAGCGTAGGTGTTCCAGAAGCCGGTGGCCCTCCTCTGAGTCCACCAGCCGCAAGGCCGCCCGGGCCGCCGCCGCCTCGCCCACCGTGATCGGGTTCGAGTAGATGTACATGGGCGCGGTTTCGCGCAGGTAGCGCACCAGCGCGGCACTGCCCACGACGTAGCCGCCGTTGACTCCGAAGGCCTTGCCCAGCGTGCCGACCAGGATGTCGGAGGCCGGAGCGCCCGTGTGCTCCTCCGTGCCCCGGCCGGTGGCGCCAAACGCGCCCACGCCGTGGGAGTCGTCGGTCATGACCGCCACGTTTTGCGGAAACTCGGCATCGAACTTCCGCGCAAGATCCATCATCTCGGCCAGCGGCGCCCAATCGCCGCGCATGCTGAAGATGCCGTCGGTCACCACGACCACCCGGTCGGCTTCGCCCACGCACTCGGCGAGCTTGGCCTCGAGATCGGCCATGTCCGAGTGTTTGTAGATTCTCTTGACCTTGGGACGCGCCAGGCGCATGGCGTTGATGATGCAGTTGTGGTTGAGCTCGTCCGAGACGATGGCCGTCGCGGGACTGGTCAGGGGCGCCAGAACACCGACCACCGTGGCGTAGGCTGAGCTGAAGATCATGCCCGCCTCCCGGCCGTGAAAGGCGGCCAGTTCGCGCTCGAGCTCGAGATGCGGCCGGTAGGTGCCGCTGATGAAACGCACCGCCCCGGGGCCGGCCCCGAACGCCGCAGTCGCTTCTTCTTCGGCGGTCTTGAGCTCGGCGCGATCGGCGAGGCCCAGATAGCCATTCGAGTTCATGCGCAGGAACTCGCGGTCGCCCTCGCCCGCCAGCAGCACGCGCGGACCGCGTTCCTCGGCGGCCGGCAGCACCGCAACGATCTCGGTCTCGGCCCCCTTGGCGCGGCCGTCCGCTTCGAGCTCGGCGACCGCCGCGCTCAGCGCCCGGTCCAATCGATCCTTCGGCATGGCTGGGATTCTCCCGTCGTTTCCTGTCTCGCGCGGATCCTGGACCGATTCCGGCCCGACGCGCGGCCTCAGTCCCCCGACTCGCCGGCACCCTCCAGGCGCCGGCCGAGCTGGTCGAGCATGTCTCGGGTCATGGTCTCGAGATCGTACTCCGGCAGCCAGTCCCACTCGGCCCGGGCCGCCGAATCATCGATCGAGTCCGGCCATGAGTCGGCGATCGCCTGGCGCACCGGATCGATCTCGTACTCGATCCGGAACCCGGGAAGGTGCTTGCGAATCTCGGCCGCCAGCTCGGCCGGGGTGAAGCTCATGGCGGTGATGTTGAAAGAGTTCCTATGCGCGAGCCGGCCGGCATCCGCCTCCATGACCTCCATCGCCGCCCGGATCGCATCCGGCATGTACGTCATGTCGAGCCGGGTGTCGGCCCCGAGAAAACAGGTGTAGTGCGCGTAGCGAATGGCCTGGTAGAAGATGTCCACGGCGTAATCGGTGGTGCCGCCTCCGGGCTTTGCGACGTAGGAAATGAGACCCGGAAAGCGCACGCCGCGCGTATCGACGCCGAAGCGCGAGTGGTAGTAGTCGCACAGAAGCTCGCCCGCGACCTTGGTCACGCCATACATCGTCGTCGGCCGCTGAACGGTGACCTGCGGCGTGCCGACCGCCGGGGTCCCCGGACCGAAGGCGCCGATCGAGCTCGGAAAGAAAACCGCCAGGCCACTCTGCCGGGCCACTTCGAGCACCCGGTAGAGGCCGCCCATGTTGATGTCCCAAGCCACCTGGGGCTTTTCCTCGGCCACCGCCGAAAGCAGCGCCGCCAGGTGATAGACGGTGTCGATGTCGTGCCGGCGCACCGCCTCGCGCACCTGGCTCAAGCTGGTGCAGTCCACGAACTCGAACGGGCCCTCGAGACCCGTGTCGGCGGGCATCCGGATGTCCGAGGCCACCACGTTGTCGGCGCCGTAGCGCCGGCGCAGCGCCGCCACCAGCTCTGAGCCGATCTGCCCGAGGGCGCCCGTGACGAGAATTCGTTTCATACCGCGTTCCAGACGCCCGATCGTACCGGCTCGAATCCGCGAACGGTAGGCGGGACGAGTTGAATCCAGACGGGAACGCTACCAACCGCTAGTTGAGGTACCCCAGCGCCCGCAGCTCGTCGAGGGCCGCCTCATCCAGCTCGACTTCGGCGCGATCCGCGGCGAAACCCTTCGCCAGACGAAGATTGGCGTTCTGGAGCCTGTGTGCCGCATCCAACATAGCCAGCGCTCTTGGATCGTCCGCACCCAGATCCCGGGTCTCACCTGGATCGACCGACAAATCGTAAAGCTCGACGCCGCGTCGGTTGGGAAGGATGAGCTTGAGCTCGTCACGAACGAGAGCGATCGCGCGCTCGAAGCCGTACCGGTCAAGCGCTCGCCCCTGGCTCAGGGTAAAGGCTGGGGGCGGACCCTGCCCGGCAAGAAACGGCAGGAGGGACCCGCCCTGCGCCTGGCGGAGTGGAGCCGAGCCCAGGAGATCGAGAAGCGTCGGCCCGAGATCGATATGGCTCACGGGTTCCGAGACGCGGGCCCCTTCGGGCAGCACGGGAGCCCGCAGAATCAGCGGTACGTGGAGCAGCTCCTCGTAAAGCTGATTGTGCCGGAAGCGTCCATGTTCGCCGAACTCCTCACCGTGGTCGGCGGTGAGCGCAACTACCGCTCGCGGCACAAGCCGATCAACGGCCTCGAGCAGCCTCCCGACGTCCCGGTCGATTTCACGGATCTCGCCGTCGTAGAGGGCGCGAAGATCCGCCACGTCGGCTTCGGACTCCCGATCTACCGAATTCCACTGAGCGTTCTTGAGTCGTTCATACTGACTGCGCCCTTCCACGTTGGCGGCCTCGATTTCGAGCTCGGCGCCGAAGAGCACGGACCCAGGTTCCTGAGTCCGAAACATCGCATCAAACGGCGGCCCGGGCATGTAGGGATCATGGACGTGGTAGGTGTGGACGAAGAGAAAGAACCGGCCGCCGGGACGGCTTTCCAGCCAGTGGATGGCCGCGTCGAACGACTCGCCCCGTGCGTTCTCGTAGCGGCCAAACCCCCGATCGAAGCCGAAGCGCTCCGAGACGTTGCCTCCGCCGTGGAAGGCCACGGTCTCGAAGCCCTGACGCTCCAGGCTCTGTGCAAGGGTTTCGATCTCCTGGGACGGCTGCTTGGAGGGCTCGTCGAATCGCGCGTTCTGGACGCCATGCACCGACGGATAGAGCGATGTAAAGAGAGCCATGTGGGAGTCGGCAGTCCGGTGGGACAGCGACCGGGCCGTCTCGAAAAGCACCGCCCGTCGAGCAAACGCGTCGAGGTTCGGTGACGTCGGTAGCTCATACCCATAGGCGCCCAAGTGATCGGCACGGAGGGTATCGATCGAGATCAGAATCAAGCTGCAATCGTCGCAGCGAGCCAACGGCGGCGAAGCATCCGATCCGCAGCCGGTGGCGACAATCGCCGCTGCTAGGACCAACGCTCCACGCAACAGGCCGAGCATCCTGCGACCGATGTAGGAGCCGAGCGAGCCGCGACGGGTCCGGTTGGCGTAGAGACCCCGCATCAACCCCACCGGCGTGCTCGCGAGCCAGCCCAGCATGCGAAACGACGAACCCGCGACGGGTTCGGTCTGGTATCCGAGCTCCGCCATCCCCCGCCGGCATACGACCTGAGCTATCCCCTGCTCCGCCCGGGGCAGCTCCCGACGCCAGCGGTCGACCGAATCCCGAAAGATGCCGCCAGGCTTGTGAGAGAACGAACTGTTGCCGCCCTCAACATCCAGTTGGGCGGGCTCGAAGACCTCTCCGACAAAGTCCATCACCCGCCGTGCCGCCGTCTCCGGCTCACGCACCAGATCTTCGTACCGCACCGCGAGCGGACCGGACGAACCGGCCTTCCAGTCCTCTCGCCCGAGCCGGCCCACCGTGGCAGCCCAAAGAAGAGAGGTCACGACGGGATGGTAGATGGCGCGCAACCGCGCCTGGTTCTCCGCGGAGCCACCACGCTTCCACTTGCAGCGGTAGGAGGCCAGGTACCCGCGCGGATCACGTACCGTGACGACAAACCGAGCATCGGGAAAGAGCGCCGCAATCTGATCCAGCCGAAAGACGTCTTTGGGCATGTGACAGCACCATCGCCGCTTGCCCGCCGCATCCGCCTGCTCGCCGAGGAACGCGGCCAGAAGCTCCGCATAGCTCGAGCTCCGGTCCAGCCGCGACCGGCGCTCGGGCTCGGCAAAGATCCGATCGCACTTGTGCTGGGCCTCCGCGAATCCGGTTCGGCCGTAGAGTGTCAGCAGGCGCTCGACCGCCTTAGCTCGAGCGTCGGGCAGACGCAGATCGCCGAGCTCACGCCGCCGGCTGTAAACATCCTCGAAGAAATGGCACTCTCCGCCGTAGAAGATCCGCGAGTGTCCTCCCAAGATACGAGAGAGCAGGGTCGAGCCCGAACGCGCCAAGCCGACGACGAAGACGGCGCCCTCTCGGCTCAAGCCCGGCCACCCTGGTGCCGCTTTTCGAGCGGAGAAACTGCGCCCTCGAAGACATGGTCGTACGCGGCGGCGAGCGCGGGCTTCGAATGCTCCCACAGCAGTCCCGACCGCACCCGGCGCCTCGAGCCCGCCGCCATTCGAGCTCGTCGCTCAGGATCCCCTAGCAGCTCTTCGATGGCATCGGCCATCCGTTCTTCCGAGTTGGGCTCTACGTAGACCGCGCCCTCATCCGCCGACACTCGATGTTCGGTCAGATCGAAGCAGACGATCGGACAGCCGAACACCATGTAGTCGAGAATCTTGTTCATCGTCGATCGGTCCGACCACTCCGTCTTTGGGTCGGGATCGATCCCCAGGTCGGCCGTGGCCAGGTGCCGGGCCACATCACGATCTGGCAAGAAACCCGGAAACCAGCAGGATTCCGCGATTCCGAGCTCGCCGGCCAGCCTCTTGAGAGCGGGCTGCTCCGGCCCCTCTCCGATCAAGGTGAACTGAATATCCAGCCGTCCCCGATCGGCTACCAGAATCCGAATCGCCCGCATCAAGTAGTCGACGCCGTCTTGCTCGCACATCTTTCCGAGGTAGACGCACAGGTATGCCCGCCCTCGTCGCAGCTCCGGCTCAGGCTCGGCTTCGACGATGCGCTCCCGGTCCGGCCCTGAGCGAACCACAAAGACGTCTGCCGGGCGCCGGCGTCCCCGACCGCACGCAATCTCCTTGTACGACTCGTTGGTCGCCAACACCGTGTTCGCGGTCGCGAACGTTCTTCGCTCGAGCCAGCTCAGCCCGCGCAGCAGCACTCCTCGATCCCGCCCGTACTTGGCTCGGTACATCTCCGGCGACAGATCGTGGTGATCGAAGACGAACCGGACTCCGAACGGTCGCCACAAGAGCGCTAACAGCCAATAGGTCTCAGGCGGATTGCAAGCGTGAATCACGCGAAAGCCACGGCCCGTCAGCCGCACCCAAACCGACAGTGCCAACGCCCAGAGCCAGCACCAGGCGAACTCAAACACGTACCCCGGTGCGCCTCGTGCCTCAAGCGGCATCGGATAGCGGCGTACGTGGACACCATCGAGATCCTCGAACCAACGTCGGTGGCGAGAGTCCTTGGGACAGATGACCGTCACAGGATGCCCGAAGTCACGGAGCGTCCTGGCGATCGACCAGCTCCTGCGGTCGTAAGGTACGGGCAGGTCCTGGACGATGATCAGGACGGACCGCTCAGAGGCTCGGGACATCGCTGGCCGTCTTTCGATACGCGGTCGGCAAACCGCCCTCGCGAGTCTTGCCGAAGGCCGAACGGGCCAACTCCGCAGCCAGATCCACGACTCGAAACTTCCCGGCCGCCTGCGTGAGCCGAGCATCGGACGGGTCGGAACAAACCACGACCCGGCTACGGGCCAATACCTCCTCGACGCTCGTCCACAGACCGACTTGGTGGGACGGCAGACGGGACTGCGCCATCCAGTCTCGAATCTCTGCGAGTCGATCGCGTCGAAAGTTCTCGTCATACAGATGGACGGCGAAGCCCTGTTCAACGAGGGCTCGGGTCATCGCCAGAACCGGACTTTGACGGAACTCGTCCGTGCCCGGTTTGAAGGCAACGCTCAGAAACCCGATTGCGCCCGAGCCCTCGTCTCGAGCCGCCTCCGCGAGCAGAGCCACCGCCCGCTCGAGCTGCTCCGTGTTGGAAGCGGCCACGTTCTCGAGCACCGGCAGCACAACGCCCCCGTACCGAGCCAGCGTCCGCAACGCCTCGAGATCCTTGGGCAAGCAGGAGCCGCCGTACGGCAGGCCCGGCTCCAGATAGGCCTTCGACGTATTGAGCCGCCGGTCCCGGGCCAACTCCTCCATGACCCGGCGGCCGTCGACATCCAGCTTCCGTGCCAATCGACCGATCTCATTGGCGAAAGCCACCTTCGTCGCGTGCCAGGCGTTGGTCGCGTACTTGAGGAGCTCGGCCTCGTCCGGCGCCAGGAGAACGATCGAGCCCGCCTGCAGCTCGTAGAGCCAGCGAAGCTCGTGGAGGAGCTTCTTTTCCTCGGCGCCCACAACGAGAACGGCCGGCTCGTCGAAATCCCGAACCGCCGAACCCACCCGTGAGAACTCGGGATGACAGCCGACCCACAGTCGATCCCTGGCATGTTCGTCGGCGATCTCACGCATTCGAGAGGCCAATCGGCGGGTCGTCCCCGGAGGAACGGTGCTGCGAATCAAGACCGTATGAGAGCACGCTCCGGTGAGGGCGAGGGCAATCTCGTCGCAGACCGACTCGACTGCGGCCAGATCGAGCTCCCCACCGGCTTGCCCCGGCGTTCCTACGCAAACGAGAGTGAGCCGGCTCGCCCGCACCGCCCGCTCGAGGGTCATGGTCAGCGTCATGCGACCCGAGGAGATCGCCTGCTCGAGCCTCGGCGCCAGAGATGGCTCGTTGATGGTCGATACACCCGCAGCGATTCGCTCGCGCTTCACCGCATCGGCCTCGACCCCCAACACGCGGCGGCCACGAGCCGCCAGGCAAGTAGCTGTCACCAGCCCGACGTGCCCTAAGCCAACAACGGTAATGGCTTCTTGTGAGGTAGTGCTACTCACGGAGCTCGATGCTGGCTCAGAGGGGGGACCGGCAGGGCCGGAACGACCGAAGATCGCAGCACAATATCACTGGCAATGCACCGTCTTCCCACCAGGGTCGTGGTGTGCTCGAGCACGCCAAAGCCCGGGGAAACCCAGCCGCGGCAGGGATCGGTCGTGGCGCGGTACTCCCGTACCTCCAAAGATGGATCGAGCTCCAAGACACAGGATACGGCTCCCGACTCGAGCCTGTAGGCGGACCGGGCCAGCCTCCGCAATCGGCAGCCCGAGCCCAGGTGAAAAAAGAGCTCGACCTCGTGCCGATGCGTGGTGTCGAGATGGTCCTCGATCACGAGACACAGCGGATCGTCCTGAAGCTCGACCCGTCGCCGCCAGATGACGGGTGAAGCCAGTCCCTCGTAGGCAAGCCTTCCCTCGACGAAGAAGGCATCACTCCCGCTTCCCGAGCCGCCTGAGCGCGCGCTCACCTTCGGCGCCGCACGCCATAGAAATCGTCCCGTCATTCGGGCCTGATCGATCCCGTCGATCCGGAGCGTATTGTGCGCGGCCGCGCTACGAAAGTAGTCGCGCCATTCCGGTTCGCAGAAATAGCCGTAGGTTCCGGTATCGACGAGAAATCTCTCGCCCCCAAAGCCCAGGGTCACACTCAGCTGATCCGCATGAGCGTGCGCCCAGGTCGGGCCGAGGCCGAAGGAGCCGGCCCTGACCGTGGTCAGGAGCTCCGTATTCGATCCTCGGTTGGCCGCAAACACGTAGAGGCCGCCATCGGGAAACGCCGTCAGCCCATCGCGCGCGGACCCGGTCGGCGCAATCGGCAGGGAAGCGGCCGTCCCCCAGGTCAGGAGTGTTCGCCGTGGTGACGGAGCGCGTCCTGCCTTCCGATCCGTTTCCACCGGCGGATGAAGCGCTGCCAGGCGCGCCGACGGGCCGTCGGCGAGCTTCAAGACGCCACTGCCGTCGCCATCGCCATAGTGCGCCATCGCGCCCGCTCGATCCGAGATCGCCACCAGCACGTCCAGCGCTCTGGCAAGTCGCCTCCAGTAGCCGTCCGGAAACGGGTCCTCGGCGGCCTCGCCCAGCGAGGCCGCTAGCACTCCCAACTCGAGGACGAAGAGCTGGTATTCACTGGCTTGCTCCCGAAGAACGCCGTCGGGATGAATCTGCTCCAGGACAGCTCGCGATAGAGCAACCTTGGCCCGTTCGGACCAAGCACGGCTCTCGGGCCAGCAGGGCCAGCGGCGGGCCGCCAGGTAGAGCCCCGTCATCTCACCGATCAGATGGTTGTTGGCCGACGAACCGTGCGAATGTTGCCGGGCCACGACGAGCTGGTGCTGGTAGAGGGAAACGGCCAGTGACTCTCGAACGAAGTCAGTCCACCACGGAAAGTCCTCCAGAATCGCATCGACCATGACCCAGGTGACGAGGCGAAGCGCCAACTCCAACGGGCTCTTCCAGTTGACGCCTTGCAGAAACGGATTCTGAGCTTGCCAGTCTCGACAGTGCCTGATCAGCGCCCGGGCAAAGCGCTCATCACCGGTCCAGCGCGCGGCGAGTGCGAGCGGAACAAGATGTTGCATCCGGCTGAGCTCCCAGACGTAGCGGACGTCTCCGACCCGCTGCGGATTGCGGTGATCCAGAAAACCACAGAAGACTCGCGGGCTGCCCCGGCCCGTCCGCGGATCCCGCCGCCAGGCTTCCTCGCCATCAAGGGCAATTCCGTCGAGCTCGAAGACCGTGCCTCGATCCGCCGCCCAAACGCGAGCGACTTCAACGATTGCCTTCCTCTCGCTTTCCGCAATGAGCTCGAGAGCTCTAGCCAGGTCGATCCCAGGAGCCCGCTGCAACTCCTCCTGCTGAACAGCTCCTCCAGCGTGGCGCCGAATCGAGGCTCGACGAAGCCGGAGCCAGGCGAGGTCGCCGACACAGACCAAACGGCGGCCGATCTCCGGCGCACTCATCGCCCGCAGTCTTCGGAGCAGCCAACTCATCGCACAGGCACCTGCTCCGATCGTCCGAGCAGGTCTTCGACGGCACCAACAAAGGCCGCGGCCGTGCTCTCGATCCGAAGATGGCGAATCGAGGGCCAAGCGTCACGGCGCAGCCGCTGTCTGCGGCCCGGGTCCTTCAGGAGCTCGTCGATCGCGCCCGCATACTCGGCCGGAGAGGCGCCGCGCCGGCAGACCAGAGCGTTGGACTCGTCGAGGTAGCCAAACTCCGGGTTCTGGTCTCCGTGATCGACGACCGCCGGCGTCAACCCGTAACAGAGCGCTTGCAGGGCCCCAAAGCCCACAGGACCCGGAAAGACGAACAGGTCACTCAGGACCATCCAGCTCGCCAGCTCGTCATCGTCAATCTCGCCCTGGTAGGTCACCCGCTCTTCGCCCAGGACGGCGCGCGCTTGGTCGACGTAGCCTCGGTCACCCGCGCCCACTACGACAAGATGCGCGTTCGAGCCTCGCACGACGAGCTCGGAGACAGCTTCGACCAAGTAGTCCCAGCGGCGCGTCCGGGTCAAGCGTCCGGCAAAGAGCAAGACACTTTGCCCGGCTAGGCCGCGCTTCGTTCTGAGGCGCTCTCGCTGCTCTGACCAATCCTGATGTCGGCGTCGATGCTCGGCCAAATCGATGGTGTTGGCGACCGTGTAGACCCGATCCTCTGGGTAGCCGCGAGCAATCAAACTCGCTCGGACACCTTCGGAGTAGGCGAGGTACCCATCCGCCCGGATCGACAGGGCTGACTTGATGCGTTCTCGAGCTCGCTCCTGGCTCCATCGAGGAAGCCGGTTTGGATCGCGCCCCTTGCCCCAAACCGCGATGCGCGGCCCCCCCAGAGCGCGCCGCACATGGGTCAACAAGCTAGCCAGATGCCCGAGATGGTCACCCACGATGACAAGATCGTAGGCTCCCAGGTGGCAGCCATAGTCCTGGAGCACCGGGCTTCCACCGCTCCTACCAAATACCCTTGTTGTGGTCTTCCGGACGGAGAAGCCGGCGGATGCCTCCGCCCAATCCCGGTAGAGCAGACGGCGGCGTTGCCCGGGATCGTGAACCACCTCAAAGCGCCACCAACTCGGACGTTGATCCTCCACCTCCTGATACAACGGCACTCGGTAGTGAGGAATGACCGGGTCCTTCGCGACTAGAACCCGGCAGGGCAACGCAGCGGACGCGGAGATGGGCCGAGGTATGGACAACGCTCGATATGATCCTTGATCGACCCGCGGGAGTAAAGGTGACGGAATCTCCGATTCGGACAGCGGCTTGCGCTGCCTCTTGGCTCGTCCTTGGTGTCTATTCGGTGGCGCTGTTCTGGAATCTGGGCGACGGTCATCTGTCTCACTGGGACGCGAGCCTAACCGCCGAGCGGTCACGAGAGATGCTTCTGACCGGCGACTTCTGGACGGTCCATCTCAACTTCGAACCGAACTTCCGCAAGCCTCCGTTGCACTATATCCAAACCGCCGTAACACTTCAGGTACTCCCGGACCCGGAACTCGCCGTCCGGTTCTGGTCAGCCGCTTACGCCGTCGGTTGTTTCGTTCTCGTGGCCGTCTTGGCGCGCGGGCTTATCCGCTCGAATCCGTGGGCCGTGCCTGTCACTTGGGCCTTCCTGAGCTTCGCATTCTTCTTCTTTCACAATTCGCGGCTGGCGCTTCTCGACTCGGGTGCCACGTTCTTCCTCCTCCTCACCGTCCTGGGCGTCCATCGACTGCGGAGCTATCGGTCGGGCTGGTGGCCGCTGGCGCTCGGCATCGTGCTCGGCTCTCTGCACAAGGCGCCGCTCGGAATCGTGTACCTGGTGGGAGCGATGCTCGTCGACGCCCCGCTTCGGAAGCGGCTGAGCCGAAGGGGCTCTAGGCACAGGCTTGGTGCGATTCTCGTGGCTTCGGCCCTCTGGCCTGCGAGCCAGTGCGCTCTCTTTGGCAGACGTTTCGTGGCACAAGGGCTCCCTGGAGAGTGGAGTTCAGCCCCGGGGATCAAGCCGTTGGACACATTGCTCTCCGCCGGAACTGAGGCCTACGAGCCCCTGATCCGAGGCTGGGGGGTCATCGGAATCGCCGGGCTTGCCGCCCTGGCTGCCTGCATTCTGGCAGCTCCCCTCCGGCGCCATCTGAGCCGCGAGCCGACCGCTCGGGCCCTGGCCGTTTTCATCGCCGGGTATCTCGCACTGCTACCGTTCCTCGACCAACAGTCGCAGCGCTACATGCTGCCGGTCGCCCCCTGCCTCGCCATCATCCTCGTCTTGACCCTGGACCGCGTCGTCGGTAGCCGACCGCGGAGATTTCTGGCCGTGGCGGGCCTTCTCGTCGCGCTCTCCACACCCGAACTTCTCCGATTTGCAGGCAATCAGCACCTGGATCGATCGGCTCAAGTAGCGCTCGCCAAGCGACTTTCGCAAGACCTCAATCCATCGGACGCCGTCTTCCACATCGTTGCTCCGGACGACGCCTCGTTTCGTCCCCACCTTCTTCTTTTCTACGGCGACCTCGAGCGGCGAGTCTATTCGCCCTGGTGGGAGGCCGGTGGCTGGCCGCCGGCAACGCGTTTTCGCGGCAAGACTGTTCGCGGCATTACCCACCGGAACCACGTGCACCGGCTGGAGACCTGCTTTCGAAGTGTGCGCAGGTTGCGCCACGAGGGCGAGTACCAACTCTTCGCGGCGGACGCCTATCTGGGTTGTGCGCCTGCGCAAGCCAGCTCGGCACATCGGACGGCGATGTGACCCGGTCAGCGAGCCAAGCTGGACGTGCGAGGAGGCCGGGAGGCTTGTCTCGGTCTTGGGGTCCTCTCGAAACGGTATTCACGGTGTTCTTGCTTTTCTGGGCGACGACTCCGGTCTTCAGCCTTCTGCGTTTCCCGGTTCGGCAGCGCTGGCCAAACCCCGTCCAAGGGGATCTCGCCACGCAGCTGGTTTGGGCGGCGTGCTTTGCCACAATTCTGGGATTGCTCTGCCTGCGCTGGCAGGTCTCGCTGCGCGCGGCTCTTGTCGATCCCTGGATCCTCGGACTCATCGCTCTGGCCTTAGCCTCGACCCTCTGGTCGATAGAGCCGACGATCACCCTGCGCCGGGCGGTCGCGCTCGCCTTGACGACCGCGGCTGGCGTCTATCTGGGATCGCGGTACTCCTCGTCGAGGATGGTTCGCCTTCTGTGCTGGTCTCTCGGACTCGCCGCCCTCTTGAGCTTCCTGTTCGGCTGGCTGCTGCCTCAATGGGGAGTCAACGATTTCCGCGAGCCCGGCACGTTACGGGGAATCTACCGAACCAAGAATCTCCTGGGCCGCTACATGCTGCTGGGTGCAATGGTGTTCCAGTTCGCGGTCGCCGGAATCGGTCGCTCGCGTTTCAGAGCGCTGTTCGGGTTCGCGCTATGTACCACGCTGCTCATGCTCTCTTGGAATCTGGCCGCGATCGCCGGCCTTGTCGTTCTGCTGCCTGCCCTTTTCTGGATACAGCGCCGCCGGCCTCACGTACGGGTACTCGCCTCCGTCACCCTTGGCTTGATCGCGATTCTCGCCTTGATGGGCACGTCCGAGTCTCTGTTCGGGCTTCTCGGCAAGCCCTTCCCTTCCTCTCGAGCCCTCCTGTGGCCCCAGGTGCAAACTGCAATCGAGGAGCGGCCCCTCTTGGGATATGGCTTGGATGCCTACTGGCTGACGGAGGTCGATGCTCTGCCGGCCGGCGCACGCGATGCGCGCACAGTCCGGAATTGGCGTCCCAGCTCGGCTCACAACGGACTCCTCGAGCTCCTCTTGGATCTCGGCATCGTAGGTCTGGTCCTCGTAGCACCGAGCCTCTGGGAGACGACGCGCCGAGCCATAGCGCGAATGCGTCGTGGCGGCTGGCAATCTCTATGGCCACTGGCTCTGCTTCTCTATCTCTTCGCTCTCAACTTGACTGAATCGGCCCTGGTGAACCGCAACAGCTTGTTCTGGATGCTGTACGTGGCGACCACCGTGCAGCTCGGCCTAGAGGAGCGTACCGGCCCCTCAACCCGCGGCCAAGTCGTAGACCGAGGCCACGCAGCGGGCGGACCTCCGCCGGGACCAGAGGTCGAAGGCGGAGGGCCTCGGCCGAGATCGCTCTAGGCGCAGCCAACCATAAATCGCTTCGATGGCTTCGGCATCGAGGCGGTCGGAAACGGCGAGCACCCAGCGCTCTCCTAGAGACTCTTGAAGATCTCGCGAGCGGGCATTGTCGGCCATAACAATCGGCAAGCCCTGCTCCAGGGCGGTGACCGGCGCATACGAGTTAAAAGGCATGAGCGAGATGAGACCGTCGACCTGACCCAGCAGCTCGGTCAACTCAGCCTCGGAAACATGCCGAGGAACCACGGTCAGCCCCGGCTCCCGCGCCGAAATTTCGAGCAAGCCTTCGACCAGCGGCGCCGAGACGGGACGTCCTGCTAGGACCAGGCGGCGCAACGAGCGCGGTCTTTGAGCTTGAGCGTCGGCAAAGGCTTCGGCCAACTCCAGGAGCCGCTTGTCGCGCGCCAGAGCACCGAGCATCAAGAGTGAAGCCGCTCCCTCGGAGGCGGGCCGAGCCCACAACCGCGATCCATCGATTCCGGATCGGCAGGTCGTCGTGGGCACTCCCCGGAGTTTCGGGAACGCGGCCTCGGCCTCCGCCTCTTGGCCGGGGGCCAGGAGGATCACCCTCCGCACGCACCCGGAGATCGCGCCAAAGATGAAGCGATCCAAGAGCCGAAGCATCGGCGAAGTCGTGCGCGGCTCCAAGTTGTGCACAGTCCAGACCAGCCGGTGCCCCCGGGCTGTCAAAAGAAGGCAGAGAAGAACTCCGTGGATCGCCTTCAGAACGCGGCGCGGAAGTCCTCGATTCGAGCGCACGAAATGTTCCGGCCAGTGAATGTGGACGATCCGTCGTCGTCCCAGGACGGAGCGAAGATTGAGGCCCCGAACCTCGACCCCCTCCTTCCTCAATGCGCGCGAGAGCTTGGCAATGTGCGGGCTCTGGCTGTTTCTTGGATCCGGGTGCCACAGCACGACTCGGCGGCGCATCGCAAGAGTATCCCCCAGAGTCCGAGCTGTATGCTTCGCCCGCGAATGGGCCCGAAACCGTCGACCGACGCCGTCCCACCAGTTGGTGCCGACCGGAACCTTCGTCTGCGGCCCTCCATAGGAGGGTTGCTGGGCGTGCTTATTCTGGTCACCAGCTACGGTCCGACGGTCACCGAGCACATGGCCCACGCTCGCGATCCCGCCTACCTGAACGATGACGCTCGCGCCGTACTGACTCCATACTTCAGCTGGACTCCACAAGGTTTTGCGGCCGGATATCCGGAGGCCTATCACCTCGCGGGCACACCCCTAGGTGTCCGCTCCGCCTATTCGGTTCTAGCGAGATTCTTCGACCCGGCCATAACCAGCAGTCGCCTTCCCTATCTTCTCTGGGTCGGAACAGCCGCCGCCGTCGCGGCTGCCGCGCATCGACTAGGCGGAGCAGCGGCGGCTGTTGGCTCTCTGGCGCTGTTCCTGGGAAGCGCCTACCCGATGGCTCGACTGGTCGGCGCTCTGCCACGAGCCTATGCGCTTCCCATTGTCGGGCTAGGAGCCTGGGCATTGATCACCAATCGCAAGCGCGCGCTCGCGGTGAGCGTCGTCCTGGGTGCGGCGTTCTATCCAGCGAGCGGGATCCTGACCGGGACCGCCTTGGCCATGGTGCTCGTCGTCACAGCACTCCAGCACCGATCGTCCAGACGCTACGCCGGTGTGCTGCTGGCGATCACTACCACCTGCGCGGCCACTCTGGTCGTCCCGCTGGCCCTGCGCTTCGCTCCGTTCGGCCCGAGCGTCAAACGAGCTGCCTTCTCAGAGCTGCCGGAGGCATCCCCACAGGGTCGGCTGCAAATCGCCGAGGACCGAGTCGAGACCGACCTGCGTTCGGCGGTACGACGATCCGGCCGGGTCGCGCTTGTCGGCGCGCGCCCTTGGCTGCCGACGCTGCGGTCTGCTCTTTTCAGCCCACCACAGCGCAAGCCCATCGCGGCCTTGTTCGTGGCGATCCTCCTCCTAGGCTTCTTGTACCTTCTTCGGGCTGGTCCCCCCGCCAGACGTCTGTCGGTGCTCTTGCTCGCCGCAGCAGGCTTGTACTTGTTGGCTCAGATCGCTTTTCCGTACCTCTACTTGCCCGGACGCTACACAGCCTACGCCGTCCCGGTCCTCGCCTGGATCCTGGCTCCCGCGAGCCTGGTGGCCTTACGTCGTCGTTTCGCCGCCGGCCGCCGGTGGCTCGACTGGGTCGCAATCGGAGCACTGCTGCTGGCACTCGGCGGACGTGGGGATCCCAAGGCCGGTTACACCTCGGTGATCGACATTTCGAACCCGGTCTTTGCCGCAGTCTCCGCCCTCGACTCGCAAAGCCTTGTAGCCGCCTGGCCGCGCGGACTGGCGGACAACCTACCCTACTGGACTCGGCGGCCGGTACTTGCCAACTATGAGAGTCACCTGCCGTACCACCGGGCCTACGTGCTGGAGATGCGAAGGCGAGTGCAAGCGATCATCGCCGCCTACTGGGCAAGATCGAACGAGCCGCTCCACGGGCTCCGTAGAGATTTCGGCGTCACTCACTTCCTGGTCGACAAACGTCTACTCTCCGGCGACGCCCCAAGCTACTTTGCCCCGTTCGACCAAGACATCGACCGTGCCCATTCAGCGACGGCGGAGGAAACGCCGGCTGTACTTCGCCTCGCGCCGTCGGCCACAGTCTACGAAGACGAACGGTACCTGTTGGTGGATCTGGTCCGCCTGGCCAAGGCTCCCAGCCCCTAACAGGCCGCCGACGCGCGACTCGGAAAAGCAGTCTTTCTCCGGTCTGCTTCCGATCAAATCTCGCGCGGAGCGGCGACCCCTGCGGCAGGACTGCCCGCAGCTCCGGCACCTTCGCCGTCTCCGGCCGAGGCCATCCGCCGCGCCGCCCGCTTCAAGGTGCCGCTGACGATGGCGCGGGCGTCGTCAAAAAAGGTGTAGAAGACCGGGATGACGAGAAGGGTCAGGAGGGTCGCGGTGGTCAGGCCGCCGATCAGGGTCAGACCGAAGCTCCGGTAGCTCAAGCCGATGCTCGAGGAGCCCTGGACGGTCAGCGGCACCAAGCCGCCGATCGTTGTCAGCGCGGTCATCATGATCGGCCGGAAGCGGCGGCTGGCGGCCAGGAGCAGCGCTTCGCGCCGCTCGTAGCCCTGATGCCGCAGGCGGGTCACGTAGTCGACCAGGACGATGCCGTTGTTGACGACCACGCCAACGAGCAGGATTAGTCCGACGGCTCCCAAGAAGTCGATGTTGAGCCCGGAGAGAAAATGGCTCCAGTACACCCCCAGGCTCGCGAGCGGAATCGTCAGGATGATCGAAAGCGGCAGAATGAAGCTCTCGAACAGGAAGCCCATCAGCAGGTAGATGAAGATGACCGAAACGATGGCCGCGAAGATCATCCCCTGGAGATCCTCGCTCAGTCCCTCGTTGCCGCCCTGGGAGCCGAAGGTCACGCCCTCGGGCAGGTCGATCGCCGCGGTCAGAGCCATCAGGGTCGCCCGGGTGTCGTCTTCCTTGCCGTCTTCGAGCTCCATGGTGATCTCGCGCGAGGTGCGCTTGTTCTTGCGGAAGATGCGCTGCGCCGAGGCCAGATAGCGCGGTTCGGCGAGCGTCGAGAGTGGCACCGTGGCGCCGTCGTTGGTCGGCACCGAGAAATCAGCGAGTTCGTCGAGCGAGTCTCGGTCCTCTTCCCGGAAGCGCACGGTCACCGGGATCTCCTTGCCGCCGGCATGAAACCGCGGCAGCCCCTGGCCGCGCAAGGCGTAGCCGACCACCGCCGAGACCACCATGGGATTGATGTCCTGGGCTTGGAGGCGCTCCCGGTCCAGGACCAGCGCCATTTCGCTCGGGGTCTCGTCACCTACCTTCTTGGTGCCGATGACTCCCGGAACCCGGGTAAACAGGGCCTCCAAGTTCTCGGCCACGGTCTCGAGAATTTCGGAGTCCTCGCCTTCGATCATGACGGTGTGGAGGCTCTTGTTCTGGAACTGATCGCCGCGGCCGTCCTCGGCGGTCCGCACCTTGACTCCGGCCTTCTCGGGCAGGGCGTCGAGCACGGCCTTGGTGGCCTCGCGCAGGGATACGTCGTTGGTGCGCGGGCTCTTGAACCAACCCTGGAGCTCGCCGTAGGTCGAGCGATGGAAAACGAACCAGCCGTCCAGATCGAGCTCCTCGGCATGGTCTTCGACGACCTTCTCCGCCGCCAGGAAGTACTCCTCGGCCTCTTCGAGGGTGGTGTTCTGGGCCAGGCTGACCGAGAGCTCGAAGCCGCCGCGGGCTTCTTCCTGCACTTCCACGAACTTGACCTTCTGGAAGATGACGCCGCTGACCAGGAAGATCGCCGCCAGCAGCAGGACGAGATCCAGACGCCGGTTCAGAAACACTCCCAGGAGACCCGTGTAGCCCTTGGCTAGGAGCCCGAAGGTGGCATCGTAGGCGCGCTTCAGCCAGTCGAAGACGACATGGGGCTGATCGTCGTCCCGCCCGTCCTCGGGCAGGGTCAGATAGACCGAGAGCGGAATAAAGATCAAAGCCACCAGAAGCGAGCCCAGAAGCGCCACCGAGATCGGAATCGAAAGCCGCAGCAGGAAGAACTGCCCCATCCCCTCGACCAGCGACACCGGCAGGAAAACGATGATCGTGGTCAGGGTGGCCATGACGATCGCCAGCGCGATCTCGCCCGCGCCCTCGATACAGGCGCGCCGCCGGGACAGCCCCTCGCGGTGGAGACGAAAGATGTTCTCGCCCACGACCACCGAATTGTCGACCAGGAGTCCGACCGAGATCATCAGCGCCAGCAGCGTCAGGATGTTGAGCGACTCGCCCGCGAAGTACATGGCGGTGAGGGCGATGACGATCGAGACCGGGATCGACAGGGTCACGATCAGGGTCATGCGGAACCGGCGCAGGAAGAAAAAGAGCACCAAGAGCGCGATGATGCCGCCGATCCGGCCGCTCGCCAGAAGCGTGCCCAGGGACTCCATGATGACCTCGCCCTGATCGAAAAGGGTGGCCACGTCCACGACCTGGAGCCTGGGGTTGGCGCGCATCTCCTCGACCGCGGCGTCCACCCGCCGGGCCACCTCGAGCGAGTTGGCGTCGCCCTCCTTCATCACCGACACCGCCACCGCCGGCCGGCTCATGGCCCGGACCCGGTACTTCTTGTCCGGCAGGTCGTAGCTGACGGTGGCGATGTCTTTGAGCCTGGTGTTGGGTCCGACCAGCCGGTTCTCGAGCTCTTCGACGTGGTCGTAGCGAGCCACCGAGCGCAGGAGTAGCTTCTTGCCGCCGTGGCGGACGTCGCCGCTCGACAGGGTGAAGTTGTCGCCCGAGAGCTGCTGGGCCAGATCGTAGATGTTGAGTCCGGAGGCGGCGGTGCGCTCGCGGTCGAGCTCGATCAGGATCTCCTTCTCTTCGAGACCGTGGGTCTCGACCGAAGCCACGCCCTCGAGCCGCTCGAGACGCAGGACCACCTCGTCCTGGACCAAGTTGTAGACGTCGACCACGGCCGGATCGATCGCCAAGCCCACGAAGTAGATCGGAATGCCGGAAGCGTCATCCTTGAAGAGGAAGACCTGCTGAACGTCGTCGGGCATCTCGATCCGCGCCCGCTCCACGCGGTCGCGCGCCTCGCGATAGGCGACATCCATGTCGGTGCCCTGCTTGAAGCGCAACGAGCACATGGCAAAGCCCGTGCGCGCGTACGAGTCGAGCTGGTCGATTCCGGCGATGGTCGAAAGCTCGGCCTCGAGAGGCAGGACGATCTTGTCCAGGACCTCCTGCGAGGGCGCGTCCCGCCACGGCACCTGGACGCTCAGGTGGGGCCCCTCGAAACCGGAGGGAAAGAGCTCGAGCGGAATGCTCAAGGTGGCGACCGCGCCCAACACGACCAGGGTCATGAGGATCATGAGCACGGTGATCCGCCGGTCGAGCGAAAAGCGCGGCAAGCGCGAATCGGTACCGCCCACGGGCTCGCCGGGCGTGGCGGGTTCTTGGCTCGGGGTTCGAGTCTCGTTCATCGTGGAGTCGCTTTCTTGGATATCCCTCGGATCTTGACGCTCAGGCCTTGGAGGCAGCGCCGAGACCGCTGCTGCTGCCGCCGCCGTCCGGCCTATCGACCAGCACCGTGTCGCTACCGGTCAGCTTCAGCTTCAACCGATCCAGCAGCCAGTAAATCACCGGGATCACGAACAGAGTCAGCAGCGTCGAGACCGCGAGACCGCTGATGACGGCGATGGCCATCGGCGTGCGCAGCTCGGCGCCGTCGCCGATCCCGAGAGCCATCGGCAGCAGACCCAGAGTAGTCGTGGCGGTGGTCATGAGGATCGGCCGGAGCCGCACCGAGCCCGCGGTCACCACCGCTTCGGTGGTCTCGATCCCGCGCCGCCGCAAGATGTTGATGTAGTCCACCAGCACGATGGCGTTGTTGACCACGATGCCGGCCAGCATGATCATGCCCAGGAAGACCACGATCGACAGGCTGATGCCGAGGGCGTAGAGCGTGAGGACGGTGCCGAAGAACGCCAGCGGAATGGTGAAGAGAATCACCAACGGGTGCCACAGGGACTCGAATTGAGCCGCCATGATCACGTACACGAGAAACACGGAGAGCGCGAGCGCCAGCCACAGGCTGTCCTTGCTGCGCTCCCACTCGTCGTTTTGACCGGCCATGAGGAAGGTGGTTCCGGCCGGCCACTCCATCGCGTCCAGCTCGGCGCCGATGGCCTCGACGGCGCTTCCCAGCGAGCCGGTCGCGATCGAGGCCGTCACCAGCGCCACCCGGCGACCGTCGATCCGGCGGACCTCGCTCGGACCCTCGGCCAGCTCCACCGAAGCCACCGCCGCGAGCGAGATGGGCCGCTCGTCCCCGGGATTGACGATCAACGAGCGGACGTCCGCGACGGTCTCGCGGTCGGTCATCTGCAGTCGCACGATGATCGGAATGCGCCGGTCTCCCAGGTTGAACCGAGTCGCCTCGAAGCCCTGCACCTTGTCCCGGACCAAGCGGGCCACCTGTCCCGGATTGAGGCCGTAGCGCGCCAGAAGGTCCCGGTCGTAGACCACCTGCACCTCGGGCGCGCCCCGGCGGAGCGTGGTCTCGACGTCCGCAAGCTGGGGCATCGCCGCCATCGTGCGCTTGGCCGCCTCCGCCTGGCGGCGGAGCTCGACCAAATCGTCGCCGTGAACCTCGACCTCGATCGGCGTCTTGAAGCTGAAGAGCACCGGACGCGTTACCCGAGCATCCAGGTCCGGAATCGCCCCGAAGCGGGTTCGTAGCCTGCTCACGACCTCCTCTTCGACGCGCGGATCGGCACGGTCCAGGAGCACCTTGAAGCGAGCCGTGTGCTCGCCCTCGTCGGACCGGTTCGAGTAGGCGGCGTCGTAGCCCACGGTCAGAAGCAGAGACTCGATGTGCTCCTTCTCCTCCAGGATCGCCGCTTCCACCGGCGCTACGATGCTCTCGGTCTCTTCGATGGGAGTCCCTACCGGCAGCGCCACCTCAACCGTGAACTCGCCCTGGTGCACCTCGGGCAGAAGCTCGGTGTCCAGAAGCGACATCGTCCAGGCCGTAAGAGCGAAGCTCGCCACCACCACCAGACCGATGGTCGCCGGGCTGGCCAGAGCCCAGCGCAGCCCCCTGGGATAGACGCGGTGAAGGACGTCAAGAGCCCCTTGGACCAGCTTGACCGGCACCGCGACCAGGACCCGGAAGATCACCGCCAGAACCGGCAGCAGGTACCGCCGGCCGAGCCAGATCAAGCCGAAAACGACGCCTAGAAGAACCTTGCCCACGATCTCCAGGGCGGTCGAGACCACGAAGCGCAGGGCGAGATAGACCGGCACCACTAGGTAACCAAGCGCCCGGAGGAGCCCGCGAAGAATGCCGCCGGACGTCTTCTCCGGGTGCCGGAAACGCCGCCAGTCGCTCCTCAGGGCCTGCAAGCTGGCGAACGACTTCCAGTCGACGGTCCGGCCGCCGCCCTCCGTCCACTGCAAACCGCCCCGGCTGGCCAGCATGGGAATCAAGAACAGAGCCACCACCAGCGAGGCCAGAAGCGAGATCACCACGGCCAGGCCGAGATCGCCGAACGCCTGGCCGGCCACGCCCTCGACGAAGACCATCGGGAAGAAGACCGCGATCGTCGTCAACGTCGAGGCGATCACCGCCCCGCGCACCTCGGCGGTGCCACGCACGGCCGCGCCCTCGAGTCCATCCCCCTCCTCGCGGCAACGGAAGATCGACTCGAGCACCACGATCGACGAATCGACCAGCATGCCGATGCCCAGCGCCAGACCGCCCAGCGACATGACGTTGAGGCTGATGTCCAGAAGATTGAGCGGCGCGAAGGTCACCAGCAGCGAGATCGGGATCGAGACCGCAACGATCGCCGTGGTCCGGAGATCCTTCAAGAAGAGGAAGAGGACGAAGATCGCCAAGAGCCCGCCCAGAACCGCGGTGTTGCGCACTTCCCGGATCGAGCTTTCGATGAAGAGCGAGCGGTCGGCCACCAGGGCCAGCTCGGCGCCCTCGTTGGCCCAGGTCTCGGCAACGAGTCCGCGGGGGCCGCTCTTCTTGCCTCGCTTCCCCGAGGGCTTGGCCTCGGCCGCCTTGCTCTCGTCAGAGGGTTCGTCGGAAGCTTCGGCGGCCGCGCGTGCCGTTTCCAGGTCGAAGGTCCCGAGCGCCGCCTTGACCCGTTTCGCCAGGGCCACGATGTTGGCGTCGGCTTCTTTGAAGATGTCGATCTGGACGCTTTCGGCCGAGTTGGTGCGGGTCAGGATCTCCCGCTCCTTGTGGGCCCGCCGGACCTCGCCAATGGCGCCGACACGCACTTCCCGGCCCTCGAAATGGGCGACAACCGTGTTCTCCATCTGGGCCAGATCCTCATACTCGTTGAGGGTCCGGACCATGTACTCGGTGCGTCCTTCGGTCAGGGTTCCGCCCGCGAGGTTGATGTTCTCCTGGGCCAGCCGGTCGATCACGGTCTGTATCGAAAGCCCGGTGCGCCGCAGCTCTTCTTCATCCAGGAGGACATGGATCTCCTCCTCCAGGCCGCCGCGCACGCGCACGGCGGCGACACCCTTGATCGGCTCGATGGCGCGCTTGAGCTGCAGATCGGCGATCCGGCGCAGCCGGCGCAAGCCCTCCTCGCCCTCGAAGCGGTCACCGCTGCCGGAGAGGCTGAGCTCCATGACCGGATCGAGCGAAGGGTCGAAGCGCAGGATCAACGGCGGCTCGGCCTCCTCGGGCAAGAGGATCAAGTTCAGCTTCTCGAAGGAATCCTGAATCGCCTCGGACATCGGGGTGTCCCAGGTGAACTCAAGGACCACGTCCGAAACGCCGGCGCGGCTGATGCTCGAGACCCGGCGCAGGCCGCCGACCACCCCCAGTGCCTCCTCCACCGGCCGGCTGATGTCGTTCTCGACCTCCTCGGGAGCGGCGCCCGGGTACTCGGTACGTACCGTGATCGTCGGGTAGGACAACTCCGGCATCAAGGTCACCGGCAGGCGCCCGTACGAGAAGTAGCCAAAGACCACCGCGGCCACGAAGACCATGGTGATCGCCACCGGACGGCGAGTGGTGAAGCTCGTGCCTTCGGCCGGCCGGTCCAGGCTCACTCGCCCGCCTCGTCCTCGACCGGCGCGGCGGCGGACTCGGCGCCGTTCCCGACGATCCGGACCACCGAACCGTCCTTCAAGCCGGCCTGGCCGGCGATCACGATGCGGTCGCCGTCCTCGAGGAGGCCCGCGGGCTCGATGTTGTCCCGATCTTCGAGGCGAGCCTCGACCAGCAAGCGCTCGACCTCGCCGTCGCCGGTCAACCGGAAGACGAAGATCTGGTCGGCGTCGTAGATCAGGGCCTTCTTCGGCACCAGCACCGCGCTGTCGTTGACCGCAGTCACCAGCTCGACCGAAACGTACATGCCAGGCAGAAGCTCCGAGCCGCGCGGAATAGCGATTGTAGCCTTGACCGTGCCGCTACGCGGGTCGACGCGCGGCGCGATCCGCTCGACCGTGCCGTAGCGCTCGGCGCCCCGGGCTCCCTCGGCGTAGATGCGGGCCTCGAGGCCCGTGCGGATCCGCCACAGGTCCTTTTCGGGCACGTAGACGCGAGCCACGATCGAGTCGAAGTCCACCAGGTCGAAGAGCGGCTGGCCGGCGGTCACTTGATTGCCGACGCTGACATGGCGCTGGGTCACGGTACCGGCGATCGGCGCGCGCACCTCGGTGTAGCCCAACTCGCGGCGGGCGTCCTGAAGAGCCAGCTCGAGCTGCTCCAGCTCGTAGGTGGCTTCGTTGTACGTCTGCTCGCTGATCAGCTGCTGCTCGAAGAGGTTGGTCTGGCGCTGGTACTCCCGCCGGGCCTTCGCCAGCTGGCCCTCGGTCCGGGCTAGCGCCGTCCGCAGCTCGTCGTTCTGCAACCGGAGCAGCACCCGTCCCTTGCCGACTTCGTCGCCTTCTTCGACCAGGAGCTGGCGTACCGGAAGCTGCCGGGTCGCCTGGGAAACCACCTGGACCTCGCCCTCGGCTTCCAGATTGGTCGAGAACCGCAGCAGGGTCTCGATCGGTCCCCGCTCCAGAATCGTGATCTCGACCGGAACGGCCTCGTCTGCATCGTCCTCGTCGTTCTCGGAGTCCGGCTTCTTGTCGCCGTCTTCGGAGGCCTTGCCGGATTCCTCCGCAGCCTCGCCATCCGACTCCCCGGCCGACTCCCCGTCCGGCCGCGAGCAGCCCACCGGGCCGCCGGCCAGAAGCGCCGCGAGGGTCGCCAATACGACCAGTAGGTAGAAATGTTTCGAGACTCCGACTCCAAGCGTAACTCGCATCCGTATCTCCCCGAGGTACCGTTCCCGTCTAACCTACTACGTCCGCGCCCTGGGCTGGTTTCCCGGACCTCGCGATACGCTTGCGCCATGTCCGCGGCGTCCCAGAGCGCGTGGCGGCGAGCTCTCGACCTCGCCGACGCCACGCCGCCCACGCGCAACCGGTACGCCGATTTCCTGCGCGCCGCGTCGATCTCGGTCGTGGTGCTGGGCCATTGGCTGATGGCGGCGCCGCACCGCCGCGCCGACGGCGTGGCCTTGGAGCACATGCTGGATGTCTCCTCCTGGACTCACTGGCTGACCTGGCTCCTCCAGGTCATGCCGATCTTTTTCATCGTCGGCGGGTTTTCGAACTCGATCTCCTGGGAGAAGGCTCGCGAGCGGGGACTCGGCTACGCCGAATGGCTGGACTCGCGCCTCCGGCGCCTGGTGATGCCGGTCCTGCCCCTGCTTCTCGTCTGGGGGATCCTGGGCTCGGCCGCAATTCTGGCCAAGATCCGGCCCGAGACTTTGCGCGCCGGCTCCCAGATCGCGCTGGTCCCGACTTGGTTTCTGTGCGTCTATCTGGTCTCGATTCTGACCGTGCCCTGGACGCACGCCGCCTGGCGCCGGTTCGGCATGGGCTCGTTCGCGGCGCTGGCGGTGCTGGCGGCGGTGGTCGATCTGGCCGCCTTCGCCGGGGGCATGAAGGCGCTACGCTGGCTCAACTATCTCTTCGTCTGGTCGGCGGTACACCAGCTGGGCTACGCCTGGCGGAGCCGGCGCCTGGAAGGCTGGCGGCGGGTGGCCCTGGCCGGATTCGGTCTCGCCGCGCTCTTCGCTCTCGTGCTGCGCGGCCCCTACCCGGTCAGCATGGTAGGCGTGCCGGGCGAGGAGGTCTCGAACAGCCTGCCGCCGACGGTCGCGCTCCTCGCTCTTGGCATGTTCCAGGGAGGTCTCCTCCTGACTTTCGAGCCCTGGGTTTCGCGCTGGCTCGAGCGGCGCCGGGTGTGGGCGGCCACCGTCCTCGTCAACGCCAACATCATGACCCTCTATCTCTGGCATTCGACGGTCTTGGTGCTGGTCATCGGTCTCCTGGTGCGCCTGAACGGCCTGGGACTCGGCCTGGCGCCGGGAACCGGTACCTGGTGGTGGTCCCGGATTCCGTGGGTGTTGGCTCTGGCGGCGCTGCTGCTGCCGGTCCTGGCCCTCTTCGGCCGCTTCGAGCGGCCGTCGGCGCGGCCCGGCCCGCCACCCGCGGCCTGGCGGCTGATCGTGGCGGCTCTTCTCTTCTGCGGCGGAGTCGCGATTCTGGCCTACAACGGCGTCGGCGGAGGCCGGTTCGGCCTCCGCATCGTGGCCCTGGCTCTGCCGTTTGCCGGAGCCGCCCTGGCGCAGTTCGGCTGGCGCCGGGGATCAAGTCCTACCTAGCCCGACGGGATCGACACCAGACTCCGGCGACGACATCTCCGGAAGGCCAACGGCAGGGCCCTCGATCGTTCTCAGGCCGAATCCATGCGGTGGAAAGCTCGGAAAAAGGTCGAGGCCCCGGAGAGCATCCGGGGCCTCTAAGGATGGTGTGCTTAGCGATGGGAAGATGGGAAATGGCCACCGCAAGCACGCTCAGGATATCACGGACCGGTACCGGACCCAAATCGCAGATCCGGCGGCTGGTTACTCCACTACCGAACCTCGCCAAATAGGACCGCTCATTCGATACTCTCGCTGGGCTTCCAGCTCATCGAGCCCGGTCCGGGCCGCAGCCCAGTATGCCGATTCCCTCGCCCTTTCACTCCAGGACGTCGAAGCTCTGTACCAGCATGCGCTGGAAGGACTGGGCTGGTCACTACGCCGTCTGCTCGTACCGGTCCAGCCACGAGCCCGAGTACCTGGCCTTCCGCCACTCCGCCGGCTTGATCGACGTCTCGCCGCTTTTCAAGTACGAGGTCTCAGGAACCGACGCCGGCGCCTTCTTGTCGCACTTGACGGTCAAGAACGTTTCCCGGCTGAAGCGGGGCCGGGTGACCTACCTGTGCTGGTGCGACGACGACGGCAAGGTGGTGGACGACGGCACCGTAGCGCGCCTCGACCGGCGCCGGTTTCGGGTTACCGCGGCCGAGCCTTCGCTGTCCTGGTTCGAGCGCGCCGCACGCGGCTTTTCGGTCACGATCGAGGACGTGAGCGAGCGCCTCGCGGCACTCGCCCTCCAGGGACCCCGCGCACGCGCCATCCTGGCTGAGGTCTCGGACGCCGATCTGGACCGGCTGCGCTTCTTCGCGCTGACCGAGGCCCGGATCGCCGGCTCCGCGGTGACGATCACGCGCACCGGCTACACCGGCGACCTCGGATACGAGATCTGGATACACGCGGACGACGCCGAGACCGTCTACGACGCTCTTTTCGACGGCGGCCGGGACCATGGATTGGTGCCGGCCGGCCTAGATGCCCTGGACGTCGCCCGCATCGAGGCCGGCTTCATCATGAACGGCGTCGACTATTTCAGCGCCCACCACTGCCTGACCGACCTCCGCAAGTCTTCGCCCTACGAGCTGGGCCTAGGCTGGACGGTCAAGCTCGAGCGCGAGCCGTTCGTGGGCCAGGCCGCTCTTGCCGCCGAGCTCGCTCGGGGACCGGCCCGGCGCCTGGTGGGTTTGGACGTCAGCTGGACGGAGCTCGAGTCGGTCTTCTCCGGCTACGGGCTGCCGCCGGAGCTGCCCACCCGCGCCTGGCGGGACGGACGGCCGGTGTACGACCGGGAAGGCCACTGGATCGGCCAGGCCACCAGCGGCACCTGGTCGCCGACCTTGAAAAAGAACCTGGCGCTGGCGCAGGTCGAGCCCGCCCAGGCCGAACCGGGAACCCGAGTGCGCATCGAGGTCACCGCCGAGTATCGTCGCCATCAAGTCACGGCCACGGTGCTGGATCCGCCGTTCTTCGATCCCGAAAGGAAGAAGGCATGAAGCGGGATCCGCTGGACGCGATCGTCATCGGCGGCGGGCACAACGGCCTCATCTGCGCCGCCTACCTGGCCCGGTCCGGGCGCAAGGTCCTGGTTCTGGAGCGGCGGCATGTGCTGGGCGGCGCGGCGGTTTCGGAAGAGCTCTATCCGGGCTTCAAGTTTTCGGTCTGCTCCTACGTGGTGAGCCTGCTTCGCCCGGCGATCCTGCGCGACCTCGAGCTCGCCCGCCATGGCCTCGAGATCCTGCCACTGGAGACCGCCTACACGCCGCGCCGGGACGATCCCGGCCTGTGCCGCTGGTCGGATCCGGCGCGCACGCGGCGCGAGATCGCCCGCTTCAGCCAGCGCGATGCCGAGATCTATCCCGAGTTCGGCCTGACCATGACCCGCATGGCCCAGGGCGTGCGCGGCATCATCGATTCGCCGGCCCCCGACCCAACGTCCTGGAACCCCTTCGAGTTGGCCAAGCTCGTCCGCCTGGGACGCGAGCTCGCCGGCGGCGGCGCCGAGGCCGCGTATCTCCAAATGAAGCTCACCACCATGAGCGCCGTTGATTTCCTGGGCCGCTGGTTCGAGTCCGACGTCCTCAAGGCGCCGATGGCGGTCAGTGGCATCATCGGCACCTTCCTGGGCGTGCGCTCTCCGGGCACCGCCTACGTTCTGCTCCACCACTACATGGGCGAGATCGACGGCGCCTTCCGCTCGTGGGGGTACTCCAAGGGAGGGACCGGCGGCGTCAGCCTGGCCTGCGCCCGGGCTGCCAAGGCCTTCGGCGCCGAGATTCGCACCGAGGCGCCGGTCGAAGAAATCTTGATCCAGGACGGCCGCGCCCGCGGCGTGGTTCTGGCTGACGGCGAGGAAATTCGAGCCAAGACCGTGATCTCGAGCTGCGACCCGCACCGCACCTTCTTCGGCTTTGTCGGCCGGGAGCGTTTGGAGACGGACTTCGTGCGCGATCTCGAGCGCTACAAGCTGCGCGGCTCGTCCGGCAAGGTCAACCTGGCGGTGGACCGGCTGCCGCGCTTCCCGGGCCGGGAAGGCACCGACTTCCTGCGCGGTGACATCGCCATCGCGCCGAGCATCGACTACCTGGAGCGCGCCTACGACGAGGCCAAGTACGGCCGCTTCTCGAGCCGGCCGTACATCAACGTGGTCATCCCTTCAGTGATGGATCCGAGTGTTGCGCCCCCCGGCAAGCACATCATCTCGATGTTCGTTCAGTACGCTCCCTACGAGCTCGAGGGCGGCGCCCAGGCCTGGCCGGAGGAGCGCGAGGCCTTCGGCGATGCCGTGGTCGACACGCTGGCCGAGTACTGTCCCGGGCTCAAGGAGTCGATTCTGTACCGGCAGGTCCTGACGCCCTGGGACCTCGAGCACGAGTTCGGTTTGACCGAGGGCAACATCTTTCACGGCGAGCTGGGGCTGGATCAGCTCCTCTTCCTGCGGCCGGTGCCGGGTTGGGCACGCTACCGGACGCCGATTCGCAACCTCTGGAGTTGCGGCTCCGGCACCCATCCGGGCGGCGGCATCATGGGGGCCCCGGGCCAGCTCGCCGCCGGCTCGCTCCTGGCTTCGGGAGAGCTATGACCTCGAAGCGCGGTCCGTATGACGCCATCGTCCTTGGCGCCGGCCCCAATGGCCTCGCCGCGGCCACTGTACTCGCCCGCGGCGGCCGGCGTGTCGCCGTCGTCGAAGGACGCGACGAGCCGGGCGGCCTGGCCGGCCGGCGGGAGTTCGCGTCCGGCTACAGGGTCGACGGCGTTCTCTCGGACGCCAGCCTGGTGCGTCCCTGGGTCGTCCGCGAGCTCGGCCTCGCCAGGCACGGCCTGGCGTTCCGGGAGCGCCCGCCGGTGCTGGTACCTGGGCTCGACGGTCCCGGAATGGTCCTCAACGGCCAGGCTCGCACCGTAACCGGCGTCTCCTCCGAGGACGCGCGCCGGTACGGCGACTTCCTGGCCTTCCTCGACCGTCTGCGACCGGTCCTGGCCGGCTTGCTCGATCGACGCCCGCCGGACCCTCTGGGCGAGGCCCACGGCCTGCCACTGATGGGTGACCTCTTGAGCCTGGCGCGATCGGGCCTGGCGCTACGGCGCCTCGGCAAGCGCCAGATGCTGGAGGTACTGCGCGTCACGCCCCTGTCGCTCAGGGACTGGCTGGCCGAGTGGTTCGACTCGGAGAAACTCCGGGCAGCGCTGGCGGCACCCGGTCTCGAAGCAACCTTCGCCGGTCCCTACTCACCGGGCAGTGTCTTGCCGCTCATGCGCCTCGCGGCCCTGACCGGAAGCGAGGTCGTGGGGGGACCGGCGGCCGTCATCGATGCCTTGCTTCGAGCCGCCGAATCCGCCGGCGTAACCCTCGAGACCGGCCGGCAGGTCACCCAGATCCTGGTCCGGGACCGGGTCGTCACCGGCGTCGAGACCGAGGGCGGCGAACCACTTCGAGCGCCACTCGTGCTGGCCACTTGCGACCCTAGACAGACCTTGCTGAAGCTCCTCCCAGCCAGCGCCATCTCGGGAAGCCTGGCCGGGGAGATCGCCAGCTTTCGGGCGCGCGGCACCACGGCCAAGATCCACCTCGGGCTCGCGGCCTACCCGGAGATCGCGAGCCGGCCGGGGGAGGTGTTCGAGCGACTGCGCCTCGCCGGAGATTCGGTCGAGGACCTGGAGCGCGCCTCCGACGCCGCGAAGTACGGCCGGATCTCCGAACGGCCCTGGCTCGAGGTCTCGTTTCCCAGCGTGGCCGACCCGTCGCTCGCTCCGGCGGGCCATCACGTCGCCTCGATCCTCGTGCATTGGGCGCCGTACGACTTGGGCGGCGGCTGGGACGCGGCAGCGACGAGCCGCCTCTACGAGCTGGCGCTCGAGCGGCTGGCCGAGCACTTGCCCTCCCTGCGGCAATCGATCGTGGCCTCCGAGGTGCTGACACCGGAGGATCTCGAAGCCGTCTTCGGCCTGACCGGCGGCCATCTGCATCATGGCGAGCACGCCCTGGACCAGCTTCTGGTGCGTCCAGCGCCGTGCTGCGCCCGCTACGACACACCGGTCCGGGGACTCTTTCTGGGAGGCTCGGGCAGCCATCCCGGCGGCGGAGTGACCAGCGCTCCGGGCGCCCTCGCCGCCAAGCGAGCCCTCGAGGCGAGCTCGGCGCCTGCCGCCGGCTGACGCAACCCGGCCCGGGCCCATCCCGTCCAAGAGATCGGCCGGAAGAGTCCAAGCACCCGGACGCCGGCACCTTGCCCGCCTTGCGCCACTCCGCGGCGCTCCGGAAAATCTTTCCGAGAGCCGGTCACCCGATCGTAGCCTCGATCCCGACGGGAAGACCGCGAGGTCGACCACGACTTGGGCCTCCGAGGATCTCTAGAGGATCTTGAGGCCGATGAAAGGACGAGATCGATGCTACCTGTGACCCGAAACCGACTCCTGGGTCTGGCTCTCCTTGCGCCAAGCCTTTTCGTGCCCGGCCCCGAACCGGTACTCGCCAACGAGCATCCTGCCATCCGGGTCAGTCCTGGAAGCATCAACTTCGGTTCCGTCGCCGGCAGCCGCACGCGCCGGGTCACGGTTCGCAACTCGGGCAAGTCTCAGCTCGAGGTGAACGCCATCGGTCTCTGCGTGGGAACCAGCTCCGAGTTCTCGGTCACCCCCGGCTCGGTTTCGATCGCACCCAAGGGCAAAGCCCGGATCGACGTCGGCTACACGCCGGCCGACGCCAGCACCGACAGCGGTTGCTTCGAGCTCGCCAGCAACGATCCCGACCGGCCCGTCGTCACCGTGCCCCTTGCGGGCACCGGCCGAACGGCTGAGCCGGATCCCGCCGAGGATCCGCCCAACCTCCGGCTGCGGCCATCGTCGGTAGCCTTCGGCGAGGTCGCCGTGGGCGAGACCGCGACCCGCAACGTCCGGGTTCGAACGCAAGGACCGGCCGCGGTGGACGGCGTCGTGATCACCCGATGTTTCGGAACCAGCGAGGAATTCGGCTTCCAGCCAGCCGTGCCTTTCGAGGTCGCACCGGGACCCGGAACCCCGGTCGCGGTGAGCTACTCGCCCACCGACGAGACCATCGACACGGGCTGTCTGGAGTTCGGCACCGGCCTCCCCGGTCAGGAGCCCGTGGTCCTGGCGCTCGATGGAACCGGGATCGCTCCGTTTGACGGTGTCGATCTCGACATCGCCAAGTTCAAGGTGCGCCGCGAGCTCAGGCTCCGCCAGGGACAACGAACGGCCGTCCGCCTCTGGGTCCGGAACGACTCGGACCTAGACGAGCCGCGCGAAGCGACGGTCGTGGGCGAACAGAACGGGGCGGTGGTCTACAGCCACGACTTGGCCGTCGAGGATCGTCCAGGCAACCGCGGGCTCACCCCGTACCGCCTGCCGGGCTTCCAGCCCACCGCCGTCGGAGACATCTTGTGGACGGCAACGATCGACGATGACGCGGCCGACGACGATACGGCGGTGGCCGTGACCCGCGTCGGCCCGGGTCCCCCGCCCGCGCCCCCGGGTGGCGATCCCTCCCTCGTGGACCTCGACATCGCTCGCTTCAGGGTCTCGGCCACGGCCTCGGTGGGACGGGGCGACGCCGTTCGGCTGCGCGCCTGGATCCGCAACGCCGGCTTGCTCGACGAGCCGCGCCCGGCCATCCTGATCGGGATGCAGGACGGAGTCGAGGTCTACTCGGAAGCGCTTTCCGTCGCCGACGCACCGGGCAACTCCGGCTCGACCCTGGTCCGGTTCCCGGCGTACGTGCCGACCGCGCACGGAAACATCCTCTGGATGCTGGTCGTCAACGACGACGACCCGGACGTGGACGAAGCGCTGGGCGCGACCCGCGCGGTGCCCTAGCCGGCCACTCGGACAAACCTTCGTCTGGAAGCGCCAACGAGTCGGGCAATCTGGGCCGGCGCGTCCGCAGGCCGCGGCACCCCTGGATTTTCGCCCGGGCAAAATGCCCGGCAATCCGGGGCCGGAGCTCCGCCGGCCGTTCCTGCCGAGCCCTTGAGGTTCCGGCCTGGATTCGCAATTCTCGGCGCACCAGAAGGCTAACTACCGCATTTGCCTCAGTTGGAAGAAGCTCGCGGCGACGAACCGGGAGCGCGCCAATTGGTCCCCAGATCGAAACGTGCACAACCATGCATGGCACTGCCCTTGCCCTTCCTCCACATAGAGCGCTAGAGCGACAGCTCCAGAGATTTCCGGCCGATGCACTCCACCGCAACAGACCGTCAGCCCCGAATTCTCGTCGTAGATGACGAGATCATGATGCGCATGGTTGCGCTCGAGTCGTTGGGCCAGGCCGGCTTTGAGGTAGTCGGAGCCGAAAGCGGCCTCGAGGCGGTCAACAAGCTCAACGAGATCGAGCCGGATCTGGTCCTGCTCGACGTCAACATGCCCCACATGGACGGCTTCGCCACTTGCCGGGCACTCAAGGCGTCGGCGCCGGGAAGCCAGATTCCGGTGATCATGGTCACCGCTCTCGACGATGTCGACTCGGTGCGCAAGTCGTACGAGGTCGGCGCGACCGATTTCGTGACCAAGCCGCTCAACTGGCTCATCCTGCGCCATCGCATCGACTACGTGCTGCGAGCCAACCGCGCCGCCGCCGAGCTGCGCAAGAGCCGGGGCCGGCTGGCCAACGCCCAACGAATCGCCCGCCTCGGTTACTGGGAATGGCAAGTGGAACAGGATCGCCTGAGCTGCTCGGCCGAGATGTGCCGGATCCTGGGAAGCCGGCCGGCGAATCTCTCCGGCAGCTTCGACGACCTCATGAGCCGCGTCCATCCCGAAGACCAAACCGGGCTCGCCGAGTACTTTCGAGAGATCCTCGGCTTCGGCGACCCGGGCGGTATCGAGTACCGCATCGTGGGCTCGGACGGCAAGCAGCGCCACGTCGAGCAGCAGTCCGAGGTGGCCGCGCGCAAGGGCGGACGGGTCGAGACCGTCTCGGCCACGGTCCGGGACATCAGCGAGCGCAAAGACGCCGAGGCGACGATTCGCTTCCTGCGCTACAACGAGGCCACCACCGGCCTCCCCAACCGGCGCTCGTTCGTCGAACGACTCGACGCGGTGCTCGAGGGCCGGGAGAAGGCCGGCGACCAGTGGGCCGTTCTGGTCCTTGGCCTGGACCGCTTCGATCGGCTGAGTGACACGCTCGGCCCGGGAGCCGGCGACGAGCTCCTGCGCCACGTCGCCTACCGGCTCCGCAACCATCTACGCTCGGGCATGTCGAACTGGGGCGAGAGCCGCGCCGCGGATATCATCTCCCACTTCGGCTCGGACGAGTTCGCCATCTTGCTGGCGGACATTCGCGAAGCGCAGGACGTCTCCATCGTGGCCCGGCGCCTGCTCTCGCTCCTGGATACTCCATTGACGCTGGGCGACCACCAGGTGTTCGTCAAGGCGAGCCTGGGTGTGGCCGTCTACCCCAACGACGGCGCCACTGGCGAGGACCTGGTCAGCAGAGCCCAGGCAGCCCGGCATCATGCCCAGCCGGGCGCGCCCCACGCGTACCACTTCTACGACGAGACCCTGAACGAGTCGGCTCTGGAGCGCCTCAAGCTCGAGAGCAACCTGGCCGCCGCGATCGAGCGCGACGAGTTCGATCTCTTCTACCAGCCCCAGGTCGACATGACCTCGGGTCAGGTACTGGGTGTCGAGGCCCTGATCCGGTGGAACCATCCGGAGCTGGGGCTTCTGACGCCGTTCCATTTCCTGGACCTGGCCGAGGAAACCGGCCAGATCGTGCCGATTGGAGAGTGGGTGCTGCGCGAGGCCTGCCGCCAGGCTCGCCTCTGGCGCGACCTCGATCTCTTGCCCGTGCGCGTGTCGGTCAATCTCTCCAGCCGGCAGCTTCTTCAAGAAGACCTGGCCGACAAGGTTGCCGGAATCCTAGAGGAAACCGACATGCCGCCGCACCTACTCAACCTCGAGCTGACGGAAGGCGCGCTCATGCAGGACTTCGACGAGGCGGCCAAGCGCCTGACCGATCTCAAGGGTCTGGGCGTCGGGCTATCGGTCGATGACTTCGGCAAGGAGTACTCGTCGCTGAGCCGCCTTGCCCAGTTCCCGCTGGACTGTCTCAAGATCGACAAGTCGTTCCTCAGGGGTGTTCCGGATAGTCGGGACATGTCCGCCATCGTCGGTGCCATCATCGCCATGGGCGAGAGTCTCGGCCTCGAGGTGTTGGCCGAGGGCGTCGAGCTCGAGGACCAGGTGGATTTCCTGATCGAGCGCGGCTGCACCCGCTGCCAGGGCTTCCTCTTCGCCAAGCCCATGAGCGCCGAGGACGTAGCGCCCCTCCTCGAGGCCTCCGGCGCCTCCTCATCGCGCCGCGCCGAAAGCTCCGGTCCGGTGCGTCTGGCCGCCGTCCTCTAACGACCCGTCGATAGCCCGCGATAGGTGCCGCGGCCGCGCTCGCGCCGTGCCCGCTTCCTGCCGGCTGGCCCGGTCTCCGCCGGGCCAGCGGCCGCGGCTTGCCGTGCCGGTCCGTTTCCGTTTTACACTACGGCCAGCAATCCCGGCGGCCGCCCACACCGGACCTTATGCGCGACATCGAAACCCTGGTCATCGACGACGATCCCCAGATCCAACTGGCGGTGGAGCTCGCGTTGGAAAACGAGAACTTCAACCTGACCGCCGCCGGCAGTGCCGAAGAAGGCCTCGAGCTGGCGAAGCGTCACCGCTACGAGACCGCGGTCCTGGACCTTCACCTACCCGGCATGCACGGCTTGGAGCTCCTGGGCCAGCTCAAGGAGATGCCGCAGTCGCCGGAGGTGGTCGTCCTGACCGGCCGGCCCGACTTGGACACTGCTGTCAAGGCGACCAAGGCAGGCGCATACGACTACCTGTCCAAGCCTTTCGACGCGTTCAAGCTGGCCTCGACCCTCAAGAACGCTGCGGCCAAGTACCGGCTGAGCCGGGAAAACGCCGTGCTCAAGCACACAGTCGCCAGCCACCGGGCCGACACCGGTGGCCTGGTCGTCGCCGACAGCGAGCCCATGCGGCGCATCCTCGAAGTGCTGGACCGGGTGGCTCCATCCGACGCCTCGGTGCTGATCCAGGGCGAGACCGGCTGCGGCAAGGGCTTGATGGCCAAGCTCATTCACGCCCGCAGCACCCGATCCGCTGAGCCTCACCTTCACATCAACTGCAGCGCCCTGTCCGATTCCCTTCTCGAAAGCGAGCTCTTCGGCCACGAGAAGGGCTCGTTTACCGGCGCCACCAGCGCCAAGCCCGGCCTCTTCGAGGTCGCCGACGGCGGCACTCTGTTCCTGGACGAGATCGCCGAGACCAGCGCCGCCATGCAGGCAAAGCTCCTTCAAGTTCTGGACAGCGGTGAGCTCCGCCGCGTAGGCGGGACGTCATTCATCCAGGTGGACGTTCGCATCGTCTCGGCCACCAACAAGGACTTGGAGCGCGAGATCGCCGAAGGACGATTCCGGCGGGATCTCTTCTTTCGTCTCAATGTGGTCAACCTCCAGTTGCCGCCATTGCGCGAGCGTCGAGACGACATTCCGGGGCTCGTCAGCCTCTACCTCGAGCGCCACCGACTCCCGGGACAGAAGGTCAAATCGGTGGCCCCCGGGGCAATGGAACGCCTCCGCACCCACGCCTGGCCGGGCAACGTGCGCGAGCTCGCCAACGTGGTCGAAGGACTGGTGCTGATGACTCCCGGCGAAACCATCGGCAGTCAGCATCTGCCGGCGACACTGAGCGACGGGCCGCACAGGGAAGCCGAAACGAGCGACCCCCGGGAGCCCCGCAGCCTGGCCGAAGTCCAGAAGGAGCACCTTATCCGGACTCTGCGCTACACGGACGGCAAGAAGGCCCCCGCGGCGAGGCTTCTCGGAATCGACGTCAAGACCCTGTACAACAAGATCAAGGCGTACGAAATCGAAGTCTGAGTCCCGGCGAGCTAACTGACCGCGGCCTCGTCGTCGATGTCGGTGGCCAGGGCGTGGAGGACTCTCTCGTGCTCGCGGACCAACTCGACGAGAAGGTCGGCGACGTTCGGTGCCGTACCGGCGCCGTCTTCGATCTCGGTACAGATCTCGGCCAGGCGGCTGGCGCCGATCATGGCGCTCGAGGATCGGAACTTGTGCGCCAGGTAGGTCAACTGCTCGTGGTCACCGGCCGAGGCCGCCGATCCCATCAATTCGACCTGCTCGCCCGACGTCGTCCGGTAAAGGCGCAGGATCCGCAGCGCGCCTTCCTTGGACAGCGGATCCCAGAGGTAGCGCTTCTGCTCCTCGAGATTGATCGGCGAGTCCGCATCCGGGGAGACCCCTGCCTCGGCCCCGGAGGGCACGAGCTTGAGGCCCGAGAACCGGTTCTCCGGGCTCACCTTGGCAGGCATCGGCTGCACCTCCTTGCGAACCGCCGGCAGCCAGCGACGCAGAACGGCGAAGAGCTGATCCTGGCTGAAGGGCTTGCTTAGGTAGTCGTCCATACCGGCGGCAAGACACTTCTCGCGCTCGCCCGCCAGCGCGTGGGCGGTCATCGCGACGATCGGGACCCGGAGCGTCTCGGGCCTCGAGCGAATCTCGTTGGTGGCCGTGTACCCGTCCATGTGTGGCATCTGGCAGTCCATCAGAATGAGGTCGAAGCTCTGGGCGTCTAACGCTCTCAAGGCTTCGATGCCATTGCTCGCGACTTCCACGGTGCCACCCAGGCCTTCGAGCATTCCGCAGACTACGTCCTGGTTGATCTCATTGTCCTCGACCAAGAGCACCCGCCGCTCGTGGAGATTGGGCGGCGACGCCGCGGCAACCCGGGCCAGGGCCTCGTCGGTGCGCATCCGGGAAGTGCTGGCCTGGCGCTCGAGGCGCACCTCGAACCAGAAGGTTGAACCCTCGTTCCAAGTACTATCGACGCCGATCTCGCCGCCCATCATCTCGACGAACGCCCTGGAGATCGCCAAGCCCAAGCCGGTACCGCCGAACCGGCGCGTGGTCGAGCCGTCGGCTTGCTGGAAGGTGTCGAAGATCACCTCGCTTTCCTCGGAGCTGATGCCGATGCCGGTATCGCGCACCTCGAAGCGGAGCTTGACGTCGGCCTCGGTTGATTCCACCGGTTCGACTTCGAGCGAGACGAATCCTGAATCGGTGAACTTGACTGCGTTACCGACCAGGTTGATCAAGATCTGGCGCAGCCGGGTAGGGTCTCCGACGAGCTTCCTCGGGCAGCGCTGGAGCGCGGAGGAGCGCAAGACGAGCCCCTTGCGCCCGGCCTGCTCGTCAAAGAGGCCTAGCACCTCGTCCAGGACTCCCTGGAGGTCGAAGGCCACCTCCTCCAACTCCAACTTGCCGGCCTCGATCTTGGAGAAGTCCAGGATCTCGTTCAGGATCCCGAGCAGGTTGCCGGCCGAATCCCGCGCCTTCTCCGCGCAGGCCGCCTGGCCGGCGGACAGGTCGCTATTCATCAGGAGCTCGAGCATGCCCAGCACTCCGTTCATCGGCGTGCGAATCTCGTGGCTCATATTGGCCAGGAACTGGGACTTGGCTCGCGAGGCGCTCTCGGCGTGCTCTTTTTCTTTTTGGAGGCGAATCATGTCGGTGACGTCGGTGCCCGAGCTGAGGGTTCCGGCCGCCCTGCCGTCGTCGCCGCTCAGATACGTCGTTTGCCAGGAAATGACCCGCTCGTCTCCGCCCCGCGTACGCACTCGGTACTCGGAGGAACGCGGCGCTTTGGCACCCACCAGGCTCCGTCGCACGACCTCCGGCTCACAGACGAAGGACTCGAACCAGTTGCGGCCGATGAGATCCGCCTCCTCATAGCCAAGGAGCTGGCAGCCCTTGCGGTTGACGAGAACGATCTGCCCGTCCACGTCCAGCACCAACATGATGACCTCGGCCACCTGAAAGTAGTTCTGCGCCTTGGTCTTCTCACGAAAGAGCGCTTGCTCCTTGGCGACGCGGCGCTGGATCTCATCCTCCAGGGCGGTATTGGCCGCCGCCAGCTCGCGGGTTCGCTGCCGCTTTCGAAGCTGACCGCGCAGGTAGTACGCGGCCCCCAGCAGCACCGCGATCGAATAGCCGACAAACGCCCACCAGGTAGCCCATGGCGGTGCCAGCGCTCGCAATTTGAGGGTCAGTCCTTCCCGGTTCCAGACCCCGTCGTTGTTGGAGGCCTGGACGCGAAACGTGTACTCGCCCGAGTCTAGATTGGTGTAGGTCGCCCGGCGCCGATTGCCCAGGTCAACCCAGTCCTTGTCGAAGCCTTCCAACTTGTAGCGGTACCGGTTGCGCTCGGGCGCGGTGTAGTCGAGGGCCGCGAAATCGAACGTCACCATCGAGTCGGTATGTTCCAGAACCAGCTCCTCGAGCTGGGTCACCGGACGATCGAAGATCGCCTCCTCGTTGAGCTTCAGAACCCGGGTCAGAAACACCGGCGGTGCGTGCGGATTGGTTCGAATCTGGTTGGGATCGAAGACGTTGAATCCGTTGAGCCCGCCAAAGAACATGGTGCCGTCGCGAGCGCGCAACGCGGCGGCGAAGTTGAACTCCTCGCTCTGCAGGCCGTGGCTGGTGTTGTAGTTGCGAAACGTGCCGGTGGCGGGATCCAGAACCGCAAGGCCTCGATTGGTACTGAACCAGAGTTGGCCGTCGTCATCCAGCAGCGACCCATAGACCGTGTGGCTGGAGAGCCCGTCCCGAGGAAGGTACCGGGAGAAGACCGTCCGGCGCGCGCGGCGATCGCTCGCCGCCCACCGGTTGAGCCCACCCCCCTGGGTGCCGATCCAGAGGTCGCCCACGGCGTCCTCGACGATGGTCCAGGCATGCTGCGAGCTCAGGCTGAAAGGATCCTCGGGATCGTAGGTGAAGTGATCGAAAGTCCCCCGGTCCCGGTCCATGCGGTTCAAGCCGCCGCCGTCGGTGCCGATCCAGAGCATGCCGTTAGCGTCCTCGTAGATCGCGACCACCCGATCGCTGGACAGGCTGGCCCCGTCCTCGCCGTCATGGCGATAGGCCGAGAACGACTCACCGTCGGCACTCAATTGATTGAGACCGCCGCGATAGGTGCCGACCCAAATCTGGCCGTGAGAGTCCTCGAAAATCGCGGTCACGCCATCGAAGCTGAGGCTCGTGGGGTCAGACGGATCGTGGCGAAAGTTCCGGAAGTGGCCGGTGGCGAGATCGAGCATGTCCAGACCGGAGGCGACCGTGCCAATCCAGACCCGGTCCTGCGTGTCGACGTAAACGGAAGCGACGCGGTTATCGCTCGGCCCCCCCCTCACGTTGGACGGATCGTGCCGATAGCGGCGAAAGCGGCCCGTCCCGCGATCGAACACGTTCAGGCCGTCGACGGTGCCGATCCAGATCCGGCCGGCCGAATCCTCACTGAACGAAGTCACGTAGTTATGGCTTAGCCGGGCCGGATCATCGGGCTTGGCGGTGAAATGGGGAAACGTCCCACTCAACGGGTTCCACTTGTTGAGCCCGTCGTCGGTACCCACCCAAACGACGCCGCCCCGATCCTGGAACAGGGACTTGATGCGATCGTGGCCGAGGCTGTAGGGATCCGCTGGATCGTGGCGATAGACCCGGAAGTCCCTGCTCGCCGGATCCCAGGCTCCAAGTCCGGTGTCCGTGCCGACCAGGAGCAGGCCGGCGCTGTCTTGAAAGATTGCGTTGACGGCCCCAGGGGGCAGGTTCGATCCGGCCGAATCGAAGCGCTCGAAGGTCCCGGTCGCGCGATCGAACCGGTTCAGCCCCTTGTCGGCCGTACCGATCCAGAGATCGCCGTTGCCGTCTTCGAAGAGCTGTACCAGCCGGTCGCTCGACAAACTCGCCGGATCGGCTGGATCGTGCCGGTACTGCGTGAACAGGCGGGCACCCACGTTCAGGACGTTGAGGCCGCCGCCGTCGGTCGCGACCCAGACGCGCCCGGCGCCATCCTGATGGAGATCGCGAACATGCCCGTGGCTCAAGCCGGATGCGTCATCGGCTATCGCAGGAAAACGGTCGGCCTGACCCGTCTCCCGATCGAAACGGTTGAGCCCACCGCCATCGGTGCCGATCCAGAAGTCTCCAGCCCGATCCTGGAGGATGACCCGAATGCGGTTGCTGCTGAGGCTTTGCGGATCGTCGGCGTCGTGCCGAAAATGCCGGAAACTGCCGTCGACCGGATTCAAGCGGTCGAGGCCGCCGGTGTCAGTGCCGATCCAGAGAAAACCGTCTTCGTCCTCCACGATGGCTCGAACACTATTGTGGGACAGGGTCGCCGGATCGGCCGGATCGTGGCGGAAGAGCTTGAACTCATAGCCGTCGAAACGATTGAGGCCCTCCTGGGTGCCGAACCAGAGGAAGCCGTCCCGGTCCTGGGCGATGACGTTGACTGCCGCTTGCGACAAGCCCTCTTCGAGCGAGACTCTCTGAAACCGCGTCTTGGTCTCGCGCGTGTTGCCAGACACAGGCAAGGCGGCCATCACCAGGATGGCCGCCAAACCCTTGAAAACGCGAAACTGAAACGACCGAAACATCACCGAAACATACTAGTGGCTCAACTCAGTCGTCGTTGAGGAACATGTCACTAGCAGACTGGATGTAGAGCGGGTCGCCATTGGGAACCGCATCCGACCAGAGGAAGCCGTCGCTCCACAGGAAGCCGTCACTCCACAGGAAGCCGTCGCTCCACAGGAAGCCGTCACTCCACAGGAAACCGTCGCTCCACAGAAAGCCATCGCTCCACAGGAAGCCGTCGCTCCAGAGGAAGCCCGCGGCCCACTGGTCGCCGTCCCAGAGCTCCGCCGTGTCCTCGATGAGGATCGCGTTGTCGCCCTCGACTCGCCTCAGCCGTGGCGACCAGGCGCGGGAGGCCGAGTCACTCGAATCGAAAAGCGCGGCCTGAATATTCAAGACGCCAGCTCCCGCCGCAACCGGACTCCAGTCGACCTTGCGCGCCGTTCGCATGAGCCGAGCCTTGATCGTGTCCGGATCCAACGAAGGGTCGTCCGCGATCATCATCGCAACCGCACCCGAGACTACGGCCGCCGCCATGCTGGTGCCACTGAGTTCGAAGTACTGACCGCTGCAATTCGAGCTGCCGCAGCTTCGAAGCCGCTCCGGCATCTCTTCGACCATGCGAGACTGGTAGGAGATCGGCGCAATGAACCGGTTTCCAGGGGCCAAGAGATCGGGCTTCAGGAAATGATCGAATGCGGTTGGTCCCTGGGACGAATAGGTCGAAACATAGTCGTCCCAGAAATAGTTGGTGCCGTTATCGGTCACCGATCCGACCGTGATGACGCTACGTGAATTGCCAGGGCTGGTGACGGTGAACCGGCCATCGCGGCCGTAATTGCCCGCCGAGCACACCACCACCATTCCTTGATCCCAAACCTTCTCGACCGCCTCGACCAAAGGATCGCGTCTGGCTTCGGCTTGGACTCCCATACCTATCGACATGTTGACGACCCGGACATCAAAGGACGAACCACGATCCAGGAGCCAGTCGAGAGCCGCCAGCACGTCCGAAGTCACGCCCCGTCCGTGGGAATCGAGCGCCCGAAGCGAGAGCACTCGGGCGTACGGTGCGATGCCACGGTACTGTCCCTTCGAATCGTATCCGTCTCCACCGATGATCCCGGCAACATGGGTACCGTGACCGTAGGGATCGTAAAGTCCGGTACCCGAGCTGTTGTCCGAGCACTCATCATCGTCGCAACGACCGCCGACGAAGTCGAACTGAATCGGACTAGGCCAGATGTCAACGTGAGAGCCCACGCCGGAATCGATGACAGCAACGGTAGGCGTGCCTGCCGTATTGTTGAAGTTCGGCGCAGTAGTCGCATGCGGATGACGCGCGGTTTGCCGAGCCGACACCGAGCTTGCCTCGACGGTTTCGTCCACGGCAACGTACTCGATCCTCGGATGGTCCACGAGAGACCGGAGGCGAGCCTCGGGAACGCGAACCGCGCGCATCGAGAAGTTCTTGTACTTGCGCAGAATCTCGACGCCGCTCGCCTCGAGCTCCTGGTCGTCAGCCAGCCCCGGGGGCGTGGTGAACTTCAAGATCACGTCGACTTTGGTCTCCCGACCAGGCGCCTCGGCCTGGCCCCGCGCTTCGGCGGCGGGACTGACGAGCAGCGCGGCCGCCATGGCCAGCAACAGCGTTGCCGTCGCTACCGAGGGTGCCGGTACCAGGTTCCAAAGAACATCATGCAGAAAGGAAGGTCGCGACATCATTCTTACTCCTGATCGACCCATTTGTTGGTTCGCACCGCGTCGGTCGCGGCGAAGGTATCGGTCCAAAGAAAGCCGTCGGTCCACAAGAAACCGTCGGTCCAGAGAAAGCCATCGGTCCAGAGAAAGCCGTCGGTCCACAAAAAACCGTCGGTCCAGAGAAAGCCATCGGCAAACGCCGCGGCATCGGTCCAAAGAAAGCCGTCGGTCGACGGCGAGGTGTCCGTCCAGAGGAACCCGTCCAGGCCTTCCAAGTAGTACGTCCCGTCCTCGGTCACCCGAGCCCGGCCGACGTAGTGCTCGACCCCGGCCAGATCCCGGTCAATGTCCAGGCCCTGGTTGGCGCAGAGACAGTCGTCCTTGGCCTTGAAGCGCTGCTCGACCGCCTCGTAGGCGTCAATGAGTCCCGCGCCTTGCTGAAAGACGCTGGCCGCGAGCTCACCCGTCTCGGTCAGCGCAGGACGCGCGGTCGCCATCAGGCGAAACTTGACTTCATCGGGAGTCAGAGAAGGGTGCTCTTCCAAAACGAGCGCCACGACACCGCTGACCACGGCGGCAGATTGGGAGGTGCCGGACATCATGAAGTAGAGGCCACCGTTGTGGAACTCGGGATGCTCGTTCGCCAACGTCGAGAACACGCTCATCAGTGAAACGATGTGACCTCCGGGCGCCAAGACGTCGGGTTTGACAAAGCCCTCGGCCGTCGGTCCGGCGGCCGAGAAGTAGGTCAGCCGATCGTCGGTCCGGTCCGCGGGGGTGAAGTTGTCGGTCATGGCCCCCACCGTGATGACGTAGGGCACGTTGCCCGGTACGCCGATCGTCATGGCGTCCGGGCCCCCATTCCCCGCTGAAGCCACCACCACGATGCCCGCACGCCAGGCCTCCATGACGGCCTGGTTGAGCGGATCGTCCCAGTAGTGGGAGCGCGCGGGGGCGCTGAAGGACAGATTCAGGACCCGAATGCCGTAGGCGTCGCGATTGCGCACGATCCAGTCGATGCCCCGGATGACGTCGGCATAGCTGCCCAGGCCCTCAGCATCGAAGGCCTTCACCACGACCAGATCGGCGTCTGGCGCGATGCCGTTGTAGCCACGTCCATCGTCGCTTATCCGGCTGTTGACTGCGACCGACGCGACGTGTCCGCCATGACCGAACTGGTCGGTTCCGAAAACCGAGGTACCGTGATCGGTGTCGCTGATCGCGTCGTAGTGTCCTAGAAGCCGAGTCTGCCCGTCCGAGTCCAGGTAGACGCCCGAATGGGAGGCGAACCCTGAATCCAGAACTGCGATCGTCACCCCGCGCCCTGTTGCCGCGCGCTCATGCACCCGATCCGCCTCGACTCGCTCCGGAAACTCCACGTAGGGATCGAGGTGCGATTCGAAGAGGGCTCTCCATGCGCTGTAGGAGCTGGTCCCCTCTTCCCCACCTGTAGACGTTGTGGTCGTCTCTTCGCTGGATTCCCCGGCCGTTGCCGATTCAATGTCCTCTGAAGTGCTACTACTTGCCTCACCTGAGGTCCGAGAGCTCCTCGTCTTCTTGGCGCTCGAGACCGTCGAGTCCTCGTAAACCCGGATGCCGGAACGGGTCTCGAGGTGATCGCGTTGGGCGGCGGTCAGATGGGCGCCGACCGCCCGGATCACGGTCAGCCGGTGGGTGACCGAGCCCCCCACGGCTTCCACCGCCTCGGCGGCCAGGTCGACGTTCTTCGCCTGGACGATGTAGGACTTCTTGGCCGAGGCATCTTCGGCCTCGGCTCGCATCGCCAGAGCAGGCACCAGCAGGAGGGCGCCGATCCAGGCGAGGACGAGAGATTGCACACGAGTTCGATTCACGAATTGAATTCCTTGAGTTCTCTTGAGGACTTGTTCGATGGTTTGCTGGGCGTTTCTCCGCCGGACGCAGCCTGCTAGGGCAAGGGGCATGCCGTTGGCGTATTCGCATAACGCGATGTATCCCCAGAGTGGATTCACACCCGGTATCCCTTGCCATCAAGGGACTTTCTTCGGAGCACTTCGAGCAGAAACAATCGGAGCCAGATCTTGGCCGGCGGTCTTCCGGGGAGTTTTTCCCGAGCTTCCGCGGGTGGCAAGGAAATCCTCCCGGGAGCTATGGCGAGCCGGCCCCGGTCGCCGGCTCGCCACCGGCTCGGACCGTCGAGATGAATCCCCGTGGCGTGGGCGACGGCGCCGCCAAGTCCGAGAACCTCTCGCCACCCTACCCTTGAACTTCTCGCGGGCCCACCCGTTCGGGTATGGTCACCCAACGCCGTGAGCGGTTAGATGACACGGAGGGCGGCGCCGTCGCTCGAGAGGAGGTTGCGAATGTCCAGTGATCGGGAATCATCCAGGCGGAGTTTCGTCTCGCGCCTGTCCTCGGTGGCCCTCGTCGGCGGCTTGGCCAGCGCCTACGGCACGCTTGCCGCGTTCATGGGGCGCTTCGTCTATCCGGCAAGGCCCCGCCAGAGGAGCTGGATGTTTCTCTTCGACGTCGATCGGCTGGCGCTGGGCGATGCCATCGACTACCGCGCTCCGGACGGCGCCGCGGTGACCGTCGCCCGTCAGAGCGAAGGACGCGGGGAAGAGGCGTTCGTCGCGCTTTCCGGAACCTGTCCACACCTTGGCTGCCGCGTGCACTGGGAGCCCCAGAACGATCGCTTCTTCTGTCCCTGCCACAATGGGACGTTCGACTCGGACGGCACGGCAACCGGCGGACCGCCCTTAGAGGCCGGGCAATCCTTGCCTCGATACCCCCTCAAGGTGGAGCGTGGTCTCGTCTACATCGAGGTTCCGACCGAGTCGCTGTCCGGCCAGCAGGCCCGTAGCGCCGGCCGCATGATCGAGCTCCGGAAGATCTCGGCCCGGCCCGGATTCGATCCCTGCCTCGCAGCCGGTAGAAGCTGCAGGAGCGCCTAGCCCTTGAACGCCCTCCAGGCATGGCTCCAGGACCGTCTGCCGATCCAGGCGGACGATCTGCGCGAACTCACCAACGAGCCGGTTCCGAATCACCTGAAGCGCTGGTGGTTCGCGCTAGGAGGAACGCCCGCCTATCTCTTCGTCGTCCAGATCGTGACCGGCATCTTGCTGGCGATCTACTACCAGCCGGCGCCGGCAACCGCCTACGAGTCGGTCCGCTACATCACCGAAGAAGCGGCTTTCGGCTGGTACTTGCGGGGCCTCCACAAGTGGGCGGCCACCTTCATGATCGCCGCGGTCATCCTGCACCAGATGCGGGTCTACTTCACCGGCGCCTATCGCAAGCCGCGCGAGATCAACTGGATGGTCGGCATGTGCCTCCTGATCTCGACCCTGATGCTTGGTTTTACCGGCTATAGCCTGGTTTACGAGCAGCTCAGCTACTGGGGCGCGACCGTGGGCGCCAACATCAGCGCCAGCGTGCCGGTGTTCGGCGAGTTGATGCGCAACCTGCTCCTCGGCGGCGAGGCCTACAACAGCAGGACCCTGTCGCGCTTCTTCATCCTGCACGCGGCCGTCCTACCCACGACGCTCGTCCTGCTCCTGGTCGTCCACATCGCCATCATTCGCATGCAGGGAGTCACCGAGTACCGGTTCAAGGACGACACCGAGGACAAGCCCAAGCACTTCAGTTTCTTTCCGGATCACCTCCTGACCGAGATCCTGATCGGGTTGGTTCTCATGATCTTGCTGACTGCCCTGGCGACGATCTATCCGCCGGAGATGGGGCCCAAGGCCGATCCGCTGGTCACCCCCGAAGTCATCAAGCCGGAGTGGTTCTTCTACGTCGCCTTTCGCTGGTTGAAGCTCTTCTCGGGCACGGCCGCCGTCCTGAGCACCGGCTTCGTCGTTTTCATCATGTTCGTCTGGCCGTTCATCGACGCCGCCATCCGCAAACGCACGCGCTTTCAAGAAGCCAGCATCTGGATCGGCATCGTCGGAGTCCTGGCCATCGTCGGCCTTACCGTCTGGGAAGCCCTGGTCGCCCACTGAGCTCCGCTGGAGCCCTCTGAGCGGGAGTACGTATGACCCTTGAAACCAAACGCATCGTCATCGCCATCCTTGCTTTCGTCTTTCTGGCTTCGCTGCTCTTGGTCCAGCGCATGGAGATCGTGCGCCGCCAAGCTGAAGCCGGTCTCAGCAAGGCCCACATCTCGGTGCCCGCAAACTCGAAGGACTGTGTTGACTGCCACGCCGAGGGCAATCCCGGCATCGTGGACCACTGGCGCGGCTCGACCCACGCCGAGAAGGGCGTGGGCTGCGTCGAGTGCCACCAGGCCGACGAGCGCGACCCCGACAGCTACCAGCACTACGGCGCGCTCATCGCCACCGTGGTGACGCCGCGCGACTGTTCGCGCTGCCATCTCGAGGAGTCCCGGGAGTTTGCTTCCAGTCACCATGCCAAGGGCGGCAACATCCTGGCCTCGCTGGACAACTTCCTGGCCGAGACGGTCGAGGGGTCCAGGGTTCCCTTCAATCCCCACTCTCCGACCCCGGGCAAGGCCGTAGACGAGGTCAACGGATTCGCCAGCGCCTTCTCCGGCTGCCAGCAGTGCCATGGGTCCAAGGTGGCCCTTCAGGGCACCGACGGCGAGCGCGTGACGGTGGACGAGCTGGCGCCGGACGAGAACGGATTCCCCACCAGCTCGGAAGCGGTCTCGCGCATCGTGCGCGACGAGAACGGCGTGCCCGAGTTTCACCCGGGGACCTGGCCCAACACGGGCATCGGCCGCCTCAATCTGGACGGCTCCCTGGGCTCGTGCACGGCTTGCCATAGCCGCCACGATTTCTCGCCGCGGCGCGCCCGCCAGCCCGAGAACTGCGGCAAGTGCCACTTGGGCCCCGATCATCCTCAAAAGGAGATCTTCGAGGAATCCAAGCACGGCGCCGCCTACCGCGACCTCAAAGATCAGATGAATCTGGACGCGACCGATTGGGTCTTGGGTGCCGACTACTCGGCGGCGCCGACCTGCGCCACCTGCCACATGTCCGGCAACCTCAGAAACGGCGGCGACGTCACCCACGATCCCGGCGAGCGCATCTCCTGGACCAACCGGCCGCCGGTCAGCCTGGTCATGGACACCGACGTCGAGCACAAGATCGTCAAGGAGACCGATCCAGCCAAGCGAGAGGCCCTCATTCACGATTCGGCCGCCGACAAGCGCGGGCGCATGGCCCAGGTCTGCTCGCACTGCCACACCCCCGACTACGTCAACGCCTTCTACACCCAGTACGACGATCTCGTCATCTTGTACAACGAGAAGTTCGCCAAGCCGGGGCAGGCGATCATGGGCGCGCTCAAGGACAGCGGGCTACGCACGCCGACCCAGTTCGACGAAGAGATCGAGTGGACCTGGTTCTATCTCTGGCACCACGAGGGCCGCCGGGCGCGCATGGGCGCTTCGATGATGGCGCCCGACTACACCCACTGGCACGGCATGTACGAGGTGGCCGAGCGCTTCTACATGGAGCTCATCCCGCAGGCGCGCGAGCTCGCCGAGCACGGCGCCGCCAAAGGCAAGCGCTCCCAGGCGCGGGCGGTCGAAACCCTCATCGACGGCATCCTGGCGCGGCCCGAGCACGCCTGGTTCGAACAGGGAGCCGAGGGCGAGGCCACCAAGATCCGCGAGGAAATGCAGCGCCGCTACGGCCAGTCGGGCGGCGACGAAACGAGGTAGCAGCATGAAACGACGCGAGTTCTTACAAGTGCTGTCCACGGGCGCGGCGGTCGCCGCGTTCTCGTGCCGAGATCGCGAGGAGGCCGAGCGCCTGGCGGCGAATCGAGACGCCGGCGCGATCGACCCGGCCGACCTGACCTGGGGCAAGGCTCCTTGCCGCTATTGCGGCACCGGCTGCGGCGTCGAGGTCGGCGTGCGCGACGGGCGCGCTCTGGCAGTTCGCGGCGATCAGGCCAGCCCGGTCAACCGGGGTCTCCTGTGCGTCAAGGGCTATCACCTGCCCGGCCTTCTCTACGGTGAGGACCGGCTCCTCTATCCTCAGAAACGCGGCGCCGACGGCAAGCTCGCCCGAATCTCTTGGGACGAGGCCCTGGATCTCATCGCCGAGAACTACTCCCGCGTCCTGGAGGAGAGCGGCCCCGAGGCGGTCGCCATGTACGGCTCCGGCCAGTGGACCGTCTTTGACGGCTACGCCGCCACCAAGTGGCTACGGGGAGGCTTGCGCAGCAACAACCTGGATCCCAACGCCCGGCTGTGCATGGCGAGCGCGGTGATGGGCTTCGTGACTCAGTTTCAGAGCGACGAGCCCATGGGCTGCTACGAGGATCTCGAGGCCGGCGACGACTTCGTACTCTGGGGCAACAACATGGCCGAGATGCACCCGGTGCTCTTCAGCCGCATCCTGGAGACCAAGCGCGTGAAGCCCGGCACCCGCATCGTGGACATCGCCACGCGGCGCACGCCGACCTCGGACTACGCCGACATGTACGTCGAAATCCAGCCGGGCGCCGATCTGGCCCTTGCCAACGGCATCCTCCATCTGCTGGTCAAGGACGGCAAGGTCAACCGGCCCTTCGTGGAAGAAAACGTCGTCTTCAAGCGCGGCATCGAGGACGTCGATGAGATCGGCTACGGCTGCTACGGCGACGACGCCGAACGCTATACCTTCAAGGACTCCGGCCGCAACGCCTCCCTGGCCGAGCTCGAGAGCTTCCTGGCCGACTACACGCCGGAGAAGGTCAGCGCAATCTCGGGCGTCCCGACCCGGCAGATCGAGATCCTGGCCGAGATCTACGGCAACCGCGACCGAGGCACGGTCAGCCTCTGGTGCATGGGCGTCAACCAGCACGCCCGCGGCACCTGGATGAACAATCTGCTCAACGACCTTCATCTCCTGACCGGCAAGATCAGCCGGCCTGGGAACAATCCCTTCTCGCTCACCGGCCAGCCCAGCGCCTGCGGCACCGCCCGCGAAGTCGGTACGCTTTCGAACCGCCTGCCCGCGGACATGGTGGTGATGAAGGCCGACCACCGGGCCAAGGCCGAGGAGATCTGGGGACTCGAGCCCGGAACGATCCCGGCCAAGCCCGGCTACCACACGGTCGACATGTTCCGGGCACTGGTTCGCGGCGACGTCCGGGCGATGTGGATCCAGACCACCAATCCCTGGGTCAGCCTGCCCAACTTGAACCGGTTCGAGCGCAAGCCCGGGGACGGACGCTTCCTGGTGGTCAGCGAGATCTACCCGACGCCCACCACCGACGTCGCCGACCTCGTCTTGCCCTCGGCGGCCTGGATCGAGCGCGAAGGCGTCTTCGGCAACACCGAGCGCCGCACCCAGCAGTGGAACCAGCTGGTGCCGCCTCCCGGAGAAGCCCGAGAAGACGCCTGGCAGATCATGGAGGTCGCCAAGCGCATGGGCATGGGGGGTCTGTTTCCCTACCCCGAGGAGGCCTGGCACGAGCCCATGTACGAAGAGTACCGGCGGTTCACACTCGGCACGGGCAAGGATCTGGCCTCATACCAGGAGCTGCGCGAGACCCGCGGCAAGCTCTGGCCGGTGGTGGACGGCAAGGAGACCCGGTACCGCTACAGCGCCGAGTACGACCCTTACGTCACCAAGGACCGGGGCGTTCATTTCTACAAGGCCAAAGGCTACGGCGAGAAGGCGGCCTTCTGGATTCGCCCCTACCACCCACCGGCCGAGGGGCCGGACGACGAGTATCCGCTCTGGCTCACCACGGGACGGGTGCTGGAGCATTGGCACACCGGCTCGATGACCCGGCGCACTCCGGAGCTCCATCAGGCGATGCCGGCGGCCACCGTCGAGATCAACCGCGCCGACGCGCAGGAGCTGGGCATCCGCTCGGGCGACCGGGTCCGCGTCGTCAGCCGCCGGGGTTCGGTCGTGCTCGAAACGGCAATCGACGGCCGCGGCAAGCCTCCGCGTGGGACGGTCTTCCTGCCTTTCTTCGACGAGGAGCGGCTGATCAACCGCCTCACCCTCGATGCCATGGACAACATCAGCAAGGAGCCCGACTACAAGAAATGCGCGGTGCGCGTCGAACAGGCCTAGCGGGCCTCACGGTTCTCACTCTGTTCCTCGGGTCGGCGTGTTCCGACTCCTCGAGCCGAGTGGCGGTACCCGATCGGCAGGGAGCTGAGAAGAGCGCGGCCTCGGTGCGAGCCGAGCGCCGGGCTTTCGACGGCGCGCCGCCGGTCATCGCCCACGAGAACTTCAGCATGACCTGCATCGAGTGCCACTCGGCGGCCGGCCGGCACGTCCAGGACGTCGGCTTCGCGCCGCCTTCGCCGCACGAAGCGACCGCGGGCCTGAGCGCCACCAGCCGCTGCGCGCAATGCCATGTGTTCCGCCTCACCGAGGCGGTTTGGCGCGCCAACGACTTCGTCCCGCTCTCCCAAGACCTGCGGGCCGGGCGCCGGGCGGCGGCCGGAGCACCGCCGGTCCTGCCCCACTCTCCCTTCATGCGCGAGAACTGCGCCGCGTGTCATACGGGCCCCGCCGCGCGCGAGGAGGTCCGAACCAGCCATCCGGAGCGGCTGCGTTGCCGCCAATGCCACGTACAACGTTCCATAACCACGGAGTTTTCACGATGACCCTGCGTACCCGTCCATCCACCCGCCTTGCCGTCGCCATCCTGAGCCTGACGCTCTTGGCGCCGTTCGCTCTGCCCTTCCCAGCGGCGGCGGACGACCCGAACAACGGCGAGACCGCTTCGCTCGCCGACGCGATTCGAAACGGCAAGGCCGGGCTGGCTTTGCGCTACCGCGTAGAGAGCGTGGATCAGGACGGCTCCGCCAAAGAAGCCCTGGCCTCGACCTTGCGCACCACGCTTAACTACCGCACCGCCGCCTACCGCGGTTGGAGCGCTTTCGTGGAAGCCGAGAACGTCGCCGATCTGGGCGCCGATGACCAGCACAACAACGTCGGCTCCGGCTCCCTCGGCAACGGCGTCACCGACCGGCCGGTGATCGCCGACCCGGCGCAAACCGAGCTTCATCAGGCGTACCTGCGCTGGACTGGGGACACGACCACGGTCACGGTCGGTCGCCAAGCGCTCGCCTTGGGCGACCAGCGCTTCGTCGGCCCGGTGGGCTGGCGTCAGAACCATCAGAGCTTCGACGCTTTCGCAATCCACAACCACGGGCTCGACAAGGTGGTCTTCGATTACGTCTTCGTGGACGAGGTCCAACGCATCTTCGGTGACTCGAAACCGATGGCGAGCCATCTGGCAAGCGCCGCCTTCTCGACCGGCATCGGCAAGGTCACGGCCTACGGCTGGCTACTGGACTACGACGAGACAGTGGACCGCGCGCTGTCGCGCACGACCCTGGGCCTCGAGCTTGCCGGCAAGCGCAATCGCGATCGGTACTCCTGGCTCTACGAGCTCGAGTACGCCACCCAGTCGGACGCGGGCGACAACCCGGCCGACGTCGACGCCGGCTACCTGCACGGCAGCCTGGGTGTCGCCACCGCAGCAAAGACCACCTTCAAGGTGGGCTGGGAGCTCCTCGAAGGCAACGGCGGCGCTGATCGTTTCCTGACTCCGCTGGCGACGCTCCACAAGTTCAACGGCTGGGCCGACAAGTTCCTGGCGACCCCCGGAGCCGGCCTCGAAGACCTCTACCTTCAGCTCTCGGGGAGCCGCAACAAGCTCGCTTGGACGATCAAGGCCCATGACTTCAACGCCGACTCCTCGAGCGCGAGCTACGGCAGCGAGCTCGATGCCCAGCTCACCTGGAAGGGACCCCAGGGCCTGGTTTTCGGCGTGAAGGGCGCCTACTACGACGCCGACGAGTTCGCGACGGATACCACCAAGCTGTGGCTTTGGAGCGCCTGGAAGCTCTAGCCGGTATTGCGAAGTCCCTTAGCGGGACCCCAGAGGTCTCCGGCGTCGGTTTCCGAGCGCGGCAGGCGCGGCGCGTGGTAGCCTCCGCGCGCCGCCACCCGGCGCGCCGCTCACCGGCCTGCCGCCCGGCGGATCTCACAACGACTGGCCAACGATTGGCTAACGACTGAAAGGACCGTTCGATCGATGATTCGTGGCTACCCGCGCGAGGTCGTGCTGCGCAACGGCAAGCGCGTCCTGCTGCGCCCGTTCGCCCAGGGCGACGCCGAGGCGCTTTTCGCTTTCTTCACCAAACTGCCCACCGACGTCCGCCGCTTCGCCTGGGATCACATCGACGACCCCAGAGTGGTCGAGACCTGGGCGCAGAACATCGACTACGCCAAGGTGCTTCCACTGCTGGCCGTGGACGGCAGCGGCGTCGTCGCCGACGCCAGCTTGCACCGCCGCGAGGGCGGCCCTCTGCGCTTGTCGGCGCGGATCAAGTGGCTCATCCATCCCGAGTACCGGGGTCAGGGCCTGGGAACCGCCTTGGTCAACGATTTCATCGACATCGGCAGGCAACAGGGCCTGCGCCACCTGACCTGCATGCTGATCGAGGACCTCGAGGCTGACGCCGTCGAGACCTTGACCAACCTGGGCTTCGAGAAGTACTCAATGCCCGGCTACGGCACCGATCCCGACGGGGACGCGCACGACATGGTGAAGCTCATCCTGGCGCTGTAGGGGATCCCCCATCAGTCCCGGAGGCCCTCTCCGGAGGAGCCCTCCGCGGCAACGAAGGCCGGCTTCCAACGAGAACCTGCGTGCTACGCTAACGGACAGTTCCGGGCAGACGGCGAGCGGCTTTCGGCGCCGGCATCAATTCGAACCTAGGAGGAGTCATGGGTCATCAGGGACGGAAGCTTTCGTGTCTCGTCCTCATCATCCTCCTGCTGCTCCTGATCCTCCTCTACCTCAAGAGCCAAGCGCCGGACCCAGATTCTCCAGACGGCTCCGGTACCGATCCCGGTCCGGTCGCCACCAACACCGCCCCGAGCGCGGGCAGCGACGACTTCAAGCAATCCGGACCTCGGTGCGTGCTCTCGGGCTCGGCTCCGTTTGTTTGCACGGTGACCTACCCGGCCGGCAGCCTGACAGCCAACGATTCCGATCCCGAAGGACACGCCTTCTCGAGCCATATCGCCGGCACCGACATCGCCGGCCGGGCGTGCTCGAGCGACCATCTGTGCTCGACCGACGCCCATTTTGATCCAGCCGGCAGCAGCGTCACCGTCGCACCCGACGGCGGCTTCACCCTCACCTTCGCCACCAACCTGGAGCCGGTCTTTCTCCTGATCGCCGAGTTCCAGTACGTGGTCGAGGAGACGCAGACCGCGGATCGCCTGGTCTCGAATACCGCTACCGTCGAGGTCGCGGTCGAGTCGGCCGACTGATGGGGCACGCCGCGCGCCAGCGGGCCGGTTCGCTTCAGCAAGGGTGCGCTCGGCGGGCCCGGTTCGGACTCGGACTCGCGCTCGCCCTGGCGCTCGCGGCGACCCCCCTCTCCGGCCAGACCCGGCCGCACCGGCCGGCCTCGGAAGGGCTCGTCGTGAGCGACCACGAGCTGGCTTCTGCGGCCGGCCGGGACGTCCTCGCCCGCGGCGGCAACGCCGTCGACGCTGCGGTCGCCACCGCCTTCGCGCTCGCCGTCACCCATCCGGCCGCGGGCAACGTCGGCGGTGGTGGATTTCTCCTCTTCCATGGCGCCGACGGCGACGCGACCAGCTTCAACTTTCGGGAGACGGCGCCGGCGGCCGCCCGCGAGGAGATGTTCCTCGATCCCAGCGGCGAGGTGCGGGCGAATTCCAATCACGACGGCCCGCTCTCGGTCGGCGTACCGGGTACGGTCGCGGGGCTCTGGGCCGCACACCAGCGTTTCGGCAGCCTACCCTGGAAGGACCTTGTCCAGCCCGCCGTGGATCTGGCCGAGAACGGCTTTCCGGTGACCTGGGAGCTCATCCCGTTCATGAAGCGGCTGGCCAAGGTCGACCATCCCTGGTACCGGGAGACTCGCAAGGTCTTTCTGAAAGAAGGCGAGCCCTACGCCGCCAACGAGCTCTTGCGGCAGCCCGATCTGGCCCGCACTCTGGAGCGGATTCGCGACTCCGGCCGCGACGGCTTCTATCTCGGCGAGACCGCCGAGCTGATCGTCGCGTACATGGAGTCGATGGGCGGGCTCATCACGCGGGAAGATCTGGCGGCCTACGAACCCATCGAGCAGCCACCGGTGCGAGGCACCTACCGGGGCTGGCAGATCCTGGGCATGGCGCCGCCGTCGAGCGGCGGAGTCGCCGTCATCCAGATGCTCAACGTTCTCGAGGCGTACGATCTCGAGACGCTCGGCCACAACAGCGCGGCCTACGTCCACCTGCTGGCCGAGGCGATGCGGAGGGCGTTCGCCGACCGCGCCCAGCACCTCGGCGATCCGGCCGCCAACCCCGACCTGCCGGTCGAGCGCCTGCTGTCCAAGAAACACGCCGCCGCCGTCCGCCAGACGATCGAGCCCGACCGCGCCTCGACCAGCGATCCTGACGAGCTCGATTCGCCCTACGTAGCCCGGAGCGAGAGCGAGGAGACGACCCACTTTTCGATCGTGGACGCCGACGGCGACGCCGTGGCCGTGACCTATACCCTCGAGTACTCCTACGGCTCGCGCATGGTGGTCGAAGGCGCCGGGTTTCTGCTCAACAACGAGATGGGCGATTTCAACCCGCTCCCCGGCAAGACCTGGCGCAACGGAATCATCGGTACGAAACCGAACCTCATCGCGCCGGGCAAGCGCATGCTCTCGTCGATGTCTCCCACCATCGTGGCCAAGGACGGCAAGCCGGTCTTGATCGTGGGCAGCCCCGGCGGCCGGACGATCATCAACACCGTCCTTCAGGTTCTCTTGAACGTCCTCGACCACGGCATGAACGTGGCCGAGGCGGTGGCCGCGGGCCGAGTCCACCACCAGTGGCTGCCCGACGACCTCCGCGTCGAGCGCTGGGGGCTCTCGCCCGACACCGAGCGGCTTCTCACCGCCAAGGGGCACCGTCTGGTGCCGCGCGGATCCCAAGGGCGCGCCCACGTGATCTTGATCGACCCCGAGTCCGGGATGCGCTACGGCGCCTCCGACCCCCGAGCCTTCAACGGCAGCGCGGCCGGCGACTAACAGGCGCCGAAGCCGTTTTCCCACCGCAACGCCCAAAGGAGTCCCGTCCATGGCCCGAACCTTCCTCCTAACACTCGCCGCCGTCTTCGCGCTCGCTCTTTCCACGGTGCCCGCCGCACCCGCCTCCGAGACTGGCGAGGCCGACGAAGCCGCCCCGTCCGCCGAGGCGGCTGAGTCGACTGAGGCCGAAGACTCCGGGGAAGTAGCCTGGAGTGTTTCCGAGCCGCCTGGTCCGTGGCGCACGGTCGCGATCGACACCACCGAGACGACCTGGTCCAACGTCGACGTCTCGCCCGACGGTTCGACCCTGCTCTTCGACGTTCTGGGCGACATCTTCACGGTGCCGATCGCGGGCGGTGAAGCCACCGCGCTGACCTCGGACGTTGCCTGGAACTACCAGCCCAAGTACAGCCCGGACGGCAGCGAGATCGTCTTCGTCTCCGACCGCGCCGGTGGAGACAACCTCTGGATTATGGGCTCCGCTGGCTCTGCTGGCTCCGCTGGCTCTGCTGGCTCTGCTGGCTCCGCTGGCTCCGCTGGCTCCGATAGCTCCGAGCCCCGAGCCGTGACCGCCGAGAAGGCCAACCTCGTTCACAACCCGTCCTGGAGCCCGGACGGCCGCTACCTCGTCGCCAAGAAGTCCTTCATGTCGACCCGCTCGATCGCCGCCGGCGAGATCTGGCTCTTTCACGCCGGGCACGAGGGCGGAGGTCTCCAGCTCACCAAGCGGCCGCACGGCGACCGCGACCAGAAGAACCAGGCCGACCCCGTGTTCTCGGCCGACGGAAGATACGTCTACTTCGCCCAGGACGTGACCTCTGGGCGCATCTGGCAATACGGCAAGGACTCGACCGGCCAGATCTTCGTCATCCAGCGCTACGATCGGGAGACCGGCAAGACCCAGCGATTCGTGACCGGTCCGGGCGGCGCGGTGCGGCCGACGCCGTCTCCCGACGGCAAGTACCTCGCCTTCATCAAACGCCTGCCGGGCCTCCAGTCGGCCATCTATCTGAAGGATCTCGATTCGGGCCGGGAGTGGGCGATCTACGACCGCTTCGAGCGCGATCTCCAGGAGACCTCGGGCACCGAGGGCAACGCGCCCGCGATCGCCTGGACGCCCGACTCCGGGTCGATCGTCTTCTGGACCGGCGGCGGCTTCCACCGCATCGACGTCGCCTCGCGAGAGGTCACGGCGATCCCGGTGCGAGTACGCAAGGAGATGCGCGTGCGCGAGACCCTGCGCCGCACCGTCGAGGTCGCGCCCGAGACGTTTCGCGTGCGCATGCCGCGCTGGCCGGTGGTCTCTCCCGACGGCTCGACCGCGGTCTTCCAGGCCCTGGGGGTCCTCTGGACCAAGAAGCTGCCCGACGGCACGGCTCGACGGCTGACCGGCCAGGACGATCACTTCGAGTTGTTTCCGTCCTTCTCGCCCGACGGCCGCTCGATCGTCTACGCCACCTGGCATGACGGCGAGCAGGGCTCGGTGCGGATCGTCCCGGCCGCGGGCGGCAACAGCCGGGCGCTGACGTCGCGTCCGGGTAACTACGTCGAGCCCGCGTTCTCGCCCGATGGCAAGAGCGTCGCCTTCGGCCAGATCGGGGGCGGCTACCTGTTGTCGAACCTATGGTCGCTCGAGCCCGGCTTGTACACGGTACCGGCAGGCGGCGGCGAGCCCGAGCGTGTGACCGAGAGTGGATTCTCGCCCCGCTTCGGCGTCGGCGGAGAACGCTTGTTCTTCCTCGACCACGGCGAAAGCGGCCTGGTGCTGAAAAGCGTCAACCTGTCCGGCGACGACGAGACCACTCACGCCACCGGCACCGGCATGGCCGAGCTCGCGGTCTCGCCGGACGGCCGCTGGCTGGCTTTCATCGAGGACTACCGTGCCTACGTCGCGCCCTTTCCGGCCATCGGACAGAACCTGTCCCTGGGCAAGGGCACCACGTCGATCCCGGTGGCAAAGCTCTCCGGGCGCGCCGGCGACTTTCTGGCCTGGCAAGACGAAGCGACCCTGACCTGGAGCCGCGGGCCGGTGCTCTACCTGCGCGGTCTCGCCGAGGCGTTCTCATTTCTGGACGGCGCTCCCGAGGAGCTGCCCGAGCCGGTCGAGGAGGGCATCGATCTCGGCTTCGACGTTTCCCACGACCGGCCCGAGGGCGTCATCGCCCTGGTCGGCGGCCGGGTGGTCACGATGCGCGACGCCATGAACGGCACCGAGGAGATCCTGGAGGACGGCGTCGTCGTGATCGAAGGCAACCGCATCGTCTCGGTCGGATCGCGGGACGCGGTCGAGATCCCCTCCGGAGCCCACGTCGTGGACGTTTCCGGCAAGACCGTGGTGCCGGGCTTCATCGACGCCCATGCCCACGGCGGTTTCGGTCGCTCCCAGGTCATCCCGCAGCAGAACTGGATGCAGTTCTCAAATCTGGCGTTCGGCGTTACCACGATCCACGACCCCTCGAACGACACCTACGAGGTCTTCGCGGCCGGCGAGCTCCAGAAGGCCGGCAAGATCGTCGCGCCCAGGATCTTCTCGACCGGGACCATCCTGTATGGCGCCAAGGGAATCGGCTACCACGTGGACGTGGACTCGCTCGACGACGCCCGCTTTCACGTCAGCCGCATGCGGGACGTCGGCGCCATCTCGGTCAAGAGCTACCAGCTACCCCGGCGGGACTCCCGTCAGCAGTTGATCGAGGCCGGGGACGAGCTCGACGTCATGGTCGTGGTCGAGGGCGGCATGAAGTTTCAGCACAACATGACCGAGATCGTCGACGGCCACACCACGATCGAGCACTCGATGACCTTGAAGACCGTCTACGATGACGTCCAGCAGCTCTGGTCCCAGACCGGCACCGGCTACACGCCGACTCTCGGCGTCTCCTTCGGCGGGCTCGAAGGCGAGCGCTACTTCTACGATCGCGACAACGTCTGGGAAAACGAGCGTCTGATGCGCTACACGCCGCGCTCCCGGGTCGAGCCGCGCGCCATCCGCCGGCAGACCGCCCCCGACAGCCACTACAACCACATCCATGTGGCGGCGTCGGCCCGGGACCTGATGCGCCGCGGCGTCCCGGTCAACACCGGAGCCCACGGCCAGCGCGAAGGCCTGGCCACCCACTGGGAGATGTGGATGCTGGCCCAGGGCGGCTTCTCGCCTTGGGAGGTTCTCCGGGCGGCCACCGCCAGCGGCGCCTACTCGCTCGGCCTCGACGCCGACATCGGCTCGCTCGAGCCCGGCAAGCTGGCCGATCTCGTCATCCTCGACGGCAATCCGCTGGACGACGTCCGCCGCACCGAGCACGTCCATGCCACCATGATCAACGGCCGGCTCTTCGAGGCCGCGACCATGAACCAGGTGTGGCCCGAGACCGTCGCGCGCGGTGAGTTCTTCTGGGAGCTCGAGGGCGGCGACACCATCCATCCGTCCACCGCCGCCTGGATGGCCGGCCGCGCCGAGCGCTTCGGCTGCCGGCACTGATCCTGAGCTTCACCCGCGCGAGGCACGCCGTCTCGATCCGACCTTCTGAAGCAGCAGGCTGGCACCGACGGTCATGGCTCCGGCGAGAGCATTGAAGCCGACGTCCCGCAAGTCGTAGACCCGGCCCGGCACCAGCGCCTGGAGTCCCTCATCGATCCAGCCGGCCAAGGCGGTGCCGCCCACGGCCAGAACCGCCGGCGCCGGCACCTTGCGACCGTTCGCACGGCGCTCGCTCAAGGCCCGGAAGACGAGCACCGCGAGCAGACCGTACTCGAAGAGATGGGTCCGCTCGGCCGCGGGAATCCCCATGCGCACCACCACCATGGCAAAGACGACGGCGATTCCGACGAGAAGCCCAATCTGGCGCCAACCCGGCGAACGCGCCAACGTGTCGAGCGCGATCGCCGCCAAGACCAGGACGAAGCCGGCGGCAAAGGCGACCGGCAACAAGCCCCCGGCGTCGAGCGCCTCGACCAGCCGTCCCGCCACCGCGACGCTGGCCCAGATGAGGGCCACCACGGCGACTACCAGAAGCCACAACCGGCCTTCCCGAACGGAGGAAACGAACGGCCTCTCCACGAGATAGGATCTTCCCACGGTGACCCGAACCAGCCGCACTCCGGCCACCCTCGTCGTCCCGGTCTTCGCCCTCGCCTGCTGTCTGGCGTCGGTTCCATCCCGCTCGGAGGACAACGCCGCGACAATCATCCGACTGGCCTTCGAGGCCGCCAAGACCAACTACGCTGCGGCCCGGCACTACGTCTACCACGAGCGCATCGAGGAGCTCCGCTTCGACCGCAAGGGCAAGCTCAAGCGACGCGAATCCCACACCTGGGACGTGACGCTCTTGGAGCACAGCGAACATCGCGTGCTGATCGAGCGCGACGACGCTCCGCTCTCGAGCGACGAGGCTGCGAAACAGCAGCGAAAGCTCGCCAAGCAGATCCGCAAGATGCAGCGCGAAACTCCGCGGCAGAAACGGAAACGGCTAGCCCGCATCGAGCGGAGCCGGCAAGAGGGCGAGGCGTTCCTAGCCGAGATTCCGAAGGCCTTCGAATTTCGCATCCTCCGAGAGGAGGCCGTGGACGAAGTCGACACCTGGGTTCTCTCAGCCGAGCCCCGGCAGGGTTACGTCCCGAGCGGACGCGAAGCCCGAGTCCTGACCAAGGTGCGGGCGACCCTGTGGGTCTCCCGCGATGACTACGGCTGGGTCCAGGCCGACATCGAGACCCTTGCTCCCCTCACCTGGGCGTTGGTCTTGAAGCTCCACGAGGGCGCCCGTATCCGCTTCCGTCAACGCCGGCACGAGGACGGAACCTGGCTCACCGAGCGCTGGAACGCCCGGTTTCGAGCCAAGGTCGCCCAAGTCGTGGGCTACAACCGCGAGCTCACCGGAACGTACGCCAACTTCCGAAAGTTCCAGACCGAGACCACCGCTACCGGCTGGAGCGTCGAGTCCTCCTCGGTCGAGCGCTAGCCTCGCCCGGTTCCCCGGTCGCGCTCCATGAGGCCGGTCCCGGAGGTCGGCGCCAGAAGACCGACAAGAGCCGGTCTCGGGTCGTGCCGGCGGAACGGAGCCGCGGTGGCCACACTCGATCCCATCCCCTCAGTGGGACTTGACAGCGTCCGCTGGAGACGATTATTCTCCAAAAATGGAAATTGAAAGAACGATCGACAGCAAAGACCTGTCAATCCTGTCGATTCTTCAAGACAACGCCAGGATTTCGAACGCCGAGATCTCCCGGCGCGTCAAGCTCGCGCCCTCGGCAGTTCTGGAGCGAATCCGGCGTCTCGAAGACGACGGCATCATCGAGGGCTACCGCCCGCGGGTGCGGCCCCAAGCGCTGGGGCTCAGTCTTCTCGCCTTCGTCTTCGTCAAGGTCGAAGAGCTTCCCGGCGACGAATCCACCGGCCTCGCCATGGCCTCCATTCCTCAGGTCCTGGAGGTCCACCACATCGCCGGCGAGGACTGCTACCTGGTCAAGATCCGGGCCCGGGACACCGACGAGCTCGGCCAGGTTCTGCGCCGGAGCTTCGGCGCCATTCCCACGGTCCGCTCCACGCGGACGACCATCGTCTTGAACACGGTCAAAGAAGATTTCCAGATCCCGGTCGGGGCCGTGGATCGTTTTCGAGACGAAGGGTGACCCGATATCCCGAGCGGCCTTCCCCGCTTCTCCTGCTTCTGGCCTTCGCCGCCATCTACGTCATCTGGGGATCGACGTATCTCGCGATCCGGGTGGCGATCGAGACGCTGCCGCCGTTTCTGATGGCCGGAGCCCGGTTTCTCGTCGCCGGGCTGATCCTGTATCTCATAGCCCGGCCCAAGGCGGAGCGCCCCTCGCTCGCGCACTGGCGCAACGCCACCTTCGTCGGAGCCTTGCTCCTCCTGGGCGGCAACGGCGGCGTCGTCTGGGCGGAGCAGTGGGTACCGTCGGGCTTGGCGGCACTCCTCGTGGCTACCGTGCCGCTGTGGATGATCCTCTTCGAGTGGATCGGTCCGGACCGGATGCGGCCCTCCCGCCGGACCCTCGCTGGCCTGGTCCTTGGCTTCGCCGGAGTCCTGATCCTGGTCGGCGGTCCCGAAACTCAGGGAACGATGCCTTGGATTCCGGCCCTGGTGCTGATCGGCGCCTCGGCGTCCTGGGCCATCGGCTCTCTGGTCTCGCGCCGGATCGCCTTGCCGCGCTCGGCCTTTCTCGCCACTTCGATGGAGATGCTGGGCGGCGGCGGCGCTCTTCTCGCCACCGGCCTCCTCTGGGGCGAGGCCGCGGCCGTCGATCTCGAAGCGGTCTCGCTTCGCTCAGCCCTTGGGCTCGGCTACCTCATCGTGTTCGGCTCGATCATCGCCTTTACCGCCTACGTCTGGCTGCTGCGCGTCACGAGCGCCGCCAACGTCTCGACCTACGCCTTCGTCAACCCAATGGTTGCCGTGGTCCTGGGCTGGGCGCTGGCCTCGGAGCCGCTCACACCCAGAATCGGTCTCGCCGGGCTGCTCATCATCGGCGCCGTCTTCCTGGTCGTTCTGGCGAAGAAGCGGACGGTTCCGTCATCCCTCGCCGACGCCGATGAAATGGGCGACTGCGAGACGAGTTCACAACTCTGCTGCTCGGAGACGGCGACTCGAACCTGCTGACCTCATCGACCGAACCGCCACACGAACCCGTCCAACCAAGCCCACCAGACCCATCCAGTAGGCTGAGCCATTCGAGCTATCCGAGCCAGCCAAGCCAGCCGAGCCATCCGAGCCAGCGTCAGACCAAGCCGCCGACCAGCAGGAGATACGACACCATGCCCACCTCCTCCAGCGCCCAACATCTCGTCACCACCTGCGTCCTGGACTGCCCCGACGGCTGCGCCCTCGAGGTCGAGGTCTCCGGGGATGAGGTCGTCGCGGTGCGCCCGGCCCTCCAGGCCGGTACCGACTTCATCTGCGGCAAGGTCTCCCGGTACGGCGAGCGACTCGCGCACGCGACCCGCGTCCTGCACCCGCTGCGTCGCGCCGGAGCCAAGGGCGAAGGCGCTTTCGAGCGCGTCTCCTGGGATGAAGCGCTGGACGAGATCGTCCAACGCCTCACCGAGATCCGAGATCGTTTCGGAGGCGAAGCCATCCTGCCCTACCACTACGGTGGCTCGAACGGCATTCTGACCGACGGCCTGCTGGACGACCTCCTCTTCGCACGACTGGGCGCCTCGCGTCTGGCCAAGACGATCTGCGCCGTGCCCGCGACCGAGGTGGCCGTCGGCATGTACGGCAAGATGCCGGGAGTGGCCTTTGAGGACTTCCCCGAGGCGCGAACGATCGTCGTCTGGGGCGCCAATCCCAAGGGGTCGAACATCCACCTCGTGCCGTACTTGAAGGAGGCCCGGAGCCGCGGAGCCTTCGTCGCCGCCATCGATCCCCGCAACAACTTCGGTGCGGGCGAGATCGACCTGCACCTGCCCGTCCTGCCCGGCCAGGACCTGCCGGTGGCACTTGCCATGATCGATCGGTGGCGCCAGCAGGACCTTCTGGACCGAGACTTCCTGTCCGGCCACGCCGACGGCCTCGAACCACTCCTGGATGCCGCAGCTCGCTGGACCGTGGACGACGCGGCCCGCGTCGCCGGCGTCGATGCCGGCGACATCGCCACGGTCGCCGACCGTCTGGCATCGGCCTCGCCGGCCCTCGTCCGTTGTGGCTGGGGACTCGAGCGGAACCGCAATGGCGCTCAGGCTGTCGCCGCCGTGCTCGCGATTCCCGCCCTGCTGGGCAAGTTCGGCGTCTCGGGAGGTGGCTACACCCTGTCCAACAACGGCGCCGCCAAGTTCGACCGGGACGCGGTTCTGGGACCGGTCGAATGGACCACCCGCGAGCTCAACATGACCCAGCTCGGACGGCTCATCGATCCCGAGAGTCCGGAAGCGCCCGACCCCGCGCTCAAAGCCCTTTTCGTCTACAACGCCAACCCGGTTGCCTCGACGCCGCATCAGCCTCAGATCGAGCGGGGTCTGGCCCGAGACGACCTCTTTAGCGTCGTTCACGAACAGGTCCTGACCGACACGACTCGCTGGGCCGACATCGTGCTTCCGGCCGTGACCTTCCTCGAGGGCACGGATCTGCGCGCCAGCTACGGAGAGTACGTCGCCGGCGGCATCCGACCCGTGGTCGCCCCCGCCGGAGAGGCGCGCAGCAACATGCAGCTCTTCGGCGAGCTGGGGCGCCGGCTGGGCTTCGACGACGAGGCGTTCTCCTGGGACGATGCCGAGATTCTGGCGCGGTCGGCCGCCGCCCTCGAACTCGCCGGCGCGGCCGACGCCGACGCGATCGACATCATCTCCCGCGGCGACCGAGTTCGCTACTCGTTCTCGGGCCGCCGACCAATCCAATTCCAAACCGTCCATCCCCAGACGGCGGACGGCAAGATCCACCTGACGCCGGCTGTCCTTGGCTCCGAACCCTTCACCTGGAAGGAGCCGGATGCGGCTCGGGCCCTGGCCATGGTCTCGGCCGCCGACTCACGGCTGATCAACTCGACCTTCGGAGAATCCAGCCTGGATACCCTGACCGTCGAGATCCATCCTTCCGACGCCGGCCCCCGCGGCGTCGATACCGGCACCGCGGTCCGGGTGTTCAACGACCTGGGTGAGGTCCATTGCCGCGCGCGAGTCAGCCCCAAGGTTCGTCCCGGCGTAGTCGCGATGCCTAAAGGCGCCTGGAAGCGCTCGTCGCTCAACGGAGCGACCGCGACAGCTCTGTGCCCTGACAGCGCCCAGACCGTGGGCGACGCCGCCTGCTTCAACGACGCTCGGGTTGACGTCGAAGCGCTGTCAGCCTGAAGCGTTCGCCCTACAGGCTGACGAGCGCCATGCCCCGCAGCAGCTCGTCGAGCGCGCCGACGTCGACCGGCTTCGGCAGGTACTCGAGACGTTCGGCGCCCTTGGCGTCGGCCATGAGATTGGCGATCTCAGCATAGAGCGGATCGGATCCGCTCACAATCAGGATCCGGACGTCGCTGCGCCGGGCCACGACCCACTCCACCAGCTCGATACCTTCGATCCGAGGCATCAGGATGTCGATCGAAACGACGTCCGGCGCGAAGGCGTCGAAAACCGCCATGAACTCCAGCGGATCGGTCAGAACCCGGGCTTCGAATCCCGCCTCTGTGGCGATTCGCCCGATCAGTTGCGCGATGTCGCGATCGTCGTCGACGACGAGCAGTCTCCGCGGTCCGTTGGAACAAGAGTCGCTCACACCAGGCCTCCAGCCGGCCCTCATTGTAGCCGGACACGAGCGTTTCCGGCTGCCGCGAAACCGGACCGTCGCGTCCAAGGTGGCATACTTGCCGAAGCACTGGACCAAGACCCACCGGGAGGAGCCTTGCCATGATCGAATTCCTAACCCTGTTCCTGGGCCTGGCGGCCGGACCTCAGCACGTAGAGCTAGCCGCTTCGAACGACACGTCCCAAGTGCAGGTGCTTCTTGACGGCAGGCTCGTGGCGGTCGACGATGACGCACCGTGGCAAGCGCGCTTGGACCTGGGCCCGGAAGTGCGACCGATGTTGCTCGAAGCCGTGGCCTTGGATGCCGAGGGGAATGAGCTCGGCCGCAGCGCCCAAGCGCTCAACATCCCGAAACCGGCGGCCGAGGCCCGCATCGCTCTCGAGCAAGCCCCGGACGGCCGCGTCACCGAGGCCCGATTGAGCTGGGAGAGCACCGTGCAACCGGATCCCGAGCGTGCCGAAGCCTGGCTCGACGAGGAGCCGCTCGACGCCTCGAATCCCAGCCACATCCCGATCCCTCCCTACGATGCCTCGACGCTCCATCTTCTTCAGGCCGAGCTCCAGTTCTCGGCGGATGTCCTGGCCCAGGCGCAAGCGGTCTTCGGCGGCACCTACGTCGATCGATACCGTTCCGATCTCACCGCCTTTCCGGTCTCGATCCGGCAAAGCGCCCGCAAGCTGTCGGCGACGTCTCTCGATGTCATGAGCTCATGGTTTGCAACCGGAGAGTCCTCCCGGGTGGTTGCCTTCGAGAAGGGAGGCCTCGACCTCATCCTGGTCAAGGGCCCGGGCGTCTCCACCGAGATCCTGGAACTCGAGGGCACGATTTCCCAGAGTCTGTCCTCGGGGGGCGTCAGCTCGGGCGAAGGTGGCCTGGGCCGGACGTCGATCGGCTCGCGAGGCCTTCAAGTTCTGGCCAATTCGAGCGTCGGAACCGCCGGAGAGCGCCTTCGCTCGATCATGACTCTCGACGCCAAGCAGCGGCTTCGAATCCTGGCTCCGCACTCTCGCAGGCAAGCCGGGCGATCCGTGGATCTCGAGGTCTTCGCCCTGTCGCCGGAGATCACCGCCGAGCGGGGTGGTCTCTACTGGTCTCTGGTCCAGGACGTGGCCCTTCCGGGGCTCGAACCCTCCCTGCGCCTGGCCGACGCCATCTCGGTCGCCGGCCTTCAAGCCGCGAATGGCAATCGCCGCCGGGCCGTGCTCCTGGTACTCGCCGGTCCGGCTGAGGACGCGAGCCGGCACGAGGCCGCCGCGGTGCGGAGATTCCTCAGCCAGCTTCAGGTTCCTCTGGTGGTCTGGCGCGTTGGCGATGCGATCGACACTTGGCCGGAATGGGGCCCGGGCGAAGACGTGCATCACTTTCGGGGGCTTCAAAGCGCGGCCCGCAGGCTCGCCGACCGGCTCGACCGCCAGCGCATCGTGTGGCTCGAAGGCCGGCACCTGCCGAACGCGATTCGCATCACCCAGGCCGCCAAGCAGCGGGTGGCCCAGGCTTCGGCCGGCTCCTAAGAAAACGCGGCGCCCCGAAGTGCTTCGGGGCGCCGCCGGTTGTCCTTCGAGCCGATGCGAGCTGGCGCTAGAACTCCACCGAGAAGCGCGCGTACCAGAGGCCGCCGTTGAACCCAAACGGCGAGGTCAGCGAGCCGGTAACACCCAGGAACTGCAGGACCGGATCCTGCTCCGCGTCCGGCAGGGTGTCGAAAACATTCTCGGCACCGATGGCGAACTCGTAGTGGTCCGCGATCTTGAACCGGGCCTCGATGTCGATCAGCGTCTCGGCGCCGTACGACGAGGCGTCGCTGGCGTCGCCGGGGCTGAAGAGCCCGCCGGTCGACTTCCAGCTGCCATAGCGGTTGGCGCGGATGTAGCCTGAGAAGAGATTGGTGCTGTCGTAGCTCAGGGTCACGTTCGAGCGCTGCTCCGGAACCTGGTTCTCGAGGTCGAAGACCCGCGAGGTGTTGATGGTTCCGCCGGTCACTCCCGACACCTCTTGCTCGTTGACGTTGTGCCGAACGTCCAGCGTCAAGAGGCCGGTGGACACGGCGAAGTGGCTGGTCAACGCCAGATCGATGCCCGAGACGTCCGAGTCGTAGGCGTTGCTGAAGAAGTTGGCGATGCTGTTGACCAGGAGTCCCGCGTTGGCGACCCCGGCCGCCTCGAGCAGCGGCACGTCGGCCGCGGTAACGGTGTTGTTCTGAAGCGCCAGGCGGTCATCGATCGAGATGTCGTAGTAGTCGAGCGTAAAGCTGGTGTTGGCCGACGGCCGGGCTACGAAACCGGCGGTGAAGCTGGTCGACTCCTCGGGCTCGAGCGGCACCGAGCCGAGCGCCAGCGCCACCGGGTGATCCACCGGGTAGACGCCGCTCGGAATCAGGTTGCCGGCCGAGTCCGCGCTCGTGGTCACGTTGAGAGTATTGACCTGGCCCGGAGTCGGGGCGCGAAAGCCCGTGTTGGCGGTACCGCGCAGCGCGAACCGGTCGTTGACGTCAAAGCGGCCCGAGACCTTCCAATCGAAGGTCGAATCGAACTCGTCGTAGTCCTCGAAGCGTAGCGCCAAGCCGCCCGAGAACCGGTCGGTCAGGTCGGCCTCGAGATCGAGGTAGACCGCCATGCTCTCGCTGCTGAAGCTACCGGCCGACTCGACCGGGAACCCCTGGAAACCGTCCGAGCCCACGCCGAAGATGGCCGCGGTTGGACCGGCTTCGATCGAAGCCCGATCGCCGGCGCCAATCTTGTACGTCTCATCCCGGACCTCGAAGCCGAAGGCGACGTTGAGCGGCGAGGCGAACGAGCCGACCTCGAAGGGCTTGACGAAATCGGCGTTCAGACTGGTCTCCTCCTGAGTGAGCGTCCCCGGATTGAACGACGTCGGGGACAGGCCGCCCAGGCTGGGATTGATGGTCTCCGAGATCACGTACTCGACCTCGTTCTCGCCCAGCCGGAAGCGGGTGTCCCAGGAGAGGCCGCCGCCGGTCTCGCCCCGGACACCGAAGACCCAACCGAGGTCGGAGAGGTCGGCGCCGAAGTTGGGGTTGTAGCCGCCCGGGAAGAGGGCGAAGGCGGGGTTCCGCAACACGAAACCGCTCGGGCTCGAGGGGTCGGCCACCAGGTAGTCGCTCGGATTGAGCCCCGCGGCCAGAATCTCGTCCACCAGCGACTGCGGCGCCGGATCCGGCAGGAAATCTCCGTCCGAGTCCTGCTGCAGCGTGGTGCGGGCGTTGAACTGGTGCACCGGATCCAGAACCGGGCCCCGATAGAAGAAGTCCGAGATGGTCTCGTTGTCAGCGTAGCTCAGATGCGAGTAGATCTCGGCGTTGTCGCCCACCGGCTTGCCGGCGTTCAAGAAGAACTTGGTGACCTCGACTTCCGGATCTCCCCAACGCTGCCCCAGGCCGCCAAGAGGAGTGCGATCGGCGCCCACGACGCTGGCCACGAACTGGGCATCCGGCCGGGCCACGCCGCGGGAGGTCGTGTCCGAGGTCGAGTGCTCGAACGAAGCGTTCAAGAAGCCGTCCGCGCCCAGGCCGAAGCCGGCGTTCCCGCCGTAGGTGGTGCGGGTGCCGTCGCCTTCGAAATACTCACCGGTCTGGATCGAAAAGGAGTAGCCTTCCGAGGCGTCCTTCAAGATCACGTTGACAACACCGGCGATGGCGTCCGATCCGTACTGGGCCGAAGCGCCGTCCCGCAGAACCTCGATACGCTCGATCGCCGACGCCGGAAGCGTCGAGAAGTCGACCGCCTGCGAGCCCTGGTTGACGGTCCCGAGGGGGGCAAGCTGCAGGTTGACGAGCGCCGAGCGATGCCGGCGGGTGCCATTCACCAAAACCAGGGTGTGATCCGGCGACAGATTGCGCAGCGTCACCGGCCGGATGAAGGCGGTGCCATCGGCAATCGGGAACCGTTGCGTGTTGAACGAGGGCGCGATCCGGCTCAAGCCGTCCGTGAGATCAAAGCTTGCCTGCTCGGCAATCGCCTCGCTGGCCACGACGTCGATCGGAGACAGCGTCTCCGTAGGCACCAGTCCCGCCTTGCGGGTACCGGTGACGACGATCTCCTCGCCAAAGGTTTCCTGGTCGTCGGCTATTTCTTCAACGGCCTCTTCTGCCGTGTCCGCCTCATCTTGAGCCAAGACGGGGACCGGAGCGGCTAGAAGCGCCACGAAACAACCGACCGCGAAAACAAGCCACAGCTTCTTCATGGGAACACCTCCGAAACGTAATTCGTAGCGATCTGAGCATCGAACTCCAGGAAAGTCAATGCGCCCGCGCTGATTTCCCAGCCGGTACCATCACGCGATGGAGATTACCCGTCAAGTCGAGCTCGCCGGCCAGCGCATCGCCGGCCGCGTGCGGCTGACGCCCCTCGAGCGCTCGCCGGTTCTCGAGGAGAGCCACGGCGGCGCGGTCTGGCTCAAGCTCGACAACCAGCAGCTCACCGGCTCGTTCAAGCTGCGCGGCGCCACCAACAAAATGCTGGTCTTGGATTCCGTCGATCGCGCCCGCGGGGTGGTCGCGGCCTCCTCCGGAAACCATGGCGCCGCGGTTGCCTGCGCGGCGCACGCCGTGGGCTGCCCGGCAACGGTCTACGTCCCGACGGGAGCCGTCGAGTCGAAGCTCGACGCCATCCGCGCCTGGGGCGGCAAGGTCCGCCTCCACGGCGATGATTGCGTCCACGCCGAAGCCGAAGCCCGCCGCTTCGCCGCGGAGACCGGCGCTCCCTATCTGTCGCCCTACAACGACCCCGCGATCATCGCCGGCCAGGGCACGGTCGGACTCGAGATCGCTACGCAACTTGGCGATGACGTCGACTCCGCCTCCGCGCTCGACGCTGTCTTCATCACCCTGGGCGGAGGCGGCCTTCTGGCCGGTGTCGGCGGATACCTCAAGTCGCGCTGGCCCGAGCTCCGGGTCGTGGCCTGCTCGCCCAAGAATTCTTGTGTCATGCACGCCTCGATCGAGGCCGGGCACATTCTGGAGATGGAGTCCCTGCCCACGCTTTCGGACGGCAGCGCCGGAGGCGTCGAGCCCGAGTCCATCACCTTCCCCCTGTGCCGCGACCTCGTCGACGAGTCGCTCCTGCTGGACGAAAAGGAGATCGCCGAGGCCCTGAGGCTCATTGTCGGCACCCACCACACCCTCATTGAAGGCGCCGCCGCCACCGCCGTCGCTGGTTACCTGGCGGCTCGCGAGCGCTACGCTGGCGCCCACGTCGCGATCGTTCTCTGCGGCGCCAACGTCGACCGCGCGCGACTCAAGGAAGTTCTCTAACGGCGAGCCGCGCCACTCAGCAGATGAGTCCAAGTTCGGCTCGGGTCCGAGTCGGATCCCGTTCAGGTTAGGATCACCGGCATGGCGACCTTCATCGTATTGCTCGATTTCACCGACCAGGGCGTGCGCAATCTGCGTGACTCGCCGCAGCGCGCCGACGCCTTCAACGAGTTCGCCGAGAAGAAGGGGGTCGAGATCCTCGGCCAGTACTGGACCATCGGCAGCCACGACGGCGTCCTGCTCCTCGACGCTCCCAGCGAAGAAGTGGCCGCCTCGGTCCTGCTCCATCTCGCCGCCAGCGGCAACGTCCGCACCACGACGCTCCGCGCCTTCGACTGGGCCGAAGCGCAAGACCTCATCGACCAGGGCTGAGACGCCGCGGGGGCGGGTTCGGAAGCGAGTTTTTCGCCTGCCGGCTGGGAGCGGGCGGTGCCGTGCGGGACGGGCCGCGCTGGGAGACCTCCGTGTTGCTGGGCGCGGCTCTGCGCGGACCTTGGCACCGGCAGAGATCGGGACCCTGATCGTGGGCCGTCTCTGGCCCCGGGTCCAAGAATTGACTTGCAAGTCGCAACGTCTTCCACTACCCTGGCCGCGTGGTTGGTAACGGTTGTGTCGATTCTCCGATGGCGCGAGCCCGTCGCTCTCAGGACATCCTGAGCCGCGAGTCGTCGTCCGCCAACGCATTCCAACCCATGGCCAGTAGTGAAATGGGTTGGGATGGGCCGCCAGGCTAGACCTTCCCGCCGATACCGAAGAATCGGGCGAGCCTGCGCAGCCGTGCTCGCGGCAGCCGCGGTCGCCACCGCCCAGGAGCCCGACCCGGGGCCAGAGGATCCGCCGGTCGGCGCCGACGTCAATGATGCTCTTGTCGTCTCGCAGAACCTGCCGGACGCGATGTACTGCGGCGACACCGAGTCGTTCGCGATTCGGCTCGAGAACGTCGGTACGGGCGACTGGACCGAGGACGGTACGAACGGGCACCGGCTCGGGGTCACGGACAACGACGATCCGTTCCGCTCAAACGGCTCGAAGGTCCGGCTCCCCGCGGGCACGACCATCGCTCCGGGACAGCGGCACACGTTCACCGTCGAGTTGACCGCGCCCGAGACCCACGGTGTCGTACGCACGGAGTGGCAGATGGCCGAGCAGGGGGTCGAATGGTTCGGCTCGATCGTCTTCAAAGACATCAACGTCGTCTGTGGGGATCACGCGGTCCTCGCCGCCGAGGTGTTCCCGGCGGCCATGAACTGCTCTTCGGAAGACGAAGCCACGGTGACGCTCCAGAACCTGGGCTCGACCGACTGGACCGACGCGGCCGGCTTTTCTCTCGCCAACGTGGGCACGAGCGACGCGTTCAATCCGTCCGGCGCTCCGGTGCGCTTGCCGAGCAATGTCACGGTCGGCCGTGACGGGGGCCAGTACCCCTTCAAGGTCCCCCTCCAGGCCCCGAGCAACACCCACCAGAACGACGTCATGACGCTCTGGCAGATGGAGCACAACGGCGAACCCTTCGGTCCGCTCGTGACTGCCAGGATCGACGTTGATTGCGTCAACGCTGCCACCCGGGTCTCGGACACCCTGCCGGATTCCATGACCTGCGGCTCGACCCTGGTGCGCGAGGTGACGCTTCGCAACGGCGGCTCGAAACCCTGGACCGCAGCCGGCGGTCATCAACTGGGGGTTCCCGGGGATACCGATCCCTTCAACCCGAGCGGCGCCCGGGTCCACCTGCCGGCGAGCCTCGCAATCGAAGAGAACGACTCCCACACCTTCGACGTCTCGCTGGTAGCGCCCGAGACGGCAACGACTCTCACCACCGAGTGGCAGATGGTCGAGAACGGGCAGTGGTTCGGCGAGAAGGTCTCAAAGACCATCACCGTGGTCTGTCAAGACGCTGCCCAGGCTATTGGTCACAACTTGCCGTCGCAGATGGCCTGTGGCGAAGTGGCGACCTATGCCGTCACGATGAAGAACACGGGTGACACGGTCTGGACACGGGCGGACGGCTACAAACTGGGCCCGACGGGAGGAAGCGACCCGTTCCGGGCCGATGCGACCCGGGTTCAGCTGCCCACGAGCGCCTCGATCGCCCCGCAATCCCAGCATTCGTTCTCGGTCGCCTTGACCGCGCCGTCACAGCCCGGAAGCTATGGGACGGAATGGCAGATGGTCAACGAGGGCGTCGGCTGGTTCGGACAGGTTGTTTCCCATCCGATCCAAGTAGTCTGCGGCGGCTCGACAGCCTTACTCGACGACGCATTCGCGACAGGCGTCGTCTTCCCTTCGACGTTGTTTGAAGGGGACACTGGCGAGGGTCTTGTGACGGTCGTTAACAACGGAGGGACAACCTGGACAGCTGGAGAGTATCTCTTGGCCTCCCTGGATGTGGACCCACTCGCCGCAGTCCAAGAGATCGGGATCACCACCGACCTATTGGGCTACTCGGTTCCCGAGGTCCCGCCAGAGGCTTCGTACACCTTTCGAGTGCCTCTGGATCCGGCCGAGGGGACACCGGGAGGAATCTACGAAACAAGATGGCGCATGCGATCGCCGGACGGCGTATTCTTCGGGGACATCGCAGAGGCTGAGGTCTGCTTCAACTGCGGCGGGCAAACCGGGGAACCACGGATCGACTCTGTGAGTCAGTCCTGGGTTCGGCAGGGGTTTGCTTCAAGCGTACAAGTTACAGGCGCCAACTTTCTCGGTAAGAGACCACGGATTGCAGGCTCTCTGGGGCCAGGAACGATCGAACCTGAGATCTCTGCTGCTACCGCTTCTTCGGATGGCACTTGGATGACGTTCCATCTTGATACGAGCAGTGGTAATACCGAAGGCTTCCATACCATCGTCATTGACGCGGACGGTTCCTCGCCAGGCGCAGCTTTCGTCGTTCGCGTCCTCCCACACCATGTTCCGGTTGTCGATGCGTGGACGCCAGGTGAAATAGCTCAGCCGGGTTTCTACTTCTTTGCGATCGTCGGCGCCAACCTTCAAGGTGCCACCGTAACGAGCTCGCATCCATCTCGGGTTGAGGTCGTGGGGGTCAATTCAGCACTCGATTCCCATGTCACAGGCCTGTTGCAACTTCTTCCTGGGCAGAGCGCTTCGGGTATTCACCTCGAGGTGAGAGGGAGATTCGGTCAAGGAGTACTGTTGCCGGTTAGTGGCGGTCTTGGCGCGTCAACCAACCTCCTGGTCTCCATGTCTCAAAGAGAATCGTCCGCCTTTTCTGCCTCGAACTTCAGTTTGAATGCTGCCGGCTTGACTCATAGCGAGCCGGTTTCGAGTTCCGAATGCGGCACGGAGATCCTGCGATCCGCGACAATTCCGACCCACCGAAACGTCTACCCGTTGAGGCTTGGAGAAGCCGTCATCGACTACAACGTACTGGCCGGAATGCAACTAAGCGTAGAGTTCGAAATGGGAACGATGAGCCTAGGCACAGGCGGCAGAGTCGCCTGGCATGTAGATCCCGGTTGCTATCCGTTTGGGCCACCTTCGGTCTCCGTCGAGGCCGAAGTGACGGCGCACACGCCGGGCTACGAACCGTTGACCTGCGTCTTGACGGGCCAGCCGGCCGAAGGTGCCGCCAATTGTGCCCCCGGCGGTCCCCGTAGCGGCAAGCACTCGCAGTTCGAGCTGACAGCGACTTCAGCCACCATGGAGATCACAGACGTGACTGAGGGTGACCCGGAGGGAGGCTTCGCTGGCCTTAGGCGATTTGTCCTCTTCATGGAGGAGTGCGACCTGGAGGATTTCACGCCATTCTTGGAACTCGAGGCCGCGTTCGAGGACTTTTTCGGCCTGCTCACCATGAGAGATTTGGATTGGCTCGAAGCGCGGGTCGAAGAATGCTTCGCGTGCCAGCACAGAGGAAGGCGCAACAACGGTTGCCTGGTGGGGGACGAGCCACTTGGGGACGACCCGCTTGGAAGGTACGTCAATCATCAAGCCACTGACGACGACGAACAGCACAGCTGCCGGGATACCACGCATACCGCACTTGCCGAGGCGGCACGTTTTTTCGTCAACCCTACGAATCCTGGGGTGAGGCCTCAGTACGGAGACATCAGTCTTCCCGGTGGAGGCAAGTTCGGAGTGTCCTTCACTCACCAGAATGGCTTGGATATCGACATGCGGTACTTCAGCAACATCGAGGATGTATTCGTCTTCGGCTCAGGGCCGGGTTCTTATGACTCGACGGCAATGGTGGAGTTCTTGCTAGCGCTTGATGGTCAGCAGAAGATCTCACGGCTCGTTGCCCACCCTGCTTCTCAACTGAAATCGGCCATGCGACCCTACGGCATTCAGGTGTCTTATGAAAGCAACATTCACGATAACCACCTTCACATCGAGTTGGTGAACCCCTCCCCGTCGAAGGCGTGTTCGAATTAAGGCACGAAAGAAGCACCGGAGCCCACGAGAGAGCGTGACATAGGGAGGAAGAAGAATTGAGGCGATTGACTCGACTGACAGGTTTCGTGGTGTCCACCTTTCTCGCAACGAGTGCGCACGCCGTTGGCTGGAGTTCTGCAACCGGCGAAGTCGCATACTCGGACTCCGAGATCCCGGGGGAGGATTTTGGCCGTGTATTCGTCCATGCCCCCGGCAGTCCTCCGAGCCTCCTCTGGGAAAGGGCACCCGGCACCGAGACCACGATCAACAGGGTCCGCGTTACCTCGAACGGGCAGCGGATATCGTTCATCGAGCAAGGAGGCTGGCTCGACGGCGGGTTCGCGACGAGACCTTTTGTCGCCGGCGATCCCTGGGATCCTCATCGAGTGCTGCGAGTCCTTACCCGCAGCGGAGCGGAGGAGCTTGTCATCGACGGGGTCGGCCACTACGAGTGGTCCCCGGACGGCCGCTTTCTTGCCTACACGCAAGGAACCGAGCAGACCGAAGGCCACGGCCTGTTGACCGCGGGCGTGACCCGGGTCCGAGACATGGATTCAAACGAGGATGAGATTGTCCTGAGCGACGCCTACGGCGCTATTTTTTGGGAAACTAGCGAGTCCTTCCTGATGGAGACCCTGGCTCTGGACCACCGCGTGACCCGGGTTGCGAGAGACGGGACGGGGCAATGGAGTACCAGTCCGGGTCCGCGGGCCGCCTGCTCGTCCCCGACGGGCAAGTACTTTGTGCAACTTGGGCCGGACGCGTTCTGTGAAGTCTGGACGGCGGAAGGGGACCACGATCTCGCGACGAGCTTGACGGCTTTCAACAGCAGGTTGAGCTCGGATGTCCAGTACGAGAGCACCTGGTGGCCTGCGGAATCCTTCCTTGCTACGCGTGGGTCAGAACGGACTGGCGCAGCCGTTGGATACCTTATCGACCTCGAGAACGACAGATTGGTCAAGATCTCTCGCTATCTTCTGTTTGCGGGCGACGAGACTATCCTAGCGATCGATGAGTCCGGAAACATCGTCTCCGAGAGTCTCTGGAGCTTTGTCGGTGAGGCCGCCCAAGGCATTCCACTTCCTTGGGGCGCGGTCCTTCTGGACAAGCGGGACGAGGCCGAGCTTGTTGCCCACACGTTGCCGGACGTCCTGCGATGCGGGGAAGACTATGAGGTCTCGGTAACCTACCGCAACATCGGGACGAGCACCTGGACGGCGGAAGAGGAGTATGAACTTCGATTCTGGTTTTCATCTCCAGGGGATACTTCACGCAATACCAGTGCTCTTGCCTTCGAACAGAGCGTAGCGCCAGGGCAGACGGTCTCTGCGGTGGCTAACTTTGCCTCACCTCCGGTTACGACGACCTTGCGTGTCGCAACGGCTGTTGCCTCGGGGGCAGCATGGTTTCGACGGGACTATGTCACCGCACAAGTTACCTGTGGCGAGAGCGGTGCTCCGCCACTGCCGGAGCCTCCTGAGGCCGCGAGCGAACCACAACCTCTAGTGCTAGCCGCCGGATTGACCGCGACATTTGACTACAGCGTCGTGGGTACGGATCCCGTCCAATATCGTTGGAGAAGGGACGGAGTCGGCCTGAGCAATGATCCTCGCATCTCGGGGGTCTATACCCCGAACCTGACGATCAACGATGTCGGCCCCGCCGACTCTGGACACTACACTTGCCGGGCCTCGAACGAGTTCGGCGAGGTCATCTCAGCTTCGGCCGAACTCGTCGTCGGGGTCGCTCCGTCCCTAACCGAGGGGCCGGTTCCTCGCAGCGCGTCCGAAGGTTCGTCCGTTTCGTTGTCGTGCCTCGTCGCCGGAACCGAGCCTCTGACCTACTCCTGGCTCAAGGACGGCCAGGTAGTTGCCGATGGCGGTCAAGTTACCGGTGCGTCGACTCAAGCCTTGATGCTTACCAATGTGGCTGCAAGCGATTCCGGGCAGTACAGCTGCCGCGTCGCCAACGACTGGGGCGAGGCGATCTCGGCCCAGGCCTTGGTCTCGGTCGGGTCAGCGCCAATTGTCACCACAAGTCCCGCAAGCGTCTCGACCCTTGTCGGCACGAGCGCCACCTTTTTCCTGCTCGGCCTCGGGCTCGGAGCCGCTCGCCTACCAATGGTTGCGGAATGGCGTCGAGCTGGTGGACGGCGTCCGAGTGACGGGCTCAGCGACTCCGAGCGTGACGGTGTCGAGTCTGGTCACGTCCGATGCCGGCGGGTATTCCTGCCGGGTGGCGAACGGCTTTGGCGAGGCCGTGTCGGCCTCGGCGAGTCTCGTTATCGGAAACCCGCCGCAGGTGACGAGCCAGCCGGCCCCGGCGACGGCGATCGCCGGCGGAGAGGCGAGCTTCTCGTGCGCGGCGACGGGCGATGGCACCCTCTCGTATCAGTGGCAGAAAGACGGCGCGGATCTGGCCGATGATGCCAGCATCGAAGGCGCCGCGACCACCCAGGTTACCGTTCGGAAGATCGATGCCTCGAGCGCGGGCACCTACCGGTGCCTCGTGTCGAGCGACTACGGACAAGCCCTGTCGGATCCGGCGGCCCTCACGTTCGAGGCCTGGCGCGCCTATCCGGTCGCCACGGTGAGCTCGAACTGGACTTCTTCGGAGCCGGTCCATGATCAGCTCGACGATCCCACCAACTTCGTGACCTCCCGCATGACGGCTGGTACCAGTATGAGCGATGCTCTGACGGTTCGGATGGCTCCGATGGGCGATCCTGACACCGATCTCGGGCACGAGATCCACGTCCGGGCCCGGGCACTCGACAACGCCCCGGTGACCTTGCGCGTGCACCTGATGCGG
>CBDCVR010000015.1:0-605000 GCA_965223155.1 Candidatus Multivoradales bacterium
GGTCGTCGACTTCGACATCGAGGGCGACCTGGATCTCGCCGTCTTCAGCGGCTCGGCCTCCCGCGCCGAGCTCTATCGCAATTCGCTCGACGGACCGCTCCAGGCGGTCGGTTCGCGCACCCTGCCGGCGGTCGCCACCGGCGGCGCCCGGACGCCCTCGCCACCGATCTCGACCGGGACGGCGACGTGGACCTCCTGGCGCTGGGCGCCTCCAGCCTCGTGCGCCTCGACAATCTGCGCCAGGGCCGCTTCGCCGCGCGGTCCGCGGGCGCCTCGCTCGCGGGCTTCCAGCGCATCGCCTCGGCGGACTTCGACGCCGACGGCTTCCCGGACTTGGTCGCCGTGGGCAAGGGCGTGCGCTTCCTGCGTAACGAAGGCGGGCGGCTCGCGGCCTGGAGCCTGGGGCAGAGCCTCAAGACCTCGGCACGGTTCTCGGCGGTGGTGCCCTTCGACGCCGACAACGACGGCCGGCTGGACGTGGCGGTGGTGGCCAGGGCGGCCTCGCGGTCTTCGCCATCCGCGGCGGCAAGCTGACCTTTGTTCCGGTCGAGGGCGGACCGGGCACGGTCACCGCGCTCGCGGCCGCCGACCTGGACGGCGACGGCGACCTGGATCTCGTGGCCGATGGCCCGGACGGCCTCTACCGCTTCGACAACGAGGGCGGCAACGCCAACCACTGGCTGTCGGTGCGTCTCAAGGGCTTGGACAAAGGCAACAGCAAGAACAACCTCTTCGGCCTGGGCTCGACCCTCGAGGTACGCTCCGGCCGCGCCTACCAGTTCCGCGAGGTCACCGGCGACACCACCCACTTCGGCCTGGGCCAGATCCGGACCCCGGACCTGGTCCGCGTCGTCTGGACCAACGGCGTGCCCCAGAACCGTTTCGACCCGACCCACCAACCAGCGCATCGTCGAGGAGCAGATCCTGAAAGGCAGCTGTCCCTTTCTCTACGCCTGGGACGGCGAGCGCTTCCGCTTCGTCACCGATTTGCTCTGGGGCGCGCCGATCGGACTGCCCGTGGCCGCCGGAGCCCTGGGCGGGAGCGGACCCCGAGGAGCTGGTGCGGGTGGACGGCCTCGAGCCCCGGGACGGCCGCTACGAGCTGCGCATCACCGAGGAGCTCTGGGAGGCGGCCTTCTTCGATTACGCCCGCCTGTGGGTCGTGGACCATCCGGCCGAGGTCGAGGTGGCGAGCTCGCTCAAGATCCTCCCCGGCCGCAGCCTGCCCGAGACGGTCTTTGCCAGCCGCGGCCTGCGACCCGTGGCGCGCGCGGTCGACGCCCGCGGCCGGGACGTAACCGAGCGGGTGGCGTGCCCGCGATGAGGTCTACGCCGACGGCTGGGAGCGGAGCCGGTATCAGGGGTTGGCTCGGGACGCCTGGAGCTTCCGGATCGACTTGGGCGAAGCTCCGGCACGGCCGATCCGCCTCCACCTCGATGGTTGGATCTTCCCGGCGGACGCCAGCCTCAACCTGGCGTTGGATCAGCGCGGCGAGGGACCGGTGGCGCCGGGCCTGGAGATGAAGACGGCCCGCGGCTGGGAGCCGCTCCTGGCCGACATGGGCTTCCCGGCGGGCAAGACCAAGACCATGGTCGTCGACACACCGGCGCTCCCACAGAACGTGCGGGAGCTGCGTATCGTGTCGAATCAATGGCTGTCCTGGGACCGGATCGCCTGGACGGCGGAGCCCAGCGACGCGGAAGCTCTCGTCGTCGCCAAGCTGGCTCCGGACAGCGCCGATCTCCGCAGCCGGGGCTTTTCTCGGCTCGTGCGCAAGGCGCCCAACGCTCCCCACGAATACGACTACCAGAGGGTTTCCGCCCGTTCCCCCTGGCTCCCGTTCCCTGGGACCTACACGAGGTTCGGCGACGTGGGCGAGCTTCTGAGCGCGTCGGACTCGCGCTCGGTAGTCCTGGCAGCCGGCGACGAGCTGGCGCTCAGCTTCGATGCCGCGACGCTACCGCCGCCGGCGCGCGGCTGGACGCGGACCCTGTTCCTGGAGAGTCATGGCTGGGACAAGGACGCCGACCGCAACACCTATCAGGCGGCCCAGGTCGAGCCACTCCCCTTCCGCGGCATGTCGGGCTATCCCTACGGCGAAGCCGAGTCCTTCCCCGACTCGCCCGAGCACGCGGACTACCTCGACCGCTACCAGACCCGGCGCGTTCCGGCCGAGCGCTAGCCGCGCGGTCGGAGGTCAGCCGCGGCGGCGGAGGAGCTTCTCCAGCTCTTCGATCCGGCCGCGCAGCTCGTCCGTTTCGCGCTTGCGCTCGCGGCTCAGGTCGCGGCGGAGTCTGGCGAGCTGGCGCGACTCGTCCCGGCGCGAGGGACGGTATTCGAGAGAGCTCTCCGCGACCACGTCGCCGCCATCGACACGCTTGAAGACGATCTGGAGGCCGAGCACCATCGCCAGGCGTTCGAGAGTCGAGAGCGTCGGATTGATCGGCAGACGCTCGCGCCGCCAGCGCGTCACCTGCTCGCGACTGATGCCGGCCAGATCGGCGCGGTGACCGACCTCGCCGTTGGGAATGCGGCGCAACTCCTCCAGAAGAAACTCTGTCAGGCGTGACATGGATGTCAAGAAGCCTACACCCCGTCCAGCTTCGGTTCTTGCATTTGGTATCATTGCTTCCAACATCAATTGCTATGCATATCAATCGAGCGCTCGCCCGCTTCCTCGCTCGCCACGACCTGCGCCAGACCACGCTCGCGGAGGCCGTGGGAGTGTCCCGGGAAACCGTCAACCGATGGATTCGCCGGGGCACCCTGCCGGCGGGAGCCAATCTCGTAGCCGTCCTCGAGTTTGCCCGCGCCTTCGAGCCCTCGATCCGGACTGAGGACCTCTTCGGGAACGGCCGGCCCCGCCGCCCGCGGACCACGCGCCGGCGCCGCGTGGGAGCCACGCGCCCGCCTTGGCTCGATCTCAGGCCTGAGCTCGATCCGCTCTACGAACACGTCCTCCTGCGGGCGATCGAGCACTCCTGGGGCTCGGCGTGCCCAATCTGCCGCCTGCCCTGGCACGTGCCGTCGGAGCACTTGCCGCTCGCCCTCGTCTGGCCCGGGCTCGGCCGGAGCGTTCTCGGCGACGTGTGCGAGGCATGCGCGGTGAAGGTCGGCATCGAGACACCGGACTTTCGCCACGGAGACGGCCCTGTCCACTGAAGAACACTCCGCTACCTGGTCGCTCGCCTGCTCCTGCCCGGACGCCGCCGGCGGCCGGCGTTCGATTCTGTTTCAGCATCGCGGCGCCCACGTCCGCCTCGACCTGTGCCCGAACTGCCACGCCAAGCTCGCTCTGGACCATGCCAGCCGTACGGGCAAGGCGGGCGATCCCGGCCGACTGGCCGCGCCCGGCAGCCCCAAGGACCGTCTCCTGCGCCTGACCTTGGCCCTGGCCGCGACCGAAATCGAGCGCTCCGTGGGCAGGGTCCTGGCCCAGCTCAACGAGCTCCGGACACTATGCGCGCCATCGGCGCCGCCTGCGGATGGCGCCGGCGCCGACGGCGACCCGAGCTCCGGCTGAAACCCACCCTCCGCGACCGCCGTACCGAGAACCATGCTGCACTCCACCACTCCTTCGGTTGAAGGCCATCGCGTCACCAAGTACCTGGGCGTCGTCGCGGGCGAGGCGATTCTGGGCGCCAATCTCTTCAAGGACCTCTTCGCCGGCATCCGGGACATCGTCGGCGGCCGCTCCGCCGCCTACGAGCAAGAACTGCGTCGAGCCAGGAACATCGCCCTCGAAGAGGCCAGCGCCGAGGCCGGTAAGCGAGGCGCCAATGCCGTCATCGGCATTGACATCGACTACGAGACCATCGGTGAGCGCGGCTCGATGCTCATGGTCTCGGTCTCGGGTACCGCAGTCGCCGTCGAGCCGGTCCAACCGGTGAGCTGAGCCGGGGCCGGATCCGGTCCTCGAAACGCTCTAACGGAGCGTCTTCAGGAGCTTGGCGAACGGCCAGGTGTTGACGACGTGCCGGGGCTCGAGCCAGGCGCGCCGGGCCTGATCGACGCCGTAGCGGATGAGATCGAGCTGGGCCACCGAATGGGCGTCGGTGGCGATCGAGACCTTGAGGCCGCGCTCCCGGGCCCGGATCAGGTGGACGTCGCTCAGGTCCAGCCGCTGGGGATGGGCGTTGAGCTCGACCACGACGCCCAGCTCGGCCGCGCGGCCGAGCACCCGGTCGAGATCCAGCTCGATCTCGTCCCGCTTGCCGAAGCGCCTGGCCAGAGGATGGGCCCAGATCTGGGCGCGCGGGTGCTCGAGGGCCCGGAGAAGCCGCTCGGTTTGACGCTCGGCCGGCAGGTCGAAATGGGAATGAATCGCCACCAGCACGAGATCCAGGCTTTCCAAGGTCTCGTCGTCCATGTCGAGCGAGCCGTCTTCGAGGATGTCCACCTCGAGGCTCTTCAGGATCGCGATCTCGGGGTACTTCTCGCGCAGGCGCTCGATCTCGGCCGCCTGCTGCCGGACCCGCCGCGCGTCGAGGCCGCCCACCATGGCCAGGAGCGGGCTGTGGTCGGTGATCGCCAGGTACTCGTAGCCGAGAGCCAGCGCGCCCTGGACCATGGCCTCGGTCGTGTCCTTGCCGTCGGACCAGGTGGTGTGAACCTGGAGGTCGCCGCGCAGGTGCCGGCGGCGCAGGCGCCCGGGCAGCGTCCCCTCCCCGGCGGCCTTGAGCTCGCCGCGGTCCTCCCGCAGCTCGGGCGGGATCTCGGGCAGGTCCAGAGCACGGTAGACCGCGCGCTCGGTCTTGCCGCCCACCCAGCGGCCCGCCCACGGATCGCCCTCGTCCGTCTCGGGGTCCAGTCCGGACGCGTTGAAGAGACCGTACTCGGACAGGCGCAACCCGCGCTCGAGGGCGCGCTGCCGGAGCTTGATGTTGTGGGACTTCGAGCCCGTGAAGTACACCAAGGCCGCGCCCCAACTCCTGGCCGGCACCACCCGCAGGTCCACCTGGAGACCCGAGGCCAGCACGACCGAGGTCTTGGTGGATCCGGAACCCAGCAAGCCCGTTACCCCCGGATAGGCGCGTAGCGCCGCCATCAGGGCCTCGGGGTCGGCGGCCACGGCCAGCAGATCGAGGTCACCGACCGTCTCACGGCGGCGGCGGTGGCTGCCGGCGACCTCGATTCGACGCACGCCGGCGACGGCGCCCAGAACCTCGAGCAGCGGCTCCGCGTCCCGATCCACCTCGAGCAGCGTGCGACGCCGCGCGGATCCCTCAAGCCGTTTCGCCGCCGCCAGGATCCGAGCTTGGCTCTTGGCCCCAAAGCCGGCCAGGGAGGCGATCCGGCCGGCCTCGGCGGCCCGGACCACGCCTTCCACGTCCACGACCCCGAGCTCTTGCCACAGGCGCTTGGCCTTCTTGGGACCGACGCCGGACAGGGCCATGACCTCGACCAGCGACTGGGGCACCTCGGCGCTGAGTTCTTCAAGGCGGCTCAGCCGCCCGCTCTCGACTAGCTCGCGAATGTGCGCCGCCATCTCCTTGCCGATGAACTCGATCTCGGTCAGGTCGGCGTCCCGCTCCACCAGCTTGGCGGCCGGCTCGATCAGATTCTCGACCGCATGGGCGGCGTTTTCATAGGCACGCACCCGGAAGGGGTTGGCTCCTTGAATCTGAAGCAGTTTGCCGAGCTTGCGGAAGACGACCGCGATGGACCGGTTGTCCACGGCCCGCTAGCCTTCCGGCTGACGCCAGGACTCCACAGCCGAGCGCAACTCGGCGCTTTCGGCCAGAACGCGGCTCAGGGCCCGGCGAACCGCGGCGGCGGGCGCCGGACTCGGCGCAGCGGACAGGTCGCCCCCTCCCGGACCCGGCATCGAAGAGCCAGCCCGCGTCGGCGCCGGACTCGACCCGGCCCCCGTCTTCGGCTCCAAGCCTCCGGGATGGGCGATCGCGTGACGCAGACGCTCGCGCAAGGCGGCGACGTCCTCGAGTCCCCGGAAGTGCCCGACGTGAGCCGAGGCGGCGCTCTTGCCGAGCTCATCCGCGTCCAGACCAGCGCCTCCGCCGGCTGTGCGCACCTCGAGATCGGCGATCCCGAAAGCACGCTGGAGCGGCCCCTGCTGCACCTTCATGTGCTGGACCTTGGACAGGGTCAGCGTTTGCTCGCGCAGGGTCAGGACACCCTCACGAATGCGAACCGCGCGCTCGCTCACCAGGTACCAGCGCGTCAACCAGCCCAGACGCAGCAGGAGTCCCGAAACCACGAGCTGTAGAGGAAAGACCACGAACGTCACGATCTCGCCCACCCGGATCGCGGTGCCGGCGGCATCCAGGCTGTCGATTTCCACGCCGAACCGAGCCAGGAACCCTTCCAGGAGCCGGCCGAAGACCTGGTCCAGCACACGAACGGGCAGAAAGTCCGCCAACTGGTCCACGCTGCCAAAGGCACCCAGAACGATGAGGGAGACGAGAATGCCGACGAGGGCTCCCAACTGACGGCCGGCCCAGCCCAATAGCTGGTACCACCAGTACTTCGAGGAGGCCCGGAACATGGTTGCCGGCTCCGTGCCGATCACCGGCCTCGGGCGCTCTGGGACTCTGAAGAGAGCCAGCAAGCGAGCCGCGACCGCGGTCATGAGCCTCCGTCACGACGGCTGCCGGCCAGCTCGGCACGCAGCGCCGCGAGCTCGTCCGCCACGCGCTCCAGGCCGTCCGCCAGCTCCAGAACCAGGGCTTCCGAAACCGTGGCGTCGGCGGAGGCGGTCGCTTCGGCCGACTCCTCCGCTGCCGCCGCGAGATCGACTTCGACCGCGCCGGCCGGTCGCTCCCGATCCCCGCCGGTCGGCACCTTTCGGGCCAGCCGGCCGTGCATGCGCCGCCCGTGCATCCGCTGGTACAGGAAATCCCGCACCGCCTCGTACTCGCGGACGCCTTCGATGATCATCTCCGGCCGCGCCGAGCCGCTGGCCGTCTGCAAGAGAACCCGGGCCAGCCCCAGGTACCGCTCCAGGACATTCGAGGCCATATGGATGTCCTGGAGCCGGGTGAAGTCGAGCCGGATCTCCCGATGAAAGAGCGCTCCCCAGCGCATGGTGACGCCCTCCTCGTCGAAGGCGTACTGGAGCGTCCGGTACTTGAGGTACCGGGGCACCAGCAAGACTGGAAAGAGCGGACCCAGGACGAGGCTACTGAGCGCGTAGTAGCGCAGCAGACGAGAGTCCGGGCGCCGGATCGCCAATACGGCCTCCCGTGCCCTACGGCCCGCGTCCGCCCCTGGACCGTCGCTTACCATGCACCGCAGTTTGCCACAGTGCCGCCCCCGTTCTCCGGGTCTCTCAGCCGCTGTCAGCCGCGATTCCAGCCACCTAGGAATCCAGGTCCCGGGCCGAGTGCTCGATCGCGCCGCGCACGCGCCGGCCAAGCTCCGCCGCCGAAAACGGCTTCGCCAGCAAATCGATCGCACCCGCTTCGAGACCGTGGCGCAACACGACATCTTCGGTATGCCCGGAGAGAAACAAGACAGGCAAGTCAGAGCGTACGGCGGTGAGACGTTCCGCCAGCTCGCGGCCGCTACGGCCCGGCATGACCACATCGGTAATGACGAGGTCGAACGCCTCCGATCGGGCCTGGAAGTACTCTTCGGCCGTTACCGCATCGGCAGCTTCGACCACCTCATATCCCCAGCCTTCGAGCAAGTCTCGGGTCGAGGCTCGCACCTCGTCGTTGTCCTCAACCAGAAGGATCCGTTCTTCGCCGGACGACACGATACGGTCCGCCCTTGGGGGTCGCGCCGCCACAACTCCTCGGCCTCGAGGAAGTTGTACACGGAAACACGCCCCCGAGTGCCCCTGCTCTACGAGGACGCGGCCGCCGTTCTGTTCGACGATGCCCAGAACCGTGGCCAGTCCGAGCCCGCTATGGGACGAACCCTTGGTCGAGAAGAATGGATCGAAGATCCGCTCCCGAGCATCTTCCGGAACACCTCCGCCGGTATCCTCCACGGCTAACTCCACGGCATCTGAGCTATCCCGGTGACCGACTTGCTGGTGGCGGAGGTTCCTTGTCGCAACCGTCAGACGTCCTCCGGAGACCATCGCCTCACGGGCGTTGACGGCCAGATTCATCAAGACTTGCTCGAGCTGAGCGGCGTCGATCAAGACCGGCCACACGTTCGGACGGATTTCCAGCTCGAGAGCGACGTCCTCACCCAGCAGCCGCCGCAGGATCGATTCGAGACCCCGAACCACCTCGTTCACGTCGACAAGCTCCGGGCGCGCGGGCTGACGGCGACTGAACGCCAGCAACCGCTCGATCAGGGCGCTTGCCCGCTCCACGGTGCCCAGAATCGCATCCATGCGTCGGGTCGTGCCCGAATCGGTCGGAGAGCGCATTTTCACGACCTCGGCCTGCGCCGAGATCGCGGCGAGATAGTTATTGACGTCATGCGCGAGTCCGCCGGCCAGTCGGCCCACGGACTCCATCTTTTGATGATGCAGCAGCTCGGACGAAGCGGGATCGAGGCGGCTCGTACGGACCCGCCGACCCCGATCGCCGAGAATCAGCCACGCGGCGCCCAGAACCGCCAGCGTCCAGGCCGCGAGGGCCGACCCAACGCGCCACGGCCCCACCCGCTCCCGACCAACCTGGCGTGCCGCCAGGAACGCGTCCAAGGATCGCAGCCGACGATTCAACGCGGCGAAGACTCGATCGTATTCACGATCCAGAGCAGATCCCGGGCCCACGTCACGACCCATCTCTGCGGTCTCACGACGCAGATCCGTCAGAGTCCGAAAACGGCGCAGATCATCCGCAGCCTGATCGGACAGGACAGCTAGCTCGCCTACCTTGGCGTTGCGCGCCGAGATCGCCCGAATCAGCCTCTCCGACCGCGCCAGCCCCCTCTCCACCTCCCTTAGGTCTACCGAGTCGCCGGCGAGGTGCTCCTCGATCCAGAGGTGGGCGGTGGCGACCTCGAAGCGGATCTCGGAGACCTCACGCGCCGAAGCAAGATCCGAATCGGCGTTGCGTCGGGATCGTTCGTGCGCCAGCGCCAGGAGCACGGCCGCCAGACCAGCAGCACCGACCAGCACCCCAAGCAAGGCCCTCGACGCCACCCGGTTCACGAGCGCTCGCTTTGCAGCCGGTAGCCGATTCCTTTGACCGTTTGCAGGAGCCGACCTCGACCGCCGAAGTCGATCTTCTTGCGCAGCTTGTAGACGGTGACGTCGACCAGGTTGCTGAACGAGTCGAAGGAGTCGTCCCAGACGTGCTCGATCAGCTCGGTCCTGGTCACGACTTCACCAACCCTGGTCAGCAGGTACTCCAGGAGAGCGAACTCCTTGGGAGAAAGCCCGACTTCTCGGCCGGCCACTACGACTTTCCGGCCCGCTCGATCCATGGCCAGGTCTCCGGCGGTGAGATGGGGCACCAAGGCGCGTTGACGCCGGCGGAGGAGGCTGCGCACTCTCGCTAGCAGCTCGGCCAGCGAAAACGGCTTGGTCAGATAGTCGTCAGCGCCGGCGTCGAGACCACTGACCCGATCGTCCACGGCGACGCGGCCGGTCAGCATCAGAACCGGCGTCTCGATGCCGTTCTCACGCCACTCGGTCAGCAGATCGAGACCTGAGCAACCCGGCAGCGTCCAATCCAGAAGAATCGCGTCGTAGGCGTTGACGGCAGCGAGCTCGGAAGCCGCTTCGCCATCTGCGGCCCAATCGACGGCATAGCTCTCGGAGCGAAGGAGATCCACGACGGCATCGGCCAGCTCGACTTCGTCCTCCACGATCAGGAGTCTCACGATAACTCCGTCACGTCACGGCACTCCATGGAAAAATGGTACCCGAAACATCCCGGCGGAATCCCGAGTGCGCTCTCTTCATTTTCTCTTGGCCATCGCATTGGTTTCGAGCCCGCTTTCGGCGACGACCCTCAACGAAGCCCGCGGCTTGCACGGATCCGGGGAACTGACAAAGGCGGCCGCAGCGTACCGAGCAGTGCTGGCCTCCGGAGATATGGATGCCGCCAACACCGCGATCGCCCACAACAATCTGTGCGTCGTTCTGGACTCTCTGGGAGATCTGGATGCAGCCGAGGACGCTTGTAGGTCGGCACTCCGCATCAGGCGCAGTCTCGGCGACGAAGCCCGGGTGGCCAGGACTCTGAACAACCTCGGCCTGGTTCTGCAACATCAAGGCCGATACGCCGAGGCCACGAGCAGCTTCGGGGCAGCCTTGGAACGCAATCGAACGCTTCAAGATCCAGCGTCGCAGGCCATCAATCTCGCTAACCTCGGAGTCGTGGCGACCCTGAGGGGACGATTCCAAGAGGCGCTGGATCGTTACGCCGAGGTCGCCCATCTGGCCGACGAACACCCGCGAAGTGCCTGGGCCCACGAACAGCGGATCACCGCGGAGCTCAATCGCGGCGTAGTCCTCGAGCGGCTCTCCGCATTTGACGAAGCCCTGGACGTCTATCTCGCCTTGTTGGAGCACTCGGACCAGCTGCGATCCGATCAGCAAGCCTCCATCTTGGTCAATTCTGGGGTCGTGTACCGCAACCTGGGGAATCCGGTCGAAGCGATTCGCCGGTTCGAGGCGGCGCGCGCCTTGTACTTGGCAACGGGCGACCGCGGTGGCATCGCCCACGCCGAGCTCAACCTGGGTATCGTCCAACATCTGGACCTGAACGACCCTAGAACTGCAGAAGCCGCGTACCGAAGAGCACTTGACGGCGTCGCTGGCGGCGTCGATCGAAGTGTCGAAATCGAAACTCAGGCGTATCTGGCTCGCTTGCTCTCCGATCAAGGACGACTCGACGAAGCCCGCACGTTGTATGACGCCGTGCATCGCCATGGAGAAGCCAGCGGCTCCTCCGAGGCGACCTGGATCGGCCTTGCCGGCCTCGGCCAAGTCTCCTTCCGGCAGGGAGATGTCCGAGCGGCGGTTGACGCCTACGAAGCCGCCATCGACGCCGTCGAGGTCAGTCGTGCCGAGGTCGGTCGTAGCGACCTGAGGGCGAGCTTCCTGGCCGACAAGCGTTCGGTCTATGCGGGCGCCTTGACGGTCTGGAACGCGGTGAGCGACACCACCGCCACAACTCGAGCGGAGCAAGCTCTTTCGATCGCCCAGCGCGCCAAGGCTCGGGATCTCCTCGATGTGCTGCGCGCCGCGGAGGGCCAAGGCACTAGCGTCAGGCAAGCGGTCCAGCCCATTGACATCGAGGAGCTCCGCTCTCGGCTCGGTACCGACACGATCTGGGAGTACTTCGTAGGCGAGACACAGCTTTTTGCTTGGCGGATCGACGCCAGAGGCCTTGACTGGTTCGACCTGGGCCCGGCCGAACCCATCTTGCAGATGGTTCGAAAGGCCTACGCGGACTTGAGCGAGGGTCGGCAACCCGAAACCCCGTTGCTGGAAGAACTCGCGAGTCGCCTCTTGACCCCGCTCGAACCCGAGCCGCGGGCCGCGATTCGCATCGCTCCCGATCGCGAACTGTTCCGGCTGCCCTTTGAAATCCTGCCCGTCCCGGCAGACTCCGGCCGGCGCTTGGTCGAGGTCGCCCGGGTGAGCTATTTGCCCAGCTCTTGGGCGGTCAGAACTCGGGCGCACCGTCGCGCCGATTCCATCGATATTCGCTTTGCCGGCCTTGGCAACTCGGCGGCCGGCCCAAGCGCCGGCGGTCTGCGGCCGCGACCGCTGCAAGCCGTGGAAAGGGAACTGGCGACAGCAGCGCGCAGTCTCGGCGGCGAGCGATCCATTGCCCTGGGCTCCAATGCCACCGAAGCTGCGTTCCGTTCCCTGACGGATCGACGCCTTGGGGCCCTCCACTTCGCTGCGCACGCGGTCGTGGACGAGTCCGGCGAGGGTCAAGGCGCGATCCATCTCACACCGGACCTTTCCGACGACGGCATCCTCCGCCCCAGCGAGATCGCCTCTCGCTCAATCGATGCCCGGCTTGTCGTCCTCGCCGCATGCGCCACCGCCCCGATCGAGTCACCCAGCAACAGGGCCTTGACTACGCTCGCTGGGGCGTTTCTTGCCGCCGGCAGTGATGCCGTCTTGGCCACTCTATGGTCTGTCGGCGATCAACCCACGGCTGCATTCATGGAGCAATTCTACTATCGCCTTGGATCGGGCGAGGCCCCGGAGCGGGCCCTTCAGCAGGTGAAGCTCCGGATGATGAACGATGCGGCGTGGAACAACCCGGCTCTTTGGAGCGGTTACGTGCTCATCGGTTCAGGACAACCCGTGATCGAACGGCGCCGCTGGCGGTTGGCGGCCGGTATCGTCATCGCGACACTGCTCATCGCGGCTTGGCTGATGAGGTACCGCCGGAAACAGGCGACCCCGGTCTAAGAAGAGCAGGCCCGGGCCTGTTTCCGGCGGGACCCGGACTAGGAATCGTCGGTGTCGGAGTCCGAGTCGTCTCCATCCGTGTCCGAGTCAGAGTCGTCCGAGTCGGAATCGGCTGAGTCGCTGTCCTCGTCGGAATCGGCGTCCGTGTCCGAGTCCTCATCCGAATCGCCGTCGGTGTCCGAATCCTCGTCCGAATCGCCATCCGTGTCTGAGTCCTCGTCCGAGTCACCGTCGGTGTCCGAATCCTCGTCCGAGTCAGCGTCCGTGTCGGAGTCCGCATCGCTCGAGCCGGGACCTCGATTGCCGGCAACGAATGTCAGTGTCTTCGAGCCTAGGCGAATCGGCAAGATGTTGCCATCCGCGTCCGTGAAAAAGGTCAGAGCCGGGTCGAAGGTCAATTCGCTGACCGTACCGGCCAGAACCGAGCGCGAAGTCCGGAGGCGAATCTCGATGAACTTGCCCGGAACCTCGTTGATAGCGCCGCGCTTGGCTTCGAAGTCCACCAAGACGAGTCCGGGAGTGGAGGTGTCGACACTCATCTTGCGGCGCCCGTGCCGACGATCCATCTTGACCCGAGGTGTGCGAGCCACAATCGCCGGGTCGTAGCGAAGTCCCACGCGGCCACTCGCGATGGCAAACGGCTCGAAGCTCTCGACACCGATCCGGACCCGATCTCCGGGGCGCACGGTGTCGCCGTCGGGCTCGACCTTGGGATCTCGTGCCCGACCCCGGATCGCGAGCTCTCCGGAACGGGACTCGACGCCGATCGCTTCCCCGCCGGCGCCGAACAGCAGGGTCTCTTGGGGATCCACTCGTATGTTGAACTGCTGTCCCCTCCGGACGTTATTCCGCAAGCGAAGATAGAGTACTGCGAGCGGCCCATCGACGGCGTTGACCTTGGCGGCCTCCGAGGAAAACTGCACCACGACGGTCTGTCCGTCCGGCGTCGTCTCAAGGACGGCGTCCGCGGCGACTTTCCCCTTGCCGAACACTTTGAAGCCTTCGAGGCGCTCGAACGGACCAAGCTCGCCGAAAGAACGCGTCGGACCATCAGCACGGAAGCACACCTGGCCTTGGCCCAGTGGGCGTGACGAGTACGTGCGGATGACGATGGCTGCAATCCCGCCGGGAGCCGCCTCCGCGTCGTTGACCCGCAGGGTCAAGCTGTCCTTGCCTGCGAGAGGCTCCTCGAAAAGGATCACGCCGGCCGCAAAGCAGAGGGCGAGGACGAGCGTCGTGGCCGTCAGGATTCTGTGGGTTCGCATACTCATTCTGTATCTCCTGTAGAACGGTCGTGCCCCGGCTGGCGGGACCAAAAACTTACTAAAACCGATCGGCCGGTCTGGGAAAAGTCTTCCGCTAGCCCTTCGACCCGCCAAACATAGGTCACCGAGTCGTGCATGCCCCAGGTAACATCCTGGGGCAGTTCCACGAACGGTTCGAGGGTCTCGGCCTCCCACAACGGCGCTCCGTCGACCTCCAGCAAGACGAATCGGTACCGAACCGTTTCGGGTACCGCTTGCCACGAAAATCGACTCGGGACACCGGCAAGCTCGCCCTCCGGCTCCACGACTTCGATCCGCGTGCTACGGCGCGATCCGTCGAGTTCCGGTGGCGGCAACGGAGGCGGACCGCCAAGCGGCAACGTCAGCCAGCCAGCAACGCCGGCCACGACCGCGGCAGCAAGCCACTGCCAGCGTCGATCGAATCGACTCTCCGATGCCACGGGCCCTACCGTGGGCTTTGGAAGCTCCGTCAGTCGAAGAGCCTCTGCGATCCGATGTCGCAGTTCGTCCGCAGCCATCGGCATCACCGCAAAGGCCACATCACCGGCCAACACACGCGATCGAATTGCAGGCTCGTCACCGAATCCCGACACGAGCAGCACCGGCAGATCTGCCGCGACGGAACGTAGCCGATCGACAGCCTCCAGCCCTGACTCTCCCTCCAAGTAGGCATTCACGACCGCTAGATCGAAAGCCTGTTCGGTAATGGCCAGCGCTGCCGTCTCGCCGTCGCCCACCGCGGTCACCCGCCAGTCCAGGCTCTTCAGAAGGTCCGCCGTAGCGGCGCGAAGGCCCGGCCGGTCCTCAACGAGGAGGACCGCACCCGATTTCGAAGAAGGAGTCCCAGGGGGGCCAGAAAATTCTCGCATCGCGGGCGAACCTACGCCACCCAACATGAAGGCAGGATGAACGCGCCGGGGACCGGGCGCGCCGTGTCGGTCTCGGCGCCGGCAAACGCCCGCCGCCGCTAGTCGATTGTGACGTCGCCGTCCTCGGTCCGGATGCGCACCGAGCCCGCCTCCGAAGCGCCGGGCTTCGAGCCCGTGACCCGGTGCTCCGACTTGGTCGCGATCCAGTCGTCCGAGCCGAGCCGAACGCGGCCGTCATCGGTGGTGACCGTAAACTCGGCACCGATCCCGTCGCCGAGCACGAGTCGCACATCGCCGTCGGCGACGTCGATCTCGACGTCCAGATCCTCGGCCCGCGCGACGCCCACGTCCACGTCCCCGTCGTCGGCCCGCACCCGCAGGCGCCCGGCGGCCACGTCGTCCAGGAAGACCCGGCCATCAGCGACCACGAGTTCGAAGGAGCCCGCGCAACCATCGAGCGTCAGATCGCCATCGTCCGCCCGGATCGTCACGTCGCCGGCGCAGTCCTCGATTTCCACGTCGCCGTCCGCCACGTCGATCTGGATACGGCCCTCGAGGCCACTTCCTTCCAGATCGCCGTCCTCGGCGCGGATCCGGATGCGCTTTGCGCGGACGTCATCCAGCAGCAGATCGCCGTCGTCCAGGCGGACATCCAGATCGCCTCGCCAGGCCGACAGGTCCAGGTCCCCGTCGTCGCCGACCGTCTCGAGCTCCACGTAGGAGGGCGCCTGAATCCGGTAGACGTAGTCCTGGCGGCGCGTCGAGAAGAAGCCGAACCCGATGTGGCCGGACTCGCGACCGCGCACCACGATGGTGTTGCCGCGGCGCTCGAATTCGACGTCAAAGTCGGGATCCGGTCCCAGGCCGATGGCGCGGTAGTCCAGGTGATACTCGACGCGCACCTCGATAACGTCCTGATCCCACGGGCGCACGACCACGTCGCCATCTCCGTGAAGGAGCTCGAGCTTCGCGCCCTCGGCAACTGCGAACGTCTCGTGGTAGGTGCGATCCACGGTTCCGGCGAAACCGGGAGCCGAGCCCAGGGTCCCGGCCAGGACGAGTACGGCGAGTCCAACTCTCATAGCGATTTGCCTCCCGCCCTAGTCTACGGGCCCGCGGCCGGGATTGTTCCACCGCTGTCCCGGAGGCGCGGTATTCTCGCGCCGCAACCCACCGGCCAGACCGGCCTCAAGGAGACGCAATGGAGTCCAAACCCATCCAAACGATGACCGTCACCGGCGCCGGCCAGATGGGCGCCCAGATCGCGATGCTGGGGGCACTCGCGGGCATCGAGACCCGCTTGCACGACATCGACGGCGACCAGCTCGAGCGGGCGCTTGCTTCGAACCGCAAGCACATGGACCGGCGGGTCGCCAAGAGCAAGATGACCGGAGAGGAGCTGACCGAGGCCTTCGCAAGGCTGACGCCGACGACGGATCTCGAAGAAGCCTGCGCTGGAGTCGACTTCGTCCTCGAGGCCGTCATCGAGCGCCTCGAGGTCAAGCGCGAGGTCTTCGCGCGCCTCGACCGGCTGACGCCCGAGTCCGCCGTGCTGGCGACCAACAGCTCGTACCTGATGAGCTCGGAGATCGCCGACGCCACCGGCCGGCCGGACAAGGTCTGCAACATGCACTTCTTCTACCCGCCGCTGGTGATGCGGCTGGTGGAGGTCGTGCGCGGCGAACACACCGCCGACGAGACCGCCTGGGCGGCCGCCGGGCTGGCCCGCCGTCTGGGCAAGACCCCGGTATTGCTCAACAAGGAGATGCCCGGCTTCCTCGTCAACCGCGTGCTGCGCGCGATCTCCAACGAGGCCTACTTCCTCCTCGAATCCGGCGTTGCCTCCTTCGAAGACATCGACACCGCCTGCAAGCTGGGATTGAACCACCCCATGGGGCCCTTCCAGCTAGCCGACTTCTCGGGCCTCGACATTGGCTACAACGCTCGGCGGGAAGTCTACGAGCGCACCGGCCGCGAGGAGGATCGCCCGCCCGCCTCGCTTGCGACCCGCGTCGAGCGCGGCGACGTGGGCAGGAAGAGCGGACGCGGCTTCTACGACTACTCGACCGATCCTCCGACTCCGATCCCCGAATGAGAACCCTCGAACATCCTCGGGCGGCGTGGGCCGTTGCGCTGGCCGTCGTCTTCTCGGCCCCGCTGGGTGCCACCGTGGCAAGCGCCGCCCCGGCCGCGGCCCAGCCGTCCGCGACCGGCTCCGGATCGGACTGGCCGGCGTTTCTCGGGCCCAATGGCGATGCTCGATCGACCGAAACCGGCATTCTCACGCAATGGCCTGAAGAGGGGCTCCGGCTTCTCTGGTACCGAGAGGTTGGCGAGGGGTACAGCGCTCCCGCGGTGGCCGGTGGCCGGCTGTTTCACTTCGACCGCACCGGAGACCGGGCGCGGCTGGTGAGCCTCGACCGGCGGACCGGTACCGAGCTCTGGAGCCGCGAGTACCCGACCGACTACGTCGATTCCTACGGCTACTCGAACGGCCCGCGCGCCAGCCCGGTCGTGGACGGCGACCGTGTCTACATCTACGGCGTCGAGGGCCGGCTGCGCTGCCACCGCGCCGGCGACGGTGAGCTCCTCTGGGAGGTCGATACCGTGCCCGAGTTCGGCGTGGTCCAGAACTTCTTCGGTGTCGGCGCCACGCCGGTTGTCTTCGGCGATCTGCTCCTGGTGATGGTCGGCGGCAGTCCGCCGGAGAGCCCCAAGATCCACAGCGGCAGCGTCCGGCCCAACGGCTCCGCCATCGTGGCCTTTGACAAGGAGACCGGCGAGGTCCGCTACCGGACCGGCGACGAGCTGGCCAGCTACTCGACCCCGTCCCTGGCCGAGATCGGCGGCCGGCCGTGGCTTCTTGCCTTCACCCGCGGCGGTCTCCTGGGCCTGGACCCCCGCTCCGGCCGCCAGGACTTCTTCTTTCCCTGGCGCGCCAAGATCCTGGAGAGCGTCAACGCATCGAAGCCGGTGGTGGCCGGCGACACCGTGTTTCTCTCCGAGACCTATGGTCCGGGCTCGGCCCTGTTGCGCGTTCGAGACGGCGGCTACGAGGTGGTCTGGCAGGACCAGCCCAAGAGCCGGAACAAGGCCATGAGGACCCACTGGAACACCGCCGTGCACCACGATGGGTTCTTGTATGGCTCTAGCGGCCGTGGTCCGGGAGACGCCGAGCTACGCGCGGTCCGGCTCGCCGACGGTGGCATTGCCTGGAGCCGCCCCGGCCTTCAGCGGGCGACGCTTCTCTATGCCGACGGCCACTTCCTGGTCCTGAGCGAGTCCGGCGAGCTGCGGCTCGTCGAAGCCCGCGCCGACGCCTATCGCGAGGTCGCGGTCCAGGATCTGACCCAGCTCCAGAAAGACGACGGGCAGCCGCTGGTGCGGCCGCCCGCCTGGAACGCGCCCATCCTGGCACACGGGATCCTCTACGTCCTGGGCAAGGACACGCTGCTGGCGCTCGAGCTCATCCCGCCGGCCGGCTCGCCCTAGGGGCTTGCTGAGAAACTCCTAGCCGCCCTGGCGACGCACGATGACGTCGCCGTTGAAGGTCTTGAGCCGGATCTCGGCACCGCCGCCGCCCACCGTGCCGGTGATCTCACGGTTGAACTCGACCCGGTAGCCCTTACCGGACTTCGACTCCGAGCGGGCAGCGGGGGTGCGCTCCAGGGCCACCTCGTAGTCGGTCAGGATGTCGCCTTGGCCGGCTTGCATCTTGAGCGTGGCCTTGAGATCGGCCGGGAAGGTGACGTCGATGTCCCCGTTCCAGCTCACGAACGACATCGGCGCGCCGTCGGTAAGGTCCACCATCTCCACCAGCACGTCTCCGTTCGAGGCCGTGGCGACGACCGAGCCCTGCATGTCGCGGGCTTCGATCGAACCGTTGACGTTCTTGAGCTCGTGCTCGCCGGCCACGCCTGAAACCACCAGGTCCTCGCCGTTCATGATCTGGACGCGCAAGGAGGTTTGCCGGGGCACTTGGACGTGCAGCAGGACTTCCCCTCCCGACCAGTCCGTGGACAGGCTCACCACGTTGTCGTCCTCTTCGATCACCAGGCCGACGCTGTTGTTCGGGATCCGGAACATGCCGTCCACCTTCTCGATCGCCCCGTCCTCATCCGTGGACCGGCTTTCGATGACGACCTGATCGCCATCGAAGCCCTCCACGGTCAGGCCGCCCTGGGCCAGACGCGCCTCCAGGATCACCGGCTGGCCGGGTTGAGACAGTGGCACGACAAACTCCTGGACTTGGGCCGCAGCCGCGGTCGCGGTCCACAGGATGACCGCCAGGCTCGCCGCCATCCACTGCATCTTCTGACTCATTCGTTGGTTCATTGTCGGTCTCCCATTCTCCGAATCCTTCGATTGCTCTCTCTCTGCTCTAGTTACTCTGCTTGGCCTGGACACGTTTCAGAATCCGGATGTCTCCGCTCAGGGTCTCGAAGCGCAGCTCGGTCCCCCCGGAGCCAATCCGAAAGCGGCCCTCGCCGCCTGTCCGAAGCACGTACTTGCCCCGCTTGCGCCGAGCGACAGGAACCGGCGCTGGCAGCGCCTCGAGCGCATGCTCGGACCAGGCTTCGCCCCACTGGCTGGAGATCACCAGATCCGCCGCCAGATCCGCCGGCAGCGCCACCTCGACTTCGCCGCTGATCGTCTTCCAGGTGCTGGCGGCACGCGGGCTGCCTTGGAAGTCGCCCCGAACCGAACCGCTCACGCTCTCGAATCGCCCCGAGCCCGACACTCCGTCGAAGCGGACGTCACCGGTCACGTTCACCAGCCGGTGCTCGCCATCCACGTCCCGCAGGACCAGGTCACCGTCCAGCACCGTGCGCAACTGCACGTCGGTATTCCTGGGTACTTCGATCTCGAAGTCGTAGTGGACTTCGTAGCCCAGCTCCACGTGGTGTCCGGCCCACTCGCGCCGGTCGATCTTCGACCGCCAAGGGCCATCGACGAAGAGCTCCAGCGTCCCCGGCGGCCGGTAGACGTCAAGCTCGACTTCGGTCCGGGCGCGTTCGAGCCAGCGCGCGCTCTCGGCCAAGACCGTCCGCTCGGCGCGCACCGCGACCGTGGTCCGGTCGGCGCCCGCGACGCGGACCCCGCCCCAGAGCGTGTCCACAATGAGCTGGCGGCGGCCGTCCGCTGGCTCGAGCTCGAACGTCTCGCGCACGGTCTCGGTCTCGGTCAGGTCCTTCGCCAAGTCTGCATCCGCGGCGCCGGTAAGAAACGCAGCCAGCGCCGGCACCAGTGCCAGCGCGGCGAATCGCTTCGCTACGCGGAGGGCGCCGGGGTTGCGGGAATCGTGCGGTCTCATGGCGACTCGTTCCTTCATCCGATCGAGCTGGGCGCCACCGCCAGAAACCACTGGCGTACGTCATCGTCCAGGGCCTCCGAGGACAGAGCCCGATCGACGTAGGAGCGATCGGCCCTGGCCAGGGCTTCCAGAACGACGGCCTGAACCTGGGGCGACTCCTGGTCGCCGAGACAGCCGGCGAGCCCTTCCCGGACATCGGGTCGATCGATGGCCGCGGCAAGGGCCTCGACCGCCGCCAGGCGGACGTTGTCGTTGGGATCCTGCCGCAATCGCTCGAACAAGGCCTCGATGACCCGGGCGCTCGCAACCGGACCGTGGTCCGGCTCGTCCCGGGTCAATTCCCCGTCTGCCAGCGCGATCCCGCGCAGCCGCTCGCTGGCGGCCTGGTGGTCCATGAGGGCAATCGAGACGGCCTCGGTAACCTGGCGCATCTCGGCCCGAAGCTCTCCGACTTCATTCCGGGCTCCGACGCCGCTGCCGAGCAGGAAACCGAGCCCGGCGCCGACCGCCAGAGTCGCCGCGAGAGCAAATCCCAGGCCCCGGTGCCAAGGACCCCGCAGCAGGCGGCCCCCTGCTTCTGATGGCTCCAATAGCTCCGATGCCTCCGGCCGCTCCGAGAACGGAATCGGCTCACCACCCTCTTCGCTCGCTTCCAACACGGCCGCCAGAGACGCCCTGAAGCGGCGCCGCATCCGGGCACTCAGCCGGGCGCTAGGCGCGGGGGCGGCCGTCAGTGCCGGATCGGCCTCCGGCAGGCGGCGCCAGAGGCGCTCCAGATCCAGAGCCTCCTCGCGGCAGGCGGGGCAACGGTCCAGATGCTCGCGCAGAGCCGATCCGTCCCGGGGCTCGACACCCTCCTCGAGGCAATCCAGCCAGCGAATCGAAAATTCTTTGCAGTTCATCGTCATCTCCATGTCCTCGCTCGAGGCATACGCCCTAGCCAGCTTCCATGCCGGCCCGGGAGGCTCCTCCCAGTTCCGAGCCTTCCTCGGATGCGGCCAGCGTCCGGTACACGTCGCGTAGCTGGCGCAGCGCCCGGTGCACCCGAATCTTCACCGCCCCTACCGAACAATCCAGAATGGCCGCGATCTCTTCGTACTTCCGGTGCTCGAACCGGCTCAGCACGAGTACCTCCCGGCGGCCTTCCGGCAGCCGGGCCAGGGCCTGCCGCATCCGCTCCCGGTCCTCGTCCCGTTCCAGGATCTCGACCGCGGAGGTCTCGGGGCTTTCGACCTCCGGAAGCTCCTCGACATTGAGCTCGGAATTTCGCGATCTGCGGAAGTGATCGTTGCAGACGTTTCTGGCGACCCGGTAGAGCCAGGGCAGGAACTCGGCCGATTCCTTGAACGACCGCCGGTAGCGGAGGGCGCGCAGGAAGGCCTCCTGGGTCAGATCTTCGGCCACTTCGGCGCGGCCGGTCAGACGCAAGCAGAACCGGAAGATCCGTACGTGGTGCTTCTCGAACAGCTCGCCCAGCTTGCCCAGATCCCCGGCCTGGACCGCCAGCATCAACTCGGTGTCAGTGGGTGGGCGCAACGGCTCGTCTCCTCACGCTAGATAGAACCGGAGGAGAGCTTCGCAGGTTACACCCGGTGCCCGGCGCGCCGGCCTCAGCCTGACCCGACGGCCCGCAACCGGATCGGGCGTCCCAGGGTCCGCCCGAGAAGATCCGCGGCCATCTCGACACCTCGGAGCTCGAGCGTCGGAGACGTTTCGCTCGCCACCTCGACCCGAATCGCGCCCGGCTCGGCTTCGAGATCGACGTCCAGAGACCGGATTCGATGGCCCCGGGGACGGTCCAAATGGCCGGCCAGCCGCAGGCAGCCGACCAGAATGCCGAGGACGCGCTCGTCGTCGGGCTCGCAGCACGCCGCCAGCTCGCCCAGGCTGGGCTCGCCCTTTGCCAGGAACCGCACCATTCTGGCGATCAGGGCCTGCTCCCGGTGCGAATAGCCGTTGAGGGGAGCCGCCGACACCAGGTACTCGCCGTGGCGGCCGTGCCGGTAGTAGGAGACCGCCAGGCCGAGATCGTGAAGCTCGGCCGCGACGTGCAAAAGGTCCCGCTCGCTGTCACCGAGGCCGTGCAGGGGCGCCAAGCCCTCGAACAACTCGGCCGCCAAGCGGCGCACGGTCTGGGTCGCCCGCGGCGCTCGAGCGTAGTGCGCCAGCAAGTTGGCGACGCTGAACTCGCGCACGTCGGCGACTCGGTGGGGCGTGGGCAGGAAGTGCCGAAACAGCGCCCCCTCGCGAAGTCCATAGCCGGAGATGAAGAGGCCCGGGCGACCGCTGGCGCGCAGGAGCCAGCGAAAGACGAGGGCGGCGGCGACGACGATGTCGGCGCGGTCCGGCCGGACGCCGCGAATCCGGCGCCGGCCGGCGAGATCCAGGGACAGGAGCTCGTCGGTCAGGGCCGACAACGCCTCGGTAGTCACGAAGTATCCGTGCAGGCGATCCGACAGGGGATAGTCGATCCGCTTCTGGATCGCCCGGGCCAGGTTGCGCACCGAGCCACCCATGGCGATGAGTGGGGCGTCGTCGGCCGCCATCGCGCGCGCCCGCGGGCCCAGGAGCTCGTCCACCCGGCTCTCCAGAGCGCGAACGTGCCCGGAGCCGGGCGGATCGGCACGCAAGAACGACTCGGTCAGGCGCACCGCTCCGAGGGGAAAAGCCTCGCCGGCCCGGAAGTCCCGGCCGGCCATGCGCGAGAGCTGGGCGCTGCCGCCGCCCAGGTCCATGACCCAGGCGTCCTCGACCGAGAACGAGTTGGCGACCGCCAGGACTCCCAGGCGCGCCTCGTCTTCTCCGCTCAGCACCGAGATCTCGAGGTCCAGGGGCGCCACGCGCCGCAGAAAGTCAGGTCCGTTGGCGGCGTCCCGCAGCGCGCTCGTGGCCAGCGTCTCCAGGCGGCCGACCTGGGAGTTGCGCGCGTAGTCGGCGAAAAGCTCGAGCGCGGCCACCGCCCGATCCATGGCCGCCGCAGCCAGACGGCCCGTGCCGCCGAGGCCCTCGCCCAGCCGCGCCGGATCCCGGAGCTGGTCCATCAACCGGAACCACCGGCCCGGTTCCATGTTGTAGACCACGAGCCGGGCGGTATTCGAGCCCAGGTCCACGATCCCCAGCCGCCGCATCGGCCGGTTATATCAAGGCGCTCGACTAGAATCCGGCTGCCATGTCGACGAAGCTACGCACCGGCACCAGCGGCTTCAGCTACAAGGAGTGGAAGGGAAGCTTCTATCCGGAAAAGCTCCCCAACTCCGACATGCTGGCCTACTACGCTTCCCGGCTGGCGGCCGTTGAGATCAACAACACCTTCTATCGCATGCCCAAGGCCGAGGTGCTGGAGGGCTGGCGGGCCAAGGTTCCGGACGACTTTCGCTTTATCCTCAAGGCGTCGCGGCGGATCACGCACTTCAAGCGGCTGGTGGGCGCCGGCGACGAGCTCGACTACTTCGCGTCCACCGCCCGCGGACTGGGCCGTCGCCTCGGCGCCCTGCTCTTCCAGTTGCCGCCCAACTTCAAGAAAGACCTTGGGCGCCTCGGCGCCTTTCTCGACCAGGTACCGGACGACGTCGCCGCCGCCTTCGAGTTTCGCCACGACAGTTGGTTCGACGATGAGGTGGCGACGCTGCTCGCCGATCACAACCGCGCCCTCTGTCTCGCCGACACCGAGGAGCGTCCCGCCCCGATCGTGCGCACCGCCGACTGGGGCTACCTCCGGCTGCGCCGGCCCGGATACTCGGACGCCGAACTCGGCGGCTGGCTCGAGACCCTCACCGAGCAGGGCTGGGATCGGGTCTTCGTCTTCTTCAAGCACGAAGACGAGGCCTCGGGCCCGCGCATGGCCGAGGCGTTAGCGGCCCTGGCGGCAGGCTAGGGTCGCCAGCCCCAGGCCCTAGGCCCTAGGGATTGGCCTCGTGCCGATCTAGCAGCCAGCGGGCGACGAAACCCAGACCCAGAAACACGGCCAGCATCAGCCAGTTCCAGCGATGACCGTAGGAGGTCGTCGGGAAGTGGCTGCTGATCATGAGAAAGACCAGAGGCACCGCCAGGAAGGTGTTGTGCTTCGAGCGCTGCTTGGCACGCCCCGCAAGCGCCGCGTCCGGCGCCGATCCCGATTCCACCGCCGCCACGAGCTGGCGCTGAGCCGGCAGGATCCGCATCCACACGTTGGCCGCCATGATCGTTCCCATCGCCGCGCCCACGTGGATGTAGGCGGCACGGCCCGATAGCACCGTGCTCAAGGCGTACGCCAGGGCGATGAGAAGCCCCAAGCAGAGGCCGGCGGCCAGGCGCTCGGAGCGGGCAAGCCGAGACATCCAGATGGCGTCGTAGGCCACCCAGGCCAGAGCCAGAGCTCCGAGACCGACACTGACGGCCAAACCGCGGCCGGCGCCGCCCGGCTCGACCAGGACGCCGCCCAGGTAGTACACCACCACCAGCAGCGACACGCCGCTCAGCCAGGTCAGCGCGGCTTCCCACCGGAACCAGTGCACCTGGCCCGGCAGCCGCTCCGGCCGGCCCTCCTTATGAACCCGGTAGAAGCCGCCCGAGTGAATCATCCAGACGCCTTCGTCGGGGCTATCGCCCGCCCCGCCCTCGACCCGGAACCGAGTGTCCAACCAACCAAACAGAGCCGTCTGGCCGATCCAGAAGATGCCGGCCAGAACGTGGAACCAGCGCAGGCCGAGGTGGAGCCACTCGTAACCCGAGCCGAGGAGCCAGTTGGTCCAAGTCATCGGCCGGGCACGCTACCACGCTCGAGCAGGACGTAGAGGTTGAGGTCGCGCGTCCGGCCGTCCTCCAGAAAGGCAAACTCCCGCTCCACGCCGGGCAACCGGGTGAGCCGGCGGACCTCGGTCCGGTCGGCAAAGTGACAGTAGCGCACCGCCTCGCCGTCGCCCCAACGCAAGAGATGGTCGCCCGGCTCGAGATCCTCGGCAGCGAGCCGCCCCGCCTCTTCGGCGAGCCTCACGGCCGGGCCGAGCTCGTCCCAGAACGCCAGCCGGCGCCGGAAGCGGTCATGGTCACCGAACTGCCAGAAGGAGAGCGCCAGCATGCCGCCCGGCCGGACCCGGGCCCAAGCCGATTCCAGAAACGCTTGGCGAATGGCAAAGGAGGGCACATGATGCAGGAAGCCGAAGCACGCCACCAGATCGAAACAGGCGGCCCCGCCGCATCCGGTCAGGCCTCGGCCGACGAGGTCCCAGACGGCGAAGCGGACCCGCGAGCCGGCGGGCGGGCCGGCCCGGAGACCGGCCCGCGCCAAGAGGGCCAGGGAGGCGTCGAGCCCGAGGTAGTCCACCGGCTCCGCCCAGCAGGCCGCGAGCGCCGCCAGCAGACGGCCGTTGCCGCAGCCAAGATCCAGGACCGACGCCTTGGCATCCTTCCCGGCAGGCCCGAGGGCGTCCGCCGCTGTGCTCCCGGCTCGAGCCAGGCGTAGTACATTCCTCCAGCCCGGCCACGGGTCGCGCCGGCTGGCGTCGAAGGCCTCGGCGTGCCGCCGGTAGAAGTCCCGGTTGACCTCGGCCAGCAACTCCACGGTCGAACGCTGCAACGATGCCTTCCTATCTCGATTTCGAGCCCGAGGACTACCGGAGCGAGCTTATCGCCATCCTGACCGAGCTGGCCCGCCTGGACGAATTCGACGCCGCCGACCTCCAACGAGTGCTTCGCGGCCATCCCAAGGACGGGCGCGGCCTGTTCTCGAAGAGCGAGCTTGTGCGCGGCCTGCGGCGGTTCGGCGCCGAGCTGCCGCAGGCTCTGCCCGGCGACGGCGTCGAGCTTTTGGACCGGCTGCGCATGAAGCCGGTCCGGACCCTGAGCGGGGTCGCGCCCGTGACGGTCTTGACCAAGCCCTTTCCCTGCCCGGGCCGCTGCATCTTCTGTCCCAGCGACGTGCGCATGCCCAAGAGCTATCTGTCGGATGAGCCCGGTGCCCAGCGCGCGGCCCAGCACCAATTTGACCCGTTCCTCCAGACCCTGGCCCGGCTGCTCGCCTACCATCACAACGGCCACCCCATCGACAAGATCGAGCTCATCGTCCTGGGCGGTACCTGGTCGTCCTACGACGAGGACTATCAGGTCTGGTTTCTCAAGCGCTGCTTCGACGCTCTCAACACCTTCTCGAACGACCCAGAGGCCGGGCTCCCCGGCCTGCCCGACGCCAAGCCCGCCGTCGACTTCCGCCGGCTCGACGAGCGTGTCAACGGCAGGAATCTGGAGCGAAGCTACAACCAGGTGGTCTCGGACTTCGTGGCCCGCCGCCCGGACGCTTCCCACGCCGCCACCGCGGCTGCCGGGGAAACGGCGACCTGGCAGGAGCTCGAAGCCGCTCAGCGCGTCAACGAGTCGGCGCGGGCGCGCTGCGTAGGACTCTCGCTCGAGACGCGGCCAGACCACTTGACTCTGGCCGAGGCCGTCCGCATGCGGCGGCTGGGGGCCACCAAGGTCCAGATCGGCTACCAGAGTCTCGACGATGAGGTGCTGGCGGCGAACCGGCGAGGCCACGACGTTGCCGCCGTTCGCGCTTCGATGGCGGTCCTGCGCCAGACCGGGTTCAAAATCCACGCGCACTGGATGCCCAACCTTCACGGCTCGACCCCGGAGCACGACCTGGAGGACTTCGAGCGACTCTTCGCCGATCCCGACTTCCGCCCGGACGAGCTCAAGATCTATCCCTGCAGCCTGATCGAGAGTGCCGAGCTCATGGCCTACTTCGAGCGTGGCGACTGGCGGCCCTACACGCACGAAGAGCTCTTGGAAGTCCTGAGCGGGGCTATGCTCCGCACCCCACGCTACTGCCGGCTGACCCGAATCATCCGCGACATCCCGGGGACCGACATCGTCGCCGGCAACCGCCTGACCAACTTTCGCGAGCTGGCCGAGGAGGCGTTGGACGAGCGCGGGCTCCGCGCCCGGGACATCCGAGCGCGCGAGGTGCGTGCGACCGAGCCGGATCCCGACGGATTGAGCCTACGAGTCACTGAGTACGCTACCGGCGTCGGCAGCGAGCAGTTCCTGGAGCTGGTCACGCCGGACGACCGCCTTGCCGCCTTTCTGCGCTTGAGTCTGCCGGCCAAGCCAGTACCCATCCCGGAGATCGCGATCGCGGCCATGGTGCGCGAGCTGCACGTTTACGGCCGCTTGCTCGCGGTCGGCGAGCGCCGTTTCGGGCCGGCCCAGCACAGCGGGCTCGGAGCTCGGCTGCTGGCCGAAGCCGAGCGCCGGGCCGCGGCGGCCGGATTCCCGGCGCTCGCGGTCATCTCGTCGATCGGTACCCGCGAGTACTACCGGCGCCGAGGATTTGGCGACGGCGTTCTCTATCAGTCGAAGCCGCTCGAGGCGGCCTGAACCGGCCGCCTAGTACCGCCGCACTGGCGGTACCCCAGTACCGCGACCGAGACTAACGAGGCTCCGCCGTCTCCCGCAGGATGCGCCAGAGATCTCCCTCGCGAACCAGGTCCAGGGTCTTGCGCACCCGGTCCTGAAAGGTGTTCGAGCGATAGCGCTGGTCAAAGGAGACCGTGGCGCGGGTATCCGACGCGATCGACGTCTCGAAGCTTTCGACCTCGACTTGGATGAAGCTGGGCCGGCTCAGGCGGTCGCGCCGCTGCTCGCGCCAGGCGTCAAGCGTCAGGTCCCCGGCCGGCTCGAACTCACCCGAGTAGAAGCTCAGATAGTCCTCGACCCGCTGGCCGGACCAGGCGGCGGCCCAGGCACGAGCCAGTGCTTCCAGATCCCCAGCCGAGGGAGCCTCGGCCGCAAGGCCCACGGGCTGCCGCGGCGCGATCGGTTCTTCCGCGGGCATCTCCGCGGGCTCGCCAACCGCTTCGACCGCTTCTTCAGCCCGTTCCCCGCCGAGGGGCTCAGCCGGTTCGGCCTTGGCGAGGGTAGCTTCGGGGTCGGCGGAACCCGTGACCTCCGGGTCCGCGAGTGCCAGCTCGGCCAGCCGGTTCTCCAGATCCGCTCGGTGGCCTCGCTCCCGATCCAGATCACGAAGGTTCTCCGCCAGCCGCGCCTCGAGATCGGCGCGACGCAGCTCGGCGGCCTCCAGGGCCGCCGTCAGACCGCCCGTTTCGCCCTCCAGGGCCTCGATCCTTTCTTGCCATTCCTCCGGGCCGGGCGCCGCCGCGGCCGCGGCCAAGCGCGTCTCCGCCTCCCCCAGAGCCGAGGTCAGGCGACCGACTTCCTGGTCCCGATCGGTGAGATCGGACCGGATTTCCCCCAGCTCGGCTTCGAGGCCGGCAAGCCGCTCGGTGAGCGCGGCGATCTCAGCCGTGGCGGCGGCCCGGGAGCTTTCCGCCGACTGGGCCCGCTCGGCCTGCTCGGCTAGCTCAGCCATCTTAGCCAGCGCGGCATCCTCAGCCTGCGCCTCGGCTTCCAAGTCCGCCACCCGAACCTTGAGCCCATCGCGCTCGTCCGTCACCTCGGCCAGCTGGCGATCGAATGCCTCGAGTTCGGCCTCGTGATCCCGCCGAACCGCCTCGACTGTGTCGGCGCTCGTGGCCAGAGGCTGCAAGCGGTCGACTTCCGCCTGGAGGCCGGCAATCCGGGCCTCCAGCTCTTGCCGCTCGCGCTCGCGCTCGTCGGCGCCGGTGTCGAGCGCGACCTCCAGCTCGGAAACCCGAGCCTGCGCCTCAGCCAGAGAGCCGGACAGGTCCTCACCCTGCTGCCGGGCCTCCTGGACTCGGGTCTCAGACTCCGATCGGGCCGCCTCGGCTTCGGCCAGGGCGCTCTGGGCCTCCTCGCGCTCGGCTTCCAGCAGGACAATGCGGTCGGCCTGGTCAGCCTGCCCTCGGACCTCGGCTTCCAATTCGGTCAGACGGTCCCGCAGGCCGCCGACCTCGGCGCTCAGAGCGTCTCGCTCCTCACGCAGGCTCGCCGCCTCCCCTTCGAACGAGTTCGCCGCGTCGGCGCGCTCGGCCAGAGTCGTCCGCGCTTCCGCCGACTCGGCTTCGAGCTCTCCCACCCGGGCCTGTGCCTGCCGCAGGTCTCGAGTCACCACCATCTCGACGAAGTCCTTGTGGAACCAGCCTTCCCGTTCGTCAGCCAGGCGAACTCGCAGCCACTCGCCCTCGAGAGCGAGAGGCGTCGCCTGGGTCCCGGGCTCCAGACAATCGATCGGCGCATCGTCGGTACCGGGAGTCTGCCGCAGGCTAAGGCACGGATCCGTCTCGGGCTTGACCGCGAGCTGGCCCACGCCAAGCATCGCCAGCGCCACCACCCGTTCGCTCGGGATCCGGTCTGCCAGGGCGCTCGAGCCGGCGGCATGGCTTGCGAGCTCGGCCTCCAGCGCCGCGGCACGCGCGACGGCGGCTTCGAGCTGGTCGGCCGCGCTCTCTTGCTCGGCCTGGCCGCGGGCCAACGCCTCGGCCAATCGACCGACCTCGGCCTCCGCCTGCTCCAGACGGCTAGCCAGGGCGGCTGCGGCTTCGGTCTCGCCCTCGCGAGCCGCGGCGAGCTGGGTCTCGCGATCAGCCAATGCCTGGGTCAAACGGACCACCTCGGCCTCCGCCTGCGCCAGCCGCTCCAGTCGACCGGCCACCTCGGCCTCGGCCTGCTCCAGTCGCTCCAGCCGGCCGGCCGCCTCTGTCGCTGCCTTGGCCCCATCCTCACGCGCCGCGGCGAGCTGGGTCTCGCGATCGGCCAGTGCCTGGGTCAGCCGGACCGCGTCGGCCTCGGCTTCTTCCAACCGCGCCGCCAGTGCCGTCGCGACCTCCTGTTCGCCGGCGCGCTCGGTGCTTCGCTGGGTCTCCAACCGCGCCAGGCGTTGGCGCAGGTCGTCAGATTCGGCCTCGTGACCATCGTCAGCCGGTCGGTTGCGTCGCGAACGCCCGCCGGTTCGAGGAAGCGCGCCGCGACCCAGCCGCGGGCGCCGGCGGCGGTCGCCACCGCGAGCCAGTCCGCGACTCCGTCCTGGACCGTTACCGAGGTCCCGGGGTCCAGGCAGTCCAGCTTGGCGCTGCCGGTACCCGGGTCCGAGCGCAGGGTCAGACACGGCTCGGCCTCCGGGCTGACCAGCAGGGCCTCCAGTCCGAGCCCTTGAAGCAAAGCGTCGAAGCGCTTCTCGGCCTGGCTCGCCCACTCCCTCATACCGTCTAGCTCCTGCTGTGCCAGGGCCAGATCCCGGCGACTCGTTTCGAGCTCGCGCTGGAGCCTGGCGGACTGATCCTCGGCCTGGTCGGCCCGACCCGCCCGCCGCTCGAGATCGGTAACCCGTGCCCGAGCCTGCCCGAGCTGCCGGCCGGCCTCGGCGCTCTCCGCCCGGGCGGCCTCGAGCTCGCCTTCGAGCTGGACACGCTCCGCTCGGAAGCGGCTCAACTCCTCACGCTGGCGGCCCGCATCCACCGCATGGGCGGGAAGGACGCTGCCGGCCTCGACCCAGCCCTCTCGACCGCTTTCGGCACGGACCCGAAGCCAGCCGGGGCGCAGATTGAGCACCTGCAGGGCGCCGCCAGCGGGCACGCATTCGAGCTCCACCCCACGGGCGTCACTGGAAGGCCGTAGCGGCGCGCAACGGTCGGCGTCACGCCGCACCGCGACAGCCTCGGCACCCAGCAGGCCCGGCGCCGCGCGCAAGGCCGAGCGCAAGACGGCCTCAGTAGAGCGGCTGCGTTCGAGCTCTCGGGCCAACTGGGCGATCCGCCGACGCTCGGCATCGAGCTCTGTGCCGGTCCCGTCGGCAGCGGCGAGACGGGCCCGCAGCTCGCTCGATTCGTCTTCGAGAGCGGCGAGCCGCTGCTGGAGCTCAGCGCTCTCGGTCGCGGCGGTCTGGAGCTCGGCGCCGAGGCGCTGGACCTCGGATTCGAGCCGTTCTGCGTCGCGCGCGGCAGCTTGACCGAGATCGGCCTCGGAGCCCGCCGCTTCGAGGCGATCCTGGAGTTCGGTGACCCGCGCCGCCAGGGCCTGGCGGGCGGTCTCGGCGCCGGAGACCGCGGCGCGAGCGTCGGCGAGCTCTCGGTCGCGATCGGCCACGGCGGCACGAGCCGCCTCGAGCTCGGTTTCGAGGCGCTTTGCTTCGGCCGTGAGCTGGGCTTGGAGCTCGGGATCGGGCGCCGGCGCTGCCGCCAACTCCTCACGCGCTTGGCGCAAGGATTCCACGAGTTCCAGGCGATCGGCGTGGAGCTCGGCCATGCGCTGTTTCAGGGACTGGTTTTCGGTCTCCAGCCCTTCCAGCTTCCGGGTGGCTTCGGCCAGCGGGTCGGCCGGCCGCCGTCTCGGAGCGTCCGCGCCGCCTCCGGCCGCGCGCACCCGGATCACCAGACCGCCGCTCGAAGGCGCAACCTCGGCCTCAATCGGGGCGCGGCCGTGGACCACCAGGCGGGTCGTCGGGACACCATCCGGCACCGAAAACCCCACTTCCACCTCGGACACGATTCCCGACCTCGCGGTTCGGTCCAGGGCCGAGGGACCGGGCACGGCGTTGGGCAGATGGACGGTGAGCCGGTCGGCACCGGAGTACCCCGAAGAGCCCGGCTCGATCCTCGAGCTCATGCCGGCTTCCCCGATCACCAAGATCGTGGACTCGGCTCCGTCGACTCTCAGGGATACGTTTTGAATCTCGACCGGAAACTCACTCTGCGCCCCAACCGGTGCCGACGTGATCGCCGCCGCCAGAAGCAAGAGCCCAATGCCGCAAAGCGGTTGCCGTCGGCCAGTCCTGAATTGCTGCACGTGTCTACCTCGCTGCCGCCGCAAGCCGGGCGGAGTTGCAACCCTCGAAGTTGGCGATGATACCAAGCCGCCCTGTGTCCTCCCGGGGCAGCAGTAAACTGGACCCGGAGCGATGCGTAGCGATCCGGGCGCTCGGGAGCCGAGCGATGTATCGGCGTTGCTGGCCGACGTCAAGCCGACCGCATTGCGGATCTGTAGCCGCTATCGGATTCCGCCCCAGGACGCCGAGGACATGCTGCAGCAGACAACGCTGGCGATGCTCGACAGCCGCCGTCCGATTCACAACCCTCGCGCCTGGTTCGCCGGCACGCTGCGCAATCAGTGCCTGATGTACTGGCGCCGGCGGCGCCGCCGCCTCTACCAGGCGGTGGACTCAGCCGTTCTCGAAGCCCTGGCCGACCCCACTGAGCCCGAGCAGCGGCGGGTCGAGTTCTCCCGCGATCTCTCTCGAACGATGCGCTCACTTCCGGACCGCTGCCGGAACGTCCTGAAGCTGCGCTATGGGCTCGGCTGCCGCCCCAAAGAGGCCGCGGAACGGCTCGGGTACCGAACCTCGAGCATCTACAAGATCCTGGAACGCTGCTTGGCCGCCCTGTCCAAGAACCTGCTGGCGCGCGATCCCAACGCCGAGGCGGCGTGCTCACCCCGATCCGAGCCGATCTAAGAAAAACCCCACCCAGGGGATTCAAGGTCGGGGCCCGCTTCCGGCCCGTGCTAGTCTCTCGCCCGGCCCCGTCGGTGCCCGCCCCTGTCCGGCCACCCACCCGCCCATGCGCCCGAAGCGAACGCAGCTCAGTCTCTGGATCTCGGTGCTGGCGCTCGCTTACGGCTGTGCCCAGGAGCCGGAGCCGGACCCGCAACCCGCGGGAGCGGCCGCGAACGTCCTCCTCATCTCGATTGACACGCTCCGGGCCGACCATCTGGGCTGCTACGGCTACGACCGGCCAACCTCGCCGGGGCTGGACGAGCTCTGCCGGGACTCGGCGGTTTTCGAGCAGGCGATGGCGCACGCACCCTCCACCGTCCACTCCCATGCCTCGATCCTGACCTCGCTCCTACCCCATCACCACAACGCCTCTTGGGGAGCCAAGACCGCGCTGTCGCCCGAGGCCCTGACGCTGGCCGAGGTTCTGGGCGAAGCCGGCTACGCCACCGCCGCGTTCACCGGCGGCGGGCAGATGGACCGGGTGTTCGGTCTCGACCAGGGGTTCGATCTCTACCAGCAGCCCGGACACGAACGCTTCGCCGGCACCGTCGGCGAGGCGGTGGAGTGGCTGGAACAGGAGCCGCGGGAGCCCTTCTTCCTCTTCTTGCACACGTACGAGACGCACCACCCCTACGAGCCGGAGGCTGAGTACCTCGAAGCCTTCGATACGGGCTATTCCGGCGATCTCCCGGACGCGATCAGCGTCGACTTCCTACGCGCGCTGAATCGCAAGGAGTTCGAGGTCGACGAGGCTGACGTCCAGCACATCGTCAATACCTACGACGGCGAGATCCGCTCGATGGACCACGCTCTCGGGGGCCTGATGGCGTATCTGAAGGAGCAGGGCCTCTACGAGAACACCTTGATCGTCTTCACCTCGGATCACGGCGAAGAGTTCGGCGAGCACGGCCGCATCGGCTGGCACTCACACTCGCTCTACGACGAGTTGCTCCACGTCCCACTGGTCGTCAAGTTTCCAGGCGACGTCCACTCCGGCGTGCGCAGTCCGGTGCAGGTTCGGGGTATCGACATTGCTCCCACGATTCTGGCGAGCCTGGGCATCGGGGTCCCGGATGAGTTTGCCGGCACCGACCTGGCCGGGGTCCTGGCGGGATCGAGTCCGGTGCTGCCGGCGATCAGCCGCCGGGACCGGCCCGCCCGCCGGACCTTCGACTCGATCCGCGTGCCGGGCTGGAAGCTGTACCAGGGGCAGCTCTTCGATCTCAATGACGACCCCGAAGAGCTCTGGGACACCGCCTTCAGCAATCCCACCAAGGTGCGCGAGCTCGAGGAGTTTCTAGAGAGCGAGCTGGCCGCCCGCGAGGGTTTCGACAGCCCCCGGCTGATGCCTACCGACAAGACGCTCGAAGAGCTCCGCAAGCTCGGCTACATTCAGTAGCCCGCACTCAATCACCCCACGGCCGAACAAAGAAATGGGCCGGACATGCGTCCGGCCCTGAAACCGCGCGGCGAACGGGGAAGGAGGGGACCCGTCGGCCGCGAAAGCTATGAAGCCCCTAGAGTCTAGGGCTCGAGCTCGGGACGCGCTGTGGCCTGGGCCACAGCCGTCCGCGAACGGCCAGCCCGGTCCTCTGGCCGCAATCGGGCCCGGTAGCCCTTCTTAGGACGGGCTTGGGGGCGTGCCGTCGTCGTCCGCCGGTCCCAGCTCGTCGAACGCCTTGCGGGCGGCGTCGGCAAGCTCGTCGTCGCCGGTCAGCGCCCGGATGCACTTGGGCAGGAACGAGGCCGGCTCCTCGCCGAGCGCCCACTCGAAGCGATGGAGTAACTCGATCAGCAGAAACGAGAACGCGGCGCTATCCAGCGTCCGGTCGTCCAGCTGGTTGGCAATCTTCTGGAAGACCAGATCGCGGGCCCTGGAGTTCGGACCCAGCGTACGCAGGCGGGCCAGGATCACCTCCCGATCCGGGAGCTCGACAAAATGCTGCATCGGATTGGTGCCGGTCCGCTATGATCGCGGACGCGCATCTAACGCAATTGTGACGTAGAGACCGCGATGGAGCAAACGTCAGCCACAGCTCTCGAGGTGTTTTCGCCGGAGTGGACTACCGCCCTGGGTGCCGCGATCGACGTGGATGCCGGGTACCGGGATCTGGCTCGAGACTGGAAGGGCGTCTTGGGGCTGCGTGCCACGGATCTGGCCGGCGGCCGCACGGCCATCCTGGATCTCCAGGAGGGACGCTGCCGGAACACCTCGAACGACGTCGAGGCGTACCCGCCCGAGTACGTCCTGGAGGCCGAGCTCGCAACCTGGAAGAAGGTGCTGGAGGGCACGATCGATCCGATCTGGGGTCTGATGTCGGGCCAGATCCGGCTGGGCTCTGGGGCGCTGGCCGATCTCCTGCCACAAGCGCAGGCGGCCCAGCGCATCGTCGCCTGCGCGCGCGACTTGCCCGCGGTGTTTCCCGAGGTTGCGGAACCATGACGTCCGGCGAGCGCATCTATCAGACCACCAGCCGCAAGGGCCTCGACGGCGCGATTCTGCCCATGCGCCTGTGGCAGCGCGCCAAGCGAATCGGTATCTGGAACCCGGTCGAGATCGACTTCTCCCAGGACCGCCGGGACTGGCGGAAGCTGGACGCTCTCGAACGCACCGTCCTCCTCCACCTGAGCTCGCTCTTTCAGGCCGGGGAGGAGTCGGTCACCCTGGATCTGTTGCCACTCATTGCCACGGTCGCCGCCGAGGGCCGGCTGGAGGAAGAGATCTACCTGACCTCGTTCCTGTGGGAGGAAGCCAAGCACGTGGAGCTGTTTCGGCGTTTCCTCGACGAGGTGGCCGAGGACTCGAGCGATCTCGCCCGCTTCCACTCGCCGGCCTATCGCGGGATCTTCTACGACGAGCTGCCCACCGCCCTGGCGGCGCTCTGGACCGACCGATCGCCCCCGGCTCAGGCCCGGGCCTCGGTCGTCTACAACATGATCGTCGAAGGCGTCCTGGCCGAGACCGGATACCACGCCTACTACCGGATGCTCGAGGACAACGACCTGATGCCGGGGATGCAGCAGGCGGTCCGCTACCTGCAAGCGGACGAGGCCCGGCACCTGGCCTACGGCGTCTACCTGCTCTCGCGGCTGGTCGCCGAGCACGGCGAGCCGGTGTGGACGGCTATCGACGAACACATGAACCGTCTGGCGCCACTCGCTCTGGACATCATCCGGGAAGTGTTCGACGCCTACGACACGATGCCGTTCGGACTCGACTTCGGGACCTTCTCGGGCTTCGCCTTGACCCAGTTCCAGAAGCGCTACGCCCGCATCGAGAAGGCGCGGGCGGCCAGCCTGGCCGACATCGACGCCCAGTCTCTGGAGGAGCTCTCCGAGCCGGACGGGGACGTGCGGCGGAGCTCCTCAGGCGACTCGGTTCCCGGCTCGAGCCCCGGCCTGGAGACCTCCGAAACAACCCCGCCAGGCCCGCGTAGTGCAGCTTGAGGAGCACGCACGATGGCCAATACCAGGAATCCCCTGCACCGATCCCGAAGCCATCGAGTCATCGCCGGAGTCTGCGGTGGTCTCGCCCAATGGCTGGGCTGGGACCCAACGGTCATCCGGCTGCTGTACGTCATCGTCTCGATCGTCTCCGCCGGCTTCCCGGGAATCCTGGTCTATGTGATTCTCTGGGTCCTGATGCCGGAGAAGTCGTAGGGCGCAGGCCTCGAATTCCGCAGCGGGCAGCCAGTGTTCGGACGCCGGTTCAAGATCTTCGACGCCTTCGGGATTCCCGTCTTCGTCGACCTGAGCTGGTTCGTCGTCGCCCTGCTGATCGCCTGGTCGCTGGCCGGCAACGCCTTCCCGCAGAGCCTCCCGGGCCGTTCGAGCGGCTCGTACTGGCTCATGGGCAGCATCGCGACCCTGGGACTCTTCTTGTCGATCCTGCTCCACGAGTTCGGCCACGCCCTGGTGGCGCGCCGCTTCGCGGTCCCGATTCGAGGCATCACGCTCTTCATCTTCGGTGGCGTGGCCGAGATGGAGGACGAGCCGCCCAGCGCCAAGGCCGAGTTCCTGGTCGCCATCGCCGGGCCCTTGGTAAGCGTCGCCCTGGGTGTCGTCGCGCTGGGTACCGCGGCGATTTTGGGCGGACCTCCCTCGGCCACGACGGTCCTCGAGTTCCTGGGCGGTTTGAACCTCGTTCTCGTCGCCTTCAACATGATCCCCGCGTTTCCCCTCGACGGCGGCAGGGTGCTGCGCTCGGCGCTCTGGCATGTGCGCGGCGACCTGCGCTGGGCCACTCGCGTCACTTCCGCGATCGGCTCGGGTTTCGGCATCCTCCTGATCGGCCTGGGTCTCTATCGCGCGCTCTTCGCCGGGGATCTCATCGGCGGGCTCTGGAGCTTCATGATCGGCATGTTCCTGCGCAACGCCGCGCAGATGTCGTACAAGCAGCTCGTGATGCGCAAATCCCTCGAAGGCGAACCGGTGTCGCGCTTCATGATCGCCGATCCGGTCACCGTGCCGCGCTCGACCCCGGTCTCGGAGCTGGTCGAGAGCTACATTTACCGCCATCACTTCAAGATGTTCCCGGTGGTGGAGGGCGGCCGCCTGCTGGGCTGCGTGACCACCCGCGCGGTCAAGGCGCTTCCCCGGGCCGAGTGGGACCGGCAAAGCGTGAGCGCGATCATGGAGCCCTGCTCCAGCGCCAACACCATCGATCCCGAGGCCGACGCCATGGAGGCGCTGGCCCGCATGAGCCGGGCCGGCGCCTCGCGCCTGCTGGTGGCTCGGGACGGCGAACTCTTGGGCATCCTTGCGCTCAAGGATCTGGTGCGCTTCCTGGCCCTCAAGATCGAGCTCGAGGGCACCGGCGGTGGCCGTGCCGAGCCCGACCCACCGGCGGCCGGTACCGATTGACAGCCCGAACGGACGCGGCTAGCCTGATCGCCTCACCGGAACCGTTACGCGAATTCCCGAGCGAGAACCAGCAGCCCGTGGCAGAAGGCAGCCGAGTGCTATCCAGAAGAACGGAAGCGACCCGTGAGCGCTGACAACGTGGGTCGCGAACGCTGGGGTACCCGGATCGGCCTGGTGCTGGCGATGGCCGGAAACGCCGTCGGCCTCGGCAACTTCCTGCGCTTCCCGGTGCAGGCCGCCCAGAACGGCGGCGGCACCTTCATGATCCCGTACTTCATCTCGTTCCTCCTGCTCGGCATTCCCATGATGTGGATCGAGTGGGGGGTCGGCCGCTTCGGCGGCACCCACGGGCACGGCTCGGTGCCGGGCATGTTCGACCGCCTGACCGACCGCAAGAAGCCATGGGCCAAGTACCTGGGGGTGCTGGGCGTGGCTCTGCCCTTCGTCGTCTTCGTCTACTACACCTTCATCGTCTCGTGGATGCTGGGCATGAGCGTCTTCAGCCTCACCGGCGACTATTTCGGGCTAGGCGACGTGGACCGGATGCGGGCCTACCTGGCGTCCTTCCAGAACCTGGGAGACTCGAGCTATATCGGTCCCGCGGTGACGCTGGGCTTTTTCGCGGTGACGTTCGTTTTCATCGGCCTGGTGCTGTCGCGCGGGCTCTCCGGAGGCATCGAGCGCCTGGCGCTCATCGGCATGCCGATCCTCTTCGGCTTCGCCTTCATTCTGATGGCGCGGGTTTTGACACTGCCGCCGGTCGTGGCCTCGCCCGCCGACGGGCTCAACTTCATCTGGAGTCCCGACTGGAGCAGCCTCGGCAACGCCAAGGTCTGGCTGGCCGCCGCCGGCCAGATGTTTTTCACCCTGTCGATCGGCATGGGCAGCATCCAGACCTACGCCTCGTACGTGCGCAAGGACGAGGACGTCACGCTGACCGGCCTCTCGACCGCGGCCACCAATGAGTTCGCCGAGGTCGTGCTCGGAGGCACGATCGCAATTCCGGCGGCGGTGGTCTTTTTCGGCGTCGCCGGCGCCACCGCCATCGCCACCGGCGGCCCCTTCGATCTGGGCATCGTGGCCATGAGCGTGGTCTTCCAGGGCTTGCCCGGCCCCGAGATCCTGGGACGGCTGCTGGCCTTCCTGTGGTTCTTCCTCCTGTTCGTGGCCGGCATCACGTCGAGCGTGGCGATGGCCAGCCCGACGATCGCGTTCTTGCAGGACGAGCTGGGGCTCACCCGCAAGCGCGCCGCCAGGGCGGTGACCGCGGTCGCGCTCGTCCTGGGCCTTTTCCACGTCCTCTTCTACAGCCGTGGCGTTCTGGGTGAATGGGACTACTGGGCCGGCACCTTCGGCCTGGTCGTCTTCGCCGCCGTCGAGGTCGTGCTCTTTGTCTTCGTCTTCGGCATCGATCGAGGCTGGAACGAGTTGCACCGGGGCGCCGACCTGCGCATTCCGGCGCTCTACAAGCCGATCATGCGCTACGTGACGCCGCTCTTCCTGTACACGCTCCTGGGCTGGTGGGCGGTCACCGAAGCACTGCCGACGCTCATGATGCGTGGCGTCGACGACCCGAGCCAGGTGCCCTATCTCTGGCTCAGCCGCATCCTGATGCTGGCCTTGTTCGCCACCGGTCTCGTGCTCATCCGCAAAGCCTGGGCCGACCGCCCGGAACCGCTATCGAGCGAGGATTCGTAGATGGAACCTTTTGCCCTGGTCTTCATGCTGGTGTCGATGGCCGCGGTCACGACCCTGGCCGGCTACTGCCTGCGGCGTATTCTCAAGGGCTGAGGCTCAGCCCAGGCCCTGGCTCAGACTCAGGCCCTGGCTCACGCTCAGCTCAGAACAGCCTGCCCTGCGCGGCTGGATCGAGACAGGCCGGATCTCCCGCATCGAGGGCGTAGAGCTTCTCCGTCACCCGGTACCCGGTCAGTCCGGGGTCCGGAGATGCCTCCAACAGCCGCGTCAACCGATCCTCGTCCTCGAGGGCGGGGTCCAGCCAGGCGTCAAACTGGGCGGGGGCCAGAATCGCCGGCATCCTCGCGTGCACGGCGCCCACCACGGCATTGGGCCGGGTGGTGAGAATCGCGAAGCCGGGCGTCGCACCGCCGGACCAGATCCCGGCCAGGGCCAGAAGCTGGCGATCGGCCGGCTCGAAGTAGTACTGCTCGCGCCCGGCCCGGCGCCGGCCTCGGGGCTCGAAGAAACCTGACACCGGGATCAGACAGCGCCGGGCTCGCGCGGCCTCGGCAAAGGCCCGCTTCGCGAACGCGCTCTCGGCGCGGGCGTTGATCTGCGAGCGCCCGCCAGCCCCGCCGCCAAAGCCCCAGCGCAAGAGCTCGCCCAAGCGGCCCTCCGGCCGCTGCCGGATCACCAGCCCCTCGGTGCCCGGCGACACCTTGTAGCGGGGCTCGAAATCGGCCACCTCGTCGGCGCCGACGAAATCGCGCACCTCCCGCCGGCCCTTGGTCACAGGGAATAGAGACCGCACATGCGAGGGAATCGTACCGGCGCCCGCGGTGGCGTCAAGCCGCCGGCGCGCTGGCTTCGCGCCGCGCCACGAACAGCAGCCACGCGATCCCGGCCAGGACTTCGACACCGGCGAAGACCAGAAAGCCCGTGCGCAGGTCCAGCCAGCCCATCTCGAGCAGAACGCTGGCGGCCAGGATCGACACCGAGTCGGTGAGCGTGATGAGCAGCCACTCGGTAGCGAAGACCCGTCCCCGATAGCGATCCTCGGTGCGCTCCTGAAGGAGCACGGTCGAGGTCACCCAGTTGGCTCCGCTGGTCGCGTGGGCGCCGAGTATCAAGACGAGAAGCAGCCAGGTCCATGGCAAGAGGCCGACCCCCAGATAGAGGATGCCCGTGGCGGCGATACCCAGACCCATCATGCGCGGCCACAGCCGGCGCTCGGGCACGTAGGCACGAGCCGCGATCGGACCGAGGCCGGTACCGATGCCGCGGACGGCAAAGAGCCAGCCAATCCCGATCGCCGGCGCCGCCGGCGCCAGGATCGGTCCCAGGAGCGCCAGCATATAGACCAGAGCACCGCCGCCGGTCGACCAGGTGGCCTTGGCGAAGGCGATCCGCGCGACCGCCGGGTGGCGGCGCAGGTACCCAAGGCCAGCGCGTACGTCAGCCACCGCCGCCCGCAGCAACGAACCCGGCGCGCCCGGCTCGGTGCGCTGCGGGATCTGGGTCCCCGCCACCAGAACCGCCGACACCAGGTACGTCCCGCTGTCCAGGAGAAAGACGCCGTACGGTCCGATGGCCTCGGTCAGGAATCCGCCCAGGGCGGCGCCCACCGCCAGCAGCGTCGACCAGGTGGCCGCCGACAGCGCGTTCGCGGTCAGGAGCTCGCGCTTGGAGACGATGTTCGGGATGGCCGCGCTGCGGGCAGGGATGAAGAAGGCTCCGGCCGCCATCTGAAGGGCCGAAAGCACGTAGAGAAACGGCATGTGCTCGGGCCGGCGCACCAGCAGGAAACCCAGAAGCACGACCGCGCGGGCCAGATCCGCCCAGATCATGAGCCGCTTCCGGGAGACCCGGTCGGCCACCAACCCGGCCACCGGCGAGGCCAGGGCGAAGGGCAGCATCTTGGCCACGAAGATCAGGCCCAGCGCGAACGGCGAGCCGGTCAGGTTCTCGATCAGCCGGTAGACCGCGATGGTCGAGAACCAGTCCCCGAGATCGGAGGCGATGGCTCCGAACCAGAGCCGCCGGAAGTCGCGGTTGGTGCGAACGAGCTCGAGGTAGCCGACCTCGCCCTGGCCGGCCGCGACTTCCCGGCCTTCTTCGGGCAGGCGTGGCCCGCAAGCGTCGGCACGGTTCGCATCGACAAGGCCCGCGTCGGCCGATTCCCGCGCGCCCTCTCCGGGCACGCCTCCGGTCTCAGCTTCGGACAAGGTCGGCCAGGAAGTCTTGCGCGGCCCGGCGAAACTCCGCCGTCCATTCGTGTCCGCCGGAGAAGCGGCAAGTCTCGACCTTCGTGCCCTCGGCGCGCAAGGCCGCGGCGTCGATCTCGAGCTGCTCGCGGTCGAACCAGGTGTCCTCGCTGCCCAATCCGATCAAGACGCGGGGAATCGGCCGAGCCCCAGGGGCAGCGAAGAGGTCCGGAGGCAGATCGCCGGCGAGCGCGACGACCGCGTCGCAGGGCTCCCCGCCGAGGGCGGCTGCCCGGTAGGCCATCGAAGTGCCCTGGGAAAAGCCCAGGAAAACCGTCGGCCCCGAGACCTCGACGGTCTCGCGAAGCCGAGCCAGCGCCGCGCCCACGTAGGCCACGTTGTCGGCGATCGCTCGTTCCCGGTCGAGCTTGGTCATCCAACTCGCGATGACGTCGCCGGTGCGGCGGTTGTAGAAGGGATGAAGGGCTTGGATCGAAGCCAGGTGCCAGGCTTCGATGCCCGGGACCTCGGCCGCGGCTTCGAGCAGGATCTCGGCGTTCTCGCCGTAGCCATGAAAGAGGACCAGCAGCGGCGCCCTCTTGGCGGCAGAGGCCCGGACCAACGCCCGACCGTGCACGGTAGCGGGTACCGACAGAACCCGGTCCTGGCTCATCGCGCCATCGCCTCCCGCAGGCTCGCCGCCGAGCGCTCGACGGCCGCGGCCAGCTCGGCCGGGTCTTCGAAGCTCTCGATCAGCTCGACCAGCGCGCTGCCCACGACGACGCCGTCGGCGACCCGGCCCACGGTCCGGGCCTGCTCGGGAGTCGCGATCCCGAAGCCCACCGCCACCGGCAGCCCGGCTTTTCGCCGCAGGCGCTTGATCCGGCCCAAGACCTTCTTGGCGAAGGCCGTCTCGGCCCCCGTGACCCCGGTTCTGGGGAGAAAGTAGACGAAGCCCGTGGCTGCCGCCAGCACTTCCTGGACTCGTTTTCGGTCGCTGGTCGGAGCGACCAGAAAGACCGTCTCCAAGCCCCGGCTCCGAAGCGCCTCGAGATAGCCCGTGGCCGCCGCCTCGGCCGGCGGCAGATCCAGACACAGGACGCCATCCACGCCCGAGGCCGCGGCGCGCTCGGCCGTCCGCTCCAGCCCCTGGACCTGGAGCGGGTTGAAGTACGAAAAAAGGACGATGGGAATTTCACTCTCGGCCCGCACCTCGGCCACCAGGCTCAGCACCGCCGAGAGGCCGGCACCGGCGGCCAGAGCCCGGGCGGCCGAGCGCTGATTGACCGGTCCGTCAGCGATCGGGTCGCTGAACGGAACGCCCAGCTCGATGATGTCGGCGCCGGCCCGGATCAGGGCGAGGACGAGCTCCAGGGAGACCTCCGGTGAGGGGTCGCCGGCGGTCAGATAGGGAATGAAGGCCGCCCGCTTCTCGGCACGGCAGCGTTCGAAGACCTCTGCAATGCGGCTCACGAGCTTCCCGCCTCCGGCAACTCCAGCACCGACTCCACGTCTTTGTCCCCCCGGCCCGAGAGGTTGACCAGGACGATCTTGCCGCTGTCCAGCCGGGGCGCGCGCCTGGCCACCTCGGCGAGAGCGTGGGCCGATTCGAGCGCGGGCAGGATGCCCTCGGTCGCGGCCAGGAGCCGGAACGCCGCCACCGCCTCGTCGTCGCTCGCCGTCGTGTACTCGGTCCGACCCAGCTCCTTCAAGGCGACATGCTCGGGTCCCACGGCCGGGTAGTCGAGTCCGGCCGAGACTGAGTGGGTCGCCGCGATCTGACCGTCGGCGTCCTGCAACACCCGCGTCTTGGTCCCGTGGAGCACGCCGATGCCGCCGCCGGCAAACCGGGCCGCGTGCTGCCCCAAGAGGGCGCCGGTCCCGCCGGCCTCGACCCCCAGCAGTCGCACCCGCTCATCGCCCAGGAAGGCTCCGAAGAGTCCGATGGCGTTCGAGCCCCCGCCCACGCAGGCCACGGCCAGGTCGGGCCAGTCCCGGCCCGCCTGCTTCTTGAGCTGCCGCTTCGCCTCGACTCCGATGACGCTGTGAAAATCCCGGACCATGGCCGGGTACGGATGTGGCCCGAGCACCGAGCCCAGCACGTAGTGGGTGGTCTCGACGTTCGTGACCCAATCGCGCAGCGCCTCGTTGATGGCGTCCTTAAGCGTGCGGCTGCCTCCCTCGACCGGGGTCACGGAGGCTCCGAGCAGGCGCATCCGCTCGACGTTCAACCGCTGGCGCGCCATGTCTTCGGTGCCCATGTAGACGACGCACTCCAGGCCCAAGAGAGCGGCAACGGTCGCCGTGGCAACGCCGTGCTGGCCGGCTCCGGTCTCTGCGATAAGGCGGCCCTTCCCCATCTCCACGGCCAGAAGCGCCTGGCCGAGGGCGTTGTTGATCTTGTGCGCGCCGGTGTGGAGGAGGTCTTCGCGCTTGAGATAGATCCGCGCTCCTCCCAGCTTCGCGCTCAGCCGTTCGGCGAGATAGAGCGGCGTCGGCCGGCCCGCGTAGTGCGTCAGGAGCTCGCGCAGGCGCTTCTTGAAGCGCCGCCGCCGCGCCAGCGTGGCGTAGGCTCGCTCGAGCTCCTGCAGCGGAGCCATCAAGGTCTCGGGCACGAAACGGCCGCCGTAGGCGCCGAAGTACCCGGCCGCGTCCGGAAAGCCCGCAGACCGTCCTCCCCCGCCGCTCCTACGCCGAGACACGGGCTACCTCCTGGAAGAACCGGTGCATCAGCTCGGCGTCTTTCCTGCCCGGAGCGCTCTCGACCCCGGACGCGACGTCCACACCCCAGGGCCGAGCCGCCATGATGGCCTCGGCCACGTTGTCGGGGCCGAGGCCTCCGGCGAGGAGAAAGGGCCTGGCGCCAAATGACCCAGGCGATGCCCGGGAAAGCCGCCGGGAGAACTGGCGCGCCAAAGAGTAGTCCCACGAGCGGCCGGTGCCGCCGTAGGCACTCTGCCGCCGGGCTTCGACCAGAAAGCCCCAGGCATCCGGATACCCGTCCAGCTCCTCGTCGCTCGGACACCGATCGACGCGCAGCACCTTGAGCGCGCGGTCGCCATGGCGCGCCGCCTCGTCCGGTCCCTCGTCGCCATGAAGCTGCACGAGATCCGGCTCCACGGTCTCCAACACACGATCGATCTCCGAAGCCGATTGGTTGACGAAAACGGCCACCAGACTGGTCCGCCCGCGCACGGCATCGGCGATCTCGCGCGCCCTCGCCACGTCGATCCGCCTGGGACTGACGGCGGCAAAGTTGAGGCCGAGGAAGTCGGCTCCCAGATCGACCGCCGCCGACGCGTCCTCGACCGTGGTGAGACCGCAAATCTTGACTCGAACGGAAGGCATGGCATGACTCTCCAGAGCGGCCGAGTCTACGCCTTTGGGACCTGGCAAGACATCCCGCCGGACGGGCACAACGGCGGTAGGTGGGCACGCCGAGCGCGCGCGTCTCGGTCCATGCGCCGGGTGTCAGGGAACCTCGCGGACCTTGCCGCGTGGACCTCACAAGGTCTCATCGGGGCTCACTAGGATCTCGGTCGGCTCCGGAACCCATGCCCGAGCCGGAATCCGGCACCGCCAGTTCGGCCGGCGCCGCCAGCTCGGTCGGCGCCGCCAGCTCGGCCAACAGCCGGCCGGGATCAGAAGCCATGAGCAAGGACTCGCCGACCAGGAAGGCGTCGAAGCCCGCCTGCGCCAGCCGATCAACGTCCGCCGCCGTGGCGATCCCGCTCTCGGCCACCTTGAGCGCTGTGGGCGGCAGCCCGCCGATCGCCTCGATCGAGCGATCGAGCGAGACCTCGAAGGTCCGCAGGTTCCGGTTGTTGACCCCGACCAGCTCCCAAGAGCCGCCGCCGAGCCTGTCCAAGTCGTCCGGGTCATGAGTTTCGACGAGCGGCGCCAGCCCACGGCGCCGGGCGTAGCCGGCCCAGGCGGCGAGCTGGCTCCGCGAGTAGAGGCACGCAATCAGGAGCACCGCGTCGGCTCCAGCGGCCGCCGCGCGGTCGATCTGTTCGGTGCAGACGACGAAGTCCTTGGCGAGGGTGGGCAGGCCCGCGGCCCGCTTCGAGCGGCGCAGCAGCTCGTAGCTGCCGCCAAAGGCGTCGGGCTCGACCACCACCGAAATCGCCGCCGCCCCGTAGCGCCGGTACGTCGCCGCCTGGGCTTCTGGATCCACCCGCCCGGCGAGGCTACCGATTCGGGGTGAGCCCAGCTTGATCTCGGCCACGATCGCCCGGCCCGCCCGCGCCCGAAGGGCGGCCAGGAAGGGATTTGCCCGGGAACTCGGTTCGTTCTCGAGCTCAAGATCCGGGGGCTCGAAGTCCTCGACGCCCTCGGCCGCCAGACGTCGTTGGCGCCGCTCGACGATCCGGGCGAGGACGTCGGGGATGTTCGCGCCTTCCTCCGCGCCGGCTCGGCTACGATCCCGCATGCCGTCAGCGGCCCGCCCGCAGCCGGTCCAGCAGGGTGCGCGCCTCGCCCCCGTCGATCGTCTCGAAGGCTAGGGCGACTCCGGCGGCGATCGATTCGGCGCGGCCGCCGACGTAGAGGGCCGCGCCCGCGTTGGCCGCAGTCACTTCCCGAAGCGGTCCCGGAGCCCCGGCCATCACCGCTGCCATTGCCTCGGCGTTATCCCCCGGCTCACCGCCGCGCAAGGCCTCGGGGGCCACGCGCTCCAAGCCGAGATCCTCGGGGGTCAGCCGCCGCGTGGCAACGCCGCTCGGCCGAACCTCGGCTGCGAAGGTTTCGGCGGCGGTCGTGATCTCGTCCAGTCCGTCCTCGCCGTGCACCACCAGCGCGTGCTCGGCGCCCAGGGCCAGAAGCGCGTCGGCCACGATCTCGACCAGCTCCCGGGCGTAGACGCCGACCAGCTGGCGCTTGGCGCCGGCCGGATTCAGGAGCGGTCCCAGCACGTTGAAGAGGGTGCGCACTCCCAGCTCCCGGCGCACCGGCATGACCTCCCGAATCGCCGGATGGTAGCTGGGAGCAAACAGGAAGCACAGGCCCAAACTCTCGAGCTGGACCGCGGCCGCTTCGGGCTCGACCACCACCGGCACGCCCAGCGCCTCCAGAACGTCGGCGCTGCCGGACTTGCTGGACACGGACCGGTTGCCGTGCTTGGCCACCGGCACGCCGGCCGCCGCGGCGACCATCGCCGCCGCCGTCGAGATGTTGAAGGTCCCCCGGCCGTCGCCGCCGGTCCCGCAGGTATCGACGACCCCGGCAACCCGGTGCGGCACCGGGCGGATCCGAGCGCGCAAAGCGCGGGCGGCACCGCCGATCTCCGCCGCGGTCTCGCCCTTGGTGGCGAGAGCGGCGAGCAGGGCGGCCTGGAGCGCGGCCGGAACCTCGCCATCCAGGAGCCAGTCCATCAAGCGCTCCATCTCCCCGGCCGAGAGCGCCCGGCCCGAGATCAGAATCGCCAGCGCGTCTTGGGGTGTTTCGATCGTCATGGGCCGACCTCCCCGACCTGGGTACAGAGCCGCAAGAAGTTCTCCACCAAGCGGCCGCCGCTGGGCGTCGCGATCGACTCGGGGTGAAACTGGACGCCCCAGTACGGCAGCGAGCGGTGGCGCAGGCCCTGGATGGTCTCTTCCTCGCTCCAGGCCACGGCCTCCAGCTCGGCGGGCAGCGAGTCGGCCGCTACTTCCAAGCTGTGGTACCGGGTCGCCTCGAACGGGTTGGGAAGATCGGCAAAGATGCCGACGCCCGCGTGGCGTACTTGCGACGTCTTGCCGTGCATCAAGCGGCGGGCCCGCTGCACCCGGCCACCGAAAGCCATGCCCAGAGCCTGCTGGCCGAGACACACGCCCAGGAGAGGAACTAGCGGCCGCCGAGCCAGGAGCTCGAGGCAGACTCCGGCCCCCTCGGGCCGGCCCGGGCCCGGGGACAGGACGATGCCGGCCGGCCTCATGTCCAGGAGCTCGGCGGCGGTCTTGGCGTCGTTGCGGATGACTTCGGTCTCGACTCCCGCGGCCCGGATCAACTGAACCAGGTTGTAGGTAAACGAGTCGTAGTTGTCGATCATGAGAATCATCGGCGGTCCCCCGTCGCGGCCGACGCCGAGTGCCCCGCCAACGAGCGCGCCAGACCGACCGCCGCCAGCAGAGCCGCCGCCTTGTCCCGCGTTTCGCGCTCCTCTCTGGCGGGATCCGAGTCGGCCACGATGCCGGCGCCGGCGGTCACCCGCAGTGTGTCGTCCCGGACAACAAACGTCCGCAACGTGATGCAGGTATCCATGTCGCCGGTAAAGGCAAGGTAGCCGACCGCGCCCGCATACGGCCCTCGGGCCACCGGCTCGAGCTCGTCGATGATCTGGATGGCGCGGATCTTGGGCGCCCCGGACACGGTGCCGGCGGGAAAGCAGGCCAGGAGCGCGTCCAGAGCCTCGATCCCGTCCTCCAGCTCGGCTTCCACCCCGGACACCAGATGCATGACGTGACTGTAGCGCTCGATCTCGCGAAACGTGGGCACGCGGACGGTGCCCGGCACCGCCACCTTGCCCACGTCGTTACGGCCCAGGTCGACCAGCATCAGGTGCTCGGCGGACTCCTTGGCGTCGGCGGCCAGCTCCTCGGCCAAGCGGCGATCTTCCTCGGCGGTCTTGCCCCGGCGGCGGGTGCCGGCGATCGGGCGGGTCTCGATCCGGCTTCCGGCCTTGCGCGCCAACATCTCGGGTGAGGCTCCGACCAGGGCCGCCTCGGGCGTCTCGAGCAGAACCATGTACGGGCTCGGATTCACCGCGCGCAGCGCCCGGTAGAGATCGAGTGGCGCCATCTCTCCCAGATCCAAGTCGAAATGACGCGCCAACACCACTTGGAACACGTCGCCCGCTGCGATCCACTCGCGCGCTCGCTCCACCGCCTCGCCGTAGTCGGAGTCCGACAGGCTGGAGCGGGCGGCCGGAGGCTCTCCGGGTTCCACGAGCGGCTCGGCTCCGCGCGGCCTGCCGGCCTCCGCGAGCAGATCGGAGAGCCGGTCGAGGTCGCGGCGCGCCTCGACCTCGGACACTTCGCCTTCGATCTCATTGGCGACGGCTACGACCCGCTGGCGGGCGCGGTCGAAGACGACCAGATTGTCGAACCGCCCCAGAAACGCGGCAGGCAGGCCTTCCGGATCGGGCGGCCGGTCTGGCAGGTGCTCGATCCAGCGCACCAGATCGAAGCCGAAATAGCCCAGATAGCCACCGGCGAACGGCAGCTCCGCGATCTCGGACGGTTCGGAGCGCACCGCCTCGAGCTCACGCCGCAGGGCGGCGATCGGGTCGTCGCCGGACACGGCCTCGCCGTCGATCCGAAGCGACTCGTCGTCGAGCTCGACGACGCGGCGCGGCCCGCACCCGAGGAAGCTATAGCGCGAGACATGCTCGCCGCCGGTGACGCTCTCGAGCAGGAACCTCACCGGCGACAGCTTGGCCAGGCGCTCGGAGACGCCGACCGGCGTCAGCGCGTCCGCCAGGAACTCTCGGAGGTGCGGACGGGCGCGCCTCATCCGTCCCCCTCCGGGGCGCCTGCGGGCCCGAGGCCCAGAGCGCGGGCGGCCGCCTCACGGTCCAGCTCCCGGCCGGTCATCAAGCGAAACTGGGATACCGCCTGGTGCAACAGCATCTCGCGGCCGTCGATCACCCGCACTCCCCGGATGGCGAGCTCCGCCGCAAGGCCCGTCCGCCGATCCCGGCTGTAGGTCATGTCGAGCACCACCGGCGCCCGCCTGTCGGCCTCGACCGCTTGCGGGCCGAAGACCCCAGCGTCCCGAGCAGCACCCAGCGGCGTGGCGTTGACTACGAGATCGAAGTCCGTGGGCCGGAAGGCTCCGAGCTCCAGGTACTCCGCGCCCAGCTCGCGAGCCACCCTCGAGCCCCTTGCCGCGCTCCGGTTGACCAAGGTCACCGAAGCTCCCTCGGCAGCCAGAGCCAGAATCGCCGCCTTGCCCGCGCCGCCCGCGCCCACCACCGCCGCCTTGCGCCCGAACGGCGAGAGCGCGTGCGCGGCGAGCGCGCCCATCACCCCCTCGGGATCGGTGCTCTCGGCCTCCCAGACCCCCTGCCGCCGCACCAGGGTGTTGGCCGCGCCGAGGCGCTCGACCAGGGGACTGGCGGCGCCGGCAACCGCCGCCGCGATTTCCTTGAAGGGAGCCGTCACGCTGAGGCCGGACAGCTCGAAGCCCACCTCGCGCAGGCCCCGGCCTTCGACCACGTCGAGCCAGAAGTCTCCGAAGACGGGCACCTCGAAGGGCAGGTACAGCGCCTCGATCCCGAGCTGCCGGTACATCGTGTTGTAGAGGCGGGGCGAGAGGCTGTGAAGCGCCGGCCGGCCCACAATTCCGAACAAGCGTTCCGCCGGCGCCTGCCGGGGCAGGCCGTAGTCCACCACCAGCTGGGCGACCGAGAACTGGCCCGCGGCCGCCGGCTCGGGCTGGCATTGAGCGTAGATCCAGCCTGAGCCCAGGCGCGGCGCCAGCAACCGGGTCCACGCCCCGGCGTTTCCGGCGGCGAAGGCCACGATCCGATCGCGAGCCTCGGGCGCGGTTGCCGGCAGGGCCAGCGGCGCCAGCCCCTCGACCGGGCGCTCGATCCAGCTCACCAGCTTGTAGAGCGCCGCTTCGGTTTCGAGCATGGCGGCCAAGCGGCCGCGCAGGCTCGGCAGGTCGCCGCCCCGGCCATGCCAGGACAGGATGCGGCGTTCCGGCGGCACGGCTTCGAGCACCTCCGGAACCAGATCGCGATCGGCCTCGAGGTCGATCCACTCGAACCGCCCGGCTGCCGCCCGCAGCTGCCGGGCCCGCGCCGCCGGTTCCTGGGGACCGCGACCGCCCTCGGTCTGGCTGCGCAGGGTGAAGATCATGGGTTTGCCCACGAGCGACCGGGCCAACGCCGGATCCTCGCTGCCGAGGAGATCCGCTCGCCACTCCAGGGCGTGCGCAGGCTCGACTCCGGGCACCTCGCCGGCCGCCCGCACCGGCGAAGTCAGGCAGGCAACGAGGAAGGCGTCCCCAGGCCGGGCGCTCATGATCGCTCCGGCTCGAGCGGTCGGCTCGCGGTGCCCGCGCCGCGCGCAAACGGTTCGGTCTCTGACGGCCTGCTCATCGGTTTCGGCGCTCCGCGCAAAGGCTGAAGGATACCTCGGCATGCCTTGATACCATCGCGCCCGTTCCGAGGACTTTTCTATGGCGAATTCTCGAGAGATTCTGGATCTGGACGTCGTTTTTGTGGGCGCGGGACCGGCCGGTCTGGCCGGTGCCTACCGCCTGGGCGAGCTGGTCCAGAACCACAACGAGGCCGGGGGGTCGCTCGAGGTTTCGATCGCCGTCCTGGAGAAGGGGCAGGAGCTGGGAAGCCACGCCCTGTCCGGAGCGGTGGTGGATCCACGCGCCTTCCGCGAGCTCTACGAGGACTGGCGCTCGGCGCCTTTCGAGGCTCCGGTCGAGGACGAGGAGCTCGCCTGGATGACCGCCAAGCGCTCCCTGTCCCTGCCGATCCCACCTCAGCTCGAGAACGACGGCAAGTACGTAGCCTCGCTGGGCAAGCTCGTCAAATGGATGGGCGAGCAGTGCGAATCGGTCGGTGTCGACGTCTTCTGCGAGTTCCCGGCCGCCAAAGTGCTGACCGAGAAGGATCGGGTGATCGGCGTCCGCACCGGCGACCGCGGCATCGGCCACGACGGTGAGCGCAAGGCCAACTACGAGCCCGGCGTGGACATCCACACCCGCGCCCTGGTCCTGGCCGAGGGCCCGCGCGGCACCCTCGCCAAGCAGCTCGAGGACCGGTTCGATCTCACCCGCGGCGCCAACCCGCAGGTCTACGCGGTGGGCGTCAAGGAGGTCTGGGAGCTTCCCGAGGGCCGTATCCGGCCGGGTCAGGTCCTTCATACGATGGGCTGGCCCCTCGACCTGAAGACCTTCGGCGGCGGCTTCCTCTACGGCATGCGCGACGATCTCTTGATCGCCGGGCTGGTCGTGGGCCTCGACTACGAGAACCCCTGGCTGGATCCCCATCTCGAGTTCCAGCGCTTGAAGACGCATCCCAAGCTCGCCCGCCTCCTCGAAGGCGGCAAGATGCTTTATTACGGCGCCAAGGCCATTCCGGAAGGCGGCTGGTTCTCGCGGCCCCAGTCGAGCGGCGACGGCTTTCTCATTACCGGCGACTCGGCCGGGCTGGTCAACGCGATGCGGCTCAAGGGCATCCACCTGGCGATGAAGTCCGGCATGCTGGCGGCGGAGACTGTCTTCACCGGCCTGCTCGAAGACCGGTTGGACGCCGACGGCCTGGCTCGTTACGACGCCGCCGTCGAAGCCAGTTGGATCCGGGACGAGCTCTGGGAAGTCCGCAACTTCCACCAGGCTTTCGACTACGGCGCCCTGGCGGGCATGGCCCAGACCGGCCTCGGAATGCTGACCAACGGCGCGGGCTTCGGCCTGGTGAACCGGCTTCGTACCCGCCCCGGCCACGAGCGCATGCGCCGCGTCGATCAGCCGGGCAGCCGCCAGCCCGACCCCGTGGCTTTCGACGGCACGCTGACCTTCGACAAGCTGGCCAACGTCTATAACTCCGGCGCCGCCCATGCCGAGGACCAGCCGGCGCATCTCTTGGTTGCCGACACCGATCTGTGCATCCACCAGTGCGCTCGCGAGTTCGCCAACCCTTGCCAGCGCTTCTGCCCGGCCGGGGTCTACGAGATGGTCGAGGACGAAGCTTCGCCAACGGGCAAGCGCCTGCAGATCAACTTTTCGAACTGCGTCCACTGCAAGACCTGCGACATCATGGATCCCTACCAGGTCATCACCTGGGTGCCGCCGGAGGGGGGCGGCGGACCCAACTACGGCAAGATGTAGCGCCCCGCACGCCGGAGCTGGGCGGCGCGTTGCCGCCTTGGCGCACGCTCGCCGCGCGCGGTCCAACCGAGGGCGCGCGCGCTGGCGATCCCGAGCGCCCCGGCTCCGAGCGGCTCCCAGCGTCTCCGAGCGGCGCCGTCCGGTAGAATCGTCCGCCAGCGATGCACAACCTCTTGCGACCGGGGACCGTCCAGGCGATTCAGGAGCGCCTGACCCGCATCGGGCCCGACTCGAAGGCCCGCTGGGGCCGCATGAACGCCGGCCAGATGCTTACCCACTGCGCCGCGCAGCTCGAGCTCGCGACCGGCGAGATCAGAACCGAGGCCCGGCGCAGCCCGCTGGGCTGGCCACTGGTCAAGCACGCCCTGATTTACTTCGTTCCCTGGCCCAAGAACGCTCCAACGGCGCCGGCCCTGCTGCGGCCGGACCCCGACCAGCTGGCCGCGGCGCGCGAAGCGCTGAGCGCCGCCGTCGATCGGTTTCGCAGCCATTCGGCATCACGGCTCGGGGTCCATCCCTTGTTCGGGCGGCTCTCGCGCAGGACCTGGGGACGGCTCGCCTTCCGCCACCTGGACCACCATCTCCGGCAGTTCGGTGTCTGAGGATTCCGCCGCGCCCCCGGCGGTCGTCGGGCTCCTCGCCGACTACCCGGTGGTGATTCCGGCCACCGTCTTCTGGGCGGACATGGACGCCTACGGCCACGTCAACAACACCGTGTATCTCAAATGGTTCGAGAGCGCGCGGATCGCCTACTTCGAGACCATCGGCTTTTCCGAGCACAAGGCCGACACCGGCATCGGTCCGATCCTGGCCTCGACCCGGTGCAAGTTCCTGTTGCCGATGACGTACCCGGACACCGCGTGGGTGGGCGGCCGCGCGGGAGACCTCGAAGCCGATCGCTTCGTCATGCACTACGCCGTCGCCACCCAGCGGCACGAGCGTCTGGCGGCGGTCGGCGAAGGCCTGATTGTGGCCTACGACTACAGGCGGCTGGAAAAGGCCGGCCTGCCGGTGGAGATCGCCGAAGCGATCACCACCCTGGAAGGCTCCTAGAGCGGCCGAGGCGGGACCGCGACCGGCCCCGGGAAGCCGGGACCAAACCGTGCCGTGCCGCTACCCGGTATAGCGCGCCAGGACCAGGGCGCCGTTGGTGCCGCCGAAGCCGAAGGAATTGGTCAGGGCCGCGTCCAGGCGCATCTCCCGCGCTTCGCCGGGGACGAAGTCCAGATCGCAGCCCTCGCCCGGGTGCTCGAGATTGAGCGTCGGCGGCACCGTCTGGTGCCGTACCGCAAGGGCCAGGATTCCGGTCTCCAGCCCCCCGGCGGCGCCCAGAAGATGGCCGGTGGCGGACTTGGTGGACGACACCGCCAGCCCGTCGGCCTCGGCCCCGAACACCGTGCGGATCGCCCGCACCTCGCTGATGTCGCCGAGCGGCGTCGACGTGCCGTGCGCGTTGATGTATTGCACGCCATCGGCGCCCAGGCGGGCGTCCGCGAGCGCCAGGCGCATGACCTCGGCCGCGCCTTCGCCCTCGGGATGGGGGGCCGAGATGTGATGAGCGTCGCCGCTCATGCCGTAGCCGGCGACTTCGGCGTAGATCTCGGCACCGCGGCTGCGGGCGGCGTCAAGCTCCTCGAGCACGACGACACCGGCACCTTCGGCGATGACGAAGCCGTCGCGATCGCGGTCCCACGGGCGGGAAGCCCGCTCGGGCTCGTCATTGCGCGTCGAGAGCGCCTTCATCGCGGTGAAGCCGGAGATCCCCAGGGGTGTCACCGGCGCCTCGGTTCCGCCGGCGATCATGGCGTCGGCATAGCCGTAGCGGATCAGGCGCGCGGCGTCGCCGATGGCGTGGAGACCGGTGGTACAGGCCGTGGCCGGCGCCGCGTTCGGCCCGGTGGCTCCGAACCGGATCGACACGTGGCCGGCGGCCATGTTCGCCGCCAGGCTGGGAATGAGAAAGGGACTCACCCGGCGCGGCCCCCGCTCCACCAGGGTCCGTAGGTTGTCCTCGATGGTCTGGAGGCCACCGACGCCGGAGCCGATCACGACCCCGACGCGATGCCCACCCAGGGACTCGACCGAGAAGTCGGCGTCGTCAACCGCGAACTGCGCGGCCGCCAGGGCGTAGCGAATGAAGGCATCGGTACGCCGGATCGCACGAGGATTCAAGAACTGGGTGGGGTCGAAATCCGGAACCTCGCCCGCGATCTTGCTCGCAAACGCCTCCGGATCGAACCCCTGAATCGTGCGGATCCCGGACTTGCCCTGGATCAGGGCCGACCATGTCGCTTCGGTCCCGACCGCCAGCGGCGAGACCAGTCCAACCCCGGTGATAACGACTCGCCGGCTCATGCCGACTCTTCGGCGCCGGTCCGGAACCGGCACTCCCGAGCCTCCCTCTGCTTAGTCGGAGTCCGCGTTGGCGGTGATGTAGTCGATCGCCTGCTTCACGCTGGCGATCTTCTCGGCATCCTCGTCTGGAATCTCGACGCCGAATTCCTCCTCGAGCGCCATGACCAGCTCGACGACGTCGAGCGAATCCGCTCCCAGATCATCGGTAAAGCTGGCTTCCGGAGTCACCTGGTCGCCATCGACTCCCAGCTGCTCGACAATAAGACTCGTAACTTTTTCCGCAACATCCATCGTATTTTCTCCTTGGAATTTGGTGGCCCGCCGGGCGGTGCCGGTGGCCGCGAGCACGTAGGGAAACCAAGCGCGCTCGGACCGTATTGTATCTCGATTGCCCTTCCGGGCGAGCCTTTGGACTCCCGCGCGAAGCTCTAGATGTAGAGCCCGCCGGAGACGTTCAAGACGTGTCCGGTCACATACCCCGCTTCTTCGCTTGCGAGATACAGGGCCGCGCCGGCGATGTCGTCCACGGTACCCAAACGCTTGACGGGGATCGAAGATTCCAGGCCGCTCTTGGCCGCTTCTGGTAAATCCTCGGTCATGGCCGTGGCCACATAGCCCGGCGCGATCACGTTGACGGTGACCCCGCGGCTCGCCAATTCACGCGCGAGGGCCTTGGAAAAGCCGATCAGGCCGGCCTTGGCGGCGGCGTAGTTGGCCTGCCCGGCGTTTCCCATGAGCCCGACCACCGACGAAACGTTGAGGATGCGTCCCCAGCGTCGTTTCATCATGCCGCGAGTCAGGGCCCGGGTGACGGCGTAGGCTCCGGTCAGGTTGGTCCGAAGCACCCGCTCCCACTCCTCGAGGCTCATCCGCACGAAGAGGTTGTCGGCAGTGATCCCGGCGTTGTTGACCAGGACGTCGACGTCCCGAAAACCTTCCGGCAGATCCTTCAGCCGCTCCCCTACCGCCGCCGGATCCGCCAGATCCAGCGGAAAGGCGACCGCCTCGCCGCCGGTCTCCTGGATCCGCCCGGCCAGGTCGGCGAGCTTGTCCTCGCTCCTGGCAGCGGCCACGACCCGGGCGCCGGCCCCGGCCAGACGCAGGGCGATGGCCTCACCGATGCCCTGGGATGCGCCGGTTACGAGCGCCGTTCTTCCATCCAATCGAAACGCGGTCATGACGTCTCTCCTTCGAGGGCCGCCTCAAGCGCGTCGAGCGCCTTCGGTTCGGCCAGGCTGACCGAGCGGGCGGCCCGCTCGATCCTGCGTACGAGGCCCGAGAGCACCGCACCCGGCCCGATTTCGACGAACACCGAGACTCCATCGCCGTCCAGCATGGACCGTACCGACTCGACCCAGCGCACCGGGCCGTCGACCTGCCGGACGAGGGCGGATCGTGCCTCGTCACCAGTGGTAACGGCGCGGGCGTCCACGTTGGTCACGATCGGTATCGCCGGGTCCGAAAATGCCGTCTCCGCCAGGAGCGGCTCCAGCCGCGCGCGTGCCGGCGCCATCAGCGGAGAGTGGAACGGAGCCGAGACCGGCAGCAGAACCGCGCGGCGGGCGCCCCGCTCCTTGGCCAACTCGACCGCGCGCTCGACCGCCGCCGCCTGACCGGCGATGACGGTCTGGGCGGGCGCGTTGTAGTTGGCCGCGACACAGATTTCGTCCTCGGACGAGGCGTCCTTGGCCACCTCTTCGACCGCCGCCGCGTCCGGACCCAGGATCGCCGCCATCGCTCCCTCGCCGACCGGCACCGCCTCTTGCATGAAGCGGCCCCGGTGCCGCACCAGCCTGAGGGCGTCACCCAGCGTCAGCGTCCCCGCCGCCACCAGCGCCGAGTACTCTCCCAGGCTGTGCCCGGCGACGACTTCCGGCTGGGGGAGGCTGCCGCCAGCCGCCCGCAGGATCGCGACCGAACTCGCGAGGATCGCCGGCTGCGTGTTCTGGGTGAGGCGCAGCTCGTCCTCCGGCCCTTCCCAGCACAACTGGCTGAGAGCGAAGCCCAGAGCCTCATCGGCCTCTTCGAAGGTTCTCCGGGCCGCCGGAAACGCGTCCGCCCAGTCCCGGCCCATGCCCACCGCCTGGGATCCCTGCCCCGGGAAGACGAACGCGACCTTGATCCCGTTCGCCGCATCGGCCGCGGCCATCGTGTTGCCGGTGTCGGTGGTCATCCGTCCTATCAGAGCGCCTACCAGCCAACTACCAGCGAGCCAGGGCCGCGCCCCAGGTCAGTCCAGACCCAAAGGCCGACATCAGAACCAACTGGCCGGCGGCGATCTTGCCAGCGCGGTTCAGCTCGTCCAGAGCGATCGGAATCGAGGCCGCGGACGTGTTCCCGAAGCGCTCCACGTTGACGTAGGTCCGGCCGTCGGGGATGTCGAGCCGTTGGCCGACGGCATCGATGATTCTGCGGTTGGCCTGATGGGGAATGAACCAGTCGACCTGGTCGGGCCGCACCCTGCAGGCGTCCAGCACCTCGTTCGACACCTCCGCCAGGGAACGCACGGCGACCTTGAAGGTCTCGTTGCCGCGCATCCGGATGTAGCCGAGCTCTCCGTTCTGCGTCGATTCGTTGATGGGGTGCCGGCTACCGCCCCCGGGGCGGTGGATGAGACCGCCCAGGGCGCCGTCGCTGTGCATGGCGACGCCCAAGAGCCCACGCCCACTATCTTCCGCGCCGTTCGAGCCATCCGAGGCAGCAGCCTGGACCACCACCGCGCCGGCTCCGTCACCGAAGAGCACCGAGGTCGAGCGCTCGGTGTAGTCGACGATCTTGGACAGCATCTCGCCGCCCAGGACCACCGCCGTTCTCGCGCTGCCGGCGGCGATCATGCTGCGCGCGATGCCCAGGCCGTAGACGAAGCCGGTGCACGCCGCCGACAGGTCGAAAGCGGCCGCGCTCTCGGCTCCGATGGCGTGCTGGACCTGGGTCGAGGTGGCCGGAAAGCTGGTGTCCGGCGTCACCGTCGCGACGATCACGAGATCCACCTCCGAGCCTTCGACGCCGGCGTCCTCGAGGGCCCGCCGGGCCGCCGGAATGGCGAAGTCCGACAGCGCCTCGTCGTCGGCCCCGATCCGCCGCTCCTTGATCCCGGTGCGGGCGGTGATCCACTCGTCCGAGGTATCCACCATACGCTCGAAGTCGGCGTTGGTCAGGATCTTGTCCGGTACCGCGCTGCCGGTACCCAGGATTTTCGCTGTCGTCATCGTGCGCTACTCCCGGCGGATGGGTCCACGTCGTTCGAATCCGGATCCTCCGATCCGAGCACGTTGCGCTCGCGAGCGTGCAACTCCGCCACTTTCCCTTCCATCTTGACACCCAACTCGGCCCGGGCAAAAGCCGCCGCTTGGTGAATGGCGCTCGCCACCGCCCGAGCCCGGGAGCGGCCGTGGCCGACGAAGCACCCGCCCTTCAAGCCCAGGAGTGGAACCGCGCCCGTCTCCTGATAGTCCAGGCGCCGGCCGAGGTTGGCGAAGGCGGGACGGGCCAGGGCGTAGCCCAGCCGGGTCCTGAGACTTCGGGCCATCTCCTCGCGCAGCATCGAGCCCACCAACGACGCCAGCGATTCGGCGCTCTTCAACACCACGTTGCCCACAAATCCGTCACAAACCACGACGTCCACCGATCCGGAAAAGATATCGTGTCCCTCCACGTTGCCGACGAAATTGAGTCCGGTTTCCTCGAGCACCCGAAAGCCCTGCCTGGTGGTCTCGGTGCCCTTCGCCTGCTCCTCGCCGATCGAGAGCAAGCCGATGCGGGGCTCGGGGGTGCCGAGCACGTCCTGGGCGTAGAAGTGGCCGAGAACGGCGAACTCGCGCAACTGTCCCGGCCGCGCTTCGACGTTGGCGCCGACGTCCAGGATCACGGTCCGGCCCTCGGGATTGGGAAACACCGCGGCCAGCGCAGGGCGGGCCACACCCTCGATGGTGCCCAGGACAACCTTGGCTGCGGTCAACGCGGCACCGGTGTTGCCGCACGAGACGACCGCCCGCGCCCGGCCCTCCCGCACCAGGTCGCAGGCCACCCGGATCGAGGAGTCCCGCTTGCGCCGCAGCGGCGCCGTCGCCGACTCGTCCATGCCGACGACCTCGGCGGCGGGGACCAAGCGCAGCCCGGGCTCGGAGTCGCCCTCGATCTCCAGCAGCGCCTCCGGACGGCCGACCAGGAAGACGCCGATCCCTCCGGCGGCGACCGCCTCGCGGGCGCCGGACACAATCTCCTCGGGCGCGTGGTCGCCGCCCATGGCGTCCACCGCGATCCAGGTCGTGGGCGGGGATGGGGACATGGTGCGAACGGAAAGACTGGGAAGGGTGACGGCTCGGCAGCTCGGGGTCCAGTCGGCGGACCGGCGGGCTCGGGACTCCAGGGGCCGCCCAGTGACGGCCCCGTCCCCGGCAAGCGGCTAGAGCGACTCGTCGACGTCGACGACCTGACGGCCGCGATAGTGGCCGCAGTGCGGACAGGCCCGGTGCGGGCGCTTGACTTCGCCGCAGTTCGCGCAGACGGAGGCCGGCGGCGCCTCGAGGGCGTCGTGGGCACGGCGCCGGTCGCGGCGCGCCTTGGAAGTTCGTCGTTTCGGATTGGCCATAGTGAAACCTCGGCTTCAGGTGTCCAGCCGTTCGCGCAGCCCCGCCAGCCCCTGCCAGCGTGGGTCCACCGACTCGGTCTCGCAGTCACAGGACTCGAGGTTGCGGTCCACGCCGCAGGTCGGGCACAGCCCCTTGCAGTCGTCGCGACACAGCCTTCTCATGGGAATGTTCAGTTGAATTTGTTCGAGTAAGAGTGGTTCGGTGTCGAGCACCTCGTCCTCGAGAGTGAGGACGCTTAGATCCGCCTCCTCCAGCTCGACTTCGCCTGCCAACGGCTCGGCGCCGCCGATCCGCACGAGCATGTCGACGCCGGCCTGGACCGGCATGGACGACCGCCCGAGGCACCTGGGACACTCCAGAATCTGTTCATAGGAAAGCTCGGCGGAGAGCACGAACCCGTCTGGCGTGCGCTCGACCCGCCCCTGCCAAGAGATCGGACCAAGCTCCAGCAACTGGGCTCGCTCCAGGACTTCGGCCGCGATCTCGCAACGTTCGTCCCAGCGGTACGGAGTGTCGCTGATCTGATCGAGTCGGATTTCCACAGCCGGCCTCCCGCACCAGCCGCGACAGGCTATGGCATCACCTTCGGGGTGTCAACGCGGTCCCTCACACCCCGCCGGCCCCGACCAAAGAACGGTTCCGGAGCGGGTTGCGGCCGCCCCGCCGCTCTAAGCACGCCGCCAACGTACCACCGGCGCTCCGCCGACCCCCGGCCGGCCTCGTCCTCGCCGCTTGATCCCGGACCGGCGCTTTGGCACGATCAAGCGTGGTTCCGGCCCCGGGAAGCGTCCGGGCGCCGGTAGTTCTCCCGAAAGACCATTCTTGACTCCACGCACGAGAGCCGATTCGCCGGCGCCCGTACACGAGGCCGATCCACAGCTTGAGGCCGACAGCGTCGGCGGCGCGACCGTCGCGGGCGAGATCCTTGACGACGGCGAGCGGCCCTGGTGGAACCACGTGCTGCGCGCTCTGGCCCGCCGCCTGCCTTGGGCGCATATCGCCTTCAACTGGGGCCGTGCCCAGATCCGGCACCGGGCGATTCAGGCACGGCAGCTCCTGAGCCTCCGCCGGCTGCGCCTGTCGGCGGCCTGGATCGGAGTGGAGCTCGCCCGGCAGCGGCGGCGGAGTGGCGAGGAGCGGCTGACCGTCGCTGTTGACGCCGCATCCTTCTGGGAACCGCTGACCGGCATTGGCTGGTATCTCTACCGCCTGCTCGAGCACCTGGCCGACCGCGACGACCTCCGGCTACGGCTCTACGGACCGACCTGCGTCGGTAGCCCCGATCTCGACCCACCCCAGGTCCAGCTGCCGTCTGGACCGGCCATCGAGTTCGTCCGGCACGACGTACCCGACGGCTTTGTCGTGCCGGGAGGATGGATCATCAAGCTCCTGCGCCGGCTGGAACCCCTCCTGATCGCACTTGACCGCAACGAGGTCCTGTTCGCGCCGAACTACTTCTTGCCGCGCCGGTTCGATGCAGCCGGCGGCGCCCGGGTGGCGACCATCCACGACTTGGGTCTCCGCCGCTTCGCCTGGACGCTCCGCCGCGAGACCATCCTCGAGCTGTCGGACAAGTTGGATCACGCGCTCTTCGAAGCCTCGCGCCTGATCACGGTCAGCCGGGCGATTCGCGACGAGATGATCGCCGACGGTTTGGCCGGCCCCGGCCAGGACGGCCCGGACGGGAGAATTCACGCCATCCACCACGGCCCCGGCCAGTTGGCCGCGGTCGAGCCCGGCACCACGCCGGAGGAAACGCCGGCGTCCTTCGCGCTCCACGTCGGCACCATCGAGCCCAGGAAAAACGTGGGTGCGCTGCTTTCCGCCTGGGAACGGTTGGCCGAGATCGTCGCCGAGCCGCCAACCCTGCTTCTGTGCGGCAAGTTCGGCTGGAAGTCGGAAGAAGTCGCGCGCGCGGTCGAGCGAGCCGAACGCAAGGGCTGGGCCCGGCACCTGGGCTACGTCACCGACGCCGAGCTGGCCGCCCTCTACCGGGACGCCCGCGTAGTCGTCTTCCCGACCCTGTACGAGGGCTTCGGCCTGCCCGCGGTGGAGGCGCTCTGGGCGGAGACGCCGCTGGTTTGTTCCGATCTGGCCGTGCTGCGGGAGGTCACCGGAGGGGCGGCGGTCTTCGCCGATCCCGGCGATCCGGAGGCCTTCGCCGGCGCGGTAGCCCGGGTACTGGACGACGCCGGCCTTCGCGAGCGGCTCGCCGCCGAAGGCCGCCAGCGAGTGGCCGAGCTCTCCTGGTCCCGAGCCGCCGAGCGGACGGCCGCGGTCTGGAGGGCGGCGGCGGGGCGCGGAGCGCGGCCGTGAGCCGGCCGACGGCGGTCGGCGTCGATCTCAGAGCCCTGGTCGGGCGCCCGACCGGAATCGGTCACTACACCCTGGAGCTCTTGGAGGAGCTGGCGGCCCTCAATCGCTACCGGCTGGTGGGCATGGCGCACGCTCCGGTCAGCACGAGGGAGCGGCTGGACCGCGCCGGCGTCGAGCTCGAGGTGCAACGCGCGCCCCTCGGCGTCCTCTGGCAGCAGGCTCTCGTGCCGCGGCGTCTCGCTCGGGGCGACATCGACGTCTTCTGGTCGCCGGTCATCACGCTTCCGGCCCGGCTGGATCGACCGGGGGTGATCACCGTGCACGACCTCATTCCGCTGCTCTACCCCGAAACGCAGCGGCTCAAGGTGCGGCTCATCTTCGCCGGCCTGCTCCGACGTTCGATCGAGATCGCCCACACCGTGGTCGCGGACTCCCGAGCCACCGCCGACGATCTGGTCGAGCAGTTTCCGGCAGCCCGGGGCAAGCTCGCCGTCGTCTATCCCGGAGTCGCGGACCGTTTCCGGCCGGCGAGCGCGGAGGAAGTCGAAGCGATCCGGACGGACCTGGATCTGCCCGAGGGCTATGTCCTCTTCGTGGGCACTCTCGAGCCGCGCAAGAACCTGGACCGCCTGCTCGACGCCTGGGAGCGATTGCGCCGGGAGAACCACTCGACGCCACCTCTGGTCGTGGTCGGCGGCTACGGCTGGAAGAGCCGGCGGCTTACGCGGCGCCTGGAGGCGTTGGGTCCCGCGGGGCTGCGTCACGTCGATGGAGCCGGCCTCGAAGAGCTGGTTCGCTACTACCAGGGCGCACGCCTGCTGGCGCTACCCTCCCTCTATGAAGGCTTCGGGCTGCCGGCGGCCGAGGCCATGGCCTGTGGCGTGCCGACAGTGGTGGGCGCGGCTTCCAGCCTGCCCGAAGTGGTCGGCGACGCGGGACTTCAGGTCGATCCGGACGATACTCTGGGACTCGCGAGCGCCATGCGCAAGATCCTCACAGACTCCGTCCTGACGCATGAGCTCGTCGGGCGCGGCATCGAACGGAGCCGGCGCTTCGACTGGCCGCGCGCTGCCGCCGAGATCGGCGAGATCCTGGATCAGGCAGCCGCCGGCAGCCCACCGGCGCGGGCCGCGGGCCGGAGCTGAGCCGGAGACGATTCATGAGCTTTCGGATCGGCATCGACGCCCGCAAGTGGAGCGACTACGGCATCGGTACCTATGTCCAGAACCTGGTCCGTTCGCTCGCCCAGATCGACGACGAGAACCGCTACTTCATCATCTCGGGCGCGCGGCACCACATGGAGATCGCCGAGCTGCCCGAGAATTTTCGCTTCGTCCAGGCGAACGCGGGCGGCTACACCCTGCGGGAGCAGACGTCGATTCCCTGGCGCATCTTCCGGCGTCGCCTGGATCTCTTCCACGCGACGCACTACGTGCTCCCCTATCTCGTGCCCTCGAAGACCGTGGTCTCGATTCACGACATCATCCACCTGCTCTTCCCGCAGTTTCTCCCCAACCGATTCGCTTTCTTCTACGCCCAGCGGATGGTGCGCCACAGCCTGGCCCGGGGCGACCGCATCATCACCGACTCGCAGAACACCAAGACCGATCTGCTGGCCACCTTCCCGGTGGACGGCCGCAAGATTCGCGTCGTCTACCTCGGCGTGGCCGAACGCTTCCGCGCGCGGGTCGCTCCCGAGGCGATTGCCGAGACCTTGGATCGCTTCGACGTTGCCAAGCCCTACGCCCTCTTTGTCGGCAACCCGAAGCCGCACAAGAACCTGGACAACGTCCTGAGGGCCTTCGCCCGGGCGCTGGCTCTCCAGACGTTCGAGGGCGATCTGGTCTGCGTCGGCGCCGGACCCGAGCAGTCCGAGAAGATCCGGCACGCGGCCGATCGCCTGGGCTTGGCCGGGCGCCTCCACGTTCTCGGCCGGGTCCCGAGCGCCGACCTTCCTGCGATCTACCAGGGCGCCCGGCTGTTCGTTTATCCGACCCTCTACGAAGGCTTCGGCTTCCCGGTGGTCGAGGCCATGGCCAGCGGCACCCCGGTCATTACCTCGAACACCTCCGCGCTCAAGGAAATCGCCGAAGGCTACGCCGATCTCGTCAATCCCCTCGACGTCGAGGCCATGGCCGAAGCCATTGTGCATTCGATGACCGACGCCGAACATCGCGGCGCCCTGCGCAAGCTGGGCGAGCGCCGCGCCGCCGACTTCACCTGGGAGGCCACCGCCAAGAAGACGCAGGCGATCTACCAGCGGGTGCTCGGCGCTCCGAACCATGACCCGGCCTGAGGCCCGCTGGCCGAGCGTCCGGACCGTCCTCGTCCATGACTGGCTGACCGGGATGCGGGGCGGCGAGAAGGTGCTGGCGGAGATCGCCGCGCTGGCTCCGGACGCCCCGATCCACACGCTCTTCCATTTTCCCGGAGCGCTCAGCCCCGAGCTCGAGCGCCGCCGGATCGTCACCAGCCGCCTGCAACCGCTGGCACGGGCGGTGCCCAACTACCGCTATCTGCTGCCTCTCTTTCCGAGCGCGATCGAATCACTGGACCTGGCTGGGTACGACCTCGTCGTCTCGGTCAGCCATTCCTTTGCCAAGAGCGTGCGCCGGGCGCCGGGCGCGATCCACGTCTGCTACTGCAACACCCCCGTACGCTACGCCTGGGACCAGCAAGACGCCTACTTTCCGCGCGGCGGCGGCCTGGCCGCCGCGCTCCGCCGCCGCTATCTGGCGCGGCTGCGCCGCTGGGACGTAGCGACGGCGCCGCGGGTCGACCACTACCTCGCCAACTCCAGCTTCATCGCCGAACGCATCCGGAAGTACTACGGCCGCGAGGCCACCGTGCTCCATCCGCCGGTCGACGTCGAGTTCTTTCGGCCGGAGGAGAGAGACCGCGAGCCCTTCGCGCTGGTCGCTTCGGCTCTGGTGCCGTACAAGCGCATCGATCTCGCCATCGAGGCCTGCCGCCGCCTAGAGCTGCCGCTCAAGATCGTCGGCACGGGCCCGGAGCGGGCGCGACTCGAGCGGCTTGCCGGCGGCGGCGTGGAGTTCCTGGGCTGGACCGAGCCCGAACGGCTGCGGGATCTGCTGCAACGCGCCGCGGTCTTTCTCCAGCCCGGAGTCGAGGACTTCGGAATCGCGCCCGTCGAGGCCCTGGCCTGCGCGTGTCCGGTCGTCGCTCTCGGAGAGGGAGGGGTGCGGGACATCGTCGCCGATCGCCGGCACGGAGTCCTCTACCAACCGGCCGACGATGCCGAGGCTCTGGCGGGAGCGATTGACAAATGTCGGCAAACGCGCTTCAATTTTCTGGATCTTAGGCAGCGGGCGGAAGCCTTCTCGAGGCAACGCTTTCGCGAAGGTCTGCTCCAAGCCTTGGATCGAGCCATCCACAAACTGGCCGCTTCGGAAGAGCCTTCGTGATCAACCGACGGTACCGACTGATCAGCTTCGTTCACCTACTGAGCGACATCGTCGCCATGGTGGTGGCGTTCCTGTTGGCCTGGCAGCTGCGCTTTGCTACGGACCTGATTCCGTTCACAAGCTCGCACCAACCCGAGTTCGAGCGCTACCTGCGGCTGCTGCCCGCGGCCCTCGTGCTATGGACCATCGTCTTCTACTTTCACGGCTTGTACCGGGCCCGCCGCGGCCGGAGTGGCGTCGACGAGGCGCTGACGGTCGCGGTCGCGGCCATTCTGGGTGTGGTCCTACTGTCCGTGTACACGGTCTGGAACCAAGATATCCAGATCATCAACGACGTACCCGTGCCTTTCACCTACAGCCGGGCGTTCTTGGGCCTTTTCGCCGCGCTGGACGTGCTTCTGGCGGTCGCCGGCCGGCTCGTCATTCGCTCCTACCTGCGTCGCATGCGCCGGCAAGGCCGCAACCTGCAGCGCATCCTGATCGCGGGAGCCGGAGTGCTCGGCCAAGACGTGGCGCGCAAGCTGGCGGCCCACGAGGAGCTCGGCTTCGAGCTGGTGGGGTTCCTGGACGACGATCCGGCCAAGGCCGAAGGCTCCGAGCTGCCGGTCCTGGGAACCCTGGACGACGTCGACGAGTGCCTCCACGCCAACGCCATCGATCAGGTCTACGTCGCCATGCCGCTCGAGGCCCATGCGCGGATCCTGGAAGTCCTGCGGGTCATCGGCGGCGAGTGCGTCGAGGTCAAGATGGTGCCGGACATCCTCCAGTACGCGACCTTGCGCGCCGAGTTCGAGGACCTGGACGGCACACCGGTCATCAACCTCTCCCAGGTGCCGCTCCGTGGCTGGAGCAGCTTGATCAAGCGAGTCATGGACATGGCGATCGCGGCCACGGCCCTGGCCGGCCTCCTGCCCTTCCTGCCGCTCCTGGCGGCAGCCATCTGGCTCGAAGACAAGGGTCCGATCTTCTACCGGCAGGAGCGCATGGGACTGGACGGCAAGCCGTTCTGGATCTGGAAGTTCCGCTCCATGCGCGCCAATGCCGAGTCGTCCTCAGGACCGGTCTGGGCGGTCAAGGACGACCCCAGGCGGACCTACATCGGCGCCTTCCTCCGGCGCTGGTCCCTGGACGAGCTGCCGCAGCTTTGGAACGTGCTCAAGGGCGAGATGTCGATCGTCGGGCCGCGGCCGGAGCGCCCCGCGTTCGTCCATGAGTTCAAGAGCCAGATCCCGCAGTACATGCTGCGTCACCGCGTCAAGGCCGGCATCACCGGCTGGGCTCAGGTTCACGGCTGGCGCGGCAACACGTCGATCCGCAAGCGCATCCAGTACGACCTCTACTACATCGAGAACTGGTCGCTGGGCCTCGACATCAAGATCCTGTGGATGACGCTCCGGCACGGCTTGCGGCACCACAACGCGTACTGACCGCCGCCGCGCCCGGCCCCGGCCCCGGAGTCAGGCCGACTTGCGTAGCGCGCGCCGGGCCTCGTCGAGCGCCGAGCGCACCTGGTCCAGATCCTCACCGTCCACTTCGGTGCCGGCGAAGCTCTCCCGCAGGTAGGCACGCACCACCGTACGCGTGGCGGTACTGGCTTCGGGATGGCGGTTCGCCAGCTCCCGACCGAGCTCGGCCGGAGGCGTCCAGGGCGCGATCTCATGCCGGCGGCTGGCACTGGCGCGGAGCTCTCGGTAGGCACGAGTTGCCGAAAATCGCTCCCGCCGGCGAAGGATCCAGATCCCCACTCCCAGAAGCACCACCACCAGGGGCGCCGCGCGCCAGCCGGGCAGGGCAAACGAGGCTTCGCGATCCTTGGCTGGCTCCTCCTCGGCGGTCTCGGACTCGGCCGTCTGGCCGCTCTCCGGCCGGCCACCGGCGTCGTCGCGCCGGAACCAGTCCCAGATGCCGGCGACCACGTCGCGGAACCGGAAGAGCGCGTTGACCTGATCGGAAAAGCCGTAGGTCAAGACGTACCGGTCCCAGCGAAATACGAGGTAGTCGTAGGCCTGCTCGGCGAGGGTCAGCCAGCCGCTCCGTCCCGATTGAGGCCGGGCGTCGGCGGGCGTCGGGTCGAAGACCAGCCAGCCCCGGCCGGGCACGAAGGCCTCGACCCAGGCGTGCGCGTTCGACCGCCGCACCATGAAGTACTCCTCGAGCGGGTTGTAGTCGGCGCCCAGAAAGCCGGTCGCGAGCCGCGCCTCGATCCCCTGCGAACGGAGCATCAGTACCATGGCGCTGGCAAAGAGCTCGCAGTGGCCCCGGCGAGTCTCGAACAGAAACTGCTCGACCGGAGCCTCGCCGTCGTTGACGAAGTCCGAGGTGTACACGTACTCCGACTGGAGGTGCGCTTCGAGCCGCCCGATGCGCTCGGCCGGATCCACGGAATCTCCCAACACCGTTGCCGCCAGGGCGGCGGTTCGCGGCGATAGGCCGCTGGTGTCGAGAAGGGCGCTCCGGTCGGGATTGCGCGAGCCGATCCGGCTGGCCACGGGCGCGACCTGGAGCCCTGCCCGGTACTCGCCGGTGCCCGTTCGGGGAAAGAGAAGCCGGGCGGCGCCGGCTTCATCGACCACGACCCCGTTGCGGACGACGTCCACGGCCGTGGTCTCGACTGGCAACGCCAGCCTGGAGTTCAAGTTCTTGGCCCAGACCTGGATCCACGTCTGCGGCCGGCCGGCGCCGAGGCGGAAGAAGCCGTCGCGCTCACGGCTGAGGGGCACCGTGCGCCGGGCGCCGCGGCGCCAGCCGCCCCGGGTGAAGCGGTCGTAGGTTTCGACTTTGAAGCGCAGCTCGCGAATCGGAGTCGGGGTTTCGTAGCGATACCGGAACACGACCGTGCGCAGCGAGCGAGCCCGCTCGATCGCCCCAAAGTCGAGCCGATCGGAGAAGCCCGTAACCTGGACCGCGCTGGTCAGCGCGCCGCCAGGGACGTAGACGTAGGGCTGCTTGAGGCGGGGCAGAAAGAAGAAGAGGGGAATCGTCGCCAGGAGCGCGACTCCGAGAATCGCCAGCACGACCCTGCCGGCGGGAACCGTGCTCCCGCCCTCGGCCGGGTTCGCCGCCAGGGCGTCGTAGCCGGCAAACCGGACCAGCGTCAAGACCGCCAGCCCCGAGAAGGCGACCAGGTAGACAAGCACCGCCGGATGGACGCTGGTGCCCATCGACGCCAGGAACAAGAAGAAGACTCCCAAGAGCAAGTGCCACTTGTCCTTCTCGCGCCGGATGGCGAAGAACTTGATCGCGAGAGCGTAGAAGGCCAGGTGAATCAAAGGCTGCAGGATCCTGCCCTGGCGCAAGACCGTCAGATCGGCGAACAGGAACGGCAGGTAGGCGAGTCCCAGAACGTTCATCAGCCAATTCGGGAGTGCCGCCGTCTGGCCGGCCAGCGCCCGCCGCCAGAAGAGCGCGACCACGAAACAGAAAGCCAGCACCGACGGCCAGCCGACCACCTCGTTGAAAGGCAGGGGCAGCGGCGCCAGCATGGCCAACGCCGCCAGCAGCGTCGCCTTGTCCCGGAAGAACCTCACGAGGCCCATCTCCTTGCCTGACCGGAAGCCTCCGGACCCGGCGGCTCGGCCCAGCCCAGGCGCAGCTCGGCCGAGCCCGTCCGTCCCCGCCAGAGGGGCGCTGGCCGCCGCGAAACGGCCTCGACCACTGCCAGAGCGGTCAGCAGGCGCTGACGCTGGTGGCGACCGCGGCCGAAAGGGATCTCGTCTTCGCGGGTTCTCAGCGCAACGTCGAATCCCAGATCCAGATAATGCTCCGCGGCGCTAGCCGCCTCGCTCACCAGCCGCTCGAAGCGTTCTTCGGCGGGCAGGTCTTCGAGCGGCCCGACGGCGTTGTCCAGAACGATGGACAGGCGCCGGCCGTGCTCGGCCTCGCGCTCCATGTAGATGAGCTCGCCGGTGCGGGCGGTGCGCTTCCAGTGGATGCCCCGGGGATCGTCGCCGGGCTGAAACTCGCGTAGCCGACGCAACTCATGACTCCAACCGATGCGCCGGGACGGGTCGTCGCCGGCTCGTCCCGGATCCACGAACTCCATCCCGGCCGCCGGATAGATTTCAGGAAATACCAGGACCTCGAGTTCCACCGGAAACCGCATCGCCTTGTCGAAGAGCCCGAGGGGAAACACCGAGGAGACGCGCAGGTAGGGAAAGCGATGCCGCCCCCTGCGCTTGATCAGGAAGGCAAAGCGGCCGTTGCGGCTCCCTCGGCGCGGCAGAAAGGGGATGAGCGTGTCTTCGGCCTCGTCGATGCCGCCGACCTTGAGGAGCCGCCGGCCCAGCCAGCGATCCTGGTTGGCCACCGCGAGCGGAACAGAGAACACCTGGCCGGCATGGGCTTCCGGCGGAGCGCCGAACTCCAGTCGGAGGCGAGACAGGTTGCGCTTCGACAGGATGCCGGAAACTGCGAGCACCGCCAAGAGCAGCGACTCGACCAGGTAGAGTGCGTTGTTCCCGGTATTGGCCGCGGCCACGCCCACCACCAGCGCCAGCAGGATGTACCAGACTCCGACCTTGGTGATCCGGACCCGTTCGAGCCGGGGCCGTGGCGCGCGGTTGGACACGCCCGCGCGCTACAGAGGTACCGGCACGGCGCGCACGGTAGCGGCGATCGCTTCCCGGCACGCCTCCAGCGAATTCGAACCGCTCTTCAGCACCACTCGGTGCGCAAGAACCGGCGCCGCCAGGCTCTGGACGTCATCCGGAATCACGAAGTCGCGACCCTCGCACAGAGCCATGGCCTGGGCCGCGCGTAGGAACCCTTGGACGCCGCGGGTCGAAACACCGAGCAGAAACTGCGGCGAGGTCCGCGTGTGCTCGGCGATGGCCAGAACGTAGTCGGCGATCTTCTCCACCACCGTAACCCTGGCCGCCGCCCGCTGGAGCTCGAGAATCTCCTCGCCCGTGACCGCCGGGCCGAGCTCGGCCAACCGCTCGCGCACGCCGCCGCTCAGGAGCAGCTCTTTTTCCTCGGCCTGAGGCGGATAGCCCAGATGGAGCGACATCAGAAACCGGTCGAGCTGCGATTCGGGCAGCGGAAACGTGCCGACGTATTCGAGCGGGTTCTGGGTCGCCAACACCACGAACGGCTCCGGCAGATCATGGCGCGACCGGTCTACCGTGACCTGGCGCTCGCTCATGGCTTCCAGCAAGGCCGACTGGGTCTTGGGGCTGGTGCGATTGATCTCGTCGGCCAGAACGACGTTGGCGAAGATCGGCCCGGGCACGAACTCGAACTCCTGCCGGTTCTGGCGGAAGACCGAAACCCCCAGGATGTCCGACGGCAGGAGGTCGGAGGTGAACTGGATGCGCTGGAAGGCCAGGCCGAGGGACCGCGCCAGGGCCTGCGCCAGGGTGGTCTTGCCGACGCCGGGCACGTCCTCGATCAGCATGTGTCCACGCGCCAGCAGGCAGACGACCGCCTGCCGGATCACCGACCGCTTGCCGCGCACCACGGTCGCGACCTGATCCTCGAGCCGGCCGACGATTTCGCCGGCGATGCGCTCGGTCTGGGCTGGCAGGGTGGAAAGGCTCATGTCTGATGTTCCTTACGTACGGGACCGGAATTCCGTTGCCTTCGATCTCGGATGGCTAGCCGCCCAGATTCGAGAATTCAGGATACTCGCCGCGCTCCGCCGCCGGCACCGGATGGCGGACCTCGACCGAAAAGGCGTCACCCTCGACATACTCGATGTCCACGAGCTCGTGGGTGAACTGCGAGCCAGTGGCCTTGGGCAAGTCCGCGGTCTCGACTTGGATCCGCCAGTGTCCCTTCTCGACCTGGTCGGGATCGACCATCGAGATGTCGAGAGTGATCAGAGGCAGGCGCTCGGAACTGTCGTGCTGCAGCAGAATGTCAATGAGGACGTCTTGGCGAATTTCGACCGGAGCGGCCATCTCGTCCTCGCCGTCCTCCGCGTCCGCGGCCTCCGCGTCGACCTCCATCGCATCCCCGTCTCCCTCGACCTCGGCCTCGACCTCCAACATCGGATCCACCGTTTCGACCGGACGGGCGTTGACGATAAAGCCCACGGGCTTGGCCGTGTAGTACGAGCGCAGCTCGGCGACCTTCTCCTCCGGACTCTTCGGGGAGCACGCGGCAAGAAGGGCCAGCAGGCCCACGGCCCAAACGGTGCAATAGGCCGTGCGATACACGGTCTTGGCCAGCGGTCCGGATTCTCTCTTGGGGCGACGTGCCTGCTTCATCGATCTCATGCTTCGAACTCCTTGCCGTAAATGGGAAGCCCCGGGGAACCTGAGGCGAAACTCAGGGCATTCTCTCGCACTCGCGGCAGGCGCCCAAGCCGTGGCGCGTTCAGCCTAGCCGGGGGGCTCGATCTTCGCTGTCGAATTCGTCACTGCCCGGGCATCCAGCCAAAGCCGGCGCAAGGCACCGGTGAGGATCACCTCGGGCTCGAGCTCGACCCCGAAACGGGCGCGCACGGCGGCGGCCGCCGCCGCCATCAACGCGACTACGTCGGCGGCAGTCGCTTCGCCGTGGTTGACGATCACGTTGGCGTGCTTGGGGCTGATCTGTGCCCCGCCCTGGCGCCGGCCCTTGAGCCCGCAAGCCTCGATCAGCCGGCCCGCGTAGTCGTCCTTCGGATTGCGAAAGATCGACCCCACGTTGGGCAAGCCCGACGGCAGGCTCGCCCAGCGCCGCTCATTGAGCTCTTCGATGCGAGCCAGACATGCTTCGGACTCTGCGGGCTCGAGGCCGAAGCGGGCGCTCAAGACGATCGCGCGGGTTCCCTGCAGGTTGGTCGACCGGTAGCCGGGCTCGAGCTCGTCCGTGGCCAGCTCGCGCACCGCTCCGTCCTCGTCCAGAACGCGGCAGTCCAACATCACGTCCCGGATCTCGGTGCCGTAACAACCCGCGTTCATCACCACCGCCCCGCCCACGGTCGAGGGAAAGCCGCACAATGGCTCGAGTCCGGACAGGCCGGACGCGGCGCTACGCCGCGCCAGCTTGGGCAATGCCACTCCGGCACCAGCCTCGACCCGGTCGCCGTCGAAGCGGATCTCCAGAAACCGGCCGGCCAGCCGGAGGACGGCACCCGGCAGTCCTTCGTCGGGGAAGAGAACGTTGGATCCCAGACCGACAAGCTGCACCGGGATCCTCCGCTCGCGCAAGCGCGCCAAAACCTCTGCCAGGGCGTCTTCGGTCGCGACCTCGGCCAGCACTTCGGCGGAGCCGCCAATGCGGAACGTGCTCAGGCGGGCGAGTGACGCCCGCTCCTCGATCCGGGCTCCGGGGATCCCGCCCAGGGCCGTGCCCAAGTCCGACTGCGCCGTGTTGCCAGGAATCGAAAGACCCTCGAGGAGTGCCAGGTCGCGGCGCCAGGCCGCGTCTTTCTTGGATGTAGTATAACCGCGGCGGGCGGTTCGACGGCAGGCCCAATGGGCGGCCGCAGCCGATTCCGAGACACCCGTCCAGTCCCGAGGAGACGACCCGATGCGAGACCCTAAGACCGAGCGCTTCAAGTCCATCGAGAGCGCGCTCAGCCAGATCGAGCGCCAGTTCGGCAAGGGCGCGATCATGCGCCTGGGACAGCGCGATTCGCTGTCCATCGACACCATCCCCACCGGCTCGATCGCGATCGACGCCGCCATCGGCGCCGGCGGCTTCCCGCGCGGGCGCGTAGTCGAGGTCTTCGGACCCGAGTCGTCGGGGAAGACCACCCTCGCGCTGTCGGTCGTGGCCCAGGCCCAAAAACTGGGCGGCGTTGCCGCCTTTATCGACGCCGAGCACGCGCTCGATCCCGAATACGCCGCGAAGCTCGGTGTCGATATCGAGAATCTGCTGGTCTCGCAGCCGGACTTCGGCGAACAGGCCCTCGAGATCGCCGAGATGCTGGTTCGCAGCAACGCCGTCGACGTGGTGGTCGTGGACTCGGTCGCGGCCCTCGTGCCTCGGGCCGAGATCGAAGGCGAAATGGGCGACTCCCACGTCGGCCTCCAAGCCCGGCTCATGTCCCAGGCCCTACGCAAGCTGACCGCCATCGTCGCCAAGTCCAAGACCAGTCTGGTCTTCATCAACCAGATCCGCGAAAAGATCGGGGTCATGTTCGGCAGTCCGGAGACCACCACCGGCGGCCGCGCGCTCAAGTTCTACTCCTCGGTGCGCGTCGACATCCGGCGCATCGCCGCTCTCAAGGACGGCGACCAGGTCGTGGGCAGCCGCGCCCGAATCAAGATCGTCAAGAACAAGATCGCAGCGCCCTTCCGCCTGGCTGAGTTCGACATCGACTACGGCGAGGGCATCTCACGGGTCGGCGAGCTCGTTGACCTGGGTGTCGAGCACAAGGTCGTGGGCAAGAGCGGCGCCTGGTACAACTACGGCGACCTGCGGCTCGGCCAGGGCCGCGAGAACGCCAAGCAGTTCCTACGCGACAATCCCGATCTGGCCGACGAGATCGAGAACGGCATCCGCGAACGCCTGGGCTTGGCGCCGCTAGCCGTGCCGACCGCTCCGGCGGAAGAAGCCGCCGAGAAGGAACCGGCGACGGCGGAGGCGTAGCACCGCTTGGGCGCAGGCCGGCAGCAGAGCTCCGGACCCAAGGGCCGCGTCGTGGCGGCACTCGTAGGCGCCGCCTGCGCCCTGGCTCTGCTGACCGCGAGCTCGTCCGCGGCGCCGCTCTCGGCGGCCGGTCTGGAGCTCGAGGCGCCGGCCACGGTGCTGGCCGGCTCGGGGCTCGAGGCTACTCTCGGCACCGTCGAGTTCGCTCGAGGAGAACTTCCGGCGACTTTCTTGGTCGAGCTGGACGGTCACGAGATCCGGAGGTTCGAAGCCTCGGGCGAGACCGAGGTTCTGTCCTTCGAGCCGAGCGAGCTCGCCCTCGGACCCGGCACCCATACCCTCGCCGTCCGCGCTCTCGGCCCCGGACTCGACGAGGTCCGAACCGAGCGGACCATTCGAGCAATCCCAGGCTGGCAATCGGTCATCCCGCCGCTAGTAGCGATCGGCCTCGCCCTCCTTTTCAAGGACGTGCTCCTGTCGCTCTTTCTGGGCATTTTCGCCGGGGCCCTGTTCCTCAACGGCTGGAACCCGGTAGCCGCCTTCGCCCGCTCCATCGATCAGTTCATCGCTCCGTCGATGGCCGACCCGAATAACGCCTCGATCCTGCTCTTTACGACCTTGCTCGGCGGCATGGTCGGGATCATCTCGAAGAACGGCGGTACCCACGGCATCGTCGAGCGCCTGCGCGGCTACGCCACCAATGCCCGCCGGGGACAGCTCGCCACCTGGGTCATGGGCATCCTCATCTTCTTTGACGACTACGCAAATACGCTGATCGTGGGCTCCACGATGCGACCGATCACGGACCGTCTCCGTATCAGCCGCGAGAAGCTCGCCTACATCGTGGACTCGACGGCCGCGCCCATCGCCAGCTTGATCCCGATCTCGACCTGGATCGGGTTCGAGGTCGGGCTGATCGCAGCCGCCTTCACCGCCCTGGAGCTGCCCTTCAACCCCTACCAAGCGTTCGTGGCTTCGATCCCGTTTCGCTTCTACCCGATCCTGGCCCTGGTCCTGGGCTTCACCATCGCGTTCACCTGCCGCGACTTCGGACCGATGCTTCGAGCCGAGCGCCGAGCTTCCGACACCGGCGCTCTCGTCGGCGCGGATGACACGCCGCTGGCCGACTACGACAACGGCCAGTTGACGCCCCCGGAAGGCGCGCCGAGGCGGGCGGCGAACGCTCTCGTTCCAATCCTCACGGTCATCGGCGTCACCCTGGTGGGCCTCTACGCGACCGGTTCGGCGGGCCTGGTGCGGGGCGACTATCCAAACGCCTTCAAGTGGCTTCAGGATGTCTTCTCGAATGCCGACAGCTACCGATCGCTGCTCTGGGCCAGCCTCGCGGGCGCCGCGATCGCCCTGGTGCTGTCGGTCGCCCAGCGCATCTTGACCGTTCGGGAGGCCACCGCGGCCATGGTTCAGGGGTTTCGTTCCATGCTGCTGGCGCTGGCGGTCCTGGTCCTGGCCTGGTCGCTGGGCAGCGTCTGCAAGGAGCTCCACACCGCCGACTACCTGGTGGATTTGTCGAGCGGCGTGATCTCGCCCTTCCTGCTGCCGGTGCTGATCTTCCTGCTTTCGGCGGGCACCTCCTTCGCGACCGGAACCTCGTGGGGAACGATGGGCATCTTGATGCCACTGGTCATCCCGATCGCCAACGGCCTGGCACTCGAAGTCGGCCTCACCCCCACCGACGACGCCTTCTACCTGCTGCTTCTGGGCACCATCTCGTCGGTCCTTGCGGGCAGCGTCTGGGGCGACCACTGCTCGCCCATCTCGGACACCACGATCCTTTCCAGCATGGCCTCGGGCTGCGACCACATCGCCCACGTACGAACCCAGGCTCCCTACGCCATCGCCGCCGGAGTCGTGGCCATGCTGGTTGGCGACATCCCCGCGGCCTACGGCCTGTCGCCGTGGATCTCGCTCCTGCTGGGCTCGGCGCTCCTCGTCGGCTTGGTGCTCTGGCGCGGCAAGCCAAGCGCCTGGCAGGCCGGCCGCAAGTGACGGATCGCCGGAGCGCTCCCGGCGGTCCGGACTCCGAGCCGGACACGGTCGAGCTGCCCGTCGGCGACGTCCTGGATCTTCACAGCTTTCCACCGCGCGAGGTGTCGGATCTCGTCCAGCACTATCTCGACTGCGCGTTCGACGAGGGGCTGAGCGGCGTTCGCATCGTCCATGGCAAAGGCATGGGCGTCCAGCGCTCGATCGTGCGTAAGCTCCTGGAACGGCATCCGCGGGTCGAGGCCTATGGCGACGCTCCGCTCGAAGCCGGCGGCTGGGGCGCTACCTGGGTCCGGTTCCACTCCCGCCCGGACCGAACCGAAGAGGGCCGCGCCGGCAACTTCAGCGCTCCGAACGCGTAGCTTCCAACAGAGCCATGAAACGAGTCCGCCGATACGTCAACCAGGCCCGGTCTTTCGCCCGCTCCTACACCGCGGGCCTCAACGTCCGCGACGTCAGCAGGTTGATCGGAGAGGACGCCAGCCACGCCTACCGGGTGCTGAGTCGGGATCAGGACGACACGGCCGCGGGACGCAACCGCGTCGGCCGCTTCCTCCAGCACTGCCGCATTCTCTTCGTCGGCATCTCCAAGAAGCTGAGTCCCGCCCGGCGCCTGGTGTTCTTGCTGGCCGTCATCGCGACGCTCTTGGGCATCCTGGGCGGCAAATCGCTGGAGATCGGCGGCTCCGGCTTCGAAGTCTCGGTCGGCACGTCCACCTTCTATCTCATGACCGGACTCGCCGGATTCGCGTTCCTGTTCGTGCTCGAGCTCGTGGATCGCATCCGGGTGCGCGACGAGCTGGAGGTGGCTCGCGAGCTCCAGGCCGATCTGCTGCCCGACAGCGCGCCGAACGTGCCCGGCTACTCGTTCGCGCACTCCTATCGGACCGCCAACGAGGTCGGCGGGGATTACTACGACTTCTCCAGCCTGCCCGACGGCCGGGTGGCGATCATCCTGGGCGACGCCAGCGGCCACGGCATCGCTGCCGGTCTCCTCATGGCGATCTCCAATGCCACGCTCAAGACCGCGCTCGAGGTGGACCCTCGCCCCAACCAGGTCGCGCAGCTCTTGAACTCGACCCTGTACCGGACCGGCGACCGGCGAGCCTTCATGACCTTTTTCTACGCCCTGTTGGAGCCAGCCACCGGCATCCTCGAGTACGTCTGCGCGGGCCATCCCTTTCCGATGGTCGTGACCCGGTCCGGCGACGTCTTGGAGCTGGGAGAGGGGGCCCTGCCGCTCGGTATGCGCGCCGAAGTCGACCTGCCGGTCGGTTCGTTTCAGCTCTCGCCGGGCGAATCGATGCTCCTTTTTACCGACGGCCTGCCCGAGGCGATGAGTTCGTCGGAGGAGTCCTTCGGCTTCTCACGCCTGCGCACCCTGCTGACGCCCGAAGACCGGGCTCAAGACCTCCATGACCGGGTCTTGACCGCCTTCCAGGAACACATCGGCGGCGCCGATCTGCCGGACGACGTGACGCTTCTGGCCGTCGCCCGCGCGGCGAGCTCTTAGTCCGCCCGTCTCGGCGGAACCGATCCGGAGTCCGGCGGAGGCCTGACTCCGTCCTGGAGGTCGATGCCTGAAGGCCCCTAGGTCCGCTCGACCACCATGGCGAAGCCGACGCCGCCCGCCGCGCACACCGTCATCAGGCCCAGGTTGAGACCGCGCCGCTTGAGCTCGTTCAAGAGCTGCATCGTGACCCGGGCGCCGGTGGCGCCAAAGGGATGCCCGATCGAGATCGAGCCGCCGTTGACGTTGAACGTCTCGAAGTCGATCTCGCCCAGGGGCCGGCTCGAGCCCAGCTCGTCGCGAGCGAACTTGGGGGACGCGAAGGCCTTCATGTTGGACAGGATCTGCGCGGCGAAGGCCTCGTGCATCTCGACCAGGTCCATGTCCCGCAGGGTAAGACCGGCCCGTTCGAGGGCCAGAGGCGCGGCGTAGGCCGGGCCTTGCAGGAGCTGGCTCGCCGGATCCAAAGAAGCGTAGGCCCACGAACGAACATAGCCCAAGGGCTCGTAGCCATCCGCCTTGACCTTGTCCTCGGTCATCAGCAGAACCGCCGCGCCTCCGTCGGTCAACGGACTGGAATTGCCCGCCGTCAGCGTGCCGTAGCGCCTGTCGAACACCGGCCGCAAGCCGGCCAGGGCTTCGAGCGAGCTATCCGAGCGCACGCCGTTGTCGGCCGTGACCGCATCATCGTGCTTGGGCGCCGGGAAGACGGGCACGATCTGACCGTCGAAGCGCCCTTCGGCGGTGGCGGCGGCCGCGCGTTCGTGCGACATCAGCGCGATCTCGTCCTGAGCCCGTCGAGAGATGTCGTTCTCCTTGGCCATCTTCTCGCACGACTGCCCCATGGACTGGCCGGTGGTGTATTCAGCGATGGCCGGCGGCACCGGCACGAGATCCTTCGGGCGAACCGACGACAAGACGCCCAGCCGCTGCCCCAGGGACTTGGCCTTGCTCAGCGCCATCAACTTCCGGGCCGCCGACTTCGAGTACTGGATCGGAACGTTGGTGAGCGATTCGGCGCCGCCGGCCAGCGCCACCGAGCATTGCCCGGTCAGGAGCGCCTCGGCCGCCGAGGTGATCGCCCGGTTCGAGGACGCACAGGCCAGGTTGACCGTGGTTCCCGGTACTTGCATCGGCAGCGAAGCCCGGAAGACGACCTCCCGGCCCAGGTTGGGAGCGTGCAGCGCCTGCACGACAACGCCGAAAATCGACAGGCCGACGTCGTCCGGGTCCACGCCCGAGCGGCTCACCAGCTCGGCCGCCGGCAGACTCGCGAGGTCGATGACGTCCAGATCCCGAAACACGGTTCCCGACTTGCAGAAAGGCGTCCGGCACGCGTCCACGATCGCCACCCGGCCGCCCTCGCCGCGCACCGACTTGCTGACCACGCGGGCGATCGCGGGAGCCTGCCCCTCGCCCCGGGTCCACACGGTGTCGGCCCGCCCCGAGATCTCCTGGCGGGCCGACGCCTCGTTCGGCCCCGGAAAGTTCACCGTCGCCGGCTCGCGGTTGGTCTCTCGAATCTCGTCCATCATGCTGGAATCTCCTCGCGGCTACCCGGCGCGATTCACGTCGCCGGCCGGACGGCGATCATATCCGGTGTGCCCGGGGCTCAGGCACGCGCCCGGCACCCGGCGAAAGCGCGGCGGCGGCACGATTCCTGCTACCTTCGAGAGCGATGCTGCGAACCGCTTCAGCCTGGATTCTGCTTGCCGTGCTGGCCTTTCCCGCCGCCGGTACCGCCACCAGCTCCACCAGCGAAGTTCTCAACGCGGACGTCTTCGCAAAGAGCGCTGAAGCGGCACGCCAGGCCGCCGCCTTCTATGGTTTGCACGAGGATCCCGAGGAGAGCGAGCGAGTGGCCCGCATCGGCTACGAGGTGGCCCAGCAGAGCCGGTTCGACGACTACCCCTTCAGCTTCTACCTTGTGGACATGCCGGTACCGAACGCCTTCGCCCTGCCGGGCGGCCAGATCTTCGTCACCCGGGGCATGCTCGACTTGGGACTTTCGGACGACATGCTGGCGGGCCTCTTGGGCCACGAGATCGGCCACGTGACTCTTCAGCACGGCATGAAGATGCAGCGGCGAGCGACCCTGCTCAACGTTCTCAGCCAGGCGCTCCTCGTAGGCGTCCTGGTCTCGACCCGCGGCGACTCGGATCCAGGCCCGGCACCGCCGGGCTACGATCCCAACGGACCCAGCGGCGGCGACCGGGTGATGGGAGCCGCGGCCGCCGGCCTGGTGGTCTCCGAGCTCCTGCTCAGAAGCTATAGCCGGGAGTTCGAAGACCAGGCCGACGACGAAGGCCTGCGGCTGGCGGCCGCCGCGGGCTATGACCCCGACGGCTTCGAGAAGCTCATGACCCTCATGAACGTCCGCCTGCCGCAGTCCAAAGAGTTCGGCTACTGGCGCACGCACCCCTTCTTCGACAGCCGCGTCCGGGCCGCCGCCGTCCGCAAGGAGCTGCTCAAGGTCCAGGAACCCGAGGCCGCGGACGAGTTTCGCCGTGCGACCCAGGATCGCCTGCTTGCCCTGGCCGAAGCCCGTGGACACTCCGACGAGCTCGTCCAGTTTCTGGAGGACAGCGCCGTCGGCACGTGGCCGCGCGGGCGCAAGGCCAACGCGATCCGCATCGAGCGCCTACACGAGCGGCGTGACCGGGAGCTCGACCGCAACCGGCTGATGATCGACTACGGCGACCTCATCGGCAGATACCAGAGCGAGGTCGAGCGGGCGCGCGTCCTCGACCCGGATTCGGTCTTCGAGAACGAGCTACGAAGCGAGATCGAGGACTTTCGCACGGCTCTCGAGGCCAACTATCCGGACGCGGTGACGGTCTTCGAGCGGGGCGTCTTCGAGACCGAATTCCTGGAGGTCTTCGCCAGCAACTTTCCGGAGTCTCCGCAGTTTCCGGAGGTGGCCCTGGCCCTGGGCGAGTCCTACGCCCGTCTCGGACGGACCGAGCAGGCGGTCGAGAGGTTCGTAGCCGCATGGCGGGCGGGTCCCGAAACCCCGGCCGGGCAGAAAGCCGAGCGGGGACTCGCGGCCCTGGCGCCCACGCTGGACGGACTCGGCGCCCTGCAGGAGCTGGCCGACCAGGACGCCAACGCCGAGATCCGGGATCTGGCCCGCGGCCGTCTGGCGGCCGTGATCGCCGGCTTCGAGGATCTCGACAACGGCGCCTCGTACCTCAAGGACTACCCCGAGAGCGAGCATCGCGACAAGGTCAACCAGCGCCTGGACGAGCTGGCCGAGAACCTATACGCGGAGGCGATCCTCTACCAGCAGCTTGGCGATCACACAAAGGCTCAGGACCGGATTCAGCAGATCCTGAATCACGCGCCCCTGTCGAACGCCGCTGCCCGCCTGCGGACGAGCGCGGTTCTGGACAGCTGAGAGCGGCTGGCCGGCCGCGGGCTTTTGTCCGATCGCGAACCGTCGGCACGCTCGACCTTCGATGCGCGGCGCCCCGCTGGTCAGGCGGGCGGTCCTTCCGGGTCCCGGCGACCTCGCGACAGCGGCCACGGCCGGCCGGCGGACACTCGCAATAGGACCGTAACGGGCACCGCAAGCCGCTCGCCCGGCCTTGGCGCGACCTGCCTGCGCTGGTACCATCCGGAGCAGATTTTCGAGCCGGCACGCTCGCGCCCATCCGGGCGCCAAGGCGGCACTGTAGGAACGGAGGATTTCCCACGATGAGAGACCTGACACGCTACCCGGGCCTATTGGTCCTCGCTCTCGGCATGTGCCTGTCGCCCGCCTTCGCCCAGGAGGGCGAGAGCGACGACATGGAACAGGTCGAAGACGTCATTGTCGTTACCGCGTCCAGAACCGAGCAACGCCTGCACGAGGTGCCGGCGGCGATCTCGGTCTTGACCTCCGAGCAGATCGAGCAGATCCCGGCCGACGACTATGGCGATTTCCTCCGCAATGTCCCCGGCTTGAACGTCTCCCAGATGAGCGCCCGAGACATCGTCATCACCGGCCGCGGCGCCACCAACAGCCTAGCGGCGAGCGAGCTGGTCTTGCTCGACAACCGCACCCTCTATCTGGATTTCTTCGGCTTCGTCATGTGGGACTTCGTGCCCCTCGACACCAAGGAGATCAAGCAGATCGAGGTCGTGCGCGGACCGGGCAGCGCGGTGTGGGGCGCCAACGCCATGAGCGGCGTCATCAACCTCATCACCAAGAAGCCCCAGGAGATGCAGGGCACCAGCCTGACGCTGGGCGGCGGCGACTTCGGCACCGGCTACGCCTCGATCACGCACGCCGGCGTGGGCTCGGGCGGCAACCTGGGCTATAAGTTCTCGGCCAGCTACTACGAGCAGGACCCCTATGATCGGCCCACCGGAGTCATCCCGGGCAGCCAGGGGCCGACCAACCCGACCGGGACGCCGTACCCGCCTTTCGAGAACAAGGGAACCCAGCAGCCCAAGGTCAACTTCCGCGTCGACAAGGACAGCGCCTCGGGTGAGTCCGCCTGGACGTTCTCGGGCGGCCACGCCTCGACCGACGGCATCATCCACACCGGTCTCGGCCCGTTCGACATCGACAGCGGCTCCTTGATGAACTTCCTCAAGGCGGACTGGACCAAGCGGGCCCAGCGCGTCACGTTCTTTATCAACCAGCTTGACGGCGACGCCCAGAATTTGCTGACCCGGGGCCTCGACGGCCAGCCGCTCAACTTCGAGTTCCAGAGCGACACCTACAACCTGGACTACAGCAATACCAAGGTCGCGGGCACCAAGAACATCATCTCCTACGGCGCGACCGCCCGGCAGAACGACTTCGACCTGTCGATCGCGCCCAGCGGCGACAGCCGCCAGGAGTACGGCTTCTACCTCCAGGACGAGATCCTCTTCAACGACAAGGTGCGCTGGCTGATCGGCGCGAGGTGGGACAACATCGACCCCATCGACTCGGTGGTGTCGCCGCGGACCAGCCTGCTGATCGCGCCCAAGCCCAACCACACCTTGCGGTTCTCGTTCAATCGGGCCTTCCGGGCGCCGTCGATGATCAACAACTTCCTGGACGTGACCATCTTCAACGCCGCCGTGCTGCCGCCGATCCCGCAAGCCGGCCTGTTTACCCCGACCGCGGTCTTCTTCCCCGCCCGGGCGTTGGGCAACCCGCTGACCACCGAGGAGAGGCTGGACGCGGTCGAGGCCGGCTACGTCGGCACCTTCGGCCGCAACACGTTCACGCTCTCGATCTACGAGAACGAGACCAGCGATTCGATCGACTTCTACACCGCCGCAAACCACACGAGCTCGCAGTTCTTCATCACCAACCCGCCTATCCCCGGGCCGGTGCTCGACTTCCTGCTGGCCACAGCGCTACGAGACGCCTTCCCCGCGCTCTTCTCGTACCGAAACATCGGTGAGACCGTGGATCGGGGCCTCGAGCTCAGCTTCAACGCCAATCCGAACAACAACTGGTCCTGGTTCTTCAACTACTCCTACCAGGACGAGCCCGAGGTCAGCGGCATCGACCAGGTCGTCCTGCCGAACGGAACCCTCCGCGACGGCGTGAATTCTCCACCGGAGCACCGGGTCAACCTCGGTATCGCTTTCGACAACGGCAACTGGTTCGTCAACTCCAACGCCAACTACGTTGACGACGCGTTCTGGACCGACGTTCTGGACGCCCGCTTCTGGGGGCCGACCGAGGCCTTCACCCAGATCAATCTGGGAATCGGCGTGCGCTGGGGTGGCGACAAGGGCACCTTCTCGATCAACGCCCAGAACCTCCTTGAAGAGGACGTGCAGCAGCACGTCTTCGGCGACCTGATCGACCGGAAGATCACCGGCCAGTTGATCTTCCGCTTCTAGCGTTTTCTCCGGAGCCGGCCGGGGCCTTCGCGGCCCCGGCCCCTCCTTTCGTGTCCCGACCGACCGCCACCGCTGAATCGTTCACCCGGTCTTCGGTGGCAATCGCGCGCATCCCGCTCGCGCTGAAACTCGGCTACACGCTCTGGGCCGTGGTGTGGTTCGCAGTCTACTACCGGCTCTACGGGCCGGGACACTTTCTCTGGATCTGCGACTTCGCCAACCTCGTGCTGTGCGTCGCGCTGTGGCTGGAAAGCCCGGTCCTCATCGCCTCCCAGGCGGTCGGTGTTCTGCTCATCCAGCTCCTCTGGAATCTGGACGTGGCGGTGCGCCTGGTCGCGGGCTTCCATCCCATCGGTGGCACCGAGTACATGTTCAACGCCGGCACCTCGCTGGGCCTGCGCAGCCTGTCTCTCTTTCACACCTTCGTGCCGCTGATCCTGCTCTGGGCGATCTGGAGGCTGGGCTACGACCGGCGCGGCTGGAAGCTCCAGACGCTGATCGTCTGGTTCCTGATCCCGGCGAGCTACCTCTGGACCGCCCCGGAAGCCAACATCAACTGGCTCGTCCGCCCCTTCGGCGTGCCTCAGACCCTGATGCCGCCACCTCTCTTCGTCCTGGTCGTCATGCTCGCGGTCCCGATCATCGGCCACCTGCCAACGCACTGGGTCCTGCTGAGGGCCGCCCGCCGCTGGGGTCGAGGCGTTCTGAACTAGAGGCTCGAGCCTTGAAACCCTTTCTCACCGCCGAGTGGAGGCACCTGGCGATGCTCAATTTCGAGATCGATCCCGCTCTCCTCGAGGACCTGGTCCCCGCCGGAACCGAGCTTGACGACTGGGCAGGCCGGACTTTGGTCAGCATGGTGGGTTTTCGGTTTCTCGAAACCCGCGTCCACGGTCTGGCGATCCCGTTCCACCGGGACTTCAGCGAAGTGAATCTGCGCTTCTACGTCCGCCGGGAAGTCGGCGGCTCGGCGCAACGTGGTGTGGTCTTCGTCCAAGAAATCGTTCCCCGGATGGCCATCGCCTGGGTGGCACGCCGTCTCTACAACGAGAACTACGTCGCGCTGCCGATGCGACACGAACTTGATCGGGAAGACTCCAACCGAACCAGCTACGCATGGCGTACCGGAGACCGCTGGCATCGCCTCGTCCTCGAGTCCGAGCCACCAGCCTCATATCCGGAAGCCAGCTCGGAGGAAGAGTTCGTGACGGAGCACTACTGGGGCTACGTCGGCCAGCGGGACGGATCGACGCTCGAATACCGAGTCGATCACCCTCAGTGGCGCGTCCGGAACGCCACATTCGCCTCGCTAGATTGCGACGTTGCTCGCCTCTACGGAGCCCGATTTGCGGAGGCGCTCGCAAGCGAGCCCCGGTCGGCGTTCCTCGCCATCGGATCGGAGGTTGCCGTCTACCGGGGGCGGCCGATCGGCTAGTACGAGGCCGCGATCGCTTCGATCCGGTCCAGAGCCGGCTCGAGGATCTCTTCGGGAGGCAAAAACACGACCCGGAAATGGTCCGCTCCCGCGAGCCCGCCGAAGCCGCTGCCCGGAACGATCACGACACCGGTCTCGCTCACGACCCGCCGGCAGAATTCGGTGTCCGAGACGCCCAGGTCGATTCTGGGGAACGCGTAGAATGCCCCCCGCGGCTCGACACAGTCGATGCCGGGCATGGCATTCAGCCGCTCGGTGACGAGATCGCGCCGCGCGCGCAGCTTGGCCACTACCCCGTCGAGGTAGTCCATGGGACCTTCGAGCGCCGGGGCCACGGCGTATTGCTCCGGATGGTTCGCCGATAGCCTGGCCCGCTCGAGCTTCTGGATCGCCTCGCAGTAGTCCGCGAGCTCGTCTTCGGGTCCCGAGATCGAGGCCCAGCCCAGCCGGAAGCCGGGCGCCACGAAGACCTTGGAGAGGCCGTGCAGCGTCACGATCTTGGCTTCCTTGGCTTCCGGGGCGAGCGACGCGGTAGCCACGAAGGAACCCGGCTCGAACACCAGCCGATCGTAGATCTCGTCGCTGAAAAGCACGAGGTCGTGCTCCTGGGCGATCGCAATGAGCTCGCGCAGAACCGACTCGTCGGTCACCGATCCGGTGGGATTGTTGGGATTGATCACCACCAGGGCGCGGGTCCGCTCGTCGATCTGGCTCCGAATCGAGTCGATGTCCGGCTGCCAGCCGTTGCCCTCGTCCAGCCGGTACCAACGGGTCTCGGCATCGAACCGCGCCAGCACCGCCGGATAGAGCGGATAGCCGGGTGACGGAATCAGCACGTTGTCGCCCGGATCCACGAGGGCCGCGATCGCCAGATCGATGGCTTCGCTCGAGCCCGAGGTGACGAAGGTGTGGACGATGCCGGAGATGCCCTTGGCGGCGTTGTCGGCGGCCACGGCCCGCCTGGCTTCTTCGATGCCCGAGGACGGCGCGTAGCCGTTCTTGTTGGCCCGGATCGCGGCGCAGGTCGCCTCGACGATGTGCGCCGGGGTCTCGAAATCGAAGAGATTCGGGTCGCCGATGTTGAGATACAGGATGTCCCGGCCCGCGGCGGCGGCCTCCTCGGCCCAGAGCACGACGTCGCGCACCGCGTAGGTGATCTTCTCGGTGCGCCTGGCGGGACGGATCGGCCGGGTCATCGGTTCGTACTCTAGCAGCCGCTCGAGCTGGCTTCGAGCCGGCTCCAAGCTGCCTCCGAGTTGGCTCCGAAGGCGCCGGGTTGCGCCTACCTCGGGGCATCCGTAGCATGCGCCCATGGCATTCAAGATCAGCAGCGACAAGACCGTGACCTATTCGAGCTACCTCAAGATCGATGAGCTGCTCGAGCTCCAGGTTCCCCTCTCCGACGGCCCGGAGCACGACGAACTGCTCTTCATCGTCATCCACCAGGTCTACGAGCTCTGGTTCCGCCAGGTGCTGCACGAGCTGGAAGAGCTCAGCCGGCGGTTGGAGGCGGGCGATTCGGCGCGAAGCCTGGCAACCCTGGGGCGCGTCCTCACGATCTTCAAGACCCTGGTCGCCCAGGTGGACGTCTTAGAGACCATGACCCCGGTTTCGTTCAGCTCGTTTCGCAGTCGCTTGGAGTCCGCCAGCGGCTTCCAGTCCGCCCAGTTCCGCGAAGTAGAATTCTTGCTCGGCGCCAAGAACGAGCGCGCCGTCGAGCACCACGCCGAAGGCAGTCCCGGGCGCGAGCGGCTCGAGCGGCGCCTCAGGGAGCCGACGCTCTGGGACGGCTTCCTACGCTATCTCGACGCCTGCGGCCACCCGGTCCCCGAGGCCGCCCTCGAGCGGGACGTGCTGGCTCCAATCGAGCCCTCGCCCGAGGTTCAGGAGATTCTGCTCACTGTCTACCGGGAGTACCCGGTCGAGGCCATGGTCTGCGAGCGCCTGGTCGACTTCGATGAGGGGCTCCAGGAGTGGCGCTACCGCCACGTCAAGATGGTCGAGCGCACCATCGGCTCGAAGACCGGCACCGGTGGCTCTTCCGGCGCCGACTATCTGCGTTCGACTCTGTTTCGGCCGGTGTTCCCGGATCTCTGGGAAATCCGCGCCCGCCTATGAGCCCCAGGATTTTCTCGGCCGACGAGCTCCTGGCCGACGACAACCCGCTCGCCGAGCACTACCGGCACTTCCGCGTCGGCGAGCGCACCCTTCTTTCCGGACACTCGCATCAGGCCTGGCCCGACTGCGGCCTCGAGGCTCAGCGGCAAGCGTGGCTGGACGCCGCCGAAGCGGTAGACGACAAATGGGACCTGGCTTTCGCCCAGGCCGATGCGGTGCGCGCCGGCTACCGCCGGCTCCTGGACGATCCCGGCGGCCTCTATTCGCTGGCGGCCAGCACCCACGATCTTCTGGTGCGCCTGCTCTCGGCCCTGCCGCTGGCGACCCGGCCTCGCATCGTCACCACCGACGGGGAGTTCCACTCCCTGCGCCGCCAGCTCGACCGTCTGGCCGAGGAAGGCCTCGAAGTGGTCAAGGTCCCGGCCGCCCCCGCCGCCACGATCGGCGAGCGGCTCGCCGCCGAAGTCCACGAGCGCACCTCCGCCGTCTGCACTTCGACCGTCTTCTTCGAGAGCGCCCAAATCGCCGGCGACCTGACCGCGGCCGCCGAGGCCTGCCGCAAGCACGGCGCGATTCTGGTCCTGGACGTCTACCATCAGCTCAATGCCGTGCCCTTTTCGCTCACCGGACGCGGCCTCGAGGACGCCTACGTCGTCACCGCCGGCTACAAGTACTGCCAGCTCGGCGAAGGCAACGCCATCTTGCGCTTCCCGCCCGCCTGCGATCTACGGCCCATCGCCACCGGCTGGTTCGCCGAGTTCGGCGAGCTGACCGAGGCGCAGAGCGGCGGAGTCTCCTACAGCAGCCGCGACAATCGATTCGCCGGCGCTACCTACGATCCGACGAGCAACTACCGGGGCGCGGCGGTTTTCGCCTTTTTCGAACGGCACGGTCTCAACCCGGAGCTGCTGCGAGAGGTGAGCCAGCGTCAGATCGAACTCTTGTGCCGGGAGCTCGACGCCCTGGACCTGGATCCATCCGCGATCGCCCGGGACACGACGGTCCCGTTCGAGTCTTTGGGTGGATTCCTAGCCCTGCGCTCGCCGCGGGCGGGCGAGCTCTGCCGGCGTCTCAAGCAGCGCGGCGTCTGGACCGACCATCGCGACCAGGTCCTGCGGCTGGGGCCGGCCCCGTACCTCGGCCGGCGGCAACTGCTCGACGCCATCGGACACCTGGGCGAGCTGGTCCACGAGCTCTAGCCTGTTGAGCCCGGCGAATCGTCCTCCGGCGCAGGCCGGCCGGCGGCAGGTCGGCTTGTCTCGATTCGATTCGAGCCTATTCGGGCAAGGTGTACTCGAAACGGTAGGCGTGCTCGCCATCCTGAATCTCGATCACCATCGAGCCGGCAAGGCCTTCGAGCTCGCCGGTGCCGGAATCCGGCACCACGGAGATTCCCTGATGCTGCTCGCCGCCCTGCATCCAGCTCGAATGCTGAAGCACGAACGTTCCCCGGCGGCCGCCCAGCGTGCCCTCGACCCGCTCGATGGCGACATAGCCGGCCGACTGGGGCAGCGCGGTCCGGGCGCTCAGCATCTCGCCGGTGCTGGTCGCGTCCAGATCTCCCTCGAATACCTTGTCGATCGACATGCGCCCCAAGAGCGCGTCCTGTCCTTCGTGGTGTAGCTCCAGCGGAGCAAGCTTGACTTCGAACGATCCGGTCGCCTCTTGAGTCATCGGGGTCTGGTCTCCTGTGGGTTGCTCCGCCGGATCGGTCGCCGCACTCAGGGCTTGGTCCTCGGAGGTTTCTTCGAACGCCGCCGCTTCCGCCTGGCCGGAACCGTCCTCGGCCCCATTCACGGCGCCGGCCACGGCCGCAACCGGCGCCAGAGTCAGCGCCATCGCGACCCATCCGGTCATCCTGGTCCTCATTCGGTCCTCATCGGGGCCGTCATCGGCGGCGAGCCTACCCGCCCCATCTTGGCGTGTCGAGCGCCAAGCCCGCGGGGCACTGTCTCCGCCGCCGCCCACCCGGCAGCCCGGCAGCCGAAACCCGCCACCCGCCACCAATAGCCCGCGGGCTCCTACGACCGGAAGATCTTGCCCGGGTTCAGAAGCCCCTCGGGATCGAGAGCGCGCTTGATCGCGCGCATGGTTTCGAGCCCCGCGCCAGCCTCCCGCTCCAGCCACTCCCGCTTGCCCAGACCGATGCCGTGCTCGCCGGTCGAGGTGCCACCGGCGGCCAGTGCCCGTTCCACCAGCGCCCGGTTGAGAGCCTTGGCTTCCTCCAGCTCTGCCGGCGAATTCGGGTCGAGGACCAGCAGCAGGTGAAAGTTGCCGTCGCCGACGTGCCCGACGAGCGGCACCGGAAACGAAGCCCGGGCGGCCTCTTCCCGGGTCGCCCCGATCGTCTCGGCCAAGCGCGACAGCGGCACGCATACGTCGGTCGAGAGCACCCGCGCTCCGGGCCGGAGCGCCAGGCTGGCGAAATAGGCGTCGTGCCGAGCTCGCCAGAGCCGGCGCCGCTCGCCCTCATCGGTAGCCCAGCGAAAGTCTCGGCCACCCCGGGCGCGGGCGATGGCCTCGGCTTCTGCGGCGTCGCCGGCCACGCTCCGGGGCGAGCCCTGAAACTCGAAGAACAGCGTCGGCAGCTCGGCCTCCTCCAGCCCCGAGTGGCGGTTGACCGCGCCCATCGCAACCCCATCCAGAAGCTCGACCCGAGCCACCGGAATCCCGTGCTGGATGACCTCGACCGCGGCACCGACCGCGGCCGCCATGTCCGGAAAGGCACAGACCGCGCTCGAGATGGCCTCGGGGACGCCCTGCACCCGAAGGGCGATCTCGGTCACGATCCCTAGCGTTCCCTCCGAACCAACCATCAGCCGGGTGAGGTCGTACCCGGCCGAGGACTTGCGCGCCCGTGTCCCGGTCCGGATCGCCGTGCCGTCGGCGAGCACCACTTCGAGCGCCAGGACGTTCTCCCGCATCGACCCGTAGCGCACCGTGGCCGTGCCGGAGGCGCCGGTAGCGACCATGCCGCCAAGGGTCGCGTCAGCTCCCGGATCCACTGGAAAGAAGAGCCCTTGCTGTGCCAGGACGCGCTCGAGCTGCAGGCGGGTAACCCCCGCCTCGACCACCGCGGTGAGATCCCCCGAGCTCACGTCGAGCACCCGGTTCTTCCGGGCCAGGCTCACCGTGATCCCGCCGGCAACCGGCAGCACGTGCCCTTCGAGCGAGGAACCGGCGCCGAATGGAACGATCGGGACACCGTACCGGCCGCAGGCGCAAACGATCTCCTGGACCTCGGCCGTCGTCTCCGGAAACACCACCGCCCAGGGCGCGACCGGCGGCAAATACGACTCGTCCCGACCGTGATTCGCCCGCACCGACTCCGACAGCGACAACCGGTCGCCCAAGAGCTCTCCCAGCTCGGCCTCCAGCTCGGCGGGCAGACGCTTCTCGGAATCGGACGACATCCCGCCGGGCAGCCTACAACGGCATGGACCGGCTTCCGGCACCGCCAGCGCGGTTCCCCGACAACCCTTCAGGCGTCCACCTCGTCCGCCTCGTCCGCCTCCCCACCCCGGCAGGGGACCGCCGGTGCCCACCCGTCAGCGTATTGGCCGCGGCGAGGTTTGAACCGCGCCGGGTTTTCCGCGCGATTCATCTGCCAATTCTACTTGGGTACGGGGGGCTGGTCTGCGGCGAGTGCCGACGAACACGGCCCGCTCATGATCGGCCTAGGCTTCGGCTATCGTTTCTAGGCCAGCCAGGTTACGTCCGACCGATGGACCGTGCTTGGCAAATCTTGCTCCGCCAGGCAACGCTTTTCCCAGCTTGGCGAGTTGATGCTCAGTATCACGCTTCCGCCGACGTGTTTGGTGGCGTTCGATCACCGCGAGACAGCCTCCATTAGGGTTTCTCTGTGGCTATCGGGATCCGGCCGTGCTGTTGACACGGCCTTCACTCCGCTTTGCGGAGCCGGCGCCAGCCCAGCTCCCAAATCGCTCGGAAGTTTCTTTCCAGGTACAGCTTCTCGAACGGGTTGGCGAGAAACCCCAGGCCCCTCGGAGTGATGTCCTCGTAGCCTCGAATCGCGACGCCGCGGGGCGTGTCGACGAACACGACTTCACACGAGCCATGCCAGAATCCCCGGAAGATCCAGCGTACGAACCTGTTTTCCTCGAACTCGGTCACTTTGGCCACCAACGGAAACGGGAACTTCTGCAGCGGCACGGCGAGCCAGCCGTCGCCGCGGTCTTCGACGCGGCCCGCAGACCCATAGAGGCGAACCCAGTCGGCCGGCGTTCTGAAGTAGTCGAAGACTTCTTCAATCGAAAGCGCGAACTCTTCATCGAATTCGATTCTCATAGCCCTAATACCAAATCAATGCTTCCAACCCGCTCATTTCCGAACCTCCTAATCACGAAGATGCCGACTGGCGCTACGATGTACGCCGAGAGAGCTCTTCGGACAACAAATGCACCGTCATTCCCACGGTTGCCAAAGAACCCCAACCAAGACAGACCACCGATCGCGGCCCCGGCCATCGCTGTCGCCACTCGGGCAGATTTGATCAAAATGGCGGCGGCTTCGGCTAGCCAGACTTGAGGTTGAAGCCCCGTCATCCTATTGCGATCGCAGTTCGTTCGCGCTGGACTGCGTCCTCACCCAGGGGAGAGCGCGGATCAGAACGATAACTACCGCGGCGTACCAAAGCCCCGAGACTGGTCCCGGATCAAACAAACCCGCGTCTGCTGGAGGAGTGGGAAACGTAAAGAAGTTCATCGCCAAGATGACCACCGCACCGATGAAGACACCGGACCAGGATACGGCTTTGGGAACCTTTGGGTGGCGCAACATTGCGATCGCAAAGAACAACGTACCCAACCCGATAAACACGTCGAAAGCGACGTCCAGCCCGAGAATCGTGTCCCAGATCCAAAAGACCGTAGACCGAACCGACTCATCGTCGGGTGAGTCGGCGAGGTAGTCGTCCCTGTGAAACTTGACTGCCATCTGCACCAGCAACATCGCTGTGACTAGAGCTCCAGCAAGAACGTTGGATAGGGCACCAACCTGAGCAGCCGCGGTGTCGCGGTGTAACTTCAAGAAGTGATACGGGCCGACGCTGGCAAGGGCGAGCGCCGGGCCGAACGACGACGCAACCAGGACTGTCAGTCTGCGTGGCATGGGTATGAAGACCATCGCGGGATAGGCAATGCAGGCGACTATGCCCGCTACAATTCCAATGCGGATCCACGCGGCAATGGTCCTTTGTGACTCGAAATTCGGGTTCATGCTTTCTCCTCGCGGTTAACGGATTGCGCGTTAGGCGCAGTGGACCCTCGCCAGGTTCTCGCACCCCAGCGAGTGAGCCACCTCCTTCCTTCGACTTTCCGGCGGGGCATGCGGCCAGCCATGTCGACTCCTGCACTCCGGGGGCGATGTCCGCATGGGTGGCTGTCGATTGCGTCTTGGAGTCGCGCTAGATCGCTCATTAGGCCTCTGGGGTTCACCTTTCCAAAGGACGTGTTGGCGTAGTTGCGTCAACGTACACCAGTGCATGGAACCCATCTGGAATGACTGCACGGTAGAAACCAAAATCGGCAGGCCAAAGGCCGATGTTGCGGTGAAGCATTGGGGCTTCTAGAGGCCGAAATCGAATCGACCCTTCACGGGGCCTCAGGTCGAGGGCGAACAACCGGCGCTTTGCAAGGTGCAATGCCTGCTCCAATGATCCCGTCGGTCCAGCAAACAACGCGTACGTCCGAAGACTCGACCCATCGAAAGCCACGTACTCCCCGCTGTTGGTAAACAAGCCGACAGAGAGTACTTCGTTGGGAAATTGCTCTTCGAGTCGCTGACCCATCGCATTCTCGTCGAGCCGCACGTGGGTGTTATGTGCCCAAGCGACAATTCTGGCTCTCGCAGGCAATTGTTCGCGGAGCCAGGCCAGGTTTTCCGCCATGTAGCGATCGCGCACACGGATGTCTTGCGTTGCGGATATCTGGGCTGACTGCCACACTAGGTCAGCATCGAACAGGGTCCGCTCTGACGCGCCGGCAGTTTCGAGTATCGCGCGCACTTTCTTGGCAGCCGTAGCCCACGCAAGGTATTCCGCTGTTTCTCGAAGGGGGTACCAACCCGACTCCCACGCCATGCGCATCGGTGTCAACAGATCGCCAACTTGGCTCAACGCGTCAGGATCCAGACCCGTAGACCCGGCTTGTAGTCGCTCGATAGGGCCCAGCGGGACCTGCGAGTCAATACCCGTAACGGAGATCTGCACATCGCCCCGCGCCGTCGCCTCCCGCATCCATCGCACAAACTCGACGAACTCCCGCCTTGCCCAGAAACTGAACAGTCCCTTGATGGCATCAGAGGCGTCCCCCTCACCGGTTTGGACGAAATGATCGATACGCTCCACTTTGTCGGGATGATCTTCAATTGCCAGCACCAAATGGCCTCCTTGTAGCGCAAGCCACCTGAAGATCCGCGCTTTCAAGTCGAAGAACTCCGAAGTGCCGTGTGTTGACTCACCCAAGAGGATCAACGGCTTGTCGCCTACCAACTCGACCAACTGTTCAAGGTCGTCCAACGGGGCGGTCGGATCCGTGGTTGCCAGCTCAACAGAGTGCTCGCGAATCCACCTGACTAGTTGGGGGGATGTTGGTTCTTGCCCGGGAAGTGCCGGGCCTGCGTCGGTACCATCCACCGTCAGGCGCAATCTGTTCAGAGTCATTTCTCCGTGACCGCGATACTCAGCAACTAGCTGTGCGTTCCACGAGTTGTGGGGAACTCGAGCAATCGCCTCGATTCGTCCGGCCGAACTCCAGCCGGAGTAGAACTCCGTGACCTCCCAGTCTTCGCTCAGGACCAACACGCCGATGCGCGCGGACGCTGAGGACGACAGGGGCCTCTGAACCGTGGCAGAAAACTGCAGCTGTTGACCGGCAAACGAACTGTTCAAATCGTACACCGCGCCAGCTTTTTTCAGCTCCATCCACTGTGGGTCACGATCGAGTCGTAGTTCTCCCGCTTGGGCCCTAACCTCCACGGTCACCCCAGCATTGGACAACTCGTGAAAAGCCCACCCCCAGGTCGAACCGTCAACCAAACTCGGAATCGAGAAGTCTAGGTTTAGGGGGATAGGGTTCTCCATGCTGGGCGGCGGCGAAACCTTGACACAGCTCGCGATAATGAGACTCGCGAGCGTGGCCGCCGTTCCAGTTCGCAAACTCAGCCCGGCTCTGGTCGTCGGGGTCGGCGCAAAGCCAGCGATGTTTACCATTCGATCCTTTGCCGGTCGCGAGAAAACTCTCCAGAGGGACCATTAAGTCGCGCCGGGAATCCCGGAGGCTCGAGACCTTGAGAGGATGGAGCCATGGGAACAAGCAAGCGGTATGCACCAGAAGTCAGGGAGCGGGCGGTGCGGATGGTGCTTGAGCGGGGGCGAGAGCACAACACGAAGTCCGTTTCGAGCCAACTGGCGGCATGTCTCCAGGCCGAGTCCCCGGTTGCCTCCGGGCGACACACGTCTACACAATCCGACGCGAGCTCCAGATCGGCACGTGCACCCAGTCGGACTCCCTTCTCGCCAATCTCCGTAGTTCGCCGTCGATGGGTGAATCTATTCACTCCACCGTCGCGGCGCCGCCAGCGACCACGGCTGCCTCAAGTCCGGATAAATAGCTGTCGATGATCTCCACTTCGCTGCTCCGTAAAGCCAGCACGGCAACGCCATCCGCTTCGACGCGGCTGTCGATAATGCGCACTTCACAATTCCCGTGGGCCACGATGCCATCTTCGACCGAATGGATGACGCGGTCCGTGATCACCAGTTCCTCGCCGGAGTTGCAAACGATTGGCCCCCCGTCTTGGCGGTCTTGGGCCTCAAGGTGTCGAGGCCAGGGAACGCCAACGACACAGAGCAATGTGATCAATCCAAACACTCTTCTCATGAGTTCATCTAACCCTCTCTCAATACACACCGCCTACGAAGCGACGACAGAAAGAGTCCTCGCCTGGCGATCCGCCGCTCGCGGCCACCGACAGGCGGGCGAGGTGAAAATCCCAACCACGACCTGCGGCCTCGTCGATCGACAGATCCAAACCGGACTGAGTGACGTCCACACGACTGCCATCGGATTCCGGCGTAATCCGTACCTCAATCAGACTCGGCGGTGCGGCGCCCGCCCGCGCTTCAAATAGGACAAGCGATGGGGCTTCGATCTTCAGGAAGCGACCCTCAATCACCCCCGCGCCGCCCATGTCAACCCGGTACAGGCCCTGGGGATTCGGCTCGACTCCCGCCGTCCGATCGCACCACCGAACCATCTTCTTCGGGTCCGTGAAATATTCGAAAACGATATCTGGTGGAGCGTCAATCCAAATGGACTTGTCCAGGTCCCTCAATCTCGATGCCTCCTTCTCTGCGTCGAATCAGATTCGACGACAGACTTCAGGCGAGGCAGCGCGTTGTTCCAAAACTGGTCGAAGCTCACGCGGAGCCGTTGCACTGCCTCGACATCGATCGAATACAGCCTCGACTGAGCTTCACGTCTCACACGGATCAACCCAACGTCGCGCAGCACGTTCAGATGTTGTGAAATCGCCGGTCGAGTGACAGAAAAGTGGCTTGCGATCGCTCCGGCGCGTTGCTCGCCCTTGGATAGATGTTGCAGGATCTGGGCACGAATCGGGTCCGAGATGGCGCGAAGTTGTTCTCGTAGCATCATGCTTTAGGCCATCCTTTCGTAAGGATACACTTACGGAAGGATTGTAGCAAGAGATCCGCAAACGTACTTGGCGCACGAGATCGATCCGGCAAGAGCGTGCATCTGTCGCACGAGGTCAGGGCCGATTGCCGCTCTCTCGGCTCAAGACTTTCTCGGAGAAGGTCGCTTCTCGCATCTCGGAAGAAACGCTTCTCCACAAGAGCTGCAACGCGTTGGACTCAGCCGCGCCAGGGGATGGCGACTCCTTCTGCTCGGTCGCGATCCCACCTAGCAACCTGTCCGCATTCCGGGGTCCACCTCTGCTCTGCTCGACGGCGCCGTCGGCCTGGGCTTCGGCTATCGCTTCTGAGCGGGATCGGCTTCGGGCCACCCGGTGCCGGTGCCAGGACCGGGAGACCAAGCGGGGCCGGCACGGTATGCCGTTGCTTTCGAGCTAGGTCGTTGGCTGTCGGCCGCCGCTGAGCCTGAACCCGTGGGACTCGACCCTTGGGACGGGATCCATGGGGACGTGAATGGTGCCCAGGGGCGGAATCGAACCACCGACACCCTGATTTTCAGTCAGGTGCTCTACCGACTGAGCTACCTGGGCACGGGACCCGGAAAAAGTCCCAGCGCTTTATAGCCGCCCGGAACGGTCGCCGTCAAGACAAAACGGGCGTCCCTTCGGACGAAACCGGCCGCCGCCGAGCCCACGGGCCGTTCCGGCTGCCGCCGGCATCCGGCGACAGCCAGCGGGCGACTCCGAACTCCCGGACCAAGGCGCTTGCGCCTCGTCCGGAAGGCCCCGCGGGCCGGCCGGATAGCGCTCGGAGCCGGTTCTCGTTTCCGGATCTTGCGCGAGGTTAAGATTATCGTTACAGTAAGATCGTTCCGAAAACCGAAAGGAGTCCCGAAATGCGGCCGAGGTACCAGCGTAGCTTGTCGATTCTTGTCGGAGTTGGAGCGGCGACCCTCCTGCTTCTGGGGTGTCCGCCTGCCGCCCAGGAAGAGCCCATGGCCGCGGAGTCGAATGGCGGCGACACCGTGTACGCCCCCTCTCCACAGGAGGAAGTTGCGGCGGGGCGTCCGCCGTTTCGAGCCGTGGACCTCACCTACATGGGCAAGGACGACGAGTGCGCCGCCGAATGGGCTGGCGACGAGTGCGTGATGGTGCGACCGTACGACGCCACCATCTGGAAGAACAAGACGGTCTACAACGGCAAGCCCAAGAAGGTGCGCTGGTGGATCGACGACCAGCAGGAAGGCAACTACTACTTCGAGATCGCTTACAAGGGAGCGGACCCCGCCAACAACTGGCTGGGAACGATCCCCGCCATCGATTGCGGCGACAAGAAGACCAAGAGCTCCAACGTGGCCGGGTCGGTCAAGCCGGGCGACAATCTGGCCTGGCCCTATCGGATCACCGTCTACGCCTGCGAGGACGGCGAGAAGGCCGACTGCCTGTGCAAGACCGATCCCCGGATCGAGATTCACGACTGAGCGCGGAAGCGCTCAGGGCGTGCCGGCGGCGGTAAGCCGCTCGAACGCTTCGGTCGCGTGGAAGCGGCGAAACTCGTCCTCCTGACGGATGAGATCCGCCGACACCCCCAGGGAGATCGCCTGGCCCAGCGCCTCGAGCGCCTCGCCGTCTTCTCCGCAAAGAGCGTGCACCAGTGCCCGATCGTGGAAGTTCTGACCGGTCGGTGGTAGCTCGGCCTTGAGGCCCGAAGCCAGCTCGGTCGCGACCGCGCACTCCCCAGCCTTGGCGGCGTAGAGCGCTCTCGAGACCCGCAGCTCGTTGGACTGCGGCGTCCGCTCGAGAGCCGCTTCCACCAGCTCCATCGCGCGCCGGTACGACGCGTGGGCGGCGTGGGTCTCGCCGCGGCGCAGCAGAAGGTCGGCCAGATTGCCGTGCTTGATCGGGTCGGCAGGCTCCAACCGCACCGCCAGCCGGTAAAACTCCTCGGCCTTGTCCAGGCGGTCCGCGAAGTAATAGGCGGTCCCGATGTTGCCCGCCAGCCTGGCATCCTCAATGGGGTGATCGAGCGCCTCGTAGGCAGCAATGGCGCCCTTGAAGTCCGCCTCCCGGAGGTACACCGCGGCCAGGTTCCAGTGCGGCCAGCCGATCCCCTCCGGAGCCAAGTCCGCGGCCTCTTCGAAGGCCGCGCGCGCCCCCGGATAGTCGCCCTTGCGCACCAGGAAGCCGCCCAGGGAGTTCCAGTGAAACCAGTGATCGCTGCGTAGCGCGACCGCCGTCCTGAGCGAGCTTTCCGCCGCCGCGAGGTCCCCGGCCTCTTCGTAGGCGAAGGCCAGCTCCCGATGGGCCTCGTCCGGTCGCGGGTGCCGCGCCAGGAGCGAGCGCAGCTCGGCAAGCGATTCCGCATACCGCCCCGAGGCCCTCAGCACTTTGGCCATTCCCAGAAGGGCCGCTGGCAGCGACGCATCCAGCTCCAGGGCACGGTTCGCTGAGCGCTCGGCCTCGGCCAGCCAACTGGGGTCCTTCGAGCGCTCGAAGAGCCGCAACGAGGCTTCGGTCAGACCGGCCTCGGCCAGAGCGAAGTCTGGATCCGTGCGCACGGCCTCGCGAAACAGGTCCCGGGCGAACTCCAGGCTGCGGGGCCGGTCCACGGTCTCCAAGAACTGGTGCGCCTGGAGGTAGAGATCGTAGGCCCGCGCGGAACCGGTTGGCTCACGCGCCAGCCGGCGGCGCTCGGACCAGGAGAGCGGCACCGAGACGAACCGGGCCAGGTCGCGAGCCATCGAGCCCTGCAAGGCGGCCATCCCGTCCCGGGCGCCGTGATAGCTCTCGGACCACAAGACGACGCCGTTGCCGGCGTCGGCCAAGTGGACGTCGACCCGCAGTCCGTTCGGTTCGCGGTGGAACTCGCCTCCCACGATGGCGGCGACCCCCAGCTTCTTGCCCAGCTCGGTGGGGCTCAAGCCTTCCCGCTCGAAGCTCCAAGCCTCGGACCGGCTGAGCACGCTCAGGCCGCCGGCGTTGGTCAGTTGGGCGATGAGAGCCGCGCCCAGGCCTTCTCCGAGGTAGTCCTGGTTGGCGTCGCCCGTGAGATTCTGGAACGGCAAGACGGCCAGGACGTCGTAGCCGGCCGGAGCCCGATCTTGACGCGCGCTCAGCGTCCAAAAGGCGAGACCGGCGAGGCCGAGTCCGGCCAGCACCGCCAGCACCGTAAGTAGCCGACCAGGCCAGCGGCCGGCGCGGACCGGTTCCAGCTCGTCAGTCAGCGTCGAGGTACGCACTTGGCCCGAGGCCACCTCGCCACCGAGCGCCGCCAGGTCCTCGCGCAGATCCTGGGTTGCTCGGTACCGGTGTTCCACGTCTTTCGCCAGGCAGCGGCGCACGATCCGCCCCAGATGGAAGGGCAGGTCTTCGCGCAGCTCGGGCACTTGCCGGGGATCCTGCGTCAGGATCGCCGAAGCCACGTCCATCGAGCTCGCGCCCGCAAACGGCCGCTCACCCGTCGCCATCTCATGCAGGATGACCCCGAGCGAGAAGATGTCGCTCTGGTGATCGACGGGCTGCCCGCGCACCTGCTCGGGCGACATGTACGCCAAGGTCCCCAGAACCCGGCCCGGATCGGTCAGAGTCTCGGCCGTTCGTCCGGCGGCATCGGTCGAGATGCCCTCGTCAACGCCGAGCTTGGCGAGGCCAAAGTCCAGGACCTTGACGGTTCCGTTTCGGTCCACCAGCACGTTGCTGGGCTTCAAGTCCCGGTGCACGACGCCCTGTTCGTGGGCGGCGGCGACCCCTTCGACCAGAGGCACCGCCAGATCGAAGAAGCGCTCCAGGGGCAGGCCGCCCGACGGAATGAGCTCGCCGAGGCGCCGCCCCTCGACCAATTCCATGGTCAGGAAATGAATGTCGTCGGCGTGCTCGACCGAATGGATCGCCACGATGTTGGGGTGCTGGAGCCGGGCAAGCGCCTGCGCTTCGCGCTGAAACCGCTCGAGCCTCTCGGCGCTGGCCGCGAACTCCGGCGGCAGGACCTTGAGAGCTACTCGCCTCTTGAGCCGGCTGTCCTCGGCCACGAAGACCTCGCCCATGCCGCCGGCACCAAGCCTCTCTACAACTCGGTAGTGAGACAGGCTTCGTCCAATCATCGGTCCGCGCTCCCGCCGCGTATCCCGAGTATAAGTCCGGCCCGAGTCTTCGCGCGCAACGGCCTCACCCGGGCTTGCCCGGTCGCCATAGAATGGCTCCATGAACTGGCAGGCGGCAGCCGGAGCTTGGCTTGCGATCGCGCTCGTGAGCGTGCCGCCCGCGTCCGGCTGGACCAAGGAGACTCATCTCGAGATCGCAAAGCAGGCGGCGCTCATCGCGCCACCCGATCTCCTGCGCTTGGTCAAGCGGCACGAGCAGGCGTTCGTGCGCGGGGTCCTGGCGGAGCTGGGATCGGATCGTCACCGGGCGGCAAACGCCGATCCGACGCGATCGGCCGCCGCCAGCGCCCGCAAGGCGGCCACGGCAATCGCCCGCCTGACACCGTTCGAGACCGTAATTGAAGAACTGGGCCGGCTAGCGGTGCTCACGGCCGACAGCAACCACCCGCTGCGCCTCGCCGACGGCGACCCCGCCGAAGTTCGCTACCGGTCCGACTACGGCCGCTACGTCGGCAGCGCCTTTGCAAGGTTTCCAGTCGTGTTCTACGGCACCGGCAGGGATCTGCGCAGCGGCGAAGACGTCGAGCTCTTGTTCGGCCAGACCGGCCGGCGCGGACGGCGCCTCTACCCCATGATCGGCCGCGAGTATCAGCGCGTCGGCCGCATCGACGGAGTCCGGGAGTTCGACGACCGCTCGACAGCATTCGGTGTCGGCTCCTTGTCGTTCAGTCACTCGGTGAGCGATCTGGCCGCGCTCTACCGCTACGTCTGGCTGGCTTCGGGAGGCGCCGACAGCCGCGACCTGCCCCTGTCCCGTCCCGGACGCCAGGCGGCCGCGGTCGCCCGCTAGCAGGAAACGCCGCGAATGCTGCAAGCGAAACGCGCTCTGATCTCGGTCTTCGCCAAGGACGGCGTGGTGGACTTCGCCAAGGGCCTGCGCCGGTTGGGCATCGAGATCCTGTCCACCGGGGGCACCTACCGGACCCTCCAGGGCGCCGGTCTCGAGCTCATCCGGGTGGCCGACGTCACCGGATACCCCGAGATCCTGAGCGGCCGGGTCAAGACCCTGCACCCCCAGATCCACGGCGGCATCCTCGCCGACCGGGAGAAGGCCTCGCACCTGTCCGAGCTGGGCACCCACCGGATCACAGCGATCGATCTCGTGGCCGTGAACCTGTATCCGTTCCAGGAGGTCGCCGCAGCCCCGGGCTCGCGCTTCGAGGACATCGTCGAGATGATCGACATCGGCGGCCCGGCGATGATCCGCGCCGCCGCCAAGAACCATCGCGGCGTCGTGGTGATCGTGGATCCCGCCGACTACGCCCAGGTGCTGGCGGCTCTCGAAGAGGCGGACGGCACGGTGCCGGAGCCGCTACGCCGGCGACTTGCGCTCAAGGCGTTCCGCCACACGCAGGCTTATGACGCCGCCATCGCGCACTGGCTGGAGAGCATGTCGGCGGAAGGCGGCGACGGTCTGCCCAGACATCACCTCCTGGACCTGGATCTCGTGACCCGGCTTCGCTACGGCGAGAACCCGCACCAGAACGCGGCCCTTTATCGTACCCAAGGAGACGGCGGGATCCTGGGTGGTTTTCACCAGCTTCAGGGCAAGGAGCTTTCCTTCAACAACCTGCTCGACGCCGACTCTGCTCGGCGCATGGCCGGGGCCTTCGGGGATCCGGTCGCGGTCATCGTCAAGCACAACAATCCCTGCGGCGTGGGTCTCGGCGAGGACGTCGCCAAGGCCTACGAGCGGGCCCTGGCCTGCGACCCGATGTCGGCTTTCGGCTCGGTGGTGGCGGTCAACCGGACCATCGACCTCGCGCTGGCCGAAGCCCTGGCTCCCCAGTTCGTCGAGGTCGTGGTCGCACCCCAGTTCGACGAGGACGCCGTCACCCGGCTGTCGCGCAAGACCGATCTCCGGCTGCTCGCCGCCCCCTTGCGCACCGAGTCCGGCCGCTGGGATCTGCGGCCAATCGAGGGCGGTTTCCTGGTCCAGGAAGCCGACGCCATCGCCGCCGATGCAGTGGCCTGGAGCTGCCCGACCCGGCGCCAGCCCACCGACGAAGAGCGATCCGCGCTCGAGTTCGCCTGGACCGTCGTCGGCCACGTGCGTTCCAATGCCATCGTGGTTGCCAACAACCTCCAGACCGTCGGCATCGGCGCCGGCCAGATGAGCCGGATCGACTCCTGCAAGATCGCCGTCGGCAAGGCCCAGATTCCACTCGCCTCCACGGTGGCGGCGTCGGACGCATTCTTCCCCTTCCGGGACGGCCTGGACGTTCTCGCCGAAGCCGGCGTCCGGGCCGTGGTCCAGCCCGGAGGCAGCAAGCGGGACGACGAGGTCGTCGCCGCAGCCGACGAACACGGCATGACGATGCTCCTGACCGGCCGGAGGCACTTTCGACATTGAGCCGCCGACGCCGAGATCCCCGATCCGGCACCGTCGAGTGCCCGCAGATGCCTTTCCGAGCCCGCGGCAAGAGCGCACTCCCGTGGGCCCTGGTGGCCGTCCTCGGACCGCTCGCCGCCCTTGCCGGCGCCGTGTCCGGATCCGACGCCTGGGTTCTCTTGGACGACGCGCGCACGCGCTTGACCGCATCCGCTCCGTTCGAGGCGGATTTTGTCCAGTACTACGTCCCCAACGGCTTTTCGACCGGGGACTCCGAGACCGGCACGCTCTATCTAGATATGCCGGGATGTCTGCGTTGGTCGTACGGTGAGCCCTTTCCCAAGGACTTCCTGCTATGCGGTGACTGGGTCTACACCTGGAATCCCGGCGAGCCCAGCGGACGCCGCTACCGGCTCCAGGGCGGTGAGACCGAGGGGCTCGAGCTCTTGCGCCTGGAGACCGACCGGCTCCGAGCCCGGTACCAGGCCGACGCCGAGACGACTGCTGAGGGCAACACTCTCGTCCGGCTCGTGCCCGTGGATGAGGCCGCCGAGTTTCAGGCCGCTTCGTTCGTGCTCGCCCGCGTCGACGGCACGATCCTGAGCCTGGAATACGAGGATCGAACCGGCAATCGGACCGCCTTCGAGTTCTCCGAAGCGCACGCACTCGAGGCCGGCGCCGAGCTCTTCGAAGTGCCCGACGATCTGGAGTGGCTCGAGGACTGACCGCTACCGCCGTCCTCGAGGGCGAACCCGGACCCCGCGCCGTCCAGGCCGCCAGACCGTATAATCAAGGCATTCCATGCTGACCGAAGTCGCCAGGGGTGCGCTCGCCCTCGCCGTGCTCGCTGCTTTCGGATGCGGCTCGGCGCCGGCCAAGGCCCCCTGGAATCGCGCCCCCCACAAGGAAGGTGAACCCGTCTCGATCACGGGCGTTGTAACCGACACCGGCAGCCGGCCGGTGGAGGGCGTCGAGGTCGTTTTTCGAGCCAGCCGCGAGAAGTTCGACTACCTCCGGCTGCGCAAGCGTGAGGGCGTCGAACGCGACGCCGCGACCCGAACCTCGGCCGCCGGGGCCTTCGCGATCGAGTGGCCCTGGGATCCCGGCTTCAACCAGTTCGACTTGTTTCTCGGCGTCACCGTCGGCCGCCCCGGCGGGGAGGAGTTCCATGTCCTGGCGCACGAGGAGCTGACCGGTCGGATCCGGGCCGGCGGCCCGGTGGTCGTGTCGGTGGAGCTCGAAAACGTGGAGTTCCTGGCCACGTTCCGCGAGTTCCTCGCGTCCTTGGAGAGCGATGCCCAGCGCGAGATCTACCGCCATGCCGGAAAACCGGATAAGGTCCAGCGCAGAATCTTGCCCGAGCACGTCGAGGTGGATTGGTGGTATTTCTCGCTCGGCAAGGTCTACCGGTTTCGGGATGGAGCCCTCGATTCGACCGAAGACTTCGAACCCGTGCTCGAGTTCGAGCAGAGCGAGACTCCGGGTAGCTAGGTAGCAGCCAGGCATCGAATCTTGAGCCACAATCCCTCAGTCGCGCCGTCTCTGGCTTCGCCACCGGCGACCGCCTCCGAGCCCCAAACTCCTGAGGCGAAGGGAGTTCAGGGCGAGAGATTCCTGGCGCTCGTGGCCGATCGCCTGGCCGCGGTCGAAGACATTCTGCGCGAGCAGCTCGCCTCGGACGTTCCCTTCATCGAAGACGCGGCCGGCTACCTCGTCAACGGCGGCGGCAAGCGGGTCCGGCCGGCGCTTCTGCTCTTGGCTTCGCAGATGCTGGAGGCCGAGTCCGACGAGGATCTGACCTATGCCGCGGTGGTCGAGCTCATCCACACGGCTTCCCTGATCCACGACGACATCATCGACAACGCCGAGCTCCGGCGAGGCCGGACGGCCGCCCATCGGGTCTGGGATACCAGCCGGACCGTGCTTCTGGGCGACTGGCTCTACACCACCTCGATGCGGACGGCCCTGAGCCACGACCGGCTGGAGATCGTGCGCCGCCTCTGCGACGCCGTTCTGCGCATGACCGAGGGCGAGCTTCTCGTCCTCGAGCGGCTGGGCGCCGCCGACGTCACCGTGGACGAGTACTTCGACGTCATCGAGCGCAAGACCGCCCATCTCTTTGCTGCGGCCTGTTCGATTCCGGCCTTGAAGCTCGACGGCGGTGGCGCGGCAACGGCTCTGGGCGAATACGGCCGCTCCCTCGGCCTCTGCTTTCAGTTGGTCGACGATCTGCTCGACTTCACCTCGGACCAGGAGACCCTGGGCAAGCCGGTCCTTTCCGATCTGACCGGAGGCAAGCTAACGCTGCCGCTGGTTCTGCTCCTGCCGCGGCTGGACAGCGGCCGGCGCCGCTGGATCGAGTGGATCCTCGAGGACCGGGAGTTCCGGCGCGTCGATACCAGCCAGATTCTGGAGCTGGTCCAGGCCCACGGGACCCTGGACGAGGTGCGGGAGATGGCCGCCTCGTACGCCTCAGCCGCCCAGGCGGCTCTCGAAGGCTTCCCGGCCTCGGACGCCCGTGATGCGCTCGAGTTCGCTCCAGAATTCATCCTCGACCGACGGGCTTGACGGCGGCTCGATGCCGAAGGCGGTGGACTCAATCGCCACGTCGTCGCGCAAGCTAGCGACCCAAGTCGGATCCACTTCGTAAGCGCGGACGCCCGAGACCTCGGCGGTCGCCAGCACCGTAACGAATCGAAACGAGCGCGGCGACACGTCGGTCCAGGAGCCCCGGCCCACGGGCACCGCCCCGAAGGCCGCGGGTTCGGCGGTACCGGGCTCATAGGTCCGGTCCAGTCCCGGATAGATCAAGAGGCGCGCTCCGGCCCTCTCGGCCAGAACCACGTTGAGATAGCCGTGGACCGTACGGCCGAAATCGAAGAACACCCAGCGGCCGAGCGGAACCCGGTGTTCGGGAGGCGAGAAGGCTCGGGTCCACTTGTCTTGATCCAAGGGCCGCAGGCGGTCGACGACCGCCGCCGTTCCCGACCCAGCCCCGGCGGCCAGCTGCTCATCGAGGCCCGAAACCCGGACCAGCTCTCGCGGCAGCCCCCAACGGCCGACAGGGGGCAGGCCCCAGACCCGTACCGGCAACGCTTCCTCCGGTTCGACGCCGGGCTCCAAGAGCCCCGGGACGTACCGATCGGTGGCCCTCCAGGTGCCGTCGCTCACAATCTCGGTGAAGCCGCTCTCGCCCTCGCGGCCGAGTTGCAACTGGACCAGCGCGCCACCCACGCCCCGGCGGCTCCGGACCTCGAGGGCGAGGCGGTTCGGACCGGGGCGAACGAGCTCGGCCAGCCGTCCGGTCAGGTCGTAGAGATCCACCGGGCTACCCTCGCGGTAGACGCCCGAGCCGATTGGCCGGCCGTTGAGATACGCCCAATAGGCTTCGTCGGCCTTGACGCGCAGTGACGCCAAGATGCTCGGATCGGCGGGATTCGAGAGCAGGGCGGCGACCGGAGCCGCGCCAGCACCGCCCGGGGGCGTGACCTCGAAGTCCCGGTATAGGAAGACGTTGCGCCATTTCGAGGTCGTCAGCCCGACACCGGGGTCCTCGGCCGACCAGATCCAGCGCGCTTCCCCCGTGGGCAGGGTGGCAGCGGTGCGTGCCGGGCGCCACCAGACTTCCCAAGCGACCAAGACCGCGAGGCAAGCGACGATCGCGAGCCGCGTTCGCGGCCGGCGGGTCCTGGCGGAAAAGGGGGGCACAAGGGAATCCTCGACGGACCGGACGCGCCGGCCGCCTCCGGAATCTAGCCCGGATGGCCCTCGTTACCAAGGGGCTCCGTCCCGGGGCCCGCAAAGGCCCCCGGACAGCGGGGCGGACGGGCTCGCGTTGACTCTCTCCGGAGGCGCGAGTAGATTAGGCCGTGCCCCCTACCGAACCGATTCGATTCGTAGCGACCCCTTCCAGCCGGGGCCCGCATGACTAGGTCCGCCGTGGCCGCCATCCCGGCTCGCTACGCCTCCACGCGGCTGCCCGGCAAGCCCCTGATCCAGATCGGCGGCATGGTCCTGATCGAACGGGTTTTCCGGCAGGTAGCGCGGGCGCGGAGCATCCGCGAAACCATCGTCCTGACCGACGACGACCGGATCGCCGAGACAGTGCGCGCTTTCGGCGGCCGTTGCGAGATGACCCCCACGGATCTACCTAGCGGCACCGACCGCATCGCGTACGCCGCCGGAGCCTGGAACGACCAAGTCGTCTTGAACGTCCAGGGGGACGAGCCCCTGATCGAGCCCGCGGCCCTCGACCGCTTGGCGGAGCACCTCCTGGAGCATCCCGAAGAGCCGGTGGCCACCCTGGCGGCACCGGCCGGCCCGGAAGACGCCGGCGATCCCAACGTGGTCAAGGTGGTCGCCGATTCGGCCGGGCGGGCGCTCTATTTCAGTCGAGCGCCGATTCCCTTTCCGCGGCACGCGGAGCACGCGACGTTTCACCGCCACATCGGCGTCTACGGGTACCAGAAAGAGGCATTGCTGGCGGCGGCCCGCCTGCCGCGGTCGCCACTCGAGCGGGCCGAATCGCTGGAGCAGCTGCGCCTCCTGGAGTCGGGCGTTCCGATCACGGTACTCCCGGTCCCGAACGCGTGGCCGGGAGTCGATACAATCCATGATGTCGGCAAGGTCGAGCGCCTGCTGGCGGAACGGGGCGATCCGCTGGCGCCGAGCGCCGCCGGCGCCGATGAGGGAGCTTCCTAGATGTCCACCAAGTTCATCTTCGTCACGGGCGGCGTGATCTCGTCGCTAGGCAAGGGCGTGGCCGCCGCGTCGGTCGGCGCGATTCTGGAGGCTCGGGGCTTCTCGGTGACCCTGATGAAGTTCGACCCGTACGTCAACGTCGATCCCGGCACGATGTCGCCCTATCAGCACGGCGAGGTATTCGTCACCGACGACGGCGCCGAGGCCGATCTGGATCTCGGCCACTACGAACGCTTTACCAGCTCCAAGACCAGCCGGCACCATAACTACACCACCGGCAAGATCTACGAGGCGGTCATCAACAAGGAGCGCCGCGGCGACTACCTGGGCAAGACCGTACAGGTGGTTCCCCACGTCACCGACGAGATCAAAGAGGCGATGCGCCGCCTCGAGGACACGAGTGACATCGTCCTGATCGAGATCGGCGGCACCATCGGCGACATCGAGTCCCTGCCCTTTCTCGAGGCCATCCGGCAGCTCCGGCTCGAGCTCGGCAAGCACAACGCCGCGAATCTCCACTTGACGCTGGTGCCCTACATCAAGGCCGCCGATGAGCTCAAGACCAAGCCGACCCAGCATTCGGTGCGCGAGCTGCGCGCCATCGGCATCTCCCCTGACGTGCTGTTGTGCCGCTGCGACCGGCCGCTGCCCGAGGAAGAGCGGCGTAAGATCGCGCTCTTTTGCAACGTCCCGGCCGAGCACGTGATCGCTGCCCAGGACGTCTCGACCATCTATGAGGTGCCTCTGACGTTCTGCCGTGAAGGCCTCGACGAGATCCTGCTCGAGGTTCTGAACCTGCCGCACTACCCGCGCGACATCTCGGCCTGGGAAAGCCTGGTCGGGCGCATCAAGAATCCCGAGCACCACGTCCGCATCGGCATCGTGGGCAAGTACGTGGAGTTGCCCGACGCCTACAAATCGCTCAACGAGGCGCTCTTGCACGGAGGCATCGCCAACAACGCCGAGGTCGAGCTCGTCTACATCAACGCCGAAGATCTCGAAACCGACGCCTGGCCCCGGGAGCTCTTCGAGGTCGATGCCCTCCTGGTCCCGATCGGCTTCGGCGAGCGCGGTACCGAAGGCAAGATCAAGGCGGTGCGTTACGCCCGCGAGCATAAGGTACCCTTCTTCGGCATCTGCCTGGGCATGCAGTGCATGGTGATCGAGTACGCCAGAAACGTTTGCGGCCTGGAATCGGCGACCTCAGCCGAGTTCGATGGCGACGCCTCGGATCCCATCATCTACAAGCTGCGCGACCTCCTGGGCGTCGAGGAGATGGGCGGCACGATGCGGCTGGGAGCCTACCCGTGCAAACTCGAACCCGGCACGCTGTCCCGCCATGTCTACGGACGCGAGGAAATCAGTGAGCGGCACCGGCATCGCTACGAAGTCAACCAGAAGTACCTCGACGAGCTGACCCGCAATGGGCTGGTGGTCTCGGGCATGAGTCCGGACGGCAAGTTCGTCGAGATGATCGAGCTCGAGAACCATCCCTGGTTCCTGGGCTGTCAGTTCCATCCCGAGTACAAGTCGCGTCCGACGGCGCCGCACCCACTCTTCGTTTCCTACATCCGGGCGGCCCTGGACGAGCAGGTCCGGCGTCAGGACCCGGAACGGGCGCGTGAGCGGGAACAGCGGATCGCGGAGCTGGCGCCCACGGGCGTCTAGCCGGCCGTCATGGAATCTTCGCCATGGGGTCTTCGATAGAGCTCGCGCCCGGCGTATCCCTCGGGGGCGAGACGCTGGCGCTGGTCGCCGGCCCGTGCGTCATCGAAGGCGAGGACGAGCTCTTCCAGGCCGCCGACGCGGTCGCCGCCATTGCCCGGAATCTCGGAACCACGATCGTTTTCAAGGCCTCCTACGACAAGGCCAATCGCAGCTCGGCTCGGAGCTTCCGCGGTCCCGGACTCGAGGCCGGACTCGCGCTCCTGGCCCGCGTCAAGGAGCGCACCGGAATGGCCCTCCTGACCGACGTCCACGAGCCGGCCCAGTGCGCGCCGGCCGCTGAGGTGTGTGAGGTCCTCCAGATCCCTGCGTTCTTGTGCCGGCAGACCGACCTTCTGACCGCGGCCGGCGCGACCGGCCGCGCCATCAACATCAAGAAGGGCCAGTTCATGGCGCCTGACGACATGCGGCTGGCGGTCGACAAGGTTCGCGGAGCCGGCGGCGAGCGGGTCTCGGTGACCGAGCGTGGCAGCACGTTCGGCTACAACAATCTCGTGGTCGACATGCGGTCCTTTGCCATGCTCCACAAGCACGGCGTCCCGGTCTTCTTCGACGCCACCCATTCGCTTCAGCTTCCGGGCGCCGCCGGCGACGAGACCGGCGGACTGCGCGAGTTCGCCGAGCCGCTGGCGCGCGCGGCGGTTGCCGCGGGCGCGGACGGCGTCTACATGGAGGTTCATCCCGATCCGGACCGCGCCCGTTCCGACAAAGCCACGCAGTTGCCGCCCGAGCGCGCCGAAAGGCTGTTGGCGACGCTTCTCCAGCTCAAGGAGAGCCTGGAATGAGCGATCGCGACCCCAGCCGTCCGCAAGCGAACGATCCGGCCGCGAACCCCGGTCGCACGCCGCGCGAGGTAGCCCAGGAAGTGCTCGAGATCGAAGCCGCCGCCGTAGGCGCCCTGACCAACCGGCTGGACGAGAGCTTCGATCGCGCCGTGGCGGTCCTCGCCTCCTGCCAGGGACGGGTCGTCTGCACCGGCATGGGCAAGAGCGGGCTCATCATGAAGAAGGTCGCGGCCACCTTGTCCTCGACCGGAACGCCGGCTCTCTTCCTGCATCCTGCCGAGGCCATCCACGGCGACCTGGGCATGATCGCCGCCGGTGACGTCGTCGTCGCCGCTTCGTTCTCGGGAGCCACCCAGGAGCTCCTACGTTTAGCCGAGCTCCTGCGCCGGTTGGATGTGCCTCTGGTGGTCCTGACCGGCAACCGGTCGAGTCCGCTTGCCGGCGCCGCCGACCTTCACCTGCCGGTCGAGATCGACCAGGAGGCGTGCCCTCTCAACCTGGCGCCCACCGCCTCGACGACGGCCACGCTAGCGATGGGCGACGCGCTGGCGATGGCGCTTCTCGAGGCGCGAGGCTTTACCCAGGAGGACTTTGCGCGTCTCCATCCAGGCGGCAACCTGGGGCGCCAGCTCCTGACCGTGGACGAGCTCATGCACTCGGGCGCTGATCTCCCAAGCGTACGAGACGATGCCCCGATGCGGTCGGTAGTGCGCGAGATCTCGGCCAAGGGCTTCGGCATCACCGCCGTGACCGACGAGGAGGGCAACCTGCTGGGCTGTGTCACCGACGGCGATCTGCGCCGGGCTCTCGAAACCGGAGGCGAGATTCTGCCGTTGACCGCCCGGGACTGCATGACGGGCGAGCCCAGGACCATTCAGCGCGGCGAGCTGGCTTCGGCCGCTCTTCACGAGATGGAAGACAAGCGCATCACGGCGCTCTTCGTCTGCCGGGAGCGTTCCCTCGAAGGGCTCATCCACCTTCACGACCTCTGGCGCCTCGAACTCTTCTAGGTCCGAGCATGAGCGGACTGACCCAGGAAGACTTTGCGCGGCGGGCGAGAGAGATTCGCTGGCTGCTGCTCGACTGCGACGGCGTCCTGACCGACGGCGGCATCTACTACGACCGACGCGGCCACGGCCTCTTGCGCTTCAACGTCCAGGACGGGCTCGGCGTTCGGCTCGCGCAACGCTCGGGCCTGCGCTGCGCCATCCTGTCCGGCCGGGCCTCGAGGGCGCTCGCGCTCCGCGCCAAGGAGCTCGACATCGAAGAACTCATCATGGGCTCGAAGGACAAGGCCACCGACTTCGATCGCTTCCTCGAGCGGGTCGGCGCCGAGCCCCGCCAGGTGGCCTGCGCCGGCGACGATCTCGGTGACCTGCGTATCCTGGGCCGGTGCGGCCTCTCGTTCGCTCCGGTCAATGCCGCGGCCCAAGTCCGGGCGGTGGCGCATCGCGTGCTGAGCCGTCCCGGCGGGCGCGGCGCGGTTCGAGAGCTGGTGGAAGCCTTGCTCGAGGCGCGGGGTGAATGGCCGGAGATTCTCTCGAGCTTTTCTCTCGAAGCTCCGTGAGCAGGCAGCGGCGCAAGCCGACGCCGCGACGGCGCTTCCGGTCGGCGATCCTGCGTGTTGTGTTCTTGGGCTTCAAGCCCTACTGCGGCGCGCGCACCTGGAGCTCGGTCCAGGCAACCGGTCGCAGGCTGGGTACCCTGGCCTGGAAACTGAGCGGCCGGGACCGGCGTCGAGCGCTCGCCCACCTCGAGATCGCCTTCCCAGAGCAATCCGACGTCGAACGGCTGAGTCTGGCTCGTGCCTCGGCGCGAGCTCTCGGCATGAACGCCACTGAGATTCTGCATCTCGTGGCTCGCGGCGTCGAAGAAGCCCGGCGGCACCTGAGCGTCGTGGGCTGGGAGCACGTGGAGGCGGCTCTGTCGGCCTCGGGCAGCGTCATGATCACCACCGCGCATTGCGGCAACTGGGAGCTCTTGGGACCCGCTTTCCGACTCCACGACCAGCTCCTCCACGCTCTGGTCCGAGGCCAGCAGGAGAACTGGATGGCCGAGGCGGTCAGCGACTACCGGCGTCGGCTGGGCACGGTGGCGATCGCCCGCGGCGAGGCGGGATCGGCTGCCCGTTTGCTCGGTGTACGGCGTTCCGGGGGTGCGCTGGCGGTCCTGGTGGACCAGGACATCCGGGCCGACAGCGTCTTCGTGCCCTTCTTTGGGCGGCCGGCCCACACTCCCGTGGGCCCAGCCGAGATGGCCCTGCGCTGGGACCTCCCGGTGGTGCCGGCCTTTGCCGCGCGCCTGCCCGACGGCAGCCACACGCTGACCTTCCATCGGCCGCTCGAAGAGCGCGCTGACGCCGAGGCCCTTACGGCCGCCGTGACCCACGCCATCGAGGCTCAGATCCGGCGTCATCCCGAGCAATGGGTGTGGGCTCACCGGCGCTGGCGGCGCCGGCCTCAGAGCAACGACTAGCCGCGTCTTCCGAGGCGCTTGCCACCGCGTGCCGTCTTAGGACTTGGCGGCGCCGCGCGCCCGTGCCGAGATCGCCGCGGCGGCGACACCCAGAAGATAGAGGAAGATCGCGGGTATCGCGAAGATACATAGATTGACCACGTCCGGGGTCGGCGTCACCAAAGCCGCAGCTACGAAGATGAGCAGAACCGCCCAGCGGAAGTTGCGCATCAGAAAGGCCGGGGTTACGACCCCGATCTGGGCCAGGAAGAAGATCACGATCGGCAGCTCGAACATGAGGCCGAGCCCCAGCACCACCACCATGAGAAAGCGAAAGTAGCGATCGACCGTGATGACGGGCTCGAACGCCGATCCCATCTGGACGAGGAACTCCACCGCGAACGGAAACGCCACGTAGTACGCAAAGGCACCACCGGCGACGAAAAACGCCGTCCCGAAGAAGATGAAGGGAAAGGCATACAGCCGCTCGCGACGGTAGAGACCGGGCGCCACGAACCGCCACAACTGGTAGAGCACGACCGGGCTGGCCACGAACAGGGCGACGAGCGCGGCGACCTTGACGTAGAGAATGAACGGATCGGTGACCCCCAGAAAGGCCAGCTTCTTGTCGGGCACCACCTCATACACCGGCCGAGCCAGAAAGCCGGCGATCTCCTCGACGAAGACCCAGCACCCCAGGAACGCCACGAAAACCGCAAGCAACGAACGCACGATCCTGCGGCGCAGCTCGTTGAGATGCTCGATCAGGGTCATCTTCTCGAGCGGCTCGCCCGCGCCACCGGCGGCGTCCTCCCGTCCACCCGACGGCAGGCTGCTCGGCCGCTCGGCCGAGAGCGGCTCGCTCATGCCTCCGGAGAGGCCTCCGGCTCGCCACCCGCGGGTTCGGACGGGTCGGCCGCCGGCTGATCACCGAGAGCCGCCGCGCCCTCGGCCCCGGAAGCCGCGTCCTCGCCGCCGTCCGCCTCAGAGCTCTCACCCCGAGCCTGGGTCGCAGTAGCCGGCCGAGGAGCGGCGTCCGGATCCAGCGTCAGCTCGTGGTCCAGAGAGCGCTTGAGGTCGCCCGTCGCCCGCCGGAACTCTCCAAGGGCGCGACCCACGGTCCGCCCGATCTCGGGCAGCCGCTTGGGGCCGAACACCAAGAGCGCCAGCACCAGGATGAAGAGGATCTCGGGAAAGCCTAAGGAACCAAACATCGACGACTCGAATCCGTACCCAGAGGAATGCGAGGTACTTCCAGGTCGAATGATACAGTCCCTGCGATGCGCACGGGCTGGAAACGCATCGCCATCGCGCTGTTTGCGGCGTCGATTCTTTTCGGCGGCTTCTGGGGCAACCGCCTTCTTGCCCTACCTCACGAGGCGCGCGAGCAGCTCAAGCTCTACACCGAGTTGCTGCGCATCGCCCACGAGGAGTACGGCGCCGAAGTCGACTACCGGGCGCTGGTGGAGTCCTCGATCGGCGGCATGTTGCGCACGCTCGACCCGCACACCAGCTTCATGTCCTCCGAGGCCTACTCCTCGATGCGGGAGCGGCAGCAGTCCAGCTTCTTCGGCCTGGGCATTCTGGTCGGTATGCGCAACGGCCTATTGACCGTGGTGACACCCATCGAAGGCACGCCCGGTCACCGGATGGGACTGCGCGCGGGCGACGTGATCTCAGAGATCGAAGGCGATCCGACCGACGGCATGACCCTCAACGAAGCCGTTCGCAGGCTCAAGGGGCCGAAGGGAACCCAGGTGACGATCAGCGTCACCCGGCCCGGACTCGACAAGCCGCTGGAGATCACCATCACCCGGGACGAGATTCCCCAGAATACGGTCCGCTACACCTACATGCTCTCCGAGGACACCGGCTATATCTCGGTCTCGGACTTCAACCGTGGCACCGGCAAGGAGGTCCAGGAGGCCATCGCCCGTCTTCAGGACGAAGGCATGGAAGGCCTGATCCTGGATCTGCGCGGTAACGGAGGCGGCCTTCTGGATCAGGCGATCGCTGTCTCGGATCTCTTCCTGCCAGACGGCGCCAAGATCGTAGAGACTCGGGGCCGAACCCGCGACTCGTTCCAGGAGTACTACGCCTCGGACGATCCGAAGGCGCTCGACATCCCGATCGTGATCTTGGTGGGACAGGGCACGGCGTCGGCGGCCGAGATCGTGGCCGGCGCGGTTCAGGATCACGACCTGGGGATGATCGTGGGAACTCCGACCTGGGGCAAAGGGCTGGTCCAGACCGTCTACAGCGTCTCTAACGACGCCGGCCTGGCGCTGACGACGGCCAAGTACTACACGCCCTCGGGCCGTCTGATCCAGCGCGACTACTCGTCCTATTTCGACTACCAGACCCTCGGCAACGGGCCTCCTGGCGGCAGCGGCGACGCCGACACCGGGCTCGGCCTCGATCCCGAGACCGGCCAGGATGAGGGCTCGAACCGGAACCGGCAGACCTTTCGCACCGACCTTGGGCGCGAGGTGTACGGCGGCGGCGGCATCACTCCCGACGTCCTGGTCGAGCCCCAGTCCCTGCACGAGACCGTTCAGTATCTACTGAGCCGGAGCGCCTTCTTCGACTTCGCGGTCGAATGGACCAACACGAACGAAGTCCCGGACCGGTCCTGGCAGCCGCAAGCAGAGTTTCTGGAAGCGTTCTCGACCTGGCTCGTCGAGCAAGAGATCTCCACGGCCGACGAGTTCGCCGAGGCCGCGGCCGAAGCCGGGACCCAAGAGACCATGCTTCGCTACCTCAAGGCCGAAGTCTTCAACTCGGCCTTCGGAATCGAGGCCCGGTACCAGGTGCTGGCGGAAGGCGACAATCAGATCCTGCGCGCGCAGGAGGTGCTCGAAGAAGCCTCCGAGTTGCTGGCCCGGCGCCGGGGCCTGGAACGAACGCGCGAGCCCGAAGTGGCGTCCACGTCAGCCATCGGCTGACGTGGCGGCTGAGCCGGAGTCTTCGAGTCCTTCGGCCAACCCGGCCGCGTACCGGTCGATCAGCCGCGCCAGCGCGGCGCGGTCGTACCCGCCCTCGAGAACGGAGACGAGCCGGCTCCCGCACCGGCGCGCCGTCCGCCCGATCGCCCGGCCCAACTCGGCGAATCCCTCTTCGGTGACATTGAAACCGCCTAGGGGATCTCCGCTCCAGGCATCGAAGCCCGCCGACAGGAGGAGCGCCTGCGGAGCGTGCTCCTCGAGCGCTGGCAGCACCCGATCCTGGATGGCGGCCAGCCAGGAGTCGTCGCCGGTTCCGGCCGGCAGCGGCACGTTCACGGTCTTGTCCGTGCCCGGACCCGTCCCGCACTCCGCTTCGGCGCCGGTCCCCGGATAGAACGGGAACTGATGGGTGCTGGCGTAGAGCACATCGCCCCGGTCGTAGAAGATCTCCTGGGTTCCGTTGCCGTGATGGACATCGAAGTCGAAGATCGCGACCCGTTCGATTCCGTGCGCTTGGATCAGATGCTGCGCGGCGATGGCGACGTTGTTGAGGTAGCAAAACCCCATCGCCAGCTTGGACTCCGCGTGATGGCCAGGAGGCCGCACCGCGACAAAGACGTCCTGGTCCCCACCGCAGGCGCGATCCGCACCCGTCATCGCCGCCGAGGCCGCCGAGACCGCGGCCCGGTAGGTGCCGGCGGTCAGAGGGTTGTCGCTCGACCCGAGGAGGCCGTCCCCGCGCGCCACGGCGTTGCGAAAGATCTCGAGGTAACGTGGCTCGTGAACCGCACGCGCCGCCCGTTCGAACTCGGCGTGGGTGCCGACGGTCTCGAACGTCCTCGCGCCCTGATTCCCGCCGGCGCTCAGGCCGTCCAGGATGATCTCCAGGCGGTCGGGCCCTTCGGGAAAGCCGAACCCCGGGTCGTGCTCCTGACACGCCTCGCCGATCACGACCCGCATGCCGGTATCTTAGCCCGCCTCCGCTCGGGAGCATCAGGCCGCCGCCGAGCGCGGACCCAGCTCGACCCCGTCCTCGAGCAGCCGGCGCCGCACCCGGTAGACAAGGGAATCGATCGAGGTGGGAGTGAGCGCGCCTCCGAATCGTTTCGAGATCTCCCGGCTGGTGAGACCGCCGACGAAGACCATGACCAGCACTCGCAGATTTCGCTCCTGCTGGCGGCCGGCCGCGGCCGAGCGCAAGCGCGCAACGAGCAGGCGGCGGTCGTCGCGCACGAGCGCCCGCCGCTCGGGGGTCGAGCGGCAATCAGCGGCTGTGCGCTCGGCCAGCCTGTCGTCCAGGGGCACCAGACGATCCAGGCCCCGCTTTTCGGCCCGCTCCCGGCGCAGGGCATCGCGAGCCACCCGCTCGCCCAGGGTCAGAAAGAACGCGAAGAGCGCCCGGTCGTCGGTCTCACGGCAGCACCCAAGGACTCTGCGATCGTTCTTCAGGATCTTGCAATAGCAATCCTGCAAGCAGTCTTCGAGCCGTTGGCGGTAGGCGTAGCGGACACCAGCGGCTCGCAAGGCTCGGCTGATGCCGCGCCGCAGAGCCGGCTCGAAGCGTTCCAGGAAGAGTCTCCAGGCCTCCTCGTTGCCGGTTCCGGCGGCCTCGCGGCACTCCTGCACCACCTGCCAATTGGTTTTCTCGTTCAAGGCTCCACTCCTTTCGGTTAGGAGTGGAGGCGCGATCCGGAAACAAAAAAAGGCCCAGCAGTCGCTGGACCACGGCAGGCGCGTTCAGGGTATCACGCGGGACGCCGGCGCACAATGCGGCCGGCCCCGCGGGGTCGACTTAGCGCAGCTTCTCTTCGACGAAGTCCACGTGCTTGCGCACCTTCGGATCGTACTTCTTGAGCTTCAGCTTTTCAGTCGAGAGTCGCTTGTTCTTGTCGGTGGTGTAGAAGTATCCGGTCCCGGCACTCGAAACCAACTTGATCTTCTCTCGCATCGGTACCTCCGTACCTCGAAAAATTGGCGGGGCCGACGGGACTCGAACCCGCGACCTCCGGCGTGACAGGCCGGCGTTCTAACCAAACTGAACTACGACCCCGCATGTCAATCCTTGAGTGGATGGTGGGAGGTGAGGGACTTGAACCCCCGACCCCCTGCGTGTAAAGCAGGTGCTCTCCCACTGAGCTAACCTCCCCGCGCGCCCCCTCGCCAGAGGGCGCCAATACTACGAACCCCTTGAGGCGAAAGTCAAACGCCACCGCCGCCGGGCGCTGGCGCCCTTCTCGGCCGCTGGATTGGCTCCCGGCCGCTGCTGGCCCACCGAAAATCACCATGACACAATCGCGTTCCGCATTCTGACGGTGGCCGCTCCGTTCGGCCCATCGTACGTACCGGACACGAAGGAGGAACCATGTACGAGCTACCCGACCTGAGCTACAGCTACGAGGCCCTGGAGCCCCATATCGACGCACCCACCATGGAGATTCATCACTCGAAGCACCACGCTGCCTACGTCGCCAATCTGAACAAGGCGCTGGAGGGCCACGAAGAGCTCGCTGGCAAGTCACTGGCCGAGCTCCTTGGAGACCTGGCTGCGGTGCCCGAGAGCATTCGGGGCGCGGTTCGCAACCACGGGGGCGGACACGCCAACCACTCGACTTTCTGGTCGACCATGAGCCCCGACGGCGGCGGCGCGCCGACCGGCCACCTGGCCGAGGCGCTTGCCCGAGACTTCGGCGGCGTCGACGAGTTCCGGGAGAGTTTCACCAAGGCGGCCGCGACCCTCTTCGGCTCGGGCTGGGCCTGGCTCTCGACCGACGGCGAGTCTCTCAAGATCGGCCAGTATCCGAACCAGGATAGCCCGCTGATGGATGGCGCAACTCCCCTCCTGGGCGTGGACGTCTGGGAACACGCCTACTACCTCAACTACCAGAACCGGAGGCCTGACTATCTGGCTGCCTGGTGGAACGTCGTCGACTGGGACGCAGTCGGAGCTGCTTTCGCGGCGACTTAGGGCCGAAATTTTCCACTCTCGGTCACAATTTTTGGCGACTCGGCGCGATGCCGAGTCGCCATTTCTTATCTTGCCGAATCCCCGATCTTTTCCGCGTCCGGTACGGCGACTCTCTAAGTCCTTGCAATGTAGACAGATAGAGATATTCGCATAGCTTCGGCACATCTCCAGTGCCGGCCCGAGGCTGACTGGCACAGCCATTGCGCTACCTGGTGGCCATGAAGCAGGAGACCGCCCACTATCGCCTCGCGCCGGTATCGCCTCTTCCCTCCGCGGATGCAGGCAGTCCACAACTGAACAGGGAAGAGCGCGCTCGCGAGCTCGACAAATTCTTCAAAGCTCTATCCGACACCACACGACGGCGCATCCTAGAGATCCTCGAAGCCCAGGAGCGGAGCGTCGGCGAAATCGTGGCCGAGTTCGAGCTCTCGCAGCCAACGATCTCGCGACATCTCTCGGTCCTCAAGGAGGCCCGCCTGGTCGTCGATCGGCGACGCGGACAGCAGGTGCTCTACCGCCTGGCGCCCCAAATCTTGGCCCGCTCGGCCGGCAAGTTCTTCACACACTTCGCTTCCTGGCGCGATCTTGTAGGCCACTAGGAGCCCGTAGAGGGCTTGTGTCCCGAGCCTTCGCGGATGCTTGCAGGCGGTGCGGTTGGCGCCCCCGGAGCCGCCGCCGCGCGTATATACTTCGGCGTCCCGCCTGCGCGGGCTAACGGCGGTGTAGCTCAGGTGGTTAGAGCGAACGGCTCATAACCGTTAGGTCAGGGGTTCAAGTCCCTTCACCGCCACCATTCGAAGTCTCCGGCTCTGCTCCCTTCCCTCGTACCTTTCTTTGCGCGCATCGCCCCGCTCGATCGGGGTGACGGCCTCGTCGTAGCCTTCTCGGGGGGCGTCGATTCGACCGCGCTCCTGCTTCTGCTCGGGGATCTCGCCCGCGCCCGGGATCTGCGCCTCCTGGCCGTCCACGTGGATCACGACTCCGACCCGGGATCGGCCGAGCGGGCGGCCGCGGCCGAAGCCATTGCCACCGGTCTCGAGATCCCTTTCCAGACCCGGCGCCGGACAGTGTCCGACCTGCGCCGTTCCGGAGAAAGCTTCGAGATGGCGGCCCGCCGGATTCGCTACCGCGTGCTCGGGGCCGCCGCCGACACCCACGGCGCACGCTACATCGCGACCGCCCACCATCTGGACGATCAGGCGGAGACGGTTCTCCTGCGCCTGGCCCGGAATCAGGACTGGCCCGCTCTGGCGGCGATTCCCGAGCGCCGCGGCAGGATCGTTCGCCCGCTTCTCGGGGTCGAGCGCCGGGCGCTCGAGAGGGTCGTGGCCAAAGCTGGAACCCGGCCGGTCGAGGATCCGGCAAACGAGGACCCCGCGTTCGCCCGCAACCGGGTGCGGTCGCTGCTTCTGCCGGCACTCGCCGGCGGTTCGAAGGTTCGTTCCGACGAGCCGGTGCGAGAGCTGAACCACGCGCTCGCGGCACTCGCGGCGCGCGCCGCGAGCGCCAGCCGCAGCCTGGCGCGGAGACTCGAGCGGCGACTCGAACCCCGAGTCGAAGCCGACGGCGTCAGCGTCTCGCTCGCCGCCCTTCGCGACCTGCCCCGACCCCTTCGCAGGCATGCCCTGGTCTTCTTGGTCCGGCTGGTCTGGCAGGTCCGGCGCGACGGCGCGGGGCATCAGCCTTCGGCGCGCGCTCTCGAGGTCGCCGAACGCGCGCTCGCGGCCGGCTCCCCTCTGGGCATCGACCTGGGCGGACTTCGGGCCGAGTGTCATCGAGGTCGGTTCTGGATTCGGACGTCAAGCGCGATACCAGCGATGCCGATGCCCCCTTTCGCTTATACTGTCGAGGCACCGGGCGAGACCGTCCTCGAGGCGGTTTCTCTCGTGTTGAGTGTGCGCCGCGGCGCCGTTCGGCCCTGGATGTTCCGGGGATCGAAACGTCGCGTCGCCTTCTCGGCTCGAATTCCGGAGGACGGCCGACTGGTCGTCCGCAACCGGAGGCCCGGCGATCGCATCCAACCGCTCGGAAGCAACTACTCACGCCGCCTCAAGGAGATTTTGATCGACCGCAAGATTCCCCGCGATCAACGAGCGCGCCTGCCTCTCTTGTGCCTGGGCGATGACATCGTCTGGGTGCCCGGCGTTACCGTCAACGAACGCGTCCGCCTCCGCCGAGACTCGACCGAGGCATGGATCGCCGAGCTTCGGCCGCTCCACGAGTTCTCCGAGCGCACCTCCTCAACACCCTCATGAGCTTCCCCGTTCCCAACCACGTCCGGCCCATCTACGACGCGGAGACCATCCACAACCACGTAGCGGAGCTCGGTAGCCGTCTCGAAATCGACTATCCGGACGGCTCACCCGTGCTGCTCTCGGTGCTCGGAGGATCGATCGTCTTCTTGGCCGACCTGCTCCGCGCCATCCAGCGGCCCACCCGTTATGCCACGGTCCAGGTTCTTTTCTCCGAAGACACCGACGACGTCGTGCAGATCAACTTCCCGGTGGAGATCGACGTCGAGGGCACCGATCTGCTTGTGGTCAAGGACGTGATCACGACCGGAGTCATCGAAAATTACCTCAAGAGCCAGCTCCTGAGCATGGGCGCCAGGCGTGTTCGGTTCGTGGCGCTGATCGACCTACCCGAGGAACGCCGCTCCGACTTCAAGGTCGACTACCGCCTCTTCTCGCCGCGCCGTCCGGGCGTCTTCGTCGGCTACGGGCTCAAGAGCGAAGGCGAGTATGGCAACCTGCCGTACCTCGCGCGAATCGACGAGCCGAACGGAATTTCGGCGCCGGCCTCCGGGTTGGAACCAGAGTAGGGACAAGCACCGTGAATCCAGCCGTACGCACACTCATCCTCTGGATCTCTATCTTCGTCGTCGTCATCGTCCTCTGGAACACCTTCCAGGCCGGGCGCTCCAACCGGCACGAACTGACCTTTACCGAGTTCATGGAGCAGGTCGAAGAGAACCGCATCGACGAGGTCACGATCCGAGGTCAAGAGCTAACCGGCACGTTCAAGGCCGGCGGCCAATACACCGAGACCGACCAGTTCGTGACCTACGCCCCGGACTATTCCGACCTGGTCACGGAGCTGCGCGAGGCCGGCATCGCGATCAAGGCCGAAAAGCCCCGGGACAATCCGTTGCTCCAGTTCCTCCTGGGCTGGGCGCCTTTTCTGCTCATCATCGGCCTCTGGATTTTCTTCATGCGCCAGATGCAGACAGGCGGCAACAAGGCCCTGTCGTTCGGCAAGAGCCGGGCGAAGCTGCTGAGCGCGACCGGCAAGAAGGTGACCTTCGAGGACGTTGCCGGAGTCGAGGAGGCCAAGGAAGAGCTCTCGGAGATCGTCGAGTTCCTGAAAGAGCCCCAGAAGTTCCAAAAGCTCGGAGGCAAGATCCCCAAGGGTGTTCTGCTCATGGGGCCACCGGGCACCGGCAAGACTCTCCTGGCCCGGGCCATCGCCGGCGAGGCCAACGTTCCGTTTTTCTCGATCTCGGGCTCCGACTTCGTTGAGATGTTCGTCGGTGTCGGCGCCAGCCGGGTGCGCGATCTCTTCGAGCAGGGCAAGAAGAACGCGCCTTGCCTGATCTTCATCGACGAGATCGACGCCGTCGGCCGCCATCGCGGCGCCGGCCTAGGCGGCGGCCACGACGAGCGCGAGCAGACCCTGAACCAGCTCCTGGTCGAGATGGACGGATTCGAATCCAACGAGGGCGTCATTCTGATCGCCGCCACCAACCGTCCGGACGTTCTGGATCCGGCGCTCTTGCGGCCCGGCCGCTTCGACCGGCGCGTGGTGGTCGACCGGCCCGATATCAACGGCCGGCTTGGCATCCTCGAAGTGCACACGCGCGAGATTCCGATGCACGACGATGTCCAGCTTGGCGTCATTGCCCGCGGCACCCCGGGCTTCTCGGGCGCGGACCTCGCCAACCTCGTCAACGAGGCGGCGCTCATCGCCGCGCGGCTCAACAAGGTCGCGGTCGGCATGGAGGACTTCGAGTACGCCAAGGACAAGGTCCTGATGGGTGTGGAACGCAAGACCATGATGCTGAGCGAGGAGGAAAAGACCGTCACCGCCTACCATGAGGCGGGGCACGCGCTGGTCGCCGCCTTCACGCCCGGTACCGATCCGCTGCATAAGGTGACCATCATTCCGCGCGGGCGGGCTCTGGGCGTCACCATGCAGCTCCCCACCGAGGACAAGCACAGCTACACCAAGTCCTACGTCAAGAACCAGATCACGATCCTCATGGGCGGCCGGGTCGCCGAGGAGCTGACCCAGGACGACATCACGACCGGCGCCGGCAACGACATCGACCGGGCCACCGATCTCGCCCGGCGCATGGTCTGCGAGTGGGGCATGTCCGAGTTGGGGCCCCTATCCTTCGGAACCAAGGACGAGCCCGTCTTCCTGGGTCGGGACTTCAGCCAGCGAGCGGATTACAGCGACGACACCGCCCTCCAGATCGATCGCGAGATCGCCCGCATCGTCGAGAGCGGAACGACCGAAGCGCGTGCCTTGCTGGAGAAGCACCGGGACGTCCTGGACGCCCTCGCCATCCGGCTGCTCGAATTCGAGACCATCGAGGGCAAGGAAGTCTACGAGCTCATCCGGGAGATGACCGGTATGGATCTGGCCCCCGAGCTGCCCCAGCCGCCAACTCGGCCCAGCCCCGAGCCCGAGATCGAGGCCGGGCCGCCGGAAGCCGAGGACGATGAGGAAGCTCCGGCTGAGGGCCCCGGTCTGGGGCTGGCGCCGACACCTGACCCGGTCGGCTGAATCCGTCTTCAGGCGGCTCGAGGCCGGCTCCAAAAGCCGTACCCGCAAGGTACACTAGGCCCGTGCCCAGCGCCGCGTTGTCTTCGCCCAGCCTTCCCACAGCTCCTGAACGGCCCACGGCACTCCCGGCGAGGCCCGGCCGTGCTTCCGGCCCGGGCGCAAGTGCGGCGCCGAGCGAGCGGAACGGCACATGAACCTCGCGTCGTGGATCGATCTCGTCACCCTACGGGATCTTCTCGACATCGCGCTCGTAGCCCTCGTCTTCTACAACCTTCTCCTGCTCATCCGCGGCACCCGCGCGGTCCAGATCCTCCTGGGCCTGGTCTTCGTCGGCGGCATCTACTGGGCCGCCCGTCTGGCGCGCCTGGCCACCCTCGAAACCATCCTGCGCAGCCTGCTGATCTTCGTACCCTTCGCGGTCATCGTCCTGTTCCAGCATGAGATCCGGCGAGGTTTGGCGAGCTTCGGACGCAACCCCCTGATGACCTTCGGTGCCCATCAACAGACCGAGAACACGATCCACGAGCTCGTGCTGGCGGCCTCCGCGCTGGCGACCAAACGGATCGGCGCGCTCATTGTCGTCCAGCGACTCGAAGGGCTGCGCAACTACGTCGAGAACGGCATCGCCATTGACGCCAGGGTCTCCTACGACCTGCTCGTCAATCTCTTCACACCAGGAACCCCCCTGCACGATGGCGCCGCGATCGTGCAAGACGACCGGCTGGCCGCGGCCGCCTGCTTTCTACCCCTGGCCCTCGACACCGAGCTTTCGACCGAGCTCGGCACCCGCCACCGGGCAGCCGTCGGAATCTCGAACGAGACCGACGCCGTCGCCATCGTCGTCTCGGAGGAAACCGGAGGCACCTCGCTGGCGGTGGCCGGGCAGCTCATCAGCGACCTCGATTCCAAGTCCCTGCGCAACCACCTCTACCGGTATCTCATCACCGAGGCCACGTCGCTCGAGGCCGCCTAGCTGCACCAGGTAGACGTCCAGATGATCGCGCAACGAAGTTCCAAGGAACGTAGGCAAGGCAGGGGGCCGGATCGATGCGGGAGCCGTAGTCTCCGAATTCCGCGGCGAGCATGCCGTATCCCCTGGTCACGTGCGACTTCCAGGAACAGCCAGTGACCGAGCGCAGGAAGATCTGGGCCCTCAGGCTCCTGGCACTGACTCTGGCCTTAGCCTCCTGGGTGTTCATCACCTCCGAGCGCACCGCCACCACGACAGAGACCGTCGAAACTACGTTCGAGCCCTCGATCCAGTACAACAACCCCGTCGGCAGCGACTTGATCGTGCTCGAACCGGTGCTCCGAGCCAAAGTCCGGCTGCGTGGTCCGACCACTCTCGTGAGCTCGATCAACCCGGCTCAGGTCAGCGTCGTCGTGGACCTGCGCGATGCCGAGCAGGGAGTCTTCGAGGCGCCGCTCGGTCCCACGAACGTCATCCGGCCGGCAGGGCTCGAGGTGCTCTCGGTCGAGCCCAATCTCTTGACCCTGGAGATCGATCGGATCACTACCGAGTTCCGGCGCGTGGCGCCGCGCCTGGAGGGCGAGCCTGCCGCCGGCGCCATCGCCCGCTCGCCCGAGGTGGTGCCGCCTGAAGTCCTGGTGCGCGGACCCGCGTCGCTCCTGGCCGGCATCGAGACCCTTTCCACCCGGCCGATCTTGCTCGACGGCCACGCTCTGGACTTCGAGGAGAACGTCGTCGTAGTCTCTCCCAGCCCTCTCGTTCAGGTCGTGAATCCGGCGGTCGTGCTGGTGCGGGTGCCGCTCGAGATTCCCAACACCGGAGAGGGCGCGGCCCCCTAGCCGGGGCGCGAACCTCCTTCCCTTCCCCGCCCTCTCGAAGCGCGACCATGACTCGGCTCTTTGGCACCGATGGCATCCGGGGGCCCGCCGGCGAGCCGCCGCTCGACCGGCGAACCCTGACCCGTCTGGGCACCGTCCTCGGCGGTCTCCTGCAAGAGAGTCACGACCAGCCCTCGGTCTTGATCGGAGGCGATACGCGAGACTCCACCTCCGCGATCGCATCGGCTCTGGCCGCGGGCTTGACCGGCTCGGGAGTCGAGGTTCGCTACGGTGGAGTGCTGCCGACGCCGGCCGTCGCCCGCATGACCGCAGACCTCGGCTGCTCGGCCGGAATCGCGGTCTCGGCCAGCCACAACCGGCATCCCGACAACGGCGTCAAGCTTCTGGACGCCAGGGGTGGCAAGTGGAGCGAGGCCGCCGAGCGCAAGCTGGAGGCTCGGTTCCGGAGCTCGGAATCCGCGGTGGCTGGCTCGGAGTCGATCCCTAGTTCGGGACCCGATCTGGACTCGGACTCGAACTCCATTCCCTCGACCCTGCAGCCGGAACCGGATCTGGCCTCGCGCTACGTCGAACGAGTCGCCGGCCTGTTTGCCCCGGACGCCCTGGCCGGACTCGAACTCGTGCTGGACGCCGCCCACGGAGCGGCCACGCCGGTGGCGAGCCGCCTCTTTGGCCGATTGGGCGCGGCCGTAGATCTCATTGGCGCCGACCCGAACGGAACCAACATCAACAACGGCCACGGTTCCACCCATCCCGAGGCCGCGGTCCACAGGGTGCTGGAGACCGGCGCCGACCTGGGGTTCGCGTTCGACGGCGATGCCGACCGCGCCGTAGCCATCGACGCCCGGGGCACGGTCCACGACGGCGACGCCATCTTGTACGTCCTGGCGACCTGGCTCGAGGGGCGCGGCGCGCTCACGCCGCCTCGGATCGTCGTCACTTCGATGAGCAACCTGGGCCTCGAGGTCGCCCTCGAACGGCGCGGAATCGAGGCCGTGCGTTGCGACGTGGGCGACCGCGCGGTGGTCGAGACCCTGATTCGCGAGGATCTGGCCCTGGGCGGCGAGCAATCGGGACACATCGTCCTTCGAGACCTGACGCCGACCGGAGACGGACTCCTGACCGCCGCTCTCGTCGCCCGGGTGGTCGCAGAGACCGGCACGCCCCTGGAAAGGCTGACGGAGCCCTTCCAACGCTACCCGCAGATCCTGCGCAACGTCCGGGTCGAGGCGAAGCCACCGCTCGAATCCTTGCCCGAAGTCATGGCCGCCGCCCGGGCGGTCGAAGACGCGCTCGGCGCCGACGGTCGTCTCGTGCTCCGCTATAGCGGTACCGAACCGCTGGCGCGGATCATGATCGAGGGCCCCGAGCAGAGCTTGATCGAGGGCTACGCGGGACGGATCGCGGCGGCGATCGAATCCCGGCTGGCGCTCCCCGCAGAGTCCCGATGACCAGGCTCTCGGTCAACGTCGACCACGTGGCGACACTACGTCAGGCCCGCGGTCACGTGGACTATCCGAGCCCTGTCGAGGCGGCCCAGCTCGCGGAAGGGGCTGGGGCCGCCGGAATTACCGTCCACCTCCGCTCGGACCGCCGCCACATTCAGGATTCCGACGTCGAGGCTCTTCGGGACACCGTCCGCGGCAAGCTGAATCTCGAGATGGCGGCGGTCGAACCGATGCTCGACTTCGCGCTCCGGATACGTCCGGATCAGGTCACCCTGGTTCCCGAGCGCCCAGGCGAGATCACCACCGAGGGGGGACTGGATCTGGCCGTCTGCCAAGAAGACGTGGGCCAGGCGGCGCAACGGCTGGCCGGCGCCGGCACTGCCGTTTCCCTGTTCTTGGATCCCGATCCCGAACAGCTCGAGCGGGCGGCCGAACTGTCGGGATCGGTGTCGGGCTTCGAGCTCAATACCGACCGCTACACCCGCGCTCGGGACGGCGCCGATGAGCTCGCCCGCCTGCGGGACTGCTCGGCTCGGGGCGCCGATCTGGGGCTCGAGGTTTACGCCGGCCACGGCCTGACCACCGGCAACGTAGGGCCGGTAGCGGCGCTTACCCAGGTCGAGGAGCTCAACATCGGCCACGCCATCGTCTGCCGCGCCGTGCTGGTCGGCATGCACGCGGCGGTGGCAGAGATGGCGGCCGCGATCGAGCACGGCTCGTCCGCCGGACATTCCGGCGGCGCCTAGCTCGGCGCGGATTTCGGGCACGTCAGCTCAGGGCCTCTCAGATCGGTACCGGCCGGCTTCCCGAGACGCCTCCGGTACCCGCTCCGATGCCAATCAGCGGTCGCGCCGCCCGCTGATTCTCGGGACCGCGAAAAGAATCAGAACCGTAGCAAGGCTTACGAGCGCACCGATGCCGAGCCAAGGCTGCCTGAAACGCAGAATCACGCTCCCCTGTCCCTCAGGCACCCGGATCGCGGTCTGGCCAAGGGCCGTGGGCAGGACCGGCACGATAGTCTTCCCGACCGACGCACGCCAACCCTCGTCGTACGTCGTTGCCAAGACGAGCAGCCCCGGCTTCGCCGTCCGGTACTGGATCTCGACACCATCAGAACGTGGACGCACCCCATCGACGACGCCGGCCGGATCGAATGTCTCCAGCCGACCGCCGTCTCTTGGGGCGATCAAAGACTCGAGGCGATCGACGTCAAATGCCCGCTCGACGACGTCCGCTCGAGCCTCTTCGACGCTCCTGAAGTACCGGGCCTCGGGGACGAAACGGACCGGCTCCAGGGAACCGCGGATGCCCAGCGTCTCGATCGGTGGCTCCGAATCCTGAATGGCCTCAGGAGGCCTTCGTACAACGAACGCTTCGACCGCCCAAGCACCCAGCAATGGCGCCACCAGGGAGCGGTCCTGAGCCGCCGTTGTGTAGAAGAGCTCGAGGGCGTGATCCGCCCACCACGTGGCCATCAGGTCGTAGTCCGGATTGAGGGCGTAGGAGAGGCCCCACAGCGTCCCGACGAAGGGATCCAAGAGATCGACGCTCCGGCGAATCCACGGAGCCTCTTCGCCTTCCACAGCTGAAAACGACACCGCTCGGTGGTCGAGAAAGAAGCCCTGGTCCGTTGCGATACGCGCCCTTTTCCGGACCAACTCACCGGCGGAAGCTGGAGGGCTGAGGAAGCTCTCAATTGCCACTGTGGGATTCACCCAACGGTTGGCGAGGGCCAGATCGGCGGCAACCAGAAGTGGCAGGATCACCATGGTCCACTTCCTTTTCCGCCCGCCAACGATCACAAGGACCATGAGAAGGGCGAGGGCGAGTTGCAGCAAGGCCCCCCGTCCGATGAAAGCGACTCCCGCAGCCAGCTCGCCGGCGCTCCGTACCTCAGGCGTCCTCGCTTGGATGAACTCGGCGCCAACCGCGGGCGCAAGCCCGAGCCAGGCCGCCAAAATCAGATTGGCGAGCGCGAAGAAGCAGGCCGTGACCCAGGCTCGGCGATGTGCCACCTCGTGCTCGACTGCCGAGCTCACTAGGCGTTCGGTCGCCACCGCGGCCAGGAACGGAAGCACCGCCGTGGTTAGTAGGAGGAACTTCTCTGGGTAGCGAATCCAACGAAACGGCGGCAGATGCGACAGCACTTCGGAATAGATGGGATTGTGTCGGCCGAGCGCCAGGAAGATCCCGGCGGCCAGCAACAGGGCCCAAGCGAAGCGTCTCGGTGTGCCGCTTGTCAGCAGGCCCGCGAGCGCCAATGCGAGCACTACCTGGCCGGGAAAGATCGAGAGCAGGTACGGATGCGTCTTGTCATGGACGCCGCTAGCGAAGTAGAGACCCCGCGAGGCGAGCGTGGGCTCGCCATGGAAGCGCGGGAACACCGCCTCGGCCAACCGCTCTGGCGCGGTCGACCAGACGAGCGTGCCCCGACCCTCGGAGTCCACTCCTTCTGAAGCCGCGCTCACCCGCTGCATGGTCGGTACGAGTTGGACGGCCGCGAGTCCCGCTCCCGCGGCCAGGATCGCCAAGATCGCAACCACCTTCCTGAGACGGTCCGTGGGATCCAGGCTGGCGAGCACGACCAGGGTGATGGCCGTCAAGAAGGCGACCGTCGGCTCTCCCGCCACGAGCTGCATGGCAATGCCGACGGGCGCGAGCACGACCGACCTCGACCGGCCCTTGGCACCCATCTCGAGGGCTCCCAGTGCCCAAGACACGACCCACGGGAACCAGGCCAGGGAGAAAAACGGGCTGAGCGTGCCGACGCTGCTCACCATCCACCCTCCACCCGCAAAGCCGATTGCGGCCAGAGCCGCGGCCAATCGACCACACCCGAGCCGGCTCGCCAGCCTCCACGCCCCCCCAAAGCCCCAGATCGCATGAAGAAGGATAAGGATCTTGAGGGCGCTGACTGGCTCCAAGAGCAACACGATCCAACTCGGCGGATAGAAGGCCCCATAGTTGGGATTCGAGAGAATCGGTTGCCCGCCGTGGAGAGTTGGATTCCACAACGGCAGGCCCATCTTCGCGAGCCTTGCGAACTCGGCTCGGAGCGGCAGATGGAAGAAGACGAGGTCTTGAATCCCGAGGAACCTACCCGGACTCAGCACTGAGCGATAGAAGAAGCCAATCGTCGCCGCTGCCACGAGGACCTGCGGGAGAAGTGACCTGAAACCAACCCGAGACCACGCTGTCTTCCGGCTATCCCGGCCGGACTTTGACCTCGAACGCTCCATCAAGACCGGCAGGCAGCATAACGTAGATTCCGAACCAGCGATGGCCAGCAATCCCCGGCTTCACGGCTCGCTCCGAGCAGTCGGCTTCTACGCTCGTCCGAGCGCCCACTCAGGGTCGCACCGGACATTCTCTTGCTAGCCGTTTGCCCGGGCCGCCGGAAGCACCGCGCCCCGGCGCCGCGGCCCGCGGCTCGAAGCGGGTGCAAGAAGCCTCAGCCTAGTACCCCCTGCGCTGGCGCACGCCTCGGGAGCACGCTACCGCTCGATGTCGATCGTCTCGGCCTGCTCCTCCGGCTCCTGCAAGATGACCACCGTCTCTCCGATGGGCAGCAGGACCCGGTGCCTCTTGTCTCCAAACTTGAGACGCACCTCGAAGTAGCCAATGTCCGAGATCGCCAGGAGCGTGCCCCGGCTTCCCTTGATGCCGAGCAGCTCGTTGTGAATGAGAACCTTCGCCGGTAGTTCCATGGAGTTCCTTTCCTGTGGGATCGCCCTTGCTTCGAGCGCTTGCTGCCCTAGGGTCGGGGGACGCTAGCCGTGTCGCCCCCCGAGTCCGAGGCTTTCTTCGAGCCCTCGGACGGATTCTTGCCGCCGCTGCCGGAGCCGCCGGACGCCGCCCGGCCCGCCGGCACCGAGCCCTCGGTCCGATACTCCTTGAGCTTGCGCTGCAGGGTTCGTAGCCCGATCTTCAAGATCTTGGCCGCCTCGGCCCGCTTGCCGCCGGTCAGCTCCAGGGTCTCTAGGATGGCCCGCTTCTCGATCTCGGCCATGGTCATCGGCGATCCTTCCTGGATCTGGACCCCGGGCGAACGCGAGGAGCCGGCCGCCGAGCCGCGCAGATGGTCGGGCAAGTCGGCAGCGGTGATCTCCTCGCCGCCGTGGAAGATGACCAGCGACTCGATTGCGTTCTTCAACTCACGCACGTTGCCCGGCCAGGCGTAGGCCGCCAGGCATTCGACCGCGTCCCGGGACAAACGCTTCGGCTCGCGGTCGTGCTCGGCGCAGAAGCGCTCCAGAAAGGCCTCGCCGAGCAGCACCAGATCGTCCTCCCGGTCCCGCAAGGGCGGAACGTCAAGGGTGACCACCTTGAGGCGGTAGTAGAGATCCTCCCGAAACGCGCCCTCTTCGACCGCCCGTTCCAGGTCCTTGTTGGTCGCCGCCAGCAGGCGAAAATCGACTTCGATGAGCTCGCTGCCCCCGACTCGCATCACCGCCCGCTCCTCAAGAACACGCAGCAGCTTGACCTGGAGCTCCGGATAGAGCTCGCTGATCTCGTCCAGGAACAAGGTCCCCTGGTGAGCTAGCTCGAACTTGCCGGTCTTGCGCGACACGGCTCCCGTAAAGGCGCCCTTCTCGTGTCCGAAGAGCTCGCTTTCCAGAATGTCGGACGGGATAGCGCCGCAGTTGATCGCCAGGAAGCGCTCCTGGCTGCGCGGGCTCGCCTGGTGCAAGGCGTTGGCCACCAGCTCCTTGCCGGTACCGCTCTCACCCACGATCAGCACCGACGAGCGGGTCGGCGCCACCAGGCGCATCTGGTCGAACAGCCGTTCCATGGGCTCGGACTTGCCGAGGATGCTCTCGAAGCCGTAGCGCTTATCGAGCCGCTCCCGCAACGAGGAGACCTCCTCCTTGAGCTCCTTGTTCTCGAGCAGGTTGGTGACCCGCTGGCGCAGCTCGTAGAGATCGACCGGCTTGGTCAGGTAATCGTCGGCCCCCACCCGCATCGCCTCGACCGCCGACTCGATCGATCCGTACCCGGTCACCAGGATCACCCGCAGGTCCAGAGCCTGCTCGCGGACCGCCGCCAGAAAGCCCAGGCCGTCCATTCCGGGCATGCGCAGATCGCAGACGGCAAGCGTGACGCTGGCAGTCTCGGTGGCGAACTCGAGAGCCTTGGCCGCGTCATCGAAGGTCGCGACCGTCCAGCCGGCCTTCTCCAGAGCGATCGCCATCGACTCCCGGGACCCGGTCTCGTCGTCGATCACGATCACCGTCGGCGTCTTGGCCATAGGGCGAGAATTGTCGCACAGAGACCCTGCCCGGTCGAAGCCGGCGGCGGCGAAGCGATCGCGTAGACTTCCGGAGCCGCCCGCCCGCGGGCGGCGAGGAAACCATGCCCGAGCGGCCCTCAGCACCGAACTCCGCGGCCGACGTCCAGATCGAGGGCCTGGTCGAACGCGTCGTCTTCCAGAACCCGGACAACGGCTGGACGGTGCTGCGCCTGCGCGGCGACGACGGCGAGCCCGCGACCGCCGTTGGCGAGCTGCCCGGGGTGCGGGCCGGTGAGCGCCTGGCGCTCAAGGGCCGCTGGCGGAACGATCCCAAGTACGGGCGCCAGCTCAGGGTCGTCACCTTCCTCCCAGTCGAGCCCAAGAGCCGCAAGGGACTGGAAATCTACCTGGGCAGCGGCGTGCTGCCCGGCATCGGCCCTGCCACGGCGGCGAAGATCGTCAAGCGCTTCGGCGCCGAGACCCTCGAGATCCTGGACCGCGACCCCGGGCGCCTGCGCGAGATACGAGGCATCGGACGGGTCAAACTAGGCCGAATCGAAGCCGCCTGGGACCAGCAAAAAGCCTCCCGCGAAGGGCTGATCTTCCTCCAGGAGCGCGGCCTGTCCGCGGCCCTGGCGGCCCGCATCGTGCGCAAGTACGGTGATCGGACGATCGCCATCGCCAAGAACGAACCGTACCGGCTCGCCGACGACTTTCGAGGTATCGGCTTCCAGCAAGCCGACCGATTCGCCCGCGAGCTGGGCTTCGGCGTCGAGGACGCCGGCAGGATCCGAGCCGGTCTCGTTTACTCTCTGACCGCCGCTGCCAGCAGCGGGCATACCTTCCAGCCGCTCGCCGATCTTCAGCGGGAAACAGCCTCGCTGCTCGGTCTCGATTCCGACCTCCTGGCGCCGGGTCTCGAGCTCGCGCGCCGAAGCGGAACCGTCACCATCGGAGAGCGCGGCGGTGAGGAGACGGTGGCGCTTTCCGCACTGGCGCGGGCCGAGCGGGCGCTGGCGCGGCGCACTGCGGCCATCGCCTCGACCCCGGCCGAAGCCGTCGTCGACGATCTCGACGCCGCATTGGCTTGGTGGCGAAAGAAACGCGGAGGGCTGGAGCTGGCTTCGGCGCAGCGCCAGGCCGTCGGGGCCGCGTTGAGCCGCAAGGTCGTGGTTCTAACCGGTGGACCGGGAACCGGCAAGACGACCCTCCTGGGCGCGGTGCTCGACATCTTACGAGCGAAGAAACGGCAGGTGGCCCTCGCCGCGCCCACCGGACGAGCGGCCAATCGCCTGTCGGAGACCACCGGAACCGAGGTCAAGACGGTACATCGCTTGCTCGAGTTCGATCCTCGGGCCCTCGCCTTCCGCCGGAACCGCCAGCGTCCCCTGGAAGCCGACGTCGTCGTGGTCGACGAGGCCTCCATGCTGGACGTCCAGCTCAGCCAGGCCCTCCTCGAAGCCGTGCCCGACTCGGCCCGGTTGCTGCTGGTGGGCGACGCCGACCAGCTGCCGTCGGTGGGACCCGGGAAGGTCCTGGACGACCTCATCGCCTCGGACACGGTTGCGGTCGTGCGGCTGCGAACGATCTTTCGCCAAGCCGAAGCCAGCAGCATCGTGGTCAACGCCCACCGCATCCGCGACGGTCGGAAACCGGTTTCCGAAGACCGTCCCGACGCGGACTTCTTCTTCATCCGGCGGGACACCCCGGAGGCCGTCCTGCGCACCCTCACCGATCTGGTCACCAAGCGGGTACCACGACAGTTCCGGCTGGACCCGAAGCGCGACATCCAGGTGCTGACGCCGATGCGGCGGGGCGAGCTGGGTACCGGCAACCTCAACCAGATTCTCCAGGACCTGCTCAATCCGGAAGGCTCGCCGGCCGGGCCGTTTCGCATCGGCGACCGGGTCATGCAAACCCGCAACAACTACGACCTCGACGTCTTCAACGGAGACATCGGTACGGTCGCGGGACGGGGCGATGGCGGCAAGGGCGTGACCGTCTCCTTCGACGGCCGCCTCCTGGCCTACGCGCCCGAGGCCGAGGAGCAGCTCACGCTGGCCTACGCCACCACCGTGCACAAGTCCCAGGGGTCGGAGTATCCCTGTGTCGTCGTCCCCGTGCACATGCAGCACTTCATCATGCTGCGCCGCAACCTCCTGTACACGGCGGTTACCCGAGCTCGGCGCCTGGTCCTGCTGGTCGGCCAGCAGCGGGCGCTCGAGGTCGCGGTGTCAAACCGGCGCCGTGAGCGCCGGCTGACGGCGCTGGCCGACGAACTCCGCGCGGCCTTTGGCGACAGCCCGCCGATCCCGACGCTCGCGCCCGAAACTACCGATCCGGCTCGCCGTCGGTAGATTCGGGCTCGATTCCGACATCGAGATCCGGGTCCGCGCTCGGCGGCGTCGACAGGTTGGGCTCGTCGGGCACCGTAGCGCCCTTCGAGAGATCTCCCTGACCCAAGTCCCACTCGGGACCGCTGGGATCCAGCTCCGGAGGAACCGGTGGACCGCCCGGCGCGGCGCCGGGACCGGACAAGTCGTCCCAGGTCCCGACCCGGGTCAGGATCGCCGCGCCCAAGCCGACGGTCCAGGCCAGATAGATCACCAGGCACCCGAAGACGCCGAACATGAAGGCGAACAGGCGGATCGGACCCGGACCGAAGGACAGGAGCTCGCCCACCAGAGCCCAGATCTCGATGGCCGCCACTCCGACCAGGAGGTTCATGTAGGGGTTGCCGAAGTCGAAGCCGAAGCGGTCCTCGAGCCAGCCGCCCAGGCGGTAGGCCACCGCGGTGTAGCCGACGAAGGCCACCAGGACGAAGCCCAAGATCGCGAACGGGACCAGCAGCAGCAGCGGGATCCCGACGATCGAGATCAGCAGTAGCAAGCACACCAGAACCAGCGCCGGCAGACACAGGATCTGGGTCAGGAGCCCGACCAGGCCGGCCTTGAGCGGCTCGGCGCCGGCCTTCCAGGCGATCCGCTCCACAGGATTTCGGGCCACAACCAGAACCAGGCAGGCCAGCAACGCCAGGAAGAGAACGCCCACGAGGTCCCAACCGGCGTCGAAGAAACCGAACCAGCGCACCCCGTCGTTCCAGTGGCGGACCCGGTGCGCGCCGTCGCTGTCAAAGTCGAAATCCCAGTTCCAGTCCCAGTCCTTCAGTCCCCGAAAGGCGAAGCTAGGCGAAAAGGGGACTTCCACGACCTCGCCGACGACGTCGACGTCCCCGCTCTCTTCGATCTGACCGCCCACGCTCACCACGTCACCGAGAATCTGGGCTCCGTCTTCCAGCTCGATCGAGCCGCCCACCACAGCCAGATCGCCGGTTACTTCACCGCTGACCTGGGCCGAGCCGCCGATAGCGACGGCGTCGCCCAGGACCTTGCCGTCCACGGTCAGGGTCCCCCCAAAAACCACCACGTCCCGGTACACCTCGTCCTCTTCGACCTCGAGATCGTTACCCACCACGACCTGGGTGTCGGTGCGGGTCCGCCGACGCTTGCGCCGCTCGCGCGCTCTCTCCTCGCGATCTTCGCGCCCGATCCGCTCGGAGACGTCCTCGCTGGCGGGCTCTTCCGCGGCGTCGGTGTCGCCAACGGCCATCGTCGCTGAAGCCGATGCCGCCGAGGCGCGGCTCACATCCAGGACCACTCCGGCGAGTGCCCCCAGGCGCGCCTCGAGCTCGTCTTCGGAGACGGTCACGCCATCGAGGGCGATGCCGGCCCCGGACAGCTCGATGATACGAATGCCCAAGGACTCGTCAAGCGGCTCGAGCAGCCAACCGTCCTGCAGCGGCAGCAGCCGGAAATGCTGGTTGGCCGCCGCCTCCAACTCGGCAGTGAGCTCGGTTTGCGCGCTCGCCGCGCCCGCCATCGACAGCAGGACGGCGATCATCACCGCCGGCAGAGCGGCGGACCAGAGATTTTGAATTCCCCTACGCATGATACGTACTCCTATCCACCATCGGACCGGATGCATACCGGAACGAGGCTAATCCGCAAAACAAAGCCGCCAGAACGACTCCGAGAAGTCCCGGCGTGGCAATGGCTTCCGTGGCCACCGCGGCCACCCGAGACACGACGTCGGCTAGCGTCAACACGGTCGCGAGGCGCTGCGACATCGCCGCCAGCGCTCCCGCACCGAGGTCAACGAGCCAGATTCCGGCGGTGTCGGCGCGCAGGAGCGCCGCAGCCAGCGCCACCGCCAGGCCCGACGAGGCCAGCACCAAGCCGGCGGCGAGGCGGGCTCCGAACCCGCCGAATCCGCCACGTGTCCCGGAACTCCGCGCCGCGGCCGCGGCCAGCGGCTGGACCGGCGCCAGCCCGGAAACCCCCAGCCGGCGCAAGATTCGAGCACTCAGATCTTTCGAAGGCTCGGGCTGCGGCGCCATGCGGAAGACTCGACGCAAGGCAGCTTCGGCCTGACGCTCCTGACCCTTCGACTCATAGGCGAGCCAGCGCACGATGGCGCGATCCACGGCGCTGGCGCCACGGCGCTCGCTCCGACGAACTCGGAGCTTGGAGCTGGATTTGGGCTTGGTCACTCGAGATCTCCTCCGCACATTGTGCCTTACGGCCCGGTTCGGGCCAGTGTTTCGCTTATCGGAGCCGCTCCATTCCTTTGGCTCCGGGGTCCCATCCGGCCTCGGAGAGCGCCCTCGCAAGAGCCTTACGAGCCCGGAACAAATGGGTCTTGACCGTGCCCAACGGCAGACCGGAAATCTCGGCGATCTCCTCGTACGAGCGGCCCTGCTCCAGGCGCAGCATCAGAATCTCGGCGTACTCGGGCCGCAGCGTGCCTAGAGCCGCTTCGAGTGCCCGTCCTAGCTCGCTCCGGGTGAACCGATCGCCCGGCGAGGTTTCCTCGGAGGTCGCCACCGGATCGAAGCCTGCCGGCACCCCGCCGCTTTCGTCTTCACCGGCGTCGAGCGACACGGTCTGAAGCCTCTTGCGCCGGAGGTGATCGATGGTCGTGTTGTGGGCGATGGTAAAGAGCCAGCTCGAGAACTTCCGCTCAAGGTCGAACTGGCCGAGCGCCCGGAACGCTTTGACGAAGGTCTCCTGGGTCAGGTCTTCGGCCAGGCCCGCGTCCCGCACCATGCGCACGACGATCGAGAACACCGGTCTCTGGTAGAGCTCGACCAGGTGCCGGTAGCCTTCCTCCGAGCCCTGGAGCGCCAGCCGGATCCAATGCGCGTCTCCGGTCGTCATCTCTCCTCAGCAGCCCTTCTCGCCTCGGCGCCCCTGGCCGGCGCTCGTCGCCGGCGGCAGGCATCGAACCAGTCCGAACCGCTCCGAGCGCTCCGAGCAGGCCCGACCTCACGCCGCTAGCGCGGCCAGAATCACGAATCCGAGAAGCACACGATACACGACGAAGACCGAGAAATCCCGCTTCCGCACCCAGGCGATGAGCGCCCCCATCGCGGCGTAGGCCGATACCGCGGCGACCAGAAAGCCAACCGCCATATGCCCCGCCGAAGCCGGATGGGGTCCCGATCCAGCCAGGTCAAAGGCCTGCCGCGCCGCCACCAGGGTGCTTACCGGCAGCGCCAGGAGGAAGGAAAACCGGGCAGCCGCGGTCCGCTCCAGGCCGAGGGCCAGCCCCGCCGTCATGGTGACGCCGGCGCGGGACGTCCCGGGCACCAGGGCCAGCGCCTGGGCCGCTCCGATCACGAGTGCGTCGACCGTAGTCAGACTCTCAAGGGAGCGGAAGCGACGCGCCAGCCGGTCGGCGGCGAAGAGCGCCAGGCCGAGTCCGATCGAAGTCACCGCAATCACCAGCGGCAAGCGCAGGCTGGTCGCCACGAAGTCTCGGCCGAACCAGCCCGCCACCGCCACCGGGATCGTGGCGACCGCCAGAAGCAAGGCCAGTCGACGGCCCCGGTCGGCGGCCTTGCCGTCCCGCCCAGCCACCAACGAGCGCGCCAACTCGGCCAGATCGGACCGCAAGTAGGCGACCACGGCCACCATCGAGCCCAGATGGACCGCCATGTCGAATGCCAGGCCCTGGTCCTCCCATCCCAGCCAGTGGGAGGTCAGAATCAGGTGCGCCGAGGAGCTGATCGGCAAGAATTCGGTCACACCCTGGACGAGCCCCAGGAGCACGGCTTGGAAGTAGGTCACGCTGGGGCTCGGAAGCGGATGGTGAACGCAGAACGAAGCAGAGGTGAAACCGGCCGCGTCACCGCCGATGGCGAGAGCCGGCGCCAGCGCCATTGTACCGCCTACGCTGCCGCTCCCAGGAAACGGAGGGGGCCCGACTAAAGCCCGACCCGAGCCCGACCCGAGCCCGACCCGAGCCCGACCCGAACGGCTATACTCCGGCTCCCTCCGCGGGGCCGCGGTCGCACCGACCCGACAACGCGTGGACATCTCCATGCCCCAGCTTCCCAACCTGGCCGCCGCCGATCGCGCCGCGCTCGCCAAGCGCGGCATCTCCGAGACCGAAGCCCGGCGCCAGCTCGCGCTCCTGGCCGAGCCTCCCGCCCCCCCGACCCTGCTCCGCGCTTGCGGCCTCGGCGACGGCATCCTCCGTCTCGAAGGCGAACCGCTCGAGTCCGCCGAAGCGGCCTGGCAAGCGTGGCACGAGCGTCCGGAGAGCTCGCTCCTCAAGCTGGTCCCGGCGTCCGGAGCCGCGACTCGGATGTTCGGCTTCCTGGCTTCGCCGATCACCTCGCTCGCCGGCCGCCCGGCGGCCGACATCGACCGCCTGGCGGCATCGGGCGATGTCAACGCCACCGCCTTGGCCCGACTGGTGGCGGGACTTCGCCGCCTACCGGTTCGCGCGGAGCTCGAGCGGGTCGCGGCGGCCCGGGGACTGGACTGGGACACGGCCCTCGAAACCGACCCGACCCAGCTCGTAGTTCTCATCGCGGCCACCAACGGCCTGGATCTTGGTGCCCTGCCCAAGGGTCTGTTGCCGTTTCACGAGTACCCCGACGAGATCCGGACGGCATGGGTCGAGCACTGTCACGAGGCGGCCGAGTACGCGGCCGGAAGCGGTCCGTTACGGCTCCACTTGACCGTCGGCGCGGACCACCTCAGCCTGTTCGAGGCAGCCCTCGCAGGCCACCAGCCCGAGATCGAACGTGCCACAGGCCGGAAGCTTCAGGTCACGTACTCGCTCCAGGACCCCGCCACCGACACCCTGGCTCTGGACCGTGACGGCCGGCCACTACGGGACGCGGGCGGGCGGCTGCTCCTGCGGCCGGCCGGCCACGGCGCGTTGATCGCCAACCTGGCCGCTCTGGACGCGGAGATCGTCTGTATCAAGAACATCGACAACATCGCCCGGCGGAAACGCCACACTTTGACCGGTCTCTGGAAGCGCCGTCTCGTCGGCCATCTCCTCGTTCTCCGGAACCGCTCGCAGGAGCTGCTCGAGGCCCTGGCAGAGGAGCGAACCGGCGGCCGCGATATCCTGGACCGGGCGGCCGACTTCCTCGAAACGTCCCTGGCGGTAGGCCTTCCGCAGGGTTTTCGCAACCGCGACTCGGACAGGCGGCGGCGCGAGCTGATCGACCGGCTGGACCGGCCGCTCCGCGTCTGTGGCGTGGTGCGGAACCAGGGCGAGCCGGGCGGAGGCCCCTTTTGGCTCGGCTCAGAGGAGGGCGTCGCCAGCGGCCAGATCGTCGAGGCGAGCCAGGTCGACCGAACGGATGCGCGGCAGGACGCGCTCTTCCGGGAGGCGACCCACTTCAATCCGGTCGACGTCGTCTGCTCGCTGAGGCGCCCGGCGGGCGGGCGCTACGACCTTGAGGCCTACGTCGATCCGCGGACTTCGTTCGTGACCGACAAGCAGCAGGACGGACGCACCGTTCGCGTGCTGGAGCGGCCCGGCCTCTGGAACGGGGCGATGGCCGGCTGGAACACCGCCTTCGTGGAAGTACCGGCCGAGACCTTCACCCCGGTCAAGACCCTGCTGGACCTTCTGCGCCCGGGTCACGTGCCCGGCGACGGCTCGGACTAGCCTGTTCGGCTCCCAGCCGAGGCGCCGCCGGCCGTAACCGCCTCGACCGGCACGCCGCGCCGGTAGTGCCAGCGTTGATTGGGGCGACGGGCCTAGTAGGCCTGGAGGTAGCGCTCCCGCTCCCAGGGATGGACGTGGGCGATGAAGTCATGCCATTCCATCCGCTTGGCCTGGATGAAGTGCTGCGCGATGTGCTCGCCCAGGGCCCCAAGAACGACCTTGTTCTTCTCGAGGTTGTCCAGGGCCTCGTTCAAGTCCGCCGGCAGCTCATCGATCTTGCGGCGCCGCTTCTCCCGCTGGCTCATGGCGAAGATGTTCTTGTTGACCGGCGCGCCGGGGTCCATCTTGTTGGCGACTCCGTCCAGTCCGGCGGCGAGCATCACCGTGAGCGCGAGGTACGGGTTGCAGGCCGGGTCGGGCACCCGCACTTCACAGCGCGTCGACATCCCACGCTTGGCCGGCACGCGAACCAGAGGACTGCGATTCTTTTCCGACCAGGCGATGTTGGTCGGCGCTTCGTAGCCCGGTACCAGGCGCTTGTAGGAGTTCACCAGCGGATTGGTGACCGCCACGAAGGCCTTGGCGTGGCGCAGGACGCCACCGATGTATCCCAGCGCGACCTTGGACAGCTCCCGCTCGGCAGTCTTCGCCCAGAAGGCGTTCCGGCCGCGGCGATCCAAGAGGCTCATGTGGCAGTGCATCCCGGAGCCGTTGACCCCGACCAGCGGCTTCGGCATGAAGGTGGCGTGAAGACCGTGATCGAGAGCCACCTTCTTGACCACGAACCGGAAGGTCGCCACGTTGTCGGCACACGAGATGGCCTCGGAGTACTTGAAATCGATCTCGTGCTGTCCTGGCGCCACTTCGTGATGGGCCGCCTCGACCTCGAATCCCATCGCCTCTAGAACCACGACGATGTCCCGGCGGCACTCTTCACCCCGATCCACCGGAGTCAAGTCGAAGTAGCCGCCGACATCGTGAGTCTCGACCAACGTCGCGCCGTCGGGATCCTTCTGAAACAGGAAGAATTCGGCCTCGGGGCCGGCTACCATGCGATAGCCCCGTGCCTTGGCCGCGGCCACTTGCCGCTTCAACGCTAGCCGCGGGCAACCGTCGAACTCCGAACCGTCGGGCCGGTAGATGTCGCAGATCAGCCGCGCGACCCTGGTGCCGTCCTCACTGGTCCACGGGTTCACCTGGAAGGTCTCCAAGTCCGGCACAAGCAGCATGTCCGACTCCTCGATGCGCACGAACCCTTCGATCGACGAGCCGTCGAACATGATCTGCCCGTCCAGGGCCTTCTCGAACTGACTGCGAGGCACTTCCACGTTCTTGAGCGTGCCCATGAGATCGGTGAACTGAAGGCGTAAGAAGCGGACCTTGTGCTTGTCAACGGTCTTGAGAATCTCGGCTCGACTGGTCACGGCGTCCTCCTAAGTTGGTCGGTTCGGCAGAATCTAGTGGACGGATCGTCGCAAAGCAAGCCCTTTTCGGAAAAACGACAACGAAATCTCGCCCAATCGACCATTTTTCAAGATCAGCTACTCTTGCAGCCCAGCCAGGTCTCGCGCCCCTTGTGCTACCATGCGCCGGATTCGACGAGGACCTTCTGGAGGAGACCGCGTGGCCGACGACGCCATCAAGATGCCGCTATTGGGAAGCGTTCCGCGCCCCAAGACCTGGGATTTCATCGCCTGCGCGACCGTCGTGCTGTCGATCATCGTGGCCGTGTACAACCTGAGCTCGGCCTTGGGACAGGCACCGGGCGAGTCGGTTTCCGGCCTTGCTACGACGGTGATCGTCCTGGTCCAGCTCGCGATTGCCACCCTGTGCCTGTTCGTCCTGGGCAAGACCGCGAAGGAAGGAACGCTGTGGGGCAATCTCGCCGCGGTGACCGGTCTTCTGATCGCGATCAGCGCCGTACTCCTGGCCGCGGCTCTCTTCGCAGCGGCGTAATCGCCGGCGGCACCAGCGGCACCGACTGAACCGCCACCCAGTGGTCCGCGTAGGTTGGAGCGAAACCGCCGGACGGCCGGCGTCGCAGGAAGCACGATGACGAGCTCTCCAACTTCGGAACCCCCCTCCGCCACCGGCTCCCGGTCCGGCCTGCCGGGCCTCGTGCTGCGTGGCCTCGCGGTCGTCACCGCCCTCACCCTTCTCCTCGTCCTGGGCCGGAAGCTGGGCGCTTATGTCCCCGCCTTCGCCTCCTGGGTGGACGGCCTCGGGCTCTGGGGACCGGCCGCTTTCATCCTCGGGTACGCCATCGCCACGGTGGCGTTCATTCCCGGCTCTCTCCTGACCCTGGCTGCCGGCGCCATCTTCGGACTGGTGCGGGGCACCGCCTTCGTGTTCGTCGGCGCCAGCCTCGGCGCCGTGGCCGCGTTCTTGGTGGCTCGCTACGGCGCTCGCCGCTGGGTCGAGGCCAAGCTCGCCGCCAAACCCCGCTTCCGAGCCATCGACCGGGCTGTCGCGCGCGAGGGCCGCAAGATCGTCTTCCTTCTCCGCCTGTCTCCGGTCTTTCCCTTCAACCTCCTCAATTACGCCCTCGGACTTTCGAAGGTACGCCTCCGCGACTACGCTATGGCCTGCCTCGGCATGCTGCCCGGGACCTTCCTCTACGTCTACTACGGCAAGGCGCTCGGCAGCCTCGCCGCCGTCGCCGCTGGCTCCGGTACCGGCGGAGTCGAGCGCGATACCGGCTACTGGATCGTCCTGGGCCTGGGTCTGGCGGCCACGGTCCTGGTGACCACCATCGTCACCCGCATCGCCCGCAACGCGCTCCGCAACGAGGTCTCCGATGACTGAATCGCCATCCCGCCACCCCAACCCCGACTTCGACCGCCTACCAGCCGAGATCCAGGAGGTCATCCGCCCCTTCGACGAGCACAACCACGATCTCATCGCCAACGTGCATCCGGTCACCTGGTCGAATCCGGAACCCAAGGACCGGTACCACTTGGTCGTGCTGGGTGGCGGCACGGCCGGCCTAGTGAGCGCTGCCGGCGCCGCCGGCCTCGGAGCCAGGGTGGCCCTGGTCGAGCGCAAGCTCCTCGGCGGCGACTGCTTGAACTACGGCTGCGTTCCTTCGAAGGCCCTGATCCGGGCAGCCCGCGCCTGGCACGCCGCCCGCAACGGCAGCCGGTTCGGCGCGCCCGTCGCCCAAGAGGACGGCGACTTCTCCGAGGTCATGCGGCGCATGCGCGAGTTGCGCGCCCGCATCAGCCATCACGACAGCGCCCGCAGATTCTCCGACCTCGGCGTCGATGTCTTCATTGGCGAGGGCAAGTTCATCGCTTCGGACGCTTTGGAAGTAGCGGGCAAACGCTTGCGGTTTCGGCGGGCGGTGGTCGCCACCGGCGCCCGGCCGCTGGTGCTGCCGATCCCCGGCCTCGCCGAGGCCGACTTCCTGACCAATGAGACGGTCTTTACCCTGACCGAGCTTCCTCGCCGCCTGGCGATCATTGGTGGCGGACCCATCGGCTGCGAGCTGGCCCAGTCCTTTGCCCGGTTCGGCGCCAAGGTGTCGGTCTTCGACATCGCCCCGCACGTCCTGGTCCGAGAGGATGCCGATGCCGCCGAGATCGTCCAGCAGGCGCTCGTCCGGGACGGCGTCGACCTCAGACTCGGCGTGGCGATCCAGAAGGTCGCGACCAAGGACGGCGAGACCTCGATCCTCTTCGAACAGGACGGCGCCGAGCGCGAGCTGCGATTCGACGAGCTCCTCCTCGCCGTCGGCCGCGTGCCCAACACCGGCGGCATCGGACTCGAGGCCGCGGGCGTTACGTACTCCAAGCACGGCGTCGAGGTCGATGACCGGCTGGTCACCTCCAACAAGCGCATCTACGCCGTCGGCGACGTGGCGTCACGAGTCAAGTTCACCCATGTGGCCGACGCGCTGGCCCGTATCGCCATCCAGAACGCTCTCTTCTTCGGCCGCAAGAGGGCCAGCGACTTGGTGATCCCGTGGTGTACCTATACCGATCCCGAGATCGCTCACGTCGGTCTGTACACCGGCGACGCCAAGGATCGCGGCCTGGAGACGGAGACCGTAACCGTTCCGCTTGCCGAGGTCGACCGCTCGGTCCTGGAGGGCGCCGACGAAGGCTTCCTGCGCCTGCACGTCGAGAAGGGAAAGGACCGGATCCTCGGGGCGACCCTGGTCGGCGATCACGCCGGCGACATCCTCGGCGAGCTGTCCCTGGCGGTCTCCCAGGGCATTGGACTCGAGCGCATCGCGGCGACGATCCACGCCTATCCGACCCAGGCGGAGGCAATCAAGAAGGCTGCCGACACCTGGCGCCGAGGCAAGCTGACGCCCACGGTTCAGAAGATCTTCACGCTTTTCTTCAAGATCTTCCGCTGAGCCGCCAAGCTCCGGGCCGTTCGGCCCATGAGAGCGCCGCCAAGCCCCGTCGGTCGCGGCAGGTCGCGGCCAGTCGCGGTAGATTGCCCTCCGTGCCCGAACTCGCAGTCATCGTCGTCACCTGGAACGCCGAGAACGTCTTGCCGGCCTGTCTGGCCTCGATCGAACCGGCGGCGCCCGGACTGACTTGCGAAGTCGTGGTCGTCGACAACGCATCCAGCGATCAGACCTGCGCTCTTGTCGAGACTCTTGGCCGGGAACTAGCGCTCGATGTCCGCCTGCTTCGAAACAGCGACAACCAGGGTCTGGGGCGGGCCAACCAACGTGGCTTTCGGGAGTCGAGCGGTCCCTTCGTGGCTTTTCTGAACCCGGATGTGACTCTGGAGCCGAGCGCCCTGTCTCTGCTGGTGGAACGTCTGCGGACGAGTTCCCGCGCCGGAGTGGCAGGCCCGGCGATCCTCGATCCGGACGGCTCGATGCAACACGGCCCGATCGCGGGCGCCGGCCTGGCCTCTCTCGCCGGACCGGACCGGGATCTGGAGCGCTTCCGGGGCCGCGCCGAGCCCTCGTTCACCGTCCACGGTTGCTGCATGGTCGGCACCCGGGCGGCCTTCGAGGCCATCGGCGGCTTCCCCACGGACACATTCCTGTACGGCGAGGAGCTCCTGGTGGGAACCCGCATGGCGCGCCGCGGGTACGAGGTCTGGTTCGACGGCCGGGCCGAGGCCCGGCACCGGGTCGGCCATAGCGTCAACGAACGCTGGTCCTGGGAAGATCGCAACCTCGTCCGGCGCCGCGGCATCGTCGCAGCCATCCGCGCCAGCTACCCGGCACCCTACTTCTGGGTCTGGAACGCCCTCAAGACCCTGCGCACGGCCCCCGGCATGCTGGCCGGGAACAGCGCTCGCCGGCGCCTGTCCCGGCGCCTCGTCGGCCTCCACCTCCGGTCTTTCTGGCCGCTGTCCTCCCGGCCGCCAGCAGCCCGCGGCTAGGGCTTGGCGCCCAGCATCCGCCGCAGCCACCGGTACGGCCGATAGATGGGGCTGCGAGCCAGCCGGCTTCGCAGCCGGCGCTCGATCAGACGCCGCTTCGCGTAGCGGAAGAAACGATCGGTGTTCTCGACCTGCGCCCCGAGCTCGTTGTCTTCGACCTCCGCGAACGCACCCAGAAGCACGCAGAAGACGCTGTCCTTGAGCTTGAAGGCCCGGTACCTGGCACCCTCCTCGTCGAGCCCGGCACAGGCTTCGGCAATGGCTCCGTAGACCAGATCGGCGTCATGGAAGACAATCGCCGCGTCCGTCGCCGCCACGCCCCGGCAGAACCGGAAATCCGACCGGGCCGCGCGGTTGGTGTGCTCTCCGTCGATCAACATCAAGTCCACGCTGCCCGCGATGGCACCGGGCTCGATCTCGGAGGCATCGCAGTCGAACGTGGTGAGCTTGGAGCGCGCGCCGGGATCCAGCGCTTCCAGATTGGCGAGCATGCGCTCGGTCGAGTTCTCAGGATAGAAGTACGGTACTCCGCGCTCGTCCGGGAGGGCGAACGGACGAGTGTCGATCGACACGATGTGGCGGCAGCGCCCATCCAGCAGATGCGGCTGAATGGTGCCGCCGAGATGGGAGCCGATCTCGAGATACGTGTACTCGGGCAGACGCGCGGCAACGAGCCGCTGCACGGCCAGGAAGGAACGGCGATCCTCTTCGGTGGTTTGACTCGAGATCGCCTCGAAGAGGTCGACGTCGAGAGCCGAAACCCGGTTTGCGATCGGCGCGGCGCCCATGAGCGACCGAGTCTAGCCCGAAATCGGCCCGCCGCCTGCCCCTGAGACCACTCAAGAACCCCTGACGCCGATGGTACACTCCCACCACGCGAGGGGGGCTTGGTGACAACGAGTCCGGCCCGCGCTCCCCGCATGACAGACCGCCTCAGAGTGCTCGTCACCGACGCCGAGGTGCGCAAGACCCTTGCCGTCGTACGCGATCTGACGCCCCGCTTTGAGGTCTGGACGGCCGCCTCCTCGCGACCGGCTCTGGCCGCCTGGTCCAGAGGCGTCGCCCGGCACCTCCGGAGCCCGAGTTGCAGCGAGTTCCCCGACTGGCTGGTCAGCGCCTGCCGCGAACACCAATTCGACGTCCTGATCTGCCCGCAGGAACGAAGCCTGCTCCTGGCCGGCACGGTCTACGAGAAGCTCGGTGAAACCGGCGTCGCCCTCACCTTCCCACGCCCCGAAGTCCTGGATCGGGCCTTCGATAAGGCCAAGACCCTGGCCGCCGCCGAGCGCCTGGGGGTCCCCGCGCCGACGACCCGAGTTCCCGAGCGCCACGAGGACACCCTGGCGGCCGCTAACGACCTGGGCTTCCCGCTCGTGCTCAAACCCCGGTACTCGACCTACCGGCATGGAGACGACTGGGTTCCCAACGACGGCACCCAATATGCCTCGAACGCCTCGCAGCTCGAGGCGCTCCTGGCCCGCTTCGACCGCCGCCAGCCGCCGCCGCTGCTGCAGCAATACGTACCCGGCCGCGGCTTCGGGGTCTTCTTGCTACGGGACCGGGACGGCGAGATCCGAGCCCGATTCGCCCACCGGCGGCTCCGGGACGTACGCCCCACGGGCTCGGGCTCGGTCGTCCGCAAGGCGATCCAACCGCCGCCGGAGATGCTGCAACACAGCCTAGCTCTGGTCGAGGCTCTGGGCCTATGGGGCGTCTCGATGGTGGAGTTCAAGCACAGCGCCGAGCGCGACCAGCCCATACTGATGGAGGTCAACGGCCGCTTCTGGGGCTCGCTGCAGCTGGCACTCGACGCCGGGGTGGATTTTCCCGGCCTTCTGGTCGACATGGTCAGCGGCGCCGGGCGAACCGTCTCGAGCTACGCGCATGGCGGGATCCTGCGCTGGTGGCTCGGCGACGCGCTCCGGGCCCTCCGGGTACTGCGCGGCAAGCCCGAGAACTTTCCGGGGCCCTTTCCTTCGCGACTTTCCGGGCTTCGGCACCTGGTGAGGCGACAGCCCGCGGGCACCCGCTCGGAGGTCTTCCGGGCGTCCGATCCCTGGCCAGGACTCGCCGAGCTCCTCGCCGCCACCAAGAGGATCGGTTGACCGACCCAACCCGGATGCCGGTCTCGTGAGCACCGATCGGAGCGCGGTCCGCGCCCTGGCGCTCGGCCTCGAATCGATGATCTCCCGGACCGGAGATCTCGTGCTGGGACCGTTGTTGGCCAGCCGCAACCGGCCCGGCGTGACCCTTCTCACGTTCCATTCCATCACCCGCTCGCCGCGCTTCAAGATCGACCTGACGCCCGGCGCCCTGGAGCGGGTGGTCCGAGGGATTCGCCGCGCGGGAGCGGCGATCGTTTCCCTGGACGCCGCGGTCGCGGGTCTCGCCGCCGGAACCCGGTCCGACCGGCACCAGGTCGTGCTGACCTTCGACGACGGCTACCAGGACTTCCTGACCGAAGCGGTCCCGATTCTGGCCCGCCTGGAAGCTCCCGCCGTCGTTTCGGTGGTGCCGGCCTACGTCGAGTCCAGGAAGGCCTTCGAGTTCGCCACCGGCGGCGGCCGCAAGTCCATGAGCTGGGACGAGCTCGCCGAGTTGCACGAGTACCACCAGGACCTCGTCACCATCGCCAACCACTCCTGGGCGCATCGCGACTACTCCCAGATGTCTCTCGAAGCGGTCCGCCGTGACGCTCTCGACGCGCAGGAGGCGTTCGAAGCCCACTTGGGCCGGCGGCCCCGCTACTTCACCTATCCGTACGGATTCGCCCGGTCCCGAACCGACGAGGCTCTTCTGGACATCTTCGACGCGCTCCTGACTGGGCGCTGGGGAGTCAATACGGAGCCGGGCGACGCCCGGCTGCTGCGCCGGGTCCCGCTCTTCGGACACGACCGGGAGCGAACCGTCGCGCTCAAGAGCCGCGGCTGTCCGACGACCTACGGCTGGCTGCGCCGGGCGGCGCGAAACGGCGGCGGCAGACCGCGGCTGGGCGGCTAGCCTGCCTCACCGGCGTTCGTTGCGGCCGCAAGTGCCTGTGGGGACTCACCGCTTGCGACCGACCCGTGCCGCAGCGAAACGTCCGCCGAGGCCGGCGACCGGAGTGAGACGAGCGCCGGCTAGCGCCGCAGCTTGGCCGCCAGGTAGTCCCGGTTCATGCGGCCGATGAAGTCGACCGAGATGCCCTTGGGACAGACCGCTTCGCACTCGGTGAAATTGGTGCAGGTGCCGAAGTGGTCCTCCATGGTCCGCACCATGGCCTGGACCCGGCTGTAGCGCTCCGGCTGCCCTTGCGGCAGCTCGGCCAGGTGCGCGACCTTGGCCGAAGTAAAGAGCTGGGCGGCGCCGTTGGGGCACTGGGCAACGCAGGCGCCACAGCCAATGCACTCGGCGGCGTCCATGGCCCGATCCGCGGCGGCCTTGGCCACTGGCAGGATGTTGGCTTCCGGGGCCGAGCCGGTGTTGACCGAAACGAAGCCGCCGGACTGGATGATCTTGTCGAACGGGCTCCGATCCACGACCAGGTCCTTCAAGACCGGAAAGGCGCGCGAGCGAAACGGCTCGATCCGGATGGAGTCTCCGTCCCGGAACTTGCGCATGTGGAGCTGGCACGTCGCGGTACCGGCCTCGGGGCCGTGGGCGACGCCGTTGATGACGACGCCGCACGATCCGCAGATCCCCTCCCGGCAGTCGTGCTCGAACGCCACCGGTTCTTCGCCCTGCTCGGTCAGCCGCTCGTTCAAGACGTCCAGCATTTCCAGAAACGACATGTCCGGCGAAACCTCATCCATCTCGTACCGGTTGAAGCCGCCCGCCGACCGGGAGTCGGGCTGGCGCCAGATATGGAGGGTCAACCGCATCGCTCGTCCACCGTCACTTGTAGCTCCGCTGGGTCAGCGGCACGTTCTCGAACTCCAGAGCTTCCTTGTGCAGGCGCTGGCCGGCGTCCTGTCCCGCCCATTCCCAGGCGGCGACATAGCGGTAGGCGTCGTCGTCGCGCAGCGCCTCGCCTTCCTCGGTTCGGTATTCCTCGCGAAAGTGAGTGCCGCACGATTCTTCGCGCTCCAGGGCGTCACGGCACATGAGCTCGGCCAGCTCGAAGTAGTCGGCGACCCGCCCGGCCTTCTCCAGCGACTGATTGAGGTCCGCGCTGCTGCCCGGCACCTTGACCTCGCGCCAATAGTCCTCACGCAGCGCGCGCACCTCGCCGATAGCCGCCTCGAGCCCCTCGCGGGTCCGCGACATGCCGCAGCGATCCTCCAGGATCTCGCCGAGCTCGCGGTGAAACGAATCCACCGTCCGGCTACCATCGATGGACAGCAGGCGTTCGATTCGCTCAGTGAGCTGGGTCTCGACCTCGCGAAAGGCCGGAGCCTCGACGCCCAGCCGCTCCTCGCCCATGTGCCGCGCCAGATAGTCGCCGATCGTGTAGGGCAGAACGAAGTATCCGTCCGCGAGGCCCTGCATCAGCGCCGACGCGCCCAGGCGGTTGGCGCCGTGGTCGGAGAAGTTCGCTTCCCCGACGGCATAGAGGCCCTCGACCGTGGTCATCAAGTTGTAGTCCACCCACAGGCCGCCCATCGTGTAATGCGGTGCCGGATAAATGCGCATCGGCACCTCGTACGGATCCTCGCCGGTGATGCGCTCGTACATCTCGAAGAGATTCCCGTACTTGGCGGCCACGGCCTCGCGGCCCATGCGCGCGATGGCGTCCTTGAAATCGAGATAGACGCCACGGCCGCCATGACCGACGCCAAAGCCCTCGTCACAGACCTTCTTTGCGGCGCGCGAGGCGATGTCCCGCGGCACCAGATTGCCGAACGCGGGATAGCGGCGCTCCAGGTAGTAGTCGCGCTCGGCGTCCGGAATCTCGTTGGCCGAGCGAGAGTCGCCCGCTTGCTTGGGCACCCAGATGCGGCCGTCGTTGCGGAGCGATTCGGACATCAAGGTCAGCTTGGACTGGTAGTCCCCGTGCTGCGGGATGCAGGTCGGGTGAATCTGCGTGTAGCACGGATTGGCGAAGTAGGCGCCGCGCCGGTGAGCACGCCAGATGGCGGTGGCGTTGCAACCCTTGGCGTTGGTCGACAGAAAGAAGACGTTCGAGTAGCCACCGGTCGCCAGGACTACCGCATCGGCGGCCCAGGACCGCACTTCGCCGGTCACCATGTCGCGGGTGACGATGCCCCGAGCCCGGCCTTCGGAGACCACCAGGTCGAGCATCTCGGTGCGCGGAAACATGCGGACCTTGCCGGCCGCTACCTGGCGCGACAGGGCCTGATAGGCGCCGAGCTGGAGCTGCTGGCCAGTCTGACCGCGAGCGTAGAAAGTGCGCGACACCTGAGCGCCGCCAAAGGACCGGTTCGCCAGCTGCCCTCCGTACTCACGGGCGAAGGGAACGCCCTGGGCGACGCACTGGTCGATGATGTTGACGCTGACCTCGGCCAGCCGGTAGACGTTGGCCTCGCGCGAGCGGTAGTCGCCGCCCTTGACCGTGTCGTAGAACAGCCGCCACACCGAGTCGCCGTCGTTCTGGTAGTTCTTGGCGGCGTTGATTCCGCCCTGGGCCGCAATCGAGTGCGCGCGGCGGGCGCTGTCTTGGTAGCAGAAGCAGTCAACGTTGTAGCCCATCTCGGCAAGGCTGGCCGCCGCCGAGCCTCCGGCCAGGCCCGAACCGACAACGATGATCGAAAAACGCCGCTTGTTCGCCGGGTTGACCAACTTCAAGTCGAACCGATGCTGGGCCCATTTCTGAGCGATCGGCCCGGAAGGGACCTTGGCGTCGAGAGACATCAGTGAACGATCCCCAAGACGACGGACAGAGCCAGGGCCACATTGCCGGCGAACACGACGGCTGCGAACGTCGCCGCCAGCGGGCGCCGCCAGGGGGCGACGGCCGGATGGTTCAAGCCCAGCGACTGCAACAGGCTCCAGAGTCCGTGGTAGAGGTGAAACGCCAGCGCCACGTTGGCGACGACGTAGAACGCCGACACCCACCAGACCGAAAACCCGGTCACGAAGTTGTGGTAGACGTCACCGGGAACGAAATCCGGATGCGCGCTTCCCCAGGTCAGATGGGCCAGGTGGTAGAGCACGAAGAGCGCGATGATGACGCCCCCCCAACGCATCGTTCGGGACGCGTAGGTCGCCTTCTGCAGATCGAGGCGCTGGTAGCCGACCGGACGGGCCGCCCGGCTCTGCCGGCTCACCGCCCAGGCCGAGTGGATGTGGAGACCGACCGCGGCCAGGAGAGCGAAGCGGGCGATCCACAGCAAGCCGCCGTGAGGCAAGAAGGGCGCGCCCAGCTCGCGCAGTCCTTCGGCGTAGGCGTTGAATTTCTCCGGCCCCTGGAAGACCTTGAGATTCCCGGCCATGTGCGTCAGCACGAATCCGAACAGGACGAGGCCGGTGGCCGCCATCACGGCCTTCTTGCCGAGGGCGGACCGGTAGAGATCGGAGATCACGTTCATTGAGCTTCGGCTCGCGGAGGTGCCGGCACGCCGGCGGGTCCGCCACGGCTATCTTAATCGATTCCGCGGCCGGCGTCCGCGACCGCCGGCGCTCTTACCGCTTCCGGCGCCGGCCCCGCCTGCGACGGCGCTTGCGGGCCGGGGATCGACCCGGCCGACCGTCCTTCGCACGGGACTTGGCCGGGGCCTTGGACTGCGACCTGGGCCGGGCCTTGGCGACCCGCCGCCAGCGTCTGACTTCCACCGGATCCGCGTCCGTGGCCTCGGTCCAAACCTCGTAGACCAGCAGCGCGTCCTCGAAGAATCCGCGGCGCGAGTAGCGCACGCGCTCGCCGGCGTTCCAGCGCCGACGGGTGAAAGTCCGAAGCGCCAGCAGGCTCTGGGTCACAGACTCGACCTTGTGCTTGGCCAGAGCCAGCCGCCGGAGCAGCGGCGCCACGATCTCGCCGGCGAGGTCGCGCAGATGCGCGGCCTTGGCGTCGGCGGCGAACATCTTGGGAGCCGCCACCAATACCGACGGCAGGCACAAGCACGCCAGAATCCCGATCTCGCTCGCCGGATCGCCCTCGGCCGCGCGCCGGTCCATGACCCGGAACATGGTGGAAAAATCCCCTCGTCCCAGCTCCCGCGCTCGGGGAATCGAGTCAAGCTCCGGAAACAAACGGGACATGATGCCCAGCTCCTGGAGCCACTGCGCCGCACTCGCCGCCTCGCCGCAGCGCATGATCTGGCCGATCTCCTCGACCAATCGCGCCGGCGCCGCCTTGTCGATCTCGGCCACCTGCCGGACGATGCCCTCCTGGGTAGCCGGATGGATGGTGAAGCCCAACCGCGCCGCCATCTCGCAGGCGCGCGTCATGCGGACCGGATCCTCGCGAAATCGAACGTCGGGGTCGCCGATCACCCGGATCACGCTGCGTTCGAGATCCCGCATGCCGTCCACGAAATCGATGACGGAGAAGTCGGCGATGTTGTAGAAAAGTGCGTTGACCGTGAAGTCCCGGCGCAGCGCGTCGTCTCCGGGCGTGCCGAAGACGTTGTCGTCCGTGATCAGGAGCTCGCCCGGCTCGCCGGCCTGGGCTTCGGGATCGGGAGGGCTGCGAAAGGTCGCGACCTCGACGATGCCCTCGCGAAAGTAGATGTGGGCGAGGCGAAAGCGGCGCCCGATGATGCGTGAGTTCTTGAACAGCCGCCGCACCTGAGGCGGCCGTGCATCGGTGGCGATGTCGTAGTCCTTGGGCGTCCGGCCCAGTAGCAGATCGCGGGGGGCGCCGCCGACGAGAAAGGCCAGGAAGCCGGCGCGGTGCAGGCGGTACAGAACCTTGAGGGCGTTGCCGTCAATACGGCCGCGGGAGATCCGATGCTCAGAGCGCGGAACGATACGAGGCTCTGGGGTCTCCCTGCGGGTCACGGCAGCCGATTATAGAGGCCGCCGTCGCCGTGACCATGTTTCCCGCCCCGGCTCCGCCGGCTTCCGCCGTGCGGCGGACCGGCAGCGGCCTCAGCGAGGCCTACGCCGGGAGTCTCCGCGCGAGCGCGTATCGACCGCCCCCCGCCGCCGGTACTCGCGATCCCGATCCCGCGATCGGTACTCCCGGTCGCGGTAGCGCTCGGAGCGGTCGCGATCCCTGTAGCGCTCGCCGTGCCGGTCGCCGTAGCGGCCCTTGAACCCCCGATGCCCGCGATACCCACGATGCCCGCGGTAGGAGCGGCCGCGGTCGAAGTCACGGTAGTGCCGGGACCGGTATCGCCGGTCGTAGCGGTAGCGATCCGCTCCGTACCGGTGCCGGTAGCTGCCGTAGGGCGCGGCGTCGTAGTAATACCCGGGCACGATCCAGCGGGCGAACGCGCGGAACGGGTCGAAGCGATGACGGCGAAAGTGGTGGGCCACGACCGGGCAGCCGCCATGGTGATAGGCCTCGCCGCCGGCCAGGTAGCAGCCATCGAGACAGTTGTAGCCGGAGTAGCGCAGCCTCGGCGAGGTCCGGTAGTAGTGGTGGTCGAGATGGACTCCAACCCGGGGCCCGCCGAAGCCCAGCGCGATCCCGAAGCCTCCCACCGAGACCGAGGCCGCCACCGAGAATTCATTGTGTCCGTAGTGGCCGGCACCGGCTTCGGCGGCCGGAGGGGCGCCAAGCGCCACGAGTGCCGCCAGGACCGCGATCGGGCCAAGTCTGGATAGATTGGGTCGCATCGTCGTTCCTCCTCACGGAGTGTCCTTTCACGAGGGATGCCAGCGACGAGAGGCAAGAGCCGCGCTTGGTTTCCTCGAGCGGGCGTTGCTCGTGTCCCCGTATCAGGACACCAGCGTGGAATCGATGCGGGTCTCGGTCACCAGGGTCCGGTGCACGGGACAACGCTCCGAGATCTCGAGCAAGCGGCGGCGCTGCTCGTCGGACAGATCGCCGGTCAGTTCCAACTCGATCTGGATGCGGTCGATCTTGCCGGTCTCGCTCTCGCAGTCCCGGCAGTCGCGAGCGTGAATCTTTTCGTGCGTCAGACGCACCTCGACGGACTCGAGCGGCCAATCCTTGCGGTCCGCGTACATCCGCAACGTCATCGACTTGCAGGCGCCCAGAGCCGCGAGCAGCAGATCGTAGGGGCCGGGACCCGAATCGGAGCCGCCCATCGACTTGGGCTCGTCGGCAATCCAGCGATGCCGGCCGGCTCGAACCTCGTTGACCAGCGAGCCACGGGCGGTGACGAACACCTCGCCGTCGGCCAGCGGAGAGCCTTCGTCGATCGGCGCCAAGTACCGCGCGGCCCAGGCCGCCACGACGTCGCCGACAGAGTCCGCGTCGGCTCTCCGTTCCAGCAACAGATGGTCGGCGCCCTCCAGGGAGACGAAGCTCTTGGGATGCTGGGCCGCCTCATAGAGCCTCCGAGCGTGATCCACCTTCACGATCTGGTCGTCGGGTGAGTGAAGGATGAGAAGCGGCCGGCCAAGAGCCTCGAGATACGGCCGAACGTCCCAGGTTGCCAAATCGGCCGTGAGCCGCGGCCCGATTGCGACCCGGCGGCCAATGAGCTCGATCTCGACCCCGACGCCGTCCGCCAGCTCGGGTGCCGCCGCCAGGAGCCGACGCTCGAGATTGTGCGTGTCACTAGGCGCGGCCAGGGTTGCGACCGCCCGCAACTCCGGAATCTTGGCTGCCGCCACCAGAGCCGCGAGGCCTCCCAGGCTGTGTCCGAGGACCAAATCGGGCGGCCGGTAGTGGCCGCGAAGAAAGTCGGCGGCGGCCCGGACGTCCTCGACGTTGGTCCCGAACGTGGTCTCCTGGAACTCTCCGGTGCTTTCGCCCACGCCGGCAAAGTCGAATCGAAAGACAGCCAGGCCCCGCTCCACCAGCCGACGGCCGACGCGGACCAGACCTTTGGCGTCCTTGCCGCAGGTAAAGCAGTGCGTCAGCAGCGCCAGACCCCGGGGCTCGCCCGCCGGCCGCTCCAAGCGGCCCGCGAGCTCGGCTCCCCCGCTGCCCGGAAAACGAACTCGCTCGGTCGACGGCATCGGATCTCGTCCTTTCTGCGAGCCGCCGAATCAGGTGGCGAACCGGGTTCGGCGGCGAATCGTCGTTTCGCCGCAGCGCGGCGATAAGATCGGCGTTGGCGCGATCGGCCCGCACGGCCGGCCGCCGGCACACCTTACCGCGACCGACGAGGTACCCGATGACGACCGTATTCTTCACCGGATTTCCAGGATTCCTGGGCTCCGAGCTTCTTCCCCGCGTCCTGACACGCCGCCCAGAGGCCCGGGCGGTTTGCCTGGTGCAGGCCAAGTTCGCACGCGCCGCTGCCGCCCGGGCGCGCCAGATCGAGGCCGCCCAACCCGACCTCGAAGGCCGCATCACCCTGGTCGAAGGCGACATCACCCTGGACGATCTGGGCCTGGAAAACTACCAGGACACCGCCCAGGACGTGCGCGAGATCTATCACCTGGCGGCGGTCTACGACCTCATGGTCAAGCGCTTGACGGGTCTCAGGATCAACGTGGACGGCACCCGCAACATTCTGGACTTCGCCGAAGCCTGTCCAGGACTCGAGCGTCTGCAGTACATCTCCACCTGCTACGTCAGCGGCCGGTTCGCCGGGATCTTCCGGGAGGAAGACCTCGACGTCGGCCAGTCGTTCAACAACTACTACGAGGAAACCAAGTTCCTGGCCGAGGTCGACGTGCAGTCCAGGATGCGCCAGGGTCTGCCGGCCACGATCTACCGGCCCTCGGTGGTGGTCGGCGACAGCCGCACCGGAGCGACCCAGAAGTACGACGGACCCTACTTCGTCATTCGCTGGCTCCTGCGTCAGCCTAAGATCGCGGTTCTGCCGGTCGTCGGGGATCCGACGTCAGTACGCGTCAACCTCGTGCCGAGTGATTTCGTCGTGAACGCTATCGCCTATCTGAGCGGCCGGAAGGAAGCCGCCGGAGCCGTCTATCAGCTTGCCGATCCCGCTCCCTTGACCGTAGACGAGCTGGTCGATGCCGTCGGCAAGGCCACCGGCCGCACCGTGGTGCGAGTACCGGCGGTTCGTTCGCTGGCCAAGGCCGCCCTGGACTACGTTCCAGGCGCCCACCGGTTGATGCAGATTCCGTCGGCAGCGATTGACTACTTCGCACACCCGACCCACTACACCACCGACCGCGCAAGCACGGACCTGGCTCTCGCGGGGATTACGGTCCCGCGCTTGACCTCCTACTTGCCGACTCTCGTCGACTATGTCCGCGAGCATCCGAACATCGGTTCGGAAGCGATGATCTGAAGAGCTCGCCGCCGGCAGGCCCCAGACCCTACGTCCGACCGCCGCACCGAACTGGCCGGCACGTCTAGGACAGCGGCGGCTCTTCGGGCACTGGCAACAACTCGACGGCGCTCTCCCACCAATCGGCGCCGCTGCCGAAGGTCGCACCTTCGTGGACGCAGGGCGAGGCGATGTGATCCCGGCCGACCATGGGCTTGCCCACGTGGCGGGACCGGAACGCGGGATAGACCCCGCCACACTCCCTACAGAACCGGCCGAGCAGCCGGCCGCGCCGAGCTTCAGGGATCGAGCCAGCCGGAGCCAGCCGCGGCATATGGCGCACGATCAGGCTCCGATGAGCTCGGTCCGGGGGAAGAAGAACGAGAGCTCGATGGCCGCGTTCTCGGGCGAGTCGCTGCCGTGAATCCCGTTGGTCTCGATCGAGGTTCCATAGAGCGCGCGGATCGTGCCCGCGGCGGCTTCGGCCGGGTTGGTCGCGCCCATGACCTCACGCAGGTACTTGACGGCGTTCTCGCGCTCCAGCGCCAGAGGCATCACCGGTCCACTGGTCATGAAAGCGACCAGGTCGTCGTAGAAAGGACGTTCCCGATGGACCTCGTAAAAGGCGCGGGCCTGGTCCTCCGATAGGCGCATCTTCCGGGTCGCCAGAACCCGGAAGCCCTCGCGCTCGAGATGGGCCAGGATCGCGCCGGCGTGTCCAGTGCCGACGGTGTCGGGCTTGATGATCGCAAGTGTTCGTTCCATGAGTCGGTTCTCTCCTATTGCTCTATTCCTCTTCGGAATCGTCCAAGTCCAGGGAGCCGAAGCCCTGCCAATCGGCCTCCGCTCCGTCCAGAAGCAGCACCGGACCTACCGATTCGATCCGGCCTTGCGGCCCGAACAGCAACGCCGAGCCGGCCGGCAGTCCGATCCCCCAACGCATTCCCGGCAGCCCCACGAGCTCGCGCAGCCTGCGATCGTGGGCGGGATCAAAGTTGGTCGCCACCGCCGTCCGCGGCAGCCAGGCCAGACCGGAAAGGGCGTCGCGACCGGTCAGGCTGCGAACCTTGGCCCCGAAGGCCTGAGCCGCGGCGGCGATACCCACGACGACACCCCCCTGGCGCGCCAGATCCTCGAGCGCCGCCGGAAAAGGGGTCTCGTCGAAGACCTCCAGCAGCCGGTCGGCGATGCCGCCGCCCAGGTACGCGGCCGCGCACTCGCCGAGGCGCTCTACGTTCTTGCCGCGCCGCGCGTCCCGCCGGCGGTAGACCGGGACGGTACGCACCTCGCGCCCGACCTCTGGACCGCTCTGGCCCAGATAGGCCGCGAAGTGGCCGCCGTACTCGTCCGATCCGCTCGCCGTGGGCAGGAAGCCCACGGTCCCGGCCGGCGTCCTGTCCAGCCAGGCTCGATCCGCGCGCGCGGTCTCGCCGAAGGAAAACTCGCCCCCTCCGACGAGAACCAGCCAGCCCTCACCCCGAACCCGGTCGCTCAGCGCCGGTGCCGACGGTTCCCGGTCCATCTCCCGCTTTCCCGGCCCGCCGGCTAGGCGCCGAGCGCCTCGCGCATGGCGTCGCCGATCGCGGCCGGCGACTCGACCACCGAGATCCCAGCCTCACGCAACACCGTCATCTTCTCGGCGGCGGTGCCCTTGCCTCCCGCGACGATCGCCCCGGCATGGCCCATGCGCCGTCCCGGAGGCGCCGTCTGCCCGGCGATGAACCCGACGACGGGCCGGTCGAAGTGGTCCCGGACCCATTCGGCCGCGGCCTCCTCGGCCGAGCCGCCGATCTCTCCGATCAGCACCACGCCCGCGGTCTCGGAATCGTCCCGGAACGCGGCCAGAGCGTCGATGAAGCTGGTGCCGTTGACCGGGTCGCCGCCGATGCCGACGCAGGTCGACTGGCCCAGCCCCAGATTGGTCAACTGCCAAACGGCCTCGTAGGTCAACGTCCCCGAGCGGCTGATGACGCCGACGCGCCCGGGCTGATGGATGTGGCCGGGCATGATGCCAATCTTGGCCTTTCCGGGCGAGATCACCCCCGGGCAGTTGGGCCCGATGAGCCGCGTCGGATGGTCCTCGAGGAACTCGCTCACTTTAATCATGTCGTGCACCGGAATGCCCTCGGTGATGCACACCACCAGCTCGACGCCGGCGGAAGCAGCCTCCATCACCGCGTCGGCGGCAAACGGCGGCGGCACGAAGATCATGGTGGCGTTGGCGCCGGTCTCGTCCCGCGCCTCTTCGACCGAATCGAACACCGGAATGCCCTCGACTTCCTGCCCGCCCTTGCCCGGGGTCACTCCGGCGACGACGTTCGTCCCGTAGTCCCGGCAGCCGAGAGCATGAAACCCGCCTTCGTTGCCGGTAATGCCCTGGACCAGGAGCTTCGTCTCGTTATCTACCCAGATCGCCATCACGCCTCTCCTGTCTCGGCCGCGGCGTTGCCGGCTGCGGCCACGACCTTCTCGGCGGCGTCGGCCATGTGCCCCGCCACCTGGAAGTCGAAGTCGGCTTCCTTGAGGATCCTGCGGCCTTCTTCGACGTTGGTTCCCTCCAGCCGGACGATCACCGGGACCTTGACGTCGCCCAGCTCCTCGATGGCGGCGACGACGCCGCGAGCGATGCGATCGGTACGCGCGATCCCGCCGAAGATGTTGATAAGCACCGCCCGTACGCTGGCGTCGGAGATCAGGATGCGGAAGGCGTTCTTGACCGCTTCCTGACTGGCCGAGCCGCCCACGTCCAGGAAGTTGGCCGGCTCGGCGCCGTAGAGCTTGATGATGTCCATGGTCGCCATGGCCAGGCCCGCGCCGTTGACCATGCAGCCGATCTCGCCGTCCAGCTTGATGTAGTTGAGATCGAACTCGGAAGCCTCGACCTCGAGCGGGTCTTCCTCGGCCAGATCCCGCATCGCCTCGATGTCCCGATGCCGGAAGAGCGCGTTGCCGTCGAACGACATCTTGGCGTCGAGGGCCATGACACGGCCGTCGCCGGTCACCAGGAGGGGGTTGATCTCGACCAGCGACGCGTCGGTGGCGAGATAGGCCCCGACCAGGGCGGAGACGAGCTTGGCGCCTTCCCGGGCGGTCTTGCCGGTCAGTCCCAACAGGCGCGCCACCCGGCGCGCCTGAAAGGGCTGAAGGCCCAGGTGCGGATCCACCGGCTGCCGGATGATGGCCTCGGGTGTCTCTGCCGCGACCTCTTCGATGTCCATGCCTCCCGAAGCCGAAGCCATCACCAGAGGGCGGCCGTGCTCACGGTCCAGAATCACGCTTAGATAGAGCTCCCGGTCGATGTCCACCGCCTCCTCGACGAGCAGCCGCCGCACCTTCTGTCCCTCGGGCCCGGTCTGCTTGGTGACCAGCTGCATCCCCAGAATCGACTCGGCCAAGTCTCGGGCCTCCTCCGGAGAGCCGGCCAGCTTGACGCCGCCGCCTTTGCCCCGGCCGCCGGCGTGAATCTGTGCCTTGACCACGCACCGCCCGCCCAGCTCGGCGCACACATCAGAGGCCTTCGAGGCATCTTCGATCATCTCGCCGCGCGGCGTCGGGACGCCGTGTTGGCGCAGGATCTCCTTGGCTTGATACTCGTGAATCTTCACGTTCCTCTCCTGTCCGCTGTCGTTGGAATCGGAGCGCGCGGCCGACGGCTCCCGGGACCGGTGAGTCTATCAGTTCGATTGGGCGGCACGAGGCTCCTCTCGAAGCGCCGGCACGGCCCGTCCGCGGGGATCTGGAAACGCTACCGGAGCGGCCTAGCGGCCCCCCAAACGATCGTCCAGAGGCTCGCCTACGGCACGCGCAAGACGAGCACCGTCAGGTCGTCCTCACGAGGTCCCGAACCGGTGAATTCCTCGAGATCGGCCAGCACACCCCGGCGCAGCTCCCGCACCGACCCACCGGCATGGCGGCGCAAGCTGCGCTCCAACCGGTCGAAGCCGAAGAGCTCGTCCGAGCCCGGAACCCGGGCTTCGACTACGCCGTCGCTGAACAAGAATAGGTAGTCGCCCGCGCCGAGGCGGGTAGAGCGCACGCGGACGTCCAGCTCGCCGCGCACCCCCAACGGATAGGACACCGATTCCAGGGATTCAACGTCGCCCCGGGACGAGATCCGGTACGGGAAGAGGTGTCCGGCGCTGGCATAGAACATCTCCCGCCGCTCCGGGTCCAGCACCGCGTAGCAAAGGGTCGCGAGCAGCCGCTTGCGGGCGCTCTGATAGACCATCCGGTTCAGGGTGTTGAAGACGGCCGCGACCTCCGGGTTGAAGGTCACCTGAACGGCGAGAGCGGACTTTGCCATGGACATGACCAGACCACTCGAAACGCCGTGGCCGGCGACGTCGCCAACCGCAACCGCAAGCCGGCCGTCCTCGAGAGCCAGGACGTCGTAGAAATCGCCGCCCACCTCGCTCGCCGGCAGGTAGCTGTGAGTCATCTCCACGCCGTTTAACTGCGGCGGCAGTTCGGGCAGGATCGAGGTCTGGATCCTGCGCGCGGTCTCCAGCTCGACCTTCTGCCGCTCGCGGTCGGCAATCCTGCGCACGTGCGGAGGGACGTCCTCGTAGCGGTAGACGAACTCCTTGCCCGCCCACAGGTTCTTGGCGCTGACCAGGAACGGGGCGGCCACGACCACGATCGCCAGCATGGCCTGGAGCTGCATCGCCGCGTCCTCGACCGTAAGGAAGGGCAGCGCGCCCAGGACCACGGTGACGGTCACGTTGGCCAGAATCGTCGTCAGCAAGCCGTAGCGCACGAAGAGCACGACCAGTGCCAGCGGCAGAAACAGCCAGAAGACCGGGCTCCAGCTCGTCGGGAAGACCACCAGCGGAGGGAAGAACAGGATCGCTCCGGCAAAGACGGCGATCGCGCCCGCAATCCAGGTGCCCAGCTTGCGCTCGAAGTACGAAACGATGAAAAGCCGCCCGAAGAGACCGTTGTAGAGCGCGATCACCAGGCTCAGAGCCACCAGCGGCACCGAGAACCAAGCGGCGCCGTCCCACCAGGGGCCGAACAGAAGCGAGGTCGAGGCCCAGACGTCGAAGGTCCGGATCCAGGCTGCCAGCGCGAGCAGAGCCGCGGCCACGGCCAGGCCCCCGGCAAATCCCCGCAGGGTCGCGCGCGCGAAGGTCGAGTTGGCCCACTGGCCCTTGAAGAGGGCGTCGAACGCGGCCAGGCGGGTCGCGTGCCGCTCCCGGGTCTGGGCCTCGCCCACCGACCAGCTCACGAACGCCGTCAAGCAGGTCGGGAAGAAGAACAGGACCAGAAGCTGAAACGCCACGACATAGGTAATCTGGGGCCGGGTCAGAACGCCGATGGTCCAGCCCGCCGCCGCCCCCCTGCCGCAGAACAGCAACACGATGACGCCGCATGCCACTCCCAGGTACATGATCTGGAGGCCGCGCCGGATCCCGATCTCGCCCTCGTGGTAGCGGCGCACGAACGGAATCATGACCAGCGGAACCAGTAGCACGGGCAGGAAGATCCAGCCTTGCTGGAGAACGGTGAGCGACTGCAACGTACGCTGGTAAGCGGTCCGGCCCGGGTCGTCGTAGTAGCGGGAGTAGCCGGTCAGCTGGTCGCCGGCAAAGGTGACTTCAACGCCGTGCGCGACCTCGTCGCCCAGAATGTCGTCGTGATCGCGGTAGCGCAGGGCGAGATCGGTGCGGCTCTCGAGCTGCCGGCTACGAACCTCGGGAGCCTCGAAGGCGGCCAGGTTGAACCCTTGCTTACGCAGAAAGAGATCCGCCCGCCGCTGCGCTTCCCTCGACTCAAGATCGGGACGCTCCTCCTCCGGAGCCAGCCGCATCCTGAGCTGCGAGATGGAGCCATCTCCCGCGACCCGGACCCGGTACGTCCAATCGAGCGCCGCTGAGTCCCGCCGGTAGACGGTCACCTCCCAGACCATAATCTCGCGGCCGGGCGCGCTTGTTCGCAGCCGGGCGGCGTCGACGCTCTCAAGCGTCGCCTGGAGCCGCGGCTCGAGGATCGGGCTGGTGTCCAGGCGAGTGACCACGTAGGGCACCGCCGGCAAGTCTGCCAGATCGGCTACCTTGTCGAGGGCGATGGCGGTCGCCTCTTCCTTGGAGATCTGCCAGTCGCCCGGGAACAGAGGATAGGCCCGCGGGAACGCCCAGAACAAGACCAGCGCGGCCAGCACCGCCGTGCCGACCCAGGCCAGATCTCGCAGGCGACGCTGTCTCTCGATTGTCATGGCAGACGTTTGGCGGTGAGCCGCGGCTCTCCTATCGGTCGATACGCGCGCCTCCGGGCAAGGTTGCAGGCCCAATCTCCGCCACGTCCGGCGTCTCCGTCAGAACGCTTCGACGATGGCGGCGGCGAACTCGGAGGTCTTGACCTGGGTCGCTCCCCGCATCTGACGGGCCAGATCGTAGGTGACGCGCTTCTCGGAGATGGCCGCCGCGACGCCCTTCTCGACCAGGTCCGCGGCTTCGTGCCAGGCCAGCCAGCGCAGCAGCATCACGCCGGAGAGAATCAGCGACCCGGGATTCACCTTGTCTTGATCAGCATACTTGGGCGCGGTGCCGTGGGTCGCTTCGAACAGCGCCAGGCCGTCCCCTTCGTTGCTGCCGGGCGCCATGCCCAGACCGCCGACTTGCGCCGCCAATGCGTCCGACAGGTAGTCGCCGTTGAGATTCGTAGTGGCGATGATCTGGTACTCGGCCGGCCGTAGCAACACCTGCTGGAACATCGCGTCGGCGATACGGTCCTTGATCAGGATCTTGCCCTCGGGCAGCTTGCCATCCAACTCGTCCCAGAGCTCCGCCTCGGACACCGTTTCCTCGGCGAACTCCTCGCGGGCCACCTCGTAGCCCCAGTCCCGAAAGGCGCCTTCCGTGTACTTCATGATGTTGCCCTTGTGCATCAGCGTGACGTCGGTTCTGCCCTGGGCGACCGCGTGGTCGATCGCCTTGCGAACCAAGCGCTTGCTGCCGCTTTCGGACACCGGCTTGACGCCGATTCCGGAATCTAGCCGCACCCGCTTGCCCAGCTCGGCCTGCAGGAACTTGATGAGCTTCTCGGCGCCGCTCGATCCCTCCTCCCACTCGATGCCGGCGTAAACGTCCTCGGTGTTCTCGCGAAAGATCACCATGTTGACCTTCTTGGCGTCCCGGACGGGCGAGGGAACTCCCTTGATGTGGCGGACCGGACGCACGCAGGCGTAGAGATCCAGCACCTGGCGCAGAGTGACGTTGAGGCTTCGGAAGCCGCCGCCGACCGGTGTCGTGAGCGGGCCCTTGATCGCCGCCCGAAACTGCTTGATCGCATCGAACGTTTCTTGCGGGAGCCATTCGTCGAACTTGGCCTTGGCCTTCTCGCCAGCGAAGACCTCGAACCAGGCCACCGAGCGCGAACCGCCGTAGGCTTCCTCCACGGCGGCGTCCAGAACCATCCGGGTCGCTCGCCAGATGTCGGGCCCGATGCCGTCACCTTCGATGAACGGAATGATGGGCCGGTCCGGAATCTCGAGCTGACTGTCGCGGAAGGTGATCTCGCCACCGTCCGCGGGTGGAGTGAGTCGGCCGATCCTGTTGCTCAACTGAACGATCCTCCTGCCGGCCCGCCGCGAGCCGAATCGATGGAATCACCGGAGCTGAATCCCACCTCGGACCCCGGCGAAAAGGGCCATGAACGTATCACAGGCTTCGGGTGCTCCAGAGCGTCCGTGGCGGCCTCTGGCACGGCATTCGCGCCCGCGCCGCGACCGGCCCAACGTGGTACATTCCTCGGCCCATGGTCAGCTCGGTGTCTCCGCGACAACTGATCGAGGCCGCGATCGAGGCCCGCTCGCGCGCCTACTCCCCGTATAGCTCATTTGCCGTGGGCGCCGCCGTGGCCACCGAAGACGGCACGCTCTTTACCGGCTGTAACGTCGAGAATCGCACCTTCGGGCTTACAGTGTGCGCCGAGCGGACAGCAACGCTGACCGCGGTCGCCGCCGGTCACCGGCGGATCACCGCGGTCGCAGTGGTGGCCGACGCCGATCCGCCGGCCGCCCCGTGCGGACCCTGCCGCGAGGTGCTCCACGAGTTCGGCACTCCGGATCTCGTGGTCTTCACGGTCAACGTTGCCGGAGCTGCCGAGGAGCACCGTCTAGCCGAGCTCCTGCCGCATCCGTTCGAATTCGAGCCTCCGGCCCGATAGCGACGAGTCCGGTGGTCGCGGTTTCCGGGATCGCCGAGCTCGCGCCGTGCCGCTTCCGTCTCGCCCGGCGATCCAGAAGAGGCGGCCGCGAAGACGGAACCACCCGAAGCGCCAAGCGACGATTCCGAGATCTCGATCGGGCTAGAGCTCGACGAAGTCGGGGGTCACGTCCCGGTCGATGATGCCTTCGGCCACGCCGCGAGCCAGGAGCTCGCGCACTGCCTGCCGGCCGGCCTCTCCGTAGTCCTGGGTCCACTCATTGACGTACATCCCGACGAAGCGATCCGACCGCACCCGATCCTGCTCGATGTCCCGGGCGTAGCGGATAGCGTAGTCCAGGGCCCGCTCGCGGTGCTCGAGCGCGTAGTCGATACTCGCCCGCAGCAGCCGCGAGAGGCGCACCTGGAGGTCCTCGGGCAGGTCCGAGCGGATGGCGTTGGCGCCCAGCGGCAACGGACCGCCGGTCTCCCCGTGCCACCAGCGGCCCAGATCCTCGATGGCATGAAGACCCCGGTCTTCAAACGTTAGCTGCCCTTCGTGGATGACCACACCCGCCCGGGCCTCACCGGACTCGACCGCTTCGAAGATGCGGTCGAAGGGCACGACCACGGTCTCGACCCGCGGGTTCCATATCCGCAGCGCCAGGTGCGCGGTGGTGAGCTGGCCCGGAATCGCCACGGTCGCGCCGTCCAGATCGGACGCAGTCAAGTCGGACGACGCCACCACGACCGGACCATAGCCGTCGCCGAAGCTGGCGCCGCAAGGCATCAGCCGGTAGCGGTCGGCGAGGTACGGATAGGCGTGAAACGAGATCGCGGTGATCTCGTACCGGCCCTCGAAGGCCGCCTGATTCAGAGTCTCGATGTCTTCCAGCTTGTGCTCGATATCGAGCCCCTCGGTATCCAGCACGTCCTGGGTCAGAGCGAAAAACATGAACGCATCGTCCGAGTCGGGACTATGCGCGATGCGGATCTTGCGAGCTTCTCCGGTTGGGGTCACGACAGGTCTCCTCGTAGGTCGATAGGTGGTTCAGGGGGCGGCGTCGAGCCGGGTCGCCGGTTGAGCGCGCGCCGGGGAATCGGGCTCGACCAGCCCGACCAGGTCGATGAGCTCGACCGCAGGCTCCAGGACGCCGACCTCGAGGCCGGCGTGGCTCGCGATCGGCACCCTGTAGTGCTCCTCGAGCCCGCTCAGCTCCTCGGCGCTCAAGCAGCCGCTCTGACGCAAGATCTCGAGCACCACGCCGCCGCGGCAGGCCTCGGAACCGTCGGCGATCTTGAGCGCCACACCCAGGGCCACGGGGCCGCGAACCGCGGCCGCGTAGAACCCCTTGGCGCCTTCCTTGCCGAGCACCCGGCCGCCGGTGGCATCGATCAGATCCGTGGTGAAGCGGCCGGGGCCGGCAACGAGTCGCGGATGGGCGGCGATCGCGGCGGCGATCCGCTCCAGCCAGGCGCGGTAGTCGGGCTCGACTCCAGCCGCCGCCGGGTCGGCCAGGGCGGCGTACAGGCGCGCCGCCGCCACCACCGGCAGACGGTAGGCCGGCAATCCGCAGCCATCCACCCCGACCTCGACGTCATCGGCCTCGACGCCGGCCAAGCGCGCCAACAGCTCGAGCGATTGCCGCTGAAGCGGATGCTCGGCCTCCAGGTAGGACTCCGTGGGGTACTCCTCCAGGCTACAGGCCAAGAGCTGGCCCACATGGTTGCCGGAACAGTTGTTCGTCAGCGGCGTCGACTCCCACTCAACGTCATCGAGAGCGGGCGCCATCGGAGCATGACAGCCGCAGGCGAGATCGCCGGGCTCGAAGCCGCCCTTGGCCAGCAATCCGGAGACGATCTCGGTGTGCTCCGGCCGGCCGGTGTGGGAAGCGCACATCACCGCGATCTCGGCGTCGGTCAGGCGGAAGCGCTCGATCCCACCTGCCGCTAGTAGGGGCAAGAGCTGGATCGGCTTGGCCGCCGAGCGCAAGAAGGCCCGCCGTCCGGAATCGCCCGCGGCCGCGACCAGGCGGCCCTCCGGAGTCACGACCGCCGCCACTCCCAGGAAGACGTTGTCTAGATGACCCCCACGGCGCGATTCGGCCAGTAAGGCCAGACCCCGAGCCGGGCCTGCGTCTCTCTCGACGGAGCCCATAGCGCGCTACGCCGGAACCAGGGCGAACATCCCTGGCGTATAGGCGGTGATCCGGCCGGCAAAGGCCGACGCTGCCACGGTGAGCGGTGACGCCAGGTACAGCCTTCCGGGCCCCGAGCGGCCCTTGTAGTTGCGATTGATCGCCGACACTGTGACTTGGTCGGGACTCTCCGAGACTCCGGGACCGCAGCCGATGCAAGCGCCACAGCCTGGCTGAATGAGGCGTACGCCGGCGCGCTCGAAGATTTCGACGTAGCCCCGGTCGCGGCAGTACCGCTCGACCTCGGCCGAACCGAACTGAATCAAGAACTGGACGCCGGGGGCCACCTCGACGCCGTTGTTCACGGCTTCGCGAACGACCCGGTGGTAGAACTCCAGATCGTCGATCTTGCCGGCGGTACAGCTGCCGCCGTAGGCGATCTGGACGGGCACGTCGCCCAGGTCCTCGACCCGGGCCCCGTTGGTGGGATCCGAGGGCACGCCCCCGTCGGGGTCTCCGGGATGCGCGACCATGGGCTGGATTGTGGCCAGGTCGATCGTGTAGCGGCCGCCGCCGTACACGGCGTCAGGATGCGGCGCGACCGCCTGGGCCTCCAGCTCCTCACGGGAAACACCCGGCCTGCGCGCGAGCAGATACTCGTAGGTCTTGGCATCGGCTTCGACGATAGCGGTCCGCGCCGAGCACTCGGTGGCCATGTTGGTCAGAGTCGCGCGCTCGTCCATGGACAGCGCCGCAAGACCCGGTCCGCCGAATTCCATAACCCGCTTCAGGGTTTTCTGCGGCTTGGCGAACTCCAGCAGAATGTAGAGCATCAAGTCCTTGGCGGTCACGGTGTCGGCTAGCTCGCCCACCAGATCGAAGCGAATCGTCTCGGGAACCTCGACCGTGGTGAGACCGGCGTGGACGAGATTCGCGTACTCGGTGGCGCCAACGCCCCAGGCCAGGGCGTTGTTGCAGCCGCCCATGCAGGTATGGCTGTCCGTGGCTTGCACGAACTGACCTGGCGAGATCAGTTGGTCGCGGGCGACCTCATGGCAGATCCCCGGAGACACACCGTCGCGAGCCGAGTAATCGCGGACTCCGGCCTGCTCCTGGAAGACGCGTTGCATCTCGCGAAGAACGTCGATCTTGGCCACGAACGGCCTCATCTTGGGCACCTCGTCGGCATAGATCAGGTGGTCTTCGAAAACGGCGAAGTGCTCGGGATTGCGAATCTCGTAGCCCGGGCCGAACTCCTCCTCCAGAAAATAATGGACCTGGGCGGTGGTGAACTCGTGGGAGTAGCCGCGGTCGACCGACACCACTAGGGCGTCGCCGGGCTTGACGTACGGCGTCGGAGTCACGGCGTGGCGGGCCAGAATGGTTTCGGCCATGGTCATGGGCCGGGGCTCGGTCGCAACCTCGGGCAGCTCGATCTCGCCAGCGGCTAGCGCCCGCGAGAACGCGAAGAGGCCGCCCGAGCGCACCTTGAGCTGGGTAATCGGATCGTAGCGGGAGTAGAAGGTCTCGAGCGGAATCTCCTCGCCCGCCTCGAGCCGCTCGAGCACCGCGTGGTCCGTCATGAGCACGCCCTGATTGATGTTGTTGGCGGCGTGAATCGGAGCGAACGACGCCGCCACCGCGATCCGGATGCCGGACCACTTCTCCGCCTGAACCGCGGTCTCACGGGAGCTGCCGACGCCCTTGCGCAGCCCCGAGACGATCACCTCGAAGTTGCCGTCGCGCAAGGCGTCGCGAGGAAAGACCCGTTCGCCGTCGACGATGAGCCCGGCGTAGGCGTCCCGGGCGAGATCCTCCGGCCGATGCGAGAAGCACACCCAAGCCGGCGTCATGACGTCGGTGTTGATGTCGTCCAGAAGGTCCTCCACCCTCAGGTGGGCCATGCGCAAGTCCAACTCGCCCGCCAACTGGCGGCGGATCAGCTCGGCGTCCTTGGTCAGGTAGAGGACGCGCTTGCCCGGGGTCAAACGTATGGGTTCGGCAGGATTCATCGACAGGCGGGAGGCTTCGCGCCCGGCGAAGCGGACGCCGAGTCTATCGCGTTCCAGCCCCGCGCTCACCGACGTGCCGCCGAGATTCGAGGGGCACGGCGCTCTCGAAACCGGCCCGGATTCGGCGCGGCGCTTGCCCTGGCTCCCCAGGCCCCGTAGGTTACGGCCATGAGGGCCGCGCAACAGGACGATGTCGAAGCGCTCTTGGGCCGGCTGGTCGCCGTGGACTCGACCAGCTCGCGCTCCAACCGTGCTCTTGTCGACAGGATCTGCGAGCGGCTCGATGGACCCGGCGTGACGCTCGAGCGGCTGGAAGACGACGGCAAGATCGAGCTGGTCGCCCGCGCCGGTCCACCGCCGCTCGCGGCCGAACGAGCCGGCTTGGTGCTCTCAGGGCATACCGACACTGTGCCGGCCGGCGAGCCCGGCTGGCGCTCGGACCCCTTTGCGCTCGCCGACGGCGGCGACCGCTGGTTCGGGCGCGGCACCTGCGACATGAAGGGATTTCTGGCGCTGGCGATCGAAACCTTCGGCCGGTTCGCCCAGGCCGACCTGACCGCGCCGCTGGTCCTGCTTCTGACCTCGGACGAGGAAGTCGGGTCGTTGGGCGCCCAGCGCCTGGCCCGCCGGCTAGATCCGCAGGAACTACCCCGAGCTTGCGTCATCGGCGAACCGACGTCCCTCGCCCTCGTTCACCGACACAAGGGGCACCTTCGCCTCCGGCTCGACCTGGGCGGCATCGCGGCGCATAGCGGCTTTCCCCACCGGGGCGCCAGCGCCATCGAGGCCGCCGGTCCGGCCCTTGCCGCGCTGAGCGAGCTCCAGGCCGCTTGGCGGGACGATCGCTCACGGCGCGACCAAGATCTGGAGGTACCCTGGCTGACGCTCAACGTGGGCACGATTCGGGGCGGCCGGGCGGTCAACATCGTCGCCGACGAGTGCGTCCTGGAAATCGGCGTGCGACCGCTGCCGGGAGTGGCCTCGGCGGCCCTGGTCGAGGAGATACGAACCGTCCTTGCCGACTCCCTGGACGAGCTCCCCGACATCCGCTGGAGCCTCGAGATCGAGAACGACAGTCCGTCGATGCTGACGCCGGCGACGGCGCGCTTGCCCAGCGAGCTGGCCGAGCTTCTCGGCGTTGCGCCCACGGGCACGTCCTTCGCCAGCGATGGAGGCGCTTTCCAGGAGCTCGGCCTCGAATCCGTGCTCTGGGGCCCGGGCTCGATCGAGGTCGCCCACAAACCCAACGAGTATCTGCCCAAGGACGAGCTCTACCGTGCCGGCGCCGTCCTCGACGAGCTGGTGCGGAGGTTCTGCGCCTCATGAGTCGCCCGCGCCTGATCGAGGCCGCTCTGACTTGGATCGACGGCGCCTTTGCGCCCGCAACCCAGGTCCGGATCGACGAGCGCGGGGTTATTGAATCAGTGGGGGCATCAGTGGGTACGTCCGACGGCGAACGGACCGGCGCTGAAAAGCCTGACCTGATCCTCCCGACGAGCGCGCTCCTGCCGGGAATGGTGAGCGCTCACTCGCACAGCTTTCAGCGCGGACTGCGCGGCCACGGTCAGAGCTTTCCAGCCGGGGCCGGTGATTTCTGGACCTGGCGGGAGGCCATGTACGAGCTTGCCGGGAGCCTGGACGTGACCCGGTTCCGCCGGCTCGTCGGCCTGACCTTTGACGAGCTCCGCCGTGCCGGGGTGACCACGATCGGGGAGTTTCACTACCTCCACCACGTCGACGGAACCGATTTCGGCTTCGACGAGATCCTGCTCGAAGAAGCCGCCGCAAGCGGTATCCGCATCGTCTTGCTCGAGGTCTTCTACCGCACGGGCGGGCCGGGCCAGCCGCTCGAAGGTGCCCAAAGTCGCTTCGCCACGGAAACCATCGACGGCCTCCTGGCCCAAGCCGAGCGCCTGGCCCGCCAAACAGGACCGGCCCAGAGCCTGGGTCTCGCGGCGCACAGTCTGCGCGCGGCCCGTCCCGAGGAGATCCGAGCCCTCTACCGGGAGGCCCGGCGCCGCGGCTGGCCCTTCCACATCCACGTCGAAGAGCAGCCGGCCGAAGTCGAGGAGGTCGTCGCCGCCTACGGCAGCCGGCCGCTGCGTCTGATTAGCGACACCCTGGGGGAGAGCGACAGCGTGACCGCGGTCCACTGTACCCACTCGCCGGCCGCGGACCTGACGGACTTCGACCGGGCCGGTGGCAGGGTCTGCCTCTGCCCCACCACCGAGGCGGATCTCGCCGACGGTCTGCCCGACCTAGGCGCCATCCTCGAAGGCCGCCAGGATCCCTGCCTGGGCAGCGACTCGAACCTGCGCCTTTCCATGTCCGAGGAGATGCGCTGGCTGGAATGGGGGCAGCGGCTGACCAGCGGCCGTCGGGGACGGGTAACTGCGGACGATGGCCGCTGTGGTGCGCGCCTGTTCGAGCTCGCCACCCGGGCCGGGGCCGCCAGCCTGGGGCTTGAGGCCGGACGAATCGCCCCGGGGGATGCCGCCGATTTCTTCGAGCTCGATCTCACCCACCCCGCTCTGGCAGAGACCACGCCCGAGACCCTGCTCGACGCCTTCGTTTTCGGCGGCGCAGACGAAGCCGTAACTGCCACCACTGTTGCCGGTGAGCGGACCCGGCATCGCGAGTCGGGGGACCCGGGGAATCCGGGCCGCCAGGTTTGTTGACTCATCGGTATGTTAAGTTTATGATTTCGTGAGCCTCTCCTCTGAATTTCTTGAGCCTTTCGACTTGCGAGGTACCGCATGAATGAGGATCCCCTGACGATCAAGCCCCGAGCTCGAAGAGTCCTGGCCGTTGATGACGACCCGGAAGTCCTCGAGCTCATTCGCGCCACGATGCTGGGCGGCGGTTTCGAGGTCATGACCGCCGAAACCGCTGAGATGGCTCTCAACCTCATGAACGACGAGGGATTGCCCCACCTGGCGGTCATCGACATCCGCCTGCCGGGCCTCGACGGTCTGTCGCTATGCCAGCGCATTCACGACATCAGCGACGTGCCCGTGATCATGCTCACCGTGGTCGATGACGAAGAGACCGTCGTCAAGACCATCGAGGAGTACGCCGAGGACTACATGATCAAGCCGTTCAACCCGGCCGAGCTGGTGGCCCGGGCTAATCGCATCCTGAAGCGAATCGGCGACTTCTCGTACACGATGCAGGCTCTGATCACGATTGACGAGAACCTGTCGGTGGACTTCGTCCGCCAGAAGGCGATCATCAACGGCCGGCCCTTGGCGCTGACGCCCACCGAGACCAAGCTCCTTTACATCCTGATGCAGAACGCGGGCAAGACCGTTCTGACGAGCTACATTCTGGCCCGCGTCTGGCCCAGCCAAACCGCGGACGAGAACACGTTGCGAGTGCACATCCACCGGCTGCGCCAGAAGATCGAGGTCGCGCCCAGCCGGCCGCGCTACATCGTGACCGAGCGCGGCGCCGGCTACAGCTTCATCTCGCCGGCCGAAGCCCTGAGCGGCGCGCCTTAGCAGCCCGCCTCAGGCGCCAGGGTTGGAGTCAGTCTCCGGCCAGACCCTTGACCACCGAGAGCAGCAGCTCCGGGTCCAGAATCGGCTTCGAGATGTAGTGGTCGAAGCCCGCCGCCAGGAATCGCTCCCGGTCGCCCACCATGGCGTGGGCCGTGAGAGCAACGACTGGGATCCCGGCCAGCAGCTCCTGGCGCCGGATCGCGGCCAGAACCTCGGTTCCATCCATCTCCGGCAAGGAGATGTCGAGCAAGACGACGTCCGGAACCTTCGCCGGGAGCCCGTTCAGGGCCTCCCGGCCGGTCCCGTACTCGTCGAGTGCGAAGTGCCCTTCGAGGATGGCGCGAACCAGGAGGCGATTGTCGGCGTTGTCCTCGACTACCGCGATCCGCTTCACAGGAAGCTAGGAGCCATGAGGGATTTTCAGCAAGCCCCTAGGTCTCGAGCAACCGCCCGAACTCGGCGTAGAGATCCTCGACCCGTTTGCCAAGTCTCGGCAGAGCCTCCCGGAGCGCCGCCTCGTCGCCGGCTCGGGCCATGCGCTCCACCGCCGCCGCCAGCTCCGAGACTCCGGTCGCACCCAAGGTGATCGAGCTGGATCGTAGCGAGTGGGCAGCCACCTCGGTCCGAGCCAGATCCCCCATCTTGAGGCCGCGCCGGATCTCCTCCAGCCGCAACGGGGTATTTTCGAGAAACATGGAAACCAGCTTGTGCAGCAGCTCGTCTCCACCCAGATCTCGTATCTGGCTTAGGGTCGCTTGATCCAGTGTCTCGGCCAATTCGTCGTCCTCTCTTGGTCCTGTCGTTCGGTCTATTTGAAGTAGGTCAACATCTCCCGAGCGGCTGCGGCGTCCGGATCGTCCGGCGCCAGCTCGAGGAACCTCTCCAGTGAGGCTTTCGCTTTCTCGGTATCGCTCCCGCTAGCATAGCAAAGTCCCAGCTGATAGTGAGCCTTGGCGAAATCCGGGTCCACTTCAAGAACCGCCTCGAAGGCCGAGGTGGCCGCGGCCAACTCGCCGGCGTTGAAACGGTCCACGCCATCCCGAAAGAACACGTCCACTGCCGCCTCGGGACTTTTCTCTTTGAGCTCGGCGAAGGCCTGCTCGGCCTGCTCGGTCTGGCCTGACTCCTGATAGGCGCTGTAGCGGACGACGTGAGCACGGCCGTGTCCGGGCTCGCGCTCCAGGTACGCCTCGGCATACTCCACCGCCTTGTCGAGCTCGCCGGTGGCCAGATAGATCTGGGCCAGCGGCATCAGCGCCTGGTAGAGATCCGGGGCCAGAGCAAGGGCCTGCTCGAAGCGAGAACGCGCCCGCTCCAGATCGTTGGCTTTGACCGCCGCGACGCCGTCGTTGAACACCCGCGCCCCGACCGCCGCACCGCCGCCGGTCTCTACCAGTTGGGCCAAGACGGCTTCGGCGGCTTCGCCCTCACCGCTCCCGTTCAGCGCGTCGTAGAGCATCTGGAGACCCAGGGCGTCGCCCGGCTTGGCCTCCAGGTAGGCCTCGGCCTCGGCTCGCGCCTCAGCCCAGCGCTCGAGCTCCAGATAGATTCGCGCCAGGGCGACGCGGGCCTCGAGCAGCTCGCCGTCCTCTTCGCTTGCCTCCTGGAAGAGCGCCAGGGCGCCTTCCAAGTCGCCAGCGTTGTAGGCCTTGGCACCGGCGTTGTAGGCCTTGGCAGCCTTGCCCCGGCTCTCCAACTCGGCCAGCTCCTGGCCCCGTTCGGCGGCCTGGTCCTCGGTGAGAAGAGTAAACGTGATCTCGGTGCCGTGCCCGGCCTTGGCCGTGATCGGCTCACTCTGCCCCACGTAGCCCGGCTTGACTAGGGTGATGACGTAGTCCTGGGCGACGCTGGTCAAAACGAACTTGAACTTGCCGTTCTTCTTGCTTTCGACGGTCTTCTCGAAGCCGCTGTCAACGCCTTGGAGCGTGATGGCGACGTCGCCCAAGGGGTTGCCGTCGGTGTCGACGACGAGACCGGTGATCCGGCCGCCTTGAGCCCAGGCACCCGTCGCCGCCAGCGCGACAACTCCTACTACGATTGCTTGTCTAAGTCGTTTCATAATGTCTCCGGTTTCGGCCTACCAGCCGCATTCAAGCTCCTCGGTCTGCTCTTCGAGCCAACCTTGAAGCGGAGCGAAATAGTCGACGATCGCAGTGGCGTCCATCTCGGTCTGTCCAGTCACGGCTTCCAGGGCCTCGGGCCACGGACGGCTGGCGCCCATCTCGAGCATGTCGATCAGACGCTGACCCGCCTCGCGATTGCCGTAGATCGAGCAGCGATGGAGCGGCCCTTCGAAGCCGGCCGTCTCGCACAGCGCCCGCTGAAACTGGAACTGCAGGATGTGGGCCAGGAAGTACCGGGTGTAGGGGGTGTTGGCGGGAACGTGATACTTCGCGCCCGGATCGAAATCGTCCTCGTCGCGAGCCACAGGCGCCTTGACGCCTTGATACTTCTCCCGCAGCCGCCACCAGGCCTCGTTGTAGCTCTCCGGACCGATCTCACCGCTGAAGACGCCCCAACGCCACTGGTCCACGAGTAGGCCAAAGGGCAGGAAGGCCACCTTGTCGAGCGCCATACGCAGCAACACGCCCAGGTCGGAGGAAGCATCCGGAGCCTCGTCCAACAGGCCGATCTCGACCAGGTACTCGGGGGTCACCGACAACGCCACGGTGTCGCCGACCCCTTCGTGGAATCCGTCGTTGGCGCTTTCGCGGAAGAGAAACGGCTGCGTGCTGTACGCCCGCTGATAGAAGTTGTGGCCGAGCTCATGATGAATGGTCGAGAAGTCCTCGGCGTCGATCTTGATGCACATCTTGATCCGCACATCGTCCACCTGGTCGATGTCCCAGGCGCTGGCGTGGCATACGACGTTGCGGTCGGCCGGCTGAGTGAAGAGCGAGCGCTCCCAGAAGGTTTCCGGCAGGGGCTCGAAACCGAGGGAGGTAAAGAACCGTTCGCCGTAGCGGACCATCTCGATCTCGTCGACTCCCTTGGCCTCCAGAAGCTCGGTCAGATCGAACCCGGCGTCCCCGGACTCGGGCGCCACCAGGGGATAGACGTTGGCCCAGGTCTGCGCCCACATGTTGCCCAGGAGGTGCGCCGGAATCGGTCCCGACGCCGGAGCTACGGCATCGCCGTAGGTCTCGTTCAACTTGTGCCGAACGTAGCAGTGCAAGGGCTCGTAGAGCGGACGGACTTGGCCCCAAAGCCGGTCCAGCTCAGCCCGGAAGGCGTCGGGGACCATGTCGTAGTTGGAGCGCCACATGGTGCCTAGGTCCGGAAAGCCGAGCTCCTGAGCGCCTTTGTTGCCGAGCTCGGCGAATCGCTGGTAGTCCTCGCGCATGGGTGGCGAGATCGTGCGCCAGCCGACCCACGCATCTAGAAGCTCCTCGGGTTCTCGACTGGTGGCGAGCGTCCGGGTCAGCTGGCCGAGGTCCCGGCACTCCCCGGCCTCGTCGCAGTACTCGCCCTTGCCGTAGGCGCTCTCCAGCGAGGCCGCGATCTGAGTCAGCTCCGAGCGCTCGGCCGCGTCGCTCGGCGCGGGCAGGGTCAACCCGGTCTTCAGCACCTTGAGCTGGCGCGCGGTCTCCTCGTCCAGCTCCAAGCCGTCGAAACGGGTCGCCGCCCGCGCGTACTTCATGGCGTCGGCGATGAACCGGTCGTAGGCCTTGGCCGCAAGCTGTTCGGTGTCTCCGGTGATGTAGGTCGCTTGCACCCATTGCGCCCGGGCCAGGTCGATGACCTTGGCCAGCAGATCCTGGTTGACGTGCTCGACAAAGCTGGCCGCGCCTTCCGCCGTCGCCGGGAACTCGTCCTCGGCGCCCTGGGTCGCGCATGCCGGCAAGGCGCCGATGGCCAGGGCGGCGACCAAGGCCGCGGCGGCGGGCCAGTAGTTGTCTCGTTGCTTCATATCGCTTTCTCCTCTGATAAATCGCTAGACCCCGCGCCAGCCAGGCTGCCGCCCGGGTCGAGCATCATAGCTTGAGCCGTGCCCTGGGCCTTAGCCGCTCTCACCCGCCGGACCGAAGCAAGACCCGCAGTCGCTCGAGTCCCTCCTCGATGCGCGCCAGCGCGCAAGCGAACGAAATCCTGATGTGATCGTCCGCGCCAAACGCGATCCCCGGAATCACGGCGACCGCCGAGCGCTCCAGGAACTTCGTCGCCAGGGCCGCCGAGCCGATCACCTCTTCGTCGAAGAGACCGGCGACCCGGGGGAACGCGTAGAACGCTCCGTCCGGAACCCGGCACTCGACCCCGGGCAGCTCGTTGAGGCCGGCCACCAGGACGTCGCGGCGGCGAAGATACTGCGACCGCATCGCGGCGAGCCGGGTCTCGGCGTCCGCAAAGACCTCGAGCGCCCCCCACATCGCGAATGTGGTCGCATTCGAAGTCGCATGACCCTGGATCGTCTTGACCGCCCGGACCACGGGCTCCGGTCCGGCCACGAACCCGAGCCGCCAGCCGGTCATCGCGTGCGCCTTGGAGAACGACCCGATGAGAACGATCGTTTCGGGAAACTCGCGAGCCAGGGCCGCACCGCTGGTAAACGGCTCGGTGCCGTAGACGAATCGCTCGTACGTTTCATCACAGACGACGAAGATCTCCCGCTCCGCGCAGTGTTCGACGATCGCGCGCAGCTCGCCGGCCGAAAGTACCGAGCCGGTGGGGTTCGAGGGCGAGTTGAGAAGCACCATTCGGGTGCGGGATGTACACCGCCCGATGACATCCGCGGCCGCCAATTGGAAACCGGACGAGAATTCCAGAGGCACCTCTACGACCTTGCCGCCGGCCAGCTTGACCTGTTCCGGAAAGGTGACCCAGCACGGGGTCGGGATGACCGCTTCGGCCTCGGCATCGCAGAGCGCCAGGGCGGTCTCGAAGAGCGCCGCCTTGCCGCCGACTGTCACCACAAGCTCGTCGGCCGACCAGGGGGCCTGGTACCGCCGCGCCAGGTCGCGAGTCAGCACTTGGCGGAGCTCGGGCAAGCCCGCGCAAGCAGCGTACCGGGTCTTGCCCTCGGCCAGCGCGCGACGCGCCGCCTCGACCGCCTCGGCCGGGGAGGCGAAATCGGGCTCGCCGGCGCTCCAGTTGACGACGTCGACGCCCTCGGCCGAGAGCTCGCGGGCCCGCTGGGAGATGGCGAGAGTGGCCGACTCGACCAGCCCATGCACCCGCGTCGACAACCGCATCGTCCCCGCAGGATACCGAGGTCGACACGTCCCGCGCCAGCCCCGAATCGTATAGTTTACGAACGGCGGAAGACCCGCCGGCAACCGATCGAGACTTCCACCGTGCTATCCCCGCGCCATCGCACTCGGATCAGCGTCGGCGTCGTCGCTTTGTGCGCCGGCCTGCTCCTGGCGCCCGCCGCACCACTCGAGGCCCTCTCGTCCCCGCCCCGGGCTTCGCTCGAGCTACGGCCCGAGCCGGCGGCGTACAGGCCGGGCTCCGAGCTGCGGCTGGAATCCTGGGTTCGGGTCGAGGACGGCTGGCACGTCAACAGCCATACCCCTACCTACGACTACCTGATTCCGACCTCGGTGGAGATCGAGGCGCCACCCGGCTGGGCACCCGCGGCGATCGAGTATCCCGAGGGCGAGCTCCAGACCTTCGGCTTCGCCGATGAGGCGCTATCGGTCTACGACGGCGAGTTCGTGATTCCCGCCCGGCTGGCGCCACCGGCGGATGCGGACGGCGAAATCACCCTGGCCGTGACCTTGCGCTACCAGGCGTGCGACGACCGCAGTTGCCTGCCGCCGACGAGCGCCGAAGCGGCCTTGACTCTGGTCCCCGCCTCCGCCGACGAAAGCGGTCTCGGGAAGGCCGGGGCCGCCTCGGAAACCGCCCCGGCCGAGCGTCGACGCGGCCTCGGCACCTTCCTCCTCTTCGGACTCCTCGGCGGCCTCCTGCTCAACGCCATGCCTTGCGTCCTGCCGGTGCTCTCGCTCAAGCTCATGGGACTGGTCAAGAGCGCCGCGCAGGAACGAGCCGCCGTCATTCGCGGCTCGCTCGCCACCACCGCCGGCATTCTGGTTTCGTTCTGGGCACTGGCCCTCGCGGCCATTCTGGCCAAGACCGCCGGGGCGGCCGTGGGCTGGGGGATTCAATTTCAGCAGCCCACCTTCGTCGCCGTACTGGCCCTGATCGTAGTCCTGTTTTGCCTCAACCTGTGGGGACTTTTCGAGGTGCCGTTGCCGGCCCGGCTGGCGACCTGGGCCGACTCGGCCGGCGGAGAGGGCTTGGCCGGACACTTCACAGCTGGGCTCTTCGCCACGCTCCTGGCCACGCCTTGCTCGGCGCCCTATTTGGGTCCAGCGGTGGGCTTTGCCCTGGCGCGCGAGCCGGCCGAGATCCTCGCCGTGTTCTCGGCGGTCGGCGTGGGCATGGCCCTTCCCTACCTCCTCCTGGCCCTGGCGCCCGGATCCGTGCGGATCCTGCCCAAACCGGGCCCCTGGATGCTCCATCTCAAGGGCTTCATGGGATTCCTGCTGGCCGGCGCGGCGGTTTGGCTCCTCTACGTTCTGGCTTCCCAGCTCTCCAGGGAGCGGCTGGCTTTCATCGAGCTGGCGCTCCTGGCGATGGCGCTTTTTCTGTGGGCCCGCGAGAGGATCCGGCGAGGCTCGCCGTGGCGCGTGCTCGCGCTTCTCGGAGCCGGCCTCTCGGTGGCCGCCGCCATCGGCCTGGCCGCCGGCTCCGCGGCCCCATCGCCGGCGGAGGCCTCTCGGCAGGAGATCGTCAAGCGCATTCCCTGGATCCCCTTCGAGCAGCGAGAGGCCGAACGGCTCGCCGCCGAGGGTTCCTTCGTCTTCGTCGACGTCACCGCCGATTGGTGCTTTACCTGCAAGGTCAACGAGCGGCTCGTGCTCGAGACCGAGACCATCGCCGCCGCGTTCGAGAAGCACGGCGTCGTGCCGATGAAGGCCGACTGGACCAACCGCGATGACCGCATCGCGGCCTTTCTCGCCGAGCACGGCAAGTACGGGATTCCATTCTACCTCCTTTACCGGCCGGGCGGAGAGCACCAGCTCTTCAGCGAGCTCCTGACCAAGGAGGCTCTGCTCGCCGCCCTGCCACCAACAACCGGAAGCTGACTCCGGGCCGAAGTCCTAGCCCGGGCCTTCGCATCGAAACCAGGCGGTCTAGGCCTCGATCGTCCGCACCAGGGCGTCGGTAAACTCGGACGTCGATGCCTCGCCGCCCAGGTCGCGGGTGCGCACGCCCTGGTCGACCATGACGGCGTCCAGGCTCCGGCGCAGCTTCGACGCCTCGTCGTCCATGCCCAGGTGGTCCAGCATCATGGCCCCGGAACGGATCAGAGCCGTGGGATTGGCCACGTTCTGCCCCGCGATGTCCGGTGCCGAGCCGTGGACGGCCTCGAAGACGGCCATGGATTCGCCCAGGTTCGCACCCGGCACCACGCCCAAGCCGCCGACCAGCCCGGCGCAGAGATCGGACAGGATGTCCCCGTAGAGGTTGGGCATGAGCAGGGTGTCGTAGTTGCCCGGGTTGATCACGACCTGCATCGCCATGTTGTCGACGATGCGCTCGTCGGCCTGGACGTTCGCGTAGTCCTCGGCCACCTCGCGGAAGCACTTCAGGAACAGTCCGTCCGAGAGCTTCATGATGTTGGCCTTGTGGACGGCGGTCACCCGGCTCCGCCCCCGGCTGCGCGCGTGCTCGAAGGCAAACCGGGCAATCCGGGTCGAGGCCACGCGGGTGATGATCTTGAGGCTCTCGACCACTCCATCCACGACCTCGTGCTCGATGCCGCTGTAGAGGCCCTCGGTGTTCTCGCGCACGATCACCAGATCCACCTCTCCGAACGGCCCGGGAACGCCCGGCAGCGTACGGACCGGACGGAGGTTGGCGTAGAGATTGAGCGTCTTGCGGAGCTGAACGTTGACCGACCGGAAGCCCTTCCCCACCGGAGTCGTCACCGGCCCCTTGAGCGCGAGCCGGTTGCGCTCGATCGACCCGATCAGCTCCGCCGGCAGCGGATCTCCGCCACCTTCCATCGCCCGCACTCCGGCGTTGTGCCGCTCCCACTCGAACCCGGTGCCCAGAGCCTCGAGCACTCGGATTGCGGCTTCGGTCACTTCCGGACCGATGCCGTCGCCCTCGATTACGGTTACCGTTCGCGTCATGCGCCTCTCCCTTCCAACGGCGCCCATTCTACGAGCCCGTCGCCGGCAAATACATCTCGGAGCCGCAGGACGCGGGCGCCCCGTTCGAAGTCGAGACACAGATCTTCGTAGTCGAGGCCGGGCTCGCCTTCGTCCAGCCAGTACCAGACGACTCGGTCCCCGACGCGAAGCAGATCCCCCGGAGCCGCGCCGGCCTGGGTAGCATCGAGCTCGACCCCCGTCCATCTCATGCCCTCCCAGGTGAGACCGTGGCGCTCTAGCCATGCCGCCAGGAGCTGGATGCGGGCAAAGGTCGCTCCCGGGACCGGCTCCCCGCCGCTGGCCTCGCCGGCCTGTGACGCGGGCTCGGACTCGACCTGGGTCTGGCCGAAGACGCTAGAAGGCAGGGCCAGGGGCTCGGCCAGCGTCAGCGTCATGGACGGAAAATCCTCCGCCTCCGCGGGCAGGCGATCGGCTCCCCAGGAGGTCAAGCGCAGCTCCGGGATGAGGTCGTTGCCGGGCTTGAAAAACTCGAAGCGGACCTGGAACCGTTGCAAGCCGAAGCGCTCGTTGCGAGCCACCCGCTCCTCGTTGGGCAGGAAGTTCTCCAGACTAGGAGCGACGGAGCCGGGAACCCGCCAGGCCCGGGCCCAGTCGGCCTGCAGCACCTCGAAGAACTTCGGCGCCGCGGTCTCGGAGGCCGCGTCCACGAACGGGGGCGAGCTTTCCACGGTAAACCAGAGGATCTTGAGGCCGCGGGTGCGTTGCCAGCGGCGGATGCGATCCGCGGCGATCGGACCGTCGGGGAAGCGGAGTTCTTCGGCCTCGGCGTAGTAGATCCGCTCGCCGCGCAGGGTCTTTGCCTCGAGCACGGCGACCAGCTCGAACCGGGTTCCAGCCGGCCGGCTGACCGGCCCCACAATCGCTTCGCTCTCCCCTTCCGGCAGCACCGCCACCCAGGCCGTGACCGGTTCAGGGGCCAGCTCCTCGCCGGTGCGAATCGCAAGAAAGACCGCCGCCAGCACGGCCACCACGGCGATGCCGATCCAGATGGGCTTAGCGTCCACGAATCAGGCTTGCCGGAGCTCTTCCAGCTTGGCGACGACGTCCCGGTAGTTCGAATTGCTGCCGTAGATCTCGACGAAGGTCTCGCGGGCAGTGTCCTTGCGACCGGTGGACAGATACAAGTTGCCGAGCTCGTAGAGCAGCCCCAGGCGCTCCTCATCTCCGGCGCCCGGCGCTTCCAGCCCCCGCTCGTACCACTTGACGGCGAGGTCGGGGAAGCCCTTCTCGAGGAAGCACGCTCCCAGCAGAGAGCAGCAGTCGACCAGGTAGTCGGGCGACTTGGCGGCCAGCTGAAACTCGCCGATGGCCTCGTCCACCAGACCCATCTCGCGATAGGCGATGCCCAAGTTGAAATGGGTGTCGTAGTCCTCGGCCGACAGCGTCTCGGCGACACCCTGCTTGAAGCCATCCACAATCTCCTCGAGCGATTGCTCCTGGAGCTGCGGCAGCAGCTCCTCGCCCAGCCGCTCCTCCTCGGCCTTGAGCTCTTCTTCCAACTCGCCGGCCAGGTCGAAGAATTCGGCCTCCTCGCCGAAGAGGGTGTCCGGATCCTCGGCATCGCCCAAAGGCGTGTCGTCGAGCCAGTCCAGGGCGGAGTCGGCAGTGGTCGGAACCGGAACTTCCGCGAGCTCGAATTCCGAAGGCTCTGGATCGGCGAGCTCGGCCGACGGTTCGCCCGCGTCTGCTGGAACTGGCTCGGGTTCGGCGGCCAGCTCGGCCTCCGACTCGACATCTGGCTCCGCTTCTGGCTCGGCCTCCGGCTGGGCATCGGGCTCGGCCGCGGCGTCGGGCTCCGGTTTGGGCTCGGGCTCGGGCTCAGCCTCGGGCTTCGCCGCGGCGACCTCGAAGTCCGGGGCTTCGTCCGCGGCGTGCGGGGCGTGCGGGGCGTCCGCCCAACCCGCAACGATCGTGGCCAGCCGCTCGGGCAGCTCTCCATCCTGCGAAACCTCGCTCAGAAGGCGCGCGACGTCGTCCTCGCGCCCGGCCTCATGATGCAGATGCAGCAGGAGCTCGGCCGCGGCCTCGTGCCGCGGGTCGATCGCCAGAACCCCCTCCAGCAGGTCAACCGCCTTGCCCTCCAGACCGTAGCTCGCCAGAACCTGGGCCTCGGTAAACAGCTCCTGCGCTCGATCGGAGCCATCCGACTCGGCAACGGCAGGGCCCGACCCGGCCGGAGCCACAGGTTCGTCCGGTTCCGGAGCCTCGGCCGCGTCCGCCTCCGGTTCCGATTCCACGGCGGCTTCGGACGCGGCGTCCGACTCAGCGGCCGGCGCCACCGGCTCGACGCCGAGGTCGGCAAGAGCTTCGTCCCGATCGATCGCCGGAATCTCGATTCTGTCTTCCTCGACGGCGTGGGCTTCTTCAGCTTTCTTGCTTTCGGACAAGCTTTCCGACGAGCCAGCCTCTTCGAGAGCCTCAGCGGCCTCTTCGGTGGCCGACTCCAACTCGGCGGCCACTTCCTCGATCTCCGAGAGATCGATCTCGAAGGTGTCGTCCGCGGACTTCTTGTCCAGCTCGGATTCGCCACCCGAGGCCGGCCCAGTCTCGGCCTCGACTCCCGGAGCCTCGCCGGTCTCGGCCAGCGCATCCTCGACCGCCGCCACCACCTCTGCCGTGTCGCCGGTCTCCTCGATACCTGCGCCTGCCTGCGGGCTTTCGGATCCAGAGGCCGCCGAGCCGGCACCTCCTTGTTCGGCTTCGGCTTCGGCTTCGGCTTCGGGCTCGGGCTCGGGCTCGGGCTCGGGCTCGGGTGCGACTCCCAAACCGGAAGCCTCGCTCGCGTCCACGCCCCGTTGCCGCTCGGGCAGGTCGATCTCGACCAGCTCGGCCACGCGCACGGCATCCGAGTTTCTGGACGACGCCTCCAACAGCAGGGTCCTGGCGAGAGCGCGCTCGCCGGCATCCACCAGCTCCACCGCAATGTCAGTCAAGAAGCCCAGATCCTCGGGGTCCAGCTCGTACGCACCCAGGTAGACCTTGAGAGCTTCATCCGCCTTGCCGTGGCTCACCATGAAGCTGGCGATCCGCTGGTACTGGACCATGGCCTCGGCCACCTGGCCGGTCTCCCGATAGAGCTCCGCCAGCTTGAGGCGATGGCTCGGATTGTCCGGCTCGACCTCGACCAGCTTCTCGTAGATGCCACCGACCGCGCCCCGCTTGCCAGCCTTCTCGTAGTAGTCGGCCACGACCTGGTACTGCGAGCGGGCTTCGTTCTTCAAGCCCTGCCGCCGGTAAAGATCGGCCAGCATCTCGTACACGTCGATGCGCGTCGGATCCAGCCGGATGATCTTCTTGTAGACCGCGATCGCCTTGACGAAGAAGCCCTCGGACGAGAAATGATCGGCGGCCTCCGAGAACATGCCGACCGCGTCTTCGACCCGGTTCAGGCGCGCGTAGAGATCGCCCAGGCGATTCAGCGTGCTGGTGTCCTTGGGATCTTGAGCCAGCGCCTTGCGGTACTGCTTGATCGCGGCTTCGAGCCTGCCTCGTGCCACGAGCCGTTCGGCTTCCTGGAGCGCCGAGCGCCTAAACCGGGCCATCAGACCCCTCCCGAGCCGGACCAGCATGGCCGTCCATCACTCGCGGCACCACCGATCGAAACGTGAGGCGGTGGATCGGACACGGTCCGTAGCTCGCCAGCGCGCGCCGGTGACTGGGCGCCGCATATCCCTTGTGCTCGGCGAAGCCGTATCCGGGGAACGTAGAGTCCAGGTCGGTCATCAACCGGTCGCGTTCGGTCTTGGCGAGAATGGACGCGGCGGCGATCGCGTAGCTGACATGGTCGCCCCGAATCACCGGCAAGGTGGGCGTCGGCGCCAGATTCAGGGTCACCGCGTCCACCAGGACGACGTCGGGCCGGGTCTCGAGCCCGGCCACCGCCTGGAGCATCGCCCGCTTGGTCGCTTCAAGGATGTTGATCCGGTCGATGACCGCGGCGTCCACGGCGATGACGGCCGACGCCTTGGCGCCCGCCCGGATCTCGGCGGCCAATGCTGCTCGGGCCTCGGCCGTCAACTGCTTGCTGTCAGCCACGCCCGGAATCAGGACGCCGGGATCGGGAATGACCGCGGCAGCCACCACGGGTCCGGCGAGACAGCCTCGCCCCACCTCGTCGACGCCCGCGATGTGCCGAAATCCGGCAGCCCGCAACTCGCCCTCCAAACCGGAGAGAAGCCTTAGGCGGAAACACTCCGCACCGATGTGCGCCAAACTCACTTCGTCAAATCTTCGCTTCGACGAAGCCGGTCACCGCAGGCTAGCTCGTCGACGGGTTGCGCCGGTCGTCGCGGCGTTCTTCGATCCGCGCCGCCTTGCCCCGCAGCTTCCGCAGATAGTAGAGCTTCGCCCGGCGGACCTTGCCTCGCCGTCCGACCTCGATCTTGTCGATGGTCGGTGAGTGCAGCGGAAAGACCCGCTCCACGCCGATGCCACCCGAGACCTTGCGCACCGTGAAAGTTTCGCGGGTGCCGCTACCGCGGCGACCGATCACGATCCCTTCGAAAAGCTGGATACGCTGTTTGTCGCCCTCGGCGACTTTGACATGGACCTTAACGGTATCGCCCGCCCGGAATTCCGGTACGTCGGATCGCAGGTAGGCGCTTTCGACTTCGCTGAGACGATTCATGACGACTCTCCACTTTGGGGAAACGCTCCCCGGCGGGGAGCGGCTCGCGATGATATCACGAGGATTCGACGGAATCGCGCAACTCGGCCACCAGACGGCGGTCGGTCTCGTCCAGGCGCCCGGCCTCCAGTGCGGCGGCGATCAGATCGGGCCGCCGCTCTAGCGTCCGGCGCAGGGCCTCCCGGCGACGCCAGGCCTCGATCCGGGCATGGTCCCCCGACAGCAGCACCTCCGGAACCGCCTCTCCGGCCACCTCGCGCGGACGGGTGTAGTGCGGGTAGTCCAGGAGGCCGCTTCGGAAACTCTCGTTGACCACCGAGCGCGGGTCGCCGACCACTCCCGGGACCTGCCGAGAAACCGCTTCGATCACGGCCATCGCCGCAACCTCGCCGCCCGACAGCACGAAATCCCCAAGCGAGATCTCCTCGTCCACGACCCGGGTACGCACCCGCTCGTCGATCCCCTCGTAGCGGCCGCAGAGCAACAGCAGATGTGGACGCTGGGCCAGGGTCCGCACGCGCTCGTCGTCGAGCGGACGGCCCTGAGGGCTCAAGAGCACCCGCCACGCCGGCTCACGGCCGGAAGACCCGTCGGCGCCCTCGAGGGCCGCAACCGCCTGCAGCCAGGGCTCGGCCAGCATCACCATACCCTCGCCGCCGCCGTACGGCTCGTCGTCGACCACCCGGTGGGGCCCGGCGGCGTAGTCGCGAAGGTCATGGACGCCGATCGCGATCCGGCCGGCATCGATCGCCCGGCCCACCAGGCTGGTGGTGACAAAGCCGGCAAAGAGCTCGGGGAAGATGGTTACGACCGTGAACTGCACGTTTCGACCAGCCCCTCGGGAAGCTCGAGAGCGATCCGCTTCTCGGTTGTGTCGATCTCGACCAGAAACGCACGAACGAACGGGACCAGCAGCCGCTCGCCGTCGCCGTCGATCTCCAGAATCCAGCCACCGCCGTCTTCACGTACCGCCGACACGACTCCCAACCGTCCCAGCCGGGCGTCGGTGCAGACACATCCGAGGAGCTCGAACTGGTAGTACGCGCCCCCGGGCGCGGGCGCGACCTCCGCGGCCGGGACCGCCAGCCGGCAGCCGCGCAGCTCGTCGGCCTGATCCCGGTCCTGGAAGCCCTCGAAACGGACCCGGACCGCTCCCCGGTGCGGCCTGGCCGTTTCCACGGACAACATCTCGGAGATCCCTTCGGGACCGATCACGAGGAGCGAGGAACCGGCCTGGAACCGCTCGGCGTTGTCGGTCAGCACCTCGACCAGCACTTCGCCCCGGATACCGTGCGGCCGGCGCACGGCGCCCACCAGCACAACATCGTCGGCTTCGGCAGACACCTGCCGGCGCCGGTCTAGTCGTCCAGGATCTTGAGCTCTAGGGGACTCTCGGAGGGCAGCGCCCGCGCCGCAAGGACGGTGCGCAGAGCACGCACGGTTCGGCCCTGGCGCCCGATCACCTTGCCCAGATCCTGGGAAGCAAGGCGCATCTCGAGAAGGTCGGCGCCGTAGTCCTCTTCAATCTCGATACGGTCGGGAGCGTCGACGAGAAGCTCCACCACCCGATTCAGGTCTTCGCGAACGCTCATGGCCTCTGGCTCCGGATTCGCGATCAAGCGGCGCCCTGGTGGCCGCGTACCAGCTTGGCAACCGCGGGCGACATCTGTGCCCCCTTGGCCACCCACTCTTGAATGCGGTCAAGGTCCAAAACGGCGTCCTCGAGCCCTCGGGTGGGATCGTAGTGGCCCAGCTCCTCGATCGCGGAACTCAACGGGGTGCGCCGGGAGTCCGACAGCACGACCCGATACCTGGGTCGGTTTCGATTTCCCATTCTGCGCAGGCGAATCTTCAACATGGTTTGATCCTTCGAAATAGTCTGAGGTCGCGGGCCCGGTCGGCCCTAAACGGGCGGCCAAGCCAGCCGCGAATTCTAGCAGAAAGCGGCCTAATCCGCCGCTAGCGGCCGCCCATGGCCTTCTTGAGCCAACCCCCGCGTACCGACTTCATCATCTTGCGCATGGCCCGGTACTGCTTGATGACCTGATTGACGTCCTGGACCCGGGTCCCGGAACCGCGGGCGATGCGCCGCTTGCGGGAAGCGTTGAGCGCGAGCGGCTTCCGGCGCTCGGCCGGCGTCATCGAGTCGATGATGACCTCCACCCGCCGCAACTGCGATTCGTCGATCGAAGCCGGATCCAACCCCCGCAGAGGGCCGGTCTTGGGCAAGGCTCCCAGCAGTTGGGACAGCGGTCCCATCTTGCGCATCTGGCGCAACTGGTCCCGGAGGTCTTCGAGCGTGAACTCGTTTCTGGCCAGCCGCTCGGCGAGTCGGCGGGTATCGGCGCCGTCGAGGCCTTGCTCGGCCTTTTCGATCAGACTCAGGACATCGCCCATGCCCAGAATCCGTGAGGCCATCCGGTCCGGGTGAAAGTCCTCGAGATCCTCGGGCTTCTCGCCCACGCCCGCCAGCCGAATCGGGATCTTCGTCACCGCCCGGACCGACAGCGCGGCGCCGCCGCGCGTGTCGCCGTCAAGCTTGGTCAGCACGACGCCGGTCAAGTCCAGGGCTTCCGAAAATGCCTCGGCGCTACGCACTGCATCCTGGCCGGTCATGGCGTCCGCCACGAACAGGAGCTCCGAAGGCGCAACGGCCGCGGCCAGCCGGCGAAGCTCGTCCATCAAGCCGGCGTCGACGTGAAGCCGGCCGGCCGAGTCCACAATCACGACATCGCGGCCCAGCTCTCGCGCCCGCCGTATCGAATCGCCGGCGAAAGCCACGACATCGAGGCCGGAAGCGTCATCGGTTTCCGGAGCCAAGACCGGAGCGTCCACCGCCGCTCCCACCTGGCGAAGCTGCTCGACCGCCGCAGCCCGCTGGAAGTCGGCAGCCACTAGGGCCGGATTGCGGCCCTGGCTCCGAAACCGGCGCGCCAGCTTGCCGGCGATGGTGGTCTTGCCCGAGCCCTGGAGCCCGCACAAGAGGACAACCGCCGGCGAACCGGAGGCCTGAAGCGGCGAGGCCGTACCGCCCAGCAGATCGACCATCTCGGCGTGGACGATCTTCACGACCTGTTGAGCCGGCGTCAGACTCTCGACGACCTTCTGGCCGGCGGCTTCTTCCCGGATGCGCTCGACGAAGTCCTTGACTACCTTGTAATGGACGTCGGCCTCGAGGAGAGCCAGCCGGATCTCGCGCAGAGCGGCGTTCAGAACCTCCTGGGAAACGCGGCCCTCGCCGCGTAAGCGACGGAAAACCCCCTGGAGGCGGTCTTGAAGTCGCTCGAACATCGGAGCCGGATGCTACACGCCACCAGCCGGCATGCGCCAGGCCGCCATCATCAATTCGGCACAAGAGATCCGGCCGCGATTCCGTGGACAGCCTCGACGACGCCGTATACTCGCCGCCGCCCATGGAACGTCGCGCCAAGATCGTCGCCACCATCGGACCGTCGTCGTCGAGTCCATCGGTCGTCAAGCGCCTGCTCGCAGCCGGCGCCGACGTCGTGCGCATCAATCTTTCCCACGGCGACGAGACGCAGCATCGGGAGATCTTCGCCGCCGTGCGCGCCGCCGCCGAGGCGGCCGATCGCCACGTCCCCATCATCATGGATCTGATGGGGCCCCGGTACCGGCTCGGAACCCTGGCAGCCGATCTCCGCCTCAAGAAGGGCGAGCGTGTCTGGGTCGGAGCCCGCTCCGGGAGCGAGGTCGACGGCCCCATGCTGCCCATTGACGAGCCCCGGCTCCTGAGGCACCTGGCACCCGGCGAGAGGCTCCTGATCGCTGACGGCCTGGTGGAGCTCAAGGTCCGGAGCAAGCGCAGAGGCCGGATTGAGGCCACGGTGGTCAACGGCGGCCCGGTGTCGAGCCGCAAGGGCATCAACCTGCCGGACAGCGACCTGCCGTTCTCGATCTCGGCGAAGGACCGGAGCGACATGGCGCTGGCGGTCGAGCTGGGCGCCGATTATCTGGCGGCAAGCTACGTCGGCACCGCACGGGACCTGGCGGCCATCCGGAAGGTCGTGGCAGATGCCGGCCCGGGGGCCGACGGCAAGCAGGTCACGATACCGATCGTAGCCAAGCTCGAACGGGCTCGGGCCATCGACCATCTGGACGACATCGTGACCCACGCGGACGCGGTCATGGTGGCGCGGGGGGATCTGGGCGTGGAAGTACCGCTCCACCGGGTGCCCGTGCTGCAGAAGCAGATCATCGAGTCCGGGCGGCTCCACGGCAAGCCCGTCATCGTCGCCACCCAGATGCTGGAGTCCATGATCGAACAGCCCCGGCCGACCCGTGCCGAATCGTCCGACGTGGCCAACGCGGTCTTCGACGGCGCCGACGCCCTCATGCTCTCGGGCGAGACCGCGGCCGGCCGGCACCCGGTTGAGGCGGTCCGCACCATGGCTCGAATCATCGTCGAGGCCGAGGCACACGGCATCGGCGCGCGCCGGGCCGGCGAGATCAAGCCGCTGGCCCGGGCCGGAGATCTGGCCGTCATCAACAAGCGGGACCGCCGGGCGGGGAACCAGTTCGTGCTCGCCGACGTGGTCTCGGCCGCCGCCGTCTTCTCCACCCGCCACGTCGGCGTCCGCCAGATCGTCGCCTTCAGTCAGGGCGGCTTCACCGCCCGCATGATCGCCCGCTACCGGCCGCGCACGCCGATCTGCGTTCTGACGCGCACCCCGGCGGTGGCCCGCCGGATCCAGCTCATTTGGGGGATTCGACCGATGCTGATTGGCGAATCCGGCGCCGGCGCCGTCCAGCACGATGAGATCGTCGAGGTCGTGGACCGCATGCTCCTCGAGGCCCGGCTGGCCAAGGCCAACGACATCATCGTGCTCCTTATGGGGGTGCCGATGGCCGAGAAACCGCTGACCAACCTGATGCGGCTCCACCGGGTGCGGCGACGTCCCGGGTCCTAGCAGCCCGCCGTAGAGCTCCAGGTGGTCGCGTTGCGAGCGCCATGGAGCCAGATCCGAGGCGCGGGGCCGCAGACGATGCCGGCGCCTCGTCGGGGCCCGGCAACGCCGGGAGATGGCCCCATGCCGGCTAGGTTCCGTCGCCGTCGAGCCGGTTGATGAGCGACAGAAACGCGGGCAGGACCGTGATCGCCACGATCCCGGTCGCCACCGCTCCCAGGATCGCGACCACTCCCATCGAGCTGAGTCCCGGATACGAGGACCCGGAGAGGGAGCCGAAGCCCACGATCGTGGACAGGGCCGCCAGGGTGATGGCCTTGCCGGTCTCGACCATCCCTTGGTGCCGTTGCTCCCGTCCGGCGGTGGCGAACTCGCGGTGCCGATGCACCATGTGGACGCCGTAATCGACGCCAATGCCGATGATCATGGTGGTGACGAAGATGTTCATGAAGTTCATCGGCAGGCCCAACCACCCCATCGCGCCCAGCATCCAGACGATGCCGAGTACCAGCGGTCCGAGAGCCAGGGCGGTCGAGCGCAGGTTCCGGAAGTCGAAGTACAGCAGGATGGCGACCAGGACGAAGCCCAAGATGGCGGCGAAAACGGCATCGTCCAGGACGCGCTCGCGCATGTACCGGCTGATCACGTTGGCCCCTGTCAGTCGCACCGAGGGCCCCAGCTCGCGCACCAGAGCTTCGGCCCCCGGCGGCGGCTCGCGCCGCCAGGTCTTGGCTGGTGGATAGAGATAGACGGCGCTGGTCCAAGTCGAACCCTCGAGGCTCAAGTACCGATCGACCAGTTGCCCCGCCTGGGGATCGCGGCGGACCTCCTCGATCGAGAGCGGACGATCGCGTGACAAAGCCGACTCGAGCAGAGTCAGACCGCGCTCGAAGGGTTCAATCCGGAGCCCTTCGGCGGCCACCGCCTCCCGGAAGGTCCGCGCGATCCGCGCCGGGGCCAACCGATCGGACCGGGCCGCTTCGAGCCAGGTCAGGGCCGCCTCTTGCCGGGCCGGAGGCGGCAGGATCGTGGCGATCGAATCGACGTCGCGCAGGACGTCCTCGGCCATCAGCGACTCTCCGCCTTCCTGCGCGCGCTGGGTCAGCTCCAACACCTCGTCGAGGTCCTCGCCGCTCGCCATCAGCACCATCTGGTCGAAACCGATGCCGAAGCGCTCCGCCACCTCGTCCCGAACCTCGACCCCCGGGTTGCCCTTGGGGCGCATCGCCTGGACGCTGTCCTCGAAGCGAAGTCCGCCCAGCCCGGCGGCGGCGGCGAGAGTGATCAAGGCTCCCAGGACCAGCACCAGCCGGCGTTTGCGCAGCACCCAGCGGATGAGCCAGCCACTACCGAAGCCATGCAAGTTGAGCCGCGGCAAGGTCTGCCGCCGAGAGTGACGGTCCTCCGCCCAGGAGAGCATCGCCGGCAGCAAGAAAAGGACGGAGACCATGCATAACAGGATGCCCGTCCCGGTCAGGAGGCCCATCTGCAAGAGGCCGGTGAAGTCGGTGACCATGAAGGCGTAGAACGTGGCCGCGCTGGTCACGCCGCCGATGAAGACGGCGCGGCCCGAGGAGCCGCTCATGGTGGCCAGCGCGTCGTCGTGGTCCTGCCCCCGATGCCGCTCTTCCACGTACCGGCCGTAGGAGACGATGATGAAATCGATCCCCAGGCCCACAAGCAGCGCCGCCACGCCGCTGGTCGCCGCGCTCAAGGTTCCGTAGAGCCCGGAGGCCACGCCAAAGGTCAGCACCAGTCCGCAGGCCAGGGGGACGAAGGCGTAGAGCAGCAAGCCGAGCCGGCGGAAAGCCAGGTAGAAGAGAACCAGGACCCCGAGCATGGAGGTAGCGATGTTCGAGACGACGTCAGAACGGATCGAGCCGGCGTCGCCCACGACAATGACGTGCCGTCCTCCAAGCGCCACCGTCGGCTCGATCAGGTCTTCGCCGTCGAAGCGCTCCCGCCAAGCGGCCACGGTTGCCTCCACCTTGCCTTCCACTGCCTCGATCAGGCCCTTGGCGTAGTCCACGTCCTGGGGCGGACCGTCGGGTTTGGCCAGGAGCAACATCATGCGGCGGTCCTTGGACAGGAAGAAGCCTTGCTGCCAGTTGACCGCGAAGCCGGAGCTGCTGCCCGCCAAGACGTCCAGGAACACATCGGCGACGCCGAGCGGATCCAGCAGAACCAGGTCCTTCTGAATCAGAAGCCTGGGCGTGGTGATGAGCCGCCGAAGCTCGCGCGCGCGCTGGCGGATAGCATCGTCTTCCAACCGATCGGCCAGCTCTTCGAGCTCTTCGTCGGACAAGAACAGTAGGGCGCGCGGGAGAAACGAGTTGACGATCGCGTCGAGGTCCCCGATCCGGTACCGCACTTCGGTGAGGCTCTCGATCTCGGTCAACCGCTCGCCGAGCATCTCGACGAAGGTCTCGTAGGGCGCCAGTACGGCCTCCTCCGGGAGACGTACCGCGACCAGCAAGTAGTCGACGCTGCCAAAGTCTTCGAGCGCCTTGCGAAAATCTTCGACCTCGGGCGATTTCCTGGGCAGCAGGCCCAAGACGTCGGTGTCGAAGCTCAGCCGGGAAGCTCCGGCCAGCGAGGCTGCGACAGCCACGAGGGCCACCAGAAAGACGCTCCGGTAGCGCCGTCGCGCGAAGCTCGCGATCCGCCGCAGCGAAGGGTGCAGCATCAGGAGTCGGGTTGCCGCAAAGCCGCTTGCGGCTCGGCGTCACGCCCGAACAACACCGGCCCGTAGCGGAAGAAATACTCGAAGCCCGAGTAGAGGCTCACCACCATCGCGATCCAGAGCGACGCCGGGGCCAGGCGCTGGAAGCTGCCCAAGCGGTTCGAGATGATGAGCAGCGAGATCGCGACCATCTGAGTCACGGTCTTGACTTTGGCCGAGGGAATCGCCGCCAGTACCAGGCTCTCCGAAGCCGCGACGCCGCGTAGCGCCGACACCGCGAACTCGCGGGCGATAATCGCGGCGACCATCCAGGCCGGAGCCAGGCCCAGCTCCACCAGCGAGATCAGTGCCGCCGAAGTCAGGATCTTGTCGGCGGCCGGGTCCAGGAGCTTGCCCAGTCGCGTCACGAGCTTGCGGCGGCGCGCGATGTGTCCGTCCAGGAAATCGGTGGCGGCGGCCACCAGGAAGACGGCCAGCCCGACGAATTCCTTGCCATCGAACTTGGTCAGCAAGACGGCGACCAGAACCGGCACCAGCAGAATCCTGGTCAGCGAGAGGACGTTGGGCAGGTTCAGCAACATCACGGCCGCCGGCTGGGTCGAGTCGTGGTCATCACCAGGCGTCCGCTCGCGTCCCGGATCAGGTAGGTCCGCCGCCCGCGGCTCACCCTGCCTGTCCGGCTCAAACGGAACGAATCGTCGCCCCGGTACTCACGCAGAATCCGCTCGACGTAGCGCTCAGTCTCGCGGTAGGGCGGTATGCCCCCGAAGCTACGCACGGCCTCGGGACCCGCGTTGTAGGCGGCCAGCGCCAGCTCCACGCTGCCGAACCGGTCCAGCATCCTTTTCAAGTAGCGCGTTCCCGCTCGGACATTCTGCTCCGGATCGTAGGGATCGGTCACCGAGTACATGGCGGCGGTCGCGGGCATGAGCTGCATCAATCCCATGGCTCCCTTAGTGGAAACCGCCGAGGGGTTGTACGACGATTCGGCCGCGACGACCGCCATGACCAGCTTCGGCTCAAGGCCCGCCACGCGGGCGAAACGCTCGATTGTGGGTCGGTGCTGTTCCCGGCGCTCGGACCAAGAGCCCGTCGCCGGCACCCGCGCCGCCGGTACGGCCGGTCCCGCCGCCGCTCGGGGGGAACCGCCGACGTTGTAGACGTGAAGGCCGCCGTCGGGGCGCTTGCGAATCTTGACCTCGGAGCTCGCCGGTGACGCCGCCAGCAGCACGGCCACCGCCAGCCCCAGCCTTGGCACGGCGCCGAGGTCTCGACCCAACCGTCGCCAGTGCCCCTTCACGCCTCGCCCCCGTTTTCGAGTTGCTCGCGTACCAGCCCGGGCACAGCCGCGAGAGCCTCGTCCAAACGCCCTACCTCCTTGCCGCCGGCCTGGGCGAAGTTGGCGCGCCCGCCACCCCGTCCACCCACGAGCTGGGCGATGCGGCTCACCAGCTTGCCGGCATGAGCGCGTTCCACCAGGTCGTCCGAGACCGCGACCAGGAGGCCGACCTTGGCGTCCGCGCGAGTGCCCAAGACTACGATGCCGCGGCCCAGCTTGGCGCGCAGCACGTCGGCCATCGAGCGCAACTCTTCGGTCGGCGCCGGCGGAACCTCGCGCACCAGAAGCGGCACCCCGGCAACCTCGACGGTTTCGGAGCCGGTACCGTCCGCCACTCCGGTCACCGCCTTGAGCCGCAGGCTCGAGAGCTCTCGCTCCAGCTCTTTGCGGCGGGCGAGAGCGGCGGCCACTTCCTCGGGCAGCGCCTCCGGGGCCACCGACAACGCGCCCGCTGCTCGTTCCAAAAGCCCGTCCCGTTGCCGCACGCGCTCGATCGCTCCCACTCCCGTGCGCGCCTCGATACGGCGCACCCCCGACGCGACACCGCGCTCGGCGACGACCGTGAACAAACCGATCCGGCCGGTGTTGGCGACGTGGCAGCCGCCGCAGAGCTCGAGACTCTGGAGCTGACCTCCGGCGCCGAGCGCCAATGGAGGCACGCCGACCGTGCGCACGCGGTCACCATACTTCTCGCCGAAGAGCGCCATGGCTCCCGCCTCCCGCGCCTCCTCAAAGGGCCGGTCGGCAACGATCTCGGTGGCGGCCGCGCGCCGGATCCAGAGATTGACGAGATCCTCGACTTCCCGGATCTCACCCTCCTCCAGAGGCCTCCCGAACGTGAAGTCGAAGCGCAACCGATCGGGCGCAACCAGCGAGCCGGCCTGGCGAACGCCGTCGCCCAGAACGTGCCGCAGAGCCGCGTGCAAGAGGTGGGTGGCCGTGTGATTGGCCTCGGTCGGCTCACGCCAGGCGAGCTCCACGCGCGCGGTCACGGAATCGCCGACCGCCAGCGTCCCCGACACCAGGACGATCCAGTGGAGCGAGACTCGATCCAGCTGCTGAACGTCTTCGACGCCGGCCTCACCCCCGGGCCAGACCAGGGTCCCTCGATCTCCGAGCTGGCCGCCCGCCTCGGCGTAGAGGGGAGTGCGGTCCACGACCGCGATCGCCCGTTGCCCGGGTCTGTCGAGGCGCTCCAGGCTCTCTCCGGATTCCGCTCCGGCCTCGTAGAGGGCCAGTACCTTCGCCCCGTCGAGCTCCGTGCGGTCGTACCCGACGAAGTCCGTCTCCGGGATCCCGGCCGACGCGATCGCGTCTCGAATCTGGGACAGCTTCTGCCGGCTGTCGCCGGTCGCGGCACGGGAGCGCGAGCGCTGCTCGTCCAGTTCGCGCTCAAAGCCTTCTTCGTCCAACCCGAGGCTCTCCTCCTCGGCAATCTCGCGCAGGATCTCGAGCGGCAGGCCATAGGTGTCATAGAGCTTGAAGAGCACCGCTCCGTCGAGCTCTCGATCGCCCCGTGACCTGGCGGCCTCGATCGCGTCCTGAACCCGGCGCGAGCCCACCGCCAGAGTCCCGAGGAACTTCTCCTCCTCGGCCGCCACCGTGCTCGTCGATGCCGGCGCGGCGCGCTCGAGCTCGGGATACGCGTCTCCCATCCCGGCCGAGACCGCGGGCAGAAGCCGGCCGAGGAACGGGTCCTCGAGCCCCAACGACATGCCGTACCGCACCGCCCGGCGCAAGATGCGCCGCAGAACGTAGCCGCGGCCCTCGTTGCTCGGTATCACCCCGTCGGCAAGCAGAAAGCTCACCGCGCGCAGGTGATCCGCGATGACGCGGAAGGCGACGTCGGTCTGGAGGTCCTCTCCGTAGCGGTGTCCGGAGAGCTCGGCGGTGGCTTCGAGCAGGGGCCGAAACAGGTCCGAGGCGTAGTTCGACTCCACTTTCTGGAGCACGGCCGCCACCCGCTCGAGGCCCGCACCGGTGTCGATCGAGGGATCGGGCAGTGGCGTGGTCTCTCCCGAAGCCGCGCGGTCAAACTGCATGAACACCAAGTTCCAGATCTCGAGATAGCGGCCGTCATCGCAGCCGGCCTCCCAGTCCACCGCCGGCAGCTCCGGATGAAGATCCACGAAGATCTCGCTGCAGGGTCCGCACGGGCCAGTGTCTCCCATCGCCCAGAAGTTGTCCTTGGCGCCACGGCGCAGGACCCGCTCAGCGGGAAGACTCGAATGCTCGAGCCACAGAGCTTCGGCTTCGTCGTCCTCCTCGAAGACGGTCGCGAACAACCGATCCTCGGGAATGCCCCACACCTCCGTGACCAGCTCCCAGCCAAACCGAACGGCGTCTTCCTTGAAGTAGTCGCCAAAGGAAAAGTTGCCGAGCATCTCGAAAAACGTGTGGTGCCGGTGACTGGGCCCGACGTTCTCGAGATCGTTGTGCTTGCCCGAGACCCGCATGCACTTCTGCACGCTCGCCGCTCGCCTCGCAGGCGGCTCTTCGGCGCCCAGGAAGTAATTCTTGAAGGGCACCATGCCGGCATTGACGAAGAGCAGGGTGGCATCGCCGTGGGGCACCAGCGGCGCGCTGGGCGTGACTCGATGCCCCCTCTCCTCGAAGAACTCGAGGAAGGACCGGCGAATCGCGGCGCTTCGCATCAGAGACCGACCTCGCTTCCGCTCGGGTTCCGGGGCCGCGAGCTCGAGGCCTCGCCGAGCTCGGCCAGCGCCGCCAGGATGGCGCCGTGCGAGAACCCTCGCCCATGGAGATGCCGGGCCAGCCGTTCTCGATTCCACGCTCGCCGGGCGAGCCAAGCGTCCGCGGCCTGCCTGACCAGAGCCGACTCGCCGCCTTCGAAGCTCTCGCGCACGACCTTGTCGATGGTGTCGCCAGCGGCGCCGCGGGCCCGCAGCTTGGCGCGCACCATCGCCGGACCGCTCGGCCTACGGCTCAGAAGCTCGCGGGCGAAGCGGCGCCCGCACTCCAGATCGTCGAGATAGCCCAGCTCGCCGACCCGGTCCAGAGCCGCGCCGACCTCGTCCCGCGCGAAACCGCGCTGGAGCAGCTTGCGCTCGAGCTCGGCGCGAAAGTGCGAGCGCCGGGCCAGCAAGTCCAGAGCCTTGTCGAGACACTTGGCGGGCGCCGGCCCGCGGGCGCCGCCGTGTGACGGATCCGTCATTCGGAGCCTAGGAGTCCGGGCCCGAAGTCAAGAGGGTCGGGGGAGACGGTGTTGCGGCGCCCCCGCGGTGTCGCTCGCCGTCCACGATGGCACCGCATCGCCTCCTCCTGGCATCTTGCCTCTGCATCTCAAGCCCTTGCCGCACGACCGTCTTTGCCACCACCACGCGCTCCTAAGGCTCGATCTCGAAGGGCGAATCGCCCTCCGCCTGATCGCCGTCGGCCGCCAGCTCCAGCGACGACTCCATCTGCTCGCGGGAGATATCGGCGGTGAACTGAACGCCCTGGATCTTGAGCCGGAACTCATCGGGGTTGGATGCCCGCCGTAGCGCTTCGTCGAGGGTGATCAGGCCGCCCTTGTAGAGCTGGTACAGCGATTGGTCGAAGGTCTGCATCCCGTACTGGCTGGTGCCGAGAGCGATCTGCTCGCGGATGTACTTGGTCTTTTCCTTCTGCTCGATACATTCGCGAATGTACGAGGTCGCGATCATGACTTCGGCCGCCGGCACCCGGCCGGTGCCATCCGCGCGCGGAACCAGGCGCAAGGAGACCACCGCACGCAAGACCTGGGCGAGCTGGATCCGGATCTGCTTCTGCTGGTGCGGAGGAAAGACCGAGATCACACGGTTGACCGTCTCGGTGGCGTCCAGGGTGTGCAGGGTCGAGAAGACCAGGTGCCCGGTCTCAGCCGCCAGCAGAGCGGTCTCGATGGTCTCGTAGTCCCGCATCTCACCGACCAGGACGACATCGGGATCCTGCCGCAGCGCCGAACGCAATGCGTGGGCGAAACTCCGCGTATCGACGTCGACCTCGCGCTGGTTGACGATCGCCTTCTTGTCGCGATGCAAGAACTCGATCGGGTCTTCGATGGTGATGATGTGTTCGGTGCGATTGGCGTTGATGTGGTCGATCATCGAGGCCAGCGTCGTGGACTTACCCGAGCCCGTGGTGCCGGTACACAGCACCAGGCCGCGCCGCTGGTCGCAGATCTTCTCCAGCACCCGCGGCAGCATCAACTCGCGAATGGTCGACACGCCGGCGGGGATGACCCGAAGAACCAGTCCCGCCGAGCCCCGCTGCTGGAACACGTTGCAGCGAAACCGGCCCAGTCCTGGCACCGAGTAGGCGATGTCCAGCTCCAGCTCGTCCTTGAACCGCTGCTTCTGGCGCGAGTTCATCATCGAAAACGCCATGGCCACGGTGTCTTCCTGCATCAGCCGCTTGACTTCCACCAAAGGCTGCAGATCCCCGTCCACACGCACGACGGGATGACTGCCTACTTTGAGGTGCAGGTCGGAGGCACGGCGCTCGACGGCTAGCTTGAGCAGGTCATTGATATTCATCGCAACTCCCGATCTCGGAGCTGGAACAACCGGAAACCCTTATGGTACTTGGCGTTTCAGTCCGCGGTTAGCCTACCGGCCCGCTCTCGAAAGTGTCAATGCAGGCGGCGACAAGGCCGGCTCCGACGACCGCGGCGGTCTCGACCCGCAGAACCCGGGCACCCAGCGAGACGAGATCCACGCCGAGCTCCTCGATGCGCTCGACCTCGGCTTCGATAAAGCCCCCTTCCGGACCCACGACCAGGGCGCAGCTTCGATCGATCGACCTCGAGCGCCACGGCCGGCCCCGCCGGTCCAGGCCGATGCGCACGGCGCTGCCAGCCAGAAGGGCCTCGAGCTCGTCCCAATCATGCACACCGCTCACTTCCGGAAGGGCGGCCCTGTCGGCCTGCTCCGCCGCGGCGCGGGCCACCCGGCGCAGCCGCCCCAGGGTGCCGTCGCCATAGGAGCGAGGGCCCCGCTTGCAGCGCAGGAAGCGAATGGCGGTGGCGCCGCACTCGGTCACCTTCTCCACCAACCACTCGGCGCGGGGCTTCCTGGGAGCGGCCACCAGCACTTCGATCGCGCAGCCGGGCTCGTTCGACGGTACGCGCGCACCCAGCTCTAGCCGGACACGAGATGAGGTCACCTCGATCACCTGCCCTTCCCGGGCGCCACCCCGGCCGTCGGCGCAGCGCAGAACCTCGCCCACCTGGAGCCGGCGCACACGGACATGATGATGGTGCTCGGCCCCGCGAACGGTTGCCACGTCCCCCGCCCAAGCCTCCGGCGGCAAGAAGAGCGTGGTCACGACCGACGCTCCGCGGTCAGTCCCACCCATCCATCGAGCTCCTTCGCGCCTCCGATCTCGAGGCCGGTGGCCCGGAGACGGGCCTCGAAGGCCGATCTCCGTTCGGCCAGGATGCCGGAAAAGACGCCCAAACCGCCGGGCACCAGCAGCCCGACCAGGAGGTCCAAATGCGGCTCGATCCTTTCAGGCAGCATGTTGACCAGAGCAACGTCAAACCGGGCCCAAGGCGCCAGCGCCTCGAGGCCGCCGGCCACTAGCCCGAACGTGCGGCTGTTGAGAGTCTGGTTGTCCCGGGCCACACACGCTGCAGCCGGATCGATCTCGAGACCCACGACCCGAGCACCGGGCTCGAGGCCAGCCCGAAAAGCCAGGACACCGGTGCCGGTGCCCACGTCGAGCACTGTCTTACCGGCCAGCTCGAGCTCGTCCACCAGCTCCACGGCCAGGCGGGTCGACTCGTGCGTTCCCACCCCGAAGGCCCGGCGCACGGGCAGTCGCAGCCGTACCCGGCCCGACTCGCGGGAAGCCCTCGCCCCGGCCGGCAGGGCATCGGAGGCTTCGTCCAGCGGCTCGATCCAGAGCCGCCGCCCGAGCCCAAACGGACGAGCTCTTTGCCGGAACCCGGCGAGCCAGTCTCGCTCCCGAAGCCCCTCGCAACCGAGCCAGACGCCGCTCCGAAGATCCGCCACCACGTCAGGGCCGGGGGTCTCCACCGCCGCGTCGAAATAGGCCACCAGGGTCGGCTCCCCGGCACCCGGCCGCGTCTCGATCCCAAGGGTGCCCGCCTCCCACAGGCGCGCGATCAGCGCGTCCTCTTCTTCGGAGGCCACGCGCAGGGTGAGCACTTGGTACGCGCTCATCGCGCCGCCGGTCAACCGAAAAGATCGCGAACGCGATCCAGAACCCGGCGCTCTTCCTTGACCTCGTCGCCGGCCAGCTCGGCCAGGTCGCGCAGAGCCTCGAGCTCGGCGTCCTCGAGCTCCTTCGGATGGGGAACCCGTAACCGGGCAACCACGATGTGATCGCCCTGCCCGAAGCCGTTGAGCTGTTCGATGCCCTTGCCACGCAGCCGAAACTGGGTGCCGTCGCCGGTTCCGGCGGGCACGTCCACGATCTCGTCGCCGTGCAGGGTCGCGGCGGTAACTCGGGTTCCGAGCACGGCCTGCGGGTAGCTCAGCTGGATCTCGCTCACCACGTGCGGGCCTTGCCGGTCGAAGCGCTCGTGGGGCTCGACCGCGATGTCGACGTAAAGATCTCCGGTCGGACCGCCACGACGACCGTGCTCGCCTTCGCCGCTCAGGCGCAGGCGCGTGCCGGTATCCACGCCGGCCGGAATCTTGACCTGGATCGTCCGGGTCGCTTCCGCCCGGCCCTCTCCCCGACAGGCGCGGCAGGGATTGACGATGACCCGTCCCTCGCCACGGCACTGCGGGCAGGTTCGCGCCACGGTAAAGAAGCCCTGAGTGAATCGAACCTGGCCCTGACCGGCGCAGCCCTGACACACGTCGGCCTCGGTCCCACCTTCGCTGCCGGAGCCTGAGCACTCGGCACAGGTCTCGAGGCGGGGAATGTCGAGTTCTTCTTCGGTTCCGAAGGCCGCCTTTTCCAGGGTCAGGTGCAGCTCGTAGCGAAGGTCGGCTCCAGGCTGACCGGCGCCGGGCCGGCGTGCCCGGCCGAAGAGATCTCCAAAGCCGAACCCGAAGAAATCTCCAAGAATGTCCGAAAAGTCTCCGAAGACCGTTGGATCGAAGCCGCCGAAGCCGCCGCCGCCGACGCCGCTATGGCCGAAGCGGTCGTAACGAGCGCGTTTCTCGGCGTCGGAGAGCACCGCGTAGGCTTCGGCCGCCCGCTTGAAACTCTCTTCCGCCGCCGCATCCCCGGGGTTGCGGTCGGGATGGAACTTGACCGCCAGCTTGCGATACGCGGCCTTGATCTCTTGCTGCGACGCCCCCCGGTCCACCCCGAGAACGTCGTAGTAATCCTGCCTGCCCGACACCGGCTACCCGCTCGGTTCCTCGATGTTCTCGAGCATGAGCTCTGAGAGCTGCCGGGAGACGCTGTTCAAATCGAACATGGCCGCTTCGAGATCGGCCCGGTCGTCGTTGGCGAGCGCCATGCGCCCCTGAATCAGGGTGTCGCGCACGCGCCGGCTCTCTTCTTTCGAGAGCATCTTCTTGAACTGCTCGAAGACCCGTTCGTTGGTATAGATCAGGCCTTCGAGGCGGTTCTTGAGGCGCCGGATCTCGCGCCGCTGGCTGTCTTCCCGGCCGTGTTCCTCGGCTTCCTGAACGAGCCGCTCGATCTCGTCCTTGGTCAGGCCGCCGGCCGGATTGATCTGGAGTCCCTGGGACTTGTTGGTCGCCATGTCCCGCGCCGACACGTTGACGATGCCGTTCGAATCGATCGCGAAGTTGACCTCGATCTGAGGCACGCCGCGCGGCGCCGACGGAATCCCCACCAGCTCGAACCGGCCGAGCGACTTGTTCTCGGACGAGATCTCGCGCTCGCCCTGGAGGACGTGAATCTCTACCGTGTCCTGGTTGTCCACGACCGTGGTGAAGATCTGGGTCGCTTTGGTCGGAATCGTCGAGTTACGCTCGATGAGCGCGGCAAAGAGTCCGCCGTGGGTCTCGACACCGAGCGACAGCGGCGTGACGTCCAGCAGGACGATGTCCTTGATGTCGCCGCGCAAGATCCCGCCCTGAATCGCGGCGCCCATGGCCACGACCTCATCAGGATTGATCTCGCGGTTCGGCTCGCGCCCGAAGATCTCTTCGACGGCCCGGTTCACCATCGGCGTCCGGGTCTGGCCGCCGATCAGCAGCACCTCCCCGATGTCCGAAGCCTTGAGGCCCGCCGCCTCCAGAGCCTCGAAACAGGGTGCCTCGGTCCGCTTGACGAGATCCGCGACAAGGCTCTCGAAGTGCTCCCGGGTCAAGGTGCGCGAAAGATGCCGCGGACCGCTCTCGTCGGCCGAGATGAACGGCAGATTGATCGGCGCCTCTTCGGCGGTCGACAGCTCACACTTGGCCCGCTCGGCGCTCTCCTTGAGACGCTGCAACGCCATCCGGTCCCGGCGCAGGTCGATCGACGTCTCGGCTTGAAACTCGTCGATCAGCCAGTTCATGATCTCCTGATCGAAATCCTCGCCGCCCAGAAACGTGTCGCCGGCCGTGGACTTCACCTCGAAGATGCCTTGAGCGAGCTCCAGGATGGAGATGTCGAAGGTGCCGCCGCCCAAGTCGTAGACCGCGATGATATCGGCGGACTCGTCCTGATCGAGCCCATAGGAAAGGGCCGCGGCTGTGGGCTCGTTGATGATCCGCATGACCTCCAGGCCGGCGATCTCGCCGGCATCACGGGTGGCCTGGCGCTGGGCGTCGTTGAAGTAGGCCGGGACAGTGATGATGGCCTCGTCGATCTCCTCGCCCACCGCTTCTTCGGCGAACGTCTTGATCTCGCGCAGAATAAACGCCGAGATCTCCTCCGGACTGTACTGCCGATCGCGCACTTGAATCTTGACGTCGCCGTTCGAGGCTTCGACAAGCGGGTAGGGCAGGATCTCGCGGGCGCGCTGCACCTCAGGGTCCTCGAACTTCCGACCGATCAGGCGCTTGACTGCAAAGACGGTGTTCTGCGGATTGGTGATCGCCTGACGTTTCGCGATCTGCCCAACCAGGCGGTCGCCGTCTTCGGTGAAGGCCACGATCGAGGCCGTCGTGCGACTGCCTTCGCGATTGGCGAGGACACGCGGAGCGGCGACGTCGACGATAGCGACGCAGCTATTGGTGGTACCGAGGTCGATGCCCAGAATCTTGGACACCTAGCCGGTTCCTCCCTGGTCCTCATCGTCGTCGGCTTGCGGGCCGCTCGGCGCCTCGGGCATCGCCACCTCGACCATCGAAGGCCGCAACAGCCGGTCGCCGATCCAGTACCCGGCCTGCATCTCCCGGACGATGGTGGGCTCGGACACGTCGCCGCGCTCGACCTTCGCCACCGCCTCGTGCACGAGCGGATCGAACGGATGGCCCGTGGACGGAACGCGCTCGACCTGATGCCGCTTGAGCAGATCCAGTACCTGGCGATGGATTAGATCCACCCCTTCCTTGAGATCGTTCAGGGAGCCTTCCGCCTCAAGAGCCCGCTCCAGGTTGTCGACCACCGACAGCACGTCGCGTAGGACGTCGGCCCCGGCGTACCGACGCTCGTCCTGCCGTTCCCGCTCGGTGCGCTTGCGGAAGTTCTCGAAGTCCGCCAGCGTTCTGATGGCTCGATCCCGGTGCTCCTCGACCTCGCGGCGGAGCCCCATCAACTCGTCGGCTCCCTCGGGCACCGGCGACGCTGGAGCATCGCCGCCCCCTTCGCCCCCAACCGGGTCCTCGCCCTCCGGAGCCGCGTTCTTCTCGATCGCCTCCAGCGCTTCGCGCATGACCTCGTCGATCACGCTCGGCTCTTCGGAGCGAATCTCGATCTCCTCGGTATCGATCAGTTCGTCGTCATTCACGGTTACATACCTTCAGCTGGCTCGACTCCGGCGCGAGCTCAACGCTCCTCGAATGCCTCCTCGAGTGCCTGACCGAGGCGCTCTCCGAAATACTCCACCAGCGGAATTACTGTCTCGTAGTCCATGCGCGAGGGCCCAAAGATCCCTAGCTTACCCATCTGCCGGTCGCCGACGCCGTAGGTCGTCGCTACCAAGCTGAAATCCAACTCCGAGGTCAGGTCGCTGTCCCGGCCGATCAGGACCCGGACCCCGGGGCCTTCGATCAAGCGGTTCAGAACCTGAACCATCGTAGCCCGATCCGAGAACGTGTCCAGAAGCCGGCGCACGCGCTCGAGATCGGACAGCTCCGGTTGGTGCAAGAGGACCTCGGTGCCTTCCACGACCAACTCCGGAGCTCTGCCGCCCGACAAGGCGGCCTGAGCCAGCGCGATCGCGTTAGCGAGCAACCGGTCTACCTTGGCCCGCTCCTTCGCCATCAGGGCGATGAGCTCATCGCGAATCTCGCGGAGCCCCTTGCCCGCGAACTGGTCGTTCAGATAGTTCGAGATGCGAATCAGCTCGGCTCGCGGAACCGGCTCCGAGGTCTCGATCACCTTGTTCTCGATCGTGCCGGCGGCCCCCACCAGAACGCACAGGATCTTGTTGCCGGAAAGGTTGACGAAGTCCACGGCCCGCAGCACGGTCTGGCCGAAGGTGGGCGTCACCACGATTCCGATCTGCCGGGTCAGCTCCGACAAGAGCTGTCCGGCCGTCGCCATCAAGCGCTCGGCCCCACCGGGACGCTCGCCCAGGGTGTCGTCGATATGACGGCGCGCCCCGTCCGGGACCCGGCGGGTGTTCATGAGGCTCTCGATGTAGAGGTGGTAGGCGGCGCGGGTCGGGACCCGGCCGGCCGACGTGTGCGGCTGGCTGAGCAAGCCCAGATCCACCAGATCGGCCATGACGTTCCGAATCGACGCCGCCGACAGGGAGTGCCGGCCGTGCTTGGCCACGGCTCGGGAGCTCACCGGCTCACCGCTGACGATGAAGGTGTGGATGATGTCCTTCAAGATGTCGCGGTCGCGCTGGTTGAGCCGCGTTCCAAGATGGGCTCGAGTTCCGCTCCGAGCCTCGGCGGCCTCGGGAGCGCTCGGCGAACCTTCTGGCAGGGTCTGGTGCATGATCGACGTCGAGGGCCCGGAACCCGGCGGCGGCTGACCGTGCATAGACCAACCCTTGACCGCCGGAGGCGTCCGGAACCGGTGAATCCAGTCTATTTTACCCTAGCCGGTGGTACTATGGCTCGCTCTCGGAGCCCCTTCGGCAATGGCCTTTTTCAACTACTCGACCATGCAGATGACCGCCAAGGTCGTCTACTACGGCCCCGGCTTGTGCGGCAAGACGACCAACTTGCAGTACATCTACGGCCAAACCGAGGAAGAGTCGCGCGGCGAGATGGTGTCGCTCGAGACCCAGACCGACCGAACCCTGTTCTTCGACCTGCTGCCTCTGGACGTCGGCACGGTGGCCGGTTTCCGCACCAAGATCCAGCTCTACACGGTGCCGGGACAGGTGTTCTACAACACCACCAGAAAGCTGGTTCTGAAAGGGGTGGATGGGGTCGTGTTCGTGGCCGATTCCCAGGAGCCCATGCTCCAGTCCAACATCGAGTCCCTGGCGAACCTGGGAGAGAACCTGGCCGAGTTGGGAGTGACCCTGGACGCAATCCCTCTGGTACTCCAATACAACAAACGCGATCTGCCCTCGGTGTGCTCGGTCGCGACCCTGGACGAAGCCCTCAACCGCCACGGCTGGGAAAGCTATGAAGCTTCGGCTCTGACCGGTCAGGGTGTCTTCGAAACACTTCGTGGCATCTCGAGGCTGACCCTGCTTTCGCTCCGCGAACAGCTCGAGCTGACCCCCGGCGCGAGCGACCGCGTCCGCACCGATGCCGCCGCAGTCGACGCCCCGACCGAGGGTCCGGCCGAGGGTCAGGCCGATCCCCTGGAAGAGCCTGCGGCCGAAGCAACCGCGGCCAGCGCCGAGGACGAGACCGCAGCCGACGCCGTCGACGAAGCCGGCTCGGAGGAGTCGCTTGCCGCGGAGGCCGCCGACGCCGAGGGCAAGGAGGGCTCTGAGCCTCTCCCGGACGCCGAGCCAGAGCCAACCCCCAGGGTATCCTCCGAGTCCGAGGTCGCGACGGCAGCCGGCACCCAAGCCACAGCGCCTGCGCCGGTGCGCTCGGACGATCGCCAGCCGATCCCCCAGGCCGCACCGAACGCGGCGGCGAGCGCGGCCGCAGGTGGAAACGGCGAGCCGGTCCCGGCTCCGGAGCCGGAGGCTCTCGAAACGTTGCCGCCGCCTCAGGCCGTTCGCAAGGACCTCCTCCTGCGCCTCAACCGGCAGGACTTCCAGCGCACGCGCCAGGTCGCTATCAAGCTGTCGTTACAAGAAGCGGATGGAACCGTGGTCCGCGTCACCCGGGATCTCCAGATTCCGGTCGACACCGCCACCGACGAAGCCATCCTGCGGCTCAATCTGGCGCTCAGGTCCGAGACCTGAGGAAAGCCGGTACCCGGTGGCGTAGCGGTGAAGTGTCCCTATTGCGGCGATCTCAAAGACCGGGTCGTCGACTCGCGTGAGAGCAAGGACGGCTTGACGATCCGGAGGCGGCGCGAGTGCCTTGGCTGCAACCGCCGGTTCACCTCGTACGAGCAGATCGAGGACATCCCCTACATGGTGGTGAAGACCGACGGCTCGAGGCAGGACTTCGACCGCCAGAAGCTGGCGGCCGGGCTCCACAAGGCCTGCGAGAAGCGGCCGGTCTCGTCCACCGATCTCGAGGGCATCGTAGACGCGGTCGAGCGCCGGCTCCACCAGCAGGAAGACCGCGAGATCACCACCAAGGAAATCGGCACGATCATCATGCGACGGCTGAAGAAGCTCGACCAGGTGGCGTACGTTCGATTCGCTTCCGTCTACCGGAAGTTCGAAGACGTCGACGAGTTCATGGAAGAGCTCAAGAAGCTGGTCGGGCGCAGCTAGCAGCGCGTGGTGGCTTGTGCCGCAGATGCAGGAAGTGAGGAGAAGGCGATGCGGGGGTATCGTTGAGGTACGGCAACGCCGCTTCCTCCTCCGCGCCGCCTCGAACGCAATCGTCTTGACCACAACCACGGGTTCTTAAGGTGGCGGTGCGTATCAAGACCGTTCGCGTCCTGAGGCGTCTGGACCGACCCGGCGGCTCGATGGCGTTGGGCTCGCTTCCGGATGGCGCAGCCGCACCCACGGCACCCGGCACGGTCCAGCTGGACCTCTATCGAACCGCCGACAGCCTGGTCATCCTGGCCGAGCTACCTGGCGCCGAGCCGGACCAGGTCGAGATCACCATCCAGGATCGGCGCCTGACCCTTCGCGGCACGCGCAAACTCGCCGACGCCGAGCCCGGCGACCGTTTCCTGTGCCTGGAGCGAGCCTGGGGCGCCTTCGAGCGCTCGCTCGATCTGCCCGCTCCGGTGGATAGCTCGGCCGCTACCGCTCGGCTCGAAGACGGTGTCCTGCGCGTCCGGTTGCCCGTCATCACCGATCGCCGTGGCGGCCGCCAGATTCCGATTCAGACCCGATCGGCCAAGGCCCAGCCGATCGAACCGGGCCGATCGAACCGGGCCGATCAAGCCCTCCCCAACGACCCGACCCACGAGAGCTCCCCGTGAACCAGCAAGCCAACGAACCTCACGACGAAACCCTGGTGCTGCCGGACGTCGCGCCCGTCCTCCCGCTCAAGGACGTGGTGGTCTTTCCCTACATCATCGTGCCGCTTTCGATCGGCCGCGACAAGAGCGTTCAGGCCATCGACCAGGCCCTGACCGCCAACCGCATTCTGGTACTGGCAGCGCAGCGCGAACCTTCGGTCGAGGACCCCAAGGAAGAGGACATCCACAAGCTGGGAACGGCGGCGGTCATCATGCGCATGCTGAAGCTCCCAGATGGTCGCATCCGCATCCTGGTACAGGGCCTTTCGCGCGTGCGCATTCGGCACTTCAGCCAGACCGAGCCCTTCCTGCAAGCTCGCATCGAGTCGCTCGAAGACGGACAGGGAAATCGGCCTCGCCTCGAAGTCGAAGCCCTTGTGCGCAGCGTCAAGGACGGACTCGACCGGGTGTTGGAGTTGGGCAAGGAGATCTCCGCCGAGGTGGCGGTCATCGCCGCCAACCTGGACGATCCCGGCCGCCTGGCGGACCTCGTCGCCTCGAACCTGGATCTCAAGACGGCCGAGGCGCAGAGCATCCTGGCCACGGTCGATCCCATCGACCGCCTGAAGCTGGTCAACGCGTCCCTGGCGCGGGAGATCCAGGTGCTCTCAATGCAGCAGCGAATCTCCACCCAGGCCCGCGGCGAGATGGACAAGAGCCAGCGCGACTACTACCTGCGCCAGCAACTGAAGGCGATCCGGCAGGAGCTGGGCGAGGACGAAGACCTGGCCGAGGACGTGCGCACCTATCGCGAGGCGGTCGCGGACAAGGACCTTCCGGAGGAGGCCGTCGAAGAGCTCGAGCGGCAGCTCAAGAAGCTCGAGCGCGGACACCCGGAGAGCGCGGAGACCGCGATCATCCGCAACTTTCTGGATTGGCTCACCGCTCTGCCCTGGGGCCAGGTCAGCGTTGACAAGCTGAACCTCAAACGGGCGCGGCGCATCCTGGACGAAGACCACTACGACTTGGACGAGGTCAAGACCCGGATCCTGGAGTACCTGGCGGTGCGCAAACTCAACCCCGAGGTCAAGGGTCCGATTCTGTGCTTCGTGGGGCCGCCGGGCGTGGGCAAGACCTCTTTGGGCAGGTCCATCGCCCGCGCCATGGACCGGCAGTTCGTGGGTATCTCCCTGGGCGGCGTGCGGGACGAAGCCGAGATCCGCGGCCACCGGCGCACCTACGTCGGGGCCATGCCCGGCCGCATCCTGCAGGGCCTGAGACAGGCGGGTACGAGCAACCCCATCTTCATGCTCGACGAGATCGACAAGCTGGGCTCGGACTTCCGCGGGGATCCCTCCTCGGCCCTGCTCGAGGTTCTGGACCCCGAACAGAACTTCAACTTTCGCGACCACTATCTGGGAGTCGCCTACGACCTGAGCCGGGTCATGTTCATCACCACCGCCAACCAGATGCATCCGATTCAGCCCGCCTTCCGGGACCGCATGGAGGTCATCCGCATCTCCGGCTACGTCGAGGAAGAAAAGGTCCAGATCGCCAAGCGCCACCTGATCCCCAAGCAGGTGGTCGAGCATGGACTGCAAGCGGGCCGGATCTCGTTCACCGACGCCGGCATCCGCCGCATCATCACCGGCTACACCAAGGAGGCCGGTCTGCGGAACCTAGAGCGCGAGATCGCGAAGATCTGCCGCAAGGTCGCGGTCAAGGCCGCCGAGGGCAAGCTGCGCTCCAAGGCCTCCGTCTCGGTACGCTCGGTCGAGAACTATCTGGGGCCCGCCAAGCACTTCAGCGAAGAGCTCTTGAGCCGGGACCGGATCGGGGTGGCCACCGGCCTGGCCTGGACCCCGGCGGGTGGCGATCTGCTCTTCATCGAGACCGTGGCCGTTCCCGGATCCGGGAAGCTGTTGATGACCGGCCAGCTAGGCAAGGTCATGAAGGAGTCGGCCCAGGCCGCGATCACCTACGCGCGCAGCTCGAATCTCCTGTCGAAAGCGCCCGCCGACTTCTTCTCCACTCGCGACATCCACGTCCACGTGCCGGCCGGCTCGATTCCCAAGGACGGCCCCTCGGCCGGGATCACCGTGGCAACCGCCATCGTTTCGCTCTTGACCGGCCGGCCGGTCGACCGGCGCGTCGCAATGACTGGCGAGATCACGCTGCGCGGCGACGTGCTCCCCATCGGCGGGCTCAAGGAGAAGATCCTGGCCGCGCGCAACGCTGGCGTACGGACCGTGGTGATCCCGAAGCTCAATGAGCGCGATCTCGCCGAGATCGGCGACGAGCTCAAGGCGGGGCTGACGGTCCACCTCGTCGACCACGCCGACCAGGCGGTGGAGTTGGCCCTGGGCACGAGCCCGGCCGGACGGGCGCGCCGGACCGCCAGGGCAAAAGCGGCCAAGCCGGCGAGGGCGGCCCATGGGCGGCTCGGCTGAAGATCGGCTGATCCACTGGCTTCGCGGGCGGCTCGCCGGCGGTTCCGGAACCGCGGCGGGAAGCGGCCCGGGCGACGACGTAGCGTTTCTCGGCCTCACCGGCGACTGGGCCGCCACCTCGGACCAGCAGATCCCTGGCGTCCACGTTCCGCCCGGTCTGGACGAAGCCCTGATTGCCCGCAGGCTGCTCGCCGTCAATCTGTCCGATCTGGCCGCCGCCGGAGCCAGGCCCCGCTTCGCTCTGTCCCAGATCGCGGCCGCTCCGTCCTTCGACGTCAAGCGCTTCCTGGGCGCGCTGGTCTCCGCCTGCCGCTCGGCCGGCGTCGAGCTCGTGGGTGGAGACGTCGCGCGCTCGAGCGCCACCGTCACCAGCCTCACGCTTCTCGGCCGCCGCGCCGCGCGGGGCCGCTGGCTCGCGCGGGGCGACCTTCGGGCGGGAGACCGCATCTGGCTCGGCGGCCCGGTGGGCGAATCGCGGCTGGGCCGGGCCGTCTTGGAACGGACTGCCGTTCCCGCCCGCGGCCGTCCCCGGCTGCCGGCGGCGGGTATTCCCCAGGGTCTGCGCCGAGCGGCCGCGGCCGCCCTGAACCGTCATCTGGAGCCGTTGCCCCAACTGGACTTGGGCGGCTGGCTGGCGCGCCGCCGGCGCTGCGGCGCCATCGACGTCTCGGACGGCCTGCTCTTGGATCTCACGCGCCTCGCCAGCGCCGGCGAAGTGGCACTGACGATCGAGGCCGGCAGGCTGCCGCTGGCTCCCGGACACGACTCTCTAGCAGACCACCTCGGCCTCGACCCGCTCGACGCGAGCCTGACCGGGGGCGAGGACTACGTCCTGGCGTTCGGGTTGCCCCCGGCGATCCGCCCGCCGGCCGAATTCGGCGCCACCGCCATCGGCCGCGCCCTCGAACGGCGGCCCGGCAGGCGCCGCCTAGCCGTCACCGGCCTTGGCGGCCGCCAGCTTCCGGAAACCTCGGGCTGGGATCATCTGGCCTGATCGCTTCGCCGGAGGCCTAGCGGGCGGCGGCCGGGCCCAGGAGCGGCGCAAGACGGACCGTCCGGGACGCCCGGTGCGCCTCGGCAGGTGTAGAGCGCGGCAGGCTCCGCGGGCACCCGGCTCGTACGACGTTCACGGTTCCGGTACGCGCGATCCGGATCGCCGCCGACTGATCCGTCCGGTCAGGTACGTAGCGCCGCCTCGGCACCGGTAGAAGCGGCCCGGCGCGGATCCAGCGAATCGACCAGTCCGTCGCCAACGAAGTTCAGGCCCATGACGGTCAGAAAGATGGCGATTCCGGGAAACAGGGCCAGATGCGGGGCGTCCAGCAGGTGCCCCCGTCCGGCGTTGATCATCGCCCCCCAAGACGGCGTCGGCGGCTGGATTCCCAGACCCAGAAACGACAGTCCCGCCTCAGCCAGGATGGCGCCGGCCATGCCCAGGCTGGCCTGCACCAGCAGCGTCGGCAGGACGTTGGGCAAGATATGGCGAAGCAGGAGCCTCGAGGTTCCGACTCCAGCGACTCGCGCGGCATCGACGAACTCCTGCTCCCGAATCTGGAGCACCTGCGCCCGCACCAGGCGCGCATATCCCACCCAGCCGATCGTCACCAGGGCCAGAACCAGATGTTCCAGCGCCGGACCCAGAACGGCCACCAGAGCGATAGCCAGGAGGATCCCTGGAAAGGCCAGGAAGACGTCGGCGGTGCGCATGATGGCGGCGTCGACGCGCCCACCCACGAGGCCCGAGATGGACCCAATGAGGGTCCCCACCGAGCCCGCCAGAAGCACCACCGCCAACCCCACCCCGATCGATACGCGAGCGCCGAAAAGCAGTCGCGACAGAACGTCCCGGCCCAGCTCGTCAAGGCCCAGCCAGTGATCGGCACTGGGACCGGCCAGGCGAGCTTCGAGGTTCTGGGCGGCGGGATCCATCGGAGCCAGCCAGGGCGCGGCCAGAGCAGCGGTCAAGACGGCCACCAGGCAGAAGCCGCCGATGAGAAGACCCACCGGGCGCGAAGCCTCCGGGACGGATGCCGGACTCGCCGCGCTCATCGGCCCATGCAGCCTTCCGGTCGCCGCGGCGCTTCGAGCAGTCGATGAGTGGCGGAGGCGAGGCCAGGCAGCGAGCTCTTCGAGTGCGGACCGGAGGAGCTCCTAGCCGTGTGCGCGGCGCCTCGACGCATAACGCCGGCTGCTAGACTCATGCGTTCCAAGAGGCTGCCCGAAAGGCCGGCCCGGAGGCCGCCAAGAAGACCGAGAGCAGTGTTCCCCGGCGCACGGTCCCCGACGCCGGGGCCACCGTCGGCTCCAGCCGGGATCGACCTATGAACGAACTCACCAAGACCGAGCGCTATGCCGCCGTCCGGAGTCAGCTGGGCGCGGTGCTCGAAGGCTTGAAGGATCCGGTCGCGATTCTCGCCACGGTGGCGGCGGTTCTCCACGAAGCGCTTCCGGCGGCGAGCTGGACCGGCTTTTACCGGGTCGTCGCTCCCGGCTTGCTGCGCGTCGGTCCCTACCAGGGTCCGGTCGGGTGCTTGGAGATTCCGTTCGATCGAGGCGTCTGCGGCGCCGCGGCGCGCGAGCGCAGGAGCCAAGTGGTGCCCGACGTCCACGCCTTCGCCGGCCACATCGCGTGCGACGCCCGCGCCCGGTCGGAGATCGTGGTGCCCGTCCTCGATCGCGATGGCGAGCTCGTCGCCGTGCTCGACATCGACTCGCACGGCCCGGCGGCCTTCGACGACGGCGACCGCACCGGCCTGGAGGCCATTGCGGACGACTTGAGCCGGATGCTCTGAGACTCGCTCGGACGCGCCGTTCATCCCCACTCCGTCAGCTCCGCACCACCCGCATCCTGGGATCCAGAGCCGCATAGACGACGTCGGTGGCGAGATTCAGCAGCACATAGGTCAGCGCGATGGCCAGAATGCCGCCCTGCACCAACGGATAGTCCCGCAAGCGAATCGCCTGAATGACGAGCCGGCCCAGCCCGGGCCAGGAGAAGATCGTCTCGGTAATGATGGCTCCGGTCAGAAGCGCGCCGAATTGAAGACCCACGATGGTGACCACGGGAATCGAGGCGTTCTTGAGCGCGTGCCGCGCCACCGCCGAGGCCCGACTCAAGCCCCGGGCCTGGACCGCTCGCAAGTAGGGCTTGCCCAACTCTTCGGTTACGGAGCTTCGCACCATCCGGGTGAGGAGGCCGGCTAGCGCCGTACCCAGGGTCAGCGCCGGCAAGATCAAGTGAGCCGGGCCGCCCCGCCCGGAAACCGGCAGCCAGTCGAGCTGGATGGCGAACACCAGAATCAACATGGGCCCGAGCCAGAAGTTGGGAATCGACACTCCCATGAGCGCCAGGAAGCGCGAGCCGTGATCCACCGCTCCGTCCCGGCGGCTGGCGGCCACCAGGCCCAAGGGCACGGCGATGGCGAGGGCCACGATCATGCTCGCCAGGGCCAATTGAATGGTGGCCGGATAATGCTGGAGCAGGAGCTCGGCGACCGGCTTGCGGAAATGAAGAGACCGGCCCAAATCGCCCCGGACAAGCCCGCCCAGGAAGCCCGCGTACTGCGCTCCCAGCGGCCGGTTGAGTCCCAAGTCCTCGCGTAGAGCGTCGATCTCGGAGCGTTGCGCGCCGTCGCCGAGCATCATCTCGACGGGATCGCCCGGGATCAGATGAATGAGCGAGAAGACCAGGGTCGCCACCAGCAGAGCGATCGGCACCGTCTGCAGCAGACGCCGGACGACGTAGCCGGTCACGCGTCGAGGTCCAGCTTGGCCGCCAGATAGGACAGCGCTTGCCGGGTTAGTCCGAGCCGGCGGGCGGCGGCGGCTCGATTCCCTCCCTCGGCCCGCAAGGCCTCCTCGACCAGGCTTCGGCGGTAGCGCTGCACCTTCTCATGGTAGCCGATCCGGGCGGCACCGGTTTGGTACGGAAGATCCAGATGCTCGGGCAGAATCTCCCCGTTCCGGGCGTAGGCCACGGCAACGTCCAGGACGTTCTTGAGCTCGCGAACGTTTCCCGGCCAGGAGTAGGCCGCGAGCTGGCGCCGGGCCGCGTCGGACAACCGCGCCGGACGGCCGCGGCCGTCCGCCAGGAAGTGCTCCGCCAGCAGCAGGACATCGTCGCCCCGTTCCTTGAGCGGCGCCAGCCGCAGGCGCCCGACCCGGAGCCGGTAGTAGAGATCGGCCCGGAACTCTCCGGACTTGACCATCGACTCGAGGTCGCGGTGGGTAGCCGCGACCACTCGAACGTCGGTCTTTCGAGGCAGGGTCTCGCCGACCCGACGTACCTCCCCTTCCTGCAAGACCCGCAGCAGAAACCCCTGGGCCCGGAGCGGCAGGTCCCCGATCTCGTCCAGAAACACGGTTCCGCCCCGGGCGGTCTCGAACACGCCGGCGCGGTCGCGGGCAGCGCCCGTGAAAGCGCCCTTGACGTGCCCAAAGAGATCCGACATCAGGAGATCCTCCGCCACGGCGGCGCAGTTCATCGCCACGAAGGCCTCTTGCTGACGCGGGCTGACGGCGTGGACGTACCGGGCCAGGAGTTCCTTGCCGGTGCCGGTCTCGCCGTGAATCAGGATCGGAACTTCGGCCGGCGCCAGGGTTTGGGCGCGCTCGAGCGCTTCCCGGAGCGCCGGACTCGAGCCCACCAGCGGCGCACGCGGCCGGCCCGCAGGCTCCGGAGCGCGGTCGGCGCTATAGCCGTCAGTCACCAGCGCGAACAGCGCCTCCTGGGTCGGGTCCAGAAACGGAGTCTCCAGCAGGTACTCGGCGCCGCCGACGCGGCGCCTACTCCTGGCCGGCCCTCCCCTGCCATCCACGAGAATCCGGCTACCGCGATCGGTCTCTACCGTCAGACGAACCTGCGGGTAGCCGGCCCCGGAGAACAGCTCCGTCACGTCCCGGCCGGCTTCGCCCGGCTCCAGCAGGAAGTCCCGCAAGGCCTTCCAGGACGAGCTGTCCCGCCGGTCCAGGCGCTCGGCCAGCGGGCCGGCGCCGGCCTCGCGCAGAGCCACGACGGCCGCGCGCAAGACATGGGGTGGACTGATCCCCGGCTCCAGAAGCTCGAGGTCGAAAACCAGCCGCCCCGCCCGGTACGCCTCGGCTCCCGCCAGCGCTTCCCAGTCCTGGGCTGCCAGAGCCTCGCCCGAGAGAACTTTCGTCCACAGGGGCCGGGCGAAGCCAGCCGGCGCCTCGGCCAGGGCCCGCTCTCGGTCCCCCGCCAGCGCCCACAGTGCCGGAACCTCTTCGGCTTCGAGCTCGAAGATCGCTTCCGCGTTCGCCCCGGCCAGCTCCTCGGCGGCCGCCTCGGGTCGCTCCAACCAGCCGAGAGCGCGGGCCGCCACCACCCGCAAGACGCCCGAGCGCCAAGCGACCTGCCGGTGCTCGAGCTCCTCGGCCGCCGCCCGAGCCTTGAGCAGTGCCGCGTGCGGCCGACCCCGGGCCAGCTCGTACCGGGCCAGCATCTCGAGGTCACAGGCGTAACTGCGCCAGTTCCGCGCCCGCCGATCCGCCTTGGCCGCGGCTTCCAGCACCGCGCGCACGCCCGCGGTCCGGCCCCGCCGTAACCGCACCTCGGCCAGATTGAAGCGCAGGAACGTGGCATTCCGGCTTCCCTGCGCGTCCCGATGGAGCCGCAGCGCGTGCAGCATCGCGCGCTCGGCTCCGCTCAGATCGCCCGTCTCTACGCGAGCCATGGCCAGCTCGTTCCACAGCGCCCCCGCCTCGAACGGCGTCAGGGACCGTCGCCAGCCGCCCAGTGCCCGGGCGAAGCTCGCCGCCGCCGCATCGCCATCGCCCCGAGCCAGCGCGCCCAAGCCCTCGGCTTTGAGCCAGCGCCAGCCCAAGCGCTGGGACTCGAGGGCGGCGCGCGAGGCCTCGAGATGCCCGTCGATCTGGTCGAGCCGGCCGCGGTCCCAGGCTCGTAGAGCGGCGAAGATGCGCGCCCGCAGGCGAGCCTCGGGTGCTTCATCGGCCAGCGCCCTTTCCAGCCAGCGATCCGCGTCCCGCTCCCGGCCCAAGTTGGCGAACACCCGGATCGCCGCCGAGACCAGCTGCATCCGCTGGCGGCTCGTCAACCCGGCGTCCTCCAACCGGTCGATCTCCCGCACCGCCCGGCCCAACTTGTTGAGACGAACCAACGTCCACAGGCGCAGCAGGCGCGCCTCCGGCGAGCGCCGCCCCTTGAGGTTCGCCAGCGCGTCCTGGAACCGCCCGACCGCGTACAGGCAGCGGGCGAAACTCAAGCGCGCGGCCGCGTCCTCGGGCGGTTCGATCTCCCACAGGCGCACCGCCTGACGCCAGCGTCCCTGCTCGATGAGGCTCCCGGCGTCTCCCCGCCTCGGATCGCGCGCCCAGAGCCTACCGCCGTCGAGCGATGCCAACCGATGCTCGACCTCGGCGAGATCGCTCTCGTCACCCGCGAGCAGGCTTCTCCGGAACCAAGTCGGTCCCAGGACGGTCACCCTCAAGCCACCGGGTGAGGTCGGGTGCCCGGCCGCCAGAGCCTTGCGATACTCGCCGAGCTCGGCGCGCCAGAGGAAGCCCGCCCGGCGGGCCAGATCGTCGACGATCTCGGTGGGCTTGAGCTCCGAAAGCTCCGAGCGCCAGCGCTCGAAGAGCTCGCGCGCAATCCGGCGGCCCTCGCCACGGCCAGCCGGCGCTTCTTCCGAGCGAAACGCAGCCGCCAGCAGAGCGGCCAACCCGTCCTGCGGCCGGCCCCGGCTGGGGACCACGCGGCCCCGCAGCCCAGCCAGCCGGCCGTCGCTCAAGATCGGCCCCGACCAGTCATCGACACCGTAGCCGGAGCCCTCCAGATGGGCCAGCAGGCAGGCTCCCTCGAAGACGATCGCGATGCGCTGCCGGTCGGTCAGGCGGGCGTCGGAGAGAGACTCCTCGCCTCGTCCCGATAGACAACAATGCTCCAGCGGTACGTCCATTGCCACTATCCTCCAAGCTTCGCCCCGCGACCCGCCGCGTCAGCGACGTTCCGCGGGAGTCCCTCGACCCCTCTCGACTCCCCAACCAAGTACTCGGCTCGGCGCGAGTCTATACCGCTAGGGCGAGAACCGGCGGCGGCCCGGCCCGGCCCGGAACCACTAGCCGCAACCTACCGGCCGAGACTGCCCACTGGGAACCCAGCGCCGGCCTACGCCGGGCCGCTTTCGCAGACGCGTTCGAAATCCCGCCAGAAACTGGGGTAGGACTTGGCGACGACTTCGGGCCCATCGATCACCGTGCCGGGGCGGCGCAGACCGGCCACCGCGAAGCTCATCGCCAGCCGGTGATCGTCGGCGGTATCGACCTGCGCGGGATCCTCAGGTGGACCGCCGGAAGCCCAGACGCCTGGCACGATCAGTCCGTCCCTCTCGACTTCGGCCGCCGCGCCCAGGGCGGCGAGGCCGGCCGCCGTGGCGGTCAAGCGATCGCTTTCCTTGGCCGCGACGAACCCGACGCCGGCGATCGAGGTCTCGCCTGCCGCAAACGGGGCGATCGCTGCCAGGGTGGGAACCTGATCGGGCATGTCCGCCAGGTTCGCGGTCACCGCCCGGAGCTTGCCCGTACCGGTCACCCGCAGCCGGTCGTCCAGCCAGCGGTGCCGGGCTCCCATGGCCCCAAGGATCTCGAGGAACCGCCGATCGCCCTGCCGGGAGTCCCGGCGGAGGCCGGCGAGCTCGATCCAGCCGCCGGTCAGAGCCGCCGCGGCGGCGAAATAGCAAGCGCTCGAGTCGTCGCCCTCGAGCACGAGCTCCGCGTCTTGCGGAAGCTCCGGCTTGACCCGGTACCGGCCTGGGCCGGCCGTCACGGCGGCGCCAAAATCCCGGATCGCCTGGACGGTCAGATCCACGTAGGGCGCGGAGACCAGTCCGTCGACCTCGAGCTCGAGCCCCCGTGGCGCCCGCAGACACGCCATCAGTAGCGCCGAGACGAACTGACTCGAGCCGGTGGCGTCGACGCGGGCCCGGCCGCCTTGGAGAGTCCCTCCTCGAAGACGCACCGGCGCGTGCCCCTCGGCGGCCAGGCACTCAATCTCGGCGCCCAGATCACGGAGGGCGTCGAGGAGAGGTGCCAGCGGTCTCTCCCGGAGGCGCGGGGTGCCGTCCAGGATCCAGAGTCCGGGACGGGTCGCCAGGCTCGCGGTCAAGAAGCGGAGCATCGTGCCCGAGGCGCCGCAGTCGATCGCCACCGGCTCGGCGACGGCAGCAACCTGCCGAACCGCCGGCACGGCTACGTCCCAACAGTCGCCCGCGCGCCGCGCCGTACCGCCGATCCGTGCGATCGCCATCAGCAGCGCGTGGATGTCCTCGGCATCGAGCAGGCCCCGCAGGCGCGTCCGTCCCCCCGCCAGGAGAGCCAGATTTAGATAGCGGTTCGAAACGCTCTTCGAAGGCGGTACGGTGACGCGGCCCGCAACCCGCCGGCCGGCACGAATCGGACGAGCCGGGACGGTCACGAGCCCGGCCCTAGCCCAGCCATTCGATTCGACGAGTCTCGAACCAGGCATCCAAGATCCGCACCTCGCCACCGGCAACCCGCCAGTTCCGGGCCTCGTGAAAGTGTCCCAGGAGCAGGACGTCATGGCCCTCCGCCAGGCGCCGCTCGCCGTAGCGCTTGAGCACGTCCTCCGGAATCTCGGACTTGTGCTTGAAGTTGGTCTTGGACAGGCTCCGCTCCATGCGGTCCACGAGATATTGAGCCAGGGCTCGCGGCAGACCGAACATCGCCCAGCGGGTGACCGGATTCTTGGAGATTCGGCGCCAGAAGCGGTAGAGGTAGTCGCGGGCGTTGAGGCCGTCCCCATGGACGACCAGATAGCGCACACCGGCGTGGTCGAAGGCGAGCTCGGTCCCCACCGAGCGCAGACTCTTCGAGTAGACGCTCCCGGCCAGGAAGAAGTCCCGGTTCCCTTCGATGTAGTCAACCGGCACGCCACGCTCTCCGAGGCGCTCGAGGGCGGCCACGATCTCGCGGATGTCCAGGGTCTCGAACCTGGGCGATCCGATCCAGGCCTGAAACAGGTCTCCGAGGAGCACCAAGCGCTCGCACGAGGCCGGCTCCAGCCGGTCGAGCTGCGCCACCAACTCGCCGGCGGCGCCGCCGGGACCGCCCAGGTGGGCGTCGGCCACAACCGCCACCCCGGTCATCGCGATCCTGGAACGCGGCGGCGGCCCAAGCCGCGCGAAGCGGTGGCTCCGGCGCGCCGGAGTGCCAGGGGCGGCATCAACCGGCTCAAAAAATCGACAGCCTCGGAGGCGCGTTCGCGGCCACCGCCGAGACCACGGCGTCGGCCAGGGTCGAGAAGGCTTCCGCATGCGGTCCGTCCGGTTCGGACACCACCACCGGAACCCCGTCGTCGCCGCCCCGCATGATCACCGGATCCAGCGGCACCCGGCCCAAGAACTCCCGATCCAAGCTCTCGGCGGTGGCTTGGCCGCCGCCCTTCTTGAAGATATCCGTGACCTCGCCGCAATGAGGACACGCAAAGCCGGACATGTTCTCGATGATGCCGACCACGGGAACGTTGACCTTGTCGAACATGGTCAGGCCCTTGCGGGCGTCGATCAAGGCGATGTCCTGGGGAGTGGTCACGACGACGGCGCCCGAAAGCGGCACCTTTTGGCTGATGGTGAGTTGCGCATCGCCGGTGCCCGGCGGCAGGTCCACGATCATGTAGTCGAGCGCGCCCCAGACCACGTCGCCCAGCATCTGCTCGATGGCGCGCATCACCATCGGCCCCCGCCAGATCACCGCCGTGTCGGTATCGACCACGAAGCCGAGCGACATCAGCTTGACGCCGTGGCGCTCGAACGGCAGCAGGCGGTTGCCCTCGACCCGGGGCCGCTCGTTGATGCCGAACATCATCGGCAGAGACGGGCCGTAGATGTCGGCGTCCAAAACGCCGACCCGGAAGCCCTTGGCAGCGAGAGCCACGGCCAGGTTGACGGCCACCGTGGACTTGCCCACCCCGCCCTTGCCGCTGGCGACCGCGACCACGTTCTGAACCTCCGGGATGAGCTGAGGATCGCGGGCCACGGCATCCTGCGCCGGCGCCGGCGGTTGCTCGACCCGGAGCTCGACGCGGACGTCGCCGAGCCCTTCGATGCGCCCGAGAGCCTCCTCGACCGCGGCGGCGACCTGTTCGGCGCGCTCGGGCTGCCCGGTCGAGATCTGCAGACGGACGCTTGCTCGCCTACCGTTGATCTCGACTCCATCCACGAAGCCGAAGGACACGATGTCGCGGCTCATGCCGGGAAACCGAATCTTCCGCAACTCGTCCCAAACCAGCTGTTCCAAGGGTGCGCTCACTTCGTCGTCTCCTCCAAGTTCCGTTGGGGCCGCGGCTGCCGGAGCCGCTCGATCTCGTGCCGGATCCGGTCGGTCAGCCGGCGGCGCCCAGCGACGCCGTAGTCCTCCACCGCGATCGGCGAGCCGTAGTGTAGCCGGAGAGGCCGCGGCCGGATCCACAGACTGCGCTTCTTCTGGATGGACGCACTCTCGACGAGACCGACCGGCACGATGGGCAAGCCGCTCTTGAGCGCCAAGAGAAAGCCGCCGCGCTTGAACGGCAGTAGCCGGTCACCGGGCGAGCGCGTGCCTTCCGGGAAGATCAGCACCGACACGCCGCCGTCCAGCTGCGCGATGGCCGAGGAGAAGCTGTCACGGGCCGTGCTCAGGTCCTTCCGGTCGATCGTGATAAATCCGCCCATCTTGAGCGCCCAGCCGAAGATCGGAATCTGGAACAGGCTCTTCTTGGCCAGAAACCGGGTTTGTCCCGGCAGGGTCGCCAGGAGACCGGGAATGTCGAACAGGCTGCTGTGATTGGCCATGAACACGTACTGGCCGCATGGGTCGAGCGGCGTCTCGAATTGCGGCCGAGCGGAGACCCAGCTAGCCGCGAGCACCCCCTTCGCCCAGAGCCTGGCGATCCCGTAGATCAAGCGGCCACGAGGCGGGATCCAGCCCAGGAGAACCGCCGCCGAGGCCAGGACGAAGGTCCCGGCGAGCAGAAACAGATTGCCCGTCAGAGTCGCCACGGCCACCGCCAGGGGCGATGGGTCATGCGTTGGGCGATGGGCCAAGGGTCGGCGCTCCGCGCTGAGTGCTTGCTACAATCCTTGCGAATGTCGGTCGAGACCGCTTCGCCGCCCTCCGCCGGAGTTCGCGACGAAGAGCCCGCTTCGGGCTCGCGATTGTACCGCTCCGGGCCTCCGGCCCCGCCGAATGGGCGCCGATGATCGCTAGGCTGTACGAAGCACTCGCGCTCGTCGGGGGCTTGAGCGCGCTGGCGGCGCGCAGCTTCGTGGCCCTGGTCAAGCCGCCCTATGAGCCGCGGGCCTGGATCCGGGAGATGGAACAGATCGGCGTGCGCTCGCTTCTGGTGGCCGCGATCACGACGGTCTTTACCGGGATGGTGCTGGCGCTTCAGACCGCCTACAGCCTGCCATCTCTAGGCGTGAAGTACTACATCGGCACGGTGGTCTCGAAGTCGATCGTGCGCGAGCTCGGTCCGGTGCTCACCGCGCTCATCGTGGGCGGGCGCATCGGCTCGGGAATGACCGCCGAGCTGGGCACCATGCAGGTCACCGAGCAGATCGACGCCATGCGCTCGATGGCCGCCGACCCGGTCAAGAAGCTGGTGGCACCGAAGCTGGCCGCGAGCCTCCTCATGCTCCCGGTCCTGACCACCATCGGAGATCTCCTGGGAGTCCTGGGCGGACTCATCATTGCGACCTTACAGCTTCAGCTAACCGCAGGCTTCTACATCAACGACGTCTTGGGCTCGCTCACGATCGACGACGTTTCGAGCGGCCTCGGCAAGTCGGTCTTCTTTGCCTTCTTCATCACGGTGATCGCCTGCTACAACGGCCTCACGGCTCGTGGTGGGGCCGACGGCGTCGGACGCGCCACCACCAACACCGTGGTCATGGCCTCGATCATGGTGCTGGTGTCGGACTTCTTCCTGACCAAGCTCTTCTACCTGCTGTTCTGACGATGACGGGGCCACTGTTCGAAATCCGCGACCTGCACAAGGCGTACGGTAGCCGGAGCGTGCTCGCCGGGGTTTCTTTCGACATCTTTCCCGGCGAATGCCTGGTGATTCTGGGCCGCTCGGGCACTGGCAAGAGCGTGACGCTGCGTCAGCTCAACGGCCTCGAGAAGCCCGACCGCGGCCGGGTCGTCTTCGACGGCATCGACATCTCGGCGCTGGACGAAGACGATCTCATCCCGATCCGCCAGCGGGTCGCCATGCTCTTCCAGGGCGGCGCGCTCTTCGACTCGATGACCGTCTTCGACAACGTCGCCTTCCCGCTCCAGGAGCACACCGACCTGTCGGAGTCCGGGATCGCGGACAAGGTCGCGGACAAGCTCGCCAGCGTGCAGCTTCCGGGAGTCGAGACCAAGCTGCCGGCGGCTCTCTCGGGCGGCATGAAGAAGCGAGTCGCGCTGGCACGGTCCCTGGCGCTGGACCCGGAGGTCGTCCTCTTCGACGAGCCCACGACGGGGCTGGACCCGATGACGTCGGCGACCATCGCCGGGCTGATTCAAAAGACACGAGAATCCCACGAGGTAACTTCGGTCGTGGTGACCCACGACCTGCCCCTGGCCCACCGCGTTGCCGATCGCGTGGCCTTCCTGGATGAGGGGAGGTTCCGCTTTGTCGGCACTTGGGACGAAGCGGAAGCTTCGGACGACGTTCTCCTGCGCAAGTTCCTGGCGGGAGAGGAGGAAAACGGCTATGACGCGTGAAGTGAAGGTCGGTGCTCTGGTGCTGACGGCCGCCGTCGTTCTGGCGGCCGGCGTCTTCCTGATCGGCGAGCGCAACAACCTGTTCGCCCGCAAGAATCACTACTACGTGCGGTTCGAGAACGTTGCCGGCCTGGCGCCGGGAAGCCCCGTGCAATTGAACGGCGTCACCGTCGGCAACGTGGACCGCGTGGTCCTGCCCGAGCGGGTCGACGAGAGCCTGCTGACCGTCTGGATCTCGATGGAGCACAAGTACGGGGGCAGGGTGCGCTCGGACTCCCTCGCCCGGATCAAGACCTTGGGGCTCCTGGGGGACAAGTACATCGAGATCTCCTCGGGATCGGCCGACGCCGAAATCGTGCCGGTGGAGGGACAGATCCAGGCCGCGCCGGCCACCGACGTGGACCACCTCCTGGCCTCGGGCGAGGACGCGGTCGACAACGTGGTGGCGATCTCGTACTCGCTGCGCAGTATTCTCGGGCGCCTGGAGCAGGGTCAGGGGTTTCTGGGCGAGCTCCTCTCTGAGAGTGAGACCGGCGATCAAGTCAAGGGATCTCTGGTCCAGACGGCCGCCAACCTGGAACGCATCACCTCGCGCATCGAGGGCGGCCAGGGCACGCTGGGCGCCCTTCTGCGCGACGACCGACTGGCCCGCCGGCTCGAAAGCGCCACCGCGCACCTGGACCAGATTCTTACCCAGGTGGACTCGGGAGGCGGAACGCTGGGAGCGCTTCTGTCCGACGAGAAGCTGCTCGAGGACTTCAAGAGCGCGGTCTCCGGCCTGCGGGAAACGGCCGCGAGCCTGCAAGGCTTCGTGGACGACCTCCAGACCCAGGAAGGGCTGCTCCAGAAGTTCCTGCACGACGAGGACTACGCCCGCGAGGTTTCCGAGGACCTGCGGCGGCTTGTCGAGAATCTGTCACTGGTTTCTGACAAAATCGAGCGCGGCGAAGGCTCGCTCGGCGAGATCATCAATGACCCCCATCTCTACCAAGCCCTCGACGACATCCTGGTCGGGATCGACGAATCGAAGCTGCTGCGCTGGCTGATTCGCAACCGGCAGAAGGCGGGCATTCAGAAACGGTATCGAGACGAGGTCGAAAGCGCCGACTGAGGCGGCGCGAGGCCTTCGCACCAAGCACGGAATTCGTCGGAAGGGAGCGCGTCAGTGGGGCAGCACATCTTGGTTACCGGCGGCGCCGGCTTCATCGGCTCCCATGTCACCGAGCGGCTCCTGGACCGCGGGGATCGTGTGACGATCCTGGATGACTTCAACGACTACTACGACCCGGCCCGCAAGCGGCAGAACCTCGAGGTCGTCCGGCGCTCCGGCCAGGTCGAGTTGGTCGAAGGCGACATCCGGGACGCCGCACTGGTGGACGGGCTCTTCGCCCGCGCCGGCCTCGACGGGGTGATCCATCTGGCCGCCCGCGCCGGCGTCCGGCCGAGCCTGGCCGAGCCCATCCTGTACGAGGACGTCAACTGCATCGGGACCCTGCGCCTTCTCGAGGCGGCCCGTCACCACGGGCCCGCCAACTTCGTGTTCGGCTCCTCGTCCTCGGTCTACGGCATCAACAAGAAGGTGCCATTTGCCGAGACCGACCCGGTGGACCTGCCGATCAGCCCCTACGCCACGACCAAGCGTACCGGCGAGCTCTTGTGCTTCAACTACCACCACCTGTACGGCCTCAAGACCTCGTGCCTGCGTTTCTTCACGGTCTACGGGCCGCGCCAGCGGCCGGAGATGGCGATTCACAAGTTCACCGACCTCATCGCCCGCGGCCAGCCGATCCCGATGTACGGAGACGGCTCCAGCCGGCGCGACTACACCTTCATCGACGACATCGTGGACGGCGTTCTGGCGGCTCTGGATCTGGCTCCAGGGTTCGAGATCTTCAACCTCGGGGGCAGCGAGACCACTGGCCTGGCGGATCTGGTCTCCTGGATCGGAGCCGCGCTTGAAGTCGAACCGCGGATCGAGTATCTTGCCGACCAGCCCGGCGACGTCCCGATCACATTCGCGAACGTCGCCAAGGCCAACCGCCTCCTCGGCTATTCCCCGAAAGTACCGATTCGAGAAGGGCTCAAGCGTTTTGTCGCTTGGTACCGTGAGGACGCCGAAGCCCGCGCTTAGACCCACGAGCGAGACCCCATCATGAAGATCTGCATCGCCGGCAGCGGCTACGTCGGCCTGGTCACCGGAACGTGTCTGGCCGACTTCGGGATGCACGTCGTGTGCGTCGACAAGGATCAGAACAAGATCGCGGCGCTCGAGCGAGGCGAGATTCCGATCTACGAGCCCGGTCTCAGCGGCATGGTGCGCAAGAACACCGCCGCCGGCCGGCTGGAGTTCTCGACCGACCTGCCGGCGGCCATCCAGGAAGCCTCGGTCGTATTCATCGCCGTCGGCACGCCGTCGCGACCGGACGGCTCGGCCGACCTCGTCTACGTCCGGCAGGTGGCACGCACGATCGCCGAGAATCTGAACGGCTACAAGGTCGTCGTCACCAAGAGCACGGTCCCGGTGGGTACCGGACGGCTTGTCGAGAGCATCATCCGCGAGGCCCGTAACGAAGAAACGCCCTTCTCGGTGGCCAGCAACCCCGAGTTCCTCCGCGAGGGCTCGGCGATCGAAGACTTTCTCCAGCCCGACCGCGTGGTTATCGGCGCCTCGGACCAGCGGGCCATCGACGTCATGGCGGACATCTACTCTCCGCTCCGCGTGGCGGACGTGCCTTTCGTCGTCACGACTCTGGAGACGGCCGAGCTCGTCAAGTACGCGTCGAACGCGTTTCTGGCCACCAAGATCTCGTTTATCAACGAGGTCGCCCACCTGTGCGAGTTCTTGAACGCGGACGTCGAGACCGTCGCTCAAGGGATGGGCCTCGACGACCGCATCGGCCCGAAGTTCCTGCATCCGGGTCCGGGCTTCGGCGGCTCGTGCTTTCCCAAGGACAGCCGCGCCATCGTGGATATCGCCAACTCCCAGGGACTGCGCTTTCAGATCATGGAGTCGGTGCTCGAAGTCAACCGCGCGACCACCGAGCGCATGGTGGACAAGATCGCCGAGGCCGTCGGCGGCCTCGATGGCAAGACCCTGGCGGTCCTGGGTCTGGCCTTCAAGCCCGAGACGGACGACATTCGCGAGTCGCCGGCGTTGACCATCGTGGACGGCCTGCTGGCCCAGGGAGCCTCGCTTCGCGTCTTCGATCCCGAGGCGATGGAGGGCTGCCGCGACCGGTGGGCCACCGGCGTCGAGTTCTGCTCGGATGTGTACGACGCCGCCACCGGTGCCGACGGGCTCGTCATCGTCACCGAGTGGAACCAGTTCCGGGCGCTCGAGCTAGACCAACTCGAAAAGCGCATGAACGCGCCGGTCATCGTGGATCTGCGCAACATCTACGACCTCGACCGGATGTCCACCACCGGGTTCACCTACATCTCGGTCGGCCGCCCGGACATCGGTCGCGACGCCACCAACTAGCTTTCGGATGCCTACTTCTGTCGTAACCGGAGGCGCGGGATTTCTGGGATCGCATCTTTGCGATCGTCTGCTGTCCGAAGGCCACAAGGTGATCTGCGTCGATAACCTGCTGACCGGAAATCTGGCCAACATCGACCACCTCCAGGAGCGCGACGACTTCACCTTCCTGCGTCACGACGTCACCAGGCCCTTCGAGATCGACGAGACCGTCGACAACGTTCTGCACTTCGCTTCGCCGGCGAGTCCCATCGACTACCTCGAGCTGCCGATCCAGACGCTCAAGGTCGGCTCCCTCGGGACGCACAACACCTTGGGACTGGCGCGAGCCAAGGGCGCCCGCTACCTGCTGGCCTCGACGTCCGAGGTCTACGGCGACCCGCTCATCCATCCGCAGCCCGAGTCGTACTGGGGCAACGTCAATCCCATCGGCCCGCGCGGCGTCTACGACGAGGCTAAGCGTTTCGCCGAAGCCATGGCGATGGCCTACCACCGGGTCCACGGTCTCGAAACCCGGATCGTCCGCATCTTCAACACCTACGGCCCCCGGATGCGCCCGCACGACGGCCGCGTCGTGCCGGCGTTCATCGACCAGGCGCTTCGGGGCAAGCCCCTGACCGTCTTTGGAGACGGCTCTCAGACGCGCTCGTTCTGTTTTGTCTCCGACCTTGTCGAAGGCATCTACCGGCTTCTGGGCAGCGATGAGATCGATCCGGTCAACATCGGCAACCCCCACGAGATGACCATTCTGGAGTTCGCCGATACGATTCGGGAGCTGGTCGGCTCGGCCAGCGAGATCGACTTCAAGCCCCTTCCGGTCGATGATCCCAAGACCCGCCAGCCCGACATCACCCGCGCCAAGGCCATCCTGGGCTGGGAGCCCCAGGTCGCCCTGCGCGACGGTCTTGCCGCCACCATCGAGTACTTCGCGGCTCTGGAGCAGAACGAAGGATGACCGGCACCGCCTGGACCTGTGTGCGTTGCGCGGCCCAAGCCGAGCCGCTTGCCCGGCCCCCGGTACCCGGCAAGGTGGGCGACGAGATCGCCGCCAAGGTCTGTCCGAGCTGCTGGAGGGAGTGGGAACAGGCCGAGGTCATGGTCATCAACGAGCTTCGGCTAAACTTCATGGATCCCGGAGCCCAGGAAGTCCTGGAGCGCCACATGCGTGACTTTCTGATGCTGGACGGCGGCACCCCGTCCGCGCTGCCGATGGACGCAACTCCGAACCACTAGCGCCCCAAGGTTCTTGTCAGCCTCCTCGGATCCGGCCGCTTCCGTTCCGTCGCTGCGCCGCACCATCCTGCGTGGCGCTCTGCTGGCGGGTGTGCTGGCAGCCTCGGTCTTGATCGCGCGGCTGACGCCGGTCGGCGACTGGCTGCAAGGCGAGACCCTGACACGCTGGCTTACGACCTACCGCTCGCACCCCCTGGCCCCGCCGCTGTTCATCGCCGCGTTCACTGTGTTCGGAGTCGTCGGTTTTCCGGTCAGCCCGCTGATGGTCGCCGGCGCGGTGGTCTTCGGATTCCTGCGCGGCTGGGCCCTCAACTTCACCGGCGCACTCGCGGGAGCGCTCGCGGCCTTCTTCGTCGGGCGCTGGTTGGGCGGCGACACCATCCGCGCTCTGCTGGGCCCCCGCCGTACCGAGCGCTTGACGGAGATCTGGGAACGGCACGGCTTCGGAACCCTGTTCCGAGCCCGGCTGCTGCCGATCCCGTTCCCGATGATCAACTACGGCGCGGCCCTCGTTGGCACCCGACCCAGGACCTACGTGGTGGCCTCCGCGCTCGGCCTCGCGGTCGGAGTCGGTATCTACACCTATCTCTTCGACGCCATGTTCCGCGCCGCCCTGGGCGAGGGCCGGCAGCCGATCCTGCGTGCCGGCACGGCAATCATGCTGATGATGGCGTTGAGCTTTCTGCCGGGGCTCTTGCGGCGGCGGCGGAGCGCTTCAGGATGATCAGGATCTCGCTACCGGATGTTCTCGTCACGTTGGCTCTGGTCGCACCGGCGACCGCTGCCGCCCAAGCGCCCGCGGAGCTCGAGCGCGCCGAGGCCCTGCTCGCGGGGGATGCTGTGGAGGAAGCGCTGACGATCCTGAACCGCTGGGTGAAGAAGCGTCCGAAGGACGCCCACGGCCTCTTCCTGCAGAGCACGGCTCTCTTCATGAGCGGCGAGGTCGAGCGCGGGCGGAAGGCCTTGGAACGCTCGCTCGAGCTTGACCCTGAGCGCCGCCAAGGCTGGCTCAACCTGGCCGCGGTAGCCATGTCCGAGGCCGACCACCGATCGGCCTTGTCCCACTTCGAGCGCGCCGAGATCCTCGATCCGCAAGCCAACGACAACGACCTCAACATCGGCACGGTGTTGCTGCTCTTGGATCGGGACGACGCCGCTCGAGCGCGTTTCCAGCGCTTCTTGGACCGCCATCCAGGCGACGCCGAGGCGCTCTACCGAGTGAGCTCCAACCATGCAGTCGCCAACAAGGCCAGTGGCGCTCTCCAGCTCCTGCGCCATGCGATCTCGGTCGACGAGCGCATGCGGGCGCGAGCGCGACGCGACCCCAGCTATGCCTCGCTCGAGGCTGTGCCGGCCTTCCAGCACCTGCTGGCGACCGACACCTTCGTGCCGCCGCCCGGTTCCTCGCGCTCGTCCCACGTCTTCGAAGCCCCCTACCAGGCCGGCCGGGGCAGCATGCTCAATGCCGTGATCGGAGCGCTCCAGATCTCAGCCGAACCCTTCGATCCCCAAGTCGAGGTCACCGAGGCCTGGGCCCTCTTGTGGGGGCGCGTCCGAATCAAGGTGAGCGCCGCGGACTCCGCTCGCAGCCGGGTCGAGCTGAGCGCGCCGCCGGGACGCTTCCCGCCCCCCGAGTGGACCCAGCTCACCGACCGGTTGTTCCGCGAGATCACGGTCCTGCTCCATACCCGCCAGAAGACCTCTCCCGGCGACGGCTGACCGGCTCCGCGGACCGCCGCCACCGCAAAGGGGCTGACGCACCCAGCGCACCTATACGCGACGGTTCGCGGGCGTCACCATCGCTACGTCGAAGGCTCCGACGGACCGGCCGAACCTCGGTCAGACGTGCAGGCTAGAGACGGAGCAGCGCCGCCCCCCAGTGCAGCCCGGCACCGAGCGCGGAGAACGCTACCAGCGATCCGGGTTCCGCCTTGCCCGCCGCCCGCGCCTCGTGAAAGCAGATGGGCAAGGTTGCCGAGGTCGTGTTGCCATATTTCTGGATGTTGTTGTGCACGCGCTCGTCCGGCAGCTTGAGCGCCCGCTGTGCGGCCTCGTTGATCCGCAGGTTCGCCTGGTGCATGACCAGGAGATCCACGTCGGCGAGCTCCAGGCCCTGCTCGTCGAGAAGCTCGGACGTGACTCGCGGCATGCGGGTCACCGCCAGCTTGAAGACCTTGCGGCCGTCCATCACCGGCACGGAATCGCCCGCAGCGATCATGGCGGCGTCCACCCAGGGCCGGGAGGCGGAGCCGGCGCCGGGCACGTACAGAATGTCCTTTTCCGCTCCCTCGCCGCGCAGCCGGGTGCCCAGAATCCCCCGCTCGGTATCGGCCTCGGCCTGAAACACCATCGCGCCGGCGCCATCGCCGAACAGAACGATCAGGTGCCGGTACCCGGAGTTCCAAGCGAACTCGTCCTCGGACAGTGGCACGGGACGCTCGCCGAGCAGCGTTTCCCACGTCGCCTCACTGAAGGGCAAGAGCGCCGAGTGGACGTCGGTTCCGACCAGGAGCACGGTACGGGCGATGCCGCTCCGAATGAGGCCGTCCACGACTTGCAGGCCGTAGGCGAAGCCGGCGCACTGCTGCCGGATGTCGAGCGCCGGCAGGGCGTCGAGGCCCAGGCCGTGCTGGATGAGCGTGCCCGCGCCCGGGAAGTAATGATCCGGTGTCATGGTCGCGCAGACGAGGTAGTCGACCTCTCCGGCCTCGAGATCGGCGTCGGCCAGCGCCGCTCGTGCGGCCCGCACCCCCAACTCCGACGAGCCCGTACCCGGTTCGACGTAGTAGCGGGTCACGATGCCGCTCCGTTCGCGAATCCACGCGTCGTTCGTATCCATGACCCGGGCCAGCATGTCGTTGGTGACCTCGACCTCCGGGATCGCCATCCCCGAACCACGCAACACCGCCCGGGGCAATCCGTCACCTGGCCTCATAGCGTTCGGCACGGACGCACGGTCCCCCTCGTTCCCAAGGCTCCCCCGCATCGCCGCCTACCTGGGCTCGTCCACGCCGCGCCGGCGCAGTAGCCGGGAATCGCGCCGCCTTTGGTGCCGAACCGTCAGATCGCCTCGCCGCGAGAACGCATACTCCGTGGCGGGTCGCTCGCCGTGCAAGCCCACGACCTCCTTGCGGTCGTACTTCCAGATCTCGACGGTCGCTCCCAGGGGGCCGTCCTCGCGCTCATAGGACTGCGACTCGGGAGGCCCGAACAGGACGTGGAGCACCCCGCGCGGTGTCCGCCTGCCAAGGTGGAGGCCCTCGGTGTAGAGGCGGTCGGCCTCGGCCGCGCGGACTTCGAAGACGTCGCGCGGCTGCTCGCCCGGCCAGGGCCGCTCGGGATCCTTGCGCCGCTGCCAGAACTCGTCGATGAAAGCCCGGGCCTCGTCGTCGTCGACCAGCGTCAGATAGGCGCGGCGCTCCTCGGCCGAGGCGATCTCGCCGACCGCCCCCACCAGCCACTTGGCAAGATCGGGAGCCAGGAGAACGTTCACAAGCGCCTCGTCGCGCTCCTTCTTGCCCCGCCCTTCGGCCGCGAAAGACACGGCCAGAGCCAAGAACACCGCCAAGGCTGGAGCCCAGACGTTCCTACCGCTTGAGCAGGTCAAGAAACTCCTCGCGCACCGGTTTCTGCAAGAAGGCTCCACGCAGCGCCGAGGTCACGGTCAGCACTCCGGGCTTCTTGACTCCACGCATCTCCACGCACAGGTGGCGCGCCTCGATCACCACCATCGCGCCCCGCGGCTCGAGCCGTTCCTCCAAGTACCCAACCACCTGTTCGGTAAGCCGCTCTTGCAGCTGCGGCCGCCGGGCATAGAAATCCAAGATCCTGGCGAACTTGGACAGTCCGATGATCTGGCCTCTCGGTATGTAGGCGATGTGCGCCTTGCCGTAGAACGGCACCAGATGGTGGGCACACATGGAGTAGAACGGAATGTCCTTCTCCATCACCATATGCTGGTAGTTCTCTTCGTTGGGAAACGTCGTCACCGCCGGCTCGCTGGCGCTGTCAAGGCCCCGGAACATCTCCAGATACATCCGCGCCACGCGCTCGTCGGTGCGCCGCAAATTGGGGTCCGCCGGGTCCAGGCCCAGCTCTTCGATGAGCGCACGCACGTGCTTGGCGATGCGCTGGACGCGAGCCTCGTCGGCTGCCCCGCCCCCGGCCACGACAAGAGAAGGAGCGGGCGCTACGGCGTCGGATGGGTCGGCTGGCATGATCGATCCTCTAGGTCCGTGATTCGAAGGGGCAAAGCGTATCGCATCGTAGGTGGCGCGGCGCCCTGCCGGTATACTCGGGCGCGGGAGGCAGAGATGGACATCAAGATCGAATACTGCGTCGTCTGAAACTACTATCCGCGTGCCGCCGGTCTGGCGGATTCCATTGAGAGTCGTTTTGGCATCCGGCCCGAGCTCATCAAGGGCAGAAACGGAGTCTTCGAGGTGTCGGTGGACGGCGCCAACGTCTATTCCAAGAAGGCCACCGGCCGCTTCCCCGAGGATGGCGAGGTGGAAGAGGCCGTAGCCGACCACGTCGGCGGCTAGAAGCCGAGCTCGATCCGACGCCAGACGAGGCCCGTCTGGCCAAGTCGTCCCTTCCGACCTTCAGCCGCGAGGCTCGCGAGCCCGCATTTGAGCCACGACCTCGATGTGCCCCGTCTGCGGGAACATGTCGATGAAGACGAGCTCTTCGAGCTCGAACGACGGCGACAGCCGGCGCAGGTCGCGCGCCAGGGTGGCGGCATGACAGGACACGTAGGTTAGGCGCGCCGGCTGGACCAAGCCCAAGCGCGAGACGACCCGAATCGAGAGGCCCGTCCGCGGGGGATCGACCAGGACCCGATCACAGGGCTTGAGGTCGCCGACCCAGGAGTCCACCGCCGAGCCGACCACGTCGACCGGCAGCTTGCCGCGACGGGCGTTCCCGCGAGCGTAGCGAACCGCGATCTTGTCGGACTCGACGGCGGTCACCCGCTCATAGCGCACCGCCAGCGGCAGCGAGAACAGGCCGACGCCGGCGTAGAGATCGACTGCGCTCTTCCCCGACCACGTCCCGACCGCGGCCTCGACCAGCCGCTCGGTCAGCGTGTCATGTGCCTGGAAGAAGCAGCGGGCATCGTACCGATACTCGAAATCCCCGATCCGGCGGCGAACGGCACCGGTGGGCAGTCCATCGAGAGCCGGTGCGGTCGTTACGCGCTGGCTGCCGATGGCGACGTCCAGCCGGTTCGGCACCCGCTCCATCTCCTGCCGGGCGAGACCCAGTGCGAACCGTTCAAGCCGCGGCTCCAGCACCGGACACGCGGAGACCGGCACCAACTGGTTGGAGCCGCGGGCGAAGTAGCCAACCCGGGGAGCTTCCGGGCTCGGCTCGAGATGCAACTGGGCACGTAGACGATATCCCTGGGGCTTGCCGCGAACCACGCGAACGGGCACGTCCGCGTCAATCCGTCCCAACCGCACCAAAGCCTCGTGCGCGGCGCGCACGCGCCACTCCGTCTGGAGCGTGTCCTCCAGGTGCTGCAGATCGCAGCCCCCACACGATCCAAAGTGCTCGCACGGCGGCTTGCGCCGCCCCGGACCCGGACGCAGGATCTCCAGGATCCGACCTCGAGCGTAGCGCGGACGCCGATCCACGACTTCGACAAGCAGCCGGTCACCCGGAGCCGCCAGCGGCACGAACACCGGGATCCCGTCCGCTCTGCCCAAACCGTCGCCGCCGGCCACGATCTTCTCGATCTCGAGCTCGAGACGATCTACCTCGGCCAATGCCTTGGCGACTCGCTTGCCGCTCGGGGCGCGGCAGCCGTCACGCGTGGAGCCCGGCCCGTAGGTCAAACCAGGAGCTCCAGGCGTGGCCGCAGGTCGGAGAGCCTAGCCGCAAGCAGATCGCGAAACTCGGATTCGCGATGGCGGCGGCTGAGATGGCACAGCACTAGCACTTCGTTGTCGAAAAACTCCTGGCGTTCGACAAGGTCGTCCAGGTGTAGGTGGCCGAACTGGCGAGCACTCTCGCGGGTCGCGTCGGAAGCGAACGTGCACTCCAAGAGCAAGTACCGGCTGCGGTACACCCGCGGCTCGGTGTCGAAGACCGCCGCTCCGGTGTCGCCGCAATAGGTGAGCCAGAGCTCGTGCTCCACCTCGTCGACGGACTCGCCTCGGGCACGCCGGGCGGCGATCTCGGGCCCGGACAACGCGCGGAGATCCTCGCGGAGACGGCGCCGCTCGCGGAGCAGGTGGCAGCCGAGAGCCGAGGTTCCGTGATCGACAGCGAACGCCTCGAGCTCGAACCCCTTGCCGAGCGCGACCGTCTCGCCCGGGAGGATCGGAACGATCTCCACTTCCAGCTCGCGGCCCTCGAGCCGGCCGGCGGCGGCGACCAGCTCGGCCAGCGGACCGGCAACCTCGGGGTGCGTGTAGACGGTCAGCGTGGACAGGCCCTGGCCGCGCCGCTGTGAGGCGATCCAGGGCAACCCGCCGGCGTGATCCAGATGTCCGTGGGACAGGAAGACTCGGGGCACGCCAACGAGCTCGGGCGCACCACGGCCGGCGTCCAGCCCCAGAGCGGGAGGGTCGATGCGGAACCAGGTTTGCTGGCCTGCCCGGGATCGTCCGCGGACCCGGAGGCTATCGAGCTCGAGCGAGCGTGCCATCGTGCCCGATTCCGCGAGCCGGCTAGATCTCCTGATAGAGCCACCTGCCCAGCGGCTCCAGTCGCTTCTTGACGCTCGCCGGGTCCGGATCGATCAGCCACAACGCGGCGGCCACCGAGGACAGAAGGGAGTTGCCGTCCTGAGGAGTAAAGCAGAATCCGTAGAGCTCCCGCCCGTGGCGGACGGTGAGGGTGGGCAATACCACGACGGTCTGGGAGAGGATCCGCCCGTAGTAGCCGTGGTCCCGGCCAAAGCTGAAGACGACGTTGGCCTGCTGCTTGTCGGTCACCGCGACGCGACGGTTGTCGTTCAGACGCTTGGTGATCTCTTCCAGGGTCACGTCCCGCGAGAACAGCATCCGGAACCAGATCGAGTGCATGTACTGCGTATTCAGCTTGGCAGCGCTCGAGAACAGGTTGAAGTCGAGGTTCAGCGTCTTGAACAGCGAATGGGCATCCCGAGCGTGGTGCGTGCCGAACTCGGAGTCCCCGTGGCTCCCCAAGAACGGGGCCGGGATGAACTTGGACGCCTGGGTCACGTCATTGGCCCGGCGCATACAGACAAAGGTTCCCTGGTCCAGGCAGTAGCCCGACTCGTCCTCGCACAGGGTGCGGATCAGGGTTGTGATGTTGTGGGTGTTGCAGGACACGATCTGCAGAAAGCGGTCCTGTCCCGGTTCCAGCGCCTCGTCGTTCACGCCGCGAGCGTAGGGTTTGCCAAAGCCGAACTCGCTGCCTTGGGCAAGGTACCCTTTGGGACCTTGAATGTCCTGGTAGAAGGCCTCCTTGTTGGCGTTTCCCGCAGGGGTGCAATCGATGACCACCGTCGCCCGCTCGATCGCGTCACGGGCCTCGAGCGAGACCTCGTGGCCCAACTCCTCGAAATCGGCCCGGCGATCGGCATCGACCGCGAGCCGCGCTCCCCGATCCATCAGGTGCTGGATCCGGGAGCGGTCCGACCGCAAGGGCGTCCGCTTGTGAAAGGTGACCTCGTCGATTCCCATCTTGTCTCCAAGGTCAGCGAACAACCCGATCAACGGCTCGCCGATCGTTCCGGTACCGACAATGTGCACAGTCGTCGTCATGGCATCCTCGCGAGGCTAGCCGCCACCTGCGTGCCTCGCTCCTCCTCTCCATTCTGGATCCCGGCGCGCGAACTCGTCGAGCTCGGCCGGTACCTCGAGCAGCGTGCGGGTGACGGCCGGCTCGCAGGTGTCGTTTTCACATTCATAGGTATAGACGTTGAACTCATCGCCGCGCTCGAAGCCCAGCAGCGTCTGGTAGGTATCGCACTGTCCGCACTTCACCGAAAAACTGCGGATGTTGACCATCGTCTGCGTCACCGCACCTGGCCCGAACGCCGCCGGAGCGTCAGAGACTCCCCGCCGCCGGCGCCTCGGACAGGATTTCGGTAAGGCTATTCCTCAAGATCGACGCTGGGGTCACCCCTTCTCGCCGAAACACGACGCGCCCCTCGGGATCCAGCACCACGATTGTGGGCAGAATCAAGATTCCGTGCTGAGCGGCCATCGTTTCCTGCGCATCGAGCAGGACGGGGAACGGGAACTCTTCCTTGTCCTCCAAGAACTCTCGCACGGTCTCCTCCGGCTCTCCGACGTCGATCGCCAGAAAGGTGACGCCGTCATCTGGCCCCAGACCGGCGGCTACCTCCTCGAGAGCCTGATGCTGCACCACACAGGGCAGGCACCAGGTCGCCCAGAAGTCCAGCACCAGGAACTGGTCCGGGAAATTCGCTCGACTCACCTGCTCGCCGTTGAGCGAAGTCAGCTCGAAGTCGTAGGCCTGGCCGCGCTCCGCGGTCGAGCCCGCCGGGGAGCAGCCGCTTACCGCAACGCCCACCGCCACCAGAACAAGGCACCATGCCGGTTTCCTGAATCGCATCATCTGGAGAGATTGACCTGGAGTCCTTGGAACGCCGATCCGGCTGCGACACCCGTCACCCGCGGACGCCAAGTGTAGACGATTCCGAGAAAAAAGACCGCAGGCCGCTCCCGAACTCGGACGGGGCGGCCTGCGGTCGAAATCGAACCGTGCGGGCGGAGGCTACCGCCTCTTGGTCTTCCGCTTCGCGGCTTTCTTCTTGGTCTTGCGCTTCGGAGCGGCCTTCCGCTTAGTCTTCCGCTTCGCTGCCTTCTTTTTCGTCTTGCGCTTGGTGGCCTTCCTCTTGGCTGCCTTCTTCTTCGTCTTACGCTTCGGAGCGGCCTTCCGCTTGGTCTTCCGCTTCGCTGCCTTCTTTTTCGTCTTGCGCTTCGTGGCCTTTTTCTTGGCCGCCTTCTTCTTCGTCTTGCGCTTCGGAGCGGCCTTCCGCTTGGTCTTCCGCTTGGCTGCCTTCTTTTTCGTCTTGCGCTTGGTAGCCTTCTTCTTGGCTGCCTTCTTCTTCGTCTTACGCTTCGTGGCCTTCTTCTTGGCCGCCTTCTTCTTCGTCTTGCGCTTCGGAGCAGCCTTCCGCTTGGTCTTCCGCTTCGCTGCCTTCTTTTTCGTCTTGCGCTTGGTAGCCTTCTTCTTGGCTGCCTTCTTCTTCGTCTTGCGCTTGGTGGCCTTCTTCTTGGCCGCCTTCTTCTTCGTCTTGCGCTTGGTGGCCTTCTTCTTGACCGCCTTCTTTTTCGTCCTGCGTTTCGGAGCGGCCTTCTTTGCGACTTTGCGCTTAGTCTTGCGTTTTGTCGCCTTCTTCTTCCTCGCCATCGGTACTGCCTCCCGCCCGGCTACGGGCTCAAGGACCTACCCGGTCCAAATCTACGCACGAGAGCGACATTGCTCTCAGCGCCTCCCCCCACATTGGCCAAATTCGCCAAACTCAAAGGGCCCGCGCTCCCACCGGAAGGCCTGCCCTATCCTCCAAGGAATCACTCGTTTCGCACTCCGACGGCCGGCGCAGAGCAAGAGCGTCTTGTGACTCCGGTCGACTCCAGCATCTCAGTGCCTAGAACCGATCTCGTTCGTCGGAGCCCACGCTACGCGCCGAGTCAACCGCGCCAGATGTCCTGGCCGCGGTGGCAAAGCGCGACGAGATGCGTTCGCGCTGCAACCGCGTTTCGACCGTGCGACGGCGTGCTCCACCATCGACCGCGAACAGCTCGAGCTTCGACGAAGCCGGCACCTCGAAAATCGGCGGCAGCAGCAATCCAGCCCGAACCTCGTAGACGCGGCGACGCACCACCCGGCCGGTCTGCTCGCAGCGTGCATCGAATTCCCAAGTCATCGAACAAGGATCGCGGAACGAGTCGAAGAATGAACGATATATAGAGTCGTTGTCAAGTAGAGACCACAACATATTGTGGTCCAAAGACAAATCGCAAGAAGCTCGCCGGCGGCGGCGCTTCTCCGTCTACGGCCCTATAATCACTGCGCCATGGCCCAACGATTTCGAGACGATGCCGCTGCCGAGCGGCCGGCCTTTTACGGCGCCGACGACCTGGCGGGAGAACCCACGCCCGCGGACCCGGGCAGCTTCCCGTTTACCCGGGGTTTGTACCCGGAGATGTACCGGCAGCGAGTCTGGACGATGCGTCAGTACGCCGGCTTTTCCGATGCCGAGGAAACCAACCGGCGCTACAAGTTTCTACTCGAACAGGGAATCACCGGGCTCTCGGTCGCCTTCGACCTGCCGACTCAGATCGGCTACGACTCCGACGGCCGCCTCGCCCGCGGCGAAGTCGGCCGCGTCGGAGTCGCCATCGACTCGATCGGCGACATGGAGCAGCTTTTCGATGGGATCCCGCTCGATCGCGTCACGACCTCGATGACCATCAACGCCACCGCGCCCATCTTGCTGGCCCTCTATCTCGCGGTGGCCGAGAAGCAAGGCGCCGACTGGGAACGGCTCGGCGGCACCGTGCAGAACGACATCCTCAAGGAATACGCCGCCCGGGGTACCTACATCTTCCCGCCCGAACCGTCGCTCAAGCTGGTTACCGACGTCATCGTGTTTTGCGCCGATCGGGTGCCGCGCTGGAACCCGATCTCGGTCTCCGGCTACCACATGCGGGAGGCCGGCAGCACGGCCATCCAGGAGGTCGCCTTTACTCTGGCCAACGGACTGGCCTACGTCGAAGCCGCGGTAGCTCGCGGCCTCGACATTGACAGCTTCGCGCCGCGCGTCTCGTTCTTCTTCAACGCGCACAACAACTTCCTGGAAGAGGTCGCCAAGTTCCGCGCGGCCCGCCAGCTTTGGGCCGAGCTCGTCCGCGAGCGTTTCGCGCCCGCCAACGAACGGTCCTGCTGGCTGCGATTCCATACCCAGACCGCGGGCTCGACCCTCACCGCCCAGCAGCCGGACAACAACGTGGTCAGGGTCGCAGTCCAAGCGCTGGCGGCGATCTGCGGCGGAACCCAGTCACTTCATACCAACGCCCGCGACGAAGCCCTCGGACTGCCGACCCGGGAAGCAGCGCAGCTCGCGCTACGTACGCAGCAAGTCCTGGCTGAGGAGAGCGGCATCGTCGAGGTCGCCGATCCTCTCGGCGGTTCCTGGGCGGTGGAACGCCTGACGGGCGACATCGTCGCCGGCGCTCGCGAGTACCTGACCCGCCTGGAAGAGCTGGGCGGCCCGCTCAAGGCCTTGGACCAGGGGTTTCAGCAACGCGAGATTGCCGACGCCGCCTACGCGACTCAGCTTGCCATTGAGGCGGGCTCCGAGCGAGTGGTCGGAGTCAACGTCCACCGCACCGAAGATTCCGCCTCGCCCGAGGTGCTCCGTGTCGATCCGGCCAGTGAAGCCCGGCAGGTCGCCCGGCTACACGCCTTTCGCGAGCAACGCGACGCCGGTGCCGTCCAACGGGCACTCGCGGAGCTTGGCACGGCGGCCGGCGAGAACCGCAACCTCATGCCAGCGATCCTGGAAGCGGTACGAGCCGGTTGCACGGTCGGCGAAATCTCCGACGCGCTGCGCGCGGTCTTCGGCGAGCACCGCGAAACGTCGTTCGGCTAGGGCCGTCGTCCCCACAACCAGCGAGGGCGCTACCGGGCACGCGGCCGAGCGGCCGCACCGTGTCGGCGCCCTCAGGAGTCCCCCGGCGACTCCCGCTGGCCGCTGGCACGCAAGGGCGCCAGTCAACCGCAGGCGTCACTTCGAGGCGAAAAGGCCCGGCTACTGAACGGGATCGTCGCCGCCGGCGCCGCCGTCATCCACCAGCGCCTGCGCCGAGCGAAGGGCCGCCACCTTGGCCTCGACGTCGGCCACGCCGTCGGCCGGCACCACCACGCCAAACTCGCGTCCGCCTCCGACCGCCAAGTAGTCCTGGTTCCAGGCATGAAGCGACAGCGTCTCGGACGAGTCCCCATCCAGGGTCAGGCGGATCCGCAGGGCAGCGGGCTCTTCAGGCTCGACCAGCGCCAAGGATACGAGATCCTCTCCTCTGGCTCCGGTAACGCCCGTCAAGGCGTAGAGCAGATCGCTGGCGAGAGAGTAGTCGATCTCGGCACCGTCACGCCGCCAGGAACCCTCGCTCCTCGCGAGTGACAAGGCCTCGCCGTCCTCTTCGGTGGCAAGGACTTCGATACCGGTGACGTCGATCGGACGCGTTTCGGTCCACGCTCGCGATTGCCAACCGGCGGCGGGCCCGCTCAGGAGCTCCAGAAAGTCGATCGTCGCCAGATACGTCCCTTCGTCGGTCGCCACGTAGTGAAGCGGCGTCTGCCCGTCCTCATTCGTCGGCTCCGACTGATCCGGAGCACCCACACGCACCTCGAGCGGAGCCTCCCTGCCTTCGACGGCGAGACTCAGAACCAAGGGCGATGCCATGGCGTCTCCGGGCACGACGTCCACAAAGCGCTCCACCGTCAGGCCGGCAAGACCGTCGAAGACCTCGCGGGCGGCGTCCCGGTCGGCCCGATCGGCAAACGGCGCCACCAACTCGAAACCGTCTCCCGCGCGGCGAAGGCGCACCCCGGTCGAATCGACCGCGAGCTCGAGAAGGGCATCGCTCGCGACGGGCAGTAGCTCGCGGCTACGCCAGTCTTCGACCGCCTTTTCGAAGTCGCTCGAGAGCGAATCGGGCACCACCCGGAACTCGGTTCCGGGCCCCAGGTCGGCGATCGTGTTGGCCGAGGCCGGAACCGGCGCCCCGAGGCGAATCGTGATCTCGGTTTCGGCGGCGGTCACCGTAACCCGAGCCCGCGGTTCCTCCAGACCCAACTGGGCGGGGTCGCCGTCGGCAAAGGAGCGGCTGACCTCGAGTCCGGTCAGCGCCTCCAGAAATGACTCCACCTCATCGCCATCGGCGCGGGCGTCCACTGGAGCCTCCAGCCGCCAGCGGCGGGCCTCCGTGTCCGCCGGCTCCTCGGTCGCTTCCCGCACCAAGACCAGCCGGCCGGCGGAAGATTCCAGGACCACCCGCTCCACGTCCCCGGCCTCTATTGCGACCAGCTTCTTGGCGTCGGCGGAACGCTCGTCGGTCGACGGCGCCTTCCGATCCACGAGCCACAAAAACGCGGCCAGGGCAGCGACGAGAGCGGCAAGGATCAAGACCGACCGGGGCTTCATGGCTATCTCCTGCGTCTCAAGAAGATCCAGACACCGGCCAGGATGGCCAGGCCCGGAAGCACCAGAAAGACCAGTAGCGCCACGGTGCGAAGCTCGGCCGCGCTCAGGCTGAGCTTGGTCTGCTCGGGCGTCTTGGGAGGAATTCCGATCAATCCGTCCCGAGCCACCAGCCAGTTGAAGACGTTGGCGGCGAACTCGGCATTACCGACGTTCCGAAGTTGGTTGTTGCCGAGGAAATCCGAATCCCCGGCGACGACCAGACGCGGCCCCGCTTCCGCGGCGGCCGTCACGGCGTCGGCCGCGCCTTCGGCCTGCACATCCGCCAGAGCGTCAGGCGATGCGTCGGCCAAGGTGTCGTCCGCTTCGTCCTCTTCCAGCTCGACAGCGACCGCGATCGCCACCGGCCCGGCCAGGTCGGACTCGCCGCGCTCCACCGCTCCGAGAGCCTCCAGGTCGCGCTCGCCCCAGGCTTCGGCACTGGTCGTCAAGAGCTCGACCCCCGTGGCGCCGTCCGCGGGCACCACTTCGATCGAGCGCGCCAGGGGCACGATCACCGGCACGTCCGCCTGGGCCAGCGTGCGCGTGATCTCATGCTCGCCGAAGCCGTTCACGAAAAAGGTCTCGGCACCGTAGAACGGCAACTGCCGGGCCGGGTCCACGACGATGTCGGTTCCCGGCCGCACCCCGTAGCCGGCCAGGAGCTCCTCCAAGCCCGACGGCTCGACCGTACCGCGATCGGACACCATTGGATCCAACAACACCAGCAGCCGGCCTCCGCCGGCAAGGTAGCCGCGCAGTAACTCGACCTCGGGTTCCACGAACGCCGCGGTCGGACTCGCCACGACCACGAGATCCGTGCCTGCCGGTACCGCTGCCGCGCCCAGCGGCGCCCATTCTTCCAACTCGAGATTGTCGCGTCGCAGGAGATCCGCGAGCTGACTCAAGCCCCGAGCCGAAGTGTCGTCCAGCTTGAGCTCGCCGTGACCGGTGGTAAACGCGATGCGTGACTTGGAGTCTTCGGAGAGCTCCAGCATCGCCTGCGTGAAGGCTTGCTCGCCCTTGAAAGCGGTCATCTCCGGATCCTGTCCGAACTGGAGTCCCGAGAAATCGTAGTCGGCCAGATCGGCGGCCTCGATCATGCGGCGATCGTCGCCCCGGTCCAGGATCACCACGTCCAGGCTCGCCAGCTCGTACCGGTCGACGAGCTGCTGGGCTTCGGCCAGGTTCTTCTCGGGATCCACCACCCGGACGCTGAAGCGGTCGCTGGCAGCGGCGTAGCGGGACAGGAGCTCGCGCACCGGCCCGAACAGCGGTTCGCCCGGGCTCAGGAAGACGAGCGCCTCGATCGGCCGTTCCAATCCTTCGACCACGGCCAGGCTCTTTTCCGAGAGGGTATAGAGCTCCTCGGCGGTCCAGTCCGCCCGCTTGTAGTACTTGGCCCCAACATAGTTGAGCATGACCACGAGCGCCACCACCAGCAGCACGCCGACGCTCAACAGGGAAGAATCCACCCAGGCTCGATTGCGGCTCATGACCCTACCTCCACTTCTTCAGCGCCAGCGACCGGGTCGCCAGGAACAGAAATAGCCCGGTCGCGCTGGCGTAGTAGACCAGCCTGCGGGTGTCCACGATGCCGCGGCTGAAGTCTTCCATATGCTGCCACAGGTTGAGGTACTGGAAGACCTTCTGCACGTTCTCCCCATGGACCAGATTCTCGAGCAAGCCGAAGGTAAAGAGCGGCACGAGTAGGACGAAGGTGATGAGCGCGGCGACCAGCTGGCTCTTGGTGAGCGACGAGGCCAGGAGTCCAGCCGACAGGAAGACCGCTCCAATCCCCAGGATGCCGAGGTAGCCGGATGCCACGGGGCCCCAATGGACGGTGCTGTACCGGGCCAGAATCCCCGCGTAGACCAGGGTCGGAAGCCACAACAAGACGTACAGAACGAGCGCCGCGACGAATTTGCCCAAGACCACCTGGGCTTCGGTCACCGGAGCGGTCATCAGCACCTCCACCGTGCCGCTCCGCCGTTCCTCGCTCAGCAAGCGCATGGTCAGAACCGGCGTCAAGAACAACAGCACCAGCCAGAAAAAGAAGGTCTGTCCGAAGAAGAGCTCGAGCGGGGCGCCGAAACCGGCTCGCGGATCGCTCAGGAAGCTGACGATCAACCAGAACACGAAGCCGTTGACCAGCAACAGAACGGTCAAGACGATGTAGGCCAGCGGTGAAAGGAAATACGAGCGAAGCTCCCGCTCGACGGTCGCCAAGAACGCCTTCATGACACCACCTCCTCAGGCTCCCCGACGGCGGCGGGCGAACCCGGCTGCTCGCGCGTAGTGAGGCGCACGAAGACGTCTTCGAGCGACGCCCGGCTCTCCGCCAGCTCGAGCAGCACCCAGCCGGCGTCGACCGCGGCATGAAAGATCGCCGCTCGCGGATCGGCGCCCTCGTCACAGTCCAGGAGGAAGCGCTGCCCGGCCTCGGAGATCTCGGCGGCCTCGACGCGGGCGACTCCCGGCAGCGCCGCCAGCACCCGCTCGAACTCACCCTCGCCATAGACAGTCACCGTCAACCGGGAGGCGCTCGCCCAGCGCTCGCGCAGACTGTCGGGAGTCCCCTCGGCCACGATGCGGCCTCCGTCCACGATGATCACTCGATCGCAAAGAAGCTCCACCTCGGGCAGGATGTGGGTCGAGAGAAGCAGGGTCGACTCCTCGGCCAGCTCCCGGATGAGCGAGCGGATCGCCACGATCTGCTTCGGATCCAGCCCCACCGTCGGTTCGTCCAGTACCAGCACCCGCGGCCGGTGCAGGATCGCCGTCGCCAAGCCCACTCGCTGCCGGTAGCCCTTCGACAGCGTGCCGATGATCTGATGCTCGACATCTTCGAGCAAGGTCCGGCGCAGGACCTCGGGCAAGCGCGACTTGGCCTCGGCGGCGCCCAGGCCTTCCAGCCGGGCGCGGTACGCGAGGTACTCGCTGACCCGCATCTCCGGATAGAGCGCGACGTGCTCCGGCAGGTAGCCCAAGTCCCGGCGCGCGGCGATGGGAGCCTCGGCCAGGTCCTTGCCGTTAATCGTGATTCGGCCGCTGGTCGGGGGCAAAAAGCCGGTGACCATCCGGATCGTGGTGGTCTTGCCGGCTCCGTTGGGACCCAGAATCCCGACGATCTCTCCGTCGGCGACGGAGAACGAGACGCCGTCCACCGCGGTGAACTCGCCATACCGCCTGGTCAGGTTGTGCGCTTCGATCATCTCGTGTCTCCCTCGTGTCGGCGTCCTCGCGGCCCAGAGACGCTCCAAGTGCGTCCTGGGCACCGCCCCGGCGGAGCAAGATGGATGCCTGTTGGGCCGGTCGCTCGACGCCGTTTCGGTACATCCCGGAGCGCCGACGGAGCGCATTTTGGCATGATGTGGCGCTCGATCGAAATGCCATCCTGACATCCCGGCACGGCACCCGAACGGACACGGTCGAGCAAGGGCCCGCCGCTACGAGTACGATACGCTGAGGAGTCCCACCATGAAGTCCGCCTACGAAGCAGCGCTCGAACGGCTCGAGACTCAGGGTATCGAGCGTCCGCGCGAAGACGCGCTGCCCGAAGCCGTGCGGGCCGAGATGGAGGCCGTGCGCCAGAAGGCCCAGGCGTCCCTGGCCGAGCTCGAGATTCTGGCCCGGGACCGGATGCTCAAGGCCGGCCTCGAACCCTCGGTTTCGGAAGACGGCGACTACCTGGCCGAGCGCCAACGCATTCTGGATCGCCGCGACCGGAAGCTCGAAGCCTTGCGTTCGAAATCGCGATCCGTCTAGGCGGATCCGGCGAAGACGCGCTCGAACTCTTCGATCGCGAGCACGTTGCCGCACACGTAGACGTCGTCGCCTTCTTCGAACTGGAACTCTTCGCCGAACTCGACGATCAACTGGTCGGCGCGCTCGACGGCGACCACCGAGACTCCCGTACGCTCCCGGATCCGCAGCCCCGCCGGGCTGCTGCCGGCGAGCCCGTCGGCGGTGAGGCGCACCACCTGGACCTTGGGATCCAGCGAGACCGCCTGCTTGCCGAGAAGCCGGGCCGCCAGAATCTGGCCCGATACCTGACTAATCGACAAGGCGAAGTCGGCTCCGGCGCGGTGAATCCGGGCCACGTTCTGCGCCTCGTTGACGCGCGCGATAACCGGAATCTTAGGAGCGAAGTCCTTCAGAATCACCGTTCCGAAGAGGGTCGCGGCGTCGCTGTCCACCGCCAAGATCACTCCCTGGGCATCCCGGATCCCCGCCCGGCCCAGGACTTCGTACTCCAAGATGTCCGCCACCAGGTCCACGCCCTCTCCCTCCTGTCGATCGATCACCAAGATCTCTTCATCGGCGTCCCGCAAGAGTTCGGCGACCTTGCGGCCCACCTCGCCGTAGCCGGCCAGGATGAACGGACCGGTTCGCTCCAGGGGCGTCGCTCCCGAGCAGAACTCGCCAAATCGCTGGACGCCCTCGGCGCTGCCCGCCACGATCAGGATCGCCCCGGGCACCAGCACGGTCTCGGCGGTGGGCGGCGCGATCAGCCGTCCCTCGACCCACTGGCCGAGGACCGAGATGCCGGTGCGCCGGCCAACCTCGGACTCCCCCAGCGTCTTGTCCGCCAGGGCACTGTGCGAACCGATCCGAGCCTCGCTCACGATCAACTTCCGGCCTAGCACCTGAGCGCCCTCGACCCGGGGACTGATGCGCTCGCTGGCCCGCGCGGCCAGCGCCGCTCCCAGAATGTGGCGCGGGGTAAAGACCGCCGTCGCTCCCGCGAGCAACATCGGCTTGCGGTGGAAGGGCTCTTCGACGACCGCCAGAACGTCGCCCTCGAAACCGGCCTGACGGCTGGCAAGAATCACGGCCGCGTTCTCGTCGTCGCCGCCGTTGGCTACCAGGGCCCGCGCCCGGGAAAGACCGCTTCGCTCGAGAGAGCCGTCATCCAGATGCCCCAGCACCACGGTCCGGCCGCGCTCGACTAGACGGCGCGCCACGCGCTCGTCGCGCTCGACCACCACCGTCGAGACGCCGGCCCGATCCAGCTCGTCCAAGAGGGTGGCGACGGCGGCCCCGTACCGGTAGACGAGAACGTGATCCTCGGCTTCCGGCGCAGCCTTCGGCAGTCTTGATTCGAAACGCTCTTCGAGAAACGGAATCATGTAGATCGGAAAGATCAAGAAGACCAGGAACACGCCCAAGAACTGCAACACGACGACGAAGGCCACCATCAACGGATGCGACCAGTCCGCATCCCCGCCGTAGCCCGTGGTCGAGAGCGTTTCGGCGGCGAAGCCGACGCTGCGCCAGAAGCCGCGCGACTCGCCTTCGAGCACCGCCATGCCAGCCATGTAGAGGAGCGCCGACACCAGGATCAAGATGGGCAGCGCGCCCAGGAGCATCGCGAGCCGGCGCCTGGAACGAAGCATGGCTCGATTCTACGGTGAATCGGCGCGGACCCGGCGGGCAGACGCAACGCTACGCCGCGAAAGCGGCAACCTGTGCGTCGAGGCCCAACGCCGCCGAAGAACACAGGCTAGACTTCCAGAGGTCATGAGCGTCCGTCTCGACAAGTGGCTTCAGGTCGCGCGCGTGTTCAAAACGCGTAGCCAGGCCACCCGCGCCTGCACAGCCGGCCGGGTCCGGGTCGATGGCAGGCCGGCCAAGGCGCATCACAGCGTGCGGCCGGGCGAGCGCATCGACGTCGCCGCCGGCCGCGTCCGGAGGACCCTCGTCATCGTCGCCCTGGCCGAGAGGCCGCTGCCCAAAGCCGAAGCGGCCACGCTCTTCGAAGAACAAACCGAAGCCCGTCGAGTCCCGGACCGGGACACCACGGATGAAGTCGTCCCGGGATCGTTGCCGTCTGTCGGGCGCGAGCGTGGAACCGGGCGGCCGTCCAAGCGAGAACGGCGGCAGCTCGACCGGCTACGGCGCCGCTGATTCGCCCTCGCTCGCCCGGAACAAGCCTAGCTGTTCGGAGCCTCCGGGGACCAGGTTCGAGCCTCCAACCCCCAGCAGGCGGACCGGACGCCGCCCGGCCTCGGTACGCTCCAGGAGCTCGCGGGCCGTCCGCCGCAGGCGGGTCTCGTCGCGAGTGGGAACCGTCAGAGTGCGCGACCGGGTCACGGTGGTGAAGTCCGAATACCGCACCTTGATGGTCACCGTCGCTGCCGACAGCTCGCGCCGCTCGAGCCCTCCGGCAAGCTGACCGGCGAGGCGGCCGAGAACCGCTTCGATCTCGTCAAGGCGGGAAAGGTCGGCGGCGAAGGTCGTCTCCGAGCTGATGCTCTTGCGCGTGCGATCGATCCGAACCGGACGCTCGTCCCGGCCGCGGGCATACTCGTAGAGCACGGCGCCGTAGCGGCCGAAAAGCGCTTTGAGCTCCTCCACCGTTCGTGCCCGCAGCTCGCGGATGGTCTCGAGCCCCGCCTTCTTGAGCCGCTTCTCCCCCACCGGACCGACTCCAGGAAGTGCTCGAACGGGAAGCGGATCCAGGAACACCTGGAGCTTCTTCGGGCTCACCACGGTCAGGCCGTTGGGCTTGTCGGCGTCAGAGGCAATCTTGGCCAGGAGCTTGTTGGGAGCCACGCCGACGCTGACCGTCAGGCCCCGCTCCTCGAGGACCCGGCGGCGCAGAGCCTGAGCCAGGCGCGTGGCACTGCCAAAGTGCCGCCAGGCCTCAGAAACGTCCAGATAGGCCTCGTCGATCGAGACCGGCTGGACCACGTCGCCAAAGCCCCGAAAGATCTCGAAGATCTTCTGCGACTCGGCCCGGTAGCGCTGGAAGTCGGGCTTGAGAAAAACAGCGTCCGGACAGAGGCGGCGCGCCCGCGCCGACGGCATCGCCGAGCGCACGCCGAACGCCCGCGCCTCGTAGCTCGCCGCGGCCACCACGCCCCGGCTCTCGGGCTTGCCGCCGATGACCACCGGCAGCCCCGCGAGCGCGGGATCGTCCCGCATGTGAACCGCCGCGTAAAAGCAGTCCATGTCGCAGTGCAGGACTTTGCGCACGTCCGGCTCCGCTTGCGCGTCGAGGTTCCGGGTCAGTCCCCGGTCAGCCCGCCCTCGGTCTGAGCGCGGGCGTCCAGCACTTGCTCGAGCTCGTCTTCGGGCAGGACCTCACGTTCCCGGGCCAGCTCGCGTACGGTTCGACCGGTGCGAACGGATTCCTTGGCGATGTCGGCGGCAAGATCGTAGCCGATCTTCGGAGCCAGGGCGGTGACCATGGCGAGCGACTTCTCGACCATCTCGTGAGCCCGCTCCCGGTTGGCCTCCAGACCCTCGACACAGCGCTCCGCCAGCAGCCGTGCCGAACTCGAGAGAATCCGGATCGACTGCAACAGGTTGTAGGCGATGACCGGCATCATGACGTTGAGCTCGAAGACTCCCGACATGCCGGCGATGGCGATGGTCGTGTCGTTGCCGACCACCTGGGCCGCGACCATCAGAACCGATTCGGGGATTACCGGATTGACCTTGCCGGGCATGATCGAACTGCCCGGCTGGAGGCTCGGCAGGCGAAGCTCCCCGATGCCGCAACGGGGTCCCGAGCCCAACCAGCGAATGTCGTTGGCGATCTTGGTCATCGAGACCGCGATCGTCTTGAGAGTGCCGGAAGCCTCCACCGCCGCGTCCTTCGCCGCAAGCGCCTCGAACCGGTTCGGCGCCGGCACGAACGGATGGCCGGTACGGCGCGCCAGGCCCGCGATCACGGCGTCGGCGAACCCCTCCGGAGCGTTGAGCCCGGTGCCCACGGCCGTCCCACCCAGCGCCAGCTCGGCCAGACGGGGCTTGGCCGCTTGGAGCCGGCCCAGGCCGTTTCGAATCTGCTCGGCGTACCCCGAGAACTCCTGGCCGAGGCGCACGGGAACGGCATCCTGAAGGTGCGTGCGGCCGATCTTGACGACCTCGTCGAAGTCCCGGGACTTGCCCGCCAGCGCCTCGGCTAGTTGTTCCAGGGCCGGTTCCAGGTTGGCCACGATGGCCGAGTACGCGGCGACGTGGATCGCAGTCGGAATCACGTCGTTCGACGACTGGCCCCGGTTGACGTGATCGTTGGGATGGACCGGGCTCTTCGAGCCCAGCTCCCCGCCCAGGATCTCGATGGCGCGGTTGGCGATCACCTCGTTGGCGTTCATGTTGGTCGAAGTGCCTGAGCCGGTCTGAAAGATGTCCAGCGGAAAGTGGCCGTCCAACTCGCCGGCCGCAACTTCGTCGGCGGCCTTGCCGATGGCGGCGGCAAGCTCGGAATCGATCTGTCCGAGGCTGGAGTTGGCTGCGGCGGCCTCGCTCTTGATCAGACCCAGCGCTTCGATGAAGGGACGCGAGAAGACCAGGCCGCTCACCGGGAAATTCTGGCGGGCGCGCTCGGTCTGGGCCCCGAAGTACCGATCGGCCGGAACCTCGATCGGGCCCAGGCTGTCGGTTTCGGTCCGGGTTGTCGTCGTTTCCGTCATAGCTTCCTCACCTCGAGATTCTAGCCGGCTCGCGCCCTCCAGGTCCGCTCAGCGTCCGCGCTCGTCCCCGTGCGCGCGGCCATGGGGCGAACGTTCAGGCCTCCGGCCCGCAACGCCGCGATCGCCCCAACCGCGGCTCGGGCTCCGGAGAGGGTCGTGATGCACGGGATGTCGTACTTCAACGCGGTCTGGCGGATGAAGGCATCGTCCTCGTGGGAGTGCTTCCCGAGAGGGGTATTCACCACCAGCTGGATCCTGCGGTTGATGAGCTCGTCGGCGACGTGCGGGCGGCCCTCGTGCACCTTGAGTACGACCTCCACCGCAAGCCCCAGGGCACGCAAGGCTTCGGCGGTGCCGGCGGTGGCCAGCAGCCGGAAGCCGAGAGCCACGAGCTCGGACGCGATCTCGGCCGCGCCCTCCTTGTCGCGATCGTTGACCGAGAAGAACGCCGTGCCCTCGACTGGCAGCCGGTGTCCGGCGCCCAGCCATGCCTTGCCGAACGCCTCCCCCAGCGAGTCACCAGCTCCCATGACCTCGCCGGTGGATTTCATCTCCGGTCCGAGCACGGGGTCCACTCCGGGAAACCTCCGGAACGGGAACACCGGTGCCTTGACGAACACCGACTCGAGCCGGGGCTCTGCCAGAAATCCGACGTCTTCGAGCGTTTCACCGACCATGAGGCGCGCGGCGTAGCCCGCCAGCGGCTGGCCCACCGCTTTGGCAATGAACGGGACCGTCCGCGAAGCGCGGGGGTTGACCTCGAGCACGTAGACCCGGCCCTCGTGGACCGCGAACTGGACGTTCATGAGGCCCAGCACCCCCAGCCTGAGGGCAATGCGGCAAGCGATGTCCCGCATCTCGTCCAGGTGGACCGGATCGACCTTGAGGGGCGGCAGGATGGCGGCCGAGTCGCCAGAGTGGATCCCGGCTTCTTCGATGTGCTGCAGGATGCCCGCGACCACGACCCGCGACCCATCCGCCAGGACGTCCACGTCTACCTCGACGGCATCGTCGAGGAAGCGATCGATCAAGACCGGCTGGCCCGGCGAAACCTCCGCCGCTTGGCGCAGACACGATTCGGCCGACTCGGCGTCGTAGCAGATCGCCATGGCACGCCCGCCCAAGACGTAGCTGGGCCGGATCAGGAGCGGAAAGCCTAGGCGGTCGGCCATCGCCAGGCCTTCGCGCACGGAGGTAGCGGTCGCGTTGGCCGGCTGGCGGATGCCTTCCTCTTCCAGGAGCTTGCCGAACCGCTCGCGGTCTTCCGCCAGATCGATCGCCTCGGGTGGGGTACCCAGGACGCGGATGCCGGCCGCCTCGAGGCCCCGAGCCAGCTTGAGCGGCGTCTGGCCGCCCAGCTGCACGATGACGCCCTCGGCACCCTCGTTCCGGCAGACGGCGATCGTGTGCTCGAGCGTCAACGGCTCGAAATAGAGACGGTCGGAGGTGTCGTAGTCGGTCGAGACCGTCTCCGGGTTGCAGTTGACCATCACCGTCTCGAAGCCCTCCTCGGCCAGAGCGTAGGCGGCGTGGACGCAGCAGTAATCGAACTCGATGCCCTGGCCGATGCGGTTGGGGCCGGAGCCCAGGATCACGACCTTGCGCCGGCGGGTCGGCTCGGTCTCGTCCTCGGCACCGAAGGTCGAGTAGAGGTAGGGCGTGCGGGCCGGGAACTCGGCCGCGCATGTATCGACGCGGCGGTAGGCTCGCCGGACCCCGGCCGCATCCAGCCGCGCCCGGACCGCGTCCAGCTCGGCGTCCAGGAGGCCGGCGAGGCGAGCGTCCGAGATTCCGGTGCGCTTCGCCCGAGCCAGAAGCGGCTCCGGCACCGAGTCCAGATTCCAGCAGGCCAGCTCGGTCTCCAGCCGCACGATGTCTTTGATCTGGTGCAGAAACCAGGCGTCGATCGACGAAGCGGCGCCAATTTCCTCGACCGTCCAGCCCTGCCGGAGGGCCGCGAACACCGCGAACAGACGCTCCCAGTTGGGCGTCTGGAGATGCGAGCGCAGCCGCACCGGATCCGCCAGCCGCCCTTCGCGGCCGCTGGCGCCGCCATCCAGCTCCAGGGACTGCAGCGCCTTCATCAGAGCCTCCTGAAAAGTAGCGCCGATCGCCATGACCTCGCCGACCGACTTCATCGAGGTGCCGAGCTGGGCCGAGGTCTGCGGAAATTTCTCAAAGGCCCAGCGCGGAATCTTCACCACCGTGTAGTCCAAGCTGGGCTCGAAGGCGGCGGTGGTCTTGCCGGTGATCTCGTTCGGGATCTCGTCCAAGCGGTAGCCGACGGCCAGGAGAGCCGCGATCTTGGCGATCGGAAAGCCCGTCGCCTTGGAAGCAAGCGCCGAGCTGCGCGAGACCCGGGGGTTCATCTCGATGACCATCCGCTGGCCGGTTCGCGGATCCACCGCGAACTGGATGTTGGAGCCACCCGTCGCCACTCCGATGCGCCGGATCACTCGGAACGCGTCGTCGCGCATGCTCTGGTACTCCCGGTCCGACAAAGTCTGCTGAGGAGCGATGGTGATCGAGTCACCGGTATGAACGCCCATGGCGTCCACGTTCTCGACCGAGCACACCACGATGGCGTTGTCGGCCACGTCGCGCATGACCTCAAGCTCGAATTCCTTCCAGCCCAGAACCGACTGCTCGAGCAGCACCTGGCGGGCGGGGCTGGCGTCTAGGGCCAGCTCCACCCGCTCGTCCAGCTCATCTCGATTGAATACGGTGCCCCCGCCCTCGCCGCCCAGGGTGAAGCTGGGCCGGATGACCAGCGGGAACCCCAGCTCTTCGGAGATGGCGCGAGCGTCGGCCATCTCCGCCGCGTAGCCGCTCTTGGGAACCTCGAGGCCGATCTCCTCCATCGCATCCTTGAAGCGCTGGCGATCTTCGCCCAATTGCAGCGCCTCGACGCTGGCCCCGAGCACCTCCACCCCGAGCTCTTCGAGGACACCTTCCCTGTCCAGGGCGATGGCCAGGTTGATCCCGGTCTGGCCACCCACCGTCGGCAGGATCGCGTCGGGCTCTTCTTTGCGTACGATCTCCGCCACCACGCTCGGGATCAGCGGCTCGATGTAGGTCACGTCCGCGAATTGCGGATCGGTCATGATGGTGGCCGGATTCGAGTTGACGAGAATGACCCGAAATCCCTCCGCGCGTAGCGCCCGGCAGGCCTGAGTCCCGGAATAGTCGAACTCGCAGGCTTGGCCGATCACGATTGGACCGGAACCGATAACCAGGATCGAATGAAGGTCCGAACGCCGGGGCATGCCGGGGCGGGAGTCTAGCAGCCCTGAGGCGGACGCTCGTCCGAGCCCTCGAAGCCCGTACAGGCCAGAACCGGAAGCCGCGGATACCGGGGCAACGCGGGATCGGCTGCCGAGCGCCGGCAGAGCCAGAATTCGGTTCCGTCGGCCGCCAGCAGGCGCGCGTGGCGGCAGCGGGCGCAGAGCCCCACCGGCCCGGGGCCGGACCTCTCGCCCGAACCGCTCCGCCGGCCGGAGTCCACCACTAAACTCTCTCCGGACGCCGTCCGTAGAACCAGTTGTAGGCCGTGTTCACGCGGCACCCTCCGGCGCGAAGCAGGCCGTCATTCGCCGGCTGCCAACCGCCACCGACGACTCCGGTACGGCGTCTCTTCTCAAATCCCGCCGACACCTCCCGGGGGGCCTTTGGGCCCCCTCGCCCCTCCTCGCTCGGCGCGGCCGGGGAGCTCACTCGTAGCGCAGGGCCTCGGCGGGGCGGGTCCGACTCCCGGTGCCGGCCGGGAACCAGCAGGCCACTGCCGTCACGCCCAAGGTAAAGAAGACGATCGCCGCGACGTCCAGAAGCCGCACCCGGAACGGGACCGAGCTGACGAAATAGATTGCCGCAAGCTCGCTTTCGAAGCGCACCAGCTCGAAACGTGTAAGCGCCCAGGAAAGGCCCCATCCAGTCGCGACGCCGAGTACGAGACCGGCGGCGCCCAAGCCGCCGCCGTAGAGCAGAAAGAGCGACCGGAGCGCCCGCGGACCAAGCCCGAGGGCGGCCAGGACGCCCACGTCGCGCATGCGCTCGCGCACCAGGACCACCAGGTTCGACGCCACGTTGAAGGTCGAGACCAGGACGATGAGCCCCAGGATCAAGAACAGCGCCAGCTTCTGGATGGCCAGGGCCGTGAAAAGCTCGCTGTTGAGTTCACGCCAGTCCACCACCAGGAAGTTGGGACCCAGGAGCGCGTCCGCGGCCTGGGCCACCTCGGTGGTGCGCGCGAGCTTGGAGACCGCGACCTCGAAGACGCTCTCGCCGACTCCGGCGCCGGCCAAAGACTCCAGACGCGAACGCTCGAGTACGACCAGCCGGCTGTCGAACTCCGAGAACCCGGAGCGGAAGGTGCCCACCGCGGTCACCGTTTCGTAGCCAAAGCGGGGCTTGCCGGCCGCGACCCCCAGCACCATCAGTCGGAAGAGCTCGCCGCCACCGGCATCCAACTCCTCGGCCAGCTCGGCGCCCAAGACCACGCCAGGTACTTCCGGTCGGACGCCGGAGGAACCCTCCAGAGGCTCGACCGCTCCCAGGCCGGCCACCGAATCCAGAGAGTCAACGCCGCGGAGACTGACGTCCACGGCGCGAGCTGCTTCTACACGGGTCGCGGGGGCTGCCGGGCCTGTCGGAGCTGTTGGAGCCAGGGAGCCCTGTCCGTAGCTCACCCGCCGCACCTCGTCGACGTGCTCGAGCCCGGCGAGGCGCCGCTTGAGCTCGGCGCCGTCGCCGGAGACGTCCGCAGCGCTCATCGGATAGACGAGAACCGCGGCGCTCCCACGGGTGATCTTGCCCAAGAGGTCCTCCCGGTATCCGGTCATCAAGGCCATCGCGATCACCATGGCCGCGGTACCGATTGCGGTTCCCAGAAGAGCGGCGCGAGCGGTACCGTTGAGCAGCCGGGAGCGGCGTCCCCTGAGGAAACGGACCGCGATGCTCGCCAGGAGACCGAGTTCGTTCGAGCGCACCGCCGCCTCAGGCCGACCGCAAGTCGGTCAAGAACCGATCGAACAGGTCCTCGGCATCCCGGGGTCCCGGCGCCGCTTCGGGATGGTACTGGGCAGACAGTACCGGCAGATCCTCGACCACAAATGCCTCCACTGTGCCGTCGTGGAGGTTCACTTGGTTCACCCGGCAGTTAGCCGGCAGGCTCTCGCCATCGACAGCGAAACCATGGTTCTGGCTGGTGATCAGAATCTCGCCGCTATCCAGATCGCGCACCGACTGGTTGCCGCCGTGGTGCCCGTACTTCAGCTTGAAGGTCTTGCCGCCAACCGCCAACCCGAGAAGCTGATGGCCGAGGCAGATCCCGAAGACCGGCGTCCGGTGCTCCAGAAGCTTTCGAATTTGCTCGACGATACCGGTCAGCGGTTCCGGATCCCCAGGGCCGTTCGACAGCACGACACCGTCGACCCCAGCCCCAAGCACTTCTTCGGCGGTAGCGCGGGCCGGGAACACCGTCAGCCTGGCGCCGCGGTCCGAGAGGTTGCGCAGGATGTTGGACTTCACACCGAAGTCCAGGACTCCCAGATGCAGGTCGGCCGCGATCCCGGCCGAAGGTTCCACCTGGAACGCGGCCTCGCAAGTCACCTCGTCCACCAGCGCCCGTCCCTCCATCGGCGGATGCGCGTCTAAACGGGCCCGCAGGGCATCCAGATCACCGTCGAAAGCCGAACCGGCCGCCAGCACTCCTCGGAGGGCACCGTGGTCACGCAGCCTGCGGACCACCGCCCGGGTGTCGAGTCCGTCCAGGGCGGGAATCCCGTGCCGCTCAAGATACTGAAGCAACTCTTCTTCGCTGGCGTGACTCGAGGCGCGGGCGGTGAAGTCCCGGGCCAGGAATCCCTCCACCCAAGGCCGGGCCGACTCCGCGAGGTCTTCGGCGACGCCGTAGTTGCCGATGTGCGGCATGGTCATGGTCACGATCTGGCCTCGATAGGAGGGATCGGTGAGGATCTCCTGGTACCCGGTCATCGAAGTGTTGAAGACCACCTCACCGCAGCGGAGGCCGTCGGAAACCGCCCGCCCGAAGAACGCGGAACCGTCCTCCAGGAGAAGAACGCCGCGCCGGTCGGGGCCGATCACTTGGGGGCTGGAACGGTCGGCAGCCCGCGATCGACCGCGGGGGCCAGTTCGTGAAGCGACCGCATGAGCTCGGTGAACTCTCCCGGAAGGAGGGCCTGATTCCCGTCCGAAAGTGCCGCTTCTGGGGCGTCGTGAACCTCGATCAGCAGGCCGTCGGCGCCGGCGGCTATCGCCGCCCGGGCCAGGGGCGGGACCTTGTCGCGCCGGCCAGCGGCATGGCTGGGATCGGCGATCATCGGCAGATGACTGATGGCTTTGACCGCAGGAATAGAGGCCACGTCTAAGGTGTTGCGGGTATGGTCCGCGAAGGTCCGAATCCCGCGCTCGCACAAGATCACCTGCTCGTTGCCCTGGTCCAGGATGTACTCTGCGGCCAGCAGCAACTCGGTCACGGTGGCGTTGAGCCCGCGCTTGAGCAGGATCGGCCGGCCGCACCTCCCGGCCCTCTTCAGCAGGGTGAAATTCTGCATGTTGCGGGCACCGATCTGGACCACGTCTGCGAACTCGGCGACCTCGTCCAGGACGTCGATGTCGAGAGCCTCGGTCACCACCGGCAATCCGGTCTCGTCGCGAACCCGCGCCAGGATGCGCAGTCCTTCGGCGCCCAAGCCCTGAAAACTGTACGGACTCGTCCTGGGCTTGTAGGCGCCGCCGCGCAAGAGGCGGGCTCCGGCTTTCTGCACGGCCTGGGCGATCCCGAGGGTCTGCTCGTAGCTCTCGACCGAGCACGGCCCGGCCATAATTACGAGGTTGCCGCCCCCGATCTCGACGTCGCCGACCCGAAACACGGAATCTTCGGCCCGGAACTCGCGCGAGACCAACTTGTACGGATGGCTGACCTGGATGACTTCCAGAACGCCCGGAAGATCCTGGAACAAGGCCGGCTCGACGACGCCGATGTTGCCCGTAATGCCGATCGCGGTTCGTTGCGCGCCGGAGATCGGATGCGCCTTGAGGCCGCGCTTCTCGACGGCGTCGACCACCGTCCGGATCTCGCCGGCGCCGGCATCCATCTTCATGACAATCAGCATGACTCTGGCCTTTCGAGCGGCCGGCTGGTACCGGCGGCGCGATATGATACCAACTGCGGCCGGCACCGCCGAGCCACGGCAGAACCACTACCGAACGGCCACGCAACCACAACCCGACCGCCACCCGGCGAATCGTTCCGGCCGAACAGGAGACCTAGAATGAGCATCCCACACCGCTTCGCGGCCCGAACTCGCCGGTTTCGCCGGCTCCGAGTCGCCTGGCTCGCTCTGGCGGTAGCCGCGCTCCTGGCCGGAGCCTCGCCCGCCACGGCCTACACCGTCTACCTCAAGGACGGCAGCCAGCTCATCACCCGCGGCGCGCCCAGCCTGGAAGGCGATCAGGCCATCATCATCCTGCAGAACGGGACCCGTACTTCGATCTCGGCGGCCGAGATCGATTTCGCCCGCACCCGCGAGGCCAACAAGACCGATCTGGGCTCGGCCCTGGTGCTGGAAGACGGGGAGTTCACCACGCAAACCAAGGACGAGCCGATCGGAGTCCGGCAGGAGACCCTGTCCGAAGTTGCCGGCCGCACCCGCCGGACCCGCGCCACCAACCGCGCACCAGTTGAGCGTCCGGAACCCCAGGCTACGGCGCCAAGCGTGGGCGTCGTGGATCTCTTCACCACGCCACGCGCCCAGTTTCGAAACCTGGCGGTGCTCGAGCCGATCCAGAGTGCCTTCTCGAGCCAGGGTGCCGGACAGGTCAAGGTCTACCAGGGAACCGCACCGAACCGGGTCCTCCTGGAAGTCACGACCAATTCCGAGGCGGCGGTCTTCCGGAGCATCCGGGTCGCGGCCGGTGCGCTGACTCATCTTCGGTCGAACGGCGGTGCCTCGATCGCAGCCTTTGAGCTGGCACTCCAGACTGAGAGCCGGCACCGGGCCGGACAGTTCCTGCTCGAGCCCGGCGTCGCCCGGGCAATCGTCGCCGGCGATCTCGAGATCTCCGAGTTCTTCGTCCGCTACGTCCGCTTCTAGCTATCCCGCCGGCTCGGCGCGGGTGGCCCGGACGGGGCCGGTTCCCACGACCAGCCTAGTTGGGTGGCGGCCCCGCATCTTCGACGCCGGTCAGGAAATCGCTCACCGAAGCTCCCACGGTCCGCTCGAAGCGCTGGCTGTAGCTCTCGACCTCGCCGACCTGCTCGTCCAGAAAGATCCGTTCGACCCGGAACATCGGGACGAAGGTCGTGGTCAGACCCAGGCTGGGCTTCTCGCCACCCGAAACCTCGAGCATCCAGTCGTCGAAGGCGGCCAGATTGATGCCCCGCAGGACGACACCTGAGCCGTCGATCCGCGCGAGGAGACCCCAAGCCTTTTCCGTGGGGTTGACCATGTGCACCACGACGACCGAGCCGGCGGAGATCATTCTCTACTCCTCTTCTCCACCGGTCTCGCCCTTGGCCTCGCCGCGCTGAGAAAGCTCGATCAAGACCCCTGAGGCGCTGCGCGGATGCACAAACTGGATCCAGCACCCGCCGGCGCCGCGGGTCGGCTCGGGCCGCAACACCGAGAAATCCCGGGCGCGCAGAGCCGAGTCGGCGCCGGCTACGTCGGTCGTGGCCAAGCAAAGGTGATGCAGGCCGGGGCCCCGGCGATCCAAGAAGCGCCGGATGGGAGAGTCCTCGGTCGTCGCCTCGAGCAGTTCGATCTTGCTCTCCCCGACCGGGATCATCGCCACGCGCACGCCTTCGGCTTCGACCTCTTCGATCTCGGCCACCGTCAGGCCCAGGGCCTCATAGAAAACCCTGGCCTCATCAATCGATTCGACCGCGATGCCGACGTGGTCGACGCACTCGATCATGAGCCGCCTTCCCCTCGGTTCACGACACCCTCGAACAGGCGCTCGGCGATGGCATAGGGGTCGCGGCCGGCGGCGAAGCCCTCCGCGACCTCCACGTCCAGACCCAGGGCGCGGTCGGCCACAGCCAGCACCCGCTCCTTCAACAGGTTCTGGACCCGGAGCCGCAGGTGCTCCTGACGCCGCTCGGCGAGGGTACCCGTCTCCCGCAACCAGCGGCGGTGGGACCGGATCTCCGCCAGAACCCCGTCGATGCCTTCTCCCCGGCTGGCCACGGCGCGCAAGATCGTGGGCCGGCGCCGGCTCGGATCTCCCATCGAGATCATGAGCTCCAGGTCCCGCTCGGTGCGGTCGACTCCGTCGCGATCCGCCTTGTTGACGACAAAGACGTCCGCGATCTCCATGATGCCGGCCTTGATCGCCTGGATGTCATCACCCAGGCCGGGCACCGTAATGACGATCACCGTCTCCACGCACCGGACGATGTCGACCTCGTCCTGACCCACGCCGACGGTCTCGACACAGATCCAATCAAAGCCGGCCGCGTCCAGGACGTCGACCACGTCGTGGGTGGCGGGCGCCAGCCCCCCCATGGCTCCACGGGTGGCCATCGAGCGAATGAAGACGCCCCGGTCCGTGTAGTGCTTCTGCATGCGGACCCGGTCGCCCAGGATCGCCCCGCCCGAAAACGGGCTCGTTGGATCGATGGCTACGACCGCCACCGAGTCTCCGCCTTCCCGGATCCGACCGATCAGCCGGTCCACCACGGTGCTCTTGCCGGCTCCCGGCGGACCGGTGACCCCGAGGACCCGAGCCTTGCCGACGCGTGGGTAGAGAGCTGCGATCAACCGCCGGCCGCGCTTGCCCCGGGCCTCAGCCACAGAGATGGCCCGAGCCAGGGCTCTCGGGCTCCGCTCCAGCACGCCGCGAATCAGCGCTTCGTCGTCTCCAAGCGAGGCGCAGGGGCTCGAAGCCGCTTCAGCCATGGGCGCTCCCGGCCAGGGCCGCAAGGACCCAAGGCGCCGCGTCCGCCGGTCTCCCACGGTCCCGGCGGCTGCAGGTTCCGTCCAGGAGGCCGCGCCCCGGCAGCGGCAAGACCGGGCGCCTAGGAGGCGCCTTCGCGGAAGAGCTGGCGTGCGATGACGAGTCGCTGAATCTCACTCGTGCCCTCACCGATCGTGCAGATCTTGCAATCGCGATAGAACTTCTCGGCACGATATTCCTTGATGTAGCCGTAGCCGCCGTGGATCTGGACACCGCGCTCGGCGCAGAAGACGGCCGCCTCGCCGGCCAGCAGCTTGGCCTCGGCCGCAAGCCGGGTGACTCCTCCGCCAGCGTCTATGCGGGCGGCCGCCGCCAGGGTCAGGGTCTCGGCGGCGGCGCACCGGGTGGCCATCTCCGCCAGGTGGAACTGAATCGCCTGGAAGCGCGCGATGGGCTTGCCGAACTGCTCGCGCTCTTTGGCATAGGCAAGCGCGGTCTTGTACGCGCCCCAGGCCGTGCCGACGCCCAGAGCCGCAATCGAAATGCGCCCGCCGTCCAGGATCTTGAGCGCCTGGATGAAGCCGTCGCCACGCTCGCCCAGCAAGTGGCCGTCCGAAACAAGGCAGTCCTCAAGAATGACCTCCGAGGTGTCGGAGGCCCGGCTGCCCAGTTTGTCTTCCTTCTTGCCCGGCCGGAAGCCGTCCATGCCGCGCTCGACAACGAAGGCCGAGATGTTGTGGTGCTGGGGTCCGTCCGGATCGGTCACCGCCAGGACGACACAAAGATCGCCGACCGAGCCGTGGGTAATGAAGGTCTTCGAGCCGTTTAGCACCCAGCCGCCATCGACCTTCTCGGCGCGGGTCCGGGTGCCGGCCGCGTCCGAGCCCGCTCCGGGCTCGGTCAGACCCCAGGCCGCGATCTTGCGGCCCGCCGCCAGGTCAGGAACCCAGCGCCGGATCTGGTCCTCGGTGCCGAACTTCAGGATGTGGTTGGTCCCGAGTGAGTTGTGGGCGGCGACACTCAGGCCGATCGACGGGTCAACCTGGGAGATCTCGCTCACGACCAGGACATAGTCCACGTATCCGAGCCCGGCGCCACCGTACTCCTCCGGCACCAACACGCCCAGGAAGCCCAGCTCGCCGGCCTTGGCGAACTCCGCTTTGGGAAATCGCTGCGCCTCGTCGATCTCCTCGACGATGGGATCGAGCTCTTTGGCCGCAAACTCGCGCGCCAGCTGCTGAACCGCGCGCTGCTCGTCGGTGAGAGCGAAATCGAGCGTTTCGAGAGCGCTGGAGGTGGCTTCAGCTACAGTCATGGGCGTGAGCAATCAGGCAAGTCGGCAACGGCAGAGTATCACGCGCAAATCGTCCTCCCGAGCGCTTGCTGCTCTCCTCGCCGGCGCCCTCTCGGGCCTCGCGTGCGCCGACGTGCCCACGGCCGAAGGGCCTCTGCGGCCTCTGCGGCCTCTGATAGTCCCCGCGCTGGACGCTCCGATCCTCTGGATCGAAGTGCGAAATGTTCCTGGCGGTCCCTTGTGGCGCATCGAAGGCGATCCTCCGAGCCGGCTCGAGCATGTTCCTCTGGGCCACGTGCCACCTGGCTACCGTCAGGTCGTACCTCCCTCCCAGCCACCGCGGGCCTTCGAGCCAGGAGAGCGCCTGACCGTGATCATCGGTCTTCCCGGACTGATCTTCGAGCAAGACGGCTGGGCCGACAGCCCTGGAACGATCGCCGTGGTCGAGCAGCGCAAGCGGATACTGCCCGCCGGCGTCAGCGAACTCGAACCGGAAACCGAAGTCGTCAGGCCGGGTGCGAGTAACTGATGGACCCGCGCGTCAGCGAACCGTCTCCGACCGCCCACACGGTCAGCGATCTCGCGCCCGAGGTCGCGCGCAACACGACGGTCTGATTGCGACCCGCCGTCAGATCTCTGCGCTCGACCTGAAACCCGCTCCGCCGCAGGTGCTTCTCGCACGCTGCCGCTAGCCGATCAATCGACTCCGAGGTCTCGATCCCAAAGCTCACCGAAACCCGACCCTCAGCCTCTTCCAAGGCCGGCGCACCCCGGTTCACGCCCGCGACGTCCGGCACCCAGTCGGGAATCTCGGCCGCGGCCCCCGCTTGCATTGGGAGCTCCCACGCACCGGGGTCTGCGCGGGTCTCGTCCTGGGCTGGCTCATACGTCGGGCCCTCGCCACCTCCGGATCCTGGCTCTCCAGACCCGGCCCCGGCCGGAGCCGAGCCACCGTCCATGGGGACCGCCGCCGCGTCAGGAGAGCTCGTCCCATCTGCGGCGTCCCGGGTCAGATGCCACCAGGTTCCCACCAGAGCTCCAACCAGAACCAATCCGGCCAGCCATGCGGCCGCACCGGATCGCTTCTTGCGACTTTGGACCCGCCCGTCCATCGCGATGCTACTGGGGTTCGGAGCCCACGGCGAAAAAGTCCGCGTCGAGGTCGAATGCCAGGCGCGTATAGGCCACACTCGAATCCAGCTCCACCTCGAAGTCCGCCTCCGCCCCGGGAATCAACGCCGACGAGGTCATACGTGCCGCGTGGGTGGCGAGAAGCGCGCCCTCCCGGTCCAAGCCCTGGACGGAGACCGCCACCGCCGTGGCGACGAGGTCGCTGGTGTTGCGGATCTTGCCGCGGACGATCTCACGGTCCCCGGACTGGAGCCGCTGCCAATCCACCACCACCAGACGCGGCGCCTCCTCGGCCGCCTCATCAGCGGCGGCATCCCCTGCCCGACCCGCAGCGGGATCGACATGGCCCACGTCAGCGTCGGTGACGACGAACGTGGCTTTGGGTTTGGGCTCTTCCTTTTCGCCGACCTTGGCTGGGGCCGCGGCCTCGCGCCGCCGAGCCTCCAAGGCCTCGGTAAGGCGCTCGCTGGCTTCGAGGTCCACGTCCCGCGCGGCCATCGAAACCAGAGTGCCGTCCGGAAGCTCGAAGACCAGAAGTCGTCCATCGACGCTCCACGCGCCGCGCGTCTCGACTCGTGAGCCGTCGCGAAGCACCAGCCAGTCGGCCTCTAGCGGCGGCGCGATCGTCAGTGCGACGGCTACCGCCAGCCAGCAGGCAGGGCCGCTCCCGAACCGGGCCTCCGGAACACTGTCTTTCGAGATCAGAAGTCTCTCCAGTTCTTCTCGATCAGGCAGATCGGCACCGGAGCGATGGTCTCGACCCTGGTGTCGGCGCCGACCGCCTTGATGTCCACCCTCTGCGAGCTGAACCGGCAGTTCTCCGGGAAAAGCTTGGTCAGCTCGTCGAAGATCTGCTGCTGGTCCGGAGGCAAGCTATCTTCGGGCGGATCCGTCGGGCTCGGTGGCGAACCCGGTTTGTTCTTCGTGGTCGCGAGATCCGCGAAGGCCTTGCTTGCCAGCGTGTTGATCGTCTGAGCGCGCGTGCGCACGCCGTTCTCGAAAAGCACCCCGTTGCCACTGGTCGTCAGCACGCCAAACAAGCGGCTGGAGCCGCCGCGCGAGCAAAGACGAAGGTTGGATCTCCGGGGCGCGTTGGGATCGATCACCGACTCGACCTCAGGGATATAGCTGCTGAAAACCGTCACTCCGGAGAGGGCAAAGGCATCAGCGATCACCCGCTCATTGGGCTGGTCCAGTTCGAGCACCCAACCGTGGCGTTTGCCCGTACCGGGATGCTGCAGGAAGTCCGTGTTGACGGTGGCGCTTCCCGGGGTGATCTTCTCGAGGTCGTCAGCCACGAGGGTAGGCGCCAGCAGCGTCGTATCGTCCAGAAAGACGTAGAAACGGCCTGGCGCCGGCGCGATGCTCCAGAGGTTCTCGCGATCGCCGTCTCCCAGCGCCAGCGTGAAGTTGGGGCTCAGCCGGGGGGTGAAGATCACCGACGGCCGATGATAGAACGGCTGCCTGGTTCCGGTCGCAGAGTTGACGTTGTCGAAGACGACCCTGGGCTTGAAGGCGTTGTCAAGGATGCGCTTGACCGGCACTTGGGTGATGACCCCGCCGGATTCGACGGCCACCTGGGTATCGACCAGGACCGGCACGTCGGGAGCTCCCGAGGCCGGGTGCAGATCCACCCGGTACACGAAGCCGCCCAGGGTCGGGATGTAGACCCGATCCAGCAAGCCGTCCTGGTTGACGTCCACCGCCGCCGGCTCGCTGGCGGCCGCCCCGCCTGACGCCGTCGGGTCGGCCGGGTCCTCCAGGCGTCGTTTGTAGATGGTCTGGCCGGTCTCGACGTCAACGATGTAGAGCCAGTCACCGCGAGCGAACTTGAGTGCTGGGTCGATGCCGCCCCCGAAGATCGCCACGAAGCGGTCTTCCTCGACGCCTCCGACCTTGAGGCGCATCCGTCCCAGATTCGGCCTGGACCAGGTCTGGGCCAGGTCGGGGTACTGGTTGCCGTCCTCGTCCAGCCGTACCCGCTGGCCGCCAACGACGAGGGTGTCGTCGAACTCCCACAGTGGGGTCGCAAACGTCAGCTCGTCGTGGCAATCCATGACGTCGCCAGTGCCGGTTGCGTTCCAACAATCGGGAATCGGATTGGCGTTCTTGGGCACGGTGACCGTCTGCTGGGGCGGACCCGGCAGCGTTACCTCCTCGAGCTGGTCAGGATGGGTGACGTCGAGCGCATAGAGGCTCTCGCCACCCCGCCGCAGCCCTGCCACGAGGACGGTACGCCACTCCCGATCGTTGGCGGTGGGCGTCCCGGCGTGCTTCGGATCCAGAAATACATCGGCCACTGACAGACTGCCATCGACCGCCCACTGGTGGGATGTGCCTTGCGCGATGTCCGTCACCTTGGACATCGAGCCGCGCGGCATGTAGGCCAGGACCTCCCGACCGGTGCCGTTGTTGATGACGACTTCGTTGTTGACCACGTCAGCGACGCCGGCGTCGAAGAAATGGATCATGCCGTCGTTGGCCGCGAGGACAAGCAGCTTGCGGCGGAACTCGTGGCGCTTGGCGAAGTCACGGTAGCCCTCATAGTCCTGGACGAAGAGCAGGTTGCTGGTCGGAGCCCCGAGCACCACAGGGTCGGCATGAAAGGTCTCACCCAGAATGTAGGTGATCTCGCTGGCCGGATCGTCGGGATCGGTGCGCGCCGTCTTGAGCGAGTAGGTCGCGTCGACGACGTTGTTGGCATCGGCGCGGGCTTGATCCTCGGAAGTTTCGACTCCGGCGTTGAAGACCAGTCCCAGGCCATTCCAGAAGTCGATTTCGTCGGTGCTGGCCGAACTCCCGCTCTTGGTCGTGCCCACGAACGGCTTGGCAACCCGCGGCACCGCATTCGAAGTCGAAGCTTGGCTGTAGAAGACCCTACGCTGGTTGAGGGTCGCCCCGAAGGGGTTGGCGACATCGACCTGCTGTTTCAGCTCGTCGCCGACGTCCCAGACGATGCAGCCTTCGGTGTCATTGGGGCCGCAGACTCTCGACGGATCGGGAACGAACAGCGTCTCCCCTGTGTCGGGGTCGGTGACCTGCATCAAAGCGTCTTCCAGCGGCTTCAAGATGGCGGTCCCGCTTCCGGCCCAGGTGGATACCTCGTTGAGGGGCGTGAAACTGGTCAAGACCACTTTGTCTTCGGCTTCGGTCTGGACGGAGGGCACCGCGGCGCTGGTGAAGGAGCGCGCTTCCGACTCGATCGTTCCCAGAATGTCCTGCAAGGCGGTCCGAAGCTGATCGCCGGTATCCACCGTGATGAGCTCGGCGTCGGCATTCGAGAGAATGCTCTGGAAGGATTGTTCGCCTTCTCGACCACCTACGTTCAACACCCAAACACTGGTGCCGATCGCGTCCAGATCGGCGGTGTCGGCCGAGGCATTCTCGCCGCCGCAGGTGTCCTCGCCATCCGAGATCATGATCACGAAAGGCCGGCGGCACTCGTAGTCCGGATCGCGACCCTTGGCGACCTGCTGCCAGCCCTCGGTAAACGAGATCTTGCTGTTGCCATCTCGGCACTTGCCCGCCGGCCCGATGTTGGGGCCAAGGTAGAAGCAGCGGTAGTCGTTGACGGCCTTGGCGAACGGCGTCTCGCCGGTCGCAACCACCGGCCGGCGGCCAGGATCCGCCAGGGCATGGTTGCCGGTAACCCCGTCCGGAAGATGGGCGAAGTAGTTGGCCACCCCGAAGTCCGGAGGCGCGCCGGTGTTGTGGTTCGGGTTGAGCCGCTTCAACATGTCGTCCTTGGCCGAGATATCCCAGTGGAACGGGATGAAGTCGCCCCGGTCCAGCTCGCGGAACTGCGGGTACACCGGATCCAGCAGGGTATTCAGTTTCAGGTTGCGGCACACCGGATTCGAGCCGGACGTGGAACAGAACTCGTCGTCCGACGTCAGTTGCTTCTGCACGCCCGAAAGCTCGCTGAGATTCGCCAGCTCGAGCACCGGATCGTCGTAGTTACCCTCGAGGCCCTTGCCCGAAAAGGGCGAGCCCGAGCTGCAATCGGTGTCCGCAAACGCCCCCCGCCAGTTCCAGAATCCGGCGTGGTCCTCGACGTCGTTGCCGCCGCCCTCGGCGCCGTCGTCAGCGAACCGATCGCCCATGTCGTCCATCAACGTCGCACCCACCCGCTGGAAGTCGAGGTTGGACACAAGGCTGGCAATGACACCCTGATTGCAGTCCCCCGTATTGATGACGTCCATGCGAATGGTCAGGACGGGATCGCCTAGGGATTGAGAGCCCGCCTGGACGCCGGGAGCCGAAAAGATGATCCTCCTGTGGACGCCGTTGAACTCCACCCACATCGTGGTCTTGGAGGTTCCGTCCGCGCCCAGCTTCGGAAAGCGGCTAGCCTTGGCCCGTTCCTCGGGGTTGGTCAAGTCGAAGGCTGTCGCGCAGGTGTTGGCCACGCCGAGGGTGCCGCCCTCCCCCGGAATGAGGCGGCCCACGGTCAGCACGTCGTCGAAAGCGTCCACTTGCCCATTGCTGTCGATCAAGGGATAGAGAAGCAGCGTGTCGAAAAACGATTGAGGTTGCGTGCGGCTGTAGAGAAAGTGCTTCGACTGGACGTGAAGCTCGTCCTGGTTGAAGGTCATGAAGCCGAAGTTGATGCCGTCCTCGGCCTTGAAAATGTCGTATAGGGCCTTCTTGGCCGCGTAGATCTTGGAGCGCTCGTAGTCGCCGTTCATGGGATGCCACTCGTTGGTGCCGATGGTGAGGTTCATCGACGTCGAGGTGTCCAGAATCAGCATGACGTACGGGGTGGCCGTGTTCTTGCGCAAGAGGTCGGTGTCGTCCGTCCGAGCCGGAGGGACGCTCGAAAGCAGCAGCGCGACGCAGCCCACCGCTAGGTGAGCGCGCCATCGTCTGGATCCGATGTGCATGAGCTGGAACCTTCCTTTAGAAAGAAATCTTCGCCATCATGGCGTTGTCTTCGAGTGGAAACAGAGCTTCGGGCAAGACCTTCCAGGGCTGCATTTCGATCATCGCGGCCACTTGTTTCTCACCCATGGCGCTCTTGGTCGCGCCCCGGTCATAGGTCATGAAGCGCTGGGCGGTCGAGGAGACCGCGTTGTTGATCTTGCGGTAGGCGTTTTCGCTGTAGGTGCCCGCGTTATTGATCTCGCACAGATTGCACGGAGTGTCGAGAATGGGCAGCAACGGCGTCAGAGAGACCTCGCTCGCCCAGTCCGGATTGGCGTCCTGATAGTCGAGGCCGTCGTCGGTCAGAATGAAGGTTTGCGACGAGTGATCGCCCGACACCAGACCGCGGGCAACTGCGACCTCGAGGCCGGTGTCGGCGGCGTAGAAGACGCGGGTGGCGACCCGCTCGTTGGCGCCGATCTGAAGCTCGGTCTGGGTGGTTACCGCCAGCGACAGCGCGATGACGGTCAGAAGGATCATCACCAGCAGGGTCACCAGATAGGCGCTGCCGGCTTGACGCCGGGGCCGGCGAGAGCCGGGTCGGTGCGATCGGGCCGTCATGTGATGTTCCTCATGTCGATCAAGGTCCGGATCTGCCGGCGGCGGTATCGCCGCTCCGCCTGACTGTTGAGGCGATCCGAGGAGGTATAGGCATGGTCCTCGATCGCGGTCAAGACCGGCGCCTGGTACTTGACGTCAGGAGCCGAGGTGCGAGCCAGGGTAGTCACCCGCAGGTAGTAGAGCCGGGTCGATCGGGGGCCAGAGGTCGGCACCGGCGTCACCGAGTTCCAACCGGCCTGGGTGTCGTTGTCGCCCGAGTGGTTGTAGAGCCACTCGTCGTCCGCGGCCGGCGTCGTGCCTTCGATGTCGCCGTCGTTATCGACATCAAGCCCCATGGCGACCTGGAGGTCCACCATGTTGTCGGCGATGTCGTTCTGCCAGTTGAGGATGTCGTTCCGGTACGGCATGTCGGAGCCCGGAAAGACGCGCGCCATGGAAAAGTGCGGGATGAACTCGGAGCTGGTGTCTCCGGCAACGGCGAAGTCCTCGCGGATATAAAAGCGGTACTCCTCGAGGATGCCCAGAAACGCCACTGAGGTCAGGGCCGCCGGGAAAGCGCCGTTCGGCGACAGTCGCAGGTAGTCGGCGCTGTTGGCGCCGTTGGTCAAGAAGTTCAGCAACACCGTGTTGTTGTTGCTGAAGCTCGAACAGTCCACGTTCGACCGCGAGGTGGCCGGATCCAGCTGGACGACCGCGTAGATGGCGTCGTCCAGGGGACTCACCAGGACCAGCGCTTCCGGATGGTCGTCGGTGTCGCAGATGGCGTCCAGAATCGGAGCCAGGTCGTGGCGGACCCCGGTGGGACTCTGGTTGGCGATGGTCACCGTGCCACCGGTCGCGGTGCGAGTGAAGTTGGTCGCTTCCAGGTGGTTGATCTGGTAGAGCGAGCTTGTGAAGACGCCCCGGATGGTCAGAATGTCGGTTCCTTCGACCACCATCGGACCGACTCCATCGGTGATGCCAATCTGCGTATTCTGGGCGACGTTGTTTTCCACTTCCACGGCGAGGCCCCGGGGCACTGCCTTGTTGGGCACGGCGCGTAACGGAATCGGTCCACGGCCAGCCATTCGGATAAGGCGCGCCAGATCGTATTGGCCGGCCCGCAACGCCTGCTGCATGCCGGTGATCTCGGTCTGAGCCCGTGCGAACTTGGAGCTGAAGTCGAAGGTCGTGAGGATGCCGAGAAGAATGACCGAGAACAGCCCCAAACCAACCAGCATCTCGACCAGGGTGAAGCCGCGCCAACGCTGATCGGAACGGCGACGATGACGAACCGCCCGCATCTACTTGGCCTTCAACATGCGCAAAACGATGTCGCGCGGCGGACCCATCACGCTCCCCCGCTGATCTTCAATCTCGACGAGGATCTCCTTGAGGTGCACCTGGTCCGGATCGACGCTGCCGCTGTCTGCGGCGGTGGCCAGAAAATCGACGGTGTTGGCGTCGGTGTCGAGCGCGTTGATGTTGTACTGGCGCACTGTGATCGTTCGCTCGTAGGGAGGGGCTTCTCCCGCGGGAATGGGCAGGTCCTTCCACTGATGCTCGGATTCCGACCAGTACTGAGGCCCCAGAACCAGCTCCGTCTGTCCGGCGGGAATGGTCAGATCGACATTGGAAAAGTCGAGCTGGAACATCTCCTCGGCTCCCGAGATGCCGTGCTTGCTGACCTTGGAGTACGAGAGACCGCCCGAGTTATTGATCATCGAACGGATGTAGACCGGAAGGATACCGAGCACTACGACGATGAAGAGGCCGGAGGCGACCAGCAACTCGACTAGAGAAAATCCGCCGCGGCGGCGGAGCCTGCGACCGAGACGTCCCACCGTCAGTACCAGATCCACTTGACGCCTCCTTGCCCGTGTTCCTCGAAGGAGTCACCGTCCCACTTTCGGGTCCGAAGCCGGCCGGTGCCGGGCGGATCCAGCACGACCTCGAGGAAATTGCCGCGCTCGTCGCCGAGCCGGAAGGCGCCACGCTCGATGGCGGCCCCGGTGGGGGTGAAAATGGCCTCGTCGGTCAGGCCGAAACCGTCCACCACGGTCTGTCCCGCCGGAGCTCGAAAGTCCACTCCCGGGGTGGTGCGCACATCGTAGGCGTATTCTCGAGCCGGCGTAGTCGCGATCGAGACCTCCAGCCGATCGCCGTTGATTGCCACCCGAGCTTCGCGGCTGTAGCGGATGGCATCCAGCCGCGCCCGCTGCAGAAGCGCTGTGGTCTGACGGGCCGCGCTCAGCATGCGCGAGCGCGGGATCTGCCGCTGAAAGGTCGGAAAGACCAGTGCCGCGACGATCGCCATGATGCCCATGACGATCAGAAGCTCGATGAGGGTAAACCCCTTGCCGGACCGATGTTTCCGTTGCGCGGTCATTACAATGGCGCCGGGCGACAAGCCCAGTCCTTGCCATTGTCTCTCAAGACCGGATTTCGAGAGTGTGACGCGCTCCACAGCCCGCCGGAAAACTCGGGTGATACAAGACACCCGCCGCCAGGCCCCAAGGCCTGCGCGGCCGCTGGCGGCCTCCTAGCGCGCTCTTGACCCGGTGCGCTCGACCGCGTCCACGATCCCGACCACCACCGCCCGCACCGGCGCGTCGTCCCGACCCAGCACCTGCCGCGCCGAGTTGCCTTCATCCAGAACCAGGACATCTTCGCCGGTCCCGGCGCCAACCCAATCGATCGCGATCAGATAGTCGCCGGTGGTCCGGCCGCGATCGTCGATGAGATCGCACAAGAGAAGCTTGCGGCCGCGATACGCGGGCGAAGCGATGGTCGACACCACCGTCCCTCGCACTCGGCCGAGTTTCATGGCGCCGGCTCCGAACTACCGGTGGAGTCCAACTCGCCGTCGACCCGGTCGACGAGGCCGACGATCGCGTCGTCCACAGGGACGAAGGGCTCGGGAAGAGCCAGGGAGGCTTCCCGGCTGGATACGAAGTACACGAGGTCGCCGACGCCGGCCATGGCCACGGCATCGGCGGCAACCACCGCCGCGCCGCTGGGGCGCAAGTCGCGGTCCAGAGGCTGGATGACTAGGAGCTTGACGCCCTCGAGCCCGGCCACTTTGGTGGTCGAGACCACGGTACCCAGCACCCGCGCCAGCTTCACGCCGTCCCTCCCGACGAAGACAACCTCGCCAGAAAAGTCGGCTGTGCTGCCAGATTCGCATGCATCTCCTCGTGGAGCTGCGCAATCACCCGCGATGCCACCACCACATCACGGCCGGCCAAGCGACCCACGCCGAGGTCTACGGCGGCCTCCACTGCCGAGACCTCTCCACCTAGGAGCACGTAGCCCTTGCCGCCCAGGCCGTCCGCCATCCGGATCTCCAGCAGCCGAACAAGCGCTCCCTTGACCGCCGCGTCAGCGGCTTCGATCGCGGCGGCCACGGTCCGCGTCTCGAGGATGCCCAGCGCATTGTCCTGGCTCCAGCGCCGGCCGCCGCGCAGGGCTTCGACGACCTGGGAGTCCACATCGGCCAAGAAAACGCGGTCGCGCTCGAACCCGGCGGCAACTGCTGCGCCCGCGTCTCGGGCCTCTTCCACGTCGCCAACCTCGCCGCCTGCCAGAACCAGGTAGCGGCCGGGGTGGATGGTGCCGGCCAGCAGCGTTGCCAGCGGCGCCCGCTTGGCCATGGCGTCGCCGGCCTCGATGCCGACCGCGATCGAGTCGAACTCCAGCAGCAGAATCGCCGGACGCATCGGATCAGACGATCCGCAGTGCCCCGACGACCGTCAGGCGACGGATGCGGGTAAAGGTCTTTGGCTTCGTCAGCCCCTCACCGGTGGGGGTCGCGATCGAAAACGAGGTGAAGTCCTCGCCGCCCTCACCCAGCCCGGCGACGTTGGGAGCGTTGGCGACGAAGATCGACGTCTTCATCGCCCGCGCCATGCGGGTGATGTTGTCCACGTCGTTCGAGAAGATCGATGCCGTATGGCGATAGCCGTGCTCCGCTCGCACCGAAAGGTCGATCCCCTCGTCCACGTTGCGGACCCGCACAACCGGCATCACCGGCATCATCTGCTCGGTCCAGACCAGGCTGTGCTCGGCGGGCACCTCGGCCACGATCAACCGTACCCGGTCGTCGGCGGCGATGCCGATCTCCTGCAGGATTCGTCCGGCGTTCTGGCCGATCCACTTGCGCTCGATCCGGCCGGGCCGGCGCGGTGGACCCAGCTCGCGAAAGATCACCCGCTCGAGCTGGCGCACCTGATGCTCCTTCAGGACCACGGCCGGACAGCGCTCGAAGGCCCGCAGCAGCTCGTCGGCCCGCGACCGGACGACGAAGGTCTCCTTCTCGTCGACGCACACCATGTTGTTGTCGAAGGACGCCCCCCGGGTGATCTCGCGCGCGGCCTGTTGGATGTCGGCAGATTCGTCGACGACCACGGGCGGGTTCCCCGGGCCGGCGGTGATGGCCTTCTTGTTGGTCTTCAACGCCTCCCGCACCACCGCCGGGCCGCCGGTGACCAGCAGAACCCTCACGCCCTCATGAGACATCAGGGCCTGCGCGGATTCGATCGTCGGCTCCGAGATGGCGCAGATCAGATCCCCGGGACCGCCGGCCTCGACGATGGCCCGATTTAGCCGGCGGACGTTTTCCACCGAAACGCCGCGAGCCGCGGGGTGGACGTTGAAGACGACCGCGTTGCCGGCCGAAACCGTGGCAATGGCGTTGTTGATGATGGTCGAAGTCGGGTTGGTCGTCGGCGTAATGGCGGCGATCACCCCCCATGGCGCGAACTCGGTCACGGTCATGCCCCGGTCGCCGCTGACCGCAATCGGGGTCAGGTCTTCCGGACCCGGCGTCTTGCGGGTGACCAGGAGGTTCTTCTTCTCCTTGTCGTCCGCCCGGCCGAGGCCGGTCTCGTCCCGAGCCAGTCTCCCCAGCTCCGCCGCATCGCGCTCCATCGCGGCGCGCATGGCGTCGACAGTCCGAAAGCGGGCGTCGAGACCGCCCTCCGAGAACGCCTCGAAACCGCGCTGAGCGGCGGCTACCGCCTCATCGACGGTCTCGTAGATCCCCTCCGCGCCGCGCCGGACACTCCGTTTCGGGGCACCTTCGTCGCCGGGGCCGGTCTCGCCCCGGGCAAATCGCGATCGTACGCGCGCGACGACGTCGTGGATGTCTTGCCGATCGAGCTCAGTCATTCGGCGGCTTTGGAGTACACCTCGCGGCCGCCGGCATCCCAGCTGTCCACGATCGCCATGACGACCGCGTCGCAGGGCCGATCACGAGTCGCGGTCGTCTGCCGGGCGGCGCTGCCGGTCGCGTAGAGCACGGTCTCACCCACGCCCGCGCCGACGGCATCGACCGCCACCACCGTCCCTGACAACTCCTTGCCGCGCTCGTCCAGCGGCTTGACCACCAGGAACTTGAAGCCCTCCATGGACGGCTCCTTGCGACTGGCGACAACCGTCCCCTGCACTTTGCCCAGCAGCATGCGGCCTGGCCCGTGTCCTTAGCGCTTGCCCTTTGTCGCCGGCTTCTGCCGGCCCAGCGGCAAGGCCTCATCGATGTTGGCGTGCGGACGCGCGATGACGTGGGTCGAGATCACCTCTCCAACCTTCTCCGCCCCGCGCACTCCGGCCTCGACCGCGGCCTTGACCGCGGCGACATCGCCCCGGATGACGGCGGTCACGTAACCGCCGCCGGTCTTCTCGTAGCTAACGAGCTCGACCTTGGCGGCCTTGACCATCGCGTCGGAGGCTTCGACCATCGCGGTGAAACCCCGCGTCTCGATCATTCCCAGTGCTTCTGCCATCGATTCGTTCCTTTCTCCTAGTGGAGCTTCTTATCGTTGGTACCGTCTCCGAGCCCTATTTCTTGAGTGTGCGACCGTCCACGCCCTCGAGCGCGGCCACCGCCGCTTGCCAACCGACATCGATGTCGCGCTCCTCGCCGCCCAGATACACCCGTCCCATCGAGCCGAACGAGCGCACCTCGAGGACGTTGATGTCGGCGGCCTTTTCCGCCTCGTTGGCGGCTAGCGCGGCGTAGGCGGCGGGCTCGACCTCCAGCACATACAAGGTCTGCTGGGGAATAAGCATGTGCCCGTGCCGCATCCGGTTGATGAGCTGGGCCTGGTGATCGTCCACCCGCCGGATGACCTGACTCGAGTGGATCTTGGGCTTGACCCGGTCCGAGACCGCAAGGCCGATCTCACCCAGGATGGCCTCGCCGGCGGCCCGTGTCTCCGCTTGCGAGGCGGAGTGGATCTCAAGCAAGCCGTAGTAGCGCTCGACGATCTGCATGCCGGGACGGACCCGGTTCGATTTCAAGGCGACATCGGTCAGCCGGTTGATCTCGATGCCAGGCGAGATCTCCACGAACAGCGAGGCATCGCCTGCCAGCGGCAGGAATCCCTGAGCCACGGTGCCCAGAAACGCCGTGTACTGAGGCTGCAGGCTGTCCAAGAATACATAGGACCTGAGATCAATAGTTCCCACTGGCTACCGCCTCCTTACCGGTCACGATCGCGATTCCGGCCGAAGCCCCGATCCGGGTCGCGCCGGCGGCGATCATCTCCTGAGCGTCGGCGGCGTTCTTGATGCCGCCCGACGCCTTGATTCCCATCGCCCCGCCCACTGCTTCTCGCATCAGCGCAACGTCGAAGATCGTCGCCCCGCCATGGCCGAAGCCGGTCGAGGTCTTGACGAAGTCCGCCCGCGCCCGCTGCGCCAGGCGGCACGCCACGACCTTCTCCTCGTCGCTGAGCAAGCCGGTCTCCAGAATCACCTTGCACACTGCGCCGACCTCGCGGCAGGCGTCGACCACCTTGGCGATGTCGCGCTCGACCAGGTCGCGTTCCCCGGCCTTCAGCGCTCCGATGTTGAGCACCATGTCGATCTCGCGCGCGCCGTCGCGCAGAGCTCGGCGTGCTTCTAGCGCCTTGACCTCGGCGGCGTTCGCCCCCAGTGGGAAACCCACGACCGAGGCCACGCGCACCTTGGTTCCGCGGAGCCGCTGCGTGCAGCGCTTGACCCAGACCGGATTGACGCACACGGCGGCGAAGTGGTGGTCGCGAGCCTCGTCGCAGAGCCGGTCGATCTCGTCCGGGGTGACGTCCGGCCCCAGCTTGGTGTGGTCGATGTAGCCCGCCAGGTCCGCGGGTACGTCGGCGCCGTTGCCGTTGTAGGCGATCCGAGCGGCTCCTTCCTCGACCATGACCCGGACCTTGTCCGAGCAGTGGGAAGCGCAGCTACCGCAGCAGTCGGCGCAGGCGCCGTCGCCGTCGCCCCCTTCGAGCTCGGCCAGTACCTGCCGGGTGATCGCCTCGATGAGATCGTCTCGCGTCGTCATTCGTGTCTCGCTGGCACCTTCTCGCCTCGCTAGCGGCGCTCCCGGTCCAGAGCGTCAATCTTAGCGACTCTGCGGGCGTGGCGTCCTGGCCCCCAGGAAGTTGCCAGCCACTCGTCCACGATCTGGACCGCAAGGTGTCCACCGACAAGTCCTGCGCCCAGCGTAAGGACGTTGGCGTGATTATGCTCCCTGCTGTTGCGGGCCGACGAGAGGTCGTAGCAAAGAGCCGCTCGCACGCCCGCAATCTTGTTCGCCGCCATGCTCGAGCCGATGCCGGCGCCGTCGACGACGATGCCGGCCCAACAGGAGCCCGAGGCCACCTCCTCGGCCACCGCCTGGGCAAAGTCGGGATAGTCGACGGCCTCGGTTCCGGAGGTACCGCAGTCGACGACGTCCCAGCCCCGGTCGCGCAGGTGGCTGACGATCGATTCCTTGAGCCGGTAGCCGCCGTGATCCGCGCCGACCGCGACCCGACGTCCGGCGCCGGCGGCCTGCGAAGCGGAGGTAGAGGCGGACGTCCTGCCTGGGGCGTCGCCACCGGCGCCGGGCATGGCTTCGTCCAGAAGCTTCGTGACGAGCTCGCGGACCTTGTCTTCGCTCGCCATCTCGCTAGCGCTTCCGGTCCGCGCCGGAAGCCCGTTCCTGAGCCGCCCGCGCGACTTCGGGACCGCCACCGTCCACCGTGCGGGCCGCGCGGGGAGCCGCTCCCAGCCGTTCCAGATGCACGCCTCGATAGTAGTGCCCCAGGATGTCGCGATAGCCATGACCCCGCACCGCCATGCCATAGGCTCCCACCTGGCACATGCCGACGCCGTGGCCCCAGCCGCGGCCGGTGAAGAGCCAACCGGGCTCTCCGTCCTCCGGCGCCAGTCGGCGCGCGGTAAACAGCGTGTCGGGAACGTCGAAGGTCCAGCGGACAGGCAACCCCTGGATCTCAACGGAGTCACCGTCGCGACCGACAACCCGCACTCGGCTCACCCGGCCGGAGACGCCCCGCTCCAGGATCTCGAGATCGGCGAACTCGAGGCCCGGATAGCGTTCGCCCACTCGCCGGGCAAGCTCGGCGTCCGAGCGGAAGCGCGTCCAGGAGCTCATGTTGCTGGTGCGATCGTAGGCAACGCCATCCGAGTCCACTTGGTGACGCAAGCCGATCACGCGGTCGGAGTACCGGTAGGCGGTGACCCGATCACCGGGCAGCAGGGCAAGCTGAGCCGACTCGACCCGCTCCCCCCACTGACGGAACGTCAGAACCTCATCGGCCAGAGGTAGCCGGATCACTTCCTGGTTGTGCCGGAGTGCGATCTCGCCGTCCCCCAGCTCCAGATAGCGGGCTTCGAACGGCTCCAGCACCCTCAAGAACACGGCCAGATGAAACAGAGCGTGGTCGAGAGCTTCCGAAGGAACCGGCTCGGCCAGAGACCCGTTCAAGATGTTGGCACGGGCCAGGTACGCGGCCAGCCGCAGATCCTGGTCAGACCAGTGTTGCGGCGCATCGCCCACCAGATACGGCAGGTCGGCCGAAGCCACGAACAGGGAAGCGTCCAAGTCCAGGCCCAGCTGTCGGCTCAAGAACTCTTGGACCGTGCGCCGGTCGAGATCCGCGAGCGGATCGTCGGTCACCACGTAACCGGCCATGCGCGTGAGCTTCTTGACCCGGCGGGCAAAATCGGCGGCTGCGCCGGCTTCTCGGTCCGCGGGCACCACCCGGCTCGCCAGGCCCGCCTCGATCGGCGTCCTGGCGGAGTCCAATCCGCCCAGCCGATCCACTCCGGCCTCCAGGCAGGGCACCCCCCGCAAGTATTGCTCGGACTTCAACGGAAACACGATCTCGACGTCCTCGGTATGGCCGCCGCAGGTCGAACTGTACAGGGCATCGGCGAAGCGGCCATCGTAGAGGAGTACCTCGCCACTGGTCTCGGTCACCGCCCGATCGCTCAGCTCGTGCTCGGCATCGTAGCCGCCGTAGACCTGGCAGCGCGGCGTCGCGCAGATGTCGAACCCTTCGCCGGCGAACTCGCCTAGATTGCGCAGGGCATAGGTGCGGGCGGCCACGGCCTGCGCCTTCAAGGCATCCAGATCGTCGAAAACGTTGGGGCCCATCTCGCGCGGAACGACCCCCCGGAGATACTCGTCCGGGGAAACCTCGTTGATCAGATTGAGCGAGCCACGATCGTTGAGATAGATCAGGAGCTCGCCCCTGTACCGAGAGCCGCCGAAGGCAACGGTCTCGCCCGCGGCCGGCCGGATCCGGAGCCAGCGGCTGTGCACCAGCCAGGCGCGCTCGCCTTGCTGCACCTTGAGAGCTCCCTCTTCGAAGGGCTCCTGCTCGCTGGTCACCCAGAGGTCGTGGAAATTGTGCTGGCCGAACAGACGGCGAGCTCCCTCGGCGTCCTCCCGGCTCGAGTAGCGGCCGGCCCGGACCCGATAGAGGCCGGTGCGGGCGTCGAAGACGACCCCCGTCGGAACGCCGAGCCTCCCGGCCACCCGAGTCGCCAACTCGTCGGCTTGCTGCGGGTCTCGCAAGGCCGCGATCTGGAGCATGAAGACGCTGCTTCCGGTGCGCTCGACTCCGGGCGTGACCACGATCGGCCGCACCGAGACCAGCTCGCGCGAGCCCACCATCGCCACCAGATCGCCCTGACAGCAGGGCAGCACGATCGAGTCCTGATCGGTGCTGAGTCCCACCCTCACGGTCTCAGGGATCCGAGGAGTCGGCCGCACCTCGGGGCTGGGCCCGGCGAGGCCCTCGAGGCCGGCGGCTGGAGCTTCGACTGCTGGGTTCCCCGGATCGGATGGGGCCTCGGCGGGAGCCGCAGCCGCGGCGCCGTCTCGGGTGGGCGCGACCGGGGCTGGGGTCTCGCTCTGAGCGGCTTCTCCAGGAGAGCCGGCAGAAGATCCGGCCTGGTTTACCGGATCGGAGGCTGCGGTCTGGCCGGAGCTCATCGCGGCCTCGGCCCGCACCGGGCTCGCTTCCGGACCGGCCGCATCGGCACCGGGGGGCCCTGCGCTCGCGCAGGCCACCAAGACCGCTGGCAGCAGACTCAGGACCGGCCTCAGGACTCGAGCCATCCAGTCTCCACCGCCGGCTCCACGAGTTCTTGGGAAGCGGGGCTCTCGCCGCGAACGATCGCGATCAAGGTCCCGGCCAAGCCGAGGCCGATGGCTCCCGACAGGAACCACTGCACGAGCGTCAATCCGGAATTGACGGTCAGCACCTGCCACAGATCCCGAGCGACGGAGTTGATGGCCATGTTGAAAGGCAACATGGCCATCCCCAGGGCCATCGAGGCCACGAAAAAGAGCAGCATGATGAGAAGCAGACCCGGCAACCGGCGTAGCGCAATCCCGAGCGCCGCCTGGCAGCTTCCGAGGACCCCCAAGTCCGAGGTCACCAGGCGAGCCAGCGCCACGTTAAGGACGATGGCCAGGCCCAGCATGGCCCCGAAGCACGTGACCACGCCAACGCAACCGAGCAAGCCGAACAGCACCGGATACGAGTCTCCGAGTACGACCAGGGTTAGGGCAACCAAGGCGAAGAGCCCACAGAGAAGGACCGTCCCGATCGCCAGCCAGAGGTTGACCATCCAGAAGATGGGCCAGCACCAGCGCCCGCAGTCCGAGCGAAATCGCTCCCAGCTATAGCTCGCCACGACGGGTCCATCCCCGGTGTCCGCCGCGGCCAGGGTGCCCAGAAGTCCACCGTGAAACCAGCAATAGACGATCATCGCCATGGTCCAGACCACGAGAGCGATCAAACCGGCCAGAAGCAAAGGGCCCCAGGCAGACGTTAGCCGCTCCAAGAGCTGACTGGAGGCGCCCGGCTCCCAACGACCCTGCCAGCCACCCCAGAGCTCACGCACGAAGCCCCATCCGACCGCGAAGATCAACGGCACGAGGCCGGCAAGAAACAGCACCGAGACCGCCAAGGTCTGGGTCACTTGCAAGGGCACAACCTGCCAGTTGCGCCAGACGTTGGCGACGCCCCTTTGGAGCGCGTCGATCGCTGCTATCCGTCCGGACATTCCCGCCTCGGCCCTGCCCGCCCTAGAACGAGAACGAGGCGCTCTTGACCCGGCGCCGGAAGTCGGGCGCTTGCATCCGAATCGGCTTGGCCATCTGGTACAGCCGGCTGATCAGCCGGGCCGGAATGCGCCAGTCGATCGGATCCGCGCCCCCGTTTCGATCCAGGTCCGCGTCCGATCCGAGAGAGTAGTTGGTGGTGAAGATCGTCGGCAGCCGGCGGTTGTAGCGGCCGTTGATGACGAGGTACAGAATCTCGCTGACCCAGGCCGAGGGCTTCTGGGCGCCCAACTCGTCCAGCACCAGGAGCTCGGCCTCGCTCACCCGCCTCAGGATGGCGTGCTTCGAGTCCACGGTACCCGGCTCGAACGTGGCTTGTATCCGGTGGATCAGCGAGGTGAAGTCCTCGAAGCGGCCACGCACACCGTAGCGCTCGACGATCTCGCGCAACACCGCCACGGCGAGATGGGTCTTGCCCACGCCGGGCTCACCGTGAAAGAGGAGTCCGGCCTCCGAGAACCCGCCTTCGGAGGTGACGAAAGTCTCGACGTAGCGCCGGGACGCGGAGGCCGCTTCCAGAAGCCCCGAGCTCTCGCTCGTTCCCGCCCAGGAGACTTTGAAGTTGTCGAGCGTGCAGTTCTTGTAGCGATCGGGAATGGCCGATTGCTCGAGTAGCCGGGGAACGCGATCCACGCCCCGACAGGGGCAAGGCCGCGCCGTGCCGGCGCCGCCGTCATCAGCCACGACCCAGCCTCGGTCCCGACATTCGGGGCACTGCGGCGAGAGCTCATCGACGGACGAACGCCGGCCCTCGACGCGTGCCAGAGTCTCCGCCAGCATGCCGGCATGCTAGCACGCGCTCTAGCACCCCGAATGGGCCTCAGCCGGCCTCAGCCGCCTCGGAGGCGCGGCGTTTCTGCGGCTCCAAACCTGAAGCCGAGCCGGCCGCGCGGCACGGTCCCGGGCTCCCGATGCCTCGGTTCTTCAGCGATCCGCTAGACCTTCGAGGGCAGGCCGCTGCCGAACTTCTCGAGAGCGTACTTGCGGTCGACGCCGACGCGGCGATCGGCCAACTCGCGCTTCAACTCTTCGAGGATGTCATCCATCTCGGAGCGCATGGACTCCATCTGCTCGCGCATGTTCAGGATCACCTCGACTCCGGCCAGGTTGACACCCAGATCCCGGGTCAAGGTCAAGATCGTGCGCAGGCGTTCGATGGTCTCGCGATCGTAGAGGCGGGTATTGCCGGCGCTTCTCCGCGGGCTGATCAGCCCTTCGCGCTCGTAGAGCCGGAGCGTTTGGGGATGGATCTCGAACTGCTCGGCCACGGCCGAGATCATGAGGTACCGCTTGCGCCGGTCAGCCATCGCCGTCTCGCACCGCAATCGCCACCGGCCGAGGGCCGGCACCGCGACCCTTCTTCGGAATCACGACGGTCAGGATCCCGCTCGCCAAGCGCGCGGCGATCCCATCCGCGTCGACCCCACCTCCCGGTCCGCCGCCCCGGTCGCCACCCAGCTCGAAGACCCTCCGAAAGCGTCCGTACCGCCTCTCGAGACGATAGTAGCTCGCGACGTCGGCCGGCGGCCGGCGCACGCCCACAAGCTCGAGCCGGTCGCCGTCGAGCTTGAGCTCGATGTCGCCGCGGTCCACGCCCGGCAGCTCGACGCTGACGACGAACGACTCGGCGGTCTCGAGCACATCGACCCGGGGCTCCCAGAAGCCCGGCAAGGTCGGGTCCCAGGACGCATCGGGCGACCGAGACGACTCGCCCGCGCGAGGATGCCCCTCCGCGAGCGAATCGTCGGCGGGAAGACCGCCCGCGCCACCCCGGCCCTTTGGCTCTCGGCTGGCCACGACTACGGTCTTAGCTCGCCTTGTCTTCGACATCGACGTACTCGGCGTCGATGACCTCTTCGGCCTCGTCTCCCGGACTCGAACCGCCCTCGTCGGCGGACTCCCCACCGTCGGCGGCGCCCGCGTTCTGGTTGTACATGGCCTCGGCCACTTTATGAGACGCCGAGGTGAGCGAGGCCGAGGCGGCCTCCATCTGACTCAGGTCGTCCGCCTCGAGGGCCTTGCGCGCCTCCTCGAGAGCGCTCTCTAGAGCTCCCTTGTCGTCGGCGCTCATCGCCTCCCGGTGCTCGTCGTAGGTCTTCTGCGTCGTGTAGATCAACTGGTCCAGCTGGTTTCTGGCATCGACCTTCTTACGCCGCTCCTTGTCTTCCTCGGCGTGCGACTCGGCGTCCTTGACCATTTGGGAGATCTCGTCCTCCTTGAGGCCGGACGAGCCCGTGATCGTGATGCTCTGCTCCTTGTTGGTTCCCAGGTCCTTGGCGGAGACGTTCAGAATGCCATTGGCGTCGATGTCGAACGTCACCTCGACCTGGGGCACGCCGCGGGGTGCAGGCGGAATGCCGACGAGATGGAACCGGCCCAGCGTGCGGCTGTCCTTCGCCATCTCGCGCTCCCCCTGAAGAACGTTGATCTCGACCGAGGTCTGGTTGTCGGCCGCGGTCGAGAAGACCTCGCTCTTCTTGCTGGGAATGGTCGTGTTGCGGTCGATCAGCTTGGTGAAGACACCACCCAGGGTCTCGATGCCCAGCGACAAGGGCGTGACGTCGAGCAGCAGCACGTCTTTGACGTCGCCCCGCAGGACGCCGCCCTGGACCGCGGCGCCGATGGCCACGACCTCGTCTGGATTGACGCCCCGATGGGGTTCCTTGCCAAAGAAGTCCGCGACCAGCTTCTGGATCGCCGGCATCCGCGTCTGACCGCCGACCAGCACGACCTCGTCGATCGCGGAGGCATCGACTCCGGCGTCCTTGAGCGCCGTGCGGCAGGGCTCGATGGAGCGCTGGATGACGTCCTCGACCATCTGCTCGAGCTTCGCGCGGCTGAGCTTCAGGTTGAGGTGCTTGGGACCGCTCGAGTCGGCGGTGATGAAGGGCAGGTTGATCTCGGTCTCGGATGCGCTCGACAGCTCGATCTTGGCCTTCTCTGCGGCCTCGCGCAGGCGCTGGACGGCCATCGGATCGTTCGACAGATCGATGCCCTGGTCGCGCTTGAACTCGTCCAGCAGCCAGTCGATCACCCGCTGGTCCAGGTTGTCGCCACCCAGGTGGGTGTCGCCGTTGGTGGCCTTGACCTCGACCACGCCGTCGCCGACCTCCAGAATCGAGATGTCGAAGGTTCCGCCGCCGAAGTCGTAGACCGCGATCAGTTCCTCGGTCTTGCGGTCCAGACCATAAGCCAGCGCCGCGGCGGTGGGCTCGTTGACCAACCGCTCCACGGTCAAGCCGGCGATCTTGCCGGCGTCTTTCGTGGCTTGACGCTGGGCGTCGTTGAAGTAGGCGGGAACCGTGATGACCGCGCGCTCGACCTTTTCGCCCAGATAGTCCTCGGCCGCCTGACGCAGCTTCTGGAGGATCATCGCCGAGATCTCTTCCGGCGAGTACTTCTTGTCGTCGATCGAGACCCGCACGCCGCCCTCGCTCGCGCCGGAAACGTCATAGGGGACCATCTTCAGCTCTTCATCGACCTCGCCGAAGCGCCGGCCCATGAACCGCTTGATCGAATAGATGGTCTTCTTGGGGTTGGTCACGGCCTGGCGCTTCGCCACCTGTCCGACCAGCCGCTCGCCGCCGTCGGTGAAGGCGACCACCGAGGGGGTGGTTCGATTTCCTTCCGAGTTGGGAATGACCTTGGCCTCGGTCCCCTCCATGACCGCGACGACGGAGTTCGTCGTACCCAGGTCGATACCGATGATTTTGCTCAATGCTGCCTCCTGAATGGGGTCAAATTATCTTAGTGCGACACAGTCAAGGTCGCATCCATTCAAATCTAACAGAATGTCGCTTAGATCTTATTCCCGCCCGAACCGAACTCAGTCCAGGAGGACCAGAGGCGGTTCGCTACGCAGGTCCTCGACCAGGAACTCGGGATCCAACAGGAAGTTCTCGCCGATCGAATAGGACCAGACCGAGTCGGCCAGATCGGCGCCCTCGTCCTCGATCTGCACCAGGTAGCTGGCCGGTCCCGAGGTGAGCGCAAACGGGCGGCCGTGAGCATCCCGGGTGGCGCTCTGCGGCAGGAGCCGGTCCGCGACCAGGAGCGAGAGGTCCTCCGGATAACGACCGTCGAGCAGGAAGAACAAAGTCGAAGCATCCTCGATCCGGCGTACCGAGCTCAGGGTCCGCTCGGCGTCGAAGACGGTTCGGAGACCTCCATGCCAGGGAAACGGGAAGAGCAGCCGGCCCGGGATTGCCACCAGAACCCAGAGCATCGCCGCCAACAGCCCGACGCCCATGGCCCGGGGCGGCCAGGGCGAGACCTCGGTCTTGCGGCGCTTCTTGGGTCGCCTGACGTCGCCATGCGCCTCGGCGACAGGAGCCTCCAGCTCGTCGTCGGCGAACCCCGGCATGATCGCATCCAAGCCCAGACCGGCGACCACCTCTCCGGGCGAGGTCCCGGGCTCGGCCAGAGGCGGCACCGGCTCGGCGGCCTCCGACAGCGCCTCAATCAAGCCGCTTCTGAGCCAGGGCGCCGCCAGCGCTTGGGCGGTGAAGACTGTCAGACCCAGTCGCTCGGCGATCTCGGCCAAGCTGTCCGCGCCGTCCAGAGCTCGGTACAACTCCTCGGCCTCCGGACGCTCGCTGTCGCGCACTTCCCCGGGGACCGCGCTGGCGAGATCACCGGCGATCAGCGCTCGATAGCGCGTATCCCCCCAGGGCACGGATTCGCCAAAGGGGCCGGCCGCGCCCAGATCGATCGACGCCCGGACCAGGAGCTCGTCGACGTCCAGCGGCCGGATACCTTTCTCGTAGGCGACGTCTTCACCCTGGTAGAAGCGATACTCGCCCTTCTTCCAGGTCAGCGCCTGCCGGCAGAGCCCGTACGTATGCGTGCGCAGGGCGTCCAGAAGCTGCTCGCGCGTCATGAACGAGCGCTCCAGCAGGAGATCGGAGACCCGCCCTCCCCCGGCCTGATACTCCGCCACGAGGCCCGCGAAGTCGTCGCTGCCGAGCATGCCCGCGTCCACCAGCACCTCGCCCAACCCATCCTCCAGAGACTGGTTGAGCGCGTCGGCCGAGACCACGCCGCCCTCCAGGAAGGAAAAGGCGATGATCTCCTCCTCCCCCTGGACGGTCAGGATGCCGGTCCTGCGCTCGGACCTGAGCGCGCGCAAGGCATCCACGAGTGCCGCGTTTTCCAGGACGCCTTCCATGGCTAGTCGCTCTCTCCTGGATGTCTCATGAGGCGAAATCCGCGTACCGCCAGGTAGGCGATCAGTAGAATCAGTGGCAGAAAGCTGAGGGACCTGACGCTACCGGTGAGGCTCCAGGGCACGCCCGACGCGATTCGGCTCCAGAAGTTGAGTCCCAGCAGGATCAAGGGCACGGCGAGCGCAATCACCGCCGCTGGCCAACGCCCCGTCTCGCCCTCGAAGAACCCCGGCAGCAAAGTCCGGCGCAGTGTCTCGAACGGCTCGGCGAACCACGACGGCTCGATGCGGCGGGAGCGGTTCCCGCTCCGGCGCGCGATGAAGTACAGCCCAATCGCCAGCAGTGCGAAGACAAAGACGAGCGGCAGCGACATCGTCCGCCGCCAGAAGGTCGTCAGATCCCGTTCTGCATCGCGCTCACTCCAGACGGAGGTCAGCTCCCGACGGACTTCCTTCATCCGGGCGAAGCCGCCGCCGGCCATGACGACTCGGTTGTCCTCCTGCCGCCGGATCCACTCCGCGACCCGCTCCGAATCAATCTCGCTTGCCGACCGAAGCGCGGTCTCGGACTCGTCAAAACGATACTTCTCGGACAGGGCCCGGCTCAGGACAAAGAGCGTCTCGGGCGTCGACCGGTCCAATTCGGTCGCCTGGCGCAAGCGCTGAATCGCCCGGTCCAGATCTCCCTCGTAGAAGAGGCAAGTGCCGAGGTTGCCAATCGCGGCGGCGTTTTCCGGCTCCGCCGAGAGCACCCGGTTGTAGTGCTGTCGGGCCAGCTCCCACTGGTGCATCCGCAGGTGCAGATCAGCCAAGAAATGATCCGCGGCCGGGCTGCCGTCCAAGTCTTCGACCAGGGGCGCCAGGTCGTGGAAGAGAGTGCCGGTCAACCGCCCGTCGACGACGTTCTGCATGGCCCGCACACTCGGCGTCGAAGCGCTTCGCATGCGATTGAGCTGGGTTTCGACGAGCAGCGGAACCAAGCTCACGAAGAGCCAGACTCCAACCAGGGCGGCGCGCTCCCACCGACTGCCGTACCCCCAGACCAGGAGAGACCAAAAAAGCGCCAACCAGAGCAGGCCGGAGGGCAGGAGAACCGGCCACAGCAAGAGCGCCGCGCACAGCACGTGCGCCACCCAGGACGGTACCGAGCGAGAAAAGAACCGCACCACGTCCCGGAACAGGAGGATGCCGCGGGTCGCCCACTGAACCGCCACGAAGGCTCCCGCGACCAGGGTCAGCATGGTCAGCGACCAGAAGAGCGCGTCCCCGATCAGCGACTGGCGATAGAGCGGCTGCGCCAGGGTCCGCACCCACGCCCGCGCTTGCCAGAGCAGTGCCTCGAGACCGCTGCCTTCAGCCCGAACCAAGGACGCGCGAACCACGGCCACCTCCGGAGTGCCAGGGTCGAGCCGTTCCGCCATCTCGACGGCGGCACGGGCTTGCTCAAGGCTTCCGGCCCGTACCAGCCGGTCCCCGGCGGCAGCGGCGGCGACCGCGAGCTGCGGCAGCCGCGCCATGTCGATCACCGTGGCGGCGGCGAGCAGATCCTCGCCACTGCGTCCGGCCCGGGCCAAGTCGCCTTCCTGAGCCGCCGCCAACCAGTCGATCCAGGTCTCCTGAATGCGCTGGAGGCGCTGCCGCATCTCCTCGCGCAAGGGCACGCTGCCTTCGGTCTGCGCGCTCAGCCCAACGGGCGCCACCACCAGCAGCGCCAACAGCAGCGCGGCCACCAGCGCGCTCGGCAACCAGGCAATGGCGCGGCGCGACCTTGCGGCAACCCGAGACATGACCTGATGCCGCTAGCCCTGCTGCTTCTCGACGAAGCGCATGCGCAGGTTATAGAGAAGATCCTGGAGGGCCTGCGACTCCTGGGCCGTCCGGTTGCCCTCGGTCTTGCGCTGCAAGACCTCGATGAGGTCGATGTAGAACCGGGCAGCTTCCAGGTTCTCAGCCGAGCCGCCGTCGGGAAGCGCCGCGTCGCCCAGCAACAAGGGCAGCGGATCCGCCAGAACTGCGACCAGCTCGAGCAGTCCGGGGCCGGGGCCGGGCGCTTCAGGCTCCTGAGTCGTAGCGGCGCTCGGTTCCCCCGTCGCCGGATCCACGATCCGGGCAGGCCCGGACGGTTCTTGCGCCCGCCCCGCTCCGGCCGGAGCTCGAGACGCCGTACCCGCCGAGCGCGACGGTGCCACATCCTCGGCCGCTGCGCCTGGATCCTCGAGCTCTCGGCGCAATTCACCCTCGGCAGTGAACATGCGCTTGTCGGTTACCTTGAATTCGCCTTCGGACATCGGCCAGCCTCGCGGCAATCGTAGCGCAAGGCGTTTCCCGAGGTCCAAGGTACGATCGGCCGGGATCCGACCATGACCGATCGCCTGGCCAAGCTCGAACAATTGGTGGATCGGCTCCGCGGGCCCGACGGCTGCGCCTGGGATCAAGAGCAGGACCTTCCCAGGGTGCGCAGCTATCTCCTGGAAGAGGCTCACGAGGTCGCGGCCGCCATCGACGCCGGCGATCGCGGAGAGGTCACCGAAGAGCTCGGCGACCTTCTGTTCCAGATCGTGTTCGTGGCTCGGTTGCTGGCCGAGGCCGAGGCCTTCACGCTGGACGAGGTGATCGATCGGGTGCACGGCAAGATGGTCGAACGACACCCCCATGTCTTCGGCTCCGAGCGCATCGACAGCGCCGACGGCGTCAACCGTGCCTGGGAGCGGGGCAAACGCTCTCGCCGGGGAGCGGCGCATGCTTCGGCCTCGGCATTGGACGGGCTGCCTCGGACCCTGCCCGCCCTCGTCACGGCACTGCGCCTGTCACAAAAGGCGGCCGGGGCCGGATTCGACTGGTCCTCCGCCGACGAGGTCCTGACCAAGCTGGATGAGGAACGGCGCGAGCTCGACCTGGCGCGGCAGCGGCAGAACGCCGACGAGACCGCCGAAGAGATCGGGGACCTTCTGTTCGTTCTGGCCAACCTGGCCCGCAAGCTCGGCGTCGACCCGGAGGCGGCGCTGCAGGCAGCCAATGGCAAGTTCCGGCGCAGGTTCCGCGGGCTGGAAGAGCTCGCCGGGGGAGAAGTCCCCCTCGCCGATCTCGGTGCCGGCGAGCTCGAGCGGCTCTGGAACGAAGTCAAGGCCCGGGAGCGACGATCGGCTCCCGCGGGCTCGGTGTCTCCTGAATCGGCCGATTCGGGAAACTAGGTCGATCGGGCCGGCTCGGCCCGGCTACGCCGCCTTGGCGATAGCCTCTTCGGCAAGAAGCTCGAGTGCCCGCTCCAGAACCGGGTCATCGTCTTTTTCGGGCTGCGTCTCGCCGGCCCCGGTGCGACCGGCACTGGCCCGCACTTCGACGTCGGGCTCCAGGCGCTCGTTGAGTGGCTGGCCCTCGCGCGCCTCGTAGAAGGCGTCGGTCAGAAACAACATCGCACCGTTGGCAAGAGTGCGACCGGTCCGGCGCCCGGCGTGGCCGAAGGTCGCACCGCCGACGCGGCGGGCGCCGAGACGCTCGCCCAGAATCGCCGCGAAGAGCTCGGCGGCGCCCTGCGTCCCACGGTTCGTGAGCACCAGGACTTCCCCGCTCCAGACCGCGGGCCGCTCCGACGGAAAGGCCTCAATCGCCTCTCCCCGTTTGGCCAGACGCGCCAGCGAGCCGTCGACGAAAAGATCGGCCGCCCGCAAAGACGCGGCGATCTCGGCGTCCGAACCGCCCGCCGCCCCGCGAAGATCCAGAATCAGGGAACCGCCGGCCGCCTCCGAGCTCAGCAGCTCAGCCAGCGATTCGACCGTACCCTGATCGAACCAAGAGATACGTACGATCTGCACCCCGTCCTGCTCGAACGCCTCGGTGGCCGAGCCCGGCTCGCCGGCCAGAACGAGCTCGCCTTCATGCTGCTGGCCCTGACGCAACCACTCGATCGCCAGCACCGTCCCCGGCTCGCCGGCCAGAAGCGTCTGCACCTGCCAGAGCCCCAGCAGCCGGGTCGAGCGACCGTCGATCTCGGCCAGGATGTCCCCGGTCTCCAGCCCCAGCTCGGCGCCCGGGCTCTCGGGAGCGACCGCGACGACGTAGAGAATCCCGCGCTCTCGGGCCACGAAGACGCCGCTACGCGAGCGGCCCACGCCGAGGAAGGCGTTGTACTCGTCGATTCGATCCGCGGGCACGAAGGTGGCCAGAGGATCGAGCGCGTCAACGGTCCCATCGAAGGCTCCCGTAAACAAGCTGTCCGTGTCGGTCTCGTCCACGTAACGGCTCCGAATCAACGACAGCACGTCGGAGAAGACGGTTACCTCCCGGTAAAACGAGTCGGGCTCGGCGACGGCGTGACGCAGCGTGCCGGCGGCCACTGGCAGGAGCACCAGGATCGTCGCGAGCACCAGCCACAGCCGCGAACGCCGGCAGGAAGAGTTGGTCTCGTCCTTCATTGCAACCATTCCTGGGGATCGCGTGGATCGTTCTCAACCCGGATCTCGAAGTACAAGCGGGCCGATACCGTCCCCAGAACTGTGTCCAAAGCTACCACATCGCCGCGCTCCACCAGCAGCCTGTCGAGGCCCGAATAGAGGGAAAAGACCTGTTCCGGATGGTGCACGACGACGGTGCGGCCGAAGTCCTCGAACTCAGCGGCGAAGATCACGGCACCGGCATACACCGCGCGTACCGGCGTGCCCGGAACGGTCTCCACCGTGACCCCGTTGTGGGGCACTTGCGTGCCATACCGCGGATCCCGGCGGGGACCGAAAGGGACACTCACGGTCCCATCGACCGGCCAGTCCAGGACACCCCGAAAGGACTGGATAGGCGGTCCGCCGAGCGGCGCTTCGGCCTGGCCAACCGCGGCCGCGATCAGCAGAGCGAGCCGCCGTTCCCGTTCTCCTAGCGCTCGGGTCCGCCGAGCCAGGCGTTGCCGCTCCCGCACCAGCGCCTGGGCCACCAGATCCTGACGCCGGCGCGCGTCCCGAAGCTCGTCTAACCGGCCGCGTTCACGCTGAAGAGCCGCCGCTACGTCCGTGCGATCACGCTCCAGGCGCTCGCGGGTCGCGACCAGCTCGGCCTGCAAGCGACGCACGTGGCGCAGCAGCAGGGCGTCCCGGCGGGCGAGCCAGCGCAAAGCCCGGACCTGGCCGAAAAGATCTGCCGGGGATTTCACCGTCACGAAGGCCTTCAGCCAGTCGACCGCGGTCACTCGCAGCAACGCCGCCAAGCGGCGGGCCAGGCGCGACCTGGTCGCATCGCGCTCCATCTCCAATTGCCCGAGCCGCCTCTCACTCTCGGTCAGCGCATCCTCGGCCAGCTCGCGGCGCAACCGCGCCGCCCGCACCAGATGCTCCTGCCGGCCCACTTCGAGGTCCAGCCGCCGCAGCTCGGCCTCCACCCCGGACCGGCTGCGGCCGACCTTCTCGAGCTCGCCCTCGAGGCCGGCGATCTCGGCCTGGAGCCGCTCGAGCGCGGCCTCCCGATCCACCGCTCCCTGCGCCGGAACCGCGCCGGCCGCAGTCCCCACGAGTCCGGCAACCGCCAAACTCAGCAACGTTCGGGGCCTCATCGGCCGATGCTACGATCATTCCCCGGCCGCCGCGACCGGCACCTAGCGGCACCGGCTAAGGAAACGTGCTCTCGTTCTCGCACAGTGGTCCCAACGCCCGCTCGCCCTTGGCCCGCCGGCGGTTGGCCGCCTGTCTGCTGGCTCCCGTAGCTGCCCTCGCCGCTTGCGGCAGCGATCCAGCACCGCCGGGAAAGCAGCCGCTGGTGCTCGCGATCGAGAACGCACCCACCCATCTGGACCCGCGCCTGGGAAGCGATCTGGCTTCGGGCCGGGTTTTCGAGCTTGTGCTCAACGGCCTGGTGAAAAAGGACCGTGGCGGCAATCTCGTCCCGGACCTTGCCACGGGCTGGAACGTCCTGGACGAAGGCCTGCGCTATCGCTTCTCACTGGTGCCGGGCGTCCGCTTTCACGACGGCCGGCCCTTGACCAGCCGGGACGTCGCGTGGACCTTCAACTCGATGGTGGACGGCACGGTCACCTCACCCAAGCGGGGTGGCTTCCCCCAACTGGTACGAGTCGATGCCGTTGACGAGACCACGGTCGATTTCGTGCTGTCGGAGCCCTACGGAGCGCTGTTGACCGAGCTGACTTCTTTTACCGGCATCGTGCCGGACGGCGTCCTCCCCGAAGCCATGAACGAGACTCCCATCGGGTCGGGCCCTTACCGCGTGATCGAGCGAACGCCAGACCGGCTCGAGCTCGAAGCGTTCGCCGACTACTTCGGACCCGCGCCCCGTACCGCTCGGGTCCGCCTGCGCGAGGTACCCGACGCGACCGTACGGGCCTTGGAGCTCCGCAAAGGCTCGGTTCATCTCTTGATCAACGCCCTGCCGCCGGACGTCGTTGTCGATTTCACCGACCAACCGGGTTTCCGGGTGCTGACTACTCCCGGATCGTCGTACCGGTACCTGGGGCTCAACCTCGAAGACCCGGCCCTAGCGGACGCGCGGGTGCGCCGCGCCATTGCCCACGCCATCGACCGGCCGCGCATCATCAAGAGCCTCTTCCGCAACCTGGGAACTCCGACTGAGACCATGATTCCACCCGGGCATTGGGCCCGCCACGAAGACCTCGACCCGATCGCCTTCGATCCGGAGCTGGCGCGCCGGCTTCTGGACGAAGCCGGCCTGCCGGACCCCGATGGCGACGGTCCCGAGCGTCGCATCCACCTGACCTACAAGAGCTCGACCGACGAGACCGCCCTGCTCCAAGCTCAGATCGTCCAGTCCATGCTGGCGGACGTCGGTATCGGGATCGACATCCGCTCGTTTGATTTCGCCACCTTCTACAACGACATCAAGCAGGGCAACTTCCAGCTCTTCAGCTTGCGCTGGAAAGGCATCGTGGACCCGAACATCTACAAGCTGACCTTGCACTCGGCGAGCATCCCGCCCGCCGGCGCCAACCGCGGCCGCTTTCGCAACGCCCGCTTCGATGAGCTGATCGATCAGGGCGCCCGCCTCTCAGCACCCGAGGAACGGCGCCCAATGTACCTGGAGGCCCAGGAGATCGTCCACCGCGAGCTGCCCTACATCAGCCTCATGACCCACGCCACCGTGGCGGTCATGAACTGCGCCGTCGAAGGCTACGAAAACTACCCGACCGGCGAGTTCTACGGTCTGCCGGCCGTCGCCCTCGACTTCCAGTCACCCGGCTGTTCGGGCTGAGAGAGAGCCGCGGCCCTTGCGAGTCGACAACAACGTCCGCAGGATGCCCGTTCGACCGGCCGCGGCCGACGGAACTTCCTGATTCCCGGGACCGGCGCAACCGGCCCGGCTCTAGCTGACCTCGAAGGAGGCGATCGCCTCCTCCTCGTCGTCGAACACCTCGAAGACGGTGATGAGCTGGGTGATCTGCAGAATGTCCGCGACCTTGGGCGGCAGGTCGCAGAGCTTGAGCGCTCCGCCCCCGTTGGTGACGGTCGTGTAGGCGGACACCATCTCCCCGACTCCCGAGGAATCGATCGTGCTGACCTCTCCGAGGTTGACCAGAATGTGCTTCGAGCCGGCGTCTACCGCCTCGCGCACCGCGTCGCGGAGCGCGACGTCTCCGGCTCCGATCGTGATCTTGCCCTTGGGCTCCAAAATCGTGACGCCACCAGCGTGGCGAACTGACATTTTCATCTATGAATCCTCCTTCAGTCCCGGATCGGAGGAATACCGCTTCGTCAACCGAACCTCGGTACCACCGTCCTCATGGAAAGTGTAGTCGATCTCGTCCATAAATTCCTTCATGAACAGCAAACCGCGTCCGCTCGTCTGCATCAAATTGAGCGGCGCGCACGGATCGGGGACCTCTTCGAGGTCGAATCCGTTGCCCTCGTCGGTCACTGTGACCACGAGCTCGTCGTCGGCCACCTCGAGGCGCAACGCGACCTTCTTGTGTTGGATCGAATCGTTGCCGTGCTCGATGGCGTTGACCACCGCTTCCCGCACCGCCATGCCCACCGCGTACGAGATCTTGTCGTCCACCGCCAAGCGGCTCATGGTCTCTTCCAGCACCGCCTGGACCAGATCTACGTTTTCCAGGCTGCTGGGTACGGTGAGCTCGGCTTCGACGCTCATAGGACGAGGTCGAGAATTGTAGCAACCGGCAGCTCGACTCCACTCTCGAGAAGATCGATCGCCCGCGGAATAACCACCGTCAACTGCAAGGCGTCGAAGACCGCGTGGGCGACGACCGCGGCCCAGATGCTCTGCCGCCATCGCACCAGAAAGGCGAAGATCAACGACAGCAGGGTCACCCCCACCAGCATCAGCGGCTGCTGGTAGCCGGCGTGGGCGAGGACGAAGAGCACGGTCGAGAACAGAACGCCGGATCGCGGCTGGAGAAATCCCCGGAAGAACAGTTCCTCGAAGATTCCCGCCGAAGCGCTGAGCGCCAGGCGGACCGCCACCGGCAACCCGACCATCCAGGGCACGATCGCCGGCGGCTCTTGCGGCAGGACGTCGGCTCCTCCCAGAGTCGTGATCAGGAGGCCCAGAATCACCAAGACCGCCAGCACTCCCAGCCAGGCGGCAACCCCGGCGGCGGCACCCAGTCCAATCTCGACGGCGGGACGCGCCGCCGCCAACCCGAACTGGCGGCTCCAGCCCGAGCCCGCACCGGAACCCAGACCCCAGAAGCCCAGGAAGTACCAGAGTACTAGAACCACCAGCAGCATGGCATGAACCAGAAACAGACTGGGCCAGGCGACGCCGGTCAGGTCCGGAGGCGCCTGACCGATCGTGGCGAGCGGCGCGAAGACCGCGATCCAGAAAAGCCCTGCCAAGAGTGCCGCCGCCAGGGCGCGGCGCAGGGCGAAGCTCCAGGCATCTCCCGTGTCGCGCGAAGCGGAGAAGCCGGGAGGCAAGAGCCCGCGCAATGCCATGCTCCGGTCCAGGTACAGGACGGCCAGCACGGCGAGAACCGCCGGAGCTACGACCTTGATCAGCGCGGCCGCCACGAACTCAGGAACGACCTGCGGCAGGGAAAGGAGGCTGACGGCCGGGACACGCTCTACATCCTCCGCCTGCGCCGGAAGGCCTGCAGGATCGTGCGCGCTTGGGACAAACGCATGAGTCTGCGGTTCCGGTCCGTAAGCGCTGGAATGTCTTCCAGGTCGAGCTGCTCACCCCGGATCTCGCGCTGCCGTCGTTCCATCTCGAAGCCGATCTTCTGGAGATCAGCGACCGTCATCCGCGCGAAGGTGCGCTCGGTGACCAGGACGTATCCGGCCGCAATGTCCCGGGCCATGGCCCACGCGCTACCTCCCGGAAAAGCTCCCATCACAACGAATGATACTCCAGCCACCGTGCTATGATCGAGGTGGGCTCGCGACCCGATTCGCCCCCTCCGAACACCCATTCCTTGCAGCCCGCCCGATGGCGTGCTTTGCTCAGCAGGAGGTTCGTCATGAGCCGTTTTCACGGCGTTGATTACGTCGATTTCGATTCGCTGCTTTCCGAAGAAGAGCGCCTGGTGCGCGAAACCGTTCGCGCCTTCGTGGACGATCAGGTGCTGCCGATCATCGAGGAATGCCACCGCGAGGCGCGGTTCCCGATCGAGCTGGTTCCGGACCTGGCCCGCCTCAACGTCTTCGGCTCGACGATTTCCGAGTACGACCTCCCCGGCTTGAACAACGTCGCCTACGGCTTGATCATGCAGGAGCTCGAGCGCGGCGATTCGGGCCTGCGGAGCTTCGTTTCCGTCCAGAGCGCTCTCGTCATGTACCCGATCTACGCCTTCGGCTCCGAGGAGCAGAAGGACCGCTGGATTCCGGCGCTCGGCTCGGGCACGGCGATCGGCTGCTTCGGCCTGACCGAACCGGATTTCGGCTCGAACCCCGGTGGCATGCGGACGACGGCGCGCCGCGACGGGAACGGCTGGATCCTGAACGGAGCCAAGCAGTGGATCACCAGCGGCACGATCGCCGACGTCGCCGTGGTCTGGGCCCAGACCGAGGACGGCGTCCGTGGCTTTCTGGTCGAGAAAGGCACGCCGGGCTTTGCCGCCACCGACCAGCACGGAAAGTTTTCGCTCAGGGCGTCGATCACCTCCGAGCTGGGCTTCCAGGACTGCCGCATTCCGGCCGAGAACCTCTTGCCCAAGACCGAAGGCCTCAAGAACGCGCTCATGTGTCTCAATCAAGCGCGCTACGGAATCGCCTGGGGGGCTCTGGGCGCGGCCATGGACTGCTACGCCACGGCACTCGACTACGCCAAGGAGCGCAAGCAGTTTGGCGGCCAGCCGATCGCCTGCCACCAGCTCGTCCAGGACAAGCTGGTCTGGATGATCTCCGAGATCTCCAAGGGCCAGCTCCTGGCGCTCCAGCTGGGCCGGCTCAAGGACGACGGCAAGCTCAAGCACCAGCAGGTTTCGCTCGGCAAGCGCAATAACGTCTGGGTCGCCCGCGAGTCGGCCAAGCTGGCCCGCGAGATCCTGGGCGCCAACGGCATCGTGGACGACTACCCCGTGATCCGCCACATGCTCAACATCGAATCCGTGTACACCTACGAAGGCACCCACGACATCCACGGCCTGGTGATCGGCAATGCCATCACCGGCATCCCGGCCTTCAATCCGCCGGTCATCGAAGAAGCGGCCGCCGAGCTGGCTCGCACCGAGCGCTGAGATGAGCGGACTCGACCATACGCTGGAGCCGGGCTTCGTCCGGGTCACTGAGGCCGCCGCGGTGGCCGCCGCCCACACCATGGGCTACGGCGACCGCAAGCACTCCGACAAGGTGGCGGTCGAAGCCATGCGCTCGGAGATGAATGGCCTGCCCATTCGCGGACGGATCGTCATCGGCGAGGGCGAGCGCGACAAGGCGCCCATGCTCTTCGTCGGCGAGGAGGTCGGCGCTCTCCTGGGCCAAGACAACGGCCTGGAAGTCGATATCGCGGTCGACCCCCTCGAGGGGACGAACCTGTGCGCGACCGGCGAGCCGGGCGCCATCGCGGTCCTGGCCGCCTCCGAGCGCGGCGGGCTGCTCCACGCCCCGGATATCTATATGGACAAGATCGTGGTCGGGCCGACGGCACGAAACGCCGGCGTCCACCTGGACGCGCCGGTGGCCGAGAATCTGCGCAACATTGCCGAGGCCTACGGCCGCGAGGTCTCCGACTTGACCGTCGTGGTCCTCGACCGGCATCGTCACGCCGAGCTCATCGACGACATTCGTACGGCGGGGGCCCGCATCCGGCTGATCGGCGATGGAGACCTCTCGGCCGGCATCGCCGCCGCGGTACGGGGCACCGGAATCCACGCGGTCATGGGCATAGGCGGGGCGCCGGAGGGCGTCTTGACGGCCGCCGCCATGCGCTGCCTGGGCGGTGAGATCCACGCCCGTCTGACGCCCATCGGCGAAGACCAGGAGCAGCGCTTGGCGGAGATGGGCATCGACGACCCCGAGCGCATCTACCGCCGCGGCGATCTCGCCTGCGGTGACGAGATTCTCTTCTGCTGCACCGGTATTACCGACGGCCAGTTGCTGCGTGGCATCCGCTTCTTCGGCGGCGGCTACCGTTCCTCGACCTTGTTCATGTCGCTCAACCGCCGCTTGATCCGGTTCGTGGACTCGATCCGTCGCGACGATCCGGACGCTCCCGTCCTTTTCAAGTAGCCGTCTCCGCCGCCGCTGGAGTGCCGGCCCTCGGCTAGAATCTCGACGCACCCGATGAGCATTACCGGCAACCTGAACACGATGGAGCTGGGCGAGCTGCTGCAGTGGCTCGGACATACCGGCAAGACAGGCACTCTCGTGCTCAGTAACGGCGCCGTCGAGAAGCGGGTCGTGTTCCGAAACGGCGAGGTCATCGTCACCGCCTCCAGCGATCCCAAGGAGTACCTGGGCCATTTCCTTGTCAGCCACGGTCTGATCGACGAGCTCACCTTGGCCAAGGCAATGGACATGCAGGAAAAAAACAGCATGCTCCTGGGCAAGATCCTGGTCACCATCGGCGCTCTGACCGAGAGCCAGCTGGAACACATGCTACGCCTCAAGCTGGAGGAGAGCGTCTACGAGATCTTCACCTGGCAGGAGGGAGAGTTCCGTTTCGTTGATGGCGAGCTGGCGGCCGACCGCTTGATCCCGCTACGTTTCAACGTCAACGCACTAGTGCTGGAAGGCTCCCGCCGCGCCGACGAGTGGCACTCCATTCGCGCCCGCATCCCATCCAAGGACTGTGTGGTCGTCTCGACCCGGCCCTTGACCTCGAGCGGCGCCGACGCACTCACCAGCAAGATTCTCTCCCTGGTCAACGATGACCGCACCCTCGAGGAAATCGCGCTCCACGCGCACGCCAGCGAGTTTCAGGTCTGCCGAACGCTCCTGGGGCAGATCGAGGACGGAGCGGTCAAGGTGGTGCGCCCGCGGCAGAGCGGCCCGGCCGAGCCGCAACCGAGCGCGGCCGAGGCCTTGCCGGACGCCAATTCCTTGATTGGCAAGGCCGAGGCTCTGCTGGAAACCGGCGATTACGAACAGGCTCTGGGCCACTTCCGCGCCGCTCTCAACCTACATCCGAAAAACGAAGAGATCCGGCAACGAACCGCTCAGGTCGAAAGCGACGTCACCCGCCACCTGAGCGACGAAGGCATCCGGCCCGAGGCCGTGCCGACCCTGTTACGGAGCATGGAAGACTTGGCCGCCCTCGACATCGCGCCCCAGGACGGGTTCATCCTGAGCCGGGTCAACGGCACCTACGACATCCAGACGATCCTGAAGATCAGTCCCATGGCCGCCATCGACGCGCTGCTCGTCTTTCGGCGGCTCCTGCGCGAGCGGCACATCAAGCTCGCGGGCTGAGCAAGCCGCGCCTGGACCTGAACCTCGAGCTAGCGCCGGCGGCCGGACCTACCACGGCCACGGTCGGGAAACGTGCCGATTGCCGGCCTCGGCGAAGCGTAGCGGCCAGAGGGCGGCGGCACCGGCGTAGTCGATGCCGATCCGAGTCCCGACGGCAACGTGCCGCTCGGCAACCCTTCGGCCCCGGCAGATGACGAGCGGCTCGCCGCCGCCCGACCCGGCGCCAAGAGCCAAACCATTGCACCCGCGATCCACGGCCAGAGCCTGACAGAGCTTGCCCGGGCCGCTCGCGAGTGCCTCGGTGCCGGTACCCGGCCCCAGGCCGCGGAGCTCCCGCATGCGCTCCGCTCCCGCGATGGGCTGACCGGCCCGCACCAAGACCGCGCTGCCGTCCCCGCGCCGGCCGGCGACGACGTTCAGCATCGAGTGCAGTCCGTAGATCAGGTAGACGTAGGCAACACCCCCCGGCTCGAAAAGCACGCGCGTCCGGTCCGTGGGTCGTCCCCGCCAGGCGTGACTCGCCCGATCGCCCACCCCCAGATAGGCCTCGGTCTCGACGATCCGCAAGACCAGAGGCTCGGGCGAACGGCTCGAATCCGGGTCCGGCTCACGCCGCACCACGTACCGGCCCAGGAGATCGCGGGCCAGAGTCTCGGCGGAACGCCGGAAGAACCGCGTCGCGAGCGGCCGCAGGGCGGCGGATCCTTCGGAAGCGGAGCTCACGGCAACGACTCTACCGGCCACGGCCGCCACCGCGCGCGCGATCTTTCGCCGGACCCGGTGCCTATTCGATGCTCCATAATGGAGCCATGCTCGCCGCCGAGCCGCTGCCGTCGCTGTTCGCCGACCTGCCTTCGATCTGGACCGAAGAGCTCGATGGGGACGCCCCCTGGCGCCTTCTGGGCGAGCCGCTGGATCGGGTCTTGGGGGAGTTGCCGGACGAGCGCATCGATGGACTTCTGGAACCCCACGTCGCTCTGGCGGGCACCGGCATCGTGATCGCCAAGGGGGCTCGAATCCACTCGGGCGCCGCCATCACCGGGCCGGTCTACGTCGGGCCCGACGCCGAGGTGCGTCCCGGGGCTTGGATTCGCGGCGGCGCCTGGATCGGCCCGGCAGCCGTTGTCGGAGCCAATTGCGAGGTCAAGCGCGCCATCTTTCTCGCCGGAGCTCGGGCCCCGCACCTCAACTACGTCGGTGATTCCATCCTGGGCGCCGGTGTCAATCTGGGCGCCGGCACGGTCCTGTCGAACTTCCGCCACGACGGAGCCGAAATCGCGGTGCCGGGGCTGGGAGCCACCGGCCGCCGCAAGCTCGGCGCGATTCTCGGCGACGGCGTCCGCACCGGCTGCAACTGCACGCTCCATCCGGGCACCGTCGTTGGCGCCGGCACCTCGATCTATCCGGGCGTGCAGCTACGCGCCGGCGTTTACGATCGAGACCGCATCATCAAGCTGCGTCAAGAGATCGACGTGATACCGCGGCAAGGGCCCCCGTAGCGAGAGCGGTAGCCGAGATCATCGTCGCCAACCTAGCCGTGGTCGATCAGGGCCCGGACGACGTCGTCTTGGGCCCGACGGGCGTCGGCAACGCTGGGCACGCCGTTGCACAAGATCGAGAAACCGTACACCCTGCCAGAGCGGGCCTTGGCGTAGCCCGAGAGCGTCGAGACCGAGCGCAAAGATCCGGTCTTGGCGAAAACGTTCGCGCCGTAGGGGGCTTCCGCAAGCCGGGTACGCCAGCGGTAATGGTCCTCCAAACCGCTGTAGGGCAGGGTCAGGACGAACTCGCGCGCGTGGCGATGGCCGAACATGTAGGTCAGCAGCCGGGTCAATTGACGCGCCGAGAACCGGTTGCCACGCGACATCCCCGAGCCGTCCACCAAGCGGTAGCCGGGCTCGACGCCGGCTTCCTCCAGAAACTCGCGTACCGCCCGCACCCCGGCCCGCCAACTGCCCTCGAGACAGAGGCGGGCTCCCAGGAGCTTGATCAGGGCCTCGGCGAAGAAGTTCTGGCTCCGCCGGTTCGTGACCTCGAGCGCCGACATCAGGTCGGTGCGATGCTCCGTCACCCGCCACCAGGCGCCCTCGGGCATGGTCTCCGCGGGCACGGGGTGGCCCCGGACGGCTACGCCCTCGCTGGCAAAGGCCTCGACTACCGCCGCACCGAAGTAGAGCGGCGGATCATCGACGCTCACCCAAACCTCGATCGGCCGCGACCGAGCCAGCAACATGCCACCAACCTCGATGATGTTGGTGCCAGGTCGCCGATCCACCGCCAGCTTGTGACGCCGCGGCGACGAGGTGGTCACCGCCGTATTCCGGATCGTGAAGATGTCCAGATCCGGCAGCACCCGGACCGCGACAGGCTTTCCCGGCCGGCTGCCGGGGATAACCCGCACCAGGACGCAATTGTCGCTGAAGGAAAGCGCGTCGACCGGCGCTTCGTACCAGCGGGCAAGCTGGTCGCGCGGCCAGTCCGGATGCACCCGGCGATCGTCGTAGAGGCCGTGGAGCAGGATCACGTCGCCGGCGATCTCCCGGATTCCCAGCGCCTTGAGCTCCCTAGCCCAGCGGCGGAAGACCGCGTAGACGTCGGCGTCGTGGTCCCGCCCCGAGATATTGGGGTCGCCGCTGCCGCGGATGGCGAGCCGGCCCTGGAGAACGCCGTCCCGGATCTCTCCCTCGACAAAGACCGGGGTCTCGAAGAAAAAGCCCGGTCCCAAGCGGTCAAGCGCCGTGGCCGTGGTCAGAAGCTTGGTATTGGAGGCGATGATGCGCAGCGAGTCCGCCTGCCGCTCGAAGACCGAGCGGCCATCGGGCAAGGTCACGACGTGGACCGAGAGCTCAGGCGCGGCACGGCGGGCACGCTGGGTGGCTGCGGCCAGAGCCGTTTCGAGCGAGGCAGTCGCCGGCAAGGCAGCCGGAAGCACGCAGGCCGCCGCAACGAGGATCCGGGCGACGCCTGGCCGCCGGTGCCGGGAATGAGCCGCTGCCTCCGGCTTCACGGAGTGCTGCGATCCAGAAACCGGTAGAGCTCGCCCTCGGTCGACATCCACAGGGACGTGGACTCGTCCGTCGTCGACGCCAGGGTCTCCATGCTCTTCAAGAACTCGTAGAAGCGGCGGGCGTCGGCCGACCGATCGTACGCCGCGGCGTAGATCTCCGTGGCCTCGGCATCCGCCCGGCCGACGATCTCCTGCGCTTTCCGGTAGGCCTCGGACTCGATCCGCTTGAGCTCGCGCTCGAGATCGCCGCGGATGCTCGCGGCCTGTCCCTCGCCCTCCGACCGGTAGCGCTCGGCGATGCGGCGGCGTTCGGCGGTCATGCGGTCGTAGACCTTGCGCCGCACCTCTTCGACGTAGCTGATGCGCTTGAGTTGCACGTCCAGCACCTCGATCCCTAGGTCGAGGGTCCGGCTCTGCGCCTTCTCGAGAATCTCGAGGCGGATGTTCTCGCGGCCGACTTGGACCGGCTCGAGCCGGGTCACGACGTCGGGCTGAGACTCGTCCTGGGCTGGCTCGCGGTTGGACGAGCGCACGATCTCGACCAGATTGTGCTTGGCGATCGCGTTCCGGGTCTCGCCGTCCAGGATGTCGTCGAGCCGGCTCTGGGCCCTGCGCTCGTCCTGGAGACGCTGGAAGAAGAGCAAGGGATTGCTGATCCGCCAGCGCGCGTAGGTATCGACAAAGATGAACCGCTTGTCCTTGGTGGTGAGCTCGGTCGCGTCTCCGTCCCACTCCAGGAACCGTTTGTCGAACCGGTGCACCTTCTCGAAGATCGGCAGCTTGAAGTGGAGCCCGGGCTCGGAGATCGGCGCCCCGACCGGCTTGCCGAACCGGGTCTTGATGACCTGCTCGGTCTCCTGGACGACAAACGCCGCGCTCGCCAGCGCGATTAGCGCGACCGCCAGAATCAGCACCCCCAGCGCCCTCATCGCTGGGCACCTTCCTTGGGTCCGCTCAAGCTGTCGAGGTTCAGCAACGGCACGATCCCTTCCAGGCCGTCGTCGAAGATGATCTTGCCGCCGGTCCGCGACAGAACGTCGTTCATGGTCTCGAGATAGATGCGCCGCCGGGTCACCTCCGGCGCCTTGCGGTACTCCCCGTACAGACTGTCGAATCGGGCGGCCTCGCCCCGCGCCCGGTTGACCCGGTCGAGGGCATAGCCCTCGGCGGAGCTGACCGTCTTCTCGGCCTCTCCCTGGGCCCGGAAGATCACCTTGTTGTACTGGGACTGGGCCTGGTTGATCTTGGTCTCACGCTCCTGTTCCGCCTGATTGACCTCATTGAAGGAGGGTTTGACCTGATCCGGCGGGTTCACGTCCTGGAGCACGACCTGCTCGATCTTGATCCCGTTCTCGTACTGATCGCACAAGCTCTGGAGGTTGAGCCCGACCAGATCGGCCACCTCTTGCCGGCCCACGGTCAGGACCTCGTCCACGGTCCGGTCTCCGACCACCTGGCGCATCACCGCCTCGCTCATGTCGCGCAAGGTCTCCTCGACGCGACGGACCTTGAACAGAAACCGCTTGGGATCGTCGATCCGGTACTGGACCACCCACTCGACCACCGCCGCGTTGAGGTCCCCGGTCAGCATGTTCGATTCGTCTCCGAGGCCGCGGGTAGTGAACTCGCTGCGCACATCCGCCCGCTGCGTGCGAAATCCGAACTCTTGCTTCAACTGACGTTGGACAGGCAGCTTGATGACGCGTTCGATCCCGAGCGGAATCTTGAAATGCAGGCCCGGCTGCGTGGTTCGGGAGTACGCCCCAAACCGGATCACCACCCCCATCTCCTCGGGATCGACGGTGTAGAACGAGCCCAGGGCCGTAAACACCAGCAGAGCGGCCAGGAGCAGGATCCGCAGCCGGCCCGGTGGCAGACGGGGCAGGTCGATCTGGGAAACGTCAATGACGTTCCTGGGCGGCCGAACCGACATCCCACAAAGCTACCGCAGCGCTGGGCACGAGGCAAACCGAACGAGCCCTGCCGGCTCCGGTCGTCCCGCATGGCCGCGCCGCTCCGGCGCAGCCGGCTCCACGTCCGACCACGCACCCGTATACTGCGCACCATGGCACCTCGGTTCGACGCCGACGACCACCGGATCGAGCTCGCCGTCGCCGACCTCCTGGACGCCAAGCTCTTCCGCCATCTTGGTTTCGGCCAGCGCGGCGGCTACGAGCGCATGTGGGTCGGGCAGGCGATCCACAGCCACTACCAGGACGAGGCCCGCCTCGAGGACCCCTCGTACCGGGCCGAGATAGCCGTCACCGCCGAGTTCCTCCACCGCGGCTGGCAGGTCCAGATTCGCGGCCGAATCGATGGACTGCGAACCGAAGCGGACGGGACCCGGGTTCTGGAAGAGATCAAGTCGATCCGGCGCGAGGCCGAGCTGCCCGAGGCGACGCGGGCGATCTACGAACAGCAGGCGCTTCTCTACGCCTGGATGCTGTCCCTGGATCAGCCGCCTGAGCAGGCTGACGACCGGCCGGAGCAAGTAGCCGCCGAGCTGGTGCTGATCGAGATCGGTTCGCGCGCGGTCCGTCGAGAGCCGATCCCGGTGGACCTGGACGACGTCGAACGCCGGGTCAAGAGCCGGCTCAACCGCTTGATCCGCGAGTTCGAGGATGGGCGCCGCGCCCTCGCGGAGCAACGCGAGGCCGGCCGGCGCCTGGTCTTTCCCCACGCCAGCACCCGCCCCGGCCAGGACGCCATCATCGAAGCCGTCGCTCGCAGCCTCGAGCAGGCCGAGCATCTCCTACTCGAAGCTCCCACCGGTCTCGGCAAGACGGTAGCCGCTTTGTTCCCGACCCTTCGCTACGCCTTGGAGCACCGGAAGCGGGTGTTCGTCCTGACCGCCAAGACCCTGCAGCAGGAGCTGGCCACGGCGGTGGTCGACCAGTTGAACGCCGACGGCACGTTTCGTTCCCTACGGCTCCGGGCCAAGGCCAAGATGTGCGCCAACGACGAGGTCATCTGCCACGAGGAATTCTGCCCGTATGCCCGCGACTTCTACCTGAAGCTCCACCGATCGCGCGTTACCGAGGAGCTGCTCTTCGACCACCCGACTCTGCTCCCGGACCAGATCTTCGCGGCGGCGCGGACCGAAGAAGTGTGCCCATTCGAGGTCAGCTTGCAGCTCGCGGGCAAGGTCCAGGTCATGGTTTGCGACTACAACTACGCCTTCGATCCCTATGTCGCGCTCCAGGAATTCGGTCCGGACAGCGATCTCGACGACACCATCCTGGTCATCGACGAGATCCACAACCTGGTCGATCGAGGGCGCGAATACTACTCGCCGAGCCTGTCGGCGAGCGCTCTCGAGCGGGCGGCCGCCGCACTCGCCGGGGTCGAGCAGCCGGCGCCACGGCGCGCCGCGGGGCTGTGCCGCGAGCTGGCCGCGTGGATCCGCCGGGCCGTCGCCGACGGGCTCGGCGGCGACTCGGGCACCGATCGGCCGGGTTCACCCGCAGCCGAGACCGCGCTCAGCGAAGATGAACTCTGGGACCTTCGCCCGGACTTCGACGACGCCTTCGTCGACTACCTGGAACATCAGCGCAGTCACAACTCATACCGCGCCGAGGATCCCTTCGTGTCGAGCTATTTCGACCTGCTCCGGTTCCAGGACGGGCTGGCTCTCTCGCGAGGTTCGGAGTTCAGCCACGTCGTGAGCAAGCGCGGTTCCGACGACCGGACCGGCATCCTGTGCAAGGACCCCTCCCGCTTCCTGGGCGGAATCATCAACCGGACCCACGCCACCATCGGGCTATCGGCCACTCTGTCTCCGACCGATTTCTACCGCGACCTGCTCGGCTTTGACGCCGAGCGCACGGCGACCTTGGCCTTGCCGAGTCCTTTCCCGCGCGAGAACCGGGTGCTGGTCATCGACGATTCCGTCTCGACCGTCTACCGGGAGCGCGACCGCAACTATGGTCCGATCGCCAAGAGCCTCTCGGCCTACGTCGAGTCGGTGCCGGGAAATACCCTGGCGCTCTTCCCCAGCTACGCCTTCGCCGAACGGGTCGCCGAGCACCTCCAAGTGGCCTCGAAGCGGGTGCTGGTGCAGAACCGGGACGACAGCGACAGCACCCGGGAAGAGATCCTGGACATGCTGCGCTCGCCCTTTACCGGCGACAACCTCCTCGTGGCCGTGGCCGGCGGCGTCTATGCCGAGGGCGTCGATTATCCCGGCGACACCTTGCGGGCGGTCGCGGTGATCGGTCCATGCCTGCCGGCGGTGACCCTCGAGCGCGAGCTCTTGCGGCGCTACTTCGACGAACGTTTCGAGCGCGGCTTCGAGTACGCCTACGTGGTGCCGGGCATGACCCGGGTGGTCCAGGCGGCGGGACGGCTCATCCGGTCGGCCGACGACACCGGAGTTATCGCCCTTCTGGACCGCCGCTTCTTGAACCCACCGTATCTCGGGCACCTGCCCGAGGACTGGGCCGCGAACGGGTCGTTTCAGGCCCTGGCCGGATCGCCCGCCGAGGCCGCGTCACGCTTCTTCGCCGGCCTCGAGAGCTGCCGCAGCGCCTGAAGCGGTCCCCGGCCCGAGTCGATTCGAGCCGATCCGGCGCTCCGAAGCGCTCGCCTACTTGCGGTACTGAAACTTGTCGAGGTGCTCTTCGACCAGGCGATGGACTCCCAGCCGCTGCAACTCGGCCGCCAGCACCAGCAGCTGATTGGCCGTGAGCGGGTGGTCCTTGTAGACGACAGTCAGCGTCTTCTTGAGCGCCGCGGCGAGCTCGGGATCCTGAAGCTGGGCGTCGGCGGCCACGGCGTCGGCGGGGAACTCAAGAACGTCCTTCGGCGGCTTCATGCATCTCTTCGGGATCGTAGTCGTAGATGAGGGACCGAACCGTCAGGCTGGGAGCGGCTTCGACGCCTTCTTCCCATCCCCACATGTCGATCGTCTCCCAGGGACAGTAGCGGGCGCAAAGCTGGCAGCCGATGCAGCGCTCGAGATCTACTTCGACCAGCTTCATGAACTCCGGATGCTCCGGACCGGGCACGATCTCGATGCAGTCCACCGGACAGAAGGCGATGCACGCTTCGCAGCCGGTGCACCCGGTCTGGTCGATCACCGCCACCTGCTTGGGCGGCTTCGGCCTCGGGGCCTTGTCGATCTCGATCTTCTTGGAGTACGGAAAGTCGCCGGACATGGCGGGCATCATAGCCTGGAACCGAAGGGCGTGCCAGGCGCTAGCGGGCTGCCGGTCCGGGTCGCGCGGAGCTACTCGGCACGGGACTTGGCCGGGCGTTTCAGAACCGCCTGGCGCTGGAACCCGTGGCAAAATCCACCCGTGCCGACCGGACTCGAAGACCGCATCTTGGATTGCATCCGGTCCGGGAGCCGCGCCGAATTCGAGAACCTGGCGGCCGAGCTCATCGGTCGGCAACGCAGCCCGGATAACCGCGTGAGCTGGCGCAAGCTCGAGCCCGAGCCGCCAAATACCACCCGGCCCCGGGCCGAGCCGGCTCTCCTTCGTGCCGCCCTCGACCTACAGTTGCCGCCGGCTCCAGCCTCGGGTCTCCGGGTACTGCTCGTGGCACCCGCTGACAACACCGCCGCTGATACCACCGGTCGGGACGCCCTGATCGAGACGGTCTCCGAAATCCACCCGCTCGAGGAGCTCAACCCGCCCGGTGCCGCCACGGACCTCGTGGCGCTCCGCTCCTGGCTGGGTTCGCGGCAACGGGACGGGCGACCACTCGAGTTTGTAGCCACCTCCGCGGGCCTGGCCCGCGCTCTGGCGTTCCTGGAGCGGCGCAGGCTTCGGTTCCGGCTGCCGGCCGAGTCGCGGCTCTGGCTCCTGGTTGCCGGCCGCCCCCGATTGAATCAGGACCCGGCCGACGAGTCGGACTGGTGGCCAGCGGCCCAGGAGCGGCTAGGCCTCGCTCCGGAACGAATCCGGCGGCTTCTCTACCGATCCGAAGGCTCGGCCCTGGTGGAACGGCCTTCCGCAGGTGCCGACGGCCGGGGCGTCTTCCCGCTGCCGCACTGGATGGCCGCCGTTGAGACTTCCTCGGGAATCGCTCTCCTAGACCTCGTGCGGACCAGCGGCGGCGCCTACCGGATCGAAGAGCTCGACGTCGAACTCGACACCGAGCTCGAAAACGGCTCCTTGCGACTTCGGAACGGCTAGCCGCCCGGTCTCAAAGCTCGTTTCCGTGCCGCTCAGCGGCCAGCCGCGAACCGTTCGAGAGCGGTCTCGGGGCTGCGCCAATCGTTGCCGGACAGCCGGCCGACCTCTCGGCCGTCGACGAAGATGACGCCCGTGGGTACCGACTTGATGTTGTAGCGTTCGGCCTCCGGCTCGCCCGAGAAGCCGCGCGCCAGCCCGTAGAACTCGAGGTCGAGGCCCGCGTCTTCGAGCTCCTGTCCCAGCCTCATGATCCGCGGCACCATCTGGCCGCAGGCCGGACACCAACTGCCGAAGAAAACCCGGACGCGAATCTCGGCGTCCGAAGTGCGGAGCTTCTCGACCATGTCCGCGGACGGCTGGTAGACCTCGGCCCGCCGGGAGTAGATCTTGGAGCTGTCGAACATGCTGCTCAGGTCGAACAGGCCCAGAAGCGGGGGCTTGGGCTTGAGACGCAGCTCCTTACCAGCCACCTGGAAGACGACGTTCGATCCCAGAACCTGGAACGGCGCGTGCCGCGCGAGCACCGGATCGGGAAGCAGATCGACGTGATCGGAGCCCTTCTTGACCATCTTCAGAATATGAATCGACTCCACCGCGCGGGTTCGCGGCCAGAGTAGAACCGGCGCTTCCAGGGAAGAAGACCTCAGGAGGATCGCGCGCGAACCGTGTGCCGCGTAGATCGAAGCACCGGCATCGTCCGCGCCATCCACCACCAGAATGTAGTCGTCGATGAGCTCGAAACCGGGGTTCGCCTGGCCGGGCTGCGATTCCGCGGCAACCGGGCCTCCGAAGGCGAGCAGCAAGGCCAGCGCGCAAGCGGCCAACCAAAAGCTGGCCGGCCCGCTACGCCTGGAGGGATTGGTGGTTGCGGCAAGTCGAGTACGTAGCATGGTCGGAATCCTCGTCGGGTCGGGCGTCGGGTCGAACGGGACGCTCCCCTACCGGAGGGCCCGTGGCGGCGATCTTACCTGCGAAGTTCATTCCAGGCCCATACCGGAGCTATCAGAGTCATTGGAGCTATCAGAGCCAGCGGAGCCATCGAAGCCAGCGGAGCCAGCGGACTCGGCGAAACCCGTCCAGGTGGCGGTGACCGTTCCGGAGCTAACCGCGAAACTCCGCGGCAGCTCGCGATAGAGAGGCCGCATCAAGGGTTCGGGTACCTCCCGGACCTCGAATCTGGGGCCCCAGGTCCAGAAGAATCCCTGGATCTCGTCCTCGGGAGCGGTGGTGAGGAGCCAAACCGACGCCTCCCCGCCGGCTTGGCGGTTGAGCGCGTCCACCATCGCCTCGGTGTCGCCGGCCTCGAGAGCGGCCATCGTGACCAGATGCTCGCCCTCCAGGAGCTCCGGAACGAGCAGGTCCAGACAGGCTCGCTCGGCGCCCTCCCGCTCCGATCCCACGCACAGGGCCTCGATCTCGACCCCCGGCGCCAGCCGCGTCGCGACGTCGTCCAAGGGCAGCGACGGCGCCAGCCAGGTGAAGAGTCCGGTAGCCGCGGCTACCGCCACCGCCAAGCCCCGCCGCCAGCGGCCGGCAAGCGAGCGCAATGGCCGCAACGCGACTGCCAGCAGGTAGGGCGGCACCAGCAGCAACAGGTCCTGCCAGAAGGCCTGGGCCGGCGTCCGATCGACCAGATTGCCGAAACAGCCACAGGCCGCGGCCTCGTCCAACTCGCCGCTTAGAAACTTGAGATACGTACGCGCCGTCAACAGCACGAAGACCAGCACGAGCGCGCCAACCGGCAATAACGTCTTGCGGCGCAAGCCGAGAACCAGCGCGGCCCCGAGTCCGGCCTCCAGAACGACTGCGATCCAGGCCACCCAGGGGGCCGGCAGCAGAACATCCAGTCCCTCAAAGCGAATCTGCTCGGCAAAGGCGGCCGGATCGACCGCCTTGGCGGCCGCGGCAACCAGAAACACGACGCCGAGAAGGGCGGCCGCGAGTCTTCCGATGGTTTGGCCGATGTGTTGGCCGCCGGGTCGACCAGCAGATTGGCCGGTGGGCTGGCCGTTCCCGGAAGCGGGACCCACGACGGGCTCCGATTCCACAGGATCGTCCGAGACAGCTTGTTGAAGGTCGGTCATGGTGGTCAGCCGGCGGCCGCTAGCGTATCGCCGGTCCCCGCTCCGTCGCTCCGGTGCCAGCGCACGTGCCGGCGCAACTCATCGGCGGTGGCGCCCTCGCCCGAGCGCAGAAACTCGGAAACCGGCCCCGAGAACACCAGACGGCCGCCATGGTGACCGCCACCGGGCCCGAGATCGACGACCCAGTCGCAACGGGCGATGAAGTCGGAGCTGTGCTCGACGACCAGCACCGAGTGACCGGCCTCGACCAGCCGGCCCAGAGTCCGGCTGAGCAGATCGATGTCGGCAAAATGGAGCCCCGTCGTGGGCTCATCGAAGAGGAACAGGCGGGACTTGTCGGACGCGCGCTCGCCCAGAAACGACGCCAGCTTCAGACGTTGGGCCTCCCCGCCGGACAGGGTCGACGTCGGCTGGCCGAGGCGCAGATATCCGAGGCCGGCGTCGGCCAGAAGCTGGAGACGCCGGCACAGGCGCGGGTGGGCGGCGAAGTGCTCCAGAGCTCCGTCCACCGAAAGATCCAGCGTCTCGGCGACGGTCAGGTCCCGGAAGCGCACGGTCAGGATCTCCGGCCGGAAGCGCCGCCCCTGGCACTCATCGCACGGGATGGTCACCGGGGCCATGAACTGCATGTCCACCTCGACCTCGCCAGAGCCTTCGCAGACCGGGCACCGTCCCTTGTTCACGTTGAAGGAGAAATGGCCGGCCGTGATTCCCCGCCGGCGCGCGCTGGGGGTCGCGGCAAACAGCTTCCGGATCTCATCGTAGGCCTTGATCGAGGTCGCCGGATTCGACCGCTTGGACCGGCCCAGGGGCCGCTGATCCACCAGCACCACGTCTTCGAGGCCTTCGAACCCGAAAAGCCCGGTCACCGCTCCGCGTTCCTGATCGACCGAGCGCTTGCGGCCGGCCAGGTTGGCGTAGATGACGTTCTCGACCAGAGTCGACTTGCCCGAGCCGGAGACCCCGGTCACCGCCACCAGAGCGTTCTGCGGGAACTCGACGTCCAGGCATTGCAGGTTGTGGGCTCGCGCTCCTTCGACCCGGAAACTGGGCCCGCTGGCTCCCCTGGCCCGGCGCTCGCCGCTCGGCCGCCGCCGCTCGCGCCGGAAGCGCTCGACGTGCCGGCGGGCGTCGGTCGGCAGCCGCCGCAAGTACTTGCCAGTCGCCGACTCGGGACACGCGGCGATCTCTTCGACCGTGCCCTCGGCAACCACTTCGCCTCCCTTCTCGCCCGCCACCGGTCCTAGATCGATGACGTGATCGGCCCGTTCGATCACCGTCCGGTCGTGTTCGACCACCAGCACCGTATTGCCGCGGTCGGCGAGAGCTCGCAGAATCGAGACCAGCCGTCCACTGTCGGCCGGGTGGAGTCCCACCGTCGGCTCGTCCAGGACGTAGAGCGTGCTGGTGAGGCCGGAGCCGAGAGCGGCGGCGAGTTGAATGCGCTGGATCTCGCCTCCGGAAAGAGTGCGCGCCTGCCGGTCCAGGGTCAGGTAGTCGAGACCGACCCGTTCGAGAATTCCGACCCGGCGCTCCAGTTCCTCGAGCAGGCGGGCGCCGACCTCGCGCTCGCGATCCGACCACTCGCCGCCGGCGACCCAGGCCGCGAGCTCCCCGACGCTCATCGCCATCAACTTCGCCAGAGGCGCGTCGCGTACGAACACCGCCCGGGCCGCCGGCTTCAAACGGCTGCCGCCGCAGTCCGGACAGGCGTCGTAGGAGCGGTAGCGCGCCAGCAGCACGCGGACGTGGACACGATACGACTTGCGCTCCAACCGACGAAAGAACCGATCCAGATTGACGAAATCGCCGGTGCCGCTCCACACGAACTCCCGCTCGCCGGCGCTGAGCTCGCGCCACGGCCGGTCCGTGGGCACGCCTTCTTCCGCGCAAGCGGCCAGTAGCCGTTTGAGGTACTTGCGCTTCGAGTCGGTGGTCCAGGGCGCGATCGCGCCGCTCTCCAGAGTCAGATCCTCGTCGGGCACCACCCGGCGCCGGTCGACGCCGATCACCCGGCCGAAGCCCTGGCAGGTCGAACAGGCCCCGAGCGGCGAGTTGAACGAGAACAGCGCCGGCTGGGGCCGGACGAAGTCCCGGCCGCAGCTCGGGCAAGCCGGACTGGTGGCGAGGAACCTGCGCCCGCCACCCTCGAGGTCTAGAAGCTCGAGCCGGCCTCGGCCCAAGGCCAGCGCCTCCTCCACCGCTCCGGCCAGGCGCTCCGGCGAAGAGTCGGTCGTGAGCTTGGCGACGACGACCGTGAGCTCAGACTGGTCCTTGGTCCAGGTGGATCGCGAATTCAGTGTCTCGATCTCTCCGCCCCGCCATCTCCGGCGATATCCCTGCCGGACCAGCTCGCGCAAGGCGATGGTTGCGGCCCGCTTCGGTCGGGGAACGGAAGCCGCGAGTACGAAGCGCTCGCCGGCCCCGCCCGTGGCGAGCTCGGTCACGATCTCGTCGACGCTCATGGCTCGAGCGGGGAGATCGTGCTCCGGACAGCGAACCTCACCCAGGTGGGTGTAGAGAAGTCGCAGCACGTCGGCCAGCTCGCTCAACGTAGCCACGGTCGAGCGCGCGTTGCGCACCGTGTTCTTGGCTTCGAGCGCCACCGCCGGCAGGACGTTGCACACCTCATCGACCGGCGGCCGCTCCATCTGGCGCAGGAACTGGCGAGCGTAGGTCGAGATCGACTCGACGAACCGACGCTGACCCTCGGCGTAGATCGTGTCGAAAGCCAGCGACGACTTGCCCGCGCCGGAAAGGCCCGTGACCACGGTGAGCCGGCCGTGCGGGATCCGGCAATCCACGTTCTTGAGATTGTGGGTACGGGCGCCCCGAACCTGGATCGCCGGATGCGGAACCGCTTCTTCTCTCGTTGCCGCCATGACCGTGGGTTTCCAGCGCGAGCCGCTGCTCGCCCAGCCCCCGATCCTATCGCTCCTCCAAGTCGGCCTCCGCGTCCGCTTCGCCAGAAGCTAGAGGCGCTGGCGCGCCGGTCAGGGACGCCGGCCGGCGCGGCCGCGGCCGAACACTTTGGACAGCCAGCGCCAAGGCCGGCGCCGCTCGCTGTCCACCGATCCGGAATCGACGGCGACCGCCCACTCAGGCCAATCGCCATGCAGCCGGCACAGCTGCGAGGGAACGTCCTCGGGCACGAAGTACTCGGTCAGGATCTTTGGGCAGGCATCGGTCGCCAGATCGCCGGTGGCCGGATCGACCACCGCAGTGACCACCCCCGCCGGTTGCCTGGGAAGCCCGTAGCCCGCGGCCGGACGCACCTTGGCGACGTAGCGCGCCCAGATCGGCAGCGCCGCGCGGGCACCCGAGAGCCGCGTCGGGGCGTTGTCGTCGTAGCCGACCCAGACCAGCGTCGCGAGCTCGGGCGAGAAGCCCCCGAACCAGCTGTCGCGCCGGTCGTTGGTGGTGCCGGTCTTGCCGGCCAACCGGTCCTCGATGCCCAGCTTCCGCACGCTCCTGGCAGTGCCCCGATCCAGGACCCCCTGCATCATGGTGGTCAGAACGAAGCTGATCTCCTGGCTCAGGACCCGTTCGGGCTCCGGCAACGCCTGGCCTTCGATCGCCCCCCCGGACTCGTTCAGGACTCCGCGCAGACCGTGCACGGGCGGCCTGACGCCGGCGGCGCCGAAGGTCGCGTACACCGTGGCCAGGTCGAGCGGCGTCACCTCGAAAGCGCCCAACGCCAGCGCCGGCACCCGCTCCATCGGCGTGCGCACTCCCAGAGCGCGAGCCGTTGCGATGACCTCGGGCAAGCCCACGTCTAGGGCGACCCGGACGGTCGGGATGTTGAGACTGCGCTCGAAGGCTTCGCGCACGCTCACCCAGCCGCGGAAATCCCCGTCCGAGTTGCTCGGCGACCAGCGCCGGCCGGCCAGCGCCACCGTGATGGGCGCGTCTTCGACGAAGGAGGCGGGCGAAACCGTCCCGGCTTCCAGGGCCGCCGCGTAGACGATTGGCTTGAACGCGCTGCCGGCCTGACGGTGGGCGGTCGCGGCCCGGTCGAACTGGCTCGAGCCGTAGTCTCTGCCGCCCAGGTAGGCCCGCACGGCGCCCGTGCGCGGATCGATCGACACCAGCGCCGCCTGGAGCTCGCCGGTCCGTCCCCGGCCCTTCTCCCAGCCGGACTCGAGCGCTTCGACGCCCCAGTCCACCGCCGCTTCGGCGGCCGCCTGCATCCTGTGGTCGAGGGTCGAGAGCAGCGCCAGGCCAGCGTCTTCGATCTCTCCGACACCGAAGCGCTCCCGGGCTTCGCTCCGAACCCAATCGGCGAAGTAGGGCGCGGCGCGTAGCGGCGTCGAGCGCGGCTCGAAGCAAAGCGGCTCGGCCTTACCGCTCTCGGCGGCCTCGGCGGGCAACCACTCGAGCTCGGCCATTCGATCCAAGACCCAGTTGCGCCGCGCCAGCGCCCGCTCGGGAGCCGCCTCCGGCGAGTAGCGGCCCGGGGATCGAATGACCGCGGCCAGGAGCGCGGACTCGCACAGATCGAGCTCGGCCACGTCCTTGCCGAAATAGGCCCAGGCCGCCGCTCCCACGCCGATCACGTTGACCGAACCGTCCGAGCCCCAGTAGATCTCGTTCAGGTAGGCGCTCAGGATCGCTTCCTTGGCATAGCGGAGATCCACCAGGACCGCCAGCAGCACCTCCCGCAGCTTCCGCGCCAGCGTGCGCTCGTGAGTCAGGAAGAGGTTCTTGACCAACTGCTGGGTCAAGGTGCTGCCTCCCTGCTGGAGCTCCCGGCCGCGCAGGTTGATCCAGAAAGCGCGGGCGATGCCACGCACCGACAACCCCGCGTGCTGGAAGAATCCGGCGTCTTCCGCGGCCAGGACTGCATGAATCAGAGACTGGGGAACGCGTTCGAGAGCCACCGGCCGCTTGTCGCGCCGGTCCTCCCCCAGGAAGGTGGTCAGGATCACCGGCTCGAGCTCGGCCCGGAGTACTTCCTGCCCGGCCCACGAGATCGCTTGCACCCGATCGCGGGCGAAGCGAACGCTCAGCCGGGCCGGCGCCAGCCAGCCGTCGGCCGTGGGACGCCGCCTCAGGAACACCTCGAGCTCACGGCCGCTCCAGCGAAACTCCCCGGTCCGCTCCGGCTGGCTCTCGACCTTCCGGTAGCCCAGACGGGCCAGCTCGTCCAGGAGCTCACCCGATCGAACCCGGGCGCCGAGCTCCAGGTCCATTGCCCGGGCGTACAGCCGCGAAGGCTGCTCCGAGCGCACCGCCTCGAGCTGGGTCGCAAGCTGCCAAAACGGCCAGATCAGCCAGCCCGCGGCGACCAGGGCGGCCACCAAGGCGGCGCCTCCGACGACTCGCCAGTGCCGGCCGAGCCAAGCCACAGGCCCGCCCGGGGCGGACTTCTTCGTGTTCCGCCGCGCGCCTCGCCGTTTCCGAGTCATGCCGGGCCCCGAAAAGTGCAACTTCCACGCCACCTTACGGGCCGCGTGCTATCCTCCCCGCCCCATGATCTCGGTGTCGGGCCTGGCCAAGAGTTTCGGGTCCCAGATCCTGTTCCGAGACGTCACCGTCCAGCTCAACCCGGGAGAGCGATACGGGCTGGTGGGAGCCAACGGCGCCGGCAAGTCGACGCTGCTGCGCATCCTGACCGGCGACGAGCCGCCCAGCGAAGGCACGGTCTCGATCGCCAAGAAGCTGAGGCTCGGAGTCTTGCGCCAGGATCACTTCGCCTTCGAGGACAAGCGCATCCTGGACGTGGCGCTGATGGGAGACCCGATCCTGTATGGCGCGATGGAGGAGAAGGAACGCCTGCTCGAGAACGCCGATCGGGAGTTCGACGCCGAGCGCTACGCCGAGCTGGAAGAGATCATCCTCGCCAACGACGGGTACAGCGCCGAGGCCCGAGCCGGCGAGATTCTCGAGGGCCTCGGCATCGTCAGCGCCGTCCACCAGCAGCCCCTGTCGACGCTTTCCGGCGGCTTCAAGCTCCGTGTCCTGCTGGCCCAAACGCTCGCCGCCCAGCCCGACGCGCTGCTCTTGGACGAGCCCACGAACCATCTCGACATCCTGTCGATTCGGTGGCTCGAGAAGTTCCTGCAGAGCTTCCCCGGCGTGGTGACGGTCATCTCCCACGACCATCGCTTCCTGGACAATGTCGCCACCTACATCCTGGATTTCGATTACGAGACGGTCACTCTGTACAAAGGCGCCTACACCGACTTCCAGCGGCAGAAGACCGAGGCGCGCGAGCGCAAGGAAAAGGAGATCGACAAGCGCGAGCGCGAGATCGCCCATCACAAGGCCTTCGTCGACCGCTTCCGAGCCAAAGCCACCAAGGCGCGCCAGGCCAAGAGCAAACAGAAGGTGCTGGACCGCATCGTGCTCGAGCCGCTGCCCCAGAGCTCGCGCCGCTATCCCCGCTTCCGCTTCGACCAGGTGCGGGCGAGCGGACGGGAGGTCCTGGGCCTCGAAGGCATCGGCAAGGCCTTCGGAGACAACGTCGTGCTGCGCGACGTCGGGCTGAGCGTCGAGCGCGGCGACCGGCTGGCGATCATCGGCCCCAACGGAATCGGCAAGTCGACCTTGCTCAAGATCGCCATGGGCGAGCTCGAGCCCGACACCGGGACCGTCGCATGGGGCTACGAGGCCCACCCCGGCTACTTTGCCCAGGACCACCACCAGTCCCTCGAGCCGGCCAAGGCCACGATCGAGAGCTGGCTCTGGGAATTCTGCCCCGGCGAGCCGGTGGGCTTCGTCCGTGGCCAGCTGGCCGCGGTCCTGTTCCGCAAGGACGAGGTCGACAAGCGCCTCGGCAGCCTGTCCGGGGGCGAAGCGGCGCGGCTGGTCTTCGCCCGGCTAGCGGTCGAAAAGCCCAACGTCATGGTTCTGGACGAGCCCACCAATCATCTCGACCTCGAGGCCATCGAGGCCCTGGTGCACGGCCTCGAGGCGTTCCCCGGAACCCTGATCCTGGTATCGCACGACCGCTGGTTCGTTTCCCGGTTGGCCAACCGGATTCTGGAGATCACGGCCTCAGGCATCCGCGACTACCGCGGAACCTACGAGGAGTACGTCACCGACTGCGGCGACGACCACCTGGACGCCGAGGTGGTCCTGCGCCAAGCCAGGAAGAGGTCCAAGAAGGCGGGCTCCTCACGCCCGGCGGGCGCGTCCGAGGCGAAGCGGCGGAAGCTGACCACGGAGCGCGACCGGCTGGCCGAGAGCATCGAACGGGCCGAGACTCGGATCCACGAGATCAACGAGACCTTCTGCGACCCCAGCTACTTCGAGCGCACTCCCCAGAAAGCCGTCCGCAAGCTCGAGCAAGAACAGGTCGAGCTCAAGGCCCGGATCGAGACCTGGATGTCCGAATGGGAGCAAGCCGAGTCCGCCCTGGAGGCGCTCGAGGACCCTAAGGCCATCGGCTAGGCCCGATCGGTTGGGCCGACTGGCTGACCCGCGATCAGCACGTCCAATCGTCGTCCCAAGCGGCAGTAGGCGCCTGGCAATCTGGGTTCGACCGCGTCAGTTCCTTCCGCTCGGCAGTGCGACCTTGCGTCCTGGCGTCCAAGGCGCGCCGGCGGCCTCGAGCCGCTCCTCGTAGGCTGGCAGCCTCGTCTCCAGGAGCTCGATCAGCTCGGCACCGACCTCGACGAACTGGGTGCGCGCGATCGCCAGGCTGTCCCGCTGGGTCGCGGTCGGCGGCTGCCGCGTGTTCCAAGTGCCGCCGGCCACCTGGCCGACGCGGCGTGAGATTGTCGGCGTCGAGGGCTCGTCGTGACGCCCCAGGACACGGTCACCGAGAAGCTTCAAACGCAGGCCGGCAACCGCGGCCTCGAGCTCGGCCAGGCCGGTCCACAGATCGGCGTCGGCTGCCGGAGCCTCGACCAGGGCCGCGCGGATATGGCGCAACCTCTCCTCAGCCCGCTGGATCTCTTGACCGGCGCCCGCCACCCGCCGTGCCAGGTCGGCGGTCTCCTGATGGAACGCCGTCAGCACGCCAAAGTCGGGCTCGCCCAGGCTGAAGCTCGGCACCGGCCGCACTGCAAACGACCGGGGCTCGGCCGCCGGCCGCACGCCGGCGCCCGTCACCAGTGCCATCTCCACGGTATACGTCCCGGGAGGAGCGAGCGGACCCTGGGGATCGCTGTGCCACGGCGGCCTGAAGCCGGGGGTTGTCAGGCTCACCGGATCCGGCGGCGGGCGGCGGAGGTCCCAACTCACCCTGTGAATGCCCTTCTTCGCCGGACCCTCGATCAGCCGCACCGGCGAGCCCGCCGCGTCCCGCACCGTCAGCAGCACCTTGGGCCCGTGCTCGAGTGCCTCGTCTCGGAGCGTTTCCCAGCCGGGGAAGGGCACGTCCCTGCCCTCCTCGGCCAGCTCGCTCTCCCCACTCTTGCGGGCGTCCTTGGCGGTCTCGAGATCCTTCTCGAGGTAGTAGGAAATGACCGCGCCGAAGGGAGGATTGGGCGCGGTGTAGTCGTCGCTCCCAAGCGACGGCTTGCCCTTGGCCTGCCCCGGCACCCACGGCACGTACCACCAGGCATCGCGGACCGAAAAAAGCGCGGCTTCACCCGCCAGCGCGCCCGCGGCGATCTCGCGCAAGGCCGAGTAGTCGTCGAGCACGTAGAAACCGCGGCCGAAGGTAGCGCCCACCAGGTCGTCGTCCCTGCGTTGGATCGCGAGATCCCGAAACGAGATCGTGGGCGCGCCGGCGAGCCGGCTCCAGTCCTCGCCGCCGTCGAGCGAAACGTAGAGCCCGAACTCGGTGCCGGCGAACAGCAGCTCCGGCGTGACGTGGTCCTGCGCCAGAGACCAGACCACGCCCCGCTCGGGCAGATCGCCGGAGATCGAGCGCCAGCTACGGCCCCGGTCGCGGCTCTCGACGACGAGCGGCCGCAAGTCGCCCTCCTTGTGGGCGTCGAGAACCGCGAAGACGGTATCGGCGTCATGGAGCGAAGCCACGACATCGTTGACAAAGGCAAGCTCGGGCACGTCCCGTACCGCGGCCGCGCGGCGCCAGGTGGCGCCGCCGTCCTCGCTCACCTGGACCAGACCGTCGTCGGTGCCGGCGTAGAGCAGCCCTTCGACGAGCGGCGATTCGGAGACCGCGCTGACAGTCGAGTACCAGGACATCGCTCCGTTGTCGTAGAGCGCATCGATGCTCCTCACCCGGCCCGCGACCGGCAGCTCGTAGCGATTCCGGCCGCGAGTCAGATCGCCGCTGACCGCGGTCCAGGAATCACCGCGGTCGTCGCTGCGCCAAAGCCGCTGGGAAGCGAAGTACAGACGCGTCGAGGCGTGCGGACTGACGATCAGAGGCGCGTCCCAGTTCCAGCGCTCCGGCGGCTCGCCTGGAGCCGGCACCGGCTGGATGTCGAGGTTCTCGCCGCTGGCACGGTCCCAGCGCTGGAGCCGGCCCACCTGCCACTCCATGTAGGCGATCGACGGGTTCTCGGGATCGAAGGCGCAAGCGTAGCCGTCGGCGCCGAGGGGTACGAACCAGTCGCCGTTGCGGACCCCCTCGGCGTTGGTCGTGCGCGAGGGTCCGAAAAGGGTGCCGAGGTCCTGAGCGCCGCCCAAGATGTTGTAGAAGGGCTCCGAGTTGTCCAGGGCCAGCTTGTAGAACTGGGAGATCGGTAGGTTGGGAAACTGGCGCCAGGTAGCGCCGTCGTCGAAGCTCTCGTACAAGCTCGCGTCGGTGCCCGCCAAGAGGTGCCTCGGGTCGTCCGGGTCGATCCAGAGGGCGTGGTTGTCGCTGTGCTTCTGCCGGCCGTCGCCCAGCACCTCGAAGTTGGCGCCGCCGTCGCGAGTCACGTGCAGGAAGACGTCCATCTGGTAGACGGTGTCAACGTCGTGAGGCGAGGCCTCGATTTCCTGGTAGTAGTGCGGACCGGTGCCGTTCGAGATGTAGCCGTTGCGCCGGCTCCAGCTCTCGCCGCGGTCCACGGAGCGGTAGAGGCCACGATTGTCCTCGTCGGCCTCGATCGTCGCATACACGACCGACGGATCGGCCGGCGAGACGGCGAGGCCGATCTTGCCCATGTCGCCATCGGGCAGCCCGGTCGCGATGCGGCGCCAGGTCTCACCACCGTCGGTCGACTTGTGAATCCCCGAGCCCGGGCCGCCGGCGAGATGCGACCAGACCTGGCGGCGCCGCTCGTAGGTGGCCGCGTACAGGACGCGCGGGTTGCCGGGCTCGATCTCGACGTCGGTCACACCGGTGTTTTCATCCACCGTCAGGACCGAACGCCAAGTCTCGCCGCCGTCGGTGGTCTTGAACAGACCCCGGTCGCCCCCGGCCGACCAGAGCGGCCCTTCCGCCGCGACCCAGACGGTGTCGCCATCCTCGGGATGAACGACAACCTTGCCAACGTGCTGGGATTCCGCGAGCCCCATGTTGCGCCACGTCGCTCCACCGTCCAGACTCTTGTAAACGCCGTCGCCCCAGCTCACGTGACGTCCGCTGACGTTCTCGCCCGTGCCCACCCAAACGACGTTCGGGCTGGACGGATCCAAGGTCACCGAGCCCGTGGAATAGACCGCCTGGTCGCCGAAGATCGGGTCCCAGGTGACACCGGCGTTCTTCGTCTTCCAGACTCCGCCCGAACCGACCGCCAGATACCAGGTGCTGGAGTCGTCCGGATGAACCGCGATGTCGGCAATCCGGCCGCCCATGAGCGCCGGGCCGATCGAACGCAGCTCGAGGCCGGCCAGGACTTCGGCATCTGCCAGGCCCTCCCCGGCAGCCGAAACGCCGGAAACGAAGACGAGAAGGAGAAGGAACACCGCAGACAGCGACACGGGCAGGGAGCGGTTGCGCAAGAAACACCTCCTGGTTCTGAAGCTCGGGACGCCCGAGCCTATCTCGCCGCTGGCGTCCCGATCGGGAGGTTTGTCGCTCGGTCCCCCCATTGGCCACCACGTCCGGAACCGAAGGACTCGGACCTCCTGGGAGGTCGTCGAGGCAAACGGGCCACCTCTTCCGAAGCTCGAGCCCGCGGCAGCCGGCACCTCCTTGGCGCTTGCCGGAAACCTCCTCTTCAGCAAGCCCCTAGACGCCGAAGTACTTGGCGTCCGGATGGTGGAAGACGAGCGCCGAAACGCTGGCCTCGGGAGCCATCATGTCGCCCTCGGTGAGCTCGACGCCAATGTCGTCCGGCTCCAGCATGGCAAAGAGCTGGCGCTGGCCGGCGAGATCGGGACAGGCCGGATAGCCGAAGCTGTACCGGCGGCCCCGGTAGCGAGCTGCGAAGCGATCCTCGGCGCTCACTTCGGCGGCATCCGCGAAGCCCCACCAGGCGCGCAGCCGGCGGTGGAGGTGCTCGGCCGCCGCTTCGGCCGTCTCCAAAGCCAGGGCGGCGAAAGCATGACTCTTCAGGAACTCGCCTTCGTGCTTCCAGGCCTCGACCCGCTCGCGCACGCCGGTGCCCGCGGTCGTCACCAGCAGGCCGACGTGATCGGCGCCCAGGAGGTAGTCGGCCAGGCAAAGCCCCTCGGCTCCGGCCTGGCGCGGAAACTCCCAGCCCGCGATCTTCTCCGCCCGATCCGGCGTCAGCAGCTCGATCGCGTTGCCCGCGGAGCGAGCCGGCAGGAACCGCCAAACCGCCTCGGCCCGCATCGCGCCCTCGCGCGCCAGGGTCTTGAGCTCCTCGACCAGAACGTCCAGCTTGGCGTACTTCTCGTCTCCGGCTTCGCGCAGCCGCCGCACCGAGCCCTTGAGCCCGAGGTGCTTGGCATAGAGCATCTGCGGATTGAGCTCGCGCCAGACATCGTCCAAATCGAAGCGCTCGACGTGACGGTCGAGATCAGGCGGTTCGGGAACGGCGACGTCGGTCCGCACCGCGGCGCTCCGGGTCGTCGAGACCGACGGCGCGCTGGTTCGCGTCTTGATCCGCGCTCGCTCGCGGTCTTCGGCGGCCAGACTCTCGACTTCGGCCTCGAAGTCGGGCCGGCGCGCCGGATCGGTAATCCTCTCCACCACCTCGAGCCCATGCATTGCATCCTTGGCATAGGCGCACAGCCCCCCGTACTCGGGAGCGATCCGCAGATGGGTAAACCGCCGGGTCAGAGCGGCGCCGCCCACCACCAGCGGCGCGGCGATGCCTACGTCCCGCAAGTCGCCGGCGGTCAGGACCATCTGCTGGGCGCTCTTGACCAGCAGTCCGGACAAGCCGATGACGTCGGGGGCGTGCTCCTCGACCGCCTGGATGAGCTGCTCGCTGGGCACTCGGATTCCCAGATTGACCACCTCGAAGCCGTTGTTGGACAGGACGATGTCGACCAGGTTCTTGCCGATGTCGTGGACGTCGCCCTTGACGGTCGCCAGTAGCACCTTGGCGCGCGCCGACCGCTCGGACTTCTCCATGTGCGGCTCGAGCAGCCCGACCGCGGCCTTCATCACCTCGGCGCTCTGCAGCACCTCGGCCACGATCAGCTCATTGTCGTTGAAGAGCCGGCCGACCTCTGCCATGCCGCCCATGAGCGGCCCGTTGACGATGTCGAGCGGTGAGTCCCAGCGCTCGTCGGCCAGGGCCAGGGCGATGTCTTCCTCGAGACCTTCCTTGGTGCCCTCGATGACCGCCCGGCTCAGACGCTCGGCCAGCGGCAGCTCGGCGCGGGCATCGCCGGTCGTCACCGACTTCCGTCCCCGGAAGTGGTCCGCGAAGTCGGCCACCGCCGCATCGGCACCAGCCACGTCGCCGGTCTCGAGAAAGATCAGGCGCTCGGCCAGCCGGCGCTCGGCCTCGGGAACCTCCGCGTACCGGGCCAGCCGTTCGGTGTTGACGATGGCGGCATCCAGACCGGCCTGGGTGGCATGGTAGAGAAACGCCGAGTTGAGCACTTCTCGCCCGCTGGTCGGCAGCCCGAAGCTGACGTTCGAGACCCCGAGGATGGTCTTGGTCAGCGGGTACTCCGCCTTGAGCGCTCGGACCCCCTCGACGGTCTGGGCCGCGGAACCGATGTAGGCCTCGTCCCCGGTACCGCAAGGAAAGACCAGGGCGTCCCACCAGATGTCCTCGGGCGGGATCTCGAACTCTTCCGTCAAGAGCCGGTAGCTGCGCTCGGCCACCTCGAGCTTGCGCTCGACGGTGACCGCCATGCCCTGCTCGTCGATCGTGCCGACGATCAACGCGGCACCGAAGCCCTTCGCCAGCGGCACGACTTCGTCGAAGCGCTTGCGCCCGTCCTCGAGATTGATCGAGTTGAGCACGGCTTTCCCCTGGCAGTACTCGAGTGCCTTCTCCATCACCCGTGCGTCGGTCGAGTCGATCATCAAGGGCACTTTGATCAGGCGGACCAGCCGCTCCAAGAGCGCCTCCATGTCGCCGGCTTCGTCGCGATCCGGATCCTGCATGCAGACGTCGAGGATCTGTGCTCCGCCCCGGACTTGGGCCCGTCCGACCTCGGCGGCCCGTTCGAACTGGCCGCCCGCAATCAGCTTCTTGAACTTGCGGCTGCCGAGCACGTTGGTGCGCTCTCCCACCAAGAGCGGCCTCGTGTCCTCGGTCAGCTCGACGCCCTGGATGCCTGAGACCAGGCTGCGCTGGTGACGGCTGGGGACGGGCGGCCGGCGGCCGGCAACCAGCTCGGTCAACGCCGCCACGTGGTCGGGACCCGTGCCGCAGCAGCCGCCCACCACGCTCAACCAGCCGTGGTCGAGAAAGCGGCCGATCACTTCGCGAAAGTGCTCCGGGCCCTGGTGATAGAGCCCATCCTCGTCGGGCAGGCCGGCGTTGGGCACGCAGGCCACCCGGAAGCGGGAGAGCTCCGCCAGCACGCGCAGATGATCGGTCATGAGCTCGGGGCCGGTGGCGCAATTGAGTCCGATGTACAGCAGATCCCGATGCATCAAGGCGATGGCGAGGGCCTCGGCGTCCTGTCCCGCCAGCATCGTGCCCGTGGTCTCGATGGTCACCGACACGGCGACCGGAATCCGCCAGCCGGCCTCTTCGAAGGCTCGGTCGATCCCCGCCAGTCCGGCCTTGACGTTGCGGGTGTCCTGGCAGGTCTCGAGCAGCAGGTAGTCCGCGCCGCCCGCCATCAAACCCAGCGCCTGGATCCGGAAGTGCTCCACGAGCTCGGCGAAGCTCGCCCCGCCGGTCACCGAGATCGCCACGGTCGTCGGCCCCATCGAGCCGCAGACGAACCGGAGTCGTCCCGGGGCGTCGAACTCCTGGCACGCCTCGCGCGCCAGCGCCGCGGCGAGCCGGTTGAGCTCGAAAGCCTGCTCGGCGAGGTCGTACTCACCCAGAACCAGAGGCGTCCCGCCGAAGGAGTTGGTCTCGACAACGTCCGCACCTACTTCGAGATAGGTCCGGTGGAGACGGCGCACCACCTCGGGCCGGGTCGCGCACAGGTTCTCGTTGCAGCCCTCGAGCTCCGGGCCGCCGAAGTCCTCGGCGGTCAGGGTTTCGCGCTGGAGAGCCGTGCCGGTGGCGCCGTCGAGCACCAGGACGCGCTCGTCGAGCGCGTCCCGCAGGGCGGACTCTCGAGCCAGGCGATCCCGCGGCTCGGCAACGGTTGGTGGAACCTCGATTGCTTTCGGCATGACGAATCCTCCGCTTCTCGCACTACGAAGCGGCTCGTCGCCCGCCGGACACTTAGTTGCCGCCAAGATCGTTTGGCGACCACATCCCCGCTGCTGTTGCGGCGGGTTGGCACCTTGGGTGTCCGCCCCAGGTTGCCGAGTTCGACTCGAGATCGAACCGCTCCGAATGCGGACTCAGGCTAGCTTACGGGTTTCGCCGTGTCAACGCGCCGGGCGGCCGCGGCCTACCGGCCGAGCCTTGGAGGGCAATCCGGCTAGAGATCCAGGCCGTCCAGGACCCGGGACACCGCCCGCGCGCTCTGCATCACGTAGAAGTGCACCGAGGGCACGCCCCGGTTGAGCAGTTCTTCGGTCTGCTTGCGGGCCCAGTCGATCCCGATCTCCTGAACCTCGCGCTTGTCGGCCGCGTCGACCACGGCGTCGGCCAGAGCGGCCGGCAGCTCGCAATGGAAGAGCTTGGGCAGGGTCGATACGTGGCGCTTCGTGGTCAAGACCTTGATGCCCGGAATGATGGGGACGTCGATGCCAAAGCTGCGGCAGCGGTCGACGTACTCGAAGTAGTGCTCGTTGTTGAAGAACATCTGGGTGACGATGTACGCGCCGCCCGCTTCGACCTTGTTCTTAGTGTGCCGCAGATCGGTGTCCAGATTGGGCGCCTCGAAGTGCTTCTCGGGGTAGCCGGCCACGCCCACGCAGAAGTTCGAGGGCTCGGCGTCGATCAGGGTCTCCCCCTCGAGATACCGGCCTTGATTCATGCCTACGATCTGCTCGACCAGATCGGCCGCGAACCGGTTGGCCGAACGGCCCGGCTGGATCGGCTTCTGGTAGCCGTTGTCGTCGCCTTTGATCGCCAGCACGTTCTGGATTCCCAGGTACTTCAACTCGATCAGGAAGTCCTCGGTCTCCTCGCGCGTGAATCCCTGGCAGAGCACGTGCGGCACCGCGTCGATCTCGTACTTGTTCTGCACCAGGGCGCAGATGCCGAGAGTGCCCGGGCGCTTGCGCTTGATCACCCTCCGGATCCCATCCTCGGTCTCGTTGTAGATCACCTGAGCCGCGTGGCTGGTGATGTCGATGAAGGGCGGCCGGTACTTGGACAGATCCTCGATCAGCTCGAGGACCTTGCGCAGATTGCCGCCGCGCAGGGGCGGAATGATCTCGAAGCTGATGAGCGGCTTGCCGGCGCCCTCGAGATGCTCGATGACTTTCATGGTCTCGTCCGGGAGTCTCGTTTCATCCTATCCGGCCCTCGCCGCGAGTGCCGGGCGGCGCAGTATACGGCAGCTCGCGGCGCCGCCACGGTAGAAAGCCGACCGCGAGTCCGAGCCAGCCCGCCAGGACGTCGATGAGCTCGAAGCCGCGGTGGGGCACCGGGATCTGGAGGACTTCCAAAGCAACGCAGAAGACGGCCAGGATCCAGAGCCACGGGCGCAGGCGAGCCGCGCCAAGCGCGGGACCTGGATCGGAAGCTCGACCCGCCCCGAGCCAGCCGCGACTGACGAGGATCGCCTGGACGAGAAACAGGATCACGTGCGCCGAGAGCTCCAGGGCCTCGATCCAACGCTCGTCCGCTTCCTTCCCGATCGGGACCGGAGAACCGGGCATCAGGAGCAGCACAGTGGTCCCGACCGCCCACAGCCCGGCCGCCGCCCGCCACAATCCCGCACGGCCCGGCCGGCTGAGTGGCGCACCTTCGCTCGACTCGATCGCCATCCTTTCCTTTCCGCGTGTGATGGAATTCAGTGGTTCGGCCGATGATTTGGGAAAATCGGTCGACCGGCCCGTCGTTTCGCATGATAGCCCGCAAGACCGCAGGATCCACTTCGCCTTCGCGCCTCGGATTCCGGGTCGCGATCGGCCTCGCGGCCGCCGTCCTGGCGGTCGTAGCCGTCACTCAGTTCCGGGCGCTCCGGGGTACCCAGGACAGCACGGCGAAAAGGCTCCGGTCCGCCGGATCCGCCGCGCGCAACCCCGAGGTTCTGACCGACATCGGCCGCGAGACCGACCGCGGCTTCGTCGCCCTACGCGCGGCACGCCTGCTTCTGGCCGAGGAGCTCGACCGGTCCTGGATGGACGAGCTTCCGGACGACGAGCGGCGGCAAGCCGAAGCCGGCGCCCGCCAGCGCCTGGAACGGGCCGGCGCTGCCGCTCGCGAAGTCCTGGCGAGCCGACCGGCGTCGTGGCAGGCACACATGGTCGCCGGCGCCTCCCAGTACCTGCTGGCCTCTCGCTACGGTTCGCGCAATCCGTGGAGCTCGCGCGCCGCGTGGGAGCCGCCTCTGCGGGCAGCGATTGGAATTGCGCCCGCTCAGCCCGAGCCCAGGCGGCTGCTGGCCGCGCTGCTCTTGAACGAATGGTCTCTGGCCACCCCGGCCCAGCGTGCGGAGGCCGTGGCCCTCCTGGCCAAAGCCTTCGAAGACCGTACAACCTTCAAGCTCTACCTCCCGGTGTGGCTACGCCTCGCGGCCACCTTCGATCAGCTGGTCGAGGTGATTCCCAACCGTCCCGCCAACTGGAACGATCTGGAACAGCTCTTGGCGTCCAAAGGCGACTGGGAGCGCTACGCGCGCGTTCGCTCGCTGCGCGACCTCAGCTCTCTGGCCGCGGCAGAAACACTGATCGAACTGGGCATCGAGCAGCGCCGTTTTGGCGACCGCTCGGGAGCGCAGCGCAGCATCCTGGCCGCGGTCGATCTTCTGCCGGTTCGACTGGACGCCTTTCCGCTCCTGGAGCGTGCGGCACGAGAGCTGCCCAGCGCTCCCGAGCGGCCGGCGGCACAGCGCCGGTTCTCACGATGGTTCGACTGGATCTGGGAGCAGTGCTCTCTGGCGGCCTGCCCCGCCGCCGAGACCGCCGCGACGCTGGCCCGCCTGGGGAGCCGCACGTCGGCCGCCGAACAGGCCCTGTGCCACCTGATCGGAGGCGATGAAGCCGCCGCGGCCGAGCTGGAGGCCCGCTCGCTACGCTCGGGCGACCCGGCCTGGACGCGCTACCTGCTCCTCAAGGCCCGCCTTGCGCTGACCGACGACGACGCGGAGACGGCCGCAACCGCGCTCGATCGGGTGCCGCGTGCCTGGCGGCACCGCGGCGCCTGGTTCGCGGCGGCACGCGGCAAAGCCCGCGCCGACGGCATCGCCGTGGCCGATCGTGGTGATTCGGGCTGGATCGAAGAGGAAGTCCTCCGCCGGGAGTTTCTGCGCGGCGAAGCCAGCCGCGTGGAGCTGCGCTTCCCCCCCGAGACGGTTCCCGGGGTGATCGAGATCGACCTCAACGGCGGGCTCGCCCAGTACCGAGTCGTCGGGCCCGGCACCGTTCTCCGGGTGCCCCTGCCGGCCGCCGAGCTCTGCTACCTGGACCTGCGCTGGCTGACCTCCCGATCGGGACCGCCACCCCGCTTCGAGCTCGCCTGAGAACCGGACGGGGCCGTCTTCGCGGCCGGCCCAGGCCGGATCGCCAGCGCCGCGCCGGTCAGCGCCGCCAGCCCAAGCGCGTTGCCAAGAAGACTCAGACCGAAGTCGAAGGCCGCATGGACGCCGGTCGCGGCGATGCAGCCCAGCACCGCCACGGCGAACCAGCGATCCTCGCTCACGCGTGCCGTCAACGCCCGGCGCCTCAGGCTCCAGGCAAGCCAGCCCAGGGCGAATGCGGCGACGGCTCCTCCAAGGACTCCTCCCGTCGCCAGGAGCTCGACATATTCGTTGTGGGCCTTGATCCAGACGGTGCCGCCAAGCTGCGGTCGCTGCACCATCGGGTAGGCATCCCGAAACGTTCCGAGGCCCGTGCCCAAGACGGGGAATCGGCGGACCAGATCCCAGGAGTCGGTCCAGACCAGCAGCCGCTCGCTCCAGGCCACGTCGGCCAGGGTCGTCGTCGACAGCCGCTCGAAGAAGCGGCCGGGCCCGACCCAGGCGAGAAAGCCAGCGACGCCGGTCACCGGTATGGCGAGAGCCAGGAGCGCCCGTTTGCGGTCGGTGCCTCCGAGCAGAAAGAGCAGCTCGACGATGGCCGCGACAACGACCGCGGCAAGCGCCGCGCGCGATCCGGTCAAGGTCAGGCCGGCGACGGTCAGGACCACAACCGCGGTCGCCACGATCACCCAGATCGCTCGCCGGTCGGGCAGTCCGGCCCAACGCTTCGACGTGGCCGTCCACAGGACGCAGCCGAGAGCGCAGGCAAAGCCCATCTCGAGCAGCGTGGCGAGATGGTCGGGATTGACGTACGTGCCTCGCAACCGCGGCACTTCGCCCCGAACGTAAGGGACCAGCCCGAGGCCGAGCTGGAGCAGCGCCGTGCCTCCGATCGTCCCCATCAGAACGCGCCGGTAGCGGCGGCCGGAACCAGCTCCGCCTCGCGAGCCGTCGGCGCAGACCACGCAGGCGGCCAGAACCGCCAACCCGAGCACGAGGCACCTGGCGGCATAGGTCCGCGACAAAGCCGGCGACAGCGACAGGGGCAGCAGGGCGGAAGTCTCATCGGGCGCGAGTACTTCCCGAGCCAATCCGGCCAGGCGCGCATGTTCTGGAGACACCAGACCGACGAATCCGGCCGGCCAGGACGCACTCTGAAGAAGCGCCTGACCGGCTAGCAGTCCGAACGCGGCCACCAGCCAGAGCGCCGCCTTGGTGCCGCCCCCCGAAGCCGCTGCCAAAGCCGCCAGCAGACCCAGCACGGCCACCGCCAGACGGCCCAGCAAGATGCCCATCGGCGTGGCGCCGCCGTACAGCAGCGACAGGCCCAAGAGCGCCGCCGCGAGCAGCACCACACCCGCCAGGCGGGGTGTGGGACAGAACGGTATGATCCGGCGGTCCCTGGTCACGGCCCGCCAAGAATACCGCTGGAGACACCATGCCCCGAAGCGCCCACCTCGCCGCCCTGACCCTCGCCGGCCTGGCCCTCTTGCCCTTCAGCGCCCCGGCTCTCCGCGCTCAGTACGAGCAGTTCTCCCCCACAGGCTCGGGCAGCGAGTCGGACGCCACGACCTCCGACAAGGCGCAGGACACCTTCGAGAACGCCCGGTGGAAGATCGGCAACCTCCGACTCGAGCCGTCCCTCGAGCTCCGCAACGTGGGAGTGTTCGTCAACGTCTTCTCCGATTCGGATACCGAGACCGAAGCCACCGACGACGCCCGAGCAACCCTGGGCGCCGGCCTGACCGCCGCCGTGGGTGTCGGCCCCAAGTCCTTCCTGTCTGCCTACGTGGCGCCGGAGTACTCCTGGTGGCGCGATACCGAGGAGCTGCGCCAGTTCAATCTAAACTACGGCGTCGGCTGGTTCGCCTACTTCAACCGCTTGACCCTGGCGATCGATGTCGCGGACCACGAGAGGGAGCGAGAGCTGGCCACTGAGGTGGACGTGCCAGTCCAGATCGCGAACGAGACCCAGCGCCTCAGGGCCGACCTCCACGTCACCGACCGTCTGGATCTGGTCGCCTCAGCGTCGGCCTCCACGATCCGGCATTCCCGAGAGATCGAGGACTTCGTATCGGGCATTCGTCCGGACTTCCTCGATCGGGAGACCGAGACTACAGCCGCGGGCTTTCTCTACAGCGCCGACAAATGGCGATTCGGCGCGGGCGCCGAGCGGCTACGCACCGAGTTGGACGACCCCACCGACCCCCGCACCGGCGAGAGCACCAGCCCGTACGTGATCTGGGGCTTGACTGGCAATCGCATCGATATCCACGCCAGAATCGAAGAGCGTCGTCTGGAATTCGACCGGGGCGATCTCGAAAGCTCCGATCAGACAGTGGGCTCGGTGCGGGCCGAGATCGAAGCCGGAAGCAAGACGCGACTCTCGGCCTACGCGCTCCGGAGCGTGGCGCTGGCCGTGCGCGACCGCGAAGCGATCCTCCGAAACGACACGTTCGGCGTCCGGGCGGCGCTGCAGCCGGCGGAACGTTGGAATTTCGCGCTGACCGCCGAGACCACTGACTTGAATTTCTCGCTAGCGTCGAGCTCGACTCGTAACGACACTCTGGATTCGTATTCCGCGCACCTGAATTGGGACATCTCACCCAAGCTCACGGCCATCTTGCGGGCTGGACGGCTGGAGTGGCAGTCGACGCTGGAGGAGTTCAACCGCTCCGAGACCCAAGTCGGCCTGGGTCTGAGCCTGACCGAGGACCTTCTCCCCTGGTAGGGCCGCAAGCGCCAGCCGGTATACTTGCCGGATGGCGCGCTGGGCTCGCGGAACCTTCATCCTCCTGAGCGGCCTCTGCGCCGTTGCACCGGCTCTTGCGCAGTCGGCAGACGGCTCGGCAACCGCCTACCGCATCGGCGCCAAGGACAAGGTCCGCATCGAGGTCCTGGAGGACAGCGCCCTCAATACCGAGACCCGTGTCGATGAGCTGGGCGATATCGAGATCCCGCGGGTCGGAACGGTCCGCGTCAACGGCCTGACTCGAGACGAGGCGAGGCTCGCAGTCCAGGAGCGGCTCGAACGCTACCTACAAAGGGCGACCGTTACCCTCGAGATCACCGAGTATCGAGCGCAGCCGATCACGGTTCTCGGAGCCGTCGCCAGACCTGGGCCTCTGCCGTTCTCCAGCCGCTGGACCCTGCTCGAGGCGATCATGGAAGCCGGCGGCCCCGAGGCACAAGCAGGAGACACGATCTTCGTCACCCGGCGTGCCAATACCGGGCTTTCCGACCAGATCGCGATCTCGCGGCGGGACCTGCTGGACCGTGCCGACCCCACGGTCGACATCCCTCTGGCTCCCAACGATCTCGTCAATCTGGCGCCCGCGACCAAGGTCATCATCTACTCCATGGGAGAGTTCAACAAGGCCGGTGAGATCATCTTCCAAAGCAACGAGCGGATCACGCTCTTGAGCCTGCTGGCCCGAGCCAACGGCCTGACCGACCGCGCGGCCGATGTCTTGATCATCAGGCGGGGCCAAACCGGGCAGGAGATCCGCATCAGCGCCAAGAAGCTCATCGCCGGCAAGGTCGATGACGTCCCGCTCCACGACGGAGACGTGGTCCGAGCCAAGGAATCTTTCTTTTGAAGACCGAAGACATCCTGACCGGAGGAGCGCCGCCGGCCGAGGAGGCGACCTTCAACTTCGATCTGCGCGAGTACCTGCGGATCGTCACCTCCCGCTGGCCGCTGATCCTGGCGATCACCTTGGCGTCGCTGGTCCTGGCCCTGGTACGTTTCTACCTGACGCCTCCGGCGTATCGGGCCACGGCTCTGTTGCAGATCGAGCAGCGCAGTCCGGTGGCGCTGAGCGGCGAGCGCAATCCCTACGTCGAGGCCTATCTGCGCCAGACCTACTTCCCGACCCAGTTCCGCCTCTTGCGCAGCCGCAACCTGGCCGAGCGCACGGTCCGGAGCCTGGAGTTCCAGGTCGACGACGGCGCGGACACGCCGGCCGAGGACGAAGCCGAGATCGCCGCCAAGGCTCGCAGGATTCTCTCGGCGATTACCGTCGACCCCGTCTCGGGCACCGAGTTGGTCTCGATTCATCACATCTCTTCCGATCCGAAGCACAGCGCGGACGTCGTCAACACCCTCGCCCAGGAATTCATCAGCTGGAACATCGAGAACCGCGCGGGCATCGTGGATCGCACCTCGAACTTCCTGAACCTCGAGTTGGACCGGCTACGCCAGGAGATCACGGACAAGGAAGCTCAACTCGCCGAGTACCAGCGCCGCTCGGACATCGTCTCGGCCGATCCGGGATCCAATCTGACGCTGCGCCGGCTGGAACAGCTCAACTCGGACCTCCTGTCGGCGCGAAGTGAGACCCGAGCCCGGTTGAGCGCCCTGCGCGAGCTTTCCTCGCGTTCGCAAGAAGCGGTCGCCGACGCCGAGTCCAACGGGCTCGTGGGCGACATGCGGCGCAACCAGGTGCGGCTCGAGGCCGACTACGATTCGAAACTTCAGACCTATAAGCCCGACTGGCCCGACATGGTCGAGCTCAAGGCCTCCATCGACGACGCCGAGCGCGAGATCCTCGCGGCCATCGACCGCTACGTCGGCGAAGCCCGCACCCGGCTCCGCGGCGAGTACCAAGCCGCCCTGGGCAAGGAACGGGGGATCGAACGCGAGATCGATACCGTCAAGTCCCAGGCACTGGACTTCAACTCGGCCTCGGTCGAGTACAACAGCCTGCGGCTCGAGATCGACACCCGCCGGGAGCGCCAGGACGAGCTCCTGCGTCAGCTGGAAACCGCCGCCATGTCGGCGCGGATGTTCGACGACCGCCAGTCGAACGTGCGCGTCATCGAGAGCGCGCTGGTGCCGACCCGGCCCTTCCGGCCCTCGTTTCGCAATTCGGTGGTTTCGGGTTTGGCCCTCGGCCTGGCGCTGGGTATCGGCCTGGCTCTCTTGCTGCATCTCCTGGACCGAACCGTCAAGACTCCGGAGGAGTTGGAGCGCTTACTGAAGCTGCCCCTCCTGGGCGTCATCCCCGACGTCAGCGAGGGTTCCCGCGGCAGCGCCTACTACGGTTACTACGGCTATGGCCGCAAGCGCGGCAGCCGCTCGCGCGACAAGACCTCCGAGGCCATCGAACAGGTCGAGCTGCTGCCGGCGATCCGGCCCCGCCTGGCCATCTGCGAGGCCTACCGGTCGCTACGTACCGCCTTGCTTCTGTCGAGCGCCGAAAAGCTGCGGCTCATCTCCATTACCTCCGCCGAGTCGGGAGAAGGCAAGACCACGACCGCCACCAACCTGGCCGTGGTGCTGGCCCAGCTCGGCAAGCAGGTCCTGCTGATCGATGCCGACCTGCGCAAGCCTCGTCTTCACAAGGTCTTCGGCGAGTCCAACCAGGCGGGACTCGTCAACTCGTTGACCGGCACGGTGCAACCCGAGGAGCTCATCCGGTCGACTTCGGTGCCCAACCTGTTCCTCAGCCCCGCGGGTCCCCATCCGCCGAATCCCTCCGAGCTCTTGGCCTCCGAGCGAATGCGCGCCTTCCTGGAGTTCGCGCAGCAGAAGTTCGACATGGTGGTCATCGACACGCCGCCGGTTCTGGCGGTGACCGACGCGGTTATCGTGGCTCGATTCTGTGACGGCGTCGTACTCTGCTTCCGGGCCGAGAAGGTTCTCCGGGAGGACGTCAAGAGCTGCCGCAACCGCTTGCAGATGGCCGACACTCGCATCCTCGGCGCGATCTTGAACCGGCATCAGCCGGCCAAGGGAGGTGGGTACGGTCGCCGGTACCGCCACTACTACGAAGCCTACGGCGAAGGCGAAGACGACGCCCGCGACTCGTCGGCAGCCTGACGCGTTTCGATCCACCCGCTCGCGAGCCGGCCTCATTCCAGCCCACGTGAGGGCCTTGGTACACTGCTTGCTGGCTACGCGGCCGAGGGCGCGAGGCCTCGGCCGCGGATCTTCCGGCCGATCCACAACCCCGCGACAGCCATGATCGAGCGCATTTCGCAAGGAGTACTCAGCCCGGTCCTCGTCCTCGGCCTGCTGGTGCTTGCTCCGGCCGAACCTCTGGCCGCCGCCGACCCGTTCTACGAATCTCTCGCCACCCGCGGCGCACGCGAGCTGGCCCGCGGGAACCCGGCCGAAGCCGCCCGGCTCCTTCGACTCGCCTGTTTCGGCATGCTCGAAGAACCGGTCGAGCTAGCCGGATGCCTCGTCGACCTGGCCGAAAGCCAGGCCGCCGCCGGGGACGAGCAGGCTCTCCGCCAAACCCTGGACCGCGTCCTCGAGATCGAGGATCGCTTTGCCACCCTCGACCGGCTCCCCCAAGACGACCAAGAAACCTTCGCCGAGTTGGCATCGGATCGACTTCCGGCCGCCGTCCTGCGGGCCTATCCAGGCCTTGCCACCCTTGTTCCCGAAGCACCCGCTCCGGTCATCCGCATGCCGCCGAAGCAGGCTCGCCGCGCCCTGGAGCGAGCGCTCCGCGCCAATCCCGGAAACACCGAGGCGATGTACCGGCTCGCCGTGCTCGAGCGTGGGCGCGGCAAGCGGGGCCGGGCGATCGAGCTCTTGGAGCGGCTCCTGGCCGCTGAGCCGGAGCACGGACCGGGCCGCTGCCTACGCGCCGACCTTGGGATCGAAGAACGATCCTGCCAGCCTGCCGTAGCGACATTCGCGACCTGCACCGAGCTGGGCCGGCGCACCGAGGACCGCATCTTCCTGCTCGAGTGCCTTGCCGGAGCCGAACGCTGGAACGAGGCGGACCACCTCTGGACGCGGCTCACCAGCGTCGAGCGTCAGCTCCCGCGCGCTGCCAGAGTCCACCAAGAGCTCGAGGCGCACTCCCCGCGGCAAGCCGCCGCGCAACCTGGGCCTGGGACGGAGCCCGAAGCCGAGCCCGCAAACGGGGACCCCGCCCCGGGAACCGAAGGGCCGGTCGATGCGGCTGCCCCCAACGCTTCCGCGGACGCCGAGACCATCCAACCCGGGCCCGACCCAACCGGAGGAGCCGCGACCGAGGCGCCGGCCGATCCGGACGACGCGCCCCGAGATCTTCCCTCAGACCTCGACGGCCGCTTGGCCGCCATCCGCGAGGCACTCGAGAACGCCACCACCCCCGCGGATCTCGCGGATCCCGGCTCCGAGGTGTCGCGGCTGGCGGACGCATACCCCCGAGCCACCGAGGCCCAGCTTCTGGCCGGCGAAGCCGCCTACCTGGGAGCGGACTGGGGCTCGGCCGCTGCCTATTTTCGCCGCGCCGGTGAGCTTCCGACCGACCGCCCCCTGCTGCTTTTCTACATAGCGGTGAGCCTCTACGAGAGCGGCGATCGGGAAGCCGCAGAGCCGGTGCTTCAGCTTGCCCTGCCTCACCTGAGCCGCAATTCCTTCGTGGACCGATACATCGGGCGGATCCTGGGGGGAACGGAACTCGAATGAAGAGGCCGACCGGATCGGCTGAGCCCTGTCGGCCTCCGCTTGACGAAACCGCGTCTTGCCCCTTACCCTTAAGGTGTCTGTTCGCGGACCCGGCCGGAAAAAAGGAGACTCCCCGTGCGTAAGACCGTCCTAGGTGTATTTGCCATACTCGCCGCCTCACTAGGCGCCGCCGAGGCCATGACGATCACTACCGGAGTTCTCGAGTGCCTGCCCAACGAAGCCAACACGGCGGTCACCGCCATGGTCACGCCCGAGGTCGCGGGCAGCGAAGAGGTGCGCCTCTACTTCAGGCGCCTCCATCCGAACGGCGCCTACTACTGGAACGAGATGACCCCGCAGGGCGACGGCGCCTACTGGGCGGTTTTTCCCAAGGCCGAGAAGCGGGAGCAGCAGGGGCTCAACGACGAATGGTGGGACATCCTGAAGGACCGTGACTGGGTCGAAGACCGTGACCGGGAGTGGCTCGAGGACTTTTTCGACGAGCAGGACCACGAAGCGGCCGAGTTCTACGTCGGCGTGGCCGATGCCAACGGTCGAGTCATCGCCAAGTCTCCGACCCAGCTGGTCCGTGTGCTCGATCGCGATGACTGCGAGCACGGCATCACGGTGCGACAGATCGGCGCCGCCCGCAATATGACCGTCGGCGAGACCACCGCCCTCCAGGAAGGCAAGGAGGTCTTCCACTGGCTTTGCGACGGCATCGTCACTCGGGTCAACGTGGACGGCATCTTGCGCGGAGACGAAACCTGCCGAGGCTGCGTCATTGCCGGGTGGTTTCCTGTAGCGGCCAGCGCCGGCGGCATCGTGGCGAGCACCACGATCGAAAAGCGCGAGCCTCGCCGGGCATCCGATATCCAGCCGTAGCCCGGCCGCCGGCAGATCCTTGGTGAAAGCTGTCGTCCGGGCGACAGCTTTTTCTTTCTGAACCGCACAATCGATGGCGCCTCCGACTCGCCTCCAGCTACTCGACTTGATCGAGTCACGGACCGCCACCGTTGGGGTCGTCGGCCTGGGCTACGTCGGCCTGCCGTTGGCCCTGGCCTTCGGAGAAGCCGGATTCGGGGTGCTCGGCTTCGACGTGGACGAGGCCAAGGTGGCGAGTCTCAACGGCGGACGAAGCTACCTCCTCCACTTCCCATCCGAGAGGATCGGCAGGCTGCGTGAATCCGAACGGCTCGAGGCCACCGCCAACTTCGACCGGCTTTCCGAACCCGACGCCATTATCGTGTGCGTTCCGACCCCGCTCGACGAAGGCGGAGAACCGGATCTCGGCTACGTCCGGGCCACGACCGAGGCCATCGCACCGTGCCTTCGACCCGGTCAGCTCGTCGTGCTCGAGTCAACGACCTACCCCGGCACGACTGAAGAGATTCTGAAGCCACAGCTCGACGCTTCCGGCCTCGAATGCGGGACCGACTATTTTCTGGCCTACTCCCCGGAGCGGGAAGACCCCGGCAACCCCGACTTCGGCATGGCCACGATCCCCAAGGTCGTCGGCGGCGCCGACGCCGAGTCGCTGGAGACGGCCCTGGCGCTCTACGGAAGCGTCGTCCGTACCACGGTTCCCGTGTCGAGCACTCGGGTGGCCGAAGCCTCGAAGCTCACCGAGAACATCTTTCGCGCCGTCAACATCGCCTTGGTCAACGAGCTCAAGATGATCTTCGACAGCATGGAAATCGACGTCAACGAGGTTCTGGACGCGGCGTCGACCAAGCCCTTCGGGTTCATGCGCTTCACCCCCGGGCCAGGCTGGGGCGGACACTGCATCCCCGTCGATCCCTTCTACCTGGCCTGGAAGGCCGAGCGCAGCGGGAACCAGGCCCGTTTTATTCGACTTGCCGGCGAGATCAACCGCGAGGTTCCCGAGTTCGTTCTCGGCAAGCTGGGGTCCGCCCTCGAAGCTCGCGGGCGGGAGCTCGCCGGCGCCCGCGTTCTCATCGTCGGCCTAGCCTACAAGAAGGACGTGGCCGACCCGCGCGAGAGTCCGGCCTTCGAGATCTTGAGCCGGCTCGAAGAGCTCGGCGCCGAGGTCTCGTACCACGATCCCTACATCCCCGAACTGCCCGCGATGCGCAGCTGGCCCGCGCTGGCGCCGAGGACCTCCGTCGATCTGACGCCGGAGGTCCTCACGGCGGCCGACGCGGCCATCCTGGTCACCGACCATTCTTGCCTCGACTACGAGCTCATTGGCGAACACGCCCGACTCATCGTGGACACTCGGGGCACCTTCGACTCCACCAACACCCGGGTCGTCAAGGCCTAGACGCTCCGATGCGGATCCTGGTTTCGACCTCGAGTTTCGGAAAGGTGGGTCCCGAGCCCCTGGAGCGCCTGCGCGCCTTCGCCTCCGAGGTCCGGCTCAACCCGCACGGCCGAACGCTGACCGAAGACGAGATCACAGGGCTCCTGCAAGGAATCGATGGACTAGTGGCCGGCGTCGAGCCCCTGACCCGCGACGTTCTCGCCGGAGCCGCCGGCCTCAAGGTGATCTCGCGCTGCGGCGTCGGACTCGACCGCGTCGACACAGAGGCCGCCGAAGAGCTCGGGATCGCCGTCCGGAACACCCCGGACGCGCCCACCCAGGCGGTGGCCGAGCTCGCGCTGGCGGGACTGCTCTCGGTCCTCCGGCGCGTGGCGAGCGCGGATCGAGCGGTCCGATCCGGGCTTTGGACCAAGACCATGGGGGCCTGCCTCGCCGGCAAGACGGTCGGCATCATCGGATTCGGACGCGTCGGCCGCCGCTTCGCGGGACTCCTGGCCCCGTTCTCGGTTCGCATCCTGGTCTACGATCCCCTGCAACTCGAGAGAGCCCAGCTCGAAACACCGTCCGAGCCGGCGCTCGGGCCGGCGTCCGGATCGGCCTCCGAGCCCGAGTACCAAGCGGCCGAGCTCGACCATCTCCTGGCCGAGGCCGACGTCGTCAGCCTTCACGCCGCGCTCACCGACGAGACCCGAGATCTGCTCGATGCCGGAGCCTTCGGCCGGATGCGGCCGGGCGCAGTACTCGTCAACACGGCTCGGGGGGAGCTTGTGGATGAGGCCGCGTTGGTCGAGAATCTGGAAGCAGGCCGGATTGGCGGAGCCTACCTGGACGTCTTTCGAGAAGAACCCTACCGGGGTCTTCTCGGGACGTTCGACAACGTCGTCCTGACGCCCCACGTCGGCTCCTATGCGCGCGAAGCCCGGCTGGCGATGGAGCTCGAAGCCGTCAACAACTTGATCGGAGCGTTTGGTGCCTGAAACTACGACCCCTGGAAGGCGCGCTCTGGTCACGGGCGGGTCTGGTTTTCTCGGCAGCTTCATCGCCGACGAGCTCAGCCGACGCGGCCTCGAGGTCAGAATCTTCGACCGCCGCGAGTCGAAGTGGCTCCAACCCGGCCAGGAGATGGTTCTGGGAGACATCGCCGATGCCGACGCCCTGGCCGCTGCCGCGGACGGATGCGGCGCGGTCTTCCACCTGGCGGCGCTGGCCGATCTCGACACCGCCCACGGCGCCGCCAGAGAGGCGGCCGAGCTCAACATCCTGGGCACGATCAACGCTCTGGAAGCCGCACGCCGGGCCGGAGCGACGAGGTTTCTCCTGGCCAGCACGGTCTACGTGTACAGCCGGGCCGGCGGCTTCTACCGCTGCAGCAAGCAGTCGGCCGAGGCCTTCGCTGAGGAGTTCGGCAAGCAGTACGAGCTGCCGTTCACGGTCCTGCGCTACGGCAGCCTGTACGGGCAGCGCTCGGACGACAGCAACGGCGTCTTCCGGTTGTTGCGCCAAGCGATTCGCAAAGGTTCGATCTCGGTGCCCGGCACCCCGGACGACACCCGGGAATACGTCCACGTGGAGGACGCGGCGCGGCTCAGCGTAGACGCTCTAGAGCCCGAGTTCGCCGGCGAACACCTGGTCATCACCGGGCACCATCCGACCCGGCTGCGCGATCTTTTCGTGATGTTCTCGGAGATCCTGGGCCGCGAGATCGAGGTGCGCTACGAGGACAGTGCCGGCGACCGCCACACCGCTCACTACCGGATGACTCCCTACGCCTACACCCCGCGAGCCGGGCGCAAGCTCACCGCTCGGCACTACGTGGACATGGGGCAGGGCCTGCTGCAGCTCATTCACGACCTCGAAGCGAACGCCGAGTCGCCGTCTTCCAAATGAACGCCGCCATCATCACCGCCCGCGCCGGTTCGAAGTCGATCCAGGACAAGAACGTCCATCCCGTAGGCGGGCGGCCCCTGGTGGCCTACCCGGCTCGGGCCGCGCTCGAAGCCGCCTCGGTCGACAAGACGTTCGTGTCCACCGACGGCGAGTCGATCGCCGAAGCCTGTTCCGAGCTGGGTGTCGAGGTCATCTGGCGTCCCGACGAGTTCGGCGGCGACCACGTCAACCATGGAGACGTGATCCGGCACGCGGTCGAATGGGTGGACGCCGGCTACGAAGGGTTGGCGAACGTCGTCCTCTTGCTCGGCAACACGGTGATGATCGATGGCGAGATCCTCGATCGCTGCCTCGGGGAGCTGGCTGCCGACAGCTCGCTCGACTCGGTCATGACCGTCTGGGAAGCGGCCGACGATCACCCGCTGCGGGCGCTCGAGATCCACGATGGACTCCTGCGGCCGTACGGAGACCCGGACCGAAACGTCTCGACCGAGCGCCAGTCCTATGCCAAGGCCTACTATTACGACCAGGGCGTATGGGCCTTCCGCAAGGAGTGCGTGCGCGAGCGCTCCGGTCCCAACCCCTGGTGGTGGATGGGCAAGCGCTCGAAGCCAATCGTGCGCGAATGGGTCACCGGCCGGGACGTTCACGGAGCGCTCGATCTCGAGATCGCCGAGTGGTGGCTGGGGCGGCGAGTCGAGCAGGCCACCGAAGGCTCGTGACCTACCGCCTACCGCTGGCGAGTTTCGACGCCATCATCTTCGACTTCGATGGCGTCATCCTGGAATCCGGAGCCATCAAGACCCAGGCTTTCCTGGACCTCTTCAGCGAACACGACGAGCACCGGGATTCGATCCTGGCGCACCATCTTCAGAATCTGGGGGTCTCCCGATTCGAGAAGTTCGCGTGGATCTATCGCGAACTGCTCCGGGAACCCCTGCCGTCAGAACTCCGCGCCGAGCTCGGTCGGCGCTACTCGCGCCTGGTCTTCGACCGGATGCTGGCCTGTCCAATGGTACCCGGCGCCGGCGAGCTCCTGGATCGTCTCGGCGGCCGGCTGCCCTGCTTTGTCGCCTCGGCCACGCCCCACGAAGAGCTTGTCGCAATCATCGAGACCCGAGGATTGGCCGACGCCTTCGAAGCCGTCTTCGGCTCGCCACCCGGGAAGAACGAGCTCGTCTCCACAATCGTCCGGACGCGCGACTTCGCCCCCGACCGGGTGCTGATGATCGGCGACGGCGTCACAGACCTCGAAGCCGCCACCGCTGCCGGCTGCAGGTTTCTTGCCCGTTTCGACCAAGCCGCGCCTCGACAATCCTGGCCGCCCGAGACCCTCTGTGTCGATGACCTGCGCCAGATCGAGGTCATCGCGTGCTAGACACGGCGAAACGCCTCTGGACCGGCTGCGCGCTTCTACTTCTCAACACTCTGGTCGTCTTCGCGCTCGCCAACCTTGTGGCGGCCGCCATCCTGTCGTGGCTGCCGCCCGCGGACATACCGCCCGCGCTTTCCGACGAAGAGATCGCGCAGGTCTATCCCGGCAAGAGCTCCGAAGACGTCCGGCAGCTTCTGGAAGAAACCTGGGGACGACGCTACGCCTATGAGACCTTCACCGAGTTCAAGGAAGGGACGACGAGCGGACGCTTCGTCACCGTTGAGGACACGGGCTTTCGCCGCTCGCCTGAAGACTACCCTTGGCCCCCGGCACCCGACGCGGACAACATTTTCGTCTTTGGCGGCTCGACCGCATTCGGGTACGGCGTAGGCGACGACGAGACCATTCCCGTCGCTCTCGATCGGGCCTTGAGGAACGAGGGTTGCTCCGAGACTCGGGTCTACAACCTGGCGCGCTCGAACTACTACAGCTCTCAAGAACGAGCTCTTTTCGAACGCTTGCTCGTCGACGGGATCGCGCCGCGGCTCGCACTTTTCCTCGACGGTCTCAACGAAGCCGGCCATCCCGATGGCGGCGCCAAGTACTCGAACCGCCTCAGCTACTTGATGGCCGAGACACACTCGCAGACCGCCCGGCGCGCCCTCAAGTGGCTGCCGCTTGGCCGCCTGATCTCACGATTGCGGCCAGATCCCGATCCAGCATCCCCGATCGCCGCGCCGGCAGGTACCGCGCAAACCGTCATCGCTCGCTGGGCGGCCAACCGGCGGCTGATCGAGGCGGCCGCCGATGCCCATGGAACCGAAGTCCTCTTCGTCTGGCAGCCGGTGCCGACCTACCGCTACGACCTGCGTTTCCATCTCTTCGCCGAACGTCTTGCGGGCAAGAACTGGGACCTCTTGGATGCAATCTACGGCCAGATGCGCGACCGTCACGGAGACGGCGGCATCGGAGAGCCCTCGGAGGACTCCGACCGGTTCCTGTGGCTCGCAGACCTGCAAACCGACCGCAACGAACCCCTGTACGTCGATAGCGTCCACTACACGGCGGCGTTCTCCGAGACGATCGCGCGAGCTCTCGCCAAGCACATCGGGGCCACCCTGTGCGATTCGGCACCCTGACTCTCGGCAACCCGCCCAAGAAGCCTGCCTTGGGAACCACGGGGTTGTTCGCTATTCTCTCGGAGCCGCCCGCGTCCGTAGGCCCCCTCGTCTCGACCTCCACAAGAATCCGATGAGCGAAACCATTCTCGTAACCGGTGGTTGCGGCTTCATCGGCTCCCACCTCGTCGATGACCTCATCGCGGCCGGCAGGAACGTCCGCGTCATCGACAACCTGACCGCCCAGGTGCACCCCGGCGGCCGGAAACCCGAATATCTCAATCCAGGAGCCGAGTACGTCGTCGCCGACATCACTGACGATGGTGTCCTGGAAACGACTCTGGCCGGGGTCGACGTCCTCGTGCATTTCGCGGCCGCCGTGGGCGTCGGGCAGTCCATGTACGAGCCCGAACACTATGTCCATACGAACTCCGTTGGCACGGCGAAACTGTGGCAAGCGGTGCTCGGACTCGAAAAGAAACCCCGCAAGGTGCTGGTCGCGTCATCGATGAGCATCTACGGCGAGGGCCGCTACGTCTGCAAGAACTGCGGCCCGGCCCGCGGGCACCGAAGCGAAGAAGCCCTTCGAGAGGGCCACTGGGAGCCCACGTGCGCAACCTGCCAAGGCCCGCTCGAAGCCTTGCCGACAGACGAGGCTCATCATCAAGATCCGACGTCGATCTACGCTCTCTCCAAGTACGACCAAGAACGAATGTCTCTGGCGCTTGGAGCTGCCTATTCGATTCCTACCGTTGCCTTGAGGTTTTTCAATGTGTACGGCACCCGCCAGTCACTGTCGAACCCCTATACCGGCGTTGGAGCCATCTTCTCCTCGCGGATTCGGTCGGACAGCCCGCCGACCGTCTACGAAGACGGAATGCAGCAGCGCGACTTCGTCCACGTTCGGGACATTGTTCAGGCCTGCCGACTCGTCATGGATTCCGATGGCGCCGACGGCCGCGCGTTCAACGTCGGTAGCGGCCGCGCCATTACCATTCGGGACCTGGCCAAGCTCCTGATCGACCTTCACGGCAAGACAGGTTCGCTCCAGCCCGAGATCACAGGACGGTTCCGAACCGGAGACATTCGGCACTGCTTCGCCGACATCTCCAAGATTCGAGAACTGGGCTACGAGCCCAAGGTGTCCCTCGAATCAGGCTTGCGCGAGCTCGAAGACTGGAGTCAGACGGCGCCTACCGACGACAAGTTCGACGCGGCCCAAGGCGAGCTTCATCGGCGCGGTCTCGCGTAGACGCCGATGCGCGTCGTCTTCGTCCCCAAAGGTGGTCCCGACGTTCCAAGTAGCAAGTACCGTTGCCACTTCTTCGCCGAGGCCCTCGGATCCTGCGGCATAGCCACGCGCATCTTGGCTCCTCCGGCCCGCCTCGGCTGGCGGCCACGCGCGGGCGCTCTCGCCGACCTACGCAGGCTCCGAGCGGATCTCCGGACGGTGGTCGAGGGGGACGTTCTGTATCTTCAGCGTCCAACCCAGAATCACTGGTTCGTCGCCATGCTCGCGGCCTTCAAACGGCGCCGACCCAGCGTCCCGGTGGTGTTCGACTTTTGCGACCCGATTTGGCTTCACTCGCCGTTCAAGACGCGAACGCTCGCTCGGCTCGCGGACCTGGTTGTCACTAGTTGCGAGGATCTGGCCGAATGGGCGCAAGACCACGGCGACCGCGTTGTCGTAGTGCCCAATAGCCTGCCGTCGCTGCCGCTACCGCGTCCAGAGCCACAATCGATCTCCAGCCTGCCGACGCTCGGTTGGGTGGGCAACGCAACGGTCCATCGTCAGAATCTGACGCTTCTCGCCGAGGCTCTCGACGAGCTTCGTCGGCCCGCGCGGTTTTGCCTTGTCGGGAGCCGGGGCGCCGAGGACCTGGTCGACCGATTCGCCACGATTCCCAATCTCGAGGTGCAAAACCACCCCTGGCTTGGGCCCGACGAGGTCGCGACGATTCTCGAGCGAGTCGACATCGCACTCTTGCCGGTCCGGGACGTTCCATGGAATCGAAAGCTCCTGACCAAGTTGATCGAATACCTGGGAGCCGGCCTCCCGGTGATCGCGAGCCCGGTGGGAGACAATCGGCGGGCGATCCACCATGGCGTCAACGGGATGCTCGCCGCGACGGCCAGCGAATGGCGTGACTGCTTGGGTCGGCTGATCGACGAGCCCGAGCTCCGAGCGTCCCTTGGCCGAGCAGCCAGGGAAACGGCCGCGGGCCGATACGGCTTGGAAGTCAACGGGCCCAAGCTTGCTCGGGCGCTACGCGAACTGGTGTCGGTTTCCAACCTCCAGGTCGGCTGAACTCGACGATGACGCGAATCCTGTACCTGTCGCAATCCTACGTACCCTCACGTCGAGCGAACTCGGTTCAAGTCATGCAGATGTGCGCTGCCATCTCCGACTTGGGACACGAGGTCGAATTGCTCACGAAGGGAGCCGATCAGGGCCTTGACGCCGGCACGGATGTCCATGGGTTCTACGGGGTTCGGCCATCTTTCCCCGTCGTGTCTCGTCCGCGACCTCGATTCCCGGGTGGAGGCACCGCGTATGCTCTTGCGCTGGCGCAATCGCTCAATGGCAGGAAGAAGGCGATCGACCTGGCCTACAGCCGTGACCCCGTAGGCGTCTGGCTCGCCCCCCGGCTGGGGGTCCCCACCGTCGCCGAGGTGCATGCCATGCCCAAGCCCGGCTGGCAGGCAAGCTGGTTTCGGTCGATGCTCCGCCAAGACAATCTGGTGCGGGTTGTCGCCATCACCGAGGCGCTTCGCCGCGACCTCGAAGATGGGTTCGGCCAACTCGGAGACCGCATTCTGGTGGCCCCGGACGCCGTGCGCGACGATTTCTGTCCGGACTTCGGCGCCCAGAGACGCGAGCGGGCCGCCGGCGCCGGCACGCCTCGGGTGGGCTATGTCGGCAACCTCTATTCCGGCCGGGGCATCGAGCTCATCGCCGAGCTGGCGTCTTCGATGCCCGATGTCGCCTTTCACGTCGTCGGCGGCAGCGATCAGGCGGTGGCCCGCTTTCGGGCCAGGTACCCACGGCCGAATCTGACCTTCGCAGGCTTCGTCCCGCCCGCCCATTTGGCACGGGAGTTCGCCAAGCTGGACGTGCTCCTGATGCCCCATCAGTATCGCGTCGGGACGGGCAAGGAACGAAGCGACATCGCCCGCTGGACCTCGCCGATGAAGATGTTCGAGTACATGGCCACCGGACTGCCGATCGTCGCGTCTGATCTGCCAGTGCTTGGAGAGGTTCTACGCCACGGAGATAACGCTTTGCTGGTCCCGCCGGACGCCGCCGCCGCCTGGCAGGACACGATCCGCCGGGTCCTGACCGACCGGGATCTCGCCACGCGGCTAGGCGCCACGGCGCGAAGCGAGGTCCTGGCCAACTACACCTGGCATCGCCGAGCCGAACGGGTCCTGCATGGCCTCGTCTGACGCTCCCCGGAGCGTTTTCATCGTCCGGCCGGCTTTGAGCCAGGGCGGAGCGGATCGCGTAACCCTGACTCTCCTCGAACGGCTCGACCGTTCCCGCTTTCGTCCCGTCTTGGTCCTTCTTCGCCGAGATGGCGAGCTTCTCGACCTCGTTCCAGACGACGTCCCTATCCTTCGATTGCACACCTCGAGTCTAGGAACCGCTTGGCTCCCGCTGGCCCGGCTGCTGCGCGCTGAACGCCCGGAGATCATGCTGTCAACCTCAGGCGGGGCGAACGTCGCCGCCGCCCTGGCCCATCGGGCAACGCGGTCGGCCTCCCGGCTGGTCTTGTCCGAGCGCAACGTACTCTTCCGCCCACCCATGGACCTGAGACGCCGGCTCCTACTCCTGGCAAAGCGCCGGCTCTACGGGCGGGCGGATGCCGTGATCGCGGTTTCGAACCAAGTTCGGCAGGACCTTCTCGAACACCTCGATCTGGACGGTTCGAAGCTCCACGTCGTAGACAACCCCGTTGTGGATGATGCCTTTGCCGGGCGCGCCGCACAGCCCTGCGGGCATACCTGGTTTGACGAGGAAACGCCGGTCGTTCTCGCCGCCGGCCGCCTGGTTCCGGTCAAGGGCTTCGACACCCTGCTCCACGCTTTCGCCGCCGTCGCCAAGCGGCACCCAGCCCGGTTGATCCTCCTGGGCGAGGGTCCCGAGCGGGACCGTCTCGAAGCCCTCGCCGAGACGTTGGGCCTGGCCGACTCGGTTTCGATGCCGGGCTTTGCCGCCAACCCTCTGGCCTTCATGTCCCGCTGTGAGGTCTTCGTGCTAAGTTCCCGCGCGGAAGGCCTGCCGGGCGTCCTGATTCAGGCCATGGCCTGCGGCGCGGCCTCGGTTTCGACCGATTGCAAGGCGGGACCGTCCGAGATTCTCCGCCACGAAGAAACCGGTCTCCTTGTCCCCGTGGACGACTCCCACGCCCTGGCCGAAGCGATCTTGCGCTACCTGAAGGATTCCGACTACCGGCAGGCGACCGGCAAACGCGCTCGGGAATCCGTCGAGAGGTTTCATGTCGATCGGACCGTTCCTCGCTACGAGGAGATCCTCCTGGGATGACCGAGCTGGCAGTCGGCCTCGCGGGTTGCGGCCATATTTCCGGAAAGCACGTCGAGGGTTGGCGACGAGCCAAAGGCTCCAAGCTGGTCGGCCTCTTCGACGTCCGCCGGCCGAGCGCCGAAACGCTGCGCGCTCGCTTCCCCGGGCTCGAGCTCACCGTCTTCGATTCCGTCGGCGAGCTGGCCGGCGAATGCGACATCCTCGACATCTGCACCCCGCCCCAGACGCATCGCGATTTGCTCGAGCTCGCCATCAAGAACGACTGTCACATCCTGGTCGAAAAACCCGTGGTGACCTCGGTCGCGGACTGGGATCGTCTGCTGCCGGCTCTCGAAGCCTCCGGACGCTCGCTCACCGTCGTTCATAACCTCAAGTTCTCGCGGAGCGCCGCGCGCGCCAAGCAATGGATCGACGAGGGCCGGATCGGAGATCTGCTCAGGTTGGAATGGAGCTTCATGACCAGCCCCGCCAGCGACCGGATGCTGACCGATCCCGACCACTGGTCCCGGAGCCTTCCCGGAGGCCGTTGGTTCGAAACCCTGCCTCACAATCTCTACCTGACCCACTTCTTCGCCGGTCCCATGCGGCCGCGGTCGGCGGTGGTGCGCTCGGGCCGGCCTGAACACGCCGACGAAGCCTTGATCGTCTTGAAGAGCACGTCGTGCCTCGCTACCGTCCACTTCTCCTCAAACTGCGAGATCAACCATCGCTGGGGGACGCTCATCGGCAGCAAGGGCATCATCGACTTGGATCTTCTGGCCGACGCCGCGACTCTGCACACGGGAGCGGACTCGAAGGCGGGCCGGGCGGTGAGCCGGACTCTGACCGGCGCCCTCGGCACGCTAAGCCAGATCCTCCCCGACCGGGCCGCCTATCTGGCCGGAAAGACGACGGGCAGCTCGCCCCACGCACGACTCATCGGCCTCCTGGACGAACATCTTGGCTCGGACGGACCGGCGCCGACACCCATCGACGAGGTCGACTACGTCATTCGCACCTGTCCCGAGATCGGCGACCTCATCGACGGCGCGCTCGCGGCGGACCATGGCTCGCGTTGACTTTCTGATCGCCAACGGCGGACACCATACCGCCGCCGCGCTGCCGGTGATCCGCGAGCTCCGGAAACGGGGCGACTGCATCTGCCGAGCGGCCTCCATCGCCGAGCTACGCGGCCTGGAGTCCCCCATCGGGCGGTTCGCCGAAGAGGGTGTGCCTCTGGTGCCGATCCTGCCGCTCAAGCTCAGGCCGTCGCCCGCCGCTGGCCGGTCGCTAGCGCTCGACGGTGCGGTGCCAGTGCGTAAGACCTTGCATCGAGCCGTTTGGCGGCTGCTCTTGCGCCCCGGTCTCGAGGACTTCTTCGATGCTGGCACCGACCTGGCCGTCTTGCCCAACGACGGCAACTTCCCCTACGACCGGATCGCCGAGCTTCTCCATCGGCGTTCGATCCCGTTTCTGATTCTGCAAGAAGGCATTCGCTTCGACGTGCCGTACTGGACGCCCCGCGGGGGGAGCGGAGCCGCCGCATTCGCCCTGTGGGGCGAGACCAGCCGGGAATACTTTGCCGGCCGCGGCGTGCCGCCCGAGCGGCTGCACGTGACCGGGGCGCCGCGATTGGATCCGATCGTCAACCGCGACTGGACCGAAGAAGCCGCCGCGGTTCGGCACCGCCTGGGCGGCGAGATCGAGATCCTGCTCTTTCTGTCCAATCCGATCGACGACCTCGGCTACACGACCGCGACCGGCAAGGACGACTTGATCGTCGAGTTCGCGCGGGCCACTGCGCCGCGGGCCGAGGCGAATCCCCGGTTCCGCCTGGTCATCAAGCTCCACCCGAGAGAGTCCGAGGAAGCCCTCGCTCGAAGGCTCGAGCGCCTCGCTCACTACGACTCGATTGTCCTCACCACTCACGAACCCCTTTACCCGCTCCTTGCCGCCAGCCGGGCAGCGGTAACGTTCGCCTCCACGGTCGGTCTCGAGGCCATGCTCCTGGACGTGCCGCTTGGGATCCTCGAGATTCCCGGCCATGGCTTCGTGCACGACTACGTGGCCAGCGGCGCCGCGGCCGGGATCGAGTGGGGACAAGCGCCTTCCACATCCCTGGCGGCCCTGCTGGACACGGTGGCCGGCGGTTCCTCGGCCGCTCGCGCCACCTACCTCGAGCGCAACACGGCTCATGCCGGAGGCGCGGCGGCCCGGGTGGCCGACCTGGTTCGAGATATGCTCGGCACGAAGCCGTGAGTTCCATCCCGCGACCTGAGACTCTCCAAGTTCCCGGGCTGTCCCCCACACTCGCACCGCGGCCACTTCCCCGCATCTTCGCGATCGCAATCGGCCTCTGGTTCCTCTTTGCCTTCGTCACCAAGGTCAACCTGATCCCCGGGATGGTGCAGAACATCGGTCCGTTCGAATTCCTCGGAGCGGTCATGTTCGGCGTCTTTCTCGCCTCTCCGGCGCGTAGAAGAGTCAATCCCAGACATCCCTTGATCGCAACCATGGCGATCCTTCTCGTCATGGCGGCCGCCTCCCAGGTCGTGCTGCCGCCCAACAGGGCCAAGTACGGAATGGTGCAAGTAGCCGTCTTGGCCTTCCTGCTTGCCTACTTGACGATTTTCTCGGGCCTGACGCGGCGTCATCGTCTGCTCATGAACGCCCTGGTACCGGTCATCGTCCTCGCGGCCCTGGCCGCCGGCGCAGTGATCGTAAGCCAGGGGGTCGATGCCGGCATCGAGGAAGCCGGTATCTTCCGCGGCCGGGCCCACATGGCGACCTACATGCTGACCTCGTTCTGGCTGTGCCTGATCGGCTTTTTCTGGCCGCTCAGCCCGAGATGGGTGCGGCTGGCAGCGATTCCCGGTCTCGCCTTCGCCCTCTACTGCGTGGCCATCTCGGGCCGGCGCTCGGCCTATCTGGCTCTCTTCGCGGGTCTCGCGGCCCTGGGGGCGTCGGTGCTGGTGGCCCAGAAAGGCAAGCGCTTGCGCTGGCTGGTGGCAGCGACCGTCTCGTTCGGCGTCCTGATCGGCATGTACTCGGTGGGTTCGAATTTCTCGCGGCGAACAGCCTTTTTTCAGGCCCGCGTTCACCTGGTGGACGACCGGCTCCGATCCTTCCTGGGCACCGACGACGGTCCCGAGGTCGAAAACAGCTTTTACGCCCTGCAGCGCCAGGGTGTCCGAGCTGCTCTTCTCACCTCACCACTCATTGGCATCGGCTGGGGCGGGTTCGCAGGCTCCGAGTATTCCCCAACCGGGCACGAGATCCACAGCACGCCGCTGCGCTTCTTGGCCGAGCTCGGTGTGGTCGGTTTCGCCCTCTATCTAGCCTTCATGGGTTTCCTTCTAGCGGGCTCGGCCCGCTTGTTCTTGACCATGCGCGCTTCGCCCTATGGCAACGCCTACCTGGCGCTGGCGATCGCCATCTGGAGCATGTCGATCAGTTACGTCTACAACCGCCACATCACGGAACGCACTTTCTGGATTTTCCTGGCGGTCTACCTGGCGATGGAAGCCTTCGCCGAGTACTGGCAGACCCTCAACCGGGCATCGCGCAACCGCGCTGGCGAAGCGCCGCGCCTGCGCTCGGTGCCGCCCACGCCGCTTGCGGACCCTGCCTTCGGCAATGCCCCTTGACCCGCGGCCCGAGGATCGGGCTGCCGGTGCGAACCGGCCGCTTCTCGCCATCGCCGTGACGCATCCGATGACCGCCGACCTCCTCTTACGCGGCCAGCTCGGGTACCTTCGTCGTCAGGGATTCGCGCTCCACCTCATCTCTTCGCCGGGGGCCCAGTTGGACCGGGTCGCCGCCCGCGAGGGCGTTGAGCACACGGTCCTGCCCATGCGGCGGGACATGAGCCCGTTGGCCGATCTCATCGCCCTCGTCCGGTACCTGCGCCTCTTTCGCAAGCTTCGTCCCGACATCCTCTCCGCCGGCACCCCGAAGGCCGGCTTGCTGGCGACGCTCGGCGCGCGGCTGGCCGGCGTCGCCACCCGCATCTACACCGTCCGTGGGCTTCGTTCCGAGACCGCGCGCGGATGGCGCGCGGCGCTGCTCCGATTCGCCGAGCGGACCGCCGCGGCCTCGGCCACCCATGTCGTCTGTGTCAGCCCGAGCCTGGCTGCCGAGTACGCGAGCCGCGGCTTCGCCCCTCGAAACCGCATCCGAGTCCTGGGCTCCGGTTCCTCCAACGGAGTCGACACGGAACGTTTCTCACCACCTGGAGCCGAGGATCGCGCGCGTGCCCGGGATCGCCTCCGGATTCCCGCCGACGCCTTGGTCGTCGGCTTCGTCGGGCGGCTGGTCCGGGACAAGGGCGTCGAGGACTTAGCCGCCGCCTTCCAGGCACTCTTCCGCGAGTACCCGGATGTCTACCTCCTCCTGGCCGGCGAGTTCGAGGACGGGGACGCCGTCTCCCGGAGGGTACGGACCGAGCTTGAAGAGCATCCGCGGGTCGCCGTCCTAGGCTTCGTCGAGGACCCCGTAGCCGCGTACCACGCGATGGATGTGCTGGTCCTGCCCTCCTCTCGCGAGGGATTCCCCAACGCCGTTCTCGAAGGCTCGGCCTGCGCTTTGCCGGTGGTCGCGTACGATGCCACCGGTAGCCGGGACGCGGTCGCTCCCGGCACCACCGGACAACTGGCGGAACTCGGGAACCCCGACGCCCTGGCCCGAGCGCTCGGCACCTACCTCGACGACCCCGCGCTCCGCGCCGCTCACGGCCGGGCCGGCCGCAAACGGGTCCTCGATCACTTTCGAAACGAGACGGTCTGGGCCACCTGGGCCGATCTCTATCGAGAGCTCCTGGACACCTCGGACCTCGCGACGGACCAGGTACGGACGTCATGACCCGGAGCGAGCAGCCCGGCTTCTACCGGCGGCGAGGAAAGCGCGTCCTGGATTTCATACTGGCAGGCCTCTCTCTAATCGTCCTAGCGCCGATCTTGGCTCTCGTCGCCACCGTGCTCTTCGTCTTCGACGGCCCGCCCGTCCTCTTCCGCCAGGCGCGGCCCGGACTCGACGAGCGCGAGTTCGTGCTTCTCAAGTTCCGGACGATGAGGCCCGAGGCCGGCACCAACCAAGACGATGCCGCCCGGATCACCGGTTTCGGCCGCTTCCTGCGCCGCACCAGCCTGGACGAGCTGCCCGAGCTCTGGAACGTCGTTCGTGGTCAGATGAGTCTGGTCGGTCCCCGCCCTCTGCTGAGCGAGTACCTCGACCTCTATTCCTCTGAACAGCGCCGGCGCCACGAGGTCCGGCCCGGCCTCACCGGCTGGGCGCAGATCCACGGCCGCAACGCGCTCGGCTGGGAGGAGAAGTTCGCCCACGATCTCTGGTACGTCGAAAATGTCTCGCTGAGACTCGACCTCGCGATCCTGGCTCGCACCGCGGCGCAGGTCGTAGCCGGTCGTGGCATTTCGGCGGCGAATCATGCGACGATGCCCAAGTTCGAGGGCGCGGCCGACGCCGGCCAAAGGCCCGTACCGGAGCAGTCCCGATCCATGACCAACGACGAGCCGAGGGGTCCGAACCGACCATGAAGTCCCTCGTGTTGGGCGGAGGAGGCCACGCCAAGGTCGTGGTCAGCACGCTCCAGGCCGCCGGTACGGAGCCGGCCGCGGTCTACGACGACGACTCGACGAAGTGGGGCACGGAGCTCCTGGGCGTCCCGATCGCGGGCGCACTCGACGACGCCGCGGGCGCCGCCGGGGCAGCGATTCTGGCTTTCGGCAACAACCGGCTGCGCCGCCGTTTCGCCGCGCGCTTCGAGCTCGACTGGACCTCGGTGATCCACCCCACGGCCTGGGTCCATTCTTCGGTGACTCTCGGGCAAGGCTCGATCGTTTGCGCCGGCGCCGTGATCCAGCCCGGCGCCCGCATCGGCGACCACGTAATCGTCAACACAGCGGCCTCGATCGACCATGATTGCCAGGTCCCGAGCTTCTGCCACGTGGCTCCGGGAGCGCGGCTGGCGGGAGGCGTCCGCCTGGGAGAAGGCTGTCTGGTCGGCATCGGAGCCGCCGTCCTGCCGGGTGTCATCGCCGGGCCATGGGCTCGGATCGGCGCCGGGGCGGCGGTCCTCGGCGACGTGCCGGCCGAAGCCACCGCCGTCGGTGTTCCGGCCCAGATCCTGGAAGCGAGTTCCGGTGGCTGAGTCCCCTATCTACCTTTCCCCGCCCCTGCTTGCGGGCTCGGAGCTGGACCGGATCCGGGAGGCGCTCGATTCGAACTGGATTGCTCCCCTGGGACCCCAGGTCGACGCCTTCGAACGCGAATTCGCCGCGGCCGTGGCCGTTCCCCATGCCGCGGCCCTGTCCTCCGGGACCGCCGCCCTCCACCTCGCCCTCCGGCTCGTCGGCGTTCAGCCGGGAGACGAGGTCCTGTGCTCGACGTTGACCTTCGTCGCCAGCACTAACGCGATTCGCTACCTGGGAGCGGAGCCGGTCCTGATCGACGCGTCTCGAGGCACCTGGAATCTGGATCCCGACCTGCTCGAGGCGGAGCTCGAGAGCTCGGCCCGGTCCGGGAAGCTGCCGAAGGCCGTGGTCGTTGTCGACCTCTACGGTCAGAGCGCCGACTACGACCGCATCGTGCCGATCTGCAAGCGCTTCGACGTCCCGGTGGTCGAAGACGCGGCCGAGGCCCTGGGCGCCACCTACCGCGGCCGGCCGGTGGGAAGCTTCGGACACGTCGGAACGTTCTCCTTCAACGGCAACAAGATCATCACCACGTCGGGTGGCGGCATGCTCGTTGCCTCCGACCCGGAGCTCGTCGCCAGGGCCCGCTTTCTGGCGGCACAGGCTCGCGAGCAGACCCATCACTATGAGCACAAGGAGCTCGGCTACAACTACCGCATGTCCAATCTCCTGGCCGCGGTCGGGCGCGCTCAGCTCGCCGATCTCGAACGCCGGGTGAAGAAGCGCCGCAAGAACTTCGAGCTCTATCGCGAGGCCTTCGCCGGTTGCGAGGGGCTCGACTTCATGCCCGAAGCCGACTACGGCCGCTCGAACCGCTGGCTGACGTGCCTGCTGGTCGATCGCGAGCGCTTCGGCGCCTCGCCCGAGGCCATCCGCCTGGCCCTCGAAGCCGAGGCCATCGAAGCGCGTCCGGTCTGGAAACCGATGCACCGGCAGCCTCTCTACGCGGGCTGCAGAGCAGTACTCAACGGCGTCGCCGACGAGCTTTTCGCCAACGGCCTGTGCCTGCCGAGCGGCACCGAGCTTCGCCCCGAACAGATCGAGCGGATCGCCGGCATTGTCCGTCACGCCCCCCAGCGGTCCACCGCGGCTCGATGAGCCCGGCGCTTCCCGCCCGGATCCCGGACCTCGAAGCCACACCTGATCTCGACTGGGTCCTGCGCGCGGCCTTCCTGAAAGCCACGGTACCGTTCCCGATCCCGACCGGCGCGGTCGCCATGGCACTTAGCCTGGGCCTGGGCGAGCGCATCTGGGCTCGCCACGGCCCCGATTTGCCGGACCAGGCGGACCAGGACGCCGGCCAGCCGCTCCGGCTCGCGCATCACCGGGCGGCCGCTCTCGGGATGCTCCACTTGGAGCTCGCCGAACGGCTTGGCGAAGTTGGCGAGAGAGAGTCCATTCCCCTTGTCCTCTTGAAGGGAACCGCGCTTCTAGCGGCCGGCGATCTCGAGCCCGGAGCCAGAATCGTGACCGACTTGGACGTACTCGTGCCCGAGCCCCAGGCAGCGGCTTTCCAGCGGCTCCTGATCGAGACCGGCGCCCGCGAGGAAGACGAGCCCGGCACCGAGCATCATCTCCCCCGGCTCGCCTTCCCGACTGGAGCGGCCCTCGACATCCATGTCCGCCTGCCCGGTTTGAAGCTGGGGACTCCCCGGCGAGACGCCACCTACGATCTCTTGGAGGAAGCCGGAGGGATGGTGCCTCTTGAGAGCTTCGGCGCCGGAGTCTCGAGACCCAGCCGCCGCTCTCTGGCCGCCCACCTCCTGGTCCACGGCTTCGAGCAGCACCTGCTGCGTTCGGGCTACCCACTGATGCGAGCCGTCGGCGACCTCGCCGATCTCCTGGCCGACGACGACGATTGGAGCGCCTTCGAGCGACAATTCGGAGACGCCACCGAGCTGGCCGTGCCCCTGGGGCTTCGTCGCTCGGTGCGAAGTCTGGTTCGGGCACTGAAGGCCGGTGGGCTGGTCGATGAGCTCGCCAGCTCCCCGGACGAACCCGCGTCGCGCCTTCTCCGGCACATTGTCGCCACCGCCACCAGGCCCGACTACACCGAATCGCTCCGCTGGCTCCATCGCTGGCGCAAGCTCTCGGCCTCCGCCCGCCAGGGCGAAGCGGCAAGCCACGTCCGCCGTAAGCTCCAGGACTGGCTGCGCTAGCCAAGATCACCGCTCGGCAACCGGCAATACAGCCGCTGGCGGCCGCGCGCAGTCGAGGCAGCGTTCCCCGGCCAAACCCTCCAGTGCCCCAGATCACAGGCCCCCGGGCGCCGTTTCGTTAGAATTACAGCTTCGCACGAGTTCCCGGCATGAACACCCTCTTCTCATCGGACGCCGCCGACCGCCTTTCAGCCGCTCCGTTCTGGACCCGGCACCTGCGACGCGAAGTGCAGTTCCTGCTGGATTTCGTGGCGCTGTCCGCGGCCTTCGCGCTCGCCTATCTGTTTCGCTTCGACTTCCGGATTCCGGCCGAGCAATTCGACAATTGGCTGATCCAGTTGCCGCTGGTCGTGCTGCTCCAGTTTGGAGCTCTCCTGTTTCTCGGGATCTACAACTTCGTCTGGCGGTACATCTCGATCGCCGAGATCCAGGCGTTCGTCCGGGCCGCCGCCTATTCGTCGGTGCCGCTAGTCGTCTTGCGCCTGGGACTCTCGGACAAGTTCGACATCTGGCGCATTCCGCTGTCGGTGATCTTCATGGACACGGTGCTGGCCTTCGGCGGCCTCTTGGCGCTGCGCGTCGCGCGCAGGGCTCTCTACGAGCGGCACGAGCGCGTGCGCCGGGGCGCCGCGTCCGACGATTCCCGGCCCAAGCGGGTCCTGCTGGTCGGCGCCGGCCGTGCCGGGGTCCTGGCGGTACGCGAGGTTCGGGGACGGGGCGACCTGGACATCGAACCGGTCGGATTCGTGGACGACGCCCGCGAAAAGCAAGACTCGGTGATCGCGGGACTGAGGGTCTTCGGAACCACGGCCGACTTGCCCAGGCTCGCCGCCATTCACCGGATCGACGAGGTCGTCATCACGATGGCCGACGCGGACGCGCAAACGATCCGCCGCATCGTCGAGCTCTGCGACGAGGCCGCGCTACCCGTCCGGATCATCCCCGGTTACTACGAAATCCTGGATGAGCGGGTCTCGATCAGCCGCTTCCGCGACGTGCAGATCGAGGACCTCCTGGGCCGGGAGCCCATCGAGCTGGACGAACGCCGCATTCGCGAGCTCCTGACCGGCAAGAGTGTGGTGGTGACCGGCGCCGGCGGCTCGATCGGCGGCGAGCTCCTGCGCCAGATCGCCCGCTACAACCCGCTCCGGCTGACCCTCGTCGAACGCGCCGAGCCGCTCCTCTTCTCGGTCGAGCAATCCCTGCGCCGCGCCTGGCCCCACCTCGACATCCGATCCTTCGTCGCCGACATCAACGACGTCCAGCGCATGCGCTCGCTTCTGAGCCGGCGGACGCCTCAGGTGATCTTTCACGCGGCCGCTCACAAGCATGTGCCCATGATGGAAGACAACCCGTGCGAAGCGGTCAAGAACAACGTCCTGGGCACCCACGCTCTCGCCAAGCTGGCCGCCGAGTCCGGCTGCGAGGTGTTCGTCCTGATCTCGACCGACAAGGCCGTGCGGCCGTCCTCGGTGATGGGCGCGTCGAAGCGCCTGGCCGAGTTGGTCGTTCAGGCGGTTGACCGCACGAGCGACTGCCGCTTCATCGCGGTGCGCTTTGGCAACGTCCTGGGTTCGACCGGATCCGTGGTACCCATCTTCCGCGAGCAGATCGAGCGCGGCGGTCCGGTGACCGTGACCCATCCGGAAGCCACCCGCTACTTCATGACTCCATCCGAAGCCGCTCAGCTCGTCATGGAAGCCGGTGCCATCGGCGCCGGCGGCGAGATCATGATTCTGGACATGGGCGAGCCGGTCGGCATTCTGGATCTGGCCAAGGACATGATCACGCTCTCGGGCCTCAAGCCCTACGACGACGTCGAGATCGCCTTTACCGGCTTGCGGCCGGGCGAGAAGCTGTCCGAGCAGCTCGAACAGGCGGGCGAGCTCACCGACAAGACGGTGCATCCCAAGGTCTTCGTGGGCAAGCTCTCCAAGTGGCCCGAGGCCCAGGTCGACGAAGCGCTCGACCGGCTGCGCGAGCTCGTGGCCCGGGAAGCCGACGACGAGATCCGCCAGCTCCTCGACCAGATCCTGCCGGAGGCGACTCTCGAGGTGCCGATTCCGGGCGAGCCCGAGGACGACGAAGCCGGCCGCACCGGCCTCGTCCATTGACGACCCACCGCGCACAGAGGCGACTCGGCTAGGAACAGGCAGTCAACGCACCGCCATGACGCGCGAACGCCAAGAGGCTCTTCGGCGTCCTCTAATCTCGAATCCAACACCCGAAATCGACTCATGACGTCCGCCATCAAGTCTCCACCGAAGTCCGCCTTGGTGACCGGCGGAGCCGGCTTCATCGGCTCCCATCTGGTGGATGCGCTGGTCGCGCTCGGAACCCGGGTCAGGGTTCTCGACAACCTGGCCACCGGACGCCGAACGAACCTCCAGCCCGCGTCGGACGCGGTCGAGTTTCTCGAAGGCGACATTCGCGAGCTCGAGATCTGTCAGACCGCGTGCCGGGGCGCCGAGGTCGTCTTCCACCACGCAGCTCTGGGCTCGGTGCCCCGTTCGCTCGAGGATCCGGCGACCTCGATCGCGGTCAACGTGGCTGGCACGGCGAACGTCTTCGCCGCCGCCCGCGAGGCCGGCGTCCGGCGTGTCGTCTACGCCTCCTCGTCGAGCGTCTACGGCGACAGCGAAGAGCTTCCCAAGCGAGAAGGCGAGGAGGGCACTCCCCTCTCGCCCTACGCCTGGAGCAAGCGGATGGACGAAGAGTTGGCAGCCTCGTTCACCGACATCTGCAAAGTCGAGTTCGTCGGCCTGCGCTACTTCAACATCTTCGGACCGCGCCAGGATCCCTCGGGACCGTACGCCGCCGTCATTCCTCGCTTCTTCGCCGCCCTCCTGGCGGGAGAGGCGCCGGTCATCCACGGCGACGGCGAGCAGTCCCGAGACTTCACCTCGGTCCATGACGCCGTCAACGCGAATCTCCTCGCGGCCGAGGCGCCGGCCGAGGCCTGTGGCCGCGCGTACAACGTCGCCGGAGGCCGGCGGGTGACCGTCAACGAGCTGGCCCGAGCCGTGGCCGATGCCGTCGGCCGCGCTGTGCCGCCCCGTCATGAAGCGCCGCGTCCAGGCGACGTCCGGCACTCCCTGGCGGATCTCGAGGCCGCCCAAGCTCTCCTGGGCTACCGGCCCTCGGTCCCGTTCGCCGAGGGAATCGCCGGCTGCCTCGAGTACTACCAGTCCCTAGCCGCCTAAGGGAATCGGCCCCCCGGTATCCCCTTTCTTCGGCCGCTCGATACACTTCCCGGATGGCTACCTATCTCGTCACCGGCGGCGCCGGCTTTATCGGTTCCCATCTCGCCGAAGCCCTGAGCGGTGCCGGCCACCGCACCGTGGTCCTCGACGATTTGTCGAGCGGCACCGAGGACAATCTTCCGTCGAACGTCGAGCTCGAAGTTCTCGACATCCGCTCGCCGGAGGCCGCCGCCCTGGTGCGCGCCCTCGAGCCCGACGCGATTCTCCATCAGGCCGCCCAGATGGACGTTCGCCGTTCGACCCGCGAGCCTCGCTTCGACGCCGAGGTCAACGTCCTCGGCACGCTCAACCTGCTCGAGGCCGCTGCCGACGGCGGCGTTTGCCAGGTTCTCTTTGCCTCGACCGGAGGAGCCATCTACGGCGAGCAGGAGGCGTTCCCGGCAACCGAGGACCACCCCTGCCGCCCGGTCTCTCCCTACGGAGTCTCCAAGCTCGCCTGCGAGCGCTACCTCTACTACTTCCACGTCGAGAAGGGCCTTGACGTCGCCTGCCTGCGCTACGCCAACGTCTACGGCGAGCGGCAGAACCCGCACGGCGAAGCCGGAGTCGTCGCCATCTTCTTGACCAAGCTTTTCGAAGGCGCCGCCTGCACCATCAACGGCGATGGGCTCCAAACCCGCGACTACCTTCACGTCTCGGACGTCGTCCGGGCCAATCTCGCCGCTCTAGGCCGCTCGGGCTTTGCCACCTACAACGTCGGCACCGGCATCGAAACCAACGTCGTCGACCTCTATCGCCAGATCGCGAAGGCCGCCGGCAGCGATCGCCCCGCCGAGCACGGCCCCGGGAAGCCGGGAGAGCAACGCCGTTCGGTGATCGATCCGAATCGGGGCCAGACCGAGCTCGGCCTGCCCGAAGCGCTCGACCTCCCTGACGGACTCGAACGCACGGCCGCCTGGTTCGCTCCTGGTGATTCCTAGCCCATCGCGTTCGAAGCGTTCTGACGAGATGGCCCTACGAGACACGGCCGACCGGAACTCCAAGGCGAAAGAGCGCCCTGGCCGCTAGGACGGACACGGTTTCGCTATCCATGCCGCGCTTACCGGAGCCTCGGGCCTGGATTCATCATGCACCATTGGGCACGGGCGCCGCCGGTCTCGGAGCGGCTCTGTTGGGCGCACTTGAAGGGTTTTACCTCGCCCGCGGCGACTTCCGCTTCGGCTACCGGCAGTTTCTCGAGTTCGAAGTGGCGTACTTCCTGGTGGGCGCCACAATCGGCCTGGGCCTGGTAGTCACTGTCCTGGGGTTGGACAGCCTTCTTCGGCGCACGAGCCAGAACCGGGCCCGAGCGCCTCTCGTTTGGTATGCCATCGCGACTTGGGGCCTCTTGGGCGGGATCCTCCTGAACAAGTTTGCCTTCCCTGCCTTCTTCTCACCGGTGTCCTTGCTCGGCAACGCGGCCTTGGTCGGCGCGCTTTTCGCGTTGCGCTGGCCGCTATCGAAAGTCCGCATGCACTCCGTTCCGGGTCGTCTCCTGGCGTTCGCGCTGTTTGTGCTCCTGGTTCTAGCGCCTCTTGTGGCACCCGGCTCCGAGGAACAACGGCGTGCGACCAGCGCCGATTCGTCGAGTCTCGAACCGGCCCCGCAAGACGCACCCAACATCGTTGTGGCGCTTGTCGACACGCTTCGAGCCGATCACCTGGGAGCATACGGCTATCGGAGTGACGTCAGTCCGGCCATGGACTCGCTCGCCGCAGAGGCCGTGGTATTCGATCGCGCATACAGTCCGTCCAACTGGACCCGGCCTTCCGTCGCGACCCTGATGACCTCTACGCTGCCGTCTCGACACGGAGTCACGGAGATCAACCTCGCCCTTCCTCCGGACCTGCCCCTACTCGCCGAGTCCTTCCAGAGCGCCGGCTACGAGGTCGGATTCTTCACGAACAATCCAAATGTAGAGCCCGAAGACGGCTATTGGCGGGGCACCGACCATTTCCATGCTTTCTCGGCGCGCGGCTTTCTCGGCCGAACGGTCCTGTTCGAGCTCTTTCTCGACCGAGACCTGCGCGGCGTTGCCAACTGGCTGAGATCGATCCTGGGCTACTCCACAGGTCGAGAGTACACACCGGAGTCGATGACCGAGGCCGCGCTCGAATGGATTTCCGAACGGCGCGGCCCCTACTTCGCTTACATCCATTTTCTCGGGCCCCACGCTCCCTACGCACCACCTGAGCGCCACTTGGAGGCGTTGGGGGCGTCGTCCATGGACCTCGGCGCGGCGCACCCACCATCTCCTACTGCCGGCCACGACGCCATCCCCGCGGCCGTCCGCGAGCAAATGATCGCTCAATACGACGGCGCGATCCTCTGGCACGATGAGGCCCTCCGGAAGCTCTTTCAGGGCCTGGCGGGTGACACGGTCGTGGTCCTCACCTCCGATCACGGCGAGGGTTTCGGAGAGACCGGATTCTGGGAACACGGCGTGGGGCTATTCGATGAGATCGTACGGATTCCGCTGATCTTTTACTGTCCCGGGCGATGCGGAGACCCCCGGCGAGAGGCGACGCCGGCCAGCCTGATCGACGTCGGGCCCACTCTTCTTCAGTTGGCGGGGTTGCCGACCCCGGCGAGTTTCGACGGCAGGGCGCTGACGATCTCGGCCCCCGCGAGTGCTCCGGACCGAACCCCAACGGTCGTCATCGAGAACCCCAAGAACGACGAGACCTCGCTGCGTACGCCCGACTGGAATCTGGTTTCCTGGAAACGTGACGACGGGACACAACGCTGGCTTTGGCCCGCCGACGAAGCGACTCCCCGGAGTCTCGCTCCCGACAGGACAGAGGTGTTCGCAGAGCTTGAAACTCTATTGAACCGGCACCTGGAGCTCAGCCGGTCTCGCGCCCGCCGACCCACCGAGCTCGACCTCGGCCAGGACCGGCTCGAGCAACTCAAGGCGCTCGGGTACCTGGACTAGAGGTGCGCAGAAGTCGCAGGGCAGGTGCACTTGGCAAAGCTTCTCTGCGGCGCGCCCGCTTGCGGCAAGCAGCTAGGGCGAGACGACTTCAAGCCTCTCGGCGATAGCTCGAGCGGCCACGCGAATCCCTCGGCCGTTCCAGTGGGTATCGTCTCTCCAGAACGTGTACTCGCCATGAGCGAGATGAAGACGAGACGCCTGGGTCAGTTCGGGTGTCAAGTCTAGGAACGGTACTTCGAGATCGGCGGCCATCAACTCCAGAGCCTCGACTTGAGCATTCGACAACGCCCTGTGCCTCTTCCCGTCGACCAGTGAGGAATAGACACGGTACTTGGTGGGAACGAAAACGAGCAGGGCGACCCGATCGGCCACTTCCGCGAGCAGCATTCGATCGTGACTTGATAGGCAAGGATCTCGCCGAGTCGCGACTCGAACATAGGACTTCAGGAAACCCAACTCTTCGCCTCCAACGGACTCGGTTGAAATCGGGTCGTCATCGACTGACCGAAGCCGCCCTCCGGCCCTCGAACTGAGTCTCGAATAGGCTCGCCGGCTCGCGGAATACACGAAACGATAGGTCTCGAGGTTGCGGATCAGTGCCGGGATCCAAACCAAACGTCGGCGCACCGAGCTCCGCCTCTTCGAGCCTCGTCGGCAGGGAAAGTCGTTGCCTTCGAACAGCACGACCACGGCCTCGAACCCCCCATCGAACAAGTCATCGAGATAAGCAATCCGCTCCACGTAGTCTGCGATGTCGCCAGGCATGCCCGCGTTGTAGGCAGGAAGGCCGAAATCCCGCGACAAGACTTCGCTCAGAATCTCGGCCTGTGTCGTTCCTGATCCCACGACGAACGAATCTCCGAAAACTACGATCGGCTGATCCGAATAATCGGCCGTGTTCCGCAACCCCAGTTCGTCTGTGACAAACCGCACCGTACGAGGCTCAGCGAGCGAAGCTCGGGACGACATGGCCACGAGATCGCCAAAACGAACCTGAAATCCCTCCACCGTGCGATTCGGCCGGTAGTTCGCAAGGGGCCCATCGGCACCTGCGTAGATCAGCACCTCATGGGGACGATAGTAGTGAGGACGCAGGTCCGCCGGTAGAGCGCGAAGAAGGACCTCGCCCCCAAGCACCGTGATGGCCAAGGGCGTTGCGACAAGCGCGGGTGCCCAGACCCTCCCCGAACGGCTCAGAACAAAGGTGGCGATCCCGCTCAAAGCCGCCGCCAGAAAGGCGGGAACAGTGCAGATAAGAAGGACTATCCACAGGACCACGAACGGGAAGAAGGCCTGGCCAGGCGGAACTCGAATCATTGGTCGACTACCATTTGGGAGCTAAGCCAGGCATAGAAACTGGCAACTGTAGGCGACCCAGTACAGAACTTGCCGCTCTCTCGCCGGTTAGTCGAGATACCCGAGAGCGCGCAAGCTGTCCTTCTCGGACTCATTGAGGCCATCTGAAGCTGCTCCTTGGCCCAAGCTGCCGACAAAGTCTCTTGATCCGGCAAGATCTACAAGAAGACGCTGCATTTCTTCGACCGTTTCCGGCCTCTCTAGAGCCACGTTCTGCTGCTCACCCGGATCCTGGGCGAGATCGTAGAGTTGATGTAGGGGCCCTAGATCGAGGCCGATCGAACGAGAGTCTGCGATCGATCCGTACGAAGTTCGAAATATGTACTTGTAGTCCTGGGTTCGGATACCAACGAGTCCGGGACCGAACGCAGTCCCTTCACTGACCACCGGTCGATCTCGACTATCCGAGTCGTCCAGCACGGAGCGGAGAGACTCTCCCTGAAAGCTCCCTGGGACACCAATCCCCAAGTAGTCGAGGATCGTCGGAGCAATGTCGATCGATCGAACTTGAGTCGTAAGTCGCGCCGGAAACTCCACGCCGGGTAGTCCGCGGAATAGCAACGGCACATGAAGCTGCTCGTCGAAGAGTGAGAGGCCGTGGGGCCAACGCGAAAGTAGCGCATCCGAGCGGCGACCGTCGCTATGGAACTCTTCGCCATGGTCAGAAGTCACCACGATGACCGTATTCTCGTCTAGATCGAGTGCGGCAAGCCTTCTCATTAGCCGCCCCATATAGTCGTCCGCTCGTTGAATGTCTCCGTCGTACCGGGCCTTTCGCCGCTCGTCTGCGCCGGCCATGCTCCACTTGAGTCCCTCGTCCCTCAAGAACGTCTCCGAATCGTAGGGACGATGTGGCTCATAAGTATGCAGAAACAAGAAGAAGGTCCTGTCGCGATTGCGATCCAGCCAATCGACAGCCTTCGAGAACACCTCTTCGATATCCGATGCGGTAATGAGCCCCGATTCGTCGTAGCTATCGAAGCCCTTGTTGAGCCCGAAATGCGCCGAGATCGCCCCACGCCCGGTGATGGCGGCCGTTAGATATCCCTCATCTCTCAGAAGCGATGCGAGCGTGGGCAGGTCATCCCGCCAACGTGTGGTAGAGCCCGGACCTTCGAGACCCGCGCGATGGCGGTTTGGGTAGGTCGAGGTAAAGATCGACATATGCGCAGGTAGAGTCCAAGGAGACTGACTGTAGCAACGCTCAAATACCACGCCTTCCGAAGCTATTGCTTCGAGACTCGGGCTCGTCGGCCTCCCGTATCCATGGAGCGACAGGTGGTCCGCTCGAACCGTATCGAGAGAAACAAGAAGCACGTTCCGCCGGCTTGGTTGCTTCTTGGACCGAATTCTAGGCATCCGAAAATGAAGAAAGTCCGAGGCGCTCAGGTTGAAGGGCAGCTCCTCCGAAACCACTGCACTCCTTTCAAACACGAACTCTCTTCCGGCGCCGACAACCGACTCCAACGGCAGGCTCAACTCGGTCCACCCCTCGTTGGCTCCTTCCACTTCAAGCGTCCTTTGAACGAGTGTCGTCGCAACACCCGACTCCGGGTCCTTGATTGCAATCATGAACGTGGCCGTCCCGGCAGTGAGGCTTCCCAACTGTGGCTCGATGCCAATTGCGGTATCGAGGACCATGTCTGCCGCGACATCCGCCTGCCATGTCGCGTCCGAGTCCCCGGGGCCGACAAACACTTGAGAGGTCGCGCCCCCTAAGACAGCCTCTCCTCGACGCGCGATCCCTTGCAAGAGACCCACAGCCTGGTGGCCCTTGCTCTGTCTTGGGACTATCCGGAGCCGATACTCCACACGGTCTTGAAGCTCAGCAAGATTCGGCCAAACAAGAACCAGCGTAGCCAGGCAGATCATGATCGGAGCCCACAACAGCCGCCAGCGACCCATCCCGACCACCAAACCGAAGCCGACGAGGGCAAAGAACACGCCGTAGGCGAGCACCAGGACAGCGCGATCTTCGATCTCGCCGTCTTCGCTAAGAAGCCGGCCTACCAGCCACGGATGGCACAGGAAGCTAAGACCGACGAGTGTTCCACCCGCGAACCATCGCACGGAAGCGCGGACCTCTTGACGGCTCATCCGACAATTCTAGTGGACTGGTGAAGGACGCCAGGAAACAAGATGCCGGCTACTCAACCTTGACGTTCACTCTGGACGCGAGAACAATCGGACTTACAAATCAACAGCAAGGAGAAGACATGCGAAGCGGCAAGATCGCTCGAACTTCGACGACGACGCTCTTACCGGCGGCGACGAGGTGTCTACGTACGGGACCGATCCGCTGAATGCCGATACTGACGGCGGAGGTCGTTCCGATGGCGATGAGGTCGCCACTGGTACCGACCCACTCGACCCCAACGATGACTTCCAGCCGTTGCCGGTGACTCTTCCCGATGGCGGCGGCTATGACTGGGCGGTTCAGGACGACGGCTCGGTCGGCACTTGGTCTGGTGAAGCCTTCCAGTCCGGGATGAATCTCTTGATGGACAACCTGTACTTCGGATTCTTCGATGAGGCAATCCCCGAAGACGGGCGGCGCGAACTGGTGATCGGGCCGCAGTTGCGCTCGGGCCTCGAGATCAGCCGGAAGGTCTTCGTGCCGACTGATGACGCCTTCGTCCGCTACCTCGAGGTGGTTCACAACCCGGGCAGCACCGAGGCCACAATCTCCCTCCGTGCGGAATTCGCTGGATCCACTCGATCCCGCGGATGCGACCCAGGACCCTGATCTCGACGGCCTGACGAACCTCGAGGAGCAAAGCGCCGGAACGGATCCACACGACGGCGACACCGACGCCGACGCACTGAGCGACGGCGACGAAGTCAACACCCACGGCACCGATCCGACCAATCCGGATACGGATGGTGGTGGACGAACGGACGGCGACGAGATCCTGGTCGATGGGACCGACCCTCTGAATCCGGCCGACGACCTCTAGCCGGTCTTTACCCCGTCCCTCTGCTAGAATCCCGGCCCGGCGCCGGGTCGTCTCCGGCACTCCGTTCTCCAAGCTGGCACGTCCTCTTTCGGCCGGATACGCACGTCTTCTCGATGCCCTCGATCCTGGGAATCTCAGCCTTCTACCACGACAGCGCCGCGGCTCTGGTCGTGGACGGGAAGATCGTGGCCGCGGCCCAGGAGGAGCGGTTCACCCGCAAGAAGCACGACTTCCGCTTCCCTCAGAAGGCGATCGAATACTGTCTCGCCGAGGCTGGGCTCGAAGCCTCCGAGCTCGACTACGTCGTCTTCTACGACAAGCCGCTGACCAAGTTCGAGCGGCTGCTCGAGACCTATGTCGCCTACGCCCCGGCCGGGTTCCGTTCGTTCAAGAAGGCGATGCCGCTGTGGCTGAAGGAAAAGCTCTGGATGCCGCGCCAGATGGACAAGGGGCTCGGCAAACAGTTCTCCGGCCGCTACGTCTTTACCGAGCATCACGAGTCGCACGCGGCGAGTGCGTTTTTCCCTTCGCCCTACGAGGAAGCCGCCATCCTCACGATGGACGGGGTCGGTGAATGGGCGACGGCGAGCTTCGGCACCGGCCGCGGCAACCGCATCGAGCTCACCCACGAGCTCCACTTCCCCCATTCCCTCGGCCTTCTCTACTCGGCCTTCACCTACTACACCGGCTTCCGGGTCAACAGCGGCGAGTACAAGCTCATGGGCCTAGCGCCCTACGGCGAGCCCAAGTACGCCGAGGTCATCCGCGAGCACTTGATCGACCTGAAGGACGACGGCTCGTTCCGCATGGACATGTCGTACTTCAACTACTGCCAGGGCCTGACCATGACCTCGGCCAAGTTCGACCGACTCTTCGGCGGCCCGCCGCGCCAGCCCGAGTCCGAGCTGACCCAGCGGGAGATGGATCTGGCCGCTTCGGTCCAGTTGGTGACCGAGGAAATCGTGATGAGCATGGCCCGGCACGTCCATCAAACAACCGGCATGCAGAACCTGGTGCTGGCCGGGGGCGTTGCCCTCAACTGCGTCGCCAACGGCAAGCTCCTGCGGGAAGGGCCGTTCGAGTCGATCTGGATCCAGCCGGCGGCCGGGGACGCTGGCGGCGCGCTCGGAGCGGCCCTCTTCGTCTGGCACCAGCTCCTGGACCAGCCCCGCTCGATCGCCGGCAAGGACGGCCAGTCCGGATCGCTCCTGGGCCCCGAGTTCACAAACGACGAGATCGAGGCGGTCCTGACCGAGGCCGGGGCCGTCTTCGAGCGGCTCGACAACGACGACGCCCTCTACGACCGCGTCGCGGGCCTCATGACCGAGGAAAAGGTCGTGGGCTGGTTCGCCGGCCGGATGGAATTCGGGCCGCGCGCCCTGGGCTGCCGCTCGATCGTCGGCGACGCCAGGAGCCGGGACATGCAGCGGACCATGAACGTCAAGATCAAGTTCCGCGAGTCCTTCCGCCCCTTCGCCCCGGTGGTGATCTCGGACAACAACCACGAGTACTTCGAGTTCGAAAAGGGCCAGGAGAGCCCCTACATGCTGGTGGTCGCCGACGTGCGCGACGGCAAGCGCATCCCGATCCCTGAAGATGCGGCCAGCGCGCAGGGGCTCGACAAGTTGAAGGTCATACGCTCCGAGGTGCCGGCGATCACTCACGTGGACTACTCGGCCCGCGTCCAGAGCGTCGACCGCGAGCGGAACCCCCGCTTCCGCGGGCTCCTCGACGCTTTCTACGCCAAGACCGGATGCCCGGTCGCGATCAACACCAGCTTCAACATCCGGGGCGAGCCGATCGTCTGCACCCCCGAGGACGCCTACCGGTGTTTCCTCGCCACCGACATGGACGTTCTGGTGCTCGAGAACTTCGTCCTGTTGAAGGAAAACCAGCCCGAGCTTCTGAGCCGGCGCGAACGCGACAAGTACATCGCGAGCTTCGATCTGGACTAAGAGACCGCCGATGATCGACATCAACTGGAATCCCACGAAACGCGAGCTCCGGCAGTTCTCGGTCGCACTCCTCGTCGCCTCGGGGCTGGTCGGCGGCCTCCTCTGGTGGCGGCTGGGACCCAATCCCTGGTCTCAAGCGCTCTGGATCGGCGGCCCGATCGCCTCGGTCATCGGCCTCCTGGCTCCGCCCGCGATCAAGCCCCTCTTTCTGGGCCTGACCCTTCTGGCCTTCCCCATCGGCCTGGTCATCGGCACGCTCGCCCTGGCTCTCGTCTACTACGGCATGGTCACCCCGATCGGGCTCGTCTTCCGGCTCTTCGGGCGCGATCTCATGAAGCGCAAGCCCGATCCCGAGGCCACGAGCTACTGGATCCGCCGGCCGTCCCAGGTCCCGGCCAAACGCTACTTCCAGCAGTTTTAGCGCTAGAATCGGCAGCGGGAGAGCGAACACCATGAGCCAATCCGACCGTAGCGATTTCGAGCAAGCAGCCCAAGCCGGACGGCAGAGCTTCCTGTCCGAGTTCGCCCAGTTCCTGATGGAAAACAAGAAGTGGTGGATGGTCCCGATCCTGGCGGTCCTGCTTCTGGTCGGCGTGCTGCTCATCGCCGGCGGTAGCGGCGTCGCGCCGTTCATCTACACGCTGTTCTAGAGCGCCGGCCGCCGATCCTGCCGTTGGACTGGGAGGGATCCGCTCTCGCTACGACTGGGTCGAACCGGTCTGGAGGGCCCAAAGCTTCGCGTAGACGCCCCCGGAAGCGAGAAGCTCTTGGTGCGTGCCACGTTCCACGAGCCTGCCCGCCTCCAGCACCAAGATCTCGTCGGCTGTCGTGAGCGTCGACAGGCGGTGGGCCACGACGAGCATCGTGCGTTCGCCCTTGATCCGCTCCAGCGCCTCGTGAACCGCCCTCTCGGAGCGGCTGTCCAGGTGGCTGGTGGCTTCGTCCAGGACCAAGACGTCCGGGTCCCTCAGGATCGTGCGCGCCAAGGCAATCCTCTGGCGCTGTCCCGCTGAGAGGCGGTATCCCTGGTCGCCGACGATCGAGTCGTAGCCGTCGGCGAGGCCGAGAATGAAGTCGTGCGCGTCCGCCGCCCGGGCCGCTTCTTCGATGGCGTCGTCGGGAGCGGCCAATCGCCCAAACGCGATGTTCTCCCGAACCGACGCGTGAAAGATGAACGCGTCTTGCGTCACCACGCCGATGTGCTTCCGCCATGAGGACCAATCCAGCTCTCCCGCCGCAACGCCGTCGACGAAGATCTCGCCCGAGGTCGGCCGGTAGAGGCCAAGCAGGAGATCCGCCACGCTCGATTTCCCCGAGCCCGATTCCCCCACCAGCCCGAGCACCTTTCCCTTGGGCAGGGTGAACGAGAGCTCGCTCAGCGCCGGCCGTTCTCCGTCTTCGTAGGAGAGCCCCACATCGCGAAACTCGATCCCTTCCGCGAACGCCCTGATTGCCGTCCCGCCACGAGGTCGGGCTTCGAGCTCCTTGTCCTCGAGGATAGCCGCCACGTTGCGGACGAACTGCCAGTGGTTGCTGATGTAGCCGACGCGTACGTTGACGGCTTTGGCCTTCGGCACCAACCGGTACAACGCATAGAGAAAGGCCAGGATCCGAGGCATGGCCCCGGTCGCGGCCCCTCCCATCACGACGTACCCTCCGACCAAAAAGCCCGCGACCGCCAGCACGGTCAAGGCGTCAGTCAGGGGACCGATCACAGCATGCCAGGTGAGCCCCCGAAGGCGGTACTTGACACTGTCCTGAATCGCGGCGCCGACGCGCTCGATCGCAAACCGTTCGCGTCCGAACGTGTGAACGATCCGAAGGCCGCTCAGGAACTCGACGGTGCGGGCGCTCAACGCGACGCTCGCCTCGGTGAACTTCTTGCCCATCGCTCGGATCCTGACGAGGATCCTCTGAAACGGCTTTGCCAGAACCAGCATGACCGCGAGCGCAATGAGGCTCATCTGCCAGGAAAGAAATACCATGGCGATCGCGTACGCCACGACGAGAAAGCTGTGGCCCGCGATCACATTCAGTAGCTGGATGACGTGCCCTACGTAGTTGACCTGATCGTTATAGGACGCCAGCTCGCCAACCTTGAAGCGCATGACCTGCGCGTAGTTCACCGAAACCAGCCTCTGGAACACGCGATTCTTGAGGTCGCCTTCGACCTTGGCCTGAAGGCGCGCGGCCGCGACCCGGCTGCAGAAGGCGAGAAGGCTTACCGCAAGCTGGGCTACCACCGCGAGCGCGATCAACGCCAGGAAGGTGCGCTCTCTACCTTGCGAGGCGAAAAGTCCCGCCACAGCCTCCGTGGGCCCGGGAAGTGCCTGGAGCAGCTCGGTGGGGTCCCGTCCCGACCAGACGTTGAGAGCCAGCACGAGAACGCCGACCGTGCCGCCCTCGAAGACCATGGCGACGGCGCTCGAAACCACGGCGACGGCCGCCAGGCGCCAGCGGCGCTTCAACGCGCCAACGAGGAAGCGCTTTGCTGATCCGTCTCGCATGTACAAGAAAGCAGCCGGCGTACCGCGGGGCCCTCGCGCGTGCCCGCCCCCCGATCGGCGGTGCGCGCCTAGGTTTGCTCGATAGCTGGCTTCACCCCGACGCCGATCAGGTTCTTGCCGCGGACGATTGGAAATGGAAGATGCATGGTTCGTTTGACGAACTGCCGATACGCCCACCATAGGAACCGATCGAAGACCAAGCGAACGAGCCAGCGCGGATCCTCTCCAAAGTCTCCATAGACCCGGTCGATTTCGAAGTCCGTGGCCCTCAGCGCTTGCGACAGGCTCTCGACCGAGAAACCGATCCCATGGGTCATGTCCGCATACCGCGTCCGCAGGTTCAGGGGATTGCTCATGTTCGGAACCCGAGTGATCACGCGGCCACCCGGACGCAGCGCGCTCCGGCACCCTCGCAGAACCTCCATGGCGTAGTCCTTCGTCATGTGCTCGAGAACGTCGCTCATCACGATCGCGTCAAAGAACTCCGACGACTGGCGCAGAAACTCCGCGCCGTCCACGCACTCGGCATCGAGTCCACGGCTGGTGCAGTACTCCACCTGCTGGCGGGAGGCGTCGATCCCCTTGAGCGCGCCGTATCCGGCACGAGCGGCGGCCTGCAGAAAGGCGCCGTTCCCACAACCGATCTCGAGGATCCGTGCCGAACGATCCTCGGGAAGGAGGCCAACAAGCGAACGACCCTGGGCGCCGATCGAGCGCTCGTAGCCTTCATCCGACAGATCGTTCAGATACCGGTATTGGCTCTCGACATAGGAGTCGTAGAAGTCGCGGCGGACGTCGTCCAGTTCAACTCCTTCACGCCGTTGACTTTCGCTTGTGGTGACTGTCATTCTGCCCGTTCCTCATTGGTTCCCGCGGCGATTCTCGTTCCGCGACACCTCGTCACGACTCTTCGACTCTCGTCGTCGTCATGCCCTTCCAGCACCGCAGCTCCTGTCCACTTTGCGCCGCCGGAGGAACCGGGGTTCTCTTCTCAACGCCGTACTCGGGCCCGGACCTCACCGGGTTTCTGGCATCTTACTACCAGAGCCGGCTGCCTCTCGACACCGTCCAAGGCATCGACTACGTCCTGAACCGATGCCATCGCTGTCGATTCGTGTGGCAACCGAATTGCCTCGACCCTGTCGCGGCGCAGCGCCTCTACTCCGAGTGGATCAGTCCCGCCGACAGCCTGGCCGCCAAGAATCGAGCCGGCGTGGCTGTCTATTCCGGCTACGCCCGGCAGCTCGAGGCCCTGCCCGGCCGGCTGGGCAAGCCGGCCCACGAGATCCGGGTCCTGGACTTCGGCATGGGCTGGGGGCGTTGGTGCCAGATGGCCCTGGCGCTCGGCTTCGACGCCTGCGGGATCGAAGCCTCCCCCGAGCGCGTGCGGCACGCCCGGGAGCGGGGCATCCCGGCCTTCGCAGACGTCCCCTCCCTTGGGGAGCAACGCTTCGACTTCATCAATGCCGAACAGGTCTTCGAGCACCTGGACGATCCGCTCGGCGTACTGCGTCAGTTGGCGGGCCTGCTCGGTCCCGGCGGCCTCGTGCGCATCTCGGTTCCAAACGCCACGCCGGATCTCAAGCGAGCGCGGCGAGGCGGGTGGCGGCCCGCGAAGAACGCTCTCCAGCCGCTCGAGCACATCAACTGCTTCACCAACTCGACGCTCAAGTTCCTGGGCCGCCAGGCCGGCCTCGTGGCCGCGCGGCAGCCCTTCCTGCCCGGCCAGGGCCTGCTGGGAAAGTCCTTCCGGCGCGGGCTGGCTCCGTACCTCAAGAGCCTCGTCGGCGTTCCCTACCGCTCCTGGTTCGGGACCACGCTCTGGTTCGAGCGCGCCTGAGTCGGCTTCCTGAATCGTCCAGCCCGAACACCAGCCGCCGCGGGTTCGAAGCGGCCGGGCGTCAAGGCCGCTCCGGCACCGGCCACCAAAGCCAGCCTAGTTCTCGCGCAGGGCGGTCAGAGCGGACGGCGCCTACGGCCTTCGAGCGGCGGCCTCGTCCGCTTTCTGGCGCCTTCTGGCGCCTTCCCTGCTGAGCCGGCTCGGTTCCACCTTCCAATGGCTCCGAGAGTTTCACTCCACAAGAAAAACGGCCCGGGTTGCCCCGGGCCGTTCGAGATGCTGATGCGTTGAGCGCGGACTAGTACATCCCGCCCATGCCGCCCATGCCGCCCATGTCTCCGCCCGGAGCCGCCGGGGCATCTTCCTTCTCCTTGATCTCGGAGACGAGAGCCTCGGTGGTGAGCATGAGACCGGCGATCGAAGCGGCGTTCAGAAGCGCGGTCTTGGTGACCTTGGCCGGATCGATGACGCCAGCCTTGATCAGGTCCTCGAACTCGCCCGTGGCGGCGTTGTAGCCAACGGCGCCCTCGGTCGAACCGAGTTCCTTGACGATGACCGAACCCTCCTGACCGGCGTTGTTCGCGATCTGGCGGGTCGGCTCCTCGAGCGCGCGGCGCACGATCTCGACGCCCACCTGGACGTCGCCCTCGGCCGAAACGCCGGAGACCGCCTCGATCGAGCGCAGAAGCGTGATGCCGCCGCCGGGGACGATGCCCTCTTCGACGGCCGCCTTGGTGGCGTGCATCGCGTCTTCGACGCGAGCCTTCTTCTCCTTCATCTCGGTCTCGGTGGCGGCACCGACCTTGATGACGGCGACCCCGCCGACCAGCTTCGCCAGCCGCTCCTGGAGCTTCTCGCGATCGTAGTCGGAGGTGGTCTCCTCGATCTGATTGCGGATCTGCTTGACCCGGCCGGCAATCGCCTCGCGGCGCTTGGCGTCCTCGGAATCGGTCACCAGCGTGGTGTCGTCCTTGGTGATGACCACCTTCTTGGCGTCACCCAGGTCATCCCACTGGATGTTCTCGAGCTTGATGCCGAGATCCTCGGTGATGACTCGGCCGCCGGAGAGCACCGCGATGTCCTCGAGCATGGCCTTGCGGCGGTCGCCGAAGCCCGGCGCCTTGACCGCGGCCACCTGAAGGGTGCCACGCAACTTGTTGACGACGAGTGTCGCCAGGGCCTCGCCCTCGACGTCCTCGGCGATGATGAGAAGGGGCTTGCCCTGCTTGGCGGTCTGCTCGAGGATCGGCAGGAGATCCTTCATCGAGCTGATCTTCTTCTCGTGGAGCAGGATCTTGACGTTCTCGAGAACCGACTCCATGCGCTCGGCGTCCGAGACGAAGTAGGGCGAAAGGTAGCCGCGGTCGAACTGCATGCCTTCGACGACCTCGAGCATGGTCTCCATGCCGCGCGCCTCTTCGACGGTGATGACGCCGTCCTTGCCGACCTTCTCCATCGCCTCGGCGATGATGCCGCCGATCTCGGCGTCGTTGTTGGCCGAGATGGTGCCGACGTGGGCGATCTCCTCACCCGAGACCGGCTTCGACATGTCGTCGATCTGGCCGACGGCGGCCTCGACCGCCGCCTCGATGCCGCGCTTGAGCTCCATCGGGTTGGCGCCCGCGGTCACGTTCTTCGAACCCTCGCGGAAGATCGCCTGGGCCAGAACCGTGGCGGTGGTGGTGCCGTCACCGGCGACGTCCGAGGTCTTCGAAGCGACCTCGCGCACCATCTGGGCACCCATGTTCTCGAGCGGATCCTGGAGCTCGATCTCCTTGGCGACAGTGACGCCGTCCTTGGTGATCGTCGGGGATCCGAACTTCTTCTCGATGACCACGTTGCGGCCCTTGGGACCGAGCGTGACCTTGACGGCGTCAGCCAGCTTGTTGACGCCGCGGAGGATCGCCCCGCGGGCGTCCTCAGCGTAAGTGATCTGCTTAGCAGCCATGAATCTCTATTCCTCCTGTGTCAGCCTTCGGCCTAGCCGAGGACCGCGAGGATCTCGTCCTCGCGCAAAATGACGTAGTCTTCGTCGTCGATCTTGATCTCGCTGCCGGAGTACTTGCCGACCAGAATCCGGTCGCCTTCGTTGACGTCCATCGGCATGCGCTTGCCGTCGTCGTCCAGCTTGCCCGGACCCACGGCCACGACCTCGGCCTCCTGCGGCTTCTCCTTCGCCGTGTCCGGAATGATGATTCCGCCACGGACCTGCTCTTCTTGCTCCAATCGCTTGACCAGAACCCGGTCATGCAACGGACGAATCTTCGTTCCCACTAGAAAACTCCTCCTCCATGGTTCGTACGAACCGTTTGATTTGGGATGACTTCGCTCGATCGGGGCGGAGCGCTTGTTAGCACTCGGCCCGGACGAGTGCCAATCGTAGCCGCAGGCCGCAGGGGTGTCAAGAGGGGTGGGCTGAGGGAGTGGCCTGGGAAGGAACCCGCGGGCCGCCGCGGGCCGCTCTTTCGAGAAGCCTTTCCGGGAAATAGCCGGACCGGCGGCTCGACAAGGGCGGGCCCCCGCGGCCGGGCACTGAAAGGATTCTGGATCTTGCGGCACCGGGCCAGAGTCGGGCCCAAGATCCACCCAAACCGGCCAAGATCGGCCGGATCGAGCCTAACTGGCCGGCGAACTCTCGACAAAATTTGTCGCAACCCTGTGATAGCGTTGTCACACTTCGCGAGTCACGCGGTTCCAGGCCGCAGCCCAGCGGCCGTTTCCTGATGGGAGGAAAGCGAATGGGACATCGACTCTGTCCAGGCTCTCGGACCGCCGGCCGGCCCGGCGGCTACTGGACAACTCCACGCCACGCTGGCAAGTGGCGAACCGTCAGCCTTGCGCTGCGAGGCCGGCTGTCCTTGCGTGTCCTTCAGACTCGCGGACCGAAGAGTCCAAATCTCAGAACGACATCGGTCCACGCCAAGCAAGCGACGGCCGCAGGGCCAGGAACCAACACCATGACCAGAACCGCGACCGTCGCCTCATATGCCCTTCTCGCGATCCTGAGCGCGGGCGCCACCCTCGCCCAGGACGGCAACGTGGGCACCAGCACGAAAAGCTCGGCCGAAAAGCACTGACCACGGAGGATCCCATGCCGCACCACCGAAACCATCTGCTTCTCCTGCTCGCTGTTCTTCTCTTCGGCCCGGCCACGAGCCACGCCGAAGACGCGCTCACCGTGACAGCCTCCGGCGACGTCGGAATCGGCGTCAGCCAACCCGCTGACACACTCCATCTTCGCGGTGACGACGGAACGACGCGTCTCCTGGTCCAGGAGGTGAGCTCGACCTTTGCGGAGCGGGTCCTGATGAACCTCTCGAACAACGGACCCGTGCGCTTCAACATCTCTGACAGCTCGTCGGGAGCGACTTGGGCCTTCAAGACCGCCGGGGCCGGAATGCCGTTCTTCGACATCTCCAAAGACGGGACCGGGGTCGCTGAGCTCCGCATCGATGCGACCACCGGCAATCTGACAATTCAAGGGGACGTCATCACCGCGAGCTGTCCCTCCGGATGCGGAGCGGACTACGTCTTCGAGCCGGGATACCCACTGCGTGCCCTGGACGAACTGGCGGCCTTCATCAAGAGCCGCGGCCATCTTCCCAACATTCCGTCGGCCGCCGAGATGGAACGCGACGGCCTCAACGTCACCCAGCTGGCCGTGCGCCTCCTCGAAAAAGTCGAGGAGCTCACCCTCTACACCCTGGAGCAAGAAGCCAAGATCGAGAAGCTCCAGAAGCAAGCCGCAAGACTGGACGAGCTCGAAGCGCTCGTGCGGACCTTGTCATCCCGAGAACAATGACGGCTGTATCTTCGAAGGAGAACGCCATGAAGAAGTGGTTGGTTTGTCTAGCAGTTGCGATTCTTGCATTCGGCGACACCGCTTGGGCTCGAGAGGACCAGATCGGCGCCCGCGGCTTCTCTCCCGAGAAGGCCTTCCAACTCGGGGAGGTTGATAACGTCAACCTCTTCAACGGTGCGCTGACGGCCACCATCCCGATCGGCCAGCAGTACCCGGTCTCGGAAGCCCTTTCGTACGGCTTCACGGTCGTCCATAGCTCGCTCGCTTGGGACCTCGAAGAAGACGTGGTGGACCTCGGCGGAGCCAACTACCTGGACGTCACGCGTCCCTTCCCTAGCCACCTCTGGAACGTCGGCATGGGCTGGTCGCTGTCTTTAGGTCTCCTCTACCCACCCCAGGATCCGACGCCGAACCCGACACTCGGACCGACAGCCGACAATCCGAACGACTCCGACCTCTGGCTCTATGTCAGCCCGGACTCGGCCAAGCACTACCTCTACGATTCGCTCCACGACAACGACGTCGACGACGGCTCGAACGACACCAGCTACACGCGAGACAACACGTATCTGCGCATCATCCACGACGCGAACGCCTCCACGCGCACAGTCGAATTCCCCGACGGCCAGAAGCACGTCTTCAAGCAGAGTCCGGGACTCCACTGGCGCCCCACCAGGTTCGAGGACACCAGCGGCAACCACGTCGATATTGCGTACACCGACGGTGGCTCGGCCTCGACTTGGCAGATCACAGACATGCACGGCCGCTCGCACACCTTCCAGTTTGCCCAAGAAGAAGGCCTGGCTCGCCACCAGCTTCAGTCCGCCGACCTGGCGGCCTTTGGAGGAGGTCGAGCGCTCTACAGCTTCTCGTACCAGGACGAGAGTCTTACACAGTGCTATCGACACACTGACCCTACGATCGATCCAAAGCCCTCCATGGACGTGGCTCTTCTGACCCAAATCACGCAACCCGACGGCTCGACTTGGACGATGCTCGACGGCGGCAATCCTGCCTACGGGACCGACTGCGAAACCCCGGGCGGCCTACCCGGGGCGCTCAACCACCTGGTCGTACCGACCGCGGGCGCGATCGACTGGACCTACGGCACCTGGAGGGTCCCGGCCGACAATCAGCCTCGCTTCGTGGGGGTTTCGGGGGTCGTCGTCAAGGCGCTGACCGACGTCGACGGCAGCCCGCTCGGAGTCTGGAAGTACCGCAACGAGCTCTTCCCGCCACAGCCCTACTGCGATCCGCCCCAGCCAGGCTGCCCGCAGTTCCCCACCGAGACGCGCACCGTCGTCGCCGCTCCCGACGATGCCTTCTGCACGATCCACTACTTTGACGCTGACCCCATCGCCGGCTTCGCCAACGGCTGGTCCATGGGTCTTCCGTTCTCCCGGCAAAACGCCCTCGAGGATCTCTTCCTGTCCAAGGAGACCTACGAAGCGGTCGGCTCGACCACGGTCCCCCCCTTTGAGGTTCCAGATGAGATGAGTCGGTCGGTCTCCAGCTGGGACACTGTGCCAGTTGGAGATAACCAAGGAATCGGCATCAGAGCCGAGAAAGGAGACCGACCATGGAGTATGTTGGCATTGATGTTCACTCGAAGTACAGCGAGGTTTGCGGGATATCGGAAGAGGGGGAAGTGACGCTTCGCCGGCGGATTCCGACTACGGAGACAGCCTTGCGCCGGTTCTTCGGTTGTCGTGAGCAGTCGCAGGTGACGCTCGAAAGCGGCCCGGTGACTCCTTGGGTGTACCGGTTGCTGTGTGAGCTGGGACACGAGGTGACGGTAGTCAACCCGCGGCGGGTGCGGCTGATCGCGGAGTCGACATTGAAGACCGACGGAATCGACGCCGAGGTGTTGGCTCGATTGAGCCGGTTGGATCTCGACCTCCTGCGTCCCGTGTACCAGCGTACGCGTGAGGCCCAGGAGCTTCGGGCCAGGCTTCGCGTACGTACGAGCCTGGTCAAAGCCAGGACATCGTTGATCAACGCGGTGCGTGGAACGTTGCGAGCTCAAGGGTACCGAGTGCCATCGTGCCCGGCCAAGAGCTTCGTCGTGCGCTACGCATCGATGGGTCTCGACAGTTCTCTTGCGGAAACGATCGATCCTCTGGTGACGACGATCGGCGAGTTGACGGATCGGATCAACCGGCTCGAGAAGGAGCTCGTAGCCGAGTCGAGCTCAAACGAGCTGTTGGTGCGGCTTCAGACGGTCCCTGGGGTGGGCCCCTTGGTGAGCTTGGCCTTCCTGGGTTGGATGGATCGCCCGGATCGGTTCAGAAAGAGTCGAGACGTGGGTGCGTGTTTGGGCTTGAGACCGTCGCTTCGAAGCTCAGGAGGACACGAGATCCGAGGCCGGATCACACGGGAGGGCGACGCCGAGATGCGAAGGCTTCTGGTTCAAGCGGCTCATGCGGCGTTGAACTGTCGCAAAGAGTCGTCGCTCAAGAACTGGGCTGAGAGCTTGGTCGAGAGGCTCGGCAAGGGCAAGGCCGTCGTGGCCCTAGCGAGGAAGATCGCAGTGTTGCTCCATCGGCTATGGGTAACGGGCGATACTTTCCGGGCGTTCCCCCAGGCGGTGTAGAGCCTAGAGAACATCAGGTCGCACCAGAAAGGAAGGACGGATTGAAAGTTTCGATGACTCCGAGAAAAGGGTTGGAGGCCAGGACTCCGCGTGCCAGATGGGAGCATCGAATCCTCAACGGACGAAAAACTCACCATGCACCGGTCCAAGAAAGGACCCGCCAGAGTGCGAATAGAAGCTCGTCCTGAGGCTCCATCCGAGACCCGAAACACATGGGGAGACGATGACAGACACCTTGACCGAAACGACCGACTCATAGAACCCTTTTCGCAAGAGCTCCTATTCCTCTGTTTTCGACGGATCCCTCCCAAGAGGCCACGCCCCCTTTTCGGGGGAATACGCCTCGCCGCCCACTCCCTAGCTTCAAAGTTACTCGCTCCCGAGACGGTCGAGAGCGACCCGAAGCATCGCGTTCTGCCGCTCCAGCTCCCCCAAGCGTCTCTCTTGCTCGAGCGTGTACAGCGTCAACTCTTCGAGCTTCTCCAACAGTTTCATTTGCATTCTGGTCACATCAAGCCCCTCGCGCGCCACGTCATCCGCCGTGGGCACTCCCGGAAGGTGTTTGAAGGCCCGCACGTAGTCATCGAGCTCGGCAAGGGGCATCAGCTCGTAGTCGGGCTCGAAGACGTAGTCCGGAACAAACTGGGTCGTCGGCGAGCACTGACTCGTGTCGCTGCAGGCAATCAGATTGCCTCGAAGCGTCAGCGTCCCCATAGCCGATAGTGCCAGCTCCGTAGCGCCCGACTTGTCTCTCGAGATCTGAAAGCCGATCGACGGATCGTTCTCGAGCTTCCAGTCGTTGTTGGCACTAACGGTGTCCTCGATCATGAGCACGCTCTTGCCGTTGTTGGTGATCGTGACGAGCTTCTGGGTTCCCGAGCCCGTCGAGTCGACGATGTGCAGAGGCGTCTCGGGCGCGTACGTCCCGATCCCGAGGCGATTGTTCAGGACCAGGCCCCCGGCAAGCACGAGACGACCCGCTGCGCTTGGTTCGAGGCGTAGGTCCTCAACGCCGTTACCTGCGAGGGAAAGGATGAACGCGTTCGCATTTGCCGATTGCTGCCAGGTCGTGTTCGTCGACGAATCTGTAAGAAAAATACGAGGTCGGCCGTTATTGATGATCTGAAGAAGGGTCCGTTCTCCACTTGTTGCAGACGCCTCTTCAACGGTCACCAGCGCCGACGCGTCCGTCCTCTTCACATGCACTGAGGATAAGGGCGCCTGGGTACCAAAACCGACGTTGCCACTGAGTTATCGTCAAATGTTGTGTACGGGTGACTCAGGCGGCGATCCGGTTCTTGGGTTCTCCATCAACGAATTTGACACCTCGGACAACGTCGGCGATTCGCTTGTAGCCCTGTAGCCGCCGCCATCGTTTCTCGGCACTCTGGCTCAGCTTGAAGACCATCGAGAGCATGGTCTCGCGGGAGAGACAACCACGGGTCTTGGCCGTTCGAAGGCGTACGGTGGCAAAGGTCGACTCGATCGGGTTCGTGGTCCTGAGATGGACCCAATGCTCGGCCGGGAAATCGTAGAAGGTCAGCAGGACCTTGCGATCCTTGGCCAGGCAACGCGTCGCCTTCGGGTACTTGGCCCCGTAGGTCGACAGGAAGGCATCGAAGGCTCGCTCGGCAGCCTCGCGCGTTTCGGCCATCCAGACCTGGTGCAGCGCCTGCTTGGCCTTTGGCTGGACGGCCTTGGGCATCTTGTTCAAGACGTTGCCGGTCTTGTGGACCCAGCAACGCTGGGTCTTGGTGTTGCTCCAGACCTGAGCCAGGGCCTTCCAGAAGCCCAGAGCGCCGTCACCGGTCGCCAGCTTCGGCTCGATGGCAAGCCCTCGCGCTTCGAGTCCACGCAAGAGCTCGAGCCAGGAAGCCTCGCTCTCGCGGTAGCCGTCTTCGACGGCGATGAGCTCCTTGGTGCCGTCCTCGGTGGCGCCAATCAGTACCAGCAGGCACAGCTTCGCGTCGTCCAGACGAGCCTTGGTATGGATCCCATCCGCCCACACGTAGACGTAGCGCTTGGAGGACAAGTCCCGGGTGCGCCAGTCGGTGTACTCCTTGGCCCAGACTTTCTTCAGACGGCTGATCGTCGCGGCTGACAACCCCGGGGCGTCGGGGCCTACCAGAGCTTCCAGGGCATCGGAGAAATCTCCGGTGGAGATGCCGCGCAGATAGAGCCACGGCAGCAGCTCCTCGACGCTCTTGGCCCGTCTGAGATACGGAGGCGCGATCTTCGAGCGAAAGACCAACTCACCTTCACGATCCCGAACCCGAGGCACCTTCACCGGCACACCTCCGATTCCCGTCTGGATCTCACGCTCGCGCAGGTAGCCGTTGCGAACCATGCGGCGCCGGCCATCTTCCGTTTGCTCGCCTCGGTACTCGGCCAGGAAGCTCTCGACCTCGGCTTCGATCGCTTCGCGAAGCAACTCGCGTGAGCCGCGGCGAAGCACTTCGGTCAAGGCATCTCTCGAACTCTCTGATCGGTCAATCGAAACTACGTTACTCTTGCTCAAGGCGTATCTTCCTTCTTTGAGGGTTTGAATCCGATTTGGAAAACCGGACTCAGGATACGCCGCCTTCATCTCAACTCATACACAACTTTCGACCATAGCTCGTTGCCACTTGCCGTAACGTGTACAGCATCCTCTGAAGAGAAGGCAGCGCCCGCTACCCAAGCAAGTAGAACTGCAAATGACAAGAGATCGCGAAACGCTACTTTACCCATACGAAGAAACCTCCTGGTTATCTCTCAGCTATACCTCTGAGACATGTCGTGGACCCCGGAAACCGTCGCGATGTTGACCTGACCTGACCCCCGAGTCCGCGCAGTGCTTATGAGAGTCTCGGCGGTTCATAGATGATACTCGCTGCGGGAGCGGAAGCCGCCGGAGGCGGCTGGAGCTCCTGCAGCGTCGCGTACTCCTCGGGGCCAGGTCGCCCAGCGATGGTGCAGCTTGCCCCGGTTGCAGTCCTGGCGCCAGGTCTCGATCTGTCGCCGAGCATCGTCCAAGTCGAGAAACCAGTGTGCGCTCAGGCCATTCGTGGCGAAACTTCCCGTTGAAGCTCTCGACGAAGCAATTCTCGACCGGCGTGCCCGGTCGAATGAAGTCGAGCTGAATGCCTCGGCGGTACGCCCAGGCATCCAATGCTCGACTCGTAAGCTCTGGTCCGCTATCGACAATCACGGTCGTCGGAAGGCCGAGACGCTCGATCACTCGATCCAACACACGTCCGACCCGCTCGCCGGAGATCGACGTATCGACCTCAATCGCGACACACTCGCGTGTGAAGTCGTCGACGACGTTCAACGTCCCGAAGCCGCGACCGGTCTCAAGACCGTCGGAGGCGAAGTCCATCGACCGGCGTTCGTCGGCCCGAGTCGGCGCCTCCCGACACTTGCGCATCTACAGCTCCCTTCTTTGAGCCGGCCCAAAGCTACTACCGAACCTTGCCTATCTCATCGACCTTTACGCATTCGATGCGAGTATGCAGCGCAGGCTGAACAGTCGAGTTTCAGGTGACGATCTGACTCGCCGCCGAACACGCAGACCAGGCTGTGAAGGCCAGCCTTTCATGCCTCGCGGCGAGCGCCTCGGGTGTGTCGAAGTACTCAAGCATTCGGAAGGAATTTTGCCCCATCTTCACTCTCCCTTTCTTGTCGGAAAGAAGCCGCCCTAGCTGCCGAGCCATCTCCTCTGAATCGCCAAAATCAAAGCACAAGGCATTCACTCCAAGGCGCACCTGCTCTCTGACACCGCACGGAGAGGTCGTCACAATCGGCAGACCGTGGGCCATAGCCTCGAGCATGACAAACGGATAACTCTCGACCATTGACGAGAACGCAAAGATGTCGGCCGCAGCATAGTAGGTGTGGACATCTTCTGTCTCTGGTACTAAGCGAACAACCGACTCAAGCTCCAGCGTCTCCACTAGCTGTTCGAGATACCGAGTGTAAGGGTCACCTACGCGCGCGCCAACGAGCAGAGCGCACATGTCCCACCCATCCTGCCTCAAGATTTTCAACGCCCGAACGAGGGTTTCTTGGTCTTTTCGCGCACAAATAGTGCCTACACTGACAATCACCGGGCAGTCTTCGCGAAGACCGAGACGTCTGCGGGCATCCAACTTCGACGGTCTTGTACGGACCGCTTCAATCTCTGCTCTAGAAAGAGAGTTGTAAAGTACAGAGAAATTGCCGGCAGCATTCAGTCGCTCATACAAGGAACGAGTGCAGTAGGATCCAAACACAACCTCAAAGGCCTTCGAAAAAGCAGCCTCGCATCTCGGAAGCGCGAAGGACTGTAGAAGTCTCATCCTTACAGCTTCGGAGTAACTTTCCTGGACAAACCACACCGTCGGAATCCCCAGCCGTTCCGCAGCCTCGACGACGAAGTAGTTGTTCAGGACAGAAATGAAAACCACATCTGGCCGGAGTTCCTCCAGGTGACGTTGAAGATGATCTGTCGCAGCGTCAAGACCGCCTCGGTCGGCCCAGTCAGCGAGGACATTTCCAGTCCCGGGCAGGTTCACCACCTTGCAGCGAACCTTCCCTTCGAACTCGCGCCGGAGATCGCCATCGGAGAACCCGAGCACCATCGGCTCAACATAGCGACTTTTCGTTAAGCCGTGAGCAACATTCAGCAAGATCTTTGGGCCACCTTCAAGATTGAAGCTGGGAACAACGCATAGCAGTCGGAGCTTTGACTTCAGATAGTTCTCGTATCCCAGGGAGCTCTCCCGTCCAACCTTGAAGCTCCGGCGTGAAGATAGATTCGGGTTGTAGAATCGGTCTTCTACTGGGTGTCTGACCTTGTATCTCGCCAATTCGGCCGGGTCATCTTCTCTCGTGCGTGAGGAGGACTCGTGGTGGAGGAGCAACGCGTCGGCAACGTAGACAGTGCTCAGGCCTCGCTCTCGCAGCCGCAGACAATAGTCAATGTCGTTTAGCGACACAGGAAACCGACCTTCGTCAAACCCCCCTAACGCATCGAAGAGGCTGCGCTTGGTCAAGAGACACGCTCCGGTGACAGCAGAGACCTCGCGCGAGGTCTCTGCGAGGAAATAGTAGCTAGGCACCGTAGAGGGATCACCCTGAAAGGCGTGATCGGGCCGACCAATTTCACCGTGATTCAGCAGAACCCCAGCATGTTGAATGCGTCCGTCCGGATAGAGAAGCTGGGCGCCCGTGGCTCCGACTCCAGGAAGTCGACAGTAGCCGACAAGTCTGCTTAGCCAGGACTCTTCCAGCACTTCGCAATCGTCGTTTAGAAAGAGAAGGAACTCACCGCGAGCGGCCTTGGCCGCGATGTTGTTCAACCGGCTAAATGAGAAGCCACGCTCATCGTCGACCACCCGCAAGACTTCAATTCCGCGCGAGGGAAGTCCTCCCAGGTATTGCAACGTTGTAGGAGAGTCCGACCCATTGTCTACGACCAAGATCGAGTAGTTCTCATACGTCGTCTTCTTGAGGATCGAGTCCAGACATTTCGACAAGAGGAGGTGCTGATTCCGAGTTGGAATGATGATTGTCACCTCGGGGCCAATCACCGACCAGTCCAGTTGGCTAATCGGAAGGCCGAGCTCTTGGGCCACTTTCGAAGGGTATGGGACAGCATTGATGGAGCAACGATCCAAACGATCCTTCAGCGCTTCGTAGGCGGCCTTGCGAACGATCGGCTTCTCATCTGCACTGAGAGCTGTCGAACCAGGCACCGCCCGCCAGTGGTAAAGAACCTTTGGGATCCGCACGATGCGAGCCGTCAGCTCGGTGAGCCTGAGCAACAAGTCGTAATCCTGAGCGCCCTCGAAGGTCGGTCGAAAGCCGCCAATCGACTCGAACAATTCTCGCCGAACAGACGTAAGGTGGTTTAGATAGTTGTAGCCCAGGAAGAGCGTTGGCGACCAATCCGGTTTGAATTGAGGGTCATAGCGGACGCCGCGACTCGAAATCTTGTCTTCATCCGAATAGATAATGTCCGCCTCGGGCTCGTGCTCCAGCACACGCGCGACCTCAAAGAGAGCATTCGCAGCGAGGACATCGTCGTGATCCAGGAAACTTAGGAATTCGCCCTTTGCGAGGGAGGCCGCCTCGTTGCTCGCATGGCAAATGCCTCTGTTGCAATCTAAGGTCACTACCTCGATTCGCGGATCCTCGTTGTACTTCCTCAATACTTCCACCGTCTCAGAACGGTGTGAGCCGTCGTCCGCGATGCACAGCTGCCAGTACGGGTAGATCTGCTCCAGGACAGACTCAATCGCTTCAGTCAGGATCTCCGGGTCGGTATTGAATACGGGCATGACGACGCTAAGGACAGGTTTCTCATTAGAGCGAGTAATCGCTTGAGAGAGGAGATCGCGCACGCGTGGCGTTACGGCGTTTACTTCTCTGTACCGAGCGTAGGCATCAGCCTCAACTCCAGGAGGTGGCATGGCGTCGCGGATCTCACATGGGCCACTCAAGATACCTTGGCTAGTTTCATCGCGCATGCGCGAAGCCAAGACAACCCCATGCTGAGGGCTTACCAGTTCAAACTTTCTTACAGAAGCAGTGAAGTACAAGTGGAAGCTGAACCCGCACGTCGTGCCTGGCCCACCTTTAGTCAACTTGGAAAAATGATCTTGAACATCCCGCCGTTCGATCTCGCACAGTCCTTCGCCAAGAGGTGCACCGTCCCCGCGCACTTCCAGTCGCACTGGTTTCCCACTTCCTTCGTGGGAGAAACACCATCCCGCCACGACCAACAACTCGCGGCCGGTCAATGGGTCCCGTCGTTCCTCGAAGACTTCCACAAGGAACCGAAGTGGCGATAACGGGTTCGAAGAGGGTAAGCGAATCGACCGCACAATGCGCGAACCAAACGAGCGAGCGCCTCTCACGAAGACCCGCAGGGGACGAGTGACACGCCAGGAGCGCGAACTTCGGACGGAATCTAGTTCGCCCTCAAGAGAAACGTTCTTCTCCAAGGCACCGAGATAGAGCGCTTGGAGCCCCGAGGCTCCCTGCTGTGATCGCTCAAGCTCTTGCCTCAGGCGATCGACCTCCTCTCTCAGCGTCTTGCTGAGTTCTTTGAGCTCTCCCGCTTCTTTCAGATGCTTTGAGTGCATCGCTCTACTCCGATTCAACGATGAGCGCACATTCTCCAGGAGTTCCCGTAGTCTGGTCCTCTCATCTTCCTGTGTCTGCAGTCGTTTCTCACTCTGTATCCGTTGGCTCTTCTCCAAATTCAGCGACCTCACGGTCATCTCGAGACCGCTTTCCAGACTTGCAACTCGCCCGCGAAGCTCAGTGTTTTCTTGCGCCTGCCTTACCAGTTCGGCTGTCGACGTTCTTCGGCAGGCGCGACTAGCTTGAGCATTAGCGCGCTGATCAACACGAGCCAGTTGAAGCTGGAGGTTCTCACTATGCACTCGATAGCCCTCTCTGTCCCGCTCAACCTCCTCGATCTTGTCCTCGAGGTTCGCCATGTGCTTCTTAAGTTCGTGAACGTCCCGCCATCTGGGGTCCTCCCCAACACCACCGAGGGATGCCACTAGGCCCTGAAGCTCCGAAAGGTTCTGACGGGCCCTCGCGAGTACGGCCGTAGCCTGCGACACCCTGCCCGTCCCGAGATCCGAAAGCGCTCGAAAGACCGATTCTGCTTCTAACGGAACCTTCCGAGCGCGATCGGTCTCACTCAGACCATGATGTCGAAGATCCGAATCCAGAAACCTCGAGATCTCGGTCGCAACACTGGAGTGAGTGTGCGGCCAACAGATCGACAGCCTGTCGCCGATACTCGCAGCGATTCCATGCCAGTCGCGCAACAGATTGTCGAAAGAAATGAAGACTCGCCGAGAACTTTCTGTTTCCTTTTCGGCTACGAGCAGGTGCTCTAACCAAAGCGCCAGTGACCGTATCTCTGTAAAGCCTTCGCGCTCAGAGAGCGATTTCGCCACCTCCAGCGGATGGCGCAAGATGATCACATAGCACGGGTCGACCCCCTCGGACTCAAAAACAGGCTTCCATACCGGCAAGAGCCTGCACATTCGAGGGTCCTTAACTCCCCAGAGAGCAGATCCATCGAAATCAGCGCGAACTACCTCAGCGATCTCATCTCGGAGCGATAAGACATCAGGCTCGTCCCACCATCTCGACTGCGGCATGAACCGATCCCAGGCCGAACCCAGATCTCCAAGCAGCCGCTCGTGGATCTTGACTAGCTTGTCGTGCTCCCAGTAACCGCGTGGGTTGTCTTGATTGGGAGCAATCAGATGGGATCCAAAGTCCACTCCTAAGCGATTCAACACGCCGGCGAGTGCGGAAGTTCCACTCCGATGCATGCCGAGCACCACCACGGCCCGACTTCGCCGTTGAGGATCCGTCACGCCCCGTGGGGCCTCATGAGAAGCAACCGGCGACTCCATTCCCGAACCGGGTCCACCTCCGGATGGAACAAGCCCGGCCCAAGGGGAGGATCTGACGATCTGAACTCGACGAAATCAGAAAATCCGCAGGCGGCACATAGATCCAGCAGCGACTCCCAAGTCAGCCAAAAGGCCCAATTGTTGTCTAGTGACGCCTTGTCGTGCAGATCCTTCATTGCATCCGGGAAACCCTCTGCAAACTCCTGATAAGCCTTGCCCCAGTACTCCCTCCCGTCGAAAGCCCGAGCGACAATCGGCGGGTTGGGGTGCGAGAGACAGGCTTGTTCACCTTCGGTCGCCACATGTCCCTCTAGCAAAACGGCGCTCCCGCGGTGGGAAATCGCCCACATCGCTTTCAGCAAGAGAGCCGGATCGTCGAGATGATAGATGAGACCGAAGCACCAGATCAGATCGAACGTCCCGATCATCTCCTCCGTGAGAAGCCGGCAGTCAGCCTGCAGGAAACTTACCCTCGGCAAGTCTTGCGAAAGACACGCTCGAAAATTCCCGTCCTTTGGCTCAATGCCAAGAATTGTCGCTCCCGGGAACTGCACCCGTAGAATGTCACGAATGTGTTCTCCTCGATGGCATCCAATATCAACTATCCGATCGGTCGCGTCGCTTCCGATGTAATCCCAGAGTCGATCATGACTTTCAATTCGCACCTCCTTCACTTGTCGCCCTCCTTCCTAAGTACGACCAAGTCTTGCCAGTTGTGCATGCCACGCTCTCGGATCGCAACAACGCGAAGGAACCGACCCCACTCGCTCCGCGTGTAACTTTCGGTCTGAAACGTACTGCGATAGTAGCCCGCTGGGGCTATCCCATCCAGCGAGGCATCAAGTGAAGCATCAAGAATTCCCTTCTCCGACAGCGCGCTCTGATTGTTTGGAGCCAAGGAAGCTGAGGCTGCGAACTCCCCGTGGATCGAGGCAATCAATACTCCATCTGGCTTGAGAATCCGACGAAGCTCCTTCAACCAAACTAGCTGCGCTTCTCGAGATAGGTGGGAAAAGACAGAGGAGGCAAGGATCACTTCGAAGGCAGAGTCGTCGTAAGACGTCGGAGGAAGGTGGGGAGTGACGCTTACGTGAACTCCGCTGATCCGACTTCGAACCCACTCAATCGCCTCTGCATCGATGTCGCAACCGCTTACCCCGAGAATGCCCGAGCAGTTCACCAAGTAATAGAGCAACCGCCCGCAGCCACAGCCGAAATCCAAGAGGCGGTCGACCGACTCCACAGCGACATGGCGGTTCAACTCATCTAGCAGTTCGCCATAGCTCTTCATTCCAGAAAGAGCAAAACGGGCGCTTTCACCTATATTCGCCACCCTTGTCATGAGAGCCTTCGGAGGCGATGGCATCGCCGTTGCCCAACCGTCACAGAAGACCAGCTCCATGCGTCCCCGACGCACCCTGTCCTGTCGACCAAAGACCTCGATCTGAACCCAGTCAGTTACTCCGAGCCCGGACACTGGTACTCGGGCCTCAAATCCGCACTTCAGCACACCAAGCCGCGGATAGGAGACGGCGACGTCTTCGCGTTTCTTAACTGGAAGAAGTGCCCGAGAAGAACCATCAACACATAGTTCGAATTCTTCCGGCTCCCAACTGGGCAAGCACATCCAGCCACCAACAGCAAGGCGGTTGAATCCGGCATCCAGACCGACATGGTCAAATTGGCCCGCGCCGAGCCGAATGGCTGCGTCCGATTCGCAGCCAGATCCCTCTGATGGTCTATCGCTCAGAACGACGGCTCTCGAACTTCTTGGCTATTGAACGTAGCCAAGTGCTCGGAGATTCTGGCGCAAGGCAGCATCCTCGACTACCGTCTTCGGCGACCAATTCGCGCTGCGACCCTGCCAGATCGCCAGGATTCCGGTTTCTGGTTGCTGTCCGCCCAGCCCGACGGAGTGCCAACGTCCACCATCCCATGAGACACCGACCCCATGGCTGAATTCTTCAGGCCGAATCTCGAATTCCAAGGTTGTCTCCCCATTGCCCCCCCCTTCAGCGAGAGAAGCAGTGATCGAAACCTTCTCATTTCCGATGTCCTCGATCAAGAGATCGTAGTTCACTCCCGGCGGCACCGAGAAGCTCACCGCCTGACTAGAGGACGAAGACGGGCTGACGCAAGCACATGGAAGGTTGCTACTCTTGAGCGTATAGAGACTCAACGCGGCGTTCCTGATCTCCCCTCTAACGCTAGATTCAGAACTGTTCGACATCCGAATGAGCAGGCCGGGAACTCGGCTGAGCTGCTGCCGCGCCTCCAATCGTGACCGATCGGTAGGCTGCCGATTTGCCAGATTCTGAGACTCTTCGGGGTCGACACTCAAATCATAGAGTTCCTGCCTGCCATGCAACGGCCACCACGAAGTGTTGTAAAAAATGTACTTGATCCGGTTCTTGTACCGAAGACTGATGCCATAGTTCGTGTTCGCCGCATACGTCCATGCAGCGCCAGGTGGCGTACGTTGGCCTCCTCCAACAAGGGAAAGCAGAGAGACACCTTCAACGCCCCACGGCGATTCGACATCAAGAAGCTCAAGGAGCGTGGGTAGAATATCGATAGAGCGAACCTGTTCCGTTATCACCTTCCCTCTCGGCAACTCCGAGGGATACGCGATGATCAGAGGGACCAGGATGTCGTGATCGTAGACGTGACCATGCCCTCGTTGTGAGTGTTCGCCGAGAGCCTCTCCATGGTCGGAAGTCAAGATCACGACAGTCTTGTCTTCTAGGTCAAGTTCTCGCATTGTACGAAATAGTTTTCCGACCTGATCATCCGCAAAGGCAATGCCACTGTCGTACAGATCGGTCGTAAGTCTTTGCGCATCGTCCCCGGCAAAGTATCCAGCAGCTTCTTCGCCGAGCGTCACCCACCGGTGCAAGGCTGAAAGCTGACCTTGCCGAGCCTGCGCAGGGACGGGTTCGATTCGAACGCCGGCCAGTCCGGGCGGCGCTGAATCGTTGAAACTCGAAAAGTATGGCTCGCGCCGGCGATACGGAGCGTGGACCTCATACGTGTGAAGAAAGAGAAAGAACGGCCGTCCTTCCTGGCTAGACAGCCATGCCCGAGCTCGACTGAAGATCTCCTCAGCTTCGCTTTCGCCTCGGCCGGTAGGGGGGTAGTAGTACTCATCAAATCCCTTGGTGAATCGATATCTAGGATGAAGAAAACCACCCCCGGTCAGTGCTGCGGTGACGTAACCCTCCGACCTGAGAATCTCTGCCAGCATTTTGGGGCGCTCCATCTGGCCGAGATGATCCACACCGTGAGTCAAAGCGTCTTGCCCACTGAAGATGGAGACATGAGACGGAAGGGTCCATGGAGCTGACGCAACTGCGGACTGGAAGTTCACACCACTCCTATCAGCCCATGCGTCGATATTGGGAGAGGTCTTCCTGGAGTACCCATTTAGCGACAGATGATCTGCCCTAAGTGTGTCCAACGAAATCAGAATCACGTTCGGCCGAGTCTTACGGAGGCTGTCCGGTACGACGCGAGGATTTCCCCAGGCCGCAAGTCCCCTTGTCAGCCCATCGGGAAGGGTCGAGTCTGTCTCCATTGTTATGGTCGCAATCTCTCCGCCATACGTCGACAAATCGACCTCTTGCGCTACCCAATCGCTGGCCTGGCCCGTCGGGCTGCGGCCGAGAGTCCTTCGGAATAACAGTTCTTGGGGGCCATCGCCACGTCGTGCCCAGACCTTCACTACGGGATCCCCTATCGTCAATTCAGGTCCTACGGCTCGCCCCGTTGTGACTCCTACATACCTCGCGTGGTCCCATTTCAACGAGGCTCGCTCCGGAAGGTCAAGCGTCCACTCACGAACCCTCCCAGCAGGACTGACAAATCCGTTGCGGAGAGTGGTTCCGATTTTGATCTGCCACACCGTTTCTGTACGCTCGGAAAGCGCATCTGTGGCCAGCAAAGAGTGCCCTACGACGCTCCTCAGGGCAATCCGCTCGCCTCGAACGCTCGTGGGATCGAGACGGAGGGTAGCCACCGACGAGGACCAGTGGGGGGAGCTAGACACAGGGAAGATGAACGCAGTAAAGCCTTGCTCCGCAGCTCTTGACTGCGTGGCGAACATCCCCCGTTCTGAAGAAAAGCCTTCGCCTTCCGAGGCCCAGAATATCTGGGGGCGACCTTTGGCCGCGCCATTCAGCACAACCTCGATCGCATCCACCATCCGAGTGTCAAAATCCGTGTGACGCCAGATCTGCGGATCGTCCGAAGACGAGGAAAGGGTGAGACGACCTCCGCTTACTTCCAGGTCACCGTCTACGTTGTGCACCTCCCACTTGGCCAGATCTCTATCGTCCACGAACGACCAGGAGAACACTTCGGCGCGACGAGTAACTCCTTCGAGAGAAAAGACTTCGGCTGGGGCTTCCGTCGCGAAACGCACTACTTGACTGGGCTCACCACCACAGGCCGACAAACCTCCCATGATGAGGAGAAGACACGCCGGCAGGGCTGAGGCAGGTTCTGTCTTCTGAAACACTGGCAAACTGAAACTGCATACAGAAGAGCCTGGCCTTTGTCAAAGGCCAGGCTCTTCTTGTCTCAATATCTTGACGAGGGACTTACTCTTCTCCCGCCCCTACAGACACGTCATCGAGTCGCCTGCTGAGATCCTCGATGGTCGCCTGCTGTTGAAGTGTGTACAGAGTAAGCTCTTCGATCTTCTCGAGCATTGCAAAACTCAGCTTGCGAAGATTTACACCGTTGGCATCGATTTCCGCGCCGCTAGGAACGTTAGGTAGGTGCTTGTTTTCCTCAATGAAGGACTCGAGATCTGCAAGACTCCGTAGCGAGTACTCTGGCTCGAAAACGTAGTCAGGAGTGCACCCACCACCACCAGCCACGTCGGAACAGTTCCCCGCAGCCAAGGTGAGGTCACCATCAGGACTCAGGGACAACTCAATATCGCCGTCGCTCGTGTCCACAAAATTGAAGAGGCCGCCATTTGTCACCGAGAACCTCCATGTCTGAGAGGCGGTGTTGTTGGTGATGTCGAATCGCGCGATCGCTCCACCTTCTAGGTGCATGAGTGTAGCATTCCCCCCGCCGGCGTCTTCGACGTGCAACTGCGCCGTACCATCCGTCCTCCTCACATGCACCGACGCATCCGGACTCGCGGTCCCGATACCCACGTTGCCGCTTCCCGCCAGGTCGATCGCGCTGGTGGGCGCGCCGGGGCGGATGCGGAAGGGCAGGCTCGAACCGTTGGAAACGTCGCGGATGAAGTAGTTGGTCTCGTTGCCGGCAACGTCCCAGATCTGAGGCGCGAAGCCGGAGGTGCCGTCCTGCTCGAGGCGCAGGGTGGGCGTGTCGCCGGACTTGATGTGCACTTCCACGACGGGCGTGCTCGTGCCGATACCGATCCTGCCGCCATCATCGACATAGAGCGAGTGCGACCGCGCGTTGGCCTCGACCGTGAAGGGGGTCCTGCCGCCGGTGATGTCGTCGATCGAGAACTTGTTGGCGCCGCCGTTGGCGGAGTCGTTCGCGGTTAGCTGCCAGTCGTTCCGTGGAAAGCTGGCCGCGGTGCTGGTGTCGTCGAACTTGATCCGTAGGTTGTTCTCCTTGAGACGGATCGTGTCGAAACCGAAACTCTCACCGTTGACACAGTCAAACCCGACACAAGCCGAGCCGTCGATGATGACGTCGTCCAAGTGCACGATGTCGGCCGAGGCGGGCGCACCCGGAGCCAGGGCCAACGCGAAAAGGCCGAAAGCGGCCGAGATCCACAGCGTTCCTTGTAGTTGCTTCATTGCTTCGTCTCCTTATCGGTTGTCTGGCGTATTGTTCGAATCAGACACCGGCCGGTGCTCGGGGGAATGCCCCAGCGCCAGCGCGGTCTCGTCGTTGTCTCCGGAGGATGCCCGGTCGGCCTGAGCGAGTCCACCAGCAGCCTGCTGTACCTGAGCCGCCGGCGTGGTAAAGACCTCGACCGCACCGGCCGCGACCTCGTCATCGCTGTCGCCGGCCGGCCCACGTGGCGCGGACGCACCGGGCGCCGAACCACCGGCAAGCTCGATCCCCGACGAGCCTTCCAGGCTTGCCGGCGGACCGGCTTCCCGCATGGGCAGCGGCTCCTGGACCGAAGGATCGACGGCAAAGCCGTTCACGATCGCAAACGTGCCGTTCTGGCTGCCCGGAACCGCGGCTCCAAAGACCTCCAGGCCGTTTTTCCTCGCCGATGCTTCGATCCGAAGCTGCTTAGCGACCTCGGGATCGTGGATATAGGAAAGCTCCCAGGTATAGGTGCCGTCCGGGAACGGTTGACCGGAATCGTCCACGACGTTCACGATCGGCGTCTCTCCTCTGCCGAAGACCTGCCGATAGATCTGGCCGGGACCCGAAATGGTCAGGACCGCGCGCGCAAAACCAAAATTGGGCACGATCTGGACGCCGTTCGGATGTACGAAGACGTCGGCCTGGGGACCGGCCCCGGCTCCGAGAACCGGAGCTCCCAGAAGAAGAGCCGCCAGGAGCGCCATTGCAGCCAGTGGAACCCGTGGAGTCCGTAGAGCCAGGGCCCGGTTGGTGGACCGAATTGGTGAAGATCTCAAGGCTGTTCTCCTTTCGAACTGGGAGTCTGTCGATTCCATTCTAGCCGCCCCTCGCTACTGCTCGGGATCGAAGGTGGCGGTGCAGCTGGTGGCGCCGCTGACCGTGACGCTGGTCACCGCGCCGCCGGTACAGGCACCGCTCCAGCCGGCGAAGACCGAACCCGGATCGGCGCGGGCGGCAAGCGATACCACGGTGCCGTCGTCAAAGTCGGCTTCGCAGTCGCTTCCGCAGGCGATCCCAGCCGGCCGGCTGGTGACGCTCCCCACCCCGGCTCCCGCCAGAACGATGGTGAGCGTTGACTGGTTCGTAAGCTGAGTGAAGGTCGCCGTGCAGGTCGCGTTGACCACTCCGTCGAGCTCGCCGTCGGCGCAGTCGGCGTCGCCGCCGAAGCCGTCGAACGAGAACCCGGCATCGGGCACCGCCGACAGGACGATTCGGGTGTTCTGGAAGATGAACGAGCAGACCGCGCCGCAGTCGATGCCGGCGGGATCGCTGGTGACGACACCACCACCCGAGTTGTTGATCGTGATGGTGACCGGATCGCCTTGCGGCGGCGGCGCGTCATCGAAGGTCGCCGTACAGGTCTTGTCTCCATCCGGAACCAGGGATCCGTCCAAGCAGTCGGCGTCGCCGCCGAAGCCCAGGAAGATCGAATCGGCTCCCGGAATCGCCGCCAGCTGAATCGGCGCATCGGTGGGGAACGACGCCGTACAGGTCGAGCCGCAGTCGATGCCCGCCGGCGTGCTGACGACGCTGCCCGAGGACGCTCCAAGCGTGGTGACGCTCGAGATGGTCACGTTGATCGTGGCCGGAATGATCTGGATGAAGACGGTCGCCGTGTCGCAAAGCGACGGGGTCCCGTCATCGCAGACCTCGTAGTCGAACTGGTCGGTGGCGACCTGGTCGTCGGTATTGGTGTAGCTGAACGTGCCGTTGGCGTTCAAGGTGACGTTACCCGCCGACGGGCCGGAAACCGGCGTCGTCGTCAGGCTCAGATTGTCGCCGTTGGCGTCCGTGTCGTTGGCGAGGAGACTCGTGGTCACGCCATCGATCAAAGTCGTGGCGGTGCCCAGCGGGTCAACCCGGATGGTGTCGGCCTGGGCCGACGGGGGATCGTTCTCGGACTCGACGCCGCCGTTGATGGCGACGATCGCCGTGTCGCACAGAACCGGAACGCCGTCGTCGCAGACCTGGAAGACGAACTGATCGGGCAGATCGTCGCCACTGGCGGGAGCGTAGGTCACGCTGGCGCTGGTCGAGGTCAGCGGCGTGACCGCGCTCATCGCGCCCTCACACGGTCCCGGGCCGTCCGGACAGGCCGGAGGCGCCAGGATCGCAAAGGTCAGGTTGTCGCCATCGGGATCGCTTCCGGTCATCGTCACGACGATCGGTGTCACGCCCGCGGTGGCCACCGCTTGCTCGTCCGCCTGCGGCGGGTTGTTGAGCGGTTCCTCGCTGTTGATGGTGACGATACCGGTCGCGCACTTGACCGGCGCTCCCTGATCGCACACCTGGAAGACGAACGTATCCGGATCGCCGGGATTGTTGGGCGTATAGGTCACGCTGACGCTGGCAAGATCGCTGGCGGGGAGACCCGCAAGCCCTCCGGCCAAGGGGCCGCTGACCAGCGAGAAGTCCAGAATCGTGCCTTCCGGATCGCTGCCCGACAGGACGATGACCTCGGAAGCCGCGGCCGTCGTGACGCTCTGCGAGTTCGCGATCGGCGGGTTGTGGAAGGTATTGACGGTGATGGTCACCGTGGCCTGATCGCACAGGCCGCCGTCGTCGCAGGCTTCGTAGACAAAGTTCCCGGTGCCGGTGCTGCCGTCGCCGGAAGGCAGGAAGGTGATCTCGGCTCCGGCCGGTGGTAGCGGCGTCAGAACAGAGAGCGAACCGATCGCCGGATTGCTGAACCCACTCACGATCGAGTAGCCAAGCGGGTCGTTTTCGGCGTCCGTGCCGCTCAGGTCAATCACGATCAGGGTCACGGTGTCGGTGGTGAGGTTCTGATCGTTGACGACCGGTGGATCGTTGATCCCGCTGATGGTCATGGTGACCGTGCCGGTGTCGCAAAGGACCGTCGGATCGTCGGCACCGTCTCCGGTGTCGCACGCGGTATAGGTAAAGGTGTCGTTGGCGCTCTCGCCGGTGTCCAAGTACTCGAACTGTCCGGCGGGATCGTAGGTCACGTCGCTGCCGTTATTGGTCACGGTGCCGCCGCTGGTGCCCTGGGTCACCGATCCCACGTTCAGGACCTGGCTCTCGTTCAAGGGCCCCGCGCTGTCGTTGGCCAGCACGTTGACGTTGGTCGCCGTGTCTTCGTCCGTTGCCCCGGCGTCGTCGCCGGCGATCGGCGGATCGTTGACCGAGGTCACGGTCACGGTGAACTGCTGGGTCGTCGTGTCGATACCGCCGTTGGCTGTGCCGCCCGAATCCATGACCGTGACGGTGATCACCGCCGAGCCGTACTGGTCGGCCACCGGGGTGAAGTCGAGAGTCCCGGTCGCGTCCGGCGAGGCATAGGTCACGGTCGGATGCGGAATCAGAGCCGTGTTGTCGCTCGAAGCCGTCACCGTCAGCGGGAACTGCGGCGGCTGAGTCTCGTTGTTGAAGCCCGGAGCGTCTCCGCCCTGGGCGATGCCGGTCAGGTTGACCACCTGCGGGCCGGCATCTTCGTTGAGGGGCAGGTCCGCGGGATCGTCGAGCGTCGGCGGATCGTTGACCGGGGTTATCGAGATGCCAACCGTCGCGGTCGAGCACTTGACCGGAATCCCGTCGTCGCACACCTCATACACGAAGGCGTCGACGAAGTTCTCGGAGCCGTCGTGGGTGTAGCTGAAGGTTCCGTCGGCGTTCAGGATGACGGTGCCGAAATCGGGGCCGGAAACCGCCGTGGTCGTCACCGTCAGGCTGTCTTGCGGGTTGGGATCCGAGTCATTGGCCAGAACACTTGCTTCGGTCGAATCCAAGACCGATACGGTGCCGCCCTCGAGGACCGAAGCCGAATCGTCAACTGCGTCGGGAGCCTTCTGGAAAAAGCTGGCCAGGATGGTCAGGGCTCCGGTGTCCACCCAGACGTCGCGGCCGATGAAGGCGCCGGTCGCGACCGAGTTCTTGTCGACCTTGATCGTGCCGTTGGGGGCGTAGATCGTGGCGTCGAGATCGCCCTGCTGGCCGTTTTCGGCGGCGGACGGGCTCGCCAGCGGCGTGCCGTCGCCGCCGTTGATGCCGGCCACGTAGATGATGATTGCGGTGGCATCGATCGTCGCCGTCGGACTCGGGCCGACGACGCCGAACTTGCCGACGTCGTAGCGCTCGAGAACGCGCAGGTCGGTGGCGTCATCGAAGAGTACCGAGGCACTCTGGCCGACGGTTACCGAGCGGACGTCGTAGACGCCGCCGGTAAGGACCAGGGTCGTTCCGTTGGCGAGGCTGACGTTGTTGTAGGCGCCGGGAGCCAGGGTCAGGGGTGAGTTGGCCGCGGTGACGACCACATCGCTCGCCCCCGGAACCGCGGTCTGAAACGGCGGCAGGGTCAGGGAGCCGGGCGCGCCCTGGCAGACGTGGGTCGCGGGCTTGTTCTTGTCTTCGATCTCGTTGCAGTAGACGTCCCCGGCTATGTCGCCGGTGCGGTTGATGAGAATGCTGTCGGCCATCGCCTCGACGGTGTTGCTAGAACCCGCTCCGAGCGTGCCATTGATCGAGGCGCCCTGCCCGAGGCTGAGCTCGACCCCACCGTCCAAGACCAGACCGTCCAGATTCTGCCCATTGACGACGACGTCGCCACCGGGCGAGGAAGCATCGCCAACCTGGGCGTCGCGGTTCAGCCACACACTGTTGGTGGCGAGCACGGCGGCCCGGGACAGACCGGCGGGCTCAGCCGCTTCGGCCGCCGACGGCGGCAACATGGCCCCACCCAGGAGCACGATCCCAAGAGCCAAGATGGATAGCAAACGGCGGGAACGTCGTGTCATAGCGGTAGTTCCTTTCTGATCAGCTCGCCTTTCGCGTCTCGTCGAGAGACCGGCCGGCCCGGTACGCTGGACGGCAGCCAAAACGCAAAGAGGGCGCCGTACCCGACGCCCTCTTTACTTTCCAGAAGCCTTGAAGTCAGTTGTAGATCGTTGTTTCCCGTCACCAAATCACCCGCGCCAACCGGGCGCGACTCAACCGTCCGAAGACGTAATAAAAGTTGAAAGCTGATTCTACTCGGAACTTGTTCCTTGTCAAGGCCTAACCGCGAATCCGTGTGACGATACCGTCACGCCTGACCGGGCCCGGCTCGCGCACCCTCCGGAAAACGCCCGGAAAGCCTTCTGGGGCCGCCTCAGAAGGGAATACCGCAATCGTCGCGGGCGTAGCGGCCCGCTCGCTCCGCCAGACCGGCCTGAGTCGCCTCGGACTGACCCGATCCCGCGGCCTGTTCGAGCACGGTGTCGATGAAGGAAGCCGCCTCTTCGCAGCGGCCCTCCTCGGCCAGAGCGTCGGCGACCAGCACCGCGTGCGCGACCGAGGTCTCGGCGGCAAAGAGCTGCCGGGCCAGGCGGAGCGCCCGGGGGCCGTCCCGGAGCTCGGCGTCCGGGACTTCGACCAGAAACCGGGCCAGAAGATACGCCAGGCGCAGGTCCGACGGCGCCTGACGCTGGAGCGCGTCGAGCCGCTCGAGCGCTTCCTCGTGGCGACCGCTCTCGGCAAGCGCATCGGCCTCTCCCAGACGCGCCGCGAGGTTCGCCGGGTCGGCCTCGGCCACCGCCCCGAAATGCAGCGCCGCCTGGCCCGGTTTGCCCGAGGCGGCCAAAACGCGAGCCAGGGCGAGCCGGATTCCGGTATCCGCCGGAGCCAGAAGAGCGGCCTCCTTGAGGTGGGTCTCGGCGTCGGCAAGCGCCCCCGCCGCCGCCAGGAGCATGCCGAGATTGAACTGCGCGGTCTCGTTGCCCGGCGCCAGAGCAACGACTTCGCGAAAGACCTCGACGGCCTTGTCCTTCTCGCCTGCCGCTCCCAGAGCCGTTCCCAGATTGACGCTGGCGGAAACACTGGTCGGGTTCGCGGCAACCGCGCGCTCGAACGCCACGACCGCGTCCTGGTAGCGGCCGGCACGGAACGCGGCTTGCCCGCGCAGGAGAAACGCCCGCTCACCGGTCTTGAGCTCGACCAGGGAATCAATCACCGGATCGGCGGGACGGATGCCCACGATTCCCTTGCGAGCCACCAACTCGCGGGCCTCGTCCTCCCGGCCCAGCTTGCGATAGGCGAGAGCCAGGGGATAGTAGAGGCGGTTGGCATCGGGCGATTCGGCAAGCGCCGACTCGAGGAGCCGCACGCTCTCCCCGGCCCGATCGGTCGAGGCCAGAAGCTCCCCAAGGCCAGCCTGGGCCGCCGAGGAGGTCGGATCCACGCGCAAGGCTTCACGGTACAACCACTCGGCGCGGGCGGCCTGGCCGAGCTCGGCATAGCAGGTGGCGAGCCGCACGTAGGCCGGAGAGACTCCTGGAACGATAGCTAGCGACCGCTCGTAGAGAGCGATCGCGTCTTCGAGACGGCCCTCGGTCTGGGCGAGGTAGCCCAAGAGATAGGGCCAGCGGAAATCCCGCGGACTCCGTTCGGCCGCCGCTTCGTAGGCGGCTCGGGCGGGCTCGAAGAGCTCGTAGGCGTGGTAGTGGCGACCCAGCTCGCCCAGGGCCTCGGCGACCTCTCCCGGCTCGGCATCCTCGCGCGCGAGAACGTCTCGGACCAACTCGGACAGATCTCCGAGCTGTTCAGCCACCGCCGGCTCGAGATCGGCGCGCACAGCGTCCGGGAGCTGGACCGCTCGAAGAACCGAGGACGCGGCCGTCTCGTCGCCTCCCCGGCCGGAGGTCGCTGCTTGCTTGGCGCCGAAAGCGACGAGTCCCAGGGCGAACAGGACCGCCAACTTCGCCGCGCCAGGAGTCGTTCGCACCTCGGTCCTGGCTTGCCAACTCGGTCGCATATCATCTCCGGAGGTCTCTGGTTCCGAGCCACCGGAGCGTCATTGTACTGGCACCGTCTCGATTCCATCTCGACCGCTCACAAAGCCCCAAAGCATGACCTCGGCCCCCGCTCCAGGCGTCCTATCGAAGTCACGACCCGCGCCCGAGATTTCGATCTGCACGGTTACCTACAACGCGGAAGCCGACCTCGAGGCCTTCTTCGAGGCATGGAGCGCTCTCGACGGCGGCCCGTACGAGCTCACCGTGGTCGATTGCGCCAGCACCGACCGCACCCCCGAAATCCTGGAACGAGCACGAGCCCCGCACGCAGCCCGAAGCCGGAAGCTCGAGGTTCTTCCCCAGGCGTCGAACCTCGGCTTCACCGGCGGGATGAACCTGGCTCTGGACCGGACCCTCGCTCGGGCCACGGGCGATTGGGTGCTTCTGCTGAATGCCGACGCACGCCCCGAGCCCGGCTTCGCAGAACGGCTGACGGCCGCGGCACGCGAGGCACCGGACGACGTCGGCGCGATCACCCCCAAGTTGCTGTCCGGTACGGGAACCAGAATCGACGCCGCCGGGATGCGGCTTGTCCCCGGCTGGCGCCACCTCAACCGGGGCTCGGGACAGCCCGATGACGGCCGCTTCGAAGCTCGCCGCGAGGTGTTTGGTGGCACCGGGGCGGCGACCCTCTTCCGCCGCGCCGCCCTGCTCGACGTTGCCCTGGATGGCGAGGTCTTTCTCGAGGAGTTCCACAGTTTTCGCGAGGACGCTGAGCTGGCCTTCCGCCTGCGCGAGCGGGGATGGCGCGTGCTCTACGAGCCGGCCGCCCGCTGCCATCACGATCATCGCAATACCCCCGCCAGCCGGCGGCGCATGAGTCCGGCGGTCAATTTCCACAGCCTCAAGAACCGCTACTTGCTGCGCGCCTACCACGGCACCTGGGCAAGCGCTCTCGCAACGTTTCCCGCCGCCGCCGTGCGCGACCTCGGCATCGCCTTCTACGTCGCATTGTTCGAGCGCTCCTCGATTGCCGCCTATCGCTGGCTCTGGAACCGGCGCTCGGAGATCCGCCGGCGCCGGCAGGCCATCCGCCGCCGCCGGACGCGGAGTCCGTGGGCCACCGCGCGCTGGTTCTGGCGGTCGAGCCGGCCAGCGCCGGCAGGCTCGCAAGCAGGACCGGAACCCGGGAACCCGGATCGATGACCCGCCGGCAACGGATCGCCCTCATCGGCAGCCGCGGAGTACCGGCTCGCTACGGCGGCTTCGAGACCCTGATGGCCGAGCTGGCACCCCGGCTCGTGCGCCGGGGATTCAAGGTAACGGTCTACTGCCGCAAGCCGTTCGCCGAGCCCGGGAGAACCAAGTTTCGTGGCGCCAGCACGGTAACTCTGCCCACCGTTTCGACCAAGCACCTCGAAACCCCGGTACACACGCTGCTGGCGGCGAGCCATGCCGCCGGCCGCTTTGACGCGGCCCTGGTTGTCAACGGCGCCAACTCCATCTTCGTCCCGATCCTCCAGGCAGCGGGCACGCGGGTCGCCCTGAACGTAGACGGCATCGAGAGCCAGCGTGCCAAGTGGGGTGTTCTCGGACGCGCAACCTACTCGGTCTCGGAACGGCTAGCCGCCAACCTCCCCGACGCCCTGATCGCCGACGCCGAGGTCATTCGCCGGCACTACGCCGGCCGCTACGGCGTCGAGGCCACAGTCCTCACCTACGGCGTCCCCGGCGGACCTCTGCCGGCGGGAGAGACGCTCGACCGGCTGGGTCTCGCAAGCCGCGGCTACTTCCTCTACGTCAGCCGATTCGAGCCCGAGAATAATCCCCACCGCGTCGTCGAGGCGTACCGGGCCGTCGGCGGCGAGATGCCTCTGGTCATGGTGGGCTGGGCCCCCTACGCGGGCGACTTCGTGACGAAGGTTCGTGAGCGAGCCGATTCCCGGGCCCTCTTTCCGGGCCCGGTCTACGGCGACGCCTATCGCGAGCTCCTGTCCAACGCCTACGCCTACGTCCAGGCGACCGAGGTTGGGGGCACGCATCCAGCCCTGGTCGAGGCCATGGGGCTCGGCAATTGCGTCCTGGTCAACGACACGCCCGAGAACCGCGAGGTTGCCGGTGCGACGGGCCTCTACTTCGACGCCCACCGGCCGGAGACCCTGACCCGGGCCTTCGACCGGGTGCGCTCCGACCCGGCGCTGGTCGATACCCGCGGCGCCAAGGCACGGGCGCGCGCCGAAGCCCGCTACTCGTGGGAGCGGATCGCCGACGGCTACGCCGAGCTCTTCCGGAAACTGATTCCGAGCTGAAAATCACTCTCGCATATACTCGGCCGCCCCTGGGACGAAGGACGATGTTGAAGGAGCGCTCACTCTTGGTCGCCGGTGCCCTGGCGACTCTCGATGGCCTCGCGATCGGCTTCGCGTTCGCGCTTGCCTACACAGCGAGGTCGAGTCTCGTGCTCCGCGAGCGTTTCGGCTTGAGCGAGCTCTTGCCGATCGAGCGGTATCTGTTCTTGCTGCCGCTTGCCGCGCTCTTCTGGCTCGCCGCTCTCTACCTTGCCGGCGCCTACCGCTCACACCGCATCAAGTCCCTTGCCCACGAGGTGGGAGAGGTCGTTGTCGCGACCGGACTGGCAAGCCTGCTTCTGGTGGTCACCATCTTCTTCTTGCGCCTGGATCTTCGAATGCTCTCGGGACACCCGGTGAGCCGCGGATTCCTCGCGCTCTGGATCCTGGCCGGAGCGGCCAGCGTCGCCCTCGGGAGGATCGTGGTGCGGGTGCTGGCTTATGCGGCACGGCGGAGCGGCCGGAACTTCCGCAACATCCTGATCGTGGGATCCTCGCCCGCCGGGCGCCGCGTGGCCCGCAGCCTCGCTCAGCAGCAGCGTTTCGGCTTCCGCATCCTGGGCCTGGTCGCCGACGATTTCTCGAACCTGGAGGCGATCGACGGGATCCCGGTTCTGGGACCGCTCGACCGACTCATTCCCATCCTGGAAGCGGAGGTGGTCGACGAGGTCGTCCTGGCGACGACCCGAGCTTCGCACCAGGAATCGATACGCCTGGCGCAGTCGTTGCGCGCGCGCGGCGTCAATACCAGCGTGGCCTTGCCACCGGTGTTCGAGCGCCGCGTCCGGTCCGAGATGGCCCTGGTCGGAGATGTCCAGCTCCTGCGCTTCTACAGTTCGCCCTCGAGCGTGGCCAAGCTGGCGGCCAAGCGCTGCTTCGATTGGATCGTCGCCTCGGGATTGCTGGTGGCGTTCTCGCCGCTCTTGGGCCTGATCGCCCTGCTCGTGCGCGCGACCGGGCCGGCTCCGGTTCTCTTCCGCCAGCAGCGGGTCGGGCTCAACGGCCGGCGCTTCACGCTCTACAAGTTCCGCACCATGGCTCCGGACGCGGAGTCGGCCCTGGGCGAGCTAGCCGGCCGCAACGAGATGTCGGGACCGGTGTTCAAGCTGCGCGCCGACCCCAGGGTCACGCCCCTGGGCCGGGTCCTGCGCCGGCTGAGCCTGGACGAGCTGCCGCAGCTCTGGAACGTCGTGCGCGGAGACATGAGTCTGGTGGGCCCGCGTCCGCCCCTCCCCGAAGAGGTTGACGCCTACGAGCCCCACCATCGGCGGCGGCTCTCGATGCGCCCCGGCATCACCGGTCCGTGGCAGGTCGGCGGGCGCAGCACGGTGGACTTCGACCGCTGGATGGAGATGGATCTCGCCTACATCGAAGATTGGTCGCTGTGGCTGGATCTCAAGATCCTGGCCCGCACCGTGCCCGCGGTCCTGTCCGGCCGGGGCGCGTACTAGGCCGGGCCGGACCGGAAGCGCACGGCCGGCCGCGGCTGGGCAGCCCTAGTAGCCCGCCCGCAGGTACCGGCCGAGGCCGGTCTCGAGAGCGTCCCGGAGCTCCTCGAGCGCCGTCTCGGATCGCTCCTCGCCGCGATCCGCCTCGACGATCCAGACACTCGGGAATCCGTTGAAGGTCTCGAAGCGCTCGTGGCGCTCGAGACCGGCGAAAACCGGGTCGTCGCTGACCCCGTAGTCGCAGAAGCGCGGCGCGCCCCAGCCGGTGCCGGCCAGGAGCTCGGCCAGGAGCTCGCGGCTGAAGAGCAATCGGTGGCCCCACCCGTAGAATGCGCGGTTGAGCGCCAGCGTCTGCTCGACCGGGCTGCTATCTCGGGACGCCAGCTCCAGGTGGGTCGCGAGCACCCACTCCACGGCCGGCGTGGACAGGCGCAGGGTCCCACCGACACGAGTCGCCTTCCATGCTTCATCCAGCATCGACACCGCGCCCTCGGGACCCAGATGTTCCAGAAGGTGTTCGGCAAAGACGTACTCGAGATCTCGAAACGGCCAGGGCCGGGTCACGTCCAGAACCTGATCGACGCCCGGGAATCGCCTGATGTCTACGTTCCACCAGCCTTCCAGCGGATTGTCGCGGCCGCAACCCAGATGAATTCGCCGTGCGCGCGAGCCTCCGGAAAGACGATTGCCGAGCCCGCGCGCAATGCGGCTTGCCCGGGCGCGCAGACCGGCGGCCGCTCCGGACGCATCTGCCAGAGACGCCGGAAGCGCCGCGGACGCTCGGGATCTTCGACGTGCGCTTATCGAACCGGCGACGGTCTCGGTCGGAGCCCGATCGACAAAGCTCCGAACGGGCTCGAGAACCTCGGTCCAGGTGTGGTCCCGAACCAACTCGCGCCCCCGCTGAGCCAGCCGGGCTCGTGTCTCGACCGATTCGAGGAGCTCGGTCAAGGTCCCGACGAGCGCTTCGGCATCGCCCGGCGGCACCAGGCGGCACGCTCGCCGCTCGGCCAGGATCCGGCTGGCGCCGCCGCCCTCGGTAGCCACCACCGGCAGACCCGCCCACAAGTAGTCCAGAACCCGCGTCCTCATCGAGACCTCGGTCTCGAAGCGCGGACGGTGCAGGACGACGCCCACGGTGGATTCGAGATAGAGGCTCGCCCGCTCGGCATAGGGCACCCAGGGAACGAGGAAGACGGTGCGATCCAACCAGCCCCGCCGCCGGGCCAGCTCCAGGGCCTCGTCGAGCGCCTCCTGGGGCGTCGAATCCGGATGCGGGTTCGAGGAGAAGACGACTCGCACGTCGGGAAAGCGGTCGAGAAGCGCGGGCAAGGCCTCGAGCAAGGTTCCGGGGTCGTACCAGTCGTAGACGCCGCCGAAGAACAGGATCGGATCTTCCGGGCCGACGCCCGGCAGAACGCCGCGAAGCACCGGTGGACCGGCAACCGGCATCTGATCCGGCACGCCGAAAGGCACCTTGACGATCAACTCGCACAGGCTCGCGTCCTGCTCGTAGGCCGGCCCGTCCAAACGGCCGAGCGCGAACAGCATTCCCAGGTAGAAGAGCCGTTGCTCGTCGGTCGAGCACAGAAAAAAATCGCCGTGCCGGAGCTGACGGACGAGGGTCTCGCGGTCGCGAACGGACTGCTCGTAGCCGATCGTCTTGGTGTAGTTCAAGTTCTCGATCGGGAACGGGTCGTACAGATCGACCACCAGCGGCCGTTCGACGCCGCAGTCGAAATAGACGTCCGAGGCATGACCGAGGACCACCACGACTTGAGCGGCCTCGGCCAGGGCGCCAATCGACCCGGCGTCGTACCGCCGCAGGCGAAATCCCGGTGGCGCCGGAGCGTCGGCTGGGTCGTTGGGAATCCCCAGGATCACCTCTGCCGACGTGGCCAGGACGCGCGCCGTCTCCCAGGAGCGAATGCCCATGCCGGCCAGGACCGGCCGGATCGGCTCGGGACAGAGGATCAGGACGCGCTTCACGAGACGACACTCCGGCCTTGCGCCGCGCCGCGCTGGTAGGCACAACTCAGCACCCCGTGAAGAAGACGCCTTGGCAGGGGGACACCGGCCCGATCGACGAGAGACAGTACCGGCACCGCCGCACGGGCCGCTCCCGCTGCGACCCCGAGCCAGGGACGGGATCGCACGGGCGCGATGAGGTCGTTCGCCCGGAGCTCCGGATGGAGCTCGAAGAGTGTCGCCAGGCCCCGGCCCACTTGCTCCTGGCGCCGCCAAACGGACTCCAGGGTCATCGGATGGAGGTGCTCGCCGGCGGCCCCGGGGTGGTAGTAAAGCGGCACGCCCGCGCAGTGCAGCCGATAGCCCAGCTCGACATCCTCCCAGCCGTACTCCCGGAAGGCCGGGTGAAACGGCCGCTCTCCGAGCACTCGCCGCGGCACCGAGAGGTTCGAGGTGAAAAAGCACGTAAACGGCACTTCCTCACCCGCCGGCATGGAGCCGTACCCGAACTGGTACCCGTCGCGATTGACCATTTCGAGAACCGGCGTCACCCGCATGCTCTCGCGGCACCAATCCGTGAAGCCGACCACCGCGACGTCCTGGTCTGACGAGCTGGCACCGGTTCGCCCGCCTCGGTGAAGATGAAAGGCCCGATGTTCGGCCAGAGCCTCCGGCTTGAGCAGGACGTCGTCCCCCAGAAAAACGACCAACCCCGTTTCGATCGTTCGAAGCGCCCGATTCCGGGCCGCTCCCTGTCCCGCCCGATCCTGCTCCAGCACGGCCAGACTGAGCCTCGAACCGCCGGTCGAAAGCGTCTTCAGCCATTCCCGCGTGCCGTCGCTCGAGCCGTCATCGACCACCACCACGCGGAACTCCCGGAACGTTTGCCGTTCCAGCGCTTCTAGAGTGCGCGCCAGGATCGAGCGGCGGTTATGAGTCGCAACGACGACGTGCACGGCTTCCACTGAAACGTTCTCCGGACGAGGTCGGCACGGCTCGCCGGCCGGGACCCACGGTTGTTGATAGCGTACCTCCCACGGAACGCCAGCGAAACGAACCACCGCCTCTCTTCGTTCCCCGCCCCCCAGCCTCTACCCGACCTCGAGATGCCGAACCCTGCCAAAGTCTCGGTTGCGATCACCAGCTGGAACGGCCGCTCACACCTCGAAACCTGCCTGCCTGCGCTCGAGGACCAGCGGCCTTGCGGTCTGGACTGGGAGGTCCTGGTGCTCGACAACGGTTCGGACGACGGCACGGCGGACTGGGTTGGGCGTGCGCACCCTCGGGTCCGGGTGGTCGAAAGCTCGGAGAACTTGGGGTTTTGCGCCGGCAACAACCGCCTGGTCGCCGAGGCCGATGGCGATCTCATCGCCCTGCTCAACAACGACGCGCGGCCGCGGCCCGACTGGCTCGCGGGCCTGGTCGACGGCTTGCTCTCGGCCCCACCGGACGTGGTGGCGGTTTCCGGCAAGATTCTGGACTGGGAGGGCGCCCGTCTCGATTTCGGCAGAGGACTCCTGGTCTTCGACGGCCACGCCTTCCAGCTCGACTTTCGACGACCTCTGGACTCGGCGCGCGTCCCCGAGCCCGGTGCCGAGCTTCCCTTCGCTTGTGGCGCCAACATGCTGGTCCGGCGCGAGGCGTTCCGAGCCGCCGGCGGCTTCGACGAGGCCTATTTCGCCTATCTGGAAGACGTGGACCTGGGCTGGCGGCTGTGGTCCCGGGGCGGCCGGATCGTGTCGGCCCCGGAGGGCGTCGTCCATCACCGGTCTGGCGCCACCGGGGGCGTTCTGGGCAACGCCGAGCGCGGTTTCCTGATCGAGCGCAACGCGTTCTTGACCGCCTACAAGAACTACGAGGCCGGTCTCTTCGAGGCGGTGCTACCCCTCATCTTGACCACCCTCATGAACCGAGCCCGAGCTCTGGTGGCCGCCGACGTCGAGCCCGGCAAGGGCGCCGCAGGAGCCCTCGACCTGGTCTCCGCCGTTCGGCGTTTCGGGTTGCGGACCTCGATCCGCAAGGGGCTCGGCCGGCTGCGGGGTGCAGCGTCTAGGCCCGCAAAGCCGCCCAGCGATCGCACTCAGGCGCAGCTGCGTGCCATCGACGCCATCTTGACGGGCCTCGATCTCGCCGCCGCCGGCCGGGCCGAAGTCCAGAGCCGACGGTCGCGGTCCGACCGAGAGTACTTCGAGCGCTTCCCCGTCTACGTCGTGCCGACCTACCCGGGCGACGCCGAGTTGTTTGCGAGTGCGGCGTTTGCCGCGCTATGGCCGGACGAGCTTCCCGCCATCCACGCCGGCCTCGATGAGATCTGACGGCGACTCGCCGGCCTCCGACCGCTTGAACAGGAGATAGCGGCGATGGCCCGGGAACTCCCGGAGCACCCGGTAGCCATACGTCCGCACCTCCGGATCGTGGCCGGCGAGGGTCAGCACAAGGTCCGGCCGGTACCGCTCGAGAACTTCGCCGAGCGGCGTGAAACGGACCCCGTCCAAATAGCGAAGACCGGGCGTGATCAGGCCCGCGCGGTCCACGATTCGTAGCGACGTCTCGTAGCCCAAGACACCGATCGACGGATGGAGCAGGCTGGTTTCGGGACCATACCGGGCATCCAGCCAGTCCGCGATTCGGAAGAAGTCCTGGGTCGCGGGATCCAACCGGTAGCGGTGGCCGCTCGAGCGGTGCACGCCGACCAGCAGAGGAATGGTAATCAGGCTCAAGAGGACCGAAGCCGTGGCCCGTTGAACCGGGCCGCGAAGAGCGCCCCAGGAGCCGGTCCTCGCGGCCAACCGGGAGGAAACCGTCACCACCCCATGGACGCCGGCCGCGAGCACCAGCCAGAGGAACGGATTGAGGATGTAGTAGTGCCAGGTAAAGGCAGAGTCGGCTCCGATCCAGGCATAGGCCAGGAGGTGGACGAGCGGATAGGCGAGCACCACCACGAAGCGCCGATCCTTGCGCAGGAGAAGGACGACACCGGCCAGGGCGACCAGTCCCAACCACCAGGCCAAGACGTCCTGGCCGACGGGCGAATCGGTGAACCGGGCGAGGACGGCCTCGAGGGTGCGCTTGTAGTAGACGGCGACCCGATAGAGATAGGTCCCGGTGTCCAGGAAGCCCTGCTTGGCACGCAGTGTTTGGGGCGCCATCGAGCCGAAGTAGGACTGCGCAAAGACCAGCCACGGCAGGGCGCAGGCCGTGAACGCCGCCGTCAGCTTCCCGGGCCACTTGCGCTCCTTGACCAGGAAGCCCAAGCCGATGACGCCCGCCAGGATGGCGGCGTCAGGGCGCACCAAGAAGGCGATGCCCAGGACCCAACCCGCGGCAAGCTGACGATCCAGGAGAAACCACGAGCAGGCAAGAAGCGCCAGGAAGGCGAACAGGTGGACCTCCATTCCCAGATAGAGGTAGCTCGAGTTGTAGTTGCCGAGAGCCAGCGCGCCGGCCAAAGCTCCGGCCGCCCAGCCGCCGTGCCTGCGCGCCAGGAGCGCGACTACCAGAACCTCGAGTCCCAGGACGACGACGCCGGCAACATTGAGCCAAGACACCGCCGCGTCCCCGGCAACTCGAAGCAAGCCTGCGGCCAGGAAGGTCTGGCCCGGGGTGGTCACCCCGAGCACGCGCTCGCCCGGGTTGAAGACGAAGCCCGCGCCCTCGACCAGGTTGCGCGCGTAGCGCAGGACGATGAGCGAGTCTTCAAAGCGCAGGTGGACCGCGATATTGGACGCGATCCGCACCAGAAAGGGCAACACCGCGGCGAGAACCAGAATCCCGAAGAGGGAATCCCTCCCAAGCCCGAGCGGCCGGTTCCGCCCGTCCAGCCGGTTCCCCGACAGGCTTCCCGGAAGGTTTCTCCGGCGTCTCCAAGCAGGCTCTGAATCGTCGCCCGGACCCCGGTCCGCCGAGCCGATCTCTCGACCGATTCCGGCGCGCGATTCCCGTCCGTTCGAGCTCTTCGATAGCGGCATCAGGCCCATCCCGCCGATGCTACGATTCTCGAATGCCCCGGCCGCTGACGGTCCTTCTCGACGTCACCTCTCGCTGCAATCTGAAGTGCGTGATGTGCTATTTCTCGGCCGTCGATCGCCTGTCCTTCCCGCCCGCCGATCGCCCCATGGACCGGAACGGCGACATGTCCGTCGCGACCTTCGAGCGCATCGCGGCCGATCTCTTTCCGCGCGCGCGCAGGGCCTCGTTGGGCTGCACCGCCGAGCCCCTGATTCATCCCGACTTCGCCGAGCTGGTCGCTTGCGCGGGCCGGCACCACGTTCCGGATCTCTGGTTCCCGACCAACCTGCTGCCGCTTACCGAAGCAAAAGCCCGGGCCATCGTCAGGGCGCGAGTGCGCACGGTCGGCGTGTCCGCGGACGGTTTCACGGCCGAAACCTACGAGACGATCCGCGTGGGGTCAACGTGGACCGGCTTTGTGGAGCGATTGGAGCTGCTGCGAGAGGTCTCGGCGAAGAGCCGAACGCTCGGCGGCCGGGCGCCGAGACTGCGCTTCATCTTCACCTGGATGCGCTCGAACCGGGACCAGCTCCGTCTCCTGCCCGAGTTTGCCGAACGGCACGGCGCCGGCGAGATCGACGTCCGCTATGTCTGCCCGACCGTGGGCGTCGACAACAGCGGCGAGCTCCTGACCGACGAGGACCCCGTCGAGCTGAATGGGGAGCTCGCCGCCACCGCCCGCGAGGCGGTCGCCCGCGGCCTGACCTTGAGCTCCTACCCGGAGTTCGAAGACTCCGCATCTGGCAACCGAACCCTGGGCGGCCGCGTCCGGCGCCGCCTCTTCCGGCTTCGGGCCGGACTCGACCGGCCGGAGTACTGGCGTCATCGAAGACTCGAGCGCCGCCACGGTTGTGCCTACCCGGGCACGACCTTCGTCGTGCGCCCGAACGGCGCCGTATTTCCCTGTCAGTACTGGCGAGACGGCCCGATCGGCCTGGTCCCGGACTCCGATCTCGAGGGGCTGATGCGCTCCGAGCCGCTGGTGCGGATCCGCGACGGGCTGGCGCGAGGCCGACCGGTCGGAAGCTGTAGCAATTGCAACGCCCGCCGCGACGCGTTCTACCGGCCGTTCACCAGTCCCGAGCCAAACCCGGCGTCGAGCTCGAACCGAGGCTAGGGCTCGAGCGCCGCCAGTAGATCGGAGCACACGGCCTCCGGAGCCACTCGCGGACGCCACTGTTCGGCAATGCGGCGGGCGTCGCGCCGGCCGGACCGCCACGCGGCGAGCTCCGCCTCCAGAGCACGAGCCAGGCTCCCCGGCCGCCGGGCGGGTGCGATCGTCCCAAAGCCCTGCCGGCCGCACCAGTCGGCAAGGCAAGGCAACGCCGGTCCGACCAGCGATGCCCCCATGGCCAAGGCTTCGAAGCCGACGTGTGGGCTCCCCTCCCGACGCGAAGAGACCAGGACGGTGCGGCAAGCCGCCAGCTCCGGGGCCAGCTCGGTCGCGCCGGTGGGGCCCCGAAACGACACTCGGGAGTCCTCGCGCGCCAGGCGCTCGATCGCCGGGTGCGGGGTTCCGAAGACGACGGCTTTGGTTCCGCACGGGTCGCGTGCCAGAAACCGGCGCAGAGCTCCCGCCAGAAGCGGAGCGTCCTTTTGCGGGTCGTGCCAGCGGCCCACCGCGGCCACCCGGTCGGCCTTGGCTTCGGGAACCGGCGTGACGAGAAACGGCTGGGCCACTGCGAACGGCACGATCCGGACCCGCCGGTCCAGGTCCAACCTGCCGTATGAGGACAAGAAGCGCGAGAACTCGCGGGCGGCGCCGGCGTTACCCAGGATGATGGCGTCGGACTCGGCCGCGCTGGCGAGGTATTCCCGATCGTCCGGCGCTCCGCGCAAACTCTCGATGGCCCAGCGCCTGAGCCAGGCGGCAAAGCGGCGAGCCTTCGTCGGTATCGAACCGACGTCCAAAGATCGCTCGAGCGTCGCCAGCGGATGGCTGCGGAGCCCGATCCTGCCGTCGGAATCAGCAATCGAGATCGTGCGCGCCCCGCCCCGCCGGGCCGCGGCCAGCATGCCCGACATCCGGTGCCAGGTGACCGCCGCCACTACATCCACCCCGAGGTCACGCCAGTATCCGGGATTCTCGAGCGCCGCCGGCGACCTGACGCTCCGCACTGGCAGGCACTCGGTGCCGGACGAGGCGTCGGAGGTAGGCGAGCCCGCGGCAGAGGCCTCCGAACAGACGATCCAAGGCTCCCACCCGAGGGCCCGGAAGCCCTCGACGTAGCGCTCGAACCGAAACGAGCACTGGCTCAGAGTCGACGGATGATTCCAGACGATCGCGATCCGCGGTTGCGTCATCGGGAAGCTGGCCCCGGCGCGGCTGGCGGCGCATGGGAACGGACGAGATCGGCCGGCAGCCGCCAAGACGAAACGGCACCCACGAGAACCGAGGCGAGCCCGCGCACGGCCTCGGCGCGATCCGGAGCCCGGCTCGGCTTCTTGAGCGGCACCAGCATGATGCGCCCGGCCGCGGCCGCCGTCAGAACCGCTCGAAGCAGTCCAGCCAGCCACGCGCCGAAGTGCTTCCTCGCGTACCGATCCAAGTTGCGGTAGTAGATCCACAGGAACGATCCGTAGCCGAGCGGCCCCACCGAAGCGCCCAGCTCGTGAAGGAACTCGCTTTCCGGCCAGTAGACGAGCTCCCGGCCGGCGTCTCGCATCCGTCGCGCCAGATCCACGTCACCGAACCAGGCGGGATAGAAGGAAGGATCCATGCCGCCGAGCCGTTCGAGATCGCGCCGGCGGAGCGCCAGGGCCGAAGCCGCCGGCTGCTCGACCGGACTCCCCGCTTGAGGCTCGCGCGCGTCCCCGCCCCACGGCACGAACAGGCACTGGCGCAGCAAGTCGCCGGCCGTGGGCAACCGGCGGAGCTGCCAGGCGGACTGGCAGGAACCGTCCCTCGCCAGAAGCCGCGGTGCCACGCCGGCCGCATCCGGGTGACGCTCGAGGCCCTCGAGAAGCGCCGGCAGCGACCGGGGCGAGGCCGGCCAGGCGTCGGGGTTGAGCAGCAGGACAACCGGGGCGGTCACGGTGGTGAGCGCGTAGTTGACCGCTCCGCCGAAGCCCAGGTTGGCGCCGGGATCGAGAGTTCGGCCAGGGCCCGGCGGCAGGCTGCCGCTCGACCCGTTGTCGACGATCACGAGCTCCCAGCGGGTGTCCTCCGGCCAGTGCTCGAAAAGACGGGCCAGCTGCGCCTCGTTGTGCCAGTGGACGACCAGCCCGCAAAGCTCGGGCGGATCGCGACGTTCGGCCGCCGGTTCCGGCCTGATGGCGCTGGCCTCGAGGTCGGACGCGCGGCGTTCGTCGGTCATCGAAGGGCCCCGGCGGCGGCGGGCAGCGTTCGATCGGCCCCGACCCCGCGGCTGTTAAAGTTAGCATTCCTTTTCGCAGCCGGCAGCCGGCAGCCGGCAGCCGCCGGTAGCCACACTCGATCTTGTCGAAATCCAGGCTTGTCGCAATTTAGGATCAGCTCGCCCGGCCGCTCGCAGAGTCCGACGGCCGAACCTTCCACGTCGGTCTACGATTCGCTTGGGCGCCGCAGCCCGTTCTTCGAAGAGCTCGAGGAGCTGGTCCGCTACTGGGACCTGGTTCAGCTCTGGACCCGACGCAATCTGAATCTGCGCTACAAGCGCTCGGTGCTTGGCGTCCTCTGGACGCTGCTCGAGCCGCTGATGCAGATGACTATTCTCGCGATCGTCTTCTCGACCGCGTTTCGCTTCCCGGTCTCCAAGTTCCCGATCTATCTGCTGTCGGGACTCCTCGCTTTCGATTTCTTCAAGCGCTCGACGGTCCAGATCATCGACGAGATCGCCATCAACCAGGATCTCAGCCAAAAGATCCACTTTCCCAGGAGCGCCTTTGCGGTGGCAGCGATCCTGACCCAATGGACCAACTGGCTGGTCGCCATGGGTCTGCTTGGCGGCCTCATGCTGATTTTCGATCAGCCGTTTACTCCGGCTCTCCTGACCGTCCCGTTCGGAATGCTTCTGACCGGCCTCTTCGCCTTCGGCGTGGGGCTGATCGTGGCCACCCTGACCGCGTTCTTTCGCGACTTCAGCCTCTCCTACAACGTGCTCCTGACGGCGTTTCTCTACGCCACGCCGATCATCTACCCGGTCGAGATCGTGCCCGAGCGCTTCTCCTTCGTCTACGAGCTGAATCCGATGTACTACCTCTGCAGCGTCGTCCGCTCGCCGATCCATCAGGGCGTCGTGGCGCCCTGGGAGCACTGGGCGATTGCGTTGGCGCTCTCGGTCTCATTGTGCCTGTTGGGTTGGTGGATCTTTACCAGCCGGAGGGATCTCATTGCCTACCGCGCCTGAGCTCCAACCCGCCGCCGAGGGCGCGAGCATCGAGCTTTCGAACGTAGGCGTCAGCTTTCCCGAGCCCACCGAGCGGATCGGGAGCTTCAAGGAGTGGGCTCTGGCCCGGCTTCGCGGGCCGGTGGCGAAGCGGGAGTTTCCGGCCGTCGATGACGTCAGCTTGACCGTCGAGCGAGGCGAGGTCTTCGGCATCGTCGGCCGCAACGGCGCCGGCAAGAGCACCTTGCTCAAGGTCATCGCGCGGGTGCTCCATCCGGGCCGGGGACGGGTCGTCATCCGGGGACAGGTCTCGCCGCTCCTGGAGCTGGGCGCCGGCTTTCACGCCGAGCTCTCCGGGCGCGAGAACGTGTTTCTGAACGGCGCTATCTTGGGCCACTCGCGCGAAGACATCGCCGAGCGCTTCGACGAGATCGTCGAGTGGGCCGGCATCGCCCGCTTCATCGACTCACCCCTGCGCACCTATTCGAGCGGCATGGCCGCGCGCCTGGGGTTCTCGATGGCCACCGCCCACCGGCCCGACGTCCTCCTCTTGGACGAACATCTGTCGGTGGGCGACACCGAGTTCCAGGACCGCTGCAAAGAGCGGCTGCGCGAGTTCAACGAGCAGGGGACGACCGTGGTGGTAGTCTCTCATTCGCTCCGGACCGTCTCCGAGCTCTGCTCGCGCGCGGCCTGGCTCGAGCATGGCCGCCTGGAGTTCCTCGGGCCCACCGAGAAAGCCCTCGAGAGATACCTTGAGGGCACCTGATAGGGAGGTTCCGAGTCGAACTTCGGCCGCGAGGCGGACTCGCTTGACGGAAGGGCAAGCTAGACTCAAGAGTCTTGTGAGCATTCGTCGCAAAGGAATCTTGCTCTCCGGAGGCGCCGGCACCCGACTCTATCCGGTCACCATCGCGCTCAGCAAGCAGCTTGTGCCGGTGTACGACAAGCCGATGGTGTACTACCCGCTGTCGACGCTCATGCTCGCCGGCATTCGCGAGATTCTGGTCATCACCACGCGACGAGACCATTCCGCCTACGTTTCGCTTCTGGGCGACGGCTCGCAGTGGGGCCTCGAGCTCGAGTACGCGATCCAGGACGAGCCTCGGGGCATTGCCGAAGCTTTCTTGATCGGCGAGTCGTTTCTGGGCTCGGACCCGGTGGCGCTGATCCTCGGCGACAACATCTTCTACGCTCGCGGCCTGGCAAAGAAGCTCCAGACCGCCGCCCAGAACACGAACGGCGCCACGGTTTTCGGTTACTACGTCCGGGATCCGGAACGTTATGGGGTCGTGAGCTTCGACGACGCCGGCCGGGTGACCAAGATCGAGGAGAAACCGCAAGACCCAGAGTCGCACTACGCGGTAACCGGCCTCTATTTCTACGATTCCGACGTCGTGGACATCGCCCGCGGCCTCGAGCCCTCGTCCAGAGAGGAGCTCGAGATCACCGACGTCAATCGACGCTACCTGGAACGAGGAACCCTATCGGTCGAGATTCTGGGCCGGGGCACGGCCTGGCTCGACACCGGCACGCACCACTCGCTCCTCGACGCCGCCAACTTCGTACGCGTCATCGAAGAGCGCCAGGGCCTCAAGATCGCCTGTCCCGAGGAGATCGCCTACCGCCTCGATCTCATCGACGCCGGCGCGCTCGAAGAGCTCGCCGCCCGTTACGGCGACTCGGAATACGGCCGCTACCTTCGAGGCGTGCTCGAAGAGGGCACCCGTCCCGGTACCTAGCAGCCCTCGGCCGGCTCCCTATGACGACCACCGCGAACACGGGGCGCGGGAACGAAGCGCCGGCAGCGACTCAGCAGGACGGTTCGAGCCGGCCCGAGAGCCCCACGCCGCCAAAGGTGACGCTCCTGGGCGTGGACGTGGCCGCCGTCAATCGCACCGAGGCCCTGGCCTGGATTGCGAGGAGCATCGACGCCCGGGAGCGCTCCTATGTCTGCCTGGTCCCGGCCCACTCGCTGATGGACGCTCGATCCGACGGGGTCTTCCGCGAAGTCCTCAACCGAGCGGGCCTCGCCCTCGCCGATGGACAGGGAGTCGCTTGGCCTGCCGGCTGGCTCGCCGGCACCGGTACCGAGCGCGTCTACGGCCCCGATCTGGTCCTCGACTGCTGCCGGCACGGCGTCGGCAACGGCTGGCGGCATTTCTTCTACGGCGGGCTTCCGGGCGTGGCGGACTCGTTGGCCGAACGCTTGGCTTCAGTCGCTCCGGGTCTGGCCGTGGCCGGCACCCGGACGCCCGGCAAACTGGATCGGGGTCGGCGAGAAGAACGCGAGGCCCTTGACCGCATCAACGACACGCGGCCGGACATCGTCTGGGTCGGCCTGGGCGCCCCCAAGCAAGAGCTTTGGATGGCCGAGCACCGCGCGCACCTAGAGGCGCCGCTCTTGATCGGAGTTGGCGCCGCCTTCGACTTTTTGACCGGACGCAAGCCCCAGGCGCCCCGCTGGGTCCAGCGGGCCGGCGGCGAGTGGCTGTTCCGCTTCGCCTCGGAGCCGATCCGCCTGTGGCCACGGTACTCCCAGTACCCGCTCTATGCGGCGCTGGTTCTCAGGCGGCTGGCCGGCTCGGCCTGCGCCGGAGGCGGGCGACGGACTCCTGATCGTCACGCCTGAGCCGTGCCGAACGAGCGGCCTCGGGACTCACGGCTTCCCGGCCGCAGGCCGGCATGGACTCCGCCTAGCGACCGCTGCCGGACAGCACCTCCAGCACCGTCCGGCCCAGCAAATAGAGGTCCAGCCAGATCGACCAGTTGCGAATGTAGTAGCCGTCGTTGACTTCCTGCACCTCGGGATCGCCGTCGAACCGGGACATAACCTGCCACATGCCGGTCATGCCCGGCCGCACCGAGCGCCGCAGATCCAGGTGCTCTTGCGAATAGCCGGCGAGATGATAGGCCGGCAGGGGCCTCGGGCCCACGAGACTCATCTCACCGCGCACGACGTTCCAGAGCTGAGGCAATTCGTCGATGCTGAACCGGCGGAGCACCGAGCCCACCACCGGCACCAGCCGGGGATCGCGCTCGAGCTTGAAGCGCCGGCGCCACTCCGAGCGAGCCGCCGCTGAGGCGGCCAGATGCTCTTCCAGAATCTGTTCGGCGTCTGGAACCATGGTGCGAAGCTTCCAAACGCGAACCGCCCGTCCCCCCTGGCCCTCTCGCTCTTGAAGGTAGAATATCGGTCCCCGACTGAAGCAACGCACGGCAACTCCGGACACGGCCAGGACCGGCACGGCCGGAAGCAACCCCAGGCTCCCCAGGACGAGGTCCACCGAACGCTTGGCGAGGCGGTTCCTTCGGCGCAACAGCTGGTTGCTGAACTCGAAGCCCAGGACCCCCCCGAGATTTCTGGCGCGCACGCCATCGATCGGCATCTGCCGGGCGTCGCCGAGAGCGATAACCTGCCGGAACCTGCGCTGGAGGCCCGCCACGGTTGCCGGCCAGTCGGGCTCATCCAGTGTGACGACGGCGACCCGGACACCCTTCTCCGCCCAGGGCCGCATCCGCGACGCCAGGGCGCCGGCGTCCTCACCCGGCTCCGGGCGGAGCACGGCCAGCGGCCGGTAGCCCAGGGAATGAGCCGTCTTGAGAGCGTCTAGAGCGCGCTCGACCTGGGGGCCATCGCCGTAGACGACCACCGGCTCACTCCACCAGGGCAGTCGCCGCAAGAGCTTGAGCACTAGAAATCGCACTGTGGGCTGGATCAGGAGGGCCGCGACCCAGGCGATGGCAAAGGTGACCCGCGAGTAGGGACTGGCGATCTTGAGCAGGAAGCTAGAAGCCGCCAGCACCGCGAAGACCAGGCTCGTACCCTGCCACGAGCGGCGCAAGGTCTCGACCGCTCCCAGGCCGAATCCCGGATAGAGGCCCCGTCCCCAGTAGCTGGCGACGAAGAGCCCGAGGATGGGCCAGAGCTCGAGATAGAGCTCGAGCCGCTGCTCCCGCACCGGCAGCGCCCACAAGACGTACGCCAAGAGGATTGCCACCGCCACCGAGACGGCGTCGAGGCCGCCGAGAAGCGCTACCCGCAGCGGCCGCCGGGCCGGAAAATCGGAAAACGTCGTGACCTCGGCCGGTTCCGGGCCCCCCGAACTTCGGGTGGCTTCCACGCGGTCTTCACGTACGCCCACGTCAGTCATCACTTTCCGCAAGTCCTGAGTAGCCTACCTTAGGGGCTTGCTGGCGCTTCCGGTCGATGTTGGCTAGCCTTGGCGTCGAACTGGCCGGATGGCGCCCTTCCAGTGCAAGTCCAAAGCACAGCGATTCTCGACGCTCTCGTGATCCGGCCCGAGGTCTATCCCGACGCTCGCGGCCAGTTTCTGGAAACTTGGAACCAACGCCGCTTCGCCGAACACGGCCTGGACCTCGATTTCGTCCAGGACAATCACTCCCGTTCGACGCAAGGCACGGTGCGCGGGCTGCACTACCAGATCGGCCGGCCCCAGGGAAAGCTGGTGCGCGCGGCCTCCGGCCGGGTGTTCGACGTGGCAGTGGATCTTCGCCGCAGCTCCACGACGTTCGGTACTTGGATCGGCTACGAGCTGAGCGACGAGAACCGGCAGTCGCTTTGGATTCCTCCGGGCTGCGCCCACGGTTTCCTGGTGCTCACGGAAACTGCCGACTTCACCTACAAGTGTACGGACTTCTACGATCCCGAATCCGAGCGGACCCTGCTCTGGAACGATCCCACTCTCGCCATCGATTGGCCGACCGAGGGCCTCGAATTGAAGCTCTCGGCCAAGGACGCCGACGGCACGCCGTTCCGGCAGGCCGAGTGCTTTCCATGAGCGGAGTGCTCGGCGGACCGGCGCACGCAGCTCGGAGCCGCTTGCCGTCGCGGCGGAAGACGGCGTGACCCGGCTCCGCGCCCTCGTCACCGGCGCCCGCGGGCAACTCGGGCGGGAGCTCATCGCCACCCTTCCGGACGGCGTTGATGCGGTCGGCCTGTCTCGAGCCGAGCTCGACATCGCCAGCCCGGAAGCCGTGGCGACCCGGCTCGACGCAATCCGACCGGAAGTCGTCATCAACACGGCCGCCTACACCGCGGTCGACGACGCCGAGGCCGAAGGCGAGCTCGCTCGGGCGGCCAACGCGGACGGGCCGCGCTTGCTCGCCGACGCCTGCCGCGCCTCCGGCGCACGGATGATTCAAGTCTCCACTGACTTCGTTTTCGACGGTGAAGGCCGAAGGGCCTACGCTCCAGACGACCCGGTAGCGCCCCTCGGGGTCTACGGCCGCACCAAGCTGGCCGGCGAGCGCGCCGTTCGCGAGCTCCTGCCGGAGGCCTCGCTCATCGTCCGCACCTCGTGGCTCTACTCGGCCCACGGCAAGAACTTTGTCACCACCATGCTGCGCCTTTTCGCCAGCCAGCCCGTCGTTCGGGTAGTGAACGATCAACTCGGGAGCCCGACTTGGACGGGGACTCTGGCGGCCGCGATCTGGCGCTGGGCGGCCCGGCCGGCTGCCGTCGGCGTCCGGCACTGGTGTGACCGAGGAGAGACCAGCTGGCATGGCTTCGCCGCGGCCGTTCGAGACCTCGGCATCGAACTGGGCCTCCTGACCGACCCGGGTGAGCTGCTGGCGATCGCTTCGGAAGAGTTTCCGACCGCGGCCCGCCGGCCCCGCTTCAGCGTGCTCGACGCCAATGCCAGCGCGCGCGAACTGGCGCTTCCGCGCCAAGATTGGCGAGAATCGCTGAGGCTGATGCTCACCACCCTCGCAGAGCCTTCCAGTGGCTAGATTGCTCGTAACCGGCGGCGCCGGCTTCATCGGCGCCAACTTCGTCCACTACTGGTTGGAGCACAAGCCTGAGGACCGCCTGGTGGTCCTGGACGCTCTGACCTATGCCGGCAATCTCCAAAGTCTGGAGCCGGCGCGCGAGCACCCCCAGTTCCGGTTCGTGCACGGCGATATTCGCGACCGGGACTTGGTGGCCCAGCTTCTGGCCGAAGAGCAACTCGACACGATTGTGCATTTCGCCGCCGAGTCTCACGTCGATCGATCGATTGAAGGGCCCGAGGTTTTCCTGGACGTCAACGTGCTCGGGACACAGCGACTGCTCGAGGCCGCGCGCGAGGTCTGGCTGGAGACGAAACGCGTCCCCCGGTATCGTTTCCATCACGTCTCGACGGATGAGGTTTACGGCTCACTGGGCTGGGACGATCCCCCGTTCTCGGAGTCCCATCGCTACGCCCCCAACTCGCCCTACGCGGCCAGCAAAGCGGGGGCGGACCATCTGGTGCGCGCCTACTGGAAGACCTACGGACTCGAGTCCACGATCAGCAACTGCTCGAATAACTACGGGCCGTACCACTATCCCGAGAAGCTCATCCCCCTGGCGATCGTTCGCATGCTCCAGGGTGAGGAGATCCCGATCTATGGCGACGGCAAGAACGTTCGCGACTGGCTCTATGTCGAGGACCACTGCGCCGGAATCGCGAGCATTCTGGGCAGGGGCCGGCCAGGGGCCACCTACAATCTCGGCGGGCGCGCCGAGGTCGATAACCTGAGTCTGATCCGGAAGCTGGCCGAGCTCATGGACCGGACGTTCGCCGAAACCGCCGAGTTGCGGGACCGGTTCCCCGACGCATGGCCCGCGCGTGGCGCCAGCACGCTCGACGCCCTGACCTTCGTGCCCGACCGGCCGGGGCACGACCGGCGCTACGCGATCGACGCCCGGCGGGCCGCGGTCGAGCTCGGCTTCGTGGCTCGCACGCAGCTCGACGCCGGCCTTCAGCGAACCGTCGCGTGGTATCTCGACAACGAGCCCTGGTGGCGCGGCGTCATGGATGGCTCGTACCGAAGCTGGATGGAGCGGCAGTACGGCGAGACCTGATCGTTCCGGAGGCCGGCTGCCAGGGTTAGTAGCGCTGGCGGCCCTGCCGATCTCGCTGCTGGCCGTCACCGCCGGCAGCTCGCACCGGTGGGTTGACGCCACGCGCGGGCTCGAGACCCAACTCCTGGGCCTGGTTGCCTCGGCCGCGCTCGCCGCCCTGGCCGGTCTAGCCTGGCATACCGATCGCGACCGTAGGCGCGAGCCGGGAGCCGTGACCGTCGCGGTCGCGACTCTCGGTTCTGCATTCACACTGCTGGCGATTCCGGCGTGGGAGGTTCGAGCGGCCACCCTGGTCGCTCTCCTAGGGTGCGCCTTCGGGGTCCTGGCGTGGGGAATCGTTGGCCGATGGGGTCGCGGCCAGGCCGAGGAGGTCTCGTTTCCGCCGTGTTTCGCCGCCGCGGTCTTCCTCCAAACCCTGCTCCGGTCCGATCGCTTCTTCGAGTCCTGGAGCTGGAGCTTCGCGCTCGAAGAGCTCGTCCTGTGGCCGGCGGTTGCAGCGGCCGCCGTGGCGCTTCTGGCACGTCGCGTCCGCGGTCCGGTCGTCCTCGCCGCGCTGCTTGCCACGGTCCTCGCGCGCGGCGTAGGCCCCGAAGCCGCCATCGGCCTCGCGGTCCTGGCCTTGGCCGCGGGTTGGCGGACGCCGCCCCATGCCGACGCCAGGGCTCGCTGGGCTCTCGCCGGGACATCCATTCTCGTCGCCGCACGGAGCGTGCTTCCAGCGCTCGCCGGCGCGGGTGGCTCCCTCGGCACAGCGAGCGCGACGGGCTGGATTGGCCTCGTCGCCGTGCCGGCCATCGTCGGGCGCCTGCTCGGGGACACGGGCCGAGCCCGTAGCTCGTCCTGGCTGCCGGGAGCGGTCTTGCTCATCGCTGCCGCGCTCCTTCTTGGCCATCGAGACGGCATCGCCGTGACCGGAGCACTCGCGGGAATCCTGGCCTTGGCTCTCCCCGCCAGCCTTCTCGGCGCCATCGCCTCCTTGCCCACGCGCTCGGGGCCCGGCGAGCGCGCGCGGCGGGCTCTAGCCGGGACCGGCCTGGTACTTGCCTCAGCGCCCCTGATACCGGCCGAGCCCGCGCTTCTGGCCGGCTTCCTGGCTCTGGCGAGCGCCCCAGGACTCTCGTCGAGTGCGGTTCGCATGCAGGCGGTCTGGGCGACAGCTCTGATAGGCGTAGCCGGCCTCGCGGCAGGCTTGCCATGGCTCAACCCCCAACCGCTCGAAGCAGCGCTGGGCGTCTTCGGGCTGACTTTCGGCTGGAAGGCAATTTCGGCCGTTGCCGCGACGCTGGCAGCTCTGGTCCTGGCCGAGCACAGCATGCGCCGGACCAGCCTCGGCTCGCGTCCCGGCTGGGCGCCGGCCTTGGCTCCGGGCCTAGCCGCCGTGGCCATTCTGGCCGCGGCTCTGACGCCGTCCATTCTTCGGCCGACCGAGCCGCTCCTGACCGACGCCATCGTGCTTGGATCCGACGAGCCCGAGCACGAGATCTTGCTCGACGTCGGAGCGCGCGGCTCCCTGGCCGTGGTCGATGCCTATCTGGGAGGTGAACCGCTTGCGGTCGGAACGCCAGCCCTGGCGATCACCTTCTTCGCGGGCAACGCGCAGATCGAGCGAATGACTCTGGACGCCGGCATCGACATCGCCAATTGGGCCGCCGATCGACCTTCGGCCGGTCAGGGCGTAGCGCCCGCACCGGCAGCGTCCGCCGGTCTGAATCTCGTTCCCGACGGAGTCGCTCGCCGGAGCTTCATCCGGCAAGCCCGGAGGGCGGCGGTGCCCTGGATCGCTCGGCCGGCGCCGGACGGTCCCTACTTCGCGCGCCGCTACCGGTCGCGGCACCCGGTCGCTCTCGAGCTACCCGCCGATCGCGTGCGCCTGGAGGTCACCGACGAGGCCCGGGGCTCGGTCGAGGTCGCGCTCTTCTATCTGGGAGTCCGTTGATGAGCGGCCGACCCAGACCCGCACCCCGACCCGAAAGCGGAAGCGAGTCGCGTAGTTCCAGACTCCGGCCAGAGCCTGGATCGGCGCTCGAACCCACGCAGCGACCGCTGTTCTGGCTTGCCGCGGGCATTCTGGCATCGGTCCTCTTCGCCCGGCTTCTGGAATGGAACGGGGAGACGTTCGCCGCAATCGCCGGCAGCCGGCCCCTTACGGGCACCCTGGTCGCCTTGCCCCTGGCGGCCGGCCTCTTCGCCGCGGCCGCGGCCCTGGCCCAGAGCGGCCCCTCCGGAGGGTGGATCCGTCTGGGCGCGGCCGTCTCCTGCGGAATTCTGGCGCTCCGCTCGCACGAGCTGGGCCTACGCTGGAGCGAAGCCCTGCTCTCGGGAGTGGTGATGGCGGCCATCACGGCGCTTGCCCTGGGGCACGCCATCGCGCAAACCGCCGTGCTGAGCCGGCTCGACGCTGGTCTGAAGCGGACCGGAGCGCTGGTGCTGACGGTTCTTGCCGTCTATGCCCTGGCTCTGCCATGGACGCACCGGATGCGCCCGCCGAACGGAGACGAGCCCTACTACCTGCTTCTGACCCACAGCCTGGCCTACGATCACGACACCGATCTCGCCAACAACTACGAGGCCGGCGATTCGTTGCGGTACATGGGCCGGAAGATCGGTCCGCAGTACAAGGATCCGGTCGGGCCCGAGGGCCAGATGTACTCCCGGCACAACGCCACGCTGTCGCTGGTTCTGGCCCCCATCTACCGCTGGCTCGGTCCTCTGGGCGTGCTCGCGGCGATGGCCCTCATGACCGCCGCGTTCGCGGGAGGGGCCTCGCTTCTGACCGAGCGCTACTACCCGGACCGGCCCCGGGAAGCGCTTTGGGCCGGCGCCGTGACCGGCCTGGCGCCGCCGCTCTTACTCTACAGCTACCAGGTCTGGGTGGAGGTGCCCGCGGCCCTGGTCGCCATCGGAGTTACTCTCGCCATCCATCACATCCGAGCGCGGACCGGCCCTGGCGAGACCGGCTTTCCTGTCTTGGCTGCTGGCTCGGGCCTCGCCGGCCTGCTCTTGCTGTCCACGCTCAAGCTCCGCTTCCTCGCTCTGGCGGCGGGTCTCACCATGCTGGCGTGGTCCTACTGTCCGCCTCATCTGAAACGCTGGGTCGTCCGCCTCGGGCTGGGGTTGGGGCTCGTCTTCGCGACGACTCTCCTTTTCAACACCGCGGTTTTCGGAGCCGGCCTCAAGCACCACAGTTGGGGCTCCCTTCTGGGCTACGCCACCTCGCCGCTGTCCTACGCTCGCGGCCTCGGCGGTATCTTCTTCGACGCCTCTTTCGGGCTCTTCGCCACCGGACCGATCTGGATCCTGCTGCTGCCGGGTGCAGTGCTCACTGCCCGCTCGCGGCCCAGGATCCTGGTGGATCTGGCTCTGGCCACGAGCCTCTACTGCGCTCTCCTCGCTCCGCGGCTGGAGTGGTACGGAGGCTGGAGTCCCCCGTTCCGCTATGCCCTCGTACTGCTGCCGTTTCTCGCGCCCCTCCTGGTTCCGACGCTAGGTCCGGCCCTTGGACGCCGGGGCTCGACGCGCCAGCGGACGGCCCTTGCCGCCCTGGGCGCGGCGACCGTGGCCCTGAGCCTCGTCTGGGTCGTGCTGCCCGGCTGGACCTACAATTTCGCCGACGGCCGCTCGCTGCTCCTCGACCACCTGGGCATCGCCTTCGGCGGCGACCTGGCCCGATTCTTCCCGAGCTTCGTGCGACCGCGGCCGGCAAACCTGGTCTGGGTCGCGGCCTTGGGCCTCAGCGCCGGCGTCTTCGCAGCCCGGGCGGGAAGGCGGGCTCGGGGCACGGGCGTCGCGGCCGGCGTCGTCCTTTTCGTCCTGGCGCTGGCCTGTCTTCCACTCGTTGCCGGCACACCCCATCGGGTAGTCCAGTTCGAGGACCCGTATGTCACCAAGAACGGTGGCGCCCTCTATCCCGAGCGCTGGCGCCGGAGCCGCGTCACCGTCCGGGGAGCTTGGGAGCTCGAGCCTGGTGATTCGGTGTCGATTCCGATCCGGCCGGCCGGAACCTCGCTCGCGATCGAGCTCGAGGTCATGCATCGCGTAATCCGCAAGCGAGCGGCAATCGAGGTGCTGGAGAACGGCGCCGTCATCCATGCGCAGGCCTTGCCGCCGGCCAAGGGATGGCTCAGCCTCCGTCTCGGACCGATTCCGTGGAGCGGCGCCTCCGAGTTGACGTTCCGGCTGCGCGGCCCCAAGCGCTCCGTCGCCTTCCTGGACCGAGCGGTCCTGCGCTGGCACGGGACGGCACCCTAGCGACCGAAGGGCCGAGTCTTCAGCAAGCCCCTAGAACGGGTTTCCGAAGCTCAGAAAGATCACCGGCGAATCCGCGAAGTCGTCGTCCAGGGGCCAACCCACCTCCAGCCGGAGCGGGCCCACCGGCGACAGAAACCGCAGTCCGACGCCGGCGCCGACCTGCAAGGCGTCCAGATCCAGGCCGTCCCAATCGCCGAAAACGTTGCCGGCGTCCACGAACACGGTCCCGCCCAGGGCGCCGGCGATCGGAAACCTGTAGTCCAGGTTGGCCAGCACCAGCCCATTGCCGCCGATCGGTACCCGCCGCTCGGTGCCATCTTCATCGACCACGGTCAGGAGAGTCTCGCCCTCGACGCCCAACAGGTCCCGCCGGTAAGCCCGGTGGGTGCTGCGCCCGCCGGCAAAGAAGCGCTCCGAGATCGGTACCGCCGCCGAAGTCAGCCCGTCCGGCACCGTCGAATCAACGGCCGGCACATCGCCCCCGGGCTCGATGCCGCCGAGGCGAAAACTGCTGGCCAGTACACCGGCTCGCCCCAGCGGCACGTAGCCCGTCACCTGGCCGAAGGCCTTGGCGAATTGCGCCGTCGCTCCAACCCAGGGGAACGCGTACTCCAGTTGAAGCGATGACGACCAGCCGGTGGTCGGCACCAGCGGGTCGTTCCGCCGGTCCACAAACCACCTGGGGGTCAGGCTCAGAATGTCCACGTCGCGCAGCCTGCGATCGATCTCGAGCGCCTTGAGAGCGGGGTCGGGGTCCTCGACCTCCACCTGCTTTGCGGTCAGGAGCAGACCGTAGCGGGACGAGCCGCGCTCGTACTCGCCGTTGATCTGGAGCCCTCTGCGGTCGGAGGTGAAGCTCTCCTGCTCTTCGACCACCGTAAAGAGCGAATAGGTGACCGGCAAGCGAACGCGTCCGACGAAGGGCTGGCGCACCAGGAAGCGAGCCTGCTGCTCGCGCTCGCTGAACCGGAGATCCAGCCGGGCAGCCACGGCACGGCCGAAAAGATTGCCGTGCGAGTAGCCCAAGAGCGTGCGCACGCCGTCCTCGGAGTCGTAGCCGACGCCAAAGCTGCCCTTCTGCGCCCGCCCCTCCACCACCTCCACCAAGACGTCGCGCTCGGTGGCGAACGGCATCGAGGGGGCCAGGCGCACGACGACATTCGAGAAGACGCCCAGGCGGTAGAGGTCGCGCTGCACCGTCAGCAGGCGCCTGCGATTGACCGGCTCGCCGCCGGCGAGATCGATCGACCGGCGCAGAACGTCCGCCCGGACCCGCCGGTTGCCGCGAATCACGACCCGGTCCACGGTCGCCTGCGGCCCTTCCAAGACTCCGAACTCGACGTCGGCCAGAAGTCCGGAGTCATCCCAGCGCACCTCGGACGACACCTGCGCGGAAAGGTAACCGGCCTCCTCCAGCCGGGCTCGCAGCTCCGCCGCGGCGTCCTCGACACGCCGCTGATGGAAGGGTCCTCCGGCCTCGATCGGCAGGCTGCCGGCTGCCGGCGTCAGGGCCTCGAGGCCCGGGTACGTCACCGAGACGACCCGGCGGCGACGGCCTTCCTGAATCGAAATCGCCACCCGCAGCTCGTCCCCGGCCTCTTCGACCACGGCGGTGCCCACCTCCGCTTCGAAAAAGCCCTCGAGGGCGTAGTAGGCCCGCAAGTTCCGCAGATCTTCTTCTAGCTCGCTGTCCACCAAGCGTCCACTACCCCGGAAGAACGCGCGAGAGAGCGTCGTCGCCATCCGAGCCTCGAGGCTTCGCGTGGTCAGGACCTCGTTGCCCTCGAGATCCAGGCTCGTCAGCGTAAACACCGGCCCCGGTTCGATCGTCAGATCGAGGAGACGCTCGTGGCCGGCTTCGGTTTGCTCCGCCTCGACCCGGACTCGATAGTGACCGCGCCGCTGAAAGTCGTCGCGAATCCGGTTGACGGTCTGGAGCAGAAGCGCTTCGTCGAAATGTTCCGATTCGAGCGCGTCGAGAAGTCCCCGCCGGCGGAGCAGGTCGGCATCGAACCCCGAGAACCGGATCCGGAAGACCGGCCCGACGGTCACCGGAAACGAGAGCGCCACCGGACCGGCCTCGCCGGGCTCCGACACCGAGGGCTGGCCGACCGACGCGGCCAGGTAACCGCGCTTGATGAGCCAGCGCTCGAGCCGCTCCGCTTCCTGCGGCAACCGGCCCCGCACGAGACGGTCCCCGACCTTGAGCCGCAGCAGGGCTTCGAGCTCGCTCGCCTCCAGGCCGGCGAGCTCTCCCGCAACCGCGATCGACGCCACCCTTTGAGGCTCGCGGCAGGTCAGGTGATAGACCACGTCGGCCTGCTGGGTGGCATCGTCCACAGCTACCTCGAGCCGAACCGCCGCCTCCGGGTAGCCACGCTCGGCCAGCAGGTCCCGGAGGCGGTAGACGCCACGCAGCATCCGGCTCTCGCTCAGGGTCGAGCGGGCGCGTTGCTCGAGAACGGCGCGGAGCGGCGACTCCTTGAGGCAGACGTCTCCGGCCAAGCGCACCGAACGGACTTGCAGTTTGAGCGCGACCTCGAAGGTCACTTGCACCCGGCCGCCGGCATCCGAGTCCGATCCCGCAGGCGAGACCGGGCCGACATAGGCGTGGGCGGTGCGCACGACTCCCGAGGCCTGGAGGTTTCGTAGGCTTCGACGAACCGCGTCCTCGGACAGAGGCTCGCCGGGCTGGACCACGAGGAGCTCCATTAGCGTCGAGGCTTCGTCGGTCGGTACGCTGCTACGCAAGACCACGGCATCCACCACCGCGGCCGCGCCGGCGGAGGGGCCCGCCAGGGCCAGGAGCGCCAGGGCTAGAAGGATTCTTCCCACTTGGCGTCCACGGCGTAGGTGCCGTCGCCGTTTTGTGTCAAGACCAGGACCACCGAAGAACTGAGGCTCCACTTGAGCTCGAGCACCTGCTCTTCGGTCTGGGAGGGGTCGTAGGAATAGGTGGCGAAGAGATCTCTCGAAAGCTGCTTGCCGACGGTCACTCGCGCCGACGACAGGCTACCGGTCGAGCTGGTGAGCGGATCGATCCGGAACTGGTCGAGGCCGAAGAGACGATTGAACCGGCTCGCCACCAGGGAGCCGGCCTGGCCGTACAGGAAACCCTCGGCGGCCGCCTGGTCGTCGGCGCCCGAGCCCTCGAGCGACGCCTCACCTGGCTGGGTGCCACCGGTCAGAAGCGCCAGGACTTCGAGCTCCGCCAGGGGCGGGTCAGACACGAAGTCGAAGTCCAGCTGATCCGGCGTCCCCGACAGATTGAGCTGCAGATCGTAGTCGCGCAGGTCGGCCCGCGCCACCAGATCGATGACCGGCTGCAACCGGTACGGATTCGTAAAACTCAGCAAACCCCGCTCCAGCCGGTACTCGGTGCCCGAGTAGACCAACTCGCCACCGGGCTCGAGCTCCACCTCGCCGAAGACGATCGGGCGCGCCAGGCTGCCCCGGATCACCAGATCGGCCGACCCGGTGAGATCGGCAGCGTTGTTGCGGATCCGCAGCGTGTTGTCGGCGACGACGTCCAGATTCAGGAGAGTCGTCGAGAGCCATTCGTCGGTCTCGCCCACCTCCACCCGCCGCCGGGCGAACATGACGCTCAGCAGCTGGTCCAGGCCGGTCGGCACGTTCCCCAGGTAGAGAGCTCGATCCAGTGAAACCGTGCCGGTCAACTGCTGCCCGGCTGGATTGGACGCCAGCACCACGTCGGAATCGGCCCGGATCGACCAACCCTCCGGGTAGCGCAAACTCATGTCCGCGCCCGAGACCTGGAAGGTGTAGGTCGGGGCGTCTCCATCCCAGCGCATGCTGCCGGCACCGCGAATCGCACCGCCCGCCGCCTCCGCCTCGAGCGTGTCGAGCACCAGCTGATCGGGATAGAAGAGCAAGACCGCGCGTGTGTCGCGCGCGGCCAGGGTCAGCCCCGGAGCCAGGATCCGACCATCGACCAGCTCGCCGACGCCGTCGAAGTCGATCGCCTCGGACGCACCGCCGACGGATCCAATCACGTCGAACCGACCCTCCGAGAACTCCAGGCCCTCGGGAACCCAGGGCTCGAACCAGGCCGCGTCCATCGAAGCCTGCACGTTGAGATCCACCGCGCCGGGCTCGGAGAGAGCGAGGCTTCCGCCTACGAAGAGCTCACTGACCCCGGCCGGATCGCCCAGAAAGAGGCTCACCAGCTCGACCGAGCCGTCCTCGATCCTGGCCTCCACCGGCTCGAGGTTGGTCAGAGCGAGATCCCCATGCGCGAGCGATAGCCGCTCCAGCGCGAGCGTGGCCACGGGCAGGGACTCGGTTCCCAAGGCTCCAACGACGTCGAGCCGGCCACCAGCGCTGGCGGCAAGGCCCGGGAGCTCGGCGTCGGTGGCCAGCCGGGCCAGGGCCGCGAGATCGATCGCCTCCACCGCAAAGGACAGGTCTACGGCCTCCCCGGTCACGTCTCCGCCACCGGCGACCTGCAACAGCTCAGGCAGATCGAGCTCCAGCTCAGCCCGGCCATCGCCCCAGCGGGCCTCGAGCTCACCGCTGCCCGCGCCCAGCGCCCGGCCTCCCAGGGTCAACTCGTCCAAGCGGGCTTCGAGGGCGAGGTCCGGCAGCGCCGACGAGCCCGTCAGGCGAGCGTCGATCGCGACCGTGCCGGCGAGCTCGGCTCGCCGCTCGCCGGCTCCTCCGAATCGAGCCAGCAGGTCGGCCGCAGCCAGACCGTCCGACTCAGCCGCGAGGTCCAGCCGGTCGGCCGCCGTGTCGAAGAGACCCAGCACGCGGATCGCCGCTTCGCCCAGCCGCAGCTCGGCCTCGTGAACCGTCAGCACGCCGGAGGCAAGCGCCAGGTCGGCGTCCAGTCGATCCAGCTCGATCGACGAGGTCGCGCCCGAGAGCACCAGCGGGACTGACTGTCCCCGCACCGTCGCGGCTAGATCCTCACCCGCGCCGCGCATCGTGACAGCGCCCGAAAAGTCCCCATCGGCCGGGAGCTCGAACGGCAGCCACACCGCCGCCTGTCCCAGGGGCCAGCGCTCGGCGTCGATCGCCAGATCCAGGTCCGGAGCTTCCGGATCCGCGAGATCGATCTCGCCGGCGACGATCATGGCGGCGTCCCGATCCAGCAGCTCGAGGCGCAGATCTCGGATCGCCGCCGGTTCGACACGCAGCCGGCCGCGAAGCTCTTTCGCGGCGAACCCGGGGGCCTCGACTTCTTCGAGGTCGAGGTCGACCTGGGTCACGACTCGTTCTCCGGCAAGCTCGACCCGGCCTCCAATCGCGCCCCGGCCTCGCTCCGGCCGCCAGGGGCTCTCGTCTGCGGGCAGGGGCAGGAGCTCGAGGACGCGCTCGACCCGGTCGGTGGCGACGTCGAAGTCGAAGGCGCCCGACCCGTCCGCGATGTCGTAGCTCCCCTCCGCCTGGATGAGATGTCCATCGCCTTGTAAGCGCACCGCCTCTGTGGACAGAACGCCCTCGCCGATGTTGAGGACCGCCGAGCCGCTCATCGGGATTCCCGGGCCCTCCGCCGGCCGGATCTCGAGATCGGCCCAGCCGTGCCCAGCGTCCGGCTGCGACCGCTCGAACTGGTACGTAATGGCGCCATCCGCGCGGCTCGCAAAGCCCGCGAGCGGAATCTTCTGATCGGCCAAGAGAGCGTCCAGGGCGACTCCCTCGAGACGCAGGTCGATCTCGACGTCCGGCTCGCTCGCGCCGGTCTCGACCCGGGCCGAGTCTTGGCTCTGGCTTGGGCCAGGGCTCGAGCGAGAGCCCGAGGCCATCTTCACCGCTCCGCGCAGGTCGCCTCCCGAATAGTCGGCCCGCTCGATCTGCACGCGAAGCCCCTCGGCGTCGGCCACGATCCGGCCGCGCACGTCGGCCAGATCCCGCTCCAGCACCGTGACCCGGCGCGACTCGAGGTCGCCACTCACCGACCAAGCCGGTCCCGAACGCACGAACGCGCCGGCGAACTCGAACGGCCCCGCCAGCAGGCCGTTGCCGTACCCAAGCCGATCCAGCACGGCCAGGCGCCCACCGGCATCGATCCGAAATCGCGCCTCGGGCGCTTGGCCCCAGGTCCACCGGCCGTAGACCTCAGCGCGAACGTCGGGCGCTTCGAGGGTGCCGCTCCGCAGAGTGAAGCCCTTCGCGTCCAGCGCCACCTGCATCGTCAACGAGCCCAGGTACGGTTCGGCATCGCCATGGCGGAAGCTCACTTCCTCCGCCCGGGCCCGACCCTCGAGGCTCAGACCTTCGCCGGCCTCCGATCCTTCGGCTCCTTGGAGAAGGGCCACCACGTTCCGCGCCGACAGGTCCAGGTCGTAGCGACGGTGGTCCAGCTCGAAGATACCGTCCCGGATCTCGACCCAGCCCAGGAGGAGTCCCAGGCGCCGGTCGCCTCCCGTCCGGGTCCAGCGCGGAGTGTCCGGATTCCCGTCTTCGTCGAATTCGATGCGCACTTCGGGACGGATGATCTCCAACCGGCGGAGAGTAATCTGCCGCCGCCAGAAGGAGTCTATGTAGGCCTCGACGCGCAGGCGTTCGAGCCGGGCAAAAGGCGGTTCGGCCGTGTCTTTGCCCGCAATGACCACGTCTTCCAGGGTGGCCGACAGCGGAATCAAGTCCAGATCCACCGAACCGACCTCGACCGGGCGGTCCAGGCCCGCCGAGACCCGGCTCTCGACCTGGCCCGCCAGCCAGGACGACACCCAGCGCCCTTCGATGAACTTGAGCGCCAGAAACAGGACCAGAACCAGGCCGACGATCGTCCAGGCGGCGGGACGGATCAGCCAGCGCGCGGTTCGGGAGCGCCGCCAGCCCATCGCTTAGCAGCCCGCGGTGGACGTCAAGACGGTCGCCGTGCAGCCGCCGTACGGTGTGATGCAAGGCGTCGCGACGAGCCTGATGCGGTGGCCTCGTCGAGGAACGGCGCCGCCGCTACCCACCCCACGCCGCTCGCCATCCGTGAGGCGACCAACTCGCCTCTTCCTCGCTTCTACAAGCTGCACCGCAAGCCCTTGCCGCGCGACCCTCGGGACTTCGACCACGGACTGCTAGCCTCCCCAGCGGAGCTTGCCCCGGAGGCTGTCGTAGAAGGTGCGCCCGCTGGTCCGCACCAGGTGAATTCCCTGCCCGGACCGGGTGATCCGGACCTTGTCGAGATACCCGAGGGTCAAGCCCTCCTGGCCGTCGAGCGTCAAGTACACCTCGGCACTTTGAGTCTCGAGGGTGACCTCGATCGCGCTGTCCGCCGGCACCACGATGGGCCGCAGCGAGAACGTGTGCGGACAGATCGGGGTCAGCAGAGCCACCGGCAGCTCCGGATGGACGATGGGCCCGCCGGCGGAGAGGTTGTAGGCCGTCGATCCCGTGGGGGTCGACAGGATCAAGCCGTCGGAACGATACGTCGTCACCAAGCGCTCATCGACTCTGAGCGTCAGCTGGATGATCCGCGACAGCGCGCTCTTGGCGATGACGGCGTCGTTGAGGACGCGAAAGCGTTCTCCCTTACCTTCGGCCCGCTGGATCTCTACGTCCAACAGGGCGCGCTCCTCGAGGCGGTAGCGGCCGGAGAAGACGTCGACGAGACTGGGATAGAGCTCGGCTCGGCCCACTTCGGTCAGGAAGCCCAGCGTGCCCAGGTTGACGCCCAGGATCGGCACCCCCGCCGGTGCCGCCCTTGCCGCGCCCAGGAGCGTTCCATCCCCGCCCAGAACCACCACCAGGTCGTAGCGCTCGCCGGGCTGATAGAAGGGGCCGTCCGCGCCCGCGCCGCTTGGCGCCGCGCGCGCGACGGTTTCCTCCAGATGCACCTCGAGTCCCCGCCGGACCAGCCACTCGGCCAGCTCGCGCGCCGTGCGCACGGCCTCTCGGCTCGACCGTTTGGCGATGACGCCGACGGTCCGGACGTCGCCGTTCTTCGCCGCCGTCACTGCCGCTCTCCCAGACGAAACAGCGCGAACGTCTCGCGGTTGCCCTTGGCACCGGCAACCGGCGACTCGACCGTGCCCTCGCAGACGAGCCCCAGCCTCTCGAGACTCAAGACCACCTCAGCGACCACCCGACGCCGGATCTCGGGGTCGCGCACGATGCCGCCCTTGCCGACCAGCTCGCGGCCGGCCTCGAATTGGGGCTTGACCAGCGCCAGCACCCGGGCCTCGGGGGCGAGCACGCCCAGAACCGCCGGGACCACCTTGGCCAGCGAGATGAACGAGAGGTCAAGCGTCGCCAGCCGGCAAGGCTCGGGAATCGCGTCGGACTCGAGATAGCGGGCGTTGACACGCTCGAGGGCCACCACCCGCGAGTCCTGGCGGAGGGTGTAGTCGAGCTGACCGTAGCCCACGTCGACAGCGTACACCCGCCGGGCACCGCGCTCGAGCAGGCAGTGAGTGAACCCACCGGTGGAGGCTCCGACGTCGGCACAGACCCAGCCTGTAGGGTCGAGTTCCAGGGCGTCCAGGGCCGCTTCGAGCTTGCGCCCGCCACGGGAAACGTAGGGCTCGGCGGCGGCGCGCACGAGCACGTCGGCACCGGACTGAACGCCGGTTCCGGGCTTATCGACGCGACGGCCGTCTACCTCCACCAGGCCGGCCATGATCGCGCGCCGAGCGCGCTCGCGGGACGGAAAATCCCCTCGCCGGTGCAGCAACTGGTCGAGCCGTTCCATGCGGCCCTATTCTCCCACGCGCGAAGCGCTCGCTGGGATTGGCTGCCGAGCGTCAGACTCGGTTTGGATCGGCCGAAGCGCGAAGGGAATCGCCATCAGGAACAGGGCGATTCTCTGGACCTCGGTATCCAGCCAGTTGGCCTCGAACAGACCGGCCACCGCGAAGCACACGAGCCCCAAGAAGCTGGCCAGGCACAGCTCGTCCGCGGCCGGATCCCGCCCCCGAGCCTCAGCGCCTCTCGCCTGCCCACGAAAGGCGGCTCCCAGAGCCACGGCCAAGAGCCACAGCAACGCGGCCAGGCCCACCAGTCCCTGCTCGGCGGCTACGTGCAGAAAGGAGTTGTGCAGATGCTCGGCCGAGTGCCGGGGAGCGGACAGCGGCCGGTAGATGGGATAGAGCTCGCGCACCATGCCCGGACCGATCCCGAAGAAGGGCCGCTCGCGCAGCATCTCGGCTCCGGCTTCGAGCATCGACAACCGGTCGTAGTTCGACGGATTCTGAAGATCGAAAATCGAGGCCATCCGGCCCCGTACGGGCGCCGGCAGCAGCACCGCCGCGATCGCCAGCACCGGCAGCCCTGCCAGGAGCCACCTGGGCTTGCGCACGACCGCCAGGGTGACGAGCCCGGCGGCCAGGGCCACCCAGGCGCTCCGGGTCAAGCTGCCCAGGAGACCGGCGATGAGAACCAGCAGAGCGGCCCAGCGCCATTGCCGAACCTCGAACTTGCGGCAAGCGAGCTGGGCCAGGCAGACGGCCACGGCCAGGAGCAGAACGCCTGCGAAGGTCATGTAGTGCGAGAACGGACCCCGGATGCGGTTCTCGAGGCCGCCGAAGCCGGCTCCAAACTGCGCCAGTCCCCACACCGAGCAGAGCGTGGCCACGATGACGAATCCGTCTACAACGACCCCGATGTCGCGCGCGCTGCGCAGCCAGATCGCGGCCATTGGCAGGCTCACCAGGGCCAGGATCTCACCGGCTTCCCGGACGCTGACGCGGGTATCGAATGAGAACGTGACCGACACCGCGAGCGCGGCGCCGTACAGAACAAGCGGCGTCAGGATCGGCCGGAACCGAACCAGTCGCGCCTTTGCGTCAGGCGCCCAGCGCGCCAGGATGAGCGCCACCGCCAGCGCGATGTTGGAAGCCGCCAGGCCGAAGATCGCCCAGACGTGGACAATGAAGGCCCAGCGCCCGGTCCGTTCCGGAGACCAGCTGGGACGGGAGGTTCTAGCCACGATTGGCGGCCTCGGGCACCGGGTTCTGAAGAGGCCGGTAGCTAGCCGAGGATCGACGCCGGCAGCGCCTCATCGACCAGCATCACCGGAATGTCCGAGACGACCGGATAGACCAGCTCGGACTCGGCGCAAAGCAGCCCCTGCTCGACCACGGGAGGAGTTTCCCGGAAGTGCTCCTTGTACTTCTCGACCAGCTCCGACCGGACCGACTCGGGCAAGTCCACGAGCTCGAGACTGCCCTTCGTCTTGGGACAGACCAGAATCTCGAGAAGCTCCGGATCGACGGCCATTCGTTGCGCGCTCCAAGTCTCAGAGTATCACGCTGTCCGAGGCGGCGCGGACGGCCCGACGGGCGCAGCAGCGTGCTACGATCCGGCGTCGCCGGCGCTCGCAACGCCGCCGGCAGGCGCCGATCCACCCCCCCACGAAAGATCATGGATAGAGCGTTCTGGCAAGGCCGCCGCGTCGTGCTGACTGGCCACACCGGATTCAAGGGCAGCTGGCTGGCCCTGTGGCTGGCAGAGCTGGGCGCCGAGGTCACCGGCTATTCGCTCGAACCGCCCTCCGAACCGAACCTCTTCGAGGAAGCCGGCGTTGCCGGACGCATCGCCGAGTCGATCCACGGCGACGTGCGCGAACTGGACGGCGTCGCCCGGACCCTGGAGCGGGCGCGGCCGCAGACGATCTTCCATCTGGCGGCGCAGTCCCTGGTCCGGCGGGGATACGCCGACCCTCTCGAAACCTATTCGACCAACGTCCTGGGCACGGCGGTCGTCCTGGAAGCCGGCCGCCAGGTCCCAGAGCTCGAGTCCGTCGTCGTCGTCACCAGCGACAAGTGCTACGACAATCTCGAGACCTCGCGCGGATACCGTGAAACCGACGCCCTTGGGGGGCGAGATCCCTACTCCGGCAGCAAGGGCGCGGCCGAGATCGTCACCGCGGCCTACCGTGCGTCCTTCTTCTCAGGGCCGTCGAGCTCCGTCCCTTCACCGGCCGCCGGAGCCGGTCTGGCCAGCGTCCGAGCCGGCAACGTCCTGGGCGGCGGCGACTGGGCGGAGGATCGGCTCGTGCCCGACCTCTTGCGGGGCTTCGCCGCCGGCGCGCCGGTGCCGATCCGCAATCCGGCGGCGATCCGGCCATGGCAGCACGTGCTCGAGCCGCTGAGCGGCTATCTCGAAGTGGCCGAGCGGGCCGCGGCCGAGCCCCAGGTGGGCGCCCAAGCCTGGAACTTCGGTCCGGACGCCGAGGATGAACGGCCGGTCCGCTGGGTGGCTGAGCGCCTAGTCGCCGCCTGGGGAGAGGGCGCGGCTTGGCGGCACGACGGCGGCGAGCATCCCCACGAGGCCGGCTACCTCAAGCTGGACTCCACCAAGGCCCGCGCCGAGCTGGGCTGGCGGCCCAGGCTGCCCCTGCCCGAGGCCCTAGGCTGGGTGGTCGACTGGCACCGCTCGATAGCGGCCGGCGCCGATGCCGCCGAGCTGACGGTGGCTCAGATCCGAGACTTCGAGAAGCGGATGGCCTCGTGAGCGGCCTTTCTTGCCGGTTCTGCGGCGCGAACGTGACCCGCACGTTCCTGGACCTCGGAAGCTCGCCGCTCGCCAACAGTTACGTCTCTCCCGAGAGCGCGGGTGAACCTGACCGCTTCTACCCGCTCCACGTCTCGATCTGCGACCGCTGTCTCCTGGTGCAGCTGCCGGAGTTCGAGAGTCCGGCCGAGATCTTCGGCGACTACGCCTACTTCTCGTCCTACTCGCCTTCGTGGGTCGCCCACGCCCAGCGCTACGTCGAAGACATGACCGAACGCTTCGGGCTCCGGGCCGACTCCCAGGTGGTGGAGGTGGCCTCGAATGACGGCTATCTCTTGCAGTTCTTTCGCCAGGGCGGGATCCCGGTCCTGGGCATCGAGCCAGCGGCCAACGTTGCCGAAGTGGCCGAGGCCTCGGGAATTCCCACAATGGTTCGTTTCTTCGGTGAGGAGCTGGCCGGGGAGCTGGCCGACCAGGGCCGGCGCGCCGATCTCTTGCTCGGAAACAACGTCCTCGCCCACGTACCGGACCTCAACGACTTCGTGCGCGGGCTTGCGACCCTGCTCGCCCCGGAAGGCGTCATCACCATGGAGTTCCCGCACGTCCTGAGGATGATCGAGGGCAACCAGTTCGACACCATCTACCACGAGCACTTCTCCTACTTCTCCCTCGGCACCGTGCGCCGCGTCTTCGAGGCTCACGGCTTGCGCGTCTTCGACGTCACCGAGCTGCCGACCCATGGTGGATCGCTCCGGGTATTCGCCTGCCATCGGGACGCGTGCGGCCACGACACAGTCGACTCGGTCGAACGGGTGCTAAGCGCCGAAGCCGAACGGAGCCTCGATCGTGTCGATGGATACGCAGGGTTCGCCGCGAGCGTCGAAGCCACGCGGACTGCGCTCGCGGCCTTTCTGGAGCGACTCGAGAGCGAGGGTCACACGATCGCCGGCTACGGAGCGCCGGCCAAGGGCAACACGCTTCTCAACTACTGCGGTATCGGGCCAGACGTCCTGCCCTACACGGTGGATAAGAACCCGCACAAGCAAGACACGCTCTTGCCCGGAAGCCGGATCCCGATCTTCACTCCGGAGCGGATTTTCGAGACGCGCCCGGACTACGTCTTCATCCTGCCCTGGAACATCCGCGACGAGATCCTGGGCGAGATGGCGCCGATCGCGGCCTGGGGCGGACGTTTCTTCGTCGCGATCCCCGAGATCCAGATCGCCGTGCCCGGGTCAGCCCGGTTCGTCCCCGTCCGAAGCCTCTGACGGGATCGCCGGTCCGTCCTCCGCCCGGTAGGTCGAACGGCGCAGCACCCGCTTCCTGGCTTCGCTGATGACCCTGGTGTCGTGCTCGACGTCTTCGGTGATCGTGGTGTTGGTTCCGATGACCGCCCGATCCCCGACCTGGATCCGGCCGATGAGCGAAGCTCCGGCGCCGATTGTGACGTCGTCACCGACGTCGGGCATGTCCTCCAGGCGTTGGGCGTCGGGAGCCCCCAGGGTCACCTGATGGAGAAGAATTGCGCGGGCTCCGATCCGTGTGTGGCTTCCGACCACGAGGCCGGTGCCGTGGCTGATGATGAGACCGGGCCCGATGCTGGCGCCGGGAGCGATGTCAGCGCCGGTCAGAAACAGACCCCAGCGGGCCAGAAGCGCGGGCAGAATCGGAACTCCGGCGCGCTTGCACGCGCTCGCCATCCGGTAGAACACTACCGCCTGGTAGCCGTTGTCGAAGAGTAGCGCCTCGAGGACGTACCAGGGAAATCGGGTGGTCCGGTTGAGCCGCAGACGGCGCGTGTCGGCGGTGAGGTTCGGAAACATCGCCCGATCCTACTGTGTTATCGGAGCTGCGGAAGTTTCGGAGGTGGTTCGAGTCGGGCGAAGATACCGCCCAAGGCTCCGACCGCTTCCGCCAGCAGCAGCCGGCGGCCCCGGAGCGCCTCGACCCCGCCGACCCCAAGGCGAGCGAATGTCCCCAGCACCAAGCGTATCCAGGCCAGGAGATCGCCGTGGCGGCGGGTTAGGAGCGCGGCGGAACGACCCGCCGAGCGCATCCGCTCCGGCCGCTCCACCGGGCCCGACGTCACGATCCGCCAAGCTGCGGCTTTGCCGACCGCGTAGCATGCGAGACCGGCCTGGGAGGCTCGCAAGCACCAGTCCACGTCCTCATAGCGGTCGAGCTGCCGGTCGAACAGACCCACCCTGCGTAGCGCCCACGTCGGCAGCAGCATGGCGGCCCCGCTCAAGCAATCGACGCGATCCTCGCCTTCGAAGCTCCCGGCATCGGTGCTCCCGGCTCCGCGCCACGTGACCGGACGCGATCCAAGGGCAGCCCTCCCTCCCACCGAGAGCAGGCGATCGCGGTGCCAGTAGTCGTGGATCTTGGGCCCCAGCGCCGCCCCGTCCGGATGCCGGGCCGCCGCCGCCAGCAGATCGCGCAACAGCCAGGAGTCCGGCTCGACATCCTGATGCAAGCACAGAGCGTGAGTCCACTTTCCCTTCAAGACCTCCCGCAGTCCCGCGTTCAAGCCGCCGGCCACGCCGGCGTTGGATCGTGTCCTGATGAGGCGCGCGTCCGGAAACTCATGGCGCACCGCGTCCGAGGTGCCATCCGTCGAACCGTTGTCGACGACGAACAGGCCGAAGGAGACCTCCCGCATGGCCATCGCCTTCTCCAGACAGACGAGAACCACCTCCCGGCCTTCAAAGGTCGGGACCACGACGGCAATGCGAGGTGCCTTCATCTTCGGCTCGATTGTGGTTTCGGCAGCGGACCGCGGCCGGCTCTGAGCAAGCAGAGACCGTTCGAGTCTTGCAGTAAACTCTGCCGGTCGCAATGAGTGGAACGAAGCGTCTCGCCTTTCTCGCCGCCGCTTTGTTCCTGGTGCTTTTTACCGGCACGGTCGGCAAGCCGGGGTTGCCGCCTACGCTCAAAGCGGACGAGCCCGCCTACTTCCTGATGGCCGAAAGCCTGGTCCACGATGGCGACCTGCGGGCCGAGGATCGCGACTACCGCCGGCTCATGGAGAGCTATCCGTATCTGCCCACCTCCAACCTCATCTTGATGAGCGACGACGGCTGGCAGACCGTCTATTTCGGCAAGCCGTTCATCTACCCGCTCCTGGGCGCTCCGTTCGTGGCCGTCTTCGGCGCCAACGGACTGGTCGTCCTCAACGCCCTGCTCTTTCTGGCCATGATCTGGCTGGGCGCCGGCTACCTCGAGCGGTTCAACCCGACGGCGCTGGCGCTCGTCTTCTCCGCGGCCTTCTTTTTCTTGAGCCCGACTTTCTCGTACGTCTTCTGGCTGCAACCCGAGATCTTGAACGCCGCCTCGGTCGCGGTGGCCTACGCGATTCTCTTGGGCCGGCCGCAGAACTCCCCGCCCTCGTTCTGGCGGATCCTGGCTTCGGCCGCCGTGCTGGCGGTGGGCGCCTACAACAAACCGGTTCTCCTGGCCTTCGGCCTGCCGCTCGCGGCGCTGCTCTTCCGGCGCGAGGGACTCCGCGGGGCCTGGAACTGGTGCGCGGCCGCCGCCGTCACCCTGGGTTTGCTGGCCGGGGGCTCATTCCTCTTGACCGGGCACCCCAGCTCGTACCTGGGGGTATCGCGCGGCGGCGTCAACGTCACCAGCCCCGAGCAGGTCGCCCATGACCTGTCCGAGCTCTCGGCCAAGCTCGAAGCCGGGTCGACCACGGCCAACTCCTGGTCGTGGGTCTTTCGCAAGCCCCCGACCACGCTGCGCGAGATCGGTCAGAGCACCAAGTACTTCTTCATCGGCCGCCATACCGGTCTCGTCGTCTATTTCCCGTTCGCGGTGATCAGCTTCACGCTCTTTCTCCTCCACTGGCGAAGGCGGCCCGAGGGCTGGCTGACGCTCTTGGCCATCGGAGTCATCGCGGCGTTTTTCATCTGCGTCATCCCGCTCAACTGGCACGGCGGAGGCGGCTTCATCGGCAACCGCTACTTCCTGATGGTCTACCCGGCGTTCCTCTTCCTGGTCTCGACCATCCGGCCCGCCTGGCTGATCGCCCCGGGCGCCGCCTGGGCCGGTCTCTTCCTGGGAGTCATCCTGTTTACCCCCTTTGGAGCGCCGGTGCCCGAGCCGACTCTTCAGGCCCACACCCGCTCCCGCCCCTTCCAGTTCTTCCCGCTCGAGATCACGTTGCGCAAGCGAGTCCCCGGCTACAGCGTCTTCGGCTACTCGCACCTGGCGCTCATCGGGCGCAAGGACCTCTTCCTGCCGGACCGGAAGATCGGGGGCGCGCCCCTGATCCATACCGGACAACGAATCGAAGTCGTGGTCATGACGGATCGCCCGATCACGGGGCTGTTCTTCGAGGTCATGAGCTTCACGCCCGACAACGAGGTCCGCCTGGAGCTGGCCGGAGACTCGGAGACGGTCGTGTTCGAAGGCGCCGGCCGGCGGCGCCAGCGCCGGCAGGTCGTAGAGCTCAATCCCGTCGACCCGCCACGCGAGCATCTCGAGCTCGAGAACCTCTTCTACATCTACGACATGGAAGTCGAGGCCGCCAATGGGCGCAGAATCCACGTGCCCAAGGACTCGGCCAAGACCTACTACGCCGGCGCCCGGCTCGAGTTCCTGGGCCGGCGCGATCAGCTCGGCCGGAGCGAGCACTACCGCGCCGAATGGCTGGGCGAGGAGCTACCGCAGAGGATCGAAGCCGGCGAGCCGTTTGCGATGACCGTGCGCCTGCGCAACGACAGCAAGAGCGCCTTCGACTCGAGCGGGCCCTTGCCGGTTACGCTCCGCTACCGCTGGCGCCGTCCCGACGGCGAAGCCCTGGGCGTCGAGCACCGGCAGCGCTTCCCGGAGCCGGTCGAGCCCGGAACCGCCACCGCTCTCGAAGTCCAGGTCGCTCCGCCCCCAGGGGCCGGCGTCTACCGGCTGGAGCTGGATCTGGCGCGCGAGCACGTCGGGCACTTCTCGGAGGTCGCGTCCGAGAAGCGCGTGCTCGAGATCCGGGTCTCGGCGCCTACTGCAGATAGCCCAGCGCCTTGAGCTGCTCGCGCGTCGACTGATCCATCTCGCCGACCTCGCCCTCCACGCCGGCGATCGCGTCGAAGGGCTGATCGTACCAGCGGCCGAGCACCTGCCGCAGACTCGCCGCGACCTCGGGACGCTCGTCGAAGAGATTCCGGGTCTCGGCGGGATCCTCGACGAGGTCGAAGAGGGCAAATTGCTTGCCCACCTCACCGGCGACGATCCTCTGAGCGTGCCCCTCGGCGGCGTCAATCAGCTTGTAGCGACGATCGCGAACGACACGCTGCCACAGGTGCTGGCGCCCGTAGCCGGCTTCCGAGAAAGCGTACGCCGGGCGGGTGGGGTCCAGACGCCGGCCCACGAGGCGTCCGGCGAGCGACCGACCCTGCATCCAGCGGCCGCCGTCCAGCTCGACCCCGGCGAACTCGAGTAGCGTCGGCGCCAAGTCGATGAGCTGGACCGGATCCGGATCCACGCCGGCGGCGATACGGCCCGGGAAATGAACGATGAAGGGAACCCGCAGGCAGGTTTGAAAAGCGAACCGGCCGTGGTCGAAGTAGTACCCGTGCTCGCCCAGCGACTCGCCGTGATCCGAGGTCACCACGGTCACGACGTTCTCCAGCAGTCCCCGTCCACGCATGGTGTCGAGGAGCTTGCCGATCTCGGCGTCGGCATAGGCGATCTCGGCGTCGTAGCGAGCCAGATAGAAGGCCAAGTCATCCCGTCCGTCTTCGGCTTGCTCGGTGCCGATACCGCCCATCTCCCGCCGCTCCCGCGTGGCATCGACCAAGACCTTCTGGGACGGGTCGAAGTGCTCGTCGTCCTGGAACCGGTCCCGGTAGGCTGGCGGCGGCCGGTAGGGCGCGTGCGGATCCAGGTAATGGACCCAGAAGAAGTAGGGTCGCCGGCGGCCGTTCTCGCCGGATCCGTCTCCGACGATCCGGTCCAGGAGTCCGGTGGCCCAGGCGGTCACCGCGGCGGCGCCGTTGGCATCGCCTCCGGGTTCGGGTGGGTCCCGCTTCCAGGTCTCGACGTAGCTCTCAAAGCCCTGATCGAACTGAAAGTCGGCGCCCAGGGCGCCGTTCGAGACCACAGCGTGGGTCTGGTACCCGCGGGCCGCCATCTCCTCGGCGAGCAGGTGAAAGTCGTTCGGGACCTGGATGCCGACCTTGCGCACGATGCCGTTGTTCTTGGGATAGGTCGCGGTCAGCATCGAAGCGAACGAGGGACCGGTCTTGGGCCACTGCACCGCGGCCTGGTCGAATCGAACGCCCTCGGCGGCCAAGCGGTCGAGCACCGGAGAGGTGGCCCGCGGGTAGCCATAGCTCGACAGATGATCGGCGCGCAGGGTGTCGATGGTCAGAAACAGAATGTCCGGCCGCGACGGTTCGTCTTCCGAGGTGCAGGCCCCGGCCGCCGCCAGCAGGGCCACGACCGCGATCGAGCCGGCGGCGGTGGCCGTCCACCGGCCAAGGTGGGAGGGTCCGCCTCCCGGCCGGGAGTTCGACACCTCGGCATGCCGGTCGGAAGCCGAAGAGCGTGCTTTTCGGATGGGTCGTCTCATGCCGCGCGTTCCGCGAGGCACGCATGATATCCGGATTCCCGAGCCCGGCTCGGCGCTTCGCGGATCCGGGATTCAGGCCCGCGACTCACTCGCGATTGGGCCTGTACAATCGGCGCTACCGGGCGCGAGCCCGGTTCATCACCCGAATCGCACAACTGGCCGGAGGGCGCCGCCAGCGCCGTCCGACCGCAAAGGAGCGCAATGGCTGCAAATACCAACCCGGCGGAGCTGCCGGTCGTCATTCTGTGCGGCGGCAAGGGCACCCGGCTGCGCGAGGAAACCGAGGTCAAGCCCAAGCCGATGGTCGAGATCGGCGGCATGCCCATCCTCTGGCACATCATGAAGATCTACGGCCACTACGAGGTCGAGAGGTTCCTGCTCTGCCTGGGCTACAAGGGCTGGGCCATCAAGCAGTACTTCCTGCGCTACCACGAGATGATGCGGGATTTCACGATCTCGATGGGCGATCCCGAGCACCCCGAGTTCCACAACCGGCGCGGGCAAGAGCGCTGGCGCGTGACCTGCGCCGAGACCGGCGAGGAGACCGGCACCGGCGGCCGGCTGTGGCGGGTACGCGACTACATCGACACCGACACTTTCTTTTTCACCTACGGCGACGCCGTCGGCAACGTGGACATCAACCGGCTGCTCGCCTACCACCACGAGCAAGGCCGGGTGGCGACGGTCACCGGCATTCACCCGACGTCACGGTACGGCGAGATGGAGGTCCACGACGGAATCGCGGTCGAGTTCAACGAGAAGCCCACGGTCTCGGAAGGCCTCGTCAGCGGCGGCTACTTCGTCTTTCAACGTGAGGTGTTCGACTATCTCTCGGAGGATCCCGAGCTGCTGCTGGAGTTCGAGCCGCTCCAGACGCTGGCGCGCGACGGCCAGCTCGCGGTGTACGCCCACGGTGGCTACTGGGAGCCCATGGACACGTATCGCGACTACCTGCACCTCAACCGCACCTGGCGGGACGGGAATCCCGAATGGAAGATCTGGAGCGACTAGTCGGCTAGCTGCTAGCGCCGGAAGGTGGCGACGAGCACGACCGAATTGCTTCCCGGGTTCCGATCGTAAAGGCCCGCGTTCGACAGGTGGTAGAAGAGCAGCCCCAACCGCAGTCGCTCGCTGGCCTCGAAGGCAAGCTCGATGCTGCTCCGGAACTCGACCAGCCCGCCCAGGTCCTTGCCGTCGCCCCGCTCCCACAAGCCGACGGCGAACCCCGGACGCACGTGCCACCGCCCTCGAAGCCAATCGTAGGCGGTGCCCGCATAGGCCCAATAGGCGCCGTCGTCGGTACCCGCCAACCCGCCCACCCACTCGAGCGGCCAACCCAGGGGCGGCCGGCTCATCGGCAGGCGCACCTCGAAGCCGGCCTCTCCGGCTTCATGATTCCGGTCGAGATCGAACTGGCCGGCGTAGACCGCCCAATCGGCCCCGGCCGCGGGTACCGGAAGCGCAACGAAGAGGCCGGCGGCGACACCCAGAGCACGAACGGTAGCGGTCCATGACGCGGGCATCGGCGGATCATACTCCAGCCCAAAGCAGCGCCCCGGAGCCGCGGCCGCCGCTCTATCTGGTCGCCACCTCCCACCTCGACACCCAGTGGCGCTGGTCGATCCGCACCACCATCCGGCACTTTCTGAAGAAGACTCTGCTCGACAACCTCGAGCGCATGCGCACGCATCCGGGCTACGTGCTGAGCTTCGAAGGCGCCTTCCGCTACCAGCTGGCCCAGGAGTACTACCCCGATCTCTTTCTTCGTGTGCGGCAGGCGGCCGCATCCGGGCGCTGGCGCGTCGCCGGCAGCATGCTCGACGCCCCGGACACGATCCTGCCGGCACCCGAAGCGCTCATCCGCCACATCCTCTACGGCAACGGGTACTTCGAGGCCACCTTCGGCCGGCGCAGCGTCGACGTCTTCCTGCCCGACTGTTTCGGCTTCCCGTGGAGCCTGCCGACCCTTGCCAGGCATTGCGGCCTCCTGGGTTTCTCGTCCCAGAAGTTCATCAAGTGGTTCGCTCCCAAGAAGCTGCCTTTCGACATCGGACGCTGGCGCGGCCCGGACGGCAGCGACATCGTCGCCGTGCTCCATCCCGGCGGCTACGGCGAGCCCCTCCGCGACCTCGAGGATCCGGCCGGCCCCGACTCGTTCCCCGAGCTCGACCGCGACCCCGAGCTTCCTACCTATCGCTACTTCGGCGTCGGCGACCGTGGCGGCGCTCCGGACGCCGCCTCGCTTGACCGAATCGAGCGAGCCCGGCGCGGCAGGCTCCGAACCGGCGCCCGGCCGCTCGTTCACACCGGCTCGGACCAGTTCTTCCGGGATCTGGATCCAGGCGTCCGGGAGCGCCTGCCGGTCCACGACGGCGAGCTCCTACTGCCGACCCACGGCACCGGCTGCTGGACGTCGCACGCCATCTTGAAAACCTGGAACCGCCGCTGCGAGGGGCTGGCGCTGGCGGCAGAGCGCTCGGCCCTCCTCGCCTCCTGGCTGGGCGGCCCGGGCTATCCGGACACGGAGCTCCGTTCGGAGTGGACACGCTTCCTCTGGCACCAGATGCACGACGATCTGACCGGCACCAGCGCCCCCGAGGCCTACCGGTTCTCGTGGAACGATCTCCTGGTCGCCCAGAACCGTCTGGGGCGCATCCTCGCGGACTCGGTCCGAGCCGTGGCCCGCGGCCTCGACACGCGGACCGCCGGCATTCCGGTCGTGGTCTTCAATCCGCTGCCGGTCGAGCGCGACGAGACGCTCGAGCTCGCGGTCCGAGACCTCGAGGCGGGCGTGGAGTACTCAGCCGTGGATCCAACCGGCGGCACGTGGCCCTGCCAGGTCGAGTCGAGCCCCGAGGGCAAGCCACGGCTTGTGGTTCGAGCCCGGCTCGCACCGTTGTCGGTGAGCGTCTTGGAGATTCGGAAGGGCAATCGTCTGGACGGACCAGAGCCGGACCGCGAAGAGCTCGACGCCGGCAGCGGCCACCTAGAGAACTGGAAGTATCGGATCGAGCTCGACGGCGCCGGCGGCCTCGACGTCTTCGACAAGCAACTGGGTCGCCGGCTTTTCGAGAGCCCGCTCGATCTCGTCCTCCTTCCCGACCGTTCCCGGCGATGGCCGGCCTGGGAGATCCTGCGTGGAGATCTTGGCGCCCGGGAGCGGCTCCTGGACGGGCCAGCGACCGCGCGCGTCGTCGCCGCCGGACCGGTTCGGGCGGTTCTCGAGATCGAACGGCCCTCGGGACCGTCTCGCTTTCGCCAGCGGCTCACTCTCGCCGCAAGCTCGAGCTCCCGGCGCTTCGACCTCGACACCTGGATCGACTGGCGGCACTCCAGCACGCTGCTCAAGGCGCGCTTCGCGCTGGCCGCCGGCGGCACGAACGGCACCGAACCGGCGGCCACCTACGATCTCGGCGTGGGCGCCATCCAGCGTGGGGTCAACGAGCCAGGCCGTCACGAAGTCCCGGCCCAGGACTGGGCGGATCTCTCATGCGGCGACGCCGGCGTCTCCATCATCGCTCCGACCCGGTACGGATGGGATCGGCCGGCCGCCAACGTTCTCCGCCTCAGCCTACTGCGGGCACCGGCGGCGCTGCGCCGCTTCGCCCACCAGGCCACTCAGGACCGGGGCCGGCACCACGTCCCGATCTCGGTCCTCGGCCACGGCGGCGACTGGCGCCGGGCTGGCACCGTGGCCGAGGCCGAGCGCGTGGCCCAGCCCGCGGTCGCCTTCGTAGCCGAGTCCCATCCTGGCCCGCTCGGGCGCTCGGTGTCGCTCCTCGAGCTGGAAGGGACCAACGCCGCGCTCATGGCGCTCAAGCAGGCCGAAGACGGCAACGGTTGGACCGCGCGGGTGCGCGAGACCGCGGGGACCGGCGGCGAGGTCCGGCTCCGGAGCCCGGGCCGGCCGGACCCCGACATCCTGGAGCAACTTTCCGGAGCGGAGACGGCGGTCGCGACCGAGCAACCGCCGGCTGCACCAACGACAGAGAGCTCGCGCGGTGCCGAGGACGACGAACCCTCGGCCCAGACCCGAACCGCCGCGCCGATCCGGCTCGGAGCCTTCGCGCTCGAGACCGTGCGCCTGCGGCCGCCGGCACCCGCCGCCAAGCTCTCCCCGGCGCGTGTGGAGCCGCTGGAGCTGCCCTTCGACCACTGCGTGGCGTCTTGGCACCAACCTGGGTCCCGCGCCAGCCCATGCGACTTCGACGGCCGCGGCCGCTCCTGGCCGGGCGAGCTCATGCCCGCCGAGATCCGTTGCGGGGAGACGCGCTTCGTTCTGGGCCCCTGGGCGCCAGGCGCGCCGGCCGCCCTCGCTTGCCGGGGCCAGAGGCTCGCTCTCCCGGGCGAAGGGTTCCGCACACTGGCGTTTCTGGCCTGCAGCGTCGATCCCGGCGGCAGCCTCCTCGAGCTGGAGGTCTCGGGAGGCGTCCAACCGTTGCGAGTGCCCTACTACTCAGGCTTCTTGGGCCAGTGGAAGCGCTACTCGGGCCGCCTCGGATTCCTGCTGCGCCGGATCCGCCCCGGCTACCTCGAGCGGGCTCCGGTCGCCTGGCTCGCCAGCCACCAGCACACAGCGACCGTCCGCGACGAGGTCTACACCTACTGCTATCTGTTTCGCTTCGAGGTGCCCCTCGAAGCGTCGGACAGGGAGATCGTGCTGCCCGAGGCGCCGGACGTGCGTCTCTTCGCCGCCACCGCCTCCGATATGGCATTCTCGCGCCTCGAAGCCGCCACCGTGGACCCCGCCGACACGCTCCCCGCCGGCTCGACGCCGGGAGCCGCCCGCGGAGCAAGCCCGGATACCGAACGCGAACCCTCATGACCTCCGAGCTCCTGGCCCTGTTCGAGTCTTTGGCGGGCGAGCTCCTGGCCGGCGAAGACGAGCGGCCGGTGGTCGCTCCCAGCCCGCCGGAGGCGCTCGAAGGCGACCTGGATCTGGCCCTGTCCGAACGGGGCCGGCCGGTACCGGAGATCGTCGAGTCTCTGCGCCGGGTGCTGGCCGTCACCCCGAGGATCGCCAGCCGGCGCTTCTACCGCCTGCTCTTCAGCGGCCGGGACCCGCTCGCGACCCTGGGAGACTTGCTGAGCACGCTCGCCAACACACCGATGCACACCTATCGCGGCGGCGGGCCGCACGTGCTGATCGAAAACGAGGTGCTCGGCCGGATGCTCGAGCTTGCCGGCTTTTCCGAAGGCGAGGCGACCTTGACCGCGGGCGGCTCGCTCTCCAACATGCTGGCGGCGCTTCTGGCCCGGAACGAGGTCGCGCCGATCCGGGACGACGGGCTGGCCGGTGCGCCGCGCTTGACCGCCTACGCCTCGGAAGAGGCCCACTATTCGATCTCGGGATCCGTGGCCCACGTCGGCATCGGCCGGAACAACCTGCGCCGGATCGCGGCCGACCGGGGTGGCCGCATGGAACCGGCCGCCCTGGCGGAAGCTCTCGACCGGGACCGCGACGCGGGCGCGCGTCCGGCTCTGGTCGTGGCGACCGCCGGGACCACCCTGCGAGGAGCGTTCGACCCGCTCGAAGAGATCGCCGCCGTCACCCGCGAGCGCGGCGTCTGGCTGCACATCGACGCCGCCTTCGGAGCGCCCGTACTCTTCAGCAAGAGCCTGCGCCCGTTGATGGCGGGCTGCGAGCTGGCCGATTCGCTGACCTGGGACGCCCACAAGATGATGTCGGTCCCGCTGACCTGCTCGGCGCTTCTGGTCCGGCGTGCCGGCCGGCTGGCAGCCAGCCTGAGCGAGCCTGCCGAGTATCTCTTCGGCGGCGAGTGGCCGGAGGCCGACCCGGGGCGGCGCTCGCTCCAATGCGGCCGCCGCAACGACGCACTCAAGCTCTGGGTCGCCTGGCAGGCTCTCGGCGACCAAGGCTACGGCGAGCGCGTCGACCGCTACCGGCGGCTGGCCCAATACGCGGCCTCGCGGATCGAAGGGTCTTCGGACCTGCGCCTGGCCGAGCCTCCGGCCTCGACCATCGTCTGCTTCGAGGCGCCGGGCCGCTCGAGCGCCGAGATCGCCGCCCGGCTGGAGCGCGAAGAGCGCGTCGCTCTGGGCACGGCCCGCTTCGGCGGCAAGCTGTTCTTGCGGATCGTCTGCGTCAACCCGGAGATCGACGAAGGCGACCTGGACCACCTGATCGACGAGGTCCGTGCCGTCGCGAAGACGCTCCCCGAAGCCGGGGAGTCCGAGGGCTAGCCGCCATGGCCGACGTCACCTTTCTCGTTCATCTCGGCAAGGAGTACACGGTGCGCGGCTATCTCAAGAGCTGGGCACCAGGCTCCGGGCACCGGATCGGCATCAGGCACTATCCCGGCCTCGCCCCGACCGCGACCGCGCCGGCCAAGCGGCTGCGCCAATCCTGGAGCCGGTACCGGTTCGCCGCCGCTCGGCCCGCGGACGCCGAGCTCGCGCGTCAAGACGTCATCGTCTTCTCGGACCTGGATCGCCTGCGCGACGGCGAGCGCGACCAGGCAGTCGATCTCTACGACGAGCTCGGCGGAAACCCCGCCGGGCCGAAGCTCCTCAACCATCCCCGGCGCTCGCTCGGCCGCTTCGAGCTCCTGGACGCGCTGTACCGCCAAGGCTCGAATCGCTTCGCCATCTACCGTCTGGAGACCCACCGGACACCGGCCCGCTTTCCGGTCTTCGTTCGCGCCGAGAGCGGACATGGAGGCATGTCGCCACTGCTCCACTCGCAAGCCGAGCTGGATCGCGTTCTCACGGAGTTGGAAGGTCGCCACGGCACCCTCGAAGGATTCTTGATGCTCGAGTACTGCGACGTCACCGGCAAGGACGGCGTCGCGCGCAAGTACGGCGCCTTTCGGGTCGGTGACGCCTTGATCGCCCGCCACATCCACTTCAGCCGCGACTGGGCGATCCGCGTTCCGGACATCAAAACCGAGCACTCAGCCCGGGAGGAGCTCGAGTACGTCCGGACCAATCCCCTCGCCGAGGAGCTCATGGCCGTTTTCCGCCTGGCCGGAGTCGAGTACGGGCGGGTGGATTTCGGCCTCCTCGACGGGGTCCCGCAGATCTGGGAGATCAACACCAACCCGATGATCCTGGTCCCGGACGACGCCCGGGATCCGCTTCGGTTCGAAGCGCACGACTACTTCGCCCGCGACTTCGCGCGCGCGTTCGACACCCTGTGACCCGCCCGAGCGTCCCCGATCCGCCCGCTTCGGCGCCACCGTCGCCGCCGAGCCGGTATTCGCGGCGAACGCTTCTCGCTCTCGCCGGCGCTCTGGGCGGGCTCTGGGGCCTCGACCTCGTAACGATGGGGGCGCCGCTTTCGGCCCAGCGCCGGCGGCGCAAGCCGGGTCGGCCCAAGCCGGGTCGATCTAGAACGGGTCGGTCCCAGACGTCCAAGAAGCGCCGGCGCCGGCCAGTTGCGGTGCCTCGCGTCTCGGGCGGCATCAACGTCCAGCCGATCCGCCGCTTCGGGCCCGACCAGGTGCCGGTCGACATCGACATCATCCCGGAGATCGTGGACCTTCAGCTCCAGGCTCTCTACGAGCTCGGTTTCGAGCAGATCCGGCTCACGTTGTCCTTCAGCGGCGACCACGGTGTGGACCTCCTGGCCGCCGTTCCCTACGTACGGGCGGCCAGAGCGCTCGGCATCGACGTCCTCGGCATCATCGGCCAGTTCGGCCACACGCACGAGCTGGCGCGGACCCTCGCCGATTCGAGAAAGCGGCGAGTAGTGCTCGACGGCTATCTCGAGCTCTTCGCGGCGCCGGTCGAGTCCGCCGCCGCCGATGGCAGCTCCGGGGCTCTAGCCTTCCAGATCTTGAACGAGCCGACCGCCTTCCACGGAATTCCGCCGGTCACTTACGTACGGTCCTTTCTGGCACCCTGCTTCGACCATCTCAAGATTCGGGACCCCGGGATCACTCTCGTCTCGGCCGCGCCCATCGGGCAGCAGGCGGGGGTGCTGCGCTTCCACGAGATGCTGGCCGCCGGTGTCGAGGCGGCCGCGGACGTCGTCGGCCTCCACGTCTACGACCGGCGCGTCCTGGCCGAGCTCGCCGGGCTGACCGCCAGGCCCGTCTGGATCACCGAGTCCGGGGTCTTCGGCACGGACCTCCACCTGCCCTGGGTTCGCGACACCTTCCCGGAGATCCGGGAGCTCCTGCCGACGGCCGAGCGGATCTTCTTCTTCGAGCTCTTCGACCTCTTTCCTGGCGCCTACCGGATCCTCGACCTCGTCCAGGAGCCCGGTGGCGCCATCGTCGCCCGCATCGAGTCCCAGGCACTCTACGACTACTACCGGAGTGAGGTCCAAGCGGCCAGCTCAGACCTCCGAACCCTGCCCTACCGATCCCTCATTCCCGACATCACGGCCTACTTTCCGTCGGAACGGGACGCCGAAGTGGCCTCCCGGATGATCCGGGCGTGAGCCGATCCCCAACCGGAGGGAACCGGAACCGAGCCGGCGTTCTGACCCGCTTCGCGGGCCCGGACCGGGGCTCGACCTGGTACCGGACCGGGTTTCTGGCATGGGTCCTCACACTGGCCGCGGCGCCTGTCGCGGCCGCTGGGCCGGGCCGTTGCCCCACTCCCGAGCCAGGCGCCCCAGATGTCGGGCAAGAAGCGCCACGGGCGCCGGAGAAGGACCGTCCGGAGCCGACGTATCCCTGGGTTCCCGGCCGGCCCTGCCTAGGCAACGACTGCGGCAGCCGTCTGGTGGATCTGGAGTTCGAGCTCGAAGTGCCGACCGAGGAGACCGAAACCCGGCTCCGGGCCCTGGTGCGCGATCGCCTCTACCTGAGCCTCGATCGGGCTCCGGGCCGGCGTGGCGCCTCTCTCATGACCGCGCGCTGGCACCTGGCCTGGACCGACGCCGACCGAGCCGATTTCGCCACCGCCTCCTACCGCGCCGGCCGCGTCCGCCTCGCGGCCCGGGCCACCCGGTTCGGCACGACGGGGAATGCCCGACCGAGCTGGGTTTCGCCGGCGCGGTCCGGCACCAAGGCGGGCTGGGGAACCGGGGCCGAGCTGGCGTGGAGGTTGAGCCCGGATCTGGAGCTTCTCTTCGACGTCTCCGACGACGAGCCCGACCCGCTCTCGGATTCCGCCGAAGCGCTCGCCTCCAGGGCGTCGGGTGGGGGCATCGGCTTCGCCTGGCAGCGGGGGGCGAGCTTCGACCTCGAAGGGCGCTTGAGCCGGCACCGGGTTCGGACTCAAGCCGGATTCGTCTTGGACCGGGAGGACCTCGGCCTCGCGGCCCGGCTTCAGCGCCGGCGCTGGTATCTCGCTGGAGACGCTGGACTCGAATCGGTGGAAGGCCGGCTCCGGCGGCGGCAGGCCCGGATCGGCGCCGCGCTGGAGCACCGCGTCACCACCTACCTCGTCGCCGGAGCCGAGCTTCGCGGTTGGCACGACCTCGACCTCGGCACGGTCGAGCGCGCCATGGGGATGCGTCTCGTCCTCCACGCCCGGCCCTTCCGCTTCGCCCGGGGCGGCGAAGCCGCCGAGGCCACCACCGGGCTGGCGCGCGAGGCCTACAGGCTGGGGTTCAACGAGCGGCGGCGGCACGATCTGGAAGGGCGCCGGCTGCTGCGCGAACGGCTCTTGCTCGCCGCCCAGGCCTCCGGCTCTGCCGAGCTCAGCCGGCTTTCCCGAGAGCTCTACCGCGCTCAGGTCGCGGAGCGCAACGTCGAGATCGCCGGTCTGGCCTGGCGCCTCCACGCCGACAGGATCCAGGGCGGCAGGAGCTGGACGGTGGAAGGCTTCGTCGCGGTTCCGTGGATCGGCAGAACCCGTCCGGACGGGGCGGACCGGCGGCGGTTGCGGCACCCCGAGGCGGTCGACTTTCTGCGTCTCACGGTCGCTCGCACCCGGCGCCACATCTCGGCCGGCCTCACGACCGAAGGCACCAGCGCTCGACTCGCTCTGGCGCTCCACCGCGAGCTGGCGCTGACGCTGGATTGGGAGGAGCCGGCGCTTGCCGGCGTCGATCTCGCCTTCGGCGCCGAGAGCTCAAGGCGGCTCTCGATCGGAGCCGTCTACCGGCAGGGGATCTGACGCCGATAAGCCCCCAAGAGGCCGGGCGCAGCTGGCCTCTTCCGCCGCCTAGCCGTCCGGCCGTTCCCAGGTCTCGCTGCTGTCGTCGAAGGCGGGCAAGTTGATTTCCTGGCCCATGCGCGAGCGCACCCCGTACTCCCAGAGGCGGGCATACTTCAGAAACACCGCGGTCGCCTGGAGCCCGCAAACCACGAGCCCGTGGAGCCCGTCCAAGAAGCCCAACTGAAGAAAGTAGGTGCGCAGGAAGCGCCAGAGCGGGCGCGCCCCGATCTCGAGCAAGCCGGCGCTGCGCCCTTCCCGGAAGCCCTGGGCCGCGCCCCACTCGGCGTAGTTGAGCGTCTTCTGAAAGTACTGCTCGAACGAGCGGTAGGTGAAGTGCTCGAGCGACGACTTGAGGGTCGGCACCGGCCCTTCGATGTCCAGATCCGCGTGCACCCGCCGGTTGGGATACCGGCCCTTGGCCCGATCGAAGAGCCGGATGACCTTGTCCGTCGACCAGCCGGAGTGCCGGATGACCTTGTCCAGCATCACGTTCTCGCGCCGGATGTAGTAGCCGTTGAACTGCCGGGGCCGTTCCAGCAAGGTCCGGATCTCCTGGGCGAGCTCCTCGGTCACCCGCTCGTCGGCATCCAGGATGAGCACCCACTGGTGGGCCACCCGATCCAGCGACCAGTTCTTCTGCGCCGCCGAACCAAAGTATTCGCGCTGCAGAAGCGTGACCGGGTACTGCTTGACGATCTCCACTGTCCGATCGGTGGAGTAGGAATCCACCACCAGGATCTCGTCCGCCCACAGCACGGACTCGATGCACGCCGCGATGTTCGCGTCTTCGTTGAAGGTGGTGATTACCACCGAAAGCGGGCGCGGCTCGACCGGTTCCTGCTTCTTAGGCGACATGCACCATGATCCTTTCTATCGCTTCCGCGCGGCCGGTGGCCTCGTCCACGGTCACGACACAGCCGGCCACGCGCACGTCCCTCTTGGCGATGTCGAAGGGAGTCGGCGTTTGCATGAGGAACCGCTCGATGATCTTGTCCCGGCGCACGCCGATCACCGACTCATAGGGACCGGTCATGCCGGCGTCGGTTTGAAAGGCGGTGCCCTCGGGCAAGATGCGCTCGTCGGCCGTCGGGATATGGGTGTGGGTCCCGACAACCGCGCTGACCCGGCCGTCGAGATAGAACCCGAAGGCCTGCTTCTCGCTGGTGGCCTCGGCGTGGAAGTCCACGAAGATGACCTGCACTTCGCCCTCGAGCGACGCCAGCAGGCGATCCGCGGTTCGGAAAGGACATTCCAGCGAGGCCATGAAGACCCGTCCCTGGAGGTTCAGGGTCGCGACCCGGATCCCGGCTGCCGTCTCGCCGACGTAGAGGCCGGAGCCCGGATTGCCTTCTGGGAAGTTAGCCGGCCGCAGCAGGCGGGGTTCCTCCTCGAGCAGATCCTTCACCTCGCGCTTGTCCCAGACGTGATTGCCGGTCGAAAAGCAGTCGATGGGGAGCTCGGCCAGCTCTTCGAATACCGCGCGCGTCACTCCGAAGCCGCCGGCCGCGTTCTCGACGTTGACGATGACGTAGTCGGCGCGGTGGCGGTCGATGAGTCCGGCAAGCTCGCCCGCCAGAGCCCGCCTGCCGGGCTTGCCCACCACGTCGCCAACAAACAGGATCTTCATTTTGCGTACTCGATGGACCGGGTCTCGCGGATCACCGTGACCTTGATCTGACCCGGGTAGGTGAGCTCGGATTCGACCTTCTTGGCGATGTCCCGGGACAGCCAGATGGCCTCCTCGTCGCCGATCTTCTCGCTGTCCACGATCACGCGAATCTCCCGGCCGGCTTGAATCGCGTAGCTCTTCTGCACTCCCTTGAAGCCCGAAGCCAGCTCCTCGAGCGACTCCAGCCGCTTGACGTAGGTCTCTAGAATCTCCCGGCGGGCGCCCGGCCGCGCCGCCGACAGCGCGTCGGCGGCGGTTACCAGAACCGCCTCCACGGTTTCCGGATCGTAGTCGCCGTGGTGACAGGCCATGGCATGAACGACGTCTTCGCGCTCGCCGTGCTTGCGCAGGAGGTCGATGCCGATTTCGAGATGGGTGCCCTCCATCTCGCGGTCCACCGCCTTGCCGATGTCGTGCAGCAGGCCGGCCCGCTTGGCAACCGGCACGTTGGCCTTGAGCTCGCCCGCCATGTTCCCGGCCAGGAAGGCAACTTCCTTCGAGTGCTGGAGCACGTTCTGGCCGTACGAGGTCCGGTAGCGCAACCGGCCCAGGAGCTTCACCAGCTCCGGGTGGACGGTCGGGATGTTGAGCTCCAGCAGCGCCGCCTCGCCCTCCTGCTTGATCTTCTCGTCGAACTCGGCCTTGACCTTGCCGACCACTTCTTCGATGCGGGCGGGATGGATGCGGCCATCGGCGACCAGCCGCTCCAGAGCGACCCGCGCCATCTCCCGGCGGTAGGGATCAAAGCCCGAGATGATGACCGCCTCGGGGGTGTCGTCCACGATCAGATCGACTCCGGTGGCGGCCTCGATGGCCCGGATGTTCCGGCCTTCCCGCCCGATAATCCGGCCCTTCATCTCGTCGGACGGCAGCATGACCACCGAGACCGTGGTCTCGGAGACGTAGTCGGACGCCGCCCGTTGCACCGCCATGCCGACGATGCGCTGGGCCTCGGCGCTGGCCTTCTCACGAGCTTCGTCCTCGATGCGCTTGACCATGTGGGCCGCCTCCATGCGGGCTTCGGTCTCGAGCCCCTGGATCAGCTCGTCCTTGGCCTGCTGCGCCGTCAGGCCGGCCACCTGCTCCAACTTGCCGCGTTGAACAGCGACCAGCTCCTCGAGCTCAGTGTGCCGGTCTTCCACCGAACGCTCGCGCCTCGAGAGCTTCTTTTCACGCCGGCCGAACTGCTTTTCGCGCTGCCGCAGCTCCTGGCCGGTGGCTTGGAGCGTGTCTTCTTTTTGGAGGAGGCGGTTCTCGAGCTGTTCGAGCTCCTTACGCTGCTTGCGCGAGGCCTTCTCGAACTCGCCACGGGCCTGGAGGAGCTTCTCGCGGGCGGCCAGCTCGGCTTCCTTCAGCTTGGCCTCGCTGTCGCGCTCGGCCGCGTCCTGAAGGCGCTTGGCGTCTCCCTTGGCTCGAGCGATCACTCCGCTCGCCGCCCGCCGCACGAAGAGCCACCACAGGACCGCCGTGAGGAGAATCGCGCCGCCCAGTCCGATCAGGACTTGTTCCGTCATGTTGCCCCCCTATCTCAGAACAGGTGGGCCGGGTAACTAGAGGAGTGGCGTTCGCCGGAAAAAACCGGGCATCCCCCGCGCGGCCGTGTGGGTTGCTACTTAGAACCTGATTTCCACCAGGTGGGTGTCCGCTCCCAGGGCCGTTAGCGTCCCCGTACGAGCGGGGCTGGCACAGGCCACAGGGATGAAAGACTCCCGAAAACGAACTGTTGGTTCTACAACTGCTAAGCCCATCACGAATACCACACAGGGGATGCCAAGTTCGGTGTTTTCTTCACGAAGCGAAGCGCGCTAACCGGAGTTTGCGGTTACGTATCAAGAGCCTTTTCGAGTTTCCTGGTCAGCGTCGCCACCCTCTCCTGGATATCTACCCGTTCCCCTTCCTGCTGCTGTCGACACCGATGCAGATCATCGGCAAGATTGAGCGCCGCCAGGATCGCTATCTTCGCCGTGTCCACCGTGGCGACTTGCTGCGCCACTTCGCGCATGCGCCGGTCCACAACGTCGGCAACTTCCTGAAGGTGCTCCGGATTATCGTTTCCCCGGACGTGGTAGACGGTCCCGAAAATCTCGACCTGAGTTGTGGTCTGCGCTTTCGATTCCATACCGACCTCGCCGGACCTAATTCTCCTCTCGAACTTTGTTACGTGTCCGAGAGCAGCCTTGGCGCGGCGAACTATAGCACAGCGCCATGGGCCGAAAGAGCAGTCCGGAATTGCGGAAACGCCGTCTTTCGGGGGCGCCGGACTAGGACGAGACGAGGCGCCGGTAGTCGCGATTCCAGTAGATCAAGGGCTCGTCGTCGGGCCGCCCGATCCCGGAAGCCTGCACTTCACCGACGTAGACCGTGTGGGTGCCGGCGGGGAACCGATCGTGAATCGTGCAGTCCAGCCAAGCCAGGCCGTCGACCAGAACCGGAGCCCCGGTCGCCGCCGTCGACCAGTTGCCCACGGCGAAGCGATCCTCGGTCTTGACCCAGGCGAACCGGTTGGACAGCTCGTCCTGGTCGGCGGCCAGGATGTTGACGGCAAAGGTCGCACCCTCCCGCTCCAGAAGACCGTAGGCCCGATGCCGGTGGTCGATCATGACCGCCACCAGCGGCGGCTCCGGGGACACCGAGGCAAACGCCGACACGGTAAGCCCGTGGACGTCGTCCCCGACCTTGACCGTGACGATGGTGACGCCCGAAGGAAAGTGCCGCAGGGCGTCACGGTAGGCCTCGGAGCTGACCGGCATCACCGGATCTTAGCAAGAGCTCTCCGCGTCAGAATTCGCGCTGTCAATCCGTCTCCAGGTTCGAGGGCACGCATGATCGAGATCGCACCAACAGCCACACCCGCGCCGAACGCGCACAGCAAGACGGCCCCGGCCTCCTTCGGGGAGCCGGCCGGGCCGGACCGCCGCCGGAGCTCCCGGCGGCCGGCATCTTCGGCCGGCGAGCTCGTGCCCGGCACCGCGTGCCGACTGGTCAACGTCGGTCTCGGCGGAGTCGCGATCACGACCGAGTGGGCGCTCCGGGTGGGCGGGACCTACCGGCTCCGCTGGGCGAAAGGCGAGACCGAAGGCGAGGTCCGCTGGAGCCGCTTGACGGCGACCCGCCGCGGCCAGGGAGGCGACGTCGTGCCGATCTTCGTCTCGGGCATCCGGTTCGGGGCTAATTGAGCCAGCGGAGGCAGCGGGCCTGCGCCCAGCCTCGACGAGATGCGCGGGCTCAGTCGCCGGGCGCCAGATGCGCCCGATCCGAGTCGCCCATCTCGACCCCCGAGGGGAAGTACTCGCGCCAGCGGCGGGTGACCCGCTCGGCAATCTCCTCGGCGCAGAAGAGCTCGTCCGGGAAGTCCGGCTTGCGCCGGGCGTCGATCAGGATCGGAGCCCGGTAGGCGACGTGGTTGCGCTCGATCGCGGTCGCGCGGGCGTAGACGTCGCGCGCGGGCTCGAACTTGGTGAACGTCGACCAGAGGAAGTTCATCGACGACGCCAGGGTGCGCTCGGGCTCATCGGTCAGGACCAGGAGAGGCCAATCCGAGAAGGCCGCCGCGGCCACGATCCGCTCCGGCAGACCCGCATCGTCGGCGGCGCCGCCCACGACCAGGCAGCCGCGGCAGAACGGCTCGGCGTGCGTCGCCCCCGCCGGCAGCTCGGCCGGAGCCAAGGCCGACGGCAGCTCGCGCACCGGGTCGCCCAAGCCCAGCCAGATGCCCTTCGAGCCCTCGTTGACCACCGGACCGGTGTAGTCCAGTGTATCCATCGCCAGATTGGCAAGGACGAACAGGTCGGTCTCGGTCCGCGTGCGCTCGAGCACGTGCTCCAGGGTCGTCCGAAAGTCGGTGAGATCCACCGGCCGATCGGTCACCAGCAGGAACTTGGTGAGGGACAGTTGACCCTCACCCAGAATGCGGAAGGCGCTGGCCATGGCCTCGCGCTTGTAGCGCTCCTGGACGACCGCGGCCGCCAGCGAGTGATAGCCGGTCTCCCCATACGACCACAGGCTCCGGACGCCCGGCATGACCAACGGAAACAACGGCGACAGGAGCTCCTGGAGCAGATCGCCGATGTAGAAGTCCTCCTGCCTGGGCTTGCCCACCACTGTCGCCGGGTAGATGGCGCCGTCACGGTGCGCCAAGGCGTCGATCTCGAACACCGGGTAGTCGTGGCGCAGTGAATAGTAGCCGTAGTGATCCCCGAACGGTCCCTCGGGACGGCGCTCGCCCGGCGGCACCTTGCCGATCAGGGCGAACTCGGCTTCGGCCAGCAGAGGATGGGCCCCGGGGCCGGCACACAGCGGCAGCCGGCCGCCGGTCAAGAGCGAGGCCAGGAGCAACTCGGGCACGTTCTCCGGCAGCGGCGCGATCGCCGCCAGGATCGCGGCAGGCGGCCCGCCGAGAAAGACCGTCGCCGGCAGGGCTTGCCCGCGCTCTTCGGCCACCGCGTAGTGGTACCCGCCACCCTTGCCGATCTGCCAGTGCATGCCGGTGGTGCGCCGATCGTGGACGTGCAGCCGGTACATCCCCAGGTTATGCCGCCGCCGCTCACCCTCCGCCGTGGCCGGCTCCTCGGTATAGACGAGGGGCAAGGTCACGAACGGCCCGCCGTCTTCCGGCCAGGTCGTCAGAACCGGCAGCCGGTCCAGGCGCACGTCGGTCGTGACATTGGCGGTCACCGGTCCGCGCGCACGCCGCTTGAGACCCACACGCGCGAGCTGTCCGAGAGCGCCACGCGCCTGCCACAGCCGCGCGGCGCTCGGCGGCAGCAAGGTCTCGGCCAGCTCCACCGCTTGCTGGAGGAGCTCGAAGGGGCGGCTGCCAAAGGCCATCTCCGCCCGAGACCGGGTGCCGAAGAAATTCGTGGCGCAGCGAAATCGGCTTCCCCGAACCTTGTTGAAAACCAGGGCCGGACCACCGGCGGCGATAACGCGGCGATGGATCTCCGCGATCTCCTGATCGGCATCGACCTCGACGTCGATCTCGACCAGATCGCCACGGCGGCGAAGCTCCGCTAGAAAGCTGCCCAGGTTTGGGAAGGTGACCGCCATGGTGACGACTAGCCGGCCGCGCGCTCGAGTACCGGACGTCCCTTCGCGATGCGCGAATGGATGTCGTGGTAGATGGCGAAGACCCGGGCGCGGGAGATCTTGGAGCCCGGCCCCTTGGCCTCGACCCGATCCAGCGTCGCCCAAGCCAGCTCCACCGGCAGGGCGGTAAAGGCGATCACTCCGGGGGGTCCTCCCGCGGCCTGAATCGCCCGTGAATACTCGGCGGCCGAGCGAAGGTCGGCCCGGGCCAACGCGAACACCTCGTCCCGATCGACCCCGGGCGGAAGGAAGTTTCGTCCCTCGTCGGCGTCCTCGACGCTGTCCTTGAGGATGTTGACGAGCTGTAGCCCCTCGCCGAACGCCGAGGCGCGCTCACGCAGGTAGTCCGCGGCGGGCGTCAGCGCCTCGCTGCCCAGAAGAAACAAGTCCGTCAGCATCTCGCCCACGATCCCGGCAACCGCGTAGCAGTAGGCCCTCAGATCGTCCAGGTCCTCCAGGCGAAGGACGCCGCCGTCGTCGGTCTTGGTCACGAACTCGGCCATCAGACGCGTGGTCCGCCGGGTGTGCTTCCGGATGGCCTCGGCCGCGGCCGGATCGAGGTCCAGCAGAGCTCCAAAAACCGCGGGAGTCTCCGTCAGCAACTCGAGATAGCCCGGATGCTCGGTCGGCGGCTCGGCAAGCCAGACCGCGACGCGGCTTTCGACTTCGCTCCGCGACGGCTCGGCCAGCAGGCGGTCGAACTCGTCCAGGGCCCGCAGGCGCTGCGGGCGGCGCCACAACACGCTCGCGTCCTCGAAAGTGTCCGCGATCCGGAACAGCAGATAGGAGATCGTGACCTCGCCCCGCGTCGGGTCTGGCAACTGAGGGATGGCCAGCGCGAAGGTGCGGCTGGTCTTGACCAGGAGATCCTGGAGGCGCTCGCCCCGAGCGGTGGCAAAGAGCTCGACGGCTCGGTCTCCCCCGCTTCTTCCGTTTCCCCCGTTTCCCCTGTTTCCGAAACCTCCGGATGGTGTCGCGACGTCCTTCATACCCGACGCCGATCCTAGCCTGGATCGGCGCAAGCGCTCACCCGTCGCGGCCGTCCCGCGACCGGGTCGAGTCCAAGCCGGCCGGGACCCGAGTCGCCCCGGCTTCCGCGCCCGCTGTCGCCGCGACTCTCGCCGCTTCCTCTGGCTCCGCGCAGCCGGAGGCCTCGAGAGCCGCCACCGCGGCCGCCAGGGCTCCGGCGCGATCCCCGTTTCCGATCCATGAAGGCACGCCGAACCGACTCAGTTCGAGGGCAGTTTCCAGCCGCAGCCGCATGCCGCCGGTGACGTCGCCGGCCGAGCCCACCGCGGCCGCCCGGACCGCGTCCAGGTTCGCCGCCGTGACCCGATCCACCGGCGCGCCGGCGCCGTCCAGAATGCCCTCCGACCGGCCCAGCCAGATCGCTCCGGCAACCCCATGCCCCCGAGCCAGCAACCCCGGCAGCAGCGACCTCAGCACGGTCTCGGTCGAGACGATACGAGGCTCGCCTTCTTCGGTCAGCGCCACGTCACCGTAGAGAACCGGCAGGTGGCCCGCGTCCAAAGCCGCCGCCACGGTCACCGCGCCGGCTCCACCCGCGGCCGGGCCGGTCATGAAGCTGCCCGGCGCCAGCGAGAACGGCTCGAGACCGGCTTCCAGAAGCGCGGCGACGACGACGCGATGGAGCCGCGCCGCCGCGTCCTGGGTTCGCGAGACCGCCGAGATCTGCTGCGGCCGGCTCCGGCCGTCCCAGCCCGACTCGAGGGCGGCCCGGTGGCCGAACGAACCGCTGCCATGACCTAGAACGAAGCGTGCGGACGCGCCGGCCAGCTCAACCGCGAGCCGGTCCACGACCTCCCGGCGCACGGCCTCGTTTCCGGCCTTGTCGGTAATCAGGCTCCCGCCCCACTTGACCAGGAAGACCGGCGGACGCGGGCTCATTGCCGCCCCTCCCGGCCGGGCTCGCCGTCGCGCTCCAGATGGCGCTCGCTTGCGCGCGGCCCGGTGCCCACCCGGTCGGCCAGCACCCGGACGACGCCGTCCAGCTCCGCAAGAGCGGCGCTCACCCGGACTTCGACGTCCGCCGGACAAAGAGCGTGGACGTTTGGCCCGGCATCGATCGTGGCGTAGACCGGGACGCCTTCCGCGCGCAGCTCGCGAATCCGCCACAACACTTCGAGTGTGCCACCCTTCCAATAGTAGGTGGGCGGAGTCGAGGACATGGCAACGCGATGCAGATCCACCGCCTCGTCTTCGACCACCGCGCCCAGCTTCTGAATGTCGCGCTCGCGGATGGCTTCTTCGACGGCCCGGAGCCGATCCGGCAGCTCGGCCAGCCGCGGCTCGAACCTGGGACTGGTCGGCGCCCGCCGGTGGCCCTCGCGCGATGGCACGTCCTTGGCCGACTCGTCCACGATCGCGACCAAATCGCACAGAGCCCAATGATCGGCACCTGCCAGGACCTCGATACCGTCGCCGCCGGCCGCCGCCGGCCAGCGCACGTAACCTCCAGCGACCGAGCGGGCCGCCGAGCCCGAACCGCTGAGCCGGGCCCAGCGGGACGCCTCGTTCAGATCCTCGGGCGGCGTTCCCAGAGCCTCGAGCGCCGCCAGGGTCAGGGCCGCGAACCCCGAGGCCGACGAGGCGATGCCGGCACCGGTCGGGAACGAGTTCTCGGTCAGGACCTCGAAGGAGCCGGCGCGGCCCGCCCGATCCCGCAGTCTGTTCAGATGGCGACGAACAGGGGCCACGAAACCCTCCGACGCCGGCTCGAAACCACCGCCCTCGCGCCGGAACCAGACCCGGTCCCGGCCGCCACCCCCGGGGTGGAAGGTCGCGGTACACGTCGAAACACAGCGGTCCAGGGTCATCGAGATTGAAGGGTTGAACGGCTCGACGGTCTCGGCGTCGCGTGTGCCCCAGTACTTGATGAAGGCGATGTTCGACGGAGCGATGACGGTCGCTTGGGTAGGCATCGGTCAGGTTTCCCAGCGCAGTCCGGGGCCGCCGAAGCCGCCCGGCACGGGAACGGTACCAGCCGGAAGAAGAGAGTCGGGATCGGGAAGGTCCCGGTAGCGGGGCCGAAAGACGATCAACATGCCGGCCGCCGCGCCGCTCAGGGCGCCGGCGCCCGAGATCTTGGCCGCGGCACCGGCCGCCTCGATCTCGACGATGGCACGGGCCACCGGCTCCGGCACCACTCCGATCCGCTCCAAACATCGCTCGAAGCGCTTGACCGCGTCGAGCAGGTCCGGCCACCGGGACTCGCCTGCGGCGAGCGCCTCGGCGGCGGCGAGCGTCGCCTCGCCCATCCGGTCAAGCAAGGCGTCGAATTCCGAATCCTGGTCCTTGCGTGCGCGTACAGCCGCCACCACCTCCCCAGTGGTCTCCACCGGCGTTCCCGTGTTGAAAGCCGCCAGACAGCCGTCGAGCCAGGAGGGCACTTCGAGCCGGGTCGACACCTCGAGATAACTCGCCTCAGAGGCTCCGGAGCCGCCGGTCTCCATCCGACCGGCCGAGGCAGCCCCGGGCCGAAAGAGCTGCCAGCCGCCCTTCAAGACCGTTCGATGATCCACGCCCGACGGCGTGCCGTGCTGGCGGCGCTCGGCTTCCTCCGCGATCACGGCCACCAGGTCGGGGTCGGGCCGGCCATCGGTCGCCACCACGAAGGCTCCGGCTACCGCCACCGCGACCGAGGCCGAGCTTCCCAGGCCGGCACCCACCGGTAGCTCCGAGCCGAGGTGCACGTCAAGGGACGGCAGCTCGGCGGCGGGCCTCTCGGTCGCCTGGACCGACTCGGCTAGAACGATCTTGACCACGCTCGCCGGATCGGTCGTGCGCAAGGCCTCGAACCGCTCCGGGCTGGGATCGGCTCGGTACCGGCGCCAGCATTCACGCCGCTCGGCGCCGAAGCGCAAGATCTCGGCCCAGGCCACGGTTTCCTCGTGGCCGAAGGTCTCCAGGCAAAGCCGCACTGCAGCATCGGTCCCGCTCTTGTCCCCGCGCCTCGCGATCCGGCACCGGGTACGCAGATCCAGCGCCGCCACCAGGGCCGGCCGGCCGTAGACCGCCGCGTGCTCGCCCATCACGATGAGCTTGCCGGGTGCGCTGGCGACGGTCATCGCTGGCAGCTAGCGCTCGACGGAACCGCGCCCGAGCTCCTGATGGGCCCTCGCCAGATCTCGCGTGGTGAAGGCGGCCATCAGCGAGAGTTCGCCCGCCAGCACCGCGGCCCCGAGAATCTCGGCCAGACGCATCACCGCCTCGCCCGGACGTTTGGGCACGGCCGGGATGCCGAGCAGGTCCAGCGCCTCGCGCTGGGTATCGAGCGAGGTTCCGCCGCCGACGGCCCCCAGGGGCAAGTCGGGCAAGAACACCGACGCCCGCACCCCGTCCTCGCCGTGCGGCTCGATGCTGGTGACGCCCATGGCTCCTTCCACGACCTGCGCCGGATCCTGGCCGGTGGCGATGAAGAAGGCGGCCAGCACATTGGCGAAGTGGGCGTTGAATCCCATCGACCCGGCGGCGATCGAGCCCATCAGGTTCTTCCGGTATTGCACCTCGCGCAGCGCGGCCGCCGTCGTCTTGAGCCGCTCCCGAAGCACTTCGGCTTCCAGAACCACGTCGGCGTGAACCCGCTTGCCCCGGCCCTCCAGGAAGTTGACCGCCGAGGGCTTCTTGTCGACGCAAAAATTTCCGGAGAGCGCAATGCACGGCAGGCCGGTCTCGGGCTCGATCAGATCCGAGACCACCCGATCGCAGGCCACCGTGGCCATGTTCATGCCCATGGCGTCGCCGCAGCGAAAGCGGAAGCGCAGATAGATCGACGAACCGATGACCTGCGGCCGCAGATCTTGGAGCTTCAGGAAGCGGCTGGTGCTCTCGGCTACCTCCCGAATCCGGTCTTCGTGCTCCGCCACCCAACTCAGGAATCCCTGGGTCGCGTCGAGCCCCTCGGAACGGAACACCGGTGCCCTCGTGATGCCCACGTCCTCGACGGCGACGGTCGCGCCGCCGGCATCGCGGATCGCACGGCAGCCGCGGTTGGCGCTTGCCAGGAGCGCGCCTTCGGTGGTCGCCATCGGCACGTAGATCGACTCCTCGGGCGAGACGAAGCGCCCGCGCACAGAGAGTGGGCCGATCACGCCGATCGGCACCTGCGCCGCCCCGATGAAGTTCTCGCAATGGCGGGCCGCCGCGCGAGCCGCGTCCAGGCCGTAGCCGCCGGTAGCCTCGAGCGACGTTCCGGTCAGCCGCTCGAGCGCGGTGCGGCGGACCCAGGCAGCATCGTCGGGCTCGAGATCTCCCGGCAGCTCGTGGAGCCGGCGGGAGCCCTCCACCACCTCAGTGACCAGGGATTCCAAGTGTTCCGTTGCGCTCGCGCCAGCTCGCTTCCCAGCCATCAGTCCCAGCCCTCCACCAGCGGCGTCTCTTGGAGCTCGCTCACCGAGCCGGCGCCGGCGCAGAACATCGCGATTCTGAGCTCCCGCACGAAGGCCCGCGCCCGCGCCACCGTTTCCTCGGCGGAGACGTCGGCGCCCTGCAGAAAGGGCTTGGCGGCGCCGACGAGATCGGCGCCGAGGGCGATCGCTTTGGCCGCGTCGATGCCGTTACGTACCCCGCCGCTGCCAATCACGGTCAGGCCGCCGAGGGCACGCAGCTCACGAATCGACCGCGGCGTGGGCACGCCCCAGCCGGCGAAAAGCTCGCCGAGCGCGAAGTCGTCGGCCCGGCTCGCCTCGATCCGGGCCCAGCTCGTACCTCCCAGTCCCGACGTGTCCAGAATCGTGAACCCGGCCTCCCGCAAACGCCGGCCGACGTCGCGCGACAGGCCGCAGCCCACTTCCTTGACGATCACCGGCGCGTCGAGCGCCGCGGCCACCTCCGCCATCTGGGCCAGCAGACTCGAGAAGTCGCACTGCCCCTCCGGCTGAATGGCTTCTTGGAGGGGATTCAAGTGAAAGACGAGGGCGTCGGCCTCGATCATGTCGACCGCCCGCCGGCACTCGTCGAGACCGAATCCGTAGTTGAGCTGCACCGCGCCCAGATTGGCCAGGAGGGGCACGCTCGGGACGAGCTCGCGAATCCGGAAGCTCTCGGCCTGGGAGGGATCCTCGATCGCCTTGCGCTGCGATCCCACGCCGATCGCGATGCCCACCTCCTCGGCGGCCAGCGCCAGATTGCGATTGATGCGGCCGGCTTCTTCGGTCCCGCCGGTCATGCACGAGATCAGAAGCGGAGCTGCGAGCTCGCGCTCCAGGAAGCGCACGCCGAGATCGATCGCCCCCATGTCCAGCTCGGGCAGGGCATCGTGCTCGAAACGCAGGCCATCGAAGAAGTGCCCGTCGAGCTGCATGCGATCGTCGAGCGCAAGCTGGATGTGCTCCTGCTTGCGGTCGCGCTCGCCGGCGTCGCCTCGGTGCCCGGTCAATAGTCGCGGTCTCCGAGAAAATCGACCAGCGCCTCCAGAAAGGCCCGACCCTGAGCCTCCAGGGTCAACGCCACCAGAGCCTCGCGGGCGATGTCGAGCCGTTCGGCGACCATCATCTCCACCGCCAGCTTGGCGCCGCTCGAGGCCACGACGGCGCGCACGCGATCCAGCGTCTCGGCCGTCACCTCGGGGTCCCCGAGGGCCTCGAGCACCACCTGCCGTTCGGGCCCCGCTGTCCGTTCCAAAGTCTGCTGAATCAAGACCGTGTGTTTGCCCTCGGCGATGTCCGAGTCGACCGACTTGCCCACGGTCTCGCTGCTGCCAAAGACACCGAGCAGGTCGTCGCGGAGCTGGAAGGCCTCGCCCAAGACCCGCCCGTAGCGGGCCAGGCCCTGGCGGTTCTCCGGTGAAGCGCCCGCGGCCAGAACACCCAGCTCCAGCGGCCGCTCGACCGAGTAGCGGCCGGACTTGAGTCGCAGGATTTGAAGTAGGGCATCGCGATCGAGCGCGCCGCGAAACGGCGCCGTCATCTCCAGATACTGTCCCAGCACCACTTCCTGGCACATCGCGGCGAAGGTGCGGCCGAGCTCGGGAACCGCAAAGGGCCGGGAACCCTCCAGAAAGAGCTCCACGGCGTAGGCGTGCGCCAGATCCCCAAGCAGAATCGCGACCGATTCGCCATGCCTGGCGGCGTCTCCCGGCCAGCCCCGATCCCGATGGTCCTGCTCGAAGGCCCGGTGAGCGGTGGGCTTGCCGCGCCGCACCTCGGCATCGTCCATGATGTCGTCGTGCATCAGCAAGTACGCTTGGAGGAGTTCGGTGGAAAGCGCCAGCGGCAGGATCGCCTCTTCGTCTTCGCCGCCGGTCGCCCGGTAGCCGAAAGAGACCAGCGCCGGTCGCAGTCGCTTGCCGCCCCGCCCCACGAATTCCCTGAGCCTCGAAGTCAGCTCCAGGACGTCTTGGTTGGACTCCGCCAGCGCCCTCTGCTCGCGCTCGGCGAGCCAGGCGTCAATCCGCTGGGTAGCCGTGTCCCGGAAGTCCGCCAGCAGGGGCTCCAGAGCGGGCGCTACGTTGGCCTTGAGGGTTGGGCTCGACAAGTCTCAGTCCTGGTTGCAATCCCCGGCGACGGTCTTCTTCGGAGACGGCCCGGTGCCGGGCTCACACCGGCAGGAACGCCGGACTGGCCGGCTCGACCCGGTCCGGATCCGTCCGATCCGCTGCGAACTCATCATTTTATCTTCTGGCCGCTCTCTGGGCTCGGCGTGGATGGCGGCCCCAGTCCAGACCCCAGTCCAAGCCCGACCCCGGCCGTCGCCGAACCCGCCGCCAGGAACATCTCCGACAAGCGCACCGGCAGGCCTTCCGACGGTTGCCCTCTCGGGACAGCCAGGCCGGCTGGATCGGCCAGGACGGCCAGATCGGAAAGCAGAAAGCCGACCGAGGCCTCGCGCGATAGGGCCCCGTGCGTCCAGCGCAGGCGGCCGCCGGTCAGCCGCGCCGCCCGCTCGGTCGCGCGCGCGCCGTACATGTAGCCGGTCGCCGTCGAGCACACCACGGTCGCCGGATTCTCGACCCGCTCGAAGCTGGAGTGAATCCGCGCAAGGCCGTCCGGGAACGCCGCCGCGGTCGTCTCGCGGAGCCAGTCCCGGTCCGCGAACCAACCCGGACGCTCCAGGTCGTCCTTCGAGCCACCACGACCCAAGCGCTCGAGCACGACCCGGTAGCCCAGGGGGTCTCCGGCAACCGGCACGTAGGACCAGGCGGCCGCCGATTTCCGGATCGTGGCGAGACCGCCGCTGCTGACGACCCGCACCGCATCGTTCCCATCGTCCTTATCGTCCTCATCGTTGGCCGAGCGGTGAGCGCAGAGCTCTACGCCCTCAACCGAAGCCAGGATGGTCGCCAGCTTGGCGCCCAACTCGGGCGCCGAGTAGGCCTCGAAGCTCGAGACCAGGCCGTACGGAGTGAGCACGACGTCTCCGCGCGCCAGGCTCTCGCCGGCCCGGAGGCCGTGCTCCACGAAGGCGCGACGGACACCCGGCAGCACGTTGACCAGGGGCCGCCCCCCGGACATACCGTGATCCGAAAAGACAACAAATCGGAGCCGGCGGCCGCTGTCGCTCCGGGCCTTCGCGATCGCCCGCCCCAGCCGGATGAAGGTCTCGTCCAAGGACTCCGGACCCTTCAAGTGCGCCGCGGTGTCGGTGGTCTCGACGTACGCGAAGTAGCGCGGTTGGGTGGAGGCCACGAAGTCCCGCACGGCTCGCTCGACCCGGCGCTCGCTGGCCTTGACCGGCCTCAGGCTGGCCACGGCGCTCCGCGCCACGCCCTTCTTGCTCCAGTCGAAGAAGTCCCGCCAAGGAAACGCAATCTTGAAATAGCTGACCGGCCCGCCGCCCCGAGCCTTGCGCCGGCGCCAGTCGAAGAAGCGAGCCTCATAACCCGGTGAGCGCTCGAGGCCCAGAGGTTCGAAGGCCGCCGCCAGGGCGACGCTGGTGGTCGAGGGAAAGGTGCTGACCAGCGGTCGGGGGCCGCCCAGCTCGGCAAAAAGCTCGGCGGCGACGCCACGCCGCTCGAGATCGACGACATACGAGTAGGGCACGGCGTCGAGGGTCAGGTACAGGACCGCGGGCGGAGCGGCGGGTTCCGGTCCGGGCGATCCGCGACCTTCGACCTCCGACGACGAGGCGGCTACCGCCATCCAGACCGAGACCAGGATGGCGATCGCGGCAACCCGGGTCCCGGCCAGCGCCCACGGTGGCCTCCCGTCTCGGATCGGCCGGATCACGCCCAGACCTCGTCGATCGTGCGGGCCAGGCCCGCCATCAGGCCTCGAGCCCTCGCCCGGAACTCGACGAGAGCCGGCACGGTCCAGGGCCGGGCCAGAGCCGCCGCCAGTACCCGGCCACGCGAGAGCCGCCCCCGTCGATCGACCGCCCGGGCCACGGGTCCGGGCAGCGACTCGTCGAGTGTGTCGCTCACGACTCGGAGAACAACGTAGGGCACTTCCGCCCGATTCGCCAGAGCCGCCCAGCGACCGCTCTCCATGTCCACGACCGCTGTCTCGCCGGCACCGAATCTCGCTCCCAGCTCGCGCTTGTCGCGGGCGCGGGCGACGATCGTCGGAGAGGTCACGAAGACCCCTTCGCGGGCACCGGCCGCCAGAAGCGCCTGCCGGCGCTCGGGCCGCGGATCCGCGAGCTCGTGGCCTCCGACTCGGGGCAGGGCGGCTCCCGCCAGGGCGGCGGCGAGGACCCGGTCGCCGGTGGCAAGATCGGGAGTCAGAGCACCGGCCAAGCCGGTGAAGAGCACTTCCGAAGCCGAGGCCAGCGCCCGATCCAGACCCTGGGGCGCGGCCGCGGCTCCCGCCCCGGCCCGCACCATGAGCACGCTTCCCCCGGGGCACTCGCCCCGCCAGGCCGGCAAGCCCTCGATCCGAGCCGGCCTCAGGCCCCAATGCCCGACCAACGGCCCGGCCTCCTCAGGAAGGGCACAGACCACAGCCAGGTCCGCCGAGCTCATCGCTGCCCCGCGCCGGCCGTGACGTAGCCGTTCTCACGAAACCAGGCTACCGCCCGCCCGAGCGCTTCCCGGACCGGCGTTTGCGGCAGGCCCAGCTCCCGCACCGCCTTGCCGGCGTCGAAGTACATCCTGTGCCGGGCCATGCGCGCGGCCTCCAGCGAGACCCGCGGCTCGCCGCCGAAGACCCGCGCGCGGGCAGTGTCGAGGGCGCCGGCGGCGATCGCCACCGCGTGAGGCAAGCGCAAGCTCGGCGCCCGCAAGCCGGTGAGCTCTTCCAGCCGTCCGAAGAGCTCGGCCAGGGACAGGTTCTCGTTGCCCAGAATGTACTTCTCTCCGATCTCGCCCCTCTCCGCCGCGAGCAGATGCCCGGCAGCCACGTCTCGAACGTCCACGAAGTTGAGTCCGGTATCCACATAGGCGGGAGTCTTCCGGTTCAAGAAGTCAAGAACAATCCTCCCGGTCGCGGTCGGCTTGAGGTCGCCCTCGCCCACCGGCGTCGAAGGGTTGACGATGACCACGGGCAGACCGCGGCCGGCCAGCTCCTCGGCGACGCGCTCGGCCAGGAACTTCGAGCGTTTGTAATGGCCGATCATGTCCTGAAACCGTACCGGAGTCGTCTCGCGGGCGGGAGAGCCGTCGGCGTGGAGCCCGAGGGCCCCCACCGAGCTCGTGTACACCACCCGCGAGACCGAAGCGTCGAGGGCCGCTTCCAGGAGCCGGCGGGTACCTTCCACGTTCGCCCGGTAAATGGCCTCCGGACGCTGGGCGAAGAGCCGGTAGTCGGCGGCGCAGTGATAGACCTCATCGACCTCCGACAGCGCCGGCCGGTAGCCCTCCGGCCTGAGCAGGTCGCCGACCACGACCTGGGCGGCGCTCGCGCCCAAGTTGCGCCGGTCGCTCGAAGGACGCACCAGACAGGTCACGTCCCTGCCCGCGCGCTCGAGCGCGCGCAAGAGGTGGCCGCCCACGAACCCGGTGGCTCCGGTCAGGAAGGCCTTCATCCGCCGGCGCTCGCCTTCGTCGAGACCTGCGGCCTCAGCCCAACAGGTTCCAGGCGGCCATGCGCACCAAGTCGGCCGGCCGCCGCTTGAGGTCCGTCACCACCGAGGCTTCGAAGCCCGAATGCATGGCGCAGTTCTGGCAAAGCCGGTCGCTTCGGGACTCCCAGTAGCTCCAATCGGTCCCATTCCAGAACTCGTCCCAACTGTCGTAGTACTGCTTGCCGATGAGATAGCACGGCCCCTTCCAGCCCAAAGGCGTGAAGGTCACCGTACTCCAAGGAGAGCAGTCATAGTCGCGCAGGCCGGCCGCGAACTCCAGAAACATGGGCGTTGAGTGCAAACGGTACTTCTTCGAGATCCCGAGCACCTTGCGGAACTTCTCCTGGATGTCCCGCCGGGTCATGAAGATGTCCCGATCCACCGACTCGTATTGGTAGCCGGGCGAGATCAGCATGCCGTCGACGCCCATCGCCGCCAGCTTCGCGCACAGCTCTTCGACCTCTTCGATGTCGGTCTCCTTGAAGACGGTCGTGTTGGTGACGACGTGGTACCCGCGCTTCTTCGACTCCCGAATCATCTCGATCGCCTTGTCGAAGACCCCGTCCCGAGCGCAGACGTAGTCGTGAGTCTCGCGCATGCCGTCCAGGTGGACGTTGATCGACAGGCGCTTGTGCGGAGGGACCAAGTCGAAGACCTTCTCATCCAGAAGCAGCGCGTTGGTGCACAGGTAGATGTGCCGTCGGCGCTCGATGATGCCAGCGAGCAACTCGGGTAGCTCCGGATAGATCGTGGGCTCGCCGCCACAAATCGAAACCGCCGGCGCCCCGCACAGATCGACCGCCTCGAGGCAGGTAGCCACCGGCAGGCGATCCTTGAGCTTGCCGGTGTGGCGCTCCGTGGCACAGCCCAGGCACGCCAGATTGCAGGTATAGAGAGGCTCGAGCATGAGCACGAACGGATAGCGGCTCGTGCCCCGCCAGGCCTGCTTGGCCTGATGCCGGACCATGTCGGTGGTGATGTGGAGCGGGAAGCGCACGGGTCGGAGTTAGCGGGTCGGAGTTCGTGGATCAGAGCAATCGGTCAGGGTTGCCGGTCAGGACACTCCCGCGCCGGAGCGGTTCCCGGCCCGGTCCAGCCGGCGGAACTCCGCCAGCGCCTGCAGCGGAAAGTAGACGGGGTAGTTGTGGTACTTCAAGTAGAAGACCTTCGGAAATCCGGTTCCGGTCCAGGCCTCGTCGGTCCAGGTGCCGTCCGGGAGCTGCCGTTCGAGCAGGTAGGCGATGCCCAGCTCAATCTCGGACCCGCGGTGGCCGGCGGCCAGCAGGCCCAGGAGCGCCCACGCGGTCTGGCTGGGCGTGCTCGTCCCCCTGCCTTTGAGCTCCGGATCCTCGTACGAGGCAAGCGTCTCACCCCATCCCCCATCGGGGTTTTGCCGAGACCGGATCCAGTCACGGGCGGCCACACCCCAGGGCTCGGCCACCAGGTCCACGCCGGCCGCCGCCAGGCCGGTCAGCGCCAGCCAGGTGCCGTAGAGGTAGTTGCAGCCCCAACGGCCGTACCAGGAGCCGTCGGGTTCCTGCATCGAGCGCACGAACCCGATCGCCCGTTCCATCCTCGCCTCGCTCGAATCGGCGCCCAGCGCGGCCAGCGCCTCCAGAGCCCGGCCGGTGATATCGACCGTCGACGGATCAATCATGGCATTGTGATCTGCAAAGGGAATGTAGGTCAGGATTTCCCGGTCACAGCCCCGATCGAACGAGGCCCAGCCGCCGTCCCGGTTCTGCATCGAGACCAGCCAGGCCCTGCCCCGATCGATCGCGGCGGCCACCCCGTCTCCGCGACTCGAAGGCGCCGTCAACGCTAACGCCTTGAGCACTTCGGCGGTGTCGTCGCAATCGGGATAGAACTCGTTGGCGTATTCGAAGTACCAGCCACCCACCGGACCCTTCGGGTTGTTGTTGCGCCAATCGCCCGGACGCCGCACTTCGCGCGCCAGGAGCCACTCGGCCGCCCGCTCCAGAGCCCGGACCTCCGGATCGCCGTCGCCACCCGCGGGCGTCGAGCTGGCGAGCGCCGTCATCGCCAGAGCCGTGTCCCAGACCGGCGACTTGCATGGTTGGACCCGAAGGGTCTCGTCGTCCTCTATCTCGAGCTTCTCGAGCTCGCGGATCTGGGCGGCCAGCACCGGATGGCCCTGCGCGTAGCCCAAGCTCTCGAGAGCGATGATGGTGTTGACGATCGGCGGGAAGATCGCCCCCAGGCCGTCGCTCGCCTCGAGCCGCTCCAAGATCCAGCGCTCGGCGGCCTCGACCGCGCCTTGGCGGAGCGGATGGAACGGGACCGCCTGATAGGCCTTGATGAACCGGTCGATGGTGGTGAACAAACGGCCCCAGGCACGAGAGCGAAAACCTCCCAAGGCCGGATGGCGGATCGCCGCGGGACCGGCATCCAGCTCGTCCAAGGTGACCGGAAGCTCGCGGCGTGGCTTCCGTGCCCAGATGATGCTGAGGGGCACCACGATCGCGCGCGACCAGGACGACATCTCGTACAGGTTGCACGGGAACCATCCGGGCAAGAGCACTAGCTCGGGCGGAACCGCCGGAGCCGCGTCCCACCGGTACAGGCCAAAGATCGAAAGGTAGATCTTGGTGAAGGAGTTCGCCGCTTCGAGCCCCCCGCCGTCGAGGATCGCTTCGCGAGCGCGGGTCATCGGCTCGGCGGCGGGATCGTCACCCATGAGCTTGAGGACCAGGTAGGCCTTGATCGAAGCGCTGACGTCGGCGGGGCCGTCCGGATAGAGGCTCCAGCCGCCTTCGGGCCGTTGCGCCCGGCGCAACGCCTCCGCCGCCTTGCCGACCTTGGGATCCTCACCGCGTCCCAGATAGACCTTGGTCAGGACGTACTCCGACTCCAAGATAGAGTCGCCTTCCAGCCTGGCGCACCAATGCCCGTCCGGTTGCTGCTGGTCCAGGAGCGCTTGGCGGGCGGCGGCGATTGCGCGGTCGATCCGCGTCCAGAGGGCGTCGGCAGGCGGGACTTCGGTGGGGCTCGGCGCCGGCGTCACCGGAGCCGCCGGTACCGCCGGAGCAGACGGTCCGATGGCCGCAGCGCCGGCGGTACCCGTAGTGCCAGTGGCGCCAGCCGGGCCAGCGAACGACTTGGGTGGGCGAGGAAATCGCGACATCGAACGGCGCATTCTATGCAAGGTTCTCCGAACGGTACGAAAGTCCTTCCTGCTTGCATGGTACGGACCAGGCTGGGGCCGAGATTCGAGGCGTCGGCCCGGGCTTCGAACCGGTCCGCGCCGCACCTTCCACACACCGTCCCCCTCGTGTCCATTCAACATAGAATGGCCCGATGCAGCGTCGTTTGGGAGCCTTCCTCGGGATTCTGGGCCTTTGCCTCGCTCCGATGCCGGCACCGCTTCACGCCGCCGAGGTAGAGGAGTTTCTGGCGGCCGGCCGCGAGGCCTTTGCAGCCCGAGCCTTGGGCCGGCAGGACATCCGAGCCGTCGCCGGCCCGATCGACACGGCGATCGAGTCCTTCGAAGCGGCGCTCGACCTCGATCCGGCGAGCTTTGAAGCCCGCGTCGCTCTGCTGAAGGCGCTCTTCTTCAAGGGCGAGCATGTCTTGACCGACCGGGACGCCAAGCTGGCTGTCTTCGAACGCGGCCGCGCCCTGGCGGAAGAGGGCATTCAGATCCTGACCCGCAACACGGACCTCGATCCGACCGGCGCCAAGAACCGCGACTCTTTGGTCGCACACCTCGGGCACGAGCCGGACGCGGTCGGGGTCTATTTCTTCGCCGCCGTTCACTGGGGCCTTTGGGGCCGGTACCGGGGCAAGATCGCGGCCGCGCGCAAGGGCGTCGCGGGCAAGATCCGGGACTACGCCGCGGTCGTTCTGGCCCTGGATCCAGACTACGAGTCCGGCGGCGGGCATCGCATCCTGGGCCGGCTGCACGCCGAGGCTCCCAAGCTGCCGTTCGTAACGTCGTGGATCGACCGCGACATCGCGATCCGGGAGCTCGAGCTGGCCCACCGCGCCGACCCTGAAGACGCCCTGTCACTCCTCTACCTCGCCGAGGCTCTGCTCGAGCACGACTCCTCGCGCCGGGCCGAGGCCCGGACGCTGCTCGAGAAGCTCGTCGGCAAGGCACCCAATCCCGAGTATCTGGTCGAAGAGCTCCAGGCCATCGCCGATGGCCGCGAAGTCCTGGCCAGAATCGGCTCCTGATCTTGCCGCTGCCGATCTCGCGAGCCTGGATCGAGGCTGAGATCGAGGCCGCCGCAAGGCGCCTGGCGGGAGTGGCGCACCGAACGCCGGTCCATACCTCGAGCTCGCTCGACCGCCATCTGGGCGCCGAGGTCTTCTTGAAGTGCGAGTCCTTTCAGCGAATCGGCGCCTTCAAGCTCCGGGGTGCCTACAACGCCATCGCCAAGCGCCACGCAGACGCAGGCTCGATCGGCGCCGCGGGAGTCCTCACCTATTCCTCCGGCAACCACGCCCAGGCAGTCGCGCTGGTGGGCAAGCTCCTCGACGTTCCGACCACGATCGTCATGCCCACCGACGCTCCCCGGGTCAAACGAGCCGCCACCGAGGGCTACGGCGCCCGGGTCGTCGCCTACGACCCCCAAACCACCTCGCGCAAGGAGATCGCCGAAGGATTGGCGCGAGACGGCGACTACACGATGATTCCACCGTTCGATCACCCGGACGTCATCGCCGGGCAGGCCACCGTGGCCGTGGAGCTGCACGAATCCGTCGAGAACCTGGACACCTTGCTGGTTCCCTGCGGCGGTGGCGGATTGCTCTCGGGCTGCGCCGCGGCCACCCGGGCTCGAGCCCCGACCTGCCGGGTGGTCGGTGTCGAGCCCGAGTTGGCGGACGACGCGGTCCGCTCCTTTCGGACCGGCACCCTCCAGACGGTTCGAAACCCGCCCACGATCGCCGACGGCACCCGCACCGCGTCCCTCGGCGAGTACACCTTCCCGCTGATCCTGGAAACGGTCGATGACATGGTCACGGTCAGCGAAGCGGCGATCCGTACGGCGATGCGCTACCTCTTCGAGCGCCTGAAGTTGGTGATCGAGCCCTCGGGAGCCCTCGGCGTCGCCGCCCTGCTTTCCGGCGCGATCCAGCCGGACGGACGGATCGGTGTGGTCTTGAGCGGCGGCAATGTGGACCCGAGCACCTTCGCCGAACTCGTGGCCGCCGATTGACCCCAGCCGCTTACAGGTCCGTCTCGGAAGGATCCCCGCCCGCGCCTCTCTCCTGCCAGCCCTTGAAGGCAAGGTAGGCGCCGAAGACGACGAGCGCCAGCGGCCACCAGTCCTCGATCCAGTCGAGCGACACGCCGAAGCGGGTGTGAGCCAAGAGCACGGAGCCCACCGCCGCCAGGATCGCTCCCCCCAGGACCGATCCCCGGAATCCGGGCTCGCCGAAGTCCGCGGGCAGCTGGATCTCCTGGCCGCCGGCCAGAGCCTGGTTGTAGAGGGCGGCCCGGCGCCCGGCATCGACCATGTTGTAGAGCCAGAAGAACGCCAGAAAGACCGACGCCAGCGGCGTCAGCGGTCCGAGCGCGCCCGCCGTGGACAGAAGCGTCAGCAGCGTCGCCACCACCAGCGCATGGATGAAGGCCCGCTTGTAGTAGCCGACGTAGACCTGGCCGAGGCCGGGCATCGCCGAGAGAACCACGGCGAGTAGCGGAGCCTTCCGGCGCGGATCCCGCAGCAGAGGCGCCCGGCGAGGGTGCGGCGGCGCTGCGTGGTCCTGGGACTCGTGGACGGATTCGTAGTGAGCTCGCGAGCTCTCTTCGGCGGCTGGGATCTCTACGGTCATGGTGTCTCCTTCGCGTCTTCTCTGGTCTCGTCTTCCGGAACGGAGGCGGGTTCGGAATCGTCTCCGTCCGTGAAGAAGGACGCAGTTCCGGCAGCGACGGTTCCCGCGAGCTCGACGCTTTCGGCCAGACCGGCCGCAACCTGCTCGCCCACGGCCTCAGCGACACGGCCGGCGCGACTCGAAAACTCGACAGCCAGCTCGCCCTCCTCGACCTTCGCCAGAGTCTCGAGCCGTACCGACTCCAAGGCCTCGATGGGATTCGTGCCGACCGCAGTAAGGGCCGTGCTCGACATGGCGGCCAGCGGCGAGCCCGGAAGCGACGCCAGGAGCACCAGCACCAGGGTCGCGGCGAAGGCCAGCTCGGAAGCAAGGCGAGGCCGCGCCAGCCACCGCCCTCGCAGCTCCTGCCATCGGCGACGGAGGCGAAGATCCCAAGGGAGCGTCGCCCGCAACACCTCGGGCGCCAGACTCGGTACCGGCGCGAGCTCAGCCAGATCCGGCAGCTCGCGAAGGAAGTCCTCGAGCCGCGCCCGGAACGCGGCGCATCCTGGACACGCCTTGACGTGCTCCTCGATCCTGCGAAGCCCACCGGCGTCCAGGTCGGCTCGCGTCTCGGGTTCGGCGGCACGGGCGATCTGGAGCTTGACTCTCTGGCAGTCCGAGCCCACCGTCTGCGAGAGCACTCCGGCCTTGAGCTCGAACGGAACCTCTGCCGACTCATGCGAGGCCAGCGCGAAGAGCTCGGCACAGGCCGCGCATCCGCCAGCGTGCCGCTCGAGCGCGGTCACGCTCTCGGCCTCGAAGCGCCCGTCCAGGTAGACGTCGAGCGCGGCTTCGAAGTCTTGGCAAGCCTGGGGACGAGTCATGACGCCCCTCCCGCGGAGCTGGCCGCCTCGATGCGGCCCAGTACCCGGCCCAGCTCGGCACGGGCTCTGCTGGTCCGAGACTTCACCGTGCCCAGCGGCAAGTCCAGCATGCTCGCGATCTCCTCAAGCTTGAGTTCCTGAATGTCCTTGAGCAGGATCATCTCGCGGTTGACCTCGGTCAGAGCTCCTAGGGCCCGGTACAGCAATCGCTGCCGGGCGGTGCGCAAGCAGTCCTCTTCGGGCGTCGTCACCGGGTCGGCGAGATCCTGAGCCCCTTCGACCGGGACCGACTCCGGAGGAGTCCGGACCTTGAGCCGCCGCAATCGATCGATCGAGCAATTACGGGCCAGACGCAGGAACCAGGCCATGAAAGGCACGTCGTCGCGTACGGTGTGCAGCTTCTGGAAGACCCGCACAAAAATCTCCTGAGCGGCGTCGCGGGCTTCTTCCCGGTCCCGCAGGTAGTGGAACGCGATCGCGAAGACCCTGCCCTGGAGGCGCTCGACCAGCGCTTCCCACGCCAGATCATCGCCCAGCCGGCAGCGCGCCACGAGCTCGGAAAGTTCTAGCTCCCGCATCGCCCTACGACACAAGACGCAGCGGCGGCGAGAAGGGTTCCATCGGCCGGTCAGTCGAGCTTGCCGAGTCCGCGCAGCCGGATGAGGTGGGCCTCGAGCTGCCGGGCGGCGAGCGGCCAGGCGCGCCGGTCCACGTCGCCGTAGGCGGCCTCCAAGAGCGACTCGGTATCACGTGCTCCCGTCAGAGCCGCGGCCAGAATCTTGCCTTCGCGCCAGGCACGGTGGTCCAGGTATTCCTGGAGCTTGGCGCGAGCGTTGACCGTGGGCGGCCCGTGCCCCGGGAAGAGTGCGGCGACTCCCAGATCCCGGACCCGAGCAAGCGAAGTCAAGTAGTCGTCCATGTCGCCATCCGAGGGGTCCACCACGATCGTGCCGATGCCGGCCGTTAGATCGCCACTGACCAGGGAGCCCAGATCCTCGTCCAGGAAGGCGAGGTGGCCGCCAGCGTGGCCCGGCGTATGGAGAACGCGAAAGCGCATCCGGGGCGACCCCTCGAGGGTCAGCAGGTCGCCGTCCTCGAGGCGGCGATCCACCCGCAGTCCCCGCGGCCGGAGCAGGCGCTCGGTCTTCAAGTGCGCCGCTACCGGCACGTCGTGGACCTCCAGGATCCTCCGGACGGCGCCGACGTGGTCCGAGTGGTGATGGGTCAGCCAGATGGCGGTGAGCTTTCGTCCCAGGCCTTGGAGCCCGGCAATACCCTCGAGCAGAGCTTCCTGCATCTTGGGATAGGGTGAGCCCGGATCGACCAGGGCCATCTCGCCATGTCCCAGGAGATAGGCATTGGTGTAGGCCGCGGGCGGCAGCGTGGGGGTGCGCAACGGGAACATAAGGACCCCCGGCCGGAACTCGATCTTGCGAAAGGGGCCGGCGTTGGCTTCGGCCGGGGCCCGCAGCCGGTCGAGACCGGAGGGCAAGCCCTCCTCGGCCAGCACCTCGAGGATATGGAGGATGGGGGGCGCGGTCGTAACCTCGCCCGAGCGCCACCGTTCGAGCCCCGCTCCGGGATCGATCCACTCCCCGGCGACCAGCTCACCCGGCACGACCGACGGCTGGAAGGGCCGATCCGCGGGCCATTCGAGGGCAAAGAACCGGTTGTCGAAACGAACGGGCCCCAGAGGCGGGGTGAGCCAGCGGCCGGCGTAGACCAGCTCGGACAGGTCGAGATCGAGCTCCAACTCGGCCAGAACCTCCGTGAAATCCAGCGGATCGTCTGGATCCACGAGCCGCGCCCTCAGCCCGTCCACGACCGCCGGATCGCAAGAGACATCCGATCCCGCCAGCAGGACTCCGGTTTCCTCGAAGAGCTCGCGCGCGGCGCAGACCGCCAGACCGGGCTCCAGGATGGGCTGCAGATCGACCCCGTCCAGAACCGTGGCGGGCATAGCCGCCCGGGGATCGGCGCCCTTGACGCCGCCTGGCCGGTCCCCGCTGGCCAGCCGCTCGAGCTCGGCGTCGCTTCTTGCCAGACCGCCTCCCGGGAAGGCATGGAATCCCGCCATGAAGGCCAGCCGGCGGGAACGCTCGACCCAGTAGGTCTCGAGAGACGAGCCCGTCCGGCGCCAGAGGACCACGCCGGCCGAGGCTCGGACCCGAGGTCTCGGCGCCTCAAGGCCCATCTCCAGAACCCGTTCGTACAGACCGCTACTCACGAGGCGTGCTTATAGCACACCGCGCTGGCGCGCCGGCCGGCAACGCGATAGCTTCGACGCCACCCTCTCGATGCCCCGGTATCCCGACATCGCGCCTTCGATCGAAGCCATGACCGGCTCGGTGTACTCGTCGCTCGCACACCGGCTTCGCGAAGTCGCCGGGGAAGTCTATCCGTTTCACATCGGCGACACCTGGATGGAGCCGGCCGAGGAGACGCGCATGGAGAGCCTGTCGGTCGCCGACTACCCCGGCATGCATCGCTACGCTCCCGTCCAGGGGCGGGCCGATCTGCTGGAAGCGATCGCTCACCGAGTGGAGGGCCGGACCGGCGTCGCCACCTCGCCGGCCAACGTCCTGGTCGCCGCCGGCGCGACCGGTGCCCTGGGCGCCGTCGTTGGGGCACTTGTCGAGCCCGGGGACGAGGTGCTCTTGATCGCACCGTACTGGCCGCTCATCGCCGGCATCGTCCGGGCTTTTCGGGCGGCTCCAGTGGACGTGCCGATCCTGGGCCAAGTCGACAACGTCGAAACCCTCATGGACGAGGTCACCCGGGCTCTGAGCCCGCGCACGGTGGCGATCTACTGGAGCTCGCCCAACAATCCCACCGGCCAGACCTTGCCTAGGGAGTGGATCGAGGCGCTGTGCGCGTTCGCTCGTTCCCACGATCTCTGGGTGCTGGCCGATGAGGTCTACGAGGACTACGTCTTCGAGGGCGACCAGCCGTACGCTTTGCCGCTCGCCTCTGAACGGACGTTCTCGGTGCACTCGTTCTCCAAGGCCTTCGGCATGGCCGGCAACCGCTGCGGCTACGTAGTCGGTCCCGAGGACCGGCTGGGCCAGGTGCGGAAGGTCGCAACTCACACCTTCTATGCAACCCCCACCGCGGCCCAGATCGCCGCCCGGCGCGCCCTGGAGGGCCCAGGCGACCGCTGGGTAGCCGAGGCGCTCCCTCTCTACCGCGATCTCGGCTACCAGGTCGCCGAACGGCTCGGCACCGAGCCCCCAGGCGGATCCACTTTCCTCTTTCTGGACGTCACCGAACATCTCGACGGCGGCGACTTGCTGGGGTTTCTCACCCGTTGCGTCGAGAACGGCCTGCTCTTGGCCCCCGGACCCAGCTTCGGTCCCTACCCCCGCCACGTACGGCTCTGCTACACGGCAACGCCGCCCGAAACCACCCTGCGGGGCGTCGAGATCCTGGCCGGTCTACTCGGACGCTAGCCGGAACCGCAGCGGCTAGGCCTCGGGAGCCGGCCGCGGCACCACGTCGAAGCGGCGGTGCTCCTCGACCGGCATGGAGGCGCGGATCGATCGGAGGCGTTCGAGGTCCAGATCTGCCGCGATCCGGTCCGGCTCCTCGCCCGCCGTCACCACCACCTCGCCCCAGGGATCCACGATCGCCGAGTGCCCCCAGCTCTCGCGCAGGCCCTCGTCATCGTGGCGGCCGCATTGCGCCGGAGCCACGACCCAGCACTGGGTCTCGACGGCGCGGGCGCGCAGCAGGGTCTCCCAGTGGACGCGGCCGGTCGTCCGGGTAAACGCCGCCGGCACGAACAGGATCTCGGCACCCAGAGTGCGGAGACACCCATAGAGGCCAGGAAACCGCAAGTCGTAGCAGATCGACAGGCCCAGCCGGCCCAGGTCGGTCGCGGCCACGATCGGTTCGGTGCCGGGGATCACGGTGTCTGACTCCCGGAACCGGACTTCGTCGGAGAGATCCACGTCGAAGAGGTGGATCTTGCGATAGGCCGCCAAACGAGCACCGTCCGGACCGAAAAGCACCGAGGTGTTGGCACAGCGACCAGGATCCTCCAAGCGCTCGTTGAACGACCCCAGAAGCATGAAGACGCCGAGCTCCTCCGCCAGGCCCGCGAAACGCTGGCAGGTCGGACCGTCCAGAGACTCAGCCAGCCGGACCTTGTCCTCGTGCGGCCCCAGAAAATTCGTATTCTCCGGGGTCGCGATGAGCTCCGCGCCGTCCTCGGCCGCCGCCCGGATCAGGGACTCGGCCGCGGTCCAGTTGCGCTCGGCGTTGCTTCCCGAGTTGAGCTGAATGGCCGCGGCTCGCGGACGGGATCCGGGCATGCGCCGATTCTACGACCTGCCCAGCCGGCACGGCCCCCCGAGGCGCGAATTCACCCGGGGCTCGGCTAGGGCGCGACGAAGATCTGAGTGATCCAGAACGAGTCGCCGCGGCGGGCAACGCCAACGCCCAGTATCCCGAAGCGGTCGTCCAGGATGTTGGACCGGTGGCTGGGGCTCTGCATGAGCTGCTGATGAGCCAGGCCGGCGGGCGAGGTCGGATGCTGCACCAGGGCCAGGTTCTCGGCCGCCGCCGTGAAGACGACGCCGCTACCACGCAGCCGCTGGCGCAGGCCGCTGCTGGTCGGACCGGAATGGCCGAAGAAGTTGCCGTCGCGCATTGCCTCGCTATGCAGGCGAGCGACCCGGCTAAGCTCGGCGTTGAACTCGAGCTCGCCCAGGCGCTCGTCCTTGCGGGCGCCGTTGACCAGGGCGAAGCTTTCCGCCGCGATCGACGCCTCCGAGATCTGCTTGGGCGCGGTCGGACTGCTGCCGCCGCCGCTGCAGCCGGCGAGCAGGGTGGCTGCCAAGAGCGTGGCGGTCGCGGCGACCACTTCGACGAGGCCGGGGCGACGCCGCGCCGGCAGCGCCACGGAGGACGTCTTCGAAGGCACGCCCAGGACGGATACAGGACGGGTCGAACTCATGGACGGAATGGTACGGACCTACGCTCGCTTTGTCTGTGACGCGGCTCACACGATCACGAATCTCACGCGCTGCCCGGGGCGACCGGGGACCTTCCGAATAGCGCCCGAGAACTTCTCGGCCCGCGAGCACCCCGGCCGGCCCGGAGATTCAGCGTGAATACTGGGCCACGACCTCAAAAGGGCCCTCCCGAGTCCGTTACCAGAGGCCGGCGCTTCACGGCCAGGGCCAAGCCGTCTCCCAGCGGCAGCACCGAGACACCCAACTGCGGGTGGATGACGAGGTAGTCGTTAAATGTCCTCAAGGCTTCGGCCTCGGCATCGACTTGCCGATCGGGATCGTCCAGCCCGGCCACCTGGCCGCTCCAAAGCACGTTGTCCGCGACTACCAATCCGCCCACCGGCACCAGGCCGAGGCTGAGATCAAGGAGCCGCCGGTACTGGCTCTTGTCACAATCGAGGTAGACGAGATCGAAACCGCCGGCCGGCAGCTCACTCAGCACCTCGCCGGCCTCCCCACAGCGGACCTCGACCCGGTCGTCCAGCCCGGCCCGGGCGAGGTTCCGGGTCGCCTGTTCGGCGAGCTGCGGGTCCCTCTCGACGGTCACGACCGGAACCTCCGGATTGCCGCGCGCCAACCGGATCGCGCCGTAGCCGATCGCGGCCCCGATCTCGAGAATCCCGACCCTGGCCGTCGCCGCCAAGACCCCGAGTAATGCTCCGACCTCGGGCTTCGAGATCGGGATGCGCCTCTGGGCGGCGGTCTCCTCGAGCTCAGCCAGCAGAGGATCGCGCGGGCGCAAGAGGCTCTGGAGATAGACCTGTTGCTCAGGCTGAAGAATGTCGGACATGGCGCTTCGGCGCGGCCGAAGCCGGCGCCGGGAGCCGTCCATGGCATCGAACCTGCTTGGAAACTCTCCGGACGGCGGCGGCCGAGCCGGCTGCTAGAGTACGGCTCGCGAAGGACGCGGATCAAGCCCTTTCGCTGCTCGGTTCCGACCAGTTTCGCCCAGTTCCGCCCAGTTCCGCCCAGTTCCGGAGAACCACACGATGAGCACTGACGGATTTCCTCTTCGACCCGCTGCTGCCCGCCCCGGCGCGCCGGACGGTGGCAGCCGGCTTTCGCGGCCTCTGGGCCTGCTCAGCATGCTCGGCAGACTCGGCTTGCTGGCCTTGCTGGCCCTTGGCAGCGGGCCGCTCCCGGCCCTGGCTCAAGACGGCACTCCGGCCGAGAGCCAACCCACCCTCAAGATCGCCGAGGTCCGGGTCGAACCCGCCAACCCGGCGGCCGATACCCTGTGCCGGCTTACGGTGGCTCTCGAGAACACCGACGAACGCATCGCCTCCCAGCTCGGCTTCACGATCACGATCAACGGCCAGGAGCTGCCCGTCTACCGGAACCATCTCTTCATGTTTCGAGCCGACCCGGGCGGCACCAGCGAGCTGCCGCTCTACAACTTCTGGAGCACCGAGACGTCCCGGCCGATGCCCGAGTCGGGAAAGCTCGAGATCGAGGTCAGCCTGCGTGAAGCTCGCTGGATGACGATCGAGACCATCGACGGCACCGAGACCTGGACGCCGATCGGTGACGTCGAGGGGCTGCCCGTGGCGCGCAGCGTCACCCTCGAAATGACGAAGTAGCAGCCGGAAAGCAAGCGGGTTCTCCCGTGGCACGGCTGCGACCGCCGCACCAAAGCCGGCGGCCTACCCGTGCGCGCCCAAGCGCTTGGAAGCCCTGCGGGAGCAGCGCGGCGTCCCGGTCAGATCGCTTCGTCCCCCTCGACCGGGCTACCGGACTACCGGACGGGCGGGAGACCAGGACAGCTCTTCCAAGAGCGCCGTGCGGTGCTCGTCGCTGTCGAGCGACGGCAAGGTGTAGTTCGAGTCAAACGAGATCTCGCAGGGCTCACCCACCGTGACCGGTTCTAGCGGCAGCAGCACCGTGTGCCGGCCGGATCCGGTAACGACGGCTTCAGCGCCGCCGCAGGTGGTCGCGACCGTCACGCTCTGCTGGGTCGCGCCTTCCTCCACGATCGGATTCTGCAGGCGGCCCCCGCCCTCGACAATGGCCACGACGATTCGCAGAGTCCCCCTGCGGCGCAGCCGGCCGACCCGCAGAGTCGCGTCACCCGACATCCAGCGGCGGGCCAGCACCTGAAGATCGGTTCCTCCCTCCACCGCCAGCCAGCTTGACGAGAACGAGATCCGTGGCACTCCGCGCACGTTTTCGATGGCGCGCACTTCGGCCACCTGATACTCACCCCCTGCGACCTCCGGACCCTCGGTGGCAAGAGCGAACCGTTCGCCGGCGCTGTCGTAGAGCCCGGCCGTCAGCCGATAGGTGCCCTCCGTCAGGGGCGGCGCCAAGAGCGACTGAGACAGAGTCAGCGAGTAGCGCTGCTCCGTTCCCGGCTGCCAGGGCTTGGGCAGAGGATGATCGAACGTCCGGACCACCTTGCCTTCTTGATCCACAAGATGGACGAAGACCAGTGGGGCTCCGGAGAGGGGCTCCAGAGCCTTGTCCATCTGCCAAGCGAATTCGACGCCGGCGTGCGTCGGGTAGCCCAGCTCGAGCTCGTCAGGAGACACGGTCAGCCGGCCCGCCGGCTCGGGCTTGGCCGCGCAAGCGCCGACGGCCACGAGGGCGAAGAGCGCTCCGAGGGAGCTCCAGGTGCGCGTAATGGATCGTTGGTTCATGTTCCCCTCCTACGTCGTTCCGAATCGGCGAGCATAATAGACCAAGGTCCGCCTTGCTACACTCCAAAGCGCCTTTCGGTTCGGAACCCGACGTCGCGACGCCATGAGTAGTGGAATCCTCATTCTCTCCGGGATCATTGTCTTCGCGGTACTGGCCTTTGTCCGCGAGTGGTTGCCGATGGACGTGGTCGCCCTGGTCACCCTGGGGCTGCTACTGGTCTTCGATCTGGTCTCGGCCGAGGAGGCGATCTCCGGATTCAGCAACCCGGCGGTGGTGACCGTGATGATGATGTTCATCCTGAGCGCGGGATTCGTCGATACCGGCCTCGTCACCAAGCTCGCCTACCGCATCTCGGACTGGACCGGCGGCGGCCAATGGCAGGCCGCCCTGCTGCTGCTACTGCTGGCCGGGGTCATCTCGGCGTTTCTCAACAACACGGCCGCCGTCGCGGTGTTCATGCCGGTCGCCATCCACCTTGCCCGCCATCACCGCTTCAGCCCGACGCGCCTGCTGATGCCGCTGTCGTTTGTCGCCATCTTCGGCGGAACGTGTACGTTGCTGGGTACCTCGACCAATCTGCTGGTCGGCTCGCTGGCCGAGGAATCCGGCCTCGAACCGTTCACGATGTTCGAGTTCGCGGCTCTCGGCGGCGTCCTCTTCTTGACCGGATTCGCCTATACGGCCCTCGTGCCGATGCGCCTTCTGGAGTCCCGCAGCACACCCTCGAACCTGACCCGCAAGTACCACCTAGGCGGTTTCCTGACCGAGCTCAAGGTGGCTCCGGACTCGAAGCTCCTACACCGCACGGTCTTAGACGAGAAGGTGAGTGAGCGCTACGACCTGACCGTGCTCGAGATCCTGCGCGGCAAGACCAAGATCGCGGCCGACATCCGCAACACGCCGCTGCTGCTCGACGACGTTCTCATCGTGCGCGGCTCGGTCGACGACATCGTCGCCTTCAAAGAACAACAAGGCCTGTTGCTGCTGACCGACATCAAGCTCAGCGACAAGGACCTGAGTGACGCCAACACGGTGCTGTCCGAGCTCCAGTTGTCCCCAACCTCGAGGCTAGTCGGCTCGTCTCTCAAGGACATCGACTTCCGCCGCCAGTTCGGCGCTTTCGTCCTGGCCTTGAGCCGCACCGGCGGGCTGGTGCAGGACAAGATCGCCACCATTCCACTGCGTGCCTGGGACACGCTCCTGGTCTTCGGGCCCAAGTCTCGCGTCGAAGCGCTCTACGACCGGGAGGAGTTCGTCCCGCTCGGAGAACGCGAGGTGCGCCTGCGCCTGGCCAAGCGCTGGTGGATCAGCGCTCTGACTGTGCCCCTGGTGGTTTTCTTTGCCGCCCTCGGCATCATGTCGATTCTCAAGGCCTCGATTCTGGGCGCCGTCTTCCTGCTGGCGACCCGGACCATCACCATCCAGCAAGCGTACCGGGCGATCGACTGGACGGTCTTTTTCCTGCTGGCCGCGATCCTGCCGCTGGGAACCGCGATGCAGAACACGGGCCTGGCCGAAGTCATCGCCTCCTGGATCGAGCCCGTCGGCGTTCACTTCGGCCCGCTTGCGATGCTGTCGTTTCTCTATCTCAGCACCACGCTCTTGACGTCGATGTTCTCGAACAACGCCACCGCGGTCTTGATGGTGCCCATCGCCATGGGTGCCGCGGCCAATCTCGGCGTCAACGTCAAGCCGTTCCTGATGGCCATCACCTACGCCGCCTCCACCAGCTTCATGACCCCGGTCGGCTACCAGACCAACGCCATGGTCTTCGGTCCGGGAGCCTATCGATTCAACGACTTCCTGAAGTTCGGCACGCCGCTTACGCTCCTCTTCTGGATCCTCTCGACCTGGCTGATTCCGATCTTCTGGCCGTTCTGACCGGCCTACAGCGATCGGTCCAGTAGCTGCTCGACACGAGCCACGACCATCGCCAGCGCCACCTGGTTCTCGCCTCCCTGGGGCACGATCACATCAGCCCAGCGCTTGGATGGCTCGACGAATTCGAGATGCATGGGCCGCACGCTGTCGAGATACTGACGGATGACCGAATCCAGGCTGCGGCCGCGCTCCCGCAGGTCCCGCTCCAAGCGGCGAATAAAGCGCACGTCGGCGTCGGTATCGACGAAGATCTTGAAATCCAGGAGCCGACGAAGGCGAGGCTCCGCGAAAAGCAGAATGCCCTCCACCAAGACCACCGGGTGCGGCTCGACCGTACGGGTCTCGGTGGTTCGGCGGTGGGTCACGAAGTCGTAGATCGGAGCTTCGACCAGCTGGCCGCTCTTCAGGGCGGCCACGTGGGTCAGCAACAGCTCGTGGTCCAGCGCTTCCGGATGGTCGAAGTTGTGCTCGGCGAGCTCCTCCGGGCCGGTCCAGTCGACGTCTCGATAGTAGGCGTCCTGCTCGAGCCAGGCGATGCGATCGGCGCCCACGGCGTCCAGAATCGCTCGGGCCACCGTCGTCTTACCCGACCCCGTGCCGCCGGCAACGCCCAAGACCACCGCTTCGCCCATCGTTTCGACTCTACCCGGAGCGCGAGGCGCGGAGAAGTTCCGAGAGCTCGGACAAGCTGCCGATGACCCCGTCTGGCGCCGGACCGCCCCCGTCGGCGCTTCGCAGCCAGACCGTGCGGACCGCCGCCGCCCGGCCCGCCACGACGTCGGTAGCCCGGCGATCCCCAACGAACACGGCCCGCGCCGCCTCGACCTCCAGGGCGGCCAAGACCGAGCGCACCATCGCCGGCGAGGGCTTGCGGCTGCCCGAGTCGTAGCTGAACCGGGTCGCGCCGAAGGAGTCCAAGAGCTCGTGCCGGGCCAGCACCTCCCGGTAGAGCGCGCCCGGAAGCGGCACGTTCGAGACCAGGCCCAGCTTGCATCCCAGTGCCACCGCCGCCGACACCGTCTGGCGCGCGCCCGGGATCCTCGGCACACTCTCGCCGAAGGGCCGGAACCAGCGGCCGAGGAGGCTTGCGGCCGGCGTCCGGATCCCGCCCGCGGCCCGCCGCAGCCTGGTCAGGTGGGGACCCCAGTCGGCCTCCCGGCCCTGCTCGGCCCGGCGCTCGTAGGACTGGCGCCACGGACCGAAGAGCAGCCGCTCCAGGTCTTCCTCGCCGAGAGCCGGCTTGCCCTTCGCCCGCCGGTCGTTGACGAAATCCAGAAGCGCCTCGCGGCCGCGCCAGTCGGCCCTGCCTTGGGGCAGGCCCCGGCTCCCTCCAAAGTCCAGCAGCACGCCGCCCATGTCGAAGAGCACCGCTTCGATGGGGCCCCGCCCCAAGCTCACCGCTGGCACCCCGGGCAGTAGAAGGTTCCGCGATTCGACAGGGTCTTGCGCCGGAGCGTCCGGCCGCACCGGGAACAGTCTTCACCCTCACGGCCGTAAACGTCGAGGGCCACCTGAAAGTAGCCGGCCTCGCCGCTACCGTCGGCGAAATCGTTGAGAGTCGTGCCGCCCTCGGCGATGGCCTCGGCCAGGACCTCGCGGATCGAGGCGGCGATCCGATCCCAGCGCGGACGCGCGATCCGACCCGCCCGGCGCCAGGGATGGACCCCCGCGCGGAATAGCGCCTCGCAGACGTAGATATTGCCGACGCCCACCACGTTGCGCGCGTCCATCAGAAACGACTTGATCGGCGCCTTCCGGCCGGCGGCGAGCTCGGCCAGGTAGGCGCCGTCGAAGGCTCCGTCCAGCGGTTCGACTCCGAGGTGGCAGAAATGGCGGTCTCGCTCGAGCAACCGGGTGGGCGCCGAAAAGACGAGGCCGAAACGGCGGGGGTCCCGGAAGCGGAGTTCGCCGTCGTCTTCGACTTCGATCGCCACGTGCTCGTGCGCCTCCTCTGGCCGCCCCTTCGGGCCAAGCGTCAACCGGCCGCTCATTCCCAGGTGGACCACCAGGGTCTTGTCTCCTGTCAGATCCACGAGCAGGTACTTGGCCCGGCGCCGCAAGTCCAGGACCCGCTGCCGCGAGCAGTCCCGGCGCAGCTTCGCCACCGACACCGGCTCGCGAAGCCGGGACTCGCGCACCACCACCCGCCCCAGCCTGCGGCCCTCGAGCCTGGGCGCCAGGCTCCGCCGCAGAACTTCGACCTCGGGCAACTCCGGCATCGCTCGGGATTCTACTCAGACGCCAGCGGCCCGCTCTTGTGCCCAGGCTTGACAGCGCAGCCTCGGTAGGCGAAAATGGAGCGTAATGTCGAATCTCAACCAAGCAACCCTGCCTCTTCCGTTCGCTCAAACCTCCGGACGCTTTCCGCCGCCGGCCGCCACCCCTCTCACTCGAATCGACGGTACCGAGTACCGCATCGTCCGGGTCCGCCGCGCTCTCGGCAGAGACGGGTCCGGCGCGGCGTCCTATCGACTCGATCCCTATCGCGCCAACGGCGACCCGGCCCGCGGCCGGATCGTGCTGGTCCGCAATGGTCTGCCCGACCGGCTCCGGGCCGAGCTCGCCCGGCGCGACCTGCGAGGCACGGCGCTCCGGCTCGGCGCCGGCATGGATCCGTATCCGCCGGGTGAGGCCAAGTTCTTTGTCGTCGCGCGAACGCTGGCGGCATTGGGCTGGCTTCGGGAAGTCGATCTGACGCTCCAGACCCGTTCGGCTCTCGTCCTGCGCGACCTCGAGATGCTGAAGACCCTCGATCTCGGCAACACGGTGCGGGTGATCGTACCGCTGGCGACGACCGACCCTGAAGAAGCGAGCCGGCTCGAGCCGGGAGCGCCCCGGCCCGAAGCTCGTCTCGCCACCGTGCGCGCGCTGGCAGCCGAAGGCCTGTCGGTCCACCTTGTGTGCGCACCGGAGCTCGGTGCGCTCGACGAGCTGGAGGCTGTCTTCCGGCAGGCCCGAATGGCCGGGGCGACCGACGTTCGCCTGGCCCCGCGCCGGCTGCCCTTTGGGAACCCTGCCGGCGCGGCGCGGATACGAGACGGCAATGAGAGCCGCCTCGACAACCTGCTCCACCGGCTGCGCATGGCCTACGGCTTTCCGGCGCGCCGGATCGGCCGCGGCTAGCGGCCCGCTAACGCCGCGTGGCCAGGCCGCCGGCGAGGCCGGTGACAAAGGCGGTCAGCACCAGATCGGGGCTCCCCGAGCCACCCTTGAGCTGCTCCTCGACCTCGAGAACCCGGGCCGGCAACGCCTCACGCGCCCGCGCGGCCATCCGCCCAGAGGCGAGATACGCCTTGTGCAAACGGTAGGGATGAAGCGACGCCAGCGGATTCGCGGCTCCCGACTCCAGCGAGGCCTGAAGCTTGGGAGCGACCGCCGACTTGAAGCGCTGAAAATTCGACTCGCCGGCGCGCACGCGACCGCTTTCGATCGCTCCGCCGATCGCGGTGAGGTGCCGGCAGAAACCCGCCAGGAGCGCCCACAGTGAAAGACGGGCCGCCATCGTGTCCTCGGCCACCTCGAGGTAGCGGCTGACCCGAGCCGAGGCCTCGCCTGGCTGGCCGGCGCCGATCGCGTCCAGCACCGCCCAAACATCTTCGTCTCCGCGGTCGGCAATGGTCTCGCGCACCAGCTCCAAGCTGATCCTGCCTTCGGGTGCCAGGGAGGCGAGCTTGCGAAATTCGGCGGCGAAGCGAGCGCTACTGTCGACCTGAACGGCCTCTCCGGGCTTGGAGAAAGCCTTCCCCTTGCGTAGCGTTCGCCGGGCCAACTCGGCCGTCGCCCGGGGCTCGATCGAGGCTCCGGTCTGGCGAGACAGCTCGGCCGCCAGCACCTCGACGCCCTCGAAGCCCTTGCGTCCGGAGGTGACTTGGGCGAGCTCCACGTACGCGCCGGCGCGCTCCAGAGTGCCCACCAGGGGGTGCTCGGCAGCCACCGAGCTCTCGGCCAGAACCAGATGATGGCCTTCGGGCAGGCCCCTCCGAGCGAGGTCCGCCAGGGTCTCGACCGCGCCCTCGGAGGCACCCTCGAGCTCCGCCTCCCGGCCCGCCACGAGCAAGGACGTGAAGCCCTCCCGCAGCTTCGCGATCTGCGGTTTCGTGCGCTTGCGGGAGCCGCGGCGGCCACGCCCCCCGGCCTTGGCACCGGCGAAGACCCAGTCAGGAAGCTTCTGGAGCAGGCGCGCCGGCTCGGTGCCGTACGGATCCAACTCGAAAAGACGCAGGGTCTGGAACAGGCGGCTTGCTGCCCGGCGTTCCCGACCAGTGAGCTCGTCGCCGCCGCTGTCAAAGGGCAGCACCTCCGCCGCCTCGTCGACGAGAGCCGCCGCCGCCTGGCGCTCGGCCAGCACCACGGTCTCGACGGCGACGATCACCTTGCCCGGATCGAACAACGAATAGGTTTGAAGATCGGCCAGGATATCGGCGAGCGACTCGGGCCGGCGGCGCACTTCCGCCGGACAGCCCACCCGCTGGGCCAAGGCCTCACCCAACCGAACCGCGCCCGGCTCCGCCACGACGCGGTCTCCCGACACCAAAAATACGGGCGCGGCGGGACCCGCGCCGTCGAGTCTTTCGAGGAGCATGTCCAGGGCGCTGGTTGCGGCCGGCATCGTGTGTTCGCGGTCCCGGGAGGCCCCGGTCAGGAACCGGCTTTCGGCGAGCCGTCGGGGGCCGTCTGGGGTGCCGACTCGAGGGGAGCCTCACTCCAGGCGCGGTAGCGATCATAGATGGCCCGCACCGGCGCCAGCCGCACGCCCAGCTCCTCTGCCGTATACGGCCCTTGCTCGAAGTCCAAGTCGATCGAGTTCCAGGACCCGCACTCGACGCAGCGGTCGCTCCATTCGGCGTGGCTCCGCTGGCACACGCGGCAGACAAAATCCGTGTGCGTCACCCCCGCACGCTGCATGCCCGTGCGAAAGGCCGCCAGCGCCTCCTCGGACCGACCCAGCTTCTCCTGGATACGGCCCATGAGAAAGTGATACGTCGGGGACTCTTCCAACTCTTCGGCGAGTCCCGCGAGGCTGCGCTGCGCTTCTTCGTGCATCTCCAGCCGGTAGTACAGCCGGCCGAGAAAGAACCGCGGCAGAACGTTGCTCGCGGCGGCGTCCCGGAGCGCGTGAAGCGTCGAGATCGCCTCGAGCGGCTCGTTGCGCTCGATGAAATGGTCTTCGATCCGCAGCAGGAAGACCGGACTACCGGTCGCCTCGAAACCGCGGCACCAGGCCGCCACCGCTCCGTCCGGATCGTCCTTCAGGCGCTCGACCTCACCCGCCAGGATCAGGGCGGGGACGAACCGAGGCTCGCGCGCCAGAATCTTGTCCAGAAGCTTGCCCGCCTCGTCGAAACGGTCCTCTTCCAGGAGCGAGACCGCGCGCTGATACTCGAGACCGGCGACCACCGCCAGTTCCTGGTCCCTCTCGGCGGGCACCTCTTGATCCCCCAGGAGCTTCTCGATGGCCTCGTGCGCCTCGCGCGCCTCGCGCCAGGACTCGGCGCCCAGATGAGCCGCCCGCCGGCTGCGAAGCTCGGCCAGGCCCTGCGCCGGGAAGTCCCGCAGGATCCGATCCCGGATCTGCTCGGCCACCTCCAGATCGCCCCGGGCCGCGTAGTCCTGGGAGAGTTGATAAAGAACCGCGACGCTTTGCGGATAGAGCACCGAGGCCCGCCGGTGGACCTCCATGGCTTCCTCGGTCCGGCCCAGCCGACGCAGCACCTCGCCGTAGCGGACGAGGGTCGAAAAGTCCTCGGGCCGCTCGGCCAGGACGTTTTCGAGCTCGGCGGCCGCCCTCTGGAAGAGGCCGTCAGCCTCGTAGTCCACCGCCCTGCGGAAGCTCATGTCCAGGCTCTTGGCCTGCCGTTCGAGCCGCCGCGCCCGTCGCGCCGCCAGGTCGCGGCGTAGCGTCTGAGTCAGGAGAGCGCTTACGACCGGCAAGAAGCCGGCCAGAAACGCGACCAGCAGTGCCGTATGGAGCGGCACCGAGGTTTGCGGCGTCACCGCGAAGCGCGTCGCCAGCAGGTCAGAGTTGAGATTGGACAGGTAGGCGACCGCGATCGCAACGACCACGGCGAGCAAGACGCCTAGAAACGTTCGAAATCGCACCGGCTGCCTATGCCGGGCAGCCGCCTAGCTACTCCTGTAGAAGACCCTGCTCGGCCAACTCCTGACAATCGATACAGTACCTCGCCCATGGAACGGCCTGCAAGCGGCGGACTGGGATCTTGGCGCTGCACTCGGCGCAAACTCCGTACTCTCCCGAATCGAGCCGATCCAAGGCCGAATCGATCTCGACGAGCGTGTCCCGCTCGGTGCCGGAAAGCGAAAGCATGAACTCACGCTCGTAGGCGTCGTTCGCCCGATCCACCAGGTCCTCGGCGCCGGCGTCGGCCATGCCCTGGCCCACCTTGAGGTCGTGCGTGTAAAGCGCCCTGATTTCCTCGCGCTTCTCGAGGAGTTTCTTGCGCGCGATCTCCACGCTCTTGCCAGCCTTACTCGCTGTCTTGGTTGCTCTCGCCACGTTCGCTGCTCCTTGCTCCCTAGAAACGACGGTCTTGGGGCGGTTTTCGCCGCGTCAAACGACGACCGTCATCCCTGTAACGGCTGGCGATGGTACTTCATTCCACCCAAAATGGACAGACAGCGGAAGACCTGTTCGTAGAGCACCAGGCGCGCCATCTCGTGGGGCAGCGTCATAGGCCCGAAGGAGATGACTTCGTCGGCTCGGGCGCGCACTGCGGGCGACAATCCGAGGTCGGAGCCCAAGACGAAAGCGAGGGTCCGGTCCGACTCGAGACGGCGGCCTAGCCAGGCTGCCAGCCGGTCCGACGAGCGGGCCGTCCCGCGCGAGTCCAGAGCCACAAGCCGGCTCCCGGCCGGCACCGCGGCCAGGAGCTGCCGCCCCTCGGCCTCGAGCCTGGAGGCCTCGGCCGCGCTCGACCCGCCTCCCGCCCGCACCGTGACGTCGTCGATCGCCACCTGACGCCGAATGCGCGTCCGGTAGGCGTCGATCAGCGTTTCCCAGTCATTGCGGCGACGGCGTCCGGCCCACAGCACCAACAGTCGATTCTTCGGGAACTTACGCACACAGGCCTCGCCGGTCGGTTGCTATTATCTCCGCCCCATGACCGCACGCGAGCGATCTCAGAACCGCCGCCGCAAGCGGCGCCGGCACCTATGGCGCGCCCTGGTCCTGGGAGGCGCGGCAGTCGGGATTCCGGCGGCGGCAAACGCCTTGATCGCGCGCCGCAACCAGAGACTGCGGCGGCCGGGCTGGGGCCGCGGGCACCGCTATGCGTGGCGGCACGGCGAGATCGCCTTTCAGCGACTGGGCAAGGGGCCGGCGGTCGTCTGCCTGCATTCGTTCGGACCGGGTCACGACAACGAGACCTGGAAGGAGACCGCAGAGAACCTGGCGGCGGGGTACGAGGTCTTCGCGCCGGATTTTCTGGGCTGGGGCCGCTCGGACAAGCCGCGTGTCACCTACGACGGCGAGCTCTACTTGGAGCTGGTCGCCGATTTTCTGGAAGACGTGGTTCGCCAACCGGCCGTCCTTGCCGCCGCCGGGCTTCCGGCCGCCTACGCCGTCCAAACCGCTGCCGATCACCCCGAAGCCGTGCGGGCCCTGGCCCTCGCCGTACCGTGCGGCATCGAACTAAGCGGTGAAGAGCCCGATCTCCAGGACGCCCTGGTCAACCGCCTCCTGCGCTTTCCGATTCTGGGCACCTCGGCCTTGAACCTCTACACCAGCCAGGCCGCGATCGGCTCGTACTTGCGCCGCGAGGCGTTCGCCGCCGCCGATCGAGTCGATGCCGCGCGCGTCGAACATCACTACCGGTCCAGCCATCAGCCGGGATCCCACCTGGGACTCGCGGCGCTCCTGAGCGGCTATCTCAACCACCGAGTCGAAGACGTCCTCGCGCGAGTCGCCGTCCCGATCTGGCTGGGCTGGGGCCGGCAAGCCAGCCTGCCGCCGCTCGAGATCGCCGATCTCTGGCTGGAACGACAGCCACGCGCCCACCTAGAGGTCTTCGAGGGCACGGGCAACATGCCCTACGCCGAGATTCCGGCCCGCTTCGCCGCCTCCCTGCGGGACTTCCTGGGCCGCCTCGAAGCCTGACGGCGAGGCTCGAGCGCAAGTACAATACCGCGACCTCGAAGGGTCCTTGCCGATGACTGACGCCTTTCCTCAGATGCCCTCCGGCTACCCGTTTCCCGAACTGGAACGGGAGATCCTGGATTTCTGGGAGGCGGAGCGCATCTTCGAGAAGACCCTCGAGGCGACCCGGGCCGGCGAGCGCTTCGTTTTCTACGAAGGGCCGCCAACAGCCAACAACAAGCCTCACATCGGCCACGTCGTGACCCGCGTGGTCAAGGACCTGCTGCCGCGCTACAAGACCATGCAAGGTCTTCACGTTGCCCGCAAAGCCGGATGGGACACGCATGGGCTCCCGGTAGAGATCGAAGTCGAAAAGGCGCTCGGATTCTCGGGCAAGAAGGACATCGAACGCTACGGCGTCGAGCGCTTCAACCGAGCCTGCCTGGAGAGCGTCCATACCTACGAGCGCCAATGGCGTGAGATGACCCGCCGAGTGGGCTTCTGGGTCGATCTGGACGAGGCCTATTTCACCTACACCAACGAGTATGTCGAATCCGTCTGGTGGGCGCTCGCCGAGCTCGATCGCAAGGGCCTGCTGAGCAAAGGCCACAAGATCCAGCCCTATTGCGCGCGCTGCGGCACGACGCTCTCGAGCCACGAGGTCGCCCAGAACTACCAGGAAGCCGAGGACCCGTCGATCTGGACCCTGTTTCGCGTCCGCCAGGGCCAGGAGCGCGCCGGGCTCGACGGCAACTCCCACGACCTGTCCGGGGTCGGGCTCGTGGGCTGGACCACGACACCCTGGACCACTCTCGCCAACGCGGCGGTCGCCGTGCATCCCGAGCTGGTCTACCGGTTGGTCGCCAGCCCCCGGGACCCGGACGAGAGGCTGCTCATCGGAGACGATCTCGCAACAGCGGTGCCGGTCGAGATCCGGAGCGACGCCGGTACCGAGCGGCTCGACCTTCGGGACCAGCCGGCGCTAGCTCGCTTTCGGGGAGCCGATCTGGAGGATTTGGCCTACGCCCGCCTCTTCGAGTACTTCGAGCCCGGGCTGGACGGACGGGTGGTCCTGGCCGACCACGTCACCGCCACCGAGGGCACGGGCATGGTCCACACCGCGCCTCCCTTCGGCGACGACGACTACCGAACGGGACAACGCTACGAGCTACCCATGATGCTCACGGTCACCGCCGAAGGCCGCATCGCCGACGGCGCCGGCGAGCTTGGTGGCCTCTGGTTCAAGGACGCGGACCGGCCGATCCTGCGCGACCTCCGGCAACGCGGTCTCTTGCTCCACGCGGAGCGCTACCGGCACAACTACCCGTTCTGCTGGCGCTGCGACCAGCCGCTTCTCTACTACGCCTCCGAGAGCTGGTTCGTCCGCACCACCAAGCACCAAGAGGATCTGATCGCGGCCAACGCCGATGAGATCCGGTGGTCGCCGGAGCACGTGGGCACGGGACGGTTCGGCAACTGGCTCGAAACCCTCGTCGATTGGGCTCTGTCCCGCAAACGCTACTGGGGCACGCCGTTGCCGGTCTGGGAATGCGACTCCTGTTCGGCGACCCGTGTGATCGGCTCGTACCGAGAACTCTTCGAAGCGGCCGGGTGCAAGCTTCCCGCCGACCCCTACGACCGTGAGCAGTTCGATCCGCACCGTCCCTTCGTGGACCGCGACCACGAGAGGTTCACCTGGTCCTGCCCCGAGTGCGAAGACGGGAGCATGGGCCGGGTCGAAGACGTGATCGACGCCTGGTTCGACTCGGGATCGATGCCCTTCGCCCAGCACCACTACATGGGTGAGAGCCTGGCCGAGTTCGCCCCGGACGCCGGACGGGGCTTTCCGGCCGATTTCATCTCAGAGGCCGTGGATCAGACTCGCGGCTGGTTCTACACCCTCCACGCCCTGGGCGTCCTGCTTTTCGGCCGGGCCGCGTACCGCAACTGCGTCGTTCTGGGCCACGTCAACGACGAGACCGGGCGCAAGATGTCGAAGCGGCTGGGCAACGTGGTCGATCCGATGGAGGTCCTCGAGCAAACCGGCGCCGACGCTTTGCGCTGGTACTTCTTCGTGTCGAACCCCGAGGTCAACTCTCGATTCTCGGCCCGCCTCGTGCGCGAGGCGGCGCAGAAGTTCCTCATCCCGCTCTGGAACGCGGCCTCCTTCTTCTCGATCTACGCCAACTTGGACGGCTGGCGGCCTACCTCCGAGAGCTCCGAGGGCTCCGAGGCGCCGGCATTCGAGCACCGGCCGGCCCTGGATCGCTGGATCCTGCTCCGGCTCGAGCGCCTCACCGCAACGGTTTCCGGACGCCTCGACGGCTACGCGATCGCCGAGGCCGCCCGCGAGATCGAGCGCTTCGTGGATCAGCTCACCAACTGGTACATCCGCAGGTCCCGGGATCGATTCTGGGCGCCCGCCGAGCGCGACCCGGCCGACAAGGAAAGCGCCTACCAAACGCTCTATTCGGTCCTGCGCCGCCTCACCATCTTGGTCGCGCCCTTTACCCCGTTCGTGGCCGAGGCTCTGCACCGGCGGCTGGTCTTCGAACGGCTGGCCGGGAGCTCCGAATCGGTCCACCTGGAATCCTGGCCCGAAGCCGACGCCGGCCTCAGCGAGCCGGACCTGGAACGTGCCATGGACGCCGTCCTGGACATCGTGGCGCTCGGCCGGGCCGCGCGCAACGACCACCAGCTCAAGACCCGCCAGCCCCTGGCTTCGGTCACGGTGGTCACGGCCGACGTGGCGCTGCGCCCGCTTCTGGACGGCTTCCTGGACATCCTGCGCGAGGAGCTCAACGTCCACGACGTGCGCTGGGCCGACGATCGCGCCGACTACGTGCACCACGAGGTGCGTCCGAATTTCTCGAAGTGCGGACCTCGCTTCGGCAAGCAGATGAAGGCCGTCCAGCGCGCCCTGGCCGAGGCGGACGGCGACGAGCTCGCGGCCGGTCTCGAGGCCCAGGGCTCGATCGCGATCTCGGTGGACGGCGAGGAGGTTGTCTTGCGGGCCGATGAGCTCGAGATCCGGTTGATCGAGAAAGAGGGGCTCGCCACCGCCGCCGACCGCAACTTCCTCGTCGCCCTCGATACTCGATTGACCGAGACGCTGATCGCCGAAGGCCGCGCCCGGGAAATCGTCCACCGGGTTCAAGCTCGGCGCAAGGAACTGGACCTCGACTACGCCGATCGCATCCAGATTCGGTACCGGGCGGACGGCGAGATCGAGCGCGTCCTGGACGACCATCGCGACTGGATCTCGGGCGAGACCCTGGCGACCGGCTGGAGCCGGGCACGCGAAGATGAAGAACTGACCCCGGCTGCCGTCGAGGGTCTCGAGTTCGCCTTCGAGCTTGAGGTCACGACCCGCGCCGAACCAACACCCTAGGAAACCAGCTCATGGCAGGAATTTTCAAAGCGTACGACGTGCGCGGCATTTATCCGGATCAGCTCGACGAAGCCATCGCCGAGAAGGTAGGACGCGCCTTCCCGGCGGTTCTGGACCCAGATCGTCTGGCGACGGACCCCCGAGTAGTCGTCAGCCGGGACATGCGCCCGCACAGCAAGCCGCTGTCCGAGGCCCTCATCGCCGGCCTGCTTTCAAGCGGCCTGGACGTCGTCGACGTCGGCATGGTGACGACGCCCACGAACTACTTTGCCGTGGGACATCTCGGTGCCACCGGCGGCATCCAAGTCACGGCGAGCCACAACCCGGCACGCTACAACGGCCTCAAGTTCAGCCTCCACGAGGCTCGTCCGGTAAGCGGCGACGACGGCATTCCTCTGCTCGAGCGCATCGTCGCCTCCGGCGACTTCCCGGCGGCGCAGCGCACCGGCCGGCGCTCCCAGGCCGACGTGCGCGAGGCCTACGGCGACCACGTCCTCTCCTATCTGGCTCCCGAATCGGAGGACGGACGGCTCAAGGTCGTCGTGGACGCCGCCAACGGCATGGGAGTCACCTACGGACCGTGGCTCGAACGGCTCGGCATCGAGCTCGTACCGCTCTACTTCGAGCTCGACGGCTCCTTTCCCAACCACGAGGCCAACCCCCTCAAGCTCGAGAACCTCCGCGATCTCTCGGAGGCGATCCGCCGCGAAGGCGCCGACCTCGGCATATCGTTCGACGGCGACGCCGACCGCGCCGCCTTCGTGGATGAGACCGGCGAGCCCATCGGCAGCGATCTGGCCACAGCGCTTATCGCCGGCGAGCTCCTGGACCGGACCCCCGGTTCCCATGTCCTCTACGACTTGCGCTCGTCCCGCGCGGTCGCCGAGTACATCGAAGAGCGTGGCGGCAAGCCGGTACGAGAACGGGTCGGCCACTCCTTCATGAAGGCCACCCTGCGCCGCAAGGACGGAGTCTTCGGCGGCGAGCTCGCCGGCCATTACTACTTCCGCGACAACTACTACGCCGACTGCGCGCTGATGGCGGTGGTCGAGGTTCTAAACCTGCTGCGGACGCGGCGAGCCGCGGCTCCCGAGACCACGCTCTCGGGCATCGTCGCACCGCTCCTGCGCTACGCCAAGAGCCCCGAGATCAACTTCGAGGTCGAGGACAAGGCCGCCAAGATTCGCGAGCTGGCCAGCCGGTATGCCGAGGGCGAGATCGACTACCTGGACGGCATCACCGTCCAGTTCGAAAACTGGTGGTGCAACGTTCGGCCGTCGAACACCGAGCCCTACCTGCGACTCGTCCTCGAGGCCGCGACTCAGGAAGCACTGGCCGAGCGCCGGGCCGAGCTCGAGGCTCTCCTAGGCGATCCCGTCTAGGGGCTTGCCGCAAGGACCGCGCTAATTGCGCCGTCCGCCCAGTATTCCGGCCCGCATGAGCCAGTAGAGGAGCTGGGACAGGCTCGCGACCGCGGCCGCGACATAGGTCAGCGCCGCGGCGTTCAGCACCTTGTCCATCCCGACCCGCTCCTGCTCGACGACGATGCCGTTCTCGACCGCGAGGCGTTTGGCCCGGGAAGTGGCGTCGAACTCCACCGGCAGCGTCACGAGCTGGAAGAGCAGCACCGACGAGAACAGGATCGCTCCGACGACGAACACCTTCATCCCGAAGCCGCCACCGCCGCCCGACATCAGCGCCAGGCCCGCGATCATGACGAAAAAGCCCAACTTCGAGCCAATGTTGGCGGTCGGCACCAGGGCCGAGCGCAGCCACAGGGGCGAGTAGTTCCGGGCATGCTGGATGGCGTGACCGGCCTCATGGCAGGCGACGCCGACCGCCGCGATCGAGCGCGAACCATGTACCGGCTCGGAAAGAGCCAGCGTCTTGGTCATCGGATTGTAGTGATCCGAAAGGTATCCGGAGGTACTGACGACCTTGACGTCTGCGATGCCCGCGGAATCCAGCAGGCGCTGAGCCGCCTGGGCCCCGGTCAGGCCGGTGGCGGTCGCCACTTTCGAGTACTTGCCGAAAGCGCTCTTGGTCTTCCAGCTCGCCCACAGCGACAACAACATCGGGGGCGCCAGAAACATCAAATACATCGGGTCCATGTACATCATTCTCTCCCAGTCCGAAAATCGATCCGGGCTGGCAGGCCCGGTGCTCATCGGCTTTGAGAACCGTCCGGGACGAGCCTCTATTCCGGCTCCCTCCAGCCGGGGGCGATTGTACCGCTAGCCCGGCCGCCCCACCGGAATCACCGCGCCAAGCCTCCGAGCAGCCCGCGGCAAACGTCCGAGCTGCGGCGCGATGAGGTCTGCAATCGGCTTCCAGGGCGCGACAGGCGGTACGGCGGCGGTGTTGACCACGAGCAACACCCCAGAAGCGCCGGGACCCCGGCCTCATCTGAGCTCCGACTACGGGCCGCTACAGAAGCTGCATGCGCTCGTCGCCGTAGAGCACCGGCTCGCCGGTCGGCTCGTTCGGCGTCTCGTCCGCCTCGAGCGTGATCATCACCGCACCGATGCCCGCCGGCCGGCCCGAGCCCAGCACCTCGACCGGCGCGCCTCCCGCCTTGACCTGGAAGATCGCCGCCGGCACCTTGCCTTCGTCGGTCACGAACCAGATGACGTAGCGCCGACCTTGATCGCACGGTTCGAGACCCTCCGCCCGCAGAAACCAGTTCGAGTCAGCCGCGTGCATCACCAGGGTGGCGTGGGCACCCGGCGCCGGCGCTCCTTCGGGAGCCTTGAGGGCGCAATACTGCGCTCCGGGCCGCGTCGCCATGGCCAGCCGAGCCTTCAGGTCGCGCAACAGCCCTTCGGAGCTGGCCAGGGCCGCGGTCGCCTCCCGCGCCCGGCTCAGATCCTCCGAAAGCTGGACGATCTCGGCGTGCTGGCGCTCAACCCGAACGACCAGCCAGCCCGTGACCGCGGCCATCGCCAGAATGGCGCTGGCGGCCAGGGGCATCAGCCAACGCGTCGGTCCCGAGTGGTCGGCCGGGGGTGGGTACGTCAAAAGCCTGGCGCCTTCCGCGTCTTCCGCGGTCGGAGCCGGTCCCCCGGAGGACCGCGCCCCGGTCGCCTCGACATCCGCCGAGGCGATCCCGGCCAGGATTCGGTCCTTGACCTCCGGCGCCGGAACGACGGTCTCGTGACTCCACGGCAGCAGGCCCAAGACCTCGAGGTCGGCCTTCAGGCGCTCCGCCTCCTCGACACCGAGCTCGGCCAGGAGCGCGTCGATCTCGGCTGCTGGATCGGCGGTTTCGGCCGCATCGGCCGCTGTGTCAGCCTGTCGAGCCAGCCGGTCCAGCAGACGTAGAGTCGCCCGATCTCGGGATGTATCTTCGGAAGTCCTGTCGCTCACAGTAGATCCTCGATGTCGTCCCGCAATGCGCGGCGCAGCTTCTTCATGGCCAGTAGGGTTCTCGTCTTGACGGTTCCCAGCGGGGTCTCGGTGGCCTGGGCGATCTCGTTCTGGGTCATGCCACCGAAGAACGCCATCTCCAACACCTGCCTCTGCTCCACCGGAAGCCGGGCCAGCTCTTCGTCGAGACGCCGGCGCCGTTCACCCAGGAATACGGCACCGACTCCCTCGGGGGATGTATGCAGATTGCGCTTCTCGCGCTGCACCTCCTGAACGGTCCGGTCCTTGACCTTGCGGCTGCGCAGCCGGTCGATGGCCCTGCTGCGCGTGATCAGAACCAACCAGGTCGAAACCGACGCGCGGCCCGTATCGTAGCGCTGCGCCTGTCTCCAGACCTGGAGAAACACCTCCTGGAGAATCTCCTCCCCATCCGAGCGGTTCCCCAGGATCTTGGTGGCAAGTCCCAGGAGCATGCCCGAGTACCGGTCGTAGAGTTCGGCGAGCGCGCCCGCGTCTCCCGCCGCCAAACGCCGCACCAACTCCGCTTCCGGCGAAGCTTCACGATCCGCCGGTTTCGAAGTCGTCATCCGGATTCCGGGTCCCGTTTCGGTACGATAGCATGCAGAAAATGAGCGCGAGAAAGCCGCCGATCGCGGTCGTGGGAGGGGCATCGGCGGACGCGGAAACCGCTGCTCTCGCCTTCCAGGTAGGCCGGGGAATCGTCGATCGAGGAGGCGTGGTGCTCTGCGGCGGCCGGAGCGGGGTCATGGAACACGCCGCCCGGGGCGCGGCCGAGGCCGGCGGCCAAGCCGTGGGCATCCTGCCGGGGCGCAACGCCCGGGAGTCGCCGCCGAACCCCCACCTTTCGCTGGCTCTCTTCACCGGTCTCGGCCAGGCTCGCAATCAGGTCCTCGTGCTCTCGGCGGGCGCCGTCATCGCCATCGGCGGCGGCTGGGGTACCGTTTCGGAGATCGCCCTGGCCTCGAAACACGGCATTCCCGTGGTCGCGCTCGGCGCTCCCGAGATTCGGTTCGGTCCGGCCTCGAACAACCCGGTGGACGCGCACCCCGATGCCTCCTCGGCTCCCGACTCACTACCGGCTCGGGCGGCCAGCGCCGCCGAAGCCGTCGATCTGGCCTTCAGCCTCTTGGAGACCTCCCGATGAACGATCGCGCGTCTTCCCGACCCGGCGGCGACCGCCGCCAGCCGGCCATCCGAGTGATGATGATGCCTCGCGACACCAACGCGCTGGGCACGATCTTCGGCGGCATCATCCTGTCCTACATCGACCAGGCCGGAGCGGTCGATGCCTACCGGTTCGCCGATTGCCGCCTGGTCACCGTCGCCATGCGCGAGGTCGAGTTCCACCAGCCGGTGTTCGTGGGCGATCTGGTCAGCTTCTACGCCGACGTGACGCGGCTCGGGCGCACCTCGATCACGGTCAAGGTGGTCGTCGAAGCCGAGCGCCGGATTGACGAGATCGCCATCTCCGACAAGCAGCGGGTGCAGGTCACCAAGGCCGAAGTGGTCTACGTCCACGTGGACGAAGACGGCCGGCCGCGCCCCCTTCCCGAAGACGCCCACGACTCGTTCGACCGGACCGATTAGACCTGGGCCCGAAGCCGTCAGAGCTACTCAGAGCCAGTCAGAGCCAGCGGCGATCGCGTGTCTGCCGGGACGCGCCGGCTAGTTCTCGCAGCCGCTCGAGTAGGGGACATAGCACTGCCGGCAGCGGGCCTCGTAGGCCTCGATGTCCCCGACCAGCACCTGCGAGTCGCCACCCGCCGTGCGCTGGCTGTAGTGCGCGGCACCGCCGCATCGCACGCAAACCGCATGGGTCTTGTCGACGAACTCGGCCAGAGCCATGAGCTGCGGCATGGGACCGAAAGGCCGGCGCAGATAGTCCTGGTCGAGCCCGGCGACGATCACCCGCAGGCCGGAATCGGCGAGCTCGGTGACCAGCTCGACCAGCTCCTCGTCGAAAAACTGGGCCTCATCGATGCCCACGACCTCGGTGTCGCCTTCCAGTGCGTCACGCAGATTGGCCGCACAGCTGACGCTTACCGCCGGGACCTCGCGGTCGTCTCGGGTAATGAGGCGCTCGGGCGGATGCCGGGTGTCTGAGGTGGGCTTGAAGACCTGGACCTTCTGCTGAGCGATCAACGCCCGCCCCAGCCGGCGGACGAGCTCCTCGCTCTTGCCCGAGAACATGCCCCCGGTGATGACTTCGATACGCCCGCTGGATCGATCGTGAAAGGTTCTCATCATGGCGGCCGACTCCTCCTACCGGTCGGCGCGGCCGGGATGCTATCGCAGCCGTTCGACGGTGACCACGCCCCGGGGCCGCGCGCGAGAGCCCGGCCCAGCCCAAGACGAACGGGCCGTTCCCGATCCAATCGGTTGACTTGCCGGCGGGCGCTGGCTATCTTGATCGCGAGGAGCATGCCATGAGCGCCGTTACCACCGAGTTTCCGCTGCTGATCACGTCCAAGGCCGTCCAGATGGTGCGCGCGACCCTGGACTCCGAGGGCCTCGATCCGTCGTCCGGTCTGCGCGTCGCCGTCCGGGGCGGCGGCTGTAGCGGGTTCGAGTACGCCCTCGACTTCGAGATGGAGCCCCGCGAGAACGACCTGACCAGTGATTTCGACGGCCTTCGGGTCTACGTGGATCCGGTGAGCGCCCGCTACCTCACGGGCACCGAGATCGACTACGTCCTGGGCCCGACCGGATCCGGCTTCAAGTTCAACAACCCCAACGCCAGCGGCAACTGCGGCTGCGGCTCGTCGTTTTCGGTCTAGCCGCTCCGGCTCTTGGAGCCTGGCCGCAGGGTCCCGGCCAGTAGGGTCCCGGCCAGAAGATCCGGCTAGCCCGGGGGCTCGGCAGCGAACGAGACCACCCGGCACTCCAACTCGCCGGCCCGCAGGCGCGCGCCCTCGGCCAGGTGCCGGTGCGCGACCGCCAGGCCGAGCCAGGCGCCGCGCTCGGCCGACCAGGCCCAGGAGCCGAGCTCCACGCTGGACGTCTCCTTCGGGGTGGATGTCTCGGACCCTTCGGCGGATTCCTCGGCGGGGTCGTCACTAGGCTCGTCGGCAGCCGCTTCGGAGCCCTCTTCGTCACCGGCCGCGGGCTCTTCGATCGCGCTGAATCGAGTCGCAGGATCGAGCTCGGCCAACGGCGACCCCGCGCCGGCTTCCAGATCGAACTCGAGCCCCACCAAGCGCCGGTTGACCTTGCCGCGGTAGTGGATCCGTGCGACCACCTCCTGTCCCAGGTAGCAGCCCTTCTGGTAGCTCACCGCCCGGTCTTCGAGGCCGGTCTCCTGGGGGAAATGGCGCCGGTCGAAGTCCACACCCCAGAGACCGACGCCACGTTCGACCCGGAGGCCTGTCGCGGCGGCGCCGCCGATCGGCGCCGCTCCGAGATCGGCGGCCGTGGCGGCGAGCGACCGGACCGACTCGGCCGGACCGGCCACCAGAATCGACGGCAGTCCGGTCCGAGCCCTCCCGGCCGGTCCTACGAAGAGGTCCTCGAACCCATCCGCCGCGGTCAGGACTCGCTCTCGTTCGGGCCCCACACACCGGATAGCGGCCCAGCCGGCGACCGCCTCGAGCGCCACGTCGTCGGTGACCACGTACCTCGAGGCATGGGTTTGGATGGTGGCGGCGGTGCCCGGCGGAAGCTCGATCCAAAGCTCGTCCGAGGTCGCCAGGAAGAGACCCGACGCGAGAATCTTGCCCTTGGGGTCGGTGAGGAAACCGTACCGGGCCGCACCGGCCTCGAGCTCGCGCAAGTCACAGGTCACGAGACCGTTCAGGAACCGGTGCCGGTCGCGCCCGCGCACCCGGATCCAGTCGCCGAAGATCTCGAGCAGGCCCCAGGCCTCCAGAGCGGCGCTCCGCTCGTCCGCCAGGCGGGAACAAACCGTCGGCGGGGTCCAGAGACCGGCGAAGGCGCCGGCCGGGTCCACGGACGACTCCGGCCGGCACAGCTGACCCAAGACTGAGGCTGGTTGCTCCATCGCGTGCGCCGCGCCGTCGGGCCGCTTCGCGCGTGCTTCCGACTCCGGTCCCGGCTCCGAAGCGAAGTCTACCCGCTCGGTCGTCGGCAGCGGCCGAGTTCCCCTTCGAGTTCGCCTACAATAGGCGCCGCCATGGCCTCGAACGGAGTCCCCTTCGTCCTCGAACCGGTCGGCGATGCCGATGGGATCCAGGGCCCAATCCACGGCGCGATCCACCTACCCGAGACCGGGGAGCCGCGCCCGGCGGTCGTCGTCTGCCACGGCTTCAAGGGCTTCATGGATTGGGGCTTTCACCCGTATCTTGCGGAGCTCATCGCCGCGCGAGGCTATGTGGTGGTGCGCTGGAACCAGCCGAGCTCTGGCATGCGCCCGGGCGACGAGCGGGTCACCGACCTCGAAGCCTTTCACGATCAGACCGTGAGTGCCGACGTCGAGGCTCTCGTGCGCGTCCTGGACGTACTCGGTACGGACCTGGCCCCCGGCCGCTTCGACGGGCGGATCGCGCTTGTCGGTCACAGCCGAGGAGGGGGCATCGCGCTTCTCGGCGCCGCCAACCCACGCCAGGCGGACCGGGTACGGGCGCTCGTCACCTGGGCTTCTCTTGCCACGTTCGATCGGCTCGACGCCGCCGAGAAGGACGCTTGGCGGGAAAGCGGCATCCTGACCATCGTCAATGGCCGCACAGGGCAGCGGCTCCCGATCGGACTCGCTGCCCTGGAGGACTTGGAACGTAACGCCGAGGCCCTGGACCTCGGAGCCGCAGCGAGCCGCCGCACAGCGCCCTGGTTGATCGTCCACGGCACCAACGATGAGACGGTCCAGGTTCGGGAAGCCGACCTCTTGAACGACTCGGGAACCGGAACCATCGAGCTCTTGCGAATTCCGGAGGCATCCCACACCTTAGGTGCGGTGCATCCGTTTCGCGGCCCTACGCCGCATCTCATTCAAGCCATGAACGCAACCCAGACTTGGCTTCGGCGCCATCTGCCGACCGGCCAGGCCTGAAACCTCGCACGATCGGAGCTCTCCATGGACATGCATCTCGACGGAGTCATCTTCCAGGGCCACGCGGCCGAGTTGGGACGCCGGATACACCACCCCCACCCGCCTTTCGCGGTGCTGGACATTCGTCCGGACGACGACTTCCGGAAGGCTCGCGTTCCCGGCAGCCGGCGAATCGCGCCGGGCGGCCTCGACGCTCTGCCCGAGGGCACGGACTCATCGACCGAGTTCTTCATCCTGGGGTCCGGTCCGGACGGGCTCCGGCCGGTCTCGACGGCCCTGCGGAACCTGGGAGCCCGGCGAGTCGTCGAGGTCCCGGGCGGGCTCTTGGAGTGGGCGCGCGAAGGCTTGCCTGTGGAAGACGGCTAGCGCGGCCGTCTCACGAGCATTCGCCCTGACAGGCCTGAATCGTCCGGGTCAGGCCGCGTCAGGCCGCGTCAGGCCGGGTCAGGCCTGTTCCAGGCCGTACAGCGCGAGGATTTCGACTCCGGCGCCCCGGAGCCGGTAGCGGACGGTCACCCGGCGCAACTCGGCGGTTTCGAGATCTTCCAGCCGAGGCACCGGCAGAACTGCCAGCACCTCGCCCGTTTCGGCGTCCGCGAGGTCGGGTACCGGGCGTTTCGAAAGCTCCTGCCGCAGGACGTCGACAAGATCGCGCTCGTCCAGGAATGCGGCACGCAGGCGAGCCCGGATCTCGTCCGGAACCAACACCTCCAACCGGCCCGCGCTCGCGCCGCCGGTCACGCTACGACTCTCTCCAGTTGGGGGCCGCCTTGCTCTCGAGAAAGGAAGCGATGCCCTTGCGGCAATCCGGCGTCGCCCGGGCGGCGGCGTTTTCCCGGGCCGCCAGCTCCAAGGCCTCGTCCAACGAGCGGCCCAAGAGGCTCAGGAGCAACGCCTTGGTGCGGGCGATCGACTCCGAGCTCGCCCGCGTCAGAATCTCGGTGGCCAGGGCCTCCGCCGCCTCGCCCTGGGTGCCTTCGTCCACGACCCGGTTGACCAGGCCGATCTCGAGCGCCCTCTCGGCGCTCAAGAAAGCCGGACTGAGAAGTACTTCTCGTAGGTCGGAACCGCGCAGGCGCAACGGTAAGAACGTCGCCACCAGCGCAGCCACGAAGCCGATCCGCACCTCGCTGTACAGGAAGCGGGCATCCCGAGACGCCACCACGAAGTCGTGGGCCGTGGCCAGGCCGCAGCCTCCGGCTACGCAAGCTCCCTGCACCGCGGCCACGGTCAGCGCCTCCTGGCGAAGAACCGCCTCGAAAAGCGAGCGCAGGGTCTGCGAGTCCTCGAGGTTGCGGCCGGGGCCGGCATCGCGCAGTGAGCGCAGGTGATCCAGATCGGCGCCAGCCGAAAAATGCTTGCCCGCGCCCTCCAAGATGACCGCCCGGATCCCCTCGCCGCGCAGATCCCGGCTGTAAAGCTCGGTCAGCCCGGCGACGAGCGCCGGAGACAGAGCATTGGCCCGCTCGGGATCGTTGAGGCGTACGAACAGCAGGTCGTCCGCGCGGCGTTCCAGGAGGCTGCCGGGTGAGCTCATCCGTTCGCTACCGGATCAGCGACCAGAACACGCTGAAGATGCCCAGAAAACCGATCGCCACATAGGCGACCGCGGTCCAGGGATTCGGATCGCCGCTCAGCATCTCGGCCGTGAAGCCCTGGACAAAAACGCCCAGCAGTCCCGCGCCGATGAACTGCAAGAAGACGCCGCGCCGGCTGCGTCCCGCCGACCGGAGCCGGTGGTAGGAGTACTGGACGTCCTTCTTGAGCACGATGGGATGCTCCCGATCGCGGGCGGCGCCGACCGCGTCACGGATCAGCCTCTCGCCGTAGCGGCGGGTGTACTGAATCGTGAGATCGCGGGCGTTCTCGTGAAAGTTGATCTCGGGGTCTTCGCCCAGCAGGGGTACGCGCACGTTCTACACCTCGTAACGCCGAACCGGTGTCGCCGGCAGCGGCAGTTCCTCCGCGACCTGCTCGACGGCTCGGCGCAAGATATCTCGCTCGGTCCGGTTCAGATCCCGGGGCAAGCGCACTCCTCCCGAGACTTGGACCATGGTCAGAAGGATACCCAACAAGACGACCATCGCCAGGCTGAAGAGCGTGATCGCGACCACCTCGCTACGAGCCGCCCACGCCGCCGGCAGGATCCGGACGAAGAGCGCCGCGATGCCCGAGGCCATCAGCATCGAAAACAAGCTAAACAACACGGCGGCCCGGTTGGTCGGAGCGCGCAGAAACAAGCTCACCTGCTCCCGAGCCTCGTCGATGCGCTCGCCCATCGACAGCTCGCTCGGATGCTCCCCGCGCCCGATGAGCGACAACAACGAGCCCACCAGGTCGCTCAAGTTGAGATCTGCGACCACTCCCTCCGTGGCCTCGATCTCGGCGCGCCGCTGGGCCAGCTCGTCCAGGATGATCTTCGAAGGCGGCGGCGGGTCTCCCACGAAATTGGCCATCTGCGAAACCCGGCAGCCGGCCTCGATCAGCGGGGTGACGTCCATTCCGGTTTCGACTCCCAGACTCTGGAACATGCTCGCCAACTCTTCGGTGGCGATGTTACCGACCGAGTGGCGAACCGTGATGGCGCCGCCGATACCGCCGATCGAGGCGTCGAAAACACGCACCCCGGCCCGGTAGGCGACGTAGGCGTTGGTCACTCCCAGACCGCGCCGGTCGTGCAAGTGCACGCCGATCGGATCGAGACCGAGGGTCGGCTCCAAAGAGCCCACGGTGCGCTCGATATCGACCGGAGTCGCCATGCCATCGGTATCCGAAAGAGCGATGGTCTCGCAACCCATCTCGACCAACCGGCGACAGATGGCTTCCACCCGAGCCACCGGCATCAGACCGTCCGGCTCGTTCTTGTCACGGAAGGCATACGAAAGGTATCCGCGCAGCCGGTAGCCATCTCCCACCGCGGCTCGAGCCACCTCCTCGGCCGCGTCCAGGGCCTCGTCGACGCTCATTCGAGTATTGGCGCGCGAATAGGCTTCGGAGGCGGCGACGAAGAGCGCCACGGTGTCGACGCGTTCCGCCTTGCGCAACTGCTCGTAGTACTCGAGCGTCGGCGCCAGAGCCGCGATCTGGCCGTCGTAGGCCGGCATGCGACGCAGCAGCTCCGCCGTGTCCCGCATCGCCGGCACCACCCGCGGGTTCACGAAGGAGCCCACCTCGATATAGGGAACGCCGGATCGGATCAGAGCCTCGACCAACTGCAGCCGGGCCTCGATCGGAATCGCGGCATGACGGTTGAGAATCTGCATGCCGTCGCGCAACGACACATCGCAGATCTTGACTTCCGGAACCGGCATCTCAGGTTGCCGAGTCCCGCGCCGATCCCTACAAGGGCGCGAGCCCGGACCTGCGATCTTACCCCGGCCCGCGTCTCGAACCGGCATGGCCGGCGCGCCGCGCCGGGGCACGATTCCAAGGTGGCAAGTGGCGAACGATCAGGACCTGGGGTCGAGGGCAAGACGGACGGACTCCTTCCTACCGTCGAGGCTTCCCACGGAGCGAAACCACAGAATCCTGGGAGCGTCCGGCCGGGCCCAGGCAAGAGCGGGCGGCTAGGTCTGAAACACGCCAGTACGGAATTCCGGCAGCTCGGGATTCGCCGCCGCCGCCGCCAGCGACCGCGACAGCACGTCCCGGGTCTCGGCCGGATCGATGATCGCGTCCACCCAGAGCCGCGCCGCCGCATAGCGCGGGTCCATGGCGTCCGCGTAGCGCTTCTGTATGCGCTCCAGGAGCTCGGCTCGTTCGGCCTCGCCCAGCTCGTCGCCGCGGTTCTTGAGCTGAATCGAGAGCAAGGTCTTGGACGCTTGCTCGCCGCCCATCACGGCGATCGCCGCCGAAGGCCAAGCGTAGACGAACCGAGCTCCGTAGGCCTTGCCGCACATGGCGTAGTTGCCGGCGCCGTAAGAGTTGCCCACGAAGACCGTGATCTTGGGCACGACCGAGTTGGCGACGGCGTTGACCATCTTCGCGCCGTCCTTGATGATGCCGCCGCGCTCGGCCCGGCTGCCAACCATGAAGCCGGTCACGTCCTGCAGAAACACCAGCGGGATGCCCTTCTGGTTGCAAAGCTCGACAAAGCGGGCACCCTTGTCGGCCGAGTCCGAGTAGATGACGCCGCCGATCTGGAGCTCGCGGTCTGCCTGACCGGTACCGGTCTTGCGCCGCACGATGGAACGTTGGTTGGCGACGATGCCCACCGCCCAACCGTCGATCCAGCCGGTGCCGCACAGTAGAGTCTGGCCGTAGTTGGCCTTGAACTCGTCGAACTCGCCTCCGTCCAGAAGCCGGAGCAGCAGCTCGCGGCCCTCGTACGGCCGGGTACGGTCGATTGGCATGACGCCGTAGAGCTCGTCGGACGGCCGTCCCGGCGGTTGCGGCTCGCGCCGCGCGAAGGGAGCGGTCTCAGAGCGCGCCAGTTGGGCGAACTGACGACGGATGGCTTCCAGGCAGGTGCGGTCGTCCGGGTGCCGGTGATCCACGACGCCCGAAACATCCGCCTGCACCAGCGCTCCGCCCAGCTCTTCGTTGTCGATTTCCTCGCCGATGGCCGCCTTGACCAGATGCGAGCCGGCCAGGAAGATCGATCCAGTGGTCTCGACGATATGGGACTCGTCGCTCATGATCGGCAGGTAGGCACCGCCCGCCACGCACGGCCCCATAACCGCCGCGGACTGGAAGATCCCGGCCGCGGACAGGCGGGCGTTGTTGTAGAAGGCGCGGCCGAAGTGCTCGCGATCCGGAAAGATCTCGTCCTGCATGGGCAGGAAGACGCCCGCCGAGTCCACGAGATACACGACAGGCAGACGGTTTTCGAGGGCGATCTCCTGGGCGCGCAACACCTTCTTGCAGGTGAGCGGAAACCAGGCGCCGGCCTTGACCGTGGCGTCGTTGGCGACGACCACGGCGTCGCGTCCGGCGATGGCTCCAATTCCGACCACCACGCCCGCCGCGGGGGCGCCACCGTATTCCGAATAGAAGCCGTGCGCCGCCCACAGGCCGAGCTCCAAGAAGGGGGTGTCCGGATCGCACAGGACGGCGATCCTCTCGCGGGCCGAGAGCTTGCCCTTGGCCGCCTGCCGGGCGTGCCGCTTGGCCCCGCCGCCCTCGCGCAGCTTGGCCTCCTCGTGGCGCAGCGCCTCTAACGCTTCACGCCAGTGGCTCGACCTGGCCTCGAAGGTCTCGTCCGCGTCGATCCTGCTGGTAAGAACGCTCATCCCCGGCTGAGGACGATATCAGCGTCCCAGGCCCTGCTAGCATTCCAACGTGCGGATTCGGATCCTGGCCTTCGCGACCGCCGCCGAGGCGCTTGGTGGCCGCGAACACGACCTCGAGCTTCCGGACGGCGGCACCGTGGGCGATCTCCTCGAGCGCCTGGCGGGCCAGGCGCCCGAGCTGGCTGAGCTCTCCTCGCGGCTGGCGCTCGCCATCGACGGCGAGCTGGTGGGACCGGAAGCGGCGCTTACTGACGGCTGTGAGCTGGCCCTCCTACCGCCGGTCTCCGGCGGCGGCCCCAGGCTGGTACGCGAGCCGATCGATCCCGCCTCGATCTTTCAGCCCAATCCCGCCTGCGGCGCCGAGGTGGTGTTTCTCGGGCGCGTGCGCGATCACTCCTCCGGCCGCGCCGTGGTCCGCATCACCTACGACGGCTACGAAGCGATGGCCGACCATGGACTCGACCGCATCGCCCGGGAGCTGACCCGGGACGGAGTCGAAGTCGAGATCGTTCACCGGCTGGGCGAGGTCGAGGTCGGCGAGGCCAGCGTCGCCATCGCGGCCCGCTCCGCCCACCGCGAAGAGGCTTTTGCCGCTTGCCGGCGGGCGCTCGAACGGATCAAGAGCGAAGTTCCAATCTGGAAGCTCGAGCACTACGCCGACGGCTCGGCCGCCTGGCGCGAGGAAGAACGCCTCGGGCCTACTCGACCACCTGAACTCTGACGTAGGCGGCAAGCCAACCGTCCAAGGCTTGCCAGTCGCGGTCCAGCGCGTTCCGGAGAGCTTCCCCGTCGGCGGGACCGCCGGCGGCGACGCCCGCGAGGAACCGGCGCAGCCCCCGGCCCAGGTCCGGCTGACTGCCGTCCAACAAGGACCGGATCCAGAAGGAAGCCTGAGCGTAGCGGAGGCTTCGGGCCCGCTCGTCGCCGTCTGCGCTCCACTCGGAGCCGACCAGATCGGATAGGGACGGCAGTTCCTCTCGATCCAGGGCACGGCGGAGCTGGATCGCCGCGGCCCGCCCGCCCCGCCACTCGATCGAGTCCAACCGCCGCCTGTAGGCGCCGCCCAGACGATCCGCTTCGAGTACGCCGGTAGCGCCGATCCGCGCTTGCCCGAGATCATCAGCCAAGCCCTCCTCGAGCCACGCCGGCAAGGCCGGGCCCAAGGCGCGCCGGTTGAGCAGATGCACCAGCTCGTGCACCAGAGTCGCGGCGACTTCAGCGGCGGTCCGGTCCTGGACGTAGCTCGCCACGATGCCGGCATGGGCGAAGCCCGGCGCGTCCGGACGGGAGATGCCGTCGTTCGCCTCCTGGAACCGGGCATACGATTCGTAGCCGGCAAAGAGGACGATCGTCTCGGCCGGATGGCCGATCGGCTCGACGCCGTAGCCGGCGGCGTACGCCGGCTCGACCTGGCCCACGACCCGGTCGAGGTAGGCCAGGAGCTCGGCATCCCGAACGTCGGCGACGAGAGCGTACGGGCCGAGCGCGGTTACTGTGCCGGCGGTGCCGGTAGCACGGGCTGCCGGATCCAGCAGCCGGCGAGCCGCTGCCAGAAGATCCGGGTCGGCGGGCCTCGCGGGAACCGGCAGCGGCGGGCTGGGCGCGCTTCCCAGCGGAGGCTCCGATCCCGCGGCCGGCTGCGGGAAGAGCTCGACCCAGGCTTCCAGATTCCGATAGCCGACCCGGTACCAGGAGCCCCGGCGCTCCAGGACCGGCAGGTTGCTCGCCGCTTCGGTAGTCGCGAGCGGAGTCGTACCGGCGTCGGGGACCTGAAAGAGCGCGGAGTCCTGAGGAACCCAGACTCGGGGCCTCAGCTCGTAGCTTCCCGGAACGATCTCGTAGAGGATCTCGACGCCGGTCTCTTCATCCTCGAGCGAGGTCGCGGGAGCCGCCCGGTACCGCTCGGCCAGGCGTTCGATCCAGGGGCCCACGAGCGGCCAGCTCGCCGCCGTGCGCACGGCGGCCGCATCCGGAGCGCGCGTGATTCCGGCGAAACCGCCGGCCAGGCCCAAGAGCCCGAGCAGAACGCAGATTCCCAACGGATCCCGCCGCACCGATCCGATCTCCGCCGCTCAGTAGCGCGGCATCGCTGGATCCACCTCGCGGCTCCAAGCGTCGATCCCACCAGACAAATTCCAAACGCGATCGAATCCCTGGGCACGCAGGAAGTGAACCGCCTGGGCCGAGCGAATGCCGTGATGGCAGTAGACGATCACCGGCCGGTCGCGGTCGATCTCCTCGAATCGTCCCGGGAGCTGGTCCAGCGGCAGCCACCGCGACTCGGCCAGGCAGCAGACGTCGCGTTCGATCCGGTTGCGGACGTCCACGAGGTCGAGTCCCTCGCCCGCCTCCCGCCACGAGGCCACCTGGCGCACCGTGACGTCGAAGCTCTCGAGGTTCAATTCGGATAGGTCAGCACTGGCGGCCCTCTCCGGCGCTCCGGACAACTCCTCGGGTTCGCACGCCGCGGCCGAGTTCTCGAGAGTGGTTCGGGTCGGGGCATCGCCGCAGATCGAGCACTCCGGATCCCGGGGCAGCCGCAATTCCCGGAAGCCTCCCTTGAGCGCGTCGAAAAGCAGCAGCCTGCCGATGAGCGGCTCGCCTTCGCCCAGAATCAGCTTGATCGCCTCGCTGGCCTGGAGCGAGCCCACGATCCCCGGAAGAACGCCCAGAACGCCGGCTTCGGCACAGGACGGGACCGCGCCCGGTGGCGGCGGCTCCGGGAACAGGCACCGATAGCAAGGGCCGCCTTCGGCGCCGAACACCGAGACCTGGCCCTCGAACCGGTAGATCGATCCGTACACATTGGGCCGGCCGGTCAGAACGCAAGCGTCGTTGACGAGATAGCGCGTCGAGAAATTGTCGCTACCGTCGACCACGAGATCGAACCGGGCGAAGAGGTCGAGCGCGTTGGCTGCGTCGATTCTCACGGACACCAGCTCGACCTCGACGTGGGGATTGATCTGGGCGATCCGATCACGCGCGGCCTCGACCTTGGGCCGGCCGACGTCGCTCGAGGAATAGAGGATCTGGCGCTGAAGATTCGACTCGTCCACCCGGTCGAAATCCGCCACGCCCAGGCGGCCGACGCCGGCCGCGGCCAGGTAGAGCGCGGCCGGAGAGCCCAGTCCACCCGCGCCGACCAGGAGCACGCTGGCTCGTTTCAAGCGCAGCTGTCCCGAGCGGCCGACCTCGGGCAGGATCAAGTGCCGGCCGTAGCGACGCTTCTCGGCCTGGGTCAGCTCATCGGCAACCGGCACCGTCACCACGCTCTAGGGACGCTCCGCGCCGGAAACCTCGACCGGAACGATCGTCTGTTCCTCGAACCTCGGACCGCCCGGCGAGCCGTCAGATAGGCGCCAACAACGCAATTCGGTGAGCGCGTTGCCGTCGAATCCCAGGATGACATAGCTGGTCTCGGGCCAGGCCGCCTCCCGGTCGCTCCCGCTCGGCCGGGCGGCCCCGGCGGGATGCGAATGATAGTACCCGACAATCTCCTGCCCCGCCGCTCGCGCCCGGCGGTGGGCGGCCACGAGCTCGCGGGGTCGGATCTCATAGGCGTTCCGCGCGTCGGCGCTGGCGTTCGCGGCGGGATGAATCGAACGGACCCGGACTGCCTTCGCTTCGCGATCACTCCCGGCATGCCCAAGCAAGACGCCACAACATTCCTCGGGAAGGCTGGCCTCGGCCAGGAAGCGTAACCTGGCCAGGAGCCGGGCAGGAATCCGGATCGAGTCTCGACCCGCCACGATCAGGGCAGTCCGACGATCAGCGACATCGCAATCGATGCCACCGTCGCGACCAGCAGACCCAGAGCCAGAGCCACGTGGTCGGCGCCTTCGGGCCGGTGCGGGTTCAAGACCGCGGCGAGCGCGTAACCGCCGACGAAGCCGCCCAGGTGGGCCCAGTTGTCGACGCCCGGAACCAGGAGGCCGAACACGAAGAGCGCCAGAGCGTAGCCCCAGGCCTGGCGGCCGAGCTGGCTCGCGACGCCCTTGCGGCCGGCATAGACGAGAGCGCCCAGCAGGCCGAAGACCGCCGCCGACGCCCCCACCGAGATCGCGTAGGGATGGCCACCCATCAGGAAGCTCAGCGGCTGTAGAAAGGCGCCGCCGAACGAGCTGGCCAGGAAGCCCACGACCGACGAAATCAAGTAGACGACCAGCATTCTTCCGGGGCCGAAGACCATCGAGGTCGCGGGCGCCAGCTGGCGCACCCACATCATGTTGAACAGGATGTGAATCGCGCCGCCGTGGAGCCAGCCGGCGCTCAGCACCGTCCACCAGCGGCCCGCCTGGACCACCGGCAGCGCGCCGCTCGCGCCCAGGCGAAAGAGCGATTCCCGACCCGGCGACAGCAGGCCGAAAAGACCCTGGAAGCCAATGGCGGCAGGATCCAGGACCAGGCTCAGGACGTAAAGGGCGGCGCAGCCGGCGACGATGACCTTGGTGGCAGCCTCGTCCAGATTCAGACGCTTGAGGACGCCGGCAAACCCCCACATGCCGGGGTTCTTGCGGCCACAGTTCAGGCACACGTCCTGACCAACACCGACCAGGCGGCCGCAGGACGGACACACCACCGAACCGGTCTTCTGACGGCGGAGCAAGGTCTGCTAGTCCTCGCCGCCCGACTCGGGCGCGCCCGAGTCGTCTTCGTCGAGGTCGTCTACGATCTGACGCACCTCGAGCTCCGCCTTGCGAATCTTTCCCCGGCACAGCTCCAAGAGGCCGGCGGCCTTCTTGAGCTGGCCGGCCAGCTCGTCCAGGTCGATTTCCTCGCCCTCGATACGCTTCAGGATCGTCTCCAGCTCGGCGATGGCTGAGCTGAAGGACGGTTCGGCTTCGGCAATGTCGTTCATAGATCTCCCTCGGCCTCGACTCGACTCGAGATCGTACCCCGAGCCAGCTCTGTTTCGAGCCTCGCTCCCGGCTCGACGTCCGCCGGCGAACGCACCAGCCGGCCGTCACTCCGAGTCACCGAAAAGCCCCGCCGGAGCGTCCGGGCAGGCGCTAGCTCGACACACAGCCGGCTCATCCCCTCCAGGCGCTCGCCAGCCAGTCCCAACCGGTGGCCGATGCGCTCGCCGATGGTCGTGACCAGGCGGCCGGCAACGGGACCCCGGCTCGCGATCATCGCCAGAGCCGCACCGCGGAGCTCGAGCGCCAACCTCTCCCGCCGGCGCCGGGCGCTCCGGCTCCGGGCCCCGGCGCGCTCCACGAGGCCGCGCTGGACCCTCTCGAGCCGCCGCGCCGCACGGTCAACCGTTGCCGAGGCCCGTTCCAGTCCATGGCCGAGCCGAGCCAGGGTCTCCCGGGCCCCGAACAAGGGTTCGCTAGTAGCGGCGACGAGCCGGCTGCGTCCGGCGTCGAGCAAGCGCTCGGCCGTCCGCACCCGCTCGACCAGCATCTCGGCGGCGCGAGTCGGCGTCTTGGCCCGCGTGTGGGCGACCGCGTCGGCCACGGTGTCGTCGATCTCGTGGCCCAGGCCGGTCACGACCGGCAGCTGACAGAGGGCGATGGCGGTACTCACGCCGCGGCTGTCGAACGCCGCCAGGTCGGCTCGGGCCCCACCGCCCCGAACGACCACCAAGCAGTCGAGGGCGCGCTTCGCCAGGCTCCGGATGGCGCCCACCAATTCGCGCTCGGCGCTCGAGCCCTGGACCGCCGAATGCGCGACCACAACCTCGAAGGCGTAGCCACTCTCGGCCAAGGTCGTCACGAAGTCGTGGTAGGCGGCGCTTCCGTCCGAGGTCACCAGCCCGACGCGTAGCGGCAGATCCGGAAAGGGCAGCTCCGCGTTGCGGCCCAGGAGTCCCTCGCGCTCGAGAGTGGCCAGCGTCTCGCGCCGCCGCTTCGCCATGAGCCCGAGCGTGAACTCAGAGTCGATGGAGCGCACCACGACCTGCAACCGGCCGAAGGGCGGGTAGAAGTCGGGATGCCCGAGGCAGCGGATCTCCAAGCCTTCGGCCAGCTCCTGCCCGGACGCCGAGAGCGCGGCCTCGATCTCCTCGAGATCCGAACGCCAGACCACCGCCTCCAGCTTGGCCACGACGTCGTCCCGCCGGCCCTTCTCGACCAGCTCGAAATAGAGGTGACCGTTGCGGCTCCTACGCAGCCGCTGAATCTCGCCCACCAGCCAGGCCGGGCGGATCCCGCCGCGCAGAACCTCCCGCACACGGGAGGCGAACTCGGAGATGCTGAAGGTGGGCTCGGCGAAGGGTAGCTGCAGCGGCCCCGTCCTAGTGGAAGCTCTTCAGATCCGCCGATGAGTCGAGTGGAATTCCGTCCACCCAGGCGATCGCGTTCTTGTCGTTGAGCGTGTACTTGGCGAGAAAGTCGCCGGCGTCGTCACGATCGTGGAACACGCGCCAAAGGAAAGTATGCCCCGCGGGCGCGGTGAAGTACGTGTAGAGATCCGTGCTGTCGCTCAGATCGAAGCCGAGGTCGGTCTCGCCGTTGACGCCGACGCACGCGATGGCGATCGCCTTGCGCGCCAGAGCCAGCGCTCGGATCGCATCCTCGTAGTCCGCCAGCTCCTCCTTGGATAGGGGCGTGTGGTAGATGGCGATGCGGCTCGAGTCTTCCTCGGCCAGCACGTTGTAGGCCACGTCGTTGCGATCCATGGCCTCCCGAGTCTCGGCGGTGGTCACGAAGACGTCGTCGGTCCCGTCCACCTTGTAGGTAACGGCGAAGACGTTGGTGTCGATCTCGGCAAACGCCTCGGCCAGCATGCTCTCGTCCTCGATAGTGAAGTAGGTCAATCGGTTCATCAAGCGTCGTGACGGCATTCGCGAACTCCTGCGCGGGTCGGATAGAAGATAGTAAGTAGGCTCGAGGCGGCCGGACGGGCAGCACCACGCTGCAACAGCGTCCTGGGAAGGCTGGCCGAACCACATCGATTCTACCCGGCTTCTTGACTAGAATCTAACCCGCCCGGCTGCTCCCTCGGGCGATTCAGCTCATGCCCCCCGCCAGATCATTCCGACTGCGCCTACCGTGCGCCGTCTTGCGGGTTTCCTGGCTCGACGGCGACGGAGCCGAGATCGAAGCGGACGCTGCGCCCGAAACGACGCTCGATCCGCCGGCTGGAGTGTTCCGAACCGAAGCGACTTACGCGGTCTTGCCCTGGGCCGGCGACCCCGCCGTCTACGACACCGCCACCGACTGGGCCCGGCAGCTCGACTCCGAGGCCCACTCCGGAGATTCGGACGCGCCCAACCTGCGAGCGTTCATCTATCCCGGCGAGGTGTCCACCGACGGCGAGGAATTCGCCCTCGAAGAAGACGATCTGGGGCGCGAGCTTGCCGCCAACCGGCCGGCTTTTGGTCCGGGCGTGTATCTGAGCAGCCGTAGCGCCAAGACGCTGGAATACATGCCCGCCCTCGAGTCCGGCTTCGAGTTCGCGCGGCCCTCGGGCAAGCGCGTACCGTTTTACCGGTTCGACCGGGCTCTCTACGACCGCCCGCACTGGCGCAATCCCGAAGTCCTTGGGCAGACCACTCAGTACACCGTTCGCAAGTCCCTGCGGCCGGCCTTCGCCGAGCTCCGGGACCAGCGCATCCTGCGGATCTCCGGGCCCATGGGCTGTGGCAAGACCCGTCTGGTGTGGGAAGAGCTTGGCCTGCACGGCCGCCTGCGGCTGTGGCTCAGAGCTCGCCCGCCGCGGGTCGAGTCGCCCAGCCTCGGGGAACAGGTCATCCGCCAGGTCCTGATCCCGTCCGAGGTTCTTCAACGCGACCCCCTACATCCGGCGCTCGAGTCCAAGCTGGATCGGGACCAAATCCGCCAAGCTCTCGAACGCCGCGGGGGCCGGCGTTCCGCGACCGAGCGCCAACTCTTGAACGAGCGAGCCGAGCAGGTCCTGCGCCATCTGGCGCGCGGCACGCGCGCTCCGATCTCCGTCGTCATCGACGACTACCAGGCAATCGGGCCCGACGACGAAGCACTCGTGCGGCAGCTTACGGCAAGCGCCGCCGACACCTTCCGGTTCCTGTTTCTCCAGCGCAGCGGAAGAACCTGGCCCGCCGCGCTGGAGGCGACCCCCAGAATCGACATTCCCTACTTCGACGCGGCGGAAACGCAGGCGCTCTGGGACGTGCTCACCGCCGGCATGGGCCTGCCCGAGGTCGTCCGGGATCGCTTTCTGACCGCCATCGCCGGCAGCCCCTTTGCTCTCGAGGAGGGCATCTTCTCGCTCGTCCACACCAAGAAGCTGCGCAGCATCTACGGCAGCTACTTCTTCGGCGGCGACGGGACTACGGAGTACGAGCCCTCGGATCGCCTGATCCGACACGTGGAAGCCGACGTGACCCGCGTCGGCGAGGCGCTGCCGATCCGGCTCCTAGCGCTCACCGACCATCCGGTGCCTGCAAGCGAGCTGTCTTCGGCGGCTTCGATTCTGGGACGTGAGACCGAGCCTGGCTGGGAAGGAGCCTTCGTCGAAGCCGGTATTCTGGAAAGCCTGGATTCTTCCTGGGGACAGGCGGTCAGCCTGGCCTCGCCCTACGCTCGCGACGCTCTGTCCCGCAGCCTGTCCCACGAGCAGGCCGACGAGACCCGGCGAACGCTGGGCGAGCTGCTCTCTCTGGGCGGCGCGGGCGGGGAAAGTTCGTGGCTCGCCTACCAGCTTCTGGCCGGCCTGCCGGAAGCGATCGAGCCGCTGCTGGCGGTCTTCAAGAGCAAGTTCGTCGAGGAGATCCCACCCGCCGAGCTGCTCGAGGCGCTGCGCCTCGAGCTCCAGCTCCATCGTGAGCGAGGCGGCGGTGGCGACACCGAGCTCGGCCTCCTGTGGCGGCTGCTGCCACTGGCCCGCCGGATGGGCGTTCTGCACCAGCAAGGAGCCGATCTTGCCCGCGCGGTCGATCTGTCCCGCTCGGACCCCAAGCGCCTGCTGGGCCTGGCTGGAATGAAGGCCGAACTGGAGCAGGAAGACGGGCGCTTCCAGGACGCCGAGAACACGCTTCAGCGAGCCCTGACCACCGCCCGCGCCGAACCCGCGAAACGCAAAGCGCTCCTCTTGCTCCAACTGGGACGCCTGTTCGTTCGCCAGCACCGCTTCGACGAAGCCGGGAGGCTCTTCTCGAGCCTGATCGAGCCGCTCGAAGCGGCCGGCGCCAGCGCCCTTTCGGCCACCTGCCGCTTCTATCTCGGCAACGTCGCACTCCACCAGTCGGATCTGGACGACGCCTACGCCCATCACCTGGCCGCGTACGAGCAGCGCAAGGAGCTCAAACTCATGCGGGCCGCCGGCACCTCGCTCTCGGCGCTGGGCGCGGTCTCGACCGGGCTGGGCAAGTACCCACAGGCACTCGACTACTACCGGCAAGCACGCCGGATCCTGGAAGAACACGGCAAGCGATGGGACGTCAGCTTCTCGCTGCTGGGCCTCGCTCGCGCCTACGGCCGGATCGGCGACTTCACCGCCGCCACCAAGCCGGTGCGCGTAGCCCTTGAGATCCGGGAAGGCCGCGACGACACCGTGGGCGAGGCGATCGCGCGCATGGCCGTGGCCGGCAACTACCTGGACCTGCTCCAGCTCGATGCGGCGCTCGAAGAGGCCCGCAAGGCCCATTTCCAGTTGACCATGTCCTCGGCCGAAGAGCACCTTGCCGCCTGCGAGAGGCTCCTGGGCCGCATTCACCTCGCCCGCAGGCAGAGCGGCGAATCTCGGAGGCGCCTGGAAGAGGCCCTCAAACGGTTCCACTCGATCGATCGACCCGGCGACGCGACCTTCGTCTTGGCCGACCTGATCGAGGCCTGTATCGCCGAGGAAGACGCCGACGGTCTGCGAACCTTCACCGCAGACTTGAAGAACCTGCTGACCAAGAAACCGCCCGAGGATCTAGGACAGATCCTGGACCTACGGATCTACTGCGGCCTGGAGTGGCTGGCGGCTCGAGGCTCGAAGGTAGGGGATCCCGCCTCGTACCTGAGCCGAGCCTACCGCTCCTTGATGCACAAGGCCGAGCTTCTCGACCACGAGCAACGCCAGAAGTTCCTATTCCAGATCCCCGCCAACCGAGAGATCGTCGACTTGGCCACCCAAAAGGGTCTGGCCTGACGGCTCAGGCGAGCCCACTGGCAAGAAGGTCCGGCTACTCCGAGGACAAGAGGTCGGCGCTCGCTAGATAGAGGTCCAGCCGTGCGCGCTCGTCCGGGGTCAAGGCATCACCATCCAGGACGAACTCCTTGCCCACCGCCGGCAGCGGCACTCGCGGATGCGACATCAAGTACTCGAGATCGTCGCAGCCGCCGCCCCCGGCGGTAAACAGCGAGACTCCCCGGCACAATCCCAGTACCTTCTGGGCGAGCTGACTCTCGACTTCGATCTCGACCGGCTCGTCGGTGTCTTCCACGGTCAGGAGATAGTCTTCGGCCAGCCGCTCCACTGAGACCCAAGCGCCGACCCTGCGCTCTTGGCGCGGAAAGCGCACCTCGTCTTCGAAGCGCGCCGGCAGCGAGCCCACCAGGACCTCGGTGACCATGGTTCCCGAGCCGGAGAAGACTACGGTCGCTTCCACCCGGTGCCAGTGGCGCTCCGCTCGCCGCACGGTGAGAAGAGCGTCTTCGAGAGTGATCGAGTTCTTGGGCGAGGACACACGCAGCGCCAGTGCGCCCGCCTGCATCGGCTCGGCGGCCCCGGTCAGATTCTCATGGGTACCTTCGAACCGATCCAAGGGGAACTCGACCTTCCCAATGGCGCCGGCCAGATCGGTCTGGGCGAAGCCGGCGAGAGCGGCGAACGACGCCACCAGCACAGCGGCGAGATACCCGATCCGCGCGCTCCCGGCGCTGCTTGTGACTCTGTGGTTCCTACTCATCGGATGGTCCTCTTGCGCCTCCCCCAGGGCCACCGCGGCTCTGGCTCGGACCTGGTTGGCCTCCAGTTTGGCCCCTAGTTGGGCCCTAGTTCGGATAGTAGCCTCGCAGTGTCCGGTTCCTCAACTTGCCGCCTTGCACCTCGAGCTCGACGGTCCGGAAGGCCTTGGGCCCAGGCGGCGCGTCCGAGCGGTAGGTCAAGAGGTACTGGGAGCGGAGTTCGGCCTCGATTTCTCGATAGACGTCCTGGAGCTCATGGGCCCGGCGGATGAAGAACGCTCGCCCCCCGGTCTCGGTCGCGAGCAAGGCCAGCTTCCTGCGCACTCCCAGGCCGAGCGAGCCAATGTCCAAACCCACGGTGTACACGACGATACCGCTCCGGCGAGCAAACTCGAGCGCGTCCTCGAAGGCATAGAGGCTCGCCGAGTCGTCACCGTCCGAGATCAGGATCAACGCCTTCTGGCCGCGCGCCGGCCCGAACGAGTACAGACTCGCAATCACCGCGTCGTGGAGCGCCGTCCAGCCGAGCGAGCGCAGCGACTCCAGTGCGATCCGAACGGCTCCCAGGTCGGTGGTGGGAGGTACCAGGAGGAAGGGTTCGCGCGCGAACGCCGTCAGAAACGCCCGATCTCGGGGCCCGAGGACACTTTCGAGAAAGCCCAGGGCCGCCCGGCGGGCTTCCGGCAGGGACGTCGCCATCGACGAGGACGTGTCCAGAGCGAAGCCGACCGTTAGCGGCAGATCGCCGACGTGTTCGAGCCGATCGATAGTTTGCGGCCGACCGTCCTCGAAGACCGCGAAGTCCTCCGTCGCCAAACCGGATACCGGGCGGGCGTCCCGGTCGAGAACGGTCACCAGCATCTCCACGAGATGCACCTCCAATTCGTCGGAGAATTCGGGCTCGTGGAGAAAGCGCACCGCTTCGGTACGGCTACCGTCATCCAGAATCGCGACCACGGTGAGGTAGGCGGTGGCATCGTCTTCGGGAACCTCGATCTCACCCTGGAGCTCGGCAGCCAGTTCTCCGCCGGCCCCCTCAGCGTCTTCACCCTCGAACACCTCCACCAGCTCGTCGTTCACCCGGAGCTCCAGCCGGGTAAGGGACCGCGTCTCGGGCACCGCCACTTCCGCCCGAACCGAAATACGGCCGGAGACAGCTCGGTCGCCGTAGGGCTCGACGATGTGGATGGCGAAGGAGCCGGGCGCCTGGTTCAGGACCACCTCGTCCCAGGCGATCAAACGGCCGTCCCCGGCGTAGCCTTCTGCGCGAACGATCTGAACCCTCGGGAACCGAGCTAGCCGCAAGTCAGCGCGAAATGGAGGCTTGGTGCGCCGCTGCCGATCCTCACCGTCGACCGAGAAGGTGACAGTAGTGATCTCATCGCCGCTGACAAGTGCCATCGCCTGCCAGGTGCCCAGAACGACCCGTCCATCCGAAGGGATGAGCAGGAGTCCGTTGCGCGCCGCCAGCGGCGCACGCTCGATCTCCTCGGCGCTCTCCACCACGTCGAAGCGTGCCGGCTCGTCCGGCTCGTCCGGATCGCCCGCGGTCTCCACCGCTGCCGGCACCAGGACCCCCCGGTCGATCCTGGAGCGCCGACCGCTGACCTCGTCTTCCACCGCCAGGCGCCAGAGATAGGCTCGATTCGGCCGCAACGCGCGCTCGAGAGCAAGGCCGAGCGGGATCTCGCGCTGGCGCGGCTCGGGGCGGTACCGGATACGGAAGCTCTCGAACCACTTCCCGTCCTGCTCGATCACTCCCGACACGACGAGTCGATGCTCGGGCTCGCCGTCATCGCCTTCGACCGTGCCGAGCGCAATCTCTGCCGGTACCGACAGAAGGAGGCGGGTCACGATCCGCTGACCCCGGGCCTGTGGGAAGCCGACGGTGGCAAGCGTCGCCTCCAGGCCATCGAACTCGGGCGTCTCGCTCGCAAGCGCCCGAGCCACCCAGTCGCCGAGCTCGACCGGCGCCTCCAACACTGCTAGTAGCTCTTCGTTCGTGGGCGGCTGCCGGACGCGAGACAGGCCCGCGATTCCGGTCGCCTCATCGACCCTAGCACCGTCCGGACACGCTTTGAGGTCGAATCTTCTGGCGCCGAACGGCAGCACCCGCGCCAACTCCTCTTGCTGCTCGAGCCAGTTCACCATCTCGTCGGTGTAGAGCGCTCGCTTCGAGTCGAGCGGCAACCATAATCGGTAGGGCTCTCCCGGTCGGGGCTCGAAGAACACCAACCGCTTCTCCGTAACCTCTTGCGGATACGCCCAGACCTCGAGGGGCCGGAAGGTCGTCCCGCACTCCACCTCGTACCGTTCCTGGGGTGCGCCGTATCTGAAAAACACGCGGGCGCGCTCGTCCAGCAGGGTCTCGAACCGAGTAAACACGAGTGCGCGGCGCCTGGCAATCGCCTCGACGAGCTCGTTGCCGGGAGTTTCCGGAACGGGATCCCGAGCCAGAAAGTCCTCGATCCAGCGCGAGCGCTCCTCCTCGTCGAGCGACAGCAGCCGGTCTCGGGTCGACTTGGCCACCAGGTGCCCGGGGCCATCCATGACGAAAGCCCGCTCCGGCTCCGGCCAGAGCGCGGGATCGACCGCGGCGACCACCGCCGCCGCGCCGCCGAGCACCAACGCTAGGCCGGCCGCCAGAATCGGAATCGTTCGCCCACTTCCAAACGGCGTAGTCATCGCTTCTCCTCTACGAGGCCCATCGATCCTCGGATCTGCAAGCTGAAGGCCAGAGCGACTATAGTTGGTCGCCTGGAGCGAGACCCTCTCCAGCGAGGCCGATGGCCGAAAAGCGCAATCAACCCATCGCAACCTGGGAAGCCGGCGATCGCGTCTCTGGCTTCGCTCTTGTCACCCGCAAGGAGCGGCGCCAGGATCGCAACGGCCGCGACTACCTGGATCTCGAGCTGGTGGACACCAGCGCCTCGGTAAGCGCCAAGATCTGGGCCGACAGCGAGGCGATCGACGCCGAGTTCTCGGCCCATAACTTTGTCGCCTTCCGCGGCCTGGTCAAGAGCTTCCGGGACCAGGTCCAGCTCTCGATCGACAAATGTCGGCGAGCCAGCGAGTCGGACCGGGAGCTGGGCTTCGACGAAGCGGCGCTCATACCGTCCACGCCCGAAGACGTCGATGACCTCTGGCGGCGTCTGGAGACACAGTTGAGCTCGATCCGCGGTCCCGAGCTCTCCCGGCTGGCCGCCGAGACGCTTGCCACCTACGGCGCCGAACTCAAGCAGCATCCGGCCGCCAAGGCCATCCATCACGCCTACCGCGGCGGGCTCCTGGAGCACACGACGTCGATGGCCGAGCTGGCCTCCGGCATCGCCAACCACTACCCGGAGCTTGACCGCGACCTCCTCCTCGTGGGCGTTCTGTTCCACGATCTTGGCAAGCTCGTCGAGATCGGAGCCATGCCCGCCAACGACTACACCGACGAAGGACAGCTCGTCGGCCACGTCGTCATCGGACGCGACCTCGTGCGCGAGCGGTGCGCGGCCATCCCGGACTTCCCGGCTGAGCTTCAGCTCCAACTCGAACATCTGGTGCTCTCTCATCAGGGCCGGCTGGAGTACGGCTCCCCGGTCCAACCGGCGACGGCCGAGGCGATCGCGCTCCACATGATCGACAACCTGGACTCGAAGCTGGCTCAGCTCCGCCAGGCCGCCCGGGTCGTCTCGGGCTTCCAGTACATCCGCGGCATCGGCCGCCGGATGCTCTTGCCCGAGATCGACGCCGGCGCCTCCGATCCAGCCGAGCGTGCGCCGGACTCCGCGGAATCGGAGAGCGAGTCCGACGAGGCTCCCGAAGCCCAGGCTCGGCTTGATCTCAGCTAGCCGGCGCTTGCTGCCGAGGCTCGTCTGGAAGTCCCCGGCTTTGATCCGGCGCGCGTCAACCGATTGTGCTAGCGTCCGCGGCTCGTTCGCAATCAAGGTGTACGACCGGTTCCGCCCCGGCGGAGCCGGCGTCCGCTAGGAGGACCTCATGACGTCAACCGCTGCTGCCCTGCCGATTCGTCCCACGGGAATCGCATCCCTCGGCCTCCACTTTCCGCCTCTGGCCCTGCCGGTCGAGGAGCTGGCGCCGCTCCGCGGCGCCGACCCCAAGAAGTACACCCATGGGCTGGGCTGCGACGAGATGTCGATCTGCCCGCCAGACTACGGCGTGGTCGAGCTCGCCACCGAGGCCGCCCGCCGCGCTCTCGAGCGCTGGCAAGGCGACCCGAGCCGGATCGGCATGCTGGCCGTGGGTACCGAGACCGCGGTCGACATGAGCCGCCCGCTGTCGGCCTGGATCGCCGAGCGGTTGGGTCTCCGGGGGGCGATTCGCTCTTACGAGGTCAAGCATGCCTGCTACGGCGGCACCCTGGCGGTGCGCCAGGCAGCCGAGTGGCGCATGTCCGGCGCCGCGCAAGACAAGGCCGCGCTCGTCGTCGCCGCCGACGTGGCGCTCTACGCACAAGGCGACCCCGGAGAGCCCACCCAGGGCGCGGGGGCCGTCGCCATGGTGATCGACGAGCCCGAGGTCGCCGCCCTCGACCCCGTCTCCCATGCTTGGAGCGAACCCGAGTTCGACTTCTGGCGGCCGGTGGGCGAAGCCTACCCAAGAGTCGACGGTGCGCTTAGCCTCGATTGCTACAAGCGAGCCGCCGAGCACTGCTTCAAAGCGCTGGTCGGCAAGAAGGATCCTGACCGTGTTCTGGGCGAGCTGGCGGCGATCTGCTTTCATGTTCCATTCCCCAAAATGGTGAAGAAGGCCGTCTACCGAGTCGGCGAGCTTTTCGGCTGGGACGGCCACCGGATCGAGGACTTCTTTCGCGACAAGGTCAACCCGACCATGCTCTGGAACCGCTTGAGCGGCAACGCTTACACCGCCAGCCTCTGGATTTCGGTCGCCAACGCGCTCAAGGGATTGGCCGCCGGCCAGCGGCTCGCGGCTTTCTCGTACGGCTCGGGGTTCGGCGCCGAGCTCCTGGTGCTCGAAGCCGGACCGGCGGCCGCCGGCGGCGCCTGGGCCGAGGACGTGGAGCGGGACCTCGCCAGCCGAACCCGGCTCGACGCCGACGCCTATACGGCGCTCAGGGGCCGATAGCCGGCGGGCCGCGCTGGCCGGCCTCCGCGGCGCCAGCCCGAGGCTAGTGGGGCGCCAGCACCGGCGCGAAGCTCATCCGGTAGAGCATCCAGTAAATGACCACGCCGGTGATCGAGACGTAGAGCCAAATCGGAAGCGCCCAGCGGGCGATCCGGCGATGCCGGTCGAAGCGGGCGCGCAACACCTGGAACACCGTCAACCCGGCCAGAACCGGGACCAGGGCGGCCAGCACCGTGTGCGAGATCAACACAGCGAAGTAAAACGTCCGCACCCCTCCGGTCCCTTGAAAGCGCACCGACCCAACCTGGGAGTGGTAGTAGAGATACGAGGTCAGAAACAGCATCGAGCAGACCAGCGCCGCCACCATGGCCGCCCGGTGCGCCTTGACGTTCCGGCGCCGGATCAAGACGTACCCGGCGACCAGACAGATCGCGGCAAGCGCGTTGAGGGATGCGTTGACCGAGGGTAGAAGCGAGGGATCGAGCATGGCGCGAGTCTATTCCGTCGGCTCGACTCACGGCCAGCTTCCGCGCGGCTCGTGGTCCCGGCGTCACCCTCCGGCCCACCGGCTGCCGACCGGCTAGGGAACCAGCGCCGCGATCCGGACCGGCCCGCCAGAGCCTTGCGAGATCTTCATCGGCAGCGCCACCACCCACGCACCGATCGCAGGCAACCCCTCCAGATTGGCAACGTTCTCGAGAACCGCAACGTTGGCCGCCGCCAGCACCTGGTGCGCCAAGAAAAACTGCGACGGGCCGTAATCGATCGAGGCGGTGTCGATCCCGACCACCGCCACGCGCCGCTCTTCGGCCAGATAGCGCGCCGCCTCCTCGCTACATCCCGGGAAGTGGAGGTTCGAAGCGTCGCCCGGCGTATCGTCGCCCAAGTAAGCCAACCGATCCGGCCAGCGCGAGCTCCAGCCAGTGCGCACGAGCACGATGGTACCTTCCGCCACGTCGCCGTGCCGCGCCTCCCAAGCGCGCACGTCCTCGACCGTGAGCCGGTAGTCGAGATCCTCGGCCGCCTGCGCCGAGACGTCGATCACCGCCGCCGGACCGATGAGCCGATCGAGCGGAATCTCACCAGCCGTCCAACCACCCTCGCCGAAATGGATCGGAGCGTCCAGATGCGTGCCCCCGTGCTCCGGCGTCGCCAGAGCGTTGGCCGAATAGAAGAACCCGGCCGGAGTCGGTCCGTGATGCAGCGTCTCGAGCTCGAAGGCCGACGGCGAGGTCGGCCAGTACAGCGTGGTCTCGTCGTAGGCGTGGCTCAAATCGACGATCGTGGCGGTAGCGAGATCGAGGGCGGAAGCCGAGGCAGTCGCTCCGGCTTGATCGGCTCGATCCGGTCTAGCCGGCGAACAGGCCAACCCGACAACCGCTACCGCCGCCACCACCACCCTCGCTGCCGAGGCACGCCCTGGAGCGCCCCAGGTTCCGCCAACCGGCACACCCGATCTCCGGATGGTCGAGATGGTAGGGATTCGCATCATTCTGACCTCCTTGGCTCACCCTCCGGCGCGAGACATGTCGGGCGTGAGACTCCCAATCATCTCATCGCGTCACGGAAGGCGGGTCGTGGCTAGGTGAGGAAGCCCTCCTGGAGCAAACGCTCTAGAGGCTTGCTCAAGAACTCTATGGATTGCATTGCGAGCGCCGGAGCCGGCGCGGCAACCGGCCCAGGCACCGTCGGGTAGAGTCTCTCCGCACCGTCACGTATCTCGGTTCGACGAAACCCGTTCTCCCAGACCGAGCCGCTTGCCAGGAGGTAGCACCATGACACGCAACTTGCGGATCGTAGCCCTGTCGATCGCCCTAGCCGTCGTCGCGCCGGTCGTCGCACCGGGAGCGGCCGCCAGCGCCCAGGAAGGCGCCCAGCAGCCTGCCGTCGAGGTCGTGGCCGAAACGCCCGGATCCTCCGAACTGCCTGGTGCGGCCGACCCGGCCAGCGCCGAGCCCTTCGATCCGGAGGCAGCCACCCGCGCCTACCTGGCCCGGCAAACGGACGAGGAGCAAGCCCGTTCGAACGCCTATTTTGAAGGCGGCTACTGGCTCCAGCTCTGGAACTTCCTCCTGGGCCTACTGGTGGCCTGGCTCCTTCTAGCGAAACGCCTCTCGGCGCGAATGCGGGACTTCGCCGAACGCGTCACCCGGCGCAAATCCCTCCAGGCGGCGGTCTATGCCGCCCAGTACTTGGTCCTGACCACCGTTCTCTTCTTTCCGATGACCGTCTACCAGGGCTTCTTTCGCGAGCACAAGTACGAGCTCGCAACCCAGACCTTCGGGCCGTGGCTCAAGGAGCAACTGATCGGCCTGGGGGTCGGCCTGATCTTGATGCCGCTCTTCCTCGTCGCCCTCTACGGCGTCTTCCGCAAGGCGCCGAGGACCTGGTGGCTGTGGGGCTCGGCCGTGGCCGTGGCCTTCCTCATCTTCGGCATCCTGATCGCCCCGGTCTACATCGACCCGCTCTTCAACAAGTACGAACCCCTTGCCGACCCGGAGGTGCGCAAGCCCATCCTGTCGATGGCCCGAGCCAGCGGTATCAACGCAGACAAGGTCTACGAGTTCGACGCCTCACGCCAATCCAAGCGCATCAGCGCCAACGTCTCCGGCTTTCTCGGAACCATGCGGATCCGCTTGAACGACAATCTCCTCAAACGCTGTACCCTGCCCGAGATCGAGGCGGTGATGGGCCATGAGATAGGCCACTACGCTCTCAACCACATCTACGAGTCGATCGTCTTCTTCGGCGTCGTTCTGGTGGCCGGGTTCGCCTTCGTGCGCTGGGGGTTCGAGCGGGTGCTGGCGCGCTGGGGCGCCAACTGGGGAGTCCGCGGCATCGGCGACGTCGCCGGCCTGCCCCTCCTCGGCGCCCTGCTGTCGATCTTCTTCTTCGTACTGACGCCGATCAACAACACCTACATCCGCGTCAACGAGGCCGAGGCCGACATCTTCGGGCTCCACGCGGCAGGCGAGCCCGAGGGGTTCGCTGAAGTCGCGCTCAAGCTGGGTGAGTACCGCAAGCTCGATCCGGGCCCCGTCGAAGAGTGGCTCTTCTTCGACCACCCCAGCGGCCGCGCCCGCATCCAGATGGCGATGGAGTGGCGCGCCGAGCACCCCGAATAGCGGCCCAAGAAACGACCGCACCAGCACCGTTTCGACAAGACGGCTTGTCGCGGGCCGTTAGGGGATGCCGTAGACCTCGACCAGACCCGGCCTTCTGCCCGGGTTGCTGACAAAGAAGAAGTCGTTGCCAACCGCGAGCTCGCGGCCGTACTCCACTCTCCCCAGCGCGGTTTCGAGCTTGTCAGCTTCCACCCAGCGTCCGCCGCGGCGTTCGAAAACGTAGACTGTGCCCGTAAAGAATGGAAACGTCTGGTCGAACGCCCGTACCAGTAGCACGCGGTTCCCCAGCGCGAGCTGAGACCCAAAGGATCCGATGTCGACGCCGTGAGACGATTGGATCCGGGGACGCAGCACCTGCTGTTCGCGCCAACCATTTCTAGACCGGCGGTAGAGGTGAACCTGTCCGGGTGCGCGTTCGGGACACGAGGTGTCGGTAGGATCCGCCACCGCGAGTCGCCGTCCGAACTGCCCCGTCGCGCTACCCCAGGAGCACTGATCCGACGGTGCAACGAGGGTATCGCTCAGAATCCAAGCTCCCCGGCGGCGACGGAATCTCAGCAGAGCCGGCGAATCTTCCACCCGGTCCCGGAGTAGGAGCGTCCTGCGGATGAGCCAAACCGCTCCGACACCAGGAAAGGACTCTTCCAAGGGCCACTCGCCAGGACCTCGCACATGGAGGTCGGTTCCTTCGCGGCTCTCAACCGCCATCCGATTGCCACTCAGCAGCACCGCGGTGCCGTAGGGCCGCTCTCGTCCCGTCGGCGTGTCACTTACGAGCTTCCGAGTTTCGACCCATTCGCCGCCTTGCCGCTCGAAGACGTACACCGCACCCCGTCGGCCGCGGTCGATGAGCTGACGGCGGGCCGCCACCACGAGGGTCCCGCCCGAGAGCACCACCGAGCTGCCGAACCGATCGTTAGCGGAGCCATCACTGGCCGTCAGCCGGGAGTCGAGCTGCCAGCCCCTTGGGCCAAACTCGTAGACGTACACTGCACCCGAGTTGACGCCAAGATCGTCCGCCCCCGAGGCCCCTACGGCGAGTCTCGGCCCTTCTTCGGCCAGCGCGCCGCCGAAGAACTCCCCATGCGAGGCCGCGGGCCTCAACGTCTGGACGAGGGGAAAGGGATTCTCCGCTCTCGCCGCGGGAGCCTGGAAGAGAACAAGCAATCCCACACGCAGAGAAGTTACAACGAAAGATACCTGGGGAGTCGCCATTTGCGTGATGCCAACGCGCGATACGAAATCGGAACGCAACCGCATCGCGGCAAAGACGGCTAACCGTCTCATTAGTGGTACGACTTGAGCCGCGAAGCGGATGGGGTCCGTCGCCAACCTCGGCTGGGGGTGGTAGGAGTCAAAGACGTACAAGCTACCTCAGTTCCCACCGAACTGAGCGCTCAGCCCGCACGATGCCTGCACGAGTCCCGGCCTGGCCGCTCCGCGCGGTTCGTCACCGCTCGACGAGGCGCTAGGGAGCGGACGCCGCGGCGTCCGTGGTCTCAGCCACGGCATCGCCCTGCTCCGGCTCAGGTTCGAGCTCGGGCTCGGGCTCGGGCACGAACCGGTCCTGAGCCGCCAGCCAAGCGTCGAAGCCGCCCTCTTCGTGGACGGTCAGAAAGCCCCGCATGCGGTAGTGGCCGAGCCCGCAGAGCTGAGCACAGGCGATCTCCCAGCAGCTCTTGTCCGCGGCGCAGGCCGGAAACGCGGCTTCCGCCGGGGTCGGCGTCTTGGCGGTGAAGTGAACCGGAATCTCCTGGCCCGGAATGGCGTCCTGCTTGACGCGCATGACCGGCAGAGAAAAGCTGTGGATCACGTCCTTGGTCCCCAAGCGAATCGTAATCGGCCGGTTGACCGGCAGGTGGAGCTGGTTGATCGAGACCACGTCATCGGCGGCGTGAGGATCCTCGGCGTCCAGCCCGAGCGGGTTGGTGCTCGCCGAGACCAGCTCGGGCGCGCTCCGTCCGAAGACGCCGTCGGGCCCGGGGTAGTGGACGTTCCAGGCGAACTGCTCGCCGATGACCCTGACAACCACCGGGTTGTCTTCGGGAGCGTGAGGCGTCACCCACTTGGCCCAAGCCGGGATCGAAAAGCCGATGAGCGCCACCGCTTCGACCACTACCACCCCGACTTCCAGCCAGGTCGAGAAATGAGACTTCACACCGGTGTAACTGGCCTTGGGATTGCGGCTGGCCCGGAAACGAAACAGCACGTAGAGGAAGTACAGTCCCCAACCGACGAACAAGACCAGCATGAGCCAGTGCATGAGCGCGTTGAGCGCGTCCAGCTCGCCGCCGTGGGTCGATGCGTCGATCGGCATCCAGCGGGCCAAGAAATCCTTCATCTACCTGCCTCCCTCTAACAAATGAAACCGCTCGCGGTGCCGCTTGAGCCGCCGGCTGCGAAACCAGATCGATCCAAAGAGCGCCACGAAGCCGACCTGGACCAGGCCCACGATCGCCAGTAGCGTCAGAATCCCGTTGTTCATCCCCGAGGTCATGTCCGACTCCGCGCCGCCGAAGCAAACCGCGCAGGCCTGGACGGCCTCAGGAGCCGCCAAACCCGTGAGTGCGGCCAGTGCCAGTGCCAGAGGCAGGCCCGGTCGAAACCCATTCCTCCGACCGCTCATCGCTTCTACCCCAGCTCCGCCAGCTTCTTCGCGACCCGGAAACCGTAGACGATGAGTCCGGCTCCGAGGACGAAACTCGTAGCCGCGAGACCAACGCCAAGAGCGCTGCCGCGTGCGAGGTATTCGTGGGTGCCCCAGGCGCCAACGCCGAGGCTCATCACGACCGAAACCGCGACGAAAACGATGTGAAACGCCCTCAGCGACACGCTAGCCCCCGATGGCGGTCGAATCCAGGCGCCCGCCGGAGGGCCCGAACATGAGCACCACGAAGAAGACGGCGGTCAGGATCAGCAAGGCGTAGATGGCCTGCTTCTCCGAGATGAGGTGCATGAACACCCCGGCCACCAGGCCGCCCTTGAGCATCGCGATCGCCAGGGCCACGGCCACGGCCGCCCCCGCCGACAGATCCAGATAGCTGACCGCGACCGTGATGATCGTCAAGAAGAAAAGCGCCAGTCCGACGACCCAGTACTTTCGAACCTCGCCCCGAATCTCTTCGGCTGTGTGTCCGCCCATCGATGCCCCCTACAGAAGATAAAGCGTCGGAAACAGGAAGATCCAAACCAGATCCACGAAGTGCCAGTAGAGACCCGCGGTCTCGATCCGGTTGACGAACCGCTGCGGCTCGGAGTGCCACATCTTGGCCCCGGGTCCCCAGAGGTACAGAAACACGATGAGGCCGCCGATGACGTGAAGCGCGTGGAGGCCCGTCATGGTGAAGTAGATGCCGAGGAAGTTGCTGGTCTCGGGATAGAGGTGGTGCGAGAACTTGCTCGAGTACTCGATGGTCTTGATGATCATGAACCCGAAGGCACACAGAATCGTCAGTCCCATCCACATCCGGAACTTCGAAAACTCCTTGAGCCGGAGCGATGCCCAGGCCATGACCACGGTCACACTGGAGAAGATGAGCACCAGGGTGTTGACGAACGCCAGCGGCACGTTGAGCTGGCTCGACCACGAATGGGCGCCGTCGTGGCCCAGATGGAGAGCCTCGGCCAGGTCGTGCGAAACGGTCATGAACGCCGGATCGCCCGTGCGTAGCAAGACGTACGAAGAAAAGAGCGCACCGAAGAGCATGACCTCGGACGCCAGAAACAGCCAGATACCCAGCTTGGCGTTGTAGAGGCCGGTCTCGGGCCGCTCGTCGACGGTGTAGGGGATCTGCATCGCCTAGCCCTCCTGCCCGGACGCCGCGTCGGGCGCGTTCTGCGGGAAGAAATCGTCCTCCCGGCCGGGAACGCTGTACTCGTACGGGCCGCGGTGCACCACCGGCTCCGACGGAAAGTTGCCGTGCCCCACCGGCGGAGACGGCGCCGCCACCCACTCGAGCGTGGTCGCGCCCCAGGGATTGGCGCCGACTTTCTCGCCCTTCTTGATCGACCAGAAGAGATTGATGATGAACGGCACCTGCGCCGCCAGCAGGCAGAAGGCCGAGATGGACATGAACTCGTTCCAGTGCAAGACCTCCTGGGCGTGAGCGTACTGCTCGCCGCCGTCCCAGAGGCGGCGCGAGACGCCGGCCAGACCCTGGAGGAACATGGGCATGAAGATGCCATTGATGAACAGGAACGAGGGCCAGAAGTGGAGCTTGCCCAGGAAATCGCTCATCTTGCGGCCGGTGATCTTCGGGAACCAGTAGTAGATGCCGGCGAAGATCGCGAAGATCGTGCCCGGCGCCACTACGTAGTGGAAATGCCCGATGACGTAGTAGGTGTCGTGAAGATGAATATCGGACGCCGACAGGCCCAATGGCAGGCCGGTGAGGCCGCCGATCCCGAACATGGGCAAGAAGGCCAGCGCGAAGAGCATCGGTGTCGTAAACCGGATCGAGCCGCCCCAGAGCGAGATCAAGAGTGCCGAGAGGATGACGACCGAAGGCACCGAGATGATCATGGTGGTGGTCTGGAAGAACGAGCTGATGCTCGTCCCCATCCCGGTCAGGAACATGTGGTGGGCCCAGACGATGAACGACATGAAGCCCAGGAAGATGGACGCGTAGACCATCGACTTGTAGCCCCAGAGCGGCTTCCTGGTGTTGTTGGCGATGACCTCGGCGACGATGCCCAGCGCCGGCAGGATCAGGACGTAGACCTCGGGATGGGCCAGGAACCAGAAAAGATGCTGCCAGAGAAGCGGGCTGCCGCCGCCGGCGACCTCCAGCACTTCCCCGCTCACCACCAGGCCGGCCGGGCTGAAGAAGCTCGTGCCCAGCACTCGATCGGCAAGCTGGAAGATGCCCGCGGCCTCGAGCGGCGGAAACGCCAACAGAAGCAGGAACGAAGTCACGAGCTGCGCCCAGACGAAGAAGGGTAGTCGCATCCAGGTCAGCCCCTTGGCGCGAAGCTGGAAGATGGTCACGATGAAGTTGACCGAGCCCAGAAGCGACGACGTGATCAAGAAGATCATCCCGACGAGCCACCAGGTCTGCCCCTCGGTGGCGATCGTCGAGAGCGGCGGATAGGAGGTCCAGCCCGAGTTGGCCGCACCGCCGGGAACGAAAAAGCTGGCCAGCATGATGAGCCCGCCCAGCAGATAGCACCAGTAGCTCGCCATGTTGAGCTTCGGGAAGGCCATGTCCGGCGCGCCGATCTGTAGGGGCACCACGTAGTTGCCGTAGGCGCCCACCAGGAGCGGCACGACGGCCAGAAAGACCATGATCGTGCCGTGCATGGCACCGAGCTGGTTGTAGAACTCGGGCAGCATGATGCCGCCGGGAGCGTTGGCGTCGCCCAGAAGCCCTCCCAGAATCGGGATCGCCTTGCCCGGGTACGCCAACTGCCAGCGCATCAGGATCATCAGCCCGAAGCCGAAGAGCAGGAAGAACAGCGCGGTGAAGGCATACTGGAGGCCGATCACCTTGTGATCCTGGGAGAAGATGTACCTCCGCCAGAACGGCTCCTCGGGATGATGATGGTGTTCTTCGTGCGCCTCTTCGGGAGGCTTCTCCAGTACGCTCATGCGCAGTCCCTCAGCAGTGGATACAAGTAAAGCAGCAGGGCGGCTCGGAGCGGCCGCCCCGCGCAAGGTCTGGACTGACCGACATTGGCGCGGAGTTTACGATAAGGGTCGGGCCGCGGCAAGAACACCGGAGGCTTCGAAAGCGGTCGCTCGGCGCCCGGGGCGGCGGCCGCCGGCCCGAGCCCACTACCCAGGGCGTCGGCGACCGGTCGACAGTGCGGTACGCTCCACCGAGCGGCTTCGAGCTGGCCGCGTACTAGGAGGGAATGGCATGCCCCACCGGCATCCCCGTCTGCGTCTTCTTCTAATCACAACCGTCCTCGCGGTCGCGCTCGGCGGGATCCAGACCGGGCCGGTCTGCGGACAGCCCGGGCCGAAGGAACGCTGGCTCCAGATCCAGACCGACCACTTCGAGATCTATTCGAACGCGCCAGAAGGCAAGACCTCCGAGGTAGCGGACGATCTGCTCGCCCTACGCGAAGCCTTTTCCGCGCTCGGGGTTCGGCTGGAGACCATCCGGCACACGCCGCTGACGCTCGTGCTCTTCAAGAATCAGGAAGCGTTGGACCCGTACCTGCCCCGACCGGCCGAGCGCGGCAAGATCACCGCCTACTTCGTCCGTACCGGCCCCCACCGTTCTTACGTGCTGCTGAATGGGATGCTCCGACCCGACGAGCTGCGGCCCATCGCCTATGAAGCCTATTCCCGATTCCTGATCCGGGCCGCCTATCCAGGATTCCCGGACTGGCTCAGGCGAGGCATGGCCGACCTCTACGGAACGACGACGATCGACAAGAAGGGTCGCATCCGGCTGGGGATGCCCAAGGCGCGGCATCTCGAGACCATCGGCCGCTACCAACTCATGTCGCTCAAGCACTTCTTGGCCCTCAATCCGGACTCGCTCAGCGACCGTCATCAGCGGGATCTCCACCGCGCCCAGTCCTGGCTCATCGCCCATCATCTTGTGATCGGTGGTGGTCCGCTGGCGGGCGCCTTCTTCCAGGGTCTTCTGGACGGCCAGGGCGAGGAAGCGGCGCTTGGCAGCGCCTTTCAGATGAATCTCGACGCCTTCTCGGATCGACTCGGACAGTACCTCCACGGCGCCACCATGCCCATCGTCACCCACGCGATCGAGGGCTATCAGAAGCCCAGGGCCGAAGTCCGGTCCCTGGCCCTCGAGGAGGCCACCTACCTCCTGGCCTCCTACCTCGTGAACAGCGGCGGCAAAGCCCCGGCCGAGCTTGTCCGGGACCACCTGGAAGCCCTTCCGGATGGTTTTCGACCTGGAGACCGCGCGGCGCTCGGCGGGCAACTGGCCCTCGAAGCCGGCGATCGGGACCGTGCCGGCACACTCTTCGAACAGGCGCTCGCCGCCGGCATTCGCGACGCCATCAACGGCTACAACGCCGCCCGGTACTGGAGAGACAGCGCCTCGGGTCTAGCCCGCGACGCTCTGGAGCGCGCCGTGGCCTTGGACGAGGGCTTTACCGCCGCCTGGTCGCAACTGGCGATGCTCTACGACCCGGAGCAAGAGGGCGAGGCTCTGGTCGAAGCCGCGACCCGCGCCCTCGTGCTCGACCCCGAAAGCGAGGTTCTGGCCTACAACCTGGCCCTCGCGTACCTGAGCCAGAACGATCTGGACGCCGCCCAGTCCGCCGTAGACCGGTACCTGGCGCGGCCGAGCATGCTTCGCGATCGAGCCCAGGCCGCCATTGCCATGCGCTCCGGTGCGGCCGCTCGCGCCGAACACACCGAGCTCTACAACCAAGCGGTATCGAAAGCGAATGGCGGCGACCGCGAGGGGGCCTGCGCCGCGCTGGCCGCGCTCCTCGCCGAGCCGAGCCTCGGACCGAAACTGGCCAAACCGGCACGCGGAATCTTCGACCAGCTCGCCTGCTCCGACCAGCAGCCGGTACCCCGCTACAATTGAGGGCTCGTGCCCGCCCCAACCGCGTCTTTGCCGGACGCCGATCGCAGGACTCGCAAGGACTCACCCGAGCTATCGATCGTCGTTCCTATTTCCAACGAACTCGAGAGTCTCGAGCCTCTGGTGGACGAGATCGCCGGCGCGATATCCAGAACCCATAACTGGGAGCTGTTGCTAGTGGACGACGGCAGCAGCGATGGCTCACTCGAGCGAATGACGGCTCTCGCCAAGCGGATCCCGGAGATCCGGATCATCCATCATCCCCAGAACCTGGGCCAGTCCGCAGCTCTAGCATCAGGCTTCGCTCGCGTTCGCGGCCGAATCGTGATTACGTTGGACGGCGACCTTCAGAACGATCCTGCCGACATTCCGATGTTGCTGGCGGAGCTTGACGGTTGCGACGTCGTCTGTGGCGTCCGCCGCCGGCGCCAAGACCGCTGGCCCAAGCGAGCCGCGTCGCGAGTCGCCAACCGCGTCCGCAACTTCGTCACCGGCGAATCGATCGAAGACGTCGGGTGTTCACTACGAGCCTACCGCGCCGAGGTGTTGACCGGACTTCGTCCCTTTGACGGGATGCACCGATTCCTGCCGACCCTGCTGAAGCTCAACGGAGCCCGGGTCCGGCAGCTCCCGGTCAGCCACCGCCCGCGCAGATTCGGCGCCAGCAAGTACGGCATCGCAAACCGGCTTTGCCGCAGCTTGGTAGATCTAGCCGGCGTCGTCTGGTTACAGCACCGCTGGATCGATCTCTCTCTGGCCCGCGAGATGCCAACAGCCCGGGAACCGGCGCCTTCGCCATCCGTTCACCGCCACCTCGGGTAAACCCCACGAAATGGAGTCGCAAATGTCGTCCGACCCCTACTGGCTCTCCATCGGCTTTGCCGGACAGGCGTGCTTCTTCACCAGATTCCTGGTGCAATGGATTGCCTCGGAACGGCAGAGACAAAGTGTCATTCCGGTGGCCTTCTGGTACTTGAGTCTCGTCGGGGGATTGACGCTACTCGCCTACGCAATTCACCGGCGTGACCCAGTCTTCATCGCCGGGCAGGCAGTGGGCTTCTTGGTCTACAGCCGCAATCTCTGGTTTCTCCGTCGCGATCAAGGCGCGGCAACGGAGACAGCGGCGCGATCCTAGCCGCTTACTCGAGCGCTCGATCCAGATCTTCCAGAAGCTCGTCCAAGTCCTCGATTCCTACCGACATGCGCACCAGATCGGAAGTGATCTCGAGGGCGACGCGCTGCTCATCGGCAAGCCCGAAGTGCGAACTTCGCGCGGGGCGTACCACCAAGCTCTCGAGCCCGCCCAGGCTGGCCGCGTGGAGCGGGATTCGGACCCTGTCCAAGAACCGCTCAGCCGCCTCTTCGCCGCCCAGATAGAACGACAGCATGCCCGAGTACCCGGTGAAGAGCTCGCTGGCGAAGCCGTGCCCCGGATCGGAAGGGAGTCCGGGGTAGCGAACCCGCGCCACGGCGGAATGCTCATCCAGAAAGCGAGCCACGGCCAGCCCGTTCCGGTTGTGCCGCTCGACCCGCAGCGCCAGCGTCTTGAGTCCCCGTTCCAGCAGGAAGCAGGCGTGGGCGTCCGCCGAGCCTCCGGTGTGGATGAGCAGGCCGCGCACCCGATCGACGGTATCGGCCGAACCGACCACCACTCCGGCGACCAGATCGCTGTGCCCGTTGAGGTACTTCGAAGCGCTGTGGAGGACGACGTCGAAACCGATCTCGAGCGGCCGGAAGTTGACCGGGGTCGCAAAGGTGTTGTCGATGACCGAGACCAGGCCGTGCTCGCGAGCGAAGCGGGCCACGGCCGTCAGATCACCGACGCCCATGAGCGGGTTCGAGATGGCCTCGACGTAGACCAGCCGGGTCTCGTCCCGAAGCGCTTCCTTCCAGGTCTCGGGCCGAGCGACGTCGATTGACGTGTGCTCGATGCCGAACCGGGAGGCATCGTGGTCCAGGAAGCCCTGGGTGCCCCCGTAGAGGGCATTCTGCGCCAGCACGTGGTCGCCCCGGCCGGCGAAGGCCAGGATGGTCGTGGAGATCGCGGCCATGCCGCTGGCGGTGACCAGGCCCGCCTCGCCGCCTTCGATCGCCGCCAAGCGCTTGTGCAGCTGCCGGTGAGTCGGCGAGTTGGACAGCCGCAAGTAGCGAATCTCGTCGTAGGCGGCCTCATCTTCCATCAGATAGTTGGCGGTCTGAAAGATGGGTGAGACCACCGCGCCTCCCGTCCGCGGCCGCGGAGCCCCGGCGTGCACGAGATTCGTCGCCAGTGTCTTGAATCGTCCAGTGGAATCGGTCATGGCAGGGCCCTCCAAGAGATAGTCAGCCGGTCGTTCGCACGACCGTCTTGACTTCTACCACGAGCCGCTAGGTCAAGCGATCCAGCAACAACCCGGCAAAAAGCGCGGGCAGGTAGAGCACTGAAACGAGCATGAGCCGGCGCGCGCTGGCCCGCTCGGGGGCGCGGGCGAAGGACACGGTAGCGGCCAGGAAGACGGCACCCAGAGCCAGAGCGCCCAGGAGATACCCGCTGCCGGCGAGGCCCAGCGCTGTCGGCAGGAGGCTTACCGGCAGCAAGGCCACCGCGTACATCAGAGCCTGGCGCGAGGTCGACTTGCCGTCCGGGTGAATGACCGGGAGCATCGGGAAGCCGGCCCGCGCGTAGTCGTGCCGGCACAGCCACGCGATCGCCAGAAAATGCGGCAGTTGCCAAAGAAACAGGATGGCAAAGAGCGCCCACGCGCCGGCGCCGAGCGCGCCTCGAGCCGCAGTCCAGCCCATGACCGGCGGCAGCGCCCCGGGCACCGCGCCCACCAAGGTCGCCAGCGAAGACACCCGCTTGAGCGGGGTATAGACCCAGACGTAGCTGACGAAGGCCAAGACCGCCAGACCCGCGGTCAGCGTATTGACCCAGAACCAGAGGGCGAGGACCCCAAAGCTTCCGGCAGAGACGCCCAGCGCCATCGCCCAGCCCGGACTCAGCCGACCGGCGGGCAGCGGCCGGTCGCGGGTCCGTTCCATCTTGGCGTCCAGATGGCGCTCGCCGTGGTGGTTGAGCGCCGACGCGCCCGCCGAGACCAGCGCCGTCCCCACGACCGTCCACACCAGCCGCGGCCAGTCGATCTCGGCTCTCGAACCCAGGACGAAGCCCATCGCCGCGGTTACGGCGACCAGGAACGTGATTCGGGGCTTGGTGAGCTGATAGAAATCCCAGGCCCGGCCCCGGTCGTCTTGACTCGGGTCTGTCGGGCTCGGGTCTGTCGGGCTCAAGCCGGGCCGATCCGGATCGTCGGCGCGATCGCTCACGACGCCGCTTCCTGGCCCAGAGCTTCCGGCAGAGACGCCGCCGACGCGGCCGGCTCCCGGCCAAGCCGCCCGGCGGCCAAGGCCAGGATCAAGCAGGTCGCCAGGATCGCCGCTCCGGTCGCCACGTGCGCGGTGTTGGGCACAACGGCCTTGCCGGTTAGAACCACGGTGGCGCCGAGCGTGATCTGGGCGACGACCAAGACGCCCAGGGCGTAACCCGGCAGCCGCACCACCGGCACCACGATGCCGCTTCGCGCCACCCGGTACACGCAGACCGCGATCGCCGCCGTCACCACCACGGCACCGATCCTGTGGGCAAAGTGGATCGCGATCGGAAAGTCGAAGCTCGGCGGGATCAGGCGGCCGAAAGCCAGAGGGAAATCCGGGATCGCGAGACCGGCACCGCTATGGCGCATGACCGCTCCCAGCAGAATCTGGACGTACACCAGCCCGGTAGCCGCCGCGGCGGCCTGGAACACGGGACGCGCCCGCCGATCCAGCCGCGGCGGCCGACGCCACCAGCTCGAAGTCGTGACCGCCATCGTCACGCACAGGCAGAAAAAGATCTGGGCCAATCCGGCATGGCTGACCGAGATCGGGGTGGGCAGAAAGTAGAGCACGGTCAAGCCGCCGAGGAGCGCCTGGGTGAGTACTGCCGCAACCGCGCCGTAGCTGAGCCGCCGCAGCCAGACCCGCGGCTCGCGGCGAGCCATGGACACCGCCAGCCCAACCGTCAACAGCGCCACGGTGCCGGCGATCAGGCGGTGGCCGTGCTCGGCACGCACGTTGGCGATTTGCCACCAACGGGGAGGATTGAGCGAGCCGTAAGACAGCGGCCAGTCCGGGACCGAGAGCCCGGCCTCGCGGCTGGTGACGAGGGCTCCGGCCGAGATCAGCAACAGCACCAGGCACGCCAGCGCCGTTGCGTAGCGGTGTAGCCACGTCGGCGTGTGCCCGGCTACGGTCTCCTCACCGCCTGGATCACCGGAGCGAACGTTGCGGCTCATCGATTCAGTGTACCGGCTTTTGGCGGCATTTGGCGGCACCCGCGCCCCCCGGCGGGCTCGTTACGCCGAGCCTGAACATGATGTTACTATCCGCCTTTCACTCAGGCGCTGAACACCGGGCGGGAGTGGACCCGATATGGTGACTCGCAACAACGGAGCGAAGCAGTGAGTCTGACCCTGGCGATCTTGGCCGGGCTGGCGACAGCTGCGGTTCTCTGGTTTCTGATCCGGCTGGCGACCCAGCGGAGCAAGCTCGCCCGCAGCCTGGCCTTCCCGCTCCACGTCGGTGCCTTCGTCGCCGGCCTCGAGGTCTTCTCGCTGTTCGAGATCCCGAGAGTGCGGGCGGCCGTCCCGCAACTGGATCTCGTCTTGTCGGCGGTCTTCGTTTTCTTGATCGCGGTGGTGGCGCTCCGGTTGCTGGCTCTCCTCTTCTTCGATCTCTACCTGCATGCGACCCAAGGCGTGCGGTTGCCACCCCTGCTGCCGCGAGTGGTCACCGGCTTCGCCTACCTGATCGGCGCCCTGGTGGTAGTCAAGCTCTTCTGGCCCGAACAAGAGATGGGCGCCCTGGTCGCCACCAGCGCGGTTACTTCTCTGGTCCTGGGTCTCGCGCTGCAACCGATTCTGGGGAACTTCTTCGCCGGCATCGTAATCAGCCTGGAGAAGCCCTTCCGGATCAACGACTGGATCCTGTTTCAGGACACCGAGGCCCGGGTGGTCGAGATCAACTGGCGCACCACGCACCTGCGCACCCGCGACAACGACAATCTGGTGATCCCGAACGGGATGATCGCCAACGAGCAGATCACCAACTTCTTCTATCCCCATCCCCTGCACCTGGAACGGATCTACGTCGGGGTCCACTACAAGACGCCTCCGTACCGGGTCAAGCAAGCGATCCTGGACGCCATCGCCGAGGTTCCGAGCATCCTCGAAAAGCCGTCGCCGGAGGTCTATCTCCACTCCTTCGACGACAGCGCCATCACCTACGAGGTCCGCATCTGGATCGAGGACATTGCCCACCGACCCCGCATCTCGAGTCATCTCAAGAGCATGATCTGGGAGAAGTTCCAGCGCCGGCACATCACCATCCCGTATCCCATTCGGACCCTGGAGATCGAGCCCGCCCGCGGCCAGCTTGAACTGGTGCGGGGGCAGCGCCGGCAGATCGACGAGATCGGCGAAACCGCCTTCCCGGCCAAGCTCTTCGTCGCCCGCGGTCCCGATCGCGGCCGCACCGTCGCCTTGCGGGGAACGGACGTCACCGTCGGACGGTCCGGCGAATCGGATCTAGTCCTGACCGAGGCCCGGGCCAGCGGCAACCACTTTTCCGTCGTCTGGCAGCCGGAGATAGGGTACGAGATCCAGGACAACGAAAGCCGCAACGGCACCCTAGTCAACGAACAGCCGATCGAGACCCAGGTGCTCGCGCACCTCGACCGCGTCCAGATCGGCGAAACCGTCATCGTCTTCGAGTCGAGCCATGTCTGAAGAAACACATCCACGCCGCATCGGCCAATACGAGATCCTGGGCGTCATCGGCAAGGGCGCCATGGGCAAGGTCTACAAGGGCGTCCAGCCGTCGCTCAATAGGATCGTCGCCATCAAGGTCCTACCGCCAGAGCTCGCCGACGACGAGCGAGTCGAGCGCTTTAGCCGCGAAGCCAAAGCGGTAGCGCTCTTGAACCACCCCAACGTGGTCCAAATCATCGACAAGGACCAGGACGGGGACCAGGTCTTCTTCGTCATGGAGTACGTCGCCGGCACCTCGCTCGAGGCCGTGATGCGCAAGCGGCGGTTGTCGCTGCCCGAGGCAGTTCGTGTCTTCAAAGCCGTCTGCCGGGGCATGGCCGCCGCCCACAAGAAAGAGATCGTCCATCGGGACCTTTCGCCCCGGAACGTGCTTGTGACCGAGGACCTGCTGACCGCCAAGATCGCCGACTTCGGGATCAGCCGGGTGGAGTCCATCTCGCGCGAGATGGGCACGCTGTCGACCAGCGAAGTGAGCATGGGCACGCTTCACTACATGGCTCCGGAGCAGGCGCAGGACATGGCGTCCTCGGATCACCGAAGCGACATCTACTCCTTGGGAGTCTTGCTCTACGAGATGCTGACCGGCCGGGTACCGGTTGGCCGCTTCAGCCTGCCCAGCCAGCTCAACTCGGAGGTTCCCCCCGAGGTCGATCCTGTCGTCCTCCGCTGCCTGGAGGCCGACCCGGCCGACCGCTATCAGGAGGTCTCAAAGCTCCTGGCCGACGTCGAGCGGCTGGAAGACCACCTCAAGCTGGGCCTGGTCAACGAGGTCCGTGGTCTGTCCCAGTCGACCTCCAAGATCATCATCAAGTCGGCCAGAACCCGGGCCGTGCAAATTGCCGTCGGCCTCGCCGTTCTCGCGGGACTGGCCGCGGCCGGCGTCTGGATCGTGCGCAGCAAGGCTCCCGAGCCGGTACCGACCGCGGGCGGCGACGCGCTAGTGGCGGTCAAGCAGGACCGCTCCGGACTCAAGGAGCGGGAGGATCGCTTACCGGCGCTCGTCGATTTGGACGTCCCCGAATCCTCGGTCCCGACCGAGGATGCCGAAGAGGCCACCGTCCAAGTCGAGACCCCGGTCAAGACGCAGCAACCAGCGGCGCGAGGCGAGACCGAAGCCGAAGCGAACGAGCGCCGGGCGGCGGCAGCTCTAGAGGGCGCGATCGCCAGGATGAACGGCCAGGAATGGGATCGGGCGATCGGCGAGTTGGATGCGCTGATGGCAAGCGAACCGCCGGCGAGCATCGGCCGCCAGGCATTGCTTCTGCTCGGCAAGGCGCACGAGCGCAAGCGTGACGACGGCAAGGCCCGGACGGCCTATCTCGACCTGGATCGCCGCTACCCGGGCAGCACCGAGGCCGCCGAAGGTCTCTACCGGTTGGCTTCCAAGCTCCAGAAGCAAGGTGGGCGTGACCGATTGCGGGAGGCCCGGACCTATCTGGACAAGATCGCGAACGACTACTCCTCCTCCAACTGGGCGCCCAGGGCCTTGATCGACAAGGCCGTCATCGAGAAGGACGCCAAGTGGCACGTCGACGATCCCGTCCTGAAGGCCCGGGTTCCGGCAGCCCTCGTCAGCTACCGCCAGTTCGTCGCCAAGTACCCCAGCCACGCCCAGGCACCGATGGCGCTCAACGCCCTCGGCGATCTCTACGAGGACGAGAAACTGCCGGCCAAGGCGGCGGCCACGTTCGAGACCCTGGCCAGGCGATTCCCCGCCAATCCCTACGACGCCTGGTGGAAGGCCGCGCAGGTCTACGACCGGCGCCTGGACCAGTTCGACAAGGCGATCACAGCCTACGAAAACGTGCCGAAATCCTCGAAACGCTTCCCGGACGCGCAGCGACGGATCGTCCGCTTGAAGCGCAAGTAGCCATCCGCCCGCGGGCTCGCTCCGGGCTCGGCCCGGGCCCGGCCACGGATCCGAGCAACGACCCGAGTGACCGTCGTCTCGCGCCCGCGGCCCGAATAAGAAACGGCCGGCCCCGAAACGGGACCGGCCGCATCGAACTGTGGGAACTGATCGGTAGCCTAGCCGGCCGAGCTGAACTCGAAGGCAGCGGCGGCGGCGCTATCCGCGGCGACCGAGACCGACACGGTCTGGGTGCCAAGGGTCTCGTGCCAGGCCTCGAGAACGTAGTCGCCCGCGGGCAGACCGTCGATCTCAAAGGAACCGTCCGCGCCGGTGACGGCGAAGAACGGATGGTCCAGCACCGCCATGTAGGCAGCCATCCACGGGTGGACGTCGCACTTGAAGCGGACCATGACCTCGGGATTGTCGAACTGCTTCTCGAGCTCCATGCCCTGGAAGGGTTGTCCCTGGTTGAACTCGTCGTTGTTCGTGGGCAGCGCGTGCACGTTGTGGAGCGTCGGATCGCTGTTGCGGACGACAATCTTCTGGCCCACCATGACGCCCGAAACGTGCGGGGTGTACTTGCAACCCTGCTGATCCAGAACGTGGGCGTCAGCCGGCGCCTGATAGCTTCCGCTCAGCCCTTCTTTGACGTAGACGAACACGTTGCCGAGCTTGCCGTCGGCGGTGACCACGGACTCCGTCTCCACCGCTCCGGTGTGCAGTCCGGCGCAAACCGGATCGGCGTCCATCTTGATCACCGTGTCCGGGTCGCCGTTCGTGTAGTTGACCAGACCGGTCACCGTGCCTACGCCTTCGGCGGGCGTGGCCGGAGCGGGCGCGGGAGCGCTGCTCTCCTCGGCGACGGTTCCCGAGTCTCCGGCACCTCCGCCGCACGCGGCGAGAGCGACGAGAAAAACGATTCCAGAAAACGCAATCCAGCGATTCTTGTGCATCTCAAGACCTCCTTCGTACCTTGTTAGCTTGCTGGGAAGGGTAGACGGGCGCGCGCGGAACGAGACTCGAGCCGCCCGCTATTCGAGATTCCACCAGATGTGATCGCGCAGCGCAACCGCAACCTGGTCGGTGTCCGCCAGGAACTCCTTGAGCTCGGCATCGGACGTGAAGTGCCGCATCATCTCGGCCTTCTGGGCCGCGAACATGGGGGCGTCGATGGCGTTCGCCAGCGGCGACTGGTAGCTGCCGTCGGCGAGCTTCTGGAAGTTGGCGGGCATGTTGGTGCCGCGCACCCAGCTCTGGGGATCCTTGATCCAGTCGGGAACCCAATCGTGCCGCAGGCGGTCCCGGGCCAGAAGCAGCGACGGCGCCAGCTCGGCCGAGCTCACGCCCGCGGCTCCGGCCGCCTGCGGACCGGCCGGATGGCACTTGGCGCACTGCAGCATGTTGAAGGTCACCCGGCCCACGGTCTGGTTGCGGGCGCTGGGGCGCTGGGGCGCCGACAGGAACGCCGTCCTGCCGTCGCGGGCCGAAAAATACGCCAAGAGCGAGTTGACCTGGCCATCGGCGAAATCAAAGGTCGGCATGCGCACCGAGAGCCAGGGACGCATCGTCTCCGAGGCCGGATCGTGTAGGTAGTCGAACAGCCAGTCGGACTGGACCCGGGCGCCCTGGGCGGCCAGGTTGGGAGGCAGCAGGCCGACGTCGTCGATCGCCGTCTTGATGGCGTGCCCCTGGTCCTCGATCAGATGGCAACCCTTGCAGTTGTAGCTGGTGATGAGCTTGCGGCCGGCGGCCACGGCGGCGGAGTCGCTCGCCTGATTGGCTCGGCGGCTTGCGACCACCGAGTCCTTGGTAAAGCCCAGGACGTTGGCGAGGACGGCCTCCGCCTCCCGCTCGGACATGCCGAAGTTGGGCATCCGGTAGAGCTCGTTGTAGCTCTTGACCGACTCTTTGCCCTCGTCCCAGACTCGCGGCTCGAGCAGCTTGTGCTTGATCCAGTCGTGCCTGGTGTGCGGCACGTCGTGGACGTGGCCGAAATCGAACTGATGGACGGGCTTCGAGCCTTCCTCGGTGAGCTCGACGCCGATGGGCTTGGCGTTCTCGAAGCCGGCCACGTCGTGGCAGCCCCAGCAGCCATACTTCTGGATCGTCTCTTCACCCAGGTAGACGTTGCGCTCGACCTCGTCCATGGCTTCCATCGCCGCCACGCTCTGGTCGTAGGTGAGGTTGTTGCGCAGATAGCCCAGGACCAGCTCATCCCGGAACTCGGCGTTGATCGCCGGCACCTCCAGGCCTTCCCAGTCCGCGTCCCGCCCGGTCAGCAAGTAGGCGGTGATGTCGGCGGCCTCCCGGTCAGTGAGCCGCAGGCTGGGCATGCGCGACTCGGGGTTGTACTGCTTGGGATCCTTGAGCCAGGCGTACAGCCAAGGCGCCGAGAGCTTGCTGCCCGCCCGAATCAGGTTCGGACCGTGCAGGCGGTTGATCTGTGGAAAGAAGTCGTCGCGCTTGGCTTCCAGGTCTTGGACGTGGCAGCCAAGGCAGCCGACGGATTCGAAGAGCTCGCGACCGCGCGCCGGGTTGCCCGCGGGAGCCGCCGGGTAGCTCACGTCCTCCGATTGCGACCAGAGGTAGGCGACGATGCCGGCGATCTCGGCCTCCTGGCGGGCCAGATTCTCGGGCGTGGTGGTATTGGGCTCGAAGAAGAAGTGCGGCATCCAGGTGGTGGGCCGGAACTCCCGCGGCGCGGCGATCCACTTGTAGGCGAAGCCGGGATCGATCTTCGAGGCCACCTTGCGCAGCGACGGTCCCGGCCGGAGCAGGTCGCGGTAGGCCTCGTAATCGATCTTGTGGCAGACATAGCAACCCATCTTGGTGACCAGCTGCCGTCCGGCGTCCTGGAGCTCCGAGCCCGAGGTCCAGGCGTTGCCCTCGTGGCAGCCGATGCAGCCGGCTTCCGAGTACTTGGCCGGGAGGATCGGCGTATCGAGATACTTCTGCGGCTTCCAACCCCACTTCTTCTTCCACTCGGCCTTCTCTTCTTCGCTCTCGGGCGAATGGCCGGCGCGGGCGAAGTCAGTGGCTCGGTCGAGACCGCCATGGCAGGTGGTGCAACCGAAGGTCGCGTAGGGATGGGGCGAGCCTGCCGAAAGGAAGAGATCCAGCCTGGGATGGCTACGGAACGGCTCCTCCCACTCCTCGCCCTCGAAGCCGCTCCGGGTCGAGCCCAGGTGGCAGGTCACGCACCGGTCTACCCGATCCACGTTGGTGAAGTTGATGTCGTTGTAGAGGCCTGACAGGATCACCTGCTCGATTTTGAGATCGGGCTGGACGAAGTCCATGAAGGGCGCGTTCAGGACGAAGTAGTCGAGCTTCTTGTCCAGGTTGGCGACTCGCTGCTCGAGCCCGTCGAGGCCCGAGCGCAGCGCCGCCAGCTTGCTGTCAGCGGCGTCCAGGCCCGAGCGCTCGGCCTCGAGCTGACTCTCCAGCTCGGCTTCCCGGACGCGCAGAGCTTCCAGCTCACGCAGCTCCCCTTCGAGCTTGGCCCCAAGCTCGTCGTTTTCCCGCTTCCGCGTCTCGATGCGCTTGGCCTTGCCGCTCTGGAGCGCGACGTCGTACTCGTAGCGCGCGGTGTCGAGCTTGGACTTGGTGGCCCGCGAGGCCGCATCCACGATGTAGATCTGTTTGGCGGTGGCTTCGAGGTCGCCTTCCAGGGCCTCGAGATCGGCCTTGCGGTCGGCGAGCGCCGTCTCTTCGGCCGCGATCTCCTCCCGAATCTGGCGGATCTCATTGTCGCTGAGGCTCTGCTTTTCGGCCTCGGCCTCGGCCACCAGCATCTGCTGCTCGCGCTCCCGGAACTCGGACTGGAGTCGTTTCCAGGGCTTGGCGTAGTCGTCGAAGACCATCCACAGCGTTGTCGCCAGGAGCGCGATCGAGCTCCACGCGAAGACCGCGTTCAGACTGCGGAAGTTGTAGTGCCGGTCGGGAATCTTCTTGGGCGCCTTGGACATCGATCGGGCCTTACAGGTTCAGGAAGAATTCCTGGATGTGAACGAAGTACTTCAAGTTGAAGATCCAGCGCAGGAACATCTTGATCGGCAAGAGCATCATGGTCAGAAACAGGCTCATGCCGACGTAGTAGCGCGGCGGCCCCATCTCGTCGTAGAAGCGCTTGATGTATTGCAACTTGATGAGAGCGACCGGCAGCACGAAGAAATAGCCCAGCATGAGCACGATGCCGAGGCTCTCCCGGATGATCCAGTGGGACGGCAGGCCCATCCCGAGGATCTTGATCCAGAAGATCTCGGACAGATCCACGTTGACCAGAGGCTCGATCTTGTTGACGTCCCAGAACTCGTAGGGACCGAAGAAGTTCCAGTTGGGCCCGCGCAGGAAGGTGCCGATGACGATGAGCTGGACCCAGAGGACGACGAAGCCGAACAAGAACAGGATGATCTCGGTCTTGCGTTCCTTGAAGGTGTAGTAACCGTTGCCCTTGGGATTGGTGTCGATGTACGGGATCGCCATCAAGCCGACGATGATGAGCCCCGGCAGAACCACCCCCGCCATCCAGGGATCGAAATAGACCAGCATTTCCTGGAGCCCCAGGAAGTACCACGGCGCCTTGGAAGGGTTCGGAGCCACCGACAGGTTGGCCGGCTCTTCGAGCGGCGCCTTGAGCACGATCGACCAGATCACCATCCCCACCGTCAGGATCACCATGCAGATGAACTCGGAGAAGACCAGGTCGGGCCAGGTGAAAATCTTGTCCTCGGACTCGCTCTTTTCGAACGTCGGCTCGCCGCGGTCGATGGCCTCATCGTTCTGGATGGCCTTGTACATCGCCAGCCACCAAAAGTAGCCGACGAGGTAGACCATCATCACGATGGGCACGTTGTCGGGCTTGGCCACGACCTCGCGAAAGGTCGGATCGAACGAGCTGACCACGAAAAACAGGGTCATCAGGATCAGCATGATCCAGCCGCCGGTCTTGGTCCAAAGCCACTTGGACTTGACCGCCAGCCAGAAGAGGATCAGGGAAAGGGTGAAGGAATACTGCGGGTACGAGAGGGTATTGATGAATCCCTTGATCGCTTCCATTACCGGCTCCCCCGCTTGCGCCTAGCGGCGACGATTTCGACTGCTACCACGGGCTGCTAGACCGGACCCGAGATTCCGCCGTCCTTGCGGACGCGCCAGAAGTGAACCGCCATCAGGCACGCCGCGACGAAGGGGATGCCGAGACAGTGCAGGACGTAGAAGCGGATGAGCGTTCCGCCACCGATGGTGCGGCCCGCAATGAGCGCAAAGCGGGCGTCGCTACCGACGTGAATGAGTTTCTGGCCCCCTAAGGTCAAGAGCGCCGCTCCTGGTCCCTCGTGCCCCAAGAGCGGCGTCGCTCGCGCCATGTTCGAGCCGACCGTGATCGCCCAGACCGCGAGCTGATCCCAAGGCAACAGGTACCCGGTAAAGGACAGCAAGAGTGTCAGCACCAGCAGGATCACGCCCACGTTCCAGTTGAACTCGCGCGGCGGCTTGTACGAACCGGTCATGAACACCCGGAACATGTGGAGCCACACCGCGATCACCATGGCATGGGCGCCCCAGCGATGGAGCTCGCGCATGATGCCGAAGGCGGCAACCTCGCGCAGATCCACCATGTCGAAGTAGGCGTACTCGACCGTCGGCCGGTAGTAGAACATCAGCAGCAACCCCGTAATGGTCTCCACCAGGAAGAGAAAGAACGAGGTCCCTCCCATGCACCACGTGTAGCTCATCCTGAGACCCGACTTCTTGACCTTGATCGGATGCAGATGCAGGACGACGTTGCCCAGCATCGCCAGGGCACGCTTCCGGTTGTCAGTCGGAATCCCGACCCGGAAGATGGACTTCCAGATCTGGGACTTGACGATCGCCTTTTGAAGGTCTCTCAGTTTTTCCATGAACTCCCCGCTCTATCCTGCCGAACCTTGTTTCCGGGTCCGGTCTCGAGACCTAGCCCATCTCGAGGTACGAGTTGGGATCTTCCCAACCGCCCTGCTCCCACAAGTACCTTTGCGCCTTATCGACCACGATCTGGCCATCGGCCGGATCGATCGCGATCTTGGCCCGCTCCAACGGCCGCGGCGTCGGACCCTCGAAGTTGATGCCGTTCTTGTAGTAGCCGCTGCCGTGGCACGGGCACTTGAATTTGTTCTGCGCTTCCAGCCAGGCGGGCGGACAGCCGAGGTGCGTGCAGATCGCGATCAGCGCGGTCAGCTGGCCCTCGTTGTTGACGATCCAGACGCCGTTCGAGTCCTTGAAGCGCTCGTCCACGACTCCCGGCGGAAAATCCGAAGGAGCTCCGACCTTGAAGGACGTCGGCGGCTCGAACAGCACGTTCGGGAACATAAAGCGCCCGAACGCCGTCATGCAGCCGCCGATGGCCGCGGTAAAACCAACCCACGCCACGGCCGCCCACGAGAACAGACCGCGGCGGCTGATCTCGGCGTCGGCGGAGGCCTTGGGCTTGGCGGGCTTGGCCGCGGCCGGCTTTGCCGGCTCCGAACTTCCGTCCACCTGGATCTCTTCGCTCATCGGGTTCGCTGGCCACGCAGAGGTTACCCCGCCCGCGCGCAAAACTGCCAAAACGTTGCGCTGTTTTTATTCGAACGGCCGCTTGGGTGTCAAGGTTGGCCGGACGCCGAAAACCCTTCGATCGGCCGGCCGGAACTCGCCCGGAGCCCGCGATCGGCACGGCTATACTCCCGACCATGACGAAGAACCCTTTGCCCAGCGTCCCACGCCTCGTCCTTTCCCTGCTTTCGATCCTGACGATCGCCGCCGCCGGTCTGGTCCTGTCCGGTTGCCAATCCCAGCCACCCGACGATGTGGCCGTGATCGCCAAAGAGTCGGCGGTGGCCGCGGACGACGGCGCAGCCGAGCCAGTCCCGGTCGCAAACCCCGGCGTGGTCGACGTCCGCGCCGAAGAATACGCCTTCTACGGACCACCGACTCTCCCGTCCGGGTGGGTCACACTCAGGTTCCACAACGACGGCGCCGAGCCGCACTTTCTCTTGCTCTGGAACCTTCCCGAGGGCAAGACCTTCGAGGACTACGACAACGATGTCGGCCAGCCGTTCGAGTCTCTGTACGTCCGCTACCGCGCCGGCGAGATCGACAAGGCCACTTTCTTCGAGAAGCTCATTGCCGCCATCCCGCCCTGGTTCTACGAAGCCGTGCCCATGGGCGGACCGGGCTTCACCGCTCCCGGCGCGACCTCGGAAGTCACCGTCTATCTCGAGCCCGGCGACAACTACGTGATGGAGTGCTACGTCCGTGCCCAGATCCAGCCGGACAGCTTCCACGGCACCCACGGCATGTTCCGGCCGTTGATCGTCACCGACGAGGTCTCGCCGGTCGTCGCCCCGGAGCCCGACGTCCACGTCACTCTGTCGAGCTTCGAGCTCGCCGTCGAGGGCGAGCTCGGCGCCGGTTCGCATCTCGCCCGGGTGGCCGTTGAGGACACTCCCGAAGGTTTCGTGCGCCACAATGTCCATCTGGTGCGGCTCGAGAAGGGGCAGTCCGGCGCGACGGTGGCGGCCTGGATGGACTGGGTGGACGCCATGCTGCCACCGGCTCCGGCCGAGTTTCTGGGCGGCGCCGGCCAGACCGTCGAAGGAAGGGTCAGCTACGTGCCGTTTTCGCTGGAGCCGGGCCGCTACGCCTGGGTCTCGGAAGGATTCGCGGCCAAGGACATGGTCCACGAGTTCACCGTCGAGTAGGCACGGCGCCATGGCGACTCCCGAGACCGCGGCCATGCCCCGTGCCCGAGCACGCCGGCGGCGATTCTGCGGGCTCGGGCTCGCCATCGTTCTGGCGGCGCTCGCCGCAAGCCGCACCCCGGCGGCTGCAGCCGTCGTCGAGGAAGTCGAGACCCCGGGTGGTGAGCGCTACGCTCTGTTCACTCCATCCCCCGAGTCCGGCACGCGGCCAGATGGAGCGGTTCTCCTGGTCCTCGACACCCGCGGCCGCGCCGTCAGCGCTCTCGAGGCCTTCCGGCCCGCGGCCGAGCGGTTCGGCTACACGGTCCTGAGCTCGTACGCTACGCGCAGCGATCTCCCGGCGGGAACACCCGATCCCAACGAGCCCGCCGTGCGGGCGCTCCTGGACGAGGCCCAGACGCAGTACGGCGCCTCGCCCGGCCGCATCTATCTGGCCGGCTTTTCGGGCACTTCGCGCTTCGCCTGGATGGCGGGCAAGGTCTTTCCGGATCTCGTCGGCGGCATCGTGGGTTGTGGCGCCGGGCTGCCCGGTCCGTGGGCGGACTGGAAGGACGTCGGCTTCGCCTACTTTGGCACTGCCGGCCGCACCGACTTCAACCACCGAGAGATGCGCGAGCTGGACCGCACCCTGGACGGCGTCCTGGTGCATCGCTTCGCCTATTTCGACGGCGGCCACCAATGGCTGGACTCGGAAACCGCGACTCAGGCTCTGGCCTTCTTCGAGCTCGAGGCCATGCGCCGGGGCCGGCGCGGGCGGGACGCGGCCTTGATCGAACAGCTTCTTGCCGAGCGTCTCGCCGCCGCCGCCGCAGCCGAGACCGGCGGCGAGCTTTACCGGGCGGCAACTCTGCTCGAGGCCGCGGCCGAGGACTTCGAGGGCTTGGTCTCGGTCGATCGGACCGACGGCGTCCGGGACCGGGCGGAAGCGCTTGCCGGCAACGCCGAAGTCCGAGCCGCGCGCGAAGCTCACGACCGAGCCGTCGGAGCCGAGCTCGAGTACCGCGACCGGGTCGGCGCCGTGGTTCGCGGCATCGCCTACGACGCGCAGCCCGGCTCGGCAAAGACTCTGGCCCGGGAGCTCGAGATCGAAACGCTCAAGGAGATCGCCGGCGGCGATTCGCTCGAGGCCGACTCCGCCCGCCGGCGCCTGGAGACGGCCTTCGTGCAGCTGGCCTTCTACACTCCGCGCGTCCTCGAGCCCAAGGCGCCGCGGCGAGCGGCCCTGTGTCTCGAGCTGGCGACCCGGATCCGCCCGGGCTCGAGCCAGCTCTGGCTGCGGCTGGCCCGGGCTCACGCCCGCGGCGGCCAGGCCAAGGCGGCGCTCGCCGCCCTCGAGCAGGCGGTCGAGCTGGGCGGTGTCGGCGCCGACGATCTCGACGACGAGGCCTTCACCTCGCTCGGCCGGAATCCCGCCTTCGCGGCCTTACGGCAACGAGTGCGGTGAGGGTCCGGGGGACCGGGGATCCCTAGGATTCGTCACCCAAATCGACCAGGCGGTGCCTGAGGGCGTGCGCCACGACTTGGGCCCGGTTGTGGACGTGGAGCTTGTCCAGAATGTTGCGCACGTGGAACTTGACGGTGTTCTCGGTGATGCCCAGCTGCTTGGCGAGCTTGCGGTTGGTGGTCACGCCGTCGACCATGAGCTCCAAGACCTCTTGCTCTCGATCGGTGAGCGCGTCGGGGTCTTCGCTCCGGCCCCTTGGGGCCGGCTTGGCGAACTCGTCCAGGAGCTTCCGCGCCAGGGACGGCGTCAGTGCCGGCTCGCCCTTGCCGACGCCATCCAGAAGAGCGAAGAACTCGTCCGCCTCGAGATCCTTGAGCAGGTAGCCCTTAGCGCCGGCCTTGATCGATTCGAACAAGTTGGCATCGTCGTCCGACGCCGTCAGGATGATGACCTTGATCTCGGGCAGCTCGGCGGCGAAATGCTTGGTTGCCTCGAGGCCGTCAACCTCGGGCATGGCGAGGTCCATGAGCACGATCTCGGGCTTGAGCTCCCAGGCCTTTTCTAGCGCTTCCCGACCGTTCGAGGCTTCGCCGACCACCTCGTAGTCCCGGGCGCGGAGCAGGCTTCCCAGGCTCTCCCGAAAGAGCGCGTGGTCGTCAACGATGAGTACTCGCATAGGGATCTCCGTTCCGCCCGGCAACTCGGGGTCGTGACCAAGCCTAGCAGCCCGTCGTGGACGGCTCGGCCAAGGCCCGCTAGACGATGGGCACCTCGAAGCGTACGCAGGTGCCGGCACCGCGGCTGGACTGGATCTCGAGGGTGCCGCCCGCGCTCTCGGCCCGTTCCTTCATGATGGTCAGGCCGAAACGCGGCAGGCCGGCGCGCTCGACGCTTGCCGGATCGAAGCCGGCGCCATCGTCTTCCACCGTAGCGATGAGGCCCTTGTCATCCCGCCGGATGCTGACCTGCACCCGGTCCGCGTCAGCGTGCTTGCGCACGTTGGCCAGAGCCTCCTGGACGACCCGGAGCATCTGGAGCTCCACCCCGGGGCTCACCTCGAGCGGGTCGTCAATCGCGAGCTCGCCCGGGATGCCGCTGCCCTCCTGCCAGTGCGCGAAGTACTCGCGCAGAACTTCGGCGATCTGGCGTTCGCCGCTGGGCTGGGAGCGCAAGGCCAGGATCCCCTCACGAACGTCCGAGTAAGCCTCCCGAGCGGCCGCCGCCAACTGATCGAGTTGCTTGCCAGCCTCGGCGTCCTTGCCCGCCCGCAGAAATTCCTGCACCGCCTGCGCCTTGGTGTTGACGTAAGCAAGGACCTGCGCCATGCCGTCGTGCATCTCGCGACCGATGCGGCCCCGCTCCTCGGCGACCGCCAGATTCTCCAGCTCATGATGCAAGTACGACTTGTCGATCGCCACCGCCGCGGTGGCCGCGAAGCGCACCAGCATCTCCTCGTCGGCCTCGGAGAAAGTCTTGGCGGCCTCCTTGTTGGCGAGGTAGAGGTTGCCACGAAACGGGCCCTGGCAAAGGATCGGCACCGCCAGCAGACTGGCCATCGTCGGGTGGTGCTCGGGCACGCCACACGAGCGCGGATCGGCCTTGAGGTCGTCCAGGCGCAGATGCCGGCGCTCGTGCAGAACGACGCCCAAGAGGCCCTTGCCCTGGGGCGGTTCACCGATACGTTCCCTCTCGACGGCAGATAGACCCGAGGTGACGAACTCGACGATACGACCGGTCTCGGCGTTGACCGAGAGCGCGCCGTAACGGGCATCCAGAAGCTCCCGAGCCTGGTCCACGATGCGCTGCAAGACGATCTCGAGCTCGAGCTCGCCGTGGATGTCGCGGGCCGCCCGGCCGATGGCCAGGAGCTCGCGGTTCTGGGCGTCCAGACGCCGGTGCATGTCGGTTAGAAACATGAAGGCGATGCCGACCGGAAAGAGAACCGCCAGAGTCACGATGCCGGTCCATACCAGCCGTCCCTGCCAGGTCTGAAGGTAGGGCTCGAGGGCGTGGGTGGCCGCGGCGAGGACCACGATGACGGTTAGGAAGCCCGCCAGCGACATCCACTTGAACCGACGCAGATCCAGTTGCCGTACGCTCATCGAGTCTCGGTGAGTATAGTGATCCGTGCGGTCCGGCTCCGGCGCGAAGTGGCCGCGATCTCGGTGGGTACCGGCCTTCCGGCTACCGCTTGCGGCTCCTCGTGCTGATCCCGAGCACGGCGTAGAAAGGCGACCACCCTAGGATTCCGGTCACCAGGGGATACCAACCCACGATGCGGCAGGTCACGGTCGCCAGGCCCTGAGGCGGCGCCAGCCAGCCGATCCCCAGCAGAAGCGCGCCCAGCACGATTCGCACGGTTCGATCGACACCGTTCTGGTTCGGCAGATTCTTGGCGAGAAAGCTCATCTCGCCGGCCGGATCGAGGTGCGCACGCCTCAGCATGGCTCGAACGGCGATCGCGGCGCCACACCCGGCCGGGTAGGTTTGATCCACCAGGGCCGGCGCCCGCCTGGGAAGTTAGACCCTAGCCTTGCCCCGAAAGCACCTGCTGGGCCTCGAGAGCGGCCTGGCGCACGCGGTAGCTCGGATCCGAGTCCGCCAGGGACGCAAGCAGCGGCAGATGCCGGTCCGAGCCCACCCGAGCCAGAGCGCTCAACGCCTGAACCATGGTCTCTTCCTGCTGCTCCGGCGTGATCCCAGAGACGGCCTCGGTTAGCGAGCGGTCGAGCATGCGCTCCAGAACCGGAACGCCTCGATCGCTGCCCAGGGTGCTGACCGAGAGCGCGGCGTTCCAGCGCACGTCGGCGACCTCGTCGTCGAGCAGCGGCTCGAGCCGAGCCACCGCCAATGGCTCGCCCAGCTGGCCGAGGGCGTAGGCGGCCACCTTGCGCACGCCGGGGTCCTCCGAGGCCAGCCGTTCGGCCAGCGCCGGGATGGCGTCGGCGTCCCCGATCGCTCCCAGGGCCCAGAGCAGGTAGATCCGGGTCTGGGAGTCTGGTTCTTCCTCGAGGGCCTGGGTCAGGCGCTCGACCGAGGCTTCGTCCCGGGTGTAGCCGAGCACCAGCGCCAGGTAGCGCCGGATCTCGGGGTCTTCGGCCTCGCCAAAGAGACGGCGCACTTCGGCCGCCACCTCGGGCTGCCCCGCCAGGGCATCCGGATCGGCGGTCAGGATCTTCGAGAGCTCATAGGCCGCCTGCGCGCGGCGTGGACGCCAGGACGAGCGCAGATCGTTCAGGTAGTCCTGCGTGTCCTGCTGGTCGTAGGCGATCCAGCCAAAGCCGACGAAGACGCCGACACAGACCAGCACCACCAGGAGCGGCACCAGGAAGAGCCCGAAGAAGGCTCGTAGGGGGCCGCGGTCGTCCTGGTCCGGATCGTCCTCGATCGGATCGAGGACCGGCGGCTCAGACGCGAGCTCCCGACCCGGAGCTTCGCTCGACGGATCCGCGCCGGTGTTGCCGGGTTCTTCGTGCGCCATCGCCGGCGGAGCTTACCGCGATTCTCCTAGTCGCCGGCGGCCGCCGGCGAGAACGGCGGGCTCTTGACACCAGAGTTGCGCGGGATATCCTTCGCACGACTGCTTGTGAAAATTTTCACAAGCCCTCGTCTGGTCCGAACCTACCCTTCCAGGTGGTTGAGGGTCGGGGCGCCGTCCGATAGGTTCGAGCGGCTCCCGTCGAATCCGCCAAATCGATCAAGTCCATGGGCCAGATCTTCCACCAGAGCACCAACACGATCTCGCGAGTCTCGATCTTTGGAGCCGTGTTCTTCCTGGGCGCCCTGGGCTGGGTCTTCACCGCCCTCGACCGCTCGTCCTACAACACCGGCCAGGGGGTCGTCTTGAGGCAGCCGATCCCCTTCAGTCACGATCACCACACGTCCGCTCTCGGCATCGACTGCCGCTACTGCCACACCTCGGCCGAAACCGCGGCGAGCGCTGGAATTCCGCCGACCGCCACCTGCATGAACTGCCACAAGCAGATCTGGGCCAACAGTCCGATGCTGGAACCGGTCAGGACCAGCTTCCAGGACCGGCAGCCGATCGCCTGGGACCGGATTCACGACCTGCCGGACTTCGTCTACTTCGATCACTCGATCCACCTGGCCAAGGGCATCGGCTGCGTCTCCTGCCACGGCCGGGTCGATCAGATGCCGCTCGTCTACCAAGCCAGCTCGCTGCAAATGGAGTGGTGTCTGGAGTGCCATCGCGATCCGGAGCCGCACCTGCGGCCCCGATCCGAGGTGGCCAACATGGCCTGGCAGGCACCGGCGGACGAGCCCGAGCTCGCCGCCCGCCTGCTCGAGACCTACCACGTTCAGAGCAAGACCAGCTGCTCGGTCTGCCATCGCTAAACGGAATCCGCCGGAGCCCACTTTGTCCGACACCGACAGACGAACATCCAGCCTTGCCGGCGAGCTGAGCGATCCGAGCAATCCGAGCAATCCGAGTAATCTGAGTAGTCTGAGCCAGGCCCAAGGCCGGCGCTTCTGGCGCAGCCTCGAGGAACTGGCTGGCGATCCGGCCTTCGAAGAGATGCTGGCGCGCGAGTTTCCGGCCTTCGCGGCCGAGTGGCCGGACGGGGTCAGCCGCAGGCGCTTTCTCCAGCTGGCCAGCGCGTCGCTTGCCCTGGGTGGGCTCACGGCGTGCACCCGGCAGCCGCCCGAGGCGATCGTCCCCTTCGTCGAGCAGCCCGAAAACGTCGTCCCGGGCAAGCCGCTCTTCTACGCCACGAGCCTCGATTTCGACGGCTACGCCGTGCCCGTGCTGGCCGAGAGCCACGGCGGGCGGCCCACCAAGATCGAGGGCAACCCAGAGCATCCCGCCAGCCGCGGGGCCAGCGATCTCTTTGCCCAGGCCGAGGTGCTGACTCTCTACGATCCCGATCGTTCGCAGGTGGTCAAGCACCTGGGCCGGATCTCGGCCTGGAGCGATTTCCTGACTGAAGCCCGGCGCAACTTGAACGCCCTCGCCGCCTACGGCGAGGTCAAGCTCCGCATTCTGACCGGGCCGGTGTCGTCTCCTAGCCTCGTCGCTCAGGTCCAGAACCTGCTCGTGACCTTCCCCGGCGCCCGCTGGCACCGGGTCGCACCGGTCGGACGCGGCAACGTCTACACCGGCGCCCGAATCGCCTACGGCCGGGCGCTCGAACCACGCTACCGCCTCGAGGACGCGGCCGTGGTCTTGAGTCTCGACGGCGACTTCTTGACCCAAGGTCCGGCGGCGCCCCGGCTGGCCCGGGACTTCATGGCCGGCCGGCGGGCCCGCGGCGCCGGCGATGCCATGAACCGCCTGTACGCGGTCGAGACCACGCCCACCGGAACCGGCGCCACGGCCGATCACCGGCTGCCGGTGCCAGCGGCCCGCCTGGCCGCCGTCGCCGGCCATCTCGCCCACCGCCTCGGCGTCGGGGTGCCCGCCGATGGCGGATCCCTGAGCGCCACCGAGCGCGCCTGGGTCGAGGCCGCGGCCGAGGACCTTGCCGCCCACTCGGGCCGCGCCGTCGTCCTTCCGGGAGACGGGTGCCCGGCGGCCGTCCACGCCCTGGTCCACGCCGCCAACGAGCGTCTCGGAGCCCTCGGAGCCATGGTCGAGATGACCGAGCCGGTCTGCTACGACCCCGAGGATCCGACCGAATCCCTGACCGAGCTCACCGAGGCCATGACCGCGGGCGAAGTCGACGTCTTGCTTGTCGCCGGCGCCAACCCGGCCTTCGACGCGCCGGCCGACCTCGAGTTCGGCCAGGCGATGCTCAACGTGACGCACCGCTACCACTTCGGACTCTACGAGGACGAAACCGCCCGCTTGTGCCAGTGGCACATTCCCCAGGCGCACGCGCTCGAGTCCTGGGGCGACGGTCGCGCCGCCGACGGCACGCTCACGACTCGCCAGCCCCTGATCGAGCCTCTCTACGACGGCAAGGGCCCGCTCGAGTTCTTCGCTGCCCTGGCCCCGATCGACGGGACCGACGAGCCCGACGGCCGCGCCGTCCTCGAAGCATCGCTCGGCGACACCCTGCGCCGAGCGCTTCACGATGGCTTCGTCAGGGAGTCGGCACCGGCGGCGCTAGGCACAGGCGTCGATACCGGCGCGGTGACGGCTTCGTGGGCCGAGCTGCCGGATGCGCCCGAAGGTCTGGGCGTCGTCTTCCGGCCCGACCCGACGCTGTACGACGGCCGCTACGCCAACAACGGCTGGCTCCAGGAGTGCCCCAAGCCACTGACCACGCTGACCTGGGACAACGCCGCGATCGTGGGCCCGGCGCTGGCGGCCCGGCTCGGTCTCGGTACCGGAGACCTGGCGGAGCTCGCCGTCGGCGGCCGCACGATGGAGCTCCCGGTCTGGGTGCAACCGGGCCACCCGGACGAGACCGTGACTCTGCACTTGGGGCACGGCCGCACCAGCGCAGGCCGGGTCGGCAACGGCGCCGGATTCGACGTCTACCGCATCCGCTCCTCCGCCGAGCCGTGGACCGCGTTCGGTGCCTCCCTTGCCAAGCGCCCGGGCCGGTACGAGTTCGCCAGCACCCAGCTCCATAGCAACATCGAGCTCGAGGGGCCGCAGGCCGAGAAGCGCCATCTGGTCCGGACGGCGCCGCTCGAGCGGTTCCGCGCGCAGCCGGATTTCGCCCACCACGTGGGCCATGAAATTCCCGAAGACGCCAGTCTCTACGAGGACTTTCCGTACGACGGCTACGCCTGGGGGCTGTCGATCGACCTGACCTCGTGCACGGGCTGCAACGCCTGCGTCCTGGCCTGCCAGGCGGAGAACAACATTCCGGTAGTGGGCAAGGAACAAGTTGCCCTGGGCCGCGAGATGCACTGGATTCGCATCGACCGCTACTACGAGGGCGCTCTGGAGGATCCGGACGTCCATTACCAGCCGGTGATGTGCATGCACTGCGAACAGGCGCCCTGCGAGGTCGTCTGCCCGGTCGCGGCCACCACCCACAGCGATGAGGGTCTCAACGAGATGACCTACAACCGCTGTGTCGGCACCCGGTACTGTGCCAACAACTGCCCCTACAAGGTACGGCGATTCAACTTCCTCCTCTACCAGGACTTCGAAACGCCGGTGTTGAAGCTCATGCGCAATCCGGACGTCACCGTGCGCTCGCGCGGCGTCATGGAGAAGTGCTCGTACTGCGTTCAGCGCATCAATCAAGCGCGCATCGACAGCGGCCGCGAGGGACGGGAGATCCGGGACGGCGAAGTCGTCACCGCCTGCCAGCAGGCGTGCCCGACTGAAGCGATCGTCTTCGGTGACACCAACGACGCCGGCTCGCGGGTGGCGCAGCGCAAGGCCCTGCCCCTTGACTACGGCATCCTGGAAGAGCTCTCCACGAAGCCGCGAACAACCTATCTGGCCCGCATCACCAATCCCAATCCCGCGCTCGCCGGCACCGACGGACACGAGCCCACGGACGGACACGGCTAGGAAACGAACCTCGTGTCCAGCGACAAGCGATCCTTCGACGTTTCGACCGAGCTGCTGGCCAAGCCGCCCGTGGTGGGGCCGGGCCACACCCCGGCGTCGGTCACCGACAAGATCAGCGAGGTCGTCCTGGCCAAGACCCCGAAGTGGTGGTTCCCGGCCTTCGGCCTCTCGTTCGTTCTCCTCAACCTGCTGCTCGTTGCGCTGGCCAAGCTGATCTTCGAAGGCACCGGCATCTGGGGGCTCAATGCACCGGTCGGCTGGGGCTTCGCCATCATCAACTTCGTTTGGTGGATCGGCATCGGCCACGCCGGCACCCTGATCTCGGCCATCCTGTTGCTGCTGCGCCAGCCCTGGCGAACTTCGATCAACCGCTTCGCCGAGGCCATGACCCTGTTCGCGGTCGCCTGCGCCGGCATCTTTCCGTTGATCCACGTCGGCCGCCCCTGGCTGGCGTACTGGCTCCTGCCCTACCCCAACTCCCTGGGCCTGTGGCCGCAGTTTCGGAGCCCGTTGCTGTGGGACGTCTTCGCGGTCTCGACCTACGCCACGGCGTCGCTGCTCTTCTGGTACGTCGGCCTGATACCCGACATGGCGACGCTTCGCGACCGCACCACCCGACGGTTCAAGCAGATCGTCTACGGCTTCCTCGCCATGGGCTGGCGCGGATCGGCCCGGCACTGGCACAACTACGAAACCGCGTACCTCCTGCTGGCGGGCCTGGCGACTCCTCTGGTGATCTCGGTCCACACCATCGTGAGCTTCGATTTCGCCGTGGGCCAGATCCCCGGCTGGCACGCCACGATCTTCCCTCCCTATTTCGTGGCCGGAGCCATCTTCGCGGGCTTCGCCATGGTGCTGACCCTGTCGATTCCGCTACGCAAGGTCTTCCGGCTGGAGGACTTCATTACCTCCCGCCACATCCAGAACATGGCCAAGGTCATGCTCGCCACCGGTCTGATCGTGGCCTACGGCTACATGGTCGAGATCTTCATGGCCTTCTACAGCGGCAACCAGTACGAGGAATTCATGATCCTCAACCGCATCAAGGGTCCGTACCGCATCCAGTGGTGGTCGCTGCTCCTGTGCAACGTGCTGGTGCCGCAGCTTCTCTGGATCAAGACCATCCGGCGTACGCCCTTGATGGTCTGGGTGGTGGCGATGTTCGTCAACGTGGGCATGTGGCTCGAGCGATTCGTGATCGTCGTCACCAGCCTCCACCGGGACTTCCTGCCGTCGTCCTGGGGCATGTTCTCTGGCACTTTCTGGGATTGGGCGACCTTCATCGGCACCATCGGCCTGTTCCTGTCGCTGCTTTTCCTCTTCCTGCGCTTCCTGCCGATGATCTCGATTTTCGAGATGCGCACCATCGTGCCGGAAGTCGACGAGGGTGACGTATGAGCGCTCCGGTGACCGGCAAGCGGCTTCCCCTCCACGGCGTCATGGCCGAGTTCGGCGGTCCCCGCCGCCTGCTGCGGGCGATCAAGGCGGCCCGCGAAGCCGGCTACTCCAAGATGGACGCCTACACGCCCTATCCCATCCACGACGTCTGGGAGGCACTCGGGCATCACAAGTCGAAGCTGCCTCCGATCGTCCTCATCGGCGGACTCCTGGGCGCGGCGTTGGGCTTCGGGCTCCAGTACTGGGTCTCGGTCATCGAATATCCCCTCAACATCGGCGGCCGGCCGCTCAATAGCTGGCCCGCCTTCATCCCGGTGACTTTCGAGACCACGATCCTGGTGGCGACGTTCTTCGCCGTGCTGGGAATGTTCGCCTTGAACGGGCTGCCCGAGCCCTACCACCCCGTCTTCAACGTCAAGCGTTTCGCGCTGGCGTCGCGAGACCGCTTCTTTCTCTGCATCGAGGCCTCCGATCCCATGTTCGACCGCGCCGGAACCGCCGAGTTCCTGCAATCGCTGGAAGCCGAGGAGGTCTCCGAAGTTGCCTCCTAGAGCTTCCAGCCTGGGCCGGCCAGCCGGCCTGGCCTGCCTGGCGCTCGCCACCATCTTGGCCGGCGGCTGCCGTCAGGACATGCACGATCAGCCGGTGCTCGAGCCCTACGAAGCCAGCGACTTCTTCTCGGACGGACGCGCCGACCGCGCGCCGATCGACGGCACCGTGGCCCGGGGCCAGCTCTCCGAAGACCGCGCCTACTTCACCGGTCTCGACGGCGACGCCTTCGTCACCGCGCTACCGGTACCGGTAACTCGGACGCTTCTCGAGCGCGGCCGGGAACGCTACGAGATCTTCTGCTCACCCTGCCACGACCGGCTGGGCGCGGGCCAAGGCATGATCGTGCGGCGGGGCTTCAAGCAGCCCGCCTCGTTCCATGAGGCCCGGCTGCGCGAGCAGCCCGCCGGGTACTACTTCGATGTCATGACCCGAGGCTTCGGTGACATGTCGAACTACGCCGCCCAGATCTCGGCCGCCGATCGATGGGCCATCGCGGCCTACATCCGCGTCTTGCAGCGTTCGCAGCGAGTCGAGGTGAATCGGCTACCGGCGGCTCTAAGGAGCCACGTTCTGGCCGGCCTCGAAACGCCTCCGGCCGCCGGCGGCGCCCCGCAAGAAGGACACGATGACTGACCCGCGTGAGCTGACCGCCGAGAACTTCGCCCCGCCAAGCGACTTGGCCCGGATCCGGCGCACGGCGCTCGGCCTTGGCATCGCCGGCGCGGCGCTCTGTGTCCTCGGACTCGTCGTCGATCGCGAGCAGGTCTTCCGCTCTCATCTCGTCGCCTGGATCTTCTGGATGGGCATCGCCATGGGCGGCTTCGGCACCATGCTGCTCCACCACATGACCCGTGGCGCCTGGGGACTTCTGATCCGTCGAATCTTCGAAGCCGGAGCACGGACCCTGCCCGTCCTGGTCTTGCTTTTCCTGCCGGTCCTCTTCGGACTCACCGCGCTCTTTCCGTGGGCGCGACCCGAGGCGGCCGCGGACTCGCTGATCCAGACCAAGGCCTGGTACCTGAATCCCGGATTCTTCATGCTGCGAGCGGCAATCTACTTCGCGATTTGGGGCCTTTTCACCTGGGTGCTGCTGCGGCGGTCCCGGCTTCAGGACGAGACCCGGAACCCGGGCCTCTTGCGCAAGATGCAGAACGTGGCGGGGCCTGGACTGGGCATCTACGGATTGACCGCGACCTTCGGCTCGGTCGACTGGCTGATGTCGCTCGATCCCCACTGGTACTCGAGCCTCTTCGGCGTCTACTTCATCGGCGGCCAGGCCGTAGCGGCGATGGCGGCGGCCATCCTCATGGTCCGCTACCTGGCCAAGCGCCCGCCGCTCGAGGGCGTGTTTCAGCCGCGCCACTACCACGACTACGGCAACTTGCTGATGGCCTTCATGCTGCTCTGGAGCTACTTCGGCTTGTCGCAGCTCCTCATCATCTGGACCGGGAACCTACCTGAAGAGACCGTCTGGTACATCCACCGTAGCGAGCATGGCTGGCAGTGGGTCTCGATCGCGCTCGCGCTGTTCCACTTCGCGGTGCCGTTCTTCCTGCTCCTGAATCGTTCGGTCAAGCGCGACATCGACCGGCTGGCCAAGGTGGCCGTCCTGCTGCTGGTTGTGCACTGGCTCGACGTCTACTGGCTGGCAGCGCCCGCCTGGCACGAGCACCTGACCGTGCACTGGCTGGATCTGGCCGCCACGGTCGCGGTCGGGGGCCTCTGGTTCGGTGCCTTCTGCCACGCTCTCGGCAAGCGGCCCCTGCTGCCGCTGGGCGACCCATATCTCGACGAGGCCCTGGAATCATGAGCGAGACTCCGCGTCACGACACCTCGCGGCCTCTGGACGCCGAGCTCAGCCTGCGCGGCATCATCGGTTTCGCGGTAGGCCTCACGGTCGTGGTGGCGATCGCCGCCGTCGCCATGTGGTTTTCCTCCGGTTTCTTGAAGGACCGCATCGCGGCCTCGGACCCGCCGCCCCCGGCTCTGCCCGAAGCGCGCCAGGCCGTCACGCCGCCCGGCCCGGCGCTTCAAACCGATCCTCAACAGGACCTGGCGGCGCTCCGGACGGAGGAAGACGACCTCTTGACCACCTACGGCTGGATCGACGAAGGCCAAGGCCTCGCCCGGGTTCCGGTGGAGGTCGCGATCCAGCTCGAATTGGAAGCTCCGTCGTCGCCGCCGGCTGCGGCCGAGGACGTTGTCGAGGACGGCGTTCCTTCGGCGGAAACCGCGGCTGACACGCCGGCAGACACCCAGGAGGAAGGCCTCGAATGAGTGCCCGAGCCACGCTTCTCGCCGCCCTTCTGGCCGCCACGACCTGGATCGCGGGTGCGGCCCCCGAGCCGGCGGCGGCAACGCCCGGTGCGCGACCGCGGGACGGGCACACGGCCAGCGCCGTCCCCGCCGAGCTCGGAGCCATCGCCTTCGAGCAGAAGCTGGGCGAGACCATCCCGGGCGAGCTCGAGCTGGTCGATTCCGAGGGCCGGCCGGTTGGCCTGGGCGAGCTCGTCACCACGCGGCCGGCGCTCCTGGTCCCGGTCTACTACGACTGCCCGATGCTCTGCGGGCTGACCCTGGAGGGCCTGACCAAGGCGCTCAAGACGCTGTCCCTGACCCCGGGGTCGGATTTCGACGTCATCGCTTTCTCGATCGACCCCGCTGAGACCGCCGAGCAGGCCCGCGCCGCCCGCGCGCGCACGCTGGCTCGGCTGGCCGACTCCGGAGTGGCCCGCGATCGGATCGACGCCGGCGGCGCCGGCTGGCACTTCCTGGTGGGCTCCGAGGCGGTTGTCGCCCGGCTCACCGAAGCCATCGGATTTTCTTTCAGCAGCGACGAGGCCACCGGGGAGCTCGCCCACGCCGCCGGGCTCCTGGTGCTGACGCCGGACGGCGTCATCGCCCGCGTCTTTTTCGGAGTCGAGTTCCCGCCGCGCGATCTCAGGCTGGCTCTGGTCGAGGCCGGCGCCGGCCGGATCGGCAACGTCGTGGACCAGATCCTCCTCTACTGCTTTCGCTACGATCCGGCCTCGGGCCGCTACACCGCCGCGATCTTGAATCTCGTCCGCGCCGGTGGCGGATTGACGCTGCTGGTGCTCCTCGGCTTCCTGTTCAGAAGCTGGCGCTCAGAGCGCCGGCTGACGGCGGCCGAGAACGCCGCCGGCGCCGGCGGGAGGCTCGCCTAGATGCCCGAGAGCTTCCCGCTTTTCCCCGCCCGCGCAACCGAGCTCGCCCGCGAGATCGACGCGCTCTTCTTCACTGCGCTCGGCATCACGACCGTCTTCTCGATCCTGATCGCGTCGCTCATCCTGTACTTCGCGATTCGCTACAAGCGCCGTTCCGAAGACGAGGTGGGCCAGCCCGAAAAAGCCGGCATGTGGCTCGAGGTCACCTGGTCGGTGATCCCTCTGGCGATTCTGATGTTCCTCTTCTCCTGGGGCGCCAAGATCTACTTCGAGGCGCGCCGGCCGCCGGCCGACGCCGTTACCTACTACGTAACCGGCAAGCAGTGGATGTGGAAGGTCCAGCATCCGAATGGCCGGCGCGAGATCAACGAGCTCCACGTCCCGGTCGGTCAGAGCATCAAGCTCATCATGACCTCGGAGGACGTCATCCACTCCTTCTTCGTCCCGGCCTTCCGGGTCAAGATGGACATCCTGCCAGGTCGGTACACGACCCTGTGGTTCCGGGCTGACAAGACCGGGACCTACCGGCTCTTCTGCGCCGAGTACTGCGGCGCCGAGCACTCTTTGATGCGGGGCTCGATCGTGGTGCTGGAGCCCCGAGGCTACGAAGCCTGGCTGGGCGGCCGCCAGACCCAAACCGAGCGCGTCGCCACCGGCGAGGAGCTCTTCTCGCGTCTCGCCTGCGACACCTGCCACCGGGCCGACAGCGCCGCCCAGGCGCCGATCCTGGATCGCACCTTCGGGAGCGAGGTGCGCTTTACCGACGGCACCTCAGTGATCGCCGACGAGAACTACCTGCGCGAGTCCATCCTGAACCCGGGCGCCCAGGTCGTCGAGGGATACAACGCGATCATGCCGACCGCACAAGGCAAGCTGAACGAGGAGGAGCTGCTCCAGCTCATCCGCTATCTGAAGGGGCTGACTGACGAGGCGGCCGAGGACGAAGCACCATGACGGCTCAACAGGTCACCAAGGCGGATCGCCGACGCACACACTATCTGAACGCCGAGTACGGCGTCCGGTCGTGGCTCTTGACCCACGATCACAAGAGGATCGCGATCCTCTACTTGATCTCGATCTCTGCCTTCTTCTTCATCGGCGGCCTGATGGCGGTGCTCATCCGGCTCGAGCTGGCCACTCCGGCTGGCGACTTCGTCCAGCCGGACACCTACAACCGGCTATTCACGATGCACGGCATCGTCATGGTCTTCTTCTTCCTGATCCCATCGATCCCGGCGGTTCTGGGGAACTTCCTGATCCCGCTCATGATCGGCGCCAAGGACCTCGCGTTTCCCCGGGTCAACCTGGGTAGTTGGTACGTCTACACGCTGGGCGGCCTCTTCACCCTCTGGTCCATCATCCAGGGCGGCGTCGATACCGGCTGGACCTTCTATACGCCGTTCTCGACGATGTACTCGAACACATTCGTCATCTCGACGGCTCTCGGGATTTTCATCACCGGGTTCTCCTCGATCATGACCGGGGTCAACTTCATCGTCACCATCCACAGAATGCGGGCGCCGGGGCTGTCCTGGTTCCGGCTGCCGCTCTTCGTGTGGGCCCACTACGCCACCGCCCTCATCATGGTGCTGGGAACGCCTGTCTTGGCCATCACCATCCTTCTGGTCGCGGCCGAGCGCGTGCTCCACATCGGCATCTTCGACCCGGCCCTGGGCGGCGACCCGGTGCTCTTCCAGCACCTTTTCTGGTTCTACTCCCATCCTGCGGTCTACATCATGATCCTGCCCTCGATGGGGGTCATCTCCGAGCTCATCACCGCCTTCGCCCGGAAACGCATCTTTGGGTACAAGTTCATCGCCTTCGCTTCGGTGGCCATCGCGGTCCTGGGATTCCTGGTCTGGGGACACCACATGTTCTTGTCCAGCCAGTCCGTGTACGCGGGAATGATCTTCTCGGTGCTGTCGATGCTGGTCGCCGTGCCCTCGGCGATCAAGGTCTTCAACTGGACCGCCACACTCTATGAGGGCTCGGTGTCCTGGGACACGCCGATGCTCTACGCCCTGGGCTTTATCGGCCTCTTTACCATCGGCGGGCTGACCGGGGTCATGCTGGCGACGCTGGGTATCGACATCCACGTCCACGACACCTACTTCGTCGTCGCCCACTTCCACTACATCATGGTGGGCGGCGCCATCATGGGCTACCTGGGCGGTCTCCACTTCTGGTGGCCCAAGATCACAGGCCGCCTCTATCCAATCTTCTGGTCCAAGTTCTCGGCCATCGTGATCTTCGTCGGTTTCAACCTGACCTTCTTTCCCCAGTTCCTACTGGGCTACCTGGGCATGCCACGGCGGTACTACACCTATCCCGAGGATTTCCAGGTGCTGAACGTCATGTCCTCGGCTGGCGCCACGATCCTGGGCATCGGCTACCTGATTCCGATCATCTACTTCGTATGGTCGATGCGCTACGGCCAGCGGGCCACGGCCAACCCTTGGGGCGCCGAGGGGCTCGAGTGGCAGACCGAGTCACCACCGCCGACGCTCAACTTCGACGAGCCGCCGACGGTCACGCGTGAAGCCTATGCCTATTCCGACTCCGAGACGGTGAACGTATGAGCGATTCGACGGTCCACGCCACGGCTGCCGATAGCGGGCATCTAGCCTCTCACTGGGACAGCCTCGAGCAGCAGCAGGAGGCCTCCTTCTTCGGCATGTGGGTGTTCCTGGTCACCGAGATCATGTTCTTCGGCGGCCTCTTCGCGGCCTACGTGGTCTACCGGGCCGGGCACCAGCAAGGCTTCGCGCTGGCGTCGAACGAGCTCTCGATCGGCTGGGGCGCGTTCAACACCGCCGTTCTGATCGGATCCAGCCTGACCATGGCGCTCGCGGTCTGGGCCGCGGCCTCCGAACGGCGCAAGGCGCTGGTCGGCCTCCTTATCGGCACGATCGCGCTGGGCTCGGTCTTCCTGGGCGTCAAAGCCGTCGAGTACTCGCACAAGTTCCACGAGCATCTGGTGCCTGGAGCGGCATTCGACGCCGGACACTTTCCGGACCGCTATGCCAACGACGCCCACATGTTCTTCAATCTCTACTTCGTCATGACCGGGCTTCATGCCCTGCACATGGTGATCGGCATCGGTCTCTTGACCTGGCTGGTCGTTCTAGCCAGGCGGGGCCGCTTCACCGCCGGCAACCACAATTTCGTCGAAGGCGTTGGCCTCTACTGGCACTTTGTCGACATCGTCTGGATCTTCCTGTTTCCGGTTCTCTACCTGCTGGGAAGGGCCACCTGAGCCATGAGCGAGCATTCCTACTCGATCAAACCGTATCTGGCCGTCTTCGCGGCACTCATGGTCCTGACGGCCGCCACCGTGGCCGTAGCCTTCGTGGACCTGGGCGCTTTCAACGACGTCGTGGCCATGGCCATCGCGGTGCTCAAGGCCACCTTGGTCGTCCTCGTCTTCATGCACGTTCGCCAGAGCGCGCGCATGACCAAGCTCGCCATCGTGTCGGGCTTCCTGTGGCTGGCGATCCTGATCGGCCTGACTCTGTCGGACTACTGGAGCCGCGGCTTCCTCGGCTGAGCGTAGCCGTGGCATACTGCGCCCGCTTCACGCAGAGCCAACGGAGGACCTTCGGATGTCGTATCTCACCTACAAGTTCCTGCATCTCGCCGGCATCTTGGTCCTGTTCGTGACCGCCGGCGGAGTTGCGCTCTACGCCGCCAACGGCGGCACCAAGGAGGGCAACACGGCGCGCGCCTGGGTCTCGGTCCTCCACGGCCTCTCGCTCGTCGTCATCCTGGTCAGCGGCTTCGGGCTGGTGGCGCGCATCGAGAGCGGCTTCGCTCCTTGGGTCTGGGCCAAGTTCGCCCTCTGGTTCGTGCTCGGCAGCTTCGCGCTGCTGCCACTTCGCCGCCAGAGCCTGGGCATGCCCTTCTACTTCCTGGTCCCGGCCCTGGGCATGGTCGCCGCCTACCTGGCGCTCTTCAAGCCCTTCTAGCCCATAGCTCGCATCTGTCAGGTTCCGGCGAGAGCCTTGAGGGCGGCTCCCACCCCGTAGGCGAGCGAGGCGGCGATGCCACCAATTGCGAGCGTTCCGAGACCGGTACTCCACCACGGGGAAACCGACCAGCGGCTGCGTACCGCGCCGATGGCGAAGAACACGGCTCCGGTCAACGCCACCGCCAGCTCGAACGGCCGCGGCCAGCCCGCCAGGTAGGGCAGGAGCGGCACCGCGCCACACACCAGAAACGCCGAAAACGTGCTCCAGGCCGCGAGCCAGGGCGAGCGGCGCTCGAGCGGCAAACCGTATTCCTCGGTGAGCATGGTCCGCACCCAGCGTTCGCGATCGGAGCTGATGACCTCGACGACGCGTTCCAGGATCGCGCCCGTAAAGCCTTTGCGGGCGAAGATCTGCCGGATCTCCTCGCGCTCGCCTTCCGGCTCCTGGTCGATGTGGCGCCGCTCCACTCGCTTCAGGTGCTCGGCCATGTCCAGCTCGGCCTTGGTGCCCGAGTAGTTCCCGGCGGCCATCGAGAAGCCGTCGGCGAGCAGGTTCGCCAGCCCCAGAATCACGATGATCTTGGGCGATAGCGCCGCGCCCACGACTCCCGAAACCACGGCGAAGGTCGTGACCGCGCCGTCGATGCCTCCGTAGATCCAGTCCCTGAGATAGCTCGCTTCGGGACCGCTCGCCAGGCGGCTCCTGATGGCCTCTGGAGAGTGTTCGTGCTCCACGGACTATCCGTTCTCGCGCTCCTGGGCCAGAACCTCGGACCACAGACCGCCGAGGGCGTCGCCGAGCGAATACCGAGGTTGCCAGCCGAGGGTTCTCAGCTTGCCGTTGTCGGCCTGGAGACGCGGCACGTCCACCGGCCGGATGCGCGCGGCGTCGAGCTCGACCTGGACCTCCAGGCCCGAGATTCGGACCAGCTCGTCCAGGGCGGAGCGGATCGACACCGACCGGCCCGAGCCCAGGTTATAGACCTCGCCGCCCTCCCCACGCTCCACCAGCACGGCGTAGGCGGCCACCGCGTCCCGAACGTCCACGAAATCCCGCTCGGCCTCGAGGTTGCCCACCTTGAGGACCACCGGACCCGCCTCGTCCGCGCGGCCGCTCGACGCCAGCTGGCGCGCGAAGTTGGGCAGCGCGAACGACGGCGCCTGTCCCGGGCCCACTACGTTGAACATGCGCACCACCACCCCTCCGGCGCGGAGCACCATCCGCTCGGCGGCGGCCTTGGTCAAGGCGTAGGGATTCCGGGGTGCCGCTTCCCGGCTCTCCACCAGGGGCAAATCCTCGGCTTCGACCTGGCCGTAGACCTCCGAGCTAGACGCCAAGAGAAAGCGCGCCCCGGCCGCGGCGTCGAGGACGTTTTCGACGCCGACCAGGTTGACCGCGAAGTACGCCGGAATCCTCTCCCACGACGCTCCAACGTGGCTCAAACCGGCGAGGTGGATGACCGCGTCGGGCGCGATCTCGACAAGTGCCGACGTGACCGCGGAGCGGTCCAGGATGTCTACCCGGCGCTCTTCGATTCCGGCTGTACCCGCCGGCGAATCGAGATGGAGGCCGACCACGCGATGGCCGGCGTCCCGGAGGCCGCGGGCGAGGTGGCGGCCCAGAAAACCCGAGCTGCCGGTGATCAGGACCTTCACGAAGCGGGCTGCTAGGGCCGGTTGCTGCTGCCGTGCCCGACGTCCAGGAAGGTCCCGATGTTCTTGAGCGAGACCCCGATCCGGAAATCCCGATCGCGCAGGAAATTCTCGCCTCCGGCACTGTCAATCCCCAGGAAGCGCTTGAACTCGCGGACCTCGAACCGGAGACCCCAGCATTGCGAGGTGTAGTTGAAGACATGCCGCTGCTGTTGCATGAAGCCGGTCACGAAATCGTAGTTGATCGAGTTCTGCATGGTGAGGTGATTGCGCACCAGCGTGAGATTCGAGTTGAGCCGGAGCTGATGGCTCCGGGTACCGACCGTGGTCAGGGGCAGCGCGGGCTCGGCGGCCGGATCCACGGGATCTTCCGCCGGGGCCTCGGTCAAGGCCGCGAGCTCTTCCTGAAACTGGGCGACCCAGCTCAGTCCCAGCGAGCCCCGGTTGAACCGCTTGCTCGCCAGGAGCGACGCCGAGCTGAAATCGTCCAGCAGGTCGCTGTAGCTGGAGCGCAGCTCGAGGCTCGTGCGCTCGGAAGGATTGAACCGCAGCCGCATCGCGACCGCCGACTTGCGGGTCTCGAGAGCGGTAATGCGGCTGATCTCGAAGGGCTGCTCCTCGCGCAGGCTGAAGGACCGGCCCAGCTCGAAGGTCATGATCTCGCGGGCGCTCTCGCCGGTCTTCTCGTTGGCCGGCTTGGCCAGAAGGCGGTTGACGAGCGCGACGCTGGCAATGGTGCGGTCCTGCAGGCGGTCCACCTCGTCGAACAGCGGCACCAGCTCCTGATCCTCGTATTCATCGACGAAGAGATAGCTGAAGCGTGGCTCGATGACGTGCTTGAACTTGCCGAAGCGGCCCAGCTTGCGGTCGAAGATCCGAGAAAAGGACGGACCGATGACCGAAGCCGACGCCGAGGGAAAGGTCCGCGTCAAGGCGTCGCCCGAGAAGGCCCGGCGGTCCTCGGTCAGGCTGTTCTCGTAGTAGGTCGTCCGGGCGGACAGGCCGACCGAGGCCGACAGCCAGGGGATCGTGCTCACCGGAATCGTGAGGGTCGGGGCGATGTCGGCGCGGGAGTAGCTCTCCTCGAGGACGTCGGTACGACTCACCTCGAAAAGGTTGATCGAGCTCAGCAAGCTGAAGTAGAGCGGCAGCTCGCCGATCCGGGTGGGACGCAGCCGGTACTCGATCTCGGGCAGCTGGCGCTGGTTGATGAGAACGTCTTTGCGGATAAAGGTCTCGCGATCGTCCAGGAGGACGCTCAGCGAGTGCGAGCCCCAGTTGCCGCTCAGGAATCCGTTCGAATAGAGCGAGCGGATGGTGATGTCGTTGAAATCGCGCTCGAAGTCCCGAAAAAAATCGAAGTCCGAGAAGTCCTGGTAGTTGACCTGGCCGCGCAACCCGAACGGAAGGTCCTTGCTGGAATGGAACCACGAGGCCTTCCAGCGGGTCTCGGTCGGAATCGGCTCGTCGGGCGCGAGGGGATCGTCCAGAAACAGCCCACTCGAATCCTGGATCGAGAAGTAGCGCAGCGTGCCGCCGGTGGCGTGGCTGGGCTGGTAGCGGAACTCGGTCCCCAGACCGAGAAAGTCCTCGGTATAGAGATCAGCGAAGAAGGTCGCGTCGTAGCTGTCTCCGAAGGGCTGGAAGTAGGCCAGCCCCAGGGTTTCGCCGCGGCGTTCCGAATAGCCGAAGTTGGGGAAGAGAAAGCCGGCCACCCGGCCACGCTTGGCGGGAAAGAGCATGTACGGCATGTACAGCACCGGCATCTTCTTGACTCGCATGCGCGTGTTGCGCACCCGCGCGAATCCATCCAGCTTGATCCGCCCTCGGCCCAGACGGAAGCTCCAATCGGGTACCTCGTCTCCCGAGCAAGAGGTCACCGTGCCGTCGGTGACGACGTAGACGTCGCCGGCGAGCTTCTCGACCTGGCGGCCCTCGAAGTAGATATCCGGATCCACGAACGCCTGCGCTTCGTAGAACTTGCCCTCCTTGGACTCGAGGTCAAACTCCACGCGCCGGCCGGTGATGCGCTTGGGCCCCTCGTCGACGACCACGTGCCCCTCGGCCACGAGCTTCTTCGTATCCAGGTTGACCGTCACCGAGTCGGACTGGAGCCGGAGGTCGCGGTAGTTGACCTCGACCGCGTCGGAGGCGACGACCACGTTGGCGTCCGAGTAGGTCAGGGTTCCAGCACTTCCGGTCGCGGTCCCGCCACCACTGGCGTCGGCGAACGGCAAGGTGAACGTGATCCGCTCGACCGGCGGCGGCTCCGTTTCCGTCAGCTCGGTTTCCTCGAGCTCGGAGTCGGGAGCCTCGGACGCCTCCGGCGCAGCCGTTTCGGCGGCCGTGGCCTCACGGTCCTCGGGCAGCTCCCCAGCCTGGTACGTGCTCTGGGCGCCGAGGCTCCCGGGCGCGACCGCGGCCAGGCCGAAGCACGCCAGAAGCACCGCCGCAAGGAAGGAAACCGGGATCCTCACAGCCGTTCCACGACTACCGCGGTGGCCTCGCCGCCACCCAGACAGATCGCCGCGCAGCCGATCGTGAGGTCTCGGGCGGCGAGCGCGTTGAGCAACGTGACCACGATCCGGGCGCCGGAGGCGCCGATGGGATGGCCTAGAGCCACGGCGCCGCCGTTGACGTTGACCTTCTCGGCCGGCAGATCGAGCTCGCGGACAAAGGCCATGGCGACAGCGGCAAAGGCTTCGTTGACTTCCCAAAGATCCACGTCTCCGAGTTCGAGGCCGGCGCGCGCGACCGCGCGCCGTGCCGCTTCGATGGGAGCCGTCGTGAACCATTCCGGCTCCTGGGCGAACGAGGCATGAGCGCGGATGCGGGCCAGAGGTGCGAGGCCGCGCGCCTCGGCGGTGGCCGCCGACGTCAGCACCAGAGCCGCGGCGCCGTCATTGATCTTGCTGGCGTTGGCGGCGGTAATCGTGCCCTCCGGATCGAACGCCGGTCTGAGGCGGCTCATCTTGGCCAGATCCACCCGGAAAGGCTCCTCGTCGCGCGCCACCGACTTGGGATCGCCCTTCCGCTGGGACACTTCGACCGGAACGACCTCGGCGGCAAAGGCTCCTTCGTCCCAGGCGCGTCGCGCCCGGGCGTAGCTCTCCGCCGCGAAGGCATCCTGGTCTTCTCGGCTGAGCTCGAACTTGCGGGCACAGAGCTCGCCACAGTTGCCCATGTGCCGGTCGGAGTAGGGATCCCAAAGGCCGTCGTGGATCATCGAGTCGACCAGCCTGCCGTGACCGAGCCGCTGACCCGCCCGCGCGCCAGGTGCCAGATAGGGGGCCTGGCTCATACTCTCCATGCCGCCCGCGGCCACCATCTCGAAATCCTCGCAGCGCAGCTCATTGGCGGCAAACATGAGGGCCTTCATGCCCGAACCACAGACCTTGCCGACGGTCACCGCTCTGGTAGCAGGCGGGCACCCCGCAGCCAGAGCCGCCTGGCGTGCCGGCGCCTGGCCGACGCCGCCGGTCAGCACCGAGCCCATGTAGACCTGCTCGAGATCGGCCGGCTGGATGCCGGCACCGGCGATCGCTCCGGCCAAGGCCCGCGCGCCCAACTCGGGCGCTGACTGGGAGGCAAGCTCGCCCTGGAAGGCGCCGATCGGGGTGCGGACGGCGCTCAGGATCACGATCTCTTGCATCCGGTTTTCCCTGCCCTCGATTGGTGCCCGGCGGCTGTCGACAGTCCCAAAACCTTCCGCCAGCAACGCCTGCGCCCCTCGACGGCCGGCCGTGATGCTAGCACAGCGTTCGGCTGGCGCCGGGCGGTGGAATCGGCGATGATCCCCGCATGAAAAGCCTCGCCATCGACCTGGGAGCCAAGCGCGTCGGCGTCGCCATTTCGGACGCCGAGGGCCGCTTCGCCGTTCCCCTGACCACCCTCGATCGACGCGACGACGAGCAACTGGCGCGCGCGATCGGCGAGCTCGCCCGCCAAGAGGAAGTCGAGCGCCTGGTGGCCGGCGAGCCGCTGCGGCTGGATGGCAGTCCGGGACCCGCGGCGCTTCGAGCACGGCGTTTCGCCGAGCGTCTGGCCCGGGATCTCGGACTGCCGCTCGAGCTGGTCGACGAGGTTCTAACCAGCCGCGAAGCCGAGGAGCGGCTGCGCGCCGCCGGCGTCGATCCCCGCCGCCATCCGGAGCGCGTCGACGCGGTGGCCGCCCAAATCATTCTCCAGGAAGCGCTCGACCGGGACGCGCGCGACCGAAACGCCGATTCCGAGTGCGCCGACACCCGCTCGGAGCTTGCGCCCGACCCGGCCTCCTGAGGCCGGCACGACCATGAGCCGCTTTGTTCGAGGCTGTCTGGTCCTGAGCTTGGTCTTGGGCTCGATCCTGGTCGCCGCCGGAGGCTTCGCCGTCTGGCGAGCCAGCGAGGCGATTCAGGCCCCGTATCAGGGATTTTCCGGCAGCGAGCGAGTGGTGAGGATCGAGTCCGGCGCTACGGTCACCCAGACGATTGCCGCGCTCCACCAGGCAGGCGTACTCGAAAGCGAGCTCCTGGCGAGAACCTACTGGCAATTCGTGCTCGACGAGCCGCCGCTCCAGGCGGGCGAGTACCGCTTTCGCGGGCCGCAAACCCTACCCGCCGTCCTCGCCAAACTCGAGCGCGGCGAGGTGCTGACCCATCCCGTGACGCTCATCGAAGGCCTAACCTTGGAAGAGACCGCCGCCCACTTGGCGAACGAAGGGTTCGGCCGGGAGGAACGCTTCCTGGAAGAGATGCAACGGGTCGGGCGCATCGTCGATCTGGACCCGGACGCCCCCTCGCTCGAGGGCTATCTCTTTCCCGACACCTACGCGTTCTCTGCCGGCACCTCCGAAGCCGACGTAGTCTCGACCCTGGTCGCCACCTTTCGTTCGAAGCTCGAAGCCGTCAACTTTCAGCCGGGCGGCACCGGCCCCATCGGCAGCCCGCGGGACCTCGTCGTCCTGGCGTCGATCGTCGAGAAGGAGGCCCAGCGTGACGACGAACGGCCCGTCATCGCCGCGGTCTATACGAATCGTCTGCGTATCGGCATGGGGCTCTACGCCGATCCGACGATCATCTACGCCTTGAAACAGGCCGGAACCTGGGACGGCAACCTGCGCCGCCGCGACCTCGAGATGGATTCTCCATACAACACCTACCGCACCCAGGGCCTGCCGCCGGGGCCCATCGGCTCGCCCGGATTGGCCAGCCTCCAGGCTGCCGCCCAGCCGGCCGACGTCGACTACCTCTATTTTGTCAGCCGCAACGACGGCTCCCACGTCTTCGCTCGCACTCTGGCCGAGCACAACCGCAACGTCTACGAGTGGCAGAAGCTCTACTGGCAGCGGCGTTGGGCCGAGGAGCGCGAACGTGACAAATTACATTGACCGTCCTTTGGAGACTCGATAGCAAAGGGCTCAAAGGAGCTCGAATCCGATGGTGAATCCGGTCAAGTTTGGAGAGTTTCTCCTTTTCAAGAAGGGCGAGGAGCGACCCTACGCCTCCTCCTACCGGGCTGGAACCGTGCACGGTCGGATCATCGACCGGGTCGTACGGCTCGAGCTCTTCGACGGCAAGACCATGGACCGGCAGCTCTTCCTGCGGCACCTGCCGGCGGCCGGCGCTATTCAGCCCATGCTCGAGGATCCCCACATCGCACGGGGCATCGGGGTCGGCATGGCCGACGGCATCCCCTACGCCGCCTACGACTTCGAGCTCGGCGTCAGCCTGACCGACTTCCTCGACACGGCCCGCCGGCGACGGTTTCCGATCCCCCTCGACCAAGCGCTCTTCGTCACCGAGCGGATCTCACTCGCCCTGTCGGCGGCTCTCGACCGCAAGCACGAGGGCCGGCCGGTCACCCACGGCTTCCTGGTGCCCGACAGCGTGCTTTTGGCTCATGACGGCAGCGTCAAGGTCTTCGGATTCGAGATCGGCAAGGCCCTGCGGGAACAGTTCGGAGCCACCCAGCCCCTGGACCGCTACATCGCGATCGAAGCTCGAGGCGGCGGCGAGGGTGCGCCCAACGACGACGTCTTCTCGCTGGGCGTGCTGCTCTACGAACTCCTGGCCGGCGCCCCGCTGGGCGAAGCCAATTTCGCGCGGCTTCCCGAGATCGTGGATCAGCTCGTCGTCCAAGCCACCAACGAGCCGGCTCCCGAGTCTATCCGCGCACTGCTCAAGAAGAGCCTTGCGCCGCGCGCCGAACGCTTCGAAGACGCGCTGGCCTGGCAGCAGAGCCTGGGACGCATCATTCTTGAAGGCGAGTTCAACCCGACGACGTTCAACCTGGCCTTCCTGATGCACACGCTCTTTCGCGAGCAGCTCGAACAGGCGCGCGAGGAGCTCAAGGAACACAAGAGCTACCGCCTGCCCGAAGCCCGGGACGTGACCGGTGACGCCGAGCCGCCGACCGAGCCGACAGCTCCGGCTACCGTGGCTCCGGCACCGATCCCGGCCGCGGAACCCGCTCCCACCGGCCCCGTACCGGTCGCGGAAGCCGGATCCGGAACCAGCGCGCCCGCGCTTGGCGACGCCGCCACCCCGACCTCGGAGGTCGCCGTCTACGACGAGGCGGCCGACGAGACTACCGGTGTCCCTCTGGCCGGAGACCAGCGCGACAGGGACGAACCCGCTCCGCTGTATTCCGATTCTTCGGTAGCCGATTCCTCGGTTTCCGGCTCGTCGGTCGCCGCCACCGGGCAGGCTTCCGGGCGCCGCAAGTTGCCCTTCTGGCTCGGCTTCGCGGCCACGGCGGCGATCGCTACCCCACTCGTCTACTTCATGGCCATCCGTGGCGGCGAAGCGGGCGAAGGCGGCGGCGAGACGCTCGCCCCTCGATCGGCCCAATCGATCGGAACCGGGGCCGAAGGTCCGTCGGCTTTGGGAATCGAGCCGACCCAGATGGCGAGCGAGACTGTCGTCGCCGACTCCCGGCTCGCCTCGGCCGGCGGCGATGAGCTCGGCGAGGACGCGGGCGACGCTCTGGGCAAGCTGCCACCACCGCCCGACCAGGACGCCGAGGCCCTGGACCTGACCAAAAAGGAGCTCCAGGCGCTTCTTGCCGAGCGCGCCCAGGCGGTGGAAGCCAACCTCAAGGCAGAGTTCGAGCGCCGCATCGCCGAGCTTCAGAACAAGATCGAAGCTCAGGATCAGGCGGCAGAATCCGGCACTGGCTCGACCGCCGCCGTGCAGACGGCGGCGCGGTCCGCGAGCACGCCGGCACCGACCGGTGGCGCTCAGGCGCCCTCCGGAACCGTCTCCCAGACACTTCCGAAGACCGTCGTTTCCCCCTCCAGTACTCAAGCGGCGAGGCCGTCGACTCCGACCGCCGCAGAGAGCGCGATCCCGGCGGGCGGTCAGGCGGGTGCCGGCGGAGCCGAGCCCATCGGGAGCAAAGAAGCGGTGCCCGCGCCCAAAGCGGCCGTGCGCACTCCGCCCAAGCTTCTCCGCCTTTCCCAACCGGTCTACCCCGCCGCGGCCCGGCGCCTCAATCGCTCGGCCAGCGTCCGGGTCAAGGTGCTGGTGGCTCCGGACGGCAAGGTTCGGGAAGCCACGATCCTCGGCGCCAAGGCCGGCAGCGGCTTCGACAACGCGGCGCTCACCGCCGTTCGCAAGTCCAAGTGGAAGCCCGGAACCGTCGATGGCCGGCCCACCGAGGCTTGGACGATGGTGACCATCGAGTTCGTGCCGTAACGAAGGCCCGAGACCGGTATACTCAAGATTCCTGCTAACGAGGAGTCTACGGACCGGAGGAGAACCATGAAACGATTCACAAGCCTATTTCTCGCTTCCTTCGCCCTGGTACTCGTGGCCAGCGCGGCCTGGGCCAAGCCTTCGGTCGGCGTCGCCGAGTTCCGCAACAAGACCCGCGCCGGGTGGTGGTACTCGGGTGTGGGTTGGGATCTCGCCGACACTCTGACCAACGAACTCGCGGCCACGGGCTCGTTTACGGTAGTCGAGCGCGCCAAGCTCGAGCCCGTCCTGCGCGAGCAGGATCTGGCGGACTACGGCCGGGTTCGCCCCGGAACCGGCGCTGCCATTGGCAAGCTCACCGGAGCCAAGTACCTGATCCTGGGCAGCCTTTCGGCCTATGAGGAGAACGTCAAGGGAGGCCGCGGCGGCGTCGGCTACCGCGGCATTCGGCTCGGCGGCAAGAAGAACGAGGCCTATCTGGCGGTGGACCTTCGGGTTGTCGACACGACCAGCGGTGAGATCGCCTTTACCCGCACGGTCGAAGCGCGCACCGGCGGCCGCGGCTTCAGCGTCGGCGTCTTCCGCGGCGGTTTCGCGGGCAACCTGGGCAAGCACGAGAAGACTCCGGCGGGTAAAGCTATCCGCGCGGTGCTGGCCGAGGCGACCGACTACCTGGACTGCGTCATGGTGCGCCAGGACTCGTGCACGGCCGAGTTCGACGCCAAGGAGCGCAAGCGGCGGGCGGGTCTCAAGGATTCGATCAAGCTCGACTGAGCGCTTCGCAGCTTCCATGCCCCAGGGGCGGCCGTAGCCGCGGCCGCCTCCGGTTTGCCTCGTCCCTCGGTGAGAGGCCGTTCTGGTGATCGTCAGCCGGCACGGCTCGGGGCTCGTCCTCGTCACGCAGCCGGATCACGCGGCGCTTGCCGGCGCCCTGATGGCTCTGTGGCGCGCCGATGGCATGCCCGACCATCCCCGAAGGGACGACCTCGTCTTCGCGGCCCGGGAGCACGACAATGGCTGGCAGGAGATCGACGCGGCGCCGCTCTTCGACCCTGCGAGCGGGCGGCCGACCTCCTTCGACCAAGTCCCGGAGGCCACCCGCCGCGAGCTCTGGGCCCGTGGCGTTCGCCGGTACGCCACGGAGCGCCCTTACGCCATGCGGCTCATTTGCCACCACGCGCGGGATATCTACCAGCGGCACCGCGAAGACCCTGCTTGGAGCGAGTTCTTCGCCGATCTCGAGACCTTCGAAGCCGAGCTACCGGATCCGGCGCGAGCCCCCGAGGCGGTGGCGGCTGACGCCTTGCTGCTGCGGACCGTGGATTCCCTGAGTCTGGCCGCCTGCGGTCACCGCGGCGGCTCGGGCGGCCGGCTCAGGGTGGTCGGCGGCGCGGGCGGCGACCACCAGGACGACCGAGGCGACCGGAAGCGAGGGGAACTCGCCGCTCGGATCCAGGATGACGCGGTGTGGCTGGACCCCTTTCCGCTGGCGGGCTCGACGACTCTCGAGGTCGCCTGCCGGCTCCTGCCGAAGCGGCACTACGCCTCGGCCAGGAGCTTCCGGGAAGCGCTCCTCGAAGCACCCTGGATTCGGCGTGCGATTCGCTGGCGCCGGCTCGTTTCCCCCTCCGCGCTGCCCGCGGAGCCACCAGATCGGCCTCCGATGCCGTGATACCCTAGGGTCGAATGTCCGCGCAAGATCGAGTAGAAGAAACCGCGCCCGAGCCGGAAGAGATCGCTCAGCGCGTCCTCGTTCCCTCCCCGATCGGGGTCATCGGCATCGAGTTGACGGGCGAAAATCTGACGAAAGTCGTGATCATTCCGCGCGGCAAGGAGCGCAAGTCCTTCGTGCCCTTCGGCGAGCTCAAGCGAGCCGACCGTTCGGAGTTCCTGGACGAGGCCGTGGGCAGGTTTTCCGAGTACCTGGCGGGTGCGCGCAAGGGCATCGGCCTGGACTGGGACCTGGGGCCGTCGGGGGTCACCGGATTCCCCAAGCGCGTCTTGAAGGAGACCGCCAGAATTCCGTACGGCCGCACCCGGAGCTACCAACAGATCGCCGCGGCGGCGGGCAACGGCGGCGCCTACCGGCAGGTCCTCGCCGTACTCCAGGAGAATCCGATTCCGCTGGCCATCCCCTGCCACCGGGTCGTGACGGTCAAGTCGGGACCGGGAAGCTATGTCGCCGGCCCCAAAAAAAAGCTCTGGCTCCAGCGCCTGGAGCAGCGCGGCCTCACGGTCTAGACACGGTCTAGACCGATCCGCTTGCCAGGTCTGAACGGCTCGGGCTAGCTCGCCTCCAGCGCCACCTCGACGCTGGCTTCCTCCCCGGCTTCGAGCCAGATCGTGCGCTCGACCGAATCGAATCCGGGGCGCACGACCTCGAGGACGTGCTCGCCAGGGCTGATGCTCAGCGGCGACCGCAGGCGCGAGAGCTCCCGGCCGGTTCCCAGGAAGCGGCCGTCCAGGTACACCGAAGCATCGAGCGGCTCGACCCGGAGCTCGACGCGAGCGGGTACCAACCGTTCGGCAAGCGGCTCCCGGTCATCCGGGTCACCACGCTCCCGGACCCGGATGTCCTCTTGATCGCGCTCATCACGCTCATCACGCTCACGCGACCGGCTCCTGGCCACCAGCTCCTCCTGGTCGAAGACCGTCAGCTCCTCGGCCGGCACCGTCTCGCCCGGCACCAAGTCGAGCTCGACGTCGATCACCAGCCCGGCAAGCACGTTGATCTCCCGGCGCACGGTCTCGAAGCCCTGCCGCAAGAAGATCAGCTCGTGCCGGCCCTTTTCGAGCCAGAGGTGGCCGGGAAATCCGTCGAACTTGCCGGCCGTGCCAATGTACTGCCCATCTACCCAGACCTCGGTCTTCTTGGGTCGGACGTTCAGATCGAGGCCGCCGAATTCCTCATAGCCCCGCGACGGATAGTGCGAGTAGTAGATCGGGTACCAGTGGAAGTACGGGTTGTAGTAATAGCCCCCGTAGTAGCCGCCCCACACCCAGCCGAAGCCGCCATGGCGTCGGCGATGCCGATCACTGTCGGTCCTCGAGCGATCCCGGGAGCGCCGGGACCGGGTGACACTCGCGCCGCCACGGCTGCCGCCCTGGCGGGTCGTGACCGTGCCGGAGCGGCCGGCGGTCGCGCCCCGGGCGGTTCCGTTGGGCGTGCGCGGCGCGGAAGCCGTCGTGCCCGAAGTCATCGGCCCGCCGCCGCGCGCGGCGGGAGTGCGGGTCTTGGGCGCATCCCCGGCAGCGCCGGCTGGCATCAGCAAGGCGGTCGCGCCGGCCAGAAGGCCCGCCATCACGGTTCGTTGTAGAAGACGTTTCGATCGATTGCAGACAGCTCTCATTGGTTCTCCTCCGGCCTCCTCCGGCATTCTCCAGACACCGGGCCGTTACCTCTACCGAAATTGCAAGGTCCAGACCACCGGACACAGGCCCGGTCCGATACCTCGGCTGGCCGTCAGAACGGCCTGCTGAGGCCTCGGTGGCCGTCCACCGTCCTCAAACCGAGGCACCCGCCGTCCTGCTCTCGGGCTGCCGGTCCGTTTCGACTGTGACCGGCTGGGCGGTCGGCCTGGCCTCGAGCACGGTTCCCAGCTCGGCAAGGGCATCCCGCACCGCCGGTGTCGCGGCACCGGGCGAGAGGACGGCGACACAACCGCCACCGCCCGCGCCGCAAGCCTTGCCCCCCCAGGCACCAGCCCGGCGGGCGGCTTCGAGCATCGTTTCGATGCCGGGAGTCGCGATCCCCTCGGCCAGGCCTCGCCGCAGCTCCCACTCCCGTCCCATGAGCTCACCCACCGCCGGCAGATCGGACTCGCGAAGCGCCTGGGCCAGATCGGAGGCCACGCGCGCGAGGCCCTCAAAGCGCCGCACGATCTCGGGCTCGGCGCTCAAGCGGCCGCGGACCACGCTCCAGTTCTTGCCGGCCGAAAAGTGGCTCTTGCCCGTATAGGCAACCGTCAAACACGCGCCGAGAGCCTCCAGGTCCACCGCCAGCCGTTCCACCCGCTCGCCTCCGATCTCGTGATGGATCGCCAGCGCGCCCCCGTACAGCGGCGGGAAGTGGTCCTGCCGACCGGTCGGCAGGCTCATGAGCCGGGCTTCGACATCGCGCGCGATCGCGCTGCGGGCGTCCGGACCCCGAACGTGCCCTCCGGCGGCCTCTTCAGCCGCGGCCAAGAACGCGATGGCCAGAGACGAACTCGCGCCCAGCCCGCCGCCCCGGGGCGACTGGCTCGTGACATCGACACGCGCGGATGCCAGTTCGGTCTGCCGGACGAGATGACCGAAAAGGGCGGTCTCATTGTGCTCCAGCCACTCATCACTGGTCTCGACCGGAAAGCGTCCGCCGTCTTGCCGCAGCTCGAATCCGGACTCTCGGGAACGAATCGTCACCGTGACCATCACCTCGATAGCCACGTTGACCGTGACCGCTCCCTCATGGAGCAAGCCCAGGGGCCAGATGTCGAGGGTCCCGCCGGCCAAGTCCACCCGGCAGGGAGCCCGCGCGGTGACGAGACTCATCGCGAGCCGCTCTGCGGCGCGGGCTGAACCTCGCGGTTTAGAGCGGCAACGGCAACGCCTTCGAGGTCTCCGAAGTCCACCGGTCCGTCCTCGAAAAGGGAGCTTCGCATCCGCTCGCGCTGCGCCAGAAACTCCGGCAGCCGGTCCTGGGGCACTGGATCCGAAGGCACGCTCTTGAGCGACAACGGGTTGATCCAGCGTCCGTCGCGCTGCACGCGATAGTCGAGATGGGACGCGGTCGAGAGTCCCGTCGAGCCGACGTAGCCGATGACCTCCCCCTGGGCTACCCGCGCCCCCGAGCGAATGCCCTTCGCGTACCCTGACAGATGCAGATACGCCGTCAGGTACCCATTGGGATGTCGCACCTTGACGGTCTTTCCTCCACCCCGATCCCAGCCGGCCGAGACCACGACTCCGTTTGCGGTCACTCGCACCGGCGTGCCCTTGGGCGCACCGTAGTCAACGCCGTAGTGCGGACGGTATCGCTTCAGGATGGGATGAAACCGCCGATTGCTGAAGCGCGACGTAATCCGCGAATAGCGGAGCGGAGAGCGCAGGAACATCTTCCGCAGCGGTCGCCCCTCGGCATCATAGTAGGCCCCGTCCTCACCGAACCGGTAGGCCTCTAGGCGGCGTCCGGCATTGTCGTAAGCGACCGCCACGATCTCGCCGAGCGAATCGCGCCGGCCATCCAGATAGTTCACCGTGTAGAGAATCCGGAAGCTGTCGTCGACCCGCAGATCCCGGGTGAAGTCCAGGTCCCACTGGAAGACGTCCGCCATCAGCACCGCCAGGGCCGCCGGCCCGCCGGCCCTCTCGATCGAGCTTTCGAGCGCGCCCTCGAGCGTGCCCGCAACCGTCGCGGCCTTGACCGAGCGCCTGAAGGGCGTCCAGCTACCGGCCCAGCCCGCTTCCGTGTGATCGACCCGCGCCCGGCCGGACTTGGCGACCACCATCTCGAACGAGCGCACCTCGTCCTCGGGGCCGAAGGTCACGGCGTAGTTGTCGCCCGGCCGGATCCGGCGCGGATCTACCCAGGCGGAGAGTTCCTCCAGGAGGGCGTTCGCCTCAGCCGGCTCGAGTCCCAGGTCGGCCAGAACGCCTCCCAAAGTCTCGGCCGGAGCGAAGGTCAGCTCGACAGGAACCTGAGCGTCGGGCGCGACCGAGCTCGACAGCAGCCCATGGGCCTGGTGGAAGGGAATCGCCCGAGCTACAGGGTACGGCGACTCCGAGTAGGCGGTCAGCCGCCGCTGGGTCACCCAAAGCCCAACCGCGGCGAGCCCGAGAACGCCGATGGCGATCCAGGCGAGCCGGCGGCGGGATTCGCTTCGTCGCGTCTGCACCAAGAGCTCCGAGCCGGAAAAAACGGGGGGATCAAGCCGCCGTCGTGCGCCCCACCCAAGCTACGCTACCACAGGGTTCGAGCGACCCCATGGCTGCGGCCGTCCTTGTCAGCGAACTGCTACCAGGGAGGGTTAGTCGTAGGCAGGGCCTAGGACCGAAGCCGGATCGGCGGGCAGCTTGCCGCGGAACGCCGCCGCGCCATCCTTGATCGCCAGCATGCTGGGAAGGTAGGTGATGCTGTGTTTTTTCGAGAACGAGCCCTCGGGGTCCAGGAGCACGCGGAGATCGCCCGCCTTGCCATTCAGAAAGGACTCGACGGCCTTCCGGTCTTCCTGGAAATTGACCAGATAGACGGCGGCCTTGCTCCCCCACTCCTTCTCGATCCGGGCGGCGCGGGCGACGATCCCGCGGCAGCGCGGCGACCAGGTCGCAAAGAAGATCAGGATCGCATCCTGGGGAAGATCGTCGGCTTCGAGCGCCGAACCGTCGAGTCGGGTCAGGGTCGAGGCGTCGAGAGCCGCGGCCGGCGCCGGCAGCACACCCAGGACGCCCAGGGCCAGCGCCAGAGCCAGGCTCCCGATCACGGCCCGTCCGGTCAAGAAACTTTTCGCTCTGTTCATGGCTCTACTCTCCGCTCTGTCGTGCGTGAAGGCTGGTCAAGATCCGTTGCCGGAGCGCGCTTGGTGCCCGGCGCCGGGTGCAACGCTTCCGAACCACGGTCACGAGACGCTTGGCGTATCCCGCCTGCCGCGCGCACTCCGGACAGATGGAGACGTGCTCCTCGAAGGAGACGAGCAGCTCGCCGTCCATCTCGTTGTCGGTGTACAGAAACACGACCTGTCTGACCTTGCGACAATCCATGGCGTTTCTCGTCTTCGCCCGCCGTTCTCGTTAACGATTCGCCTTTTCGGGAAATTCCGCCTCGGCCGTGCCCGCTGCCACGGGCTCGTCCCCTCTCGAGCGCATCTTGGACGGCTCCCGGTCGCGCAGGTAGCCGTGCTCGGTGGCGTATTCCAGCATCGCCGCCTCGAGCAGCTTGCGCCCGCGATAGAGCCGGCTCATGACCGTGCCCAGCGGCACCTCCAGGACCTCGGCGATCTCCTTGTACGAGAATCCCTCCAGATCGGCCAGGACCACCGCCATGCGGTAGTCCTCGGACAGCGAGTCCAGGGCCCGCTGGACGTCCTCGTCCAGCACGTCCTCGAGCAGCGATTCTTCGGGGCTCTTGACCCTCCCCGTGGCCTCATCCGTCAAGCGGGACTCGAGGCTCTCCTCGATGTCCGCGAAATCGCTCTCGGTGGGCCGCTTCTGGGCCTTCCGATAGTTGTTGATGAAGGAGTTCTTCAGGATCCGAAAGAGCCAGGCCTTGAAGTTGGTCCCTTCCTGGAACTTGTCGTAGTAGCGGTAGGCCTTGAGGTAGGTTTCCTGCACCAGATCCTCGGCGTCCTGGCTGTTCCGAGTCATGCGATACGCCGTGTTGTACAGCGAATCCACGAAGGGCATGGCCGCCTCCTCGAAATTCCAGCCGTGGGCGTGTGCTTGATCCTTGCTAGCCATGATTCTCTCTCGAGCCTGATGGGCCCTGGATTTGGTCTCCGGGTCCTACTTCTCGACTACGCAGGAACCATGCCATGAGGTTCCGGCCCATACCGGCTCGTACCCCTACGGTATAGCGAGGAGACTGTTCTTGGCGAACTCGACCAGGGGCTCGGGCAGGATGCCCAGAAGCAGCGTCACGATGGCACACATCGCGATGACGCCCATCAGCCCGGGAGCGTTGAGGGGCGCCGGGGTCTCTTCGGTGGCGTCCTTCAAGTACATCTGGACGCCGATGCCGAGGTAGTAGTAGAGGGACACGGCGCTCATCAGGACGCCCACGACGGCCACCCAGATCCAGCCCGACTTGATCGCGGCCGCGAAGAGATAGATCTTGCCAAAGAAGCCGCCGGTCGGAGGAATGCCGGTCATCGCCAGCATGAAGAGCAGCATCATCGCCGCCAGCCACGGCGCCCGCTTGGCAAGGCCCGCGTAGTCCGAATAGCTTTCCCGGGCGTAGCCCTTGCGCTCCAGGACGATGACCACGGCGAAGGCACCGATGGTCATGAAGGTGTAGGCGCAGGCGTAGAAGAGAAGCGCCCAGAGGCCGTCCTCGGACACCGCGATCACACCCAGTAGAAGGTAGCCCGCGTGCGCGATCGAGCTGTAGGCCAGCATCCGCTTGACGTTCGACTGGGTCAGGGCGGCGAGGTTTCCCCAGACCATGGTCAGCACCGCCACGCCCGCGGTGATCCACTGCCAGTCCAGCCTCAGGTGCGGCAGGCCCTCGAACAGGATCCGGACCAGGATGGCGAACGACGCCGCTTTGGATGCCGTCGCCAGAAACGCGGTCACCGGGGTCGGGGCTCCGACGTAGACGTCCGGCGTCCAGACATGGAAGGGCACCGCCGCCACCTTGAAGAACAACCCCATCGCCAGAAGCAGCCACCCGGCCCCCAGAATCCGGTTGCCGGCGCCGAAGGCCATCGCCTCGGGCAGACTGGCCGCCACCTGATCGAGCTGGATCGAACCGGTGGCGCCGTAGACCAACGAGATTCCGTACAGCAGAATGCCGCTCGACAGCGCTCCGAGGACAAAGTACTTGAGCGCCGCCTCGTTCGAGCGCCGCTCGTGCTTGAAGAACCCGACCAGGATGTAGCTCGACAGGGCCATCAACTCGAGCGCGATCCAGATGGAAAGCAAGCTGTAGCCGCTGACCATAAAGAGCATTCCGGTCGCCGCCAGCAGGATGAGCGAGTAGAACTCGGCTGGCCGGTAGCCACCGTCGGTCAGGAAGCGCTCGGAGACGACCACGGTTAGAGCCGTGGCCACGAGAAAGAGCATCTTCCAGAAGAACGCGTACCCGTCCAGCACGAACATCCCCGCCAGGATCGTCTGCTGGGCCTCGGGCACGCCCTGGACGGTCACGAGTAGCACGGCGGTGATCGCCAGCGCCGCCAGCGCCGCCAGCGCGCACAGGCGGTAGCCGTTGCCACGCTTGACCGCGCCGCCGACGAGCAGCAGCATGCCTGCTACCGCCAGAAAGATCTCCGGCGCCAGCAGCAGGAATTCCTGGGGCTGAATCGAGTCCACCCTAGTGAGCTCCAGCCTCGGCGTGCGTGGCCTCGTCGTTGACGGCTTCGGGCTGGCTGGCCTGAACGATGTCGACCACGTAGCCCACCGGCTTTTCCAGAATCCGGAAGAACGGGCGCGGATAGAGGCCGATCCAGAAGCACAGGATGACGAGCGGGATCAGATAGGCGAATTCGCGCTTGTTCAGATCCTCGAGCTCCTTGTTCTCGGGATTGTTGAGTGGTCCGAAAAAGACCCGCTGGTACATCCAGAGCATGTAGGCCGCGCCCAGGACGATGCCGATGGCGCCCATGAGCGCCCACACCCAGTTGCGATTGAAGGCCCCGACCAGGATCGTGAACTCACCCACGAAGCCGTTCAAGGCTGGCAGACCGATCGAGGACATCGTGATGATGAGGAAGATCGTCGCGAAGGCGGGCATGCGCGCCGAGATGCCTCCGTACTCCGCGATCATGCGCGTGTGGCGCCGTTCGTAGATGACGCCGACCAGGAGGAAGAGCGCGCCGGTCGAGATCCCGTGGTTGATCATCTGCAGAATGCTGCCGTTCAGTCCAGGACCGTTCAAGGCGAAAAGGCCGAGCATGACGAAGCCGAGGTGGCTCACCGACGAATAGGCGACGAGCTTCTTCATGTCTTTCTGGGCCATCGCCACCAGCGCCCCGTACAAGATCCCGATGATCGACAGCGCCGCCATCCAGGGCAGAAGCTCCCAGGTCGCGTCCGGCAGGATCGGCAAGGAGAAGCGCACGAAGCCGTAGGTGCCCATCTTCAGCAGAACGCCGGCCAGGATCACGGAGCCCGCGGTCGGCGCTTCGACGTGAGCGTCGGGAAGCCAGGTGTGGAAGGGAAACATCGGCACCTTGATGGCGAACCCGACAAAGAACGCCAGGAAGATCCAGAACTGAAGATCCGGTGGAATGGCCTGGGCGATCTCGTGGAACTGCGGGATGAAGAAGCTCTTCTCGTTGGCCAGTCCATCCAGACCCAGGAGGCCGGTGGAGTTGTAGAAGTAGAGCGCCAGGATGCCGAGAAGCATCAGAACCGAGCCCACCAGGGTGTAGAGGAAGAACTTGATCGCCGCGTAGAGCTTGCGCGGTCCGCCCCAGATCCCGATCAGGAAGTACATCGGTACCAGCATGACTTCCCAGAAGACGTAGAACAGGAAGAAGTCCATCGCCATGAAGACACCCAGCATGCCGGTCTGAAGGAGCAGCATGAAAACGTAGTACTCCTTCTCCCGGGTCTCGATCGCCGACCAGGACGACAGGAAGGCCAGGACTCCCAGAAGAGTCGTCAGCAGAACCAGCAAGAGCGCGATGCCGTCGATGCCGAACTCGTAGCGAATCCCGAGACTCGAGATCCAGGAAGCGCTCTCGCGGAACTGGAAGAGATCGCCGTCCCGCTCGAACGCGAACCAGAGCGGCAACGACACCAGAAAGTCGACCATGGCCACACCGGTGGCGAACCGGCGGATACCCCGCGCGCTCGAGCTCTTGAAGAAGAAGATCACCGCCAGAGCACCGGCAAGCGGTATGTAGCAGATGATGCTCAGAATCGGCAGAGAAGAAACCCAGTCGAACATGCTCTAACTCCTAGGCGTAGGCTCGGACATCCGTCTAGCCCAGCCGCACGAACAGATAGAAGACACTCAAGATCAGCATTCCCACAGCGAGCACCATTGCGTACTGGGAAACCAGCCCGGTCTGAAGCGATCGGAAGAAGCGCGAGGCGAAGCTCATGACCGCGCCGGTCAGATTGACGAGCCCGTCCACGACGTACTTGTCGAAAAAACCGGACAAGAGCGACACCCCCACGGTCACGTGCCGCGAGCCGTTGACCAGCACGCCGTCAATGAATCCGGCGTCGAAGCGAAAGAGGCTCCGGGCCGTCGCCCAGGCTCCGCGAACCACGGTGGCATCGTAGGCCTCATCCACCCAGTACTTGTTCTCGAGGGTTCGGTGAACGGCGGGGAAGCGTTCGGCCCAGCGCTGGCCCTCTTCCAGGCCCCGGTCCTTGTACAGCCGCCGGGCCAGGAAGATCCCGCCCAGCGCCACCGCCACCGACAGCGCCATCAACACCAGCTCCACCAGCACCGGCGCGTGGTGGTGCTCGCCATGCCCCACGTCCGCCACCACCGGCTCCAGATAGTGCGCGAACACGTTCCAGTCGAACGAGCCCAGCTTCGGCAGGCCGATCCAGCCCGCAAGCACCGAGCCCACTGCCAGGATCGCCAGCGGCACCGTCATCACCCGCGGCGACTCGTGCAGGTGATGCCGCTGCTCGTCCGTGCCCCGGAACTCGCCCGAAAACGTCATGTAGATCAGCCGGAACATATAGAACGCCGTCAGCCCCGCGGTCACCAGACCCACCAGCCACAGCACCTTGTGCTCCCCGAAGACCGCCGCCAGGATCTGGTCCTTCGAGAAGAACCCGGCCAGGCCCGGCACCCCGGCGATCGCAAGCGCCCCCACCAGCATCGTCAGATACGTCACCGGCAGCGCCTTCTTCAAGCCGCCCATCTTCGTCATGTCCTGCTCGCCGCTCATCGCGTGGATCACCGAGCCCGAGCCCAGAAACAGCAACGCCTTGAAGAACGCGTGCGTCCCCAGGTGGAACACCGCCGCCGTGTACGCGCCCACCCCCGCCGCCAGGAACATGTATCCGAGCTGCGACACCGTCGAGTACGCCAGGACCTTCTTGATGTCCTTCTGCGCCAGGCCGATCGTGGCCGCGAACAGAGCCGTCAGCGCTCCGACTACCGCCACGAAGCCCGACACTCCGGGCGCGAGCTGGTAGAACGCGTTCGTGCGCACCACCATGTACACCCCGGCGGTCACCATCGTGGCCGCGTGGATCAGCGCCGAGACCGGCGTCGGGCCGGCCATCGCGTCCGGCAGCCACACGTAGAGCGGGATCTGGGCGCTCTTGCCCATCGCGCCCACAAAGAGACACAGGGCCACGAAGGCCGCGAACGACAGGCCCAGAAGATAGGGCTCGGTGACCGCGTGCGGGTCGGCCTCGACCGCCGAGAAGATCGTCCCGTAGTCGAGCGTCCCGAACCGGCTGGCCAGAGCGAACAGGCCCAAAAGAAACGCGAAGTCCCCGATCCGGTTGACGATAAAGGCCTTCCGACCGGCGTAGGGCGGAAACTCTTCCTCGTAATAGAACCCGATCAAGAGATACGAGCACAGGCCCACCCCTTCCCAGCCCACGAAGGTCACCAGGAAGTTGTTGCCCAGGATCAAGAGCAGCATCGAGCCCATGAACAGGTTGAGGTACACGAAGTAGCGCTGGTACCCGCCCTCGTGCGCCATGTACCCGGCCGAGTAGACGTGGATCAGGAACCCCACGAACGTCACCACGAACAGCATCACCGACGACAGCGGATCCAGAAGGAAGCCCATCGGGATCTCGAGGCTCTTCCAGACCGACTCGCCGTGCCCGCCCCCTATCTCCATCCCACCGGCCGGCACCCACAGGTAGACGATCTTCTCGAAGGCCTCGCGACTGCCGCTCAGGAACTCGGCCAGGATGCCGAGGGAAAGCGCCAGTGCCGCCCCCACCGAGCCCAAGGCGATGGCATTGACCCCGGCCTTCGAGACCCGGTTGCGCAGCACCACGCCGTTGAGCAGAGCGCCCAAGAACGGCAGCACCGGAACCAGCCAGATGAGCTGCTTCATCCTTCGAGCTCCGTGGCGCTATCCAGATGGGTCGTGCCGCGCAGGCGGAACAAGGCCAGCAGGATGCCGAGCCCGACCGCGGCCTCACCCGCGGCGACCGCGATCGTGAAGATCGTGAAGATCTGGCCGGTCAGGTCGGCCAGTTGGTAGGAGAAGGCGATCAGGTTGAGGTTGACGGCGTTGAGCACCAGCTCGAGCGACATCAGGACCGTGATCATGTTGCGCCGCGTGAGAACACCGGTCAGCCCGATCGCGAAGAGCAAGAAGCTCACGATCAGATAGTGCTGGGTGGTGATCTCGAGCAAGGCTAGTCCTTCCTCCCCAGCACCACCGCGCCGATCATCGCCACCAGCAGAAAGACCGAGACGATCTCGAAGGGCAAGAGGTAGTCGCGATAGAGGCTCCAGGCCACGGCCTCGGTGTTGCCAACGACTTCGCCACCGACCGAAGTAAACGCCTCCGGCGAGCCGGCGGCGCCGCCCAGCTCCGCACCCAGAAACAGGGTCACGAAGACGCCGACCAGAAGCAGCGTAATCAGCACCGCCAGGCGAGCGTTGACGCCGAACATCGCGGTTTCTTGAAGCTGGTGCAGGTTGATCAGCATGATGACGAAGAGAAACAGGACCATGATGCCGCCGGCGTAGACGAACACCTGGACCACGGCCACGAATTCGGCGTGCCGGAGCAGGAACAAGGCGGCGACCGCCAGAAAGCTCACCAGGAGGGCGAACGCCCCGTACATGGGATTGCGCTGGGTGACGACACCCAGGGCTCCAAGAACCGCCACCGCGGCGAAGAAATAGAAGAGAAGCGCCGGCCCGTGGGCGGTCAGGAACTCCAAGCGACCTCCTCAAGAGCCATAGCCGCCATCGAGCGCAAAGACGAGAAGCGATCGACGCTCGTCGCGCGCGCTGCAGGCAACGGGGAACCGACTCTGCGCCCTGATGAGCACGATGTGTGCTTCAGATCCTTCCACCCGAGCCGACGACTCGCTGCGGCGTACTCAGAGTACGCCGCAAGCGCGGAGTCCGCGAGGACGGGGCAAGACGGCGTGCTATCCGCGTGCCTCATGCCACCTCGTCGTCCGTGTATTCCGGTCGTACCTTCCACTCCTGCAACTCGTCGATATCCACGTAGAGGTTGCTCCAGCGGTCGTAGGAGGCCAGCTCGTAGGTCTTCGAGGTCAGCCAGATCGATTTGGGCTCGGTCGGGCAGGCCTCCTCGCACAGGCCGCAGAACATGCAGCGCTGGACGTCGATGTCGAACCGGTCCAGGACCTTTTCCTTCTTCTCGGTCTCGGGATTCAGCTCCTGGTGCCAGTCGATGTAGATGATGTCGATCGGGCAGTCACGGGCGCAGAGCGTGCACTTGATGCAGCGGTCCTCGTCCAGGCGGAACATGCCGCGGAACCGATGCGCCGGCTCCCGGCGCTCCTCCGGATACTGGACCGTTTCCTTCTTCTTCCACAGGTTGCGGAAGGTGATCGAAAGCCCGGCGAAGAGATCCAGGAGCATGAACCGCTCCAAGAGTCCGCCCAGTAGCCCGGCTTGTCGTCGCTCGACGCGCATCAGGTGAGCACCTTGACCAGGCCGGTGGCGAAAACGTTGACCAAAGACAGCGGGATCAGCCACTTCCAGCCCAGGTCCATCAGTTGATCGAACCGGTAGCGCGGGAACGTGCCGCGAAACCAGATGTAGACAAACAGAAAGCCGAAGAGCTTGACCGAGAACCAGATCAGGCCGACCACCCCCGGGGGCAAGAACGACAGCTCCAGAAAGGACAGAGCCTCGACGTTCGGGAACGGCCGCAGCCAGCCGCCGAAGAACAGAGTGACCGCCACCGACGAGATCACGATCATGTTGGCGTATTCGCCCAGGAAAAAGAGGGCGAAGCGCATGCCGGTGTACTCGGTGTGGAACCCGGCCACCAGCTCGGACTCGGCTTCGGGCAGATCGAAGGGATTGCGATTGGACTCGGCCACCCCGGCCACCATGAAGATGAAGAAGGCCACGATCTGAGGCACCACGTACCAGACGCCCGCCGCGCGCTGGGCCTCGACGATGCCGGTCAGGGACAGGGTGCCCGCGAGCATGATCGGGCCCACCAGGGCGAATCCCTGGGGCACTTCGTAGGAGATCATCTGCGCCGCCGAGCGCAGCCCCCCCAGGAGCGAGAACTTGGAATTCGAGGCCCAGCCGCCGATGATGATGCCGTAGACCCCGATCGTCGCCATCGCCACCACAAAGAGGAGGCCGACGTTGACGTCGGTGATCACGAACGAGAGACGGCCGGCGTCGGCCGCCGGCGGCCCGAAGGGAATCACCGAGAAGATGATGAAGGCCGGCGCCACCACCAGGCAGGGAGCCAGGACGAACGCCCACTTGACCGCGCGGACAGGGATCACGTCTTCCTTGACCAGGAGCTTCATGATGTCCGCGATGGGCTGGAGCAGACCCCAGGGGCCGACCCGGTTGGGGCCGACCCGAACCTGCATGAAGCCCAGGATCTTGCGCTCGGCCAAGACCAGGTAGCTGATCAGAGGCAGAACGCCCAGAAACAAGAGGGCGGCGATCTTGAGCGCCGGCGACAGCGCGTAGTAGAAGAGCGTCGGGCCGAGGGCCTCGAGCGCGCCTGCGAGCGGAGCCGGCATCAGCGGTCGATCTCCCCCAAAACGATGTCCGCGGTGCCGATGATGGCGACCAGGTCGGCAACCAACTGGCCGCGCGCGAGCTCCGGCACCGCCTGCATGTTCATGAACGAAGGCGCCCGCACGTGGCACCGGTAGGGCTTGGGCGTGCCGTCCCCGACGAGGTAGAACCCGATCTCGCCCTTGGGCCCTTCGATCGAGAAATAGGTCTCGCTGTCCTTGGGAGCCTTCAATACCCGCGGCCGCTTGGCCATGATCGCTCCCTCGGGCAAGGCGTCCAGGCACTGCTGGACGATCTTGACCGACTGGCGCATCTCTTCCATACGCACCAGATAGCGATCGTAGGTGTCGCCGTTGTAGGCCACCGGCACCTCGAAGTCGACCTCGCCGTAGGCCTCGTAGGGGGCCGACTTGCGAATGTCCCAATCGATGCCGCTGGCGCGAAGCATCGGGCCGGTGACCCCGTACTCCTGGGCCACGTCCGGGTCGAGCACGCCGACCCCCACCGTCCGCTTCTTCCAGATGCGGTTGTTGGTCAGGAGCCCCTCGTACTCATCGACCTTCTCCGGAAAGGAGTCGATGAACTCGCGGCACCGGTCCGTCCAGCCCACCGTCAAGTCGTAGGGCTGTCCGCCCGGACGCATGCAGTTCAAGGTCAGCCGGGCGCCGCAGTACTCCTCGAAGAGATCCAGGATGACCTCACGCTCGCGGAAGCAGTAAAAGAACGGGGTCATGGCGCCGATGTCGATGGCGTGCGTCGCCAGCCACAGAAGATGACTGGAGATGCGCTGGAGCTCGCACAGGAGGGTCCGGATGTAGCGCGCCCGCGGCGGTGTCGTGAGCCCGATGAGCTTCTCGACCGCGCCCACGTAGGCCAGGTTGTTGGTCGCGGCCGCGACGTAGTCCATGCGATCCGTGTGTGGCACGTTCTGGAAGTACGGATGGAGCTCGAAGAGCTTCTCGGTGCCGCGATGGAGGTAGCCGATCACCGGATAGCAGTCGATGATGCGCTCGCCGTCGACCTTCAACTTGAGCCGCAGAACGCCGTGGGTCGAAGGATGCTGGGGCCCGAAATTGAGCTCCATCTCCTCGACGTCGAAGAGCGTCTCGGGCGGCTTGACGGTGGCGATGGGCTCGGTCATGTGGACTCTCCAGCGGCTTCGTCCGGCGCGGTCTCGCCGCCGCCGGCCGCCTCCTCGGGAGCGGGCGGCTCGGGCGGTTTCCAGCCGGTGCCCGTGCCGGCCACCGGCCCCGCCTCGTCCTCGTAGTACTCGGGATAGATCGCCGCGCCCGTGTCGATGCCCTCGATGGGAAAGTCCTTTCTGAGCGGGAAGCCGTTGAATCCCTCCCAGAGCAGGATCCGGGTCATGTCGGGGTGCTCGGCGAAGCGCACGCCGTACATGTCGTAGATCTCGCGCTCGCACCAGTCGGCGCCCCGCCAGACCGGGATCACCGTGGGCACCTCGTCGCCCTCGCCCACCCGCACCTTGAGCCGCACCCGGCGGTTCTTGCCAACGCTGTAGAGGTGGTAGACGACCTCGAAGCGCTCGTCCTCGCGCTTGGGATAGTCGACTCCGCAGATATCCACGAGCAGACCGAAGCCGTCCTCCTTCAACCGCTCGCACGCCGTCCGGATCCGGTCCCGGCGTACGTCGATCTCGAGCTCGTCGCCTCGCCGGCGCGCCTCGAGCACCGCCTCCGTGTCCTGTTCGATGAGTGCCGCGACCAACTCGTCACCGGCGGCATCCTCGACCGCCGGAGCGGCCGGATCCCGCTCCCACGGGGGCTTTGCGGCTTCCTCGGCCGCCTTCTTGGCCTTGGCCGCCGCCAGGGCCTTGGCCTTGGCTTCAGCTTTCGCCTTGGCGGCCGCGGCTTCGTCGGCAGCTTCTTTGGCGGCGGCTTCGGGCGCGGGCGAATCGCCGGAAGCAGCCTGGCCGGGACCCTCTTCGGGAACCGCCTCGTCCCGACTCTCCGAAACCTCGTCCGGAGTCTCGTCCGGAGCGTCGGGCTGCTTGGTGTCGTCGCTCATCGAGGCTTCGGATTCCTAGGCCAGGGTCTGGCCCACCAGCAGGCGCTCGTTCTTGGTGTCGACCACCGACATCCGGTCGATCTTGCGCTGCAGGTGGAGCAAGCCCCAGAGCAGCGCCTCGGGGCGAGGCGGGCAGCCCGGGACGTAGACGTCCACCGGGATCACGCGATCGACGCCCTGGGTCACGGCATAGGTTCGGTAGGGGCCGCCGCAGGTGGCGCAGGCGCCCATGGCGATCGCCCACTTGGGCTCGGGCATCTGATCCCAAAGCCGGCGGACGATCGGCGCCATCTTCTCGGTCACCGTGCCGGCGACGATCATCAGGTCGCTCTGCCGCGGACTGGCGCGGAAGACCTCGGCTCCGAAGCGGGACATGTCATGGCGCGGATCCAGCACCGCCATCATCTCGATGGCGCAGCAGGCCAAGCCGAACTGCATGGGCCAGATCGCCGACCGGCGAGCCCAGTTGAAGATCTTGTCGTAGGTCGTGGTCAGGACGTTCGCGTTGACCTCGTCCCTTACGCCCAATTCAAAGCTCCCCGCCGCCAGACGTAGACGTAGCCGATCACCAGGATTCCGAGAAACACCATCATCTCGATGAACCCGAAGAGCGCCAGACGGTCGAACATCACCGCCCACGGAAACAGAAAGATCGTCTCGACGTCGAAGATCACGAACAGCACGGCGATCAGGTAGTAGCGCACCGAAAACCGGTGGTCATGCGCCAAGCTGTCCGGCTCGTTGCCGCACTCGTAGGGCTCGCGGTTGGTGGTCCCCCGGCCGCCGTGCCGGAACAGCCGTGCCGCGATCAGCGACACCGCCAGAAACAGCGCCGCGATGACGGCGAAGACCAGTATGGGGAGGTAACTTTCCATCCAAACTGCCGAGGTCACACAACGGTCGTTGGGGCCTGCGACTCGGCGTACGAAACTGCCCGGAGCGCCGTAATTCTACCGATGGGCTCCACCCTGTCAAGAAACGGCGGAAGGCCCGATCAGGCTCTCTTCGAAGAGCTCCCGGCGGCCGGCCGAAGACAGACCGCGAGACTGCACGAGCACCCGGATCTCCTCGCCCATGCCGTCCAGCCGCAGGAGCTCCATGGCGTCCAGCCGGGCCTGGTGGCGACTGTCTCCATCACCCGCATTGGCCTCCTCGCCCGTACCCGCCTCGAGCTCCCGAAAAAGCCCGTTGGCCGCGAGCCAGGCGGCCTGCCGCGTCCAGGCCACGGTCTCGAGACCCTCGGCCTCGCCGGCCTCGATCAGGGCCGAAAAGTCGACGTGCGCGGTCAGATCCTGGCGTCCGGCGTCGGCCAGAACGTTCCGATGGACGCGATGACCGTAGTAGGAGGCCAGGGTACCGTGCCTACGAACCCGGGGATCGAAGAGGCTCTCGCGCTCAAAGCCGTAGTCGCAGGTCACCAGGAGACCGCGTTCGAGCTTGCGGGCCAGCTCCCGGTAGAGCGCGCCCCAGTCCGCGACGTCCGCGATCTGCCCCTCAACAAGCTCCGACCCGATCCGGGAAGCCAGCTCCGGCGGCGCCGGTCCGCCCTCCCGCCAGGCGAACGCACCATCCTGCCAGTCCACCAGAACCTCCCGGACCTCGCCGTCTCTCCAGAGCAGACGATCCACCGCCAGGGCGTCGAAGAGCTCGTAGGAGAAGACCAGACCCACGACGGGGGGCTCGACCTCGGCGAGGCGCTCGAGATACCGGACGCCCGGATCGGCGGGCGCGTTGTTCGAGGCAGCCGACGAAGCGGGCGGCAGTGCCCCGCCACCGCGCTCGACTCCTATCAGACGCCGGCCCGGAGCCGCCCCGGCCACGACGCCAAGGTGCCGGCCGGAGCCATAGCCGACCTCTAGATAGTCCGACGGCCGACCCAGCACCGAGTCCAACCGGCGGAGCAGGCCGGCCGTGGTCCTGCCGAAGAGGTCCGAGTAGCTCGAACCGGTGATGAAATCCGCACCTTTACCGATCGGGGAGACCGGCCCGGCGTAGTAGCCGCCCTCTCCGTACAGAGCTTCCTCCATGAACTCGGAAAAGCGGATCGGGCCATCACCCCGGATGCGCTCGCGGAGACGACCTTCGGGAGTCGAGGGCATCTCTCAAGTATCTCGCACAGAGCGAGCTGGAGAACGCCCACTCCGTGCCGACTGGCGGCGGCCGCAGGGCATGGAAATTGGTGACAGTTACCTAGCAACAGATGGAAGATCGGAGGAACGCCACGGCTGCGAACCGTTGCGGGAAACTGTCACCAATTTCCTCCACGGCACCAGGGGCCCCCAATCGATCCGGTCAGCCAATGAGGCGCACTCGCTCAGAACGAATGGAAACTGTCACCAAGTTCCTCCGTCAAGTTCCGGCGAGCGAGACGCCGGCACCAGCGGCCCCCAATCGATCCGGTTAGCCAAAGAGGCGCGCTCGCCAGAGTGAGTTCCTTCGGCTTCGCCCCAGAATGACGCCGCAGCAAGAGGCTACAATCTACGCGAATGAGCACCGCCCAACGAGTTCCTTCGGCCGCACGCCTCGGCGAGCTGGTCGCGGCCATGTCGGACCAGCCGGTGGTCATGGCGGTGGATCTCGTCGCCGACCGGTTCCTGACCGGATCGCCCAAGCGCATCAGCCGCGAGGCTCCGGTCCTCATCCTGCGCCACGAGAGTGACCGGTTCGTGCCCGGAGGCGGCGCCAACGCGGTTGCCAACGTCGCCGCCCTGGGCGGCCGGCCGCTGCCGCTGGGGGTCGTCGGCGACGACGAGAGCGGCCGCGCGATCCTGGAAGCCTTCGAGGCGGCGGAGATCCCGGCCGAGGGCGTCGCCGTCGCCGCTGGCTATAAGACTCCGACCAAGGTGCGAGTCATGGGCGGCGGCAAGCACGCCATCAAGCAGCAGATCGTCCGCTATGACATCGAGGATCGGGTCGACGAGACGGACAACATCCGGGAGGTCCACCGGCGGGCGCTCGCGGCATGGAGCGCCCGGGCGCGAGTGGCGGTGCTCTCGGACTACGGCTACGGCGCGGTGACGCCAGCGCTCCTCGAGCCCGTTCGCGGCTGTCTGGCCGACCCGAGCGCTCTGCTCTGCGACAGCCGGTACCGGCTGGAGGATTTTCGAGGGGTGACCGGGGCGACCCCGAACGAAGAGGAAGCCGAGGCTCTCGTCGGCGCCGAGCTTTCCGACGACGACTCGCTGCTCGCCGCCGGCTCGTCCATTCGCGAGCGCCTGGGGGCCGAGTTCGTGCTGGTGACGCGGGGCGGCCTCGGAATGTCGCTCTTTCTGGCCGACGGCGCCGCCCACATTCCGATCCACGGCTCGGATCAGGTCGCCGACGTCACCGGCGCCGGAGACACGGTGATCGGCACCTTTGCGCTGGCCCTCGCGGCCGGCTCGACCGCGCTCGAAGCCGCACTCTTGGCCAACTTCGCCGGCGGCATCGTGGTGCAGAAATCGGGCACGGCCACCGCCGCACCGGCCGAGCTCGAGCGCGCCCTCGAGACCGGCTCCGAGACTCTCGAGAGGGTGCGATGGGACGCGTCGTAGACCTCACCGAGCTACGCCAAGAGGTGACTCGGTTGCGCTCGGAGGGCCGGACGATCGCGATCGCCAACGGTCACTTCGACCTGGTGCACGTGGGGCACCTCCGGTATCTCCAAGCATCCAAGGACGAAGCCGACGTCCTGGTCGTGGCGATCAACGACGACGACTCGGTCGAGCGACTGAAGGGCAAGGGGAGGCCGATCGTGCCCGCTCCCGAGCGCGCGGAGCTCCTGGCCGCGCTTACGCCGGTCGACTACGTGGTCGTCTTCTCCGGCGACTCCCCGGGGCCACTTCTCCAGTCCATCCGCCCCGAGGTCCACTGCAAGGGCACCGACTACGGCGACCCCGAGAAGGTGCCGGAGCACGAGATCGTGGCGGCCTACGGCGGCCGCACCGCCATCGTCGGCGATCCCAAGGACCACGCGACCTCGGATCTCATCGCGCGGGTGCGCGACCTCGGCGCCGAATAGGCCGGCCGGCGTGCCCACGAAGCTCCGCATCCTCATCGTTCGCACTAGCGCCCTCGGGGACGTGGTGCACGCTCTGCCGGTCCTGGCCGCGCTCCGCCGGCACCTGCCCGACGCCCATATCGGTTGGTTGGTCGAGGAGGCCTTCGCGCCGCTTCTGGAAGGCCACCCGGATCTCGACGAGGTGCTTCCGGCTCGCTTGCGGTCCTGGCGCCACCGGCTCCTGGAGGGCCGAGCCTGGGGCGAGGCGCGCGAATTCTGGCGCCGGCTCGACGCCTTCCGGCCCGACGTGGTCCTGGATCTCATGGGCTCGCACAAAGCCGGTCTCCTGGCCGCCGCGACCTTCGCCGACCGGCGCCTCGGCCTCGACCGGGTCGACCGCCGCGAGCCCTCGAGCGCCATCTGGCTCTCCGAGACCGTACCGGCGCGCGGCCGGCACGCGGTCGACCGCATGCTCTCGGTTCTGGACGCCCTGCCCTTGCCCGCCGAGCCGGCCGACTTCGCCGGCGACAAACTCGTCGGACGTACCCCGGACTTCGGAGGCGAGCTGCCCCGGGACTTCGTCCTCATGCATCCGCGCACCGCTTGGGCCAACAAGAACTACCCGCTCGAGGACTGGGCCGAGGTGGCTCGGTACCTGGTTTCGGAGGAAGGGCTGGACGTCGTCGTCGGCTGGGGCCCCGGCGAGGAGGACGCCGCCAAGACCGTGGCCGAGGCCTCGGGCCGGGCCCGGACCCTGCCGGCGCTTGCCAGCCTGCCCGAGCTCGTCGGGCTCAGCCGGCAGGCTCGGATCGTCATCGGCGGCGACACCGGGCCGGTACACCTCGCTCATGCCCTCGGCACGCCGGTCGTCTGCGTCATGGGTCCCACCGATCCGGACGTCAACGGCCCCTATGCCATGCCCGAGCTGGCCGTGGTCCACAAACTCCCGTGTAGCTTCTGTTACAAACGCTTCGAGAGCGCCAAGCCGTGCCTGTTGAACATTCGGCCCGAACACGTGATCGAGCGCGTTCTTCCTTTGTTGACGGTAAATTGACCGCTTTCCAGGCGCACGCTACACTGACCCGCGCCGCGGGTCCGCGCAGGCGGCGCGCTCGAACCTCATTCCCAGGAGAAGCTCCGTGAATCGCATCGGCGAAATGCTCGTAGCCGCCGGACGGCTGACTCAAGAGCAATTGGATCAAGCGCTCGCGGCTCAGCAGCAAGACGGCGGCCGCCTGGGTACCCATCTGGTCAAGCTCGAGTTCCTGTCCGACGACGAGCTGGTCGAGTTCCTGTCGCAGCGCTACGGCGTGCCCGCGATCAACCTGGCGGAGGTCGAGGTCGACGAGTCGATCATCAAGATCATCCCGCCGGACGTGGCCCGCAAATACACCATCTTGCCGGTCTCCAAGGCCGGCGCCCGCTTGACCATCGCCATGGTGGACCCGACCAACGTCTTCGCCATGGACGACATCAAGTTCATGACCGGCTACAACGTCGAGCCGGTCGTGGCCTCCGAATCGGCTCTACGCGAGGGCATCGACCGCTACTACGGCTCGACCCATTCGATCGAGCTCAAGAAGGTGATGGAAGACATCGCCGACACCGACGACGCCGATCTCGAGGTCCTGGACGACGACGAGGATCTGGATCTCGAGGAGCTCGAGCAGCAGTCCGAGGAAGCGCCGGTGGTGCGGCTGGTCAACATCATTCTGACCGACGCCATCAAGCGCGGAGCCTCCGACATCCACATCGAGCCCTACGAGAAGGAATACCGGGTCCGCTACCGGATCGATGGGCTGCTCTACGAGATGATGCGCCCGCCGATCAAGCTACGCGAGGCGATCACCAGCCGGATCAAGATCATGGCCCGGCTCGACATCGCCGAAAAAAGGCTGCCCCAGGACGGCCGCATCAAGATCAAGACCAAGATCGGCAACAAGGTCAAGGACCTCGACTATCGAGTCTCGGTGCTGCCGGCGATCTTCGGCGAGAAGATCGTCATGCGTCTTCTCGACAAAGACAACCTCATGCTCGACATGTCGAAGCTGGGGTTCGAGGAAGACTCCCTGCGCCGTTTCGAGCAGGCCATCTTCCGGCCCTACGGCATGGTGCTGGTCACCGGTCCGACCGGGTCGGGCAAGACCAATACTCTCTACTCGGCGCTGCAGCGGGTCAATACTCCCGAGGTCAACATCATGACCGCGGAAGATCCGGTCGAGTTCAACATGTCCGGTATCAACCAGGTACAGATGAAGGAGCAGATCGGTCTCAACTTCGCGGCCACGCTGCGATCCTTCTTGCGCCAGGATCCCAACATCATCCTGGTTGGTGAGATCCGGGACTTCGAGACCGCCGAGGTCGCAATCAAGGCGGCCATGACCGGCCATCTGGTGCTCTCGACGCTCCACACCAACGACGCGCCGTCCTCGATCAACCGGTTGATGAACATGGGCATCGAGCCCTTCCTGGTCGCCAGCTCGGTCCATTTGGTCGTCGCCCAGCGGCTGGTGCGGCGCATCTGCTCGAGCTGCAAGGAGCCCTTCGAGGTTCCGGCCCAGGCGCTCACCAACATCGGGTTCGATCCGGACGAGATCAAGTCCCTCCAGCTCTTCCGAGGCCGAGGTTGCGACACCTGCAACGGCACCGGCTACAAGGGCCGCGTCGGCCTTTACGAGGTCATGGACGTGGACGAGGAACTGCGCGATTTGATCCTCTCGGGCGGCAGCGCCTACGAGCTGCGCGCCAAGGCGCTCGAGGTGGGCATGATGAGTCTGCGTGGCAGCGGCCTCCAGAAGATCCGCGACGGCGTGACCACGATGGAAGAGGTCATGCGCGAGACCGTCGTCTAGGTCGTCGCCTCGCAACCGCGGCGGCAAGCCGCGGGCGTCTGATGACCGTGCCCCGAAGCCGAGAGCGGCACGAGCCTACGGTCCCGGCAGGTCGATGGGCCGGACGCGGGCGGAGCGCAGCCGATCCTGGGAGACGAGATCCGGACGTCTGCAGCCGGCCGGCTCAGCCGTCGCGGCCCGTGTCCCAGAGAACGTCGGGCGCTCCCGCAGCGCGATTCTCGTAGCGGGCGGCGACGAACAGCCAGTCGGACAGGCGGTTGAGGTAGGCAAGCGCCTCCGGCCGCACGGTCTCGGCCGCGGCCAGCGCGACCACGGCGCGCTCGGCCCGGCGGCAGACGGCGCGCGCAAGATGGAGGGCGGCGCCCCCCGCCGAGCCGCCCGGTAGCACGAAGTTCTCGAGGGCCGGCAACTCGGTCATGAGCGCGTCCATCGACCGCTCCAAGTAGGCGACGTGCTCGGCCTCCACCCGGGGCAGCTCTCCCGGGATCCCCGCCGCCGCCGGCGCGGAGAGCTCGGAGCCGAGGTGGAAAAGCTCGTTCTGGACCTTCCCGAGTACCTCATCGAGCCCTTCCACGAGCCCCGCCGTCCGAGCCAGGCCGACGGCCGAGTTGACTTCATCCACCTCTCCATAGGCCACCACCCGGGGCGAGCTCTTGGCGACCCGCGAACCATCGGCTAGGGCGGTCTCGCCGCCGTCCCCGGTCTTGGTGTAGACCTTGGTGATACGCGGCACGGCGGCACTCTAGCAGTCCTCGAAACAACTACCCCTCCAGGCCGTATGGTTTCTAGAGGAGATACGGTCATGATCGAATTCTTTGCGGTCGCAACCCTAGCCTTCGCCGGCCTTGTGGCCTTCGCCGTCATCGCCATCGTGGGCTTCGCCCTGAAGGTGGTGTTCAAGGTCGCCCTGTTTCCGCTCGCGATCTTGGGCTTGCTGCTCAAGGGCGTCCTCTTGCTGGTGGGCCTGGTGCTGGGCGTCGTGGTCGCGCCTCTTCTGATCTGTGTGCTGCTGGTCCTCGCCCTGGTCGCGCTTCCGATCCTGCTCGTGGCCGGTGCCATCGGCGGCACCGTGGCGATGTTCGCCTAGGGCTCCCGCCCTCAGGCTAGCGGCCGAGGCGCAGCGAGCCGTCCAGAACCGAGCGGGCCGCCCGCTCGCCGCTTTCGAAGGCCTGGTCGGTCCAGTGGTAGCCCCACTCGCCGTAGCGGCCGCAGGTCGCGATTCCGGCCTCTTCGAGATAGGCGGTGACCGTCTCAACCGCGGCGCGCCGTTCCAGATCGAAGATGACGTTGGCGTACGGGATGAAGCGCGCCGAGCGGTGGAGAATTCGATCGTCCTCGCGCACCAGGCCGCAGCGCCGCAGGTCGTCCAGAACCGGCTCGATCAAGTCCGCGGGTTGGCCCGAGAACGGCCGGTACTTGGCAGAGAAGTAGACCTCGGCCTGAATGCTGCCGGTGCCGGCGGGGGCGTTGGCCGGGGAAAAAAGCGACGGGAAGCTCAGGCGGGTGGCGGTCAGACCGCGGTCGTAAAGGTAGGTCCAGTGATGGTCCGAGACGTCTTCACGGTCGATTCCCAGGTTCACGGTGACGCACGAGCTGCACGCCAGCCGCTTCGCGGCAGCGTTCACGTCATCCGGAACTCCATCCATCCGGCGCACGAGCTCCGGCAGCGGCAGGGACGAGATCACGGCATCGACCGCCACAGTCTTCCCGCCGCCGAAGGCCAACTCGCCCCGCACCGGATCGAGCGCCGTCAGCTCGTGGCCGCAGCGCACGTCGGCCGGCTCCAGAAACCCTCGCAGGTAGGACTCGAAGCCGCCTCGAGACGGGTAGCGGAAGTGATCGACGTAGTGCACGTCTTGGGTCTCGGGCGAGAGAGCGCCGGCCAGGACCTCGTCGAGATTCGGCGGGTAGAGACGCGGACCCAGCCAATCCACGTCCATCGAATCGGCCGCTACCGTATGGTACTTGCGCCCGTACTCCATGGGAAAAGTCTCGGCGAACGTGCGGCCATAGGTGGCAAGCAGCCAGTCGGCATAGGTCCCGGTCGCCTCGGGCTGGCTTCCGCGGGCCTCGACGAAATCCTCGAGTACCCGCGACACCAGATCAGGTGGCAGGCCATGGAGATTGCACTGAGCGGGATGCTTGATCCAGTAACCCTGCCAGTAGTTGTTGACCCGCGCCTGGAGAATCTCGAACTCGCCGCCGACGCTCTCGGCCAGCAAGTCCTGAAGCCGCCGGTTACGGGTGAACGAGATGTGCGGGCCATCGTCGAAAACGAACCCGTCGTCGGCAAGAAACGAACGCGTGTGACCGCCCGGCCGGCGCGCGCGCTCGTAAAGCGTCGCCCGCGCGCCTTCTCCGCGAAGCGCGTGTGCGGCACCGAGGCCGGCCATGCCCGAGCCCAGAACCGCGACTCGCAACGACATCTAGACGCTCAGCTCCACCGACCCTGGTACTCGCACCGGGAGTCGCCGTCGTGGACGCAATGGGTCTTTTCGACCGAAGCCTCGCGCGCGCCGTTGGCCTCGCCGAGTCCCAGGATCCATCCCGTGATCAGGCGGCAATGGGCGGGATGGATCCCCGGAAAATCCACCAGCCGCACCACCAGCCGTCCGGCCTCGACCTCCACGACCTCGAGGTCGCCCCGGTTGCAGTAGCGGCGCCAGAACATCGGCGACTTGGTCACGACCCGCTCGAGCGAAGTGATCGCCGCCACCACCCGGAAGACTGCGCCGGCGTCCTGCCGGCCGGCGAAGGCCCCCAGCCGCTCGGCGAGCGCCCGCCGATCCTGATTCTCGGCGGCTAGCTCGTTCATGGCGGTGGTCAGGAGGGCCGAGTACGCCTCGTAGGGATACCAGACCGAACTCAGGATCCGTTCTTCGAAGTGTCCTGCCGCGGCCGGCGAAATCTTGGTCAGTAGGCGCGCGATTCCGCCTTCGTACCCCGACTCCTTGACGAACTTGAGGAGACCCCGGATCGCGAATCCCTTGATCTGCGCTTCGTCCATCGTCCGCTCCCGCAAGAGCGAATCAGACTAGCACGCGGCCCCGGTTCACCGAGAGGTCAGGCACCCAGCCCGGAAGCAAGAAAAAAGGCCCGCGAGGAATCGCGGGCCCAAAAAAACTCCCGGCGGCGACCTACTCTCCCACGGGGTCGCCCCCGCAGTACCATCGGCGCAGAGGGGCTTAACGGCCGTGTTCGGAATGGGAACGGGTGTTTCCCCCTCGCTATTGCCACCGGAAAAATTCGAAAAACTGAAAAAGAACCGAACGCGCCGAAGCGCGCAACCGAAACGGGTCACAAGCGAAAGAATCCGCCGCAAAAGCCACACGAAAGTAGAAAGATTGGTCAAGCCGAACGGGCGATTAGTACAGGTTAGCTCAACGCTTCGCGGCGCTTACACTTCCTGCCTATCAACCTGGTGGTCTACCAGGGCCCTTCAGGGAGACCTCATCTCAGGAGAGGCTTCCCGCTTAGATGCTTTCAGCGGTTATCCTTTCCGAACTTAGCTACCCAGCTGTGCCGTTGGCACGACAACTGGTGCACCAGAGGTTCGTCCATCCCGGTCCTCTCGTACTAGGGACAGATTCCTTCAAGTCTCCTACGCCCACATGAGATAGGGACCGAACTGTCTCACGACGTTCTAAACCCAGCTCACGTACCACTTTAATCGGCGAACAGCCGAACCCTTGGGACCTGCTTCAGCCCCAGGATGTGATGAGCCGACATCGAGGTGCCAAACCGCGTCGTCGATGTGAACTCTTGGACGCGATCAGCCTGTTATCCCCGGCGTACCTTTTATCCGATTAGCGATGGCCCTTCCATACGGAACCACCGGATCACTAAGGCCTACTTTCGTACCTGCTCGACTTGTAGGTCTCGCAGTCAAGCTCTCTTATGCCTTTACACTCTACGGCTGGTTTCCAATCAGCCTGAGAGAACCTTCGCGCGCCTCCGTTACTCTTTGGGAGGCGACCGCCCCAGTCAAACTACCCACCAGACATTGTCCCCGACCCGGATAACGGGCCTAGGTTAGAACTCCAATACGATAAGGGTGGTATTTCACTTTTGACTCCACCGAAGCTAGCGCTCCGACTTCAAAGTCTCCCACCTATTCTACACATACCGGACCGGGGTTCAGTGCCAAGCTATAGTAAAGGTGCACAGGGTCTTTCCGTCTACATGCGGGTAACCGGCATCTTCACCGGTGCTACAGATTCGCTGAGCCTCTTGTGGAGACAGTGCCCAGATCGTTACGCCATTCGTGCAGGTCGGAACTTACCCGACAAGGAATTTCGCTACCTTAGGACCGTTATAGTTACGGCCGCCGTTTACCGGGGCTTCGATTCAGAGCTTCGCTACCGAAGTAGCTAACCCCTCCTCTTAACCTTCCGGCACCGGGCAGGCGTCAGACCCTATACGTCGTTTTCGACTTTGCAGAGTCCTGTGTTTTTAGTAAACAGTCGCCTGGGCCTGGTCACTGCGACCACCAGGAGCTCAGAGGGCAAGCCTCATCACCCCCGGCGGCACACCTTCTCCCGAAGTTACGGTGTTAATTTGCCGAGTTCCTTCACAAGAGATCACTCAAGCGCCTTGGGATACTCTCCCCGTCTACGTGTGTCCGTTTGCGGTACGGTCACCCTGGTTTCTCCTTAGTGGTTTTTCTTGGCAGCATGGAATCACCCACTTTGTGAGCCGAAGCTCTCGACGTCACGTCTCGGAGTTAGCGGAATCGCGGGTTTACCTACGACTCCCTCCTACACGCTTGAACCTAGCAATCCAATCCTAGGCTGGACTATCCTCCTGCGTCACCACATCGTACAAACGAAACCAAAGTGGTACAGGAATTTTGGCCTGTTTCCCATCGACTACGCTTTTCAGCCTCGCCTTAGGGACCGACTAAC
>CBDCVR010000015.1:610000-1309891 GCA_965223155.1 Candidatus Multivoradales bacterium
CCTCGAGATCCAGGGCCAGGTCGCCGGCGCCGCCGATCCGGATCCAGGGGAAGGCTTCGAGATAGGCGGCCAAGAAGCCCAGGCTCGAGGTGCGAGCGGCGAGCTCGATCTCGCCCGAGAGCTCGGCAAGAAGATCCGCGACCGTGGTCTCGCCGATGGTGATCTCGTCGACCTCGAGGCTCGCGTCCAGAACCACCGACTCGGCCACCACCGCGTCACCGGCTGCAAGCTGCGCCTCCGGAAAATGCAGCCGGCCGAGGTCGAGCCGCATCGGCCCGCGAACCTCGAAGAACGCGCCGCCCAGAATCCGGCCCGGGCCGGTCAGGCTGTACTCGTTCATGCGCAGACGCCCGATCTCGTCGAGCTGGAGACGATCGAGAGAGATGCGCCAGCCGCGCCGGAGCCGTTCGGGCCGCGGCGTCGTAGGCGGCGGCAACGTATCGACCGCCACTGAAACACCGCGGCCGGAGCCGGATACGACCCGCATATGGCGGCGCGCCAGGGACGGCAGCCAGATCCACACCCGGCCCGAGTCCATGTGCGTCTCCCAGGTGGCTCGACGCGCGCGGCCGGCAAGATCGAATTGCGTAAGGTGCACGAGTCCCGGGATCACGGTCCAGGCGCGCTCCCAGCTCATCGAGAGCTTCTCCGGCTTGCGATTCAGCCGCGCCTTGCCCCAGGAGGAATTCAGAAACCAGTTGGCGCCGATAAGGTAGCCGAGGACCACCGCCGCCACGAGAATCGCCACGGCCACAAGTACCCGCCGCGCCCAGCCGAAAGCACTCCCGGCTTCCTCGTCGCGGTCGATCCGGCTTTCGTCCATGGCTTCCTGCATCGCGCCTCAGCCTGAGAACACAACCCGCCGGCCATCGATCCGCCAGCGCCGGGTCAGAAGCTGCCGAAGCGCCTCCGGATAGAGCTTGTGTTCCTCGGCCAGGATCCGCGCCGACAACGAGAGCGCGTTGTCGTCATCCCGCACCGGCACCGCCTTCTGCGCCACGATGGCGCCGTGGTCCAGCTCTTCGTCAACGAAATGGACGGTGCAGCCCGAGACCTTGGCGCCCCAGCGAACGGCTTGCTTCTGGGCGTTGAGACCTGGAAAGGCGGGTAAGAGCGAAGGATGAATGTTGAGCACCCGCAGCGGATAGCGGGCAACGAACTCCGCGGACAAGAGCCGCATGTATCCAGCCAGGCAGATCCAATCCACCCCGGCGTGATCGAGGGCGGCCAGGAGCTTGTCTTCGTGGGCGGCTCGGGAGCTCTCCAGCCGGTGCGGGATGCAAACGTTGGGCAGGCGCAGCGAGCGAGCCTTCTCGAGCCCCTGCGCCTCGGCTTCGTTCGAGATCACGACCGCCAGCTCGGCCGGCAACTCTCCGCGTTCGATTGCACCGTGGAGCGCCAAGAAATTGGAGCCCCGGCCGGAGAGCAGGATCGCCACCCGCATTGTCACCGCCAGATTCTACGCTTTCGGAGCCCGGGTCCTCCGGCCGGCTTCTTGAATCCCAGGTCCATGACGGCCCGGGACCCTCTGACCTCGCCCTCTGACCTCATCCGCCCACCGGCCCAAGGGCCGGGCCCTAGTCCACGCCCTCCTGCATCAGACCGCGCTCGAGCTCCAGGGCGGACTCGAGCAGCTCCCGGACCTGCCGGCAGGCACCGTCTATCTCGCTCAAGTGTAGAGCCTCCTCCTTGAGCGTGAGAATCCGAGACAACGCTGCCAGCCGCGCTTCGGCGTCGGGATCCCCAGCCGCGGTTCCCCGCTCGAGGGCCGGAAGCACGCCGGCAATCTCTTCGAGCGAGCTCGCGAGCAGGGCGCCGGCCCGCACCGAATCCTCACAGGCCAGCGCCAGGACCTGCTCCTCGGCCAGAATCGCCCGCTCCAGATCGAGCGGCGTGGCCGGATCGCACAGGTTCGGAACGCCGTCGCCGTCGTCGTCGCCGAAGCCCTCGGCGCCGTCTGCAATCTCATCGCCGTCGGCATCGATATCGCGCTCTCCGGGCCAGCCATCGCCGTCGTCGTCGCCCGCGCACTCCCACTCGTTCGGCACACCATCGCCGTCGCAGTCGTCGGTCGTACACGCAGGCAGCGGCCCGTCGGCGACCAAGACGGTCAAGGTCGTGGCACGCTCGAACGCCGGCACGGCCAGGTCGATCGGCGGCCCCGGATACATCGGCTCGGTGGGCTCGACCTCGGTACCCGCCGGAACGCGCAGCCGGACGTCGACACGGTAGGTGCCGCGTTCGACCAGCGCGGGAGTCTCGGCGCTCCAGGCGCCCAAGATCTCGCGATCGAAACGAAGCGCCTCGACGGTTCCGTCGGGCCGGCGCAGGCTCCCCTCGAGCTCGATACCGTCGCCCAGGGGCAACTCGTAGACGGCCCCGGCGGTCACCACGGCGGTCCCGCCCGAAGGCACAATCTTGGGCAAGACGTCGGCGGCGAGATCGGCAGAGGCACCTTCGAGGTACGACACCACCGTGCTCTCCTGAAGCGCCGGGCCTTGTGGCCCGAGACGCAGGCTCCAGACGCCCTCCGCGGGCGCCGGGACCCGGAAGACAGCGTAGTGACCGTCCCGAACGACCGCTGGATCGTCCTGATCGAACCGCTCTCCGCGTGGGCCGACAAGCTCGATGCGCGGGTGCCACATCGAGGTGTCCCGGTTGGCCGCACCCACGAAGACCACCAGTGCCTCGCTCCCCGCCTCGACCGGCAGTTCGACGACCGTCTCGGGCTCGACGATGCCATCCAATTCGGGACGCTCCTCGAGCGCGGTCTGAAGATCCCAGGCCTGGGCCACCCGCAGCCGAGGATGAAGCAAGGCCGCGCCGCCGTAGGCGGCCGCCAGCTCCGCATACACCGCGGGCAGCTCGACAAAGTCCTCGATGGGCATGGCGATCGTGGCGATCTCGCCCAGTGTCTTCTTGTCGGCTCCGGGTCCAGCGGCAACCGTCAACACCCGAACTCCGGCCGCGTCCAGAACCTTCGACGCCGCGCGCGGGTCACTGCCGGCATTGCTCTGGCCGTCCGAGAACAGGATCACCGCCTGGCCGCGGCCCGAAGCGCGCACGCGCTTGAGCTCGGCTCCGGCCCGGGTCAGGGCGTCGCCGATCGCGGTCAAGCCGCCGGAGTGAAGGCCATCGACCGTGGCAGCAAGGCTCGAAAACGATGACGCGTCGAGCACGGCAACCGGCTTGGCCAGATTCGTACGGCTACTGAAGTCGACGATCCCGACCTCGATCCCTGCCGATTTCTGTAGCTCGAGGAAGGCGCGGGCACCGGCCTTGGCGAAGGTAAGCCGGCTCTCGGCGCAGACCGTCTCATCGGTGATGCCGTCGCCATCATCGTCGAGACCGTTGGCGCAGACCTCGCCATGGGGCACGGTCACCGCGTGGCGCATGCTGCCGGAACGGTCGAGGACCAGAACCACTTGGTCCACACCCTGGACCTTCTCGACGAACTTGGGAGGCTTGGCACAGGAGGCGGGCGCGGCTGCTACAGGCAGTCCGGTTGGAGCCTTCAAGAACGGGTAGTTCCGCACCAGGGTCTCCCATTCGGACCGAAAGTTGTGAACGATCGACTGGGAGGTCGTCTCCCAGCCCTTGGTGCGCGTGTTCCACATCTTCAGGGTCGAGCACGCCGACCAGCGGCAGGGAAACCGGCCATCCGTCTCGGAAAAGAGGACCTGGCGGCGAGCGTCGTTGACCACGAGCTCGGTCCACCAGGCCGGCGCCATGCCGGTCGCTCGTGGCTGGCCGAAGAGGACCTTGAAATCGAGGTGCGGCAGGCCGCCCCCTCGACGCACGCGGACCCAATCCGGACCGGAGATCGTCTTGAGCCCTCCCTCGGCATTGAAGGTCATCCGCCAACGGCCAAGGAGCTTCAAGGCTCCGGGAGCGGCACCCGCCGAGTCGTCGGGCATCCCCACGACGGCGGCCCACTCGCCCCGGCGCTCCTGACCGACAAAGACCTGAAGCTGACTTGCCGTCTGAATCGAGCGGCCATCGGGAATCAGCAGGTTCTGGGTCGCGACCGACGTGCGCGTCGCCGACGCCACCGTCGAGGCATCGAGCGGACCGGAGACGATGCCGGTGTTGAGGACCCCGAGGATCCGGAGCTCGGACAGCGCCTTCGCTCCGGGGCATCCAACATCGCCGCGCAACAGATCGTGGTTCTGCTTGACGCTGAACTCGGACGTCAGCCGCTCCCGGCAGGTGCTCTGCGGGCAGTCCGCATCCCGCGTGCAGGACTCTCCGGCCCGCGGGCCGGCGGCGCACGCGACGCCGCCGCCCAGATTCTGCATCGGAGTGTGGTTGCGCTCGTCCACCAGGGCCGGCTCGAATCCCGGGCCCACCCCACATTCAGAGGTCACGATGGCGTACTGCTCACCCAGGCCAAAGGCGTAATGACCGAACTCGTGGAGCATCGTGTCGGAGTCGCCGAGGTAGGTCCTGCCGATCGTGATGTGGCTGTCGCGGCGAACCAGGCCGCTGCCGTCCCACTTGTTGTTCGCCACGCTCGCGATCAGTGGTTCGGCGTGGTACCAGATATCGGCTCCGTCTTCGAAGCGGGCGCCGGCGTTGAGCTCCACTTGGCGCAAGTGAATCTGGCCTTCGGTCGCGTCGCACAGAAGCCGTCCGAACCAGACCAGCGAGCGCTTGGCTTCCTCGAGCTGGGCTCGGGTGGGCGCGAAGCGGAAGTTCGCCGAGAGCTTGAGGTCGCCGTTGGTGCCGAGCGTTCCCGCCCGCGCGGGGTCGTGGCCTACAAGCGCGGCAAGCGAAGCCAGTGCCAGGCAAGCGCCGAAGATGGCACCCGCTATCGCTCTCATTCGCATTCGGGGCGCGCGAGCGCCCAACCTCTGACCGAGCCGACGGTTCTCCGGCATGGCATCTCTCCTTGTCTTCGACAGGGTAGGGGGTCATCGTAGCGCAGGCAACCGGCGATCCACCGCGGCACCGGTCTAGCGGTACCATCGGCCGGTCACCAGGCCCCTCGCAATGCCGACCGATCCCGTCTTTCTGCACGCCCACATCCAGAAGTGCGGCGGCACCTCCTTCGACACCGTCCTGTGGGAGAACTTCCGGCCCGGATGGGTCTCGGACTACGGGCTCTTGTCCAACCTGAGCCCCAAGACGCCGTGGGAGATGAACCGGCTTCTCGAACAGCGTCCGTTTCTTCGCGCCTTCTCGAGCCATGGCTTCCCGGCGGCTCTCGACTACGAAAACGCCCCCAGGCCCTTCGTCACCATCTCCTTCGTCCGGGATCCGGTAGACCGCTTCCTGTCGCACTACAACTACCACCAGGGCCTGCGAACCGGCCGGGCCATGGAGGCTCCGCGCCGGATGGCTCTCGACGACTACGCCCGGTGGGTGTTCGAGGAGGGCTATTTCCCACGCGACCGCTACGGCGACGGCCAGCTACGCCACCTGGCGGTCGACGCCGATCGGGACGCCGTCGAGCAAGTCCGGACGCTCGTCGAGCGCGGCCACCTCCATCTCTTTCCGCTCACCAGCTTTGCCGACGCGATGCTCGTCTTGAACCGTCGCTATCCCGAGTCGTTTCGGGACGTCGCCTACCGAAGACGCAACGTAACTCGCGGCAAGAGCCAGCCGAGTGCAGCCATCCGCGAGCTCATTGCCCGGAACAACCAGCTCGACACGGAGCTTCACCGCTTCGCGCAGGAGTCGTTCGAGCGTGAGCTCGCGGGCAGGTTTTCGACGGCAGAGCTCGAAAGCGCCCGGCGCGTCCTGGCCCGGCGCTGCCGGTGGCGGGACGGCCCCGTCTACGAGCTCTGGCGAGCCTTCCGCCGGCTGACCGAGCAGGTGGCTCTCTACCGCCCGCGCCACGAGCGCTGAAGCGGGGCGAGCCGGCCTGAGCCCAGCAGGCCCTGTCAGGACTCAGTCGTTCCAGCGAACGAATACGCGACGCCGCTACCGCCGGCCTGAACCGTCCCGATCGGCACTCCCGGAAGACCGGCGGTCCGGAGCGCTTCGAGAACCTCGGCAACACCATCGGCGGCGACGACCAGAACCATGCCGATCCCCATGTTGAAGACCCGGAGCATCTCTTCGGAGTCGATCTTGCCGGCCTCTTGGAGTAGGTGAAAGAGCTCCGGGATCTCCCAAGAGCCGACGCGGATCGAGGCGTGGGTCCCGTCTGGCAGGACTCGCGGCACGTTGTCGGTCAGCCCGCCTCCGGTCACGTGGGCCAAGGCGCGAAGCGCGGGATGGTCGAGAAGCGGCGCCACCTCGGGGAGATACGAACGATGGACGTCCAGGAGCAGCTCGCCGACGGTCAGCTTCGCATCGGAACCGGGTAGCCTGTCGTCCACCGCCAGACCCAGCTCCTCGAACAACACCTCCCGCGCCAGCGAGTATCCATTGGTGTGAAGACCGGTCGACGGCAGGCCGATCAGGAGGTCGCCGGGCTCAACCCGGCCGGCGTCGAGGAGGCGTCCGCGATCCACCATTCCCACGATGAAGCCGACGAGCTCGTAGTCGCCGGCATCGTAGAAGCCGGGCATCTCGGCGGTCTCGCCACCCAGGAGAGCGCAGCGGTTGCGCCGGCACCCCCTCGCCACTCCCGCCACCAGCGCCTCCATGGCCTCGGGCTCGAGCACGCCGGCTCCCACGTAGTCCAGAAAAAAGAGCGGCCGCGCCCCCTGAACCAGGATGTCGTTGACGCAGTGGTTGACCAGGTCCTCGCCCACCGTCGAGTAGTCGCCCATCATCTGCGCCACCCGCAGCTTGGTGCCGACGCCGTCGGCCGAGGCCACGAGCACCGGTTCGGCCGTCGCCGAAAGATCCGGCTGAAACAGCCCACCGAAGCTCCCGACGTCGGAGAGGACTCCGGGAGTGAAGGTGTCCTTGACCAGGGCCTTGACGCGCTCCAGGGCCTCGTCCTGGGCGTCGATGTCGACACCCGCGCGAGCGTAGGCGCTCGAACGATCCGCCGAGTTGGAATCGGCTCCGCTCACACCTCGTCCTCGGTCCGGATCGGAAACAGATCGCGCTGGCGCTCGTCGATCTCGGCAACCGGCTCGCGGTACTCGCCCGTCCAGCAGGCGGTGCAGTAGCTCTCCCGGGGGCCGGACACACAAGCCTGCGTACCCTCGAGCGAGAGATAGGCCAGGCTGTCGGCCCGGATGTAGGAGGCGATCTCTTCCTCCGAGTGATCGGAAGCGATCAGTTCCTCGCGCGTCGGCATGTTGATGCCGTAGTGGCAGGGCCAGGCCGTGGGCGGGCACGAGATCCGGACGTGAACTTCCCGCGCGCCGGCGTCGCGCACCATCTTGACGATCTTGGGCGAGGTCGTGCCGCGCACGATCGAGTCGTCGACAAGAATGACCTTGCGGCCTTCGATGAGCTCGCGCACCGGGTTCAACTTGACCTTGACCCCGAAGTGCCGGATCGACTGTTTGGGCTCGATGAAGGTGCGGCCCACGTAGTGATTCCGAACCAGACCCTGCTCGAAGGGCAGCCCGCTTTCCCGGGCGTAGCCGAGGGCGGCGAAAAGCCCGCTGTCGGGAATAGGCACCACGACGTCGGCATCGACCGGCGCCTCCCGCGCAAGCTGAGCGCCCATCTTGAGCCGCGCCTTCGAAACGCTGGTGCCGAAGATCCGGCTGTCGGGGCGGGCGAAGTAGACATGCTCGAAGAGACAGCGGGACGGCGTTGCGGTACTCGCCAGCCGGAAGCTCTCGACCGATCCCGAGCGCGCCACCACGACTTCGCCCTGATCCAGCTCGCGGCGATCCGAAACCTCCAGCAGATCGAACGCGCAGCTCTCGCTGGCGAAAGCGGGCGCTCCCTGGCAGTCGCCCATGGCCAGGGGCCGGAAGCCATGGGGGTCGCGCGCGGCCACGACCATATCCGGCGTCAGGAGCAGGATCGAGTAGGCGCCGCGCACCTGTTCGAGCGCCACCATCAGCGACTCGACGACGTCCGCGCGAGGGTTCCGCGCCATCAGGTGCAGGATCACCTCGGTGTCGCTCGTCGTCTGGAAGATCGCGCCCTCCAACTCGAGCTCATGCCGGATCGTCCGCGCGTTGACCAGGTTGCCGTTGTGGACGATCGCCACCGCGCCCATCGAGGTCTTGGAGACGATTGGCTGGGCGTTGGTCCGGATGCTCGACCCGGCGGTCGAATACCGGGTGTGCCCGATGGCCGAGAGTCCGGGAAGGCGCGCCAGCCGCCGCTCCGAGAAGATGTCCGCGACGTGGCCCATGCCGCGCTCGACGTGGATGCGCTTGCCGTCCGTGCTCACCATGCCGGCACTCTCCTGGCCCCGATGCTGAAGGGCGTAGAGACCCAGATAGGCGTAGTTGGCCGCGTCCTCATGACCGGCGATGCCAAAGATTCCACACACGATCGGCGACTCCGCTAGTACCCGCTCCGGTTCACGCCTCGAGCGCCCTCGGTAGAGCGCTCGCCCAGATCTCGCGCAGGGCCTCGACCGGCGCCTCGAGCGCGCCGCCATCGAAGCCGAGTCGCAGGGACTCGCCGCCGCTCGCTCCGGCGTCGAGCGCCGGCACCCCGGCGCCGCCGGCCGCCTCGAGGACGGCCTCCACGGCCTCGGGCGGCACCGCCACCAGGGCTCGGGCTTGCGATTCGGAAAACAGCGACGTGTCCGAGTACGGTAGGTCGAGCGCCAACCCGATGCCGGCGTCAAAGGTCATCTCGGCCGCGGCCACCGCCAGACCGCCGGTGCCGACGTCGTGCGCCGAGCGCACCAACCCGTCGACCACCAGCGTCCGCAACAGGGCCGCCAGCCGCCGTTCGCGGTCGAGGTCCACTTCGGGCGGACGCCCCTGCTCGATGCCATGGAGCTGCCGCAGGTAGGCGGAGCCGCCGAACTCGGCGAAATCCTCGCCCAACAGAACGACCCTCTCGCCGGCGGCCCGAAGCCCGGACGAGACCGGACGGCCCAGGGTCTCGATCAGCCCCACCACCGCCACGGTGGGCGTCGGGTAGATCGAGCTCCCCTCGGTCTCGTTGTAGAACGAGACGTTGCCCGAGACCACCGGCACCGCAAGCTCCCGGCAGGCCTCGGCCATCCCGCCCACCGCCTCCCGGAACTGCCACGAGATCTCCGGCCGCTCGGGGTTGCCGAAATTGAGGCAATCGGTCAGGCCCACGGCCTCGGCGCCGACGCAGGCCAGGTTGCGCGCGGCCTCGGCCACGGCCTGGGCCGCGCCCCGGCGCGGATCCAGGCGGCAGTAGATCGGGTTGACCTCGGAGACCAGCGCCAGAGCCGAAGGCGTGCCCTTGATCCGGAGCACCGCGGCGTCGCCTCCTGGTCCGGTCACCGTGTTGCCGCGCACCGTGTGGTCGTACTGGCGCCAGATCCACTCCTTCGAGCACAGCTCGAGCGAACCCAGGAGCGCCTCCAGGGCCTGGCGCGGATTCTCGGCCGCGGGCACCTCGGGCGGTTCCTGGAGACGGGCGAGATCGTCCGGCACCGCCACCGGACGCCGGTACATCGGCGCCTGGTCGGTGAGCGGAGCCACCGGCATGTCCGCGACCAGCTCGTCCTCGAAGGTGAGCTGGGCGCGGCCGCTCGCGGTGACCCGCCCGATCGAAACCACCGCCAGACCCCAGCGCTCGAAGACCCGCACGACCTCCTCCTCGCGTCCGCGCTCGGCGACCAGAACCATCCGCTCCTGGGACTCGGACAGCATCATCTCGTACGGCGTAAGCCCCTCTTCGCGGAGCGGCACCAGGCTCAGGTCCATCTCGACGCCGGTGCCTTCGCGGCCCGCCATCTCGAAGGCCGAGCTGGTCAGACCGGCTGCGCCCATGTCCTGGATGCCTACGATTGCGCCGGTGCGCATAGCCTCGAGGCAGGCTTCGAGCAGGATCTTCTCGGTAAACGGGTCGCCGACCTGGACCGTCGGCCGCTTGGCCTCGCTGTCGGCCTCGAAGGACTCCGAGGCCATGGTGGCGCCGTGGATGCCGTCCCGGCCCGTGCGGCTGCCGGCGTAGAGGATCGGGTTGCCCTCGCCCGAGGCGCGCGCCAGAAACAGGCCGTCCTCGCGAGCAAGACCGAGAGCAAAAGCGTTGACCAGAATGTTCTGGTTGTAGGACGGATGAAACCCGGTCTCGCCGCCCACGGTCGGGATGCCGACACAGTTGCCGTAGTCGCCAATACCGCGCACGACGCCGTCCACGAGGTAGCGCATGCGGGGCGCGTCGATGGCTCCGAAGCGAAGCGAGTCGAGGCACGCGATCGGCCGCGCTCCCATGGTAAAGACATCCCGCAGGATGCCGCCGACGCCGGTGGCGGCGCCCTGGTACGGCTCGATGAAGCTGGGATGGTTGTGGCTCTCCATCTTGAAGACCGCCAGCCAGCCGTGACCGACGTCCACGACGCCGGCGTTCTCGCCCGGTCCCTGGACCACGCGCTCGCCTTCGGTCGGAAACTCCCGCAGGTAGACACGGGAGGACTTGTACGAGCAGTGTTCGGACCAGAGCGCCGAGGTAATGCCGAGCTCGGTGTAGGTGGGCGCCCGGCCCAGGATGCCGAGCAGGCGCTCGTACTCGTCGGCGGCCAGTCCGTGCTCGGCTGCGAGCGCGGCGTCTACCACCGGTTCCGCGCTCAAGCCGCCGTCCCTCCGTGGCGCAGTGGGCGCCGGGCCACGACCGCCTCGAGCAGGCCCGTAAAGAGCGCCAGCCCGTCGGTGTTGCCCAGAACCTCCTCGGCGCAACGCTCCGGATGCGGCATCATCCCGCACACGGTGCCGGCTTCGTTGACGACGCCGGCGATGGCGTTGGCGCTGCCGTTGACGTTCCACGCGTCGTCCTCCGAGCCGTCAGGAGCGACGTAGCGAAACACGACCTGCCTGGACCGCTCGATCTCGTCGAGCGCCTGCGGCCGGTCCTCGAAATTGCCCTCGGAGTGGGCGATCGGTAACCGGATGACGTCCCCCTTGCGATAGCCGGCCGTGAACGCCACGTCGTCGCGCTCGACTCGCAAGTAGACGTCCCGGCACTCGAAGCGGAGGGTCCGGTTCTTGCGCAGGGCGCCCGGCAGAAGCCCGCACTCCTGGAGGATCTGAAACCCGTTGCAGATGCCCAGGACCAGCCCGCCGGAGGCTGCGAACTGGCGCACCGAGCCCAAAATCGGCGAGCGCGCCGCCAGGGCTCCGGCGCGCAGGTAGTCTCCATAAGAGAAGCCGCCCGGGACGACGACCAGCTCGACGTCTTCGAGCCGCGTGTCCTCGTGCCACAAGAACCGCGTCTCGCAGCCGAGGACGTGCTTCAAGACATGGTAGGCGTCGTGATCGCAGTTGCTGCCAGGGAAGATGACCACCCCGGCCCGGACCGAAGCCGCCATCACGAAGCCCCTCCGGCCAGCTCGATCTCGTAGTCCTCGACGATCGGGTTCGCGAGAAGCTTCGCGCTCATCTCGGCCAGCGCCGCCCGCGCTTCCTCGGCCGACGCGGCCGCCAGCTCGAGCTCGAAGCTCCGGCCCGCGCGCACCTCCTCGACCGCTTCGAAACCCAGCCGGTGGAGGGCGTTGCGAATGGCCTTGCCCTGCGGGTCCAGGATCTCCTTACGCGGATACACCGTGACTCTAGCTCGCATCTTCGATCTCCTGCCCGCTCCAAGCCCCGTTGCGCATCCGGCTCAGGCGGCGGTTTGCGAACCCACGGGAAACCACGCGGTGGGCTCGTGCTGGCGGCTGACGCGGATCTCGGCGGCGAGCCCGGCGCGGGCGACCACCTGGGCGATCGATTCCTCGGCCAGCATGGGTAGGTTGTTCGTGGTCGACAAGTGATAGAGCACCACCCAGCGCAGCCGATCGCTCAGGATCTGCTGGAGGGCTTGGGCGGCATCCTGGTTCGAAAGGTGCCCCCGCGCGCCGGCGATTCGCTTCTTGAGATGCCAGGGATAGGGGCCGCTCCGGAGCATCTCGAGATCGTGATTGGTCTCCAAGACCAGGGCGTCGAGATCCCGCAAGCGACGCCAGTCGCGCGTGCGCTCGCCCAGGTCGCCCACGATCCCGAGCCGTTGCCCGCGGAACTCCACCACCATGCCGATGGGCTCGCGGGCATCGTGCGGGATGGCGAAGGGCTCGAGCCGGAGACCCTTCAGCTCGACGTGTCGGCCGGCTTCCAGAACAAACGGCCTCGGTGCCGGCTCCTGAAGCCGCACCTTGGAAAGGGTCCCCCGGGTCGCATAGATCGGCACCGAGTGCCGCTTCGAGAATCGGGCCGCGCCACGGACGTGGTCGCCGTGCTCGTGGGTCAAGACCACGGCGTCGAAAGCGCGGTCCTCGATGCCCACCGCGTCCAAGCGCTTCTCGATCTCGCGGCATGAGAATCCGGCGTCCACCAGAATCCGGCCGTCGCCGGTATCCACCACGACGCAGTTGCCCGAGCTACCCGATCCCAGCACGCAAAAGCGCAGCTCGGAGTCATCGAAGGGCAGGCGTAGCTGCATTCCCCGGGGTGCTCGCGTCCTAGAAGTCGTACGCCCGGCCCTGCTCCAAGAACGCCACCCGGGGATGGCCTAGGGCCTTGACCTCGCGGACGATGTTCTCGATACAGGGCGGCTTCAAGTGGTGGAGCAAGACTGGCACGTCGCGCTCCAGCTTGGCGACTTCGGCCTCCATCGTTTGCGGCGTCAGGTGGAGCGAGAGATCGGCGATGCGCTGCATCGAGTTCTCGAAGCTGGTGTCCAGAAACACCGCCTCGAGTCCCGGGGCGGCGTTGGCGATCTCCCACAGACGCACCGTGGGACCGGTGTCGCTCGACCACACCACCGAGGTGCCTTCGTGCTCGATGAGGTAGCCGAAGGTCGGCACCAGATGGTCTACCGAAAAGGGGGTGAAGCGCACGCCCTTCAAGGTGAACGGCACCTCTTCCTCGATCTCGCGGAACCGGATCGAGGGCAGGAGGTTGTTGGGCAGCCGGGTGAAATCGGGCCAGGAGGCATTGTTGAAGAGATGCTTGCGGATCGAATAGGTCGTCGTGGCCGAGGCGTAGACGTCGATCGAAGTGCGCTCGCCGCCGTAGACGTTCTCGACGAAGAACGGCAGGGAGCTGGTGTGGTCCATGTGGGAATGGGTCAGGACCACCGATTCCACCTTGCGCTGCCGCTCGATCGGCAAGGTCTGCGCCAGGGAACCGGCATCGAGCGCGATCGTCTCGTTGATCAGAAGACAGGTCAGTCGGCAGTGTACGCTTTCGCCGCCGTAGCTGCCGAGCACCTCGATGCGCATGGGCGCCGCCAGTCTACCCGGCCCGCACCTTGCCCACAACAAGAAACCTCAGCACAACCGAACGGAGAACTCGGATCGGGTTCCGATCCGGCTCGACCTGACCAAGCACGGCAACGACGGCCCCAACAGTCCCGCCCGAAAGGCGGCGACTCCCGCTAGAAGCGGCGCCCGACCCAGATCGAGGACTCGAAACCGTCGTCCGAGTCCTTGAAGTCCCAGCGCTTGGCGAAGTCCACGTTGACGTCGACCCCGAGGAAGCGCACCGTGAAACCGTAGCCGTAGCTCGACACCGCGTCCACCAGTCGATCCTCGTCGTCGGCAAACCGAAACGTCTGGAACTCGTCGAACCAGGCGCCGCCGATATCAAGGAACAGGATCGCCCGCACGCCGCCAAAGCGCACGATCGGCGTCGAGAGCTGGTCGAAGAACGGGAAGCGCAGCTCGAGGTTGGTGTAGAAGCCGTGGGTGCCCACGATCGAACGGAAGTCGAACCCGCGCACCGTGTCCAGGCCGCCGAAATAGACCGGGCTGGGCGTGTTGCCATCGGTGGCAATGCCCACCGCCCGAAAGGCCAGATTCGAGCGCTTGGTCAGGGGCAGGTACTGGCGGAAGTCGAGGGAGGCCCGCTCCACCAGCGTGCCGCTGTCGTCCAGATCCGGCGCCCACAGGTAGCCGAGGTTCCAGCGCCGGCCCCCGACCGTGCCCCAGGGGCTCAGGACCGAGGTGTCACCGACCACCGAGGTCGAGATCAACGGAAAATCGTCGTCCACGGTGTCGATCGTGAGGAACCGATTGCCCTCTTCATCGACCCGCAGCACTTGCGCCAGGAACTCACGCATGACGTAGCCAGCGCCGATCTGGAAGCGGTGGGACACGTTCCACGGGTAGACCACCGAGCCGATGACCCCGGTCTGGCTGAAAGCGGTGCGCCCACGCCGAAACAGACCCGAGCTCTCATCGACCGCGATGAAGAAGTCCCGATCGTCGAAGAGGTGAACCTGCCACTGCCAGCGGTTGGAAAGATTCGAATAGATGACGTCGAAGTTCTGGAAGCTCTCGACCGACTGGAAGACTCCCAGGATGCGGCGGTCGCCCATGAAGTCGGACATCTGGATGTAGGTCGTGCCCACGAAGGTCTGGTCGTCCGAGACTCCGACCGTGCCGCCCACGTCCTCGACGAAGAACCTGCGGCCGCCGAACTTGTCCTTGTTGCGCTCGTCGATCGCCACCTCGATGGCCGGCTCGAAGGACTCGAAGTTGGCGACGTCGACCGGCCCGGCCTCGAGGTCCTGGGTCGCCACTACCGGCAGCGGATCGGTCACCGGATCCTCCGGATCCAGAAGGTAGAGGTCGTGCCGGCCGCGCCAGAAGGCGGCAAAGACCAGGCGCTCCTTGCCGTCTTCACCGGCCAGCACGGTGGGCTGGTAGCAGCCGGTCACGGCGTTGGTGTGCTGGCGCAGCTCCCCGGTGGCGAGCTCCAGGCTATAGATGTTGTTGACGCCGCCGCGATCCGAGGTGAAGTAGATGCGCTCGCCGCTGGGCGAATAGGTGGCGTCGGTCTCATTCGACTCGCCGTCGGTCAGGGGATAGCGAACGCCCGGGTTGTCGAGCTGGATCCGGAAGAGCTTGGCGTGGTCGCCCAGGACCGAGGTCACGACGATCGACTTGCCGTCGGGGGCATAGGCAGGAGCCGCGTCGAAGATCTCGTCGTCCGTGATCTTGGCGACCGCCCCGCTCTCGACGTCGACTTGCCAGATGTCGAACTGGCCGTTGCGGTGCCCGCCGAAGGCGACGTGGCGGCCGTCCGGGCTCCAGGCCGGGGCGATCTGCTGATCGACCTCCATGGGAAGGACCTTGTCGATCTTGCCGCGCAGAACGTCCAGAAGCACCAGACTCCGGCCCTTCTGGCGGCGGGCGAAAAAGGCGACCCGGTCGCCCGAGGGTGAGAAGGCCAGATCCCGGCCCATCTTGCGCCCCATGGTCAGCTCCTGGGCGATGAAGTACTGGAACTCGGCGTCGTCGAAGCCCTTGGTCAGGTTGCGGATGACCTCGCGCTGGCGGGTGTCGTAGAGGACGATGTCCACCTGAGCCGAATTGGGACTGGAGAAGGCCGAGCCGTCGGTCGAGAACGCCACCAGAAGATCGCCCGAGGGCGACGCCACCGGCGAGGTCTGAACGCTCCGGGGGCCGGTTCCCTGGCGGAAGCGGCGGCCGAAGTCCCCCGGCTCGCCGGTCGAGATGAGCTCCGGCAGGTACTTCTTTCGCAGCCAGCGCCGGAAGTCGCCGTCGAAGTCCTCGGCGTCGATCGCGAAGGTGCGCTCGATCGCGCGCCCGACCCGGCCGCCCAGGGTGTTGCGGGTCTCGATGATGAAGTCACGCACCCCTTCCTTGCCCCAGCGCTCTTCGATGAACTGGAAGACCGCCGAGCCGAACCGGTAGGCGAAAAAGCCGCCGAAGTCCGAAGTGACCGGGGGAATGTTGTCGTTGACCACGGCGTCGCGCAGATACATCTGCTCGCGCGCGCCCTCGTCGTGGGCCATGTAGCTGGCCAGTCCTTCCATGAACCAGGTCGGCGGCGACGAGGTCACTCCCTTGCTCAGGTTGGCCCCGAAGATCATGTGGTACTCGAAGATGTGGGTGAGCTCGTGCAGCAAGAGCTCGTAGAGCTCGGGACCCGGCAAGTCGATGGGTAGCACCATCCGGTTCCGAACCGGGCTGGCGAAGGCGCCGATCCCCTCGGGGATGAAGTTCAGGATGATGTTGGTCTGCTCGAAATCGGCGTGGGTCTCGTAGATGATGAGCGGCGTCGGCTCTTCGATCCTGTAGTTGAAGGCCTGCGAAAGCTCGTCGTAGGCGCTCTCGGCGTAGGAAACGATCTTGCCGAGCAGGTGCTCCTCGGAATCGTAGTAGTACACGTCGAAATGGGGGGCGTGGTAGATCTTCCAGTCGAAGTCCTCGTACCGGATCTTGTTCTTCCCGAACTGGGCGCTCGCCGAGCCGGCCACGAGTACCGCCAGAACGACGGCGAGTCCGCGGGCGACAAGAGTCCTAGGGGCTTGCTGAAAAGCTCTCATGGGTTGCGTTGCAAGCGCCGTGGCTGTCGCGGGCAGGCGGCGCGACGCAGGCCATGCTGTAGCTTCGTTGAGAAGCGCCAATGCCCCTGCGGCGGCCACGCCGCCGCAACCCGAAGGGCGGCAAGGGGTTGCGGCGCATCTTCGGCGTTGCTCGTCGTCAACGATGACACCGCATCGATTCCTTCTCGCGTCTGGAAGCTGCACCGTAAACCCTTGCCGCGCAACCTATGAAAGTTTTTCAGCAAGCCCCTAGACAAACAACGCGACACGCGGCACCCCATTTCTAGTTGGTGAACAGAAGGCGCGAGGTTTCGACGCGCTTCTGACTGAACACGCCGGCGATGCGGTCTTCCAACGCGAACAGGTTTTCGAACATGCCGGTCAGCGGATCCACGCTCTCGCCGGCAAACTGCTTGAAGTCCTTGAAGTTGTCGGAGTAGAGACGCTCGCCACTGCGGCCGTCGAAGACTTCCATGACGATGTCGTACTCGAACCCGGTCTGCTCGACCAGGACCTGCCGGTAGTAGGTGCGGCCGTCGTAGGGCGAGGTATAGGGCTCGGTCTTGTAGCCGCTCCGGTCCTGGACGTCGAAATCAAGGCTGCCCGAGAGGACGAGGTCGGCGCCGCTACGCTCGCCCACCACTCGCCAGAAGTCCCGGTTCCCGGACAGATCGGCGAAGTCGTAGGTCGGATAGTCGACCGGTCCCGAATCCACGAACTTGAGCCTGGTCCGCCGCTTGATCAAGCGCTTCAAGTAGCCCTCGAACTCTTCCTGCACGTTGACCCCGCGGCGCTGGATCGGCAGCTCGCCCTCCTGGGTCACGACCAGAAACGGAGCCAGCGTCACGCTCTCCTTGTCGGTCATGTCGATGCGCGAGCGCACCGGCACCTGAAACCGCACCTCGACCGTGCCGGCGACCGCAATCGTGGACATCTCCGGTCCCCCGGCGAGGACGAGCCAGGCGACGGCGGGCGTCAGAACCGACCTAAGCGTCCCTCGAAGTCTCCCCGGTGTCGTCGCCATCGCCATCATCTCCTCGTACCTATCCAGCTCCTGCAAGCAAACCCGAGACCGGCGCCGGCTAACCGTCGTCGGCGCCGGCCGGTTCGGAGGCCGCGACCTCAGCCGCAGCGTCCTCGCCGTCCTCAGCGGCTTCGGTGGGCTTCAGGGATTCGTAGAACTCCACGAACTGCGCGTAGTTCTTGCGCAGCTCGCGGTTGCCTTGGTCGGCCTTGAGCGCCTTGCGGTAGTACTCCAGCGCCTTGTCGAACTTGCCGATGGCTTCATAGGCCACCGCCATGTTGTTGAGCAGCCGGGCGTCTCCAGGACGTTCTTCCAGAACTCGGTTGAACCGGAACAGGGCTTCGTTCCAGAGGCCCCGCTTGGCCATCTGCACCCCGAATTCGAGCTGCGATCCGGTCCGATCTCGAGCCGCCTCGGCCGGAGCCGCCGCGAGCGCGCCCGCCAGCACGAGCGCAACGCCGGCCCCCCAAACGACTCCGCCAACTGTTCGAACCTCGCGCTCCATTCTGGGCAATCGACACGACTCCTTGGGCTGAAAGCGATCGAAACCGTTCCCGATCCGATCGTCTAGCAAGAGACTCTCCAGCAGTATATACGAGCCCAATCCGGCACAGATTTGTCGAATTTCCGACCCGTATGAACACCAGATTGGCGGCCGGCGTCGCGTCTCCCGAGGCATGGAGTCCGTGAGCGCCGATCCTGGTGCCACCGCCAAGCCCAAGGCCGAAGTTGGTACCCAAGCCAATGCCGAAGCCGATGCTGAAGCCGGCGCCCGCGCCAGCTCCGAGGCCAATCCGGACGGTGGTGCCCACCGAGAACCCAGCGGCAAAGCCGGCACCGCGCTCCCCGCCCCGGAGCCAGACCCCCAGGCGGGCGTTCTGCGGGACCCCATGCCCGAGCAGGTCAAGGCCGATCTCGCCATCGCCCTGAACGCCGCCGGCTGGGCCTCGCAGGAGCCCGTGTGCCGGCTGGCCTTGCGGCCCGAGCTCTGGTTCGCGACCGCCGGGCCGTCGCGCTGCACTCACCGCGCGCGCCGGCATGCCGCCCGAGCGTGCGGGGTCTCCGCCAAGCGCCTCAACAGGGCCCTGACCGTGGCGCGGAGCTACCATCGCCGCGCTCGGGCCGAGAGACGCCGGGCCCGTGATCTCGAAGTCGAAATCGTCACCTTCTGGGACGAGGGCTACCCGGAGAGTCTGCGGGGTCTCGAGCTGCCGCCACCGGTGCTCTACGTCCGCGGCTCGATCGAGGCCGCCTCCCGTCTCTCGGTCTCGATCGTGGGCTCGCGGCGCGCCGACGCCTACGGCCTGGACGTGGCCGAGCGCTTCGCGGCCGAGCTCGCCGCCGTCGGACTCAACGTTGTCTCCGGGCTGGCCCTGGGGATCGACTCGGCGGCCCACCGCGGTGCTCTCGCCCGCCGAACCTCCTTCGAAGACTCGGACGACCCCCTCCCGGCCGGTGCCGCCGGCCGGGATCGCTCCGGCACCACAGTGGCGGTCTTGGGCTGCGGCATCGACGTCGACTACCCCAAGAGCAACCGGGCTCTCGCCCGCCGCATCGCCGAGCACGGCACCCTGATCTCGGAGTTCGCTCCCGGCACCCCGCCCCTGGCTCGAAACTTTCCGGTGCGCAATCGTCTGATCGCCGCTTTGGGACTGGGCACGCTGGTGGTCCGGGCAACGGCGCGCTCGGGTTCGCTCATCACCGCCGGCCTGGCGCTGGGGCTGGGGCGCCTGGTCTGGGCGGTCCCGGGCAACGTCTTCGACCCGCGCTCGGCCGGGCCCAACACCCTGATTCGAGACGGCGCCCATCCGATCCAGTCGCCGAGCGACCTCGTCGAGACCCTGCCGGTCGCCGTACGGGAGGCGCTCGAGCTCGACCGGCCCCGCCGCGCCCAGCCCGAGCGCGAGGACCTGCGCCGGCTGGCGGGAATGTTTGAACCCGGCCGGACGTTGACCCAGCACGACCTCGTCCGCGCCAGCGGCCTGCCCATCGACCGGCTGCTGGGGCTTCTGACCGAGCTCGAGCTGGGCGGGTGGATCCGGCGCTTCGCGGGTCCGAGCTGGGCCCAAGCACCGGTCCTCCCCGGCGGCACCGGGGAGACGGAATCCACCGAGCGATGACTCGGGACGGTTCGGGGGTGCCGCGCGGGATTCGGCCCATGGCGTGGTTGCGGGCGTTTCGGGCGCGGTGGTAACGTCCGCCACCGCCCGGCGGCTGGTTTTCAAGAATGGCCAAGAACCTCATCATCGTCGAGAGTCCGACCAAGACCCGGACGCTCAAGAAGTTCCTGGGAAAGGACTACGCGGTCGAGGCTTCGGTCGGCCACATCCGGGACCTGGAGAAGAAGAATCTCGGGATCGGCGAGAACTTCGAGCCCAACTACCGGGTGCTGGACGCCAAGAAGGACGTCGTCAAGAAACTCAAGGCGGCGGCCAAGAAAGCCGATCTGATCTACCTCGCCCCCGATCCCGACCGCGAGGGCGAGGCCATCGCCTGGCACATCGCCGAGATCCTGGGACGCGAGACCGAGGCCATCCGCCGGGTCACCTTCAACGAGATCACCAAGCAGGCGGTGACCCGCGCGCTCGAGAGCCCGGGCGAGATCGACTACCGCAAGGTCGAGGCCCAGCAGGCACGCCGCATTCTGGACCGCCTGATGGGCTTCAAGCTCTCGCCTCTGCTCTGGGACAAGGTCAAGCGCGGCCTCTCGGCCGGGCGGGTGCAGTCGGTGGCGCTCAAGATGGTGTGCGAGCGGCAAGCCGAGATCGACGCCTTCCAGCCGGTCGAGTACTGGATCCTGACGGCCGAGCTCGAAGGCTCGGAGCCGCCCGCCTTCAGCGCCCGCCTGGCCAAGATCGACGGCAAGAAGGCCGAGGTCGGCGACGGCGCCACCGCGACCGCGATCGTCGAAGCGCTCCAGGCCGGCGACTTCCGGATCCAGGAGGTCGTCCGCCGCGAGTCCAAACAGCGTCCGACGCCGCCCTTCATCACCAGCCGCCTCCAGCAGGAGGCCTCCCGCCGTTTCGGGTTCTCGGCCAAGCGCACCATGGGCGTCGCCCAGGGCCTGTACGAGGGCAAGGAGATCGGGAGTCGCGGCGCCGTCGGCCTGATCACCTACATGCGCACCGACTCGACTCGGGTGGCGGGCGAGGCCCTGGCTGCGGTGCGAGACGTCATCGCCACCACCTACGGCACCGACAAGCTGCCCGATAAGCCCAACACCTACCGTTCCAAGAAGGGCGCCCAAGACGCTCACGAAGCGATCCGGCCGACCACCTTCGACTTGCCTCCGGCGGCCGTGGCCGGCTACTTGAAGCCCGAGGAGTTGAAGCTCTACGAGCTCATCTGGAACCGTTTCGTGGCCTCGCAGATGAAGCCGGCGGTCTTCGACGTCACGCGCGTCGACATCGCCAACGGGCCGTACCTTCTGCGCGCCAACGGCAAGGTCTTGAAGGATCCGGGATTCCTGAGCGTCTACCAGGAGGCCCGCGGCGAGACCGCCGAGAACCCGGAGGCCGAAGACGGCTTGCTGCCGAAGCTCACCGAGGGCGAGGCCCTGACTCTCAAGAAGCTCGATCCGGAACAGAAGTTCACCAAGCCGCCGGCCCGCTACAGCGAAGCGACGCTCATCAAAGCGCTCGAGGAAAACGGCATCGGCCGGCCCTCGACCTACGCCTCGATCCTGGCGACGCTGGCCAACCGCGAGTACGTGGACCGCGTCGAGCGCCGCTTCCGGCCCACCGCCCTGGGCAAGGTAGTCAATCAGCTGCTTCAGGCCGGCTTCGCCGACATCATCAACGAGGGATATACCGCCCAGCTCGAACAGCAGCTCGACCGCATCGAAGACGGCAAGCTGGACTGGCGCGCGGCGCTCTCCGAGTTCGACGGCAAGTTCTCGAAGGATCTCGAAACGGCCGACAGCCAGATGCCCAACATCAAGAAGGAAGGCCTGCCAACGGACGAGACCTGCCCGGAGTGCAGCTCGCCACTGGTCATGCGATTCGGCCGCTACGGCGGCTTCCTGGGCTGCACCGGCTACCCCGATTGCAGCTACACCCGCGACCTCGAGACCCCCGAGGGCGAGGCTTCGGGCGAGAGCGAATCCGGCGAGACCGAGATCGAACCCTGCGAGAAGTGCGGCAAGCCGATGGCGCTCAAGCGCAGCCGTTACGGCACCTTCTACGGCTGTACCGGCTACCCTGACTGCAAGAACATCCGCAAGACCGGTCCGGCCGCGGAACCGCCCAAGGGCACCGGCGTCGCCTGTCCCAAGTGCAGCGAAGGCGAGATCCAGGAGAAGCGCTCGCGGCGGGGCAAGATTTTCTACTCCTGCGGCCGCTATCCCAAGTGCGACTACGCTCTCTGGAAGAAGCCCGTGGCCAAGCCCTGCCCGGATTGCTCAGCTCCGCTGGTGGTCGAGAAGATCACCAAGCGCAAAGGCACCGAGCACGTGTGCGCCGACAAGGAGTGTGGCTGGTCCGAGGTGATCGAGCCGCCGGCCTGAGCGGATCTCGCGAGTCCCATCCGGAGTCCGCGGTACCAAGCCGCACCGGCGCCGACGGCTCGCGGGCCGCTCCTTGTCTCTCCTGGTGCGGCCGCCGGTCTTGGCCCCGGCTGCGGTTTCTTCCCTTCCTATAATGACCGCATGACGCCGAAGGCTCTGGATCCGGTCACTGTCGTGGGCGGCGGGCTCGCGGGCTCCGAGTGCGCCTTCCAGCTCGCCGAGCGGGGCCTGCCGGTGCGGCTCGTCGAGATGCGGCCGGAGCGCTCGACGCCGGCTCATAAGACCGGCGATCTGGCGGAGCTCGTATGCAGCAACTCCCTGCGCAGCGACGACCCGCACCATGCCGCCGGGCTCTTGAAGCGGGAGATGGAAGGCCTGGGCTCGCTCATCGTCGCCGCCGCCCGCGAAGCGGCGGTACCGGCCGGTGCGGCGCTCGCCGTGGACCGCGTGCGCTTCGCCCAAACCGTGACCGCGCGGCTCCGGGACCACCCCCGCATCGAGATTGTCACTGGGGAGGTCGAGGCGATTCCGGCCGGCGACGCCGTTCTCGCCACCGGCCCGCTGACCTCGCCAACCCTGTCCGAGGCCCTGGCGGCGCTTCTAGGCGGAGACCACCTCTACTTCTACGATTCGATCGCACCCATCGTCGAGGCCGACAGTCTCGACTCCTCCAAGCTCTTTGCCGGCTCCCGTTGGGGCAAGGGCGATGGCGCCGATTATCTCAACGCGCCGATGAGCCGGGACGAGTACCGGACCTTCCATCGGGCGGTGCTCGACGCCGAAGTCGTACCCCTCCACGACTTCGAAAGCGAGCTCTTCTTCGAAGGCTGCCTGCCGATCGAGGAGCTGGCCCGCCGCGGCGTCGATACCCTGCGCTTCGGCCCGATGAAGCCGGTCGGGCTGACCGCGCCCGACGGCTCGCGGCCCTACGCCGTGGTCCAGCTCCGTCAGGAGGATCTGGCGCGATCCCAGTACAACCTGGTGGGATTCCAGTCGCGCATGACCTGGGGCGAGCAAAAGCGCGTGTTGCGCACCATTCCGGGCCTCGCCAGCGCCCGCTTCACCCGCTTGGGGCAGGTGCACCGAAATACCTTCGTCAACGCACCGCTGCATTTGAACCGCTTCTACCGGCTTCGGGGCCGGCCACGCGTGCGCCTTGCCGGCCAGATTACCGGCGTCGAGGGGTACCTCGAGTCGGCTGCGTCCGGACTCATGGTGGCCGTCTACCTGGCGCTCGAGCGTTCCGGGACCGGACCGGCGCCGGTACCGGCGACCACCGCTCTCGGCGCCCTGGCCCGCCACCTGATCGAGTCCCGTCCGGAGCGATTTCAGCCGGCCAACATCAACTTTGGCCTCTTTCCAGAGCTCGCCGAGACCACCGGCAAGGTCAAGCGCCAGGAGCGCCGGCGGCTTCTCGCCGAGCGTGCCCGGCGTGATCTCGAAGCCTGGGCGGAGGCTCACGGCGTGCCCTGCGCCTGGCCGGCGGCCACCATACGCTCGCCGACTCCCGCCCGGGCCGAGTCCGCGGCGGCAAACGCTCCAACCCCGGCCGCGACCCCAGCTCGTGCGTAAGCTGATCGAGCGCTACCTCGAGCACCTGGGCGCGGAGCGCAATCTCTCGCCGCATACGCTTCGTGCCTATCGGAGCGATCTCGAAGGCTTTCTGGACTTCCTGTCCGGAGACTTCCTCGCCAAGAAGGCCGAGACGGTGCGGCCGCGCGAGGTCGACCCGCTCGCCGTTCGCTCGTTTCTGGCGTCGCTCGCCAGCCGGGGCACGAGCCGCCAGAGCCAGGCGCGGGCGCTCGCCGCGGTGCGCGGCGCCTTCCGCTTCGCCTGTCGCGAAGGGGCTCTCGAAAGCAATCCGGCGGCTTCGGTGCGCACTCCCAAGCAGCCCAAGAAGTTGCCCCGTCATCTACGCCCCGGGGAGATCGAAACGCTCCTCGAAGCGGTCGACGGCACCAAGCCCCTGGACCTGCGCGACCGCGCCATCCTGGAGCTGCTCTACGCCTCGGGCCTGCGCGTTGGCGAGCTGGTGTCCCTCGACTGGGACAACCTGGACCTCGGCGGGCGGGTGCTGAGGGTCCTCGGCAAGGGCGGCAAGGAACGCATGGTCCCGTTCGGCAAAGAGGCGGCATCGGCGCTCGCGAGCTGGCGTACGGCCGCGCCCGAGCTCGGCGGCGGCGAGGCGGCGTCCGGAAACGAGGCGGAAAGCGGCGACCCGGTGTTTCTCAACTACCGCGGCGGGCGGCTCTCAGCCCGCTCGGTGCGGCGCATTCTGGACCGGCGGGTGACCGAAGCCGCCCTCGCCGCCGGCGTGCATCCTCATACCCTGCGCCACACCTTCGCCACCCATCTCCTGGAAGGCGGCGCCGATCTGCGCTCGATCCAGGAGCTTCTGGGCCACAGCTCGCTGTCCACGACCCAGCGCTATACCCATCTCGAGCTCGAGCGCCTGCTCGAGGTCCATCGCGCGAGCCATCCGCGCGCGCGCCGAGGGCGGTCCGACGGCGCCGAACCGGCCGCGGCGGGCGACGGAGACTCGGGCCGGTGAGCCCTGACGGCGGCCAGGCGGCCCGGATCTTCACCTGCGCCGCCACCGGCACGGTGGCCGCCGGCCGGCGCCGGCTGGGCACGCTCTTCGGCGGCCTGATCGGCGCTCTCCTGATAGCAGCGATCTTTGCCCTCGGAACCCGCCAGCCCCTGGCCGGCGGCCTGGCCTTCGTTCTGGCCTTCGGCGTCTTCATCGTCTTCGGCATGAGCCGCGAGTTGAACGTTACCGAGATCCGCCTGGAGCCGGGCCGGCTGTCGGTCCTCATGCGCCGCGCGATCCGCCGGCTCGCCCTCGACAACACGAGGGCGCGCCGGCTCAACGAGGACGAGATCGAGCATCTCGAGAGCTTGACCGCACTCGGCAGCTTCGTCGCCGGCTCGGGCGGTTTCGACTCCCACCGGCTCGGTGAGTTCGACCTCTACGCGACCCGTTTCGACCATGCGGTCCTCGTCGAGAGCGACGATGGCCGGCTCATCGTGACCCCGGACGAGCCCGACCGGTTCGTGGCCGCGATTCACGAGGCGGCGAATAGTACAATCCCCCCCTCGTGAGCGACCTCGCGGCTACGACCGTCCTGCTCGTCCGGCGCGACGGCGACGTCTGTCTCGTATCGGATGGTCAGGTGACCCTCCAGAACACCGTGCTCAAGGCCACGGCCAGCAAGGTCAAGCGGGCGGGCAAGGGCAAGGTGCTGGTGGGCTTCGCCGGTGGCGCCGCCGACGGGCTGGCGCTGTTTACCCGTTTCGAGGGCAAGCTGGACGAGTTCCAGGGCAACCTGGAGCGGGCGGTGGTCGAGCTGGCCAAGGATTGGAGAACCGATCGGGCCCTGCGCCAGCTCCAGGCACAGATGATCGTCGCCGGCAAGGAGGTCAGCTTCCTGGTGTCGGGCAACGGCGACCTCATGCAGCCGGACGAGGGGCTTCTGGCGATCGGCTCCGGCGCCAATTTCGCCCTGGCGGCGGCGCGGGCGCTTCTCAAGCACACCGATCTACCCGCCCGGAGCGTCGCCGAAGAGGCGATGACGGTGGCCGCCGACATCTGCATCTACACCAACCACAACCTGACGATCGAGGAGCTCTAGGCGGTGACGCCTGAACCTTCCGAGCGCGCCGAAGAGGCGGCGCCCGAAGAAGAAGCCGGCCGGCTGGAAGACTCGCCGCCGCGCGAGATCGTGGCGCAACTCGACAAGTTCGTGGTCGGGCAGCACGCGGCCAAGCGGTCGGTGGCGATCGCGCTGCGCAATCGCTGGCGCCGCCAGCAGCTCCCGGACGAGGTGGCCGAAGAGATTCTGCCCAAGAACATCCTGATGATCGGCCCCACGGGCGTGGGCAAGACCGAGATCGCCCGCCGTCTCGCGCGGCTCGCGAACGCGCCGTTTCTCAAGATCGAAGCGAGCAAGTTCACCGAGGTGGGCTACGTCGGCCGGGACGTCGAGTCCATGATCCGGGACCTGGCCGAGGTGGCGGTGGCCATGGTGCGCGAGGAGCGGCGCGAGTCAGTGCGCGAAAGCGCCCGCAAGCGCGCCGAGGATCGCTTGCTGGAGCTCTTGATCCCGGCACGCGCGCCTTCGCCGGAGGCCGAGCCGGTGACCGATTTCTCCTCCACGGTCGAGAAATTCCGCAACAAGCTCCGAGCCGGATCGCTCGACGAGCGCACCGTCGAGGTGGATGTCGAAGACAGCTCGTTTCCTAGCTTCGAGATGTTCACGCCGCAGGGCGTCGAGGAAGTCGGCATCAACTTGAAGGAGATGATGCCGGGCTTTTTCGGCAAGCGCCGCAAGCAGCGCATGAGCGTTCGCGAGGCGCGCGAGATCCTGGAAGTCCAGGAGGCCGAGAAGCTCATCGACAAACAGCAGGTCAGCCGCGAGGCCCGGCGCCGGGTCGAACAGGGCGGCATCCTGTTCCTGGACGAGATCGACAAGATCGCCGGCGGTGAGTCCAAGCAAGGCCCGGACGTATCGCGTGAAGGCGTCCAGCGCGATCTCTTGCCGGTGGTGGAGGGCTCGACCGTCGCCACCAAGTACGGTCCGGTCAAGACCGACCACATCCTGTTCATCGCCGCCGGCGCCTTCCACGTCGCCAAGCCCTCGGATCTGATTCCCGAGCTCCAAGGCCGATTTCCCATTCGGGTGGAGCTCGAGGCCCTCACCGAGGACGACTTCGTGCGCATTCTGACCGAGCCCGAGAACGCGCTGACCAAGCAGTACCAGGCGCTGCTCTCGACCGAATCGGTGACCCTCGACTTCCGGGACGACGCCGTGCGCGAGCTGGCGCGCCTTGCCGTCGAGGTCAACGACTCCACCGAGAACATCGGCGCCCGCCGTCTGGCAACCCTGCTCGAGCGCCTGCTCGACGAAGTCTCCTTCGAAGCTCCCGACATGGGGGGCGTCACCGTAACCATCGACGAGGGCTACGTGCGCCGCGCGCTCGCCGGCCTCGTCGAGGACCAGGACCTGAGCCGTTATGTTCTCTGACCGTACCCGCGTCGCCCTTTCGATCCTCGCCCTGGCCCTGCCGGCCTCAGGCTGTGGCCACAAGGCTCCACCGGTGCCGCCGCCGCTCAAGAATCCGGCGAACACCACTGATTTGACGGTGCTCCAGCGCGGGGAAACCGCGGCTCTCGCGTTTACCTATCCCCAGACCACGGTTAGCGGCCTACCGATGGCCGAGCTCGAAAAGGTCGAGATCTGGAAGCTGCGTAAGCCGGCGCCGCCGCCTCTCGCCTCGGCGCTGGACGAAGGGGAACCGGAAGACGGCGCACCAGAGACCGAGGCCACGACGGGCTCGGCCGCCGCCGAAGACGCCGGGGCCGACTCCGAAACCGCCGCCACCGCGGACGAGCCGGATGAATCCGAGGCCGACTCATCGGCGGCCGGAGACGAGACCGATGCGAGGGCTTCCCGCACTTCCGCCAGGGACGCGGACGATGAGGATGAGGACAAGGACGACGCGCCACCGCAGCGGACCCTGGAGCAGGTGGCGGCCGTAGACGCCCTCGAGTTTTCCTCCACGGCGGCCCTGGTCGAGACCCTGGACGGCGAGGAGCTCGACAACGCGATCCAGGGCTCAAAGCTCTACTTCCTGGTCGAGCTCGAAGAACCCAGCCACGAGAAGTGGGCGTACACCTTTGCGGTCAAGACCTTCGGCCCTGGCGGCATCGCCTCGCGCTTCTCCAACCTGGTGACTCTGGTACAGCGCCGGCCGCCGCCGGCGCCCGAGGATTTCGCGGTCGAGGCCGAGGCCGGCGGGATCCGCATCTCCTGGCGCGCGCCGGAGGCCCCGGACACGGTTGAGGAAGACGCGGAAGACGAGGAGGACGACGACAAGCCCTCCGATCGTGGGTTCCGCGTCTACCGCCGCTCCGCCGCCAGCCGGAGCTACGCCGAGCCGTTGGCGCGGCTGACCGAGGACGCCGAAGAGCACTTCGATCGCTCGGCGGTCTTTGGCGAGCGCTACGTCTACGCGGTCACCGCCGTGGCCCAGAAGAACCCTACGGTCGAAAGCTTCTTTGCCGGCGAGCGCGAGGTCGAATACTCGGACCGCTTCGCGCCCGCGACCCCCAAGAACCTCATCGCGCTGGCCCAGGAGGGGCGGGTGCGGCTGCTCTGGGACGCGGGGCCCGAGCGCGATCTGGCTGGTTACGTGATCTTCCGCCGCCAGGGCGATGCCGAATTCTTGCGCCTCAACGAGCAGCCCGTGCTGGCTTCGGAGTACAACGACCGAACGGTCGCCGCGAGCACGACCTTCGAGTACCGGGTCGCTGCCGTGGACGAGGTCGGCAACATGAGCGAGCCGTCGGCTCCAGTCGTCGCCCGCGTGCCGTAGTCGTGCCGTGACCCGCTTCTTCAAGGTCTCGGGTGGTGGCAACGACTTCCTCGCCCTGATCGAGCCCGAGGCCGACCTTTCGCCCGAGAGCATCCGGGCGCTGTGCACACGCGGCCTCTCGGTGGGCGCGGACGGGGTCTTCTCGATCGCCCGGGAGGGTGACGCGGTGCGCATGCGCTACGCCAACGCCGACGGCAGGCCCGCCGACCTTTGCCTCAACGGCGCCCGCTGCGCGGCCCAGCTTGCCTTCCACCTCGGCTGGGCCGAGGATCGCCTGCGGCTCGAGACCGGCGCCGGCCCGATCGAAGCTTCCCGCCACGGCGAAAGCGCCACTCGCCTGAGCTTCGCGCACACCTCGGGGCCACCCAAGGAGTTGTCCCTGGAGGCGGGCGGGCGCGCCGTCTCGGGACACCACGTCACGGTCGGGGTGCCCCACTTGGTAACCGAGCACACGGGGCCGATCGGAGACGCTCCGGTGGCTGTCCTGGGGCCGATCCTGCGCGCGCACGCGGCCCTGGCTCCGGCCGGCGCCAACGTCAACTTCGTCGTGTTCCGCGATCGGCGGAGCTTCCAGATCCGAACCTTCGAGCGCGGCGTCGAAGCCGAGACTCTGGCCTGCGGCACCGGGGTCCTGGCCGCGACCGCGGCCGGCCTGGCGCTCGACAGGATCGATCTTCCGGTCCGTGCCGAGACCCTGGGCGGTTTTGCCTTCGAGGTGGACTTCCGGGACGAGCCCGGTTCCGACATGGGCGCGGACAGAGCCGCTGGCACCTGGGTTCTGACCGGTGACGCGCGCTTGGTGGCGAGCGGCTCTCTCGAGCCGGGCGCGCTCGAGCTGCCGGAGCCTTCCGGCTGGCTCGCCGGCACCGGCTAGGGCCGTACCGGCGGCCAGCGCAGGCGCGGACAGGGCCGCAAGCGTCCCCGATCGGCCACGGGGGCACATGCTAAGCTCCGCGCCCGATGGGCAAGGCTTTTCTCCCGGTCGCCGAGCAACTGGCGCTCCTCCGGCGCGGCTCCGTCGACCTGGTGGACGAAGAGCAGCTCACCCACAAGCTGGAGCGCTCGGCCGCAAGCGGCGAGCCGCTGACCGTCAAGGTCGGCTTCGACCCCTCGGCGCCCGATCTCCACCTGGGTCATTCGGTCCTGCTGCGCAAGATGAAGCACTTCCAGGACCTGGGGCACCGCGTAGTCTTTGTAATCGGCGACTTCACCGCCCTCATCGGCGACCCCACCGGCAAGAAGACCACCCGGCCCCAGCTCTCGGCCGAGGAGATCGCCGCCAATCAGAAGACCTACGAAGAGCAGGTCTTCAAGATCCTGGACCGCGACAAGATCGTCGTCGACCACAACAGTCGCTGGCTCCTCGAGCTGGGTTCGGTGGGCATGGTCCGGCTGGCCGGCCGCTACACCTTGGCGCGCATGATGGAGCGCGACGACTTCCGCACGCGCTTTCGCGACGGCCAACCGATCTCGATTCACGAGCTGCTCTACCCGCTGGCCCAGGGCTACGACTCGGTCGCCCTGAAAGCCGACGTCGAGCTGGGAGGCACCGATCAACTCTTCAACCTCCTGGTGGGCCGTGACCTGATGCGCGAGGAAGGGCTGGAGCCCCAGGTGGTGCTGACCACACCGCTTCTGGTCGGCCTCGACGGCGTCGACAAGATGTCGAAAAGCCTCGGCAACGCCATCGGCCTGGCCGAGAGCGCGGCCGAGATTTTTGGCAAGACCATGTCGATTCCGGACGACCTGATGTGGGACTGGTGGCTGCTCCTGACCGACGAGGCCGAAGAGGCGATCGCCGATCGGCGGCGCCGGGTCGAGGACGGAGCGCTTCATCCCAAAGCCGTCAAACAGGAGCTCGCCCACCGGCTGACCGCGCGCTACGCGAGCCCCGCCGAGGCCGACGCCGCCCAAGCCGAGTTCGAGACTGTCTTCGCCCAGGGCGGCCTGCCGGACGAGGTGCCCGAGCGAACGCTGCCCGGACCCGCGCCACTGGCCAAGGCATTGGCGGCCCTCGACCTCGCGGCCAGCAACAAGGAAGCGGTCCGGCTGGTGCGCCAGGGCGCGGTAACCGTGGACGGCGCACGCGTCGACGACCCGTTTGCCGAGCTCGCGGCGCGGCCCGAAGGCTACCTGCTCAAGGTCGGAAAGCGCCGGTTCGTAAAGCTGACGCTCGAGTGACCCGAGGCAGCAGAGGCGGCGGAGGCGGCGGAGCCGGGCGAGGCACCAGAGCCGTCAGACCGGGCGACCCAGACGGCGCCGGCTCGTGGCCAGATCGGCCAGATCGGGGACTTCGGGGAGATCGGAGCCAGTGATCCAGGCGCGCGCCCGCTACTTCGGCAAGGCCCCGGCGGCCTACGCCGAGCTCAATCGGCAAGGTATCGGAGACACCGGTGCGGCCCCGGCCGAGCCCGCTCCGGGCTCCGCCCAAGCGTTCGTCCGGGCGGCCACGGTTGGCGATCTCGCCTCGACCGTCCGAGTCGTGAGATTGCCGGGTCCGGCCCGGGACGAGCTGCGCTCGAAGAGCCCGGCCGCCCTCGCCGAGCTCGCAGAGCTGCGCGCGGCCGGGTACCTCGCTGCCCTGCGCGGCGGCCGCGAGACGGATCTGGCGCGGCCGCTGGCGGCGGCGGCGCGCGGGTTCGCCCACGAGCGCTGCCCGAACCTCCGCGGTCTGGTGGAAGCGGTCGAGTCGGTCCTGGCCGGAGGGCCGCTCTTTGTTCGGACGCTCAAGCTGGACCGCGCCCGGGCTTCGAGCACCGACCCCAGCGCCGAGCTCGCCCGGACCAACCTCCACTTCGATGCCGGCAAGAGCTGCCTTGCCGAGTACCGCGAGCCGATCTTTCAGTTCTATCTCAACGCCGGCCTCGAGCCGCGGCAGTTCCGGATCCTGCCGGTTCCCCGCCCGGAGCTCCTGGCCAGGGTCGCGGAGGCAACCGGCCGGGCGATCCCGGACCTCGACCACGATCCTCTGGACCGGGTCCTGGCCGAGTACCTTCAACGGGTTGATCCGGTTGAACAGGTCGAGCACGCGGAGGCCTCAGACAACGGCGAGCACTCGAAGCCGGAGGCTCGGCTCGAGTGGATCCCGGTGCCCTCCGGCTATCTCGCGGTCTTCGACGGGCGCACCTTCGCTCACGATGCCGGCAAGGGGGCCTTGCTGGGCGGCCGCTTCGAGCCCAGTCAGGAGCCCGACTTCGTCCTCGCCCTCGATACCGTCACCACCGGCTACCACGCCGGCCACTACCGGCCCGAGCTGCCGTTCTTCGAGGACACCGGCTTTTCCGCCTAGGGGCCCCCGCCTCGACACTGAAGCTCACCGACCCTGTCTGCGATACCCAGCCCGACCTGCTCTCGGTCCCGTATCCGAAGCTCCCGCCCGCTTCGGCGGCTCGAACCCGGATCAGGGTCGAGCGACGATCGACTTGCGAATCCAAGCTTCGAGAACGGTGACGTCGCACGTGCCCTCTTCGAGGTGACCGATCAGGAACGAGGGAGCTGACTCGGCCTCGACCTCGAACTTCCAGCCATTGCGTCGGAGAAACACGTCGGTCGCAAGAAACGCTACCCGCTTGTTGGCATCCACGAACGGATGGCTCTTCAGCAGTGACTCGAACAGAGCCGCTGCCATCTGCGGCAGGTCGTCGTAGTACCCGGTTTGTGGTCGAAACAGAGCGCTCTCGAGAGCTCCCGGATCACGAAGCCCGCTGGAGCCGCCGAAGGCTTCCGTCAGCCGATCGCGAATCGCAATCGCCTCATCGACCGACAGAAACTCCGTCATTCGGCTGGTCGCCGGCCAAGCTCACGGTTCTCGGCGATCGAGTCCTCCAGGTGCTGCTGCACGACAGGCCGCACCCTTCTGCGACGCACGTAGTCCCGAATTGCCTCCGTCAGGAGACCCGAGATGCTCTGGTGCGACTCGTCGGCTAGCGCCTTGAGCTCCTCCCAGGCTGCCTTGTCTACCTTGGAACTGACCTTGATGGCTGCCATGCCCGGAGTGTGCTTGACTTGTCAAGACATGGACGTTTGGCGTCCACTAGGGAGTCCGGAGGATCTTCTCCATCTTGCGTCCTCTCGCCAGCTCGTCTATCAACTTGTCCAGGTACCTGGCCTGCCGGGTCAACGGCGTTTCGATGTCTTCGATTCGATAGCCACAAATCGAGCCGGTGATCAAGCTCGCATTCGGGTTGAGGGTGGCCTCGGCAAAGAACTGTTCGAACGTAGCGCCGCTCTCGATCAGACGGTCTAGATCGTTCGCCTCGAAACCGGTCAGCCACGAAATGACCTGGTGCAGCTCCTCGACGGTTCGCCCCTTCTTCTCGACCTTCGCCACGTAGTGCGGGTAGACAGAACCGAACTTCAGGTTCGCGACGCGCTCATCGTGAGCTTTGGTGGTCGTCATAGCGGCGTGTTGATCTTACACCTGCCGAAGAAGCGCTCGTCGTCGTATCCGCCCGTGCCCCTTGGTCGGGGCATCTGACCTGAAACTAGGCGCCGCAGGTTGCGGCAGATGCCAGGCGCGGCGCCCGAGGACGGCAAAGGCGTGGTCCGCTACGCCAAGGGCGGCCGAGGGCCGCGCAAGACACCCTCTGCTCGGAGCATCTGACCTGGAACCAGGCGCCGCAGGTTGCGGCAGATGCCAGGCGCGGCGCCCGAGGACGCCGGAGGCGTGGTCCGCTACGCCGACGCCGGCCGAGGGCCGCGCAAGACACCCTCTGCTCGGAGCATCTGACTTGGAACTAGGCGCCGCAGGTTGCGGCAGATGCCAGGCGCGGCGCCCGAGGACGCCGGAGGCGTAGTCCGCTACGTCCCAGAGGACGGCCGAGGGCCGCCGCAAGACACCCCTTTGGCCGGGGCTTCTGACCTGGAACCAGGCGCCGCAGGTTGCGGCAGGTGCCAGGCGCGGCGCCCGAGGACGCCAAAGGCGTAGTCCGCTACGCCAAGGGCGGCCGAGGGCCGCGCAAGACACCCTCTGCTCGGAGCATCTGACCTGGAACCAGGCGCCGCAGGTTGCGGCAGATGCCAGGCGCGGCGCCCGAGGACGCCGGAGGCGTAGTCCGCTACGCCGAGGGAGCCCGAGGGCCGTCGCAAGATGCCCTTTGGCCGGGGCTTCTGACCTGGAACTAGGCGCCGCAGGTTGCGGCAGATGCCAGGCGCGGCGTCCGAGGACGCCGGAGGCGTAGTCCGCTACGTCGAGGACGGCCGAGGGCCGCCGCAACGCCGCAGATGCCGTGACCTGCGGCGCCTAGTCCCAGGTGAGGGAGCCGCCGGTCTGATACTCAGTGACTCTGGTCTCGAAGAAGTTCTTCTCCTTCGAAAGATCCGTCGCCTGGGACATCCAGGGAAAGGGATTTTCCCGTCCGTAGCGCTTGGCGAGCTCCAGCCGCTCGAGGCGCCGGTCGGCGATGTATTCGACGTACTGGCAGAACTTCTCGGGATTGATCCCCAGGAGACCTTCGGGGCAGGCGTCGAAGGCGTAGCGCTTCTCATACTCGACGGACTCCTCGACCAGGGACACGACCTCGTCCTTGAAGCTCGACGTCCAGACCTCCGGATTCTCTTTCTTGATCGTGTTGATGAGGTCGCAGCCGAAGGCCAGATGCAGGCTCTCGTCACGCATGATGTATTCGAACTGCTCGCCAATTCCGACCATCTTGTTCTGACGCTTCAGAGCCAGCATCATGGCGAAGCCGGCGTAGAAGAAGATGCCTTCCATCAGGACGTAGAAGCCGACCAGGTCCCGCAGGAAAAGCTGGATATTCTCGGTGCCGTCGGTGACGAAGGTCGGGTCGAACACGGTCTTCGTCAGATCGACGACGAAGTTGTCTTTCTCCTCGATCGAGGGAATCGTCTTGTACATGTTGAAGACGTCGTCCGGATCGAGGCCCAGGGTGTCGCAGCAGTAGATGAAGGTGTCGGTGTGAATGGCCTCTTCGAAGGCCTGGCGCAGGAGGTACTGGCGCGATTCGGGGTTGGTGATGTGGTTGTAGACCGCGAGCACGATGTTGTTGGCGGTCAGCGATTCGGCGGTCGAGAAGAACCCCAGGTTCCAGAGGATCATGCGCCGCTCGGTCTCGGACAGGACGTCTTTCGACTTCCACTGCTCGACGTCCTTCTGCATCGAGACCTCTTCCGGGGTCCAGTTGTTGGCGACCCCGGACTTGTAGTACTCGCGCGCCCAGGGATAGGTGATGGGCAGGATCTTGTTGGGATCCGTCTTCGAGGAGTTGATGATTCCCATTACTGGCAGGCCTCGCATTCGGGATCTTCGATGCGGCACAGGGCCGGCTCGCTCTCGGCTGCCGCCTCCGCGGCCTCTCCGGCCTCCGCAGCCTCTGCAGCCACCGCCGCCGCCACCGCCGCGTACTCACGCTTCTGGGTGTAGCCGTACTTCGAAGCGTCCAGGGTGGACTTTTCGATCTGGCTCGCCGCCAGCGAGCGCAGGTAGTAGGTGGTCTTGAGGCCCAGCTTCCAGGCGCTCATGTAGATGTCGTTCAGCAGCTTGCCCGAGGTGCCCTTGACGAACACGTTGTGCGACTGGCTCTGGTCGATCCATTTACTGCGTACGGCGGTGAGCTTGAGGCACCAGATGGGATCGACCTCGAAGGCCTCCTTGTACTTGGCCTTGAGCTCGTCCGGAATCGAATCGATCAGGCTCAGGTTGCCGTCGCAGTACTTGAGCTGCTCGAGCATCTCGTCGTCCCAGAGATCGAGCGCCTTCAGATCCTCGACCAGGTAATGGTTGACGACCGTGAACTCACCCGAGATGTTGGCTTTGACGTAGATGTTCTTGTAGATCGGCTCGATACAGGGGAAGCAGCCCGAGATGTTCGAGATCGTCGCCGTCGGCGCGATCGCCATGGTGTTTGAGTTGCGCATGCCGTGCTTGGCGACGTGCTCGCGCACCGGGGTCCAGTCCAAGGTCGAGGTGCGCGGCACCTCGACCGGAACCCCGCGCTCGGCCTCCAGCAGATCGAGGGTGTCGAGCGGGAAGATCCCCCGATCCCACTTCGAGCCCTCGTGCGACGGGTAGGCGCCGCGCTCGGCGGCCAGCTCCGAGGAGCCCAGGATGGCGTTGTACGAGATGAGCTCCATCGCCCGGTCGGCCAAGCGCAGGCTCTCGGCCTCTTCGAAGGCCAGGCCCATCTTGTAGAGGGCATCCTGGAAGCCCATGAGCCCGAGGCCCACCGGCCGGTGCTGCAAGTTCGAGTTGCGTGCCTCGGCGGTGGGGTAGAAGTTGATGTCGATGACGTTGTCGAGCATCCGCATGGCGGTGCGAACGGTCTTGGCCAGCCGCTCCTCGTCCAGCTCGCCCTCGCGGACGTGGCGGGACAGGTTGACCGAGCCCAGGTTGCAGACCGCGGTCTCTTCGCTCGAAGTGTTCAAGGTGATCTCGGTGCACAGGTTCGAGCTGTGGACGACGCCGACGTGGTCCTGGGGCGAACGCACGTTGCAGGCGTCCTTGAAGGTGATCCAGGGGTGCCCGGTCTCGAACAGCATGGTTAGCATCTTGCGCCACAGGATGACCGCGGGCACCTTCTTGTGCAGGCGGATCTCGCCGGTCTCGGCGAGCGCTTCGTATTCCAGATAGCGCTCCTCGAACGCCTTGCCGTAGAGATCGTGGAGGTCCGAGACCTCGTCGGGCGAGAACAGGGTCCAGTCCTCTTCCGCGACCACCCGCTTCATGAACAGATCCGGGATCCAGTTGGCGGTGTTCATGTCGTGCGTGCGGCGGCGCTCATCACCGGTGTTGCGGCGCAGATCCAGGAAGTCCTCGATGTCGTAGTGCCAGGTTTCGAGGTAGGCGCAGGTAGCGCCGCGGCGCTTGCCCGACCGGTTGATCGCCATGGTGACGTCGTTGGCGATCTTCAGAAACGGCACCACGCCCTGGCTTTCCACCTTGGTGCTGTTGATCTGGGCACCGGTGGCGCGGATGTTGGACCAGTCGTTCCCGAGGCCGCCAGACCACTTGGAGAGCTGAGCGTTCTGGCCCAGGGACTTGAAGATGTGGTCGAGGTCGTCCTCGATGGTGGTGAGGTAGCAGGAGCTCAGCTGCGGCCGAACCGTGCCCGAGTGAAAGAGGGTCGGTGTCGACGGCACGTAGTAGAGCTGCGACATCAGGTTGTAGAAGTCGATGGCGCGCTCTTCACGCGCTCCCTCCTCGACCGCCAGACCCATGGCGACCCGCATCCAGAAGATCTGGGGCAGCTCGAGACAGCGTCCCTCATGGCGCAGGAAGTAGCGGTCGTAGAGGGTCTGGGTGCCGAGGTAGCGAAACTCGTCGTCGCGCTCGGGCTTCAAGCTCGCCGCCAGCAGATCGAGGTCGAACTTGCCAAGCTCGGGATCCAACAACTCGCGCTCGATGCCCTCGCGCAAGGTGCGATGGAACTGCTCGCGGTAGCAGCGGTCGAACTCGTCATCCTGGACCGAGCGTCCGAAGACCTCCTTGCCCAGCTTCTGCAACAGCAGACGCGAGGCCAAGAAACCGTAGGCGGGGTCCCTCTCAATGAACGACGCTGACGCCAGAATCAGGGCCTGGTCGATCTGTTCGGTCGGGATCTGATCGTAGACGTTGTTGATGACCTCGCACACCAGGGCCCGGGAACGAATGTCCCCGGCGTACTCGCCGGCCGCCCGCCGGATGGTCTCTTCGATCTTCTTGACGTTGAAGAGAACCCGGGCGCCGTTGCGCTTGACCACGGTGAGCTTGCCCAACCGGGCGTCCTCGATCGCTCGCCGCTTGGCCTGGTCGCGGACCTTGCGACGCTCGTCACGGTAGAGGATGTAGGCCTTGGCGATCTCGTAGTGGCCATTCAGGACCAAGTGCTTTTCGACGATGTCCTGGATGTTTTCGACGTTGGGGTAGAAGTCACTGAAGCGGGTCTCGACCTCACGCACGACACCCTCCAGGATCTCGTCCACGTCGTACGGATCCACCTCGTGCCGACACGCATCGACAGCCTTCAGAATCGCGGTTCGGATGCGCTCCTTGTCGAAATCCGCGATCTCACCTGTCCGCTTGACTACCCTCGTTGCCGCCATTGAGATTCTCCACTCGCTCCGCTAGGAATCGAAACGATCAAGGCGCCCACCGGCGCCGGGTTTCCGCTCGTTTTCAACCAAGGACCCGCCGTCTCACCCAGCCCCCCATTCCTTGAACCCTGAGCTACGTTCCTGGAAGGGCACCCCACCTCCTCGTCGTTTCGAGTCCCTCCCCGCCTTGTCTGAGGCGGGCGCGAAAGTACAAGATGTAGTCCCCTCTGTCAAGGCGACCACAATATCCTGTGGTCTTGCTTGCACAGGACCCTGTGCAAACCGGGACCGGCGGAAATTTTTCTGTGTTGATCGCTACTTACCGAGACCCTTCGGAACCGGACGAAAGGCGCAAGGCGAGCGTAAAGTTCGGCCCAGACCGGGCCGTCTTGCCCTCAAAGTAAGGCTTTCTGTAATCTATGGATTCAGGGCTTGTTGCGGGCCGGCAAAGACATGGTACGCGCGCTCGCGCAGCTCGAGTCGAACCGGACTTCCGACCGGCAGCGTCGCCGACGACAGCGAGCGGACTTCGACGCGCTCGCCGTTGGCCAGTTCCACCAGATCCAGCACGTCGTGGCCGAAGAATCGGCGATCCACCACGGTTCCGGCGATCCCGCCGCCCTGGGACCAGCGATGGACGATGAAGTCCTCGGGCCGCACGAAGACCACTCCATCGCCGTCCGGCGCCTCGCAGGTGGCCTCCCCGAAAACCGACCGGAAGCGGCCCGAGACCACCTCGCATTCGAGCAGGCTGCCCTCGCCCAAGAAACCGGCGACTTCGGCCGAGACGGGATGGTGGTAGACGGCCTCGGGGGCGCCGGTCTGGACGATCCGGCCCGCCATCATGACCGCGACGACATCCGAGAAGCTCAGAGCCTCTTCCTGGTCGTGGGTAACCAGGATGGCGGAGAGCTCGGCCTTCTCGAGAATCGTTCGCACCTCATCGCGCACGCGCTCGCGAAGCGAAGCGTCGAGGCTCGCGAACGGCTCGTCCAGAAGCACCAGCTTGGGCCGCGGCGCCAGCGCCCGGGCCAGGGCCACTCGCTGCCGCTGGCCGCCCGAAAGCTGATCCGGGAAGCGATCGGCGTGGCCGTCTAGAGCGACCAAGGCCAGCACCTCGCGGATCCTTGCCTCCCGATCCGCTCGGCGGCGGATTCCATAGCCGACGTTGTCGAAGACGGTCAGGTGCGGGAAAAGCGCTCCCTCCTGAAAGACCATGCCGATGTTGCGCCGCTCCGGCGGAATCCAGGCTTCGAGCCGGTAAGCGCGGGCCGAGCCGTTGCCGGCCCCAGCATCCCTTCCAGCCGCCTCGACGACGACAGCGCCGGCAAACTCCACGCGCCCCGCATCCGGCTTCTCGAAGCCGGCGATGGTGCGAAGCAAAGTCGTCTTGCCGCAGCCGCTGGGTCCCACCAGGCCCACGATCTGGCGCTCGCCAACCGCAAGCGTCGCGCGCCGCACCGCCTCGACTCCGGGATAGGAGACGCAGACGCCGTCGACTCGAAGAAGATCGGTCGCGGCCATCAGGCGGCGACCTCCCCGGCGGCCGGCCGAGCCTCGCGGGCGGCCGGGCGCGAGCTTGCCGGACCGCCGTCTCGAAGGACCGGCCTCAGAATCAGCGCGTAGACCGGCAACGCCGAGACTCCAACCAGAATCAAGGCCGGCAACGCAGCCTGGGAAAAGATGTTCTCTGACGCCGCCGTCCACACACGGGTGGCAAGGGTATCGAACCCGGTGGGCCGGAGGATCAGAGTCGCCGGCAGCTCCTTCATGGTGGTCAGAAACACCAGACCGGCGCCCGCGGCCAGACCCGGCCGGATGAGGGGCAGGGTCACGCGGCGCAGGACTCCGGCCGGTGAATCCCCCAGACTTCGTGCGGCTTCCTCGTACCGGCGATCCAGAGACAAGAGCGACGACCGAGTCGCCGCCAGGGCCTCGGGAAGAAAGCGAACCAAGTAGGCAAAGATGAGGACCGCCAAGCTTTGGTAGAGCGGCCGCGCCAGCCGGGTGGTCAGAAACACCAGAGACAGGGCCACCACGATGCCGGGCAAGGCATAGCCCGAGTAGGAGAGCCCGAGGACGGCCTGGGAGGCCTTGCCGCCGCGCGCGCTCCCGGGGCGCGTCCCGGGCCGGGTCGACCAGAGCGCGGCAGGCAGGGACAAGGCCACCGCCACCAGAGCGGCCAGGGCGGCAACCCCGAGGGAGTTCACCGCGGCCTCACCCGCGATCTCGAGTGGATTGCCGACCCGTAGGGCGCGGACCGCCCAGTGCACGATGACCGCGAGCGGTGCGACGAGATTGAGCAGCGCGATGGTGCCGACGCAGAGCAAGGCGGGAGCGCGCCAGCGTCCCAGCCGTACCGGCCGCGTCCTGCCGGCCGGCCTGGCGCCGCTCGTTCGCACGCGGCGGGCCAACCGGTTCTCGACCGCGATGACGACGAGCGTGGCCGCCACCAGCAAGCTCGCCAGAGCGGCCGCCACGGATCGATCGAAGAGCCCCTGATAGGCGTTATAGATCGACAGCGTAAAGGTATTGAAGCGAACGATCGACACCGCTCCAAAGTCGGACAGCGTATAGAGCGCCACCAAGAGGCCGCCGCCGTAGAGGGCCGGGCGAAGCTGAGGCAAGGTCGCGGTCAGAAAGACGCCAAGCCGCCCGCGGCCCAAACTCCGGGCCGCTTCTTCGGTCGCCGGATCCACGGTCTTGAGCGCCCCGACGGTGAGCAAGAACACATAGGGGTAGGTAAAGAGCGCCAGCACCAGCCAGGCGCCGACGAAGCCGTAGGCGAAACCGGGCAGGGTCTCCACTCCGGCAAAGGCCAGGGCTTTTTGCAGCCAACCGCGCGGCCCCCAGACCGCCACCCAAGAAAAGGCAGCGACATACGAAGGAAAGACCAGAGGCAGAGCCGCCGCCATCGCCCACAGCCGACGGGTGGGAAGATCGGTTCGGGTCACCAGCCAGGCGAGCAGGACCGCGAGCGGCACAGCCGTCGCCACCACCGCGCCCACCAAGAGGGCGGTCCGGCCGAAGAGCCGGACAGTCTGCTCGGCCAAGACGATCTCGGCGTAGCGCCGCCAGCCGATGCCGCCGACGCGCACCAGCAGGTAGAGAATCGGGACGTTGACCGCCGCCGCCGTCATGACCGCCAGCATCGCCGTCCACCCGAACCGGCGCCCGGTGCGCGGGCCGGCTGGGACGGACACGTCGGACACCTCGGAAAACCGACGGATCGAGCTAGCGAATCAGACCGCTGGCATCGATGGCCTGGAGGGTCTCGGCGAGCGCGCTCGAGACCGCGCCGAAATCCACCTCGGGGGTCCGAATCGCGGCCAGCTCGGGCAGACCCTCCGGCGCTTCGACGCCGGCAACCAGCGGATACTCGAAGGTCTCGACGGCGAAGTACCGCTGGGCCTCGTCTCCCAACAGAAACTCCACCAGCTGGCGCCCGGCCTCGGAGTCCCGGAGGAGCCCGACTCCGGCGACGTTCACGAAACTGGAGGCCACGCCCTCGGGCATGAAAAAGTTCCGGGCAGTGACCTCCGGATTCTCGCTCTTGGCCCGCCACAGGTAGTAGTGGTTGACCAGGCCGAAGTCGATCTCCCCGGCGATGACGGCTTCGACGATCGCGCCGTTCTTGGGATAGGCCTGCGGCCGGCTGGAAGCGATCGCCGCGAGCACGGCGTCGGCGGCCGCGGCTCCCTCCGCCGCCCGCACCACCGCCATGTGTGCTTGGAACGATCCGTTGGTCGGGGCCACGCCGAAGCGACCCTGGTACCGCGGCTCGCCCAGGGCTGCCAGCGTCGTCGGCAGCTCCTCGGGGACGATGCGAGACGGCTCGAAAACCACGCTCCGGGCCCGCCCCGAGACCCCCACCCAATCACCGCCGGGAGAGCGGTAGACGGCCGGCACTCGGTCGAGCAGCTCGCCGGCAAGTCGGCTCAAGCGGCCCGCCCCGGACAGCGCGCCCAGAGCCGCGGCGTCCTGGGACAGAAACGCATGGGCGGGGGAATGCTCGCCCTCTTCCAGAATCGTTGCCGCCAGCTCGGAAGTGCCGCCGTAGCGAACCTCGATCTCGACGCCCGTGGCCTCGCTGAACGAAGCCAGAAGCGGCGCCACCAGCGACTCGCTCCGGCCCGAATAGAGCACCAGGGGCTCGGCCGTCGCGGACTCCGGCGCTTCGTTCCGGCCGGCATCCGGCCCACAGGCGCCAAAAGCGACGAGCAGGGCCGGTACGGCGAGCAAGGCGTTCGACACGATCGGGACACGGCGAGGGCAGTTCATCGGAAGTTGAGACCTTTCGGGAGTTGGGACGTTCCGCCGCTTCCCAAGGGGGTGCCACGGGCGGGCGGAGATTCTGGACAGGATCAGTCCTATTTGTCAACGACGGCCGGCAACCGCACCACCGTCCAGGCTGCCTCCTGGGCCATCGCGCGGCGGTCGGATCCGCCCAGGCGTCAACCGGGTGCTCAGTCCGAGGACTCGTCCGATGACGAAGGATGCAGCCAGCGGTGAACCCGCAGCCGGAAGCGTTCCAGCATGTCCATGCCCTTCGGCCAGCGCACGAACACTCGCCGCAGCAGCCGGTAGACGGTCTCGCTGGCGACCGACAGCACCGCCGCGCCGGCCAGAATCGTCAGCACGCCCTGGATGCCGGGCAGGGCCAAGCCGGCGACGCCGACCAAGAGCAGGCTCCAGCCCACTACGAACGTCAAGATTCGAGTGCCTAGCGACAGACGCGGCAGCGCCGGCGTGGCGGACTCACGGTCGCCGGCTTCCGGCGGTTCACCGGCGTCGGCGTTGCCCGGGGCCGGTCGGGCGCCTTGACGCCCCTCATCTTCGCCGCCCTCGCGGCCGGCGGTCACCGCTCTTCGAGCGGCTGGAAGTCCCGCTCGGTCTCACCGGTATAGATCTGCCGGGGCCGGTGGATCCGGCCGCGCGGATCCTCGCGCATCTCCTTCCAGTGCGCGATCCAACCCGGCAGCCGGCCGAGCGCGAACATCACGGTGAACATGTTCGTGGGAATCCCCATGGCCCGATACAGGAAGCCACTGTAGAAGTCGACGTTCGGGTACAGGCGACGCTCCACGAAGTATTCGTCTTCGAGGGCGATCTCTTCCAGGCGCATGGCGATGTCGAGCAGCGGGTCGTCGATGCCGAGCTCTTCCAGAACTCGGTCGGCGGCCTTCTTCAAGATGCGGGCACGCGGATCGAAGTTCTTGTACACCCGGTGTCCGAAGCCCATCAGACGGAACTCGTCCTTCTTATCCTTGGCCTTCTCGACATACTTCTTGTAATCGCTGCCATCTTCCCGGATCCTGCGCAGCATCTCGATGACCTTCTGATTGGCTCCGCCGTGAAGCGGACCCGACAGGGCGTTGATGCCGGCCGAGATCGAAGCAAAGAGATTGGCCTCGCTCGAGCCCACCATGCGCACGGTCGAGGTCGAACAGTTCTGCTCGTGATCGGCGTGCAGGATCAGAAGCAAGCGCAGGGCGTCGTCCAGCACCTCCGGCACCTCGTAGGGCTCGGCCGGGATGGCGAACATCATGTGCAGGAAGTTCTGCGTGTAGGACAGGGCGTTGCTGGGATAGACGAAGGGCTGGCCGATCGACTTCTTGTACGAGAAGGCGGCGATGGTCTTGGCCTTGGCCAGAAGGCGGAGGATGTTGAGCTCCAGATCCTCGTCGTTGGTCTCGGGATAGTAGGTCGAGAGTGAGGCCACCATCGAGGAAAGAATCGCCATCGGGTGCGCCGCCGGCGCGTAGCCCTCGAAGAACTTTTTCATGTCCTCGTGGAGGAGCGTGTGCCGGGTCAGATTGCGGCTGAACCGAGCAAGCTGGTCCCGGTCCGGAAGCTCGCCGTAGACGAGGAGGTAGCACACCTCGACGAAGGTTGACTGCTGGGCGATCTGTTCGATCGCGTACCCCCGGTAGCGCAAGATCCCCTTCTCGCCGTCGATGAAAGTAATGCCGCTCTCGCAGGAACCGGTGTTGCCGTAGCCTGGATCCAGCGTCACCACTCCGGTGGTCTTGCGTAACGCCCGGACGTCGATACCGCGCTCGCCCTCGGAACCGGTCTGGATCGGAAATTCGTACTCTTGGCCGTCCAGGCCGATCTTGACGCTACTCATGCAACATTTCCTTCTGAGGGACGCTGTCCTTCCGGCCGCGCGCGGGCGCCACCGACAAGACGGAAACCACGCGAACCGGGGCCGGAAATCTTACCGCCCGGCCGGCCCAGCGGCAACCGCGACCCGGGACCTCGGCGTGACGATTCGGTGCCGGTTCGAGTCCATCGCCGGCCGCTGGCCCGCGCCACGTCCCAGGGCTTCGAGTGCCGAGGTCGCGGCCCGCGGCCCCCTGGGTCGAACGATGCCGACTGCCGGTACGAATCGTTTGGCTGGCAGCCCGTGCTAGACACGGCACAGGTAGTCGACCGTGGGCGGCAGCCCCCGATCCAACCCGCGCGGCGACCAATCGAGCTCGGATCGCGCCTTGGCGTCATCGAAGTTCCAGTGCCGGCGCAGACTCTCGAGCTGTTCGAGATCGAGCGGCGAGCGAAAGCCGCGCCACCGGTAGTACGGCCTCATCACCCGGACGAGCCAGCGCCCGGCGCCGGGCGACAGACGCCAGCGGGGCGACCGGACTCCGGCCAGGCGGGCCGCCTCGAGGACGACCGCTCCGATCGAGCGCGCCTCTCCGGTCATCAGGAAGTGCTGACCCGGCCCGGCCCGCTTTACCGTCCGCATCAGCCCCTCGACCAGGTCGTCCAGGTGAAGCCATCGTCCGACGCGGTCGCCCCCGACGAGCGCCGGCAGGCGCTCCTTGATGACCTGCCGCAGCATGGCGTTGAGCCCGCCCTTGCGGCCGGGCGGCCCGTAGATGAAGCCCGGATAGACCAGGTTGACCTTGAGACCGTTCTCGGCCCAACGCAGGAAGGCTTCCGAGCCGGCGTGCTTGGTGGCGCTGTAGGCGCTCGGAAAGGGCAGGTAGAGCGGCGCGCTTTCGTCAACGGCCGAGCCGGCGTCCGGACTCCCGCCGAAGGCGGCGATCGACGACAGCGCCAGCACCCGTCCGACGCCCAGCTTGTAGGCCAGCGAAGCCACGTTCTCGCTGCCCTGGACGTTGGCTCCCTGGATTCGATCCCGCCCGGCGGCGAAATCCAGCTCGGCAGCGGCGTGAATCACCCAATCCGCTCCCGACATCGCGGCCCGCATCGAGTACCGATCGGTGACGTCTCCGACGAGACAAGTTACCCCCAGCGCTTCGAGCTCGGCCGTCCGGCTGGTGGGCCGCACCAGCACCCGCACCTCGTGACCATCCCCGGCCAGCCGGGTGCACAGACGCGACCCGATATAGCCCGTTCCGCCAGTAACAAAGACGCGCATGGACGAGGAGCGAGCATACCGCTCCTCGTCCATACCGAGTCCATGCCGGCCGCGCCCAGGCCGGCCCGTTCTCGCACCGAGACACGCGAGGCGTCCGTCGATCCTCGAGGATTCCAGCGCAGCCTTGAAGTGATTCGACAAAACCATCGGGCGCTTCTTTTCGTTAGTACAGGAGGAGAGAGCCTCGGGAGTGGACTCTTTTCTCGGCCCCGGCTCTCCATGAGCCGGAACCGGAACCTAGGCCGCTCCTCCTCCTCCGACCCGCGCCGACTCCCTCCTCGGCGCGGGTTTTTTTCTTGAGACCTGGGCGGACCTCGATCTAGGATCCTGCCCCGGAATCGTCGGCGCGCCGCAGCCGGTAGAGCACCAGGCCGGTGGCGAGCGCTACCGCCGCCGCCACCAGATGCTTGCGTTCGGCACTCGCGGCCAGCCCCACCGTCAGCGCCGTCGCCGCCAGCGGAATCAAGGGTCCGGCCGGGAGCCGAAACCTCGACACGCCGGCGAGTCGCCGGCGCAGGACCGGCACGGACAGGGCCGTGCCCGCATAGGACACCAGCCGGGTCACCACTGAAACCGCGGCCAGCCCTTCGAAGCTCCCTGCTACCGCCAGGGGAAGAGCCAGGGCGGTCTGGACCAGGATCGCCGCCGCCGGCGTCCGGTACCGGGGGTGGACCCGCGCCAGAAACCGCGGACCGTAGCCGTCGCGAGCCAGAGCGTAGAGGTAGCGCGGGCCGGCCAGAACCGTATTGCCGTTGGTGCCCAGAATCGAGACCACAGCCCCCACGGTCAACATCGTCGCCCCCCATCCTCCGAGAACGCGCTCCGCCGACTCGGCCAGGGGCGCCTCGGTGGCGCCCAGCCCAGGCACGGTGGCCAGCGCCACCCACTGCACCGCCGCATAGAGCGCGGTCACGATTGCGATCTGGGCGACGAGGGCGAAGGGGACGTCCCGTCTCGGGCTCTTGAACTCACCGGCCGCCGCCGCCGTGTTCTCGAAGCCGGCGTAGGCGAAGAGCAGGAGCAGAGCCGCCTCACCCAGCCCCCCTGGCTTGGTGATCTCCTGAGCGAAGGCCATCTCCGAGCTCCCGGCCAGGAACCCGGCCGCGAGCAGCACCACGAGCGGCGCAATCTTGGCTACGACCAACACGGTGGCCGCGCGCGCCCCGCTCTTGACCCCGACGACGTTGATCCACGTCAGAACCAGAACCGGAACGACGATCGCCGCCACCCGCCCCCAGCCGGATGCCGCCGCCGGCCAGAGATAGGACAGCGCCAAGGCGAAGCCGCCCGCCAGAGACGCCAAGGACGCCACCCGGGCAAGCCATGTCATCCAGCCGACGGCAAAGCCGGGGAGCTCCCCGAAGGCCGTGCGCGTGTAGAGATAGGCGCTCCCCGGCTCCTCGAAGTAACTCGACGCCTCGGCGAAACACAGCACCACGAGGCACACCGCCGCGCCCGCCAGCGCCACCGCCCAGAGGCTGGCAAAACCCAGGAGCGCCGCCGCGACGGCCGGCAGCAGGTAGACGCCGCTGCCAACGACGTCGTTGAGCGACAAGGCGAGAACCTCCCAGCGGGACACCGCCCGCCGCAGCCGTCGCTTTCCCGTGTCGATCATGTCCCCGCCAAGCTACAGTGTCGCGTTCCCGGGTTCAATCACCGTCGGCTGCCGTTGGCGCCGGCCTACGCGCCTCCCGGTCGGCAAGTGCGACAAATTCCTCCGGCCGCGAAAAGTCGGCCACAACCGCCGCGCCCCGGCGGAGCAATTTCTCACGGCGCTTCCCCGAGCCCACGCCCACAAAGCCGATCCCTAGCCGCCGGGCAGTCTCGAGGTCCCAGAGGCCGTCACCGACCGCCACCACCGCCTCGAAGGCCGGCAACGAAACGGCGCCGGAATCTGGCCCCGAGGCCTTGCGCCACGCCCGTTCCATCGCGGTCCGGACAATGCCGGTCCGGCAGGGATCGTCGCTCGCCGTCGCCACGGCCACCCCGGCCGGCAGCCTCAAGGCGGCCAGCTTGAGCTCGGCCAGCGACCGCCAGGCACCGGTCGCGATCGCCACGACCCAGGACTGGCTTCCGATCAGGCGCTCGAGCAGCGCCTCGGCACCGGCGATGGGCGCAAGGTCCTCCGGCCGCTCGGCAACGACTCGGCGCATCAGGAGGTGGAAGCGCCGCTCCAGCCGCTCGAGCTCGCCGGTCGTCACCTCGCGGCCCAGCGCCTCTCGCACGATCGTCCGAGCCAATCCCGGGTCGGTCACCTCGTCGAAGACCGACCAGTCGAACGAGGGTCCGGTCCCGTCCTGCGTCGATTCCTGCTCCGAACTCGCGGCCGGGATCCGGATCCCGAACTCGTCCCGGAACGCCTGGACGAAGCAGGCATCGTCGGCACCGGTCGAGTCCAGAAGCGTGCCATCGACGTCGAAGACGGCAAGCTTCACGGCAGGCGTCATCCGGCCCGGCTAGCGGCTAACCCTGGACGAGTTGGCGCAGGACGTACTGGAGGATGCCGCCGTGGCGGAAGTACTCGACCTCCTGCGGGGTATCCAGGCGCACCACGGCGCCGAGCGGAAACGGCACGTCGCCGCCATCGGCGGTTCGGGTCGCGATCACCCGCACCTCGACGCCCTTCTTGAAGTCGCGCCCCAGCGCCTCGGCCAGCCCTTCCACCGCGAAGGTCTCGGAGCCGGTAAGCCCGAGGCTCCCGGCCGATTCACCGGGCTTGAACTCGAGCGGCAGGATGCCCATACCGATGAGGTTCGAGCGATGGATGCGCTCGTAGCTCTGAGCGATTACAACCCGCACACCCAGGAGCATCGGCCCCTTGGCGGCCCAGTCCCGGGACGAGCCCGTACCGTACTCCTTGCCCGCCAGAACCACCAGCGGTGTTCCTTCGTCGCGGTAACGCATCGAAGCGTCGAAGATGGTCATCGGGGTCTCGCTGCCGTCCGCTCCGAAGTGGAGCGTGAAGCCGCCTTCGAGCGATGGCACGAGTTGGTTGCGGAAGCGCACGTTGGCGAAGGTGCCGCGCATCATCACCTCGTGGTTGCCGCGCCGGGAGCCGTAAGAGTTGAAGTCCTTGGGCGCCACGCCATTGCCCTGGAGATACTCGCCCGCCGGGCTGTCGCGCTTGATCGCGCCCGCCGGCGAGATGTGATCCGTGGTGATCGAGTCACCCACCAGCGCCAGGCAGCGCGCCCCTTGGATATCGGCGATCTCGGCCGGGTGAGCCGGCATGCCCTCGAAGTAGGGCGGTAGCTTGACGTAGGTCGACTCCGGGTCCCAGGCGTAAGTCTCGCCGGTCGGCACCTCCATGCCATTCCAGCGCTCGTCGCCGGCGAAGACCTCTCCGTACTCGCGGGTGAACATCTCGGACTTGAGAGAATCCCGCACCACCCGATCGACCTCCTCGGGATCGGGCCAGATGTCGCGCAGAAAGACCGGCCCCTCGGTCCCCTCGCCCAGAGGCTCGGAGGCGAGGTCGACGTCGATCCGCCCGGCCAGAGCGTAGGCCACCACCAGCGGCGGCGACGCCAGGTAGTTGGCGCGGATGTCGGGTCCGATCCGCCCCTCGAAGTTGCGATTCCCGGACAGCACCGAGCACGCCACCAAGTCGCCCTCGTGAATGGCCGCTCGGATCGGCTCCGGCAACGGGCCGGAGTTGCCGATGCAGGTCGTGCAGCCGTAGCCCACGAGATGGAAGTTGAGCTTTTCCAGAAACGGCGTCAAGCCGGCCTCGTCCAAGTACTCGGTCACCACTTTCGAACCCGGCGCCAGCGACGTCTTGACCCAGGGCCGCACCTCGAGACCGGCCTCGACCGCCTTCTTGGCCAGGAGGCCGGCACCGACCATGACGTACGGGTTCGAAGTGTTCGTGCACGAGGTGATCGCGGCGATCACCACCGAACCGTCCCGCAGCTCGAAGTCCTGGCCGCGCCACGAGCAGGCGATCCCGGCGGTCGCAACCTCGGCTCCGGCTTCGGCGACCGCGGTGCCGCCCTCGCTCTCCCACTTGCCAACGGTGCGAAGCCGCGGGCTCTTGCCGCCCCCGGGCGCCTTGAGCGCCTCCAGCCCTTCCTCGAACGAGCGCTTGACGTCGCTCAGCAGGATCCGGTCCTGGGGCCGCTTGGGTCCGGCCAGAGAAGGCTCGACGGTCGAGAGATCCAGCTCGAGAGTGTCCGAGTAGACCGCCTCCGGCGACTCGGCGGTGTGAAAGAGACCCTGGTCTTTCATGTAGGCCTCGACCAGGGACACCAGCTCCGGCGGCCGGCCGGTAAAGGCCAGGTAGTCGAGAGTGGTCTGGTCCACCGGAAAGATGCCGCAGGTCGCGCCGTACTCCGGCGACATGTTGGCAAGGGTCGCCCGGTCGGCCAGCGGCAAGCCGGGCAGCCCGGGCCCGTAGTACTCGACGAACTTGCCGACCACGCCGCGCTCGCGCAGCATCTGGGTGACCGTCAAGACGAGATCGGTCGCGGTCGCGCCCGTGGCCAGCTCCCCCACCAACCGGAACCCCACGACCTGGGGCACCAGCATCGAGATGGGCTGGCCGAGCATCGCCGCCTCGGCTTCGATGCCGCCCACGCCCCAGCCCAGGATGCCGAGCCCGTTGATCATGGTCGTGTGCGAATCGGTGCCCACCAGGGTGTCGGGATAGGCCCACGGAAACGGCACGTCGCCGCCCTCGGCCGCGGCGTTTGCCATCACCACCCGGCCCAGGTACTCCAGGTTCACCTGATGGACGATGCCGGTGTCCGGCGGCACGACCTTGAAGTTGTCGAAGGCCTGCTGCCCCCACTTGAGGAAGGCGTAGCGCTCTCGGTTGCGCTCGAACTCTTTCTCCGCGTTGATGAGGAAGGCCGCGGCCGTGCCGTACTCATCGACCTGGACCGAGTGATCGATCACGAGCTCGGCGGGTTGGAGCGGGTTGATCTTCTCCGGATCGCCACCCATCTCCCGCATCGCGTCGCGCATGGCGGCCAGATCCACCACCGCCGGCACGCCGGTGAAATCCTGGAGCAGCACCCGGGCCGGCATGAAGGCGATCTCGACCGACGGCTCGGCCGCCGGATCCCACCGCGCCACGGCCTCGATGTCGGCGGCGGGCACCGCCGCTCCGTCCTCGCGGCGCAGCAGATTCTCGAGCAGAATTCGCATCGAAAACGGCAGCCGCCCGATGTCGAATCCATGGGCCTCGAGCGACGGCAGGTGGGCGATTCGGTACTCGCTGCCGGCGGCTTTGAGGGTCTTGGCGGTCGCAAACGTGTCCTTCATCGCGTCGTTCTCCGTGCCTTGGGGCGCTCGGTTCCGGGTCGATGAAGATACCAGACGCACGGACGCACCAAGGCCGGCGCAGGCCGCCGATGGGCCCCAACCGGATCAAGCCCGGATCAAGTCCGGATCGAGTCCGGATCAGGTCCCGACCGAGTCCGGACCGGGTCCGGATCGCGTCAGGATCGGGTCAGGAGCCGATCCGGCCTGGGTTAGAGCTCGCGGACGGCGACTCCGCCACCGCTGGTGTGGAGACGCAGCAGGGGCCCGCCGCCGTTGACAGTGCCCCGGATCGAATGCCTCGAGATCTTTCCCTGGACGGTGATCGGCAGGTCCACGGTGACGCCGCCGCCGGACGACGAGGCCTCGATGTCGAGCGCCGCGGTGGGATCGACGTACGCGGTCACCCGGCCGCCCGAAGACGACAGGGAGCCGCCGGCGCCGTTGCCGGCGTCGAAATAGGCCGTCACCGAACCGCCCGAGGTCCGGGCGTCGATCCGGCCGCCGGCCCCACGAATCTCGATCGAGCCGCCCGATGTCTCGGCCCGGACGTCGCCGGCGACCCGTTCCACGCTGATCCGGCCGCCCGACGTGTCGAGACGGGCGTCGGCGCCCAGGTCCCGGACCGAGATCGAGCCGCCGCTGGTGGTTGCCAGGACGCCACCGGTCACAGAGCGGAGCTCGATGCGGCCACCCGAGGTGTCGACCTTGGCAATGCCATCCACGTCGCGCGCTTCGATCCGGCCGCCGGACGAATGGAGATCCACGTCGGTCCGGCGCGGAATCTCGACGTCGAAGTGCAGGTCGCCAAGCGAGCGCCCAAACCACGAGGCTTTGCGCCGCTTGATCCGGACCTCGACCCGGTCCTCGAGCTCCTCGAACCTGAAGTCGAACCAACGCTCGATGTCGTCGCGCTCGGAGGTCACGACGATCCGCACGTCCGGGCGGTCGACGCCGCGCACGGTGATGCGGCCGGCATCCACATTGAGCTGGAACTCGCCTCCGGGGGCGAGCGCCAGGGTCTTCTCCAGGCGAAAGTCGGCTTGCGCCGGAAGCACGGTGGCCGCGATGACGACGGCGGCCAGGAACGCGGTCAACAGGGTACGCCGGCGGTGGAAACTGCGAACACGATCTCTGGTCATACTGAACTCCTTCTCTCTCGGCGGCCCGGCTGCGAGTGCCGTCCGCCGCGGACGCCGTATCTCTCTATTGGGTAGTACGCGCTTCACCCGCGTTGGTTCCACTCCCGTCGCAATCGATCTTCACTCGAGATCAGTCCATCTCAGTGGGCTCAGCGGGGTCAGCGGGGTCAGCGGGGCCAGTGATCCCATTGGCCCCATCGATCCCATTCGGCCCATCGGGCACCGAGGGCTCGAAGCGAAACCACACGACCGCGCGCGCGGTGCGCCCCGAAGACTCCTCGTGGTCCGGCCGCTCCAGGTCGCGCGCCGGATGGAACTTGGAGCCCATTCCCGGCAACCTGGCCGCCAGCGTCAGCTGATCCGGGGGCGGCACCTCGGCGCGAGCGCTGCGCGCGTCGTCCGGAAAGCCGGGCGACGACACCCCGACCGCCAAGCCGCCGGACTCGGAAAGGACGGTGAGAACACCGCCTGCCAACTCGAGGCGGAGCCAGGAGACGTCGTCGTAGAAACCCGCCGCTGCCGGCAGGGCCCTGCGCCACACGCCGACCCAGCCGCCTTCGCGCCGGTTCCGCCACACCGGCCACGGCCCGCGCCCCAGCCATTCGACGGCCACCGGCTCGCCGGCAGCGAGCTCTGGCAGGGACAGTCCGGCCGCGGCGAAATCAGCAACCCCGGGTCCGACGGCGTAGGCGAGCTCCAACTCGAGTCGGTGCCAGCCTGCCGCTCGCGGCCGCCAGCGAGCCTCGGCCGCGGTGGCCGAGCCCAGAGCTTCGACCGGACCCGAGAATGGCAACTCGGCCGGGACGGCGCCGGTTACCACGTTCGCGGTCGAAGGCGCCGCGTCCCCGCTTCTCGCCGAACCGAGCCAGCGCGCCGCCAGCTCGCTCGGCGACCGGAGCGAGAAGACCCAGGTCTCGATCTCGCGCCCGCCGGGGGCGATCGCCGTAACACCAAGGGCATCGGCCCCGGGAATCTCCGTCACCGCCGGCGGTGGCCGGACCTCGACGGTCGCGCCCGGCGCAGTCGGGGGACCCGGCACCGTGGCGACGGCTAGAGGCTCCTTGGGTGGCTGCCCGGGACCGGGGAGCGCCAGGGCCTGCCAGCGGAACGCGACCCGATCCAGATCGGTGGTGTCGAAACGGTTCTCGACCCGGTAGCCACCGGCGCCGGACGGACGGATCTCGACCGGCGACCAGACCCGGCGCACGGTAGCGTAACTGGCCTCGGGCTTGCGGTAGGGATCGAGGATGCCGTCGGGAGCGTAGTTGCCGAAGGTATCGACCGCGCCCTCCCGGTCGGTCCGCTCGACGCCCTCGTCCAGAAACGCCCACAGAAACGCGCCCACCCCTCGCGCCGAGCCGGCGATGGCTTGCCAGAAGTCCCGCAAGCCCGCACCCAACCCACCGTCGTAGAGCCCGTGCAGCATCTCGGTCGGCAGCACCAGGGGTCGCGAGCGAGCAGGACCGAACCGAGCCCGACCGAGGAAACGACCTAGCCCGGCGCCGGGAGCGTCATCGAGCCAGGCCACCAGCTCCCGGTAGCTCGGATAGTGGGGCGCGGCGATGCCCGAGAAGGTCGCGTCCGGATGCAGGACTGGCCGCCCCTGGGGATCGTGCCGCGCGAACTCCCGGTCCAGCAAGCTGTTCCAGCCGCCCTCGTTGCCGTTTGCCCACAGGATCACCGAGGGATGGTTGACGTCGCGCCGCACCATCTCGGCGATCAGGCCGGCGCCTCGCGCCGGCCGGTAGGCGTCATGCCAACCCGGCAGCTCATCGATCACATAGAGGCCCGCCCGGTCACAAGCCTCGAGAAAGGACGTGTCCGGCGGATAGTGGGACGTGCGCACGGCGTTCGCGTTCATGCCGCGAATCGCCGCGACGTCGGCCCGATCGATCCGGGGACTCAGGGCCCGGCCCGAGGCCGGATGGAAGGCGTGCCGGTTGACGCCCTTGAGGAGAACCCTGCGGCCGTTGACATAGAGCCCCGGCCGGTCGGACTCGAGCCGTACCTCGACCGTGCGAAAGCCGAAGCGCTCGGCGACCCGATGGACAGGCTGACCGTCACAGAAGAGACGAAGCGCAAGCGTATAGAGCACCGGATCCTCGGCGCTCCACGGTCGGATCCCGGCCACCACTCCCGAAAGCTCGCCGGCCCGTCGCCCGCCGGGGCCCGGGCCCAGGCTCTGAAGCCCGTTCCCTTCCGAGCCGGCGGCGTCTTCCAAGACCTCAGCCTCCACCCGGCACCCGGCCCTCTCGCCACCCAGCTCGCCACCCAGCTCGTAGGCCACCCGGATTTGGCCGTCATGACGCGCATCGATCGCCACGTGCTCGATCGCCCGTGCCGGCCGGGCCTCCAGGTACACCGGCCGGTAGATGCCGCCGAAGACCCAGTAGTCCGCCTGGCGCTCGGCGCGTTCGACCGAACCGTCCGCCGAGGCCTCCGACACCTCGACCCGCAACCGATTCGAGCCGCCGTAGACCAGGTGATCGGCCACCGGATAGGAAAACCGGGTGAAGCCCCCGCGATGCACCGGGTCGAGCTCGACATCGTTCAGGGCCGCCCGGGTATCGGTCATCACCCCTTCGAACACCAACCGGATCCGTCGTTCCCGCCAGGAAGCCGGAACCTCGAACTCCACCTCGTAGCGCCCGATCTCGGCCCGCACCGCGTCGTCCTGGCCGTACGCGTACTCACCGAAGCCGGCAAGCTCCCATTGCGACGGCACCGGAATGGTGGTGCGCTCTCCGGCCCGCCGGCCACGATCGATCCAGAACTTCCAAGGTACGGGTTTGTCGCTGTTCGCGCCTGAAAGGAAGAGTCGTTCGGTGTCGATCGGTGCCTCGGCCGCCTCCGCCGCCGTCGAGACGAGGCATAATAGTAACCAAATGATTACCCAAATGCCCTTCATCCTCACTCTCGACCCCCTCCGGAGTCAAAGAGCGGTAGCTGGTCACCCACCGGCCGGCGAAAGCTGGCGGCAGACAGCTCGGGTCGTTCCTCCGGGAAGCCCGCCCGTCGGGCCGCGGTCCGAAAGAGCTGGCGCAGCTGCTCCGCCACCGGTCCCTGGCCGCGCCCCCGCCGCCCGAAGCGGCTCTCGTTGAGAGCACCCCCGCGCACATCCCGAATGCGAGAGAGAACGTGTTCCCGGCGCTCAGGAGCATGCTCCTCGAGCCACTCCGGAAAGAGCCGTGCGATCACCCCCGGCATGCGCAGCAGAATCCAGGAGGCGTGGCTTGCTCCGGAGTCGCGGGCCGCCTCTAGGATCGAAGGAATCTCGTGGTCCGTGAGAGCCGGAATCACGGGCGCAATGAGCACCCCCGCCGGAATCCCGGCTTGGGCCAGTTGCGAGATCGCCTTCAGGCGCTTGGCCGGGGCGCTTGCCCGCGGTTCGAGCCGGCGGGCGAGCTCGGAGTCCAGAGTCGGAATCGAAACCAGGACGGCGGCGGCCCGGTGCCGGGCAAGCTCCGCTAACGGCTCGACGTCCCGGGTCACGAGAAAGTTCTTGGTGACCACCGCGACCGGATTCCGGAAGCCCGCCAGAACCTCGAGGCAACCGCGGGTCAACTCGAGCTTCCGCTCGATCGGCTGGTACGGGTCGGTAACGCCCGAAAGACCCAGCGGCTGCGGCTTCCAAACGGGACGCGCCAGCTCCTCGGCCAGGAGCTCGGGAGCTCGATGCTTGACCAGAATCCGGGTCTCGAAATCGAGGCCCGCCGACATCCCCAGATACTCGTGAGTCGGCCGCGCGTAGCAGTACGCACAGCCGTGCTCGCAGCCGCGATAGGGATTGACCGAAGCGTTGAATCCGACGTCGGGACTCTGGTTGCGGGCGATGACGCCTCTTGCGTCGTCGCGGAAGAAGCGCGTCGGGACGGTTGACGGCTGCCGCGCCTCGGACTCGGATTCATATTCGACGTCAAGACGCTCGAAGCGCGGCTTGGGGTTGCCGAGGCCCCCCCGACCTCGCACCTCGCTGCGTACCCGCCGTGGCCGGAATGCCATCGGCCAACTCTACTCGACCGCCCCAACCACGGCGCCCATCCGAAGGGAGCCAACTGAAGCCAACTGAGGCCAAATATGGCCCAATGAGGCCGCATCGGGGAAGGCCGGAGCAAACTGGGACTCCCACGAGATGCGAAGCCGCCTGGCAGAATGCAACGGACCGGACTAATCTCCGTATCTATGGACAACGAGGTACCGCTTGCTTCCGCCGGTCCGCGGTGCCCGACCCGACGCTTCGACATCAACCAATCCACCTCCGAGGCGGCCGCCATGAACTCCATCCGACCCCGTTCCGTTGACTCGCCCCGGCCCGCCCTTCCGGTCCCATCTGAGACGGCCGTTCGGCCGGCCCGCTCGGAGCGGCTCCGCGCCGGCATTGCCGGCGCCGCCTTTCTCATCCTGTCCGGAGCCTGCCAGCTCCTGGGCGCCGATCCCGCCGAGGTGGAGCGCATCGAGGCGCTTCTACAACTCGAGGAGGGCTCGCTCGTCGCCGATGTCGGCGCCGGCGACGGGGACTGGGCCGTGGCACTGGCCGAAGGCGTCGGGACCTCGGGCAGGGTCTGGGCCACCGAGGTCAAGGAAGACCTGGTCGAAGACATCGAGCGCCTCGCCGAGTCCCGCGGCCTCGACAACCTGACCGCGGTCCTGGGCGACCAAGAGACGATCGGCCTGCCGGAGGCCTGCTGCGAAGCCATCTTGATCCGCATGGTCTACCACCACTTCCAAGAACCCGACCTGATGCGCCGCGAGCTGTGGCGGGCGCTCAAGCCCGGGGGCCTGGTGGCGGTCCTCGACATCGTGCCGCAGACCCACTGGCGTCAGTTGCCCGACGTTCCCGACCGCGGCGGTCACGGCATTCCGACCGAGGCCCTGGAGCGGGAGATGGTGGCCTCGGGCTTCGAGGTCGTCAGCCGCCACCCGCGCTGGAACGACGACGAGGAACGCTTCGCAGTGCTCTTCCGGCGCCCACCTTCCGGGCCTTGAGCCAGCAGAGCCGGGTGGTCGTCAGCGTTGTACCCACGTTTCTCGGCGAGCGGGGCGGGCACGTTCCGGCTAGTACCAAGTAACCCGGCGTACCGGCTGGAAGAGCCCGGTCGCCCGGGCGCATTCCGGTTCTACGGGACAAAGGTCGCACTCGGGCTCGGACATCTCCGGACATCGAGAGCGGTTTTGAAACAGGAAGAAATCGACGGCGCCCATCGAAAGGCCGGACGCCGAAGCTAGCTCGGCCACGGCCAGATAGGAGGCTTCCCGGACGGCGTCGTGCTCGGCAGCCGTCAGGAGCCGGCGCGCTTCGAGCCGGCCGCGGAGCTGGGGATCTTCGATCCGCACCAGACCCATGCGCAGGCAGCTTCGCTGGACGTGGTAATCGACGATCGGCGCCAGCTCGTCGGGCCGCTCGCCAGAGGGTCCCGCGGACGAGTCGAGCCAGCGCTCGGGCCGTTGCCGCAGAATTGCCGCCAGCAGCATCGCCTTCTTGCGAAGAGGATCCTCACGCAGGCCGGGGAGGTGGTCGAGCTGGACGAGCAACGTCCCAAGCGGCTCCGACGCCTCGTTGGCTCGGGTCACGATGGCCGCCGGCGAACGCCGCCACTCCTTCAGCACCTCCCCATACGAGCTCAGAAGCCGCCAGCGCTCAGCCATCTGCGGGAACGGGCAGACGCCATCGTCCGCCGCCAGGCGGCGCTCGAGCTCTTCCGGCCGGAGAGCGGCCAGCCGCTCGGGGGTAAACGCCGACCGGTCCTGCCGGAGCCAGCGAAGAAAGGCGGCAAAGAGCGCGTCCGAGCCTTTGAGACGATCACCGCCGATCCGGGTCCACATCGGCCCAGCGTAAGCCCGCCCATCGTCGTGCCAGAATCCGAACTGAAGCACCGTCACGGCAAAGAAGAGCTCCAGAGCGCCCTCTTCCTCAGGATCCGGAAACCACGGGCCCACGAACCCAAATACAGTAACTTCATGGTTACCAGACAAGAGCCTGCCGATCTGTTGGACTCGGGCCTGATCGACCCGGGCCGCCTTGGTCTCTCGAACGGCCCCGGAGCCTCCCAACCGCCCGCTCCAAACGCCCTCAGAAGCCCCGCCCGCGCCGGCCTCATCCGCCAGGCTCAAGAGACGCGCGCGCCCTCCGGCCCCAAGCACCCTTGAGGCCAGGGAGACGCCTCGGCGGGCGACGAGCACTGGATGCTCGCGGCGGGCCAGGCCCGCCAGGGCGGCACCGCAGAACATGTCGCCGCCACCGGTCGGGTCCGTGACGGGCGCGAGGGCATCGATCCGAGAGGACAGAACCGGCCCGGCGGCCTTGGCCGGGGCCGCCTCCCGGACCGGCTCCGACACCACCCGGGTCGAAAACGACCCTTGCACCACCAAAGCGCCACGGGCACCGAGGGTCACCAGGCGCAGCCGGCCCGGAGGCGTCGCCAGCGCTTCAGGCATCACCGAGTCATCCTCGGTCACGAGCCAGCCGAAAAGCGAGCGATGCTCTTCCTCGTTGCAGAAGAAGACGTCGGCCAGCGCGATCGCGGCCAGGAGCTCGGGACGGGCCGCCGCGGCCGCGGCCGGATAAGTCCCCGTCGCCACCAAGCCGCTCAGGGACCTGAGCTCGCGAACCATCGCCAGTTGGCGCTCGGTCTCGGCGAACGGAATCGAGAAGGCAGCCGCCCACGGGCCGGCGGCGGATCCCAGCATCGAGATCTCGAGGTCGCTCTCAGCGCCGGGATCGGCGTCCACATAGCGGGCCCGGCCCGCGCCGTCGATCTCGATCTCGAAGCGCGGCAGATCCTCGACGGCAACCTTGGGACCGAGCCATTCGAGACGGCCGTTCGCCCCGGCCAGCTCGGGCGGCATCGGATCCGGGCGCGGCGCGAGCATGGTCACCTGGGCCCCGGCGGCCTCCGCCGCCAGAGCGGTAAAGAGCCCGGCGCCGCCGAACATTCGCCGCTCCTCCACACCGGTCCGGACCCGATCCCGGGAGGCTCCCCCGACGATCAGGATGCGAGGCCTAGAACCGCTGACGCCGGTCAGGATCGATCCCCTTCGCGGCCGCGGTCCCAGAAGCCGCTAGGCCGACTCGACCGGCAGAACACCGTCCAGAACCTCGCTCGAGCTCTCCTCGTCGCGCCCAATCCCGGCCGCCAGCAGACGCGCGCCGACCATCAAGATCGCGGCCAGCCAGAACGGCCACCGAATGCCGACGTGCTGAAAGACCGCACCCGCCCAGATCGGGCCGACCATGCGAGCCACGCCGCCGAAGGCCTGCTGAACGCCCAGGATCAAGCCGGTCTGGCCTTCGGGCGCGCGGTGCGAGACCAGCGAGGTCGTGGTGGGGAACAAGAGGGCCGTCCCGACCGGAATCAGCAATACGCCGGCGCACAGCGTCCAGATCGATCCGGCAAAGGGCGCCGCCGCCATGCCCACCGCTACCGCCAGCGCGCCCAGCCGCATCGCTCCGCGCTCGCCGAACCTTGCCACCGCCGGGCCCAGAAGAAGCGATCGCATCACCAGCGACACGCCGCCGATGTACATGAAGAACCAGCCGATGGTCTTCTCATTGATACCAAAGACGCGCTCGAGGTAAAGCGCGAAGATCCCGTTCATGGCCATGAACGCCATCATGCCCAGGGTGTAAACCCAGACCAGCCGGGCCAGAGGATGGGCGGGATGCCGCAGGAAGGCTCCAATGGCCTTGCGCACGCTGCCTCGACGTCGCTTCGTCGCCCCGTCGGCCGCCCGACCGGATCCACTTGCCGAGCTCGACTCGGGCAGCCAGCGCAAGCCAAAGGCGAAATTAAGGACGCACAGGATCGCCGCCAGGTAGCCGGGGCCGATCCAGCCCAGCGCGGCCGCCAACGATCCCAGCGCCGGACCCATCATGACGCCGGCGCTGGTGGCCGCCGTCAGCCAGCCCAGAGCCTTGGCGCGATCCTGCCGCGGCACCGAGTCACTGACGTAGGCCTGAACGACGCCGGTCGTGCCGCTGCCGGCCCCCTGGACGAAGCGAGACAGGAAGAGCAGCCAGACGGCATCCGCCACTTCGAAGATGGTGTAGGCACCGGCCGAGACCAGAAGACCCAGCAGAATCATCGGGCGGCGCCCATAGTGGTCCGAGAGCCGGCCCCAGAGCGGCGCCGTGATGAGCTGGGCAAGCGCGAACATCGAAACCAGGGCTCCGACTCGGATCGGATCGGCTCCCAGCTTTTCGGCGTAGAAAGGCAGAAGCGGCAGGACGATGAAGAACCCCAGCATGTCGACGAAGACCGTCGCCATCAGCACCCAGATCCTGCGCAGCGGATGGCCGTCGCTCATGCCGTCGCCTCCCGGCGGCTCCAGGCCACGAATGCGAATGCGCTTGCCACCATGAGCAGGACGCCGTAGGCGGCGGCGACTCCAGTTTCTTGCAGACGCAGGTTCGACAGAATCTCGATCGAGATCGGCCGGGTTTCGAAGGTGTAGAGGACGATCGAGGTGACGAAGTCCCCAAGCGCGGTGATGAACGCCAGCCCGGCGCCGGCGGCCAGCGCCGGACGCACCATCGGTAACACCACCCGGCGCAGCCGCAGCCAGCGGCCCGCGCCCAGTCCGGCCGCGGCCTCCTCCAGCGTTCGATCGAATTGCCGTAAGCCGGCAAAAGCGCTCCTGCCGGTGACCGGAAGGCTGCGCACCAGGTACGCCAGGGGCAGGATCACCGGCGTGCCGATCAGAACGAACCGGCCGGCCCATGGGGCCGAAACCGCGAACGCGGTTGCCAGAGCGATGGCGAAGACGGTGCCGGGAATCGCCCAGGGCAGGGCGACCAGGGTCTCCAAAAGCGAGCCCAGCCGGCCGCCCCGGGCCAGCGCCGTGCGCGCCGTAGCCAGGCCTAGAGCCAGCGCTCCGGCGGTCGAGGCCGCCGCCATCCACAGAGAATTCCCGACCGGCCGCAGCCGCTCAGGCGCCGAGATCAGCGACCGGTAGTTGGACAGGTCCAGGACTGGCGGCAGCGCTTCGACCGTCCACGTCCCGGAAGGCACGAACGACACCACCAGCAGCGTCAAGTGCGGCAGAAGAAGAAAGAGCGCGAGCGACCATCCGGCGGCGGTCGCCAGAGCTCGCGCGGCCGGGCTCTCGAGCGACCGCCGCCGCGGGGCCAGTCCGCGCACGCCGCCGATGACCGCCGAGCGGCGCCGATCGAAGGCGATCAAGGCCCCGAGACCGGCCACCGCCACCAGCGCCAGGACTACGGTCTCGACCTGGGCCATCGTGGTCTCGCCGTTGAGCTTCGAGGCGACGATCTGGGTGGTCATCACCCGGAAGCCGCCGCCAAAGATGTACGGCGCCGAAAACGACGACAGCGAGGTCATGAAGGTCAGAAGCGCGGCGCCCGCCAGCGCCGGCTTGAGAAGCGGCAGAACCACCCGCCGGAGCCGCGCCCAGCGACCCGCCCCGAGCGCCGCCGCCGCTTCTTCCATCGATGGGTCGAGCCGGCTCAGCGCGGCCCGCGCGAAGAGGTAGAAATAGACGTACATCGAATAGGCGTGCACCAAGAGAATGGCACCGGCGCCGCGCAGCCGCCACGGCGGCCGCTCCAGCCCCAGGACAAAGCCGGCCGCCCGCGTCAGAAAGCCGCTCTCGCCGTACAGGAAGAGAAAGGCCAGAACGCCGACCAGCGGTGGCAGCGCCACCGGCAGGGCGATCAATCCGCCCAGAACGGCCCTGCCGGGAAACTCGAAACGCTCGAAGACGAACGCCAGGGGCACGCCGACTGCCGCCGCCAGCGCCACCGAGGCGAGCGAGATCCAGACGCTGCGCCAGAGCGCCAACCACTCGTCCGGCCGGCGGCCAAACTCGGCAAAACCAGCGAACGACGGTTGCGTCGGAATCCCGAGCGCTTCGAGTACCGTCAGCGCCAGCGGATAGCCCACCAGCCAGGCGAGAACGAGAGCCAGAGCCGGCCCCCAGAGCCGATTTCGGAGCCGGGACCGAATCGGCCCGGGCGCCCGCCGCGGCTCGGCGCTCAAGAGCGCACCCGCTCGGCAGCGGCGAAGGCAACCGGTGGATGAGCGTCCGGACGCGGCTCGAGAGTGACCTCGGCGCCCGGCGTCCGGTCGGACTCATCCAGCCACTCGACCGTACCGCCAGACGCCAACCGGCCGGTCACGAGGCTGTCCCGGCCCACGAACCGGCGCTCCTCGACCTGCGCAGCGAGGGTCGAGCCCGCCCGGGTCGGGCCAACCGGACCCGGGCCCGAAGTTGCTCTCCAGAACTCGGGCCGCACATAGAGCTCGACGCGCTCGCCGGCACTCAGTCGCCCCGTCCCGACCTCGGCCGGAAGGCTCGATCCGTTCTCGAGCTCGACCGTGCCGTCCTCTCGCCAGCGCCCGGCGAGCACCGACGACCTGCCCACGAAACCGGCCACGAACGGGGTCTCGGGCCGGCGGTAGATGGCCTCGGGCGTGCCCACCTGATGCAACCGCCCTTCTTCGAGTACTGCCACCAAGGTACCTACGTCGAACGCCTCGTCTTGTTCGTGCGTCACCCAGACCGCGGTGATCCCGATCCGGTCGAGGGTGGCCGCCAGCTCGCGCCGCGTTCGCTCGCGCAGATCCGGGTCCAGGTTCGAGAGCGGCTCGTCCAGGAGCAGCACGTCCGGCTCCGGTGCCAGCGCCCGTGCCAGCGCGACCCGTTGCTGCTGACCGCCGGAGATCGCGTCCACCCGCCGGTCGGCGAAGTCCTCGAGATCGACCGCCGCCAACGCCTTGTCGATCCGGCCGGCCGGGTCGAGGCCACGGGCCTCAAGACCGAACGCCACGTTCTCGCCCACCGACAGGTGTGGGAAAAGCGCGTAGTGCTGGAACACCATGCCGAAGTTGCGCCGCTCAGGAGGAAGCTCGCCCAGCGAGCCGCCGGCCAGGCGTACGTCACCGGTGTCCGCCCGCTCGAAGCCGGCAACGAGACGCAGCAGCGTCGTCTTACCGCTGCCGCTCCGGCCCAGGAGGACCAAAGTGTCGCCCTCTTCGACCGACACCGAAACATCGCTCAGTACCCGGCTCGAACCGAAGTGCTTCGACAGCGAGTCCAACTCGAGATAGGCCACGCTCTCAGCTCTTCGCCCGGACCGTGCGGTCCCACCGGGTCATCCAACCCTGGCCGCGGGAGGCGACGAGATCCCAGTCGAGTTCGGCGGGAACGATCTCGGCCAAGGCGCGCTCCGCCCAGTCCGGTAGCGACCCGGCCGGAAGGTCCTGCCTGGCCGGCAACCGGAAGGCGCCTTCCGCCACTAGACGTAACGCCTCGTCACCGCCCAGCCACTCGACCAAGCGCCGGGCCTCGGCTTGGTGCGGCGCTCCCGCGACGACGCCGATCGCGTCGTCGATCACCGGCGTGCCAGACGCCGGGAAAACGTAGTCAATGGGCGCCTCCCGCTCCCGGAGCAGCAAAGCGTCGGTGAGCTCCCAGATCGTCACCAGCCCCTCTTGACGCAGGATCTTCTCGAACAGCAGCGCCGGATTGACGACGTAGTCCGAGGTCTGCGCGTCGAGGCGTCGCAGCCACTCGAAGCCGGCCTCGTCGGATCCGGTCTCGGCCACCGATCGCGCCAGGATCAGGCCGAACGCCGTGCGCATGGTGCCACTGGCGAGCGGGTCCCGGATCACCACCTTGCCCCGCCAGCGCGGATCCAGAAGATCGTCCCAGTCGCGGGGCGCCTCCTCGGGCGACACCGCTTCCGAGTTGAAAAAGAGAATCGGTACCGCCCGGTAGAGGCCGAAGTACCGGTCGTCCGGATACCGGCTCGACTCCGGCAAGCGATCCGCCCAGCTTGGCCGGAAAGACGCCAGGAGCTCTTCCTCCGCACCACGCGAGAAGATCGTGGCGGGACCGCCAAACCAGACGTCGGCCTGGGGATTGGCCCGCTCGGAGCGAACCCGGTCGTAGACCTCCTGCGAGCCCATGTCGAGCCAGCGCACGTCGACGTCCGGATTGGCCTCTTCGAAGGCCGCCTCCACCAACTCGAGCAGATCGCGGCCGTGGGGCGAATACACGACGACCGGCGTGCGGCCATCCCCGCAACCACCGAAACCGACGAAGGCGGCGAGAGCCACCATGACCGGCACGAGCTTCGGCGCCAGCACCGACATCTGGACCAAGCGGCGACGCCGGCGGCGGCGGCCAACCGCTCTAGCAGCACTCCACGTGAAGGACATGGGCCGGCATTCTATCCGGCGCCCCAGCTACCTTAGGCCCCCTTCTCGATATGCTCTCGCCCCCGGTTCCAGCGGCACGAGGTCGCCCCGCCGGAGGCCGCTAGAGCTTTCGACGAACACCATGAACCCCCCGTCCGACGATCGAGCCATCCTCGAGGCGTACCGGCGCTGGGGCTATCTGGCCGCCGACCTGGACTGGCTGGGCCGCCTCGAACCCCTGGAGCATCCCGACCTCGCCAACGAGGGGGCAGAAGCCGAGCGGGCACGCTCTCTCTACTGCGGCACGATGGCGGTGGAGTTCGGCCACATCCCGGACCCAGACCGCCGGGCCTGGATCGCTAGCGCCATCGAGGACCAGCCGCTCGAGCCCCGCCTCGACGCCACCAGGATCCTGGACGAGCTGATCCGGGCGGCGACCTTCGAGGAGACCCTGCAACGGCGCTACATCGGCAACAAACGGTTCTCGGTCGAAGGGATCGAGGCCCTGATTCCGCTACTGAACGAGATGCTGGAAGAGGCCGCGGCCCACGACGCCGTTCAGGCGGTGCTGGCCATGAGCCACCGCGGCCGCCTCAACGTCATGGCCCACGTCGTGGGCGTTTCTCTCGACAAGCTCCTGGCCGGATTCGAGGACGTGGACCCCAAGTCGATCTTCGGCGCGGGCGACGTCAAGTACCACCTCGGCGCGACCGGAACCTACAAGGCAATGGACGGCCACTCCATTGGTATCCATTTGATTTCCAATCCGAGCCATCTCGAAGCCGTGGATCCGGTGGCCATGGGCCGCGTCCGCGCCAAGCAGGAGCGGCTTGGGGACACCCAGGGAAGTCGGATCGTTCCGATCGTGCTTCACGGCGACGCCGCCTTCGCCGGACAAGGCGTTGCGGCCGAGACCCTGAACCTTGCCGGAATCGAGGGGTTCAGCGTAGGCGGCACCGTTCACGTCGTCGTCAACAACCTGATCGGGTTCACCACCGATCCGGAGGCGCTTCATTCATCCCGCTTCGCTTCCGACGTCGCCAAACGCCTGCCGGTGCCGATCGTCCACGTCAACGGGGAGGACCCCGACGCCGTGGTTCGGGCTGGCCGCTTGGCAATGGCCTACCGCTACAGATTCGCGAGCGACGTCGTGGTCAACCTCATCGGCTACCGGCGCCACGGGCACAGCGAGATCGACGATCCCACGATGACCCAGCCGGCGCTCTACCGGACGATCCAAGAGCGGCCGCCCTTGTGGCGTGACTACGCCGCCCGGCTCGACTTCGATCCGGCAACGCTGGAGGGCATGGTCTCTTCGGTTACCGAAGAGCTGGATCGGGCCAAGCAGCGGGCCGAGACGCTGGACGAGATCCCGCTTCTGCGGCGCCTCCCGGACTACTGGAGCGCTTTCGACGGCGGTCCCTACCGTAACGAGCTGGAAGTCGAGACCGGGCTCGAGATTCAGGACGTCGAAGACTACGCCCTCCGGCTGACCGCGGTGCCCGAGAGCTTCGCGGTCCACACCAAGCTCGCGAAGCTCCTCGAGCTCCGGCGCAAAATGGGCCGCGGCGAGGAGCCCGTCGACTTCGGCATGGCCGAGGCCCTCGCCTTTGCTTCCCTGGTCGATGCCGGCCACCCGGTGCGCGTTTCGGGACAGGATTCCCGCCGCGGAACCTTCAGCCACCGTCACGCCGTGCTGACCGATAGCGCGTCGGGGAAGTCCTTCGCGCCCCTCGCCCACATCGCCGAGCATCAGGCGCCGTTCGCCATCTACAACTCCACCCTGTCCGAGGCCGCCGTCCTGGGCTTCGAATGCGGTTTCAGCCGCGACTATCCGGAGGCCCTGGTGGCCTGGGAGGCCCAGTTCGGAGACTTCGCCAACGGCGCCCAGATCATTTTCGATCAGTTCGTGACCGCCGGCGAAGACAAGTGGGGCCTCCTGTCGGGCCTGGTCGTGCTCCTCCCTCACGGCTACGAGGGACAAGGGCCCGAGCACTCGAGCGCGCGCATGGAACGCTTCCTCCAGCTCGCGGCCGAGGACGCGATTCAGATCGCCTATCCCTCGACCGCGTGTCAGTACTTCCACCTCCTGCGCCGGCAGGCGCTGCGGAGCTGGCGCAAGCCCTTGATCGTCTTGACCCCGAAGAGCTTGCTGCGGCACCCGGCGGCGGCCTCGCCGCGCGACAACCTGGCCCGGCCGGGATTCCGGCTCATCTGGCCGGACGACGAGGCCTCGGACCCACGCCGGGTGCTGCTCTGCACCGGCAAGGTCGCTCACGAGCTTCGCGCCGAGCGCCAGCGGCGGTCCGCGGGCGATATCGCCATCGTCACGATCGAGCAGCTCTACCCGTTCCCCAGCAAAGCCCTGGCCGCCGAGTTGGATCGCTTCGGCGCGGCGCGCCACCTGCTCTGGGTCCAGGAGGAGCCGGCCAACATGGGAGCCCTTTCCTTCGTGCTGCCCGAGATCGAACGTTTGTCCCGCGACCGCCACGTGCGCACTGTCAAGCGCGCCGCGTCGGCCAGTCCGGCGACCGGCTCGGCCAAGGCTCACCGGCTGGAGCAGACGCGCTTGATCGAGCTCGCTTTCGCCTGACCGGCATTCTCCCGAGCGTTGGTCTCGAGAGGCACGGACGGCTGAATCGAGCCGGGCCCATCGCACCAACTTCAGTCGGTTGAGGCCTCGGAGTAGGAGGGCAGATAGGCGAGCCGGTTGGCCGCCCGCGGCGGGGGCTAGAATGGCGGCCAGGCACTCGTATGGCCGCGCCACACTCGAACCGTCCCCGCCGAGCCCGAGGCACCCTGCGCTCGCAGCGTCAGGGGGACGGTAGCCTGGAAGCCGATCTTCCCGGCGCGCTCTTGGAGCTCTTCGGCAAACTCGGCAGCTCCGGCTCCGAGCCGTCCCTCGAGTCCGGTCCCAGCGACCAAGGAGGAATCATGATGCCATTCCGGATCGTCCGCCCGTACCAGAAGGGTCTCGTCGAACGCCTGGGCAAGTACCAGCGCACCGTCGACAGCGGACTCAACATCGTCCTGCCGTTCATCGAGCGTCTCATCAAGGTGGACATGCGCGAGCAGGTGGTCGACGTTCCGCCCCAGAGCGTCATCACCAAGGACAACGTGGTGGTCGAAGTGGACGCCGTCGTCTACTACCAGGTGACGAACCCGGTCAAAGTGACCTATAGCGTTGCCAACTTCTACGCCGCCGCCACCAAGCTGGCGCAGACGAGCTTACGTAATCTGGTCGGGGACTTGGCGCTCGACGAGTCGCTCACCTCGCGCGAGGTCATCAACTCGAAGTTGCGCCAGATTCTGGACGAGGCCACCGACAAGTGGGGCGTCAAGGTCGCGCGCGTCGAGCTTCAGCGCATCGAACCGCCACAGGACGTAACCGAGGCCATGCACCGGCAGATGAAGGCCGAACGCAACAAGCGCGCCGCGATCCTCGAAGCCGAGGGCCAGAAGCAATCTCGGATCCTGGAAGCCGAGGGTCAGAAGGAATCGGAGATTTTGCGCGCGGAAGGCGCGGCCGAAGCCGTCAAGCGCCAGGCCGAAGCCGAGCGGTACCGGCAGAAGGCGGTCGCCGAGGGCGAGGCCGAAGCGATCGAGCGCACCTACAACGCCATCCACACCGCCCAGCCCTCACCCGAGCTCATCGCCATCAAGTACCTGGAGGCGCTCCAGCGCATTGCCGACGGCAAGGGCTCGAAGGTGTTCCTTCCCTACGAGGCCTCCGGCGTGCTTTCCAGCCTCGCGGCCGTCAAGGAGATCTGGGAGGGCAAGCCGGGCAAGAGGCCGCGCGCGGCCGGCGGCCCCGCGAGTCCAAGGGAACCGGTCGAGCCGCAGACCTAGCGGCGCTTCTCGCCGCTACCTGCTCGGCCCGGGGCCGGGGTCCCCGTCCACCGGCCTCCGGCCTGGAATCGGCTCCGGCCGCCGGCCGGGCTGGAAGTAGCCGGGCCGGTGCACGATGCGAGCTTTCTTGGGCGGGTTCCTGAGCTCGACCTCGAGACGGCGGTAGCGGCCCTCGGCCGGCGCATCATCTAGCTGGAAGGCCAGGACGTAGGTCAGGCTGGTCTGATCCAGCATCCGACCCAGAAGACGCTCGAGGTCCCGGGAGTTCGCATAGACCGCGCCGCCCGTGCCGCGAGCCAGATGGTGCAACGAGTCGCGGCCGGTGCCCAGGCCGGCGGTGTTGACGGCCTGAACGGTCCAGTTCGAAGCCCGGAACTCGCGCATCAGCTCTTGCAGAAAGCGCAGCGAGCGCGCCGCCTCCTCGCCCAGGATCGGTCCCGCCGACAGCAACACCAGGTGCTTCTCGCCGGCCACCCGCGTCCGCTCCATCAACTCCCGCAGACCGCGCGTCAGGTACATGACGAGGCTCGAGTGCGGCAGATCCAGATCCCCCCGAAGCCCGGCGTGTCGGGCTTCGGCGAGAACGTCGTCGAAAGAAGCGCGCAGAGGACCGCGCGCGGTCTTCGCCCGCCACCCCGGACGTGACGGCGCCAGCCGCGGCCAGTCCGCGAACTCGCGTTCGATCCGCCGCGGATTGGCGCGAATCACGAGCTCCATCAGTTCGACCGCTTCCGCCACTACCGCGGTCTCGGAGCTGAAATCGAGCAGCAGCTTCAACCCCCGCAAGGCGCTGTGGTACGCGATCCCGACCCGGTCCGCGGGCGTCAACCGAGGCAGAACCGTACGCAAGGCTCGAAGGCTGGCCTCGAGCCGGCGCCGGGCGTGGATCAGATCCGTGCCGCCGTACGCCAGATCGAACAAGAAAAGATAGTTGCGTCCGACTGGGCCGGGAGGAGCGCGGGCTCCCGGAGAGCCCGGCGCGCTCGGAACCACCCCGGACGCCGCGTCCGGATCCGGCCGCCACAGAAAGTCGTAGACCGTCAGATCCAGAACCTCGCGTTCCACGCCCTCGTCGCGGACGATGAAGTCCTCGGCGGCAAGCCCTCGCAACGGCTTGCCATCCACCAGGACCCGCACGGGAACCTCGACCACCACCACCGACGTCGAGTCCCTGAAGCGATCGTCATCCAGCGCCGCCCCGGCCGCCGGCACCGGGCCTCCCGCGAGCACCACAAGACTTGCGGCTCCAACGAGCCGGCCGGTGCGACGAACCCTAGTCCAGATACCCGAGTGCCCGCAGGGCCTCGTTGATCTCATCGGTCAGCGCAATCTCGTCGCTTGCCGCCGCGCTCGTGCGCGCGCGCCGTTCCCGCAAGAGTCCCGCGAGGAGCTCTCGCCTGAGCGGCAGCTCCTCGGCCAGATCTTTCGTTTCCCCGGGATCGGCTACGACGTCGAACAGACGCTCCCGGACCTCGTCCCCGTGGACCTGGATCAGCTTCCAGCGTCCGTCCACGACGCTGAACTGGAGCGGCGCCCTGCTCAATCGCAGGTGCGAAAAGACCGGCGCCGGCGTGGGTTTCCGAAGCGTGTGCCCATCGACGCCGGCAGGAATCGACTCGCCGAGAACGTCCAGAACCGTCGGCAGGATATCAACGTGCGAGGCAGGCTCGGTCTCCCTCGCTCCCTGTCGTTGGCCCGGGTACTTGACGACCAGCGGTACGTTCAGCGACTCGGCAAAGAGCTTGCGACCGTGTCGCCAACCGTAGTGCTCTCGGAACTCCTCTCCGTGATCGGCCGTCACGATGATGAGGGCTTCCTCGAAAAGACCCTCAACCCGAAGACGACCCACAAGAGCGCCAAATGAGGCGTCATTCTGCGCGATCTCGCCGTCATAGAGGTCGCTCAGGAACGGAAGCGCCGCCGCCGGCCACTTCCAGCGCGGTTTCCAGGAGGGCATCTCATCCGCGGTGGGGGCGAAGCGGCTGCGAAACGGTTCCGTGGGATTGTACCCAGCGTGCGGATCGACGGTGTGAATGTACAGAAAGGCCGGCTGAGAACCATCGTAGTCATCCAGCCAATCGAAGACCGCCTCGTTCACTTCCATCGAACGGGCCTCGCGGTCGTACCAGATTTCATCGAAGCCCTGTGCCAGTCCAAAGGTGGAGCTGGCATTGACGTTGGTGACAAACGCCGCCGTCGTGTAGCCGGTGTCGCGAAGCCGCTCGGCGAGCGTTTCGAACTCATCCGGCAAGCGATGCTTCCAGCCGGTCGCGCCATGGCTCGGAGGCCACACGCCGCTGAAAATCGACGCCACCGAAGGCTTGGTCCAGGAAGCCTGCCCGATCCCACGCTCGTACACGGTCGCGGAATCGGCAAACCGATCAATATTCGGCGAGACCGGCCGCTCGTACCCATAGGTACCCAGCCGATCCCGGCGCAACGTGTCGATCAGATAGATCACAACCAGCGGCTGGGTCGACTGCTTGTCGCTCTCGATTCGCGCTTCCTCCTGGGCCGGCACGGGAGCCGCGAACGACCAGAGGCCAGGACCGGACAGCAGGACCCCGTCGCCCGATCCCTCGAAGCCGCCCGCGACCTCGAGCGAGATCCGCGTAAGCGCCGGCTCGGCACCGCTGACCTCGAGCTCCCAGTCTCGCTCGGGACGGCGCACCTCCTCGACCAAGAGCGCGCCGGCCTCGGTCTCGACCCGCACCAGCAGCCAGGTGTCCTCACCGCGCGGCGCTACGCCCCCAAACCGAAGCCGGCTCTCGCTCGGAGTCTCGACAACATAGGCCACCCGGGCCCCGGTGGGAAGATACAGGCGTTCGCTAGCAACATCCGCGAGAACCTGGCCGGCCCATTCCGGAAGGCCTTCGCCGTGGGGACGATCGGACTCGGTACTCACGGGCGCCGCCAGCGTCTCGACCTCGGCCCGACCGAAGCCGGATACCAGGTCGAAGTACTGACGTGGCTCCCCGCGTGAGCACGACGCCACCAAGATCAAGCCAAGAAGGCCGCCTAAGAATCGGAACACACAGCTCCTTGTTCGCCGAGAAACCTGTTGGATCCCTTCGCGATCCGCAGACCTTAACAGGTGGGCTCCACCCTCCGACGCAGCGCTACAATTCCGCGATACCGAACGAGCCCAGCTTGTCCCAGCGCCCGACCATCGCTCTCTTCACCGGCTTCCTCCTGACCGGTGTCGTGGCCGTTCTTCTGGGCCCGATCCTGCCGCAGCTCGCGGCCGACTGGGACGTGCCCGAGAGCCGGCTCGCCAGCCTGTTCCTGGTGCAATTTCTGGCGAGCTCGGTGGGAGCCGTCTTGTCGAGCCGGAACCTGCGGCGCAGCCTCGTCGCCGGCTACGCGCTCATGGCCGCGGGGCTTGCCGGGCTCCTCGGCGGATGGCCGGTCGCGCGGCTCGCCGTGGCCTCGCTCGGCGCCGGCCTGGGCCTGGTCATTCCAGCCAGCAACCTCTACCTCGCGCATGCCGTCGCCGGCAGCCGCGGCGCCGCGCTGTCGCGGCTCAACCTCATCTGGGGCCTCGGGGCGGTGGCTTGCCCGCTCCTCGTAGCCGTCGCGATCGGCCGCTCCAGCCTGACCGTTCTCTACGGAGCCCTGGCCGGCGCCTCCGCCCTGGCGGCTCTCGCCCTGGCGGTGACGGTCCGCCCGGACGACGGGGGCGACGAGACGACCGAAGCCGAGCCGTCCCCCGATTCGCTTCAGGCCCCGGCTCGCGCCACGCTCCCGACCCTCGTGGCCTTTGCCGTCATGTTCTTTCTCTACGTCGGCGCCGAGACCGCGGTCGCCGGCTGGCTCGTGACCCTGGCCGACAAGCTTGACGCCTCGCGGCCGGTACTGGCCCTGGTCATCGGCTCGGGCTTCTGGGGAGCCGTTCTGGTCGGACGCTTCGTGGCCCCCCGGATCCTCGCCAGGATCCCCGAGGGCCGTCTCTTCCAGACGGGCCTGGTCATCGCAATCCTGGGCACTGTCTTGCTCACCCGCGCCGCCACCCAGGGCCAGGCGGCGGCCGGAGCGGTCCTTACCGGTCTGGGCGTCGCGCCTCTCTACCCGCTCCTCGTCTCCTTTCTGGCCGAAGCCACCCGCGCCGACCGGTCCCGGCGAACGGGTTGGGTGCTGGCTGCCGGAGGAGCGGGCGGCGCGGTGCTGCCCTGGGTGATGGGCAGGCTGGCGGGCTCGGGTGAGCTAACCCGAGCCTTCTGGATCCCGGCGGCGGCGCTTCTGGTTCTCGGTGCCGTCCGCGCGTTGCGCAACGAGCCGCGATCTGGCTAGCGGCCCGTTTCAGGCGGCGGTCCTCCGCGAAGTTCCGCCGATCGCCGCAAGCGGGAAGATTGGCTGGGACGCAGGGATTCGAACCCCGATTCCACGGTCCAGAGCCGTGTGTCCTACCATTGAACGACGTCCCAGCAGCGACGAAAACCCTAACAAGAACCGGTCCAAACGGTCAATTGAGGGCTCGTCGCAAGCCCTCCCACCCACGTTCCGACGGCCGTCGGCCTGTCTCGCGGTCGGACAGGGTTCCTGCCGTCTGCGGCGGCCCGCTCGGAAGACAGGCTCTCCGGGGATCGGTCCGTCCAAGAACGGCAAGATCCCTCACGACCTCCCACGGAAGCCACGAGGACCGCCACAAGACACTGGCCCTCGATCCGGCAGGGGGCGACGCTCCGACACGGAATCCCAGTTCCCAGCGTCAAGCCGCTGGACGGCTGGCCCTTGCCGGCCGCCTTCACTAGAATTGAGGCCTTCGACCCGCGGAGAGGTGCCGGAGTGGTCGAACGGACCTGCTTGCTAAGCAGGCGACCGGGGTTAACCTGGTCCGAGGGTTCGAATCCCTCCCTCTCCGCCATTCTTCCTTCCCGTTCCCCAGCCATGGTCCGTACCCGCTTCGCTCCCAGCCCGACAGGCTACCTGCACATCGGTGGCGTGCGGACGGCGCTCTTCAACTGGCTCTACTCACGGCGGCACGGCGGAGCGTTCCTTCTCAGGATCGACGACACCGACCGCCAGCGCAACCTGGAAGCGTCACTTCAGCCGATCCTGGACGGCTTCCGCTGGCTGGGCATCGACTGGGACGAGGGCCCCGAGGTGGGCGGCGACCTCGGGCCGTACTTCCAGTCCCAACGCGACGACCTCTATCAAGCCGCCGTCGAGCGGTTACTCGAGACCGGTGCCGCTTACCGCGACTACGCCACTTCGGACGAGCTCGCCGTCGAGCGCAAGCAGGCCGAGGCCGAGAAGCGCCGATTCCTCTACAGCCGGCGTTTCCGCGCCGAGACCGACGAGGACCGTGCCCGCTACGAGGCCGAGGGCCGGGCCGCCGTCGTCCGCCTGGCCATGCCGAGGGCCGGCCAGTGCGAGTTCGAGGACTTGATCCGGGGCCCGATGAGCTTCGACTGGGCGCGCGAGCAGGATCACGTCATCCAGCGCGCGGACGGCTCGGTCCTCTATCACCTGGCCTCGGTTGTGGATGACCACGCCATGGCCATCAGTCACGTAATCCGCGCCGAGGAGCACCTGTCGAACACGCCGCGCCAGATCTTGATCGCCCGGGCCCTGGGCTACGAGCTTCCCGCCTACGCCCATCTGCCGTTCGTCGCCGAGCCGGGCTCGAAGAACAAGCTGTCGAAACGCAAGCTCGCCAAGTACTTGAAGCACCACGACTTCGCCCGGCTCACCGAGCACGGTCAGACCATCGCCGAAGCCATCGGTCTTCACCCCGAAGCCGAGACCTTCAATCCCGTGATCGTCGATTTCTATAAGACTGTGGGCTTCGTCCCCGAGGCGCTCCTCAACTACCTTCTGCTCCTCGGCTGGTCGCTCGATGACAAGACCGAGCACTTCACCCGCGAAGAGATGATCGCAAGCTTCTCGCTCGAGCGCGTCCAGAAGTCGCCGGCGGCCTTCGACCCGGAAAAGCTCATGAGCTTCGAGGAGCGCCACATGATGGCTCTCTCGGTCGAGAAACGAGCCGAGCGCTGCCGGCCTTTCCTGGAGGCGGCCGGCTTGCTCGCGCCCGAGACCGGCGGCGAGACGCTTCGAGCCATCGTCCAAGCCGCCGGCGACCGGATCAAGGTCGCCGGCGACGTCCTGCAATTCGACGACTTCTTCCGGCCGGACGAAGCCCTTTCCTACGACGAGAAGGCCTGGACGAAACGGCTGGTCCGGCCCGAGGCCGCGGGCGAGCTTCTGGCCGCCTACCGGGAGCGACTCACCGGACGGCCGGACTTTTCGGCCGGGGCGCTCGAGGCCGATATGCGGGCCTTTGTCGATGAGCGTGGCGTGAAGATCGGTGACATTATCCATGCCGTGCGCATAGCAACGACCGGAAAGGCCGTGGGCTTCGGAATGTTCGAGACTCTCGAGATCCTGGGCCGCGAGCGGGTCCTCGCCCGGATCGACCGAGCCCTCGCCAAGCTCGAGCTCGAAGCCTCCGAGGCCGCGTCATGAGCGGTCCGGAGCGTCCAGAGCGCCCGGAGCGTCGTGAGAGCCGGGGCAAGGCGGAGTCCACTCGCGGCAGCCACTTCATCAAGGCGATGATCGAGGCCGACCTCGCCTTGGGCAAGCACGACTCGATCCGCACCCGCTTCCCACCGGAGCCCAACGGCTACCTCCACATCGGCCACGCCAAGTCGATGTGCCTCAACTTCGGCCTGGCCCGGGAGTTCGGCGGCACCTGCAACCTGCGCTTCGACGACTCGAATCCCCTTACCGAGCGCCAGGAGTACGTGGACGCCATCCGGCGGGACATCGAGTGGATGGGCTTTTCCTGGGACGAGGAGCGCTTCGCGTCCGACTACTTCGAACAGCTCTACGCCTGGGCGGTCGAGCTCATCCAGAAGGGCCTCGCCTACGTGGACGATCTCTCCGCCGAGGAAATTCGCGCCCACCGGGGCACGCTCACCGAGCCGGGCACGAACAGTCCGTATCGCGACCGCGCGGTCGAGGAAAACCTGGATCTTTTCGAGCGTATGAAAGCCGGCGAGTTCGAAGACGGAGCCAAAGTGCTCCGCGCCAAGATCGACATGGCGGCCGGCAACCTCAACCTGCGCGACCCGGTCCTCTACCGGATCCTCAAAGCCGAGCACTACCGGCGCGGCTCCGACTGGTCGATCTATCCGACCTACGACTTCACCCACGGCCAGTCCGACTCGCTCGAAGGCATCACCCACTCGCTCTGCACCCTGGAGTTCGAGGATCACCGGCCGCTCTACGACTGGTTCATCGACTCGCTCGGCATCTACCCGTCCGAACAGACCGAGTTCGCCCGGCTCAACCTCTCCTACACCGTGCTCTCCAAGCGCAAGCTCAAGCGCCTGGTCGAGGAGGGGCACGTCGAGGGCTGGGACGATCCGCGCATGCCGACGCTCTCCGGCCTACGGCGGCGCGGCATCCCACCGGCGGCGATCCGGGACTTCTGCGACCGCATCGGAGTGGCCAAGGCCGACAGCCTGATCGACGTGGCGCTCCTCGAGCACTGCGTGCGCGAGCATTTGAACAAGTCCGCCCCTCGGCGCATGGCGGTGCTCGATCCGCTCAAGGTGGTGCTCGAGAACTATCCCGAAGATCGGGTCGAAGAGCTCGACGCGGTCAACAATCCGGAAGACGAATCCGCCGGTAGGCGCAAGGTGCCCTTTTCGCGCGAGCTCTGGATCGAGCGCGCCGATTTCCTGGAAGACCCGCCCAAGAAGTTCTTCCGGCTGGCTCCCGGACGCGAGGTACGCTTGCGCTGGGGCTACTTCATCAAGTGCGTGGACGTCGTCAAGGACGACGCCGGCGAGGTCGTCGAGCTTCGCTGCACCTACGATCCGGAGACCCGCGGCGGCCACGCCCCGGACGGCCGCAAGGTACGGGGCACCATCCACTGGGTCTCGGCCGCCCACGCCGTCGAGATCGAGGCCCATCTGATCGACCGCCTGTTCACACGGGAGAACCCCGACGAAACCGACACAGGCGGCGCCTTTCTGGACAACCTCAATCCGGATTCGACCTCGATCCGGAGCCCAGCCTACGCCGAGCCGGCCGTGGCCGAAGCCGAGCCAGGAACTCCCATCCAGTTCGAGCGTCTCGGCTACTTTGCCCGGGACGCCAAGACGACCGGAGCCGAGGAGCGGCCCGTCTTCCTGCGCACCACGACGCTGCGCGACACCTGGGCCAAGCTCCAGAAGCGACGCTCGGGCTGAGGTCGGCGGCCTACTCGCCTCGGGCTTTTTCGAGCTCGGCCAAGTACGGCTTCAACGCGCGATTGGCGGTGTGGCCGATGTGGAGAACCGCTCGCTCGCCGACCTCCAGATACCGGACCGTCAGCCCGTCGGCCAGAGCCAGCGCCATCGCCAGCTGCATCGTGTCGTAGTCGTAGAGGGCGGTCTGGGCGGCCGCCTTCCGGCCGCGCCCCAGGCCCAACCGCCCGAGCGGGCCGGCCAGCCGGCCGGGCGCCGAGCGATAGACGTCGAGCCCGATCCGGTGCCGATCCAGAATCCTGAGCAATGCCGCCGTCCGGACGACGAGGAAGTGCGTTCGCGGCAGGCGCAGAACCGACCCGTCCTGCTCATCGACCGCGACCTCGCGCACGAATCCGGGGTCGTCCGGCACCGCCAGGAAATCCTCCTCGCGCCACGCCACCGGTCCGAAGAGCTTCGGATCGAAGACATAGCAATCGTGATCCAGCATCGTGAAGTCGCGACCGATCGAGCGCACCACCGCTTCGAGCACCGCCCCGTGGCGCAGAAACGTGCCCGGAAGGGTCGGCAGCCGAAGGCCTCGCGCTTCCGGAAACTCGCGACCGATCGTCTCGATCCCGGCGTCCGCCACTCCGTTGTACAGCAAGAGGATTGGCACCTCTCGGGGCACGAGCTTGAGACAGAGCCGGAGCCAGCGCATGGTCTCGGGCACGACCACGAGCACCGCCGGCCGCTCCTCACTGGCCACCCCGGCGAAAAACTCCCGCAGCCTGGGCAGCGCCCGCGCCAGCCGCCGCCGATTCACCGGCTCGGCCAGCCACCGGTATCCACGAACGCCCAGGCCCGGCAGATGAGCATGCCGCCTGAGACGGCGGAGCAGGCGATTCTCGGATCGGCTCGTCACGGGCCGAATCTATCGGGAGCGGAAAGGCATTGAGGGCAACTTAGCGACATCTCTTGCTCCCAGTTGACAACGGACGATTGACAGAGCTATAAGACAACCAGTGGTTGAGTGATTGAGTGGCCTGTTCAAAGTGGGCAGGCTTGTGTTTACGGGTTCGTGAACCTGTTGGCAACACGGGGAACGGAAATGGATCGCAAGAAGTGGTTCCTAGAAGTAGGAAAGCATTTTGGATACCTCGTACTGGGATTCGTGGTTCCAGTAGCAGTAGTCGTCTGGCCCTATTGGTCAACTCTCAGATGGAGGCCAACCTTCTTGCCGCTCGCCTTGTTCCTTTTCTTCACGTTCCTGTTGTTGCTCTTTCTTTCGAATCAACTAGGCCAAGAAGAAGTCGAAAGGGGGCCAGAGCTCCAATCGTTCGTGGATTTCGTGCTCTGGAGTGGCAAGCGGGCCGTTCTGGCGGCGGCCATCATAGGGGCTCTCGTTCTCTTCTTGTACTTTTCGGTGCCATATGACCCCAGTAAGAACTCGGTCACATACAGGCTTGGAGAGGCGCTTGGACTCTATGTTGGGATCGTCGGAGTTCTTATCGGGCTTCAGTTCCTGTACTGGCAGGACCACGCCATTACCGACTATCAGCAACTCCTGGCGGCGATGACAAACGATCTGAAGCTCGCCCATCGGAACAGGGAGCCGCTGTCCCTTGTCTTCATGGCACCAAACATCGGCTACTTTCGAGCCCTTGACGACCACCTTCGACAGGACCCAAACGGAGATTCCTCGATGGCCCCACAAACAAAGTCGGTTGGGAACACTGCAGGTGGACTCTACGAGGAATTTCGCCAGCAGGCAGTCGTCTCCGCACCGAGGGGAAGCACGATCGTTTGTCACGAGCGCAAGCACTTCGCCAGCTTGTACCGGGCCTACTGCATCCAAGCGAAGATGTCCGACGCGGACACGAGAACCTTCGCGGATAAATGCGCGAAGGAAGCGACGTCGCTCCTGAGCAGCTTTGAGGGGCTCGGAGGGGTCGTCAAGGAACTCAACCCAGGCGATTTTCCGCGAGAAATAGTGGTAATCGGTCCTGTTTGCTACCTCTTGTTTCCGCACGGCCTGCCAGTTTGGAAGCAAAGTGAGTCCACGTACGAGCCCAGCACGGATCCACCGATCGGAGGGCTCGCGAGTCTGATCGCCTATCGCCGCGAGGATCGAATCCTTGCCCGCATAACCCAGAAACGAATTGAAGAACTTGGAGGCACCTGAATATGAAGAAGTTCCTCGTCACCCTCGCGATTCTCGGGCTGCTAGGACTCGCCGCCACATTGTGGAAACGTAGCGAGCCGCCTCCGAAGGACCTTGATGCGCCCGATGAGGTCAACGTGGCCATCGTCTCCATCGTCGAGATCCCACCGATCGTGGACTTGCGGGAGGGCTTTCGCGAACGCCTGGCCGACCCGATAGTCGAGGCGCGATACCGGTTTACGTTCGAGGAATTTCATGCCCAGGGAGACTCTACGCTCGTTGCGCAAGTTGCCGACGAGGTTAGTTTGTCCAGGCCAGACGCTGCTTATGTCCTCGGCACACCTCTCGCAGCGGCCATCCAGAACAAATCCCCCGACCTTCTGGTTGTCCAGGGAGCAGTCACCGACCCCGTTTCTGCTGGATTGGCTGACTCTTGGCTTGGTTCGGGGCGCCAGTATGTAGCTACCTCCGACCTTCCTCCCATCGTGCGAATCCTGGAAACACTCAACCGCCTGATCCAAGGCCAGCCGATTGGAGTCATCTACAACCCGAGCGAAGGCAACTCGGTCGCCGTCATCGAGAGGGTCCGGACGGAAACCAAACGGCGGGGGATCTCGCTAGTCGAGCAGCCGGTCGCAAGTGGAGGGGATGTCGCCACCGCAACTCAGCGTTTGGTCGGCTCGGTAGGGGCCCTTTTCGTCCCTCCAGACAATACGGTGCACGCCAACCTGGCATCCCTGGGCGCGATTGCCGACCAAGCCAAGCTCCCTTGGTTTGCAACCACAGGCTCGGCGCTCCAAGAGGGTGCGTTCGGTGCCGTGGAGACGAGCTTTCGGGAACTTGGCTGGGAGGCTGCCAACCTCCTGCTAGCTGTCCTGGCCAAGAACGACGCATCGACCATGCCCATTCGCCATCTGGAGGATGCCGACATCGTCCTCGAAGCGGACCGTCTAGAGTTCTTCGGCCTTGACGCCCGCCGCCTCGGTGACGTGTCGGATGTCCGTCTCATCAACGCTTCCGACTGACCTGTGTGGGAAGTAAAGGTCGGGATAGTTGCCGCGGAGGGGTTGATCTTTTCAATGGTAGCGCTTGGAGTCTTCGTCTCATTCCATTGGACCCGATTCCCGGATCTGACACCGGACGGGACCTTTATTCTTGGCGCTGCGGTAGCTGGAGCCTTTAGCGAGGCCGTCCCGTCGCCCCTCCTGATTCTCTTCATCGCCGCGGTAGGCGGTGCAACATTCGGCGCCATTACTGCAATTCTCAACCGCTTGCTCCGTATTCCGGCCGTGGTCGCCGGAATGCTCGTAGCTTCCGCGTTGTACTCGATTTCTTGGTTGCTAATGGGGGCACCCACCCGCCTTGTGCCGAGAGCACGCACAATCGCCGGCAGCCTGGACCTTGAACCTGCGCTCTGGGCGTTGGTCGCATTTCTCTCTGTCCTTGTGGCAGCCACGGTTGCCGGCCTAGCTCTCTGCGGAGACTCCTCAGACGGACTCAAAATACGGAGCGTCCGGGAGAATCCCCGACTAGAGGTCGAAGTCGGTCTGTCGGACAACAAGGCAACCCTGGTAGGACTGGGCGTCGGGAATGGCTTGGTGGCGCTGGCCGGCGCGCTACTGACACAGCGTAGCTTCACGGCAGATATCCAAATGGGTGTTGGAATCACCATCGTGGGCCTTGCAGGGCTCATGCTCGGAGGAATGCTAGTTCGAGACAACTCGAGAACATACGTACTCCTGCTCGCAATCGTACTCGGGAGTCTGCTCTACAAAGCCTTGGTCTTCTTGGCATTGGAACTCGGACTTCCAGCCGAGTCGTTTCGCCTCATGACAGCGGTAATTCTCGGCGGTGGGTACTTGCTTGTCCACCGCGAGTCGATGGATTTCCTCCGCAGCTTGAGGTGGTCTTGAAACTCCAGCGGGTACAGCGCACCTTCCCGGCCTTCGAGCTGGACATTCCCGATCTCTACATCGGTGCTGGCAACATGACCTTCCTCATCGGGGGCAATGGCAGCGGCAAGAGCGTTTGGCTTCAAGCGCTCTTGGAGGAGAGTCGAGCGCCAGGATCCGAGGCTTGGCCGGTCGTCGGGCTTGTTCGCCAGCATGCCGATCACAATCTGGCACCTTCGCTGACACTGGAACAAAATCTCATAACAAGACTCGCCTCTCGCGGCTTTGGTGCCCGACTCTGGCCGGCTCGGTTCCTCCGAGGCGAGGTCGGGAAACTGCTGGAGCCGCATCCAACGCTTCGTCACCAAGCCACGGTTCGCGTCGACAGGCTTTCGATGGGGCAGCGACAGCTCTTGGCCTACCTGACATCGTCACAGCGGGACGTTGAGCTGCTCTTGCTGGATGAATTCTTGGCAGCTGCCGACGTCATCGTTCGGAAGCAACTCCTAGCCTCGGTCCGAAGGTTCCTTGCTCAATGCGACCGAGCCGCCATCATTGTGTCGCACGACCTTCGACTGGTGATCGACGAAGCTAGTCGGGTGCTTGTCTTCAGCGGAGGGCGCTTGGTGGCAGATGTACACTGCGACACCTCCCCTTTCTCAGAAAAAGAGATGCTTCGATTGATGCGCGTCAGCGAATGAGGGGATCGCACTGGCTCGGGCTGTTCTTTGTGGCGACCGTGGTCGCATCGATCGCCTACTTTCTGTCCCCTCGGAGCGGAGCTCTAGCCGGCTCCGTGGTAAGCGCGTCACTTGAGGAACAACCGCTGAGAGGAGAAGTCGTGGCCGCGCTTCGCCTCATCGAGGGTGATCACGGAGAAATTACGGCAAACCGAATCGCAGAGCTCAGAACTATCGCGAGCCAGGGCCTGTGGCGGCAGGGGTGTTCCTCTGACTTCGAGGTGGCTCTTACCACTGTCATCAAGTACTTCGACCTCCCATTTCCGAAGCCGTGGGGCCCTGAGAGCATCGAAGTGCTCTGTGACCCCGTTCGCGTTATTTACCCCGACGCCAACGACGGTCTCGATCAAACTGTGGTCCAGCTCGAAGACTCGAGCCTATTCAAATCTAACGACGTCGCCGAGCTCATCGATACTTGTGCGCGCTTCGAGGCTGGCTCAATAAGAAGTACCGTCTCGATCCAGGACCGAGCCTTCACGTTGTACAACGTCGCTTCGCCTGAGAGGGCCAATCAGCGGAAGAAGGTTGCTACCGACCTGCGCCTGATTCGAGATCGATACTGCCAGCGGGGTGCCAACAGGCACGTCCTAATAGTCGCGGCTCGAATTCACAACCCTGGCCCCTTGCCCAACGCAATTCGTGGGCACGCAGTTGTCGAACTTCGACCTCGGACCGCGAAATCAGGCGTTGTGGTTCCTCTAACGTTGACAGGAGACGGAACGATCCCGGCCGGGCAGAGCACCACTAGTATTTTCCTCTCAGCTACTATCGACTCGCCCGAAACCAGCAGTCAGCCCAGCGTCAGCGATCTCTACCGGCACGGAGCCGACGCAACTCTCGGTCTCACAGACATCTATGAACGGGAAATCAAACTTCCGTTTGAATTCTCGACGACGGCCGATCGCCGGGATTAGTCCTTTCGCCACACGTAGGACCTGTAGGAATGCGAACCATTCTTCAGCAAAGGCGCCAAGCCATTTGTCATGTAGTCGTTGAGTTCGTTGAGAATCTCACATCCTGGAGAGCGCGGTCCTGCAATCACCTCGAACTGCCTCCTGCGGAGGCTGTTTCCCTCGACTAACGCTCTCCAGACGCCACTAGAGAGATCCACGTTCCTAACCTCGGTGAGACCACACGCTGCCGCGAAGGCTTCTAGGTCATCGAAGAACTCCTTCGGCCCTCCGTCAGCAATGACCAGCAAACCCTTCTTCTTGAGAGTTCTGGCCGAGCCCGCGACGAATCCTGAAACCGATTCGATCGAGTGCATTGCTTCAAGACAGAAGACGACATCGATCGAAGCGTGCTGAATCGGCAAAGCGCCTCCATCAGAAACCACTGCGAAGATGCTGGATCTCCTGGACCCGGCCTCGAACGCATGGCTAGGAAGCCGGTCCAGACAGATAACGGAAGCCACGCGCAGGTTCTCAAGGAGAATTCGCGCCGGCCCTCCGTGACCGGAACCAACATCTAGCAAGCGCCTCCCGGCCAGAGGCATAGAGCCGGCTACCTCTAGGACGAGTTCCCGTTGATCCGCGGGATACCCCCGGGCTGCCGACCGAGCGTAGCCATGATTCAAGAAGGGCAGCTTTCCGGGCGGTATCAAACGAGCCGCCTGCTCGAACCAAGCTCGGGACACAAGAGCCTCTTACTATCTCAGTGCCGCCTGTTGCACAGAATCAACAATATTGGGAACGAACACTTGCTAGCTCGTCAAGAAGAACTTCACCAAGGTCTGTACATCTGGCATGTCGCTCCAAACCGCTCAAGCCCTCTGCAAACTTCGCTCGATAATCGTCCACAACTGCTGATCCCACTCGAACGCTTGGCGGCCACCGAGAATGCAGCATCAGCAGCCTTGCTAGGACGAAAACCGCGTGGAGTACTGCATCCAACGGTCTTGGTTCCGTTCGAAAAGGAGAAGGGCCGTACTCCTCGGGATTCTGCAGCGGCTGAAAGAAATAGTTCCGAAGAAGAAGCTCGAGATGGGTCGCCTCATGAACTAGAAGGTCGAGGAGCAAGATCTGAGAATTGAATGCACTTTCTTCAAGAAAGACAGCGCCGAAAGCGCTAGTACTAGTGGCTGAGCGAAGCCGGTGAGCACGGATCGAGACTACGACAGGAGCCAGCCGAATCAGGATTGCTTGTTGCTGCGGCCAGATCCTTTCCAGGAACACAAGGGAGTTCGACAGTTGCAACTGTCGCATCTCGCTTTCCGAGGAAAGACACACATCTTCTGCGAAGGCCAAACCACTCGAGAATTCTGAAAGAGCGGCTGCCACCCAGCCTCTAGAGCCAGCCGCTTCGGAAGTAAGCAATCCAGGAGATGGCCGGACAGCGTCGCGACTCAGGTCGTAGTTCGTGCCGACCGGACCCACAGCTGCCCAATAAAGATCCGGAGAGCGGTCCTCTATCTTGAAACCGTGATTTCCGAATCTCGCGCGGAGTCGCAACTCGACAGCTTGCCAAAAAAAATCAAGCAACGGAACAAGTCCGTCGAGATCCGGCTCTACCTCAACGAGTGACCGGACCGGTACTTGCACGCGACTCAGGTCGGTTGACGTGCTGGACGTACTGCCCTCGATCTCATCCTGCCCTCAGTGCTGGACTTTTCGCCCTTCGGAGGTGCGAAGCAATAGGATCGTGAGTGTGCGTCAAGCCTTCGAGCAAGCTCTTCCAAATCCACCTCCAGATGAGATGGAAGCTCAGCTTTTGTTGTCATCTCGGGCTCCTCGTTGTTCACAATTGTACCAAAGAAGGGACTTTTCGCTAGGGTTCCTTCCCCTGAGTACGACGGCACAGGGCGCTCTGCCTCTATCAATTGTTACCTCGCCCGGGACTTCTCCAAGCAGATACAGTGCCAGGCTTAGAGCTTCAGGGTTCTCGATCTCTCCTCCCGCGGTTGGCAATCCTCCACGGTCCGGCTACACTCGCGCGGTCACTGCGCAGGCCGGTTTCGAACCCCGCGGATGTCTTCCTGGAAGCCAACAGACGTCGACCACGTAGCGGTCCAGACCATCCGGTTTCTGGCGGTGGACATGGTCGAGCGCGCCAACTCGGGGCATCCGGGCGCGCCGATGGGGCTGGCCCCTCTGGGCTACACGCTCTTCGCTCGCCACCTGCGCCACCATCCCGAAAACCCCGACTGGGCCAACCGGGACCGGTTCGTCCTGTCCTGCGGACATGCCTCGGCGCTCCTCTACGCCCTGCTGCATCTCGCCGGCTACGATCTGCCGCTCGACGAGCTCCGGAACTTCCGCCAGCTCGGCTCGAAAACACCCGGCCATCCCGAGCACGGGCTGACGCCGGGAGTCGAGACCACCACCGGTCCGCTCGGCCAGGGCATCTCGACGGCTGTGGGCATGGCGATCGCCCGCGACAAGCTGGCCGCCACCTTCAACCGCGACGGCCAGGAGCTTTTTGATTTCCGCACTTGGGTGATCGCGAGCGACGGCGACTTGATGGAAGGCATTGCCTCGGAGGCGTGCTCGTTCGCGGGACATCTCCGGCTGGGCTCGCTCAAGGTCTTCTACGACGACAACCAGATCTCGATTGACGGCTCGACCGACTTGACCTTCTCCGAAGACGTCGGCAAACGCTACAAGAGCTACGGCTGGAACGTGCTGCGGGTCGAGGACGGCAACGATCTCGAAGCCCTCGATCGGGCGGCCACCCGCGCGGCCGAGCACGAGGACCGGCCGACCCTGGTCATGGTTCGTACCCACATCGGTTTCGGCAGCCCCAACAAGCAGGACTCCTCGGCGGCCCACGGCTCGCCCCTGGGGACCGGCGAGGTCGAGCTCACCAAGCGCAACCTGGGGTGGCCGGCCGAGCCGACCTTCCACATCCCGGAAGAGGCGCGGGAAGCCTTCGCGCCGGTCGTCGCGCGTGGCAAGCGCCTCGAGGCCGAGTGGAGCTCGCTGCGCCGGACGCACGGCGAGCGCCACCCTGATCTCGCCGCCGAGCTGGATCGGCGCCTGGCCGGCAACCTTCCCGAGGACTGGCGCCAGCATCTGCCGTCGTTCGCTCCGGAGGACGGCCCGGTCGCCACCCGCAAGGCCTCCGGAACGGTCTTGAACGCCCTGGCTCCCGCCTTCCCCGAGTTCGTGTCGGGCTCTGCCGATCTGACCGGCTCGAACAACACCTATCTGGCCGACGACGGCGACTACTCGGCAAGCGATCCGGTAGCGCGGAACCTCCGCTACGGCGTCCGCGAGCACGCCATGGGCGCGATCGTCAACGGCCTGGCTCTGACCAAGGCCTTTCTTCCGTACGCCGGTACGTTCCTGGTCTTCTCCGACTACATGCGGGCGGCGGTGCGCCTGGCGGCCTTGATGGAGCAGCGCTCGATCTTCGTCTTCACCCACGATTCGATCTTCCTGGGCGAGGACGGACCCACGCATCAGCCCGAAGGCCATCTGGCGTCCCTGCGCGCGATCCCGAACCTGACGGTGCTACGGCCGGCCGACGCCAACGAGGTCGCCGCCGCCTGGGCGGTCGCGATCGAATCACCCGACACCCCTTCGGCGATCGTCTTGACCCGGCAGAAGCTGCCCATCCTGGCCGAGACCGCGACGCTCGCCGCTGAGGGCGTCCGCCAGGGCGCCTACGTCCTGGCCGGGGCCGACGAAGACGCCGAGGGACTCTTGCTCGCCACCGGCTCGGAGGTCGCCCTGGCACTCGAAGCGCGCGCCCGTCTGGCCGAGGAAGACATCGCCGTCCGCGTCGTCAGCATGCCGTCCTGGGAGCTCTTTGCCGCCCAGCCCCGGGACGTTCGGGACGGGGTGCTGCCGCCCGAGCTCACCGCCCGGCTCTCGGTCGAGGCCGGCTCGACCCTGGGCTGGCACCGGTGGGTGGGGAGCGCCGGCGACGTTCTCGGCATCGATCGCTTCGGAGCGTCGGCGCCGGGGAGCGATCTCGCTGAGCCCTTCGGCCTGACCGCCGAAGCCGTGGCCGGGCGTTTCCGAAAACTGCTCTAGGACGCAACCGGTAGCGGACGCCGGGGCGCGGAAGCGGTCCCGCCGCGGCCCGTTCGTCCCGGCCGAGCCTTGGCCTGACGGGCAGCTAGTTGACGTAGCCGTGGGCCTGGAGCTGGCGGCGGCGGGTCTCGGCCTCGTCCGGGGTCTCGGCGTCGTCAGAGGTCTCGACAGCGGCCTGTGCTCGCTCCAGCTCTCGCCGGCGTCGCCGCTCTCCCGCCGAGGTGACCGCCGGATTGTGCCAGTACCCGAAAAATGCCGGCGCCCGCCCGTCCGGGCCCTCTTCCTCGACCGCCACGCAAAGCTCCACCCAGCGATGAGCGAATGCGGCGAGATCCACCGTCGCGCGGCCCTTGGTCTCGAGCGCGGCGCCACCTTCCGGCTCCGGCTCCAGGCCCAGGACGTCCTCGAACACGGCACCGGCGGTCTCGTCGCCCTCTTGGACCGTGGCCTGGAAGACGGCGCGGTAGGCGGCGATGCCGCGCTTCGTGAGCCCGCGCCGGTTGACGCCGTAGCCGAGCGCGAGCTGGGCGCCCTCCGGAACCAGCAATCGCCGGCAGGCTTTCTTGTCCTTCAGAACCTGCATCTCGACCCCGTCGATGCGGACGTCGATGAGTCCGTACGATTCCATGAACCCGTAGATGCGGCGGTCGGTGTACCGGTATCCCGGGGAGGGCTCGACAGCCCGCTCGCTTGGAGCTCGCAAGGCCGCGAGCTGCGGGGCGTAGTCGTACGGGTAGCGGCTGGGCCGGACCGGATCGAAGAGCGGCTCCCATTGCCAGACGGTGTCGCCATGCCGATCGATCTCGAAGAGCCGCCCGCTCCGGCTGGAGGCAATCACGGTGTTGCCTCCCGGTAGGCGCTGGCCCACGCCCGCCGTCGGGCTGAAGAACTCCTCAGCGTCGTAGCGCCAGACGATCTCCTCGGTCACCGGATCGATCTCCAGGATCGCGCTCTGCCGATACCGGACGCGGTTGTTCAAGCCGTTGTCGAAGATCTGGACGGTCCCAGCCCCCGGCTCGCCGAGGGGAATCATGCGGGCTTCGTGCTGCCGGTCGAGATCCCGATCGAAGAACCAGACCACCTCCTTCGTCGCCTTGTCCACGACGAAGACCGCGTTGCGATTGCGCGCCGAGACCAGGACATTGCCGGGACGGAAGCGTTCGTCGCCGGCCGCAAACCACGGATTCTCCGGCAAGGACTGGACTGAGTTCATGTGGGTGAGCTCGCCGCCCTCCGGAAGCGGATCCGGGAAGTAGGCCGCCAAGCCTTCGAGCGCGCGCCATTCCCAGACGACCTCGCCCGCGGGATCGACCTCCACCAAATCGTCGGCGCGCTCGCCATCGCGCAGGACGATCGTCAGCGTGTTGCCGTTGGCCAGCCGCTCGAGATCGTGATGCGGAAACATTCCGTCGAACGCCCGCTCCCAGACCAGATTGCCGTCCCAGTCGTACTCGACCAGCGAGCGTCCCCGGGCCAGGCCCAGGAGATTGCCGTTGGCCAGGAGCTTGACCCGGGACTTGACCCGAGCCTCCGGCCAAGCGTGGACAACCCTGCCGTTCATGTCGAACAGAACGGGCACCCGCGACCAGAAGAGCGCCAGGTTGTAGCCGCTCGCGGACCGTTCCGGGTTGTAAATCGAGATCCAGGACGGCGGGTCGTGGACGGCAAGAAACTCGTAGCCCTTCGGATGCCGGCTCCAAAGGCCGGTGCCTTTGTCTTCGTCCGGACCGCCGCAATCGGAGACCACCAGCGTCAAAATGACGGCCACAAGCACCCTGAGCGAAGCGGCCGTTCGGCGACCCGTGTGGGCACCGGCGTGTTCAGTCCGACCCATCAGTACGGGGTGTCGCCGCCGTCGATGTTGATCGCCTGCCCGCGGACGATCCGGGCCCGCTCGGACAGGAGAAACGCCACGACGCGGCCGACCTCGATAGGCCTGACGTGCCGGCCGAGCTGGGTCGGCACCATCTCCGCGCGAAGAGTCTCGGCGTCAAGGCCGGCCGAGGTGCCGATCCAGTCGGCGACCTCGGTCAGCATCGACGTATCGACCCCACCGGGACAAACGGCGTTGACGTTGATTCCCGCTCCGGCCCATTCGGCCGCCAGCGACCGGGTGAGGTTGATCACCGCCGCCTTGGAAGCGTTGTAGGCAGCCATGTTGGGATAGCCCACTTTGCCGGCGTTCGAAGCCACGTTGACGACCGCTCCCCCGGTCCCGGCAGCGGTCCAGTGCCGAGCGGCCGCGCGCGCGCAAGCCCACACCGCCCGGGCGTTGACCGCAAACTGACGCTCCCATGCGCCGGCGGTCTCTTCGAGAGCCGGCGCCATCGCCAGAACGCCGGCGTTGTTGACCCAGCCATCGAGCCGGCCGAAGCGTTCGACCGTCTGGTCGATTGCCCCAGCGATCGCCTCCTCGTCGGTGACGTCGAGTTCGAGTGCCAAGGCGCGATCCTCGGCCACGCCCAGCAGGTGCCCTGGCTCAGGGACGGTCTCGGGGACGATCTCACGGACGGTCTCGCGGGCGGATTCACCGTCGAGATCGCTCACCGCCACCAGACCCCCTTCCTCGACGATCGCTCGCGCGATACCGCGACCGATCCCACGCCCGGCACCGGTGACGAAGCAGACCTTGTCCTGCAAGAACACCGCTCGCGCTCCTCTCAGAAGACCGGCCGCGACAGCATGCCACCGTCAACCGCGAGACACGCCCCGGTGATCCAGCGGGCCGCGTCCGAAACCAGGAAGAGACACGCATCGGCGACGTCCACGGGCCGGCCGAGGCCGCCCAGAGGGACCGCCTCCAACCAGCGCGCGACACCGTCAGGCCACGCTTCGTCCAGTCCCTCCTTCCAGATGAGGCCCGGCGCTACCGCGTTGACCCGGATACCGAAACGGCCAAGCTCGAGCGCCGCGGCCCGCGTGTGCATGAGCACCCCGGCCTTGGCGGCCGTGTAGTGGGCGTGAAGCTCGGCCGGGGAGGCGCCCTCGATCGAGGCGATGTTGACAATCGCCCCACCCGCCGGGGCGTCCCGCATCCGCCGACCGGCCGCCTGGGTGACGAGATGGACGCTCTTCAAGTTGGCTTCGACCACCTCGTCCCACTCCTTCTCGGCCATCTCGAGGAGCGGGCTCACCGGGTAGATGCCCGCGTTGTTGACCAGGATGTCGAGACCGCCCAAGACCTTCTCGGTTTCGGCAACAACGGACTCCGCTTCGGCCGCGCGCCGCAGGTCGCCGCAAACCGTCTCGGCTCGGCCGCCCGCGGCTCGAATGGCTTGGGCCGTGGCGGCGGCGCCTTCTTCGCTCGAACGATAGTGGACGGCCACTGCCGCGCCGGCCTCGGCCAGACGCCGTGCGATCCCGGCGCCGATCCCCGCGCCGGCGCCGGTCACGAGGGCGATCGTGCCGCTCAGATCGAGAAGATCGGCGACCGGCCGTACCGGCTGCGAGCGCGACCCGGTCACGCTCAGAGACCCAAGATTCCGGCTTGCCCGTGGAAGAAGATCCCGGCCAATGCTCCGGTCAGAAGAGTCGCCACGGTCGCCGCCAGCAACGCACGCAGCGCCAGTCCGGCCAGATCCTCCAGCCGATCCCGCGCCAGCGCCCCGAAGCCGCCCACCGCGATGCCCATGCCGCCGACATGGGCGAAGCCGCAGAGAGCGTAGGAAAGGATCAGGATCGAGCGCGGTGAAAGCTCGCGCGCCGACGCCAGGCCGCCTAGCTCCTGGTAGCTCACCACCTCGGTCAGGATCAGACGCTGGCCCAAGAGCTTGGAAGCCGACGCCAGGTCGGCCGCCTCGATGCCCAGAAGCCAAGCCACCGGCTGGAAGGCGAAGCCCAGAAGCCCGGCGAGAGTCAAGGGCGTGTCAAGATCGAAGACGAGACCGCCCAGCTTCGCTAGCAGCAAATCCAAGACTCCCACCAAGCCCAGGACCGCGATCAGAATGGTCGTGATCCCGGCGGCTACCTTGAGGCCGTCCCAGGCTCCCGACGCCAGCGCTCCCATGAAGCTCGCGTGGCGCTCGCTTCGCGCCATCGGTGGCACGTCCCCCGCCGTCACCGGCTCTCCGGTCTCGGGCAAGATGAGCTTCGCGGCCAGCACCGAGCAGGGAATCGACAGGAGCGACGCCGAGAGCAGGTGGCCGGCGATCTGCGGGAAGGCGTCCCGCAGGAAGATCACATAGACGGCCAGGGTGGTCGAGGCGACCGTGGCCAGGTTCGAGGCCAGCACCGTCAGAAGCTCTGAACGGGTCATGGTGCCGAGATACGGCCGTACCGCGGCCGCGGTCTCGACGCCGAAGAACATGTGGACCGAGCCCGTCAGCGCCTCGGCCCCGGACAACCGCAGGGTCTTGTGGAAGATCCGGCCGAAGAACCGCACCACCGGCTCGATGACGTTGAGGTGGTGGAGAACCGCCATGAGCGACGCGAAGAAGATGACCGCGGGCAGCACCTGGGCGGCGAGCACGAAGCCGACCGAGGGCTCGCCGGCGGCGGTGGTCCGGCCTGGGCCGAGGGCCAGGGGACCGAACAGGAACTCGGCGCCCTTGGCGCTACTGCTCAGCAAGCCCAGCACGACGTCGTTGGCGATCTCGAGGAGCCGCCGGGTGGCAGGCACCAGAAACACCACCGCGCCCAGGCCGAAGGTCAGGATTGTCGAGCCCGCGACCGTGCGCCACGACACCGGCCGGCGGCAACCACCCAGAATCCACGCCAGAGCGCAGAGCGCGAACCAGCCCAGAAGCGATACGAAGTTGAGGTAGCTCATCCGGTCCTGAGATTATCCATCACGTTGGCGCAGGTTGGGCAGGTCGGGCCATCCGGACAGGAAGACTCCGGATCGTGCGGACCGAGGGTGGTAGCTTCACGTCATGCAATTGCAACTCGATGACGCCCTCGCGATTCTGGAACGCACGCCGAACACCCTCGAAGCCATGCTCACCGGTCTTGCCGACGACTGGATCCGGACCGACGAGGGGCCGGACACCTGGAGCGCCTTCGACGTCGTCGGCCACCTGATCCACGGCGAAGTCACGGACTGGATGGCCCGGCTGGAGCGGATTCGGACCGACGGCCCGGACGTGCCCTTTGAACCCTTTGACCGCTTCGCCCAGTACGAGGCCAGCCGAGGCAGGTCCCTGGCCGACCTTCTGGCCGAGTTCGCCCGGCTACGCGCCGCCAATCTGGATCGGCTGCGGGGACTCGGCCTGACGCCCAACGACTTCGCCCTGCCCGGCATGCATCCCGAGCTTGGGCCCGTTACCCTGGGGCAGCTACTGGCCACCTGGGTGGTTCATGACCTCGGGCACATCGCCCAGATCTCCCGGGTCCTCGCCAAGTGCTACGCCGGCGAAGTCGGCCCGTGGGGCGAGTACCTGCCGGTTCTGAGCGATCGAGAACCGCTCACTCCTTGATCTCGAAGAGGTGGTCCTCCAGAAATTTGAGCTCGTCGATGCCCGAGATCACGATCTCGGGGTCGGTGGCGAACCGGGACCGCTCCGGCTTGTCCGGATACTTCACCTTGCCCAAGAAATGCTTGATGCAGTTGATCCGCGCTCGCTTCTTGTTGTCCGAACGGATGATCGTCCAGGGAGTAAGCGTCCGGTTCGACTCGCCCAGCATCTGGAACTTCTTGATCGTGTACTGATTCCATAGATCCTGCGCCTTCTGATCAACGGGCGAGATCTTGTACTGCTTCAACGGATCGTCCACTCGGGAAGCGAAGCGCCGGGCCTGCTCTTCCTTCGACACCGAGAAGTAGTACTTGAAGAGCTGAATTCCATCCTTGACCAGGAGCTTCTCGAACAGCGGCACGTCCTTCAAGAACCGTTTGTTCTGCTCATCGGTACAGAAGCCCATGATCGGCTCAACCATGGCACGGTTGTACCAAGACCGGTCGAAGAAGACGATTTCCCCGGCCGTTGGGAGATGGGCAACGTAGCGCTGGAAGTACCACTGCGAGCGCTCCCGGTCGCTGGGCTTCTCGAGCGCGACCACGCGCGCGCCCCGGGGGTTCAGATGCTGAGTGAACCGCTTGATGGTGCCGCCCTTGCCGGCGGCGTCGCGACCCTCGAACAGAGCAACGACCCGCAGGCCCTCGGCCTTGACGTGGTTCTGGAACTTCAAGAGCTCCACCTGCAAGCTCTGGAGCTCTTGCCAGTATGCCGACTTGCTCTTGCCCATGGCGGTTCCTCCCCGATCTAGTCCACCAACGCGCCCTGGCGCCGCTGACGCTTCATGCGCTTGAGCTCGACGTCGCCGGGCACGACCACGTCGGGGTCGAGCTCGAACGAAAGGCTGCGGCTCCGGCCACGATAGGGAACCAGGCTCAAAATCAGCTTGATCGTCTCACGCCGCGCCGAGTGCTTGTCGTCTGAGCGAATGATGTACCAGGGGGTCTGTGGCGTGTGGGTCTTCTGCAAGAGCTTGAACTTCTTCTCCGTGAACTGATCCCAGAGCTCCTGAGCCTGGAGATCCACCTCGCTCAGCTTCCACTGCCTGAGCGGGTCGTTGCGCCGGCGCCGGAAGCGCCGCTCCTGCTCGCGTCGCGAGACCGAAAAATAGAGCTTGATGAGGTAGGTGGTGCCGTCGGCGAGCATGCGCTCTTCGTAGCCGGTCACCCGCTTCATGAAGTTCCGGTATTCCTTCGGACTGCAGAACCCCATCACCGGCTCGACCATCGCCCGGTTGTACCAGCTCCGGTCGAAGAGCACGATCTCGCCGGCGTGCGGAAACTGCTCGATGTAGCGCTTCATGTGGAGCTCGGTCTTCTGCTCTTCGGTGGGCTTGCCTAGAGCCACGACCCGGTAGCGCTTCTCGTTCATGTAGCGGGCCACCCGCCGGATCGTGCCGCCCTTGCCCGAGGCATCGCGCCCGTCGAACAGAATGATGACCTTGCGCCCGGTGGCTTCGATGTGCTGCTGCAGCTTGATCAGCTCGGCCTGATAGGGCTTCAGTTCCTCGGCCTTGAAGTACCGCTCGAGCGCGGCCTGGACGACCCGCTTGGTTTCCTTCTTCTTCAACTGACGCCGGGCCGAGCGCGCGACTTCGCGCGGAGCCTCGTCAGGCAGATCGCTCAGGACGCGTGCGACCGCGAGCCGGATCTTGGATTTCGGCTTGACCCTCGCCTCGGTGCCGGCCATTGCCGGCTGTCGTCTGGTTGCTCCCACGGATGGCTCCCGCTGGTTCCGGATTCCTTCGTCGAAACCTTGATCCTAGACAAAGGCGAGCGACCGCACACCACCTTTTTGGGTCCGGTCGAACCCATCCCAAGAGACAGGGCTGCTATCCTGCGCTCCGCTCGATTCATGGACCCCGTCTACTACGCCTACCTCGACGCTCCGATCGGCCCGTTCCTGGTGGCCGGAGACGGTCGGCGCGTCGTGATGACCAGCTTTTCGACCGGCCGCCAACAACGGCGGCCCGAACCCGGCTGGATCAAGGATCCCGACCCGATCGAGCCCATCCTGGGCCAGCTCGAGGACTACTTCGCCGGCCAGAGGACCGAGTTCGACGTGGAGCTCGAGGTCACCGGCACGCCGTTCCAGCTCGCGGCCTGGCGGGCCCTCCGGACGATTCCCTTCGGTGAGACCCGGTCCTACGGTGATGTCGCCAGAGCCCTGGGCGAGCCGGGAGCAAGCCGTGCCGTGGGCGCGGCCAACGCAGCCAACCGGCTGCCGATCCTGATCCCCTGCCACCGCGTGATCGGCGCCGACGGCACCCTCACCGGCTTCGGCGGCGGGCTCGACACCAAGCGCTGGCTCCTCGACTTCGAGGGCGCGCTGCCGCCCGAACAGGAAACGTTGTTCTGAGGAACATAGGACGGTGACAGGATACCTATCCTGTCGCGATGAACGAGGCTCTTGAAGCTTCAGGGCCGCGAGTTCCCCTTCCCGGAGATACGTATCCTGTCACCCGATCTCCCCACCCGATCTCCCCGGCAATCTCCCCCTGATACTTCTCGCGATATTCCTCGCGACCTTTCCGGCGTGCACCAGCGCCGCCACAACGCCTTCAGCTCCGCGCGCCACGACGGACGCTCGGGACCCGGCAGGCGCCGAGCCCGAGACCGGCGGCTCCGAAACTGACCACCCGACTTGGCGGTTGGCGGACGACCTCGAAGTCACCGCCATCGCTCCGGGCATCTGGCTCCACACCACCTGGCGCGCCCTCGAAGGCGGGCGGCGCTTTCCGTCGAATGGGCTCGTCGTGCGCAACGGACGGGAGGCCGTGCTCGTCGATACGGCCTGGGGCACCGAGCCCACCGAACGACTCTTGGAATGGATCGATGGGGCTCTGGGTCTTCAGGTAACCGCCGCCGTCGCCACGCATTTCCACGACGACCGGCTGGGCGGCGCGCCGGCACTGGCGCGGCGAGGCATCTCGGTCTCGGTTTCGGAAGCCACCCAGCGCCTGGCCCGGAACGAAGACCGTCCGTACCTGGCCGCCCTCGGGCAGCTCGCGCCCGGGCAAGCGCTCGCATTCGGTCCGCTCGAGCTCTTCTTCCCGGGACCAGCCCATACCTAGGACAATCTGGTGGTCTGGCTGCCCGATCTCGAGATTCTCTTTGGCGGCTGCGCCGTCCGGCCGGCATCCGAGGCGGGCATGGGCAACACCGCCGACGCCGACCTCGAGGCCTGGGCAGCATCCATCCGGCGCGTGCGCGACCGCTACCGGCCCCGGCTCGTCATTCCAAGCCACGGGCAGGCGGGTACCGCCGATCTCCTCGACCACACCATCGCGCTAGCCGAGGCCGCAGTAAGCGGCCCCTAGAGTTGCGGGTGAAGTTCTGGTGACGGGATTCCCGTCCCGGTCGCTGCAAATGGGACGGCCCTTAAGTATCAGAGGCCGCGAAGCCTCCCGGAAGATGGGTATCCTTCTATGAGTCGGTCGGTTGGCGTCAAGAGTTTCGTTTCTTCTTTTTGTAGTTTTCCTTAGGTTTGGATCGAGGCTTGGGACGAGCTTCTATTCGCACTCTGTAGGGTTCTTCTTTGAACCGGTGCATGGTGAGTTTTGCGTCCGTTTAGGAATCGATGCTCCCATCTGTCACACGGTGTCGGGGCCACCAAGGATACTTTCGGAGTCATCGAACCTCTCAATCCGTCCTTGCTTGTTGGTCGTCTAGTTATCTCTTCTACGCTGCCTTGGGAAAGGCTCGGAAGCTCTCACCTGTCACCCACAGCCTGTGGAGCAACACCGCGATCTTCCTAGCTAGCGCGACCACGGCCTTGCCCTTACCCAGCCTCTCGACCAGGCCCTCAGCCCATCTCTTGAGTGACGACTCTTTGCGACAGTTCAACGCCGCATGAGCTGCCTGCACCAAGAGTCTGCGCATCTCCGAGTCGCCCTCGCGAGTGATCCGGCCCCTGACCTCATGCCCTCCTGAGCTGCGAAGCGACGGTCTCAAGCCCAGACACGCTCCGACGTCGCGGCTTTTCTCGAACCGATCCGGACGATCCATCCAGCCGACGAACGCAAGGCTCACCAGAGGCCCCACACCAGGAACCGTCTGCAGCCGACGGACCAGCTCGTTTGATCTCGACTCGGAGATGAGGTCGTCTTCGAGATGGTGGATCCGATCGGTCAGCTCGCCGATTGTCGTTACCAGAGGTTCGAGCGCTCCCAACAGGCCGGCTTCGACCGACATCGACGCGTACCGAGCCACGAAGCTCTTCGCCGGACATGAGGGCACTCGGTAGCCCTGTGCCCGCAGCGTTCCGCGTACGGAGTTGATCAGCGAGGTCCTGGTCTTCACCAGACTCGTTCGGACCCGAAGACGCGTCCGAAGCTCTTGGGCCTCACCTGTGCGCTGGTAGACTGGTCGAAGCAAACCCAGATCCAACCGGCTCAAACGAGCCAGGATCTCGGCGTCGATTCCGTCCGTCTTCAGGGTCGATTCCGCGATCAGACGTACCCGGCGTGGATTGACCACCATCACCTCATGGCCGAGCTCAGACAGCAGTCGATAGACCCAGGGTGTGACCGGACCGCTCTCGAGCGTCACCTGCGAGCGTTCCCGATTGGCGAAGAACCTTCGCAGGCCCGTCTCGGTCGTCGGAACCCGCCGGCGAACCGTCACCTCACCGTCTTCTGATACGCCACACACCTCGCTGTACTTCGAGTGAACATCGATGCCAAGATACTCCATGGTCGGTCTCCTTTCTCGGCTCTGATGCCGATTCTTGGTTATCTCCAACTGGCACAGTGTCCCAGCTGGAGACCGACCGACTCATCTCATCTGTCACCCAATCTCCGCCCCTCAATCTTGGCCTACGTGCGACGGGCTTCCGGTGTGTCCGCCCGAAAGCCCGTCTGGTTCTGGCGGAGGTTTGTGTCGTTATCCACCAAGGTCCCTTGCGGGACACTCTCAGGCTAGTCAGGGCCGGAGCCAGCCGCTATCGCACCGCTGCTTGGAGCGCAATTTGTCAGGAAAGCGGCGGTGGGCAACTGCCCGTGCCGCTGCCCGGCGCATCCTGTGAGGCCACGAAGCAACTTCGTCCTCGGCGGGTTCGGAGCACTGCCACGGGAGCGCCGCGCTAGACTCCCCCCGGCCCCGATGGAAGTCCTCTACCACGCAGCCATGAGCCTCGACGGCAAGATCGCAACGGCCGATGGCGGGGTCGGCTGGCTCGATCCATTTCAAAGCGAGGACGGCTACGGCTATGCGGAGTTCTATGCCTCCGTTGACGTTCTTCTTATGGGGAGAGCGACCTACGAATTCGCGCTCGCGCATCCGCCCTGGCTGGCAGCGGACAGGCCCAGCCGCGTCTTTACGAAACGGGACTTGCCGATCGCCCACCCGAGTGTCGAGCTGACTGCCGAGCCTCCGGCCAAGGTCGTCGCCCGGCTCGCGGACGCCGGCCACCGGCGCGCCTGGCTCATGGGCGGCGGCGTTCTCGCGGCCTCGTTTCTCGAAGCCGGCCTCATCACACGCTCGATCCTGGCGGTGATGCCCGTCGTTCTTGGAGACGGCATCCCGCTCTTCGCGGGCGGCGACGGGCTACCTAGCTCCCTCGAGCTCGTCGCCACCAAGAGCTATCCGGACGGCGTCGTCATCCTGACTCACGACTTCCCGTCGCGCTCAAGTGCCGACTAGCGAAGCATCGCTAAGCTTCTGCATAGGGATCCCGGCCTCCGGAAGCACCCCCTACTCGGCCCTCCTCTCAGGCTCGCGGTCGATTCCCGATGGGGGCTCGAGCGTTTCTCGTCAGCCCGCGGGTGCCGATTGCGCGTTCGAGGCTATGGATGCGGCTCGCGCCTGAGGCGCGGTCACCGTCAACCGGCGGTAGCCAAGGAATGCCGCGCCCAGAGCGCCCGCGTACTGGACCAGATCGCCATCCGGAACGTTGACCTCCGCCTCGAGACTCTTGCGCACTTCGTCGGCCATCGTCGGAAACCGCAAGATCCCGCCAAGAAGCGTGTACTCGGGCTCCATCCGCACCCGCTTCATGAGCTGAACCGCGCGCCCCACCAGCGAGACGATCGCGCCCTGCATGATGTCGGCGGGCGGGCGCCCGAGTGACAGGTGGTTGATCACCTCCGATTCGGCGAAAACCGCGCAAACGCCCGAGATGGGGGCTGGGTCTTTCGAAGTCGCGGCCAGCAAACCGATCTCCTCCGTCGGGTAGCCCATGTACTTGGCGGTCTTCTCGATGAACGCGCCGGTGCCGGCGGCACACTTGTCGTTGAGGCGAAACGACTTGACCTTGGCGGAGTCGTCCAGGCGCGAGGCCTTCATCGTTTGCCCACCGATGTCGAGCACGGTCCGCGTCTCGGGAAAAAAGAAGGTCGCGGCGCGCGCGGCCGCGGTCAGATCGGTCACGTGGACGTCGCAAAAGGGAACCTGATGGCGGCCGAACCCGGTCGCGACAATGTAGGAGATCGCCTCCTCGGACAACCCGGCGTCCGCAAGCGCCTCCTCGTAGACACGGCCGGCGATCTCAGGCAAACGGAACCCAGTCCTGGCAAGCGACTTGCCCACGATCTCGCGGCCTTCGGCGAGCACCACCGCCTTGGCGTACGTCGAACCGATGTCGATGCCGATGGTTTGCATCAGACCGCCTCCTGTCGCTGCTCCGCGGGCCGATTGCCGGCCCGGAGCCGGTCGAGTCCAAAGAGACTGGCTCCCAGCGCACCCATGAAGTGCGAGTCGTCACTTACGTTGACCGGAAACCCGAGCTTCGTTTCGATGGTCTTGACCATGCCGATGTTCTTGGCCACGCCTCCGCTGAACGTGAGCTCGGGCTCGATGCCTACGCGGCGAAGCAGTCCAAGCGAGCGCGAAGCGATGGACTCGTGGACGCCCAGGAGAATGTCCTCGATCTTCTTGCCCCGACCCAGCCAGGAGAGAATCTCGGACTCGGCAAACACCGTGCACGTGGTGCTGATGCGAACCGACTCCGTGGCCTGGAGAGCGGTTGGTCCCAGATCGCCGAGCGGAATGTCGAGAGCGGTCGATGCCGCGCCTAGAAACCGCCCGGTACCGGCCGCGCACTTGTCGTTCATGCAGAAATCCAGAATGTCTCCGGTTCTTGCAACGCTGATCGCCTTCGTGTCCTGACCGCCCATGTCGAGCACCGTGCGGGTGCCTGGAAACATGTGTACGGCGCCGCGGGCGTGACAACTGATCTCAGTTACTTGATCGTGCCCGAAGCTGATCTGGTAGCGGCCGTAGCCGGTTCCAATGACGCACTCGACGTCTTGGTCGGTGACCCCGGCGTCGGCCATGGCGAGCTCGAACGATTTCTCGGCCGCCGTGACGACGTTGGCGCCGGTGCTGATCAAAGCTCGCCCGACAATCCTTTCGGCGTCGTCGATCACAACCGCCTTGGTCTGGGTCGATCCGACATCCACTCCTGCCGCAAACGCCATGCTGCTCCTCCGTTTCTCTAGTGCCGACTAGCGGCCGCGCCGCAGCCGGTGGGCTGCAAGACCTTCGAAAAAAGCGTCGGCGCGATTCTTGAGTTGGGCCTCGGATACGACCCGCTTGTCCATCATGTCGGACTCGATAAAGAGCGTAGGCACCTCGTGGCGCTGGATGAGCGCCCTCCGACTATCCGCCAGGCCGGTCGATACGGTTCGACAGCTCTTGATCGGATGGAAGACGACGCCGTCGATGGCGAAGTCCTCGAGCATGCCGGCAATGACCTCGTCGCTCTGGAACATCGAGTCCATGGCGTCGCGCACCGATACCAAGACGCCTTCCGCAAGGCTCTCGATGGGCCGGCGCAGGTCGTACTCGAAGCCGAGATTGTTCCCTCCTGAAGCGAACCATAGATAGGTCGAATTGACGAAGACGCCGCCCCAGTCGGTGAAGAGCTCGTTGAATCTGCGAAAGATCGGGTAGCAAGGAACTCCGACAAACGTGAGCCGGTACCTCTCCTCGACCGGCGTGCCGATCCCGCGTTCGGCCTTGTACTCCAACTCTTCGACCAGATCGGAGAAGTACCGCGCCGCCTCGGGCGTGCCCCTGAGTCCGTTGGCAACGCCCAGGAAAATCGTGCCGTCGGTCAAGGCATTGAACACCGCCGGCCGGCGCCGGTTGAGATCGATGATCCGCTTCCATGAGGCACTTACGGTGTTGCAGTCCGCGAGCACGGCCCGCAGTCGATCGATATCGAAGGGTTTCCCCGTGACCTCCTCGCAGGTCGCCACGAGCTCGCGGATCTGTCCCTCGACGTAGCGCCGGTCGTTTTCGAAGTCTCGACTCCCCGGCAGGCTCGGAGACCCGATCTGCCGCGTGCCGGGAATATCCAGCGTAAAGACCTTGGTGCCATGCAGGCGCTCCCAGATCTCGGCCCACTTGACATAGGTGTTGCAGGCGTTGGTCAGCACGGCCAGCTTGGGCGTCGGGATCCGGCCCGCGGGATGACCGCCTCCACGCAACTGGACGGCGACGTCCGCTTTGACATAGCCACAGATGTCCGGGGAGTAGCCGTAGTCTTCGGCTTCGTTGAGGAAATCGTCCGCGACATGGCGCACCGCCGTCTGTAGCGAGTTGATCTCGGGAAAGACCACCGGCAAGTCAAAGCAGCGCAGGATCTCGACGAAGCTGCCCATGACGAAGACGTAGGCCGCCGGCCGGTCCTGATCGGCGACGAGCGAGAGATCATCGAACCAGTCTTTGAAGAGAGTCGCGCCCTGCTCGTGGCCGCGCCCCAGGATTTCCGCGCTAACGCTCAATGGCTTTCCTCTCTGGTCATCGGTTCGTTGGCTCCTAGGCGAATAGGAGGTTCTCCGCAAAGGTCTCCAGCTGCAGCTCCAGATGCTCGAAGCTCGACATCGACTCCTGGAACTCGCTGACGAAATACGGGACATCTTCCGCGTCGAGGGCCTTGGTATACGCCACCTGTTCCTCGAGCCCGGGTTCGCACATCTTGGCGGCGGCCAAGATCGCGGCATCCGCGCTCGCATTCTGAATTCGCTCGAGAAGCATCTTCTCCTTGGGCTTCCTAAGATCGTGCTGCACCGGGCTGTAGGACGACCCTTCGATGTACACGTGGGCCAGGTTCGCCAGCGGGTCGCCATCCGTGCTCACCGAGTCGAGCAGCCAGCGGAGGCCAATGAGAAGGTCATCGTCAACCAGGTAGCACGACCGACCGACGGTGCGGATGAGGTCGAGCGGAGGCTGCTCGCAGAACCCGCCCTCGAACACCACCCGGATCCGGTCCTGACGCTTCCGCTGACGCTGCCGGATCAGAGGCAGCACGGACTCGAGAAGCTCGTTGTGCTCTTCGCGCGGCAGCATCCCGGCCAAGGCCGTCAGGACGTAGCCTTCCTCCGCCGACAACAGCCAGGGTGTGTCTCGCTTGATCTCGTACAACTCCCGCAGGAGAGCCCGGTTGCGGTTGAAGACTCCGATCGAGTGCCGCAGATCCGCATCGCCGACGGCCCTGCCAGACACGCTCTCGAGACCCTCGAGCACGCGCCCGTACTCACTCGTCAGGTACTCCACCGAATGACTGGAGTTGGCGTTCTGGGGCAAGTACAGAATCTGGCATGGATAGTCGACATTGCGGCTCCACACGGCAGCGAGGTTCCGAGCGGCATCGCAAATCGGATGGCTGACGAACATGTCGAGCTCGAGCTTGTTCGACAGCGCCAGCTCGAGCGAGGTCTTGAGAATCGAACAAAGGTACGACCCGAAGCGGGACTCAGCCTGGGTGGCATCGAGCACCGCTCCCCGCACCTTGACCGGCAGGAGGCCAGCGGCATGGGCCAGCTCTTCGGGAAAGTAGACCTGGAAGTGGCCCACGACCTTGCCTCCGGCTTCGCGCCAGCGCCGGACGGTCGGGTATTCGGGGCTCTCCACCAAGCTCCGGCAGCGGCTCAACACCTCCTCCAGGGCCTTGGAGCTTCCAGGATCGGAAGGACTCGGCAATTCGGCCTGCCCCCAGTCGAAGACTTGTACCTGACCTTCGCTAAGCATTGACCCAGACCGGCTGTCGTTTCTCGAGGAAGGCTTGGAGGCCTTCTTCGGCGTCTTGCGTCGCCATCAGGTCTTCCAAATATTGGCGCTCGAGCTCCGGAAGCCGCCGCCGCACCTTGCGATTGATCGAGGCGCGTAGCGCGCGGGTGGCCAGGCGCAGCGACGTCGCCGACCGCGGCAGGATCGAGGTCTCCAAGAACGCCGCGACGACCTCGTCGAGCCGGCCTTCATCGCACGTGTGCGTCAGAGCACCGCACCGCATGGCTTCGTCTGCGGAGATCTCCCCCCCGCTCAAGACCAGCCGCTCGGTCATGGTGCGCCCGAGAAGCTCGGGAAACACCGCGCAAGCCAGCGGCGGGAACACACCGAGCTGGATCTCGGGCAGGGCAAATGCGGCCGTCTCCTCCGCGATCCGGAAGTGGCAAAACGCAGCAAGCTCGAAGGCTCCCCCGAGGCAGCGGCCTTGAACCGCCGCCACCGAAGGCACGTCGCATTCCATCAGCGCTTCGAACACGTCTCCGAAAGCGGACAGAAAGTCTCCGACCACGCTTCGCATGTGCTCCTGGATAGACGCCCCGTAGGAGAAGTTCCTGCCGGCGGCGGTAAGAACGAACGCCTTGAGATTGGCGTCGGCGCCGTGGGTCCGTATGGCCTCCGCCAACTCGAGACAGAGCTCACGATTCAGGATGTTTCCGGGAGGCGCGGCCAATTCGAGCGTACAGATCTCGGGCTCGCGGTGTACGTTCAGACCCATCAGGCGATCTCCCGAGCTTCGGCTGGCGACACCGCCGCGATCAGCTCATCATCCCAGGGCTCGCCCGCCGCCAGGCGGCGCCGAACCTCCAGAAAATCGACCTCCCGGTTCCCACGCTCGCCGAAATGGAACGCCCGAAATCCGGCCTTGGCCTCGGTCATCATGTTGAGCGCCAGCCAGGCGCGGTTAGACTCGCGGTTCCGGTGCCAGTGGACGAGCTTGTGCTTGCGCAGGGACTCGATCGTCTTGGTCGTGCAGTCGGGCATCGTCATCGCGAGCTTTGCGGCAAGCGCCTCGACCGCCGCGTCGAGGCGGGAAAAGTCCACCGCGCAAGCCTTGACTCGCTTCTTGGCCGCGGTCAGTTCGTCGCCGGTCCGAAACTGTCCGTAGACGATTCGACCCTCTTCATCCAGCCAGCGGTCGGTCAGGACCCGCGGATCGGCGATGAACTTGCCGTCTTCGCGAAGCACTCGCTCGACTCCGGTAACCAGGCCGTAGCGGTCCGCCTGGTACGCGCTCCAGACCTCGCACAGCGTGCAGGATTGCATGGCCCGATCGAACCCGACGTAGAGCGGCAGAAAGTCCGTCGAGCCGCCGTCCGGGGCCGAGCCGTGCTTCGGACCGGCCTGACCGAAGACCGCGGTGTCGGCGGCCAGCGTGAAGTCGCAGGCCATTCCGATCTCTTGCCCACCGGCCAAGCGCATGCCGTTGACCCGGTTGATCACCGGCTTGTCGCACTCCAGGATGGCCGTCACCATGTCGTTGAAGAGCCGCATGTACTGGCGGTACTCGAGGGGACGGCCCGCATAGACTTCCGCGTATTCGGCGGTGTTGCCACCGGTACAAAACGCTCGCTCGCCCACCGCGGTGAAGATCGCGCAGACGACGTCTCGCGACATCGAAGCACGGCGGAAAGCCAGGATCGTCTCCTTGACCGCCTCGGTGGTGTAGGAATTGAGCTGCTTCGGGTTGTCGAGGATGATCCAGGCGTTCCAAAGCCCTTCGACCGGCTCGCCCGCGCGTAGCAACGGACGGCGCTCGTAGCGGATGTGCCGGAACTCGACGTCGGCAACGAGCTCGTGGTTCTTGAGGGTCTCTTGAGACATCGTCACCTCCTCAGAAGTCCGGAATCAGAATCGGCCGCCGGCTGTGGTGCTCCCGCGCCAGGAGTTCGTTGAGCCGGCTCATGGGATAGCGCTCCACGAAAGGCCCGATCTCGATCGCCCCTTCGGCCACCAGATCCAAGATGGCCGGAAAGTGACTGGGAAGACACCCCCAGTTGCCGAAGGCGGTGGCGTCGAAGGCCATCAGGTTCGAGAGCCGAACCTCGACCTTGCGCATCGTGAAGCCAACAATCACCAGAGTGGCGTTGTGGCCGAGAAGCGCCCAGGCCGTCTGCTGGCCATCGGCGGTTCCCGAACACTCCAGAATCTTGCGGCGGTAGGGATTGACGGCCAGATCGCGCTCCGCGGCCGCAACCGCGCCGCGCACGCCCTTGGGGCCGAGCTCGGCCGCGTTCAATTCGACATCGGCGTAGCTCGAGACCGCCGCCAGTCGCTCCGGATCGATGTCGATGGCAACGGTCCGGGCGCCCAGGAACTTCGCCGTCTGGAGCGCGAAGGTTCCCACCCCCCCGGCGCCGATGACGACGGCCAGATCCCCCTCGCGCACATCCGCGCGCAGGACCGACTGATAGGCGGTGCCGACCGCGTCGGCCACCACCGAGAAATTGACCACCCGGTCCACGTCGGCCGGCACCGGACAGAGGAACTCCGCCGGACCCAGGAAATGGGATGCAAAGCCGCCGTCGAAGTCGTTTCCCGGCATCTTCTGCCGCCGGCAGACATTGCCTCGATTCGCTTGGCACAACGCACACGCGCCACACGGAAGCACCGCGGGCACCAGGAAGACCTCGCCCACTTGGTGCTCGAGCCCTGCGCCCACGGCAACCGCGCGGCCGACGATCTCGTGGCCCAGGGTCAGCGGCAGTGGCGCGTTGGGTCGGACTCCGCCGTAGAGAAAGGCGAAATCGGTGTGGCAGAGACCGCAGGCCAGAACCTCCAAGAGAACCTCGCCGCTCGCCGGCTTCGGGAGCGAAGCGGTCTCGAGCACCAGCGGCTCACCGGGTTGCGCCATGCGCCACGAATGCAGCCGGGCCGTGGTCATCGGCTCGTTCTCACCGCGGCCCGCGCATCGCCGCCCAGCAACGGCGGCGTCTCCAAGCCCGCCAGGCTCTGCTCCACCTTGTCCTGACCGGTAATCGCCGGACAGCTGGCGACGGCACCGCAGAGAATGAGATGCCGCATGGATCGAGCCAGCTCTCGGGCATCACCGTGGCGCTTCGGCTGATACCAACTGTAGAGCCAATTCAGCATGCCGAACAAAGAAAAGGTGATGCGCTCGACTTCGGCTTCGCTAGGAACGAGGTGGGGAGGGCGCCTGTTCGCGCCGGGCTGACCGCAACCCTCTGCGACCACGTCGGCAATCACCGCCTGGCCAACTTCGAAATACGCGGTCTTGAGCTCGCGGATCCGTCGTCGCTTGGCGGCCGGCAAGGATCCTGCCTCGTGGATCAAGACGCGCATGACGTCCCCGTGGGTCGTGCAGTAGTTGACGTGATTCAGAATGAAGACGTAGAGACGCGAGCTCGCTGCATCCACGTCTTCGAGAGCGTGCTCGGCGGCCCCGATCAACGTTTCGAAGGCCTCCTTCTGCAAGGCAAACAGGATCTCCTCTTTCGATGAGAAGTAGTTGTACGCCGTCGCGAGGCTTCGACCCGTAGCCTTGGCGAGCGCCCGCATGGACATGCCGTGGTAACCGTGCTCCGCGATGAAGCGGGCGGCGGCCTCGAGAATCTTCCGGCGCTGATCCAGGTTCTGGCGAGGGTTGCCGCGGCTCATGGCCTCAGCCTAGTTAACGAACGTTCGTTAGTCAACAGTGGTAGCCTCCAGAACAAAGGAGCCATCCCCAATGAACGAAGCAACCCCCCAATCGTCGCTAGGGCCCACCGAGGAGCTAACGAACGACCATCGGGTGATCCAACGGGTCCTCAACGTCCTCGAGATCCTGGTAACCCGAGCCCGCAGTGGCGGCGGTTTCGAGGCCGACGCCTTTGGCAGCGCCGTCGAGTTTTTCCGACTCTTCGCCGATGCCTGTCATCACGCCAAGGAGGAGGACCTGCTCTTTCCCGTTCTCGAGAAACGAGGCGTGCCCAGAGAAGGCGGCCCGATCGGCGTCATGCTCGACGAGCACCGGATGGCTCGCGAGCACACCGCCCGGATGCACCATGCGCTGGTCGACCGGGCAACAGGTGGCGACCAGGCCGCTACCGCGGAAGAGCGCCTCTTGAGCGCCGCCGAGGACTACCTACAGCTACTTCGAGCGCACATCTTCAAAGAAGACAACGTTCTCTTCCGCATGGGCGACCAGGTCCTGACCGAGAGCGATCGCGAGAGCCTGACAGGGCAATTCTGTGACGTGCGCTGTCGCGCTTTCGACGGCAAGACCCGCGAGCAACTCGAATCGATCGCCACCGACCTCGAAGCCACCTGGAGTCCAAGCGAGTAGGCCCGTTCCGAGAACACCGAGGACACCCCCTGGCGCCCAGTGATGGTGCCAGGAGACCTAGCCTCCTGCGAGTAGAAGGCTCTACCGATGCCGCTCGAACGGGCAGATGAGTCTTCTGGTACCCGTGGCCGTCACCGTGGGGCACGCCGGTGGATGAAGCCGAAGAGTAATCCGACAAGGGTGAATTGCAGCGCCACGTAGAGGGTCTCGACGACGATCCAAGTCGAAAGCGGCTCGATCGGGTGCTTCGCGGCAGCCGCCAGCACTTGGAGGCTCCAGAGAAAGATGCCGGCGAAAAGCCCGAAGCGCAGACCATCGCGCAACCAGCTCTCGCCGTCCTGGAACCGCGGATAGAACCAGCCAAAAAGGAGACCCTGCACGAGAATGGTGACGAATCCGAGCGCCACGATCGGCTCCTCGCGGCCAAAGCCGCCCAGACGATGGTAGAGATCGGGCAGCCAGAACGAGATGCCAGACGTACGCCAGAGGGAACGTCACCAGGGCATAGGCGAGAGCCGACAGGAGGGTCTTCCGCGTCATCCGATTCCTCACTTGCAATCCGCAAGTGCCACTGTAGAACAGCGCGCCGGAGGAGGGAAAGCAACCCGTCCCCTCTCTCTACCGATCTCCAGCCTGAGACCGAGACGTTGCTCAGTTCTTCGCCATGAAGATCCCGGCCAGCCCTCCGATTCCGGCGCCGAGGGCGCCCTAGAGAGCGTCGGCGACCGGCCGCGCGAACGCGGGAAGTAGCACGGCACCGAGCGCCAACAGGAGAGTCACGACACCCAGAAAGACGACCGCCCAGTTGTAGGTCTCGGAGGGCAGGTGCTCCGCCAGACCCTCGCTGACGGTCTCCTGAAGAGCCTCCGGAATGTCGAGCTTTCTCGCGACCACGCGCGCTTTCTGAATCTGCATCCCTAGCCTCCTCTTGGCTGTCTGAAGCTAGAGACGGACGCGACCGAGATCTTTCTCAGGCGCGCCAGGGCCGGCAGGTCGCGGTGTCGTCGCAGTGGGTGTCGTCGCGGTGACAGGATACCTATTCCCCCGCTATGGAAGACGGCCCTCTTTCGGGTGATTCTTGATCGCCACTGTGCCATGAGTGTGCCGCAGAGAAACCTCTGAAAAGGAGCGAGTCAGGGTTTGTCAGCTTCCTCCAGGAGTGACTCGACAGTTCTCAGAAGAGTGGGCAGATCGTCCTGAATCAGGTGCCAGACGATTTCGTGATCGATCGTGTCGTAGCCGTGCGCGAGGATATTCCGGAACGCGACAATCCGTGGCGTGTCGCCGATCCTGCCTGCAGTCTCTTCGTCGGTACTCCGCAACCGGCGAAGCGCTTCGCCGATAATCTCGAAGTTTCGCTCCACGCCCTGCCGAAGCAGCCGATCCTCCAGGTATTCGGCTAGCTCCTTCCGACTCGTAACCTCGAGGACGAACGCCGCTGCGTCCCGGATGTCTTCGAGATGCTTCGGTGAGTCAGGCCGCATACAGCAACTGACGAGTCGCCTCGACCGAGCGAATGAAATACGGATTCCGCAAAGACTTTCGCGTCACCAAGTCGATCTCTCGTTCGAAGAGTTCTTCGAGGCCACTCAACAGGCCGAAGTACTGATCTGCAAGAGTCATTGCTTCGGAATCACGGAACTCAACGAGGAAATCCAGGTCGCTCGTTTCCGCATCGAAACGATCGCCCGTTGCCGAGCCAAAAAGATCCAGGCGCTCAACATTCAGCCGGCGGCAGAGATCCGCCATGGCCTCTCGGTTTGCTTCGATAGCAGGTGGCATGGTTCCGGGCTCCCTTCAAATCCATTCTATCTTCCGGGCAGAGGCAGGCTCTCGTCGCGCGCGGATTCCACCGTCGCTATTGCCTTCGTCGATCCTCGCCCTTTCCCGTCCGCTCCAGGCGACATCGCCCGGACTTGGTACACGTACCGACCGCTCGAAAAGCAGTTCGTGTGGGTTGCTGTCGATCGGCAGGGGCACTTTGACCACTTGCAGGGCGGTTTCCACGACGGCCGACTGGTGCTCACCGAGATCCGTCCTCAACCTTGGCGCGATGGCGGCACAATGATGTACCGGCGCACCTACCAGAACATCCAGGACGATTCCCATGAGGTCCTGATGGAGTACTCACGAGACGAGGGGACGACCTGGATCTTGTTCAGTCGCCAGCTCGAACGGCGCGTGGAGGACAAGTAGGAACTACGTGTCCTGCGAAGACACGGGATCTGCGTCCAGATCCCTGGTAACGGCGTCGAGCCCAGCCTCGCGTAGGAGCTCCCGATAGCGGGGCTCGCCAAGGAGCCTCGAAGCGTTGGCGTTCCGAGGGATGAAGATAAGCAGGGGACGACGCTCTCGAGCCGCCAGCTCGAGCCAGGCCAGCGCGCGGTTTTTGTCCCCGAGGACGAGGTAGTACGTCGCGATTTCGACCTCGGGTGGTTCAGGCTGTCCGAGGAGTCGTTCGAGCTTCCAGGACACATAGGCTCGATAGGGATCCGCCGCGGCCGAGATCTTCTCGATCTCGGACTCCGAGCCTCCAGAGACCACCACCAGCTCCACCGCATGGATTCGAGCGGCGTCGTGGTCGCCGCTCGAGCTGTACGCCGTGACCAGGCAATCGCGAGCGTAGCGGTTCTCGGGATCGAGGCGTAGCGCCATCTCGCATTCCCGAGCTGCCTCTCGAAACCGGCCCGCTCTCAACAGGAAATGGCCCGCGTCGCTGCGAAGGGCCATTGAATCGGGCTCGAGATCGACGGCCCGACGAACGGCCTCGATCGCCCGGTCGTGGCGACCGACGGCGGACTCGTACGCCGCCTGCGCAAGATGAGTCACCGGGTCTTCGGGGTCTAGCTCAAGGGCGCGCACCAACCTCTCGCCGGCTACGTGAACATCCCAGTCGAAAGTCAGGGCGACCATTGCCAGGACGCGATGCGCGACCGCCGAGCCCGAGTCGAGCTCGAGAGCTCGCTCCGCGGCTTGGCGAGCTTCCTCGACGTCTAGAGTCACCGCCGAGCGCACCGCCAGGCGGGCACTTGCCTCGGCCAGGTAGGCATGCGCGGGCGCGAACTCCGGGACCTCGATGGCCAGCGCGCGGAGGAGTTGCCGCGCCCGCGCGAGGTCGCCGCCCATCGTCGCCATGAGCGAGCGCGCCTCGACGTAGCTGGCCCTCGCCTCAGGGCTCTGGGGCATCGGCTCGAGATCCACAGTGGGTGGTCCGCCCGGCCAGCCTCCCATCCAAAGCCATCCGATCACTCCGAGAAACACCGCCAGGGTAACCCCAAGTGCGAGCGTCGGCATGGGTCGCGTAGCAGGCTGCCCGCCTCCTTCGCCCGACGGCAGGACGAGGCGTGGAGGCCCGTCCGTTGATCGAACGAGGGACTCCTCCACCCTGAGCCGGTAGCCCAGACGGGGCACCGTCTGCAGAAGTGCATGATCGCTATCGGCCACTTCGCGGAGTGCCACGCGGAGCTTTCGAACCGCCGTGTTCAGCCCCGCCTCGCGGTCCACGTGAATCTCGGTGGGCCAAAGGGAATCGTAGAGCTCCGCTCGGGTGACCACCTGCCCCGGCCGTTCGAGAAACGTCAGCAACAGCCGGAATGGCTTCTCTTGCAGCGAGACCTCCCGGCCCTCGTACGACAACTCGCGTGTCTCCAGGTCGATCGTGTATTCATCGAACTTGATGGCTCGTGAACGCGGCATCATGCGGAGATACTACCGTTCGTTCCAAAGCGTCCCGCCTCCGGGCGCGCAGCGAGCAACCGCCGGTTTAGAAACGGTTCAGCGGAAAAGCCTGGACAGCGCGGGTCTCGAGTGCTTTATTCAGCTGCAGCTCGCCGAATCCGGCGTGCGAGCTCAGGTACGTTCAAGAAGGCGGGATGTTCCCATGAGGCAAGAGCCAGTCAACCGCGGAAGGAATCCGAACGACCTGTCGGAGGCGTCGCGGGCCGCCCTGATCAAGCACGCTCTGATCGCGTTGATGGTGCTGGCGGTCGCCACTTCAACGCTCGCCCAGCCGCCGAAAGTCGAGCCCTCTCCGGAGCTCCAGCGGCTGCACTTCCAACTCGGTAGCTGGTTGACGACGACCCGAACTCTCGACAGGAACGGCGAAGAAGTCTCAACACGACGGGGCCGCGCCGAGATCCGGCTCGAACACGGTGGGCTCATGATCCACATCCTAGTCTACCCGCAGGAGGGGGACGAGCCTGTCTGGAGGATCTGGCACTTCCACGATCGCTACGACGGCAAACTCCACGATGTCAGTTTCGACGCTGTAGGCCACTTCGAACATCGCGAAGAGACGAACGGGGACGGGAAGCTCGCGTTCGCCTTCCCCGAGCCCAGGGCGTTTCAGGATGGCGTGCCGCGCAACTGGCGAAAGACCTACTCGGGGATCACGGCCGACTCGTTCCAGCTTCTATGGGACTACACGGAGGATGGTGAGACCTGGATCCCTATCTACGAAACGACCTATCGCCGCGAGGCAAGCGTCGAATCGAATCCAGGCGGCTCGTCGGAAGCTGCCCACACCGGCGAGCGTGGTCTGGGTTCGCTCGAGCCCTGGGTCGGCGTCTGGGTGTCTCGCCTCGACCCGAAGTACCGAGACCATCCCATGATCCAGCGCTTCAATCCGGAGCTCAAGAGCCAGGAGTTACGTCTGAGCCGGGGAATTACCGGAGACACGCTCGATCTCGAGATCTGGCACCTCGATCGGCCGACAGATGGAGCTCGCATCCCTGCGACAGAAGGAATGGCCGTTCGGGATCCGGCGGACGGTTCGATGGCTCTGATCGAGTACGGTGCCGAGCAGAGGATCTTTCACCAGGGTCATTACGAGGTTCAACCGAACGGCGACCTGCACCGCACCTACGAGGCGTTCTTTCCGGACGGCAGCTCGCGGCGCTTTCGCGAGCTCTGGCGCTGGAAAGACGCGCAGCGAAAGGAGTTCGAGTGGATCACCCAATGGCTCGAAGGCGACGACTGGATCTCGGGCGACGTCATTGTCGACTGGGTGCGACAGGAGCCGTGAGACCGCTGGCTTGTTGGCTGGCGGTGGGACTACTCCTCTCGGCCGCTCTCGGAGCCGAGGGTTCCCCCGAAAGCGGTCCACCGGCCTGGGCGCTCGAAGAGATCGAGAGCACGGAAGGACGATGGGTCGCCGATAACAGTCGTTACAAGAGCGCCGACGAGCCGTACGATGCATACGGGCTCGAATGGCGCTCGGCGGCCGGAAATCGGAGCCTACGCGGGCGGCTCTTCGCCATCCGGGGCACCGAGGAGGTGGGGACCCTCTGGGAGTACCGCCTTTTCTGGCACCCAGAGCGGCGATCGCTCTGGCTCTTCCAGTTCGGTACGGACGGTGCGTTCGGCGAAGGTGCGTTGGAGCGCACCGGGCCGGGGTCTACAGAGCTCGTTCAGACCTTCCACTCCCCCAGCGGCTCGACGTGGCGATCGGGGCATCGGGAGGCGAAAGAGGCCGGGCGCCGCACGACGGAGTCGTTTGCCATCGACGCCGAAGGCAACTGGAAGCCGCAGCGCGTCTATACCTGGCTGAAGCAAGACGAGGAGGGCACGGATGAGTAGGCCTCACGTGTTGCTCGCACTTGGCGCGGTCCTGCTGACCTGGCCCGCTTCCCTGAGTGCACAGTTCATGCGCAAGCCCACCGCAGAGGATCGCCGACTGGCATTCCTCGCAGGTGACTGGGTGGTCGAATCCACCATGTACATTCGCGGTGAGAGTCACCGACGAACAACCAGCGCCAAGTGCTACTGGGTCGTCGAGGCGCTCTGGCTGCAGTGCGACAGTGCGGGCAACTTTCCGGACGGACGGCGTATTCAGACCAGCGAGTGGCTCACCTGGGACCAGACCAAGGGTCACTACAGGAGTTATCACATCGATCCCCAACTCACAGAGGCAATTAGAAGTATCGGCCGATGGACAGAAGACGGCACCCTGGAATTCGAGGCCAACTTCGTCTGGCGCGACGGCAACACCTACTACACGCGGGAGACGATCCGAAGGCGGGAGGACGGCTCCGTCGAGCGGACGAACTACATGTCGACGGATCCCGATCCGGAACGCTTCAAGCTCAACGGCAAATCGATCTTCCGCCGCACTCAAGCAAAGACCGATCCATGATCTCTGGTCGAGTGGCCAAACGGCGAGAAGACGTCCAATGAGTAGGAGGATCCCGGAGCTTTCGCTGGCGCTCATCTTCCTGGCGTCGCTCCCGGCGTTCACTTCGGGGGCGCGGGCGCAGCTCGCGCTGATGGAGCGAACCGCGGGCCATGAACGCCTCGATTTCCTCCTCGGTAAGTGGTCCCACGAAGAGACCCAGACCATCCTGGGCGAAGGTACGACCGTGAGCTCGACGACGCGCTACGAGTGGCTTCCTGGTGGTGTGTGGCTCCGCGGCGAGGCGACGATCTGGGGACTTCCCGGGATCGACGTCCATCACGGCTGGGTCCAGGTGACCTACGACCCGGCGGCGGACGAGTACGTTCAGCTCTGGTCCGACAATCAGAGCTCGATCCTCTTCGTCAAGCGCGGCAGCTGGACCGACGAGACGACTCTCGCCCTCGAGGGAGCGCACGAATGGGGCGGCCAGACCGTCCACTCGAAGAACGTGTATCGCGTCCTCTCCGAGAACGAGTTCTCCCGCGAGTACCTCGTCTCCAATGACGGAGGCGTGACCTACGTCCGTCGGTCCCTCGCGCGCTTCACCCGCCATCGCTCGGACGAGCCGACCCAGAAAGCCCTTGACGCGGTGGGGTGGCTGATCGGAGATTGGGAGGCACAGTTTCGACCACGCGGCGAGGATCAGCCGGCGCCCACGATGTCCTTCGAGTGGAGGGACGAGCGCCGATCCTACCTGCGGATGACTGGGACTCGACCCACCTCGGATGGCCGGCTCGTGCCCGAGTACGAGACCTTCGCCGTCTGGCACCCGGTGCGGATGAAGTTCGTGTTTGTCGGCGCCTATCTTTCCGGGAAAGGCCGGGTCATCGAGGACGGCGACATCGATCTCCTCGACGACGGCAGCATCCGGCTGAACATGCGCGTCCACTATCCCGCAGCCGCGACCCTGCCATTCAGCGATGGCGCAGTGGCCGGCCCCGAGGGTCATACCCTCGAGTTTCGCCGGACGTTCCACCGCGACGGAGCAGAGGGCCTGCGCGGAGTGTTCCGGATCAAGCGCGGCGGCAACTGGGAGAACCCACACCCGGAGCTCGGGATGGGCGATGGCTATCCGTGGCGCCGGATCGACGGCTGATTCGGACGATGAGCTTGGAGGAGAACGATGGGATCAGCGGCGCAACTGGCAGCGGCCCTCCAGGGGGTGGTGCTGCTCTTGGGTGCGACTACGGCCAGCCTTGCTCAACCGAGGTCGATGGAGCGAGGAGAAGCGCATGCAAAGCTCGACGTCTTCTTGGGCACCTGGGTTGCGGAAGGCGTCGTCCATACGCCGGAGGGAGACGTCGCGAGCAGTGGAACCTCGGTGTACACCTGGACGCTCGGAGACGTCTGGCTGCGGGAAGAGCTCGTCGGCCAGGTACCCACGCTCGGGACGATCCACGGCGCGACGTTGATGGCTTTCGACGAGGCGAACGGAGACTACTGCGGCGCCTGGCTGGACAACCTGACCCCTCGGACCTATCCGTTCCGAGCCCGCTGGACCTCCGAGAACGAGCTGGTGTTCGTGTCGGACTTCGATCAACCGTTCAGGATGGAGATCCACTACACGTTCAAAGACCAAAACACCATCGACGTCGTGCAGTTTCGGCAGGTTGGCGACGCATCGCGCCAACAGGCCAGCCGCCTGACGATGCGGCGGGACACAGATCGAGGGTCGTTGACAGGTCGACCCTTGGCCGTGACCTCCGAAAAGACGGATTCCGCTTCAATCGAGCGGAGCGAGCATCCCCTACGGGTCTTCGACTTCTATGTTGGACGACTTGTCTCGGCTGAACCGACGACGGCGGTTCCCTAGCAGAGTCACGTCGTCCTCTCGCCAGTTGTCGGAGGGCAGGCTCTGGGCTTCGCCGGTCGCTGGAACCGGGAGGATCAGCCGTCCGAGTTCGTCAACGGCCTGATCGCTTGGGACCCTGCACAGCACAAGATCCGGATTTCGGGCCTCTTCTACCACGGCGCCTATTTCGACGGCGAGGTCAAGGTCCTGGACGGAGAGCGAGCGGTCCTCCAGCGAGATTGGGTTGGGCACTATCCGGACGGACGCGCGATTCGATACCGGGAGACCTGGACTCCGCTGTCGGACCACACCTTCCGTTGGCACATCGAATCGTTTCAGGATGGAGCGTGGGAATCACACCTCCCGCCTGGCCGCGAAGAGCCGGCGGTCCACCGGGTCGTGCGCGACCCGGAGGAGTTGCTCTGACCTGCTTTGCAGTCTCACCAACTCGGACGTCACGCTGAGCCGACTGACTCGGGCCAGGCGCGCCCGACCCCGCAGCGCCGCTGGGTTGTCCGTGCTCGGACCTGTCACACGCGCGCGCTGGTGTCACCCTCGAAGGTCGGTCACTCAAGCTCACAAACGGGCTCTCGGGCCCGGCAACGTCTGGCGTCGCCCTTCTCGGACTTGAGCGGCGTGGATGCATCGGTCTAGGAAACTGATGCGCAGGTTGAAGGTACTCGCCCAGAGGTGCTCAGCAACGACTGTCTCAACTGTATTGAAATCAGATAGTTGGCGGAGGGGGCGGGATTCGAACCCGCGGTCGGCGTGAACCGACGCCGGTTTTCAAGTCAGTCTGAAACCAACTGCCGGCAACACTCGGCAACGGAAGTCAGCAATGCTGACGGGGGTTTTCGAGGAGCGCTCCTGTTGGGGAACGTTGGCGAAATCGGGTGATTCTTGATCGCTACTGTGCCATGAGTGTGCCAGGCCTGAACGGCAAATCCCTCGAGCAACCGCCGTCGCCACCCGTGTCGAAAGAAGCTAAGAACCAACCTGAAGCGGAACTCCAGGAACCACAGCTCGGATCGCAGAATGCAACTCGCTGACGAGTGGGCGTAGATCCTCTATGCGGTTGCTGATAGCTCTGACCACCACTACGCCCACGTCCAACCTTTGAAAATTCTGCTGGAACTCGATGCCTTGGTCGGCGGTGACAAAGACCGTGAACCCTTCGGCGGCGGCCCGACGGAGGAGCTCTCCATTGCGCAAGCCGCTCCACCCCAGCGACTGAACCGTCGCCACCTCGTACTCACGGAGCTCGTCAGCAAGCTGCCGGGGCAAAGACTCGTCTAGGAGGACTCGCAAGTGACCCCGAGTGCGACAGCGGCCTCTTCCAGAGCCGCTATGGCCTGCTCCCGGCTCACGGACGGAAAAGCATCCAGAAAAGCCTCTAGAGTGTCGCCGGCCTCAAGGTAGTCAATCAAGTTCCGGATTGGCACCCGGGTGCCCTCGAAAACAGGTACACCTCCCTGGATTTCGGGATCGCGATGGATTACTGACTCGGCAACGGTCATTGCTCGTGGATTCTACCAGCACCCTTCCTCGGCCCGTACAGACCGTTGCCACCAAAAGCCGTGGCACGACCCTCCAAAGCGTCCGAGAAGCCGCCAAGACGAGTCCTTCAGATTTCGGAACTATGACTCAGCCAGAGAATCCAGCGCCAAGCGAGCGAGTCCGACTCCAGCAAGTGCCGCCAGAATATTCCCAAGGGTGCCAAGAAGAAAAGCTTGAAGCACCGCGGAAGCCCACACGTGTCTTGCCTTCAGGTAGCTGAGCGAATCGACGCCCTCCAACTTGTCCGGGACCTTCACGATGTTCTGAAAAACTTCCCACTTTGAGCCAACCTTGAAGACGAGCCAGCCTGCAACCAGAGCGGGCGAGCCGATCGCAAGAGCAACGAAGAAAAACGCTCGCTCCAAGCGCCCAAGCCACGGTCCCAGAAGGTTGGGAGAGGCGACAACGGCCTCCCATTTCTCTTTCGGGATGCCATCAGGAGCGGTCGCGCCGAGATCCCGACGCGCTCTTCTGACTAGAGCCGCGATCAAGGGGCCTGCCAGCATCGTGACAGCTAGACCCGCAAGCCAAGGCCAAATCGCAAAAAACATGACGGTCATCGATCAAATAATACTAGTAGTCGGCTAGCCTCTGCGACTTGGTTTGGCCGTTGGGGCCTGTCGTCGCCACCGGTTGCACAGATATAGGATGCTCGCATGCGGAACAAACCCACCCCCGCCCGCATCCATCTGCTGCCCGCAGCAGAAGCGCCGATCGTCGCGATCCTGCGGCGCAAGCCCAGCAAGCGCTTCCATATCATCAAGTGGAACACACAGACGGACGCGATCGAGCACGGCTCGTGGTTTGTCGGCAAGCTCTACCCAAAGCGGTGCGATGTGTCATTCGACGGCGCGTTCATGGTCTACCTCGCTATGGGAGCGGACGGGACGACCTGGAACGGCCTCTGTCGACTCCCATGGCTTAAGACAGTTTTCGAGGCTACAAACCGAGGAACTTGGAATGGCGGCGGCTACTTCTCTGACAGAAGAACGTTGCGCACCAATTCCTGGCAGGGAGAAGTACCGAAACGCATCGAATCGTTGCGCTTGGCTGAGCTAGGCGCCGAGACCGGTGAGGACGAGACCGTGCTATTTCCTCGACTCGAGCGCGATGGCTGGCAGCGGGCGGGCCCTTTCGGCGTCGACCGCAGGCTTCCGGGCAACACATATCGCGTCGCTCACGACGGCGATGCGGGGTGGCTGCGGCAGCCGACACCGCGACATCCGACGCTGCGAATATTCTATCGCGGATACCTAGAGTACGGCCGCACGTACGAGTTCAAGCTCGATGAAGAGCCTGAACTCCTCGGCAAGGCCGCAGAGTGGGCCACGTTCGACGCAGCCGGCAATCTCCTCGTCGCGCGAAATGGTGGCGTAGAGCGGTGGGCTCTGGAGGATCTAAGTGGTGGCGTCCCATCGTTCCAACGCTCCTTCGAAGATCTGTCTCCGGGGAGTCATGGGGCTGAAGCGCCAAAAACCGACTGAGGTGGAGTCGGTCGCAGGCCGGGCCTAGCGCTGTCGGATACACCTGTCTAAAAAACCGGCGTAGGTCAACCCTGTTCGCGCTTTGACGACTACCGTCTAACTCTTTTTAATTCAGATAGTTGGCGGAGGGGGCGGGATTCGAACCCGCGGTCGGCGTGAACCGACGCCGGTTTTCAAGACCGGTGCATTCGACCACTCTGCCACCCCTCCGCGGGGCGCTAGCTTAGCCGGTTCGGGCTTGGCGTGCCGGTTGGGTGAGGCGGGGAACGGCTTTCTGGAAGGAGGCCTTCGCCGGCAATCAAGCGGGAGCTGGAATCTCGCGGATGCCGCCCATGAAGTCGACGAGGGCACCCGGGATCGCGACCGAGCCGTCCGCCTGCTGGTAGTTCTCGAGGATCGCCACCAGGGTGCGGCCCACGGCGAGGCCGGAGCCGTTCAAGCTGTGGAGCAGCCGCGGCTTGCCGCCATCGGCGGGACGGTAGCGCAGGCTCGCGCGGCGGGCCTGAAAGTCGGTGCAGTTGGAGCAGGACGAGATCTCGCGGTAGGCGTCCTGTCCCGGCAACCAGACTTCGAGGTCGTAGGTCTTGGCGGCCGCAAACCCCATGTCGCCGGTCGAGAGCGTCACCACTCGGTAGGGAAGCTCCAAGAGCTGCAAGACGCGCTCGGCGTGGCCGGTCAGCTCTTCCAAAGCGTCGAAGCTCGTCTCGGGAGTCGTCAGGTGGACGAGCTCGACCTTGTTGAACTGGTGCTGGCGGATGAGGCCGCGCACGTCCCGGCCGTAGGAGCCGGCCTCGGCGCGGAAGCAGGGGGTGAAGGCCGCGTACTTTCTGGGTAGCTCGGCCTCCTCCAGGATCTCGCGCGCGTGGAGGTTGGTGACCGGCACCTCGGCGGTGGGAATCAAGTAGAGCTCTTCGCCCGCCAGCCGGAAGAGGTCCTCGCCGAACTTGGGAAGCTGTCCGGTTCCAGTCAGGGTCTCGCGGTTTACGATGTAGGGAGGCAAGACCTCGGTATAGCCGTGCTCGCGAGTGTGGAGGTCGAGCATGAAGTTCCAGAGGGCGCGCTCGAGGCGAGCGCCGACACCAAAGTAGGCGGTGAAGCGGGCACCGGCGATCTTGGCGCCCCGCTCGAAGTCCAGGATGCCGAGCTCCGGGCCCAGATCCCAATGGGCCTTGGGGGTGAAATCGAAGTCCCGAGGCTCGCCGACGAGCCGCTCGACCCGGTTGGCGGATTCATCATCGCCGACCGGCACTGACTCATGCGCCAGGTTGGGAAAGCTCAGCTCGAGCCGCTCGCGGTCCTCGTCGCCGCTCGCGATCTGAGCGTCGGCGGCCGCGATCTCGCCCTTGAGACCACCCACCTCGGCCAGGACAGCCTCGGCATCGCCGCCTTCGCGCTTGAGCCGTCCGATCTCCTTCGACAACTCGTTGCGGCGACGCTTCTTGGCTTCGACCTCGGCCAGAAGCCTGCGCCGGTCGGCGTCGAGCTGGCGCCAGCGCTCGAGTTCTTGGGGGTCGAAACCGCGAATCGCCAAGCGCTCGGCGACGGCTTCGTCGGTACGGAGAAGATCGCGCGACAGCATCGAAACGTCAGTATGACAGGACGTTGGACGCTTCAGGCAGCGGCGCCGGCGCCCCGCCGGCGAGGCAACCGCTGGGCGATGAGCTCGCGGGTCATCTCGACGACGCGGCGCAGGGGCCGGGCGTCGGCCTTGCCCCGGCCGGCGATGTCGAAGGCGGTGCCGTGATCGACCGAGGTGCGGATGATGGGCAAGCCCAAGGTCCAGTTGGCGGCGGTGCCAAAGGCGACGGTCTTGATCGGGATGAGCCCCTGGTCGTGGTAGAGCGCCAGCACCCAGTCGAACTCGCCCCGCCGGGCGCGGGCAAACAGGGAGTCGGCGCTCTCGGGCCCGTGGATGTCGATGCCGGACTCCCGGCAGCGCGCCAGCGCCGGGGCGATAACGGCTTCTTCTTCCCTCCCCATCAGGCCGCCTTCGCCGGCGTGGGGGTTGAGACCCGCTACCGCGATGCGGCCGCCGGCGTTGCGGTGGAGGCAACGGACGGCGTCCTCGATCACTTCCCCCGAAAGGCCGTTCACCACGTCCGCCAGAGGCTGGTGGGTGGTGAGCAAGGCGACTTGAAGCTCGGCCGCCAAGAAGGTCATCAGAAAGTCCCGGCCGTAGCGCTCGGCTCCGGTCAAGGCGGCCACGAACTCGGTCTGGCCCCGAAACTCGGGCTGGCAGTGGGTGGCGATCGAATACTTGCTGACCGGAGCGGTGACGACCGCGTCGGCTGCTCCGGTACGGGCCAACTCGACCCCCGCTTCGAGGCAGGCGATGGCGGCGCGAGCATCGTCGGCACCCGATTCGCCCCAACCCACGACGCGGTCTGAGGCAACGGGATCGTAGACGAGCACGCCTTCCGACTCGTCCCAGGCCAGGACGTCCGGCCTCGAGGGCGGCGTCTCTCGGTAGGCGAATCGGACTTCGTCGCTGGCCGCGACGAACTCTTTGGCGCCTTCGAGCGCCGCCCGCTCGGCAACGTAGACGAGGTGGTACCCGCCGACTCGGTCGCGGGCGTGCTTGACCAGGAGCTCGGGGCCGACTCCGGCCGCGTCTCCCTGCGTCAGCGCGAGTACCGGAATCGAACTACTTGTCGTCACTCGCGGACGCGGCCGCCGCTTCCTTCGCGGCCTTGCGCTCGCGGCGCCGTCGCCCGCGCCGAAGCTCATCTTCCTTGAACATGTAGCGGATGTTGTGCTTCATCAGCAACAGGTTGGGCTCATGGTGCCGGTTCAGCTTGATGGCATCCTTGTCGTACCACTCGATCCAGCCGCGCAGCTCGGTGCCGTCGGTCAAGAGGACGACCATGGCGGTCTTGGCCGCCATCTGCTTGAGGTAGTAGAACTCCTCGGCGTTGGTGCGCTCCGGCGGGGTGTGCTTCCGGCGCACGGACCGGGAGTGCCCCTTGGCGTCGGAGAGATCGGGTCGGATGAGCTTGCGATTTGACATCAGTGCGCGTTGGCTTCCCTCTGCTGCTTGGCTGGTTTCTTGGAATACTGATCGTCTTCATAGGCCAGGCAGCAAAGCAGCCGTCCGCATTGGCCGGAAATCTTCGACGGGTTCAGGCTCAGATTCTGGCGCTTTGCCATCTGAATGGAGATCGGCTTGAAGTCCTTCAACCAGGACGAACAGCAGAGCGTGCGACCGCAAACGCCGATGCCCCCCAGGAGGCTCGCTTCGTCCCGGGCGCCGACTTGGACCATGCGCATCTTGGCGTTGAAACGCCGCGACAGCTCGCGGACGAGCTTGCGGAAGTCCACCCGGTTCTCGGCCGTGAAGAAGACCTTCGCGACCTTGCTGTCCAGGGTGAAGTCGACGCGGGAGATCTTCATCTCCAGGCCCAGGGAGCGGGCGCGCTCCTGGCCGAAGCGAAGGCAACTGTGTTCGTTCGTCTGCTGACGGTCCCAGAGGCGTCGGTCCTCGTCGGTGGCGGTTCGCAGAATCCGGCTGGCACTCGACTTCTGGCAGGGCTTGAAGACCGGCATCGGCGACTGCACCACGGTGCCGACGTGCGGGCCGGCCTCGAGCTCCACCACCACGTGCTCACCACGCCCGAACACGTCGTCGCGGGTCGCGCAGAGGGTCGGGTTGGTTTCCTCGCGGAAGCGCACGCCGACGTAGTTGGACTCCACCGCCGTTGACATGCCCTTGTAGGCACAACCCTGACACCCTGACATTTCAGTTCCTGCTCCGGCAGACGCTTGCCCGGCCCACTTCCCCGTCATGCGAGCCGGTGCTTTCTCTCCGCGGGCTTTGAGCCATTATGGCAACGGCCATTTTCGAGGTCAACTCGACCGGCGCTACGCGCGGAGTCCGGATCGCGAGGGGAATCGCGGCCGTCTCAGCCGTCCAGAGCGAGCACCCGGCGGCCGATATCGTGCCGGTAGTGGCGCCCCGGCCAGTCGATTCCGGCGGCCGCCTGATAGGCAGCCTTGAGGGCTTCGCGAAGCGTCGATCCGGTAGCGCAAACATTCAGAACTCTTCCGCCGCTCGTGAGCAAACGTTCCTCTGCGAGTTTGGTGCCGGAGTGAAAGACGACCGCGCCGCCAGCGGCGTCGACCGCCTCCAGCCCTTGGATCGCGTCGCCCGTCCGGGGGCCTTCAGGATAGCCCTCGGCGGCCAAGACGACACAGGCCGCGGCCTCGCGCTTGAACTCGAGCCGCGCCGTTTCGAACTTGCCTCGTGCTCCCTGGGCCAGCGCCGGCAAGAGATCGTCGCCACTTCGCAGCATCAGGACCTGGGCCTCGGGGTCGCCGAGCCGCGCGTTGAACTCGAGCACCCGTGGACCTTCGGACGTCAGGATGACGCCGGCGTACAGAAATCCCTGAAACCGCCGGTTTTCGCCGGCCATGCCCTGGATCGTCGGGCGCAGCACGGTGTCGACGATCGACCCGGCATCCTGCGGCGGCAGCACGCCGGACGGGCTGTGGGCGCCCATGCCGCCGGTATTGGGCCCGGTGTCTCCGTCCCCGACGCGCTTGTAGTCCTTCGAGGTCGCGAGCGGCAGTAGGCGCTCTCCGTCCGAGACGGCGATGATCGAGGCCTCCTCGCCTTCCAGGAAGCGCTCGACGACAATCCGGTCGCCGCTGGCGCCAAAGCGCCGTTCCTCGAAGAAGATCGCGAGAGCCGCTTCGAGCTCGGCCTCGTTCTGGACGATCACCACTCCCTTGCCCGCGGCCAGGCCATCCGCCTTGAGCACCGCCGGAAGGCCGAAGGCAAGGGCCGCGCGGCGAGCGTCGTCCCTGGAATGGGCAACCTCGAACTCCGCCGTCGGAATGCCGTGGCGCTTCATGAACTCCTTGGCGAAGACCTTGCTGCCCTCGAGCTCCGCGGCCGCCCGCGACGGTCCGAAGATGGCCAGATTCCGGGACCGAAACTCGTCCACGATCCCCAGGGTCAACGGCAGCTCCGGGCCGACCACGGTGAGGTCGATCTTGAGATCGCGGGCGAAGTCGGCCAGCTTGCCGATCTCGTCCACCGGAATGGACACACAGTCCGCGACCTGGGCGATCCCCGGGTTGCCCGGGGCGCAGAAGAGCTCCGCGAGGTCCGGGCTCCGCCGCAGCCGCCAGCACAGCGCGTGCTCGCGCCCGCCGCTACCCACGACCAGAACGCGCATCACGACCGGCGGTTTCCTGCTGCTGGGGACTGGTTCATGATCCGGACGCTGCCGCGAAGGGTTCGGGGATCCTAGCAGAGGATCCGCCTACTTTCTGTGGCCGCGACCACAGCCGGAAACGGCGAAGCACCGAAGATCCCTTCCGCTCGCTCCGCGCCATAGACCGGGAGGCGAACCCCCTGGCATCGCGATTGCTCTAGCTGACCTTCGAGAGGAGAACCACCATGAAACAGACCCTCATCGCCCCCGCTCTCGCTGTCGCCGTCGCGGTCCTCGCCGGCGCGCCGCTCGAGGCTCAGCGCCATCGGGGACACTGGTCCAACGACGAGGCCATGCGCGTCCAGATCGGCGAGTTCGAGCCCCGCGGCGATTCCACCTATTGGGATGACGTCGCCTTCGACTTCACCGGCGACGAGGACGACTTTACGGACCTCGCCGTCGGCGTCTCCTGGGCCAAGTACCTGGGCCCTCGGATGGGCGTCCAGATCGGCGGACTCTTCTACCAAGGCATCGAAGATCTCGGCTACCGGGACTTCGTCGATGACACCGGCCGCGAGATCGTGCATGAGACCCGGCTCGAGACCTCCCACCTCACCCTGGGATTCTTGCTGTCTCTGGTCGACCGGGACGCCCCGATCGTTCCCTACATCGGCGCCGGCGGAGGCCTGTATCTCTGGAACCTGGTCGAAGAGGGGGACTTCATCGACTTTTCCGGCGCGGAGCTCGCGATCTTCGACGACTTTTTCGAAGACGACGGCGAGGAACTGGGTTGGTACTACCTGGTGGGACTCGAAGTGCCGGTCTCGCGATCCGTCCGCCTCTTCGCGGAAGGGCGCTGGGACCGGGCCGAGGCCGACCTGGGCGGCGACTTTCAAGGATTGGGTGAGCTGGATCTCTCGGGCCGCATGCTGTCGGCAGGCGTGAGCTGGAGTTTCTAGCCGGACCCTTCCGTCGTATCAGTCTTGGACTGGCGGACCGAAGCGCTCGTCGGTCAGAAACTCCGGATCGGTGAGGCTCTCGAGAAAGGCGATGAGGTCTCGCTCCTCTCCGGCCGCAATCGAAAACCCGCTCACGAACTCGCTCTTGAGCGGGCTCGCCCGCCCCGCACCGCGGCCGCCCGCGGCATAGAGACGGACGACCTCGTCCAGGGTCTGGAGGCTGCCGTCGTGCAGGTAAGGCGCGGTGACCGCGATGTTGCGTAGGGTCGGAGCCCGGAACCGGCCCATGTCCGGAGCCTTGCCGGTGACCTCGAACACTCCCCGGTTGCCAACGGGATAGGCACCCCGGCCGTCCAGATCGTGGAGGCCGGTGTTGTGAAACTCGGGCTCGGCCGACGCTTCCGCGGTCCGCATCGGTCCCGAGAGATTGAGGCCCGCATGACAGGCCGAGCACCCCAGTCTCTCCGAGAAGAAGAGCTCCATGCCTCGCTGCGCGTCCTCGGTCAGGGGCTCGCCGAAGAAGAGATACCGATCGTAGGGGCTGTTGCCCGAGATCAGGGTGCGCTCGAACGAAGCAATGGCTTCGACCAGGCGCGCCAGGCGCAGCCGGCGGCCCGGAAAAGCCTCCCGGAACCGAGCTCGAAACTCGGGATCGGACCGGAAGCGGCCAAGCACCGTCCGCTTGCGGCCGGCCACCCCCAGCTCGATCGGATCGCGGTTGAAAAGCGGGTTCAAGGCTTGGCGCTCGAGCCGATCGAGCCCGGGGTCCGCCCAGTTGTAGGTGGCGTTGTAGGCGACGTTGGCTAGCGACATGGCACTCCGCGGGTGGCTCTCGCCAGTCGCCCCGACCGCGGTCGCCTTACCATCCGTGAAGGCCAGCTCCTGGCGGTGGCAGCTCGCGCAGGCGAAGGCGCCGTCGCCCGACAGACGGGTGTCATAGAAGAGCCAGCGGCCCAGCTCGACCTTGGCGGCCGACATCGGGTTCGCGGCGGCAACCGGCGGCACCGGAAAGCCCGGCGGCAACCGCCACTCGAAGTCGCGCTCCGGGGCCGCGGGCGTGGGCGTCAAAACCGCGCACCCCGCCAGCCAGAGCGAGCCGGCACAGACGCCGGCACGTACACTAGCTCGCAAGGGTGGCAGCCGCTCCTAGATCGACCCTGTTGCTGACACTCGCCCGCGAAACCCTAAATCCCGGAGCCGATCGGCCAGACTCGGGCCTACTTCCAGGAACGCGCCGACGGCGGAGCCACCATCGCCAGCCGGCCGGCAACAGACGCCCGCTCCTCGACCCAGGCGGCGAAGGCCTCGATCTCGTCCGGCGACGGCCCGTCGTCGGATGCTTCGGCCTCCCCGGAGCGCTCGGTCACCCACTTGCGCATCGCGGTCATGAGCTCATCGGCCCGCGCCGGATCGAGACGCACCAAAGTCATGTACGCCTCGCGCACCTCGTCCAGCCGGTTGAGTCCGAGATAGGCCTCCGCCCGGTACTCGATCGCTTCGGTGTACTCGGGAGCTAGCTCCAGAGCACGGTCATAGGAGACCACCGACTCGTCGAAGCGGCCGACCTTGCGCAGCGCGTAGCCGAGGCTCGAGTGCGCCTGATGCATGGCCTCGTCCGCGTTGATCGCCTTCTCCAGAGCACCGATGGCCTTACCGTACTCCTTGGCGGCCTTCTCCAGATACTTGGCCACCTGCTTGTCCGCGTCCTCGGCCGCCGCGGCCGCCTTCTCCTCGTACTGCCAAGCGCGGTCGCGGTAGCGAAGCGCTCGCTTGTAGTGCTCGGCGGCCTGAGCCTCGGGGCTGGCTTGAGGGCCGCTGGGAACGGCCGGGGAGCTCCCCCCCGCAGCGCGAGCCGCGGGCACAGCAGCCAGGCAGAGCGAGATCGCTAGAATCGCGAGACTCGCGACGGCGGCCGGACGGACGGCAAGCACCCCGGCTCGAATCCCTGAGCGGCTACGGACGACAATGGGCGTGGCGAAACGTTCTGACATGGAATCCTCCTTCGAGCTCCTCTCGGATCTTACCGGCTCGGCGGCTTCTTCCAAGATACGGCCCATGAGCGCCGAGCGTTTTGCCAAGATCCGGACTGTCCTCAGCCGGCGCCAGCCGGATCTCACGGTGCTGCTCGAAAACGTGCACAAGCCGCACAACTTCGCCGCCGTCCTCCGCACCGCCGACGCCGTGGGTCTCTTTGAAGCCCACGCCGTGGTGCCGGACCGGACGCTACGCACGTCGCTGGTGTCGGCCAGCGGCTCGGACAAGTGGGTCAACGTCCACCTCCACGGCTCGATCGAGGCCGCTCTCGAATCCCTGCCCGACCCGCGTCCGGAGATTCTGGCCGCCCACCCAGGGCCGGAAGCGATCGACTATCGCGACGTGGACCTCACCCGTCCGTCGCTCGTTCTCTTCGGCCAGGAAAAGGACGGTCTGTCTCCGGCAGCGCTCGAGAGCTCCGACCGGCGCATTCAGATCCCCATGGCCGGCTTCGTAGCATCGCTCAACGTATCGGTGGCGGCGGCTCTGATTCTCTTCGAAGCCAAGCGCCAGCGCGAGGACGCCGGCCTCTTCGACCGCTCGCGGCTGGATCCCGAGATCCTCGACCGCACCCTCTTCGAGTGGGCCTATCCCAAGCTCGCCGAGCTCTGCCGGCGACGCGGGGTTCCCTACCCCAGGCTGGCCGAGGACGGCCAGATCCTGGATCCCCTGCCGCGCTAACCCGTCTCCTACCTCGCCAAGAATCAAGCGCTCGCAGCCGGAAATCCAGCCGACCTCAGCATTCCGCTGCAAGTCCCCGGAGTGTTGCCACCGCCTCCGGGGTGTCCCAGTTGGCACCACCGGTGTGGCGAAACACGACCTGGCCGGAGCAATTGACGACCGCCGCCGACGGCAGCTCGGCGGTCCAGATCGAGGCCGGGACACCCTCGCGCACGAAGAAGATCGGAAGCTTCGAGGGACTCTTCTTCAAGAATTGACGAACCGGCGCTCGGTCCTCGGTGGTGTACAGAAGAACGCGGACCGGCTCCGAGTGAAGAGCATCCGCGAGCCTCTCGAGAGACGGGGTCTCGGCAACACATGGCGCACACCAGCTCGCCCAGCGGACCAGGACCAACACCTGATCGCGAAAGTCGGAAGCCTGGACCACTCGGCCCTTGGCATCCTCCAGACTCCAGCCGTAGTCCATGGCCCCCTGGGCTCGGAGTTGATCCCGGTCGAGAGGCGCCGGCGCCAGAACCGGTCGGGCGCGAGCAGTGGCCTCCTCAGCCCTCGCATCCAAGCACCGCTCGACGTCTCGCTTCGCATTGAGCACGAAGACCGTCGCTACTGCTGCAACAAGTCCTAGCGTGCCGGCGACACCGACTAGAAAGCCGATCCAGAACCGCTTGCCGCTACCTGACGTGGTACCCACGCGAAGACCTTTAGGGCGCAGGGCAGCTCGCGGGCATTCCTCGATCCTTCACGACCGATCCATGCGTCCCGCCAGACGCAAGACGTACCAAAACATCATGCCGATCGAGGCAAAGAGCGACAGGGCGGCGGCGACGTGGCGCCGGCTGCGATAGCGGCGCACGATGCCCGCGGTGTCGTAGAGGATCGAAGCTCCCGACAGAGCGATCATGCCGACGCTGAACCAGGTGCCCAGATGCCAGCCGAAGAGGATGGCGGCGACGATCAAGACAAGGGCCGAGAAGCCGCCCCAGATGAGAAACGGGCGCAGGAAGGAGAAGTCCCGGCGCGAGGTCCAGGCGATTCCAGTCAGACCGAGCGCGCCCAGGAGCGTCACTTGGGCGGCTTGCTCGATGAGCCCCGGCGCCAGCCGCTCGGCGCGGTAGAGAAGGGGCACGAAAATGGTTCCCTTGGCGACGATGTAGAGCCCGAGGCCGGCGTACTGGCCGGCGGTCGAGCGTAGCCGCCACGCCATGCGGGAGGCGAGCCAGGCGATGACGAGAAACGCCGCCAGGATGAGTCCCCAGGGCACCTGGGCCATCGCCGCCGCCAGCCGCTCGGCCAGGCCGCTCCGAAAGAGCACGATCTCGTAGGCGACGAACACCATGATCGCGCCCAGGAGATGCACGTAGACCCGTCCGATGTATCGGCCGCGGCGACCCGAGCGTTGGCCCGATCGATGGGCCGCCCGGCGCTCTCTCCTGCGATCTACGGCTTCGGTCGTCACAGGCTCGCCCGATCGCCTAGTAGGTACCGGGCGACATCGACGTAGTCGATGACGAGTGACAGCAGGTTGGTCACGAAGAGGGTCCGGATCCAGCCATCGAAGAGCCGGTCACCCGACAAACCCGAGCGCCGCCGGTGCAGCAGGACGAGAAGCGGCGTCCAGACGAGGACGTGCGAGAGGCCCAGGAGGCGGTTGTAGCCATTGAGCTCGCACAGAACGGTCATCAAGACCACATTGACAAGCCAGGCTCCCAGCACCCAGCGCGCCTCGGCCCGGCGGAGAAAGAAGATCGCCGCGCTGTTGACCACGATCAACCAGAAGACCCAGGCCTGAAGAGCCGGTGTCTCCGCCAAGAGATGCTCGAAGAGCTTCATGCCGCGTTCACCTCGCGGACCCTGCCGGCCAGTGGCGGCGCCGACCCAAGAAGTAGAGCGCGCACAGCCAGTCGTAGGACACGCAGGCCCAGGCATACCACAGCGGCACGTAGTGGCTGCCGCTTCGTCCGTGGTAGAGATCCCAGAGGCCGTGAGCCATGTAGCCGAGGGGCAAGAGAGCGTAGCGCCCGCGCCCGGCGGCCAGTGCGATCGCGGTCAGCACCCCGAGCACGAGGACCTCTTGCGGCACGGCGTCCCAGGCGCCGGCCGCGACCACGAACCCCACGTAGATGACCTGCATCGCGATCAAGATCGCCGCGTAGATGCGTGGTTCCGCTCGGGACCCGCGCGAGCGCGCCCAGGCGATGGTCAGCGCCGCCCCGGCGAGCCCGAGGAATGCGTAGGTGAAGACGCCGGTCATCGGTTGCGGGAATCCGGATGCTAGATGTGGCAGCTTGCCAGGCCGCGCTTCTCGAGATAGCGCTGGTGGTAATCCTCGGCCAGCCAGAACGCGGCCGCCGGCTCGATCGCGGTCACGATCGGGGCCGGAAACCTGCCGCTCGCGTCGAGCGCTTCCCGCATGCGCTCGGCCGTTTCGCGCTGGGCTTCGTTGTGCGCGAACACCACCGACCGGTACTGCGATCCGACGTCGGGTCCCTGCCGATCGGCGGTCGTGGGATCGTGGTTGTCCCAGAAGATCTCGAGCAAGCGTTCGAAGCCGACCGCCTCGGGATCGAACTCGACCTGCACGACTTCGACGTGTCCGGTGCCATCGGTGCAGACTTCCTTGTACGTCGGCTCGTCCGTGTGGCCACCCATGTAGCCCACCGCGGTGTCGGTAACGCCCTCGGTGCTCCGGAACAGGGCCTCGACACCCCAGAAACAACCCGCTCCGAAGGTTGCGGTCTCGGTCATGCTCGCTCCTTTCCAGTTCCACCAACGCCGCGTCGTGTCGAGGAATTCCCCCGGCCCGTTGCGGTCAGCGCAGCGCGGTCAGTCCCGCAGCACGACCAGGGGCGCCAGGAGGCCGCCGCCCAGAATCGCGGGCACGCCCAGGATCAGGGTCGTCAGCGTGTACCAGGAGGGCTCGACGCTCGAGCTCCGCGCCAGGCTGACCACCAGGACTACCGTGAAAATGGCGGCCACGGTTCCGGCGTAGACCAGCGGCCGGCGGCCGGCGACGACCGCACTCAGAAAGCCGGCCAGGATCGAGGCCACGAGAAACGCGAGCAGACCCGCCACGATCGGCCCCGTGCCCGGCTCCTCCGGCCGGCCGAAAAGCCAACCCACCACGGCCATGGCCGCGGCCGTGCAGACGACGTAGCCGAGCAGAATTCCCAGAAGGCTGCGGACCAGGTTCACGAGCGAGCTCCCTTCTTGCGTTTGCGTAGATAGAGGTCGGTAATGGTTCCTTCGAACACCTCGGCCGCGAGACCCACGCTTTCCGACAGCGTCGGGTGAGGGTGGACGGTCAATGCCAGGTCGGCGGCCTCGGCGTCCATTTCGATGGCAAGAGCGATCTCGGCGATGAGCTCGCCGGCGCCCGGCCCAACGATGCCGCCGCCTACGACGCGCCGGGTTTCGGGATCGAACAGGATCTTGGTCGAGCCGGCGTCGTTGCCCATGGCCAGCGAGCGGCCGCTGGCCGCCCACGGGAAGACTCCTTTGCTGTAGGCGACGTCCGATGCCTTGGCCTCGGTTTCGGTCAGGCCAACCCAGGCAACCTCGGGATCGGTGTAGGCCACCGCCGGGATCACCCGCGCGTCGAAGGCGCTGGGCTCGCCGGCGGCGTTCTCGGCGGCCACCTTGCCTTGAGGAATCGCCTTGTGCGCCAGCATCGGCTCGCCCACGATGTCCCCGATCGCGAAGATCCGGGGATTGCCGGTGCGCTGGGCGCGGTCCACCGGGACGTAGCCGCGCTCGTCCACCGCCACGCCGGACGCCTCGAGGTTCAGGCGATCGCCGTTCGGACGCCGGCCCACGGCCACCAGAACCCGGTCGAACTCGGCCGACTCGGGCGCTTTCGCGCCCTCGAACCGCGCCACCAGCCCGCCGGGCTCGGCCTCGATGGCGGCGACTCGGGTCTCGAGCAGGATCTCGACGCCCAGGTCCTTCTTCAAGTGGTGCTCGAGCGGCCGGACGAGGTCTCGGTCACAGCCCGGAATGAGCCCGTCCAGGAGCTCGACAACGGCGATCCGGCTGCCGAGGGCAGCGTAGACGGTGGCCATCTCGAGGCCGATGATGCCGCCGCCAACCACCAGCAAGCGGTCGGGAATCTCGGGCAGCTCGAGCGCGCCGGTGGAGTCGAGCACCCTGGGATCGTCATACGGGATTCCCGGAATCTCGGTGACCCGGGAGCCCGCGGCCACGATCGCCTGATCGAAGGAGAGAGTCTCAGCGCCCTCCGTGGTAGCCACCTCGAGCTCGGTCGGGCCGGCGAACCGTGCCGTGCCCTCGACCACCGTCACTCCGCGCTGCTTCGCCATCATCGCCAGGCCGCCGGTCAACTTGGCAACCACCTCGTCCTTCGCGGCCCGCAGCCGGTCGAGATCGATCTTCGGCTCGCCGTAGGAGACACCCCGGCCGGCCAGGTTCCGGACCTCGCGCATCACCTCCGCGACATGCAGCAGCGCCTTGGACGGGATGCAGCCGACGTTGAGGCAGACACCGCCCAGGGTCGGGTACTTCTCGATCAAGGTCACCTCGAGCCCGAGATCGGCGGCGCGGAAGGCGGCCGTATAGCCGCCGGGGCCGGCGCCGATGACGACGAGTCGCTTGCCGGGCGGCTCGACCCGGGCGGCTTCGCCGGGAGCGGCCGCAGGCCCGCTGTCGCGCGAAGGCTCGGGAGCCGGGCCTTGGCTCGGCCCGCTTGCCGGCGCCGCGGCGATGGAGTCGTCTGCAACCGCAGGAACCGATGGTTTCGCCGCGGCCGTGGCCGCGGGCTCGGGCCCAGAGTCCGGGCTGCCCTGCTCTGAGACTTCCGGAGCTTCTGACGCCTCCGGAGATTCGGATGGCTCGAGCCGGAGCAGGAGCGAGCCCGTGCGCACCTTGTCGCCGGGCTTGACCGCCAGCTCCACGACCGTGCCCGCCCTGGGCGCGGGGACATCCATCGAGGCCTTGTCGCTTTCGAGAGTGACGAGACCGTCGTCGGGATCTACGTGGTCGCCCGCCGCCACCAGCACCTCGACGACGTCAACCTCCTCGTCGGTACCCAGATCGGGAACCACGACGTCGGCCAGCGCGCGGCTCACCAAGCCCTCTCGGCCGGCCGGACCGGATGACTCCGGATCGGCACGATCACAGCAAGAGCCGGCGCAGGTCGGCCAGCACCGTCGTCAGGTAGCGCGTAAACCGGACCGCCATCGCCCCGTCAATGACGCGGTGGTCGTAGGACAGCGACACCGGCAGCATCAGGCGCGGCACGAACGCCTCTCCGTTCCAGACCGGCTCGGTCTTGGAGCGCGAGACGCCCAGGATCGCGACCTCGGGCCAGTTGACGATGGGCGTAAACGCGGTCCCGCCGATGCCCCCAAGGCTCGAAACCGTAAAGCTTCCGCCACGAAGCTGGTCGGGCTTGAGCTTGCGCTCGCGCGCCTGGACGCTGACTTCGGCCAGCTCGCGGGCGAGCTCGAAGATGCCCTTCTTGTCGACCTCCCGAAGCACCGGCACGATCAGTCCGTCGGCGGTATCGACCGCCACGCCGATATTGAAATAGCGCTTGAGAACGATGTGTTCCCCGCCGGCATCGAGCGAAGCGTTCAAGCGCGGAAATTCCTGAAGCGCCGCCACGACCGCCTTCAGGACGAGCGCGAGCGGGGTCAGATTGAAGCCCTGCTCCTTGGCTCGGGCCTTGTGCTCCTGCCGAAAGGCCTCGAGCTCGGTGATGTCGGCGACGTCGTGCTGGGTTACGTGCGGAATCGTCAGCCAGCTGCGCTGGAGATTGGCGCTCGACAGCCGCTGGATTCTGGTGAGCGGCTGGCGCTCGACCTCGCCGAACTTCGAAAAGTCGATCGCCGGCAGCGCCGGCGCCGCCAGTCCGGGGCCGGCTCCGGCCGCGGCGGCGGGGCCGGCCGCCAGGGTCGTCTTGACGTAGCCGCGCACGTCGTCTTGCACAATCCGGCCCTTGCGGCCTGTACCCGGGACCTGGCGCAAATCGACGCCTAGCTCGCGCGCCAGCCGCCGTACCGCCGGCGAGGCGTAGACCTTGGAGAAGTCCGCGCTTACCACTTCGGCGGCATGAGGCGGGGGCTCGGTTCTGTCCGGCTCGGTTCTGTCCGGCTCGGTTCTGTCCGGCTCGGGGCTGTCTGGCTCAGGGCGGGGCCGCTCGGGGGTCTCCTGTGCGATTCCGGCTTTGGGCTCGGGCTCGGCCTTCCCGGGTTCCGCTGGGGCCGGCTCGGGCTGGACGGGTTCGGGTGCCGCCGAGGATTCGGAATCCTTGGCCTTGGCAGACTCCGCGGAATCGACGAGCTCCAAGACCAGGACCAGCGAACCCTCGCGCACCTTGTCCCCGGCCTTGACCTTGACCTCCTGGACGGTGCCCGCCTCGGGAGACGGCACGTCCATGGTCGCCTTGTCGCTCTCGAGCGAAACCAGCGAGTCGTCCCGCGCCACGGAGTCGCCGGTGGCGACGTAGACCTCTACGACATCGACCTCGTCGACCTCGCCCAGATCGGGAATCCTGACTTCGTAGCGTTCGGCCATCTTGCTTGGAATTAGTGCTCGGAGATGGTGTTCAGAACTCGGTTCGGGGCGGCTGGCTCAGACCGTCCAGGGCTCGGGCCGGTCTGGATCGATCTCGTACTTGGCGATGGCCTCGGCCACCCGCTCGCCCGGAATCGTCCCGTCATCGGCAAGCGCCTTGAGGGCCGCCACCGCGACGTGGCGGCGATCGACCTCGAAGAAGTCGCGCAAGGTCTCGCGGGTGTCGCTCCGGCCGAAGCCGTCGGTGCCCAGGGTCACGAACCGTCCCGGCACGAAGGGACGGATCTGCTCGGCGAACGAGCGCATGTAATCGGTCGCCGCGATCACCGGACCGGAACCGCCTTCGAGCTGCTCTTCCACCCACGAGTTGCGCGCCGGCTGGTCCGGGTGGAGACGGTTCCAACGCTCCGCGGCAAGGCCATCTCGGCGCAGGAGGTTGAAGCTCGGCGCGCTCCAGAGCTCGGCACTCACCCCAAAATCGGCGGCCAGGAGCTCGGCCGCCGCCTCGACCTCGCGCAGGATCGTTCCGGATCCCACCAGCCGCACTCTCGGAGCCTTCTTGGACTTCCCGGCCGGCTTCGGCTTGGGCGCCGGACGCAGCAGGTAGAGCCCGCGGGTGATCCCTTCCTCGGCGCCCTCCGGCATCGAGCCGTGCCGGTAGTTCTCGTTCACCACGGTGATGTAGTAGAAGGTGTCCTCGCCGTCCCGGTACATCCGGCGCAGACCGTCCTGGACGATCACCGCAAGCTCGTAGCTATAGGTCGGGTCGTAGGCGCGGCAGGTGGGCACGGTCGAAGCCAGCAGATGGCTGTGGCCGTCCTGGTGCTGGAGCCCCTCGCCGTTCAGGGTCGTTCGTCCCGACGTCGCGCCCATCAAGAAGCCCCGCGCGCGCATGTCGGCGGCCTGCCAGATGAGATCCCCGACCCGCTGGAACCCGAACATCGAGTAGAAGATGAAGAACGGGATCATGTGGAGACCGTGGTTGGCGTAGGCGGTGCCGGCCGCGATCCACGAGCACAGAGCGCCCGCCTCCGAGATCCCCTCCTGCAGAATCTGCCCGGACTTCTCCTCCCGGTAGTAGGCGAGCTGATCGTGGTCTTCCGGGGTGTAAAGCTGGCCGGTGGGCGCGTAGATTCCGACCTGGCGGAACATGCCCTCCATGCCGAAGGTCCGCGCCTCGTCGGCCACGATCGGCACCAACCGCTCCTTGATCGACTTGTCCCGCGTCAGGGTCATGAGGATGCGGACGAACGCCATCGTCGTTGACATCTCGCGCTCGCCGCTGCCTTCCAGGAGAGCGCTGAAGGCCGAGAGATCCGGCACCTCGAGCGACTCGGCCTCCACCGACCGCGTCGGCATGAAGCCGCCCAGGGACGCCCGCCGTTCCTTGAGGTAGCGCATCGGCGCGCTGTCCTCATCGGGTTTGTAGAACGGCAGCTCGTCGATCTGCTCGTCGGTCAGCGGAATGTTGAAGCGGTCCCGGAAGTGACGCAGCGCCTCCTCGCCGATCTTCTTCTGCTGGTGCGTGATGTTCTGTCCCTCGCCGGCCTCGCCCATGCCGTAGCCCTTGATGGTCTTGGCCAGGATCACCGTGGGCTGTCCCCGGTGAGCGTGGGCCGCGGCGAACGCCGCATAGACCTTCTGCGGATCGTGGCCGCCGCGCTTCAAGCGCCACAGATCGGAGTCGGACATGTCGGCGACCATCTCGGCCAGCTCCGGGTACTTGCCGAAGAAGTGCTCGCGAACGTAGGCCCCGTCCTCGGAGGCGTACATCTGGTACTCGCCATCCACGACCTCTTCCATCCGCTGGCGCAAGAGGCCGGTTCGGTCCCGGGCCAGGAGCGGATCCCAGTTGGAGCCCCAAACGACCTTGATGACGTTCCAGCCGGCTCCCCGGAAGACGGCCTCCAGTTCCTGCACGATCTTGCCGTTGCCCCGCACCGGACCATCCAGGCGTTGCAAGTTGCAGTTGATGACGAAGATCAGGTTGTCGAGCTTCTCGCGCGAACCGAGCGAGATCGCGCCCAGGGACTCGGGCTCGTCCATCTCGCCGTCGCCGAGAAAGGCCCAGACCTTTCGCGCCTCGGTGTCCAGAAGACCCCGGTTGTGGAGGTACTTCATGAAGCGCGCCTGGTAGATCGCCGAGATCGAGGTCAGCCCCATCGACACCGTCGGGAACTGCCAGAAGCCCGGCATCAGCCAGGGGTGGGGATACGAGGACAGCCCGCCGCCGCCTACCTCCTCGCGAAAGTTGTGGAGCTCGTCCTCGCTGATCCGGCCTTCGAGAAAGGCGCGGGCGTAGACGCCGGGCGAGCTATGGCCCTGGAACATGACGAGATCGCCACCATGCTCGTCCGTGCGGGCGCGGAAGAAATGATTGAAGCCGATCTCGAAGAGATTCGCGACCGATTGATAGGTCGCGATGTGACCGCCCAGGCCGCCGCCCTTGCGGTTGGCCCGAACCACCATGGCCATGGCGTTCCAGCGGATGATCGACTTGATCCGGCGTTCCAGAGCCGCGTCGCCCGGGCGCTGGGCCTCCTGGTGGGGCGGGATGGTGTTGATGTAGGCGGTGGTCGCGTTGTACGGAAGGTAGGCGCCGGAGCGGCGGGCCTTTTCGACCAGGGACTCGATCAAGAAGTGCGCGCGCTCGGGCCCGTCCCGCTCGATGACCTCGGCTAGGGCCTCCTTCCACTCACGCGTTTCCTCCGGATCGATGTCCCGAGGTCGCCGACTGTCGATGTCTTCCGCAGTCATCCCGTACCTTTCTTGCAATGCCTGTTTCCAAGCTGAGCGCGGCATTGTACAGGACGAGGCCGCCGAAAGAATATCGGACGTTCGTTCTATTTTCGGCGGACTCGGAACCGTTCCTCGAGCGCTCGCGGGGCCTGCCCCGCCCTAGAGACGGCGCATCCGGATCCGCGCCTGGCGCCGCTCGCCGTCGAGCGCGACCCAGGCCAGAAACCGTTCGTCGCCGCGAGCCACCATCACCGGGAACCCACTGGCCCGCGCCGCGGACGTCTCGGCGACGGTCGAGACCGGACCGAGGCTGCCGTCCCTGCCAACCCTGCGTACCCGGATGGCGGCCCGGTCCTCAGCCGACGCCATCCAACTGACCCAGGCACCGGTCACCTCGCCAGCCGCATCCTGATCGACCAAGACGTCGACGCGGCCCAGGGTCGGCTCGTCATTGACCGACACGGGCGGGCCGAACGTGCTGCCCGCGTCTCCCGAGAACGCGAGCTTCACCCGAGGCTCGTCATTGGCCGCGGTAAACCAAGCCACGGCCACGTCTCGACCCGACGCCGCCACCGCGGGCCCGTTGACCGGACAGCCTTCGATCGTCCAGCCGTCGGCGTGCACCGGCGCCGGCGCGGTCGCGCCGCCGCTCTCCAGCCGCACCGCGTACACGTCCCGAACCTCCTCTTCCGAGCGGTCCCGGTAGACCACCAGCGGTCCGTCCGCGGTCATCACGGCGTCGGTCGAACAGCACTCGCAAACGCGCGCGTCCACCACGGACTCCTCAGAGCCGGTCTCATCGACTCGTGCGGTGCGGACGGTCATCGGCCCGCCCTCGACCATTTCCCGCCCGTCCAGCCAGAAAGCACGCACGCCGTCCGCCTCCGAAACGAACGAGACGAAGCCGTGCTCGGTGTCGGTGTCGTCCCGGTTGATCTTGCCGACCGGCGTCCAGCTCTGCCCGCCGCCCTCGGAGCGGGCCAGAAACGGTGAATACGCGTAGGTGTCCTCGCCGGTCTTGGCCAACCAGTGCACGTAGACCCGGCCGGCGGCATCGACCGCCGCCTCGGGGAAGTCGGCCCAGTTGGCGAAATGATCGTCGCCCTCGGCCACGGTCGAGGGTTCGCTCCAGAGCGAACCCTCGAAGCGGGCGAAGCGCACCCGGTGGACGGCGGGGCGCTCCTCGCCCTCTCGCCACTCGGGCTCGATCCAGGTCGCCAGGATCTCGCCGCCGGCATCGACCAGGTTGGGCGCGAAGGCGCCCGGTGCCGCGGGCGGATCGATCGCCGGATCGACGTCTTGCGTCTCGGCCGCTGGGCGAACCAGGTCGGCCGCGTCCTCGCCCGCCGGCGCTCCGCAAGCGCTCAGGACGCAGACACCAAGCAGGGCGACCGAGCCGGCAAAGCCGGCACGACCGAGCAATCGCCCCCGATCGACGCTCTCGAAACGCACCCTAGAACTGGATGACGCCGCAGGCGATCCGGCCACCGGCCGCGCCCGTGGGCTGGGACACCAAGTCGTCCGACTTCTCGTGCACGATCACCGCCTTGCCCAGAATCGACGTCGGTCCGTCGCCCAGGGTGATAAGGTCGGAGCTCAGCTCGGCATGACCTGCTCCGTCGGGTCCGATCACGATGTTGCCGAGATCGCCGGCATGCCGCTCGGCGTCCTCCGGACCGCCATGGGGCACGTCCGCCGGGTTGAAGTGCCCGCCGGCCGAGGTGAAGTCCTCGGCGCTGCAATCACCGGTCTCGTGAATGTGCAGCCCATGCACGCCCTCCGGAAACTCCTCGAGGTGGGCAACGATCTCGACCATGCCGTCGGTTTCCACGAAGTTCACGACGCCGCCGCCCAATTCGCCCGCGCGCGGCTTGATCTGGGCCCAGGCCTTGACCTCGGCGGGCTCGACTGCCACCGTAGCGCTCGATTCCTCGGCCACTGGTGCCTCCTCGGCGGCCTGCTCGGCACAGGCCACGCCAACGGCAGCGACCAACACACTCAGGGTCAGGATCTTCTTCCAGTCCATAGCTACCTCCTTCTCGAAACGAAGCGCTAGTGTACATGGCTAGGACTGGGCTGCTTCGAGCGCCAGCCGGATCTTGAGACCCTTGCGGTTGACCACGATCTCGAGGGGTAGCGCGCGCTCGTCGTCGGTGAGGAGGAGATCCAGGCTGCCGTGCCAGCGCAGCCGTCCGGGCAAGGCCAGCGGCCGGAGCGCGTAGGCGCGGGCCGCCACCGGCTCGCCCTGCCACTCGACCAGGCGGCGGGCTCCGGGAAGCACCTCCACCGGATAGACCCGGCCGCTCGACCAGATCTCCGCCCGCGCCGGTTCCTCCGGACGCTCGCGCCGCAGATAGTAGATGCTCGCCGCCAGATCCAAGGCGTCGGTCTCTCCTGTGGTGCGATCCTTGCGCCGCCTCTCTCCTCGAAAATGCTGCTCCGACCAAGCCCGAACGATGCGCCGCTCGCCGGGCTCGAGCTCCGAGCCGTAGAGCCAGTACTCGTCCTTCCGTCCGTCCCGAGACGAGATCAGAAGCTCGGTCGCCAAACCGCCGCTTGCCGACGGCCGCGTCGTCAACCGGCCTTCGCCGCGCCCCGGCACGACCACCCGCGCCACCAGGCCCTTGAAGCCGCGAAGCGTCCACGAGTACGAGAGCTCCTCCCGGGCCGGCGGCTCGGAGGCTCCCGCCGGCCCGGCTCCGGACAGCACCAGAGCAACCGCCAAGACAACCGCTCGACCCTTCCAAACCATGGCACCATGCTACCTAGCAAGAAGGCCGCCAGGTCCACTTGGGTACGGGAGAACCTTGGGAAGAGACTCAGGCACCCGCGGCAACGCTCGCCCTAGCGAGGCAACTTGGCTTCCCTGTATCCGCCCGGTACGCTCCGTTGCGTTCGCCTCGATCTGCGGAACTACGCGGAGGATTCTCATGATCTTGGACTTCACCCATTCAGCCTGGATTCGTCGAACCTCGCGGAGGGCCCAGTGGGCTCGCGGCCGGTCTGGCTCCGCGCTCACTGCGGGTTGGCTGGCTCTGGCCTTGGTCGTGGGCGGCTCCGGCCTGTTGCTTACCGCAGGCCCCGTACAAGCGGAAGGGCTGGTCGCTCCGGAGGCCTTTTTCGGCCACCCGATCGGAGCGGATCGGAAGCTCGCGCCGTATCCAAAGATCCTCGACTACCTGCGCCATGTCGCCGAGGGCTCGGACCGCATCTCGATCGACGAGCTGGGCGACTCGACTCTGGGCAACCCGATGTGGGCCGTGGTCTTGACCTCGCCGGCGAATCAAGCCCGGCTCGAGGCGATCCGGGCGACCTCGCGCCGGCTCGCCAACGGCGACCGGCTGGCCGGCGACGAGGCCCAGGCGCTCATCGACGAGGGCAAGGTCGTGGCCCTCGTCACCTGCACGATTCATTCGACCGAGGTCGGCTGTACCCAGATGGCCGCCGAGTTCGCGCATGAGTTCGCCACCACCGAGGATCCGAAGAAGACCGCCTGGATGGACGACGTGGTTCTGCTACTCATGCCGTCGATCAATCCGGACGGCCAGGTCCTGGTCATCGACTGGTACGAGAAGCATCTTGGCACACCGTTCGAAGGCGGGCGCATGCCGTGGCTCTACCAGCACTATGTCGGGCACGACAACAACCGCGACTTCTACATGCTGACCCAGAAGGAAACTCAGGTCGTGAATGATCTTCTCTACCGCGACTGGTTCCCGCAGGTCTTCGTGGACGAGCACCAAATGGGCTCGACCAGCGTGCGCATGTTCGTCCCGCCTCAGACCGACCCGCTGGCGCCCGAGGTCCATTCGCTCATCTTCCGGCAGGCCGATCTCATCGGCACCAACATGTCGTACCGCCTGGAAGAGGCCGGCAAGCTCGGGGTCGGACACAACATGATCTACGACAGCTACTGGCCCGGCGGCACGCGCAACACCGCCTGGTGGAAGAACGTCACGGGACTCTTGACCGAGGTCGCGAGCGTGCGTATCGCGACTCCGATCTACATCGATCCGGGCGAGCTGGTCGGCGGCCGCAAGGGCCTGCCCGAGTACAAGCGGCGGGCCAACTTCCCGTCGCCCTGGCCGGGCGGCTGGTGGCGCCTGCGCGACATCGTGGACTACGAGCTGGTCGCGACCTGGGCGCTTCTGGAGTCCGCTTCCCAGTACCGCGAGGAGATCCTCGCCAATTTCTCCACCATGGCCCGGGAGGCGGCCGCGGCCGGGGCTTCCGAGGCTCCCTACGCCTGGATCGTGGATCCGGAACAGCACGATCCGGTGGCCGCTGGCCGGCTGGTCGAGCTACTCCTGCGCCACGGCGTGCGAGTCGAGGTCGCGCGCCAGCCGTTCACGGTCGGACGCACCGCCTACCCGGCGGGAACCCACGTGGTGCCGGCGGCGCAGCCCTACCGGGCGTTTCTTCTCACCATGCTGCGGCCCCAGCGTTATCCCGAGGTGCGGCCGTACGTGGACGGACCGATCTTTCCGCCCTACGACGTCACGTCCTGGTCGCTGCCGATCTCGATGGGCGTCTCGGTGACCGAAAGCGGCGAGCCGCTCGACGGCCTCTTCGAATCCGTCTCCGTGGCCCAGTGGCAGACCGCCGAGGTCGGGTTTTCCGAAGCCGGCTACCTGCTGTCCCACGCAGAGGACTCGGCGTTTACGGCGCTCAACCGCGCCCTGGCGGACGGCGGCGAGGCCTACTTCCTGGCCGAGCCCGGCACCACGGCATCGGTCGGAGACATCTACCTGCCGGCCTCGACGGTCACCGATGACGATCTCAACCGCTGGGCGGGGGAGTTGCACTTCCAGCCGCGCGCACTCGAACGCGCGCCGGCGGGCTCCGCCTACCGCGTCCAGCCGCAGCGGGTGGGCCTCTTCAAGCCCTGGGTGGCCTCGATGGACGAGGGCTGGACCCGATTTGTCCTCGAGAACTACGAGTTCCCGCTGACCAACTTGGACAACGAAGCGGTCAAGACCGGCGCCTTCACGGAGACCACCGACGTCCTGCTTCTGCCCGACGTCGCACCCTCGATCCTCGAGACCGGGCGACCTGAGTCGGCCGAGCGCAGGCGCTTCGTCTCGCCGCTGCCCGAGCCCTACGCCGGCGGCATCGGCGACGAGGGCAAGGAGGCCATCGCCTCCTGGGTGCGCGCCGGTGGAACGCTGGTGGCTTTGGATTCGTCCACCGACTTCGCCATCGAGCTTTTCGACCTGCCGGTCCGGAACGTCGCCAAGGGCGCCGGCATCAATGCTCCAGGCACCCATGTACGCATCCTTGTCGATACCGAGCATCCGCTGGGGTACGGCATGCGGCCCGAGGAAGCCGCCTACTTCGCGCGCTCGCCGATCTTCCGCACCTCGGTGCCCGACGGACGCTTCGACCGGCGGGTAGTGGCCCGCTATCCCGACCACCGGGACGACGTCATGGTGTCCGGGTTCCTGGAGGGCGCCGAGCATTTCGAGCGGCGGGCGGCGGCGGTCGAGTATTCGGTCGGCGAAGGCACGGTCGTCTTGATCGGCTTCCGAGCCCAGCACCGGGCGCAGCCGCTGCGCACCTTCAAACTCTTGTTCAACGCCCTGCTCTACGGCGGCTTGGAAGAGGTCACGCTCGAGCCCTGAGGCGCAGGCCCCAGAGGGGAGCCGTGCCCGAGCTCGCCGCATCTCGGCGGCCGGATTTCTGCAAGTTCGCCGGGGCTTCCCCATCCTCCGAAGATTCCGGTACACTTACAAAGTTCATGTGGAGCGTCCTGCGAGTCGGGGTCCTTGCCGCACTCCTCGGAGTCGCGCTGCTGCTGCCGTCACCCGCCGCCGAAGCCCAGTGCTTGGACGCCGAGGCCTGCGCGGAGTTGAAGGCCGAGATCGGCAAGCTCCGGCCCGATCTGCGGGATCTGCGCCGGCAGGCCAAGCGTCTGCGCCGCGCCTTTGCGAGCCTCGAGCCCGAGTCCGATGAGTGGCTCGAGGCACGCCGGGAGCTGCGCAAGCTCAAGCGGGAGGCCCGTGCGCTACGCCGCTCCGCCCGCGCCCTGCGCCGCGACTTCCGGCATCAGGGCTGCCTGAACTGTTAGCCTCGGAAACTGGTCCGCCTATCCGCCGGGACAAGGCGCGGACCGGGACGGAATCATGCTCAAAGGCTGGGGCGGCATCTCTTCACCCGCGCGCGAGATCGCCTCGGACGATCTCGCCGCCGCCACTCGTGGCGCTGTCCTGACCCGCGGCCTGGGCCGCTCCTATGGCGACTCGTCCCTGCCCCCCGACGCCGACTCGCGCGTGGCCTCGAGCGTGCTCGCCGACCGCATCGTCTCGTTCGACGACACCAGCGGCCTCTTGATCGCCGAGGCGGGCTTGTCGATCGGAGCCATCCAGCGGATCTTCCTGCCCCGGCGCTGGTCCTTCCCCGTCCTGCCGGGAACCCAGTTCGTCACCTTGGGAGGCGCCGTCGCCGCCGACGTCCACGGCAAGAACCACCACGTTGAAGGCACCGTCGGCCGCCACGTTACCGCGCTCAAGCTGCGGCTCGCCGACGACCAGATCGTCAAGTGCAGCCGCGAGGTCGAGGCCGATCTTTTCGCCGCCACCCTCGGCGGCATGGGCTTGACCGGGCACATCCTCGAGGTCGCGGTGCGACTCGAGCGCATTCCTTCCCCCTGGATCTGGGCCGAGAGCGAGCGCGTCGTCGGGCTCGACGCCTTCGTCGAGACCCTGCGCCGCTCGGCCGACGACTGGCCGTTCACGGTGGGCTGGCTCGATGCCCTGGCCAGTGGCGCCAACCTCGGACGGGGCATCATGATCCGTGGCCGCTGGGCCCGGCCCGAGGAAGCACCGGACGCGCCGCCCGCGCCCAAGCGCCGGGTCACGGTTCCGTTCCCCCTGCCTGGATTCGTGCTCAACTCCCTTTCCATGCGCGCCTTCAACACGCTCTACTACCACCGGCACCCGCGCCGCCCGCGCCGGGGCATCGAGCACCCCGAGTCGTTCTTCCACCCGCTCGACGCCATCCGGCACTGGAACCGGATCTACGGCCGGGGCGGCTTCACCCAGCACCAGTGCGTACTGCCCGAACAGGACCGGCCCGGCGCCACCCAGCGCTATCTCGAACGCCTGGTGGCAAGCGGCGCCGGCTCGTTTCTGTGCGTCATCAAGGACTGCGGACCGGAGGGCGAAGGCGTGCTCTCGTTTCCGCGGCCGGGAATCTCGATCGCGGTGGATCTGCCGGTGCGCCGCACGACGCAGAGCCTCGTCGACGAGCTCAACCAGCGCGTCCTGGCGGAGGGCGGCCGCATCTACCTGGCCAAGGACTCCTTCACCCGGGCGCGGGATTTCCAGGCCATGGAGCCGAGGCTCGAGCGCTTCCGCCGGATCCGGGCCCAATGGGACCCCGCCGGGCGGCTGGCGAGTGCCCAGTCCCGGCGGCTCTTCGAGCCCGCCGGAGCCGAAAGCGTCGAGCCCGCGGCGCTCTCCAAGCCGCTCGAGGGCCTGGCATGAACGTCGTTCTGCTGGGAGGTACCCGCGGCATGGGCCGCGCGCTGGCGCGCTTGATGGCCGCCCGTGGCGACCGGCTCTTTCTCATCGGCAGAACTTCCGCCGATCTCGAGGCGAGCGCCGCCGATCTCGCCGCCAGAAGCTCCGAGGGCCTTCGCATCGGCACGGCGCGCTGCGACCTACTCGAGCCGGAGACCTTCAGCCCGGCGCTCGCCAAGGCCGAGGCCACCCTGGGCGGCATCGACTGCGTGGTGGTGACGGCGGGGCTCTTCGCGACCCAGGACGAGCTCGAGGCGGACCCCGAGGGCCTGCGCAGGGTGCTCGATGCCGATTTCGCCCGCACGGTCGAATTCTGTGAAGAGGCCCGCAAGCGGCTCCTGGCCGGAGGCGGTGGAACGCTCTGCGTCTTCTCCTCGGTGGCCGGTGAGCGGGGACGCAAGCCCGTCGTCCTCTACGGCGCCGCCAAGGCCGGTCTCACCCACTACCTCGAAGGGCTCGACCACAAGTTCCACGACCAGGGCCTGGCCGTCGTTTGCGTCAAGCCGGGCTTCGTCAAGACCGGCATGACCGCGGGCCTCGATCCACCGCCCTTTGCCGGTGAGCCCGAGGCGGTCGCCCGGCGCGTGCTCCGCGCCATCGATCGCAAGACTCCGGTGGTCTACGCTCCCGCCGCCTGGCGCTGGATCATGCTGGTGATCCGCAACCTGCCCCGCGCGGTCATGCGCAGGATCGGCTTCTAGCCAGCTCGTCTCAGCGCCGTTCGGAGCCGGAAGCCGCAACCGGCGGAACCTCCAGCTTGGCTGCCCCCGAGACCTCGAGCGAATCGGCCTCGGCCAAGAACGCCACCAGGGTCAAGCCGTCGCGGCGCCAGGACGGATCGAGGGCGATGCGAGCCGAGCGTTCGCCGGAGGCTCCAATCTGGCCCCCTACCCTCTCCAGGTGCCGGACGACATGATCGTTGCGCAGGGTCTTCCGGGCGTTCTCGCCACGACCGACCGCCGTCACGAGATCGCGCTCGGCGACGGCCAGGAAGAGCTCGAGCGCTCCACGCTCCGGCACCGAAGCCGCCGTCCAGCCCACTCGGACCACGAGCTCGCCGGCGGCGCTCGCGGCAAGAAGATCCAGCTTGGCCCGGCCCGGGCGGCGCGCGGCTCGGGCCAGCAACTCTTCGACCCGTGGGCGGTTGGAGCCCACCGTCTCGGAGCGGCCGTCGATCACCACCTGCGGCGTGTAGATGCGGTTGCTGCCAAAGCGCCGAGCGTAGGCTCGTTGCCGTTCGGACCAGAGCTTCGACGAGAAGGGATCGGTCCAGCCGATGTAGTTCCAGTAGTCGACGTGGAAGGACAGCGGGATGAGGTCGTCGTGGCGGCCGAGCTCGGTCAAGAGCCGATCCGCGGGCGGGCAGCTCGAACAGCCCTGGGAGGTAAATAGCTCGATCAGAATGCCGTTGGTGCCTCGGAGCCCGGACTCGCTGGAGTCCCTGGCCCTGCTGGCCCTGCTGCCGCTGATGCCTCCGCTGCCTCCACTGGCTCCACTGACTCCGCTGCCTCCACTGACTCCGCTGGCTCCGCTGCCTCCGCTGGCTCGAGTACCTGTAGCGACAAGACCGGCCAGGCCCCCGAGTACGACGACCATACCGATCGCGAGTTTGCCGTGCATGCCTGATCTTACGGGCGGGGCGGGCGGACGGTTCGCCTCGCCGGGTCCGTGGCAAGATCGCCCGATGGCGGAGGTTCGGAACCGAGCAAACGAGGCGCGTCGGCGTTCCCGATGCCTTGTCAGAGCCACCGGCCTCGGCCTCAGGAAGCCTCCTGGAATGATGGCGAGGCCGCGAACTCTAGGCCTTCTCGGAGCGACGCTGGCGATCGCGGCCGCGGTTGCCGGCTGTGCCGAGACTCGCAAGGCGGACGGCCAGCGCCACTCCGAGCTTTGGGGCGCGCGCGGAGAGCTCTGGCGACCCGATGGCCGGTTGCCGGACTTCTCCCATGCCGGCTACCGGGGGGGCGCGGAGCTGCCGCGCGTTCCGGTGGCCGCCAACGTCCGCGCCTTCGGCGCCCGTGGCGACGGCACTACCGACGACGGCCCCGCCTTCGTCGCAGCGATCGCCGCCGTTGCCGCCACCGGCAAGCCCGGGGCGGTCTGGATCCCTCCGGGGCGCTACCTCATCCGGGAGGTGCTCTTCCTCAAGACCAGCGGCGTGGTTCTGCGCGGCGCCGGCCCGGAGACGACGACCCTGGTCTTCCCGGAGCCCTTGTTCGAAGCGCTGGGCGAGGGGCCCTGGGGCGGCCCCTACGGCTGGTCCTGGGGGGGCGGCTGGATCTGGGCGCACGGCGAGTTCGAGGAGCTGCCGGCCGTCGCCCGGATCGTCCGGGACGCGGCGCGCGGCGCCACCGAGCTGGCCGTTGACGCCGCCGCCCGGCTCGAAGGCGGCGACCTCGTTCGTCTGCTCCAGACCGAGACCGACGGATCGCTCTCCACGCACCTTCACGCCGACAACGAGTTTCCCGGACCGTGCTGGGTCGAGAGGCCCGGCTTCCGAACCATCGACTGGGTCGTGCCGATTGAGCGCGTCGGCCGCGACCAGGTCACTTTGGCCCGTCCGCTCCGGGTCGACGTTCGCACCGAGTGGAGCCCGGCCCTGGCGCCGTTTCGGGCCTCGGTACGCGAGGTCGGCGTCGAAGACCTCGCGATCGAGTTCCCGGAGGTGCCCTACGCCGGCCACCACATGGAGCCCGGCTACAACGCGATCTACTTCCACGACGTGGTCGATTCCTGGGTCCAAAACGTCGAGGTACGGAACTTCGACAACGCGATCTCTTTCTGGCACAACCGCCACTCGACCGCGCGCCACCTGCGCCTGACCGGCCGGGGCGGTCACTACGCCGTCAATCTGGGGGCCTCGCAAGACAGCCTGGTCACCGACTTCGTTCTCGAGAACCGATCGGAGCACGATCTGTCGGTGTCGAACCTCGCCAACGGCAACGTCTTTACGACCGGCCGGGGCGTGGCCGTCAACCTCGACCATCATCGAGGAGCGCCCTACGAGAACCTCTTCTCGAACATCGACCTGGGCGAGTCCTGGCGGACGAAACGCGTGTGGGCCTCGAGCGGCGCCGAGTCCGGGCACATCTCGGCCGCCCGCGAAACCTTCTGGAACCTTCGGCCGCAGGTCTCGACCCGATGGATCCCGCCATGGCCAGCGCTCAATGTGATCGGCCCGCTGGAGGCGACCCGGGAATCGCGCAAGGTATTCGAGGACGCTTGGCTCGAAGACCGCCCGGCGCTCGAGCCGACCGATCTCTACGCCGCTCAGGTGGCCGCGCGGCGGCGCTAGCGGTCTTCACGCCGGAGGCCCGGCGAGAAACCAGCGCTAGTTGCCCAGGTAGCCGAGCGCTTCGAGCTGCTTACGCAGCTCCGGGTCGGCTTCCAGGTCTTCCAGATGCAGGCCCTGCTCGGTCCAGGCCTTGCCCACCAGCTCGTCGAGCCGAGCTTCGAAGCGGGCCCGGAGCTCGGCGCGCTCGTCGGCCAGGTTGCTTTGCTCCCGAGGATCGGTACCCAGGTCGTAGAGCTCTTGAATCAACTCTTGGGCGTCCCCCGCCTCTGGGATTGGGGGATCCGCGCCGCGCAACGTACGCACGTACTTGAAGCCGCGGAACCGCACCGCCTTGGCGATGGTGTCCCGAATGTGGACGTGCTCGGCAAGGGCGTCCACCTCGGACAGCTTCTCGCCCCGGAGTAGCGGCACCAGGCTCCGGCCCTGGACCGCGGGATCCACCGGCAGCCCGAGAAGCTCGAACACCGTCGGCAGGACGTCGATCAGCCGCACCTGCTGGCCGATGACGCCTTCGCCATCGCCGGCAATCCCCAGCTCTCTGCGCAGCGCCTTGGGCACGTGCACGATGAGCGGCACCAAGAGCTGATGGTCGTAGAGGTTCTGGCCGTGGCGCCAGGTGCCATGCTCCCAGAACTGCTCGCCGTGGTCGCTGGTGATGACGACGATCGCCCGCGACAGCAGATCGCTGCCCGCGAGCCGGTCGAGAAGGGCGCCGAGCTGGTCATCGGTGAACCGAATGTCGCCGTCGTAGAGCGCCTTGATGTAGACCTTCTCCTCGGCGGTCAGCTCCTTGTCGAACCGTTTCCAGCGGTTCTCGTCGAAGTAGCCATCGAGCCGTCCTGAGGGCAGACCTTCGGCGAAGGTGGTGCTCACGTACGGATCGTGCGGCTCGTAGGTGTGGAGAAAGACGAAGCGCTTGCGGCCCGTTCCGGCCTCGAGGGCGGCTTCCAGCGGCTCCGGCTGGCGCAGCCAGTCATGGATGCGATAGGTGTCGAACCCGCTCGACAGCTCCAACCGGTGGTGCATGACGCCGCCGCCGGTCCAGGCCTCGGTGCGGTACCCGGCTTCCCAAAGGCGCTCGGCCAGGAGCTTGGGCTCGAGGCCGCCATGCGACTGTGGATAGAGGCCGCTAAAGAGCGACCGGTGCGCCGGATAGGTCCAGGGCGCGGTGCTCACCGCGGTCGCGAAGCGAAAGGAGCGCTCGGCATAGGCATCCATCCAGGGGCTGGTATCGCGCTCGTAGCCGTAGCTCCCCAGGTGATCCGCCCGCAGGGTGTCGAGGCTGATGAGGACGACGTTCCAGCCGGCCTCGACCTGGTCGCGGCCGCGAATCTCGGGCGACGAGATGAGCGCCCAGTCCGAGCGGCCGGCCCGGGTCTCTCCGACTCGGCTCTCTCCCGGCTCGGTTTCGAAGACCAGCTCGATCGGCCCCCGGGCCGCCGGGCCAAGACGCTCTGCCAGGTCGATCTCGACATCGACCCAGGCGGCGTCGAGTCCGACCCCCACCGTGCGCTCGAAGAGCTTCGTGAACTCCTCCGGCTCGGCGCCCTCGGTCTCGGACGCCACCGGACGCGCCAGAAGCCGGAATCGAACCTCGCCCTCCCACGATCGGTTGGCGGAGTCTCCGGGCCCATCGCCGGCGCCGCCCGTTGCGCCCAACGCCAGATCCGCCGAGACCTCGGCGGCCGGCTCGGGTGGCGACTCGGGCAAGGCCCCGACGCCGAAGGTCAGGACCGCGTCCCGGGGCAGATCCAACCGGTACCGGAAGCGCGCGCCGGCCGGCCCGAAAAGACACAACCGCTCTTCGCTGCCGCCGGTCGCGGCCTGAAGGGCCAGGCGCGCGGTATGCCCGCGCACGCGGACCTTGCCGTCGCGCCGGCGAGCCTTGCGGGCCATCCGGCGTAGCCCGGCCTTGCTCTTGCGGCTGGCGTCGGCCAGCTCGACGTTGGCCGCCTCGGTGCGGTCGAGAAGCCGGATCGTGCGCGCGGTGCCGGCGCCGTCTCCGCCAGGCTGCCCGCAGCCCAGAGCCTGAAGCCCACCCAGAACGGCAACCAGAAAGCCCGCCGCGGTCCACCGCCCGACTCGGTTCGGCCAGCGCACGACAAGCGTCGTCCTAGCCGGCATCACGACGGCAGCTCGAGACTTTCCAGCTCATCCAAGATGGATTCGACAATCGCGAACCCTCCCCGCCAGAACTCGATGTCGGCCATGTCGACTCCGGCCTCGGCCAGGATCGCCTCGGGCCGCGCTGCGCCGCCCCAGGACAGGAGCCTCAGGTAGCCGGGCACGAACGCCGCTCCCTCGTCTCGGTACCGCTGGTAGAGCGCCAGCACCAGCAGCTGGCCGAAGCTGTAGGCGTAGCAGTAAAACGGCGTGTGGAAGATATGCGGGATCGCTACCCACTCGCGCCCGAAGGCCTCCGGCACCTCGACCGCGTCCCCGAACTGCTCCTTCAGAAGCTCAAGGTAGATCCCGTTCAGCTCTTCCGGTGTAGCGCCCGCCACGATCGCCTCGTGCGCCTTCTCCTCGAAGAGGACGAAGTAGGCCTGCCGCAGCACGGTCGCGTAGATATCATCGAGGGACGATGCCAGGAGATCCCGCCGCACCGAGGGATCGGACTCCTCGGCCAGCATCCGGTCCACCAGCAGCCGCTCGGCAAAGACCGACGCGGTCTCGGCCAGGGGCAGGCTGGCGTGCTGGGTCAGGACCGAGTGTTCCTCCGCCTGCATCGAGTGGACGGCATGACCGAGCTCGTGGGCCAGGGTCGCGACATCGCGCACCTTGCCGGTGTAGTTGACCAGGAGCCATGGCGTCTGCTCGGGCAGAATCGTGGCGCAGAAGGCGCCGCCCTTCTTGCCGGTCCGGACCTCGGCGTCAATGTGGTCGTCCTCGAACACCCGTCGAGCCAGGGCGGCGACGCCTGGATCGAAATCCTCAAACGTCTCGAGCACCAAACGTACGGCCTGGTCGTAGTCGATGCGCCTGTCGGACTCGGCCAGCGGCGAGTAGAGATCGGCCCGGGCCAGACGCTTCGAGCCCAACCGGCCGGCCTTCCAGCGAAAGTAGCGCTGGAAGATCGGAGCCGCTTCCCGGCAGGCTTCGAGCAGAGCCTCGACCGCCGCCCGTGGAATATCGTTGGCGACGTTGCGCACCGCGATCGGGGAGTCAAAGCCACGCAACCGCACGTTCTCGGCCTGCCAGTCGAGTACCCGGTTCACATAGATCTGGCCCAGGATCTTGGCCTCGCCCTCGAACACCGTGAGTAGCTCCTCGTAGGCCGCCGCCCGAAGCTCGGGCCGCGGCGAGTAGACGTTGGCCATGAGCGCGTCGCGGGTCAGGGTCCGCTGTTCGCCGTCGATCTCGAGCTCGAACTCCAGCCGGTTGGTGAGCATCGAGTAGAGCGTCAGGACCGCCGAGATGCCGTTGGTGTCCTTGACGTTGACGATCTGCTCGGCGGTCTCCTCGAGCATGAAGGGCCGGGTCCGGCGCAGGTCCTCGAGAAAGTGCCTGAGATCGGCTTCGGTCTCGGCCGGCGGCAAGAGCCTCTGGGCCGCATCGTCGTCGAGCCCCTTCCACCACAGGCTGAAGAAAACCACCCGGTTGTGAAGATCGGTCAGCTCACGATCCATCCGATTGCGGTAGGCGAGCGCGGCTTCGGACTGGGTGTCCTCGGCGAACCAGAGCGCGCCAAAGCCCGACAAGACATACGAGTGGGCGGCCATGCGCTCGTACACCCGCACCAGCTCGAGGAACCGGTCCGGACCGGGGCCGGACTCGAGCTCCGAACGAGCTTGCTCCAGGACCTCGACGTCCCGCTCGACCTCGGCCAGCCGCTCGCGCACCACGGCATCGCTCGGCTCCGAAACCAGCTCGGTCAGGCTCCAGCCTTGCTGTCGATACGCGCCTAGCGCCGCTTCCGTCATCAACCGCCTTTCCGCCTCCCGGCCCGCTCGGCCGGACGCTATTCCGTCGTCGCCGTATCGCCGGACTCGTCGAGCGCCGCCTGGAGCGTATGCCAAGCCAGCGTCGCGCACTTCACCCGCACCGGAAACTCGCGCACGCCCTCGAACACGGCGAGCTTGCCCAGCTCGGCGCCGGCCTCGGCCCGAACGCTCGGATCGCCGGTCAGGAGCTCATGAAAGGACTCGAAGAGGGTCTCGATCTCGGCCACGGTCTTGCCCTTGACCGCCTCGGTCATGAGCGAGGCCGAGGCCTTCGAGATCGCGCAGCCGCTGCCGTCGAAGCGAATGTCCCGAACCGTGCCGCCCTCGGCTTCCCGGTCGAGCCCCACCGAGAGCGTCAACCGGTCGCCACACAGGGGGTTGTGGCCGACCGCGTGGTGCAGCTCGCCGGTGGCGACCTGGCCCTCGTCCAGGGACCCGAAATTACGCGGGTTCTTGTTGTGATCCAGGATCACCTCCTGGTACAGATCGTACAGATCGGTCAACTGAACACCTCGCGCACAGTCTGCAGCGCCGCGACCAGCCGGTCAACGTCGGCCTCGGTGTTGTAGAGAGCCAGTGAAGCACGGGCGGTCGCGGGCACGCCGAAGTGATCCATCACCGGCTGGGCGCAATGATGGCCGACCCGGATGGCGACGCCCTCGCGGTCTACGATGGTGCCAACGTCGTGGGCGTGGACGCCGTCCAGGACAAACGAGAGAACTCCAGCCTTATGGGAAGCGGTACCGATCAGGCGGAGCCCGTCCACGGTTTCGAGAGCGTGGGTGCCGTAGGCCAGAAGCCGCCGCTCGTGCTCCTCGATCGCTTCGAGTCCGACCCGCTCGAAGAAGTCCACCACCGCGCCCAGACCGACGGCCCCGGCGATGTTGGGGGTGCCGGCCTCAAAGCGGGCGGGTGGTTCGCGGTACTCGCTGCCGGCGAGGCTCACCGAGGTAATCATCTCGCCGCCACCCTGATATGGGGGCATGGCCTCCAAGAGCTCGTAGCGGCCCCAGAGCGCGCCGATGCCGGTGGGCCCGAAGGCCTTGTGCCCCGAGAAGGCATAGAAGTCGCAGCCCAGCGCCTGGACATCGACCCGGCCGTGGGGCACGCCCTGAGCGCCGTCCACCAAGACCGGCACGCCGGCGGCGTGCGCCCGCTCGACGATCTCACGGATCGGATTGACCGTCCCGAGAGCGTTCGAGATGTGGCCGACAGCAAGGATACGGGCGCGGTCGGTGAGCTTCCTGTCGAGCTCATCCAGGACGAGCTGGCCCCTGTCATCGATGGGCACGACCTCCAGACGCGCGCCGGCCGCCTCGCACAGCATCTGCCAGGGCACGATGTTCGAGTGGTGCTCCATCTCGGTGACCAGGACCTCGTCTCCGGCCCCGACCCGGGCTTTCCCAAAGGTCGCGGCCACCAGGTTGATGGACTCGGTGGTGCCGCGGGTGAAGACGATCTCGTCTGTGCGCGGCGCGTTGAGCAGGCGGGCGACCTTCTTCCGCGCCCCCTCGTAGGCCTCGGTGGCTCGTTGCGACAGGAAGTGAACGCCCCGGTGGACGTTCGAGTAGAAGCGCTCGTAGCAGTCCCGCTCGGCATCCAGAACCGATACCGGCTTCTGCGCCGAGGCGGCGCTGTCGAGATACACGAGCGGCTTGCCATAGACCTCGGCCGCGAGCGCCGGAAACTCGGCACGGATCGTCTCGACGTCGAATGGCGACGCCATCTTCGGTCCTTGGGCTCTATCGGCTGGCTTCATCGTCGTCGCGTCCGCACGCCCCACGGGACGTTTCCAGCCCCGCGCGCTAGACCGCCTGGCGAACCACTTCGCCGCGCGGCAGGCGCCGGAACAGGAACTCCTCGAGATCCTGACGGACCTCGGGAATCCGGATCCTCTCGACGATGTCGGCCGCGAAAGCGTAGGTCAAGAGGCTGCGCGCCGCGACCTCGCCGATTCCGCGCGAGCGGAGATAGAAGACCGCGATGTCGTCCAGCTCACCCACGGTCGACCCGTGCGTGCACTTGACGTCGTCGGCAAAGATCTCGAGCTGCGGATTGGAGTGGACGAGCGCCGCCGGCGAGAGCAAGAGGTTGCGGTTGGTTTGCTTGGCGTCGGTCTTCTGAGCGCCGGGATGGACGAAGATCCGGCCGTTGAAGACGGCCCGCGCCTGGCCTTCCAGAATCCCTTTGAAGAGCTCGTGGCTGTCGCAGTTGGGCTGCACGTGATCGACCCGCATGTGATTGTCAACGAGCTGGTCGCCCTCGACCATGTAGAGGCCGTTGAGCGTGGCCTCGCAACCTTCGCCGTCGAGCACCGCGTTGACGTCGTTCCGGACGATGGCCCCGCCCCAGGAGATCGAATGGGTCGAGAAGTTGCTCGACCGGTCGAGTTGCATCTGGAAGGTCGCCAGATGAAAGGCCTCGGTCGACTCGCGCTGGAGCTTGTAGTGATCCACGACCGCGTTCGGCGCCAGCACCACCTCGGTCACCGGGCTCACCAGGTACGAGCCGGCGCTGCCCTCGGCGGTGGCGTACTGCTCGATCACCTTGGCCTGGGAGTTTTCCTCCGCCACGAAAAGATTGCGCGGGAACCTTGCGGGCGCCCCTGTGCCGGCTCCCCTGGCTCCAACATGAAGCACGTGCACCGGCCGCTCGACCACCACGCCCCGGGGGATGAAGACGAAGGCACCGTCCTCGTGGAGAGCCGAGTTGAGCGCCACGAAGGCATGGTTCTCGAACGACGCGTAGTGGCCGAGGTACGGCTCGACCAGGTCGGGGTGCTCACGCCAGGCATCGGCAAGACTCGACACCAGGACACCCTCGGGCAGCTCCTCCAGCCGGGAAAGCTCGGGATCGAGCCGGCCGTTGACGAAGACCAGCTCGGCGGTTCCGGCGTAGCGGAAACGCTCGATCGCGGGCACCGAAACGCTTGAAGCCTTCGCTGGATCCGCAGCAGCCTCCGCGACGGCGAAGTCGGTTTCGACGATCGGCCGGATGTTGGTCGAGCGCCATTCCTCGAGCTTGGTGGTCGGAAACCCGAGCTCGCCGAAACGTCCGATCGCGTCCCTGCGCATCTCGGCCAAGCGGCCCGGCTCGTGCCCGGCCCGAGAGGCCGAGACTCGCTCGAAAGCGTCCAGAAAGCGGTCTTTCTCAGTCATGGTTGCGGTCGTCACGGCCGACCTCAGGCGCTCGGTGCCGCCGCCGAATCGGCATCGGGTTCCGCGGAGGGCGCGGTCTCGAGCCACTGGTAGCCCTTGTCCTCGAGCTCGAGCGCCAGCTCCTTGCCGCCGGTGCGCGCGATCTTGCCGTCCACCAGAACGTGGACGACGTCCGGAACGATGTAGTTCAGGAGGCGCTGGTAGTGGGTGATGACCAGGAAGGCCCGGTTCTCGGCGCGCAACTGGTTGACGCCGTCGGCCACGACCTTCAAGGCGTCGATGTCGAGCCCAGAATCGGTCTCGTCCAGGACCGCCAGAACCGGGTCCAGAACCGCCATGTGAAAGATCTCGTTGCGCTTCTTCTCACCGCCCGAGAAGCCCTCGTTGACGGGCCGGTTCAGGAGCGCTTCGTCCATCTTGACCAGCTTCATCTTGTCGCGCACGTAGTTGAGGAAGTCCATCGCGTCCATCTCCTCCTGGCCGCGGTGCTTGCGGATGGCGTTGAGCGCCGCCTTCAGAAAGTAGACGTTCGAAACTCCCGGGATCTCGACCGGGTACTGGAAGGCCAGGAAGATGCCTTCGCGGGCGCGTTCCTCGGGCGCCAGCTCGGCCAAGTCCTCGGCCTTGTAGAGGATCTCGCCCTCGGTGATCTCGTACTCCTCGCGGCCCGCCAGGACCTGCGCCAGGGTCGATTTCCCCGAGCCGTTCGGGCCCATGATGGCGTGCACCTGGCCCGGGTCCAGGGTCAGATCGACCCCCTTCAGAATCTCGGCGCCCTCCACGCTGACGTGGAGGTTCTTGATTTCGAGCAAACTCATCGTCGTGGTTCCTTTGTCTTGGTTCTCGATTCGAATCCGGGTCCTGAGCGTCTCTAGCCGACGCTGCCCTCGAGGCTGATCTCGAGGAGCTTGCGCGCCTCGACGGCGAACTCCATCGGCAGCTCGTTGAAGACCTCCTTGCAGAAGCCGTTGACGATCATCGACACGGCGTCCTCGGTCTCGATGCCGCGGGAGTTGCAGTAGAAGAGCTGGTCCTCGCCGATCTTCGACGTCGAGGCCTCGTGCTCCATGCGCGCCGACGGGTTCTGAACGTCAATGTACGGAAACGTGTGCGCTCCGCACTGGTCGCCCAGGAGCATGGAATCGCACTGAGAGAAGTTGCGGGCGTTCTCGGCGCCCTTCAGGATCTTGACCTCGCCCCGGTACGTGTTCTGGCCGTTTCCGGCCGAGATGCCCTTGGAGACGATGGTCGAGGTCGTCTTCTTGCCGACGTGGATCATCTTGGTGCCGGTGTCGGCCTGCTGAAAGCCCTTCGAAAGAGCCACCGAGTAGAACTCGCCGACCGTGTCGTCGCCCTTCAGGATGACGCTCGGGTACTTCCAGGTGATGGACGAGCCGGTCTCGACCTGGGTCCAGGAGATCTTGGCGGCCCGGCCGGCCGCCAGGCCGCGCTTGGTGACGAAATTAAAGATGCCGCCCTTGCCGGTCTTCATGTCGCCCGGGTACCAGTTCTGCACCGTCGAGTACTTGACGGTGGCGTGGGCGTGGGCGTAGATCTCGACCACCGCGGCGTGGAGCTGGTTTTCGTCCCGCATGGGCGCGGTGCAGCCCTCGAGATAGCTGACGTAGGCGCCTTCCTCGGCGACGATCAGGGTGCGCTCGAATTGGCCCGTGTTCATGGCGTTGATCCGGAAGTAGGTCGACAGCTCCATCGGACAGCGCACGCCCTTGGGCACGTAGACGAACGAGCCGTCCGAGAACACCGCTGAGTTGAGGGCGGCGAAGAAGTTGTCGCCGGGCGGCACCACCGAGCCCAGGTACTTCTTGACCAGCTCCGGGTGCTCGCGCACGGCCTCCGACATCGAACAGAAAATGACTCCGGCCTCGGCCAACTTGTCGCGAAAGGTCGTGGCGACGGAGACGCTGTCGAAGACCGCGTCCACCGCGATCCCGGCCAGCATCTGCTGCTCATGCAGCGGAATGCCCAGCTTCTCGTAGGTGCGTAGGATTTCCGGATCCACCTCGTCCAGGCTCTTGGGGCCCTCGCTCGCCGACTTCGGCGCCGAGTAGTACGAGATCGCCTGGTAATCGACCGGTTCGTACTTGATGTTGGCCCAGGTCGGCTCGGTCATCTCGGTCCAATTGCGAAACGCCTTCAAGCGCCATTCGAGCAGCCACTCGGGCTCGCCCTTCTTGGCCGAGATCAAACGAATCACGTCCTCGTCGAGACCGGGCGGGATGGTCTCCTGCTCGACCTCGGTGACGAAGCCGGCTTCGTATTCCTGCGCGACGTGCTGCTCCAGAAGCTCGGTATCGGTGAGATCCGCTTCGGGGGTTGCCGTTTCGGTCATGGAGTTGCTCCTGCGTTGCTCTTCAGGGTCGTTACGAGCGCTCGGCCCAGACGGATCGGGGGCTGGGCTCGGTCCCCAAGGTCACCAGCTCGACGCCCATGGGCTGGGCCATCTCCGCCAAGGTGATGTTCTCGAGCGCGCCGCGAATGGCGTTGTTGATGCGTTGCCAGTTGGACCGCACCGCGCACGACGACTCGTGCGAGCACTCGCCCGGCGTGTCGTCGATGCACTCGGTAATCGCGATCGGACCGTCAAGCGCGGTGATGATGTCGGCCACCGTGACCTCGGCCGCTTCGCCCGCGAGGACGTACCCGCCCTTGGCGCCACGATGAGACGTCAGGATCCCGGACCGGCCCAGCAGCTTCAAGATCTTCGACACCGTCGGCAGAGGCAGATGCACCTCGCCGGCGAGCTCCGAGGCCGTCACGATCCGCTCCGGATCGCCCGCCATGCGGGTCAGGAGCACGATGCCGTAGTCGGCCTGTTTGGTCATGCGAATCATTGGACTGCGATCTGAATTGGACTGGGTGACTCGATCTGGCGAGTCTGGGGCTTGGCCTGGTTGACTTGAGCTCCTGCAGACCGGCTTGCGAGAGCCGGGGTTCGATCACAGTCGGAGCTCGGAACAAATTCGGACCAAAATGGTCCTAATTGAGCGAAAAATGGTACCAGACGGCCCTCGCATGTCAAGCCGCGAGGACCTATCGCTGTACGCTACGAACCTCGGCTGTGGCGCTCGGCCGCCACCGCCGCCATCCACCCGCATCGCCCAACCCGCCCAACCCGCCCAACCCGATGGAACAGATGCTACGCTCTTAACCTTCTACACCTCGAGCGAGGAACCGACCGAAGGAGAGCGTCCCATGAGGAACCAGCGAACAAGGGAGAACGCCAAACTCGTCGTCTTGAAGTGTGTGCGAACTATCGGCTGCCTCCTCGGCGCCATCGCCTTGCTGACGCCTCCAGCCTTTGCGAACGGCACGGTGGCCACACAGACCTCGTCGTTCCGGCTGGACAAAGACCGCAAAGTCAAGGCGCTCGAATTTCCGCCTCTAGTGCTCGCCCATCCGGACCCAAGCCTGCCAGCGCAGTTGCGCCTGCACGGTCTCGTCGATCAGGTCTCGCCCCTCTTGGGAAGCGGGCCGAGACGAAGTGGTCGGATCCGTGTCGTCGTCCGTTGCGAAGGTGTCCGCTCCACCGTCCTCGCCAAGAGGCGCCCGAAATTGGATGCCAACGGCAACTTCGTCCTGAGCGTGTCGGTACCCAGGAACAAGTGCGATCTCGTGAACGTCGCGGTCGAGGGAAGCGCCGGGAACCAGACCGTCGACGCGGGGTCGGAGATCACCGTCTCGACGTCGCTCAGCGTGCGACGGCCGGCGACCCCGACTGCGTGTCAGGCGGGCGGCGTGCTCTGCCTCCAGGACGGGCGTTTCCAGGCGCGGCTCGATTGGACGGACTTCGAAGCTAGGCAAGGTAACGGCTTCGCGCTGCAGCGAAGCGTCCACTCCGGGACCTTTCTTTTTCTCGACCCCGAAAACCTGAGCCTCTTCCTCAGGATCCTGGACGGCTGCAGCACCAATGGCGCCTACTGGGTGTTCGCCGCCGCCGACACGACGATTCGCTACTCGCTGACGATCACCGACACTGAAACCGGCGCCACCCAGACCTTCAGCAACCCGGAACGCAACGCCTCAGCGGCGATCGTCGAGTACCAGGCCTTCACGACTTGTCCATAGGACCGGTCCCCACACGGGAGAGCGCTCTCAGTCCTGCTTGGCTTTTTCGGCAGCGGCTGCGGCCATCGGTGCCGCAGGCCCCATGAGCGCGGCCAGCCAGCGCAGCTCCTGCGAGCGCTCGAGCAAGAGCTTCATGATCATCGTCAGCGGCACCGACAGGATCATGCCGATCGGCCCCCAGATCCACCCCCAGAAGACCATCGCCATGAACACGACTAGGGTCGAAAGCCCGAACTTGCGCCCCATGAGCGCCGGCTCGATCAGATTGCCGATCAGGAAATTGACCGCCAGGTACCCCGCCGCCGCCAAGAGCGCCACCCACCAGCCCTGCTGAACGATTGCCACCAGGACCGCCGGAATCGCCGCCAGTATCGAGCCGATCGCCGGGATGTAGTTGAGCAGGAAGGCCAGAACCGCCCAGAACATCGGCACCGGCAGGTCCAAAAGCCACACCAGGAGCCAGACCACGAGACCCGTGGCCCCGCTCACCAGCGTCTTGACCCCCAGGTACTTCTGGATGTCGGCCATCACCACCCGCACGTTCTCGGACGCCAGCCGGCCGCCGCTCGTCTGCTTGAGCTTCTCGGGCAGGGCCACGACCTCGAACATGGCCATGATCAGAATGACGAAGACCACGCCCACGTACGAGATGAAGGTCGCCACTCCCTTGACCGTGCCGCCCAAGATCGAGCCGGCGAGATCCATCATCGAGCCGGTATCTAGGCGATCGGCCGAGATCCAGGCCGAAAGATCGATGCCTCGCTCCTCGAGGCCTGACAGCGTGCCGCGTAACTTCTCGACCAGGGCCTCGAGATAGCCGGGCGCGGCCCGAGCGAAGTCGTTGAACGTGGTCGAAATGAGATAGCCCAGAATCGACAGGGCCCCGCACTCCAGAAGCACCGTCACCAAGACCGCGAGCCACAGCCGCACCCCCCGGCTACAGAGCCAACCCACGATCGGCAGGCCGATAAGCGCCAGGAAAATCGCGAACAGAAACGGAATCAGAATCGCCCCCGCCGCCCGCAGCCCGGCGATCACGATCACCGTCGACGCCGCCAACAACAGCATCCGGCCCAGCCGCAGCTCCGGGGCGACAGCGTCGGTCTCGGGAGTCACCCGGCTACGCTATCAGGGGTGAGCCGGCAGGGGCGGGCCGGGGTGGGAGAAGCGTCGCGGCGCCAGCCGTCCGTCAACCTGGACGCTCCGCCCGAGCCCGCAATCTCAGACCTGCGCTTGCCAGGCGCGCCACGCCCTCCGCGCGATGCTCAAGGCTTCCCGGGCTTGAGCCATCCCGCCCCTGCCGCGCGACGCACGTGCCTTGGCGCGAGCTTCGCGCCGACCCCCGCTCAGGCTTGCCGCCACGAGACGGGCCAGATGGCTGGCGCGAGCGAGCCATCCGTCCTGGACCATCAAGAGGAGCCCGTGCTTGCCGAACACGTTCAGGCCATGCGAGCGCTCGTTCGCCAGAAACATGCGTTTGTCTGCGATGAGATCCAACCGTCGCTGGCGCTGGTCTCTGGGGCGGCCAGCCTGAACGGGCTCCGGGATCTCGCATCCGGCGCCGGCCACCAATCGGAGCGGCGTCCAGAAAGCCCTCGGATGCCTCATCCGGGACACGAACCAGAGAACCCGGCCCCAGTCGATTCCGAAATGCAGCTTCAGCGCTCGCGTGTCCCAGGCCGTCTTCAGTCCCAGAGCGAAGATGTGGCTGCACGAATGGACCAGTCCGTGCACCAGGAACGCCTCAGCGCTCAACCTGCGCAAGGCCGGGAGTTCTTCGGTAAGAGTCGGGGTGCTGGCGAGCAAGTCGCCCTCAGGTAGCGCCCACGATCTCGACATCACCCGGGTATGAATCTCGACCGGAACCCCACGGTGGACCACGGCCGCCAGATGATGCTCCGCACCCCGGGCATGCACGGCGTCGGACTCGAACCCGAGGCATAGCAAGGCGCGGCGAAGCTCGAATGCCGCCGATGGCGCCACGTAGACGTCGATGTCCCGGGCCGAGCGGCTCCGAAACGCCAACTCCTCGGCTAGAGCCGACCATGTCGCCCCCTTGAGCACCACGCCAGTTGCACCTAAACGAGTCAGCTCGGAAGAAAGAAGCTGAAGGATCTCCGACTGGACCCTGTCCCGAACCGCGGTGGTTTCAGCGTCCGCTTCGAGCTGTCGGCGGAAGAGCTCCGGAACTCGATGCTTCCAGGAACCGTCGAAGCCCGCGCCCGAGACAGCGCGCGACAGCCCGTTCCGACGGATGGCATTCGCCAGTCTCGACCAATCCAGATCCCGGCGGCCAAACACTCGAATCGCTTCAGGGCTCCACTCCCCGTCGAACAGTCGACCGAGAAGAAACCGAGCCGCGTCGACGCCGTTGACCCGATCGGCTTGCGATCCCGTAGGCCGAGCAGCCCGCCGCAACAGATCGCCGCCAGGTACCGGCATCGCATGGATGCTTCCCAACAACTGGGCGCTGCCCAACTGGGTTCCCGTAGCGTCGAGCGAACTCCGGGAGACCGATTGTTCCGTGATCCAAGAGGAGCGCATCGTAAGCTTGGCCGAAAGGCTAGCACGGAGCCTCCCCGGGGAACGCGGCCACGTGCAGCACGAGCGGTGGCTGCTCGACACCGACCGCGGCTCCCGATCCGAGCCTGCGACCAGGACGTTCTTCCGCTAGGATGCTTGCCGACCCAAGACAGCTCACGATGCTCGGATACGGGGTTGTCGGGGCCTCCCAGGTCTCGTAGCCGAATCGCCATCGAGCCGTCCTCAAGCTAGCCACGGAAGACCATGGGACGAGCCGAAGAACGGAAGCGGCGCAGGCGGCGGCGACGCATCTTGAAGCGTGTCGCGAGCTGGGGCCTGATCGCGGCAGCGGGCGTCCTCTACCTCCGGTGCGCGCCGGACCGGTACAACCTCACGGCCCCGCTCGATCTCACCGACCGGCCGACCTTCGTGACCCACTGGAAACTCCAGCTCGCGGGCACGCACGGCTGCTACGAAGCGCTACGCCGCGCCGGGATCCGCTTCGAGCGCCTGCCGGACGAAGTCAAGGGGCCCGGCTGCGAGTTCGAGAACGTCGCCCGTCTGGATCAGTCCTTGGTGGACTGGGGACGGGACGTCACCCTGCGCTGCCCGATGCTGGCCGGTCTCGCGATCTGGGAGCGGCACGCCTTGCAGCCCGCGGCCCGCGAGCTTCTGGGCACTTCGGTCGTGGCGGTGCGGCACTACGGCACCTACTCGTGCCGCAACGTCAACAACGCGAAGTACGGCCGGCGGAGCGAACACGCCACCGCCAACGCCGTCGACGTCGCCGGCTTCGTCCTGGCCAACGGCGAGGACGTAAGCGTCGTCCGCGACTGGAGCTCGAACTCCGCCAAGGCTCGCTTCCTGAGACGGGTGCGCAACCAGGCCTGCGACCACTTCAACACCGTCTTGAGTCCCGACTACAACGAACTCCACCGCGACCACTTCCACTTCGACAACGGCGGCTACGAAAGCTGCCGCTAGCTGGGACCAGAAGTCGAGGACCCGCCCAGCTCGCCTTCGAATGAGGCCCTCTCCGGGGCGCGGGCTAGAATGCCCGCTTCCAAGGAGGCTTCATGCGGCAATCCGATACGTTTCTCGCATTCGTTCTCGTTCCCGCTCTCTTCGCCGGAGCCTGCGCTTCGGCGGGACCTGAGGCCGCAACGCCGGCACCGACGTCGGCTTCGACTCCAGCCTCTGCGCCGGCGGCCGCCGCCCAGCCGGATCTACCGCGCGAGATCCACTGGGTGCGGAACTCGGCCGAGTACCGGGCGGTGTTCGAGCAAACCTACCGGCTCGCCGCGACGGTTCTCGAGTCGAAGGCCGCGGGCCGCGAGCCGGGAAGCTGGGCGGTGGCGATCGACGCCGATGAGACTCTGATCAGCAACTCGGAGCAGAGCAAGACCCAAGCCCTGGGGCCGCCGCGGCCCTTCGAGGAGGCCTGGGACGAGTGGGTGAACCGGCGCGAGGCGCCTGTCCTGCCCGGGGTAAGGCCGTTTCTCGAGACCGTACGCGGCCTGGGCGGCAAGATCGCGGTGGTCACCAACCGGCGCCAGCATCACTGCGACCAGACCGCCGACAACCTCCGCGCCGAGAACGTGCCGTTCGACGTCATCCTGTGCCGCACCGACGAACGCTCGAAGGAGCCTCGGTGGCAACGGGTGCGCTCGGGCGAGGCTGCCGAGGACTTGGGCCCGGTCGAGATCTTGATGTGGCTGGGCGACAACATCCACGACTTTCCCGAACTCGGCCAGGAGCTGCGAGGCGACGGAGCCGAGGCCTTCGATGCCTTCGGCGACACCTTCTTCATCTTGCCCAATCCGCTCTATGGCTCCTGGGAGCGGAACCCCCAGGATTAGCAGCCCGGCAGGCAGCAACCCTAGCCGCGAACCCTGGCGGGATGTGCAGGCTCAGGCTACCGATCGGCCACGAGCTTTTCGACCACCGACGGGTCGGCCAGGGTCGAGACATCGCCCAGGTCACCGGTCTCGCCGGCCGCGATCTTGCGCAGGATGCGACGCATGATCTTCCCCGAGCGGGTCTTGGGGAGTCCCGGCGCGATCTGGATCCGGTCCGGGGTCGCGATCGGGCCGATCTCGGACCGGACCTGCTTGCGCAAAGTATCGACCAGCTCGTCGGCGTCGGCGTCTTCGTAGTCGTGGCTGACGAGCACGTAGGCGTAGATGCCGGTGCCCTTGATCTCGTGCGGGAAGCCGACCACCGCGGCCTCGGCCACCGCGTCGTGCGCGACCAGAGCGCTTTCGACCTCGGCGGTGCCCATGCGATGGCCTGAGACGTTCAGCACGTCGTCCACGCGGCCGGTGATCCAGTAGTAGCCATCGGCGTCCCGGCGGCAGCCGTCGCCAGTGAAGTAGCGACCCGGAAACTGCGAGAAGTAGGTCTCGCGGAAACGCTCGTGGTCGCCCCAGATGGTGGGCGCCTGGCCGGGCCAGCTTCGGGCCATGCACAGGTTGCCGGAGACGTCGTTGCCCTCGAGCACGTTGCCCTCGTCATCCACCAAGAGAGGCTCGACGCCGAAAAGCGGCAGGGTCGCGGAGCCCGGTTTGGCCGGGGTCGCTCCGGGTAGTGGCGAGATCAGGATGCCGCCGGTTTCGGTCTGCCACCAGGTGTCCACCACCGCGCACTCGCCCCGTCCCACGACATCGTGGTACCACTGCCAGACCTCGGGATTGATGGGCTCGCCCACGGTGCCCAGGATCCGCAGGCTGTCGCGCCGCGACTTCGTGACCCATTCGTCGCCCTCGCGCTGGATGGCCCGGATGGCGGTCGGCGCGGTGTAGAAGGTGGTCACGCCCAGGTCGTCCACGAGCTGCCAGTAGCGGCCGGCGTCCGGATAGAGCGGCGTCGATTCGAACATGACGGTGGTGGCGCCGTTCGCCAGCGGGCCGTACACGATGTAGCTGTGGCCGGTGACCCAACCGATGTCTGCGACACAGGCGTAGACGTCGTCTTCCTGGAGGTCGAAGACGTAGCGGTGGGTCGAGGCGACGTAGGTCAGGTAGCCGCCGGTGGCATGGAGCAGCCCCTTGGGCTGGCCAGTCGAGCCCGAGGTGTAGAGGATGAAGAGCGGATCTTCCGAGTCCATCCATTCGACCGGCGCGCTTGCCCGCTCGCGCTTCATGGCGCCATCGAGCCAGAGGTCCCGGCCCTCGCGCATCGCGACCTCGGTGTCGGTGCGCTTGGCCACCAGGACCGAATCGATGAGCTCGTCGAGGCCGTCGATCGCTTCGTCCACGGTCTTCTTGAGCGGAATCGTGCGGCCGCCGCGCAGGCCCTCGTTCGCGGTCACCACCCAGCGGGCCTCAGCGTCCAGGATGCGGTCCCGGAGGGCGCTCGCCGAGAAGCCGGCGAAGACGATCGAGTGGACCGCGCCCAGCCGAGCGCAGGCGAGCATGGTGGCGGCCAGCTCCGGAATCATGGGCAGGTAGATTGCCACCCGGTCGCCCTTGCCCACGCCTTGGCGCTGCAAGACGTTGGCGATGCGGCAGACCATGCGATGGAGCTGCTGGTAGGTGATGTGGACGTAGTGCCCGGGCTCGTCGGCGGCCCAGAGAATCGCGGTCTTGTCTCCGCGCGTCGCCAGGTGCCGGTCGACGCAGTTGTAACAAGCGTTGAGCTTGCCTCCGGGAAACCAGGAAAAGTCGACCGCGTCGAAGCCGCCGCGAACGACCTCGTACGGCGGATGGAACCAGTCGAGCCGCTGCGCCTGCCAGAGCCAGAAGTCCTCGGGACTTTCGAGACTCTCGCGATGGAGCACGGCGAAGTCGTCCATCGAGCCGATGTGGGCTCGTTCGGCGATCTTGGTCTTGACGGGAATCATCGGCCCAGCCTCCTTTCGCAACGGCACTTGGTCGCAACGGCGTTCGGTCGCGACGGGCGCTGGGTCGCGTCGGTCGCGTCGTGGCGTTCTAGCGAACATTGATCTTAGCCGACCGAGTCCAGCGAGCGCCCCGACCGGCCGGGTGGTCTTCACCGCCCGTCCGACGTGCCGGTCGGAACGTGGAGCGAGGCCCCGCCGGGATCGGATCTCGAAGCTTTGTTTACCAACCGTCAAGGCCCAGAGCCGCGAGCTCGGCCTCGGCGCGCTCGGCCCAACCGCGGTTGGCCGCAGGGCTCGCCGGCGAGGGATGGAGGATGCGGCCGATCCCAACGTCGAGCCCGGCGAGCGCCCGGCGAGCGTTGTCCTCGGACCACTTGCCGATTCCGATGACAAGGCCGGGTTCCAGGGCTTCGACGGTCGCCCGCAGAGCCCGGTCGCAGACCGCAAGAAGCGGCTCGCGCTCGGCCTTTGGAAGCCGGTCGGGAGTGCGGTTCCGCCCGCTCGCCTCGAGAAACGCAAGCGGGCAGTAGTTGGCGATGAAGAAGCACTCGAAGAACGCTTCGGGCGTGCCGAAGCGCTCGCGCGCCCAGCCCCAGAGTCGGCGGCCGCTGACCTCGCTGCGCGAACAGGCGAACCCTTCCACCGGCCGCTTGGGATGCTCAACCGCGGGCTTGCCGACCGCTCCGTCGATCCCGAGCCAATCGCGCACCAGCGAGATCTCGCCGAAGGGAACCCCAGTCTGGGCCATCCCCCACGGGCCCGGGTTCATACCCAGAAACACCGCTTCCTTGGGGCCGTCGCCATAGCGCGCCAGGTAGCGTCGATGCGGCTCCCATGCGTAGCCGAGCGGGTTGTAGACGTGAGTCACCGGCTCGGCGAAGCTCAGAGCCTCGACCTCGTGAGCGAGCTTTTCGGCGATCTTTACAAGCTTCGTTGTCAAGCTGAATTCCGGGCGCGACTGCTCGTTCCGGAGGGCCAGGCGCGCGTGCTATATTCGTCGCCCTTTGGCACAACGTCCGTCACTGTAACTCAAGGAGGAAACCCCATGGCTGTAGCAAAAGTCACCGAGATCTCGTCGTGCTCCGAGAAGAGCTTCGAAGATGCCATCCAGCACGGCATCGACCGCGCCAACAAGACCCTCGACAAGATCAAGGGCGCCTGGATCAACGAGATGAAGGTGAACGTCAGCGACGGCAAGGTCAGCGAGTACTGCGTCAACATGAAAGTGACGTTCGTCCTCAAGGACTGAGCCCCGATCCGGGCTAGATCGAAGCTCACTGGAGGAGGCGCGCCCCGAGCGGGGCGCGCCTTTTCTTTTGCCCAGCAGGATCCAGGTCTACTGGCGGGCTTGGCGAGCCGGACCTTGGTGAGACGCCAGGCTAGGAGCCGATCGCGGCCGGCAGCCTGGGGCCGGCGTCGCGCACGTCTTCGGTAACCCCCCCGGCAAAGGCCACGAAGTTCGCCTCGAACATCCTTGCCAGCGCCGTCGCCTTCTCGTCGTACGCGGCCGGATCGGCCCAGGTCGAGCGCGGAATCAGAAGCTCGCTCGGCACGCCACGGATTGCCGTCGGCACCTCGAAGCCAAAGACCGGGTCGGTACGGTACTCGGCATCCTCGAGCTCGCCCGCGAGAGCCGCGCGCACCATGCGCCGGGTGTGCTCCAGCCGGATCCGGCTGCCCGTGCCGTAGCTGCCGCCGGACCAGCCGGTATTGACCAGCCACACGCGGGCCCCGTGACGGCGCATCTTCTCGGCCAGCATGCCGGCGTAGACGCCGGGGTGAAGCGGCATGAACGGCGCCCCGAAGCAAGCGCTGAAGGTGGCGCTCGGCTCGGTGACCCCACGTTCGGTGCCGGCGACCTTGGCCGTGTAGCCCGACAGGAAGTGATACTGAGCTTGCGCCTCGTTCAAGCGGCTGATCGGAGGCAGCACGCCAAAGGCATCGGCGGTCAGGAAGACGACGTTCTTGGGATGGCCGCAGCGGCCGTCCACATCCACACGATCCAGGTGTTCTAGCGGATAACTGCCCCGGGTGTTCTCGGTCAGGCTCGCGTCATCGAGATCGAGAGCGCGGGTCGCCCGATCCACGATCACGTTTTCGAGCACGGTACCGAACTTGCGGGTGGTCGCGTAGATCTCGGGCTCGCCTTCGGCGGACAGCCGGATCATCTTGGCGTAGCAGCCGCCTTCCAGATTGAAGACGCCGTCGTCGCCCCAGCCGTGCTCGTCGTCGCCGATCAGAACCCGGTCCGAGTCGGCCGAGAGCGTGGTCTTGCCGGTACCGCTCAGACCGAAGAACAAAGCCGCGTCATCGCGATCCGCACCATAGTTGCACGAGCAGTGCATCGACAGGATGCCGCGCCTGGGAAGCAGGAAATTCATCACCGAGAAGATGCTCTTCTTGATCTCCCCGGCGTAGGCGGTACCTGCGATCAGCACCGTGCGCTCCGCCAGATTGACCACGATCGCGGTCCCGCTCCGAGTCCCGTGCCGCTCGGGATCGGCGGCAAATCCAGGGGCGGCCACAACCGTGAACTCGGGGGCGAACTCGGCGAGCACGTCGGCCTCCGTCTCGCGCACAAACATGTTGCGAGCGAAGAGACTGTGCCAGGCGAGCTCGGTCACCACCCGGACCCGCAGACGCTCGGCCGGATCGGCACCGGCGTAACCGTTGAAGACGAAGAGGTCCTTGTCGGCCAGGTACGCGGTGAGGTCTTCGCGTAGCCGCGCGAACGCCTGGGGCTCGTGAGCGACGTTGACGTCACCCCACCAGACCTCCGCCGAGGTAGTGGCATCGCGCACCAGGAAGCGATCCTTGGGTGAGCGGCCCGTGTGCGGGCCGGTCTCGGCCACGATAGGACCGTCTTTGGCCAGGAGCGCCTCCCGCCGCCGGATGGCGTGCTCGCAGAGCTCGGCTGGAGAGAGATTCCAGTACACCGAGCCGGTGGTGTCGATCCCCTGTTCGGACAGCCCGAAACGGCTGACACTGAGACCCTCGTTCTTCATTGCAACCTCGTCGGTAGTTTCTTGGAGAGCGGCCGGCGGGCGCCAGGGTAGGTCACGGCCGGAACGAGAAGTCTAACGCCATCCGCGCACCGGCTCAATCCAAAGGAAGGACGGCGCGACCGCGCTTCTACCGCGAGCTCAGATACTCGAGGACGACTTCGCTCATCGCGCGGATGCCCACTTCGATGGCCGAATCGTCGGCGCGAAAATCCGGCGTGTGGAGCCCGCCCGAGCGGGTTCCCTCCTTGAGGACACCCAGCCGGAAGTAGAAGCCCGGTACCTCGTTGGCGAAATAGGCGAAATCCTCGCCACCCATGGTCGGCGCACCGGCAACCACACCGGCCGCGCCTACCGCCCGCTCCAGACCCGGCCGGATCGCCCGCGCCAGCTCGGGATCATTGATCGTGGCCGGAGCGTTGTTCCGGTACTGGACGATCTCGTAGCTGCCGCCTCCGGCCTGGGTGATGCCGTCCAGGATCTCTTCCATCCGCGCCTTGACCGCCTCCCGGGTCTCAGCGCTGAAGGTCCGCACCGTGCCCTCGAGATGGACCTCGCCCGGGATGATGTTGAAGCGCTCGCCGCCGCGCAGAATGCCAACTGTCACCACGCTCGGCTCGAGTGGAGACAGGTTGCGGGATCGAATCGTCTGGAAAGCGGAAACCGCCTGCGCGGCCATGACGATCGGGTCGCGCCCGAGGTGCGGATAGGCGCCGTGAGACTGAGTCCCCCGGACCTTGACGACGAAGTGATCGACCGAGGCCATGACCGGACCCTCGGTGTAGCCGACCTGGCCCACGCTCAGGGTGGGCCAAGCGTGGAGACCGAAGATGGCCTCCGGCGTCGGCGGATCGAAGGCGCCTTCCTCCAGCATCAGTTTGGCGCCGCCTTCCTCGCCCGGCGGCGGCCCTTCCTCGGCGGGCTGGAAGATCACCTTGACCGTACCCGGCAGCTCGGCCTGGAGTCCCTTGAGCACTCTGGCGACCCCCAGCACCACCGCCATGTGGATGTCGTGGCCGCAGGCGTGAGCGACGCCGACCTCCTTGCCCAGAAACTGGGTGCGGCGGGTGGACTGGAAGGGCAGACCGCTTGACTCGGTCACCGGCAGGGCATCGATGTCGGCTCGAATCGCCACCACCGGCCCGGGCTTGCCTCCCTCCAAGACGCCCACGACGCCGGTGATCGCGACCTCCCGGCGTACCGCGTAGCCGAGCGCTTCGAGCTTTTCCGCCAGAAGCTTGCCGGTCTCGAACTCCTGGTTGCCGAGCTCCGGGTTGCGGTGCAGATGGTGGCGAAGCTCGATCATGGCCGGCGCCGCGTCCCCGACCAGCCGGCCTAGCCGGTCCGGCTCGCCCCCGTCCTCGGAAACCGCCGAAACACCGGAAGCCCCGAGCGCAGGAGGAACTACGGCGATCGCGGCTAGCGCCAGCGCGGCGGCTGGCAATCTCAAGCGGTGCGGCTGTGGCATGTTGTCTCTCCTGATCAACTAGTCGTGTTGGGGTCTATCCGCCGAGTCGGTCCGATTGGGGATCCCACGGGTCTACTCAACGGGTCTGGCCGACGGCCTGCCCGACCGATCTACTCATGGGCTTCGGCCCGGCTTGCGCCGCGAGTCTATCCCGCCACCCCCGCCGTCCCGGGGCACGGCTCCAGGCGCTTCCAGGCACTCACACCGTGTCGATCGATCCCGGCTCCGGCCGGCCAGGCCGCCGCATGACCCGCGTTCGGAGCCGTCCCAGGACCCGCTCCGTGGGGTAAGCTAAAGCGTCTCCGGACCGCCTGCCGGAGCTCGGTTCCGGGCGGCCCCCGAGTTCAGAGTCTCGAGATTCGACGAGGAATCCTTTCGCTTGCGCATCGAAGGTAGCAAGATCCTGATCCTGGGCGGCTCCGGCCTGGTGGGCCTGGCCGTTTGCCGGGAGCTCCTGGAGCGCCGGCCCGGAGAAATCCGGATCCACAGCCTGTCTCGTGAGGAGTCGGATGAGGCCCTGGCCGAGCTGGCTCCCGAGGCCGCCGCATCCGGCAACGTGCGGCTCTCAGCTTCCCACGGCGACGTTTTCGGCCTGGCCGACGGCGGCTCGCGCCGGGACGAGATCCGGGCGCAGCTCGAACAGCTCCGGGACGAGGACTTGAACCACTTCCTCCTCTACCAGATTTTGCACGAGCTCGAGCCCGACATCGTCATCGACTGCGTCAACACGGCGACCGCCATCGCCTACCGCAACGTCTACGACTCGGCCGAGCGGGTCCTGGACCAGGTTCTGGCCGACCAGGTCGACGTCGGCTCGAGCGAACAGCTTCTCGAAGCGCTCTACGTGCCGCGCCTCATCCGTCATATCCAGATCCTCTACCGGGGCATGCAGGACGCCGGCACCGGCGCCTACATCAAGGTCGGCACCAGCGGCACTGGCGGCATGGGCCTGAACGTCCCGTACACCCACTCCGAGGAACGGCCCAGCCGGGTCTTGCTGTCGAAAAGCGCCGTCGCCGGGGCACACTCCCTGCTGCTCTTCCTCATGGCCCGAACCCCCGGAGCGCCGATCACCAAAGAGATCAAGCCTGCGGCCGCGATCGCCTGGAAGAAGATCGATCGTGGACCCATTGCTCGGAAGCGCCAGCCGATCTACTTGATGGATACCCAGCCCACGCCGATCGGCGAGACCTTCTCGACCTTCGACGAGAGCGCCGCCGAGAAGCGCGACGACATTCTGACCACGGCCTACATCGATACCGGCGAGAACGGCATCTTCAGTCTCGAAGAGTTCGCGCTTCTGACCACAGCCGAGCAGATGGAGTTCGTCACTCCCGAGGAGATCGCCCAGTATCTGGTGTTCGAGATCGAGGGCGGCAACACCGGCCACGACATCATCAACGCGCTCGACAACGCCGTTTTGGGGCCCACCTACCGCGCCGGCCTCATGCGGCACTGGGCCTTGGAACGAATGAGCGAGCTCGAAGCCGAGGGCGAAACCCGGAGCGTAGGGTTCGAGATGCTGGGTCCCCCACGCAACACCAAGCTCCTGTTCGAGGCCCACCTGCTGCGCGAAGCTTTCGGAACCATGGCCGCGGTGCGCGCGGCCTCGCCGGCCGAGGCCGCCAAGCGCCTCGACGCGCTGGTCCGCGAGAATCACAGGATCGCGAGCGAGGTAGTCTCGGTCGGCATTCCGATCCTCCTGGCCTCGGGCGAGATCCTGCGCGGCCAGAGCGTCATCGTGCCGGCCGACGCCGACGACGTGGCGGTGACACCCGAGCGCGTCGAAGGCTGGGTCCGGGACGGCTGGGTGGACTTGCGGGAAGCTAACTGTGCTTCCTGGATCGAGCGTTTCCGCCGGATCCAGGACGAGATCAAGGCGATTCCCGAGCACGATTCCTCCAGCCGCTATATGAGAACCGCCCGCTTCTGGCACGACGACAGCGAGATCCAGCCCGGCAAGGTCGTGGGTTGGATCCTGTCGGTCGAAGAACAGGGCGAGCGCCTGAAACACTGATCCTCGCGACGCTTCCGGTGAGAAGATCGAGTTAGCCGCAGTCGAACCAACGCCATCCTCGGATACCAGGAGATCGCACGCCCGTGGGCAAGAACTTTCGCTTCTACGAGCAAGTCAATCGGACTTTCGACCGCGCCGCCGCGCTGACCAAGCACGACCCCCGGATGCTGGACCAGATCCGGGAGTGCAACTCCGTGTATCACTTCACCTTCCCGGTCAAGCGCGACGACGGCTCGATCGAGGTCGTCCACGGCTGGCGCGCTGAGCACAGCCACCACAAGCTGCCCACCAAGGGCGGCATCCGCTTCAGCTACATGGTGAGCGAAGACGAGGTCAAGGCGCTCTCGGCGCTCATGACCTACAAGTGCGCCATCGTGGAGGCTCCCTTCGGCGGCGCCAAGGGAGGCATCAAGATCGCCGCTCACGAGTACTCGGAAGGCGAGCTCGAGCGCATCACCCGCCGCTACACCTATGAGCTCAACAAGAAGAACTTCATCGGCCCCGGCGTCGACGTGCCCGCGCCCGACTACGGCACCGGCGCCCGCGAGATGGCCTGGATCGCTGACACCTATACCTCGATGTCGAAGGGCGAGCTCAACGCCCTGGCCTGCGTCACCGGCAAGCCCATCGCCCAGGGCGGCATTCGGGGACGGGAACAGGCGACCGGACGCGGCGTTTTTTTTGGCGTGCGCGAGGCCTGCGACGACGAGGAGCTGATGAAGAGCCTGGGACTCGCCCAGGGCATCGAAGGCAAGCGGGTCGTCATCCAGGGGCTGGGCAATGTCGGCTACTGGGCGGCGCGGATCTTTCAGGACGCGGGAGCCATCCTGGTGGGCCTGGCCGAGTACGAGGGCGCAGTCGCCAGCCCGGACGGAATGGACGTGGACGAAGTGGTGGCGCATCGCAAGGCTACCGGGTCGATCCTGGGATTTGCCGGCGCCACCGATATTCCCAACTCGGCCGAGGCGCTGGAGCTCGAGTGCGACGTCCTGATCCCGGCGGCACTGGAGAACCAGATCACTGCCGACAACGCGCCCCGGCTCGGCGCCAGGATCGTGGCCGAGGCCGCCAACGGTCCGACCTCGGCCAGCGCCGATGAGATCCTGGGCGAGCGCGGCATCGTCGTCCTGCCCGATACCTACTTGAACGCCGGCGGTGTGACCGTCTCCTATTTCGAGTGGGTCAAGAACCTCTCGCACCTGCGCTTCGGGCGCATGCAGAAGCGGTTTGAGGAAGGTGCCTTCCAGCGCCTGGTGGGAGCGCTCGAGGAAACCACGGGCAAGGCCTTCTCGATGGAAGAGCGCACGCTTCTGACCCGCGGCGCCGGTGAAGAGGATCTCGTCAACTCGGGCCTCGAGGAGACCATGGCCCTCGCCTACCAGAACATCCGGACGACCCAGACCGTCTACGACGGCAAGGCCGACATGCGGGCGGCGGCGTTCATCACCGCCATCGACCGGATCGCCCTCTGCTACGAGGACCTGGGCTTCTTTCCCTAGGCACTGGACGCCAGCCGCACCGGCCGCCGCCGGGCGCCCCAGTCTCCGGGCTCGGCCTCGAAGACGCCCGGAAGGCGCTCGCCGCACTCGGAGCAGTCGCCGGCCGGCCCCAGGCGCCACGCTGTCAGCTCGTAACCGTCTCGCTCGATGAGCCGGGTGCCACAGCCGCTGCACTCGGTTACGCCGCCGACCAAGTCCCGCACATTGCCGGTATAGACGTAGCGCAAGCCGTTAACCCGGGCGATCTCGCGCGCCCGGCTTAGCGTTTCGGGCGGCGTCCGGGGCTTGTCCAGCATTTTGAAATCCGGGTGAAACGCGGTGAAGTGCTGGGGCACGTCGGGCCCTAGCTCGGCGACGATCCAACGGGTCATGGCGTCGATCTCGGCCTCCGAGTCGTTCTCGCTCGGAATCAGAAGCGTCGTCAGCTCGAGCCACGCCGAGGTCTCGTGCTGCAAGTAGCGGAGCGTGTCGAGCACGGGAGCCAACTCGGCGCCGCAAACATTGCGGTAGAAGCTCTCGCTGAACGCCTTGAGATCCACGTTGGCGGCGTCCATCGCGGCGAAGAGCTCGGCCCGGGGCTCCGGGCAGATCTCGCCCGCGGTAACCGCCACCGTTGCAATGCCTAGCTCCCGGCACGCGGCGGCGACATCGACCGCGTACTCGAGAAAGATGACCGGGTCGTTGTAGGTGAAGGCCACCGAGCGGCAGCCATGCTCGAGTGCGGCGGCGGCGATCGTCGCGGGCTCGGCCCGGTCAGCCAGGGTGTGGATCTCGCGTGACTTCGAGATGTCCCAGTTCTGGCAGAATTTGCAGAAGAGATTGCAGCCGGCGGTGCCGAAGGACAGCACCGGCGTTCCAGGCAGGAAGTGATTGAGCGGCTTCTTCTCGATGGGATCGACGCAAAAGCCGCTCGACCGGCCCCAAGTCGTCAAGACAACTTCGTCGTCCAAACGGCCGCGCACGAAGCACAAGCCGCGCTGGCCCTCGCGCAGCTTGCAGAAGCGCGGGCAAAGATCGCATTGCAGGCGGCCATCGTCGAGATGGCGCCAGTACCGGGTCGAAACGACGCTCTCGTCGCGGGAGATGTCTAGGTCCATGACATGGAGCCTCCGGCCGCCTGGAAGCCGGCGCTACTCGAACCCGAACCATCCGACTGGGTCGGACTCGGCACTAGAAACAACGGCGCCTAGAAACCGCGAATTCCTCATCTGCCTCAAAGAGGGGACCCGACCCCAAAGTGAAGAGGCGCGGGGCCGGAGCCCCGCGCCTCAGATTCGGAAACTACGACTCGGCTACTGAACCGCGTTAGCAGCGTTGACCCGACCCTTGCCGTAGAAGGGGTCGTTGCCTTTCTTGCCGAGATCGTCGGCCGACTGCTGCAGCTTGCTCTTGAGCTGACCCGCGTTGTAGCCACCACCGGCCAGAGAATCGATGAGCGCGGCGACGCCCGAGGCGTGCGGCGCGGCCATGCTGGTTCCCTGGAGGAACAGGTAGTTCGTCGGACCGCAGGTAAACGGCAGCACGAGCGAGAACGTCGAGCAGGGCGCCAGCACCGTGGAAGCGAAGACGTCGCCGTCAAAGTTCCCACCGGGCGCCGCAACACCCAGTACGGAAGATCCGTAGTTCGAGTATCCCGCGAGCTCATCGGTCGGTCCCGTCGCCGAAACGGCAAGGGTGGCACCGTTCTCGGCCGGCGTCAGGATCGAGTTGCCGTTGTGGTCGCCGTCGATACCATCGTTGCCCGCCGAAGAAACCACGAGCACGCCCTTCGAATTGGCGTAGTTCACAGCCTTATTGACCGCCGCAACCAACTCGCCAGCTCCTTCGAGGTTCTTCGGGATTCCGCCCCGAACGCCGAGGCTCATGTTGATGATGTCGGCGCCGTTGTCGGCCGCGTGCATGATGCCGGCGATGATCGCGGAAAACGTGCCCGAGCCATTGACATTCAGCACTTTGACACCCATCAGGGTCACGTTGGGCGCCACGCAAGCGGTCCCCAGGGCGTTGCACGCGATGGTGCCCGCCACGTGCGTACCGTGATACCTGAGATCGGCAATCGGATGAGCCCCCGGAAAGAAGATGCTGATCAGGAAATCATCGAACGGCTGAAACGAGACGCTTCGGGCCAGATCCACCTTGCCCACCAGATCCTGGTGGGTGTAGTCGATGCCGGTATCCAGGACCGCAACCGTCACATTGGGATCGCCCAGCTCGACAGCCCAGGCACCCGCAGCGTCGATCTGCATCATGTTCCACTGGAACGGGTAGAAAAACGCCGTCGTCGGGTCGGTGACCGCCGCGGCGGTAAACGAAGCCTCGGCCATCGAGCCGACCTCGCCTGGGACCCACTGCATCTCGTAATCCCGGGTCACCTGCTCGACACCCTGTGCGCCAGAAAGATTCGCCGCAAAACCAGCACTCGCCGAAGCGGCCACCGCGTAGCCGATCGCGTCGTGTGAGCGCACGATCTCACCGCCCGCGGCCTCGACGAGGCTCGCCAAGTTCCCGGACGTTCCATCGAACTTGATCACGAAGTGATCGGTGGCAACCGCCGCCTGGGCGCCTGACGGCACCGCCAGAACGCACACAGCCAGGCCAAGCGCCAAGATTCCTAGAGTCCTCTTCTTCATTGAACCTCCTTCATGGTTCCCGGCCCAGCCGCTCCCGCGCGGACCGTGATTCGCCAAAAAACCAGCTTATCGTACGCGACAGTAGGCCCTGCCTAGCCGCCGTTCACGAACGTAACCCAGTCCAGCATGGCCTCGTTCGAGCAGCCGAACTTGGTGTGTCCCTGACCCAGACCCTGGGCCTCGATGATCTGCTCGCACGAGCAGCCGGCGGTGTCTTCGATCGAAAAGCCGAGACCGGTTCCGTTGCCATTCGGCAAGACCGTGTCGAAGATCCCATCGCCGTCGGTCAGAGCCCAACGATTGATGCCAAGCCCATCGGTGGGCACGCCCTCCGGCAGTATTGTGCCCGGACAGACGTCCAGATCGTCGGTGACGCCGTCCTGGTCGCTGTCTTTCGCCAGGTAGAGAACGAAGCCGTCGTGGTCCGAAGACCGCAGCTCGGTGCCGCCGTCGTTGATCAGATCCACGGCGGCGTCGGCGTTGCCCCGTCCATACAGGAAACCGCGCACCACCGGATCGGTACCGGCGCTGGTCAGAGCGTGATCCAGCACCTGCGCGTTGCCCCTGAAGATGAACGAGTACCGTTCCTCTGACGCCACAGAGAGCACTTGCTTGGTCAAGTCGGGGTTCACCAGATCGGCGCACGGGTTGGTGTCGCAGACCAGGTTGTCGGCCGGCACGAACGAGCCGGCGACGTGGCCGACCAGATCGACGTAGCCGTCGGTGAACTCGAAACCGTTGAAGTCGCCCACCACCATGAGCGGCGTGTCGGCATCGGCGGTCTGGAGGCCCTGAACGATCGTCGCTACCGATTCGGCCTGCTCCAGGCGCTTCTGGCGCACCCTGGGGCCGTCGGTCGCATCGTCGATGCCGCCAAGCGAGCGCATGTGGACGTTGAGCACCCGAACCGGCTGGCCAGGCAGGCCGGCGGCGACACAGCGGCCCTCGAGGAGCAGCGGCGGCCGATCGTGGAGTAGCGAGTTGTCGTACGTCAGAAGCTCCGCCGCAGCGAGCTGAGTGACGGCGTCCACCACCACCGTGTCGCGCACCAGAAATCCAACGTCGATGCCGCCGACGTCGTTGCCCTCGGCCAGCTCGGCGCTGTAGACAACGGCCGGATCCACAAGCGCGATCTCGGCCGCCAGGTCTTCGAGCACGCCGAGCTTTTCGGCCTCCTGGACCGCCAGAACGTCCGGCGCGTCCAGGACGCCCAGGATGTAGCCGGCGAACTTGGTCAGGCGCCGCTGATACTCGGCGGCCGAGACCACCTGCTCGCCCCCGTCGTCGGTGTCGTCAAAGAGCCGGAAGAGATTGAGCGAGCCGACCGTCATCTCACCGTCGCCGCGTGGATCCACGGGCACCGGCAAGACCGCTTCGACCACGGAAAAATCCGTCGGCCACAGCTCGTAGCCTCCGAACTCGAAGCCCAGAACGCCGGTAGCGCTGAACGACGAGCCAGCCGGGATCGTCTGATTGGCCAGCCCCATCTTGTCCGGATCGAGCTCGAAGATCTCGGGGTTGCCGTCCCAGACCGGGAAGCCGGCCAGGCCCGGGTACTCGATGCCAGGCTCGCGAAACGTTCGAGCCGGCGCCGCGGTGATGAAGACCTCGGCGATCGGGTCGGGGTTGAATCGCTGGTTGGGACCGGTCACGGTGCCCGCAGCGATTTCGATCAGCATGCCCTCGTAGCACTCATACTCGATGGCGCAGCTCGAGGCCGTGGGATCGGGCGAGGGCACGGTCGCGTCAAAGACGACCGCAGCCGGCATCGGCTCGGCGCCGCCCCCGATCTCGACCAGCGAACCACCGGCGAACTCGGTCAGGTTGAAGAACTCATCGACGACGCCGGTCACGGTCACGGTGTCGCCGACCGCGACCGTCGGTGCCGCGCCGGTAAAGACGATGATGCCGTCCGAGGTGTCGACCGAACCGTCGCTGCGCGAGGTCGGCGTCTGGATAGCGAAGCGGTCCGGACCGACCGCGGTCACCACGTTGTCCTCGGTCCGAACGGTCTGACCGTCGAGGGCCGAGGCCGAGCCCGAGCCCTGGATGTCGTAGATCTCGACCACCGGGGCGAGCGGCGAACAGCCCGAGGTCAGCGAGGTGTTGGCGCTGCCCGGAGTGATGCAGGCGTTGCCGAGGTCGACGTTGTTCTGATCGGTGTCGCTGCCGTCCGGGAAGCGGCCGATGCCGCGGTAGTCCTGGCCTGAGGAGCCCGAGTCAAAGAGACCGGCGCCCGAGCCCTCGGTATACGGCGCGCCGGTGTTGCCTTCGTAGCTCACCGTGTCGAGCACCGTTCCTCCCAGAACCAGGGCGACCGCGTCGGGGCCGTTCTGGATCAGGTTCGAGCTGGGACTCGCATCCAGATCGCAGTTGGCGACATTCGCGGCGTTGCCGCAGATGACGAAATGCTCTCCGGCCCCAAGGGTCACGCTCGGCAGAGGAATGGTGTTGTAGACCACCGCGCCGCCGCCCGAGCCGTTGACTAGAACCAGGTCGATTCCGCTGAGGTCCTGGTCCCCGGTACCGGTGTTGAGGATCTCCACGAACTCGGCCGTGTCGCTACCCGGCTGGTCGTAGTCGATCTCGTTGATCACCAGGTTGGGCGGAGCCACCGATGGGCACGAGCTTGTGGCCGTGGTGTTGACCGCGCCCGGGGTGGCGCACACGAACGAAAAGTCCACATTGTTGACGTCGGTGTCGAGTCCATCCGGAATCCTGGAGATGCTCTTGTTGTCGTTACCGCTCGAGCCCGAGTCGAAGAGCCCGGCGCCCGAGCCCTCCGTATACGGAGCTCCGGTGTCGCCTTCATAGCTCACCGTGTCCAGTATCGAGCCCGCTGACGTGAGCGCCACGGCGTCGGGACCGCCGTTCTGAATCGAGTTGAGGACCGCCAGGTCGCAATTGATGACTGTCGCGGCATCGCTACAGACGACGTAGTACTCGCCCGGAGCCAAGGTCACGCCCGGCAAGGCGACCGATTGGTAGATCGAGGCGCCGCCGCCGGTGCCGTTGACGAGTTCGAGAGTGACGCCGGAAAGACTCACGTCAACCGCGTCGTTGTTGCGGATCTCGACAAACTCGGCGGTGTCGAAGCTGGGCTGGTCATAGTCGATCTCGTTGATGACCAGCGCGCCGCCGCCCGGACCACCGCCACAAGCGTTGGCGGCACCCGGCGTGTCGTCGCCGCCGGACGGGTCAAAGGCGCCGATCTCGAAGCCGCTTGGGCACTCGTAGACGTGGGCCGGCACAAAGCTTCCGTCCGGACCGACGGAATCGGCACAGTAGGTCAAGTCGCCCGAGCCAACGGTTTCGATCAGGGCCACGCAATCCACGATCTCGGACCACGGAGTGGTGTCGAACGACCCGTCGTCGTTGGTGTCCAGATCGCTGCCGTTGGCGCCGGTGAAATCCCGAACCACCAGATGGGTGACGTTGTCCGAGTTCTCAAAGTCGAGCGAAGTCGTCAAATCTGCGGTGCCGATCGTGAACGTGCTTTCAGCGGCCACGAAGAAGCCGCCCGCGGGAACCGCCGAACCGGTCAGATCCACGACGGCTTCGATGACGCCGCTGCCGCCGGTGCCGTCACCCACCACGAGATACGTCAGGCCATCCAGAGGATCGCCGGCGTCGCCGGCAAGCTCGAAGTATTCGTCGTTGTCCGAGCTGGGCTGGTCGATCCGGATCTCGTTGATCGAAACCACCACCTGTCCGCACGAGTTGGCCGCACCCGGAGTGTCGTCACCGCCGGACGGGTCGAAGGCGCCGATCTGGAAGCCGCCCGGACAATCCATGACATGGGCCGGCACGAAGCTGCCATCGGGACCGACCGAGTCGGCACAGTAGGTCAGGTCCCCCGATCCCACCGTTTCAATCAAGGCTACGCAGTCGAGGACCGCCGACCAGGGCGTCGAATCCAGCGTCCCGTCGTCGTTGGTGTCGAGGTCGTTGCCGACGGCGCCAGCGAAGCCATCCACGAGCATGTGGGTGACGTTGTCCGAGTTCTCGAAGTCGAGCGAGGTCGTGAAATCGGCCGTGCCGATCGTGAACGTCCCCTCGGCCGCGACGAAGAAGCCGCCGCCGGGAACCGCCTGGCCGGAAAGATCGACCACCGCTTCGACCACACCGCTACCACCGGTGCCGTCGCCGATGACGACATAGCTCATGCCGGTCAAGTCGGTGCCCGGCGAGGCGGCGAGCTCGAAGTACTCGTCGTTGTCGGTGCTGGGTTGATCGATCCGGATCTCGCTGATCGAGACCTGGGCGGCAAGCGGGCCAGCAGCCAACGCCGCTACGGCCGCGAGTCCGAGAACCGTCGTTCCGAAAGAGAGTCGACCCCGTATCTGCTTCAATCCGTCCTCCTTCACTGAAGCTCAACTGTGCCGCCGACCCCTTCTCGACGACATTCATAACGGGCCGGCCGCACCGGCCTCTCACCGGCGTGACGATCGACCCTCTGGAGCGAACCCCGAGACTCTATCGGCCCGGCTCGCCTGGAGCAAATCGACGCTCATGCATGGGTCCGGCGCTCCGACCGCAAAAAAAAGCCGCCGGACTCCGGGTCCGGCGGCTTCGGATCGTTGGCTCCTGGGGAGGGATTTGAACCCCCGACCAATCGGTTAACAGCCGACCGCTCTACCACTGAGCTACCCAGGATCGAGTAGGCGCGAGCCGCCGGAATCATAGGAACCGGCCTCGCGCTTTGTCAATTTCGTTTACGGCGAATCGAGGAACGGCTTGAGCTGCGCCGATCGGCTGGGATGGCGGAGCTTGCGCAGCGCCTTGGACTCGATCTGCCGGATGCGCTCGCGGGTGACGCTGAAGGACTTGCCGACCTCCTCCAACGTGTGCTCGGAGCCTTCGCCGACCCCGAAGCGCATGCGCAAGACGAGCTCTTCGCGCGGCGTCAGCGACTTCAGCACCGAGGCGGTCTGGTCGGTCAGGTTGTTGGTGATCACCGACTCCACCGGCGAGATCGCCGACTTGTCCTCGATGAAGTCGCCCAGATGGGAATCCTCTTCCTCGCCAATCGGCGTTTCGAGAGAGATCGGCTCCTGGGCGATTTTCATGATCTTGCGCACCTTGGAGGCGGGCAGATCCATGCGCTCGCCGATCTCGGCGGCGGTGGGCTCGCGCCCAAGCTCCTGGACCAGCGAACGGCTGGTGCGGGTGAGCTTGTTGATGGTCTCGATCATGTGTACCGGGATCCGGATCGTGCGCGCCTGATCGGCGATCGCGCGCGTGATCGCCTGGCGGATCCACCAGGTGGCGTAGGTCGAGAACTTGTAGCCCCGCCGGTACTCGAACTTCTCGACCGCCTTCATGAGACCGATGTTGCCCTCCTGGATGAGATCCAGGAACTGAAGGCCCCGGTTCGTGTACTTCTTGGCGATCGAGACCACGAGGCGCAAGTTGGCCACGATCAGCTCTTCCTTGGCCCGCTCGCAGGTCGCTTCACCCAGGCGGATCTTCTTGATCGTGGCCGAAATCTGGGCGTGGCTGGTGCCGTAGCGCTCTTCCAGGTCCTTGACCTTGCGCCGGTACTTTTCGATCCGGCGCCGGTGGAGCGAACGCAGCTCCTTGTTGGATTCCCGGTCGAGGGCGAGCTTCGCCCGGCGGATATCGCGCTCGAAGCGCGCGAACTGCTTGTCCAGATCCTTGAGGAAGTCGACCAGCCGGTTCTGGGTCTGCAGCGAGAACTCGATCGACCGGATGTTCTTGGCGATCTTCGCCACCTCCCGGTCGATGTCCCGCTCGATCTCTTGAAAGCGGTCGCCGCCCTCCTTGTAGCGCTTCTGCCGCTTGCGCAGCGTTTGCACCTTCTTGTTGAGCCTGGCGATGGTGTTGAAGACTCTGAGGCTGTTCTTGATCCTCTGGCTGGCGCGGCTGTCGAGATCGGCGTCGGCGGCCACGGCCATCAGCTCTTCGAGCACCCGGTGGTCCTTCTGCGCCACTTCATTGACCCGCAGCAGCTCGTGCAGGACGACCGGATTCTCGGACAGGGCCTCGTAGATCATCCACTCGCCGGTCTCGATGCGCTGGGCGATCTCGACCTCGCCCTCGCGGTCCAGGAGCGGCACAGTGCCCATCTCGCGCAGGTACATGCGCACCGGGTCGTTGGTCTTCTCCTGCTCGTGCAGCCGGAAGGGCGTCTGCTCGCCGGCCTCGGCCTTCTCGAAATCGCCGGTGTGCTGCTCGACGTCGGCGCGATTCTGGTACCGCTCGGGGCGATCCAGCACCTCGATGCCGAGCTCGCCAAAGCGCTGGTAGACCTCGTCGATCTCGTCCGGCTGCGAGACGATCTCGTCCGGCAAGATGTCGTAGATCTCGTCGTACAGCAGGTATCCCTTCGAGCGGCCGAGCTCGATCAGCTGCTTGACGGAGGGATGCTTCTCTTCGACGGTTTGAATCTTGGGAGCGGTCACACTAGATCTCCAGGTGATAATCGGGCAAGTGCGTATCGGGGGGGACGGGACAGCGCTGCCGCCGGGCCAGGGCCCGATCAGCCGCTTCGTTCGTGCAATCGGCGGCTGAGGGCCGCCTTTTCCGTTAGGAGTCGTTCCAGTTTTTGTTGGTCTCCGGCTCGTTGAGCTTGGGTGATCTCGGCCGCCAGTTGCTTCGATTTCTGCCGCTGCCAGCGCCGTTCCAGCCGGCGCACCGAATCCACCAGCTCCTTCGGATCCGAGCCGGATGGATCTTCTAACAGAAGCCGGGCAACCCGGTCAACCGCCGAACCCTGTTCCGGCAAGCGCGTCATCAGCTCGCGAGCGTCCGGGCGCCGGCCGGGGTTCTCCCTATAGAAAGCCTGGAAGACCTCAAAAATATTCCGCAAAGTGGGATCCAGAAAGGCCTCGGGCGGCGGCAGCTCGTCCGGGGCCGGCAGCTCGCCCGGGGCCGTCAGTAGGAGATGCAGAGCCTTTTCCTCGAGCGAGCGGACGATCCCCTCGCCCGATCCCGGCGCCGCCGACCGCCCCGCTGCCGAAGGCGCACCCTGCCGGCCGGCGAGCCTGTCCAGCAGGAGATTGACTGGAATGGACAGCTCCTCTGCCGCCTGCCGAGCGTAACCGTAGCGCAACACCGTATCCGGAATCGCCTTCAGAAGCTCGACCGCCGAGCGCGCCCCCGCGGCCTGCTGGCGCGGGTTGCCGGCGACCCCGGGCGGCGCCAGGCGCCGGATCTCGGCCAGCACCGCGTCCGGAGCGGCACCGTAGAGCTCGAGCAGGCGTTCGGCACCGTCCTCGGTTCGAACCGAATCGGGATCGGCCCCAGCGGCCAGCTCGAGCCGTGCCGTGCCCAGCCCGGCCGCCAGGAGCAGCGGCAGGCTCCGCCGGTAGGCGTTGACCCCGGCTTCGTCGCCGTCGTACCCGACCACGACGTCATCGGCGAATCGCGCCAGGAGCTGGGCCTGCTCCGGAGTCAGCGCGGTTCCCATGCTGGCCACCGCGTTCGGAATGCCGGCGGCCACCGAGCCGATGACGTCGAAGTAGCCCTCGACCAGCAGCACCTTGCCGCTCTCCCGAATCTCGCGCTTGGCCAGATCCAGGCCGTAGAGCAGCCGGCCCTTACGGAAGCGCGCGGTCTCGCTCGTGTTGATGTACTTGACCGCATCGGCATCCATGGCTCGGCCGCCGAAGCCCACCAGCCGGCCCGAGGTGTTGCGGATCGGAAAGATCAGGCGCTCCCGGAAGCGGTCGTAGAGTTCGCCCGGCCGCTTCCGGGACTCGGCGACCAGACCCGCCTTGAGCAGCATCCGGTCCGGAAACTTGCCGGACAGCGCTTCGAGCAGGTTGCGCCAGCCGGCCCGGGCAAAGCCCAACCCGAACTGGTCGATCAGCTCCTCCGAGATGGACCGCTGCTCCAAGTACTCGCGCGCCCCCCGGTTCCGGACCAGGCCCTTGCGGTAGAACTCGAGCGCGGCCTCCAGCACGGGCTCGAGATCCTCCTCGGAGCGCTTGCCGGCGGCCTTGCCGGTGTAGGCCGGGACCGGGATGCCGTAGCGCCGCGCCAGCGTCTCGATCGCGGCCGGGAAGTCGTCTCCAGACACCTGCATGTGGAGCTTGATGGCGTCTCCGCCCTGGGAGCAGCCAAAGCAGTAGAAGAGCCCTTGATCGGGATCGACGCTGAAGGACGGCGTCTTTTCTTTGTGGAGCGGGCAGAGTCCCTTGTGGCGGCGGCCGGCTTTGGTCAGGCGGGTGTGCTCGGAAGCGATGTCGACGATATCGACGGCATCGCGAACCGCCTGGACCAGCTCGTCCGTGAGGTGGATGCCTTGAAACGCCATGCTCGATTCCGTGCCGGGATCCTACGACAGGTCCCCGACGCGCGCCGTGTCGTTCGCGCGCGGGGTCATCCCACGAGCTCCGCCACGGTCACGCCATTGCCGCCTTCGCCGGCGCTGCCGGGACGAAACGAGGCAACCGAGGGATGGCCGGCAAGCTCGCGCCGCACCACCTCCCGCAGCCGGCCGGTGCCATGCCCGTGGACGATACGTACCTGGACCAAGCCCGCCCGGATGGCCCGGTCCAGATACCGGTCGAGCTCGGCCAGCGCGTCGTCGGCCCGCATGCGCCTGAGGTGCAGCTCCTCGGACTCCGAGCGCAAGGCCAAGTGGCCGAGGCTCTCGGCCGCCGAGGGCCTCGGCGGCTTGGCCTTGCTCGCAACCTCAGGAGGCTCGGCGACGACCAGGTCCCCGGCGGCACAACGCACCTTCTTGCCGCCCACGACGACCACCGCGCGCTTGCCCGCCAAGCGATCGAGGCGCCCCGTCCAGCCCAGAGCCTGATGCTCGACTTGGGTGCCGACGTGCTCAGCCGTCACCGGCTCGGCGGCCTTCGTTCCGGCAACGTCGAGAACCGGAGCCTCGCGCCAGAGCTCGGCAACGGTCTTCTCGGCCTGCTTCTCGACCGCGACTTCGCCGGGGGCGTCGGCTCTCGACCGCTCGGCCTTCGCGCGCGCGCGCGCCTTCTCGATCTCGTCGGCCAGCTTGCGCTTGACCCCGGCCCGAAAATCCCGAACCTCCTGCTTCCAGCGGCGATCGAGGGTCGCCTTCTCGGTCTCGATCTCTGCGCGTAGACGCTCAGTCTCGGCCCGCTCAGCCTCGGCCGTTCGCCGCTCCTCTCGAGCCCGGTCGCCATCGCGCCGGAGCCGGTCGCGCAACCGTTCGACCTCCGCCAGCATTCCCCGCAGGTTGCGCCGATCGGGACCCAGAAGCTCCTCGGCGCGCTCGAGCCAGCGTTCGTCCAGTCCCAGCCTGCGCCCCAAGGCGATTGCTTCACTGGCGCCGGGCACGCCCGCTACGAGGCGGTAGGTCGGCAGCCCGGTGGCGCCGTCGAACTCCATCGCGGCGCACCCGAATCCTTCGAGGTCGATGGCGGCTGCGGCAATCGGCGTCAAGTGGGTGGTGGCCACGGTCCACGAACCGCGAGCACTGAGCGCCTCCAGCAGGGCGATGCCCAGCGCCGCGCCCTCGCTCGGATCCGTTCCCGAGCCCAGCTCGTCGATCAGCACCAGCGCTCCGGGGCCGGCGGCCTCCCAGGCTTCGCGCAACCTCTGGAGCCGGCCGCTGAAAGTGGACCGTTCCGCCAGGAGATCCTGCTCGTCGCCGACCACCGCGACCAGCCGGTCCAGAAACGGCAGCGCCGTATCGGCGCCCACCGGAACCGGCAGCCCGCAATGGGCGGCGATGGCGAGAAGTCCCAGAGACTTCAAGGCAACCGTCTTGCCACCGGCGTTGGGCCCGGTGACGACGAGGCCGCGACCGTTCTCGGTCAGCAGCACGTCGAGGGGAATGACCTCGCCGTCGTGTCCGGGCTGGCCGAGCGCTTGCCGGCGAATCTCCGCCAGGGCTGGATCCAGAAGCGGGTGCCGGGCCTCGCTGAGCTCGAGCCGGGTCCCGGGGCCCGGCGTCAAGAATCGCGCGCCGACCCGGGCCGCGAACCGGCAGGCGGCTTGGCGCCGGTCCAGCCGGGCAACGGTCGTCCACAGGCCTGACAGGGCTTCGCGGCTTCCCGCGACTCGGTCCAGAAGCTCGGCCAGAATCCGCCGCCGCTCGGCTTCTTCTTCACGGAGCCCTTCCTCGAGGTCGTTGTTGGCCTCGACGAACTCCAGCGGCTCGAAATAGAGGCTCCGGCCCGTCCCCGACCGCCCCTTGACCACGCCCGGCACCGAGCCCTTGGCGCCGGCCCGGAGCAGCACCACCAAGCGGCCGTCGTGCATCGGAATGGTGTCCTCGGCGAGCTCGGCCTGATGCCGGCCCGCGAACCGACCGATCGCGTCGTAGAGAGACTGCCGGCGGCGCGCCGAATCCCGGGACAGCTTCTGCAACCGGGCCGTGGCGTCGGGACGCACGCTCCCGCGTGGATCCAGCCGCCGCCGAATCTCGGCCGCCAGCCCGTCGAGCGCTTCGCCCCCGGACGAGAACTCCGCGGCCGACTCCGAAGCGGGCGCCGCCACTACGACTTGGGCCAGCGCCGCGAGCCCTTCCGAATCCGGCTGGGCGCGAGCGGCGGTCCGGATCCGGCTTCGGGCCTCCTCGACCGCTTCGAGAACGTCGGCCAGAAGCACCAGGTCGGCGCCGGTGACGTCCTCGGTTGCCTGGCTCAGATGGCCCTCGGCCAAGCGGCGCGCCAGCGGCGCGAGCTCCACCCCCAGCGACGGAATCAGGGCACCGTCTTCGAGCAGGCCCTCGAGTGCTCGCGAGGCGGCGACGTCACGAACCAACGCTTCTTCGGAATCGCAAGGCTGGAGCTCGCAAACACGGTCTGCGCCTAGATCGGTGGCGCAGAACCGGGCCACGACGGTCAGGAGCGCCGGCAGCTCGACGGCCTCGCGGCTGGCGGGTGAGACGCGCACGACGCCGACCCTCTACCCTCGCGCTCGGCCGCTGGGCGCCGATGTCGCCGTACGGGGAGCCTGCTGGCGCATCACGATGCTCGGGTCCACAAAAAAAGCGGGGCCGCTCGGCCCCGCCGGAACATTCCTTGGACGGTTCCCGTCCTAGCGCAATCCGAGGCGCCGTTCCTCGGCCATCTTGCGTAGCATCTTCTTGCGCGCCTGGACGGCCTTGCGCTTGCGCTTGACCGACGGCTTCTCGAAGTACTGGCGCTTCTTGAGCTCGGTGATGATCCCCGACTTCTCGCACTTGCGCTTGAAGCGCCTGAGCGCGCTTTCGAAGCTCTCTTCGTCTCGTACTTGAACAACGGGCAACTGGTGATCACCTCCTGACGGCCCCTGCGCTGGCATCTCGCGGGCGGCGTCCGGCCTTCCGCATTTTTCCAGCTTTCTACGCTCTTCCGAGCCTTCCCAGCAGGGGCCGGCAAGTCTCGCCGATCAAGCCCGGCCCGTCAAGCGGCCGGGCTTACGACTCCGCCGACGACTCGCCCTGAACCGCGTCGTACTTGACCTGGTAGACCTCGAGCTCACCGCTCTTCTTGTTCTTGCGGAACCAAACGGCCGCGGCCGCGCCGGTGTCGTCCGTCGAGTAGAACCAGGCGGTAACGTCCCGCTCGGGGTACTCGCGCACGTTGCGCAGGTTGACCTGGCCGATGGCGTCTCGCACCTCGTCCGCGGTCATGCCCTTCTCGACCACCGCGAACCGCTCTTCACTCATCCACCGATCGGCCTCGGCGGCGGCCAGGGCGGCCTGGAGCTTGGCGTTGTCGGGGTCCAGGGACAGCGCGATCTGGTAGATCTCGATCGCCCGGCGATAGTCGCCGCCCTTGTCGATGTACTCCTGTGCCAGGACCATGTCTTCATCGCTCTTCATGGCGATGGCGGCGGCCTGGCGCTCGGTCAGCGGTTCGCCCTCGATCATCCCGGCATTGTTGAGATAGGTGACGAGCTTGGTATTGAAATCGTCGGCCTTGGACACGACCGAGTCCTCGAGATCGGCCAGCTTGGCCTCCAGCTCTTCGGCCGTGGGAGCGGCCTCGGCGCCTTCTTCGACCCCGGCTCCGACCTCGGCCCCCGCTGCATCGGCGGCCTCTTCGGCGCCCTCACGGACCTCGCGAGCGAGCTCCTTGAGCGCTTCACGAGTCTCCGACAGCTCCTCGCGCAGGCCGTCCAGATCGTCCTTCGCCTCGGTTAGCGCGGCCCACTCCGCCTCCACGGCCGGATCCACCTTGGGCGCACCGGGAGCGCAGGCCACCCAGGCCACGGCCGCCAGACACGCAACAACAACAAACAGTTTCCGAGCTACTCGCATCGAGACCTCCCTGATCTAGTCCTGACTCGGCGTCATCGGTTCCGGACAACGTCCGCCGGAAGCAGAAAAGCGAACAGGCAAGCTACCATAGAGCCGATTCTCGCGACAAGCAACCGAGCGCGGACGAAATCGCTTGATTACCCTCTAAACGGTCACAAACAAAGAAGTTTCCTCGCCCGAGGGTTCCCTTGACAGCCCCAGGACCCTCAAGAATAATCGGCGGGCTCCGAGCGACAACTTCCAGACGGCGGTAGAAGCCATGAATTTCGCAGACCACTTCCAACATCTCGACCCTGAGGTAGCCGCCGCGCTGACCCGTGCCATGAGCTCTTTCGCCGCCGAGCTCGAGACCAAGCTCGCCGGCGACGAGGGCGGGGCCCACCAAGGCGACGCGGACGAAACGGCCCAGCCAGCGGTCGAGCCGCGGGCCGTCGTTCGGGCCGCTTCCCCTGGTCCTCCTTCTCCTGAAATCCAGCTCGACGGGGTCGACGAGCTCCGCCAAGCGGCCATGGTGATCGACACCGCGACCTCTCAGGCCTCGATTCTGAACGCACTGTCGCAGGGCGTTCTGCGCTTTGCCTCCAGAGTCGCGATCTTCGTGGCCCGTGGTGACAGCCTGCACGGCTGGAGCGCCGACGGTTTCGGCTCGGAGGGGGACCGCATCAAGGAAGTTTCGCTCGACGCCGACGAGTGGCCCAGCTCGGGAATCGTGCGCGCCGGCCAGGGCGCGGTGGCGCTTTCGGCCGCCGAGTGCCGGCGGTTCACCGACCGTCTCGGAGCCGACGGCGCCGCGGTCGGCGTGCTCATTCCCTTCGTCCTGGGAAGTCAAACCGTGGGCACAGTCTACTGCGACCGCCTGGGCGGCGAGACCTTTTCGGTCTCGGCCCTGCAACTGCTGACCTTTCTCGCGGGCCAGACCCTCGAGACTCTTCCGGTTCGCAAGCGAATCTCGACCGCTAGCCTGACCCTGGCCGAGGGCCCAGCCGATGAGCTGAGCGCGACCGAGCCCAAGCCAGTCACCCCGGAGCCGATCCCTCTGGACGAAGTGATCGAAACCGAGCCGGCGGCGTCGGACGTTGCGGTGGGAGCCGAAACCGAACCGGAGCCGGCGGCACACGACGCCGCGCTCGCGACTCAGGTCGTGCCCCCGTCCAACCTCGACGACGCGGCCGAGTTCGCGATGGAGCCGGAAACCGAGTCCGCGGCCGAGCTCGTCGAGCCGCTGCCGCCGGTAGCGGCAGAGCCTGCGCACGTTGAGGCGGACGTCGAGGCGGAGATCCAGGCCGAGCCCGAAGTCGAAGCAGAAGAGGAACCGGCCGCCGACGCGGCGGTGGCGGAAGCCGACGAAGAGTCTACGCGCCCCGGCTTGGCCGCGCCCCCCGAGGCCCCTGAGCCTGCCGCGCCTCCGGCGAACTCAGCCAGCGCGCCGGAGCCCGATCCGGCCGACTTCAGCAGCACCCAGGTTCGGCCTCCGGAAGACGTCAATGGCCCCGGCTGGGCCTTTACCGGCGGGGCGGCGGCCTCGGCCGAGGACGCTTCGGGTCATGAAGAGGCGCAGCGTCTGGCGCGCCTCCTGGTCACCGAGATCAAGCTCTACAACGAGGAAGCGGTCGAGGCGGGACGCGAGAGCGGCGACATCTACAGCCGCCTCCAGGAAGACATCGACCGCTCGCAACAGATCTTCGAGGACCGGGTCGAGGAGGCAATCCGATCCGACACCGACTACTTCAAGGAGGCGCTAGTGCGCATTCTCGGCGGTGGCGACGCCGACGCCCTGGGGCTCTAGCGCGACCAACGTTGCGGCGCCCGGCCTACGGTCCCGTTCTCCTCTTGGGTCTGGCCGTCTGCCTAGCCGGATTCGTCGCTCGAGTCTCTGAGGCCCCGCAAGCCTCCAAGGCTTCCCAAGCGCCAGCCGGCGGCGTCGAGCCTGCGATGCCGGTCGCGGTGACCGGCGACGCCGACTCCAGGCTCGCGCAAGCGGTTGCGGCCTGCGACCTCGCGGCCGCGGACACGGCCGCCGCGGCCTGGGATATCGACCCGACCGATCGGGCTATCGGCCTGGCGCTGGCCGCACAGCAGTGCGGCCGCTACTCGGAGAGCCTCAAGCGCCTCCGAGCGACGGCTTCGGGCAGCGCCCTCGCCGACTGGCGCCTGCTGGCCTGGGGCCGCGCCGCCCGCGAGCTGGGTCAGTACCCGGCTGCCAAAGCCGCGCTCGACCGCCTGATTCGGGACCACCCGGAAAGCAAGCTCCTGGCTCACGCCGTCATCGAAGCTACCCACCTCGCCCGCGAGCGCGGTGACCTGGTCGGCGTTCTTGCCCTGGCCGAGACCGCGAGGGAGGGGCCCGTCGCTTCCGCCACCCGCGAAGAGCTCGAGGTTGCGGCGTGGGAAGCCGGAACCGAGCTTGGGGATCGGGCCCTGCGGGGCGAGGCGGCTCGGCAGCTCCTCGTCCACTTTCCGCTCAAGGCCGCAGAGCTCCAAGTCATCGAGGAATTCCGGAACTTCGACGGCAGCCTCGATTGGCCCGAATTCCTGTCGGTGGACCAGATGGTGCTGCGCGCCCGGAGTCTCTTGGCCGCGGACCTCGAGGAATCGGCCACCAAGACCCTCGAAGCGGTACCGCCCGAAGCCCGCCACCGGGATTGGAACCTGGCCTTCTCCGAGGCCTTGATCGCCGCCGACCGCGGCGAGCACGCGCTGGAGGTTCTGAGCCAGGTTCGGGCGACGACTCTGGCCGAAGCCGCCGACCTCGAGTGGCGGCGCGCCACGGCCGCCATCGACGCCGCTTCGCCCAAGTCCGGACGGGAGCCGGGAGACGAGATCGACTCGGCCCGACGCTCGAAGATGCGTACGCGCGCGCACGAGCACTTGATGCGGGTCATCGACTTCGGCGTCCATCCCCGGCAGGTCCGCCGAGCGCACCGGATCCTGTTCGAGGACGCCATCGAGGAGAACCGCTTCGATGAGGGATTGCGCTGGCTTCGCAGCCTGCTCCGGGTCGACCCGGAGGACTGGTCCGGCGCCCGCTTCCTCTGGCGGCACGGCTGGAAGCAGTACGGCGAGCGCAACTTCAGCGGCGCGATCGGATACTGGGCCGAGCTTGGGGAGCTCTATCCGACCAGCCTCTTCAACCGTAGCGGCTCCTACTGGGCGGCACGCTCTCACGAGCGCCTGGGCAACCGCGCCCGGGCTCGGCAGCTCTACGCTGAAGTCGCCGACGTCGAGGTCGACGACTTCTATAGCCGGCACGCCCGCCGGCGGCTCGAGCGCGGCGGCCCCGGCGCGGCGCTGCCGGCCGCCGCCGAGCTATCGGAGCCAGCGGAGCCATCGGAGCCAGCAGAACCTACTGAACCAACTGAGCCGTGGCCGCGGGATCGCCGTCTGGCCCGAGCCGAGCTCCTGCTCGGTTTCGGCCTGGCCGAGGCCGCCGCATCGGAGCTCGAAGCGGTGGCAGCATCGACCGAGATCGAAGAGCGAGCGGCGAGCGCATTGCGCGCCCGCGTCGAGTCAGCTCGCGGCAAGCACCGCCAAGCGATCATCCAGATCAAGCGGGCCTTCTCTCTCTTGGGCTCGCCCCACCAGGGCTCGGCGCCGCTCGCCGCCCGCCAGCTCTACTATCCGCTCGCCTTCGACGACATCGTGCGCGAGTACGCGGGGCGCAACGGCCTGGACCGGAGCCTGGTGCTGGCGATCATCCGCCAGGAAAGCGCGTTTGACCCGGGCGCGAAGAGCTGGGCCGGGGCGCGTGGCCTGATGCAGTTGATGCCGGCCACCGGTCGTGAGGTGGCCCGCCGGCTGGGTCTGCGCTACTCGACCAGCCGTCTCAACGACCCGGCCTTCAGCATCCGACTGGGTACCAGCTACTACCGCCAGGTGCGCGGCATGTTCGGCAACGACGACGAGCTCGCTCTGGCCGGCTACAACGCCGGTCCCTACCGCATCAAGAGACTCTGGAAAGCGGCCGGCACCGGAGCCGAGATGGACAGCTTCCTGGAAGGGCTCTCCTTCGAAGAGACCAAGAGCTACGTCAAGCGGGTCCTGCTCTTTTCGAACAGTTACCGACACCTCTACTCCGAGGCCGGCTGACGCTTCTCGGTCCGGTCAAAACTGGGTATACTCGCGGTCCCCTTCCGGGGTGGTCTGGGTCCATAGCTCAGCGGTTAGAGCATCCGGCTCATAACCGGCAGGTCCCTGGTTCGAATCCAGGTGGACCCACGAGTCGAGGATGTCGATGCGAGTGAGTCGTACGGGAGAACCACGAAACGCAATTGTCGCAAACTACCAGGCGGGCCTGGCGACGTCCGAAGAATTCCAGAGGGTGCTGAGTTCAGCACCCTCTTTGCGTTTGCGCCATCGGGCGCGCCGAGTCGCGCAAGAAGGAGGGGCATGAGCACGCCGCTAGCTCTCGTAACCGAACTCCAACACGCCCTATCGGAGGCTGAAGCTCTCGACCGGCTCATCAACGGCATCCCCGACTGGATGGAAGAGCTCCACGCCGAGCACAGCGAGCGCAAGGCCGAGATCGACGCGATCCAGCAGATCATCGACGAGGCGGCCGCGGAGCGCCGGGCCGCCGAAGCCACGGCGGCCGACTGCGAGGAGAAGCTCAAGCACTACCAGGACCAGATCAGCCAGGTGCGCAATCAGCGCGAGTACGGAGCCCTGCTTCAGGAGATCGACACCGTCAAAGCCCAGATCCGGGAGTGCGAGGAACAGACGTTGACGGCGATCGATCGGTCCGACGAGGCGGAGAAGAGCCTCAACGAGTCCCGCGCGGCCTTCGAGGACCTGGATCAGCGCTACGGCGACTCGCTGAAGAAGTGGGAAGCCGAGAAGCCGGAGGTGGCGCGCCAGGCCGGCGAGGTTCGCGAGCGTATCGCCAGCCTCGAGACCGAGCTGCCCCGGGGCACCTTGCAGTACTTCCGGCGCGTCTTCGAACGCCACTCGGGAAATGCCTTGGCGGCGGTGCTCGAGGTGCCGGCGGTCAAGAGGGGCGCTCCCGCGATCTGGCACTGCGGAGAATGCAACTACCGGGTGAGGCCTCAGGCGGTGGTCGAGATCACGAACCACGGCAATCTGGTGCTGTGCGACTCGTGCAAGAGGATCCTCCATCGCCCGGACACCGCCGCCCCGGTCCAGGCCGGAGCGGCCCAGGCATCGGAGCCAGCAGAGCCAGCCGAGGCATCGGAACCAGCGGAACCAGCGGAACCAGCCGAGGCCGGCACCGAAACCAACGCCTGAGTCCGGCAGCCGTCTACGTCCCTCCATGCCCGCGGTAGCCGCCAACCTGGCCGCCATCCGCGCCCGGATCGACTCGGCGCTCGAGCGGTCGGGCCGGCCCGCAGGAAGCGTGGTGCTCCTCGGAGCCTCGAAGCGGCAGAGCGACGAACGCATCCGGGCGGCGGTGGCTGCCGGGCTTGCCGACTTGGGCGAGAATCAGGTCCAGGAGGCCGAGCGGCACCGGCCGCTCGCGCCCAACGCTCGCTGGCACTTGATCGGTCCGCTCCAGTCCAACAAGGTCCGCCGCGCGGTCGCGCTCTTCGACGCCGTGCACTCGGTCGATCGCCTCAAGATCGCCCGCGCCCTCGACCGCGAGGCCGAGCGGTCCGGCCGTGCGCTACCCGGGATGCTCGAGATCAACCTGGGCGGCGAGGCGACCAAGCATGGCTTCCCTCCCGACGAGGTGCTAGCTGCCGCGAGCGCGCTCGCGGAACTCACCCACCTGCGCCTCGAAGGGCTCATGGCGATCCCGCCGCCGGCCCGGACGGCCGAGGAAGCCCGAGGATGGTTTCGCGCTCTCCGCGAGCTACGCGACGAGCTCTTCGCCCTCGAGGCCTGGTCGGACCGGCCAGGCTACCTCTCCATGGGAATGAGCCACGACCTCGAGAGCGCGATCGAGGAGGGCGCTACCCACGTCCGAGTGGGAAGCGCTCTTTTCGGCCCACGCGAACCGAAGGCGGCTCGATGAAGCTCTCTGCCGGCGCCGCCCGCCTGGTCTCTGACGTGGCCGCCGGGAGCCTGGAGCGGGCCGAGTTCGAGCCGGTCCTGGCGTTCGCCCTCCTCGAAGACGGCGACTCGAGCGATCTCGGCGCTCTCTTCGCGAGCCTGGGCGAGGAGGCGGTACGCGGCTGGCTCGAAACCCATCCGGGAAGTCTCTCGCGCAGGAGCCGCGGTTACTGGCGGGCGGTGCTGGGTCTCGAGCGCCTGCTCGACGAGGTCGGCGAGGTCGACGAGCTTTGGCCCCACTGACCGCCACGCACTCCGATTCGCTCACGGCAGCGAGCCGCCAGGCGCTTGCCACGCTGAGCGGCCTCGACTTCTGCCGGGACTTCTATCTCGCCGGCTCGGCGGCGCTGGCCCTCTACCTCGGCCACCGCCGGGTGCGGGACCTCGACTTCATGAGCGCCGGCTCCCGGCTCCGCAGCGCCGAGCGCCGCGATCACCTCGAAGCGATCCTGGCCGTTGACGGATCCACCCAGGTGGAGACCGCCCGCGACGGGTTCCTGTACGTGCGTCTCGACTCGGGCGTCGGGGTTCGCTTCTACTACTATCCGTATCCTCTGGTCGCTCCCGAGGAGACTTGCCTCGGCGTCGACGTCGCCTCGGCCCCGGACCTGGGGCTCATGAAGCTCGCCGCGATCGTGAGCCGGGGCCGGCGCAAGGACTTCCTGGATCTCGAGGCTCTGTGCCGGCGGCTGCCCCTGGACGAGCTCCTGGGCCGGGCGGCGGACAAGTTCGGTCATGTGCGAGACTTCCCTCTGCAAGCGCTCAAAGCACTCGCCGACCACTCGCATGCGTTGCCGGAGCCTCACGTCGATGAGGAGGCGTGGTCGGCGGCAGCCTCCTGGGCGCTCGCGGAGACCGTCCGCCTCAGCCGGGAGCGATTCGACCTTCCGCAGGAACCCTCGCGATGACCGACCTTCTCGTCCACAACCTGGCTGAGATCGCGACGCCGACGGGCTCGTCTCCACGAAGCGGCGCCAACCAGGGACGGATCCGGCGGGTCGCCGAGGGAGCGGTGTTGTGCCGGGAGGGCCGTATCCGCTTCGTCGGCAAGGAGGCCGAATTGGTCGAGCGCTACGGCACGCTCGAAGACGTGCCCCGGATCGACGGCAAGCGCGGAACGCTCGTCCCGGGCTTCGTCGATCCGCATACCCATCTTCCCTGGGCCGGGAGCCGCGAGCACGAGTTCGCGCGGCGCCTGGCCGGAGCCACCTATCAGGAGATCGCCGCCGAAGGAGGCGGCATCCTGGCCACCGTGCGCTCCACCCGCGCCGCCGCCGAAGAGGAGCTCGTCAACCTCGCGCTCGGCCGCATGGATCGAATGCTCGAGACCGGCACGACGACGGCCGAAGCCAAGTCGGGCTACGGCCTGAGTCTCGACGACGAGCTCAAACAGTTGCGCGCCGTACGGCGAGCCAACCGGGAGCATTCGGTCGAGCTCGTGCCCACGCTCCTGGCGGCGCACGAGATCCCTCCCGAGTTTCGCGACCGGCGCGAGCGCTATCTGGATCTCATCGCCAACGAGATCTTGCCTCAGGTGCGCGACCAAGAGCTGGCGGTCTTTGCAGACGTCTTCTGCGAACGGGGAGTCTTCTCAGCCGAGGAATCCCGCCGGGTCCTCGAAGCGAGCCGGGAACACGGTCTGGTGCCGCGACTCCATGCCGACGAGTTCGCGGACTCGGGCGGTGCCGAGCTGGCGGCCGAGCTGGGCGCGGCCTCAGCCGATCACTTGATGGCCATCTCCGAGCGCGGCATCGAGGCGCTCGCCGCCAGCGAAGTCGTGGCGACACTTCTTCCTGGCACGAGCTTCTTCCTGATGAAAACGGACTACGCTCCCGCCCGCCGTCTGATCCAGGCAGGGGTTCCGGTGGCTCTGGCCACCGACTGCAATCCGGGCTCCTCTCACACCGAATCAATGGCGATGGCGTTCTTGCTGGCGGTCTTCAAGCTGGGCCTGTCGATCGACGAGGCACTTACCGCCGCCACGCTGAACGCCGCCTGCTCGCTCTACCTGGGCGAGGAGATCGGATCGGTCGAAGAGGGCAAGCGCGCCGACCTGGTCCTTCTGGACGCGCCTTGCGTCGAACATCTCGCCTACCACTACGGTGTCAACCTGGTGAGGTCGGTGATCAAGGACGGACGGCTAGTCCTGTCCAGGCCGCCCGGCTTCGGCCGGGTCACATAGCGCAACCGCCCGGCCTTCGACTACGGGCCGCTAGTTGACGGATTCGGAACCGGCCGGATCCGCAGCTTCATCCAACGGGCCATAGTTCTTCTCGTAGATTTCGAGATTCTCGGCTAGCGCCCGCACGATCCGCTTGAGGTGTCCGGGGCTGGTGATCAGCCGAGATGCCAGCACCGCCTGCGGCGGCACCATGTTGATGAAGTCGAGGATGAACTCCTCGCGGGTGTGGGTGACGCGCAACAGGTTCGAGTACCGGCCCTTGAGGTCGTCGTCGTGGATCTTGATGTTCAGGGTCTTCTGCGACTTGCTTTCACTCATGCGCTCTCCGGTTCCAGGCTCCACTCGACGCCTCCGTCGAATTGCCACTGATGGGGTGGGAAATAGACGCCGACACCCTGCTCACGCGACAGCACTGTGAAGCTCAAGATCTGCCGGTGGTAGTCGTAGGGATAGCCATCGCGGGCATGGACCGCGGCGTCCAAGAGGTATTCGCCCGGGGCCAGGCGCAGGGAGGGACAGCTGATCCGCGCGGTCGCCGACCCTTCGAAGGCGTCCGAGACGAAGCCGGCGAGATGGGTGTTGGTCCCCCAAACCTCGGTGCCCCGGAAGGTGAACACCCCAATGCCGAAGACAAAGTCCTCGAGCTTCCGGTGCGCGCGCACCTCGATCTCGAAGGCCACCTCGTCGCCGCTGTCGAAGTTGTAACGCTCGCTGCCGCTGGCGTCGAGCATGCGGGCGCGCACGATCTCCGCTTCCCGCGAGCCCCAGCGCTTGACCTCGGGCTCGCCGTCCGCGCCCTCCTCGCCGCCCTCGCCCGGGTCCGGCTCTGGCGCGGCCGCGGCCGGCTCATCTTCGGCGGGCTCCTCGAGCACGACGTCCGACTCGGCATCCGCCGAGTCGGCCAGAGCGATCTCCTGCTCGCGGCGTTCTTTGGCCTCGAGATGCTCCTGACCCTCGGCCTCGGCCACCTGCTGCCGGTAGGCATCGACCACCCGGCGCGGATGGCCCAGCAACCGGAGCTTGCCGCCCTCCATCCACAGGCAACGGTCGGCGAACTCCTCCACCAGACCCAAGGAGTGGCTGACCAGAAGCACGGTCCCGCCCCGCGCCAGAAACTCTTCGATCCGCCGCACGCACCTGTGGGCAAAGGCCTCGTCGCCGACGGCCAGGACCTCGTCCACAAGCAGCACATCCGGACTGGTATGGATCGCCACCGAAAAGCCCAGGCGCACGTACATGCCCGAGGAGTAGTTCTTGACCGGCTCGTCCATGAAATCGGCGAGACCGGAAAACTCCACGATGTCGTCGTACCGGCGCTCGATCTCTCGCCGGCTCAAACCCAGGACCACGCCGTTGATGAAGACATTCTCGCGGCCCGAGATCTCGGGGTGAAAGCCGGCGCCGAGCTCGATCAGCGCAGCCACGCGGCCGTTGACGTCGATCGTGCCCGAGGTGGGCTTCATGATTCCAGCCACCATCTTGAGCAGAGACGACTTACCCGAGCCGTTGCTGCCGACGACCGCGAAGGCCTCCCCCGGCTCGACCGCAAACGACAGGTCGTCGACCGCCCGGATCGTCTCCTCCGGACGCAGCCCCTCGGTCAGGCTCCGTTCCAGAAGGGCGCTCTTGAGCGTTCGGAGCTTGTGGCCGGCCGCCATGCGCCGGTAGTGCTTGGTTAGTCCTTCGGCGCGAATCGCGCCCTTCGCCAAGGACCTCACGACTGCCAGGACCTCACGCTTCGAGCACGGCCCGTCACACCGCCTCCACCAGGCTGTCCGCGAGCCGATCGAAGAGCCAGCAGCCGACCGCCCAGACCACCACCGCCCAGACCACCATCTGCGCCACGACCAGGGGCTCCGGCGAGGTCCCCGCGAACACCGCCTGCTGGTAGGCGGTCGAGAATGGCGTCAACGGATTGAGCCAGGCCATCGCCCAGCGCCCCCACTTCCAGGCGATCCAGGACAGTGGGAACAGGATCGGTGTGAGATAGAGCAGTAGCGACAGAACGTTCGCCAGAATGTCTTTGACGTCCTTGAAGTGCACGTTGAGCGCCGACAGCCCCAGGGTGAAGCCGCCTACGACGAAGAACTCGAGGAGGATCACCACCGGCAGCCAGAGCACGCTCCAACCTCCGACCGGGTATCCCATCCACCGGCCCACCAGGAGACCGGCACCCAGGATCGGCAGGGCCAAGAGGAAGTGAATGAGATTCGAGATCACGAAAACCATCGGCAGCACTTCGGCCGGAAACACCGCGCGCCGGATGAGTCCGGCGCCCGACAGGAGCGACTGCGTGCCCTCGAGCAGCGAGGTCGAGACCCAGATCCACGGGAAGAGCCCGCACATCAGAAACAGGGGATAGGGCTCCCCGCCTTCGACCCGGGGGGCGAAGATGTAGGTGAAAACGAACGAGTAGACCGCCAAGAGCAGAATCGGGTTGACCAGGGACCAGAAGAAGCCCAGCACGGAGCCCCGGTAGCGGCCCTTGAGCTCGCGCACCACCAGCGTGTAAAGCAGGTTGCGATAGCGCAGCAGGCGCCGGGAAATGTCCAGCATCGACTTCGTGACCGGTTCCGGAAGCGGGCTCTCGAGCAGCCTTGCCCGGCTGCCGTCGGACGATTCTAGCCCGGGTAGTCGGGAGTGCGCCCGGGCCCGTTCCGGGCCTGCGGGCTAGTTCTGGTTGCGCCGGCGCTGCGCCTCTTCCAGCCGGCGCAGGCGATCCAGCAGCTCGCGGCGGCGACGCTCGACTTCCTTCTCGTAGTCAATCAGGCCGCCGTCCTCGACCACGTAGACGCGCGGGAACTTCTGGGCATCGCCACGCTCGTCGAACTGGATGGTGCCGGTGACCCCGGCGAAGTCGCGCAGGCCGCGCACCTTCTGCCACAAGCTTGTGGCCACGATCTCGCCTTCGCTGAGAGCGGCGATCAGCACCATCAAGGCGTCGTAGCCGTGGGCGGCGTAGAGGTTCGGGTTGAGGCCGTACTTGGCGTGAAAGGCCTCGACGAAGTTCTTGACCTTGGGATCTTCGCTGCCGACGTCGAAGCCGGCCTGGGTCAGGAAGACGCCCTCACCAGCAGCACCGGTAGCCTCGATCGCCTCCGGGGCGGCAAACGCGGAGGTGGTCAGCAGGCGTCCTTCGTAGCCGCGCTCGCGCAGCTCGACGATCATTTTGCCGATGTCCCCGGCAAAGGCCGCCAGACAGACGCCGTCGGGGTTGAGGCTGACCACCCGGTCGATGAAGCCGGAAAAGTCAGCGGCCCCGGCCGGGTACTCGATCGCCTCGAGCACTTGCCCGCCGTTGCGCTCGAACTCGGCCTGGAAGACCTCTCTGATTCCGCGCGCGTACGTGTCTTCTTTTGCCAGGATGACGACGCTTTCGAGCTGCAGCTTCTGGGAGGCAAAGTTGCCCATGGTCGTGCCTTCACGAGAATCGGAAGGAAAGACACGGTAGAAGTTCTTGGAGATGCCGGTGAGCTGCGGCGTCGAGGCCGACGGCGAGATCAGGACGCGGTTGTACCGATCCGCCACCGGCACCATCTGGAGCGCCTCGTCCGACATCACGCCACCGATGACCGCCACCGCGCCGGCGTCCACCTGCTCTTCCATGAGCTGCGCCGCCGTGGCCGGATCGCCACCGGTGTCGACGACCGTAAGCTCGATCTCGAACGGCAGCTCTCCGGCCTCGGACAGTTCCTCGAAGCCCAGCTCCACACCCTTCTTGACCGCTTGGCCGTAGATCTCGAACCCTCCGGTGGCCGGCACGATGGCCGCAACCTTGATCGCTTCTCCCTTCTGGCAAGCGCCGGTCAGAACAACGACGCCGATCAGCGAAACCACAAGAAGACAAAGAGATTTACGTCTCATAAGCAGAACCCCCTAAGGCGGATGACTTGTTGTAACGCGTCCACTCGAAAGCTGTCAAGCGCAAAAGCCTCCTTCCGGTTCGACCCCGATACCGCCGATGCGGTTCCAGCCCGCCAAGCGACGGTACAATCGCCTCATGGCCGAACCGTCCAAGCTCACGGTGCGCTGTCCCGAATGCGACGCTGATCTGGTGATCGACGCCGGCACCGGCACCGTGCTCTTCCACAAGAAGCGCAAGGAGGAGCCGGCCGCGGGCAAGGACTTCGAGCAACTCTTCCAGGAGCTTGAAGACGAGAAGACCCAAGCCGAAGCGACCTTCACCCGTGAAGTCGCGGCGCTCCAAGATCGCGACCGTGTCCTCGAAGAGAAGTTCCGCGAGGCGATGAAGCAAGCCGAGGATTCGCCCGACGACGAGCCCCCGCCGCGCCCGTTCGACCTGGACTAGCCACAATCGACTCCTCGCCAAACGCCCGGCGAAGCGGAGCGAAGGAGCTCCACGCTGCGGCCTGTTGGCCGAGGTTTGACCGAAATGCCGGCTAGAGCCGGAAGCTCAAGTAGTAGGAGCGGCGCCCTCGCTGGACGACCAGCAACAACCCGCCTCGGTCGAGCGCGCGGGCAACCTCGGTCGCCAGCCCCTGAATGGTCGTCACCCGGCGTCCGTTTGCCTGAAGAATCACGTCGCCCCGGGCCAGGCCCTTGCGCTCCGCGGCCGAGCCCGGGCGTACCCTGACGATCGCCAGCCGCCCCTGGACCTCGTCCACCACGACGCCGACTCGTGCTTCCAAGTGGTTCATGCCCAGGTCAGCCGGCGGCCGATCCACAACCAGACGGGTCTCGATTTCGCGGCCCTCGCGCCACACCCGCAAATCCACGGCGCGGCCCACGGGAACCGAGTAGAGAACCGTCAAGACGTCTTCCCGAGTAGCGACGGCCTTGCTGCCGATGCGCAGGACGACATCCCCGGCGCGCAGCCCGGCCCGCGCCGCCGGAGAACCGGGCTGGACACGCTCGATCAGCGCCCCGCGATCCACCGGCAGCTCGAAGCGGCGCGCCAGCTCGCGGTTGAGGGTCATCATCCGCAGTCCGCTCCAGACCGGCTGCAGGCTGCCGAACCGGAGCAGGTCCTCGACCACCCGCCGCGCCCGGTCCGCCGGAATCGCGAAGCCGATGCCTTCGGCGCCGGCGACGATCGCCGTGTTGATGCCGATGACGTGGCCGTCCAGGTTGACCAGTGGGCCGCCCGAATTGCCGGGATTGATGGAAGCATCGGTCTGGAGGAAGTCGGTGTAGACGACCTCGCCGCTCTCGGCGGGCACCGTCCGTCCGCGCGCCGAGAGCACGCCGGTGGTGACCGTGTTCGACAGCCCCAGGGGGTTGCCGAGCGCGACCACGGTCTCACCGATCATGAGGTCGGAGCTGGTTCCGAGCGGGATCGCCGGAAGCCGGGCACCATCCACCTTGAGAACCGCCAGATCAGAATCCCGATCGAAGCCCAAAACCTCGGCCTCGAGTTCGCGGCCGTCGGCCAGCGTCACCAGGATCCGGGAGGCACCCTCGATGACGTGGGCATTGGTCACCACTGTGCCGTTGGCGGCGATCACGAAGCCGGAGCCCAGTGATTCGACCCGGCGGCGGCGTGAGAAGAACTCCCCGAAGAAGGGATCGGCCTGGCGCACGATGGCTTCGGCCGAGATGTTCACTACCGCCGGGGAGACTTGCTGGACGATCCCGACCACCGGAGTCCGACGTACGGCGCTCACGCTTGCCGAGGCGGCCTCGGCCGCCTCGCGCTGCTCGCCAACCAAGCCGGCAAGCGCGAGAACCGCTATGGCAACGGCGGCCGGAACCGGCCTCAAGAAGCGCTTCCCCGCCCGGCCGGTCGGCCCGAAGCCGCACCGGCGGAAGCAACGGCGATCGGCGCGCCTAGAATTCCGTCGGGAATCCCCAAGCTCTCGACCAGACCGGCCGCCTCAGGGCGAAGCTCGACGCAAATCCGGAGCACCAGATCCCGGATGGCCTGCGACTTCTGGCCTTCGAAGTAGCCGTTCTCGAGAAACCAGCCGCGCCGCGCCTCGAGCCGCCACAGGCAATAGAGGGTCGCCAGGCGGTCCAGAATATGGCCCAGAGATTCGCCCTGATGTGCCTGGGCCTGGTCCAAGGCGGCCTCGGCCACGACTCGCTCGACGTGGGCGCCGGCCATGCGCAGCACATGATCCTGGCAGTCGTTGAACGCCTCGAAGGTCTCCATGCCGCGACCCAAGCGCCGCCTCAATCGTCCCGCCAACGTGGCGAGCAAACGGTCCTCCCGGTAGCGGAAAGCGCCGCGCAGGAACTCCGGATCCTGCAGGTGCTCATCGTCGGTCAGGCGCGTCACCACGGGATTGAGCTCGGTGACCGCGGTCTTGGCCTTGTCGGCCAGGTACCGAACGACGCCGGCGGCGCGCAGATCGGCGAACTGATGCCGGTACTCGGTCAGGCGAGCCTTCGCCACCAAGAACATGAGCACCGTGTTGTCGCCCTCGAAGGTGGTGAAGACGTCGGTGTCGTCGCGCAAGCGCGAGATGCGGTTCTCGGCCAGGTACCCCTTGGCGCCACAAGCTTCCCGGCAGACCTGAAGAGTGTCGACGTTGAAGCGAGAGGCGTAGACCTTGAGGCCGGCGGCAAGCGTCTCGACCTGCCGGGCGGACTCCTCGGAGCGCTCCAGGAACGCCGCCACCAGCCGCTTGTGGGCGAAGCGCAGCGCGAAGACCGTGGCCAAGCGCGGCAAGAGCTTGCGCTGATGGGCCTTGTAATCCAGAAGCAGGGTCTCGGGCCTGCCCGGGGGACCGAACTGCCTGCGCCGGAGCGCGTAGCGAGTCGCGATCGCCAGGCCGGTCGCGGCCGAGCTGATCGAAGCTCCGGCGACGCTGACGCGGCCGCCGACCAAGGTCCCGAGCATGGTGAAGAAGCGCTTGTTGGCGCTCGCGATCGGGCTCGAGTAGGAGCCCTCCGCGTCGACGCCGCCGAACCGGTCGAGCAGGCTTTGGCGCGGGACGCGGACGTCATCGAAGGCGATACGGCCGTTGTCGACGCCGTTCAGTCCTTCCTTGAGGCCGCAGTCTTCGATCGCGACACCGGGCATCGGATTGCCCTCGGCGTCGCGAATGGGTACCAGAAACGCGTGAACGCCAAAGCCATCGCCGTCGATCTCGAGCTGGGCAAAGACGGTGGCCAGGCGGCCGTCCCGAGCGGCGTTGCCGATCCAGTCCTTGCGGTCGACCACGGTCGGCGTCGAGATCACGAACTCGTCGGTCGCCGGATCGTAGCGGGCCCGGGTCTCGAGCTCCTGAACGTTCGAGCCGTGGCCGGTCTCCGACATCGCGAAGCAGCCTGGAAGATCCATCGAACCGATGGCTTCGAGGTACGCCTCGTGATGGCGCTTGCCGCCGAGCTGAAGGACGCTGCCGCCGAAGAGTCCGAACTGGACGCCGAACTTGACCAGGAGGCTGGTGTCGTGGTGCGCCAGGGTGTCGAAAGCGGCCAGAAACGCGCCGAGATCGTCGGCGCCGCCGTAGCGACGCGGGTAGCTCAAGGCGCCGACTCCTTCCCCGGCGAGCCTCCGGCACCAGCGGGTGACCTGGGCGCGGTGCTCGGTACGGGTGGGCTCGGCGAGGTAGCCGAACTCGGATTGGCTGAGCAAGCTCCGCAGCCGTTCCCGGATCTCCTGGTAGGGCCGCTCGATCAGCGTCTGGAGCTCCTCCGGGCGAAACGAGAGCTCCTCGTCGGCTCCGTCTTCGGGCGCCGGACGCTTTCCGTGGACGAGCTCGCGAGACACCTCCCGGCCCGCGACACCCAGGGCCCCTTCGATCGTGGCGAGCGCTTCTCGGGTCGCCTCGTCGGCGTCCTCCCCTGCCGGCAAGAGGCCCACGCCGAGCTCGGCCAGGGACAGCCGGGCCTCGGGCGAAAGGCCACCGGCGGTCTGCCGGATGGTGCGCAGGATGGCCGCGAGGTCGCGAGCCGAGGGCGGATCCTCCGGATCCAGCCAGCCGGCGAGGCGCTCGCGGCAGCCTGCGTCGAGCCCTCCCTGGGCGGCTACCTGGTCGGCGATGGCGGAAAACTCCCCGGCCGTCAGCTCGCCGTCGGCCCAGGCCACGTAGACCAGAGGCAGGAACGGCAGCAGCGGCCGGTCTTCGGCCAGCTGCTGGACCGCGTCCTCGACCCGTCCCGAATCAGTCATCGCCGGCCTCCCGGACCCCAAAATAGAGCAGCCGTAAAGCGTCGTCGGTGTCGTTTTCGATCTCGTGGACCTCACCGGGCTGGATGACCCAGCACTCGTCGGCGCCGAGCCGGTTCTCGCGGCCGTCGATCCTCAAGGCGCCCCCGCCCGAGCGGACGAAGAAAACCTCCCACATGTCGTCGTGGGCGTGGCCGGGCGCCTTGTCTCCGGGCTCGAAAACCGCTTCCGAGAAATTGGTGAGGCCGGGGATCTCTCCCGGGTCGAGCATCACTCGCTTCCGGATCCCGGGGTTGTGCGACACGGCGCGTGTCTCGAGCGCTGCTAACGCACGGCGCAACATAGTCCGATTCTAGGGGCTTGCTGAAAAACTTTCATAGGTTGCTTTGCGGCGGCGTGGCCGCCGCCGGGGCGTTGGCGCTTCTAGTCCGGTGGCCCCGCGTCGAAACGCCAGCGCGCCTCTAGCCGCTCCAGCCGGTCCTCCATTTGCCGCCGCAGCGTCTCGTCCTCGGTATGGTCGATGGCTCGGTCGAAGAAGGCCAAGCCCTCTTGCCAACGCTCGGCGTCGAACGCCTCCCTCGCCGCCAGGAGGAGCTCGGCGCGCCGAACCTCATCGCGCAACCGAGCCGTCTCCGAGTCTTCGGCGAGCGCCGCATAGCGGCCCTCCACCAACCGCCCGGCGGCAGCGGTATCGCCGGCCTTCAAGAGAAGCCGCACCTCGACCGCCACGGGCTCCGGTCGCGTCGGCGCCAGCGCCACTGCCCGCCGCGCCGCGCCCAGGCCGTCGGCGGCGTCGAGGCCTGGCAGAAGATGGCTGGCGGCATAGCGCAGCTGTGCCTCGGTCCAGCCGGGCTCGGCGACCCGGGCCTCCGCGAAGGCCGCGCGCGCCTCCAAGACGAGGGCCTTCCGGGCCTCGGCGTCGAGCTCGCCGTCCTGCTGGTAGCGCCGGATCAAGTGACGGCCCCGGCGCAGGTGACTCTTGGGCAGCTCGACACCCGCGGCCACGGCCTCGTCGAATAGGAGTCCCGCTTCGGCCAGACGGCCCTCGCCATCACGCAGCCAGGCGATTCCGGAAAGGACATCGCCATCTTCTGGATCCTCGGCCAAAGCCCACTCGTAGAAGCGCTCGGCACGCCCCGGCGCACCGGCCAGGGACGCGAGGTCGCCGAAGATGCGCAAGAGCTCGGCGGACTCGAGCGGGCGTTCTGCGATCGAACCCTCGGCCTTCTCCGCCCGGGTCGCCTGCTCCTCCTGGTCTCCATGCTCCGCCTGGCCCTCCCGCTCCGCGAGACCAGGCCGGGTCACCTGCTCCATCTGCTCCACCGGCTCTACCGGCTCTACCGGCTCCACGAGACCCGGCCGGACCGGCGCCAGGCCGAGCCTCCCTATGTGGGCTCGCAGACGGCGCTCGAACTCGGCCGCGCTCAGATCGACGACTTCGTAGAGCGCGCGCTCGGGATCCCTCCCCTCGTGCAAGCGCTCAAAGAGCTCGGCCAGCCGCTCCGCACCCGTTTCGTCGTGCAACAGAAAATGGACGAGCCCCCAGGAGACGGCGTAGAAGTGGGCAGCGTCCTCGGGATCCCGTGACCCTGGCCGCCGATGGCCGTCATCGCCGGTGTAGCTCAGGACTCGATCCAGACCCACCGGCTTTGCCCGCCGCCACCAACCGAGGTGCCGCGGCACCGGGCCGCGCCAACCGTCAGGAGCCGCCGTGGCGCCTCCGCCGTGTGCGGACGCGAGCCCTCCGTAGTACTCCGCCAAGCCTTCGTTCAGCCATAGCGGGATGCGCGGCAGGTTCTGGCCAAGGATCTGGTGCACGTACTCGTGCACCACGACTCCCATTCCGACCTCGAGGCGGTCGCTGACGCGAAGCAGGATGAAGTTGCCCTCGGGATGCGCCAGGAAATGGCCCAGAACCGTTCCCGTGAGCGAGCCCTCGCCGCCCAGCAAGCCGTCAAAGTGCGAGGCGAGAGAGAAGGCGAGGATCTCGGTCGGCGCCCGCAGCTCGAGGTCGAGAGCCGGCGCGGACCTGGCCAAAGCGCCATGAAAGCGCTCGAGGTCTCCGAGAACGCGGCCGGCGGTCTCCGCCGGAGCATCGGTCAGGAGCATGAACGACGGCGATGCGAACCGCCGCCAGGCGCTCGGGTCGAGATCGCCGTCACCGCCGCCGGCCGGTGCTGCGACCGCGCAAACAAACGCCAGCAAGATCGTCGCGGCCGGCGCCAGAGAACCTTTCAGAGAACCCCTCGGAACTGTCATTTCGGCGGCCGCCAAGAGACCGGTAGCCTATCATCGGGGCCGACGCCGCGAGCCGCATGTTGGAAGCCAAAGACGGCTGATGCATGGCGGAGCGAGCCCTTGGAATCTCGACGTGCCCGAACCCGCGACTCTCTTTCTGCCCGACACCCTCTGCGACTTTGACTCGGTACGCGAGATCGAGGAACCGCTCGATCACTTGCTCATCGCCCAGGGCCTGGGCGAGGTCGTGGGTGGCGGCATTGGCAAAGGGTGGTACCGGTTCGAGCTCGAGGTCGTCGACTTCGACGCCAGCCTCCGGTGCCTTGCCGGGTGCGCCGGAGAGCTGAGACTTCCGCCCGGGAGCCTCCTCCGGGACGCCGCCGGCCGCGACCTTGCGGTATCGCCGAGATCGCCAGTAGCGGTCGAAGAGTCCCCCAAACCGGCCTGACGGCGGCGCGCCGCCGGGCGAGCCAGCTCGGAAAGACCGGGACCGGCCGATCGGCGGACCTCGCCCGACTCCCGTCAGCCCAGCCAGGAACCCAGAAGCCAGAGTCCCGACACCGTCACCACCACCAGCAAGAACCAGTGCACGAACTCGGCGCCGCGGTGCCGGGCCACCTGGGTGGCCGCCAGCGCACCCAGCATGTTGCCGGAGGCAAGGACAAGGCCCGGCCCCCAGGCCACCTGGCCGTGGACGACGAAGACGGCGAGCGCCGCCGCGGTAAAGAGAAGGATGATCAGCACCTTGACCGCGTTGGCACGTACGACGTCGAAACCGGCGCCCAGCACCAGAACCACGAGCAGAAAGATGCCGACCCCAGCCTGCAGGAATCCGCCGTACATGCCGACCAGAAAGAGCGCCAGCCAGACCTTGGGTTCGCGGGCCGTCGCGGCCGCCTGGGCTCGGTCGGGCCGGGCTCCGGCGAGCCAGCGTTGGGGGCGCGCCGCCAGGATGGGCACCATCAAGAGAAAGAGCGCGCCGATCGTTCGCCGCAACAGCGTCTCGTCCAGATCCACCGCCAGCCGGGCACCTAGGAGAGCACCGAGGAGAGCCGGCAACGCCAGCCAGGCGCCGTGGCGGAGCTCCAGCATGCCGAAACTCTTGTAACGCGAGACCGCGACCACGTTCTGGAGCAAGATCGCCAGTCGGTTGGTGCCGTTGGCGACGGTCGGCGGCAGTCCCAAGAAGATCAGCGCCGGCAAGGTCACCAGCGAGCCGCTGCCGGCCAGCGTATTGACGAAGCCGGCGACGAAACCGGCGACGACCAGCAAAGGGTACGCGTAGGGCTCCATCCCGAACCGGATGCTACTCTGTGCGCCGTCGAACACCCCGGAGCCGCCCGGCGGCGGCAGTCATTCAATGGCCCACCCAGCCTCATCAACAGGATCGGGAGCAAGCATGACTTGGTTGATCTTCGCGCTCATGACCGTGGCCTCCTGGGGGCTCTACGGCGTCTTTCTGCACGCCGGCCAGTCCGCCATGGGCGATCCGGAGCTGGGCCGGTACAAGGCGTTCCTGTTCGTGGGGATCGCCTACTTCGTGACCGCGGTGCTGGCGCCGCTCGCGATTCTGGCCGGCGGCGGCACCGACTGGTCGTTTCCCTCGGGCGGGATTCTCTGGTCGCTCCTGGCCGGCCTCGTCGGCGCCGCGGGCGCCTTCTGCGTGCTACTCGCCTTCGGCGCCAAGGGCAGCCCGGCGGTCGTCATGTCGATCATCTTTGCCGGGGCACCGATCGTCAACGCCATCGTGGCCCTTGCCTGGCATCCGCCGGCTGGCGGCTTCGGCTCGCTACGCTGGCAATTCGTCGCCGGCATTCTCCTGGCTGCCCTGGGCGGCTTCCTGGTCACGAAGTACAAGCCCGCACCGGGACCGGGTTCGGCCGCCGGGCCGGCGCCCGCCCAGACCGTAGCTTCCGCCCAGCCGTCCGAGCTTTCCGACTAGGGCCTGCTCCCGGAACTACGGCTGCCACGGTCCGGCCGGATCAGCACCTTGACGCAGCCGGCTTCGCGCCGGGCGAAGCGCTCGTACATGGCGGGCGCTTCTTCGAGCCCGATGCGGTGGGTGAGCATGGCGGCTAGCTGCCGGCCGCGCCGGGCGGCTAGCTCCAGGGCCTCTTCGAGATAGGCGCGTGCCGAGCACCGGCCGGCGCGGTAGGTCAGGTTCTTGTCGTAGAGCTCGCCGGGAGAGAACGCAAAGCCCGCCTCGGTATGAACGCCTGCCGCCGCGATCGCGCCGCCGCTCCGAACGAGATCGAAGGCCAGCCGCGAGGCCTCCGGCGAGCCCACCAGCTCGAGCACCGCGTCGGCGCCCCGGCCCGAGGTCGCCTCTCGCAGGCGCGCGCCCCCTTCGTCGGGCGCGAGCGCCGTCGCCCCGAAGCTTTCCGCCAGCTTCCGGCGGCTGGCCACGGGGTCGAGCGCAAACACCTTCTCCGCGCCGCGCTCGAACGCCGCCAGGATCGCCGCCAGGCCCACCGGGCCGCAGCCGACGACCGCGGCACGGGTCCCCAGCCGGACACCGGCGGCGTCGGCGGCAAAGAGCCCGGTGGCGAGAACGTCGCCGGCCAGAAGCAAGCACTCGGCCGCAGTCTCGGTGCCAGCAGCGGCCTCGTCAGCGCCCGGCAGAGCGACCAGGGTCGAGTCGGCCATCGGCACGCGCACAAACTCGGCCTGGCCGCCGTGAAGTCCCCGACCCTCCTCGCGCCAGCCGAAGAGCTGGCCGGACTCGCAGCGGGCAGTGAGTCCCCGAGCGCAGAAGAAGCACTCCCCGCACGAGGTCGAAAACGGGGCCACGACCCTGCTGCCGACGTCAATCCCAGCCTCCGCGCCCCGTGCCACCACGCGGCCGAGGAATTCGTGCCCCATGACGGTGCCGGCCTCGAGACCCGGCTCGCGGCCGGTGAAGGGATGGAGATCCGAGCCGCAAATCGCCGCCACCTCGATCTGGACGATCACGTCTGTCGAGGCCTCAAGCCCCGGATCTTCGACCGTCTCGGCCGCGACTTCGAAGGGCTGGTGAAAGACGAGCGCCCTCATACCGCGGGAAGTATCTCCCGACTTCGCAGAATCCAGGCCAAACACTGCAACCTCTGACGTCTCACACGTAGTTCTCTTGGAGGTTCGACCGAGCGTGGGGCCGAGAGCTTGGCTCCGGCAGACGGCTCGCCGGCCCCAACAGCCGGCGCAACGCTTTCGGTAAGATCGGGCCTCTTGCGCCCGGTTCGGGCAACACTCCATCAGCAAGGAATTTCAAGCTATGCAACGAATGGCGATTCTCCTTTCCGTGGCTGGCCTCGCCGCGGCCTGCGCCTCAACGCCGGCCGCCGCGCCGCCGCCGGCCGGCGCACCCAGCGCCACCGCGAGGACCGAACAGGTCAAGGCGGCAGTCCCCGCTACTTCGACCCACTGGTGGGCTCACTGGCGCGGACCCTCTCGCAACGGCGTTTCCGCCGAGACCGGGCTCATCTCGAGCTGGTCGATTGACGGCGAGAACCTTCTCTGGAAGGTGCCGCTGGTGGCGCGCTCGACCCCGATCGTCCTGGGCGACCGGGTGTGCACGAATGGCCGGGTTGGAGAGGACATCCTCCGTCAGGAAATGGTTGCCTGCTTCGACGTCGCCACCGGCGAGAAGCTCTGGGAGCACCGCTTCAACGTCTTCCACACTTCGGTGCCCTGGACCCGAGTCGGCTGGGCCAACCTGGCCGGCGACCCCGAGACCGGCTACCTCTACGCCCAGGGTGTCGCCGGGATCTTCTTGTGTCTCGACAGCGCCACCGGCGAGGTCGTCTGGTCGCGACGCTTCATCGAAGAGTACGGCTTCATGGAGGGCTACGGCGGGCGCACTCAGACGCCGCTGGTGGACGGCGACAAGGTCGTCATCACTTTCTCGAATACTTCCTGGGGTAGCGAGGGCCGGCCGCTTCATCGCCTGCGGGCCTTCGACAAGCGCACCGGGGAGCTCCTCTGGGTCTCGCAGCCGGCGCCGTCTCAGGCCGACAAGAACACCCAGTCCACGCCCAATGTGCTCGAGGTAGACGGCCGGCGCCTGATCGTCGCCGGCAACGGCGGCGGCGGCATCTACGCGGTCGAAGCCGAGACCGGCGAGCCGGTCTGGGGCTTCCAGCTTTCGAAGCGCGGCATCAACACCTCCGTCGTCGTCGACGGCACCCGCGTCTTTGCCTCGCACTCCGAGGAGAACTTCGACGAAGGCTCGATGGGCCGGGTGGTCGCGATCGACGGCACCGGCTCGGGCGACGTCACCGCGACCCACGAGATCTGGCGCGCGCCGATCTCGGCCGGGTTCGGCTCCCACGCCTTGGCCGACGGCGTGCTCTACGTGCTTGACAACTCGGCCAATCTCTACGCCCTGGACGCCGATACCGGCGAAGCCTTCTGGGAGCTCAATATCGGCCGGGTCGGCAAAGCCTCGCCGGTCCTGGCCGACGGCAAGCTCTACGTCACCGAGGTCAATGGCCAACTGGTCATCCTCGAGCTGGGCGACGGCGAGCCGGAGATCCTGGACATCGAAGAGATACCGATGCCGGACGGGCGAGCCGCCGAGATCTACGGCTCGGTCGCCATCGCCGACGGCCGCATCTTTTTCACCACCGAGGAGGGTCTCTACGCCTTGGGCGGCGAGGGAGCGGGAACCGGCACCGACACGGCGACGGCCGCCGCGACCCGGTCCGGCGCCGGCCCGGCGAGCGATTCACCTACCGGTCCGGCCGCGCGATTGCGCGTCGTGCCGGCGGACGTGACCCTGCGCTCGGATGAGTCGGCCGACTTCCGCGCCCTGGCGTTCGACGCCACCGGCCGGCCGCTGGGCGAGCAAGCCGTAACCTGGTCGCTCGCCGGTCTAGACGGATCGATCGACGCCGACGGCGTCTACGACCCCGAGGGCTCGCCCTCGAGTACCGGGTTCGTAGTCGCCACGGTCGGCGACCTCGAGGCCCGCGGCCGGGTGCGAGCTCTCAGCCATCTGCCCCTGGAAGAAGACTTCGAATCGACCGAACCGGGAGCCAAGCCTCCGTACATGATGGCCTATCTTGCCCGCTTCGCGGTCGCGGACCTCGACGGCAACCGCGTTCTCGCCAAGGGCCCCTCCCCGGTCAAGATCCACCGGCACATCACCTTCCTGGGACACCCGGACGAGTCCGGATACACCATCGAAGCCGATCTGATGGGGACCCGCAAGCGGCGCACGATGCCCGACGTCGGCCTCATCAACTCGGGCTACACGATGGAGTTGCTGGGCAATCACCAGCGCGTGCAGGTACGGTCCTGGCAGTCGGGCTTACGCATGATGCAGCAGATCGATTTCGCCTGGAGCGAAGACACCTGGTACCGGATGAAGCTCTCGGTCGACACCGAGGGGTCCGGCGCCGACGCCAAGGCCGTGGTGCGCGGCAAGGTCTGGCCCAAGACCGAAGCCGAACCCGAGGACTGGACGATCACGGTCGAGGATCCCCTGCCGATCCCACGCGGCGCGCCCGGCCTGTCCGGTTACTCACCGACGCCGATCTACTTCGACAACATTCGGGTCGTCTCGAACGACCAGGCTCATTAGAACCCCCTTCAGAAAACGACCCGTTCTTTCGACCGAGAGGAACCCAAGACAATGAAACGGCAACTTTCCGCGCTTGCCGGCGCGCTTCTCCTCGCCGGCGCCGCCGCACCCGGAGTCGCGGCCGATTCCGCCATGTTCGGCGGCACGCCTTCCCGCAACATGATCTCGGCCGAGACCGGCCTTCCGTCCGGCTGGGATCTCGAATCCGGAGCCAACGTTCGCTGGCGCCAGCGTCTGGGCTCGCAGAGCTACGGCGGGCCGGTGGCCTTCGGCGGCACGATTTACGTCGGCACCAACAACGAGGCGCGCCGGGATCCCAGGTTCGACGGGGATCGCGGCAACATGATGGCCTTCGACGTCAAGACCGGCGAGTTCTTGTGGCAGTCCGCCCACGGCAAGCTCCCCGCCGGCCGGGTCCACGATTGGCCGCTCCAGGGCGTCTGTTCCGGCCCGTACGTCGAGGGGGACCGCCTCTACTACGTCTCGAACCGGGCCGAGGTCATCGCCGCGGACACCCAGGGCTTCCGGGACGGGGAGAACGACGGGGCGGTTACCGACGAGGAACACACCTCGGAGACCGACGAGGACGTGCTCTGGAAGCTCGACATGATCGGCGAGCTCGACGTCTTCCCGCACAACCTGGCGGCCGGCAACCCGATCGTGGTCGGCGATCTCCTGTACACGGTCACCGGCAACGGCGTCGATGAGGGCCACATCAACGTGCCCTCGACGGTCGCGCCCAGCCTGATCGCGGTCAACAAGAACACGGGCGAGCTGGTCTGGGAGTCGCTTCACCCGGGCGAGAAGATCCTTCACGGCCAGTGGTCGAATCCGGCCTACGGAATCGTCGCCGGCAAGGAACAGCTCGTCTATCCGGGCGGCGACGGCTGGATGTACTCGCTCGACGCCAAGACCGGCGAGCTCATCTGGAAGTTCGACGCCAACCCCAAGGACTCGATCTGGGAGCTCGGCGGCAGCGGCACGCGCAACAACATCATCTCGACCCCGGTGATCTACAAGGACCGCGTCTACATCGGCGTCGGCCAGGATCCCGAGCACGGCGAGGCCCCCGGGCATTTCTGGGTCATCGACGCCACGCAGACCGGTGACGTCACCGACACGGCCGTGGTCTGGCATCGGGGCGGCGAGGACTTTCACCGCACGATTTCCACCGCCGCGATCGCCGACGGCATCCTCTACATCGCGGATCTTTCGGGCTTCCTCTACGCGCTGGACGCCGAGACCGGTGAGCACTTCTGGACCTACGATGCCTTCGCCGCCATCTGGGGCTCGGCCTACGTCGCCGACGGCAAGGTTTACCTGGGCGACGAGGACGGCGACATCGCGATCCTGAAGGCCGGCAAGGGCCAAGACGGCGAGCCCGAGCTCCTCGAGGAGCTCAACCTGGGAAGCGCCGTCTACACCACGCCGATCGCCCACGACGGCGTTCTCTACATCGCCAGCCGCAACATGCTCTTCGCCTTCGAGGAGGGCGCTCAAGAGACCACGCCGCCAGGCGAGGAGGCGTCCGAGTAGGCACGACGAGTCCGGCTCGCCCAAGAAAGACCCGTACCATGCCCGATCTCGACCCCCAGATCGCCGAGCGCGCCCGCGCCAGACAGGCCGCGCTCGACGAGCACGTCCGTGAGATGGTCGCCTGGCACTTCTCGCCCGAGACCGGTTCGCCTTTCTGGCTCGACTACGCCGCCAAGCTGGGCTTCGATCCGCGCGACCGGATCGAGAGCTACGCCGACCTCAAAGTGCTGGGTCACTTCGAAGACGAGTGGCTGCGCGGCGGCCCGGTGCGGCGTTGGGTCCCGAAGGGGCTTGAGGGCGAGCCGCTGTGCGTGTTCGAAACCGGCGGCTCGACCGGCCTGCCCAAGAGCCGGGTCAGCATCCGGGACTTCGAGATCGACTACGAGCTGTTCTCAGAGACCCTGTCCGACGTCACGTTTCCACGCGGCGCCGACTGGCTGATGCTGGGTCCGACCGGGCCGCGCCGCTTGCGCCTCGCCATCGAGCACCTGGCGCAGCACCGCGGCGGCATCTCGTTTCACGTGGATCTCGATCCGCGCTGGGTCAACAAGCTCATCAAGTCGGGCAAGCACCACGAGATGGAAGCCTACAAGGATCACGTCATCGACCAGGGTTTGAAGGTTCTGCGCGGCCACGACAACGTCAAGTGCCTCTTTACGACGCCGAAGCTCCTCGAAGCCCTGTGCGAGAAGATCTCGGTCCCCAAGGCGGGAATCACCGGCATCTTTTGCGGCGGCACCGAGATGAACGCCCAGTTCCACCGTTTCGCGCGCGAGGAGCTGGTGCCGGGAGTCGATTTCGTGCCGACCTATGGCAACACGCTGATGGGTCTGGCGGTGTCGAAGCCTTTCGACCCCGAGCTCAAGGACTACACCATCACCTACTACCCGCCTCATCCGCGCGCCGTCTTCGACCTCGTGGATCCGGACGATCCCGAGCGCATCGTGGATTACGGCGAAACCGGGCGCGTGATGCTGACGACTCTGACCCGCGAGTTCTTCATGCCGCGCTTCCTCGAACGCGACGAGGGCGAGCGCGCCGAGCCCATCGAGCCCTATCCCTGGGACGGCGTTTCCAACCTGCGCCTCTTCACCCGATTCGAGGAGTCGGTGGTGGTCGGGGTCTACTAGGCCGGGAGCCGGCGGCATGATCCACATCCCGGTTCTACGCGCGGGCAAGCCCTACCGGAGTCTCGCGACGTCCGTCCTGGGCCACCTCGGCACCGGCGAGCCGGTGGCCGAGATCGGCCAGGCCAACGCCGGCCTCATCGCCCGGGATCTCGGCCGCGCGGCCGAGGGCCGCCGGGCGCTCGAGGCGCTTTCGACCTCGGAGCTCCTGGCAATCTCGCAACGGGCGGGTGCGCTCTTTGCCGAGGGCGAGCTGCCTCTCGGCGACGGCTCGCAGAGCGCCGAGGACTACATCCGCCAGGTGTCGGCCACCACCGGCCTGCCCCAGGTGATGGCGCGAGCCAACATGGCCAAGGCCCAATTCGTCCTGGAGGAGATGGAGACCGTCCTGGGCGGGTTGACCCGCGGGCTGGATCTGGAGGTCCTGGACCGCGGCTTTGGCGAGCAGGACGGCCGCATGGTTTCGTACCGGCGCGAGACCGACGCCCTGGGCGCTGTCCTCCCCAGCAACTCTCCGGGCGTCCACTCGCTTTGGATCCCGGCGATTCCGCTCAAGACCGGCCTCGCGCTGCGCCCGGGTAGCCGCGAGCCCTGGACGCCGTACCGGCTGGCCCAAGCGCTCATCGCCGCCGGCTGTCCGGAAGAGGCCTTTGGCTTCTACCCATCGGACCACGGCGGCGCCCGCCAGATCCTGCTTCGCTGCGGCCGCTCGCTGCTCTACGGCGACCGCGCCACGGTCGAGCCCTGGCGCGCGGACCCAGGGGTGCAGATTCACGGTCCGGGCTGGAGCAAGGTGGTCCTGGGCGCCGACGGCGCCGAAGACTGGCCGGAGGCGGTCGAGACCATCGTCGCGTCGATCGCCGACAACGGCGGACGCTCCTGCGTCAACGCCTCGGGCGTCTGGACCGCGGGCCACGGCCGAGCCCTCGCCGAGGCCGTGGCCGAGCGCCTCGCAGCGATCGAAGCGCTGCCGCTCGACCATCCCGAAGCTCGCCTGGCCGCTCTCCCGAGCCGGCGAGCCGCCGAGGCCCTGTCGGGCGTTCTGGACGCCCAGATCGCCCAAGGCGGCGCCGAGGACGTCACCGGGCGCTTTCGCTCGGGCGGCCGGGTGCGCGAGATCGACGGCTGCTGGTTTGTGCTGCCGACGCTGGTCTGGTGCGACCAGCCAAGCCACCCGCTGGCCTCGGCCGAGTATCTCTTCCCCTTCGCCGCGGTGGTCGAGCTGCCGCAGAACCGGCTCGTTGACGAGCTGGGGCCCAGCCTGGTGGTCACCGGCATCGGCAAAGACGAAAGCTTCCGCCATGATCTCTTGACGGCCACCCACGTCGAGCGGCTCAACTTCGGGCGGATCCCAACCAGCCGAGTGGCTTGGGACCAGCCCCACGAAGGCAACCTCTTCGACCATCTCTACCGGCAACGATCGTTTCAGGGCGTCGGCATCACCCATCCGGCGGCCTGAGCCGCCCTCTCCGCCCATGATCTCCGCCGCCCTCGAACGGGAGTCGACCACCGACTCGTGGACCGAAGAGCTCAACGGCATTGTCCTCCACGCCGGCGCCGGCGCAGCCCGGGAGCTGGGCGAGCTGGCGCGGCGGACCGGCGGCCGCCGGGCGCTCCTGGTAACCGACCCCGGCCTCGAGGCCGCCGGCCACGCCCCCCGCGCGCGCGCGGCCCTCGAGAACGCGGGCGTTGTTGCCAGCCTATTCACCGGAGTCCACCAGAACCCGTCGGCCTCGGAAGTGGCGCGAGGCGCCGACGCCGCCCGCGAGCTGGGCGCGGATCTCCTGGTCGCTCTGGGCGGCGGCAGCGCGCTCGACTGCGCCAAGGGAATCAACTTTCTGCTCAGCAACGGGGGCACCATCGCCGACTACTGGGGCTACGGCAAGGCCTCGAAGCCGATGCTGCCGATGATAGCCGTGCCCACCACCTGCGGCACCGGCAGCGAAGCCCAGACGTACGCGCTGATCTCGGACGATAGGACCCACCGCAAGATGGCCTGCGGCGATCCCAAGGCCAAGTTCGCCCAGGTCGTCCTGGACCCGGAGCTCCTGCCCACCGCCCCGTTCGAGGTCCGGGCCAATGCCGGCCTCGACGCCATCTCCCACGCCGTCGAGGCCCGGGTGACGGCCCGGCGCAACCAGAGCTCCGACGCGCTCGCGGAGCGCGCCTTTGCGCTCCTGGACGGCGCCATCGAGTCCGTCCTCGAGCGCTCGACCGCGGACTCTTCCGAGAGGCAGGCCGCCTTCGGCCGCATGCAGTGGGGCGCCCACCTGGCCGGCGCCGCTATCGAGCAGTCCATGCTCGGGGCCGCCCACGCCGCCGCCAATCCACTCACGGCTCGCTTCGGTATCGTCCACGGCGAGGCCGTAAACCTCATGCTGCCTCACGTCGTACGATTCAATGCGGAGGGCGCGCGCGAGCAGTACGAGCGCCTGGTGGCGGCCGGCCCCGAAGCTCTGGCCGGGCGCATCGAGACGTTGCGCGCGCGCGCCGAACTGGCGGAGAGATTGCAGGACCGGGAGGTGCCGAGGGAGGCGATTCCCGACCTGGCCCGGATGGCAACTCGAGAATGGACCGGACATCACAACCCGAGACCGCTTACGGCGGAGGACTTCGCAGGGCTCTATGAATTGGCGTACTGACACGCTCGGGCGCTGCCTCGCGACGACGGTCGCGGCGGCCGCGCTCCTCTCCGCTCCGGGCACGCAAGCCCGGGCCGACTGGAACCAGTTTCGGGGCGATCCGGAGCTGAGCGGCCTTGCCGACGGGACTCTTTCCTCCGAGTTGGTGCCGCTCTGGACCTTCGACGCCGGGGAAGCGATCGAATCGAGCGCCGCCATCGCCGGCGGCAAAGTCTTCGTGGGCACGCTCGATGGCACACTCCACGCTCTGGATCTAGCCGACGGCACCAAGCTCTGGCAGGTCGAGACCGGGCTCGAGATCAAGTCCTCGCCGGCGGTTCGCGACGGTGTCGTCTTCTTCGGCGACGAGACCGGTGTGTTTCGAGCCGTTGCCGCCGACTCCGGCGAGGTGCTGTGGAGCCACGAGACCGATGGCGCTATCGCCTCGTCGGCAAATTTCGTGGGCGAGCTTGTCGTCTTCGGCTCCTACGACCAGTTCCTCTACGCTCTGGACCGCGAGACCGGTGAGCTGGCCTGGCGGATCGAGACCGACAACTATGTCCACGCCACCCCGGCCATCAGCGGTACGACCGCGATGGTCGCCGGCTGCGACGGCTACTTTCGCAAGGTTGACGTGCGCGACGGGACCGATGCCGGCAAACTCGAGATTGGTCCTACGTAGCAGCAAGCATGGCGATTCAAGGCCAGCGCGCGTTCTTCGGGACCTTCGATAACGAGGTTCTGGCCGTGGACTGGCACAGCGACCGCATCTTGTGGCGATACGACAACCCGGACAAGGACTTTCCCTTCTACTCATCTGCGGCTCTCGCCGGCGATCTGGTGATCGTGGGGGGGCGCGACAAGCTGGTCCACGCACTCGACGCGGCCACGGGAGAGCTGGTCTGGAGTTTCTTGACCCAGGGGAAGATCGACGCCTCTCCGGTGGTGGTGGACGATGCGGTCTTCGTACCGTCCATGGACGGCACGCTGTACCGCCTCGACACCGCGACTGGCAAAGAGACCTGGCGCTATGAGCTGGCCGAACCGATGCTAGCCTCGCCCGCGGTCGCCGCCGGCACGCTCGTCCTGGGCACTCTCGACGGGACCGTCTTCGCTTTCGGAGCCCGTGCGGCTCCAAGCTCGGGAGCCGAACGATGACCCAAACCGACCCCGCGACCGCCGTCGGCCCTCTGTCGCAAGCACCAAAGGCGGACGAGCAGGAGCTGGGAAGCGTCTTCGTCTCGAACTATCCGCCTTACTCGGCCTGGTCCGAAGGGGCGGTGGGGGCCGTGCGCTCCCGCCTCTCCGAGGTTCCCGAGCCCGACACTCCCTTCGGCCTCTACCTCCACATCCCGTTCTGCCGCAAGCGCTGCAAGTTCTGCTACTTCCGGGTCTACACCGATAAGAACTTCGACGAGATCGGCGCCTACCTCGACGCCCTCGGCCGCGAGATCGAGCTCTACGCGTCGCTTCCGGCCGTGGCCGGCCGCCGGCCGCGCTTCGTCTACTTCGGCGGCGGCACGCCTTCGTACATCAGCGTCAAGCACCTCGAGGCACTGGTCGCGCGGGTCCAGGCCGCGATCGCCTGGGACGGTGCCGAAGAGATCGCCTTCGAGTGCGAACCCGGCACTTTGACCCAGGCCAAGCTCGAGGCCATCCGCGGTATCGGCGTCACCCGCCTGTCGCTCGGCATCGAGAACTTCGACGACGACATCTTGCGCGAAAACGGCCGGGCTCACGTCTCGAAAGAGGTCGACCGCTGCCTGCCCTGGATCCACGACCTCGAGTTTGACCAGCTCAACGTGGATCTCATCGCCGGCATGATCGGGGAGACCTGGGAGAAATGGCGAGCCACGGTCGCCCGAACCATCGCCGCGGACCCGGACAGCGTCACCATCTATCAGCTCGAGCTGCCGTACAACACGCGCTTCACTCGCAGCATCCTGGATGGCACGAAGGAGATCCCGGTCGCCGACTGGGATCTCAAACGAGACTGGCACGGCTACGCCATCGACGAGTTGGAGGGAGCCGGCTATGAGATCTCGAGCGCCTACACCATGGTCAAGAAGGGCACCGGCAGCCGCTTCGTCTATCGCGACTCGGTCTGGGCCGGCTGCGACCTTCTGGGAACCGGAGTGGCCTCGTTCTCGCACATCGGCGGCGTCCACTTTCAAAACGCCGACGGCTGGGGCGAGTACATGGCGCGGCTGCGCGCGGGCGAGCTGCCTCATGCGCGGGCCCTGGCAACCTCCGGGACCGATCGATTGATCCGCGAGTTCATTCTGCAGCTCAAGCTGGGGCGGCTCCGGACCGAGCCCTTTCGAGAGAAGTTCGACATCGATCCGATCGCCCACTTCGCCGCTCCCCTCGAGCGGCTGGCCGGCGGCGGTTGGCTGGAGATCTCGAACGGCACCATCACGCTCACCCGGCAGGGCCTTCTCAGGGCGGACAGCCTGCTGCCGAATTTCTACGAAGAGGCCTACCAAGGCGCTCGCTACACCTAAAGGCAGCCCGTTCTCGAAACCCTAGACGGACGATCTGCGTACCGATCTCGATCGGTTCGAAACGACAGGGAGAACTCTCGTGCTCAAGACCATGACTTGGACCGCCGCCTTCGTTGCGGCGTGGTCTCTGGCGGTGCCCGCCACCAACGTCCGTGCCGCCCAGGCCCGGACCGAGGCCGTGGCTCAGACCGAATCGACCGAAGAGGTCGCGGCTCGGCCCGAGGCCGAGTACAGCGAGGTCGTGCTGGTGGAGGAAAGCCTTCCCTTCGTGGCGGAATCGAACACGATCGCGACCAAGCTGGCGCTCGAGCTCGGCCGGACTCCGGCCAACGTCGGGATCGTGGATCTCGAGCTCCTGACCGAACAGGACAACCGGATCCTGGGCGACGCCCTTGAGAACATCAGCGGCACCAATGTCCACACCGGCAACGGAGTCTTCGATTTCTTCGTCCTGCGCGGCTTCGACTCGATCACCAGCGGCCTGGTCCTGACCGATGGCGCTCCCGAGCCCGAGGCCAGCTTCTACCAGATGTACAACACCGAACGCGTCGAGGTCTTCAAGGGACCGGCCGGGTTCCTCTACGGCAGCAATCCGCTCGCGGGCGTCGTCAACCTGGTTCGCAAGCAGGCGGTTCCGGCCGACTTCGGGCTGGTCGAGGTGGGCTTCGGATCCTTCGGCTCCGCCGAGAGCCGTCTTGACTGGAACGGCTCGACCGACGACGGACGCCTCAGCTTCCGTTTGAATGGCATGCTGCGCGAGAGCGACGGCTACCGCGACGGCCGCGAGTCGGAGGTCACCGCGGTCAACCCGACGATCTCATGGCGGCCGGGTGAGCGCACCGCGCTCAGCGTCAACTTCGAGGTGGCAAACGCCGACTACACGCCGGACGCAGGCCTGCCGCTTCTCGGCTCCGAGCTGCCGAACGTGCCGCGCAAGCGCTCCTACGCGTCACCCTTGGACTTCTCGGAGCAGGACATCACCCGCTTCCAGGTGGATTTCGAGCACGCCTTCTCGGACACCCTCGAGCTGCGCAACAAGCTCTACCTCCGGGAGCTCGACTGGCAGACCACCGGCACCCTACTGGCCGGCGTCTTCCCGATCCCTCTCGGACCGGGCGCGCCCGAGCTCCAGGTGTTTCGCAACCTCACGACTCTCGACGACGAGCAGCGCTTCGTGGGCAATCAATTCGAGATGATCTGGCGGCCGGCGGGCTCGCGGCACGAACTCCTGGCCGGCGTCGAGGTCGCGCGCCTCCAGGACGACTTCGCGCTCGACGTCTTCTTTCTTCCCTTCATCGGGCTGGAGTCCCCGCTCGAGACCACGGTCGCCGACGAGCTCGTCCCGGTGCCTGGCCAGGCCACCCGCGGGCGCTCCACGGCTGACGTCGTGGCCCCGTATCTGATCGACCGGTTCCAGGCTTCGGACCGGGTGCTGATCCTGGCCGGGGCCCGCTTCGACTCGATCGACTTCGAAGATCAGGCCACCGGTACCCAGAGGAGCCACAGCGAGATCAGTCCCATGCTGGGTCTGGTCTTCGAGCCCCGGCAGGGGACCGCGCTTTACGCCAACGTCGCGGAGTCCTTTGCGCCACCGTCGCCTCGAGTCGTCGGCGACCGCGAGCCCGAACAGAGCCGTCAGGTCGAGGTTGGTATCCGGCGCCAGTTCCTGGGCGGCAAGCTCACCTCGACTCTCGCAGCCTTCCGGCTCGAGCGCGACAACATCGCCATTCCCGACGACAACGGCTTCACCCAGCAGGCCGGTGACCAGGAGTCACAAGGCCTAGAGCTCGAGCTCGCCGGATCGTTCGGCGGCGGCGGCCGGGCGGCGTTCAACTACGCCTACACCGACAGTGAGCTGACCCGGTTCCGGGAGGTCGTCTTCGGCCCCGACGGCAGGTTTCTGGTGCTCGACCGCTCCGGCAACGCCTCCGCTTTCGCACCCAGGCATCTGGCCAACTTGTGGCTGAGCAAACCGTTTCGGGCCTTTCGCGTCGGCGGCGGCTTGCGCTGGATCGACGATCAGTTCATCGCGGAAGACAATGGCGCCGAGATTGACGGCCACCTGCTGGTCAACGGCGCGGTGTCCTACGGCCGGGACCGCTGGCGCCTGGCCCTGAGGCTGCGCAACCTCACCGACGAGGACTACGAGACTCGCGGCTTCGGATCGAGCGCCGTTATTCCCGGCGATCCGCTGTCGGCGACGTTGTCGTTCCAGGTTCGTCTTGGCGGCTGACGTGTTCGGTCGCGACTCGTACGACATCGTCGTGGCCGGTGGCGGACCGGCCGGCGCGACGGTAGCAACGCTTCTCGCCCAGCAGGGCCACTCTACGCTCCTCCTGGAGCGCAGCGCCGAGCCGTATTTCAAGATCGGTGAGTCGCTGATGCCCGCGACCTACTGGATTCTGGAGCGCCTCGGGGTGCTCGAGACGATGTACGAGAGGGCTTTTCCGAAGAAATACAGCGTCCAGTTCTTCTCCTCCGACGGCTCGGCCTCGACGCCGTTCTACTTCCGCGAGCACGACCCCCACCCCAGCTCCCAGACCTGGCAGGTCTTGCGGAGCGAGTTCGACCAGATGCTCCTGGATCAGGCCGCGGCCACCGGCGTCGAGGTCCGGCGCGGCGCCACCTTGAAGGATGTCCTCTTCGAAGAGGCTCGCGCCGTGGGCGTCGAGGTAGAAGCCGGCGGCGAGCTCGCACGCGTGGCCTGTCGCGTTCTTATCGACGCCACTGGCCAGCGGGCGTTTCTGGGCGGCAAGCTCGGGCTCTTGGAGATCGACCCACAGCTCAAGCACGCGTCGTTTTTTACCCACTTCCGGGGTGGGTTCCGCGACCAAGGCATCGACGAAGGAGCCACGATCATCCTCCACACCGAGGGCAGGAGATCTTGGTTCTGGTCCATTCCGCTGCCCGACGACACGGTCTCGATCGGCGTCGTCGGAGGCGTCGATCACCTGATCCTGGGCCGCTCGAAGGATCCGCAGAACACCTTCGACGAAGAGCTCGCCCGCTGTCCGGCCCTGAGCCAGCGGCTCGAGGGCGCCGAGCAGCTCTACCCGATCCGCGCCATCCGGGACTTCTCCTACCGTGCCCGCGATCTGGCCGGCGACGGCTGGGTCCTAGTCGGCGATGCCGCGGGCTTCCTGGATCCGGTTTACTCGACCGGGGTCTTCCTGGCGCTGAAGTCGGGCGAGATGGCCGCCGACGCCGTCCACGAGGCGCTCGCGCAGGGTGACCTCTCGTCCGCGGCCCTGGGTTCGTTCGTACCCGAGCTCCGGCGCGGCGTCGAAGCCATGGGCAAACTCGTCTACGCCTTCTACGACCCCGAGTTCTCCTTCGGCCGCTTTCTCAAGACCTACCCCGAGTGCCGAGGCGAGCTGGTAGACATGCTGGTCGGCAACGTCTTTCGCAAGCCGCTGGACCGCCTCGAGGCCGCGCTCGATGTCGAATCGAACCGCGCCCGGACGGCGCCAGCCTGAATCCGATCGCTTCGGAGTAGCTGCCCGCGGCAGAAGTCCCAACGGTCGCGCGCCGTTTGGCACGCGCGACTAGAGCTCCACCCGGGGGTGAGCGGCGTCAATCCGAAAACCGCGGGTCTGAGCCCCAGGGCCTCAAAGATCTCGGGCCGGACGTCTAGAAACACCGGAGGTCCTCCACCGTCGACAACAATCCGGCCGCCTGCCGCCCAACAGCTCGGTCGAACTGACGACTCATGAATCGCGCCTGCATCCGGCTCCGCTTGGGCACTCTCGCTACGGCGACCATCTCGGCCACTATCTTGCACGCTCAGGGTCACTCGGACAACTCACTTCGTTCCCCGCAGGCCCGAAGCCAAGGATTCCGTTCCGTTGAACATTCGGGGCTTCAATTTCTTGGAGAAACCGATGCCATCAGTGCCTCGCCGCCATTCGTTCCGCCCCGGACCGACTTTCGCAATCCTGCTCCTAGCTGCAATGGTCTCGGCCGCCCCGGCTGACGCTCAGCAAGACCTGGGAAGCTGGACCCAGCTTTCATCGATGCCGTTCTCGAATGCCGAGTTCGGGAGTGCCACCATTGGCGGCAAGATCTATCTCGCGGGCGGCTTCGCCGAGGAAACGGCTCTGCTCGTCTATGACGTCGCGAGCGACTCCTTCAGTCGAGGTCCGGACCTGCCGGAGGGCAATCACCATCCAGGCGTCGCCACGGTCGGTGGACGCCTCTACGTCTTGGGCGGCCATGAGACCGAAGACCTGGTCCAGATCTACGATCCCGACACCGGCACCTGGAGTGAGGGCGCACACCTGCCGACTCCACGGCGGGCCTTCGCGACCGTGGTGCTGAGGGGCAAGATCCATGTCATCGGCGGTACCGACAACCCCAGTGGCGGCGGCGGCGGTCTCGCGGCTCACGAGGTCTACGACCCGGCGACCGATCGCTGGTCGGTGGCGGCACCGTTATTGGAAGCCCGAGAGCACGTGTACGGTGGCGCTATCGGGAGCAAGATCTATATCGCCGCCGGCCGCGTGGGCGTCTTCGTTCCCCAGGACGAGCTCCAGATCTATGATCCGGTTCGGGACGAATGGACTCTGGGCCCGCCGCTGATCGAAGAGACCAGCGGCCATGCGGCGCAGGTGGTCGACGAACAGCTTTTCGTTTTCGGCGGCGAGCTGGTCTTCGCCGACCGGGTGCTGCGGCGAACGCAGCGCTATGATCCAGCGCTCCGCCGCTGGGACGAGCTCGCCCAGTTGCCGATGCCGCTCCATGGCCTCGGCAGCGCGGTGCACCGAGGCTCGATCTATCTCTTCGGAGGCGCCACCGCGGTCGAGGCCGCCAGCACCGGCCAGAGCTCGGTCTGGAGATTCGACCCACCCAAGCGGCAGGTTGCCGAGGTGCCGCGCCGGCTCCGCGTCAAGGTCCGGTCTTCGAGAAAGGTTCTGCTTAAATGGAAGTTCCGGCACCGACTCTCGGACGCCACCGGCATCGACATCCAGGCCCGCCGCGCCCGCGGACCGTTCCGCACGATCGCAACCCGGCCTGCTCGCGCGCGCAGGATCGTGCTCACCGGGCTCGACGCCGGAGGTACCTACGCCTTCCGCGTGCGCGCCACCGGCCCCTCGGGCAAGGGTGCGCCGTCGAACACGGTCTCGGTCACCATGCCGGACTGAGACGGCCTGCGGCAGGTCGAAACCCAGCCGGCTTCTCGGGTTGCGTCAAGCGCGGCCTCCACGGCTAGAATTCCGCTGCGAGCCGATGCCTCGGTTCCCCCAACCCGATCCAGTCGACCGACCTCCAGACCGGCCCGGACCCAAATCCGATGCACGACCCACCCGAGAATCGAGCCATCGCCAAAGCCTCGCCGGCGCTCGCCGCGCTGCTGTCACCCCTGGGTGAGCGGGTTGCCTTTCCTCCCGACATCCCGTTCCAGGCAGCACAGGCTCGCGGCAGGGAAATCGACGGCACCATCGGCCAGATCACCGATGGAACCGGCGGGGTTGTGGCCCCGGCCTCGCTCACGGCCGGCTTGGACGCTCTTGAGACCGAAGCCCGCAACCGGGCGCTCTTGTACTCCCCGGTGGAGGGCCGGCCCGAAGTTCGCTCGGCGTGGCGCGATTGGCAGCGGAACCGGGGCGCTGAAGGCAAGCCGTCGTCTCTTCCGCTAGTAACTGTGGGACTCACCCACGGCTTGTCGCTCGTTGCTGATCTCTTCGCAGGGCCCGGGCGCCTGGTCGCGGTCCCGGCGCCGTTCTGGGGCAACTACCGCCAGACCTTCTCGACGCGCACGGGCGCGATCGTGGTTTCCGCTCCAGCGTACCGCGACGGAAACTTCAACCCCCGCGCCATCAGCGAGGCGCTTGGAGATCTGCCGCCGGAGAAGGGCGCCATCGCCATCGTCAACCTACCCTCGAATCCGGGCGGTTACTCGGTCACGGACGAAGAACGGGCGAGCCTGGTCGAGTCCCTTCGCGGCGTGGCCCAAGAACGTCCTCTGCTCGTGGTCTGCGACGACGCCTACGCCGGGCTTGTCTACGAGGACGCCGTCTCGGATCGCTCGCTCTTCTGGGACTTGATCGGCGTCGACGACAATCTAGTCCCGGTCAAGGTCGATGGCGCCACCAAGGAGCTGTCCTTCTTCGGCGGCCGGCTCGGCTTCTTGACCTTTCCGTTCGATCCGGAAACCGAGATCGCGGCCGCGCTCGAGAGCAAGGTCAAGTGCCTGACCCGGGCCGCCCTGGGCTCGCCGGCGGCGGTCACCCAGGTGCTCGTGCATCAGGCCCTGGCGTCCGGCCGGGCCGAGGCCGAGGTCGCCGCGATCCGTGACCGGCTCGGCCAGCGCTGCCGGATCTTGCAAGAGGCGCTCGCCGCCACCGATCCGGACTTGCTCCGGCCGATGCCGTGCAACTCGGGCTGTTTCGCTCTCATCGAGCTCGGTCCCGCGCCGGCCCGCGCCGGGATCGAGGCCGACGCCGTCCGCCGCCACCTCCTGGACCGGCACGATACGGGCCTCATCTCGATCGGCTCGAGCTTTCTCCGCATTGCCTTCTGCTCGGTGCACCGAGACGCATTGCCCGAGCTCGTTCGGCGCCTGGAGCAAGCCGTTCGTGAGCTCACCGACCCGGCGAAGTAGGCGACCCATAGTAACTTAGACGGCGTGACCGCGAGCGATCCCCAGCCCCGCGCTACTCCGGCCGATTCTCCGCCGCGCTCGGACTCGTTCGGGCCCTCGAGCAGGATGGCCTTGGCGGTCGCCGCCATCGTTCTCTTCGCCGTCCGCCACGACGTGTTCCTCGGAGATACGACCACCCTGGTCGCCGGCCTCCCGATCTCGCTCGTCTACCACCTCGCCTATTGCGTCTTGGTATCGGTGGTTCTGGCCCTGCTTCTTCGGGCCGGCCGATGACGCTGGCCATCATCTTCATTTACCTCGGCCTAGTCGTGGCCATCGGCCTCTTGAGCCAGCGCCTGCTGCGCTCGACCGGAGAGGACTACTTCCTCGCGTCCCGGACGATCGGACCGTTCCTGCTCCTGATGTCGCTTTTTGGCACGCACATGACCGCCTTTTCCCTCCTGGGCGCTTCGGGCGAGGCCTACCACCGGGGTATCGGCGTCTTCGCCCTCATGGCGTCGTCCTCGGCGCTGGTGGTGCCCTTCGCCATTCTGCTTCTGGCGCCCAAAGTTTGGCGCTTGGGCAGCATCCACGGCTATCGCACCCAAGTCGAGTTCTTTCGCGACCGCTGGGGCTCGGACGCTCTCGGGCTGTGCCTGTTCGCGGTTCTGGTCGGATTGCTGGTGCCGTATCTGCTGATCGGCATCAAGGGCGGCGGCATCACGCTCGCGGTCATCACCGGAGGCGACGTTCCCGAATGGGCCGGCAGCGTTCTGATGTGTGTCGTGGTCTTCGGCTATGTCACCGCGGGCGGTCTTAGGGGTACCGCCTGGGTCAACGCGTTCCAGACTCTGGTCTTCATGCTGCTCGGTGCCGTGACCTTCGTACTCATCACGCGCTCGTTCGGCGGCGTGGGCGCGGCGATGGAGCGCCTCGCCCAGTCCTCGCCCCACCTTCTGGCCCGAGGCGGGCACATCCGCCCGCTGGAGCTCGTGACGTACGCCGCTATTCCGCTGTCGGTCGCCATGTTCCCGCACATCTTCATGCACTGGTTGACGGCCCGCCGCGCCCAAGCCTTTCGATTGCCGGTCGTGGCCTACCCGCTCTGCATCGCCATCGTGTGGCTGCCGAGCGTCGTTCTCGGCGTTCTGGGCACGCTCGACTTCCCGGGCCTCAAGGGCCCTGCGGCCAACAACGTCTTGGTCGAGATGATCGGTCTCTACGCGCCGGGCGCGATGGCCGGGCTCCTGGCTGCCGGCGTTTTCGCCGCGGTCATGTCGTCCCTCGATTCCCAGGTCCTGGCACTCAGCACGATGTTCACCCGCGACGTCGTCGAGCGCTACCTGCCCGGACGGTTGAACGAGAAGGCGACGGTAATGGCCGGGCGCTGCTTCGTCGCCGCGATCCTGGCGGTGACGCTGTTTCTGGCGCTTACCGTTGACCGCAGCTTGTTCCGCCTCGGCATCTGGTCTTTTAGCGGGTTCGCGGCGCTCGCCCCGATCATCGTGGCCGCCCTCTACTGGCGCCGGAGCACGGGCTCGGGTGCGTTCGGCTCGCTCGCCGCAACCGCGGCAACCTGGATCTACTTTTTTCAGAAGGGCTGGCAACAACCGGGCTACACCGTCGTAGGAAGCGGTGTGATGCCGGTCGCGGTCATGCTGGCCGTCTCGGCTGGAACCATGATCCTCGTGTCGCTCGCCACCCGCCCTCCGGAATCGGAACGGATCTCGAAATTCTTCTCCTCGTGAGCCCCAGGACGTCCCCGTCGTGAAGATCGCCTACATCGCCGCCGGCGCCGGCGGCATGTACTGCGGCTCGTGCATTCACGACAACACGGTGGCGGCGGCCCTTCAGGACCTCGGTCACGAGGTCGCGCTGTTGCCGACCTACACGCCGATGCGGACCGACGAGGCCAGCGTCAGCGAGAAGCGCGTCTTCTACGGCGCTCTCGGGGTGTACCTGGAGCAGAAGAGCGCGTTCTTTCGCCGCCGGCATCGCGCTCTCGACTGGATTCTGAACCGTCCGGGTCTGCTCGAGTTCGTCGCGCGCTTCAGCGGCCGAACCGATGCCCGCGAGCTGGGCGAGCTGGCTCTTGGGGTGCTCCGCGGCGAGGCCGGGACGGCGACCAAGGAGCTCGACCAGCTCGTCGCGTTTCTGAAGCAGGACTTCCGTCCTGACCTCGTCCATGTCACGAATTCGCTCTTCCTGGGGCTGGTACGTCGCCTGCGATCGGAGCTTGGCGTTCCGGTGGTGGTTGCCGTCCAGGGCGAGGACCTGTTCCTCGACGAGTTGCCGGAAGCCTACCGCCATGAGGTCGTCGCCGAGATGCGCCGCCGCGCAGCGGACGTCAGTGCCTTCCTCGCCCCCAACCACTACTACGCCGGGCACATGGCCGAGCTCCTCGAGGTACCGGTGGATCGCATGACCGTCATTCCCCTCGGACTCAACCTGGACGGCCACTCCGAGCCTCTGGAGCGGCCCGGCGACGACGCTCCCAGGACCGTCGGCTACCTGGCCCGGATCGCCCCGGAGAAGGGGCTGCACCATCTGGTCGAGGCCTTTCTGGAGCTGGCCCGCGATCCGGATCTGGAGGACGTCCGGCTGGCGGTCGCCGGCTACCTGGGGCCCAAGGACCGCTCCTACTACCTCGAGCTCGAGCGCAAGATCGCGGCCGCCGGACTCATCGACCGCTACGATTACGTCGGCGAGATCGACCGAGCCGCCAAGATCTCGTTCTTGCGATCCTTGGACGTCGTCGCGGTGCCGACCGTCTACCGGGAGGCCAAAGGGCTCTTCGCCCTCGAAGCCATGGCCAACGGCGTGCCGGTGGTGGTCCCCGATCACGGCGGCTTCCCGGAGATGCTCGCCGCCACCGGTGGCGGATGCCTGGTCGAACCCGGCTCACAGCGCGATCTCGCCGACACCGTGCGGCGGCTTCTGCGAGACCGGGACGAGCGACGGGCTCTCGGCGATGCCGCGAGACAAGCCGTCCTGGAGCGGTTTGGCGCCGAGGCCATGGCCCGCGCCACCGCCGACTTCTACAAAGCTACGATCGCGCGGACGGCATCGAGTCGGCCATCAGGGGCGCCGGCCGGACCGGCCGCCGAGACCGCTCGGGAGCCCACGCGCGAACCGGCCGAACCAGCAGAGCCAGGGCCGCCGTAGCGAGGATTGGATATCCTCGCGTCATGACCGAGCCGGCCCGTTTCACCTACCGCCGCCGCATCGAGTTCGTGGACACCGACGTCTCGGGCATCGTCCACTTCTCGCGCTTTCTCGTGTTCATGGAGACCGCCGAGCACGAGCTTCTGCGTTCGCTCGGCACCAGCGTTCACCTCGAGAGCGGCGGCGACACCATCGGCTGGCCGCGGGTGAACGCGACCTGCGACTACCTCGCGCCGCTCCGCTTCGGCGACGAGGTCGCCGTCGAAGTCCGGATTGCCCGCCAGGGCACCAAGTCCATGACCTACGCCTTCCGCTTCCTCCGCGACTGCGAGCGCGTCGCCGAGGGGCGGATGACCTCGGTCTGCTGCCGCCTGACCGAAGCCGGCCCCGAGCCCATCCCGATCCCGGACTTCTTCCTGGAGAAGCTGGCCGGGGCCGCCGCCCGCCCATGAGCGATCCGACGCCCGCCCTCGCCGTCCGCGGGCTGAGCAAGACCTTCGTCAGCGGCGACTCCCGCGTCGAAGTTCTCCGGGACGCGTCACTCGGCCTCGACCGGGGTGAGTCGGCCGCGATCACCGGGCCTTCGGGCTCGGGCAAGAGCACTCTGCTCCATCTGATCGGCACCCTGGACGAGCCCACCTCGGGCTCGATCTCGATCGCCGGTGAGAACCCGTTCGAGCGGAGCGAGAGCGATCTGGCCTACTTCCGGAACCGCGAGCTGGGCTTCGTCTTCCAGGAGAACCATCTCTTGCCCCAGTACACGGTCGAGGAAAACGTGCTGCTGCCCTCCCTGGCCTTTCCCTCGCCGCCGGGCGACGTCGCGGGCCGCGCCCGCGAGCTTCTCGGACGGGTCGGGCTCGGCCACCGCCTAGAGCACAAGGCCGCGCGGCTATCGGGCGGGGAGCGCCAGCGGGCCGCGGTCGCCCGCGCCCTGATCCTGGAGCCCAAGATCCTGCTTTGCGACGAGCCTACCGGCAACCTGGACCGGGACAACGCCGAAGCGGTGGCCGACCTTCTCCTGGAGCTCCATCGGGAGGCGGCAACCGTCCTGGTCGTGGTCACCCACGACCTCGAGCTCGCGGCGCGCTTCGACCGGCGCTTCGAACTGGACGGCGGCATTCTCACCGAGGTCTGAAGACCGATGCGGGCGAGCCTCCGGCATTACTGGCGCAGCCATCTGGCGGTAGCGCTGGGCGCCGCCACCGCCTCGGCAGTGCTGGCTGGAGCCCTCGTCGTCGGCGACTCCGTGCGAGCGAGCCTCCGCGGCCTCGTGTTAGATCGTTTGGGCTCGATCGAGAGCGCCGTCCTGGCTCCGGGCTTCTTTCGCGAGGAGCTGGCCGAGGAGCTCGCCGGCGTCCCGATGCTGACCTTCCGGGGTGCCGCGACACGAGTTGCCTCCGGAGCGCGCGCCTCGAACGTTGCGATCTTCGGCGTCGATGCGAGCTTTGCCGAGCTCTTTCCCGAACCTTCTGCTTCGCCCGAGCCTTCTGTTTCGAAAGCTCCTGGCGACGCCTCGCTGCCATTTGACTTCGACCGCCGTCCCGGGCAGATCCTGGCTTCGGTCGTCGTCAACCAGACCCTGGCCGACGAGCTTGGAGTTGAGCTGGGCGACGACGTGGTCGTGGCTCTCGAACGGCCCGCCGAGATCCCACGCGAGACCGTGCTCGGCCGCGAAGCGGCCGCCGAGAGCGTCGAGAGCTTGCGGCTCCAGGTCTCGGCCGTCGTGCCCGATCGTGGGCCAGGGGGCTTTCGCTTTCACCCTCAGCAAACGGCGCCTAAGAACCTCTTCGTCGAACTCTCGCGCCTGCAACGGAATCTCTTCGGCAGGGAGCAGAATCGCCGGGCGAACGTCGCGCTTCTTCCGACCTCCGGTTCGAGCGCAGGCAACCCGGATCTGACGACGCGGCTGGAGGAAGCCGCGCGGCTGGAGGATCTTTCGTTGTTTCTCGAGACCGGCGAGGGGCGAGCGCGGCTCATGAGCCGGCAGTTCGTCCTTTCCGATGCCGTGGTCGAAGAAGCGGCCGAGCTCGGACGGGAGCGGGGCCTTGTGGCCCAGCGGAGCTTGACCTACCTCGCCAACTCGCTCGAGACCGCGGCCGGCTCGGTGCCCTATTCCACGATCACGGCCCTCGAGACCCTGGACTCGGTCGAGATTCTCGCGCCCCTCGGTACGGATCCACCCTCCGCTCTGGCGGACGACGAAATTCTCATTGACGCCTGGTCGGCCGAGGATCTGGGCGCCGTGCCCGGTGAGACCGTACGTCTCACCTACTACGAGCTCGGTCCGCGCGACGAGCTCACCGAGCGCACCGCTGAGTTCACTCTGCGCGGCGTGGTCGCCATGTCCGGCGCGGCGGTCGATTCCTCGCTGACGCCGGACTTTCCCGGCATGCAGGATGCCGACGACATCTCGGCCTGGGAACCGCCGTTCCCGGTGGATCTCGACCGCGTCCGCGATCGGGACGAGGACTATTGGGACAGCTTCGAGGCCGCTCCGAAGGCGTTCGTCTCGCTGGCGGCCGGCCGCGAGCTCTGGCGAAGCCGCTTCGGCCAGACCACCGCCCTCGATCTTTCGGGACCTGCTCCAGAGGTGGGCTCCAACGCCGCCCAACCGAAGCTCGACCGAGCGCTCGCCCGCCATCTCGTTCGCCACCTCGTTCGAAGAACCGCGCCGCTCGAGAACCGCGACCTGCGCCGGGAGGGCCTCGAAGCCGCCCGGGGAGCGACCGACTTCGCCGGTCTCTTTCTGGCCTTGAGCTTTTTTCTGATCGTGGCCGCGATCTTGCTGGCAGCGCTCCTCTTTCGGCTCGGACTCGAGCAGCGAGCGGCCGAGGTCGGGCTCCTGCGCGCCGTAGGCTTTCGCGAGCCCGCGGTCCGAAGGCGGTTTCTAAAGGAAGGCTTGGTGGTCGCCGCCGCCGGCTCGGCGCTCGGTCTGGCCGCCGCCGTCGCCTACGCCCGGATGATGCTGGCCGGGCTCTCGGGCTGGTGGCGGCCCGCGGTCGGCACCTCCGCGCTCGAACTCCACGTCACCACCCGATCCCTGGCCCTGGGCGGTTTCGTGGCGCTGGTTACCGTGGTCTTCGCCATCGCTTGGTCGCTCCGCCGGCTCAAGGCCGTTACCGTTCCCGCGCTCCTGAGCGGAGACGTCGAGCGCCCAGCTTCGCCCAGGACGAGCCGCCTACGCCGCTGGATCGCTGTCGCCGCCCTGACGGGAAGCGCGTATTTCGGGCTCCGCGCGGTCGCTGGCTCTTTGTCTCCGGCCCTCGACGCCTTGGCCTGTGGCGCGGGGCTCCTCATCGCCGGGATCGCCGGCTTTTCCGAGCTCGCCGCCGGCCGCGGCCGCCGCGGCTGGGGACCCGGAGGACGGCGACACGACCAGGCGCCGCAAGACGGCCGTTTTGCGGCAGAAGCCATGGGTGCCCGCAACAGCCGGCGCCATCCGGGACGAAGCCTCGCCAGCGTGGCGCTCGTGGCCACAGCCGTCTTCCTCTTGGTGGTCGTCGGTGCCAATCGTCGCGAGTTGGCGATTGACGCCGATTCCCGCGACTCGGGCGCCGGAGGATTTCGCTGGGTCGCGGAGTCGTCAACTCCGATCTACGGCGACCTCTCCGACCCGACCGCCCTCGAAGAGCTCGGCCTCGACGCCGAGGACGCCGGGCTGGTCGCCGCGGCGTCGATCGTTCCGCTTCGCCGCTTGCTCGGCGAAGACGCCAGCTGTCTCAACCTCTACCGGCCGGAAAAGCCTACGCTCCTCGGCGTCCCGTCCGAGCTGGTCGCGCGGGGCGGATTCGCCTTCCAATCGCAACTCACCGCAGCGGACAATCCGTGGTCGTTGCTGGAAACGCGCTTTGCGCCCGTCGATGGAGAGCCCGTCGTCGCCGCCATCGGCGACGCCAACTCGGTCCAGTGGATTCTCCACTCGGGCCTCGGCAAGGACTTCGCGATCCGCAATCAACGCGGCCAGACAGTGCGCTTGCGCTTCGTAGCGCTGCTCAAGCGCAGCCTCTTTCAGAGCGAGCTCCTGGTCGCCGAGAGCGCGTTTCTCGAACACTTCCCGGGAGCCGGCGGTTACGGAACGTTCCTGGTCGAGGCGCCCCGAGACGATGCTCCGGATTTCGCCGAGGAGCTGCCGGTGGTTCTGGAGCGCTCGCTCGGCAGGTACGGCTTCGACGTCACCGGATCCGAGGCGAAGATCCTCTCGTTTCTCGCCATCGAGAACACCTACATGGCGACCTTTCAGGCTCTGGGCGGCCTGGGGCTCATCCTGGGCACCCTGGGTCTGGGCATCGTTCTCCTCCGGAACGTCTTGGAGAGGCGCGGAGAGCTCGCCACGTTGCGCGCCTTGGGCTTTCGCCGGAGCCTCCTGGCGCGCATGGTGCTGGCCGAGAACGCGACCCTCCTGGCGGCAGGCATCGGGATCGGTTCAATCGCGGGTCTGATCGCCGTCTTGCCGAATCTTCTGGCGGAGGGGCACGGGTTACCGATCGTCTCGCTCGCCGCCACCCTGGCAGCGGTTTTCACCGTCGGAATGCTGGCGAGCGGCTTCGCCGTGCGCACCACTCTCCGCGCGCCCCTGATCGCGGCGCTCAAGGGCGACTAGCCCTGAGCCTGACGGCGGCGGCGGTTGATGACGGCAAGCACCGCGAACCCGGCAAGCCCCAAGTAGTTCCACCAGGCGATTCCCGCGCTCGAATCCATCGCTTGCCGGGCCAGGCCCGGAGCCAGGATCAAGAGCGCGGCCGCCAATGAGACCGCTCGCGTGGCCGGGGTGAGCCGCGTCCAGAGCTGGCCGGTGATCGCCGCTGCCAGAGGCACGACACCGGCAAGGGCGATGGCCAGCGCCACAGCCACGGCCGGCCACGGCGCCCGGCTGCCATCGGGCTCGAGCATCAAGAGTGCCGGCCGGAAGACAAACAGGAACGGCAAGCCGAAACCCACGAGAGCAAAGCGAAACGCGGCCCAGCTCGACTTGAGGAAGGACGCGTTCGCGATGGAGCTCGCCGCGTAGGCGGCAAGGGCGACGGGTGGCGTCACCATCGACATCATTCCGAAGTAGAAGATGAAGAGGTGAGCGGCGAGCGGCACCACGCCCAGCTTCGCCAGAACCGGCCCGATCAGGGTCGCCATCAAGAGATAACAGACGGCCGACGGCAAGCCCATTCCGAGGACAATCGACGAGACCATGATGGCCAGAAGAGCCAAGATCAGGTGGTCCTGGGCGAGCGGCAGAATCAGGGCCGGCAGCCGGGTGCCGATACCGGTAAGGGTGACGATCCCAATCACGATGCCGACGCAGGCCGCGGCCGCCACCAGCGCGGTGCTGGCCTCGGCGGCCCGCTCGAGGGCGGCGAGCAAGCGGCCGACGCCGAGCCGGGTTCTGCGGTTCCAGGCGCTCAGGAACACCACCACCAGGAGCGCCAGGGTGACAGCGCGAAACACCGAGAATCCGGCGAGAAGAAAGACGATGAGCCCGCCCAGCCCGCCCAGGAACACGAGCCCTTCGAACCGGGCCCAGGAAAACGGCTCGGCCTCGCCGCTGCCGGGCGCTGCGGCACCGGTCGGAGCCGGCTCGGCCGTGGCCGCAGCCCCGACGCCGTCCGCCCCGATCCCGGCGGGCGTGGCCCCGGCTTCTCGGCCTTGGAACTTCCGCGCCGACAGATGCACGATGACGAAGAGCGACGCGTAGTAGACGAGCGCGGGCAAGAAGGCGGCTCGGATGATCTCCAGATACGTCACCGCGGGGGTGACGATTTCGAGCATCATGTACGCGCCCGCACCCATCACCGGCGGCACCAGGGCGCCGCCCGAGCTGGCGGCGGCCTCGACGCCCGCGGCCTCATGCCGTGGAAAGCCCGAGCTCCGCATCATCGGGATCGTGAACGTACCCGTGGTCGCGGTATTGGCCACCGCGCTTCCCGAAAGCGAGCCCATGAGTCCGCTGGAGAACACCGCCACCTTGGCCGCGCCGCCGGTCGAGCGGGCAAACACCCTGCGGGCGAGGTTGACGATGAAGCCGGTGGCCCCCGTGGCTTCGAGAATCGCGCCAAAGACGACAAACAGGAAGACGTAGGTGAACATCACCCGCAGGGCGATGCCGAACACTCCCTGGCTGTGTAGAAAGGCCTGGCCGACAATGCGCTCGAGCGAGTAGCCCCGGTGAGGCATGAGCCAGTCCGGAAGCATCGGGCCGAGCTTGGCGTAGAGCAGGAACGCCCCGGCCAGAGCCGGAAGAACCCACCCCACGACCCGCTGGGTCGCCAGCAAGACCAGTACGATGCCGACGGTACCGATAGCGATGTCCCAGCCGGTCTCCACGCCCGCGCGCTCACCCAGCGCGGTGCTATCGAGCCACAGGCCGCGGAACCAAGGCTCGGTCTGAACCACCACGAAACCACAGACCGCGAGCGCGAGACCCGCCGCCGCGAGATCCACCACGCGCCCCTTGGCCAGGAAGCACAGGGCCAGTCCCAGCCCGGCGAAGATCGCCAATTGGGACTGCGGCTGAAGCTGCGGATAGTTGATCTCGGCGAGCGCGAAGATCGGCAGGGCCACCGCGATGCCGCGCGCTAGAACGCGCGCGCCGGCGTTAGCCATCGATCAGGAGCCGGGACCGGCTTCGGTGGCGGCTTCGGGCGAAGCCTCCGCGCGGTCCGCCGGCCAGATGTCGAGCTCGCGAAAGAAGCGGATGGCGCCCGGGTGAAACGGCGTTCCGGTGTCCCGGACGGCCACGTTCGGGTTGATGGCGCGTCCCGCCGGGTGTTTCTCGACGACCTCGGCGCGATGCTCCCAGATGGTCTTGGTCACGTCGTAGACCACCTCCTCGTCGGCGGCCGCCGACGTCACGAGGTGCATCGAGCCCACGTTCAGCCCGGCGAAGTCCTCGTCCAGGCCCCGGTAGGTTCCCGCCGGAATCGTCGCGCGGTCGAAGAACGGATACTCGCGCAGCAGCGCCTCGATCGCTTCGGGGTCGAACGGCACGTAGATGAGGTCCTGGGTGGTCGCCGCCTGGGTAATCGAGGCCGTCGGGACCGCGCCTCCCAGAAACGCCGCCGCCGCCGAGCCATCGGCCAGCAGATCCACCGCGCCGGTCTGCGTGGCGTGGAGAGCGGTCAGGTCCTCGTAACTCAAGCCGTGGGCCTGGAGGATCGGGCCTAGGAAGTGATCGAAGCCCGCACCCGCCGGCCCCAAGACCACCCGCCTACCGGCAAGATCGGCGATCCCGGCCACGGGTCCATCCTCGGGAGCGATGAACAGGGCGACGTTGGGTGCCAGGGTCATCACGGTCCGGATGGGCAGCTCACTCTGCCAGGCCCCCTGCCCGCGCACCGCGAAATAGGAAATCGCCGAGTTCGCCATGGCGAAGTCGAGCTCACCCCGAGCCAACCGCCGTAGGTTCTCCTGCGTCCCCTTGGTGGCCTCGGCGGTAACTTGCCAACCGCGATCGCCCGGATGGGCGTCGAGGACCTCGGCCAAGGCCCCGCCGACGACAAAGAACGCCCCGCCCGGCGGAGCAGTCCCCACGCTCAAGAATCGGGGTGCCGCAGCCGAGCTTTCGGAAGTGGGACCGGACTCGCCGGCACCTCCGCACGCCATCCCAAGAAGGCCGGCGGCCGCCGCCAGCGCGGGAGCGATCTTGAACGTTCTTCCGGTTCTCGACATCGGGAAAGTCTAGCAGCCCGAAGGAGGGGTCCAGAGGGGCAGGCCAAGACCGAAACCGGAAGGCCCAGCTCGCTCGGCGCGACAGCGATCCGCGGCCAAGCCGAGCCGGCCGCCGGCCGAGATCAGCGCACCGGCAGCCGGTAGAGAGCCGCTTCCTGGTCGGTTCGAAGAAGCAGGTGACGCCCTGCCAGAGCCGGCGGATTCCAGGACTTGCCCGAAAAGGCTCGGAACCGCCCTAGCTCGCGGTACTCCTCGGGATCGGGATCGAGCAGCAGCACCTCGCCGCGCTCGGTCGTCACGAGCAGGAGCTCCCCGACCAGAATCATCTGGCCGTGTCCGAACCGCCCCTTCTTCCAGCAGCGTTCGCCGTCGCGCGGATCGAGACAGACCAGAACACCGTCGTCGAGGCCATAGACGTAGCCCTCGTGGACCACCACGTTGGTGAACTTTGCCTTGAGCCTGGAGCTCGCCCAGAGCTCCTCGAGCTCGAATCCTCCAGCGCCCGACTCCACCCGGAAGAGCTTCGAGCCGATGCCGTACCCGGTCGATACCAGCATCCGGTCGCCGCCCAGGAAGACCGGCACCGCCACGTTCGGAAACTCGCCGGTCCAGGACTCGGACCAAAGGACCTCGCCGGTCGCGACCTCGTGGCCGGTGATCGAGGTCTGATTCCGGATCACGACCTGCCGGCGGCCGCCGAGGGTGGCGAGAACCGGCGATGAATAGCTCGAGGTGTCGTCGCCCGCGGCCCAAACCGGTCCGCCAGTCTCGGCGTCGTAGGCCACCAGCGAGCGGCCGTCCCGGCCACCGGCGCTGACCACCACCAATCCATCCACGACGAGCGGAGAACCGCTCTTGCCCCACTCCCGGTTGCCGGCTCCGTTCTCGGCCAGAACGTCCCGCGACCAGAGCTTCCGGCCGGTCTCGAGATCAAGCGCGTTGAGCAGACCCGTGGCTCCCAGGGTGTAGACCCGCCCACCAGCGAGGGTCGGCGTGGCCCGCGGTCCGATACCGCCGATGGTCGTCTCGTAGCGCGTCGTATCGGAATGGCGCCAGAGCACTTCGCCGGTGGCGAGCGCGTAGGCCGTGACCTGCTCTTCGACGCCCTGCTGCTCTTGCGTTACCGCGCGGTCGCCGGCAATGGCGAAGGCCGACCAGGCCGCGCCCACGGGTCGCCGCCAGATTTCCTCCGGCGGATGGCTCGCCCAATCGGGATCGAGCGCCGGACCCGGCAGCCGCGCGTCCCGGGTCGGTCCCAGAAACTGCGGGTAGTCGGGCGCGGCAGGCGTCAGGGGCACCGGCGCGTTGACCGCGGTCGCGGCGACCACGAGCTCGTCGCCTGCCGGAGCGATTGCCTCGGACCCTTGTGAGGCCTCGGACGCCGCACCCGAAGCCGGGTCAGGCCCAGACTCGACCTCGGTCCCGGACAGCTCGACCTCGACCGACGCGCCGGCGGCGGCGTCGTCATCAGGACCAGGGCTCAACGGCCCCACTTCGGCCGTTCCTGCCTCTGCCGCAGCTTCCATGGAGACTCCGACATCGGGCGCGGACTCGCCTGGCGACTCTTCCGGCTCCGGGGGCTCCTCCTCCCCACCGGCCTTCCAGCCCAGAATCGGCACCAAGTCTCCGGTGACTCCCTGGATCTCGACGAAGTTCGCGGCCAACCCTCCGGCCGCCACGGCGAGTGCCAGCGCTCCCAGCCGCCAGCGCCATGGCGCCTTCGAGGCCAGCAAGAACCAGAGCAGCAGCAGAGCTGCCGCGGCCACCGTCGCCAGCAGGCCGTGGAGAACGCTGTGCTGGCGGCTATGGTCCGCGATCCACCAGGTCCAGACAAGGACGACTGCCCAGAGAACCAGGATCAATCCGGCCGGCCAGAGCCTGAGTCTCCGAGAATCCCGGCCGTTCTGAGTCCCGCGGTGGCTTCGGCTCTCCATGGCAACAATGTTAGCCTGCCGGTCCGTTGACTCCACCCGACGCCAAGAAGAAGGTCACCCTGGCCGCGGTCCGCCGGGAGGCCAAGCGCGTCATCTGGCAGTTCCGGGGGCGTCTGGCCATCGGTCTGGTGCTGCTCCTCATCGGACGGCTGGCGGGCATGATCCTGCCGGCGTCTTCGAAGTTCCTGATCGATGAGGTGATCGGCAAGGGCCGGCACGATCTTCTCGTCTGGATCGCCGTCGCCGCCGGTGCCGGAGCTCTCATCCAGGCGATCTCGTCGTTCTCGCTGGCAGTGCTTCTGGGCGCCGCGGCCCAGCGCGCCATCAACGGCCTGCGCCTCCGGGTCCAGAGCCATATCGGCCGGCTGCCGATCTCGTTCTTCGAGGAGCACAAGAGCGGTGAGCTCATCTCGCGCATCATGTCCGACCCAGAGGGCGTCCGGAATCTCGTGGGCACGGGATTCGTGCAGCTGATCGGCGGGGCGCTGTCGGCGACGGTGGCGTTCTCCGTCCTGCTGTGGCTGAACTGGCGGCTGACGCTCATCACGCTCCTCTTCCTGGCGGTCTTCGGAGTCGTCATGGTCGTGGGTTTCAGCCGCATTCGCCCGATTTTCCGGGAACGCGGCAAGCTCAACGCCGAGATCACCGGTCGGCTCGCCGAGTCGCTCAACGGCGCCCGCATCGTCAAGGCCTACACCGCCGAGGATCGCGAGGACGCGCTCTTTGCCAAAAACACCGAGCGCTTCGTCGATCTGGTGGTCAAGTCAGTGGTCGGTGTTTCGACCGTTTCGACCCTGGGCACCTTGATCTTCGGCCTGGTGGCACTCACGGTCGGTCTTCTCGGCACCCGGCAAGTCCTCGCCGGAACCATGTCGGTTGGCGACCTCTTCATGTTCGTCGTTTTCACCGGTCTGATGGTGACGCCGCTCATCCAGATGAGCGCCATCGGCACGCAACTGACCGAAGCTTTCGCCGGCCTCGACCGCATCTACGAGATCCTGGAGCGTGAGACCGAGCTCGACGACGACCCCACCCGCCGGGCGCTTGCATCCTTGGATGGGCATGTTCGGTTCCAGAACGTCTGGTTCGAGTACCAGCGAGACGTCCCGGTCTTGCGCGACGTTTCCTTCGAAGCCCCAGCGGGCACGACGACCGCGATCGTGGGATCGAGCGGCGCCGGCAAGAGCACGCTCATCGGCCTCATCCTGACCTTCAGAACGCCCACCCAAGGATCCATTCACGTGGACGGGCAGGATCTCGCGACCGTCAAGCTCCGCGACTATCGCCGTCACCTCGCGGTCGTCCTGCAGGACGATTTCCTATTCGACGGCACCATCGCCGAGAACATCGCCTATAGCCGGCCCGAAGCGAGCCGCGACGAGATCGTCGAGGCCGCGCGCCTGGCCAACTGCGATCAGTTCGTGCGCGAGTTTCCGGACGGCTACGACACGGTGGTCGGGGAGCGCGGGGTCAAGCTCTCGGGCGGCCAGAAGCAAAGGGTCTCGATCGCGCGGGCAATGCTCGCGGACCCGCGAATCCTGGTGCTCGATGAAGCCACCTCATCGCTCGACAGCGAGAGCGAGCAGTTGATCCAGGAGGGTCTCCAGAAGCTGCGCTCGGGGCGAACCACCTTCGTCATCGCGCACAGGCTCTCCACCATTCGGAACGCCGACAACATTCTCGTTCTCGAAGAGGGCAGGATCGTCGAAAGCGGCGTCCACGCCGAGTTGCTCGAGCGTGACGGCCGCTATCGCGAGCTCCACGACAAGCAATACCGACTCGAGGCCGACCTCTTCCTGAACCCCGGCGAGAGCCCTCGGGACGAAGCCGACGATCGAGAGGACGCCGGCGGCGTCCGGCCCGCCGCCATCGGTCCCCGGATGCCGGGAGGCTTTGGCGGGCGGGGCGGCTGACGGTCTTGAACTACTTCCTCGTCGCTCTCGGCATCACGCTTCTGTACTTGGGCGGCGAGGCTCTGGTGCGCGGCTCGGTTAGCCTGGCCCGAGCCATGGGGCTGAGCCCGCTCGTCATCGGCCTGACCGTAGTCTCCTTCGGGACTTCGAGCCCGGAGCTGGCTTCGACCCTGGCGGCGACCCTCGAGGAAGCGCCGGCGGTCGCGTTCGGCAACGTCGTGGGCTCGAACATCGCGAACATCGGGCTCATCCTGGGACTGACCGCACTGGTGTGGCCACTCAGGACCCAGGCCCGGTTCCTGCGCCGGGAGGTTCCGTTCATGCTGGCGGCGTCGGGGCTGCTCTTCCCGCTGGCCGCCGACGGTCGGATTGGTCGCCTGGAGGGCATGGCACTCTTCGGTCTCTTGATCTGGTTTCTGGTGCATCTGCTCCGGGCCAAGAAGGATCCGGATCCGGAGGTCCGAGAGGAGTTCGAAACCGAGTTCGGCACCTCCGCTCGCCAGCGCCGGCGCGTCCCGAAAGCCATCGGCCTGGTGGTTTTAGGCCTGGTACTGCTGGTCGTCGGCGCCGAGTCCCTATTGCGGGGCGGGCTAGCCATCGCTCGCGAGGTCGGTATCAGCGAGCGCGTCTTGGGCCTGACGCTGGTTGCCCTCGGTACCAGCCTTCCAGAGCTGGCGGCGTCGATCGTGGCGGCTCTGAAGCGCGAGGGTGACATCGTCCTCGGCAACATCGTCGGCTCGAACGTCTTTAACGTCCTATGCATCCTCGGACTCACGTCGATCGTCCGCCCGGTGCATCTGGATTGGGGATCGAGCTGGCCCGACCTCGTCGTGATGCTGGGGCTCTCAGCGATCGTCTGGCCGTTTCTGGCCACCAGGCTCAAACTCGAGCGCTGGGAAGGGGTCCTGCTCTTGGGCGGATACGTCCTCTACACCGCGTTTCTCTTCACCGCGTCGTAGGCTGCGGACCGGTCTGAAGCGAGTGGGAACGAGCCGAGCTGGAATAAACCGAGTCGAGCGACCAATCAAGCCCCAACGGACCCTCTTCCCTACTGGGTCTAGCATCTCGGCAGCAACCCAGTCCGGATTCTTGCTCGCTCGATCCAGCGGCGGAGGAAACGCCAGTCGACCGAACAGAGGCCTACCCGGCCACCGGAGCGGCCGGTTCGGCATCGGCGGCCGGAGATGGGGCGGCACCAGGGCCGGGGTCCAGGGGAACGCTTACGACAAACGCAGCGCCCCCGAGTTCGGAGCGTCCCTCGACGGTGACTTCGCCGCCATGGGCCTTGACCAGATTGCGAACCGTGGCCAACCCCAAACCGGTACCCTTCTTCTTGCCCGTCGAAAACGGATCAAAAAGTGACCCGAGCCGTTCTTCCTCGATGCCCGCGCCGTTGTCGGCGACTCGAACCCGCAAGAAGGTCTCATCGCTACCCAACTCGACGACGATCAGACGCTCCTGCTTGCCGGACACGGCATCCTGAGCGTTCGAGACGAGGTTCTCGAGAACCCGAGTGAAACGGTCGGGGTCGAGCTCGACCTCCACAGCGGACTCCAGACGATCCTCGACGACCAACTCCACGCCGTGACGCGCCACATTCGTCCGCAACGGCGCCAGGACACCGACGAGATAGGTCGAAGCCGGCAGCACGGCCTTCTTGAGCTCGGTGCCTGCTCCGCGGGCGAACTCCAGGATCTCGGTCGCCATCGTCTCCAACCTGGTGGCAGCGGCTCGAACCTGATCGATGTCTTCGACCAAGTCTTCCTTCGGCCCACCGCCCACGGCGACCGCACGCGCCAGGTCGGAATAGCCTTTGATGAGCATCAGGGCGTTGCGAAGATCATGCACCACCGTGCTCGTCAAGCTGCCGATGGCGGCGAGTCTCGTCTCACGCTCTCCCAACCGCCGCTCCGTCCGACGTGCCCGGATCTGCGCGCCGATGCGCGCTTCCAGCTCCTCCATCGAGAACGGCTTCGTGACGTAGTCATCGGCCCCGGTGTCGAGACCTTCGACCGCGGCCTCGGAGCCGGCCTTCGCGGTTACCAGGATAATCGGCGTTCCCTTGAGCATGGGCTCGGTGCGAAGCCTCCGGCACAGCTCGTATCCGTTCATCTTGGGCATCATGATGTCGGAGAGGACAAGATCGGGCCGAATCGCCAAGGCCTTCTTGAGACCTTCGACCCCGTCGATAGCGGTCTCGACCTTGTAGTGCCGCGACAGTTGTCCGACCAGGTACGAGCGTAGATCCGAGTTGTCCTCGACGACCAGCACCGTGGCATCCCGGTCGAGTCGTTCGGGAGGACCTGTCCCATCGCCTCCCATCCCAGCCGCGTCGCCGCCGCGCACGTCGGCCAGCAACGTGTCCCGCTGAGAGCGACGACCAAACTCTCGATTGGCAAGAACCTCTGCCCGCGCTCGGAGGACCTTGTCTTCTCGTCTTCGCGGAGCCTGCCGGCGCTCTTCCGGCGTCAGAGCCTCCCTCGGCAGGGTCACGCGAAATGTCGACCCTTGACCCGCGACGCTCTCGACCTCGACGTCTCCGCCCTGCAATCGCGCCAACTCGCGAGCCAGGGCCAGACCGAGCCCGGTGCCTTCCTCGCTTCGCGTGAGGCTGCTGTCGACTTGGTGAAACCGATCGAAGATGGCTTCTTCCTGTCCGGGGGGAATGCCCGGTCCCGAGTCCGAGACCTCGAACACCATGGCGCTGTCGTCGGCCCGCGCCCTCACCACGATGCGTCCGCCGTCCGGGGTGAACTTCAAGGCGTTGGAAAGAAGATTGGCGGCGATCATCTCGACCTTGGCGCTGTCGAAGGCAAAGACCGGCAGATCGTTCAGTCCTTCGGTGGTGAGCTCGATTCCCTTGCGTCCGGCGTGCGGCAGGCTGGCCTGAACCAACTCGGTGAGGAGGGCGGCAAGATCGCCCGGCCGAACGTCGAGCTGCATCTGACCCGCCTCGAGCTTGGCGGTGTCCAGCAGGAGATTGACGTGCCTCAGGAGACGGCGGCTGTTCGCCAGCGCGGCCCGCAGGAGAGTTCTCTTCTCCGGATTCCGCTCGTCCCGAAGCATGGTCTCGACCGGACTGACCATCAGCGTCAGCGGCGTACGCAGCTCGTGGCTGACGTTCGCGAAGAAGCGGGTCTTTGCCTCATCGAGCTTCTTGAGCTCGTCGTTGGCCTGCTCTAACCGCAAACGAAGGGACAGATCGCGGCGACGGCTTCGATCTCCGGCTTCGACCGCGAGACAGGTAAAGACACAGGTGCTCACCACATAGAAGAACGCTGGAACGGCCGCGGCATTGAGACCTGCAAGGTATGCGTTGGCGAGTAAGTAGGTGACCGCAACAGCGAAGCAAAACAGCACCGCCGTCGGCAGCCTCCAGGGCATGAACAGGCCGACAAAGAAGAGAACCAGTAAGATCCCGAAGTAATAGTGGCTCTCGAAACCACCGACCCTCGGAGTCATAATTGCGATGCCCGAGGCTGCCACGTAGAGCATCAGGACTGAAATTGGCCCCAGAAAGGGCTGAGCCTTCTCGGCATACGAGAGGCCGATCGTTATCGCTGCGAGCAAGACGACAACCAGGCGAACAGCGATCAAGAAACCAAGTTCGGAACTCGAGCTGTAGTAGTCCAGGATGCTGAATCCTGCATACAGCACGATCCCCACGCCCAGGCCCCGACGGAGCCATTGGACCAACAGCTCATGCACTTCTGCGGCCAGGACGGACTCAAAGCGCGCCACATCAGAGGTCGCCCTGTCGGGCTTTTCGCTGAACACCAGCCAAAGCCTACCTCAAGAAATATCAAGTGCCGAGCGTCTTTAGCGGTACACTAGATCAGCGATCCCGCAAAGCTTCTCTGGAGCTGGTTTGAAATCGAACCGACCATCGAATGCACCCTCAGGCGCAATACACGCGGACCTGTTGGGAGGCGACGAGATTCTTCAATACCGACCTCGCCGGCTCCGTACGTCCGAGCTCAATTACGACCTTTCTTGCCAAGGACTCTTGGACCAGGCCGCGTTTGGCCCCTTCCCAGTCGTCGATATCTCGACCACGGGCCTCGCGCTACAGGGAGGTGACAGCTCAGTTCTGCCCCCGGGGTCTGAGATCTCGTCGCTTCAGCTGCTACACGGAGAATCGATCATCTGGGAAGGACTCGGTGTCTGCGTGTATCAGGTCCAGGACCCTTCGCCCCGCGTCGGCCTACGCTTCACGTCCGGACTTCTCGACCTGCACCTAATCAAGGTCGCTGATTCAATCGAAACTCGCTTGGAAGCGCTCCTGACGGAGCGCCAGGAGACCAGCTCAGCTCTTCCCGCTGCTTGGCGAGTAGCCGTTTCCGATCTTCGCGGACTCCTTGAAGACGTGCAACAGGTACTCGAGGTAGCCGACGAGAGCTTCGACTACGATTCATCCAGCTTTGTCGAAGACCGAAAGGCCCTTTTCGAACGAGTCTTCGAGAAATGGGCCCCGGCGTTCTACGGGCAACAGGAATTACTCTTTCGACTGTCCGAGGAGCTCGAGGAAAAAACCCGCGAGCGAGCTCAGGCTTTCGCTTCTCGCGAGATCATGCCCCTCGTCTACTTGAGCCCCATGTACCGGCGGGCTTTCGACAAGCCCCTTGGTTACGCCGGCGACTACCGACTGATCGAAATGTACTTCGAGGATCTGTACTCCGGAAAGACACTCTTCGCTCAGTTCCTCCAATTGCTGGCGCAGCGTTACCCGCTTGGGAAGACGGTTCGAGACCGCGAATCCTTGATGCGTAGCAAGGTCTCCCGAACGATCAGGCGCCGCGACAACCCGCGAATCGTCGCCCTTGCCTGCGGACCCGCCCTAGAACTAAAGAACGTCATCCTCGAACTCGCCTCCGGCGAACACTCGTGCGAGTTCGTTTTCGTAGATCAAGACGAACAGGCGATGAACTTCGCCCACAGTTCTCTGAGTAGGTCGCTTATGGGCGTCGGGCAGGCGGCTCAGCTGGCGTACCGCCTCAACGGGCTTCATATTTCCGTCAAACAGATCCTGAAACCGGCGGATGATGGAGAAGCGGAGTTCGTTCGTTCGGCACTTGGGGAAGCGGACTTGATCTACGCCGCCGGGCTGTACGACTACTTGCCTCAACCGGTAGCGACCGCCCTTACACAAAGGCTCTATGGCCTCTTGGCGCCTGGTGGAGAGCTGTTCGTTGGCAACCTGAAGCGCTGCCCCGTCTCCACCTGGATCATGGAATACGTCCTCGCCTGGCACCTTCAGTACCGGACGGAGTCGGACATGGAAGCGCTGGCCCTTGCGTTGCGGCCCACCCCCTCTACCTACCGTCTTTCGGTCGATGCTATGGACCGCTGCGTTTTCCTTGAAGTCCATCGGCCCGAGTAGCTTGAGCGTCGCGGAATGACCAAGTCCCCAACCACGCGCCTGCCGGGATGGGCCTATCGGCGAGAGCGTCGTGTGACCCTCGTCGCCGTTGTGCTGCCGTTCTTGGGCTTCGTCGGCGGAACCCTCGCCTTTTGGAAGCGCGGGCTGGATCTCTCGGACCTGGTGCTCTTTGGAGTCTTCTACGTGCTCACCGCCCTCGGAGTCACGATCGGTTTCCACCGTCTCTTTTCGCACCGCAGCTTCAAGACCGCCCGCCCGATTCGGGTCGTTCTCGCGGTCTTCGGATCCATGGCCGTTCAGGGACCGATTATTCGCTGGGTTGCCGATCATCGCCGCCATCATCAATTCAGCGACCACGAAGGCGACCCGCATTCGCCCCACTTGCAAGAAGGCACCGGCTATCTGACGATGCTCCGCAATCTCTGGTACGCCCACGTCGGCTGGCTCTTCGACCGGGACAAGACCTCCATCCGGATCTACGCCGCTGACCTCCTTCACGATGGGCTCGTACGGTCCGTCGACCGGCACTACGCGGCCTGGCTGGTCCTCAGCCTCGCCGCTCCGGCGCTGGCGGGGTGGGCCTTGACCTCGAGTCTGACGGGCGCGCTTTCGGCGTTCCTGTTTGCCGGACTCGCTCGTATCTTTGTCCTGCAACACGTGACCTGGAGTGTGAACTCCATCTGCCACTACTTCGGCAGCCAGCCCTTCGCCACCGAGGACGAGAGCCGGAACAACTGGGTCATGGCTTTGCTTGCGCTGGGTGAGGGATGGCACAACAATCATCACGCCTTCCCCGGTTCGGCTCGGCAGGGGCTCAGATGGTGGCAGTTCGATCCCAGCTATCTCGTGATCGTGCTCCTCGAGAAGCTGGGTCTGGCCGAGCGCGTGAAGACGGTCTCGCCGGCCGCCATGACTCGTAAGGCCCGCTAGGCCCGTACCGGTACCCGCCCGGATTTCCCTCCGACGCGGTACCGCAAGCCTCCGACTTGCGAAACAATCGGGGCGCCATGGTCCTGCGCCCCACGAAGCAAACGATCGTCGCGGCCCCATCCCGGCCCGCCAAGCTCGACGTGCGGCTCGGCCGCTTTTCGCCGCAAGGTCGGTCCCTGACATGAAGATAGGCGTATTGTCGCTGAGGTCTTCGCTCTATTCGACCCGGCGGCTGGTCACCGCCGCGCGCGAGCGCGGCCACGACGCGTCGGTCATCAACTATCTGCGCTGCTACATGGACATCACTTCGCGCAGGCCCTCGGTCCTGTACGCCGGCCACCGCCTCAAGTTCGACGCAATCATCCCTCGGATCGGAGCAACCTACACGTTCTATGGAACCGCCGTGGTCCGCCAGTTCGAGATGATGAACGTTCTGGCCGCGAACGACTCGATGGCGATCAGCCGATCCCGTGACAAGTTGCGCTCGCTCCAGCTCTTGGCGCGTGAGGGTCTCGGGCTGCCGGTGACGAGCTTTGCCCATTCCACCAAGGACATAGACGGGTTGATCGAGATCGTCGGCGGCACCCCGCTGCTAGTCAAGCTTCTGGAGGGAACCCAAGGAGTCGGGGTCGTCTTGGCCGAGACCAAGAGCGCCGCCCGTTCCGTAATGGAGGCTTTTCGCCAGCTCGACGCCAATATCCTGGTCCAGCAGTTCATCAAGGAGGCCAAGGGCGCCGACATCCGGGCTTTCGTCGTCGGCGGCAAGGTGATCGCCGCGATGAAGCGCCAGGCGCCTCCGGGGGAGTTTCGGTCCAACCTCCATCGCGGCGGAACCGCCGTCAAGATCAAACTCAGTGAAGAGGAGCGACGCACCGCGGTCAAGGCCGCGGCCACCCTCGGATTGAACGTCGCCGGCGTCGACATGCTGCAATCCGGGCACGGGCCGGTGGTCATCGAGGTCAACTCCTCTCCGGGGCTCGAAGGCATCGAGGCGGCCAGCGGCAAAGACGTGGCCGGGGCCATCATCCAGTTCTTGGAACGGCAGCACCGCCGGGGACGACGACGTGGCGTCCGAGCCTAAGCCCTTCAAGATCGGAGGCCACAAGGTCTCCCCAGGCAAGCGCAAGCGCCTGTCCCTCGATCTCGCTCGCCTGCCCACGGGAGACTGGCTCTCTCTCCACGTCGTGGTGCTCCACGGCGCCTTGCCCGGTCCGGCACTGTGGATGGACGCCGCCGTCCATGGCGACGAGCTAAACGGCCTCGAGATCATTCATCGAGTCTTGGACGCGCTCGACCCGAAGACGCTCTCCGGCACGGTTGTCGCGGTCCCGATCGTCAACGTCTTCGGCTTCGTCCAGCAGACACGCTACCTACCCGACCGGAGAGACCTGAATCGCAGCTTTCCGGGTTCCTCGCGCGGTTCTCTGGCGTCACGAATCGCGCATCTCTTCATGCGCGAGATCGTCTCGCGGTGCGACTACGGTCTCGACTTTCACACCGGCTCGAACCACCGCACCAACCTGCCCCAGGTTCGCGCCGACATCTCCGACCCGGAGACCCGCAGGCTGGCCCTGGCCTTTGGCGCCCCCCTTATGTACCGTGCCAAGCGCATCAAGGGCTCGCTACGCTCCGCGGCTGGCAAGGCTGGGGTCAAGATCTTGGTCTACGAAGCCGGAGAGCCGCTCCGTTTCGAGGAGAATGCCATCGAGCTCGGCGTCCAGGGGACGCTCCGCGTCCTGGAGATGGTCGGCATCGCCAAGACCCGTACGCCGGGCGAGGCTGCATCTTTCGAGGCGAAGTCCACGCGCTGGGTCCGCGCGCCCCGCAGCGGCATCCTGCACCTGTCGGCCGATCTCGGAAAACCCGTCCGCAAGGGCGAGCTGCTGGGGGTCATCTCGGATCCCCTGGGGAGCCGGAAACGCAAGTTCCGCGCCCCGGCCACGGGGATCGTCATGGGCTACACCAACAATCCCCTGGTCCATCGCGGCGATGCCGTGGTCCACATTGCCACGGCTCCGGACGACGTCTAGCTCGCCCGGTCGTCGCACCAGGAAGCCCGCGGGCGCGGCCCGAAGCACCTCCTCCTCGGGGCCGCTAGAGCGAAGTTCCGGCCTCTCCCGCCAAGCTGGAAAGAGCGCTCTCGAAGCCGGCGATGAGCTCTCCGGGATCGGGAATCAGGCCTCTGTCGACCGCGAGACCCAAGCGCACCCTGCCGTCGTAACTCAGGATGCTCACTCCCAGGCCGAGCCGCCCGGATTGCGGCACCCAGAACATCATGTCGTCGACGGCGCGGCCGCAGATCGCGAGCGGCCGTCTCGGACCGGGCACGTTCGTCATGACTGCCGTGGCATTCTTGCTGAGCAGGTTCACGACGCGCCGATGGAGCCCGGCGTGGGTCGAGCCCAGGGCCCTCAGCACGGCGTAGACGACGAAGGCCTCGGGCGAGCGCTTGAGTCGATCCATGCGCTCCTTGACCGCGCGCACGCGGGCGATTCGCTTCCCGACTCCCACCGGCAGCGACAGATAGACAAGACCGAACTGGTTGCCGAGCTCGGTATCGGACGGAGGCCGCAGGTTGACCGGAATGACCGCCCGTAAGTCCCGCACGGGGAGTCCCTGGGCGCGCTTCTCGAGGTACGAGCGCAGGGTCTCGGTGACTGCCGCGGTAAGCACGTCGTTGATGGTCGCCTCCAGTCTTCGGCCGATGTCTTTGACGGTCGCAAGCGGAATCTCGTTCGACCAGACCGCGAGCTTGTCCACGCCCAGCGGTCCCTTGAACGCTGTTGCCGGGTCGGCTCGCATCGAGAGCAGCCGCGCCAGCGCGCCCGCGGCGTGGCCGCCCGCCTTGACCGCCGCGACGATTCTCCGGGCCGAGGGAATGCTCTCGTGATCGTCGCCTGCTTGGGCCAGCCCGACCTGGGCGATACCGTCTTCCGTCTCGGCGGGATCGGTCATGCCCAGGAGGACCTGCATCAGCGACATGCCGTCGCCGATGCAGTGGTGGATCCTGGCAACCAAGGCCGAACCGCCCCGGAAGTCCTCGACGTAGCGGAACCTCCAGAGCGGGCGGTCGAAGGCCAAGGGCGTCGACATCTCCGAACTCACCAGTGTCTGGAGCTCGGCTTTGCTGGTGCGATCCTCCAACCGGGTGTCTAGAACGTGCTTTGAAAGATCGAAGTCGGTCTCGATCCAGGCCGGCTTGCCCAGCTTGCCCGCCGGGTCGCGAACACACATCCGGAAACGCTCGTGCGGAAGCAGCGTGTCTTCGATCCGGCCCAGAAACTCGTCCCGCGGCAGCCGTTCGGCCAAAGTCATGACCGAAGTGATCGTCATGAGATTGGTTGCATCCTCCATGCGCAACCAAGCGCTGTCGGCCGCGGTTAGCGGGTTCGCTTCGAAACGATCGGTCATCGCAGCGTGCCGGAGGCGATGCCTATTCTTCTTCGTCGCCGGCGGCCGCAACGAGTCCCTCGCCGGCCTCGGAAAGCAGAGCTTCGGCCGCCTCCCGGCTGGAGGCTGGAACGCGTACGACGGCCGCTAGCAGCCGCGGATCGTCGTCGCCGCCCATCGCGCCCAGAGGATAGAGGCCTCCGAGGGTTTCGCCTCCCTGGACCAAGAAGCGAATTCCGGCGCCGCTCAGAACCGACTCGACCACGGGCAGGAGCGAAGCATCCGCGGTCCGCAGAACTTCGACGAAGCGCTCGCCGCGCTCCGGCTCCGGCTTCGTTGAGCTCAACGGTACCGAGCAGTCCGGACACATCCGAATCTCGTCTCGAAACTCACCACCGCATGAGGGACAGTACATCGCTTGCAACCTTTCCGTTGAGGGCGAGCGCCGACAGCATCTCGCGCGCAGCCTCCTTGTTGGTGACGACCCAGTACCAGACGCTGACGACGAAGAAATAGAGGGCGCCGAGCGCCATTCCCAAGAAAACCAGGTAGTGGCCGAGCCGGCTCGTGCGACCGAACGGAACCAGCAGCCCGGCATAGACACCCAGGGTCAGCAGAAGGGAAAAATACGTGTAGTAGTAGCCTTCCTTGGTCACCAGCTCCGTAGCGAAAAAAAAGCTGATGTTGAGGACAATCAGCAAGTTGTTGAGCCGCGCCAGGTTCGCCCAGTAGACAGCGTATCGCGCTCCGAAGTCCTCGCGGACGCGCTGCCGGAAGGTGTCTTCGGCCATATCCAAAGGAAATGTTAGCAGCCGCCTAGGCGGCATCCGAGCGCACGACCCATACCAGGCCGGCCACGGCGAGCACCGTGCAGAGTCCGGCGGGACCGGGCGCGCCGAGGATCCAGAAGCCGATTCCAAAGAGGCTGCCGAAGACCACGACCAGGCCGGCCGCGAAACGGGTCAGCATCGCACCGGCCCGATCCGGCGAGGAATCGACATACGGGCGCCAGCCCGGACCCGCCGGACGCACCTTGCGAGCGAAGGCCTCGAGCACCCGCCGATCGTTCTGCGGTCCCCAGATCGCCGTCGGCAGCCACGCCGTCAGGCTCACCGCAGCGACGATGAGAATCTTCGCCCAGGCGGCGATCTCGGTCACGAAGAAGGGGTTGGTGCCTCCCAGGAGCCGCGGCGCGCCGCCGAGCTCGAGCCCTAGCGCGGTCAGTGTCGTGGCCCCAAGCGCGGCGAGCTCGGCATGGGCCGTCACTCGCGGCCAGTACCAGCGCAGGGCGGTTACACTGCCCAGGCCGGCGCCAAGGGTAATGAGAAAGCGCCACACCGTGGCGATGTTCTGGATGAAGAGCGCTGTACTGCCCGCCAGAACCGCGATCAGCACGATCGCGATCCGGCTCGCCGTGACGTAGTGGGCCGGCGCGGCATCGCGCTTCACGAACCTCTGGTAGAGATCCCGGACAAGATACGACGCGCCCCAGTTGGTATGGGTGTCGATCGTGCTCATGAAGGCCGCCAGCAGGCTGGCGACGACCAGTCCCAGAATTCCGGAGGGCAAGTTCCTCCGCATCATGAGCGGATACGCCATCTCGCGATCGTCCAAGGTCAGGAGAATCGAGCCCAGCTCGAACCTCCGAACCGTCCCGCAGACGGCCTCGAGCGGCAGCTCGCCGCCACCGCGCCAGCCGGACAGTTCGAACGGCGACCGGCCCGGCACAGGTTCTCCGCCGATCTCGAGGCGGCATGACGACGGCAGGCCGGTAACGACGAGCCGTGCGTCTCGTCCGAGATCGATCGGTCCGGGCGAGACGACAACTGTGGCCGCGCCCTCCGGAAGGGCCAGCTCGAAGCTCCGTTCCGGGAAACTCGTACCCTCCGTGAGCCCGGCCGGCTCCGCTCGCGGATAGACCACCAGCGCCGCCAGGGCGACCAGAATCCAGGGCCAGGGCCGGAGAGCGTTGTGGGCGATGGCGAACCAAAGACTGGCACCCTGCGCTTCGCCCTCGCTTCGGCACGAGGCCAGACGCTGCACGATATAGCCCTGCCCCTCGGCCAGGCGCCACCAGCCGGCGACCAGAAGGACGACAAAGTAGATCCAGCTGATGGATCCCTCTCCGGAAGGCAGGAAGCCGAGAAGCTCCTGGGCTTCGGCGCTTCCCCCGACCGAGCTCTCGAGCGCTCCCAGCAGGCCCTCGCCGGACGTCGAAGCGGGTTCGCTCAGCGCGCCGACGCCGCCGAAGTCGGCCAGGACGAACCAAGCCAGCGCCAAGGCGCCGACGACACCCATCGCGAACTGCACGAGATCGGTCACGACCACCGAGCGCAAGCCCCCGAGGGTCGTGTAGGCAACCGAGGCGATCAGACAGACGGCGATCACGAACACCGGCTCGACCGAGAAGAAGGAGCGCGTGATCTTGACCATCGCGGCGATCACCCAGGCCATCGTCAAGCAGTTGACGAAGAGGCCGAAGTAGATTGCCTTGAAGGCCCGGAGCACTGCGGCCGCGCGGCCGCCGTAGCGCAGCTCCACAATCTCCGCGTCCGTCAGCACACCCGACCGGCGCCAGAGCCGGGCGAAGAAGAACGTCGCCGCCAGGTGAGCGATCGCCCAGTTCCACCAAATCCAATTGCCGCTGATGCCGTCGGCCGCGACCAAGCCGGTGACCGCCAGCGGCGTATCCGCCGCAAAGGTGGTAGCGACCATCGAGGTTCCGGCCAGCCACCAGGGGAGGTTCCGGCCGCCGAGGAAGAAGTTCTCGAGATCGGTGCTGGCCCGCCTGGAAAAATACGCTCCGACCGCGATAGCGCAAAGCAAGTACAGCCCGATAATCAGAAAATCGATGCCGACCAGGCCGGGACTCATCGAGGCACAGGGTATCGCCTGGGGGCAGGCGAGCCCAAACGAAGAAAGCCCCGGTCGAGCGACCGGGGCCAGGTGGTTTGTTAGGTGGCGTTGGGCTTCCTAGTAGGGGCCCTTCCAGTGCGCCACGCGCGAAGAGGATTCCCTAAAGGGACGCCACCTCCATCAAACCGCGTTTCTCAGATACCACTGGACCACCTCCTTTCTGGGCGAATCCGCAAACTGGCGGGACCCAAGTCCGCCCGATCCTCCCGACCGCCCAAGCCGTTTGGACCGCCGCGTCTCCAGTGCGAAGCCGCGGGCACGACTGGCTGCATGTTGCAGCAAAGATTTTCCTCTGTCAATCCTGGAATCTCCCTCCCTCATGCCGAGTTACGCCGACTTTGAGCAGGGCGATCAGAACGGGAGCGGCTCTCCGCTGGTCTCGGTCTGCGCCTTGTGAAGTTCCTGCAGCCGCTCGGTCACCGGTCCTCGCGCTCCATCGCCGATCTGCCGGCCATCCACCTCGAGGATCGGGCTCAGCTCGCCGACGGTGCCCGTGGTGAAGGCCTCGTCCGCCGTGTAGAGCTCCGAGAGGCTGAGGTTGCGCTCGCGCGAGGGAATGTCGTTGTCCCGCGCCAGCTCGAGGACGACGCCGCGGGTAATGCCGGGCAGGCAGCTATCGGCGTGCGGCGTCTGAAGCTCGCCGCGGCGCACCAGAAACAGGTTGGTGGCGTTGGTTTCGGACAGAAACCCATTGAGATCCAACATGACCGCGTCGTCTACGCCGGCGACGTTGGCCTCGATCTTGGCCAGGATGTTGTTGATCAGGTTGTTGTGATGGATCTTCGAATCGAGGGTCTGGGGCGAATTGCGCCGTACCGAAGCCGTGACCAGCCGCACTCCCTTCGAGGCATAGATCGGCGCTTTCCACTCGGCCAAGACGATCAGGCAGCACCCCATGCGGTTGAACTCCGGGCTCATGCCGGAGGTGACCTTGGGACCACGAGTCAAGGTCAGCCGGAGGTGGGCACCGTCCCGCATGCCGTTGGCCTCCAACGTTTCGAAGATGGCCCCCTTGATCTCGTCGCGGGACGGCACACCGTCGAACGCCATGGTGTGGGCCGAGGCCTCGAGCCGGTCGAGGTGGGCGTCGAGCTGGAAGATCCGGCCGTCGTAGACCCTGAGACCCTCCCAGACCGCGTCGCCGCCCTGGACGACGCTGTCGAAGACCGACACCGAGGCCAGGTGACGGGATACCAGATCGCCACCCACGTGAACCTTGATGTCGGCATTGCGGGGATCCGGAAGCTCGTCCGGGCGGTAGCTCCTCATGCTGAGTCTCCTAGCCGGCCGCCCGAATGGCCCGAGCGTACAGACGCTGGTAATGAGGGAGGCACTCTTCAAGCAGGCCTTCGAGGTGCTCGGGAACGGGTTCGGCCTTGGGTCGGTAGGGCATGAAGCCGGTCGAGCGGTGCACGTTCCGGTACCAGTGGGGCGCCCAGACCCCGTCCTCGGCTCTGGCGCCCGCCGGCCAGGACAGCATCGCGGGATCGAAGTCGATTCCGATCGCCTGGCACAATCGCTCGAGCACCCCGGCCGGATCCAACAGAATCTCGCGCGAATCCACGACCGGCGGATCCTGGCCGCGGGCGACGAGGTCATCCAGGAGCTCGGTCTGATCGGCCAGCCCGGTGTCTCCGATCCCCGGATTCGGTACCTGGTGCACCAGCGAGGTCAGGACTTCGGCCGGATCCCGGATCAAGAGCACGTTGACGGTCTCATCCAGAAACGAGGGTTCGAGACCGCGCAAGTGGTGGGCCATCTGCTTGAAGAACAGAACCGCCCGGTCGCACGGTCCCAGCACGACCTCTCGCACCACTCGCTCGCCGTCGGTGTCCATCGCGGCCAGCACCTCGTCACGGCCGGGGTGGTCGACACCAGACAAAGCGAGGTAGTAGCCGTAGAGCGGCTCGTCCACGACCCGTGTGTCCGAGCGCTGCGCGAACGAGTACATGAGCGCCGTCGAGACATTGCGCGGACCCGACCAGAGACACAGCCGTAGGACCGACATCGAGGACGTACTCTATGCGATCTTGAGGGCGACGATGGTGCGGTCGTCCGAGATCTCGACCCCGCGCGAGAACGCCCGCACACTCTCGAGGACGCCACGGGCCAGATCCTCCGCCGACACGCCCGCCAGGCGCTCGAGGGTGCCGTGGAGACGCTCCGATCCGAACTCCTGATCGCGGCCATTGAGGCTCTCGTCGACGCCGTCCGAAGCCAGGACGATCACGTCGCCGGCCTTCAGGTCAATCTCGTGCTGCCGGTAGCTGCGCTCGCCCAAGAGCCCCAGTGGCACGCCGCTCGCCTCGATCGGCGTCACCGCGCTTTTCCGCACGAGCAGCGGATAAGGCAGCCCGGAGTTAGCGATCGTCAGGCGGCGCCGATCTCGATCGTAGACCCCGAAGGCCAGGGCCACGAAACGGCTATCGAACCCCAGCCGGATGAGTTTGCGGTTCATCTCTTCCAAGACCTCGGCGGGAGGCAGGCACTTGCCAGTGGCAAACTCCCTCAGGGTTCCAACCGCCAGCGATCCAAGGAGAGCCGCCGAGGTGCCCTTGCCGGCAACGTCCCCGACGGCAAAGGCCAGCCTGCCCTCGCCGTACGGAAAGGAGTCGTAGAAATCTCCACCCAGATAGCGCGCGGGCTCGTAGGCAACGCCGATGTCGATGCCTTCGATGGCGAGCATGGTCTTGGGTAGGAGCTGTTTCTGTACCTCGCGAGCGGTCGACAGGTCCTGCTCGAGGCGCAGCTCATCCTGGCGAAGCTTCTCGTAGAGGCGGGCGTTCTCGAGCGCGATCGCGAGCGACGTCGCCAGCGTCGACAAGAGCTGCTGGTGCCGGTTGCTGAAAGCGTTGTAGCTCGCGCTCTCGAGATCAATGACCCCGATCATCCGGTCCTTGAAGACCAGCGGAACCACGAGCTCGGAGCGCACCCGGAGCTCGGTGTTACAGCGGGCGTATCTGGGGTCGAGATCCACGTTGGGCACGCGGATGGGTTGGCGCAGCGCCGCGGCCGTGCCGCAGATGCCCTGGCCTAGGGCAACCGGCTCGAGCGAACGCACGGGCCGGCCGTCCTCGAAAACCGAAAAGAAGGGCTCCAGGTGCTGCTTCGTCTCCTCCCACAGGAAGATGGAGAAGACGTCGTAGTCGACGATTCGTCCCAGCCGGTCGGCGACTTTGCGCAAGAGCTCACGCCGGTTGAGGATCGCCGTCATCTCGCGGCTGATCTCGTGGAGCAAGGACAGCGAGCGCGCTTGCTCGCGCATGCGCTGTTGAATCCGGGCGCTCTCGATGGCGCTCGCAAGTTGGTCCGCCAGAAGCTCGAGAAGCTCAAGCGTGTCTCCAGCAAACGCACCCGCCTCTTGGGAGCCGACGTCCAGGACTCCGATGACACGATCCTCCACGAACAGCGGGATCGCGACTTCGGAACGGACGTCCGCCGAGGCCGCGATGTATCGGGGCTCGGAGAGGACATCGTCCACGACCAGGGTCCCCTTGCGCTCCGCCGCGCTGCCCACGATTCCCTGGCCTATGCCAAAGCGCCAGTGTTCGACGACTTCGCGCGAAAAGCCCTCGGCGAAGGCGAAGCGCAGCTCGCCGCCGAAATCGTCGAGGAGGAGCACCGCCAGGCTGGCGAAATCCACGATCCCGCGCAGCTGCTCGGCGACTCGACCTAAGCCCTCGGCCAGGTCCGAACCGGCATTCAGGCTCTGAACCGAGCGCAAGAGACCGCGCAGAGCACGGTCGTGCGCCAGCCGGCTCTGGGCCGGCCGGATCCCGGAAGCTCCGGGCTTGGGTTGGGAAGTCTGGCTCACGGAACCTCCTAGGCCTCCAACAGGGAATCTATCGACTTTCTTCCCAGGCTCCCAGGGGGATTTGACAGAATCATGCCTCTTCCGAGATGGCCGTAGATTCGCAAAGCGCGCTCTTCGTTCTTGCCTGCCTCTTGTTCGAGCTGGGCATTGTCGCGATCCCCATCTTCTACCTCTTTCGGATTCGGCGGCGGGTCGGCATCGGTCCGCTCCTGGTCCTGCTGGGCTCGAACCAGGTCCTGGCGGTCGTCCTGGCCTCGACCGTCTACTTCGAGATCCAGCCAGGCCTCCTGGTCTCACCGGGCTCGGCGGTGCTCTTTACCGGTCTGATCGCCGCCGCCCTGCTGGTGTATCTGCGCGAAGACATTCCCAAGACGCGCAGCCTTCTCTTCGCTTTCGTGCTGGTCAACGCCTCGATCTTCGTTCTGCTCTGGTTGACCGGGTACCAAATGGTTGCCCTGCCGAGCCAGAACCTGCTCGAGGTTCCGATTGAACTCTTTGAGCTCAATCCCAGGGTGATGGCAGCCGGCACCTTGGCGCTGACTCTCGACGTGTTCCTGCTCGCGATCTTCTGGGAGGCGTTGCGCCGGTCGCTTCCCAACCTGCCGCGAGCTCTCCGGGTGCTCCTCGTCATTGTTGCCGTGCTTTGTGTCGATGCAGCCGTCTTCACCACGGTGGCGTTCTGGGGCAGCCCCAATCTCGACGCGCTTCTGGAGGGCCAGCTCGTCACCAAGGTCTTCTTTGGCGTCATCTGGGGCGGCCTTCTTTCAGCCTACCTCCGCTGGGTGGAGCCGATTGCGGTGCGTTCCATGCAGGAAACCGGCGAGCTCGCGGTCTTTTCGATCCTGACCTACAGGGAGCGCATCGAGCAGGTCCGGATGGAGCTCGAGGCCGAGCGCTCAGCCAATATCGCAAAGACTCGCTTCCTGGCCCATATGAGCCACGAGTTGCGCACGCCTCTCAATGCCATCTTAGGATTTACCAAGCTCCTTCAGTCGCCCTCGGCACCGGCCGCCGAGGACCAGAGGCGCCTTTACCTCGAACGGGTCTTCGACAACGGCCGCCACCTTCTCCATCTGATCAACGGCATCCTGGATCTGTCCAAGATCGAAGCCGGCAAGATCGATATCCATATCGAGCCGGTCGAGGTGGGCTCGCTGGTCGAGCGCACCATCGAAGAGCTGCGCAGCCAGGCCGCCGCCAAGGAACTCGCTCTCGAAACCCACATCCCGGCCGGAGCGGTCACGCTGGTCACCGACCCGGTGCGGCTCAAGCAGATCGTCATCAACCTGGTCGGCAACGCGATCAAGTTCACCCACACCGGAGGCGTTCGAATCCAGCTCGGCGAAAGCGCGCACCGCTGGCACCTCGAAGTCACCGATACCGGCATCGGCATTCCGGCCGACCAGATCGACCGGGTCTTCGAACCGTTCACTCAGGTCGAGGGAGGCCTCTCCCGCCGCCATCCCGGCACCGGCCTCGGACTGGCCATCACCAGAGCCTTGTGCGAGCAACTTGGGTTTGCCATCTCGATCGACAGCCGGGAAGGTAACGGTACGAGCATCCGCGTCGAGCTTCAGGATTTCCACGAAGGGCAGGTCGTCGCATGAGCCAAGAACGAGCATCTGAGCTCCCATCCGAGATGGCGCCGTCGCGCTACATCGAGAAGGTCCGTCTCGCGACCGGAGAGATCCTGGAGGACGCGATCGAACCGCGGCGGCTCTTGGTGCACACCCACCGGGACTACCACGTCGTCGATATCCACGCTCGCTACATGATGAGCCGGGTGGTCAAGGCCACCGGCGACGAGAGCGCGGCCCGGCGCAAGATGAAGGAGATGCGCGCCCTCGGCCAGCGCACCTCGCGGATGCTGGCCAAGATGATCGGCGAAGAGAATCCAGAACGCATCTCCAAGGCTCTTTTCGGCCTCAAGGATCGCGACTATTACTTCCGCTACCGCCGTCACCCTCTAACCGGCGACGAGATCGCGGCCAGGATTGGCGAGTTGCGCAGGCGGGCCGCCGGCCAGCTGGAACGGAACCGCGAGGACGGCCGTCTGGCGTTACGCGTGCTTCTCACTGGGGGCACCGGCTTCGTCGGTAAAGAAACTCTCTGGCAGGCGGCTTCCGACCCCGAGATCGCCGAGGTCGTGGTGGTCATTCGTCCCAAGACCATCCGCGACCGCAAGACCGGCGAGGTACTCGACGTGCTCGATCCCGCCGACCGCGGCAGGCTGCTTCTCGAGGAGCTCTGGCTCGCCGACCATCCCGACCGCTCGAAGTTTCGCTTCATCGGCGGCGACGTCGAGGAGCCCAACCTGGGGATTGCCGAGGACGTGCTCGCGACGCTTCGAGCCACCCTGACCCACGTCATTCACTGCGCCGCTAGCGTCGCCTTCGACGACCCCTATGAGGCGTCCTTTCGCGCCAACGTCAACGGCACGGTCAACGCGCTCGAGTTCTCACTCGGGCTCCAGGAGGCCCCGGGCAGTCCCTTCGTCTCGCACCTGTCGGTCGAGACTTCGTACATCCACGGACGTCAGACCAAGGAGGTGGCGCGCGAGGACGAGGTCGTCTTCCCACGTAACTTCTACAACAACTACTACGAGCTCACCAAGGCGATGGCGTCGATCGAGACCGAGCGCTTCATGCTCGAACGCGGTCTGCGGGTAGCACAGGTCTGCCCGGCGATCGTCATCGGTGAGTCCCGAGCCGGCAACAATCGCGGTGACACCAAGGTCGTCAACGCCCCGGTCAACGTCTTCGGTCGAGCCCAGCAGGCGATTACAGGACGGTTCGGCGAAGGCAAAGCCGAGCCCCGATCCGATCGATCCGGCCGGCCCGGCCGATCCGGCGGCCGCGTGCGCTGGCGGGATCGCTCGAAGGCGGCGGCAATCGCTCGCCTGGCGTGCATCTTTCCCGGCGATCCTTCCGCCCAGATCAACTTGATCCCGGTCGACCGGGTCGCCGCGGGCATGCTGGCCGCGCTCAAACGCGCCGAAGCAGTTGGCGAGCGCGTACACCTCGCCAGCGACACCCGGATCACCTCCAAGCAGATTCAGACCATCGTCAAGGAAGAACTTGGCGTCGACGTGCGCTTGACCGAGCCGACGCTCCACCGCACCGTCACCCTGCCGCTCCTGACCAAGGTCCTGACCCGCCTAGGCCAAGGACGGACCGCCAACGCTCTCGAGAAGCTGGGCGGCATCTTTGGCGGCTACAGTGAGTGGGGGCAGCCCGTGCACCAGGTAGGAAAGGACGTCGAGGTCCTGGGCCTGCCGGCCGAGCGGCCCCAGGCAGAGCACGCTTTTCGCATGCTCTGTCGCCACAACAAGTGGGTCCAGAACTTCGGTCAGATCCGGGACCCCTTGGAGATCTCGCGCCGGGAGCGCATCTGGTGGAGCTTCATCCAGGATCTGGAGCAGCGCCATGGCAAGCCCGCGGGCGCCATCCCGAGCGACGAGTTTCTGACTGAGCTCGAGAAGGCTCTAGACACGGAGGCCTTCGAGGCGCGCCCGCCGGGCTCCCGGGTACCCTCAAGTCCGGCTCACGAGGGTTCGGAGACGGCCTGAGAAGGCCTCTTTGCAATCGCCTTGGTCATGACGATCGCACGGCCAGAGTCCTCGTGCCGAACGGTGTCCATGAACGCCGCGATTAGGTAAAGGCCGCGGCCGCTGGTCTTCAGCAGATTCTCCGGATCGGTCGGGTTGGGTATCGCGCTCGGGTCAAAGCCGCGGCCTTCGTCCCGGACCACGCATCGGAACTGGCCGGGGGTGAGCTCGATCTCCACGGTCACCCGCCGCCGGGCGAAGCCGGGCTGGCCCAGCCGTTTCTCCACCTGAGCCGAATACACCAGGGAGGACTCCTCGCGAAGCTCCGAGCTGACTTCCAGATTGCCGTGGTGCATGGCGTTGCGAACCGCTTCCTGCACCGCGACGCCAACCTGCATGGCCGAGACTTCATCCTCCGACAGCCGGCGCTCGACCAGAAGGCTCTGGACAAAGTGGACCAGCGGCGGAATCAAGATCTCTTCATTCGCCAAGCGAAACTCGAATCGCGAGCTCATGAGGTGCGACAGAAGACGGGCCCGCTCGCGGTGCTGGTTGGCCACCGCCAAGACGCTCTCGACCGTCGGAACGAGATCGCCCATGATGCGCCGCTTGGGCACGTAGCTGACGGCACCTTTCTTCAAAGCTCTCTGCGCCACCTCACCACTACCGAAGGCGGTTACCAGAATCACCGGCAGGTTCGGATGCTTCTCGCGGACCTTCTCGACCAGGACCATGCCGTTCATGCCGGGCATCACGAGGTCCGTGACGACCGCGTCTGGGCGCTTCGTATCGAGGAGCTCGAGAGCACTCTCGACACTGTCGGCAGCGCGGGTCTCCAGACCGGCCTTCTCCAGGAGCGCTCGGATGAGGAGCACCTGGTCGCCGCTGTCGTCAACAACCAGAACTTCGTTCGCCATGCAATCGCTTTCTTGGGCCGGCAGTCTATACTTTTCGGGTTTGGGAGCCTTTCGCCGCCGCGCCGATTCGAACCCGCCAAGCTCCGCGTCGATCCGCAGTCCGGAACCGGTCGTGGAAACCGCCCACGGCAGGCTCCGGGGCGTGGCGCTCGAGACCGGAGTGTTCCGCTTCTCCGGCATTCCTTTCGCGGCGCCGCCTGTCGGGGCCCTGCGCTTCGCCGACCCCCAGCCACCCGAGCCGTGGCCCGGCATCCGCCCCGCCGGTGAGGTCGGCCCGGCGGCGCCCCAGCTCGCGGTCGGCGCCATGGGGCCCATCGGACGCTTGTCACGCCTGGTTCGCGGCCCCATGGCCGAGGACTGCCTGACCCTCAATGTCTGGACGCCGGGCCTCGGCGGCGCTTCGCGGCCGGTCCTGGTCTGGTTCCATGGTGGCGCGTTTGTCTTGGGCGCGGGCTCGACGTTTCTCTACGATGCCGCCCATCTGGCGGCAAGCGGAGACGTCGTGGTGGTCTCGGTCAACTACCGTCTGGGGGCCCTCGGCTTCCTGGACCTCACGCGCCTCACCCGCAGGCGAGACGCACCCTCCAATCTGGGGCTGAAGGATCAGATCGCCGCTTTGCATTGGGTGCGGGACACGATCGCCGCCTTCGGAGGCGCCGCCGACCAGGTCACGGTCTTCGGAGAATCGGCCGGAGCGATGAGCGTGGGCACCCTGCTGGCGGCCGCACCCCATCTGTTTCGCCGCGCGATCCTCCAGAGCGGAGCCGCCGCCAACGTTTCGTCTCCCGCCGAGGCGGCCTACGTCGCGGCCCAGTTCCTGGACGCTCTGGAGGTCGATCCGGATCGGTTCGAAAGGCTGCGCGAGATCGACATCGAGACGATCTTGAAGGCTCAAAGATCGGTCTTGTTCGGAGAATGGCGCCGCATGGGCCGGCTGCCATGGCAGCCGAGCGTCGACGGCACGACGGTGCCGAACGCGCCGGTCGCAGACATCGCCCGCGGGCGCGCCGGCAACATCGACATCCTCCTCGGCACCAACCTGGACGAGTGGAAGCTCTTTACCGCCGGCGCGGTCATGCTGCGGGGCATGAGCCATCGGGATCTGGAGACAAGGATCGCCTGGAGCCTCCGGCTCTGGGGCATCCGACACGCGCAGGCGGCCGAGGTTCGGAACTACTACCTAGACCTTGTCGCCCGGCGCAAGCGCCGGCCGACGCCCTACGAGGCCTGGGTGGCGTTTCGAAGCGACCAGTTCTTTCGGATGCCGGCCCGCGATCTCGCCAATCGCCAGAGCCGGCACACCGGCGCCGTGTTTCTGTACCGCTTCGATCAGCCGATACCCGCGTTTCGCCACTCACTGGGCGCTTGCCACGCAGCCGAGGTTCCCTTGGTCTTCGGCACCCATCGCACCGCCCTGCTCCGGCCGCTCTATCTCGGCAGCCGCCGCATCGACAGCCTCTCCCGGCTGATGCAATCCGCCTGGCTCTCCTTCGCCCGTACCGGGCGGCCCGAAGACGACGAGATCGGTCCTTGGCCCGAATTCGAGCCGGAGGGCGACTCCACCCGGGCGCTGGGCTCTCCAGAAACCGTACTCCGGGAGGTCGACGAGACCAGCCTCGACCTCTGGCTGCGGCCGGCCGGGTAGGGCGGTGGGCCCGGTCCGAGCCGGCCGGAGCCGGTCGAAAGCAGGCCCGACCAAGTTTGATCAGGACCGAGGCCTTGACAGAGGAGCCCTTCCAGAGTACTCTTTTTGAGTACTCAAAATTCCTTGCGCCGCTTACTCCGGTTAGACCACCATGCCAAATTCAACCTCGAACCGATTTCTTCTCGCTAGCGTTTTTCTGCTTGGGCTCGCAACCGCGCCGGCACCCGCGCACATCGTGCCCCCGGAGGCGCTTCATCCGGTTGCCGAGAGCTACCGCCGTCTCGAGTTCTTTCTGAATCTGAATCCAGTGCCCTGGGACCAGGTCGCGGCCGATTCGCGGCGGATCGCCGGCGAGCTCGATCGGCTCGGCACCGAGGATCCGTTTGCCGAGGCCCTCGAGGACCGGCTCCGCGCTCTCGAGTCCGAGCGCGGATCCGGGGCCTGGGACGCCGGCGCCCGGCGCCAAGCCGGGGCCGCGATTCTGGAAGAAGCGACCCGAGCAGTCGCCCGCACGGTCGTGGCCGAGTTGGATGCCGCCCGAACGCATCTCGCCGAGTACTCCCGCGCGGCGCGCCATCTCGAAACCGCCCGACGACTCTGGCAGGCGTTCGAGCCCGCGGTGGCGGCGGCGCACCCGGACGAGTTCGTCCGCCTGGGCGAGTGCTGGCTCGAGCTGGCCTCGGCCCTGGGACATCCGGGACTCGGAGGAATCGGAGGGGTCGCCCCCGACGAGGCCACGTTCGCCTTGGAAACGGCCGAGGTCTCCGAGTACCTGGCCGCGCACTTCACCGACACGGTCCGTATCCCGCAAATGGGCCGCCTGGCGCCCCTGCCCGGTGTTGAGCTTGCCGCCTATTCCCCGGGCCGCATGCTGGCGCCCGGCTTCAATCTCAACAAACAGATTCCCCGGCCAAGGCAGATCCTGAACATGGCGACCCGCGGCGTTGACGAGCGCGACACGCCGCTGGTGGCCTTGGGAGACATGGCTTTCGACAGCGCCTTGATCTTCGGCGAGCCGGCGCGTTCGCTGGCGATCACCTGCAACACCTGCCACAACAAGGGCGTAACCAATCCGCAGTTCTTTATCCCTGGTCTGTCCCGGCGCCCCGGCGGCATGGACGTCTCGAACGGTTTCTTCGCCGCTCACGCCAACAACGGACACTTCGATCCGCTCGACATCCCCGATTTGCGGGGCCTGCGTTTTACCGCGCCCTATGGCCGCAACGGCCGCTTCGACTCGTTGCGCGAGTTCACCCGCAATGTGATCGTCAACGAGTTCTCCGGCCCCGATCCCGATCCGCTGCTGCTCGACGGCTTGGTGGCGTACATGCTCGAGTTCGACTTCCTGCCGAACCCCTACCTGGAGGCCGACGGCTCGCTCACGGCTGAGGCCCCGGAGGCGGCGAAGCGCGGCGAGGTTCTCTTCTTGCGCGAGTACCCGGGCCTGGGCGGGCGTTCCTGCGCCTCGTGCCACGTCCCCTCCGACCACTTCCTGGATCGCAAGCGCCACGACCTCGGCTCGGTCGCGGGCGCCGAAAGCCATTCGAAGGACCGGGCTCTGGACACGCCGACGCTGCTGAGCAGCACGTATACGGCCCCGTATTTCCATGATGGACGCTTCGAGACCCTGGCCGAGGTCGTCGACTGGTTCGACGCCCGCTTCGAGCTCGGCTTGAGCGAGGAGCAAGCCTCCGATCTGACCGCCTATCTCGAAACCATCGGCGACGGCGTCGAGGCTTATGAAGACACGATTCATACCCTTGAGTCCGAGCTCGAAGAGTTCGACTTCTTTCTTTCCACCTACGAGTTCCTGAAGACCCGCGGCAACGACGTCTTGATCGACGTCACCTTCGGCACCATCGCGTTCGAGATCCGAGCCCACAAGTGGGACGTTCAGGATCCGGAGAACCTGCCGCTGCTGGATCGGCTGGCGGCGATGATGGACGAAGCCCGAACCGCCTTCGCCGCCGGCGACGTCGGGACCGCCGACACCGTGGTGACCGAGTACCGCCGACTCTACAGGAGCAACGCGGAGATCTTGCGATGACCCGACGCCTTCTTCTTGCCTTCCTTGCGGCGACCTTGGGTGCTTTGAGCGCCCCGAGCGCTCCCGCGGCCACCGCCGCCGCCGAAACTGCGCAGTCCCCACTGCGTATCGCGTTCATCGCCTACCAGAATCCGGACCAGCTCCTCGAGAACGTCGCCCCGGTGGCCCGATATCTTGAGAGCGCGCTCGGCCGCCCGGTCGAGACCTTCGCCGCCACCGATTACGCCGGCGTGGTCGAAGCACTCAAGAACGAAACCGCCGACGCCGGCTTCATGGGTCCGCTCCAGTACATCATCGCCAACCGCCAGGCCGGAGCGCGGCCGATCCTGGCCGAGCTCTACAACGGCTCCGCCACCTACGAGTCCCATGTTTTTGTCCGTAAGGACAGTGGCATCGACTCCTTGGCCGAGCTCGAGGGCAAGACCATCGCCTTCGTGGATCCCTTGTCCTCGTCCGGATATCTGTATCCGCTCCAGACCTTCGTTACCGCCGATCTCATCGACTCGGCTGGCGCCGCCGACTCGTTCTTTCGCAAGGTCTACTTCGCCGGCGGCGACGAGCAGGCCGTCCGCGCGGTGCTCAACCGCTTCGTGGACGCCGCCGGCGTGGGCCAGTACTCGGTGGGTCTGCTCCGTCCCGAGGAGCGCGAAGCCATGCGAATCCTGGGCCGGTCGCGGCCGATCCCGTCCCATTGCGTGGTCGTTCGCGAAGGGCTCGACGAGGGATCGGCGCAAGCCCTCCAAGAGGCGCTTCTGGCTCTCAACGAAGGACCCGACCGGCCGCTCCTACGGCATCTCTACTCGGTGGACGGCTACGCCGAAGCAACCCACAAAACCTACTCCGACGTCGAGGCCCTGGCGCGTGAGCTGGGCTTCATCGACTAGCCGGAGGCGGCGGCCCATGGCCAACTCTGAGGTGCGTACCGGCACGGGTCCCGAGGGCCAGGCGATCATTCAGCTCGACTCGGTCCACGTCCTCTACGGCACCACCCTGGCGCTCGACGTCGAGAGCCTCGAGATCCGATCCGGCGAGCGCGTCTTCGCCCTCGGCCACAGTGGCTCGGGCAAGACGACGCTTGCCCGCCTCATCAAAGGCCGCCAGCGGCCGTCGACTGGCAGCGTGCGCGTCTTCGGTCGCGATCCGGCCACCGCCAGGGATCGCCGGCGCCGCCAGCGCCGCGTGGCCATGATCGACCAGGAGTACTTCCTGGTACCGCGCCTGAGCGTCGTCGAGAACGTTCTGCACGGCGCTCTCGGCCGGGTCTCGCCCGGCCGTAGCCTGCTCGGCCTCTACCCAAGTGACGAGTGGTCCAAGGCCGAAGCCATTCTCGCTGAAGTCGAGCTCGACGGTCTTGGCTACCGGCGAGTCGAGACCCTGTCCGGCGGTCAGAAGCAGCGCGCCGCGATCGCCCGGGCGCTCATGCAAGAAGCCGACGTCATTCTTGCCGACGAGCCGGTCTCGGCCCTCGATCCAGAGCTCGCCGAGGATGCTCTCGAGCTCCTGGTCGAGTGCGTGGCGCGGCGCGACGTGACGTTGCTTGTCAACCTCCACCAGCCCGAGCTGGCGCGTCGTTACGCTGACCGCTTTCTGGGCTTGGCCCACGGGCGGCTGGTGTACGACGGCGACCCTGAGAACTTTACCGACGACGTAGCCGAGCTCGTCTACCGTGGCCGGCAGGCCGAGCCTGAACTCCCCAACCATCCGGAGACCCCTGATGTCGATGCTGCAGAAGGTACGCAGAAGGAAGCTCTTTCTTCAGACCTCCGTCTGGTTGGCGATTAGCGCTCTCGTTCTATGGGCGATGCGCTGGTCGGAGTTCGACTCCGGCGCGCTCTTCTCGTCCGGGGAGCGGTTCGCGGAGTTCTTCTCCAGGCTGGTGCCTCCGGATTGGTCGGTCGCGCAGCTGGTGTTTCGCTCGACGATCGAGACTCTGATGATCGCCCTCGCCGGCACCACGCTGGCCGTGGTGGTGGCCCTGCCGCTGGGTTTTCTGGCTGCCGCCAACGTCTCGCCCGCCTGGGTCAGCCAGCCCATCAAGTGGCTTCTGGGCCTGATCCGCTCGATCCCGCTGATCGTCGTGGCGATGCTCTTCGTCGCGGCCGTCGGTCTCGGTCCCTTCCCCGGCATGCTCGCCATCGCGTTTCACTCGATCGGCATGCTCGGCAAGTTCTACGCCGAAGAATTCGAGACCGCCGAGCGCGGCATTCTCCAAGCGGTGTCCGGAACCGGCGCCACCTGGACGCAAACGGTGCGCTACGGGCTCTGGCCGCAGTCGATTCCCCAGGTCGTGGCCTTCACCGTCTACCGCCTGGAGATGAATTTTCGGGACGCTGCCGTCCTGGGCCTGGTCGGCGCTGGCGGCGTCGGCTACTACATCCTTCTGTACGTGCGCGGATTCCAGTACGAGAAAGTCGCCGTGTTGCTCCTGGTGATCATTCTCGTCGTCCTGGCTCTCGACACACTGACCTTTTGGATACGACGATGGATTCAATGAAACCCGCAGTCCTGGCGCCGGCCCTCGCCTTGGCTCTGGTCCTAGGCCTCCTTCTCGGCGGCGCTCCCGGCGCCGCCCAAGAGCCGGAGCTCATAACCGATCGCCCTGACCAGACCGAGTCTGCGGTCACCGTCCCTGCCGGGAGGGTTCAGGTCGAAACCGGCGCTCTCTGGACCCACGACGACGGAGGCCGAACTTCTCGGGAAGCCCTGGAGCTAGCCTCGACTCTCGTCCGGATCGGCTGGACCGAGCGTTTCGAGCTCCGCATCGGCGTCGATGGCTGGGTTTCCGAGCGCCTCGAGACAGGAGCTGGGCGGCCTACGACGCTCGAGGGCCTTGGGGATGCCTCGCTTGGAGGCAAGTTCGTGCTTCAAGAGGGCTCGGGCTCGCGGGCCCAGATCGCCCTTCTGGCCGAAACCACCGTACCGGCCGGCGACTCCGAGATCACGAGCGACCGCTGGGACCCCTCCGTGCGGCTCGCCATGGCCCGAGACTTCGCGCGGTTCTCCCTGGGCTGGAACCTCGGCGTCGAGTTCCCCGACGGCGACGAGGTCGCGTTCTACACGCTAGCCGCCAGCTTTCCGCTCGGGAAACGGCGCGGTGCCTTCCTCGAGATCTTCGGCGACTCGGAGTCCAGCCACTCTCTGGACGGCGGCCTGACGTTCCTGTCCGGCCCCAACTTTCAATTCGACGTCGCCGCGGGGATTGGCCTGACCGACGAGGCGCCGGACTGGTTCGCCGGGCTGGGCTTTTCGGTACGCCGCTAGTCAGCAGCGAAACCGATCGGGCCGCCAGGTCTGGACCGCCTTCTTGATCGATTCGCGTCCGCTCAGCTCGCCGTCCAGCACCCGCCGGACCAGACCCGCCACTTCGTCGTCGGAAGCGAAGCGGAGGCCGATGAGCTGGTCTTCGGAAAGCTCGCCGATCCGCCCTCGGAGCTCGTCGGGCAAGATCTCGGCAAGACGCAGGCGCTCCTCCAAGCGAATCAACCGGTCCTGAACCTGAAGCGGAAAGAGACGCGCGTAGAGCCAGAGGCCGATGAGAGCCAGCGCCACCGCGAGTGCCAGAGCCGTCGCGAAGGACGGGTGCCGGAAGAGCTGCCAGGCGGCAAAGAGCGTGTTGACGAGCAGGATCAAGGCCAGCACGAAGTGGTACATCGGCACGAAGCGCCGGTGATTGGCATAGTTCTGGGAACCGGTCTCGGTCATCGTGTCTCCTTGTCGGAATTTCCCTTTCCGGCGATGGTACCAATCGCGTTTCCAGGAAAGCCACTCCGGGTAGGTTTCTGCCCGCTTCCGCCTTCCGCCTTCCGCCTTCCGCCTTCCGCCTCCCGCCTCCGCAACCCGCCTTCCACCTCCCGCTCTTGATATTGCTAGGCTCCGCCGAATGCCGAACCAGGGCCGCAATCTCGCCGTCCTGGTCGCCTCGCAGGCCATTTTCACCACCGGCTCGAGCCTCGTCGTGGCCACTGCGGCGCTCGTCGGTCACAGGCTAGCCGCCGATCCCCGACTTGCGACCTTGCCCACCGGGCTGGGGTTCTTGGCGGCGATGCTAATTACCTATCCGGCCTCTCTCGTGATGCAGACCCGTGGCCGGCGCTTCGGATTTCAGGCCGGCTTTCTGAGTGGCGCGGTGGGGGCGATCTTGGCGACCATCAGCATCCTGCGGCCCAACTTTCCGCTGTTCTGCGTCGCCCTGCTCCTGGTCGGCGTCAACCGTGGCATCGCCCCGTACTACCGATTTGCCGCGGTCGAAGCGGTGAGCGAAGGCCGCCGCGCGAGGGCCATCGCCTGCGTCCTGGTCGGGGGCCTCGTCGCTGCTTTTCTGGGTCCGGGCCTTGCCCGGTGGACGGAGACGTTGATCGCACAGCCGTTCGCCGGCTCGTTTTCGGCCCTGATCGGTGTTCAACTCCTCGGCCTCATCACGCTCGCCGGCCTCGACCTGCCGCGGGTCGAGGCGGTCGAAGCCGCGAGCTCGGGCCGCCCGCTCGCGCGGGTCGCAGCCCAGCCCCGGTACCTGGTCGCCGCCTTCGGGGCCGTCGTTTCCTACGCCACGATGAACGCGCTAATGACGGCAACACCGCTGGCGATGGCCGAGCGCGGCTTCGCCTTTGGTCCCACGGCGTCGGTCATCCAGTGGCATCTGGCCGGGATGTTCGCTCCCGCGCTCGTCTCCGGACGCCTCGTCGAGCGCTTCGGCCCCCGGCGCATGATGGTGCTGGGCGCGGCCGGCATCGGTGTCGCCGCCGCCGGCAACCTGGCCGGCACGACCTTCCTCCACTTCGCCCTGTCTCTCGGTGCCCTGGGCGTGGGCTGGAACTTCCTCTTCGTCGCCGCCACCGCCTTGATTACGGAGACCTATGAGCCGGCGGAGCAGGCACGAGCCCAGGGATTCAACGACCTCCTGGTCCTGGGTGCCATGACCGTCTCGGCAACGACCGCCGGCTGGCTCTACGAGTCGGCGGGCTGGTGGCGGATGAACGCCGCCGTGTTGCCCCTGGTCGGGCTCGTTATTCTGGCGGTGGCGCTTCTGGGTTCCGGCGGGGAAGACCTCGCGCCCGCAAAGCCTACGGGCGGACGCGAGGCCCTGCGCCGTGGCTCTACGCCTTCTTGATCAGGCCGACGATAAAGAGCAGGACGACTGCGCCGACGACGGCGGTAACCAGCGAACCGGCAAGGCCGCCACCCGCGGAGATCCCCAGAAGTCCGAAGAGATACCCGCCGAGAACGGCACCGATGATGCCGACGATGATGTTGCCGACGAGCCCGAACCCGCCGCCCTTCATCAGCTGCCCGGCGAGCCAACCCGCGACCGCTCCGATGATCAAGAACCAAATGATTGCCATCGCTTCCCTCCTTGCCCCTCAGGGCTGTGACTAGGTGCACGCCGCAATGCGGCGTGCCAGACGGGTTTGAACGCCCGCCGAGTCTATCACCCGATTTGTAAGCGTTTAGGCAGCGGAGGCGTGCCGGGCCGAGCGTCTGGCGGTGAACCTGGCGCTCCAGATCCGTCCCTCGAGCCTGCGGGCCACGGCGCCGACCAGCCAGGCCAAACCCAGGCGACGGATCCATGCTTTCCACCATGCCGGTATCTCGGACAGGATCAAGTCGGCCATCTGAGCTCCCCCATAGACGAACCGATCCAGGACCTCGACCTCCTCGAGACCGGCGGCTTCAAGGCCCCGGCGATAGTCGTCCTCCCCAATCGCGCCGCCGACACAGGAGTTGTAGACCGCCGGGATGGCCCGCAGCCAGCCCGGCAGGTCCTCGACCACGATATCCGAGACCGACATGCGGCCACCCGGCCGCAGTACTCGGGCGATCTCGGAAAAGACGCGCGGTTTGTCGGGCGAGAGATTGATCACACAATTCGAGATCACCAGATCCACGGACGCATCCTCGACCGGCAGCTCTTCGATCAGCCCTTTGCGCACTTCCACGTTGCCGACCCCGGCCGAAGCAATGGCGCCTCGCGCGCGCTCGATCATGGCGTCGGTCATATCGACGCCAATGACCCGACCTTCCGGCCCCACCTTGCCCGCCGCCAGCAAGAGATCGATTCCCGCGCCCGAGCCGAGATCCAGCACCACCTCGCCTGGCCCGACGCCGGCAAGGGCGGTCGGGTTGCCGCAACCGAACGAGTTGATTCGCGCCTCCTCGGGCAATGACGCCAACTCTTCTTCAGTGTAGCCCGCCGTCCGGGCCGCGACCCCTTTCGTTCGTGCGGGGCCACCGCCGCAGTCGCCGCCACCACCACAACAGCCGCTACCAGTGGTCACCGCCTCGGCGTAGGCCTTAGAGACGTTGTCGCGAATCTTGTCTTGATCGTTCATTGCGGTTCTCCTTGGATGGTTTCGGTGGCCGGGGCGGCGTCTTCGAGCCGCTTCCATTCACCGGCACCGGCGCAGCATTCCTCGATCGCCCCGGCCATGTCGCGGAGCGCTTTCGCGACCTCGTCGTAGCGCAACCGGTAGTAGACCTCGCGGCCGCGCTTTTCCGATTCCACGATGCCGGCGTCCCGCAAGGTCGCTAGGTGCCGGGACACGACCGAGAGGTCGGTCGGGCAGCACTCCGAGAGCGACGAGACGGTCTGGGCGTCGCAGCAGGTAGCGAGTTGGGCCACCAGAGCGATGCGATTGCGGTCGCCCAGGGCACGGAAGAAGCCCGGGGCGAAACGGCTTTCGATGTCGGAACAGCACGGGGCGGAACTATTGCTTGTTTGCGTCATTGTGCAAGCATAAACGGTGCCCGACCTCGTGTCAAGAACTTCCTCCATCCGGCGATCGGACTCTCGACCCGGGCTGACCAGCGGATCCGAGCTCGCCGCCGCCCAGGGCCTGTTAACACTTAAGGGTTAGGATCGTATAAGCTCCGTGCATGGAAATCACGGAGAAACAGTACGAGCGCATTGCAGATTGCTTTCCAGTGCAGCGAGGCAACGTCAGCGTGCCGAATGTTCAAGTGCTGAACGCAATTCTCTACGTTGCCGAACACGGCTGCAAGTGGCGCGGGCTCCCGAAACGATTCGGGAATTGGCACACGATCTACACTCGCATGAACCGTTGGTCCAAGAACGGCGTGTTGGATCGGGTGTTCGCGCGGCTCCAAGAGGAGCAGATCGTGCGAGTCAAGATCGAGGCCGTGTCACTTGACAGCACGATCGTGCGGGTTCACCCCGACGGTACGGGAGCATTAAAAAAAACGGCCCCCAGGCCATTGGAAAGTCCCGCGGTGGATGGACCACCAAGATTCATATGGTTGCCGCAGATGCTCGAACAGCCATCACCTTCTGCCTCTCGCCCGGCCAAGCGCACGATGCGCCCGTCGGCCGATGCTTGCTGAAAGACCTGGGCCGACCGAAGCAACCGATCGCGCTTGTCATGGACCGAGCCTACGAAGGCAACGAAACCCGACAACTCGCTCTGAATCTCGGCTATACCCCTGTCGTGCCACCCTTGAGCACTCGCCTTCGGCCCTGGGCCTACGACCGGCTCCTCTACAAACGTCGCAACGAGATCGAACGGCTCTTTCGCCGGCTCAAAGGCTACCGGCGCATCTTTTCCAGATTCGAGAAGCTCGACGTCATGTACATCGCCTTCATCCATTTCGCCCTCATCGCTGATGCACTGCGACAATGTTAACACGCCCTAGTCCGCCAGCTCGGCTTCGATGTAGCGGTCGATCGCTTCTTCGAGCACGGGCAGCGGCACCGAGCCGTTTCGGAGCACGGCGTCGTGGAACTCACGGACGTCGAAGTCGTCGCCGAGCTTGTTTTCGGCCCTCTTTCTCAACTCTTTGATCTTGAGCTCGCCCAGCTTGTAGGACAGGGCCTGCCCGGGCCAGGAGATGTAGCGGTCGGTCTCGGTCGTGACCTCGTGGAGGGGCAGGGCCGTGTTCGACCCCAAGAACTCCATCACTTGCTCGCGCGTCCATCCCATCGCATGGACGCCGGTGTCCACGACCAGCCGGCAGGCCCGCCACATCTCGTAGGTCAGGCGCCCGAAGTTCGAGTAGGGATCCGTGTAGAAGCCGGCCTCGAGTCCCAGCCATTCGGAATAGAGGCCCCAGCCCTCTCCGAAGGCCGAGATGTAGGAAAACCGCCGGAAGTTGGGCAGGCCCTCGAGCTCGCGGTTGAGAGCGATCTGGAAGTGGTGCCCGGGCACGGCTTCGTGGAGGGATAAGGCTTCGAGGTTGTAGAGCGGTCGCGACGGCAGGTTGTAGGTGTTGACCCAGTAGCGGCCGGGCTCGGTGCTGCCCAGCGGCGGTCCGACGTAGCGCCCGGCCGTGTACTTGGGAGCCAGATAGTCGGGCACGGGCTCGACCGTGTAGGACAGCCGCGGCAGGGTCTTGAAGAGCGACGGCAGCTTGCCGTCCATCCGCTTCGAGATCCAGGCAGCCTCCTTCAAGAGCGCCTCCGGACTGTCCACGTAGAACTGCGGATCGGTGCGCAGGAAGTCCAGGAACTCGGCGAAGGTGCCCGCAAAGCCCACCTCCTCGATGATGGTCTCCATCTCCGCCCGGATGCGCGCGACCTCGGACTTGCCGATCTCGTGGATCTCCTCGGGGGTGAGATCGAGGGTGGTGAAGTTCCGGATCGTGTGCTGGTAGTAGGCGCGCCCGTCGGGGAGCTCGACCGCGCCCAGGGTCTCGCGCGCGCCCGGGATGTACTCCTCGGTCATGAAGTCGTAGAACGCCTGGTAGGCCGGAACGACGGCTTCGAGGATGGCTTGGCTACCCTCCGCGGCCAGGCGCGCACGCTCCTCGTCCGAAAAGCTCGGCGGAAACTTCGCAAACGGCTCCCACAGCACGCTGTCTTCGGCCTCCTCCACCACGTGGGAAGAGATCGTGTCCTCAATGCCATCTAGCACCACCCGGGCCAGGGTCATGCCGCGGGCCAGCCCCGCTTTCATGTTGGCGATGTGCTGCCGGGTGTACCCCGAAAAAGCGTTGAGGCGGGCGATCAGGTTGTCGTAGTCGTGGACGGTCGCCAGCGGTACGTTCTTGTGCAGGCGCGCAAAGCCGCTGTGAAACCCCGAGTCGGCGTTGATCGGGATCTCGTAGGTCTTGAAGCCGTGCGCCGCGACGCGCAGCTCAAGCTGCCGCCGGAAGATGTCGTAGTTGATCTGGGACATCCGGTCCAGGGCCTCGCGATCGATCGCCGCGAGCTCGGCTAGAAAGGCCTCGGTCTCGGCCGCGGCTTGCGCCCGAGCCTCGGGGCCCACGTCCGGCAGCTTGTCGTTCCACTCGTGCCGGCCTACCGACGTGGCCAGCAACGGATTGTTGGCCACGCGCCACTCCCACTCCCGCGCGAAGAGCTCTTCGAGCTCCGCTGCCCCAGCAGAATTATCCGATGCAGAGACCGTCGTCGTACGTGCCGCGACGACCGCGAGCATCATCAGCGCGAAACAAGTCAATCTACGCATCCCTGACTCCTTCTTTGTTTGCGAACCCCTGAGAGGCGTGGTCCCGGCGGGGTTTCCGGATCTTACTCCTCGTCGTCATCGAGACCGAGTTGGCGCCTCAGGTCCGAGACCGAACGGTCTAGTTCGTCCACTCGGCCCTCCAGAACCTCGAGCTTTTGAGCGAGCACCGCACGGGGTCGGGCCATCGGCTCCTCTTGGGACTTGGGCAAAGGCGCCTGCGCGGGATCCGCAACGGCTCTGCTACGAGACTCGGCCGCCTCGCCGCCCAGAAGCTGCATCCACCGGCTTTCTTTCTGCCCCGGCCGCCGCGCCAGCTCGGTCACGAGATCCCGATCCTCGACGGCCATCCGCCGGAGCGCGCCGTTGACGTCCTCGAGCTCGGCGAACTCATGGAGCCGGCGGGTCCGCGTTCGGAGCTCGCCCACGGTCTGCGGACCGCGCAGCATCAAGACCGTCAACACCGCCTTTTCCCCGGCATCGAGCTCCAGGCGCCTGCTGATCGACTGCTTCCACTTCTGAGCGCGGGCGCCCTCGGTCTTCCAGACCAGCGTGGTCTCAGCCAGGGAGTCCAGGGCCTCGTAGACCTCGCTCTCGGTGAGAGCCGTCACCGGATCGCGATTGCTCTTCTGGTTGCAGCCGGCGAGAAGGGCGTTGACGGTCATCGGGTAGTACTCGGGCGTCGCCTGCTCCTTTTCCAGCAGGGTGCCGAGAACCCGGACTTGGACCGGGTCGAGATCATCGATGATCCGCATGCCTCCGGGCGCTCTCCGGACGCGCTACTCCGGCTGCCAGGCCGGTATCCGGCCCGGCGTCCAGGGTGCGCCCGCGGCTTCCATCTCGGCCTCGAGCTCGCCGAGATCCTCCTCGACCAATGCCCTGAGCGCGCCAAGAACCGGCTCGAACGCCTCGGCGGCGATGTCGTAGGCGCGCCGGTGGGTGGCGGTGGGCGCCGAGCTCGACGTCCAGCTGCCGCCCACGGCACGGCCGATCCGGGCCGAGATCGAAGGCGGCGTGGGCTCGAAGCGGCGGGAGACGGTCCGGTCTCCCTGAAGCGAGACCTTGAGGTCCTCGAGGCGGGTTTCGAGATCTTCGAGCCGTGCCACCCAAGCCTCGCTTTCGGTCGGCGTGTCGAGAGCGGCGCGGCGCAGGTGCTGGATCCGGGTTTCGGTCTCTCCGACCACGCGGTTGGCGCCCTGGACCGCCCGCTGCAAGCGGGCGAGCTTCTTCTGGAAGGCGAGGAGAGCGGCCTTGTCGTCGGCCGGCAACGAGACCGTACCGGTCGGCACCGTCTCGAACGTCTCCGGCCCGGCGAGCTCGGTCAGCTCGTTGTTCTCGAACTTGGCGAGACTCACCGAGTAGGTCCCGGGAACCACCATCGGTCCCATGGGATCGCTCGAGAAGGCGTTCCGCGCTCGCGGTGTGAGGCGAGCGGGGTCGTGCGGCGGATACCGAAGATCCCAGCTCACCCGATGGAGGCCCTTCTCGGCCGGACCGGTCAGGCGGCGAACGACGTGTCCGTCGGAGTCCCGCACGGTCAGGACGATCGCTGGATCCTGGGCGCGATCTTCGGCCCGGAGCTCTTCCCAGCTCGGGTAGCCGACGTCCTCGCCGGCTTCCTTCTCGGCTTCCTCGGACTGGCGCTTCTTCTTCAGGCTCTGGAACCCGTCCTCGAGGTAGTAGGTGAAGACCGCTCCGTGCGGGGGATTTTCGGCCGTGTAGAACGAGTCCCCCTGGAAGGCGACGTTGTTGTAGCCGAGCTCGAAGCTCTTCATGTACATCCGGGTGCGCCGCGGAGCGAACAGGATCGCCTCGGCTTCGAGCGCTTCTTCGCTCATCCGCCGGAGCGGCGAGTAGTCGTCGAGGATGAAAAAGCCGCGCCCGAAGGTGCCGACGACCAAGTCGTTTTCGCGAGCCTGGATCTCGAGGTCGCGCACGTTGATGGTCGGCATGCCGGCGAGCTTCACCCAGCTCGTGCCGCCATTGACCGAGACGTAGGCCGCCCACTCGGTGCCGGCAAACAGGAGATCGGCCGTCTCGTGATCCTGGGCGACAGTGTAGACCGTGCCCTTGTCGGGCAGATCGCCGGCGATCGACGTCCAACTGCGGCCGCGGTCGGTTGACTTCAGAAGGTACGGCTTGAAGTCACCCGACTTGTGGTTGTCGATCGCCGCGAAGACCGTGTCAGGGTCGTGCTTCGAAGCTTCGAGGTCGCTCACATACGCCATCGCCGGAACACCAGGAAACGAGTCCTCGCGTCTCCAGTTGGCGCCGCCATCTTCCGAGATCTGAATCAAGCCGTCATCGGTGCCGACGTAAAGCAGCCCTTCGATCAGTGGTGATTCCGAGACCGACACGATCGTGCCGAAGAACGAGGTCGATCGGTTCTTCGACACGGTGTCCACACCCCAGACCTTCCCCATGACCTCGAGCCGGTTCCGGTCCAGGTTCCGGGTCAGATCGCCGGAGACCGGCCGCCAGGAGTCACCCCGGTCGTCCGAGCGATACAGGCGCTGCGAGGCGAAGTAGAGGCGAGTCGAGGCGTGCGGACTGATCGCGAACGCCGAATCCCAATTCCAACGCGGCGGATCCTCTCCGGGCTCGGTCTGGGGCTTGATGTCGGTTCGCTCCCAGCTCTTCTTGTCGAGCCGGACCAGGCCGCCGTACTGCCACTGGGAGTAGACGATGTCGGGGTTGTCGGGATCGACCCCCGGGTCGAAGCCGTCGCCGCCCACGGTCACGTACCAGTCCCGGTTGGTGATGCCGTGCTCGGAGGTGGTCCGGGAAGGACCGCCCAAGGTGGAATTGTCTTGGGTGCCGCCATAGACGTTGTAGAAGGGCAGCGCGTTATCGACCGCGATCTTGTAAAACTGCGTGATCGGCAAATTGGCCTTGAAATCCCAGGTCGCGCCCCGGTCCCAGGTCTCATAGACGCCGCCGTCGCAGCCCGAGATCATGTGCCGGGTGTCGTCCGGATCGATCCAGTGGGCGTGGCTGTCGACGTGCTTGGCAAACTCCGGGACCTTCTCGAAGCTCTTGCCGCCGTTCTCGGACACATGGAGCCAGGTGTCCATCGAGTAGATCCGGTCCGGGTTCGTCGGATCGACGAAGATCTCGTTGTAGTACTGGGGCGAGCCCGACACGTAGTCCGAGCGTCTCTCCCAGTTGAGCCCACCGTCGGTCGAGCGGAAGAAACCACTCTTCTTGCCCAGCGACTCGACGATGGCGTAGACGGTATCCGGTGCCGACGGCGCTACCGCCAGCCCGATCTTGCCCTTGTCCTCCTTCGGCAGACCGTTTTCGATCTTCGACCAATTGGCACCGCCGTCCGTCGTCTTGTAGACGGTCGATTCCGGACCGCCGTTGATGAGCGTCCAGGTCCGCCGGCGCCGCTGGTAGGAGGACGCGTACAAGACGTCCGGGGCGCGCGGGTCCATCCAGACTTCGTTGACCCCGGTGTGCTCGCCGATCTCGAGCACTCGCTGCCAGGTCTCGCCGCCGTCGGTCGTCTTGTAGACGCCGCGCTCACCGCCGGCCCGCCAGAGCGGGCCCTGAGCGGCGACGTAGACCGTCGCCGAATCGCGCGGATCCACCACGATCCGCCCGATGTGTTCCGACTCGCCCAGGCCCACGTTCTTCCAGTTCTTGCCGGCGTCCTGGGACTTGTAGACCCCATCGCCGTAGGAGACCGAGCGCTGCGAGTTGTTCTCGCCGGTACCGACCCAGATCACGTCCGGGTTGTTGGGGTCCAGGGTGATGCACCCGATCGAAAACGATCCCTCGCCGTCGAAGATAGGCGTCCAGGTGGTGCCCGCGTTGATCGTCTTCCACACCCCGCCGGAAGCCGCGGTCACGTACCAGATGCTCGAGTCGTCCGGATGCACGACGAGATCCGAGATCCGGCCCGAGGCGATCGCGGGACCGATCTCGCGCAGCGGCAACCCGGCCAGGAGCTCGGCCGAGACCCGAAGCTCGGAGCCATCCGGGCTCGCGGCCGAGGCCTTGGCTTTGCCCCGCTTGGCGGCGGCCGGTTCGGCAGCCCCGGCGAGAACGGTCCAGGTGACAAGAATTCCGACCAAAGTCCGCGTCATCGCTTACCTCTTTCTCCTCAGGAACTTGAAGCCGGGGGACCGTCCGCCGTCGGGAAGACCGGAGCCCGCGCTCCGCTGGTCGAGGAAGGCCGCAAGGCTATCACCACGCGCTCCGCGCGCCGGCCGCGGATCCGTACCGCTCGCCCGAGGCTTCTTGCCCCTATACTTCGAGCATCTTGCGCCCGGCCCGCCCCAACCCCGAAGTGCTCTTTCGACACGTGAACGACGAGACCATCCTCGTGCACCTCGACTCGGGAGCAATCTTCTCGCTCAACGAGACCGGATCGCGGTACTGGCAGCTCCTCGAGTCGGGACTGGCGCCCGAGGCGCTCCTGGACCGAATGGCCGAGGAGTTCGACGTGGCCCGCTCTCAGCTCGCCAGGGAGATCGCCGAGCTGCAGACAAGCCTCCTGGAGGCCGGGTTGGTCGAAGTCGGCGCTCCTGCGGTTGACTAGGCCGCCTGAGATCGACATGGCCGCCTGGGCTCTCAGCTGGCTACCCGAGATCGAGGCCGAGCCCCGGCTCTACGGCGATCCTCCGGGACCGGACTCCTCCGTCAGCCTTTCTCGCTCGGACGCCGGCGACTTTTCGTTATTCGACGGCTACCTCCTCGACCCGGGCAAGCTTTCTGCCCGGTCCGACCCAACGGCTTCGAACGCCGAGATCCTCGCCCGCGCCGATGGCGACGGGACGCCCAGGATCCTCGACCGGCTGCGCGGGAGCTTCGTCTGGATCGTCTGGAACGCCCAGCGCCGTCGGCTGACGGTAGTCCGGGACCTGGCCGGGCTCACCCCCTGCTTCTTCACTTGGGATGGGAGCGCGCTTCTCGTCGCGCGCCGACCCGACGCGCTCCTGAGGCTCGGCCGTGACCTGGGGCGACTCGACTTTGCCGTCAACCGGGAGGCCGTCGCCGAGTACCTGGCGTCGTCCTATTCGGAGGCGCTCGCCGACGAGACCTTCATCAGCAAGGTCAGGCGACTGCGGCCGGCGCACCTGCTGCGGCTCGACCGGACCGGCCTGGAGATCGATCGCTACTGGGCGCCGCTGCCGGGGGGATTCGCTTGGGCCACGGCGGACGAGGCCGCAACCTTCCCCCAGGTGCTCGAAGCCGCAGTGGCTCGCTGCCTCGACGCGGGGGCGGACTCGCTGGCCCTGAGCGGCGGCTTCGATTCGGTGAGCCTGGCGGTGCTGGCCGCCCGGTTGCGCGGTAGCCGGGCGCCACTCGACGCCGTCTCGCTTCACTTCGACGGCGGTGACTGCGACGAGAGCGCCACCCAGACGGCGGTCGCCCGCGCCCTCGGCATGCCCCAGACCATCCGATCGCTCGCCCAGAGTCTTGGAGACCGCAATCCGGTCGAGGCCGCCCTGGCTCTCTCCGGCGAGAGCCCGGTGCCGGTGCTGAGCGTATGGCAAGCGTTCTACACCGGTCTCATGGCGAGCATGCGCCCCAGGAAGAGCGGCCTGATGCTGGGAACCGGCGGCGACGAACTCATGGCCGTCGATGGAAAATATGGCGCGGACTGTGTGCTCGCGGCCTCGCCGCTCCGCCTCTGGCGGTTCTACGACTCCTGGCGGCGGGCTTCTTCGTTCGGACCGCTATTTGTTGCCCGCGAGATCTTCTGGCGCCACGGCCTGCGGGCAGCGGGACGCGAGATCCTGCTGCGGGCTCTTGACGCGGGGGTCCCGGAGCTCCAAGCGCGGATCCTCCGCCGGCGCTGGCGCCGGCGAATCGAGGCCAATACCTGGCTCACCCGCGACGCCGGGCTCCTGGACCGGCTCGAACGCCGACGCTCCGGTGGTACCGACCTCCGCCAAGTCCGGGAGCCAAGCCTGTACATTCGGTACCTGCGCGCCTTGTTTGACTCGCCGGCCCTGATGATGGAGCTCGATCAGGGAGCTGCCTGGGCCCAGGCCCAGGGTATTGCCACATTCCTGCCATTTTTCGATCGAGACGTCATCGAGCTGAGCCTCCGCCTGACTCCCGAGCAACTCCTGGCGGGCGGCGAATCCAAAGCACTCTTGCGGAATCTGGTTCGTGGAGGACTCCCCCAGGTCGAGCTCCCTGCCCGCAAAGTCGGCTTCGGTATGATGGTTCATGACGTTCTCCGTAAGAGTGGCCGCGAAATCTGGCAGAATTGGCGTTCGACGCTTCGGCTCGGCGAGATTGGCCTGATCCAGCCGGATCGTGGACAGCGAGCCCTCGATGGCTATTTTGCTCATCGCAACAACGATTGGTTCTTGGCGTGGAAGATTCTGAGCGCGGAAGCCTGGCTGAGGCACCATCGGTCGCGGCCGACGAGACCACCCCGGCCTCTCTCCGAAAACCCTGGCGAAAGTCCTGGAGGCCCATGAAGCTGAGCCACCTGGGCTCGATCGGCGATCTCGTTCAGGGAAGCGGCAAGACCGGCACGGTTCCCGACGGCGATCCCCAATCTGTTCGCAAGACCGGCGTCGGCTAGGCCGTTCGGTCGTTCTCGAAAACCGCCCGCAGCCGCCGCACGGTCCGCCGGAACCGCTCGGGCCCGGACGGATACGCAAGACGCGCGACCTCGACCGAGCCGACCAGGTGTAAGCAGGAGGCAGCCATTCGCCGGGTTGCCTCACCGTCGGCCGGGTCGAAGCGCCAGCAGTGCTTGAGAAGCTCCGGAAAAGCGATTGGCGCGGGAAGGGGTTCAAGGACGGAACCCTCCAGCTCGGCTGCGCCGTCTCGACGCTCGAGCAGGACGACGCGCCGGATCGGAAGGAATCGGGGCGGCCGCCGCGCATCCGCCAGCCATTCTGAGGGCGGCTCCGAAAACCCCTCCGGATCGAAGCCCAGGAGCTCAAAGGCGTCGGGAAGCAGCCTGAGCCGGAACGGCACGAGCCAACCCCGGCAGGATTCACCGTCCGGCTCGAAGGGCACGAGGTCGTCCGCGGCCACCTGGGCTCCGGAGAGTCCCAGGGCCGCGGCCAGCGTCGACTTGCCGGTGCCCGAGTCTCCGCAAAGCACCGCTACGCCGCCGGCCGCGACCACGGCGCTGGCATGGAGCGAGGTCAGCCCGCGAGCCTCGAGGATCAGTGGCAGCACCTGGCGCCGGTACACCTCGGCGATCTCGTCGCCGGCCGCGTCGCCGGCCACCTCGGCAACCGCTGCGGCCGAGGTCTCGGTCCCGAATCGAAAGAGGCCCACGGCATCGAGGCGCAAGAATCGCTCGGCCCCCAGAGAGCCGGCGGTACCGATCTGGACGCCCCGCGGATCGCACCAGGGCCAGGAGCGACCCCCGCGCGACGTCCAGTCCGCCCCGGGATCGCCCACCGTCGCGACCCGCTCGATCTTCAACTCCGGTAGCATGGCGCCTCGACCGAATCTTAGCGGCCGGCACCAAGGCCTGTCCCCGACGCCTCGAGCCGCCCCGGCGGGCTTGTCCAGCCCGATCGAGACGCCGGCCGGTACCGGAAAAAACTGCTGCCCTCGGAGGACCCTAGAACGATGACCCGACCCCTCGGCACCGCCCGGACCAATCGTTGCCCCGTCTTGTCCCGGATCGCTCTTGCCACCGTCGTCTTGACCCTCCTGTCCCTCGTTTTCTCGACACCCGCCGAAGCCCGTAAGGGCAAGAAGAAGGCGGCCGCCGAGTCCGCTGAGGCCCCCGAGTCCGATACCGCGCTATCGTCGGCGACCTTCTCCGGCCTCGAGTTTCGCTCGATCGGCCCGGCTCTCATGTCGGGCCGCATCGCCGACATTGCCGTTCATCCCGACGACCAGTCGGTCTGGTACGTGGCGGTGGGGAGCGGCAACTTGTGGAAGACTACGAACGCTGGCACTACCTGGACGCCCATCTTCGACGACCAGGGCTCGTACTCGATTGGTGACGTGACCCTGGATCCGTCCAACCCCGAGATCGTTTGGGTCGGCACCGGCGAGAACGTCGGAGGGCGTCACGTGGGCTACGGTGACGGCGTGTACAAGAGCCTCGATGGGGGCGCAAGCTGGGAAAACGTCGGCCTCGAGAGCTCGGAACACATCGGCAACATCGTCGTCGATCCGAACGACGGCAATGTCGTCTACGTCGCATCTCAAGGCCCACTGTGGTCTGCCGGAGGCGACCGCGGTCTCTTCAAGACCACCGACGGCGGCGCGACCTGGGAGAAGATCCTCGGCGGCGGCGAGTACACGGGCGTCAACGAGGTGATGATGGACCCGCGGGACTCGATGGTTCTCTACGCCTCGACCCATCAGCGCTTTCGGAACGTCGCCGCCCTCCTCAACGGCGGCCCCGAATCGGGACTCCACAAGTCCACCGACGGCGGCACGACTTGGCGTGAGCTCTCGAACGGCATCCCCGAAGACGACAAAGGCAAGATCGGCATCGCGATCTCGCCCATCAACCCGGACGTTGTCTACGCGACGGTCGAGACCCCACAGCGGGAGATCGCCGTCTACCGTTCCGCGAACGCCGGCGCGAGCTGGGAGAAGGGCGCCGATGTCGGCTACTCGGGCACCGGCCCGCACTACTACCAGGAGATCTTCGCCAGTCCCCACAAGTTCGACCGCATCTACCACATGAACCCGCGTATCTCGGTCTCGGACGACGGCGGTACGAGCTGGCGGCCGCTGGGCGAGGAGTACAAGCACGGCGACAGCCATGCGATGGCCTTCGATCCGAACGACCCGGACTACCTTCTAGTCGGAAGCGACGGTGGGCTCTACGAGAGCTTCGACCAGGCCAAGAGCTGGAAGTTCCTCGCCAACCTGCCGGTGACCCAGTTCTACAAGGTGGCGGTGGACTACGACGAGCCCTTCTACCACGTGGTCGGCGGCACCCAGGACAACAACACGCAGTACGGGCCTTCGCGCACCGACAACGTGCACGGCATCCGCAACTCCGACTGGGAGATCACGCTTTTCGGCGACGGCCACCAGCCGGCGATCGACCCCACCGACCCGAACATCGTCTACTCCGAGTGGCAGGAAGGGAACCTGACCCGCTGGGACCGAGCCACCGGCGAGATGATCTACATCCAGCCGCAACCCGAAGCCGACGAGGAATGGGACCGCTTCAACTGGGACTCGCCCATTCTGATCAGCGCCCACGACCCGGCCCGCCTCTACTTCGCGAGCCAGCGAGTCTGGCGCAGCGACAACCGCGGCGATTCTTGGCGGCCGGTTTCCGGAGACCTCTCGAAGGGCGTTGATCGGCTGACCCAGCCGATGATGGGCAGAGTGTGGCAGTGGGAGTCGAACTGGGACGTCTGGGCGATGTCGAAATACAGCACGATCACGTCTCTAGGGGAATCACCCAAGGACGAGAACATCCTCTACGCCGGCACCGATGACGGCCTCGTCCAGATCTCCGAGGACGGCGGCCAGACCTGGCGCAAGATCGACTCGCTGCCCGGCGTCCCCGATGGTTTCTTCGTCAACGACATCAAGGCCGACCTCCACGACGCGGACACCGCCTACGTCGTGGTTGACGACCACAAGTCAGGCGACTTCTCGCCCTACGTCCTGAAATCGACCAATCGAGGCCGCTCCTGGACCTCGATCGCGAGCGATCTTCCCGAGCGCCACGTCGTGTGGCGTCTGGTGCAAGATCACGAGAACCCCAATCTCCTCTTCGTCGGCACCGAATTCGGGGTCTTCTTCACGGTCGACGGCGGCGGCAAGTGGGTCAAGCTTTCGGCCGGGATGCCCAACATCCCGGTGCGGGACCTGGCCATCCAGAAGCGGGAGAACGACTTGATCGCGGCGACCTTCGGCCGCGGCTTCTACGTCCTCGACGACTACAGCGCTCTGCGCTCGATCTCGGAGGAAATGCTCGAGTCGTCCGACGTCGAGCTCTTCGAGCCGCGTAAGGCCTGGTGGTACATGGAGCGCCGTGCCCTGGGCGGCTCCAAGAAGGCCAGCCAGGGCGAGGCCTTCTACGTCGCCGACAACCCGCCTTTCGGCGCCACCTTCACTTACTACCTGAAGGATTCCCTCGAGACCGCCAAGGAGGCGCGCAAGAAGCAAGAGGGCGAGGTCGCCAAGGAGGGCGGAGACACGCCCTACCCCGGATGGGACGCACTCCGCGAAGAGGATCTCGAGGAGGCTCCTGCGATTCTCCTAACGGTCACCAACGGAGCCGGCGAGGTGGTTCGCCGCCTGACCGGGCCGGCCAAGGCCGGCGTCCACCGCGTGACCTGGGACCTACGGTATCCGAGTTCGAGCGCCTGGAGCGAGGACTGGAACGACGAGAACGCAAGCGGTTTCCTGGCCGAGCCCGGAACCTACACAGTTTCGCTGGCCCAGCGCTCGGGGACCGTCGTGACCGATCTCGACCAGAGCCAGTCCTTCGAGGTCGTACCGCTTCGCGAGCGAGGCCTTCCGGGCGCGAGCCCGGCCGAGGCCGTGGCCTTCCTGCGCGAGCTCGACGCCTTCAACCTCCAGGCCGAGGCCGCGAACTCCGCGCTCGCGGAGGCCGAAACGAAGCTCGACGCCATCAGGCAGGCGCTCATGCGGTCGACTCTGGCGCACAGCCAGCTCGATGACAGCGCCCGCGGTCTGTGGCGGAAGGTCAAGGACCTCCAGCTCTGGCTCGAAGGCAGCGAACGCCGGGACAACATGGGTGATCCGGGACCGGTCTCGATCGAGCGCCGGCTCGGCGTCGCCTTCATGGGCAACATGCTGTCGACCTACGGACCGACACCGACTCATACGCGCCAGTTCGAAATCGCCAAGGAGGAGTTCGCCCGACTCTCTTCGGAGCTCAACCAACTTCTCGAAACCGACCTACCCGCTCTCGAGACTCAGCTCGACGCGGCGGGCGTTCCGTGGACTCCGGGCCGCGGCATTGGCGGAGGATCCTGAAGATGACTCCGAATACGACGTTTGCCACTCTCCGGCCCGCGGCCGTTCTGGCCGCCGCCTTCCTCATCGCGGCCTACCTCGGGGCCTCTCCCGGCCCGGAAGAGGCAAGCCGCCTCTTTGACGCGGCTCGCTCTGGAGATGCCGATGCCGCGACCGCCCTTCTCGACCAAGGCGTTCCGGTGGACGCCACCGACAAGTACGGCTCGACCGCGCTGGCCATGGCTTCGAGCTCCGGCCACGCCGACGTCGTCCGGCTCTTGCTGGCGCGCGGAGCCGACGTCAATCACGCCGACGCCTTCTACGGCGCGCGCCCGGTGGACATCGCGCTCTTCTGGAAAGGCCATCGCGACATCGCCAAGATCCTCCTCGAAGCTGGAGCCGAGGGCCGCGAGGACGCCCTCGGCCTTGCTCTGCGAGAAGGCGACGTGGATCTGGCGCGGGCCGCCGTGGCCAGTGGTCCGCTCTACCAGAGCGCTCTTCAGGCACTGCGCGACCGGCTGGGCAAGCTCGCCTCAGAGGAGGAGGCGCCGGCCCAGATCGCCGAGCTCCTGGCTGGTGCGTCAAGCCGCCCCGATCCGCCGACGCCCAGCTACGACTTGGAGCAGCTTCATACCTTTACCGGCAAGTTCGAGGGCTGGACTTCGGATGATGCCGTCGAGGTCACCTTGCGCGAAGGCGTCCTTCAGTGGCGCCTCAACGACGAGGCGCGCGGCGCTCTCCGCATCGTCGGTGAGCGCGCTTTCGCCGCGACCGACGGCAGCCCGGTCAACTTCAACGGCCGCTCCGGGCGCATCGAAGGCGTCGTCGTTCGCGCTGGGGACCAGAGCGTGTTCATGCGCCGGAGCGTGGCCGAGCCCGATCCCGAGGCCGCCGCGCGCTTCGCCGCTCTCGAGGTGACTCCAGAAGACGCCGCCTCGAGTCCCAACTGGCCCGCCTTCCGGGGTGCCAACGCGGTCGGCGTCGCCGACGGTCACGCCACCGCCGTGTCCTGGAACATCGGCTCGGGCGACGGCATCCTCTGGACCGGTTCTCTTCCCGGCCTCGGCAATTCGAGCCCGATTGTCTGGGGCGACCGGGTCTACGTCACGACCGCGGTCGCCGACGTCGAGCAGAGGCTCCGCACGGGTCTGACCGGGGCCACCGAGTACTTCGATGAGAACGTGGAGCACTCCTGGCGGGTCCTGGCCTTCGACAAGCGCTCGGGCAAGCTCGTCTGGGACGTCGAGGTGGGCCGCGCCGTGCCTCTGACCAAGCGCCATTTCAAGGCCTCGCAGGCCAACTCGACCCCGGTCACCGACGGTGAGCGCATCGTCGTGGTCTTTCCAACTGCCGGGCTTGCTTGCCTGGACGCGGACGGTACCGTCCTCTGGAGGAAGGACCTGGGAGGCCTCAATGCCGGGGCCTTCAGCGACCCGACTATCGAGTGGGGTTTCGCCAGCTCACCGATTCTGTACGGCGATTCGGTCATCCTCCAGGTCGACGTCCACGAGGGATCCCACCTCGTCTCCTGGGATCTCGAGACGGGGCGCGAGCTCTGGCGCACCGAGCGTGACGTCGCCCCGTCGTGGGCGACGCCGACGATTCTCCCGGGTCCGGAGGGCGACGAGCTCGTCACCAACGGCTCGACCATCCACGCCTACGATCCCAAGACCGGGCGCGAGCTCTGGAGCCTGGGGCCCAACTCGGAGTTGGTCGTCGCCACGCCCGTGGTCGATGGCGGGGTCGTCTACGTCTCGGCCGGGTACCCGCCGATCAAGCCGATCTATGCCGTGCGCGCGGGCACCCGCGGGGCGCTCGACACCCAACCGGGCAAAGCCCACGACGATCTTCTCTGGAGCCACGGGCGGGGCGGCGCCTACATGCCCAGTCCGCTTCTCTACCGGGGCCTCTACTACATCGTGCACCACAATGGCCGCCTGGTGGCTTACGACCCGGCCGACGGCACCGCCGTCTTCAAGAGCCGTTTTTCCAAGGGCGGCACCTTCACCGGCTCGCCGGTGGCCGCCGACGGCAAGCTCTACGTCCCCACCGAAGAGGGGCTTCTCTACGTTCTCGAGGCCGGCCCGGCCTATTCCGAGCTCGCCATCAACGACATGGGCGAGCCGCTCATGGCCACACCCGCGATCTCAGAGGGAATGCTCTTCTTGCGGACGCCTTCGAAGCTCGTGGCGGTTGCCGGCGCCGGCTGATCCGCCCCTAGGCTGCCGCGTGCGCCCAGGCCGTGTAGGCGCGAAGATGCGAGACGGCGTCGTGGACGCGTAGGACCTCGACGCCCTTGGTGCACAGGGCGAGCGAGATGCCCAGGGTCTCGAGGTCGCGGCCGGCGGCATCGTCACCCCTCCCGGAATCGCGGGCCAACGATCCGAGAAACGACTTCCGCGAGTGCCCCACCAAGATCCGGAGCCCGTAGCGCTGGAACCTCTCTACCGCGCGCAGGAGCTCGAGCGAGTGGAGCGCGCTCTTGCCGAAGCCGATCCCCGGGTCGAAGAGAATCCGGTCGAGATCAAGGCCCGCGGCTTCCCAGGCGCGCAGCCGCTCGCCCAGCCAGGACTCGACTTCGGCAACCGGGTCGGCCGTGTCCGGAAACCGAACTTCCGGCTCGACCGGCACGGTCAGACTGTGCATCGCCACCCAGTCCGCTCCGCTCTGGCGGGCCAGGTCCAGCATTGCGGGATCGGCCAAGCCGGAAGTGTCGTTGATCCAGTCGGCACCTAGCTCGAGCGCCCATTCGGCGACCTCCGCATGACGGGTATCGACCGAGATCAGAGGACGAAGCAGCCGGCCCCGGCCGGCGGCGACGAGATCCGACAGAACCGGCTCGAGCCGCGCCCATTCGCTTTCGGGATCGACCGCCTCGGCTCCCGGCCGGGTTGACTCCGCTCCCAGGTCGAGGACGTGGACGCCGGCACTGTCCATCGCCTCGAGGTCCTCCTCGAGCACTCTCCGGTCCCGGTAGCGGCCACCGTCCGAGAAGGAATCGGGAGTCACGTTGACGATTGCCATCCACAGCGGGATGGGCGGCCGCGCGCGGCGAGCAAGCTCGAGAACCGTCGGTGCCGGACCGTCCTTGGCGGTCCCGAGGGGCGGCCGCAGGCCGGGAGCCAGATGAGCCAGCGGGGTCAGAACAAACGACCGGGAGGCGAGATCGGAATGGGGCACGGTGAGGCGCTCGGAGCGCGCGGCCCGATCGCCCCAGAGCAGGATGTCGACATCGAGCGCCCGTGGTGCCCAGCGCTCCGGACCGCGCTCGCCGGCCTCGGCCTCCACGCTCTTGGCGACGTCCAGCCAGTGCTCGGGCGTGCCGTCGACCTCGCCCTCGACCACCAGATTGCGGTAGGGCCGGTTCCAGGACGAGGGCGAGCCCGCCGGCAAGAGCGCGGGGGACTCGACAACCGGCGAGACACGGCAGCGCCGCAGTCCCGCCGCAATCAAGCGTTCGACGCCCAGGGCCAGGTGGCGGCGCCGGCCGCCAAGATTCGAACCGAGACCGAGATACACCTTCACGCCGGCCGCGCTCACGCTCCGGCCGCGCGCGAGCGCATCAGCAGCCAGTAGGCGCCGAAGGAGATCGCAAAACCCACGAACCAGGCGTAGGGATAGATCGCGGCGAAACCCCTCGGAATCGAGCCGACCAGACCGGCGGTCTCGAAGAACCCGGGAACGTTGGGGGCGACCCCCGCCGCGAGCGCGACGAGGGCCCGGAAGTTGTAGCCGCCCGAGTACTCGTACGGGCCGCCCCGGCGGTAAAGCCCGTCGACGTCGAGCCGGGTGCGGCGCACCGCGTAGTAGTCGGCCAGGAGAATTCCGCCAATCGGTCCCAGCAAGGCCGAGTAGCCGATCAACCAGGTGAAGATGAAGCCCTGGCTGGTTTCGATAAGCTTCCACGGCCACATCACCAGCGCCAGAGCGGCGGTGACGAGGGCGCCGCGCCGGAAGTCGAATCTCTGGGGCGAAGCATTCACCAGAGCGTTGGCCGGCGACACCACGTTGGCCGCGAGATTCGTCGAGAGCGTCGCCAGGACCAGTGCCACCAGCGAGATCGCCACCGTCGCGCCGCCCCCCATCCGGCCCACCAGCGCCACCGGATCAGGAATCGCCTCACCGAAGATCGCCACCGTGGCCGAGGTGACGGCAACCCCGATGAACGCAAAAAGCGTCATGAAGGTCGGCAGGCCCAGCGCCTGCCCCAGGATCTGGTCGCGCTGACTCTTGGCGTAGCGGGTGAAGTCCGGGATGTTGAGGGACAGGGTGGCCCAGAACCCCACCATCCCGGTAAGCGCCGGGAAAAAGACCGACCAGAACTGTCCCTCCTTCGGACCGCCCGGCGCGAAGGCGGACGGCGCGGCGAGCATGGGGCCGAACCCATCCGCCCTGAGCCACGCCCAACCCAAGAGCGCCAGTCCCATCGCCACCAGAAACGGCGCCGCCCAGGACTCGAGCCGCCGGATGGACTCGATCCCCCGCCAGAAGATCGCCACCTGGAGCGCCCAGAAGAGCAAGAAACAGGCAAGCTCGACGGCGTTGATTCCGAGAAGCGGCAGATCCTCGCCCCCGAGCGGGCGTCCGGCCAGCGCCGCCAAGAGCTGGGCGATGGCCGAGCCGCCGATCCAGGTCTGGATGGCGAACCAGCCACAGGCGACGAGACCGCGCAGCAAGGCCGGGACGTTCGCGCCCAGAACCCCGAAGCTGGCGCGCGCCAGCACCGGGAACGAGATCCCGTACTTGGTCCCTGGGTGGCCGTTGGCGATCATCGGCACCAGCACGACCGCGTTGCCGAGGCCGACGGTCGCCACGGCCTGCCACCAGCTCATTCCCAGGTCCACGAGGCCCCCGGCCAGCATGTAGGTGGGCACACACACCACCATGCCGATCCAGAGGGCGGCCATGTGAAAGACCGACCAAGTCCGGGCTTCGGCCGGCGTCGGAGCCAGGTCTTCGGCTCCGGGCAGCTCCCGCGGGATCTCGCTCATGGCCGGTCGAGGGAGGAGCGCCGCGACCCTATTCGGAGGGCCGCTCACCCACGACGGCCAGGTGTGTCCGCGCCTCCGACCGGGCAACAGACAGCCGGGAAATGCCGGCAATCCCGATCGAGGCCAGATCGACGACCTCCGTCCAGGCCTCTTCACCGCGAGCAGCGAGCAGCAGCTTCGAGCCCGAGCCCATCAGGAATTGCCGGTCGCCCCACCAGGCGAAGTCCTCGACCTCGCCCGGGGTCCTTGTCAGAAGCTCGACTTCCCGGGACGCGAGATCGTAGGCGGCGATCGCCCAGGCGGCCGCATCGCGCTTGTCCACAAACGAGACCGCGCGCCGGCCCGGGACCCTGTGGAGCGCGCGCCCGATGTCGGTCGCCACGGTCTGACTCGTCCCCGAGCCGACCTCGGCCAGGACCAGCTCGTGCGGCGCCCCCAGAACGAAGAGAGCCAAGGTCTGCGGGTCGAGCCAGGCGTGATAGCCGACGGGCTGGATGGCCTCGAAGAGGAGCTCGGCTTCGCCGTCGCCCGGAAACCGCCACAGACGCTGGGTGCCATCCGCCTCGACGCGCACCGTCGAGAATCCGTCACCGTCTCCGGCGGGGGTCGGCGAGTACTCGCTCTCAGTGGTGTCGGTGACCCGGCTCACCTCGCCGTCCGCCAGCGAATACCTGAAAACGTCCGTCTGCTCGCCCTGCTGAGAAGTGAAGAGTAGGCTCGCGCCTCCGGGCTCGAAATAGGGCTGGTTGTCGTAGTGTGGCCGGTCGGTGATTCGTCGCGAATCGCGCACGCTCCAGGGCTGAGAGTTGGTATCGAGCTCGACCAGCCAGATGTCGGTCGTCGGAGGGGCGGGCGGTGCCTCCTCGGTTTCCTCCTGCGACCCGGCAGCCGAATCGGCAATGGACTCGGCAGCGGGCTCGGCCGTGGACTTTCCCTCTTCGGCCGGCTCGCTCGTAACCGCCGCTTGGTCCAGCACCGGGGTCGAAACCGCCGCGCCCTTCCCGGACGCCTCCGGAGAGTCCGAACCGGCACCGGCACACCCGGCAACGATCAGGGCCGCCAGAGCCAGTCTCCACGAGGTTCCGAGCTTCATGGAGTGCCTACCGCCTCGTCGGTATCGGTGACCGGCAGAACCTCGGCTCGCGCGGCGAGCAGGTACCCTTGGGCACGGATCGAAACCTCGGCTCCTTCGGGAATCTGATACCCACCGAGCTTCTTCCAGCCCACTTCCAGGGTGTCACCGGCCGCCAACTGCGCCTCCCGATGGGTAATCTCGCCGTTGGCGGAGACGATCATGATCTCGAGCTCCGCCAGCGGTTCGGTGCCGAGATTGTGAATTCGCAAGATGTGCCCGGCCCCGAGTAACGAGTCCCGAACCGTAATCTCGACCGGCGGCGACTCGGCGGCGACGCCACAGGCGAGAACGGCTCCGGCCAGGACGGCAAGCGCCACCACAAGACAAGCTCTAGATTGCATCCTGGAATCGTAGCAAAGGGCTCGCGCCGCCGGGCTCGTGGCAGATTCTTGGAACCGTTTGGGTCAGATTGGCGTCCAAAGGACTAGAGGGACGTGCATGAACGGCACGATAGAGCTGCTCGGGTGCCACTGGAAGGCGGCTTCGCCGGGCAACTGGCTTGCATAGAAATCCTCTTTGGACATCTGCCCTTGGCGAGTGAAGAGCGGTGCGCTACCCGGACATCTCCGTGCAGACCGAAAGCGAGAACCCGCTTGCCTTGGTCGCGGCGGTGCGCCACGAGCTGCGCCAAGCGGGAATCGATCGCGGAGAGATCGAGCGGTTTTCCGAAGAAGCCCTGAGTCAGCCGCGCGATCAAGAAATCCGCGACGTCTGCCAGGCCTGGGTCAACCTGAGCAAGTCAGCCTAGCCGGCCTCGCCCGGCTCAGTCCGACTGGAGGCCGTAGACGAAGGCCGCCAGCGCTCCGCCCAGGAGCGGCATGGCGATGTAGATCCAAAGATCGGCCAGGGAACCGCCCCCGAACATGGCCCGCACCAGGCTCGGCCCGACGCCAACCGCCGGGTTGAAGGCGGCGCCGGAGATGCCGCCGGCGGCGATCGCTCCCGCGGCCACGGTGAAGCCGATCGCCAGGCCGTAGTACGAGTTGCCCTCGGTCCTCGGCGAGGTCGCGACCTGCAGGACCACCAGAGCCAAAGCGAAGGTAAAGAGGAGCTCGGCCAGCAAGACCGCCGAAGCGCCCGCTGCCGGGTTCGGAGCCGGCGCGAAGGTCGTGCCGGTCATTGCGTACACCGCCAGCGCGGCGGCTAGCGCTCCGACGATCTGGGCCACCACGTACTTGGCGAACTCGGCCCCCGAGAGCTTGCCCCGCATCATGACCGCCAGGCTCACCGCCGGGTTGTAGTGGGCTCCCGAGATGTGCCCGCCCATGTAGATCATCACCATCAGCGTCGCCCCGATGGCGATCGGCGCCAGCGAGGTCCCGCTCCAAGCGGTCAGCCCGATCGTCAAGACGAGAAAAAATGTCCCGATGGTCTCCGTCAGATAGCGCTGCATCGTCCCTCCTTGAGGCCTTCGGCCCCTGCGTTTGCTTGCGGCCATTGTCCCATGCTCACCGATGTAGCCTCAACCGACGAAACCGTTGAATCCAAGCAACTTAGCCGCCCACTGCCTGTGGTACGCTCCATAGCTCGCCCTCGTCGAGCCAGGGTACGCTTGTCTTTTCCGAGGCGAGGCGTGCCAGCTCCGCGACGGGCGTCCGCCCGAGGCCACGATGACCCAAGCCCTGCCGAAGCAATATATCCAGGTGGGCGAGCACCAGGTTTCCTTGCCACCGGGCGTAACCGTAACGGACTGGGCGCTCGAGAAAGTCCGCATCCAGAACCCGCGGATTCGCGCCTATCTGGGCTCATTGCGACTCCTGGAGCAGACCAACGAGAGCAACTACGCCATCCTGCACTGTTCTCCGGGCCGCCTGCTCCAGATCTGGAGGCGAGTTCGCCGCGTCTGCAAGATGATGCAGACCCAGCTTGCGCCCACCCTCGGCGAAGCCTCATCGATCCCAGCGCTCGATACCGCCCGCCGCAACGCCGAGCTCTCGTACGTAGCTCTCAACAACACCGTCGTACAGAAGCTCGAGCGCTACCCCTACAAGATCGAAGAAGACGATCTGCCGCAGGTGCGGCGGCTCTTATGCCGGTCGATCGGCAAGATCTACTCCTTCCTCCGGGATACCTTCGGAGAGATCGTCGCCGCGGACCCCCGCAGCCTGCACGACTCCGACTACTACCTTTCGAAACGGTTCCCCCAGGACATCGAGGAGGCCGAGTGGCTCTATGCCTCGGTCGACAAGCTCAACGACTACCTGCAAGAGGTCGGTCGTGTCCTGATGCGGGATCTCCAACGGATGGCCAAGCGCCTTCGCGACGAGCCGCAGCTGCCCTCGCCCACGTCCTGGTACTACGTCGACCGTTTTCTGGTCGAGCTCATCGAGGGACTCTCTCCGATGCTCAAGGAGATGCTGGCGATGACCGGCATCCGCTACGATGAGATGGAGCCACTCGACGACTACGCGTTCCGGATTCCGCACAACTGTCATCAGCTCAAGGACTCCTACCGCTTGGGCCGGCAGCTCATCGACGAGATCAAGCAGCGCGAGGTCAGCAGCTTTGCCGAGCGCGAGCGGCTGGTCGAGGACCTTCTCGCCTGCCATCGCGTCCTGAGCTCCCATCTTCTCGGCAGCATGCAGCGCGTCGAGCAAGCGGTCCAGGACCTTCTGGCCTACGTACCGATCTGGCTCGACGCCATCGAGAAACGCCGTGCCCTGATGCTGACCAAGAGCCCGGAGGATCTTCCCCAGCGGGCGACCCGGCAGAGCCGCGCGGTGGCCGCCACCGAGCGGCCCAAACTCGTCGATCTGAATCAGCTCCAGAGCGCCTGAGAGCAACCCTCAGGCGGGCTCGACCGCGAGCCTCAGGATCCGCACGCGGCCCGAACCCTCGAAATACAGCCCGGCACGGCCGACGTCGCCGGTGGCTTCGTGGCCGTGCACAACGACCTCGTCGCCGACCAACCCCTTGAGATGCTTGCCGACCGACGAGACGGAAAGCTCGAGGCGGCCGTCGGGGGCCGCGATCCGGCCCGAAGCCAGGGTCGTCCGATCACCTCCGTCGCGGGCAACCAAGGCCACGCCGCCGTCCGGGCCGAGCGCGAACCAGTGACCCCGCGCCACGCCCTCGACGTGATGCGCGAGCCCGATTGCCCCCCGGAAGGTCTCGACCTCCAGGGTCGCCTCGACCCGAAGATCACCGAATCGCTGCGGAAAAAGCAGCATGGTGGCGCCGGCAAAATCGACCACCAGGCCGTCGCGGACCGACCCCTGCCCCCCCACTTCGGAACCCGGCATCTCGGGCACCGCCGCCAGGGTTCCGCCCTCGGCGGCCAGCACCATGACCGAATCCAGAGCAACGACGTCGTTCGCCCGTGGCGTCCAGACCCAGCCGTCGCCCAGAGGGCGTAATCGATCGGCCGGGGTCGCCTCGGCGTCAAGAGCAACCGTGCCCGGCATGACCTCTTCGGACGGGCCGCCCTCCGGCAGCGCGCCCTGGACGCCCAGACCGTGTCGGTAGACCAGGCGCCCCCCGTGCTCGGCAGTCTCGAGCAGAAAGAAGAGGCCGACGCCCGCCGCGAGCAGCAGCACCAGCCGCACCGGGCGTAACGTGACCCGCGGGCTGGTGCGATCTCTGAGCGTCACCGCCAACCGCAGGACGGCCAGGCCGGCGAATAGGTAGATCGCACGGTGCGCCCAGTCGCTGTGGCTGGTGACCTCGCGCTCGATCGCGAGCGGCAAGCTGCCGAAGTCCTCGGCGGCGTGCTCTCCCGTTTCCATCGCCCACCAGCCGATCGCGGTTCCCAAGACATAGAACGGCAGCGCGACCCGATCGAACCAGCGCCGGGCGAAGAGCACGGCACCGGCATCCAGGAGGGCTCCGAGCGGCAACAGCGCCAGGGGAAAGTGCACCAGCACTGGATGGATGTTGGGCAGAGCACTCTCGGCCAGGAACCGCTCGATGAGCTCGGGCATGCTCTCCGGATGCTACTACGCTGTCTGAATCCGAGTCCGAATCCGAGCCGGCGCAGCCGATCGGCCGGCTAGAGCACTTCGAAGTCTTCGGTCCGGACCAATCGATCGAGGGCTTGCGAGAGCTTCGGAGGCGGCGCCACCAGCTTCCTCGCGGCCAGGTCCATCCAACCGCCGTCGGTGTGAATCGTCGCCGCCAGCGCGCCGTCGCGCCGGAAGATTCGGTGCGCCAGCCGGAACCGGCTCTGGTCCGGCCGCGCCGCCGCCAGCCGGTAGTCGACGGTAACGGTGTCGTCGATCCCGACTTCCTTCAGATAGTGAATCTCCTCACGCAGGATCACCGGGCCGAGATTCGCCCGCGCGAACTCGGCGGGCGGGAAGCCGTGGTCGGCGAGGAAGCAAAATCGCACGTGGGTCGCGAAGTCCATGTAGGCCGTGTTGCACACGTGCCGGTTGGCATCGAGGTGAGCCCATTGCACCTCGAAGGACTCGGCGTACGGTTCGGGCTCCGAGTCGCTACCAGGCAACGCCGTAGTCCTCGCCGAAGTCGCTGGCGGCGCCCCACAACGATCCGTGCTCGCGATCGAAGTAGATCGCCGTGATCGGTCCCGAGGTGCGTCGGCGGGTCTCGACCCGGTAGCCCCTGGCGGCCAGCCGTGCCCGCACCCAGGCGGGCACGTCGTCCCGCACCACCAGGCGGCCGGGCTCGGACTTGTGGGCACCGAACGACGACTGCATCTGATAGCTGGTGACGTTCGCGGCCTCGGCCGCCTGCTGCACGTTCATCCCGAACTCGACGACGTTCAAGAAGAACTGGAGCAGGTTCTGATCCTGGGTGTCGCCACCCTGGACGGCGAACGACAGGAAAGGCCGGCCGTCTTTGAGCGCCATGCCCGGCGTCAGCGTCGCCCGCGGCCGCTTGCCCGGAGCCACCAGGTTGTACGGGTTCATGCGCTCGTCCAAGACAAAGCTCTGCATGCGCTGGGACAGCCCGATGCCGGTCGAGCCCGCGATGAACGCCGGGATCCACGCCCCCGAAGGCGTGATCGAGACCACCCAGCCCTCGGCATCGGCGGCCTGAATCGAAGTCGTTCCGGCCACGAAGGCCTCATCCGGCTCGAGTAGAAGCGACTGCTGGAATCCCTCCTCGCCCTCGGCCTCAGCCGACGGCGGGATCGGCGTCCAGCGCTCGAGAAGGGCGGGGAAGGGATGCTCGCCGGGCTGGAACTCGTAGGGGTTGCCCGGCTTCACGGTCTCGTCGTTTCTCTCCCAGTCGATCGTCTCGAAGCGGGCGCGCGCGTAAGCCTTCGAGAGCAGGCCTTGGATCGGCTCGTCAGGCGCAACGTAGGGATCGCCGTAGTAGAAGTCCCGATCGGCAAAGGCCAGGTTCATGGCCTGGTAAAGGGCGTGGATATAGGCCGCCGAGTTGTAGCCCAGGGCCGCCAGATCCAGGTTCTCGAGGATATTGAGTGCTTGCAGCATCACCGGGCCTTGGACCCAATGCGTCAGCTTGTAGACGTCGACGTCCTTGTAACGGGTGTGGACCGGCTCTTCGACGTGAATGCGCCAGTTCGAAAGGTCGTCCTTGGTGATGAGGCCGCCGTGCTCCTGGGTCGCGCGCACAAGCTCTGCGGCGATGTCGCCGTGGTAGAAGCGGGCATAGGCCGCCTGAATCGCCTGCTTGCGGCTCTTGCCCGCGGCCAGAGCCTCGGATTCAGCTTCGACCAGCTTCTCCAGGGTGCGCTTGAGATCCGGCTGGCGAAAGATCTCCCCCGGCTTCGGCGCCGCCCGGCGCTCCGGATCTTCGTCGTCCCAGTGCGGCAGAAAGATCCGCTTCGAGTCGGGCCACTGCGCCAGGATCTCGCGCCGCCGCTCCATGTTGTCGGCCTGGGCCGCCTCGATCGGATATCCCTCGGCCATCTTGATCGCCGGTTCGAGCACCTCGGCCAGACTCAGGGTGCCGTACTCGGCCAGCATCAAGAGCAGACCGCCCGGGGTACCGGGCGTGACCGCGGCCAGCGGGCCGAACTCGGGAGGGTAGACCATGCCGCGGTTCTTGAAGAACTCGACCGTCGCCCCGGTCGGCGCGACCCCGAGAGCGTTGATGCCGATGACCTTCTTCTCGCCGGGGTGGTAGATGAGTGCCTGGGTCTCGCCGCCCCATCCCAAGGTGTCCCACATCGTCGAAGTTGCCGCCAGCATGGCGCAGGCCGCGTCCACCGCGTTGCCACCCCGGGCAAACGTGGTCGCGCCGGCGGTCGCGGCCAGCGGCTTGCCGGTGATGGCCACCCAATGCTTGCCATGGAGTACCGGCTTGATCGTACGTTGCGCGAGGACGGGGGTCGCGGCAACGAACACCGCGGCCGCGATCCCAAAGATTTTCGTGGTTCGAGTCATACCAGGGATTCTATGTCTCGACCGCCCGGTGGTGGTGCCCGGGCGCCCGGGATGCCGCGTTGGCTCGAGACGTCGGGCGGGTTGGCGCGGCGTGGCACCGATGCCAGCGCTCGACAGTCTCGGGCTGGGGCCAGTGCGTTTGCAACCGTCCGGTATCCTTGCGCGCCAAAGGAGGCCCTAGATGCACTCGAAACCGCGCCGCGCCGCAGCCCTCGCGCTGCTCTTTAGTCTGACTCTCGCGTCGTCGCCCGGCGCCGCTCAAGGTCTCAAGGCACTGGTGGGCGGCACCCTGATCGACGGCTTTGGCTCTCATCCCATCTTCAACAGCGTCATCGTCATCGACGGCGAGCGCATCGCTGCGGTCGGCACCATCGACACCCTGGACATCCCCGAAGGCGCCGAAGTGATCTCGACCGAAGGCATGACCGTCTTGCCCGGCCTCTGGGACATGCACGTCCACTTGATGATCAACGGCCACGCCGACTACGACCACTGGGACCGGACGTATCCGGACCAATTCGCCAGCGTCATCATGCCGGCTTCGGCCCATCAGCTCTTGCTCGCCGGCGTCACCAGCGCCCGTGACTTAGGCGCGGGCCTCGAAGATTCGATCTCGGTACGGGACCGCATCAACCGCGGTGAGATCCCGGGTCCGACGATGTACATGTCTGGACCCTTCATCCAACACGAGCCTTACCCCGGCACCGAGCTTTTTCGCTGGGGCGTGTCGGGAGCCGCGGACGCCCGCGCCAAGGTCAAGAAGTTGGCCGACGCCGGGGTCGACGTCATCAAATTGATCGACCAGGACCAGATGACCATGGAGGAAGTGCGGGCGGTGGTCGACGAGGCCCACAAGCACGGCCTGCCGATTGCCGCGCACTCGCATCGGCCGGAGGAGATTCGGCGGGGGCTCGCAGCCGGCGTCGACTGCTTCGAGCACACCGGGCTCTCGACCGCACCCGAGTATCCGGCCGACGTCATGGAGAAGATCAAGGAGCGAACCGCTCAGATGAACATCGGACCGCTCTACTGGACGCCCACGGTCGAAGGTCTTTTCAACTACGACTACACCCGCGACTACCCGGAAAAGCTCGACGGGACTTCCTGGCACCTGGGCCTGCCCGAGGCGATCATCCTGGACATCAAGAACTCCTTCAAGCACCCGGACCGCCTGCCGTACTTCCAGATCACCTCGGACCGCAAGCCGACGTTGAAGCGCAAGATCTCCCAGCTTCGGAAGGCCGGGGTCAAGCTCTTGATCGGCACCGACAGCGGCATCCCGATGAAGTTTCATTCCCAGTCCACCTGGAACGAGCTCGACATCTGGGTCCGGGAGATGGGAATCCCGGTCATGGAGGCGATCCGCTCGGCTACCTACTGGCCGGCCAAGCACATGGGCGTCGAAGCCGACTACGGCACGGTCTCGGAAGGCAAGTACGCCGACATCATCGCCGTCCGGGGCGACGTCCTGCGCTACGTCAACCTGCTCCAGCGGGTCGATCTCGTCATCAAGCACGGCAAGCGCTACAAGTAGCACCGGCAGCGAGCGGTGACTCAAAAATTGGCGCCGCCGGGAAGTTTCCGGCGGCGCCCTGGTGAATCCACCTTGCTCGGGGGGGGTTGCTAGCGATTCGAAAAGCCCGGGATCGAGTCGCAGTCCCGGCTCTCGCCGTTGACCGTGCACGAGCAGTCATCTTCCGATTGGCATTCGACCTTGACTTCGCATCGCTCCTCGCCGCCACAGTCGAAGTCTTCGAGGCCGGCGATGTCGATGGCCGTGTCGCAGTTTGCGTCATCCTCGTCGCACTTGACGACGACCTTGCGGACGCGTCCTTCCGAGTCCCCATGGTCTCCCATGTGGTGGAGCATGAAGTGACCCGGGCCCATGCCGCCGCGCCTCATGCGCATCATGCGCTGCGGCCCAAAGCCCTTGGACTCGTCCAGGGTCGCGGTGGCCGAAGTCGTGGCACCATCCCGCCAGATCCCGAGTGCAACCTCATCACCCGCCTCGCGGTGGTGCATCTCGCGCACCAGATCGCGGGGGGATTCGATTTCCTCGTCTCCAACCGAGGTAATGACGTCGCCAACCCTGACCCCCGCCGCGGCCGCCGGGCTGTCCTCGACAACTTTGGACACCATGACGCCCGAGCCTTCGGGAATGCCGAAATGAGCGCGAAGCTCGTCGGTCAACTCGGTCATGCGCACGCCCAGAAAGCCGCCACCGCTGTGCGCCATCCAGCGATAGCCGCCGTCGCCGGACAGGACCTCGAAGTCGCCGTCACCCAAGAAGAGTGCACGGTGCTTGCCGTCGTGGCCGTGCTCGCATTCCTCCTTGTCGCAGTGCATACGGCGGATATGGACGCGCTTGCGCCCCTCGCCATCCACGATCACCTTGACGCCGGCCTCGCCCATCTCCTCGACGATCTCGTCACACTCTTCGCCCTCGCACCGAATGATCTTCTTCACATGGACCTCGTCCGAGTCGCCTTCGTGGCCACCCCAGACCGCGGGCGGCACCAGAGCCGCGATGGCCAGAAGACCGGCAATGCCGGCCACCAATCCGTATCGTTTCTTAGTCATTGGACGAAATCTCCCTTCAAAATTTGCGCTTCCCTTCCGCTCGTTCCCCTATAACGCCCGGCCCGGGAAAAGGTTCCCCCGCAGGCTACCCTAGGCGTTCTCGGGTGCGAGCTTGCCCGCCACCCAACCCAGAGCCGCTCCTCCCGGCAAGAGATAGAGGAACTGCTCGAGGCCCCACCAGGTCCAGACCTTGTCGGGAAGATTGAAGACACCCGACCAGCCGGCCATCATGCAGCAGCCCACGATCGACAGGAGCAGGCCGTACTTCAGCCCCTTCTGCCAGGGCGCGCCGGAGAGCCCGCCCCGGATCCAGCCGAAAAGCGCCGCCTGGACCAGAGTGGCAAGCAGCCCCACGCCGATCCAACGCGGCATCAACGCCGCCACGTTCGGCGGATCCTCGTTCAGCTCCGGCCGCCAGAAGCCCGAGTTGGCGCGGTACGGACCGTCCAGCACTCCTTCGTGAATGATCGGTCCCGTCGCCATCGAAATCAAGAACATGACCATGTACATCACGAGACCGCCGATGATGACCAGCTTCCACTGCATGGGAACCCCCTCGTTGTTGGTTGCGGAGGCCATTGTCTCACGGCTCCGGCGAGGCAAGATCCAGGACCCAGGCCTCGGGGACCCGGGTTTCCACGACATGACGTGCCAAGTTCACCCAGCGCGCGCAGCGATCCAGGATCGCGCTGTCGGCCGTCGCCACCACCGCCGCCGACTCCTTGAGCGCGCGGTCCGTCTGCCGGCAAAGCTCGACTCGCCAGGGCACGGTTGCAGACGCGGTGAGGTCCTCGACCAAGGTCTTGAGCCGCCCGCTGTTCGAGACCGGGCTGTCGAAGAGACACCGGACGCCGGCACAGGAAGCGGCCTCGAGGGTCTCCATTAAGAGGCCCAGAGCGGGCCTCGTCACTTCGAGCTTGCGATAGTGGCCACTTAGCCCGGCCAGATCCCGCACGGCGCCGTCCCGGGCCAGGAGCACGACGCCTCCAGACAGAGCCGCCTCCAGGGTCAGAAGCACGTTGTAGCCATCGACCGCCACTTGCTCCCCGGCCAATCCCTCGATCGGCACCCGGCGAGCGGCCCGGGACCGGCAGGCGGCCTCGCTCGCCGCGCACCGCTGCAAGGCCCGGCGCTGGCGGTCGCGGAGCTGATGGCGATCTCCAACCAGCTTGAGCGCGGCCCTTGCGGAGTAGCCGCGGCCCCGGAGCCAGGAGAGGTCCGCCGCCGCCTGCCGTAGCCGCGGCACGTGCTCGGCGGCGAAGCACCGGGCGTCGTCCGGATGGGGTCCGCGGCGGGTGCGTCGGTCGGGCATCGGAGGGCCGTCGGGGCTCGGCAAGCCCGATCGTACCCAACCGCGAACCGAATCCCCGAGATCCGAGCCTGTAGAATCCCGGCGCCGGCTGCCAGCGGAATCCGGCCCGAGATCCACCCCATGCGCCGACCGACCGATTTCTCGAACCTGCCCGCCGCGGCCGCCATTCTCGGAACGGTTCTGGCCGGCACGGTTCTGACGAGCACGGCGCTCGCCGATCCCGCCGCCGACTCGAGCGAATCCGGTCCTCCGGAGTGGCCGCTCTTCTACGAATACGATCCGCCATCGACCCTGGTGGTTCCGGAAACCCCGGTCACTCGCGCCCGCTATCCCTTCGTGGACGTTCACGCTCATTTCTTCCAGATGGCCGAGCAGGATCTGGACGCGGTGGTCGAGCAGATGGACGCCATGAACATGGCGGTGGCGGTCAACTTGTCGGGCCGGAGCTTCCGCATCCTGGAGAACCCGGACGGCTCGCGGCGTTTCGTCCTGGGCGAGCCCGAGAACCTGACCCGAGCCCTCGCCAACGTGCGTGAAACCGCACCCGAGCGCTTCTTGGTCTTTACCAACGTCGATCTCGACAACCTGGGAGAGCGCGGCTGGATCGAGCGCACCCTGGCACAGCTCGAGGCCGACGTCGCGGCCGGCGCCATGGGACTCAAGATCTACAAGAGCCTGGGCCTCGACGCCAAGGACTTCGAAGGCAAGCGCATCGCGGTCAACGATCCGCGCCTGGATCCGGTCTGGGCCAAGTGCGGCGAGCTGGGGATCCCGGTGCTCATCCACTCGGGCGAGCCGGCGCCTTTCTGGCTGCCCAAGGACGGTTCGAACGAGCGGCTGTTCGAGCTCATCGAGCGTCCCGAGCGCTACCGCCCGCCAGGAGCATTCGCCACCTGGGAAGAGATCCTGGCGGAGCAGGAGGCGGTCTTCGCGAACCATCGCGACACCACCTTCATCAACGCGCACCTGGGCTGGATGGGCAACGACTTGGCGAGGCTGGGAGAGCATCTGGACCGGAACCCGAACGTCTATACCGAGATCGGCGCGGTCCTGGCCGAGCTCGGGCGCCAGCCGCGCACCGCCCGGCGCTGGTTCCTCCGCTACCAGGACCGCGTTCTCTTCGGCAAGGACTCGTGGGCCCCCGAGGAGTATCACGTCTACTTCCGGGCCCTCGAGACCGACGACGAGTACTTCGACTATTACCGCCGCCGCCACGCCTTCTGGAAGATCTACGGCCTGGACCTCCCGGATGAGGTCCTGCGCAAGCTCTACTACGGGAACGCCCTCGAGATCCTTCCCGGCCTGGATCGGAACCTCTTCCCGGACGAGCCGGCCGGCGGGCCGGCGGACGATTCCCGGGACCCGTAGCGCTCTCGGGCCAGCGACCGGCAGGCTCGATCGACCTCGCCGGTGCTCGTCTTCAGCGATCGGCGCGAAATCTCCCGCTAGCCGCTCGACCCGTCCCCTCCCTGAGCCCGGCGGCTGTTAGACTGCGGCCCCGATGGCCGCGGTCGACATCGAGGACAATCTTCAACACCACGACACGCAGGAGCTGGACATGCGTCCAGCCCTCGAGCGGGGACTCGACCTGTGCCGGCGCGGGGAATGGAAGCCAGGCCTCGACCTCCTGTGGAAGCTCTCGCGCAAGGAGCATCCGGAGCTCAAGCTCCCGGCCACCTTCTTCGCCTACACCGGCTACGGCACGGCCCGCTACCATGGCAATCGCCAAGAGGGTCTGAGGCTCTGCCGGCACGCGGTCAAGCTCGACCCCACCGACCCGGAGACCCATCTTTGCCTGGCGCGGGTGTATCTCTCGATGCGCAACCGGAAGCGGGCCGTCAAGGCGCTCGAGCGCGGCCTCAAGATCCGTCCCGGGAGCAAGCTCCTTCGCGCTTTCCAGAAAGAGATCGGCTACCGACGACCGCCCGTCTTGCCGTTCTTGCCCCGCTCGAACGGGCTCAACAAGTGGCTCGGCATGCGACGCCACCTGCGCGAACTCGAGCGGGAATCGGCCGAAGACTAGCCTGCTTGTCTCGCTGGCGTTCGCGGCTAGGGGCCGCCGCCACCGGGCACGAGCTCGAGAGTGTGCGCCGGCTCTTGGGGCAGAAACGGCGTCGGCTCGCCGCGGACCCAGGCTTCGTGGCCGGCCCGGTAGAAGGGCGAGAGCGGGTGGCCGCTCTGGCCGGTGGGCATGTGGAAGATGCCTTCCTCCTCGCGGCCGGGTGACACCACGAAGCGCTCGGACGCCCCTTCGCTCGGCCCCTGGAAACGAGGCATGTTCTCATCCCCCGGCAGCTCGTCGGCGGGCATGTCCAGCCAGCGGCCCACGAAGCTGGGCAGGAACCGGCTCATGGGATGCCGGATCGTCGCCGCGTTGCGCCGGCCCCAGGTCTGCTCGGCCAGCGGGCCGAGCTCGCTGAAGTAGGCGACGGTTCGCCCGACGGCAGCATCGATCACGGACTCCCAGGAGGCGTGATCCGGATGCAGGAAATGCTCCGGCCGCTCGGTCACGAGCCGCCAGAGCGCTCCTTCCTGCTGAATCAAGTAGGTCGGTTCGAGCCGCGGATCGGCTCGCTTCGCCTCGGCCACGACGGCGCCCAAGACCTCTTCGGCAAAGTAGATCCGGAAGGCTCGCACCAGCCGGTACGCGGCCGAGGCGGTCGAGGCGCGGCCGTCCCAGTCTTCGAGCGCGGCGCGGAGTGCCGCCTTCCCGGTACGCTCATCGGCGGCACCCTCATCGGCGGCACCCCGGTCGGAGTCCGTCAGATGGGCCGCCAGCAACCGGCGCCAGGGCTCGAGAAAGAGCGCCCGGTCGTCGAGCTGAACCGACAGCAGCGAGCGCTCGTCGTAGCGTTCGAGCGCGCGCAGGGCGTCCCGGATCTGCTGCTGGCGGGCGCCCAGACGAAAGGTCCCGACGCCAATCCGCCGCATCATCTCGCCATCCACGAGGCGGGCATTGGCGCTCCACAACATCCCCTCTTCGGGATCCAGGACCCGAGGGTACTCTTCGGGCGGGTAGTACCCATCCCACCCGGCGCCGCCATCCGCCCAGCTTGTCGGCGTCCTGCCGTCGTGGCCGTGGCGGCGAGGAATCGCGCCCATCACCGTCCAGCCGATGCGGCCCGAGGCATCCACGACGACGAAGTTCTGGGGCGGGGCGCCGATTCGATTGGCGATCACGATCGCTTCGTCGACGCTCGAAGCGCGCTCGAGCTCGAGGGCTCCGAGGTTCATCCCCTCCGGATCGTGCGCGATCCACCGGTAGGCGCGCTCCCGGCCCTGGTGATCGACGTCCAGGACCGGGCCCCAGAGGGTCTCGCGCACCACCATCCGCTCGGGTTCGGCATCCCGCACGCGGATCTCTTCTTCGTGGAGCTCGAACTCGCGCAACCCCTCGGGGGTCCGGTAGCGATGCTCCGGCGCGTCCGGGTCGGGCTCGATCTCGACCAAGTCCTCCCAGTCGCCCCAGGTGTTGGTAAAGCCCCAAGCCACCTCGCCGTTCGAACCGGCGATGACGAAGGGCGTGCCCGGCAAGGTGACGCCGGCAATCCGCCGAAGGCCGCCGGGCGCGCCGCGGTCCGGAAACTCGAGAACCGCCCGGTACCAGATGTTCGGCACCTGGTGGCCCAGGTGCATGTCGTTGGCAAGTAGCGCCCGGCCGTCCCGGGTCAGGCCGCCGGCGACCGCCCAATTGTTGGAGCCACGAACGAGGGTCGTCGGTTCCGGATCCACCGCCTCCGTTCCTCCGTCTCGGGACTCGACGTTGCGAAGGTCCAGGACCTCCGGGCCCGGCGTTGGCGGAACCGGAAGCGCCTCACCCAAGATGGGTGCATCCCAGGGCGTGCCCAGCGGGTCCAGGAAGGCCAGCATCTCGGCGCCCAGCACGTCCTCGACCACGCCTCGCGTCGACTCGCGCTCGCCGAAGCCGTCGTTGAGATCCAAGTACATGCTGAAGATGACGAGCGCCAGGTCTTCGGCGGCCCAGGGTCTGGGCGGACTGCCCAAGAGCAGGTACTCAAAGGACGGCCCGGCCAAGGCATCCAGGCCGGCGTTGACCCCGGCGGTATAGGCCTCGATCAGGGCGCGCTCGGACGAGGTCAGCGCTGCGAGTGAGCGCGCGGCGCGGGCGCGGAATCGATGGAGCCGGAGCTTCTTGTCCAGGTCGACCGGGCCCGGGCCCAGAAGCTCGGCCAGTTCGCCGGCGGCGAAGCGCCGCGCCAGATCCATCTGGAAGAACCGATCCTGACCGTGCACGAAGCCCAAGCCGCGGGCGGCGTCGACGCGGCTGTCAGCCCGGATGGTGACCACCCCGGCGCCGTCTCGGGTTACCGTCACCGGCCGCTCCAAGCCGGCGATCGCGATCTTGCCATCAAGAACGGGCAGGCTGGCGCGGAGCTTGCCGCGGGCCCAAAGAAAGCCGGCCGCCGTCACCAGGATGAGAGCGAGGAGCGCGAAGGTCGCCACGCGCCGAAGTCGCCTGCCTGAGCTCATCCGCCCCCCAGTCGTTCCGTCAAGAAGAAAAAGTGCCGGGACCCCCCCGCTCGGGAGCTGCCGTCTCGATCGGAGCTTGGTGCCGGCTCCGAAGGGCTCCTGGTAGGTCGCCGCAACATCGCGCTCGGTAGTCTACGCGCGCTCAGCACCGGCGTCCCAGGCTTCGGCGGCCGCCCGGCCGCGCCCCACGTCGATCGTGGCAAGCGCCACGAGACCGATCAGGAAGAAGGCGCCGTTTACCAGAATGCCGGTCCGCTGGGATCCGGTGGCCGAGGAGATCGCGCCAAAAACAAATGGGCCGACAACATAGGCGGCTCGCAGGGCCAGGCCCCAGAAGCCGAAGAACTCCCCGCTCTTCGACACCGGCGAGAACAGGCCGACCAGGGCTCGGGACGCCGATTGGAGTGAGCCGATACCGAGGCCAGCGGCGGTCGCCACCACCCAGAACTGAGGCTGGGTCTGGCTGGCGAACGCACCGCCCGAGACCAGCAGCCAGAGAATCAGTGTCAGTACCAGGGTCCGCTTCGGACCCAGGCGATCCTGGATCCAACCGAAGACGATCGCCCCCAGGGCCGAGGTCACCTGGATGACGATAAAGAGGACGATGACGTCGGCGGCGCCGAAACCGATGGTGCGCTCGGCGTAGATCGCGGCGAACGCGATCACCGAGGTCAGTCCACAGGTGTAGACGAAGAAGACCGCGAGGAAGCGGGCGAGCTCCGAGAACTCGGACAGGGACCGCCAGGTCGCCGCCAGCCGCCGGAAGCCCTCCCGGGCATAGGCTCCGAACGACGCCTCCCGCCTTCGCGGCGCCCGTTCCCGCAACACGGCAAAGGTGGGCAACGCGCCCAGAAAGAAGAAGGCCGCGGTCACAAGCCAGGCCAGCCGCAGGTTGGGCAGATTGGCCTCGGTGAAGCCGCCGGTCAGAAGCGGTTTGACCAGCAGCAAGCTGCCCAGCCCGCCGAGATAGCCAAGCCCCCAGCCGAAGCCCGAGATCCGGCCGATGTTGCCCGCATTCGAGATCTCGGGCAGGAACCCTCCCGCCAGGGTTTCGCCGAAGGCATAGGCGACGTTCGAGAGGATGAAGAGAGCGAGGCCCAGAACGAGCGCTCCCGGCAAGACAAAGTAGAGCGCCGCCGTTCCCAGAACGCACAGAATCCACATCCAGGCCATCAGGTACTTCTTGCGTCCCGAGCCGTCGGCCACGGCGCCCAGAACGGGCGCCACGCCCAGAACGATCAGGTTGCTGGCCAGAACCCCCGTTCCCCACCAGAAATCCGCGCTCTCACCCGGCGCCACCATCTTGGTGAAGTAGATCGAGTAGGCAACGGTGACGATCACCGTCGTATAGGCCGAGTTGGCGAAGTCGAACATCGCCCAGGAGACGATCTCCCGCTTCGCGACCGGTATCGAGGCCGCCGGCTCCGCCAGGGTTGTGCCCGACATCGGCCGAGTCTACCCGCGCCGTTCCGCTTTGAGGCTTTCCCGCCGGCAGTAGTACTCTCCCGGAGGCATGAGCAAGACGCCCGCGTTCCATGTCGAGGTGTTGGACCTCGAGTTCCAGAGGACGCCGGGACTGATCGCCTCGTTTCTGATCTTCGCTCCCAACGGGCACTTCCTGATCGAGACCGGCCCTGACTCGTGCCGCGAGGCTCTTGTTGCCGGCCTCGAACGCCACGGCCTTACCCCCGAGGCCATCGACGCGGTCGTCCTGACCCACATTCACCTCGACCACGCCGGCGGCGCCGGCTGGTGGGCACGCCAAGGCACGACCGTCTACGTCCACGAGATCGGTGCCCGGCACCTGATCGATCCATCGAAGCTCCTCGCCAGCGCGACGCGCATCTACGGCGAGCGCATGAAGCCTCTCTGGGGCGAGATCCTGGCGGCTCCCGCGTCCCGGGTCGAAGCGCTCGAAGACGGCGACCGCTTCGAAGTCGGGGGGCTCCCGGTCGAAGCGCTCTACACTCCAGGCCACGCCCGCCACCATATAGCCTACCGGATCTGCGACGTCGCCTTCGTGGGTGACAGCCTGGGAATCCGGGGCGGCACGATTCCATGGCTCGACCTGCCGGCACCGCCTCCCGAGTTCGATCGCGAGCTGTGGCAGACGAGCCTCGAGCGCCTGCGCTCGGAAGACCTGGCCTTGATCTACCGGACTCACTTCGGACCACGCTCGGACGTTGCCGAGGAGATCGATCGCATCGAGGGCTTGATCGAGCGATCGACCCGGACGATTCGCGAGCTGGTGGAAGCGGGCCGCGGCCGGGCAGCGATCATCGAGCATTTCGGCCGGTGGATGGTCGACGACATCGTCGCCCGTGGCCACGAGCGCGCCCTGGTCGAGCGCGAGGTCAAGCTCAATCCCCGCTACATGTCAGTGGACGGCATCCTGCGCTACTGGGCGAAGCGAGGCGTGGGGCCTCCGGGCGCCTAGCCGGGATCCCGGCAGGCCCTGCGGACGAGACGGCAGGCCGGGAAACCCGGGGCAAGCCGGGAATTCTTGGCACGTCGCCCAGGCCCTGCCAGGCAACCTGGCCGCGCGGCTTGCGTACTAGAGGGGCACTCACTCGTCTCGGAACCCCGGTGATCCGGGGAGCCGCCTCGCAATTTCTTAGCCTAGGAGAACTTCATGAGAAAACCGTACCTCCTCGTAGCCCTGGCTCTTCTGGTCGCGGGCCCTCTGGCCTCGACCGCCGACGCTCAGCGACTGACCGTGCCGCCGCCCGGCGGCAACCAGCGATCGGTCGTCACCCAGTACATGGGCATGGTCTCGGTCACCGTCGACTACAACAGTCCGGACGTAACCAGCCCGGCCGGCGAGGACCGCACCGGCAAGATCTGGGGCCAGCTCGTGCCCTGGGGCATCGCACCCAACCCGTTCTACCCCGGCTTCGGCAGCGCCGAGACCATGCCGTGGCGAGTGGGTGCCAACGAGAACACCACGATCGCCTTCTCTCACGACGTCGCGATCGAAGGCGAGCCCCTGGCCGCCGGCAAGTATGCGCTCTTCATGGCTCCGGGCGAGAACGAGTGGACGGTGATCTTCAATCGCAACACGTCGGCCTGGGGCAGCTTCTTCTACGACCCCGAGCTCGACGCCCTCCAGGTCTCGGTCAAGCCCGAGGCCACCGAGACTTTCAAAGAGTGGCTGACCTTCGAGTTTGAAGACCGTCAGCTCGATTCGGCCGTCGCGGTGATGCACTGGGAAAATCTCAGGGTTCCGTTTCAGATCTCGGTGCCCGGTTCCGCCGAGCTTTACCATCAGACGATCAGCGCCGAGCTGACCGGCGCCGTGGCGTTCACTTTCCAGAACCTCGTCGCCGCCTCGACTTGGGCCTCGCAGCAGGACGCCTATCATGAGGATGCAATACGCTGGGCCGATGCCGCCATCGCCGCCAACACGGGCTGGCCGACGCTGTCCAACAAGGCTCAGGTCTTGAACCGCATCGGGCGCGCCGACGAAGCCATGGCGGCGCTCGAACAGGCGATGGACCATCCGACAGCCACACCGGTAGCCATTCACATGGCCGCCCGAGGCCTCCAGGCCCAGGGCCAGATGGAGGCCGCCAACGCCATCTTCCGCAAGAACTACGAGAAGCACTCCGGACAGTGGCCGGTCGACTTCGGGATGGCCCGTGTCTACTCGCAGGAGGGCGACTTCGACAAGGCCCTCGAGCACGCCCGCATCGCCCTCGGCCGGGCGCCGGCGGGCCCTCAGATGCAGAACCTCGAGACCCAGATCGACCGCCTGGAAAAGGGCGAGAACATCAACCCCTAGCGAGTCTTTGTTCCCGATCGACTGCGGTCCGAGCCGGAACCGGGCCCGAGACCGAAATCGAACGGCAACAACGTGCCTCCGGCCGCCGAGGGGCCGAGCCGCCGGTCCTGCTTCCACAGCCGGGCCGCGCTCCTGGTTCAGCCGTCCAAGTACCCGAGTGCTTCCAAGAGCTGCCGGTCGCGCCGGCTAGGAGTACCCGGCTGCCCGGCATCCTCAGCGGTCCCGTCGGCCTTGACCCGCCTTTCCGCGAGCCAAGCTTCCAGCAACCGGTCGAAGTCGGCCGCCAGATCCGGCCGGGTCTCCACCAGGTTGACCGTCTGTTCCGGATCGCGGGCGAGGTCGTGCAGGTGTCCGCCCGCTGCCTGACCGGCCGGTCCGTTCGACGCCACATAGAGGTACTTGCGGCTCCGAACCATCGTGCCCATTCCGTTCATGTGCTCGGCAAAGACGAGCCGGCGGCCCGATTGGGGTGCCGTGGTCCACGTGGCCAAATCCCTGCTGTCCGTCGGCGGCCCGTCTACCCCGGTCGCCGCCAGCACGGTTGCGAAGACGTCCAGCGTCTGCGCCAAGCCCTCGAGACGCCGGCCCGCCCGCACTCGGCCGGGCCAGCGAACCAGCAGCGGAACGTGGGTCGTCGTGTCCCAGAGCCCAGCGTGGTTGAACAGGAGCCCATGCTCGGTCAGGTTCTCGCCATGGTCGGACACCACGACGAGCAAGGTGTCCTGGAGCATTCGCCAGCTTCGGAGAAACCCGACGAGCCGGTCGATCTGCCGGTCGAGATAGGCGACCTCACCGGAATAGAGCGCCTCGTGGCCGCCTAGGCCCGGCAGCCGAAAAGACACCGGCCCGGGTTCCCGAAACGGCTTCCAGGGTGCCGCGGGCGAAAGACCCGAGGCGTGCTCGTGGGCAAACCCGAGGGCGTAGTTCTCGGGCGGCGTGTGGGGAACGTGTGGATCGTAGAGGTGAAGCCACAAGAACCAGGGCCTATCTTGCTCGGCCAGCCACTCCAGGGCCAGGTCGGTCGACAGCTCGGCGCTCCGCAGCCGCTCCGGAACCAGGTAGTCCCCAAACCCCTGGTCGAGACCCGAGAATCGCCCGGCCAGGTGGCGCGCCGAGACGATGGCGTGAGTTGCGTACCCGGCCCGGCCCAGAAGCTCGGCCAGGGTCTCGTGGCGTCCGGCGAGCGGCGTTTCCAGATCGTAGATGCCGTGGTTCTTGCCGTAGAAGCCGGTCAAGATCGAGGCAAAGCTCGGGTTGGTGCCATTGAAGGTTGAATAGGCCCGGAGCCAGACGTCGCTCTCGCGACCAAGCTCGTCCAGAGCCGGGGTGACGCTGGGCTCGGCTCCATAGGCGCCCAGGGCGTCCGCCCTCAAGGCGTCGAGGCTCACCAGCAGGACGTTCGGAGCCGTGCCTTTGCGGCCTCGTAAGGCGCGGCCGAGCGGCCCGGGCTTGCCGAGCGCGGACCGAAAGTAGACCCCGGGGCTCCCCCACAGCGATTGCACCCTCCGGACCGGGCAATCCGCCACCGGTCCTTTCTTGGGCACTGACAGCGCCAACTGCATCGCGCGATCGGAGTAGGCGCCGAGATCCACGATTCGGTCCGCGGACGCAAACCAGGAGCTCCAGGTCACGGTTTGCTCGAACAGGCTGGTCCACTCGCCGCCGGTCTCCCGCGCCTCGACCCGGTAGGACACCGGGCACGAGGCGGTCCCGGGTACCAGCGGCCGGAAGCTCAAGTAGGGCTCGGATCCCAGCTCGAGCTCGAATTCGAGACGCTTGCCTTCGGGGATCCGCAACACGCGCAGATCTCCGGATGGAGCCTTGGTTCGCCGGCGCGGCGAGCCGTCCAGCTTGGCGCCGACCAGAGGCGCCAGCGAGCGCGCCCGCGGCGCGGAGGTCTCGCGCCACAGATCGATGCGAACCCAGCCTCCGGGCCCGGCCTCCGGGGCGCACGAAAGAGCCGGCAGGGTCAGCAAAACGGCGGCGCCGGCGACGAGGCCTTGCCTCATTCCGGCGCCGCGGCCGGTACGAGCTCTGGCAAGCGTCGGGCGATGCGCTCGGCCACGTACTCAAAGCCCCGGCGGTTGAAGTGACAACAGAGGTCTACGTAGAGCGGCTCTCGCACCCCCGCAAAGGCATCGGTCAAGTCTTCGAAAGCGACACCCGCGGCCGCCAGCTCGCGACCGGCTTCACGCAAGAGCGGATAGCCGTGCTCGGCGGACGGGCGAAACCCCTTCCCGGGCCCGGCGATGGCTCGCCGCTGTTCGTCGCGCGACAGCGGTTTGCTGCCGGCGAGATACTGATTCGGCTGGAGAGCGTGCAGGTAGACGATGCCGTTGGCTTCGCAAAGCCGGCGCATTTGCAGCGAGCCTTGCTTCCAGACCTCCACGCTGTCCGCGAGAACGCGATCCATCGATTCCGCTACGTAGCCGGGTCCTGACGCCTGCGCCCCGGTGGCCTTGACCGGCTGGACCGGCGAGGCCTCTAGGAAGCGACGCTCCCAGGACACCTCACGCTGGCGCCGCCGGACCTCGCCCAGCTCCCAGAACAACAGAGCGAGAGCGCTCCTGCCTAGCGGACTCGACGCCAGCCGGGAGTGCCGTCGAAGTGCCCGCTCGCGGCTCTCCAGGATCCGTCCCAGAAGCTGAGCCTGGGTACGGTCCACGGACTTGGCCGCATACCATTGCCACGCCCTCGGGTAGAACGGATAAACGCCCGCCGCCACGTTCTCGGTCCAGGGCAGGGCGATTTCGTTGAAGCCATCCAGGTTGATCAAGTAGTCGATCCGGTGCCCCAAGACTAGAAAGTAGTTGAGCACCATGAGTTGCTGCGGCTGCTTCATTCCGTCGAGCGCCAGGGAGACGAACCGGATCCGCTTGCCCGCGAAGCTCGCGTGTGCTTCGAGCGCTCGCAGGAAGTCCGGGTGGCGCAAGACGTGAAACCCGAAGCCCATGGCCACGGAGCCGCCCGTCATGGCCACGATCACCTCGTCCTCGTCCGCAGTCACCGGGGGCGGTGCTCCGAAGAACCCAAACTCGTTGAGCTGGCCCCAGCCGAAGCCGGCCCGGAAGTCGGGATTCCCGGCAAAACCGAAGAACGGATGAAGCACTTTGCTCTGAATCCAGATCCCTCCAGACTCCTTGACCTCGAGCCGCTCGCCGCCGAGCTCGTCTACGTCGAAAGCTTCGCTGACCGGCTCCTCGAGCTCGGCTCGGACCTCGGCGAGGGCTCTGTGGGTCACGGGCCGGAACAACGCTCGTGCCGCCAGCTCGAGGCTCACCACGGTGACGAGCGCCACCCCCAGAACGGTCAGGATACGGGATGTTCGGAAGCTCAAGGGAGGGTAGGCGGCCCGGTCAGCGTTTCTGATTTCGGTCGTGGAGCGACAGGCAACGCCTGTCGAGGACACTATGATAGCGGCGTGAACGGCTCGCTTCGGTGGCTTCGATCGTTCTTCCCCTCGATCGGCCTCGGCCTCTGGATCTTGCTTGCTGGCTGCGGAGGGAAGACGCCGGTTGACCGGATCGTCCTAGTCACCATCGACACTCTCCGAGCCGACCATCTGGGTAGCTACGGCTATCCCGTGCAGGTTTCTCCCTTCCTGGACCGCTTGGCTCGGGAGGGCATCCTCTTTGAGAACGCGATCAGTTCATCCTCGCATACCTCGCCGAGCCACGCCTCGATCATGACGGGTGTCTATCCGAAGCAACACGGTGTGCTTCAGAATCTGGGCCGGCTTCCCGAGGACAGCTTCACCGTGGCCCGATATCTCCAGGATGCAGGCTTCGAGACAGCCGGCTTCGCAGCAGCCCCCTTTCTGCTCGGTATGGAGGCCGGCTTCGAACACTTCGCCGCGGCGGAGCGGGCCCAAGGCTGGAGTGAGGCATCGACGATCGTCGAGCGGGCAACGCACTGGCTCGAGCAACTGCCTCGCGACAGTCGCTATTTCCTCTGGATCCACCTGTGGGAGCCGCATGAATGGCCGCGAACCCCCGCCGGGGACCAGGATGGACTCGCCCGCCAAGCGGAGGGGCTTAGCGACGAGGCGTTCCTCGAGTTTCTGCGAACCCAGCACGGCACCGACCCGTCTTGGCAGACCGAGGTCCGAACCCTCGCAGCGATCGACCGCTACGATGCCTTGATCGCGGAAGCCGACCGCGCCTTGGAGAGTCTCTACTCCGAGCTAGAACGCAAAGGTCACCTCGATCGCTCGCTGTGGATCGTTACCGCCGATCACGGCGAGGGCCTGGGCAGCCACGGACATGGCGGGCACGGCGAGCATCTCTATCAGGAACAGATTCACGTTCCTCTGATCTTCCACTGGGGTGATCGGCGGCACTCGGGCCGGCGAATCGATACGCTCATACGACACATCGATCTTTTTCCTACCGTCGCTGCCCTCGCCGGCCTTCCGCTCGACGGTCAAGGCTTCAGAGGGAAGGCCGGTCTTTCGTGCCGCTTTTCGAGCGTCGCTTCCTGGCCGGAACGACGGAGATGGACGAGCGATTCGCCGTCAGCCAACGCCGGCCCGCAGACGCCAAGAGAATTGCTAGGGGCTGGCATCCGGGGGACGTGCTGTCGATCCAGAATCATCGGGCCAAGCTGATTCTCCGAACCGAGGGTCCGGACGAGTTCTACCTGCTCGACACCGACCCTCTGGAAGGGGACGATCGGGCCGAGCAGCCCTCGCGAGAGTCCTTGCAGCTCCGGCGCAAGCTTCTGGCCTTGAATGCCCGCATGCTGAGCGAAGCTCCTGAGCCGGCCTATCTGGACGGTTCCTTCCGACCGCTGCTCCGTTCGCTGGGCTACATCCAGTAGCTTGATTGCCGCCGCCGGGCGGGTCTCCAACCCAGCCGGGCCGCGGCCGGACCGCAGATCTCGCCAAACGCCTGCTTGTGCTCGATGCTCCACTCCCGGGCATGGCGGCCGATCGCGCTCGCAACCACCGGACCCAGACTCGAGAAGATCGGGCAGCGGGCGTAGTCGGGCCCCGACAGGACCTCGGCAAACGTCTCGTCTTCTCGGCTGTACGAGACGCCAAGGGACTCGAAGAGCTCACCCAAGGTGGTCTCGGTCTGAAGGCACAGATCCTCGTAGGACAACTCGTAGTCGACCAGATTCCGGATCGGCGCGAATCGTTCGGCCAGGTCGCGCCAGACGCCGCACGCCTCGCGGTACCCGCCGCGAAACCATCCCCTCTTGGCGATGCTCAGGGTCGTATCGCGCGGGTCCCGGGTGATGTGTACGATTCGGCTCTCGGGGAAGTCGCGCTTGATCGCGTCGAGGTGGACGAGATGCCTCGGCGTCTTTTCGATCCAAGTCTTTCCGGGCGAATACTTGCGCACGGCTTCGAAGAAGCTGCCGACGAAGGCTCGACGGTCCGGGCACCGCTCGGCCAGCTCGCGCAGATAGGGCATCGAGTACTCCGGGCAGTCGGCGACGAGCTCGGTCGCGCCGCTCCGAGCGAGGTCGCCCAACATGTACTTCTCGATGGCTTCGAACCAGGCGGGCGTCCGATAGTCTTCGACGTAGAAGTTGGTCTCGTGCGCGCCGAAGAACTGCGGGTGACTCCACAGAATGTTGCGCAAGAGCGTCGTTCCGGTCGACGGGAAGCCGACGAGGAAGATGGGAGGACAGCAGGTCACTTGCGGCAGATATCTCGACAGGTCGCGGCGGAGGGAATCCCGAGCATACCGGGAACCCGCTGGCCGGGCTTCGGACTTCGAACCGAGCCTTGATGCCCATCGCCCGACTCGTCGTCTTCGTCTTGCTCGCGAGCCTCTTCGCCGCAGCCTGCTCACGCCCGCGGCCTCAGGCTCCGGTGCGGCATCCCAATCTCGTCGTCGTCCTGGTTGACACCCTACGGGCCGACCACCTGGGGCTTTACGGCTACTCTCGCGACACCAGCCCCGAGCTCGACCGCTTCGCTCAGGACGCGTTTGTCTTCGAACAAGCGACCAGCCAAGCCTCGTGCACGTTTCCGTCGGCAAACTCGATCCTCACGTCTCGCTCCCCGAGGCACTTCGTTGGCCAGCCCGACGGCGCAATGGGAATCCCCGACACCATCCATTCACTGGCCGAGATCCTCGAGCGGCAGGGCTACGCCACCGCTGCCGTCTCCGCCAGCCCCATCGTCCGCGCGACTCCCAGCCGCCACAATCCGCAAGGTGGCTTCGGGCGCGGCTTTTCGGTCTTCTCCGAGACCTGCCTCTGGAATCACGCCGGCTGTGTTACCGGTACTGCTCGGCAGCAGCTGGACTCGCTCGCCGAGCCGTTCTTCCTCTACCTCCACTACATGGACCCCCACGATCCCTACAACCCTCCCGAAGAGCACGTCCGGCGGTTTCCCCGACCGTACTCGGGACCGGAGTTTGTCGCCGCCGGAGATCCCAATCCGATCGCCGAGATGCTCTTCGGCGACGGGCCCAAGCTCGAGCTCGGGCCGGAAGATCGGCAGCATCTGATCGATCTCTATGATGAGTCCATCCGCTACTTCGATGGCCAGTGGGCTCGGTTCCTGGGAGCTCTCGAGGAGCGCGATCTCGCTGGAAGAACCGTCATCGCCCTCGTCTCCGACCACGGCGAAGAGTTCCTGGAGCACGGCAGCATCAAGCACTGCCGCACGTTGTTCGAGACCGAGATCCGGACCCCGATGCTTCTCCGAGTCCCGTGGGTGAAGGACGGTCGGAGGATCGAGCATCTGGCAGCCAACTTGGACCTCGTCCCTACCGTGCTCGACTACCTTGCACTCGGCGACGCCGATCTCGGTCTCGAAGGCCTCTCGCTGCGGCCGGCGATCGAAAGAAATGAGGCCGTCCGCCGGCACGCGACAAGCTGGCAAGCCTCCCGGCGGAGTGTGCGAGACGAGCGCTACAAGCTCATCTACGAGCTGGGCCGCAAGCGAGGGGCCGCCTACGATCTCGACACGGACCCGCTTGAGACCCATGCTCTCGAGGAGGCTCCTCCGGGCGTCCTGGATAGGCTCTTTGAAGAGCTGTGGCGGCAGGACGGCGGTGCCACCGAGCTCGACGCCGGACGGAGCGCGATGGACCGGCTCCGAGCCCTGGGCTATCTCGAATAGGGACAGGCTAGAACAGCCGCCGTGGCTTGACCGTCAGGTTCGCGAGCAAGAGGCCGGTCACCAGCGACAGCGCGATCAAGAGCATCGTAAAGGCGGTCTCGACGCCCGAGACGACGTCCTTGGCGAGTAGGGCTGAAAGACTACGGAAGCCCAGGCTTCCAGGTACCAGGAGCAGCATCGCCGGCAGCACCGGTATCGCCGAGGGAACGTCCCGCCAGCGCGAAATCCACGCTCCCGAGGTCCCCAGCAGCCAGGCTCCCACGCAGGTACCCAACTCGAGCCCCAAATACTCGGTGCCGAGGCGAGTGCCGAAGAAGGCCACGGCGATCATCGCCAGAAGAACCGGCGCATCCTTGGGCCGAGCCCGGAAGAGGACGGTGAGCGCCAGGGCGGTGACCACGAGCGCTCCCAGCACCACGCCGAACGGCACCGGGTCGGGCGGGGTCACCGCGGCATCGCCCACGAAGCGGCTCGCCACCGCCTGACCCAGAGCCACGCCGAAGGCGATCTGAAGAAAGGTGGTGAGCGCTCCGATCAGCCGCGCCGAGCCGCTGACGATATGGCGGTGAGCGAGCTCGTTGACCGCGATCGTGAGCGTCAGCCCGGGCAGGAGAACGATCAGGCCGGCAAGCGTCGGAATGAACGGAAAGAGACGGCCAACCAACGGCTGCGCCAGCGACGCACCGGCCGCGCAAACAATCCCGGCGACCGCCGGAAAGATGAGAGCGAAGCGCTCCGAGCGGCCGGCGAACTGGACCAGAAGTCCGATGATCGTGCCCAGAACCGCCGCCACCGCGGCCTCGCGCCAGCTGCCGTCGAAAAAGAGCGCTACCGTGGTCGAAGCGGCGGCGAAGCTCGCCACGCTGGCTGCGGCGCCGTAGAGCGGCGGCCGCGAGGCCAGGGCCTCGAGCCGCAGCGAGGCATCCTCGAGCGCCAGCGTCCGGCTCAGGACGCCACGGACGACTTCGTGGACCTCGGCCAGCTTGGACAGGTCGGCCTCCTCCTGGTCGACCCGCAAGAGGGAAGTCTCGGCCCGCCCTTCCTCTCCGATCGAGGTAACGATCGAGGTCGGCGTCACCAGAAACTGCGCCGGCACATCCAACCGGGAGGCCACCTCGCCCAGAGCCCGCTCGATGCGATGCACCGGCGTGCCGTACCGGTGCAGGGCCCGAGCCAGACGCCGCAGGAAGCGGGCGGCAAGCTCCCGATCGGCGCCGTTCGAGCCTCCGGAACGGCCTGCCCCCGGCTGGATCAAGGCAAGAAGGCTTTCGTGTTCGCCATCTTTTGCGGCAGGTACTCGTCGAGGACGTAGTTCAGTCCGTGCTTGGCGAGCGCCTGTTGCTCGACCCGGACGCCCATCTTGATCTGGCGCTCGAGGGCGTCCCGCCAGGGCTTGTGATGGCGGATGAAGGGATCGTTCTTGAGGGCGTCCTTGGCGCGCTTGACGTCGACGTCTTTGAGCGGATGAGTCGGCAGCTCGTAGTCGACGATGTCCTGCGGGGTCACGCCCAGGAAGCGCGCCTGGGGCACGCAGAAGAACTCGTTCAAGTGCGCGGCGTTGCCCGATCCGACCTTGAGCGTCCGGTAGATGTTCGAGTAGCCGTAGGGATCACCATCCACGAAGACGTAGACCGGGAGCTTCTTCTCGTCCGCCAGCCGCCGGATGAACCGCCGGCAAGCCCGGGTCGGCACGCCGCCCAGGGAAATCAGGATGCAGTTGGCCTTGCGCCAGTACGCGTGCTTGACCAGGCGCTGGAACATGCCGGCGGTCTCGATCGCCAGCACGAACTCGGCGTCGGTCTCGAAGCCCAGCTCTTCGACCGAGATCGGAATCGAGTAGGCCCCGCTTCCGAACTTGGTGCAGTCGATCCGCAGGGTCTCGCCGGTCTCGCGGTCCCGGTCGACGACCACCAGTTGACCGGCGACGGCGCCCCCTTTCTCCTCCGGGATGAAGCCGAGCTGTTCGCGGTTGACCTCGAACAGGGCCTCGACGTCTTCCATCACCGCGTCCGACTCGGGCTGCTCGTTGAACCGGCACTCGTCCCAGTTCTTCGAAACGTAGTACGCCTCGCGCTTGGTGGCGATGTCGTCGGTCTCGACCAGCTCTTTCGAAAAGGCCATCATGCGCAGCGTCTGGGCGAAGGTCTTGACCGTGCCCACGGTGAGCGTTCTTTCCTTCTTCTTGCCCTTGATCCGGAAGTACCCTTCCTTGGGCCGGTAGATGACGTTCGAGAGGCTCCGGACCGGGAAGCGCAGGGACGGCGTTGCCTTCTTCAAGATCTTGGCGTGCACGGTCTTGGCCTGGCCGCGAATGCGCTCGACCACGCCCGCCGCCGAGACCGCCTCGGGCCGGGCTTTCCGAGCCTTCCGAGTCTTCCGGGCCTTTCCGGCCGCAGCCTTCTTGGTCTTCGTCCTGGAACCCGCTCCGGACCGGGCCTGGCCGCGGGTGGTTCGCTTCTTCGCCATGGGCGGGATTCTAGCCTCGGCCGGCCCCTTCTCACCAAGGTTCGGCCGCTAGGCCCGCCCGAAACCCCTGCACACCGAAACCGTCTGAGCTTCCTTCATTCCACTCCGTCGGTCTCCTCGACGTCGCTACGGCTACGCCATTGTCATCCCCGGTCACAAGCCTCGAATCTCTCGCGAGTCGCGACCTCTGGACGCAAACCCCGGGGACGACGTGCGGGCTAGAATCAGGCCGCCATGGACTCCTCGGTCGAGCCTTCGGGACCGTCGGCGCGCCCCTCTCAGAGCACGGCGCGCAAGCTCGCGATCCTATGGGCGATGTATTTCGTCCAGGGACTGCCGTTCGGCTTCCAGGCGACGGCGCTGCCCGTCTACCTGCGCGAAGCGGGCATCTCGCTCACCGCCATCGGCTTTGCCACCGTGCTCTCGCTGCCCTGGATGCTCAAGGCCTTCTGGGCGCCGCTGGTTGACCGCTACGGTGGCGGCCGCCTGGGCCGGCGCCGTTCCTGGATCTTGCCGCTGGAGCTGGTCCTGGCCGGGCTCTGCGCCGCAGCCGCCTTTCTCGAACCGACCTCTGGGCTGGGCGCTCTCCTGACACTCGTCTTCCTGATGAACCTGGCGGCGGCGACCATGGACATTGCCGTCGATGGCCTGGCGGTCGATCTCCTCACCCTGCCCGAGCTGGGCAAGGGCAACATCGCCCAGGTGGTCGGCTACAAGATCGGCATGCTGACCGGCGGCGGCGTCCTGCTCTGGGCGAGCTCCCGCATCGGCTGGCAGGGCCTCTTCCTGACCATGGCGGTCCTCATCCTGCTCGCCACCGCCATCACCAGCACCTACCGCGAGCGCCACGTCCGCGACCCCGAAGAGCCGTCCTCGCCGCTCGAGCACCCGACCATCGGCAGCGTGCTGCGGCTCTTGAAGCGGTCCTTGCTCAACCGCGGAACGGCCTGGCTCATCCTCTTCATCGGTACCTACAAGCTGGGCGAGAACATGGCCGACACGATGTTCAAGCCCTTCCTCGTGGACGCTGGCTACTCGGGTCAGCAGATCGGCCTCTGGGTCGGCACCTGGGGCATGCTGTTTTCGATCGCCGGCTCGATCGCTGGCGGACTGCTGGCGAGCCGCATCCGCCTGATCCACGCGGTCGGCATCACCGCACTCTTCCGCGTCGGCCCGGTCGCCGGCGAGTGGTGGCTGGCGATGGTCGAGCCGACTCCCGAACGCGTCCTTGCCGTGACCTGCGCCGAGCACTTCTTCGGCGGCGCTCTGACCACCGCGCTTTTCGCCTACATGATGTCCCGGGTCGACAAGCGCATCGGCGCTAGCCACTACACGCTTCTGGCTTCGGTCGAGGTCTGGGGCAAGGTCCCGGCCGCCGCGATGTCGGGGGTCATCACGCAGGCCACCTCCTACGCCTTCATCTTTGGTCTGGCCACGATCCTGTCGCTGGCCTTCTTGAGCCTGCTGGTACCGGTCAAGCGCCATGAGGGCGACCCGGTGCCGGGCTCGACCCCGGATCCGTGACGCCCCGGCCGCTCGCCATTGTCGCCGGGGCCGGCATCTTCGGGGTGACCGCGGCCCTCGAGCTCGACCGGCGGGGCTGGGCGGTGACTCTCATCGATCCGGGCCCGATCCCGCATCCGCTGGCGGCTTCGACCGACATCTCCAAGGTCTGCCGCATGGAGTACGGTCCCGACGAGCTCTACACGGAGCTCATGGAGCGGGCTCGTGATGGCTGGCTCGACTGGAACCGGCGCTGGCGCCGCGACGGCCGCGATGCTCTCTACCACGAGACCGGCGTGCTCATGGTCTGCCTCGATCCGATGGCGCCGGACGGCTTCGAGTACGAGAGCTTCCGCGCGCTCGAGCGCCGAGGGCACGCTCCGGAGCGTCTCGGCGGCCCGAGTCTGGTCGAGCGCTTCCCCGCGTGGTCCGAAGCCTTCGTCGACGGCTTCTTTCATGCCGTCGGCGGCTGGGTCGAAAGCGGCCGGGTCGTGGCGCGCCTCGCCGCCGAAGCCCGGCACCGGGGCATCGCATTCGCCGAAGGCCAGCGGGTGGTCGGGGTCGAGCCCGCCCGTGGCGGCGGAGCGAAGCTCCGGGTGACTCTCGGTCCTGGCTCGCCCAGCCCCGGTTCGATCGTCCGCGGTTCGATCGTCGATGGCTCGTCCGCTCGTGGTTCGACCGGCACCAGCGCCGACGACCCGACTCCGATCTGTCTCGAAGCCAACGCCGTCGTCCTGGCCGGCGGCTCGTGGGTGGGTGGCGTCCTTCCCGAGCTCGCCGGCTCCCTGGTCCAGACCTACCATCCGGTCTGGCACCTGCGGCCGCGTGACCCTGAAGCCTTCCGGGCCGACCGGTTCCCGGTCTTTACCGCCGACGTGGCGCGCACGGGCTTCTACGGCTTTCCGCTCCATCCACGCGAAGGCGTCGTCAAGATGGGCCATCACGGTACCGGGGTCAAGCCCGTGCCGGAGGAGTCCAACCTCGGCGGCAATCCCGCTGTCTCGCCAATGCCTCCGTCAACGTCTCCGCCAGCGTCGCTGACGGTACCGGCCGAGATCACCGAGCGGCTTTTCGCCTTTCTGGCCGAGAACTTTCCCTCCCTCGCCAACGCCGAGCTGGTCGGCACCCGCCTGTGCCCGTACTGCGACACCCCCGATGAGGACTTCTGGATCGCGCGGCACCCCGAGCTCCCGGCGCTTACCGTCGCTTCCGGCGGCAGCGGCCATGCCTTCAAGTTCGCTCCCGTCCTGGGCACTCTCGTCGCCGACGTGGTCGAGGGAACGTTCGGACCAGATTCGGGGCGAGTCTCCGAGCGCTTCCGCTGGCGACCGGACCTCAGGCTCGAGCGCGGCCGCGAAGCCGCTCGCTGTCACGAGACGAGCTGGTGACGCGGAAATATCGAGGGATCGAATCGGAAATGACTCGGAAATGAACTGCCCTCTTAGGTTCGGGCAAATAACGAAATAGACCCAGTTTCTTTGCGCTGTTGCTCCTATCCTGCGTGATACAAGTCGGAAATGAACATGATATCGTCGGCGCATGATCCCCTATCGGAAGCCCGATTCCTGGATCCGATACGACGCCAGCGCGGTGCTTGCTCCACTAGCAGCCGCCAAGGCGGCAGTGCTTTCGCTGACGACAATCCCCTACCAGAGAAGCTGGGCCGAGGAGCTGCAACACCTTCAGCTCAAGAGAGAGGTGGCTGGCACCTCCAGGATCGAAGGCGCCGACTTCACCGAGCGCGAGCTCGACATCGCCCTCGGAGAATCTGCGGGCGAGCTCGCCACGCGCTCCCAGAGGCAGGCCGCGGCGGCGGTCAAGACCTACCGCTGGATCGCAACGTTGCCGACCGACCGGCCGGTCGACGAGCGCCTGATTCGCGAGATTCATAAGTTGATCGTCCGGGACGCAGACGACGATCATTGCCCTCCGGGTGAGCTCAGAGGCCCTGACCAGAACGTCACCTTCGGTTCTCCGCGACATCGTGGCGTCGAGGGCGGAGACTCCTGCCGGGAGGCTTTCTCCGAACTCTGCTCGGCGATCGGGCAAGAGTTCCGAGAGCACGACCCTCTCGTTCAGGCTCTTGCCCTCCACTATCACCTGGCGGCAATGCATCCGTTTCTGGATGGCAACGGCCGCACCGCCCGTGCCGCGGAGACGCTGCTCCTTCAGCGCACGGGTCTCAAAGACACTTTGTTCATTGCGATGTCCAACTACTACTATGAGGAAAAGACCGCGTATCTAGAAGCCCTTGCCCGGGTCCGCTCGAGCCAGGGAGATCTGACGGAGTTCCTGAGATTCGGCCTGCGGGGCATCGGGTTCCAATCCCAGCGCCTGTTTCAAGACATTCGAGTCCATGTCTCGAAGGCTCTCTTCAAGGTCACGATGTACGACCTCTTCGACCGGCTCCAGTCACCCAGAAAGCGCGTCCTGGCCGAACGCCAAGTTCAGATTCTGAAGCTCCTGCTCAAGAAGGACCGCAAGTGGTCGGAGGTCTACGATCGGACTCGCGAGCACTACACGTCTCTGAAGAATCCCACCCGAGCACTCGACCGCGATCTCAGCAGCCTCCTCCATCTCAGAGCGATCGAGCTCTCGGGCGAAGAAACCGACCCTGTGTTCTCGATCCGCTTGGACTGGCCAGGTGAGATCAGCGAGACCGAATTCTTCGCCCGGGTCAAGGAGCTGCCGCGGGCCAAGACCCATCGCTTCCTGTAATCCCGGTCGCTCATTTCGGGCTGACTGACAACCCACCTACATCTTGCGGCTGCGCCGCAGGGTGTCGGTCAGGGTGGCTACGACCTTGGTTTCCTCGGGCTCGGACAGGTCCAGGATCTCCTGGAGGGCGATGCCGATGTGCGGGATGTATTTTTCGATGTACTGCTGCTTGCGCTCGGCGTCCCGGGCGCGCGCGGCGCGCTTCAGAAAGACGCCCAACCGGCGGCCCACGTGCTGGAGCGCGAGCTTGGTCTCCTTGACGATTTCGTCGTAGGCGGCCACCGCCTCCTTCGACTCCGAGGTAAACGGCACCCAGACGCTGGCGATGTGGACCATGAGAACCAGCGGACCGGTGGGCAGCGCGCCGCGGGCCTTCTGCAGCCCATAGCTCCTCCAGTTGGTGCCCAGAACGCTCTTCGACAGCGCGCAGGCGCCCGCCTGATAGAGGAGCGGCACCCGGTTGGCAAAGCGGTAGACGGCGGCCAGATCCTCGGCTCCGAGCTCGCCGCCGTAGGCCAGGCCGACTTCGACTTGAAAGGGGTTGCCCCGGTAGACCGAGGGCGAGCGCGTCACCGCGTCGTAGTAATCGGCCTCGACCTGCTCGTTCAGACTCGCCAGGATGCGCTCCTCGCCGATTGGCGAAAGGCAATCGGTGGGCGGAGCCGGAATCCGGGTCTCGCGAATCACCGCCAGGAGCTTCTCGGCCCGCTCGGGCGAGACTCGCCGGGGCGAGGTGCGCGAGGTCAGTCCTGAACCCTCGGCAATCCGCCGGGCGAGCGTCGGGCCGACCCGGCTGAACTCGGTCTGGAAAAACGACTTCAAGGTGGTCGCGCGGGTGTCCTTGAGCATCCGCAGGAGCAAGCCGATCTCGACTCCGTAGGGATGGGGTTGAATCTCGAGGGCTTCCTTGGGCAGGTCTCGATTCGCCCGCTTGAAGACGACCGGCTCGGCGTCTTCGTCGGCCCCCGGCGCCCGGAAGGCGATCTCGACGTGGGGGTTGGCGAGAGCCGTCTGGCGCAGATAGGTCTCGACCCCGTGCTTGCCGCCGCGATAGGTACCTTCGAGCTCGATCGTCACCCGGGTGCCGTGCGCCGCCTCCCAGCTCACCGTCGTGTCCTTCTTCACCACCGGCTCGTTCTTCTTGGTATCGATCACCAGCTCGTAGCGATGCGCGGGGCGGCGCTTCGAGGTGCGGCTTTCGATCACCACCGGCTTGCCGGTCGTCAACTGCCCGTACATGCCGGCGGCCGAGATGCCGATGCCTTGCTGGCCCCGGCTCTGGCGCAAACGATGAAACTTCGAGCCGTAGAGGAGCTTGCCGAAGATACGCGGGATCTGGTTCTTCAAGATTCCCGGGCCGTTGTCGGTGACCGTGACCCGGTAGCGGTTGTCGGTCCCCTCGACGGCCGCGATTCCGACCTCGATCGTGGGCAGGATGCCGGCTTCTTCGCACGCATCGAGCGAGTTGTCGACCGCCTCCTTGATCGTGGTCAGAAGCGCCTTGGTCGGACTGTCGAAACCCAGCAGGTGACGGTTCTTGGTGAAAAACTCCGAGACCGAGATCTCGCGCTGAGCCGCGGCCATGGACCTGGCCGTGGCTCGCCGTGGCCGGGCCGGCTTGGAGGTTCGTTTCGCCATTCGTGGATGCCCGCCCGGGACGTCCCGTGCTCAGGCGGCGCCGATGATATCGTCGCGCCACTTTTGCTGAACGCCGTCGTCCCGAGCCCGGCCCGTCCGGGTCTTCGGAGCTGGCAACCCCGGGACTTCCAGGAGACCGTGCCATGAACCTCAATCGCCTTGCCGTTCGCCCCTGTTTCCGATTCTCCACGGTAGCGCTTCTCACCTGCCTGGCCCTTGCGCTCGCGGCGCCCGCGCCAGCGGCCACCTTGATCCATGCCGGCCACCTCATCGACGGCGTCTCGGGCGAGCGGCACGCCGAGCGCACGATCGTGATTGAAGGCACGACCATCACCGCCGTCGAGGAAGGCTTCCGCGCGCCTGGAGACGGCGACACGGTGATCGATCTCTCGGCCGCGACCGTCCTCCCGGGCTTGATGGACATGCACGTGCACTTGACCGGCGAGCTCAACCCGAAGAACTACCTCGACCGCGTGCAGCTCAACACCGCGGCCTTCGCGATCAAGTCGGTCGAGTACGCCCGGCGCACGCTCATGGCCGGCTTCACCACCGTGCGCAATCCCGGAGACGACGGCACGATCACGGTGGCGCTGCGCGAAGAGATCGCCAAGGGGCTGATCCCGGGGCCGCGGATCTTTACCGCTGGCAAGAGCCTGGCGACGACCGGTGGCCACGCCGATCCGACCAATGGCCTCCGCGCCGATCTCACCCGGGACGCCGGTCCCGAAGACGGCGTCGTCAACGGTCCCGAAGACGCGGCCAAGGCCGTGCGCCACCGCTACAAGGAAGGCGCCGATTTCATCAAGATCACCGCCACCGGTGGCGTTCTCTCGGTCGCCAAGAGCGGCCAGAACCCGCAGTTCTCGGAGGCCGAGCTCGTCGCCATCGTCGAGACCGCCAACGACTACGGCTTCCACGTCGCCGCCCACGCGCACGGCGCCGAGGGCATGAAGCGGGCGGTGCGCGCCGGGGTCCGGTCGATCGAGCACGGCACCCTCATGGACGAGGAGACCATGGCGCTCATGAAGCGGCATGGCACCTACTACGTGCCCACCATCCTTGCCGGCAACTTCGTGGCCGAGAAAGCCGCGATCGACGGCTACTTTCCGGACCTCGTGCGGCCCAAGGCCGCCGCCATCGGCCCCAAGATCAAAGAGACCTTCGCCAAGGCCTACAAGGCCGGCGTCAAGATCGCCTTCGGCACCGACTGCGGGGTGTCGCCGCACGGCGGCAACGCCGAAGAGTTCGTCCACATGGTGGACGCCGGCATGCCGCCGATGGAAGCCATCCGCTCGGCCACCGTCACCACCGCCGAGCTCCTCGGCATCCAGAGCCAGGCCGGCTCGATCGAAGCCGGCAAGCTGGCCGACCTGATCGCGGTCAACGGCAATCCCCTGGACGACATCGCCCTCCTCCAGGACGTGACCTTCGTCATGAAGCACGGATCCGTCTACAAGGACGTACGCTGACGGCGGCGGTAAGCGAGCTCCGAGCCTGAGCTCAGCCGACGCGAAGCCCGCACCGGCGGGCGATGCGGAGACGCCCTGGTACCACGACGGCCTGCGCTTTTCCTGCCAGGGCTGTGGCCACTGCTGCACCGTCGAGGGCTACGTCTGGATCGACCGAACGGAGATCAAGCGCCTGGCGAAGCACTTGGGCCTCTCCATCGACGAGTTCGGCAGGGGCTATCTGCGCCGAGTGGGCCGCCGCTACAGCCTGATCGACAAGCCGAACCCGGCGCTGCCCGGTTCCCGTCCCTGCATCTTCTGGGACGAAGAGGGCAAGGGCTGCTCAGTCTACGAGCTCCGGCCGAAACAGTGCCGGACCTACCCGTTCTGGAAAGAGATCCTGGCGAGCGAAGACGCCTGGCGGAAAGAGGCCGACGCTTGCGGCGGCATCGAGCCCGGCGGGGACCGGGGTCGTCTCTACGACCGGGCGGAGATCGAAGAGCTCAAGACGTACCTGCGGGAAACCGAGGCCGGCTCCGGGAGCCCTTGCTGCGACTCCCGCGGGGCAGCTCCCTAGTCGGCCCGCTCGCGCCGAAGCCGGCTGGCGGTGCTCCACTTTCCGCACGGCACACGAACGACCAGGTGCCTACCCGCTGGGGATCGAGCACGAACGCAGCTCTGTCGGGGCGGGCCTAGTCGTCCGGCTCGCAGCCGTCATCGCTGTCATCGCCGTCGTCGCTGTCGTCACTGTCGTCACCGGAGCAGCCCAGGTCGTCGTCGTCCAGGATCAGCCCCAGCGCCTGATGCGGCTCCACGATCACGCCGCCCGTCGAGGTCCCGATGCCCAGGAAGAAGGCCTCGTCGGCCTCCGTCAACGTGTCGCCAAGAACCGGCACCGAGATAACGGCGGACGTTTCCCCCGGCGCGAAAGCCAGGGTGCCAGAGGTCGCGACGTAGTCGATACCGGCGATTGCGGTGGCATCGGTAGTCGCAAAGGTAACGTCAATCTCCTGGGGCAGCGCACACGACAGGTTCACGCCGAAGGCGGCAGCGGTCGTACCGCTGTCTCCTTCGACGACTTCCGCGCCGGAAATCGACAGCACCGGCGTACGCAACGAGTGCAGGGACAGGTCATCAAAGTAGCCGTCCGCGGTCTGGCCGGAGCTCAGGCGACTGGTCACGAGACGAATTCGGATCCACCGGGTGCCCGAAGGCGCTGAACGCAAATCGCTCAGGTAGCTCCAGGCTAGGGGGCTCACCATCTCTCCCGTGTCGTAACTGTCGAGGACAACGGTGTTGGACGCGTCGCGATACTCGACGACTACCCGAGCGGTATCGGCGGGGAACTCGTCAAAGGTGTGCACCAACCCTTCGAACAAGAAGGCCTGGCCGCCGCCGTCGATCTCGGCAGCATAGGCCGAGACATCGACGTCTTGCCGCAGCTCCGCAAAGTCGGCCTGACCCGCGAAGAAATAGGCGGACCCTTCGCCCGGAGGTGGATCGGCGAAACGCTGCTGCCAATCGACACCGGCCGCTTCGGTCCAGCCTGGGATCTCGGTGATTACGAAATCCTCCGCTCCGGGGTTCTCGATCAAGTTCGGACCCTGGCACAGCTCGTCGTCCAGGATCGCAACGTCCGCGGACGGATCGGCCAGCTCGCCGCTCGACGGGTTGCTCAACACCACCGCGAAGAGCTCATCGCTTTCGAAGATCAAGTCGCCGATCACCGACAGCGAAACCGTGGCCGAGGTCGAGCCGGCGGCGATCGTGACCGTCCCCGAGTCGGCAACATAGTCGCTGCCCGCAACCGCGTCGCCGTCGACCGTTCCGTACTGGACGGTGATCGGCACCCCAACCGCCCGATCCAGTTCCACCGCTACGTTGACGGTTGTCAGACCGCTGTCCCCTTCTTCTATCGACGTGTCGCGGATCGAGATCTGAACCGGATCCAGGTCGTCGTCCAGGATCGTGACGACACCGGTGGCGTCCGCCAACGTCGCGTTCACCGCTCCAGCGAGCTGCACGACAAAGGTCTCATCCGGCTCGGGCGCACCATCATCGACAATCGCGACGGCGATCTCGCCTTCCACCTGGCCCGCCGCGATCGTCAACGACCCACTCACGGCCAGGTAGTCCGCGGCCGCCTCTGCCGAGCCATCCGCGGACGAGTAGTTCACTGAGACCTCGAGGCTCGAGGCCGAAGACAGGCTTGCGGTCAGGATCGCCGTCCCACCGGCCTCGTCGATCGAAACGTCGTCGATGGTGAGAACGGGCGCTGCATCGTCGTCAAAGATCGTGCCCACCGCGGAGCCGTCTGAGAGAACGGCATTGATCGGACTGGCCAGACTTGCGAGGAAGGTCTCCGTGCTCTCATCCAGGGTGTCACCGAGCACGCTGACGACGATCGTGCCCTCGGTAGCCCCTGCGGGAATGGTGATCGTCCCGGCCGCCGCCAGGTAGTCGATGCCCGCAAGGGCTGCGCCCGCTCCCGCGCCGTCCGACGTGGCAAATGAGACCGTGACATCCAAGCCGCTTGCCGAAGAAAGTGAAACCGTGAAGATCATCTCCACGGTGCCGGCATCCCCCTCGGTCACCATGGCGTCGGCAATCGAGATCGAGGGCGCCAGGTCGTCGTCGAGAATCGTCACCACGCCGGCCAGATCGGACTCCTGCGCGTTGACGAGACCCGACAGTTCCACCGAAAGGGTCTCGTCGGTCTCGTCGAGGACGTCACCCAGAACCGGCACGGCGATCTCGGCGGAGAGCTCTCCGGCGGGAATCACGAGGCTGCCGGCGACCGCCGTGTAGTCCGCACCGGCGGTCGCCGTCCCGTCGGTGGTCAAAAATGCGGCTTCCACATCCAGGCCACTGGCCGTGCTCAGCGTCACGGCAACGAGGGCCGTCGAGGTTCCCGAATCGCCCTCGACCACCGAAACGTCCGCGATCGCAAGAAGCGGAGGGTCGTCGTCATCCACGATGGAGCCAATGCCTTGGGCATCACCCAGAATGGCGTTCTGGACGCTCAGAAGATCGACGACGAACATCTCGTCCGTCTCGTCGAGCAGATCCCCGAGAATCGGCACCTCGATCGATCCGTCCATCGAGCCCGCCGCGATCACCACGGCACCGGAAGTCGCTTCGTAATCCGCGCCCGCGGTCGCTCCGCCGATCCCGATGCCGTCGGCCGTCGCGAACTGAACCGTGACGTCCTGACCGCTCGGCTCCGAGAGGACGAGGGCGAAGGTGGCTAGGGTGGCCCCCGCATCGCCTTCAATCACCGAGACATCGCTCAGAGACACGATCGGCGCCGCGTCGTCATCCAGGATCGTGCCGGGTACTTGCGCCCGATCGAGCACCCCGCCGACGGCATTCGAAAGCTCGAGAACTACGGTCTCGTCCGCTTCGTCCAGTGCGTCGTCGATCCCGATGACGACGATCTGGGCCGTGGTCTCGCCTGGAGCGAAGGTCACCGTCCCGCTCTGCGGCTGGTAGTCGGCCCCGGCCGTGGCGCTGCCGTCCGCGGTCGTAAAGTCGAAGGCGACCGTCCGGTTCGGCGCCTCGGAAAGGCTGATCGAGAAGACCAGTCCCGTGGAAGAGGACTGCGCTTCGAGCTCCGAAGGCTCGCTTACGGCGACGGTCGGGGTAACAAAGACGTCGGTCGCGGTCGGATCCGAGGCTTCGGCGGTCGCCGGGTCGTCCGAAATCACCGGCGCCAGCTCGGCACTGGCGACGCTCGCCTGGTTCTGGATAGCCAATGCAAGAGCCGGGAACGGATCGTCGACGACCACCTGGAAGCTCACGGTCTGGGTGGCGCCGGCCGCGACCGAACCCACTTGCACTTCGATCGGATCTTCGCTCGTGACGCTGCCGGCCGAGGTCTGAACCGAGCCCGCGACTAGAGCCGTGTTGAGCGGAGTCGTATCGGTGACGACGACGGCGGTGGCGGCGGTGTTCCCCAGGTTCCGAAGAACGATGCAGTAGAGGATGGTGTCTCCGGGTGAGACCTGTCCATCCCCGTCCGCGTCCACCAGCAAGAGGCCGGTCTTCTCGACCACAAGATCCGGTGCGGCCGACACCGCGGTAACCGTCGGGTCGGCCGAGCCTCCGAGGTCTGGATCATCCGTCGGCACGAGCGGTAGCTCGATGCTGGTCACCTCGCCCTGATTCGAGATCTCGGCCACTCCGGCCGCTACGGGGTCGTCCACGACCACCTCGAAGAACACCGCCGCCGTTCCCATCCCGCCTAGGATCTCTCCCAAGGCGATCCGGACCGGATCCTCCGAATCGATCGAACCCTGGCTCGCGGAGATCGATCCCGGAACGAGGGTGGTGTGAGCCGGGATCGGGTCTTCGAGAACCACTCCGCTCGCCGCGGTATTACCGTTGTTCTTGATCTCGATGCCGTACCGGATCGTGTCGCCCGGACTCGGGACGCCGTCGCCATCGGCATCGGCGGCAAGCGCGTCCACCTTCTCGGCCACGAGGTCGGGGAGCGCGACGACCGTCGTCACCGTGGGATCCGCATCTCCACCCAGATCCGGGTCGTCGCTCAGGACCGCGGGCACCTCCGCCGAAGTCACAACTGCCTGATTGACCACCGCATCAAAGCCCGCGGGCACGGGATCGTCGACGAGAACCCTGAAGGCCACGGTCGCGACCGCGCCGTTGGCCAGATCGCCGATGTTGACCGTCACCGGATTCTCGGAAACCACGATTCCCAAGTCCGACGTCACCGAGCCGGCAACGATCCTGGTCCCCTGCGGCACCTGGTCGGTCAAAACGACGTTCGTCGCCAGGCCCCCCGCATTGGAAACCACGATCGAGTAAAGCAGCTCGTCTCCTGGGCTTGGGACGCCGTCTGAGTCGTTGTCGGCCGAGAGCTCGTCGACCTTGGTGACGCCGAGAACCGGCGCAGCCACATCGTCGTTCAGGATCGTCCCGGTCCCGGCGGCGAAGAAGATCGCGGCGTTGACCGGATTCGCGAGCACGAATCGAAAGCGCTCGTCGATCTCCACGTCCTCGTCACCAAAGACGTCGATCGCGACGGTCTTCGAGGTCTCCCCCGGGGCGAACGTAAGACTGCCCGAGGCCGCCGCGTAGTCGATGCCGGCGCTTGCTTCCTCGTCGGCCGTCGCGTAGTCGACCGTCACCGTCAGCGAGCTGGGTGACGAGAGGCTCACGGTGAAGACAAACGAGGTCGTGCCCGAGTCGCCCTCCAGGGCTTCGACGTTCCCCACGAGGACCACCGGCAGGGCCTCCACGTCCCCGGTATCGGCGCCCACGTTATTCGACAGATCGGTATCGGTCTCCGCGGCCGACACCGTAGCCAGGTTCTGGACGCTCATCGGCGCGTCCGTTCCCACGGAAACCTCGAGGGTCAGGGCGGGAAGCGTTGCGCCCGCGCCGAGCGGCCCGGCATGCTCGCAGCTCACGACTCCAGCGGCCTCCGTGCAGCTCCAGCCGGAGCCGAAGGCTCCGAGGAAGACCTGGCCCACGGGCAGCTGGTCCACAATCTGGACGGGACCGAGCGCCACGGCCGGCCCGAGATTGGCGACGTCCAACCGGTACTGAACCTGCTGGCCTTGGATCAAATCGCCAATCCTGGTCTTGGTGATCGCCAGATCCGCAGAGGCTTGGAGGATGGTGGTGTCCGTTGCCGTATTGTTGGCCGGGTCGGCATCGCCGCCCGCGACCGGCGAGACCGTCACGGTCGCATCCAGCGTGCCGCGCGCCTCCGGCGCGATCTCACCGAACACCGTCAGCACAACGCTCTGCCCTGTGTCGAGATCCAGACCCGACCAGACGCCGGTGCCCGGATCGAACGAGCCGATCGACGGCACGTAGCCTGTCGCGGCCACAGCCGCGGGAACAAAATCCGTGAGAACCACCGAAGGAGCCAGCCCGGAACCGAAGTTCGTCACCACGACTTGGTACTGGGTCGAAGTACCCGCCAGAGCGATGTCGAGCCCGTCGTCGATCGCCACCGCGAGGTCCGGACTCACTTCCCTTCGGATCTTCTGGAACAGCGCTTCTTCGGCCTCGGGGACACTGTCCACAAGCACCACGAAACCTTCCGGGCCACCCGGCGGTTGCGGCCGGACGAACTCCTCGAACGTCTCCTCGAACGTCATTGCCCGGGCGCCGACGCCAATCCCGTTGATGACGTCGATGCCCGCGGCGACGGCGTCGTCCGCCGCCAGCCCTACCGGCCCGCCAAAATCCTCCCCATCGGTCGAGATGTCCAGGATGCGCTTCTCGCTCGGCGGATGCGCCGTCATGATGGTCGAGGTCATGAGCCGGATGCAGGTGGCCACGGCCGTACCGCCGTCCGTCTGCGGAATCGAGCGCACGGCGTCGGCCAGGGCCTGCGCGTTGGCGTCCGTGACGATCACCGGCGCCAGATCGACCCTGGCGTAGGACTGGAACTGATAGACCGAGAGACGCAATGTCCCGTCTCTGGGGATCACCGTCGGGTCTTCGAGCGCCCGAGCCACGGCCTCCAGTTGCAACTGCCACTGCTGCGCGGTGATGCTTCCGGAGGCATCGAAACAGATGCCGAGATCCACCTTCGGGCCGTCGTCGTTGACGATCTCCACCTCGGCCGAGGACCCGGCGATCGGCGCGCCCGCGGGCTCCGCCAACGTGACCGCGAACACTTCGTCGGGCTCGCCTACGAGATCGCCGACGACCTCGGCCGGAACGTCGACTCGCTCCTGCCCCGCGGGCACGGTGACCAGGGTCGTAGTGGCGACGAAGTCCGAGCCCGCGATCGCGGTCCCGCCTTGGGTGGCGAAGGTCACGTCGACCGGGGCCGGCGCGGCGCACGAAGCTCGGACGGGAACGTTTGTCGTCGTGAGACCAGTGTCACCTTCGAGAGTACGGCCGCCATCGACCGAGAGCGTCACCCGCCCCTTGATGCGCAGCGCCAGGGCGTCGAACCGGCAGCCGCTGAATGTGGGGTCGCCCGAGCACTGGAGCCGCACGCGCGCCGTCCGGGTGCCGGCCGGCGCAAGACGCTCGTCGGCGACCGGCGTCCAGACACTCGCGTTCCCGGTCTGGGCGCCGGTATCGAAAGCGTCGAGGAGCACTCCCGCGCCGTCCAGGTACTCGACCAGAATGCGGTAGGCGTGGGGCGGCGACTCGTAGCTGGTGCCAAATGCCCCGGCAAACGCCATCGTCAAGGCTCCGGCATCGGCCAATGCCGCATAGGCGGCCAGATCCACGTCCTGCGCGAGCTCCGGCACTCCGGCCTGGCCGCCATCGAGGAATGACAAACCGCCGTAGGGCACCGGGCCGAAGGTCACGGCATCCGGCTGCGCCCAGCTGCCCGCGGTCACGTCCCAACCCAAGATCGTGCCGCCGTCGAGCGGCTCCTCGCCGCTCCCGTTGACGAGGAGGTTGGCGCTCAAGCACGAGCCGTCGTCGTCGTCGTCCTCGATCCGAACCATCGAAAGCGCCGTCCTGAGTACCGCGTTGACCGGGGCGTCCCAGCGCACCAGAAACTCTTCCGGAACCTCGTCCAGGGTGTCCCCGACGACCGTCAGGTCGAGGGTCTTGACCGTCTCGCCGGGAGCAAACGTTAGAGTCCCGGCCGCCGCCACGAAGTCTTCGACCGCGCGAGCGGTTCCGTTCCACGTCTGATAGTCGACCGACACGGTCTGGTACTCGGCCGCGCTGAGCTCGACCGTCAGGGTCGCGGTCACACTGCCGGCGTCGCCCTCGACGACCTCGAGGAATTCGGTCACGGCGATGCTCGGCATCGGCTCGTCGTCCAGGATCCTGCCCTCGCCCTGCCCGTCGAGGATGACGGCGTTGTGCGGCGACGGAGCGCTCAGATCCACGAAAAAGGTCTTGATCGGACCCGGCTCGAGATTGCCGAAGACGGCCACCTCGACCGTGGTCGCGATCTCGCCGGCGAGAATCTGGGCCGTACCCGAGGCCGCCTCGTAGTCGAGCCCGGCGATCGCGGTGCCGTCCGCGGTTGCCCAGGCGACCTCGACGTCGTGGACCACCGGAGAGGCAATCGAGATCTCGAAGATGGCGAGGTTGGTTCCCGAGTCGCCCTCCACGACCGGAGCATCGGCAATCGAGATCTGGACCGGGAGATCGTCATCTCTGATGGTCCCGGTCGCGGAGCCATCCCCGAGCGCGGCGTTCGCCGGCGCGGACAGAACCACTTCTAAGGTCTCATCGCCCTCGCCCGCCAGATCCGCCAGGACCTCGACCGGAATCGTGCTCGCAGTTTCGCCAGCAGCAAAGACCAGAACGCCTGACGTGGCAACGTAGTCGCTGCCCGCGGTCGCCGTGCCATCTACGGTTGCGAACTCCACCACCACCACTTCGCCGGTCGTGTTCGTGTGAACGACCGGAAACTCCAGGAAGATCGAACCGCTGTTGCCTTCCACCGCCTCGGCGTCGCCGATGCTCATCAGGGCCCCATCGTCGTCCTGAATCGTTACCACTCCTTCGCCGTCGCCGACGCCCACCAAGGTCGAGGAGGTCGCGATCTCGACTTGAAAGGTCTCACCCAACTCCGCCAGGAGATCGTCCACGATGCCGACCGCAATCGTCGCATCCGTCTCCCCGGGGGCGAGCGTGATCGTTCCCGCCGCGGGCAGAAAATCACTTCCCTCGAGCGCGGTGCCGGGCACGCTCTGGTAGTCCACAACGACCGGCACCGACACCGGCGCGGAGAGCGAGACCTGCAGATCGACGCTGCCGTCTCCCTCAACCACCGCCGCGTCCCCGACCGACAGGAAGACTCCGTCCTCGTTGCGCGTCACCACCTCGTTGGTCTCGGCCGTCGCGCCGATCAGGGGGCCATTGTCCGCCTCTCGATAGCGATAGCTCCAGGCGGCACGGTTGCGGAACTCGCCGTACCAAACCGATCCTGTCGAGTCCAAGACCTCAACGTCGAACTCGACCAGCACCAGGGCTCCGGCCGGGATGGCGCCGATCGCGACGCCCGCGGCGGGATCGGCCCCGGCCACTGGCACGCCGTTGACCCGAAACGAACCCGGCACAAACACCGTCCCCGGCGGCGGCGGGTCGGCAAAGACCACATCTTCGGCGCTCGAGGCGCCTTGATTGAAGAGTTCGACCGTGTACCCGAGCAGCTCGCCCTCCTGCACAAAGACCTTGTCCACGGTCTTTGCCGGATCCGGGAAGGCGGCTCCGGCCGCCTCGATCTCGAACGCCAGGACATTGGGATAGTCGGCTCCGGCGCAGGACCCATAGATCCAGGCCTCGGACAGGCCCGGCGCGAGCGCGTGGCTGGCGTCAACCTCGGTGATGTCCCACCCTTGCCTGGCGCCGGCAACCGGCGCGCCGGGCGCGTGGTTGAGCGAACCGAAGGTGCCGCGGCTGTCGAGCTGCCCGGCGCCGTCGTTGATCTGGGACGACCAGAAGAGGCCGGCGGGATTGTTGGGGCCGGAAAGCTCGAAGAACGGCCGGTTGGGCGAGTTGCCGGGGTCTTCGGGGAACAGACGCACTCGCGTTGCGTCAAGCGGATCGCCATCGCCCGCCGAGATCGCGATCCTGCCGGCCAGGGGACGAAGGCCCGGGGTGTGAAGATCGATCGGCTCGCTGAGCGTACTTTGGTTCGTACAGGTCGCAAGGCCGGTAATGATGGACAGATTCCGGACAGGATCGGCCGGATCGGCGTAGGCCACCGCCAGGGTCCAGCCCGCGTGTCTCTCATTGAGCGTCGGGCTCAACACCGAATAGACGCCCTCGACTTCGTACTCGCCGCCGTGCTTGCCGGCGACGAAATCCGTGACGTCGGCCGTGCGCATGTAGGCGCGCACCCAGCTGTGGCGCCCGGTTGCCGGGTCCGGGGCTACGAGAACCGACTCGCCGTCGGGAGCGATCAAGCGCACCGGCGTGTCGCGGCCCGGATCGGTCTCGAGCGCCGATCCGGCCCACACCAGCTCGGCGTAGAGAACGCTTGCTCCCGCGGGCAGATCCAGGACAGCAGCCGACGAGTTCTGCGTCCAGTCCTGAGTCGTTCCCGGAGGGTACGTTCCCACCTGTTGAGCGGTATCGGTCGTGGTGAAGACACCGATCGCGCCTTCGGTCCCGGCTCGGTGTCGGTGCCCCGAGCAAGACCCAGCGTGTTTCCAGTGAGCACGACCCCACCCCGCGTGGTGGTCGCGTAGCGCCGGATGAAGCGATCATCCTCGAACAGGCTGCCCAGGGCCTGGGTGTCGCCACCGATCACGGCGAGCGGCGAGACCGGGGCGATGTCCACCGTGAACTGCGACCAGCTGGAACCCACGGGGTCTCCGTCCCATAGCTCGTCGCCGATGGTCTGGATCGTGATGGTTCCTTCGGTCTGGCCGGCCGGGATCACAATCTGGCCGGAACGAGCGACGTAGTCGAAGCCGGCGAGCGCGGTCAGGTCGCCGGTCCAGAAATCGACGGCAACGTCGGAGTAGACAACCGGTTTCGACAGGGACACCACGAAGTCCAGGTCGTGGAGTCCCCGGTCGAACTCCCGCCGCGACGCGTTGGCGATCGACACCGTCACGTCGCCGTCGTCGTCCTCGATCGTTGCCGCCGCGAAGTCTCCTCCAAATCCATTCCGAAAGCCCGCGCCGATCGCGTTGTTGACGTTGAGCCGGAAGCCTTCGGCCTCTTCGTCCTCGAGGTCTCCCAAGATCTGTACGGCCACGTCGGCGGTAAGCGCGCCAGCCGGAATCGTCAGGGTTCCGGTGGTCGCGACGTAGTCGACTCCCGCCGTGGCGAAATCGAGCGGCTCGTTGCCCAGCGGTGCCGTCGCGAAATCGGCGGTCACATCGACGGACGCGGGCCGGTCCAGATAGACGGTGAAGAAGAGATTCCTGGTGCCCACGTCACCTTCCACGACCCGGGCCGGTGCTATGTCCAGCAATGCCTCCTCGCCGTCGGCGAGCACCACGACCCGCCCGCGTGCCAGGCCGATCGAGGTACCCACGGGGCCCGCCAGATCCAGGTAGAACTCCTCCTGTGCCGGCTCGTAGGAGGTGTCGTCCACCACCGGGACGGCGATCTCCTGGAAGGTCTCCCCGGGCGCGAACGTGACCGTCCCCGAGACCGCCGTGTAGTCCGAGGGGGCGACCGCCGTGCCGTCGGCCGTGGCATAGCCCACCGAAACCGTCGAGGTGGACGCACAGGACAACTTGACCGGAACGTTGGCTACCGCGTTCTCTTCGAAGACCGCGACCTCGCCCGCCGAGACCGTCGACGTGCCGACCGCCCGGAGCGTCAGGGCGTCGTACAGAGCCGAGTGAAAGGCACCAATCGGCACCGCGCTGACCAGCCGGACGCGGAGGACCTCGGTGCCGGCAGGGGCGGACCTAATATCGACGACCTGCTCCCAGGCGAAGGGGTTGACGCTGTCGCTCGAATCGAAGGAGTCGAGAACCGTGCCGGAGCCATCTCGATACTCGAGAACGATCCGTGAAGCATCGTCTTCCAACGCCCGGACAAAGCCCTCGAAGAAAAAGGACACCGCGCCGGCATCGATGTCGGCCGAAAGCGCCGAGACGTCAACGTCTTGAGCGAGCTCATGCGCCACGGCACCACCGATGGTCAAGATCGAGACGCCTCCCTCGACCGGCAGCGGACTGTTGCCGGTACGCTGGCCCCAGTTACCCAGGACTTCGGTCCAGCCGATCAGGTTCTGGGCTCCGAAGTTCTCCCGCTCCTCGCCGCCGCCGTTCTCGAACAGGTTGGCACCGACGCACGCGGCGTCGTCCTCGACCACGGTCACGAAGCCGATCGCTTCGGCCGGGTAGACCACCGCGTTTGTGACCGCCACGATCCGCACCGCGATGGCCTCGTCCCCTTCGGGCAGGCCGTCGCCCAGAACCTCGACCGGAATCGTCGTGCTCGAAGCGCCGGCTGGAATCGATACCCTGCCCTCCGCGGCAACAAAGTCCAGCCCGGCGTAGGCGGAGCCGTTGGTCAAGACCTCGTAGTCAACCACGACCGGAAGCGCGGCGGGCCCGGTAAGCGTGACCGGCAGCTGGGCGATGGTCGAGCCCACGTTGCCCTCGGCCACCGCGACCTCGCCGGCCACGACCCGGACCAGAGCGTCGTCGTTCTGAATCGTGCCGCGGGCCGCCAGGGTCCCGAGAGTGACGTTGTGCGGATCAAAGAGCTCGAGGTCGAAGAACTCGTCGCCCTCGGCGATCCCGTCTCCCACGATCTCGACTTGGATCGTCCCAGCCGCGCTGCCCGCGGGAATCGTCAATGTCCCGGCCGTGGCCACGTAGTCGGAGCCCGAAGCCAAGGCCGAACCGTCGCGGGTCGCATAGTCCGCGGCGACGTCGAACGGAAAGGTCGTATCGAGAGACGCGGCAAAAACGGCCATTGTCGTGCCGGCATCACCTTCCGCCACGGTGACGTCGGCCACCGTCAGCACCGGCGCCGACCGATCCACGATGGTCCCGGTCAGCACGGGGGTGGCGACGACCATCTCGGCGGTTCCCGTCAGGTCGACCGTGAAGGATTCGTCGATCTCGGTCTCAACGTCCGCCAGAACCGGCACGGTGACCTGCTCGCTGACAGATCCCGCCGGAAAGAGGACGCTGCCGGCCGACGCGGTGTAATCAACACCAGCGGCGGCGGTGCCGTCCGTCGTTGCGTAGTTGACGGTGACGTCGTCGGCGAAGGCACAGGTGAGATTCAGGGTGAAGACCGCGTCCACCGGCACGCCATCACCCTCCACCACGCGGACGCCGTCTCCGCTCAGGCCGGCCCGCTTGCCCGGGCGCAGGACGAATCCGTCGTAATAGGTGTCGTTCGATCCACCTTCGAGATGCCGGCTCACCAGGCGCAGGCGGGCCCATCGCGTGCCTACCGGGGCGATGCCCCGCTCCGTGACTTCCTGCCAGGCCGCCGTGGACGCGATCTCACCCGAATCGAAGGCTCCGAGCACAGCCGCATTGGCGGCATCCCGGTACTCGAGGATCACCCGGGTGCTGTCGGCGGGCGCAGTGCTCGCCGAGACCACCCAACCCGCGAGTTCGAGAGCCTGCCCGCCGGCGTCGATGGCCTGCGCGTAGGCGGAGAGATCCAAGTCCTGGAAGATCTCGGCGTCACCGGCGCCGGCGGTTCGCGCCACCCAGGAGCCGGCAACGGCCCCGAAGGGCGGCGAGGTCGTCGTCGACCAGGATCCCGAGGCGACGGTCCAGTCCGCGGGTAGCGTCGTCGCCTCGAAGCTTCCCGAGGTCACTAGATCTCCTCCGTAGCACGCACCGCCGGGCAGGTCGTCATCGCGCACCACCACCGCCGCCTCGCTCCGGTCCAGGCTCGCGTTGACGACGTTCGAGAAGCTCACTTCGAAGCTCTCGTCGCCTTCCTCCAGAACGTCGCCTTCGACCGCGATCGCGAGCACGGCGGAAACCGAGCCCGCCGGGATGATCAGGGTGCCCGCGGCGGCAACGAAATCCTCGGGCGCCGTCGCGCTTCCGGCCACCGTCGCGTAGTCGACCGAGACCGGCAGGTGCGAAGCAAACGCCAGTGACAGCTCGACCGCTCCCTGAACGGTTCCTTGATCGCCTTCCGCCACGACCGCATCCGCTACGAACAGCACCGGAGGATCGTCGTTGTTGAGAATCGTGCCCTCGCCCTCACCGTCCGCCAGGACTGCGCCCACCGGACTCAAGAGCACCACCCGAAACGTCTCGGGGGGCTCGCTCGCCGAGTCGCCGACGACCTGGACCACCAGCGTCTTCGCAACGACGCCGGGCTCGAAGTCGAGGACGCCGGACGCCGCCAGGTAGTCGGAGCCGGCCGTCGCCGTGCCGTCCGTGGTCGCAAACGCCACCGAAATCGGATCCAGGGACGGCTCGGACAACGTCACGACAAAGACCGCGTCAACCGAGCCCAAGTCGCTCTCGGTCACGACCACGTCGCCGACACTCAGAGTCGGCGGCGTATCGTCGTCCAGAATCGTCGCCGACGCCTGCGAGCGCTCGATCGTCGCGTTGGCCGCCGCGGAGAGATCAAGGAAGAAGGTCTCGTCGTCTTCGATTGCGGTCTCGCCGGAGACCACGACGGCAACCTCCCGCACCGTCTCACCGGGAGCGAAGGTCAAGGTGCCAGCCGCGGCGGTGTAGTCCGAGCCGGCAGTGGCGCTGCCGTCCGAGGTCGCGAAATCGACCGTCACAGTGGCCGTCGTCGCGTGCGAGAGCTCGACCAGAAACAGCGCCTCGACCGTGCCGGCATCGCCCTCGACGAGCTCGACGTCGGCGACACCAAGAGCCGGCGAGCCGGACACCGCCGTGCAGATCTCGAGCGCCACGTCATCGACAAAGAAGTTCGAGTGCGCCGGCGCCCCACCGGTCACGGCCTCGATGCGCACCGTGTGCGACAGGCCGTCGGCGAAGGCGGACAGATTGACTTCGACACGCCGGTAGCCGGCTCGGTACGTGATCTCGTCCGCGTTGACGGTGCGCACCGGCTGCCCATCGACCAAGACGTTCAAGACATCGGCGCCGTTGCCACTCGCCCGCGGAATCCAGAGGGAAAACGACAGCGAAGCGATGCCCGCATCGAACACCATCGACTGCTCGACACTCGACACTTCCGAGCCGGTATCCGAGCCTCCCAAGAAGGCCCAGCCGTCGCCGCTGCGCGCCCCTCCAAAGCCGCAGGTCGCGGCCGTGCAGATCGGACTTCCGAACAGAGTCGAGCCCTCCGTCCAGGCGCCGCTCGGGCTGCCGGTCTCGAAGCCGCCGTCTTGGACCCGATCGGTGATCGGCGCCACCGAACAGGCCGGCGCGGCGTCACACAGGAGCCGAACGTCGTCTACCTGCGCGTACCAGCCGAAGGCCTCCGGATCGGGATCGGCGTAGCGCCAGCGTAAGCGGACGTCGGCCGCTCCGGCGAAGGCCGTCAGGTCCACCTCGGCCGCCTCTCCGGGCAGCGCGCGCATGCCGCCCAGGTCCGCGCTCCCGGCGGCAACCGCCGCCCAGGAGACACCGGCATCGACGCTCGCTTCGAGCGCCAGAGCATCCGAGCCGGCGAAGCTTTGGTAGTTGACCCGGTAGCGCAAGAGCGCCGAGCCGGCCGTGGAAAGATCGAGAGCGGGAGTCGCCAGTACCGCGTCGAAGGCTCCGGGTCCGGCCAGATCGCTCGACACGCAGGCGCTGTCTCCGCCGCCGCCGGTGTAGTTGAAGCTCTCGCCGCAGCCCGAGCGATCACCCCAGCTCAGGGTCCCGAGCTCCGAGGACGTCGTCCAGCCCGCCGGCAGGCCGCCCTCGAAAGCGACCGGAGCGCCGTTGCACTCGAGTGTCGCTGCCGCCGGTCCGGCGGCCAGAGTTGCCACCGCCGTCAACAGCAGACTGGCGAGAAGGCACCTACTCACGCGGTCACGACCGCGGACTTCATGACTCGCTATCGCGCCGCTACCGGCCGATCGAGCCACCACGCTGCCAACCAATTCCCATGAGATTCTGAACCCTTCGAACGTCCGAATCGCCGAGCGATTCCAACGAAAGTCGAAATGAGAAGCTACCGCATGGTAACATATTCGCAGCTTCACTCACGACGGACGATAGGGGATGCTGGTTGGCACGGCAGAACGAACGGTTGGCACATCGGCTTGGCGTAGCTTTTAGGGATCGTTCCGGAGACGGCTCGATCGCATCGGTTGGGCTCATCGGCCCGCTCAAATCCGGTGCCGCATTCGCGCTCATTGCGGCATGGGGGCTTTTCTTCCTCTGGGCCACCCCGGCGGCGGCCCAGAACAACTGCTTCGGGGACGTCACCTGGGGCGGCGACGTCGACTCGACGATCGCAAAGCCCGAGAACTGCACCGCGGACACCCGCTGCTATCCACCCGAGCTTGCCGGCTCGGGAGTTTCGTTCGCTCCGGGCTGCGACCCATCGGCCGGGCCCTGCGACGTCACCGTCACGGCCCAGCTCCGCTTCCCCGGCAACCGGGACAACGAAGACTTCGTCGATGCCTCGGGCCTCGCCTACAGCTTCGCGACCTTTGCCGTCTTCGACAACACCGGCTCCGGCGTCGGCGGCTGCGGTGTTGCCGGCGCGGTCATCCAATGGGACACCGGCACCGCGACCATCCGCGGCCAGGCCAAGAAGGGCGACATCTTCACCATCGTCGCCCGCGCCTGCCCGTGCTCGCCCGAAGGCCTCTGCCCCCTGTGCGAGAAGACCGAGTCCTTCGTCATCCCGATCGGCAGCCCGCCGCCCCAGGACGACTGCGACGACTGCAAGGCCTGCCCGCTGCCGGGCGCTTCGGCCGGCGGCGGCGGGCCCAAAGGGACCACCGAAACCAACTCCGGCCCCGAGACGCTCGTCTACTACACGGCCGGCGGCACGGGCGCACCCGGCACCCCCGGCGCGGACGAGCACGCCGCCACCCTCGGCCACGGCTTTGCCCACAACTTCTCCGAGCGGCTCGTCGCCGTGCCCGACGACCCGTACGACGCCGAGCGCGTCTGGATGCTGACCCGCAAGGGAACCTTCCGCCAGTTCTGGAACCTCCAGGGCGGCGAGTACCTGGGCACCGCGCCCTCGGACGAGTACCGCACGCTCTTTGCCACGGCCGCGGGCTACGAGCTTCGCGGCCTCGACGGCACGGTCCAGAGCTTCGATGCGGCCGGCGTCTGGACCGGCACGGCCGACGCCTCGGGCAACGCCACGACCCCTGCCTACGACGCCTCCGGTCTTCTCACCGCGGTCGCTCTCCCCGACGGCAGACAAGAGACCTTCACCTACCACCCGGCCGGCTCCGGCCAGGACGGCAAGCTCGCCACGATCACCGAGGTCGGCATCGACGGCACCTCGACCTTGACCTGGACCTACACCTGGTCCGGAGACACCCTCGTCCGGATCGACGCCCCGGACGGCACCGCTCTCGCCTACGGCTACGACGACCCGCGCCACCCGGGCTTTCGAACTCTGACCGAACGGATCGGCACCGACGCGAGCCGCCGCGTCGAGCGCGGCTACGCCTACGACGACGAAGGCAACGTCGTCCAGACCTGGAGAGGCGATACCGTCCCCGCCGTTGCCGGAGTGAGCGCTTCGCTGCCCGGATCGAACGCCGTCGATCACGAGACCTTCGCCTTCGACGACCCGGTCAACCCGACCGTCACCACCAGGACCGACGCTCTCGGCAAGATCGCGACCTACGCCATCGGCCGCGACCCTTCGAGCGGCAAGGCCCGCGTGACCTCGATTGCGGGCGACTGCCCGGCCTGCGGCCTCGGTCCCAACAGCCAGATCTTCTACGACGACCCGGACCATCCGCTGCTTCCCACTCGCTCGATCGACGGCCGCGGCACGGTCACCGCCATGACCTACGACGGCAACGGCAGGATGACCTCGCGCACGGAGGCGCTCGGCACCCCCGAGGAGCGCACCACGACCTGGAGCTACGACGATCCCGCCTTCCCGGCCGTCGCGACCACCATCGAGGAGCCCTCCACAACTGCTGGAGCCAGCCGCACCACCACCCTCGTTCTCGGCGCCGACGGCCACCCCACCACCCGCACCGTCTCAGGGGTCGAGGCCGCTAGCGCCTTCTCGCTGACCACCGCCACCACCTACACCCCCGAGGGCCAGGTCGCAACGATCGATCCCCCCGGCTTCGGCTCCGACGACGTCACCGGCTTGACCTATGACCCCGCCCGCGGAGGCCAGATCCCGCTTTCCCGCACCGACCCGATCGTCGGAAGCCTTCCCAACGGCGGCGCCACCACCTTCGGCTATGACCCCTTCAACCGCAGAACCTCGGTCACCGACCCCAACGGGCTCGAGACCGTCACCGCCTACGATGCCGCCGACCGGGTGACCTCCGTCATCCAGAAGGGCGCGACCGCCGCCGAGGATCTCGTCACCGTCCATCAGTACACCGCCTTCGGCGACTTGGAGCGCACCATCCTCCCCGAAGGCAACGCCATCGAGTACGCCTACGACTCCGCCGGACGCCTGACCTCGATCGGGCGCGGCCCCGCCCCCGGGGCCCTCCTCGAAAGAACCCTCTACGAGCTCGACGCCGCCGGCAACCGCACCCGCGAGACGCTCCAGGGCTTCGACGGCTCGGCCTGGACCACCGCCTCCGAGACCGCCTACCTCTACGACTCCCGATGCCAGCTCGACAAGATCGTCCGCGCCCCCGGAACCCCCCAAGAAGCCATCACCGAGTACCGCTACGACTGCAACGGCAACCTCGAATCCCTCTGGGACGCCAACCACTCCTCGGCCTCCGATCCCCCGACCCAGAGCTACACCTACGACCGCCTGGACCGGTTGACCGCCATCGACCAGCCCTGGGCAACTGGGCAACCAGGAGAGATGGCAACCACCACCTACGCCTACGACGTCCAGGACCACCTCGTTGCCGTCACCGACGCCGAGGGCAACACCACCGCCTACGTCTACTCCGACCGGGATCTTCTGACCCGCCAGGACTCCCCCGTCTCCGGGGCCTCGACCTTTGCCTACAACGACCACGGCGAGCTCGTCTCCGAAACCGACGGCCGCGGGGTCACAACGACCCGGACCATCGACGCCGCCCGCAGGGTCACCTTCCTCGACTCCGACGAGAACGCCCTCGATACCGCCTACACGTACGACGACCCCGCGGTGCCGTTCTCGGCGGGCAGGCTCACGGCCATCACCCGAGACACCCAGTCGATCGACTACGCTTACGACCGCTTCGGACGCACCATCCAGGACGGCACCCTCGCCTACGCCTACGACACGAACGGCAACCGCACCGCAGTCACCTACCCAGGCGGAGTCGCCGCCACGACCACCCACGACTACGCCGATCGGGAGGAGACCCTGGCCGTCACGGATGGCGCAACCTCGACCAACCTCGTCACCGCCGCCGCCTATCTCCCCTCGGGCCCCCTCACCTCCCTCGCCCTCGGCAACGGCTTGGCCGAGACCCGATCCTTCGATGCCCGGTACTTCCCGGCAGGCATCGCCGTCCCCGGACGACTCGACTGGACCTACTCGACCGACACGATCGGCAACATCCTAGAGATCGCTGACACCGGAGGAGGCGGCGACCGAACCTACACCTACCAGGACGTCCACTACTTCTTGACTTCAGGCACCGGCCCCTGGGGCAGCCTGGCCTTCACCTACGACAAGATCGGCAACCGGTTGTCTGAGACCCGGGACGCCGGCGGCTCTCCCCAGAACCGGCCCTACGCCTACCCGGCTTCGCCTTCAGGAGGCAACCTCCCCAAGCTCGCCTCGATCACGGACCCCGCGGGAGACCGTCTCGAGCGCTTCTTCTTCGACGACGCCGGCAACCAGACCTACCGCGCCACTCAGACCGCCAAGCACCGGCTGAGCTACGATGCCCTGGGACGGATGGGCCAGATCAAGACCGACTCGGACGAAACCGCGGGGGCTCTCGTCACCCTCGCCTACGACGGCAGGAGCTTCCTCCGGGAGGCCACTCGAAGCCCCTTCCCCGGCCAGCCCGCCACCGTCACCACCAACCCAACCTACAGCTCCGACGGGCTTCTCATGCACAAGGCCACCAGCGAGGTGCTGGGACCGGACGACCCGAGAGGCGAGGGGAGTGCCACCAGCGACGCCTACGTCCTCTACTTCGCGGGCAGGCCCGTAGGCGTCCTCGACAATGAGACCGTGACCCCGCTCGGTGGAACGCCGACCAGCACCTCGACCCTCACCTACCTCACCACCGACCACCTCGGCACCCCCGTCCTCGCCACCGACGACTCCGGCACCACCACCTGGGCCGGAGGCTTTGAACCCTTCGGGGACGACTGGCAGGCGGAGACGGGTACCGGGGCGAGTGACGCCGGAGTCTTCCTGCGCTTCCCCGGCCAGTGGGACGACCCGGCCTGGGGTGGGGCCGGGACGGCGGGCACTAGCGCCTCAGACCCGGGCTTCTACTACAACGTCCACAGGTGGTACGAGCCGGGGACGGGGAGGTATGCGAGGGTCGATCCGCTGGGCAAGACAAGCATCGACGGCACGAGACATCTCTTTGCATACTCCGAAAGTCGGCCGCTCTTCTTTGTGGACCCAAATGGCCTCAAAGTAGTGATCGAGGACGGCGGCGTCCAAACCGCCTATGACAACCTAAAGGACTGCTTCCCGTTTTTCCGTAACTTGATGGACCACTACGAGACGCAGACAGGCTTCCGTGGTCGAGACATCACATGGTCTATCAAGCAGCCCGTGTGGAACCCTCCAAGCTGCAATGCTGGCGGCCTCCGAGGTGAAGAGCGGACGGCTTGGGTTCCAAAAGAACTTGATTGTGAACTCATGGCCAAATGCATGGTCCACGAGTTCTACGAACGATGGCTCATTGACGTCGGCGGACATCCGCAGTCGAAGGGCGGGACTGGGAGCGCAAACGACATGGCCAAGGCGAAGGAATCAACCTTGCCGGCGGAGTGTTGCTGTCCGACTTCCTCTTCAAAGGAGAGTGAGTGAACGCGCCAGCGCGGCATTCCGCAAACATGCTGTTGCTTGCCGTCTTCGTTGCGGGTCTTGGTACCTTCGCGATCTTTGCCAAGCACAACCTCTTTTTCGGTGTCCTCTTGGTCTTGTGCGTTGTGGCCGACTTATGGGTTGCTGGCCAGTCTTCAACTTGGCGAAGATTCGTGGTCGTGCTGCACTATCTGATTCTGTCTGCTGTGCTCTTCGCGGCCTTCCTTCGGGTTGCCAGCTACGCTGGCTTTCCGACTGAACTCGGACCGTACTTCCCGGAAGTTGTTTTCTACGAGTGGTCTCGACCCGGAGTGTACTTGGCAATACTTGGGACATGCGTGGGTTGTATCACTACCGTCGCGTGCATCCTCGCCTTGCTCCCGAAGTACAAGGAACACTGCGCGCGAAGCGATTTGTTTGGCTACCTTCTATTCCTTGCCAGTATTCTCGCAGTGCCGATCTGGCTAGCTTTTTCCAGCCCCATACGGAACCTGAGTGCCTATGACCAGGACGACCTGGCGGGCTTCGGACTTGTCTCTCTTGTCAGCCATGTTACGCCGGCGCTTGCAACTCATGGTCTAGTCGCATTTGTCCTCCTCTTCCAACGGAGTCGTTCGGCGCGATTGAAGGTCTGAGACGTTGTAGTGAGGCGTTCCCTGTAAGCCGGTCTGACTCCCCGGCCGGCGCCTTCTTGGGACTGATTCAATGAAGTCAGCGAGATTCCTCTGCTCTTTTTCGGACCAGCAGCGGCCGTCGATATCCTGTTTCAAAAATAGAATCGACCAAACGGGGCTTTGGAGCCGTTTCCTGAATTGCGGTGAGCAATGCGGCCCCGACGAGCCGTGCTCAGGCCAGTTCGAGTCGATTGTGGCAGGAAACTAGGGTGGAATTCGGTGACAGATGAGATGAGTCGGTCGGTCTCCAGCTGGGACACTGTGCCAGTTGGAGATAACCAAGAATCGGCATCAGAGCCGAGAAAGGAGACCGACCATGGAGTATCTTGGCATCGATGTTCACTCGAAGTACAGCGAGGTGTGTGGCGTATCAGAAGACGGTGAGGTGACGGTTCGCCGGCGGGTTCCGACGACCGAGACGGGCCTGCGAAGGTTCTTCGCCAATCGGGAACGCTCGCAGGTGACGCTCGAGAGCGGTCCGGTCACACCCTGGGTCTATCGACTGCTGTCTGAGCTCGGCCATGAGGTGATGGTGGTCAATCCACGCCGGGTACGTCTGATCGCGGAATCGACCCTGAAGACGGACGGAATCGACGCCGAGATCCTGGCTCGTTTGAGCCGGTTGGATCTGGGTTTGCTTCGACCAGTCTACCAGCGCACAGGTGAGGCCCAAGAGCTTCGGACGCGTCTTCGGGTCCGAACGAGTCTGGTGAAGACCAGGACCTCGCTGATCAACTCCGTACGCGGAACGCTGCGGGCACAGGGCTACCGAGTGCCCTCATGTCCGGCGAAGAGCTTCGTGGCTCGGTACGCGTCGATGTCGGTCGAAGCCGGCCTGTTGGGAGCGCTCGAACCTCTGGTAACGACAATCGGCGAGCTGACCGATCGGATCCACCATCTCGAAGACGACCTCATCTCCGAGTCGAGATCAAACGAGCTGGTCCGTCGGCTGCAGACGGTTCCTGGTGTGGGGCCTCTGGTGAGCCTTGCGTTCGTCGGCTGGATGGATCGTCCGGATCGGTTCGAGAAAAGCCGCGACGTCGGAGCGTGTCTGGGCTTGAGACCGTCGCTTCGCAGCTCAGGAGGGCATGAGGTCAGGGGCCGGATCACTCGCGAGGGCGACTCGGAGATGCGCAGACTCTTGGTGCAGGCAGCTCATGCGGCGTTGAACTGTCGCAAAGAGTCGTCACTCAAGAGATGGGCTGAGGGCCTGGTCGAGAGGCTGGGTAAGGGCAAGGCCGTGGTCGCGCTAGCTAGGAAGATCGCGGTGTTGCTCCACAGGCTGTGGGTGACAGGTGAGAGCTTCCGAGCCTTTCCCAAGGCAGCGTAGAAGAGATAACTAGACGACCAACAAGCAAGGACGGATTGAGAGGTTCGATGACTCCGAAAGTATCCTTGGTGGCCCCGACACCGTGTGACAGATGGGAGCATCGATTCCTAAACGGACGCAAAACTCACCATGCACCGGTTCAAAGAAGAACCCTACAGAGTGCGAATAGAAGCTCGTCCCAAGCCTCGATCCAAACCTAAGGAAAACTACAAAAAGAAGAAACGAAACTCTTGACGCCAACCGACCGACTCATAGAAGGATACTTATCTCTTTCGCCGTGCCGTTCTCGGCCGGACGCTTGACCGCTATCTCCCGCAACGGCCACTCCATTGACTACGCCTACGACCGCTTCGGACGCACCATCCAGGACGGCACCCTCGCCTACGCCTACGACACGAACGGCAACCGCACCGCAGTCACCTACCCAGGCGGCGTCACCGCCACGACCACCCACGACTACGCCGACCGGGAGGAGACCCTGGCCGTCACGGATGGCGCAACCTCAACCAACCTCGTGACCGCCGCCACCTACCTGCCTTCAGGCCCGCTCACTTCCCTCGCCCTCGGCAACGGCTTGGCCGAGACCCGATCCTTCGACTCGAGGTACTTCCCGGCAGGGATCACCGTCCCCGGACGACTCGACTGGACCTACTCGACCGACACGATCGGCAACATCCTGGAGATCGCTGACACCGGAGGCGGCGGCGACCGCACCTACACCTACCAGGACGTCCACTACTTCTTGACTTCAGGCACCGGACCCTGGGGCAGCCTGGCCTTCACCTACGACAAGATCGGAAACCGGTTGTCTGAGACCCGGGACGCTGGCGGCTCTCCCCAGAACCGGCCCTACGCCTACCCGGCTTCGCCTTCAGGAGGCAACCTCCCCAAGCTCGCCTCGATCACGGACCCCGCGGGAGACCGTCTCGAGCGCTTCTTCTTCGACGACGCCGGCAACGAGACCTATCGCTCGACGACTACCGCCAAGCACCGGCTGAGCTACGATGCCCTGGGACGGATGAGCCAGATCAAGACCGACTCGGACGAGACCGCGGGGGCCCTCGTCACCCTCGCCTACGACGGCAGGAGCTTCCTGCGTGAAGCCGCCCGAAGCCCCTTCCCCGGCCTGCCCGCCACCGTCACCACCAACCCCACCTACAGCTCCGACGGGCTTCTCATGCACAAGGCCACCAGCGAGGTGCTGGGACCGGACGACCCGAGAGGCGAGGGGAGTGCCACCAGCAACGCCTACGTCCTCTACTTCGCCGGCAGGCCCGTAGGCATCCTCGAAAACGAAACCGTGACGCCCCTGGGCGGCGGCACAACCTCGAGCTCCACCCTCACCTACCTGACCACCGACCATCTCGGCACCCCCGTCCTCGCCACCGATACCGGGGGAGCCACCACCTGGGCCGGAGGCTTCGCACCCTTCGGGGACGACTGGCAGGCGGAGACGGGTACCGGGGCGAGTGACGCCGGAGTCTTCCTGCGCTTCCCCGGCCAGTGGGACGACCCGGCCTGGGGTGGGGCGGGGGCGGCGGGCACTAGCGCCTCAGACCCGGGCCTCTACTACAACGTCCACAGGTGGTACGAGCCGGGGACGGGGAGGTACGGGAGGGTTGATCCGTTGGGCAAAAACGGAGAGGTCATCAGCTGGCCAACCGACGCTGCTGGGCTCGTTGCTCTCCGGGCGGGCACGGAGGCATCTGCGGCGATTAGGGACCTACAGGTTGTCAGTTGGAGTGCGACATTGTCTCCTTGGTTCGGATACGCACATCAGAACCCACTGAACCTCGTCGATCCAAATGGTCTCCTAACTTGTCGAGGACAGTGGAAAAAGACCTCAAGCCGGAGAGCCTTCTTGCTGTGGCCGCCGTTGTTTTGGAACGGATGCGTCTGTCGTTGGCGCTGCGAGTCATGCACGCAAGACGACATCCTTCCCGCCAATCCCTCTGATATGCCTCTCACCAAGGGCTCAATGATCAACACCGGCAGAGGCGCCAAGTTCGGAGATACCTGTCTTTGCCCCCCTCCTGGTGACGAAACAGGATGTTTCGAGTGTCAACCTCCTGAACTGCCCCAGCTACGAACTCCCGGAACCGCAATATGTGATCAAGGTCGCATCTCGGTACCGGGCCGATCTTGTTCATGAGTCCAACATCACGAAAGCGGCACCTCGTTCCCCTGATTGGCGCGGTCACACTTCTCGTGATTCTTGTGGTCATCGGGTGGACAAGCTCCGCTTCGAAGGCCTATCTCAGCGCCATTCCGGTGCCTCCAAATGCGCACTCTGTTTCTGAGATGTCTGGGCTTCTAGGCCTGCGGAGAACCATCTCGTTCGAACTAGACGAAGAATATCCCTCCAACACAGCGAGAACCTTCTATAGCAATTGGGCGGCTCGGGCCGGTTGGCGAGTAGTTCCCGAAAGCGAAGATGCTTGGAGTACGGATCGTTGGCAGTCTTTCGTAGACGCGTCAGGCCAACGCGAAGCCTCTGTTGACCAATGGCTCGTTCGTTGGATAAGCACCGATGGAAGATGGGATCTTAGACTAGCCTTGCGTTACGAACGTCCACTAACACAGAGAACGAGACCAATACGACAAACGGCCTATTTGGCAGCTTCCAGAATCGGAATATGACGATTGCCGAGGTCGGCGTTGATAGCACCTTGACCCTGACTTGGGCCTGTACCGGAAACTAGCTAGACCGCGTGACCTCCGTCATCCAGAAGGGCGCGACCGCCGCCGAAGACCTCGTCACCGAGAACCGCTACAACGCCTTCGGGGACCTCGCCCGCACCATCCTCCCCGAAGGCAACGCCATCGAGTACGCCTACGACTCCGCCGGACGCCTGACCTCGATCGGGCGCGGCCCCGCCCCCGGGGCCCTTCTCGAAAGAACCCTCTACGAGCTCGACGCCGCCGGCAACCGCACCCGCGAGACGCTTCAATCCTTCGACGGCTCGGCCTGGGTCACCACCTCCGAGACCGCCTACCTCTACGACTCCCGATGCCAGCTCGACCGGATCGTCCGCGCCCCCGGAACCCCCCAAGAGGCCGTCACCGAGTACCGCTACGACTGCAACGGCAACCTCGAATCCCTCTGGGACGCCAACCACTCCTCGGCCTCCGATCCCCCGACCCAGAGCTACACCTACGACCGCCTGGACCGGTTGACCGCCATCGACCAGCCCTGGGCAACTGGGCAACCAGGAGAGATGGCAACCACCACCTACGCCTACGACGTCCAGGACCACCTCGTTGCCGTCACCGACGCCGAGGGCAACACCACCGCCTACGTCTACTCCGACCGGGATCTTCTGACCCGCCAGGACTCCCCCGTCTCCGGGGCCTCGACCTTTGCCTACAACGACCACGGCGAGCTCGTCTCCGAAACCGACGGCCGCGGGGTCACCACCACCCGAACCGTCGATGCCCTAGACCGGGTGACCTTCGTCGATTCCGAAGAGAACGCCCTCGATACCGCCTACACGTACGACGACCCCTCGGTGCCCTTCTCGGCGGGCAGGCTCACGGCCATCACCCGCGCTGGACAATCGATTGACTACGCCTACGACCGCTTCGGACGCACCATCCAGGACGGCACCCTCGCCTACGCCTACGACACGAACGGCAACCGCACCGACGTCACCTACCCAGGCGGCGTCGCCGCCACGACCACCCACGACTACGCCGACCGGGAGGAGACCCTGGCCGTCACGGATGGCGCAACCTCGACCAACCTCGTCACCGCCGCCGCCTATCTCCCCTCGGGCCCCCTCACCTCCCTCGCCCTCGGCAACGGCTTGGCCGAGACCCGATCCTTCGATGCCCGGTACTTCCCGGCCGGCATCGCCGTCCCCGGACGACTCGACTGGACCTACTCGACCGACACGATCGGCAACATCCTAGAGATCGCTGACACCGGAGGCGGCGGCGGCCGCACCTACACCTACCAGGACATCCACTACTTCCTCACCTCGGGCACCGGCCCCTGGGGCAGCCTGGCCTTCACCTACGACAAGATCGGCAACCGGTTGTCTGAGACCCGGGACGCCGGCGGCTCTCCCCAGAACCGGCCCTACGCCTACCCGGCTTCGCCTTCCGGAGGCAACCTCCCCAAGCTCGCTTCGATCACGGACCCCGCGGGAGACCGTCTCGAGCGCTTCTTCTTCGACGACGCCGGCAACCAGACCTACCGCTCGACTCAGACCGCCAAGCACCGGCTGAGCTACGATGCTCTGGGACGGATGAGCCAGATCAAGACCGACTCGGACGAGACCGCCGGGGCCCTCGTCACCCTCGCCTACGACGGCAGGAGTTTCTTGAGGGAGGCCACTCGAAGCCCCTTCCCCGGCCAGCCCGCCACCGTCACCACTAACCCCACCTACAGCTCCGACGGGCGCCTGATGCACAAGGCGACGAGCGAGGTGCTGGGACCGGACGACCCGAGAGGCGAGGGGAGTGCCACCAGCGACGCCTACGTCCTCTACTTCGCCGGCAGGCCGGCCGGCATCCTCGACAATGAGACCGTAATTCCACTCGGTGGACCGCCGACCAGCACCTCGACCCTCACCTACTTGACCACCGACCACCTCGGCACCCCCGTCCTCGCCACCGACGCCAGTGGAGCCAGTACCTGGAGTGGAGGCTTTGAGCCCTTCGGGGACGACTGGCAGGCGCAGGCCGGTACCGGGGCGAGTGAGGCGGGGGTCTTTCTGAGGTTTCCCGGGCAATGGGACGATGCGGCCTGGGGCGGGGCGGGAGCGGGGGCGGGGGCCGCTAGTGCCTCAGACCCGGGCCTCTACTACAACGTCCACAGGTGGTACGAGCCGGGGACGGGGAGGTATGGGAGGGTCGATCCGCTGGGGTTGGTTGCTGATATCCATCTCTATCGCTACGCGAAGCAGGACCCCTTGACTTGGATCGATCCTCTCGGGTTGCAGCTTGTGAAACCTCCTGACATTCCCTACTTTGAGCCACCTGGTGACAACCTACCCCCCAACTGTTCGGCTGGACCCTGGGTCTTCGATGACTTCGGCGTTCGGAGTGAACCCCAAGAAATGCAATGGGTGCTCCGGCGCGCTCAGCGAAAATGGGTGCGGATCCCACCTGCTTTTGGCATAGCACTACCAATCCCGACCGGCAGTTGTGACTGCTTCTATGTTCCGAGAGGCCTCATTCAGCCCCATCAGCGAGTAGAGCGGTGGAAGCGTCGTCTGGAATGCGACGGCTGCCCCGCCGGAGAAGAAACGCGGCTACGGGATGCAGCAGAACCGGAAAGTCAGTGGGAAGACAGAGTTCCTGTCCTACCTGCGAATGGTGTTCGGAAGACGACTGCTCCGGGCTGTCTTTGCCAACCAATTCTGACTGAAGCCCCGCCGTCATGAAGCGAATCTGTCTCAGCATAGCTCTTCTCGCTACCTTGTTGACCTGGGGTTGTGAGCGCCCAGGGCCATCGCAAGCAACCTCCGCGCCCTCCTACAAGCTCGGCGACAAGGCCCCTCTCGAACTGAGTTCCTTCCCGTCCGGCGTCTGGCCTCGTGCAGCAAGTCTCTTTGAGAGCTTTTGGAATGGAGATCGCGCAGCGGGGAGGTCGCTCACCCAACTTTACGAGGAGAAGGGATTCGTCACGTCCGCCGCGGTCATCGCGTTTGCGCTCGACCAAGAGCTTCCCGGTCAACTAAGTCCTCGTTTCATGTGGTCTGAGAAGTCCTTCACCCCTGAAGTCGAGTCGATCCAGCGCCAGGGGGCTCGGAGAATCTCAAGAGCTGTGTGGAATTCTGAGTTCGATGATGCCGTTGCTCTCGGCGAAGAGCTACTGAGACCCGGGGAGACCATTCTCCAGATTCCTGTCGAGTGGGCAACTGCAGCCTTTGCTCAGGCAGCCGCAACCCACGGCCTGAACTCGGTCAACTTCTCTCGGCTGGAAGCAGCCTTCCGAACGTACACTACTCTGGTGGGTGAAACGGCTACGATACCGATCAGTCTTCGAGGGAATAAAGACATCTGGGCTTGGATTTCCTTGTCCACTGCGTTGGCAGATCTCTCTCAGCCCAAGATGGCTGCTGCCGTTCTTGCCGTTGGCGTGTCGTTGAACGAAGATTCTGATCGCTCTCTCAAGAAGAGGGTGCAGAAACGAATTCGGCAACTCCTAGAGACTTGACGACGAGCGATCGTCGAGGTCTGCTCGCAAAGCCTTGTGCACCCCAAGGAGCGGAACCCCCCAGGAGGCCATCACCGAGTACCGCTACGACTGCAACGGCAACCTCGAGTCCCTCTGGGACGCCAACCACGACTCCGCCTCCGACCCCCCGACCCAGAGCTACACCTACGATCGGCTCGACCGCCTGACCGCCATCGCCCAGCCCTGGGCAACTGGGCAACCAGGAGAGATGGCCACCACCACCTACGCTTTATGGAACACGTTCCAGGACTGCAATCAGAAATGTGGCAAGCTATGCGGCCCGGATGAGCCTTGCTCAGATCAATTTCAGTCAGTAGCTGCAGGCAACTGACAAATGCGTGCTCGACCTGCTTCTTGGCTGTCTCCACGAAGTGCTGTTGTTGTGCTTGTCCTTGTATTCCTCGCCGGCTGTTGGTGGCGTATGGGACTGCTAGAGAAGGCTCTCGTCCTTCGCGATGTGGTCGGCATTGAAGTGGAGAAGCTGGACACAGCGCTGGATCGCGTGTGGTTTGTGGTTGGCTCGCCTTTGGCGTTCCTGGCTATTGGCCTGGCACTCTTGGGACTAGCGCACATCCTGCTTCGTGTTCTGTCTAGATAAGCGTCGCTGCTCGTGGAGTGATGCTCTTTAGGTGAGGCCCGACATGCTGAGATGTCTAGGCCTTCGAGTTGCATCGATCTCGAAAAGGCTGCTCAACCATCGACCGACCATCCCATCCGCCACCTCAATCGTCGAATTGCGTTTCCGCGAACGCGCCGGCCGGCGCCGCCAGGCGGCCCGGCTGTTGCTCCTCGCGGCGAGCGGGATCGCCTTCCTCTGGGCCACCCCGGCGGCGGCCCAGAACAACTGCTTCGGGGACGTCACCTGGGGCGGCGACGTCGACTCGACGATCGCAAAGCCCGAGAACTGCACCGCGGACACCCGCTGCTATCCACCCGAGCTTGCCGGCTCGGGAGTTTCGTTCGCTCCGGGCTGCGACCCATCGGCCGGGCCCTGCGACGTCACCGTCACGGCCCAGCTCCGCTTCCCCGGCAACCGGGACAACGAAGACTTCGTCGATGCCTCGGGCCTCGCCTACAGCTTCGCGACCTTTGCCGTCTTCGACAACACCGGCTCCGGCGTCGGCGGCTGCGGTGTTGCCGGCGCGGTCATCCAATGGGACACCGGCACCGCGACCATCCGCGGCCAGGCCAAGAAGGGCGACATCTTCACCATCGTCGCCCGCGCCTGCCCGTGCTCGCCCGAAGGCCTCTGCCCCCTGTGCGAGAAGACCGAGTCCTTCGTCATCCCGATCGGCAGCCCGCCGCCCCAGGACGACTGCGACGACTGCAAGGCCTGCCCGCTGCCGGGCGCTTCGGCCGGCGGCGGCGGGCCCAAAGGGACCACCGAAACCAACTCCGGCCCCGAGACGCTCGTCTACTACACCGCCGGCGGCACGGGCGCGCCCGGCACCCCCGGCGCCGACGAGCACGCGGCCACTCTCGGCCACGGCTTTGCCCACAACTTCTCCGAGCGGCTCGTCGCCGTCCCCGACGACCCGTACGACAGCGACCGCATCTGGATGCTGACCCGCAAGGGCACCTTCCGCCAGTTCTGGAACCTCCAGGGCGGCGAGTACCTGGGCACCGCGCCCTCGGACGAGTACCGCACGCTCTTTGCCACGGCCGCGGGCTACGAGCTTCGCGGCCTCGACGGCACGGTCCAGAGCTTCGATGCCGCCGGCGTCTGGACCGGCACGGCCGACGCCTCGGGCAACGCCACGACCCCTGCCTACGACGCCTCCGGTCTTCTCACCGCAGTCGCTCTCCCCGACGGCAGACAAGAGACCTTCACCTATCATCCGGCCGGCTCCGGCCAGGACGGCAAGCTCGCCACGATCACCGAGGTCGGCATCGACGGCACCTCGACCTTGACCTGGACCTACACCTGGTCCGGAGACACCCTCGTCCGGATCGACGCCCCGGACGGCACCGCTCTCGCCTACGGCTACGACGACCCGCGCCACCCGGGCTTTCGAACTCTGACCGAACGGATCGGCACCGACGCGAGCCGCCGCGTCGAGCGCGGCTACGCCTACGACGACGAGGGCAACGTCGTCCAGACCTGGAGAGGCGATACCGTCCCCGCCGTTGCCGGAGTGAGCGCTTCGCTGCCCGGATCGAACGCCGTCGATCACGAGACCTTCGCCTTCGACGACCCGGTCAACCCGACCGTCACCACCAGGACCGACGCTCTCGGCAAGATCGCGACCTACGCCATCGGCCGCGACCCTTCGAGCGGCAAGGCCCGCGTGACCTCGATTGCGGGCGACTGCCCGGCCTGCGGCCTCGGTCCCAACAGCCAGCTCCTCTACGACGACCCGGACCATCCGCTGCTTCCCACTCGCTCGATCGACGGCCGCGGCACGGTCACCGCCATGACCTACGACGGCAACGGCAGGATGACCTCGCGCACGGAGGCCCTCGGCACCCCCGAGGAGCGCACCACGACCTGGAGCTACGACGATCCCGCCTTCCCGGCCGTCGCGACCACCATCGAGGAGCCCTCCACAACTGCTGGAGCCAGCCGCACCACCACCCTCGTTCTCGGCGCCGACGGCCACCCCACCACCCGCACCGTCTCAGGGGTCGAGGCCGCTAGCGCCTTCTCGCTGACCACCACCACCACCTACACCCCCGAGGGCCAGGTCGCAACGATCGATCCCCCCGGCTTCGGCTCCGACGACGTCACCGGCTTGACCTACGACCCCGCCCGCGGAGGCCAGATCCCGCTTTCCCGCACCGACCCGATCGTCGGAAGCCTTCCCAACGGCGGCGCCACCACCTTCGGCTATGACCCCTTCAACCGCAGAACCTCGGTCACCGACCCCAACGGGCTCGAGACCGTCACCGCCTACGATGCCGCCGACCGCGTGACCTCCGTCACCCAGAAGGGCGCGACCGCCGCCGAGGATCTCGTCACCGTCCATCAGTACACCCCCTTCGGCGACTTGGAGCGCACCATCCTCCCCGAAGGCAACGCCATCGAGTACGCCTACGACTCCGCCGGACGCCTGACCTCGATCGGGCGCGGCCCCGCCCCCGGGGCCCTCCTCGAAAGGACCCTCTACGAGCTCGACGCCGCCGGCAACCGCACCCGCGAGACGCTCCAGGGCTTCGACGGCTCGGCCTGGACCACCGCCTCCGAGACCGCCTACCTCTACGACTCCCGATGCCAGCTCGACAAGATCGTCCGCGCCCCCGGAACCCCCCAAGAAGCCGTCACCGAGTACCGCTACGACTGCAACGGCAACCTCGAATCCCTCTGGGACGCCAACCACTCCTCGGCCTCCGATCCCCCGACCCAGAGCTACACCTACGACCGCCTGGACCGGTTGACCGCCATCGACCAGCCCTGGGCAACTGGGCAACCAGGAGAGATGGCAACCACCACCTACGCCTACGACGTCCAGGACCACCTCGTTGCCGTCACCGACGCCGAGGGCAACACCACCGCCTACGTCTACTCCGACCGGGATCTTCTGACCCGCCAGGACTCCCCCGTCTCCGGGGCCTCGACCTTTGCCTACAACGACCACGGCGAGCTCGTCTCCGAAACCGACGGCCGCGGGGTCACCACCACCCGAACCGTCGATGCCCTAGACCGGGTGACCTTCGTCGATTCCGAAGAGAACGCCCTCGATACCGCCTACACGTACGACGACCCCGCCGTTGCCTTCTCGGCGGGCAGGCTCACGGCCATCACCCGAGACACCCAGTCGATTGACTACGCCTACGACCGCTTCGGACGCACCATCCAGGACGGCACCCTCGCCTACGCCTACGACACGAACGGCAACCGCACCGACGTCACCTACCCAGGCGGCGTCGCCGCCACGACCACCCACGACTACGCCGACCGGGAGGAGACCCTGGCCGTCACGGATGGCGCAACCTCGACCAACCTCGTCACCGCCGCCGCCTATCTCCCCTCGGGCCCCCTCACCTCCCTCGCCCTCGGCAACGGCTTGGCCGAGACCCGATCCTTCGACTCGAGGTACTTCCCGTCATCCATCACCGTCCCCGGACGCCTCGACTGGACCTACTCGACCGACACGATCGGCAACATCCTAGAGATCGCAGACTCAGGAGGAGGAGGCGACCGAACCTACACCTACCAGGACGTCCACTACTTCTTGACTTCAGGCACCGGCCCCTGGGGCGCTCTCGCCTTCACCTACGACAAGATCGGCAACCGGTTGTCTGAGACCCGGGACGCCGGCGGCTCTCCCCAGAACCGGCCCTACGCCTACCCGGCTTCGCCTTCCGGAGGCAACCTCCCCAAGCTCGCTTCGATCACGGACCCCGCGGGAGACCGTCTCGAGCGCTTCTTCTTCGACGACGCCGGCAACCAGACCTACCGCTCGACTCAGACCGCCAAGCACCGGCTGAGCTACGATGCTCTGGGACGGATGAGCCAGATCAAGACCGACTCGGACGAGACCGCCGGGGCCCTCGTCACCCTCGCCTACGACGGCAGGAGTTTCTTGAGGGAGGCCACTCGAAGCCCCTTCCCCGGCCAGCCCGCCACCGTCACCACCAGCCCCACCTACAGCTCCGACGGGCGCCTCATGCACAAGGCGACGAGCGAGGTGCTGGGACCGGAAAATCCCCGAGGCGAGGGGAGTGCCACGGCCGACGCCTACGTCCTCTACTTCGCCGGCAGGCCGGCCGGCATCCTCGAAAACGAGACCGTGACCCCGCTCGGTGGAACGCCCGCGAGCACCTCCACCCTCACCTATCTCACCACCGACCACCTCGGCACCCCGGTCCTTGCCACCGACGACTCCGGCACCACCACCTGGGCCGGAGGCTTCGCACCCTTCGGGGACGACTGGCAGGCGCAGGCCGGTACCGGGGCGAGTGAGGCGGGAGTCTTCCTGCGCTTCCCGGGCCAGTGGGACGACCCGGCCTGGAGTGTCGAATCAACGGGAGGAACCGCAGACCTCTACTACAACGTCCACCGCTGGTACGAGCCGGGGACGGGCAGGTACGGGAGGGTGGATCCGGCGGGACAAGATTCATACGCACGGTACAAGTTCTCCGGGCTTCCACCCAACCTTACATATGCGTATGCTGACCTGAACCCACTTCAGCATCTGGATCGTCTGGGCCTGAAGGTGGAGAAATGCGGCCGGCCAGCTGACCTTCCAGTAATTGGCGTTCTTGGTCTGAAGCACAACTGGTTGAAGACTGATACCCGTCAGGGCGGCATGGGACGAGCAGGGGGCGAGATCCCTGGACACGGACGTTGCGATTGTCCATATGCTCAGACCGAAGTCGTCGATCACAGCAACGAAACAGGCCCGGAGGTCACTTGCTTCGAGATTAGAGACATCGACGAAGATTGCGTAAACCAAGCCATCGGAGCGGGGCAAAAGACTGGGCCTTGGATACCGGGCGCCAACGATTGCTGGACATTCGTCGACCAGGTAATCAACAAATGTCGCACCGACAACTTCAATCGTGGCCGGCCCGGCTGGCGCGAAAGCCCACTCTAAGCGGGCAGCCAGATCGAACGCGGTAGTGACTGGGCGAATTGCACTCTGGATCCTCGGGCTTGTGGGAACGTCGGGCTTTTTTTATAGCCTCTCCGGGGCGCTGCAGGCCGCATGGCTCAGTGCCACACCTGGCTATCCGATCGAAAGAGCTCGGTACAACTTCGCCGCGTGGAGTCTGGCTTGCTTGGTGTTTCTGGGCCTCATCCTATTCGTCGTCTTTCGCCTCTACAGGACTCGGAACCGAGAAAACAACACATAGTCTCGCCATCGAGCCCTACGCCTACCCGGCCTCGCCTTCCGGAGGCAACGTTCCGAAACTCGCCTCGATCGCCGATCCGTCAGGAAACGCCTCCGAGCGCTTCTTCTTCGACGACGCCGGCAACGAAACCTACCGCGCCACCCAGACCGCCAAGCACCGCCTGAGCTACGATGCCCTGGGACGGATGAGCCAGATCAAGACCGACTCCGACGAGACCGCGGGGGCCCTCGTCACCCTCGCCTACGACGGCAGGAGCTTCTTGCGCCAAGCCGCCCGGAGCCCCTTTCCCGGCCAGCCCGCCACCGTCACCACCCGCCCCACCTACACCTCCGACGGGCTCTTGATGCACAAGGAGACCTCCGAGGTCTTGGGACCCGAGGATCCCCGAGGCGAGGGATCGGCAACCAGCGACGCCTACGTCCTCTACTTCGCCGGCAGGCCGGTAGGCATCCTCGAGAACGAGACCGTGACGCCCCTGGGCGGCGGCACAACCTCGAGCTCCACGTTGACGTACTTGACCACCGACCACCTCGGCACCCCGGTGCTGGCCACCGACGACTCCGGCGCCACCATCTGGGCCGGAGGCTTCGAGCCGTTTGGAGCAGACTGGCAGGCACAGGCCGGTACCGGGGCGAGTGAGGCGGGCGTCTTTCTGAGGTTTCCCGGGCAATGGGACGATGCGGCCTGGAGCGGGGCGGGAGCGGGGGCGGGGGCCGCTAGCGCCTCAGACCCGGGTCTCTACTACAACGTCCACAGGTGGTACGAGTACGGGACGGGGAGGTATGGGAGGGTCGATCCGCTGGGGCTTGAGGGAGGTGGCCTCAATCTCTTTCTTTACGCTACCGCCAACACTCCCCGAGTGACAGATGCGCTCGGCCTGGAGGCTAGGGTCGATCCCGCTCTCCAACCGTATGTAGACTGCGCGAAGCAGGCTCCCTTCTTTGACATGGCATGGAAGTGGCTCGAACAGTCACCCGGAATCTGGGACATCAGACCGATCGACCAAGGCCCGAACTTGCATAAGGGTCGGACTCTTCCCAGGGACAAGAACCATGGCACGCCAGATTGCAAAGCTGGTGGTCGGATCTTTCCCGACGACCGACGACGGGAGTACTTCAGCCCTGAGGCGGCTTGCAGGCCAGTCGTTGAGTCGATCGCTCACGAAGTCATAGAGGTGTTCGCCTTCTGCTATCTGAACATGGACGACAACGCCGCTCACACGTTTGTGGAACGCGGTGACTTTGACGACTCGGAGGATCAGTACAACCGAGGTGTCGATGATTCGACGGCTGAAATCGGCTGCAGGTCGTGCAAGTGCAAGCGTGCCCTCGGACGCTAGGTGATACCGGAAGGTCGATCTGCATGAGTAGCTCGCTGCATCGACTTACCCTTGCCTTTGTGCTGTTTCTTGCCTCTAGTTGGGCCCTGTACTATTTGGCTCCTCGATGGCCCTTCGTCGTCGCGTACTCCGACTTCCATTCTCTTGGCGTCCCTGATCCGATGTGGCGGTTGTCGAGGGAACCTACGGGGTGGCCGTTGACTCTGTCTCGTGGTCTGCTCTCAGGTTGTGTGGGCGGTCTCTTGAGTAGTGTGAGCCTGTTCAGGCGAGACTTGACTAAGGCTGCTGCGCTTTCGATTTCAGTCTTGCTGGTAGCGGCCGTTATGCTCCTCACATATCCACTTGCCCGCTCGCTCTGTCTGGCCGGACGCCACGACGGAGAGGCCTCGATCTTCGTAGAGTTTGGCGGCTCCCCCATTCAGCTTGAGTTGCGGAACCAGCGTTCCTCTTATGAGCTTACTGGACCGCAGCCAAACTCCTGGTTCGTTGGAGCGAAGCTATGTCAAATAGAGTTCAAGACAGGCCACGAGTCTCTGAACGTAGCCCGAGAGACCGGTCTGTTGTCATTGCCGCCCGTCCTTGAGCTGGAGTCGACGTTTCCTCATGACTTGGTCCGAATAACGATCGTGTCTGAAGAGTACTCGAATACGGTCCTAGGGGTACGGGGTGGGGGTCGCCACAGTAGGAGAGTCAACCGCATCCTTGATCGCATGTCACGCTACACAGGGCTCGCCGACTTGAACGTGGACGACAGGTGCTCGACAGGTACCTAGCTCCCCATCTGCATCCCAGTGTCAAGAGCTGCCTCGAGACGTAGGTTCCACTCATTAGGCGGCGGTCTGTCAAGGGCACGGCTGTTCCTCCCGGCCTGGTCGGTCGGTTCGCGTTATGGGCAAGGTAGGTTCGGTAGCGCTTGGTTTCGGGTCTCTCGAGGTGGAGTCGATGACGCTCCATCCACTCATCAGGATCTAGGCCGAGAGAGATTGGTGCCAGGCCTGCAAGATGCAAGCTGAGTGTACCCACCTGGGAAATCCGGTGACAGGATACCTATTTCAAGGGAAGAATCCGGCCGCAAAGGGACACTCGAAATATGTATCCTTCTATGAGTCGGTCGGTTGGCGTCAAGAGTTTCGTTTCTTCTTTTTGTAGTTTTCCTTAGGTTTGGATCGAGGCTTGGGACGAGCTTCTATTCGCACTCTGTAGGGTTCTTCTTTGAACCGGTGCATGGTGAGTTTTGCGTCCGTTTAGGAATCGATGCTCCCATCTGTCACACGGTGTCGGGGCCACCAAGGATACTTTCGGAGTCATCGAACCTCTCAATCCGTCCTTGCTTGTTGGTCGTCTAGTTATCTCTTCTACGCTGCCTTGGGAAAGGCTCGGAAGCTCTCACCTGTCACCCACAGCCTGTGGAGCAACACCGCGATCTTCCTAGCTAGCGCGACCACGGCCTTGCCCTTACCCAGCCTCTCGACCAGGCCCTCAGCCCATCTCTTGAGTGACGACTCTTTGCGACAGTTCAACGCCGCATGAGCTGCCTGCACCAAGAGTCTGCGCATCTCCGAGTCGCCCTCGCGAGTGATCCGGCCCCTGACCTCATGCCCTCCTGAGCTGCGAAGCGACGGTCTCAAGCCCAGACACGCTCCGACGTCGCGGCTTTTCTCGAACCGATCCGGACGATCCATCCAGCCGACGAACGCAAGGCTCACCAGAGGCCCCACACCAGGAACCGTCTGCAGCCGACGGACCAGCTCGTTTGATCTCGACTCGGAGATGAGGTCGTCTTCGAGATGGTGGATCCGATCGGTCAGCTCGCCGATTGTCGTTACCAGAGGTTCGAGCGCTCCCAACAGGCCGGCTTCGACCGACATCGACGCGTACCGAGCCACGAAGCTCTTCGCCGGACATGAGGGCACTCGGTAGCCCTGTGCCCGCAGCGTTCCGCGTACGGAGTTGATCAGCGAGGTCCTGGTCTTCACCAGACTCGTTCGGACCCGAAGACGCGTCCGAAGCTCTTGGGCCTCACCTGTGCGCTGGTAGACTGGTCGAAGCAAACCCAGATCCAACCGGCTCAAACGAGCCAGGATCTCGGCGTCGATTCCGTCCGTCTTCAGGGTCGATTCCGCGATCAGACGTACCCGGCGTGGATTGACCACCATCACCTCATGGCCGAGCTCAGACAGCAGTCGATAGACCCAGGGTGTGACCGGACCGCTCTCGAGCGTCACCTGCGAGCGTTCCCGATTGGCGAAGAACCTTCGCAGGCCCGTCTCGGTCGTCGGAACCCGCCGGCGAACCGTCACCTCACCGTCTTCTGATACGCCACACACCTCGCTGTACTTCGAGTGAACATCGATGCCAAGATACTCCATGGTCGGTCTCCTTTCTCGGCTCTGATGCCGATTCTTGGTTATCTCCAACTGGCACAGTGTCCCAGCTGGAGACCGACCGACTCATCTCATCTGTCACCGAATTCGCCCTCGATTGCGGGCGACTGCCCGGCCTGCGGCCTCGGACCCAACAGCCAGATCTTCTACGACGACCCGGACCATCCGCTGCTCCCTACCCGCTCGATCGACGGCCGCGGCACGGTCACCGCCATGACCTACGACGGCAACGGCAGGATGACCTCGCGCACGGAGGCGCTCGGCACCCCCGAGGAGCGCACCACGACCTGGAGCTACGACGATCCCGCCTTCCCGGCCGTCGCGACCACCATCGAGGAGCCCTCCACAACTGCTGGAGCCAGCCGCACCACCACCCTCGTTCTCGGCGCCGACGGCCACCCCACCACCCGCACCGTCTCAGGGGTCGAGGCCGCTAGCGCCTTCTCGCTGACCACCGCCACCACCTACACCCCCGAGGGCCAGGTCGCAACGATCGATCCCCCCGGCTTCGGCTCCGACGACGTCACCGGCTTGACCTATGACCCCGCCCGCGGAGGCCAGATCCCGCTTTCCCGCACCGACCCGATCGTCGGAAGCCTTCCCAACGGCGGCGCCACCACCTTCGGCTACGACCCCTTCAACCGCAGGACCTCGGTCACCGACCCCAACGGGCTCGAGACCGTCACCGCCTACGATGCCGCCGACCGCGTGACCTCCGTCATCCAGAAGGGCGCGACCGCCGCCGAGGATCTCGTCACCGTCCATGAGTACACCCCCTTCGGCGACTTGGAGCGCACCATTCTCCCCGAAGGCAACGCCATCGAGTACGCCTACGACTCCGCCGGACGCCTGACCTCGATCGGGCGCGGCCCCGCCCCCGGGGCCCTCCTCGAAAGGACCCTCTACGAGCTCGACGCCGCCGGCAACCGCACCCGCGAGACGCTCCAGGGCTTCGACGGCTCGGCCTGGACCACCGCCTCCGAGACCGCCTACCTCTACGACTCCCGATGCCAGCTCGACAAGATCGTCCGCGCCCCCGGAACCCCCCAAGAAGCCGTCACCGAGTACCGCTACGACTGCAACGGCAACCTCGAATCCCTCTGGGACGCCAACCACTCCTCGGCCTCCGATCCCCCGACCCAGAGCTACACCTACGACCGCCTGGACCGGTTGACCGCCATCGACCAGCCCTGGGCAACTGGGCAACCAGGAGAGATGGCAACCACCACCTACGCCTACGACGTCCAGGACCACCTCGTTGCCGTCACCGACGCCGAGGGCAACACCACCGCCTACGTTTACTCCGACCGGGATCTTCTGACCCGCCAGGACTCCCCAGTCTCCGGGGCCTCGACCTTTGCCTACAACGACCACGGCGAGCTCGTCTCCGAAACCGACGGCCGCGGGGTCACCACCACCCGGACCATCGACGCCGCCCGCAGGGTGACCTTCGTCGATTCCGAAGAGAACGCCCTCGATACCGCCTACACGTACGACGACCCCGCCGTTGCCTTCTCGGCCGGACGCTTGACCGCTATCTCCCGCAACGGCCACTCCATCGACTACGCTTACGACCGCTTCGGACGCACCATCCAGGACGGCACCCTCGCCTACGCCTACGACACGAACGGCAACCGCACCGCAGTCACCTACCCAGGCGGCGTCACCGCCACGACCACCCACGACTACGCCGACCGGGAGGAGACCCTGGCCGTCACGGATGGCGGCAGCGGAGGAGGCACCACCAACCTCGTGACCGCCGCCGCCTATCTCCCCTCGGGCCCCCTCACCTCCCTCGCCCTCGGCAACGGCTTGGCCGAGACCCGATCCTTCGACTCGAGGTACTTCCCGGCCGGCATCACCGTCCCCGGACGACTCGACTGGACCTACTCGACCGACACGATCGGCAACATCCTAGAGATCGCTGACACCGGAGGAGGAGGCGACCGAACCTACACCTACCAGGACGTCCACTACTTCCTCACCTCGGGCACCGGACCCTGGGGCAGCCTGGCCTTCACCTACGACAAGATCGGCAACCGGTTGTCTGAGACCCGGGACGCCGGCGGTTCTCCCCAGAACCGGCCCTACGCCTACCCGGCTTCGCCTTCAGGAGGCAACCTCCCCAAGCTCGCCTCGATCACGGACCCCGCGGGAGACCGTCTCGAGCGCTTCTTCTTCGACGACGCCGGCAACCAGACCTACCGCGCCACTCAGACCGCCAAGCACCGGCTGAGCTACGATGCCCTGGGACGGATGAGCCAGATCAAGACCGACTCGGACGAGACCGCCGGGGCCCTCGTCACCCTCGCCTACGACGGCAGAAGCTTCCTCCGGGAGGCCACTCGAAGCCCCTTCCCCGGCCAGCCCGCCACCGTCACCACCAACCCCACCTACAGCTCCGACGGGCGCCTCATGCACAAGGCGACGAGCGAGGTGCTGGGACCGGACGACCCGAGAGGCGAGGGGAGTGCCACCAGCGACGCCTACGTCCTCTACTTCGCCGGCAGGCCGGCCGGCATCCTCGACAATGAGACCGTAATTCCACTCGGTGGACCGCCGACCAGCACCTCGACCCTCACCTACTTGACCACCGACCACCTCGGCACCCCCGTCCTCGCCACCGACGCCAGTGGAGCCAGTACCTGGAGTGGAGGCTTTGAGCCCTTCGGGGACGACTGGCAGGCGCAGGCCGGTACCGGGGCGAGTGAGGCGGGGGTCTTTCTGAGGTTTCCCGGGCAATGGGACGATGCGGCCTGGGGCGGGGCGGGAGCGGGGGCGGGGGCCGCTAGTGCCTCAGACCCGGGCCTCTACTACAACGTCCACAGGTGGTACGAGCCGGGGACGGGGAGGTATGGGAGGGTCGATCCGCTGGGGTTGGTTGCTGATATCCATCTCTATCGCTACGCGAAGCAGGACCCCTTGACTTGGATCGATCCTCTCGGGTTGCAGCTTGTGAAACCTCCTGACATTCCGTACTTTGAGTCACCTGGCGACAGCCTACCCCCCAACTGTTCGGCTGGACCCTGGGTCTTCGATGGCTTCGGCGTTCGGAGTGGGCCTCAAAAAATCCGCTGGGTGCTCAGGCGCGCTCAACGAAAATGGGTGCGGATCCCACCTGCTTTTGGCATAGCACTACCAATCCCGACCGGCAGTTGTGACTGCTTCTATGTACCAGAGGGAGCGATCCGACCGAACCAAAGGCTTGAACGTTGGAAGCGTCGTCTTGAGTGCGATGGCTGCCCACTAGATGAGGAAGTGCGAGAGCGACCCGGGACCGGCCCTGAAAATGAGTGGGAGGATCGTTCTCCAGTTCTTCCGACCTCAGGCGTCCGAAAGATTTCCGCCCCTGGGTGCATTTGCCCACCAGTGCTCGATGAAAAGCTACCCTCCTAGGATTCCTGGGCGACCTCGCCCGCACCCCATCCGAGCCCTCTACTGTCTCGCTGCGCTCTTGGCGTGGAATTGTGGGAACAACGAAACAAGCCCCGACTTCCCTTCGGCGTTTTCGGCCCTCTATTTCAAATCCGAGCACTATGAGGTGGGAGATACCTTCGACCAGGAACTTCGTCTCCTTGCTCCGATCCGCTGGCCTGAAGCTGCGAAACTCTTTCATGAAGCATGGCGCGGCGACCCACGAGCCGGACTTGCCCTTCAACGTCTCTATGAACACAAAGGCTTTCCTACCGCAGCAGCTCTCTTCGCGCTCGCCTCACGCAACGCCATCAACGTGCCAGACCTACTGCCTGCTTGGTCACAGCTCGGGGGTGCGTCTGAGTTGTACTCCGATCTTGAGGGTGAGGTGGCCCGAGCGGCCTTCCGTGGAGACTGTGCCAGAGCGGTCGGCCTCGCCCAACCGGTCGTACTCGACTCGGAAGTAGGCCCCAGCCTGCAACTACTCGTGGAATGGGCTCACGCAGTGGTCTGTTCGTCGAGTCGAGCTTCCAGGGACCTTCATTTCGCTAATCTGGAAGCCGCTGTTCGCATCTATTCGTCACTAGTCGCAGAAGCTAGGGTGATCCCGACCATGTACGCAAACGATCAGCTGTCAGCGTGGACGCAGCTTTCAGGGGCCCTTTCGGAGCTAGAGCAACCCGCCCTCGCAAGCGCGGCTCTTTCTCTTGGACTTCAACTGTCTCCAAAGGCAGAACCGAGTCGAACAAGACAGATAGAACGGCGCGCTCGCTACTTGAGGAAGAAAGCTGACAGGGCGCGCGACACACCCGGCTGAGCGCGGCACGTCCTGGACCACCACCTCCGAGACCGCCTACCTCTACGACTCCCGATGCCGGCTCGACCGGATCGTCCGCGCCCCCGGAACCCCCCAGGAGGCCATCACCGAGTACCGCTACGACTGCAACGGCAACCTCGAGTCCCTCTGGGACGCCAACCACGACTCCGCCTCCGACCCCCCGACCCAGAGCTACACCTACGATCGGCTCGACCGCCTGACCGCCATCGCCCAGCCCTGGGCAACTGGGCAACCAGGAGAGATGGCCACCACCACCTACGCTTTATGGAACACGTTCCAGGACTGCAATCAGAAATGTGGCAAGCTATGCGGCCCGGATGAGCCTTGCTCAGATCAATTTCAGTCAGTAGCTGCAGGCAACTGACAAATGCGTGCTCGACCTGCTTCTTGGCTGTCTCCACGAAGTGCTGTTGTTGTGCTTGTCCTTGTATTCCTCGCCGGCTGTTGGTGGCGTATGGGACTGCTAGAGAAGGCTCTCGTCCTTCGCGATGTGGTCGGCATTGAAGTGGAGAAGCTGGACACAGCGCTGGATCGCGTGTGGTTTGTGGTTGGCTCGCCTTTGGCGTTCCTGGCTATTGGCCTGGCACTCTTGGGACTAGCGCACATCCTGCTTCGTGTTCTGTCTAGATAAGCGTCGCTGCTCGTGGAGTGATGCTCTTTAGGTGAGGCCCGACATGCTGAGATGTCTAGGCCTTCGAGTTGCATCGATCTCGAAAAGGCTGCTCAACCATCGACCGACCATCCCATCCGCCACCTCAATCGTCGAATTGCGTTTCCGCGAACGCGCCGGCCGGCCCCGCCAGGCGGCCCGGCTGTCGCTCCTCGCGGCAGCCGGCACGGCTTTCCTCTGGGCCACCCCGGCGGCGGCCCAGAACAACTGCTTCGGGGACGTCACCTGGGGCGGCGACGTCGACTCGACGATCGCAAAGCCCGAGAACTGCACCGCGGACACCCGCTGCTATCCACCCGAGCTTGCCGGCTCGGGAGTTTCGTTCGCTCCGGGCTGCGACCCGTCGGCCGGGCCCTGCGACGTCACCGTCACGGCCCAGCTCCGCTTCCCCGGCAACCGGGACAACGAAGACTTCGTCGATGCCTCGGGCCTCGCCTACAGCTTCGCGACCTTTGCCGTCTTCGACAACACCGGCTCCGGCGTCGGCGGCTGCGGTGTTGCCGGCGCGGTCATCCAATGGGACACCGGCACCGCGACCATCCGCGGCCAGGCCAAGAAGGGCGACCTCTTCACCATCGTCGCCCGCGCCTGCCCGTGCTCGCCCGAAGGCCTCTGCCCCCTGTGCGAGAAGACCGAGTCCTTCGTCATCCCGATCGGCAGCCCGCCGCCCCAGGACGACTGCGACGACTGCAAGGCCTGCCCGCTGCCAGGCGCTTCGGCCGGCGGCGGCGGGCCCAAAGGGACCACCGAAACCAACTCCGGCCCCGAGACGCTCGTCTACTACACCGCCGGCGGCACGGGCGCGCCCGGCACCCCCGGCGCCGACGAGCACGCGGCCACTCTCGGCCACGGCTTTGCCCACAACTTCTCCGAGCGGCTCGTCGCCGTCCCCGACGACCCGTACGACAGCGACCGCATCTGGATGCTGACCCGCAAGGGCACCTTCCGCCAGTTCTGGAACCTCCAGGGCGGCGAGTACCTGGGCACCGCGCCCTCGGACGAGTACCGCACGCTCTTTGCCACGGCCGCGGGCTACGAGCTTCGCGGCCTCGACGGCACGGTCCAGAGCTTCGATGCGGCCGGCGTCTGGACCGGCACGGCCGACGCCTCGGGCAACGCCACGACCCCTGCCTACGACGCCTCCGGTCTTCTCACCGCGGTCGCTCTCCCCGACGGCAGACAAGAGACCTTCACCTACCACCCGGCCGGCTCCGGCCAGGACGGCAAGCTCGCCACGATCACCGAGGTCGGCATCGACGGCACCTCGACCTTGACCTGGACCTACACCTGGTCCGGAGACGAGCTCGTCCGGATCGACGCCCCGGACGGCACCGCTCTCGCCTACGCCTACGACGACCCGCGCCACCCGGGCTTCCGGACTCTCACCGAGCGGATCGGCACCGACACCAGCCGCCGCGTCGAGCGCGGCTACGCCTACGACGACGAGGGCAACGTCGTTCAGACCTGGAGAGGCGACACCGTTCCCGCCGTCGCTGGAGTGAGCGCTTCGCTGCCCGGGCCCGCCGCCGTCGATCACGAGACCTTCGCCTTCGACGACCCGGTCAACCCGGCGGTGACCACCCGGACCGACGCTCTCGGCAAGATCGCGACCTACGCCATCGGCCGCGACCCTTCGAGCGGCAAGGCCCGCGTGACCTCGATTGCGGGCGACTGCCCGGCCTGCGGCCTCGGACCCAACAGCCAGCTCGTCTACGACGACCCGGACCATCCGCTGCTCCCTACCCGCTCGATCGACGGCCGCGGCACGGTCACGGCCATGGCCTACGACGCCAACGGCCGCATGACCTCGAGGACCGAAGCCCTCGGCACCCCTGAGGAGCGCACCACGACTTGGAGCTACGACGATCCGGCCTTCCCGGCCGTCGCCACCACAATCGAAGAGCCCTCGACAACTGCCGGAGCCAGTGGAGCCAGCGGAGCCAGCCGCACCACGACCCTCGTTCTCGGCGCCGACGGCCATCCCACCACCCGCACCGTCTCGGGAGTCGAGGCCGCAAGCGCCTTCTCGCTTACCACCACCACTACCTACACCGCCGAGGGCCAGATCGAGACGATCGATCCGCCCGGCTTCGGCACCGACGACGTCACCGCCTTTACCTACGACCCCGCCCGGGGCGGCCAGATCCCACTCTCCCGCACCGACCCGATCGTCGGAAGCCTCCCGAACGGCGGCGCCACCACCTACGCCTACGACCCCTTCAACCGCCGAACCTCGGTCACCGACCCCAACGGCGTCGAGACCGTCACCGCCTACGACGCCGCCGACCGCGTGACCTTCGTCACCCACAAGGGCACGACCGCCGCCGAGGACCTCGTCACCGAGAACCGCTACAACGCCTTCGGGGACCTCGCCCTCACCATCCTGCCTCAAGGCAACGCCATCGAGTACGCCTACGACGACACCGGACGCTTGACCTCGATCGGACGCGGTCCCGCCCCCGGGACCCTCCTCGAGAGGACCCTCTACGAGCTCGACGCCGCCGGCAACCGCACCCGCGAGACGCTTCAATCCTTCGACGGCACGTCCTGGGTCACGACCTCCGAGACCGCCTACCTCTACGACTCCCGATGCCGGCTCGACCGGATCGTCCGCGCCCCCGGAACCCCCCAGGAATCCGTCACCGAGTACCGCTACGACTGCAACGGCAACCTCGAGTCCCTCTGGGACGCCAACCACGACTCGGCCTCGGATCCTCCGACCCAGAGCTACACCTACGACCGGCTCGACCGCCTGACCGCCATCGCCCAGCCCTGGGCCGGAGCGGGGGCCGGCTCTGCCACCACCACCTACGCCTACGACGTCCAGGACCACCTCGTCGCCGTCACCGACGCCGAGGGCAACACCACCGCCTACGTCTACTCCGACCGGGATCTCCTGACCCGTCAGGACTCTCCCGTCTCAGGGGTTGCCACCTTCGCCTACAACGACCACGGCGAGCTCGTCTCCGAGACCGACGGCCGAGGCGTCACCACCACCCGGACCGTTGACGCTCTCGACCGCGTCACCTTCCTCGACTCCGACGAGAACGCTCTTGACACCACCTACACCTACGACGACCCCGCCGTTGCCTTCTCGGCCGGACGCCTGACCGCCATCTCCCGCAACGGCCATTCCATCGACTACCGATACGACCGCTTCGGACGCACCACCCAGGACGGCACCCTCGCCTACGCCTACGACGCGAACGGCAACCGCACCGGCGTCACCTACCCGGGCGGAGTCTCCGTCACGACCACCCACGACTACGCCGACCGGGAGGAGACCCTGGCCGTCACGGATGGTGGCGCCGGGGGAGGGACCACCAGCCTCGTCTCCGCCGCCACCTACCTCCCCTCGGGCCCGCTCACCTCCCTCGTCCTCGGCAACGGTCTTACCGAGACCCGAGCCTTCGACCCCCGGTACTTCCCGGCCGGGATCTCCGTTCCCGGACGCCTCGACTGGGCCTACGCGACCGACTCGCTCGGCAACATCCTCCAGATCGCAGATGCCGGTCCAGGCCCGGACCGCACCTACACCTACCAGGACGTCCACTACTTCCTGACCTCGGGCACCGGGCCCTGGGGCTCTCGTGCCTTCACCTACGACAAGATCGGCAACCGGCTCTCTGAGACCCGGGACGGCACTGCTGACTCCTACGCCTACCCGGCCTCCCCCTCCGGAGGCAACCTCCCCAAGCTCGCGACGATCGCTACGGGAAACACCGCCTCCGAGCGCTTCTTCTTCGACGACGCCGGCAACGAAACCTACCGCGCCACCCACACCGCCAAGCACCGGCTGAGCTACGATGCCCTGGGACGGATGAGCCAGATCAAGACTGACTCGGGCGAGACCGCGGGGGCCCTCGTCACCCTCGCCTACGACGGCAGGAGCTTCTTGCGCCAAGCCGCCCGAAGCCCCTTCCCCGGCCAGCCCGCCACCGTCACCACCAACCCCACCTACTCCTCCGACGGGCTTCTCATGCACAAGGAGACGACCGCGGTCTTGGGACCCGAAGATCCCCGAGGCGAGGGCAGCGCCATCAGCGACGCCTACGTCCTCTACTTCGCCGGCAGGCCCGTCGGCATCCTCGAGAACGAGACCGTGACCCCGCTCGGCGGATCGCCCGCGAGCACCTCCACCCTCACCTATCTCACCACCGACCACCTCGGCACCCCGGTCCTTGCCACCGACGACTCCGGCACCACCACCTGGGCCGGAGGCTTCGCACCCTTCGGGGACGACTGGCAGGCGCAGGCCGGTACCGGGGCGAGTGAGGCGGGAGTCTTCCTGCGCTTCCCGGGCCAGTGGGACGACCCGGCCTGGGGCGGGGCGGGAGCGGGGTCCGCTAGCGCCTCAGACCCTGGCCTCTACTACAACGTCCACAGGTGGTACGAGCCGGGGACGGGGAGGTATGGGAGGGTCGATCCGTTGGGGTTCCGACAGGGAACCGAACCGTTCCTGTACTCCCGCAACAATCCCGTCGTCTGGGCTGACCCGCTAGGCCTCGCGCCTTGCGAGTGCACGGATGCGTGCCCTAGCGGGGAGTGGACCTATGTCGGTGCGTCAGGCGGATTTGGATTTGGCGGAGGCCTAGCAGGCCAATGGGGCACCTTTCATTGCAACGGCAAACCTGAGGTCGACGTCCCTGTGAAGGCCGTGTGTGGCGTGCTCGGCTTCGCAGAAGACGGAAGATCAGCTGCTGCGTTCGATCAATTGGCGAGACAACAGTATGCGGCTCTTTGACATCTCGACCCCCGCTGCTTCGGTCGAGGGCGGGTGGTTCGGCACGCTGACCGAAAGCAACTGCATCGCCCTTCACAAGCGACAGTACACGGCAATGGGCGGCTACGATCCGCGGTTTGATGCGCCCGGGGGAGGCCTGGCGAACCTTGATTTCTTTGCCCGGATTTGCGAACGATTCCGTGACGAGCTGGTCGTCCTGCTCGGTGAGGGAACTTTCCACCAAGTCCACGGCGGTGCGGCGACCAGCGACGCCAGCTACCCTTCGCGCTGGATGGGCCAGTACGAGCGCATCCGGGGCGCTCCCTACAAGCCGCCGCGGATCGACCCCTACTATTTCGGCCGCCTTCCGGCGCAAGCAAGGCGTTTCCTGGATCCGGGCTCTGTCCCGGGCACGAAAGGAACGTGACGGATGGCCATCGCTGCCGGGCAGTCACGCTTGATCACCTTGGCCGTTGGTCCCACATCGACCGGATGTGCGAGCTCGAAGCCTAGGTTCCGATCGCGGACGAGCTCGAGAGCCAGGAAAACCGAAGTTTCTGCGGCGGCGCCGCGCCGCGGAGACTAGCCCTTGGAGCGCCGCGGATCGTTGCCGTAGGTGTACTCGGTCTGGATCTTGCCGTCCTGCTTGTGGACGATGAGTTGGCCGAGGCCCGTCCGCTTGGCCAGCTGGCGGCCACGCTCGACGGCGTCAGCCTTTGTGTCGTGACGGCTCGAGGCGCGCTTGGCTCCGCGCTTCTTGACCTGCCAGGTGTCGCCGTCTTTGGTTACGTGGAAAACTTCTCGTTTGGCCATAATCCCTCTCCTTGATGGCTGTTGCTGACGCCGTGGCGCGGCACGCCCCGACGGCTGTAGCAGTATAGTCCGCGGCCGCCCCTTCTCGAAGTCGTGTTGGGTTGCGCACCCGTGCCGGGCGCCGCGGCCCGCGTCGAAGCCGGGCACCGTCGCTCGCAGACAGGCCGGAGCCCGACCGCAGCCAAGCTCGGGTCGGGCCGCGGCCGTTGACACCAACCCGGTCGGACACTACGCTCTGCTTACTTTCTTGATTACAGGCCCCACCCAGAGTGCCGGGCCGGAAAGGCAGGAATCATGATGCGATTTTCGAGAACACCACGTGGTATCGGCAGCGGCGAGCTCGTTCGCTACGGCTTCGTCGCGTTCCTCGCTCTGCTTCTGGCCCTGGCTGCTCCGGTCGCGGTCTGGGCGCAGGAGGGCGAGGAGGCCGAGGAGGCGGCGAGCGAGGCGGGCGCCGACGAGGGTGGCGATGCCGAAACGGTATCGGACACCATCGTGGTCACCGGCTCCCGAATCCCGACCAACCCTCTCTATCAACGCGCGCCGATCGTCGAGGTTGACGAGATCGAGATCAAGCGCTCGGGTCTGACCAACCTGGGAGCCAGCCTCCAGCAGATCCCGAGCATGGGTACCGCCATCAACGCGCGCTTCAACGTGCCCGGCAACTCGGGCTTTCCCCAGGACGGCAACGGTATCGGGGCCGGTGCGGTGCAGCTCTCGCTGCGCAACGTCGGCGCCAAGCGGACTCTGGTTCTGGTCGACGGCCAGCGCTGGATCCCCGGAGCTTCGGCTTCGGGCGTCGCCAACGCGGTCGATCTCAACACACTGCCTTCCAACATGATCGAGCGGGTCGAGGTGCTGCAGGACGGCGCCTCGGCGATCTACGGCTCGGACGCGATCGGGGGCGTGGTCAACGTCATCACCCGCAGCGACTTTGAAGGCTTGCGGTTCTCGGTCCAGAAGGGCAGCTTCGTGAGCGAGGGCGACGGCGAGGGCACCGAGGTCTCGAGCCTCTGGGGCGGCGGCAGCGACCGGACGAACGTGGTCTTTAGCGCCGCCTTTTTCGAGGAGGGCGCGGTCACGACCACCGATCGGGCGCAGTCGGCGTTTCCCAATCCCTTCGCGACGACCTGCGACATTCCGGGCACTTTCTGTTCCTCGTTTACCCCGCAGGGCCGCTTTATCCTGGGTCCGAACTTCGACTTCTGGGACGGCACGCTCAACACCGGCGTTCTGAACGACGGTGGCTCGAACGTTCCGATCTTCGACCCCAATAGCCCGAACGGCGGAGACTTCCACGCCTTTACCGCGGCCGACCGGTTCAACTACAACGGCCAGGACTTTAACTATCTCCAAACGCCGAACCGGCGAGCCAATCTCTTTACTTCGATCACCCACGCCTTGACCGATTCGACGGACTTGAACTTCAAGGCGTCGTACACCAACCGGAAGTCCAACACCCGAGCCGCTCCCGAGCCGCTGTGCCTGGGCGCCGGCTGTGGCAACCGGATCGCGGAGAACATCCTGATCCACCGCGACAATCCCTTCAATCCCTTCGGCGTCGATCTGTCGGTGGCGAACGGCAATCTGGAGTTCTTCGGCCGCCGGCCGCTCGAGTCGGGTCCCCGGCTCTTCAACCAGGACGTCGATACCTACTTCACCAGCGTCGGCTTCGACGGTACCTTCGGCACCGATTCGCGCAACTTTGCCTGGGACGTGACGGCGGCCTACGGCGAGAATCGAGGCTTCCAGCAGAAGCGCAACTCGCACAACATCGCGAAGATTGCGGTCGCGCTGGGCGATCCGGACGTTTGCGCCCAGGTGCCGAACTGCGTTCCGTTCAACTTCTTCGGCGGCCAGGGACCCAACGGCGCCGGCTCGATCACTCAGGAGATGCTGGACTTCGTCACCTACACTCAGCGTGACTTCAGCGAGCAGACGCTCCTCAATCTGAGTGCCAACATCAGCGGCGATCTCTTCCAGCTCCCCAACCAGGCCAACGTCGGCTTTGCCGCCGGCATCGAGCACCGGGAGCAGGACGGCTCCTTCCAGCCCGATCCGATCGCGGCCAGCGGCGAGACCGCCGGCATTCCGTCGGCGCCCACCGCGGGCGGCTTCGACGTCTCCGAGGCGTATCTCGAGCTCAACTTCCCGCTCATGATCGACCGGCCCGGAGCCGAGTATCTCGAGCTCAACGTGGCCGGCCGGTACTCGGACTACAGCACGTCGGGCGGCGAGGACACCTACAAGCTCGGCTTCCTGTACCGACCGATCGAAACACTGTCGCTTCGCGGCTCGGTCGCGACCGGCCTCCGGGCTCCCGGCATCGGCGAGCTCTTCGGCGGCGCCGCGCGCGAGGACTTCACGTTCCTGGATCCGTGCGCTGACGTTCTCGGCGTGATCGGCTCGGCCAACGGCGGCCGGGACACGCCGCAGCCACAGAACATCATCGACAACTGTGCCGCCCTGGGCGTGCCGGTCGGCTTCTCCCAGCGCAATCCGCAGCTTTCAGCGATCTCGGCCGGCAACGCGGGCCTCATCGCCGAGACTTCGGACAGCTACTCGCTGGGGTTCGTCTACAGCCCTGGACGGGGTCCGAGCGGGCGCGGCTGGACGGTCTCGGCCGACTTCTACGACCTTCAGATCGACGATGCCATTCAGGGCCGTAGCCCCGGTGAGGTCATCACCGCCTGCGTCCAGACCCTGGATCCGTTCTTCTGCAACGGCGTCGAGCGCGCCGCCAGCGGTCTCATCAATCTGGTCGACAACCAGTTGCAGAACATCGGCGGCATCGAGGCTTCCGGCGCCGACTTCACCTTCGACTGGTTCGGCGGCGGCGCTTGGGCTTTCGGCTTCAACGCCACCTACCTGAGCGACTACACCGAGCTGACCCGCAACCCGGACGGCTCGCTGTCGAGCGTCGATCGGACCGGCACCCTGACCGACGAGACCTTCCAGCGCGGCTTCGCCGAGTGGCGGGCGGTCACCAAGGTGGACTGGCGCCGGGAGCGCTGGGACACGGGTGTGACCTTGCGCTGGACCGACGAGATGCTGCTCGACTCCGGCAGCACGCTCGATTCGATCCTGTACGCGGATCTCCTGGTCCGGTACCTGCTGCCGTATGGCGACGACTCGACCAGCGTCAGCTTCGGCATCAATAACCTCTTCGACGAGGATCCGAGCGTCTGCGACGCCTGCGGTGTCGTCAGCATGAGCCCCTTCCATGACCTGCCGGGCATGGTCGGCTACGTCCGGCTCGACGTCGGTCTCGGCGACGGCTCGTAAGGGTCGCCTTCATCCACCAACCTCGGGGCGGCTTCCGCAAGGGAGCCGCCCCGTTTCTTTCTGGAGCTCGCGCGACCGTTCCGCGGCGCGCCGTGCCGTGTCGTGCCGCGGCTAGTCTTTGTTCTTGAAGAGCTTGAGGAAGAAAATGTTGGCGGTAAATCCGTCGTCGGGACCGGCGACGGCAACGCCCAGGTCCACGTTGACGACCGTGCTCCAGGGGCCGACGAAGGTTCCGGCAACGCCGGCGCCGGCCAGAAGCTCGCGATCCAGGCCCGAGACCTCGTCCGTCGCCCAGGCGGCGTCGGCCAGAAGCTCGGCGCGGAAGACGTTGCCCAGGTTCCAGCCATAGCTCAGGTGAGCGGCCAGGGCCTCCTCGGCCCGCACCTTGCCGGTCTGATATCCCCGCACCCGGACGTCCGAGAAGGAGCCGAAGTCGAACTTCGAGAAGCGGTCGAGGTTCGAGCCGTCCAGAAACTCGAGCTCGGCGCCGAACTTCAGGAACTTGGGCAGGTGCCAGACCTTGCCGACTCCCACCGACCAGGTGGTGTAGGCGTCGTCGTCGGGCTCGTATTCGAGGTTGCCCGGCAGCCCCCAGAGCTCCCACTCGCCCCGCAGGTGGTAGTTTCCCCGCGCCCGGAAGCGGTACCCCTTGCGGTTGTAGCGGGTGGTGAGCGAAAGGGTGTGATTCGCGTGATTCGACGGCAGCACGAACTCCTCGGCGGTGGCATCGACCCGGCCGAAGCTGCGATAGCCGAGTTGATACTGGAACTCCACCTTGCCGAAGTTGCCGAGCGGCCGGCCGAGCTTCAAGTCCAGATTGGGATTCGAGGTCTCGACCTCTTCCTCCACCGCCTCGATCCCGTCGCGAAACAGGTTGTCGGTACCGCGAAGGGCCAGAGCGAAGGCGTCGACGCCCAGGTCCCACTTCGAGCCCAGAAAATCCGGGTCGGTAATCGCCACGTTGACGAGCGGCCCGGCGAAGAAGACGTTGGCCTGGGTGCCGGTGCCGCGCCAGTCGAACCAGAACCAGTTGATCCCGCCGAGCGGGATCGGAAAGTCCTGATTCTCGTCGTAGAAGACCCCGCCCACCAGGAACCGGCGTTTCGTGTCGAGCTCGGCCTTGACCACGCGCTCGCCGGTCTCCTCGTCAATCACCAGGTACTTGAGCCCGTCGTCGGTGTCGCGCACGATGGTGGCTTCAGAGTCGAGAGCCGCCTGGCGGCTGGCGTCGAAGTCTTCGGGGTTGAGCGCGACGTCGGACAGCAGGATCTCGCGCTCGACCACGGTCGTGCCGCTCAGAATCGACCAGATCTGCTGGCCCACCAGACGGAGCGGCAAGAAGTAGCTCTCCGGAGACCAGGGGCCGGGCAAACCGTCGGCGCCTAGGGGAGAGAAGAACTGTGTCTCCTCGCTTGAGACCACCTCGCCTTCGAGGCCGAGCTGAACCGTGCGGGTCCGCACCCGAGCGTAGATCTCGCGATCGACCCAGACGGTACCCTGATAGAGGCTCTTGCCCTCGGTGACGGCGACGACCGGAGCGAAGTCGACCACCCAGCAGTCGCGGCCGTCGACCGTCTCGGTGCCGCGCAGCTCGTACCGGTACTCCTTGGTGAAGGTGATCTCGACGGGCAGGGCCGCCGCTTTTTCGGGCTGGATCAATGGAATCTCGGGAATGGTCTTCCGGCGCCAGCGCACTCCGTTGACCAGAAACTCCTGCCAGACCCAGTCGAAGCCGCCGCCCTCGTCGACGAAGTACGGGCCCCGAAAGGTGGCTTCGACCGACTGGTTCGCCGTGCCGCCCTGGAAACGCAGGTGGCTGGTGTTGACGGCACGGTAGGTCCCGAGCTTGCGCCTCTGGGCGTCCTCGAAGGCCTGCAGCCGGCGCACGATCTCCTCGACCGGCATCTGGCGTTTGTCGGCGACGGTGACCTCTTCCACGAGACCCAGGATGCCCTCGAGCTCGGCGGCGCTCATCCGCTCGAGTGCCAAGACCTCGACCGCTCCCGGGTCGGCGAGTCTCAAGGTGAAGCTGTCCCGATCCCGATCGGTGCCCCACTGGGTGACCGTTTCGCCGGTGGCGAGGTCGATCCGGGCCGGCTCACGCAAGCGCGGATCGGAAAAGCGAAGCTCCAACTCGTCGCCGGCACCCGCCCGCGTCTCGATGACGACCCGCAGGCTGAGGTCCTCTCCGCGCACGAACGCGAAGGCGCTCGCCCCACCGGAAGGCTCGGAGCCGGGCGCGGGCGAAACATCTCCCGCGAACTCTCGCGCCAGCGTTCTGAGGCCGGCGAGCGCCGCCGACCGGATCGGCGGGGCCGCGGCCGACCCGCCATCGAAGACCACGAGGCTGACACCGGCGTGAGCGTAGCGGGCGGCCTCCACCAGGAGCTTCTCGGGCGGCATGGGCAGGGCCAGGGCGTCGAGCACGATCTCGGCCCCTGGATCGTGAGCCAAGATCTCGGTGACCGCCGCGGTCAGCTTCTCTGGTGATGTCGCAGTCAGCGGAGCCAGCGGAGCCGGGGGAGCCAGGGCAACCGCATCCAGATAGGCAGCGAGCTCGCCGACGATCTCGGCCCCGGCTCCGGCGGCGCCGGCCCCGGAAGACCCGCCTGGGGCAAACAGCCGCTGGATCGCGCCGGGCTCGGCCGGGATCGTCTTCGAGACCAGCCGCGCCGCCGGCTGAGCTCCCAGAACCGCCGCCGACGCCTGCTTGACCAAGAAGGCGTAGTCCGCGCCCGCGCCACCTCCAGGATCGTCGGTCGAGTCGCCCCCCTCCGAGCCGGCCGGCCAGGAGATCTGGACCCGAGTGCCCTCGGGACTCTGCCGGGCCAAAGCCGCCAGCGCGTCGAGCTCCCGCCCCAGGGCCTCGAGGTTGTCGAGAAGCGGCGGCGGCGTTTCGAACTCGGCCACCAGCCAGGGTGTGGCCCCAGCAGCAACGGCAGCGGCGAGCCCGGACGGCTCGCCCGCGGCCAACCGAACCCGGGTGCCGACGAAGAGCGGTGCTCCGGCGGCAAGCTCGGGGCCGGCGGCAAGCTCGCCGGCAAGCGAAGCGAGGTCGGACACCACGAGGGCCGCGCAGGGCGTGCATCGGTCCGGCGGCTCGGCAAGCGCCGGCGCCAGGCCGCCTGCTACGACGCCGGCCAGAGCCGCCGCCACGAACGTCAAGTGAAAGTTCTTCATTCCGCTCCCCACATGCAAGTTCTCTGCGAGCCTCGTCCCGGACCCGATCCGATCAGGCCGGAGCCAATCGGATCCTGTCGGATCGCCGGACTCTACTATTGGGTTGGTCGAGGCGGGTTGGGCTGGGCAGTTTCGGCAAAGGCAGCCTACGACAGTGACCCCTCGGTGCGCGGCCGCTACGAGCCTGGGGGCCGGCCCACCACCCTTACTGGGCTCGATTGGATTCTATTTCCATCCGGTGTCGTCGCCGCCAGCCGCAGCGCGTAGGTTCCGGCGGCCAGGTCCTGTGCTTCGAGCTCGACCAGGTAGCGTTCGATCCGGAGGCCCGTGGACGCAGCGGACGTCTCGGGCTCGCGCCGCACGGTCAGAAGCGGCAGCTCGGAAGCCACCTGTCCGCTCCCATCGAGAAGCTCGGCGCGCACCGTCCCCAGAATCCCGGACAGGTTGTAGCCGGCCAGGGCCAGGGAAAGACGCCCCGCGACCACCGACGGGCCGGCCGCGGGCACGAAGGCCGCGCCGCCGGTGACGAAGGGATAGGGGACCTCGGGGCGTTCACCGGTTTCCTGCCCGATCAACCACTTGCCGGCGGGCTCAGGGACAAGCGGCGGCAGCAGGTACGGCGCGGTCGAGTCCGAAGCCGGTACCGAAAGCGGCACCACCCGCAGAGCGGTCGATCCGGTCTGGGCGTTCCGCACCAGGGTCCGGATGGCGTAGTCGCCGGGCGCCAGCTCCAGATGGCCCCAGAACTTGAAGCCACTGGCTCGGAGCACCGGGCCCACCTTTGCGACGTCGAGCGTCAGCCGCTGGGTGGCGAAGTCGGCGATGGTGCCGTCGTCCCGTATGGCGTAGGCGTAGATCTCGAGAGGCAAGATTCCGGAGTCATCGTCGGCCAAGAGCGCCCGCCCGTCGATCTCGACAAGCATCGGCACGTAGGCCCGCTCTTTCGGGCCCGGAAACGGAGCCGCCAGAACCGCGGTTTCCAGGCGGCCGCCCTCGGCGCCGCCGATGACGAGACCGGCGGCGTTGATCTTGCGCTCGGCACCGCTCTGCTCACCGAAGGGCCGCGGCGCGTAGAAGCCCGGCCGGTGCACCAGCCGCACGCCGCGCCGTCGATCCCGTAACCGCACCTTGAGGCGATGAAACGAGCCGTCAAGCTCCAGGTCCTCCGGCTGCAAGGTCAGGACGTAGGTAACGCTGGTCCGCTCCAGGAGCTCGCCCATGGCCTCGCCCAGGTTGTTGTAGTTACGGAAGAGCTCGCCGCCGGTCTCATCCGCCAGGATGAAAAGCCCGTCCTGCCCCGAGGCCCGCGGCTTGATCTCGGCGCCGGCGCGGGCGCCGCCGATATCCACCGCCTGGATCGTGCAGTCACCGCGCCGGAACTCCTCCAGCGTCTGCCGCAGGCTGCGTTGCGCCACCGAGCTGCCGTAGCGTTCCTCGGAATCGATCCGCCAGTGCTCGCCGACCGACGCGTCGTTGGCCATCTCGGTGATGCGGGCAAGATCCTCGGTACCGACGACGATCGAGCTGTCAAATCCCTCGGAGAGCAGCACGATGTGCTTGCGGCCGGAAACGCTCTGCATCAGCTTGGCCAGCTCTTCGAGCGAGCTCGACAGGGCCAGCACCTGCTGCTCTTGCTTCTCTCGCTGCTCGCGCCGGGCAAAGGGCTGAAGGTCCCGAGCGTTCTGAAGCATCATGGCCGCGCGCTCGGACTTCATCGAGCCGGCGCCGCGGGGTCCGGGGGCACCGGCCGGGCCGGACGGGAGTCCGGCGTCCAGGATCGAATCCACGACCAGGCCCAGGGGATCCTGAAAATGCCGGCCGGGCTCGGGCGAGCGCAGATCGCGGATCGCCGCCTCGAGCTGCCGATGGTCCCGGGTAAAGCTCAAGACCAGCTCGACGCCGGTCGATTCGGTGTAGGTAGCCACGGCCACCAGATCGGTTGGATGCAGGGCCTCGAGCGCCAGCGTCCGCGCCGCCGCCTGGGCCTTGCCGATCGAGCCCGGGGTCGAAAACGACAGATCGAAAAGCAGCAGGAAGTGGCGACTGGCCGCGAGCTGAGGCCGCTCGCTTGCCGGCCCGGAGGCGAGATCCACGACGTCAAAGGCTACGATGGGCTCCGCGGCTCCGTCGCGACGGACCTCGAAATCCTCGGCGGTGAGGCCCCGAACCGGACCGGCGGGGCCGAACACCTGAACCGGGACTTCGACCACCGTGACCGTCGCGACTTCTTCGAACCGATCGTCGCGCGCGGCGAGCGCGGCCGAGACAAGAACTGCCAGGCCCACGCCGAGGAGCACGGTCCGGCTCGTCAGGACACCACGGGAACTTCTAGGGCGCATCCTGCTAACTACGAACCCGGGACACCGAGGTTGCCGGAGCGCGCCAACGTAGCGAGTATAGCCAGGCGTAGCCAGCCTAGCCGCCGTCCGCCAATCGCGCCACGTCGCTGGCACAGCCCCAGGACAGGGTCACGCCGGCGCCACCGTGGCCGTAGTTGTGGATCACGGTCGCTCCCGAGCCCACGACCTCGCGCTCGATCCGGACGCGGGCTCGCACCGGCCGGAGCCCCACGGCCCAGCCGGTCTCGCCGGCGCCGGCAAGACCGGGTTCGAGCTCGCGGCAACGCTGCCGGATCCCTGCCTGGATCTCGGGGTCGGGATCCAGACTCTCGACGCCTTCCTGGTAGCAGCCACCGAGAACGCAGTCATCGATCCGTGGAATCACGTAGGTCAACCCGCCTGGAGCGTGTTCGTCCACCAGGATGTGCTCGAGTCCCGGGTTCGCGGTGCGCACGATCTCACCGCGCACCGCCACCAGTTCCTCGTCACCCGTCAATCGCCTCGCGCCCAGACCCGTGCAGTTGACGATCAGGTCGAACTCCCGGCCGGCAGCTTCCAGGTCGTGAATCGTCATCGGCACGATCCGCCCCCCGGCCGTTTCGACGCGGTCCAAGAGATGGGGCAGAAACCTGCCGGTGTCGATGACCGGCGCCTCGAACGAGAAGCTGTCCCGGTACCCCTGGGCGATCCGGTCCGGCGGCGGCTCGCCGTGCCGGAACCCGGTAACGATCTCACTCCACCAGGGATCCGGCTCGGGCTCGCGGAAAAGCTGCCACACGGGCCGCATCACCACCCCGCCGACGGCTTCGTCGGCCATCGTCCGGAACACCGAAAAACTCTCGGTGCACCATTCGGCAACCGGATCGTCCTGAGAGGCCCGATAGGGATGCCAGAAGGCGGCGGCGACATTCGAGGTGGTCTCGGGTGGCAGCTCGCGCGCCCGAATCTCGACCTCATGCCCGGCCTCGAGGAGCCGCACCGCCGAGGTGAGTCCCGAGACACCGCAGCCGGCCACCACGACACGCATGACGATACGCTATCAAGGCCGCTACGCTTCAGGACCGGGACGACGGCGACCGAGGCCGCGGATTCTTCGGTCGGGAGGACCGCCGTGTCCATCCGATGCTCCTCCGGCCCGGGTGACCCGTCCCCCCAAGAAAAGGCCGGCCGCCCGAAGGCGGCCGGCCTGCCCTTGCTCGGTCTTCGAAAACGATGGCTAGCGACGTCTAGTGACCCCACTGCCAGCGAAAGCGTAGCCTTGGCCTCTCGTACCGGTTGTCGTACCAGCCGTTAAGCCGGCTGCGCGTCCGGTTCCGGTAGTGCGCATCGCGGGACGGACCGAACAGCTCGTCCGCGTAGATCTCGAGGTCGATCATGGCGTCGGTCAGACGCCTGAACTCCCGGTTGATCTTGCCGAAGGCATGGGCGCCATGCGTCGCGTGCGACGCGTTGGCAAACGCCCGCTGAAGCTCCAGGAAGTCGCCGCGAGTGTGGCGAAAGTCCTGGCGGTACCGCTCTACCTGACGATGAAAGTGCCTGGCCCGGCTCTCGAGCTCGCGGAACGCGAGGAGCGCCCGCTCTTCCCGGTGGGTACCGTGGTGGGCGTAGCGCTCGGCCGAGCGGTGAACGTATCGCGCTCGGTCCTCGACTTCGTGGGCCAGCCTCTGGACCTTGTCGAGCTGGTAGGCGTTAATGCCGTACCTTGGCTCGTAGCGACGTCCGTAGCGGTCGGAGTCGTCGTCGGCCCGGAGCCCCGCTGCCGATACCAGCAGCGCGGCGAAGACGGTGAGGATTGTTCGTGTCTTCATACTGACCTCCTTTCTCACCGCCAACCAGGAAGCTCAAATGCCGTGCCACCGCGAGAACGCCTTATCCCAATTAACTCTCTTGGTTCAGACCCGGGCGGGAACTGGAAAAGTGTCCCCTGGGGAGGACGTTTTTGGCTGGGTTCGCCCCAGGCTCCGGACCGGAGTCGCCTGCTCTCGGCGAAAGCGCCAATGCGACCGACCCCAACCCGGCTTGGGTCTCGCGGGCGAACGAAATGAGCCTTGGCTGTCGCCGGAAGCGCGCCCCGGTCTGGGGCCGGCATCCTCTAGGCGGCGGAAGAGCGACCGCTAGGGCAACGCGCGCCGGAAGGACCGCGCTTCGGGCGGCAAGGCGATCTCGGCGTGCTCCAGCAGCACCGCCCGGGGATCGATCCGCTCGCCGTAGTAGCGCCGGTTCGACTTGTCGTGCGGAGCCAGCCGCGCGCCTTCGAGCGCGACGCCAGCAAACAGGCCGCGGGACTTGGCGTAGGAATAGATTTCCGCCCGCAACCGGGCATCGGTCGCGAGCTCGGCCGAGCGGCCCAGGGGGCCGGCCGCCACCGAGATGTCGCCACCCACGGTGAACTTGCTCTTGAGCAGTGATTTGACGCTCGCCTCGCTCATCAGGAAGAGCACCAGATCGGTCGCCTGGGCACCCACCTGAAAGCCGAAGCTCCCTCCCGAAAGACGCACGAAAACGGGCGCGCTCCAGGCGCCGCCGGAATTCCGGCAGGCGAGGACTCCGCGTCCGTGCCGGCCGCCCCACCCCAAGGCGCCCTTGATGACACCCGGAATGACGGCCACGCACCGTGCCTTCTCCAGCAATTCTTCGGGCACTCTCTTGTCCGGCGTTTCCAAGAGCTCTTCGTACACCACCTCGGCGGTCTGCATCTTCTGGGCGAGCCGGGCGCTCGCTTCGGCCGGGGCTCCGACCGCGATCGCAAGCCCGCAGCCCAGAGCCGTGATTCCCAAGATTCTTCGGCAGTCCAGCATCTGTCGTCTCCCTGGTCGTTAGGCGTCGGTCGAGCCAGCGGTGGTTGCAAGCGCCCTCCGGCCCTCTTCCATCAGATGCACGAAGCGTTCCTCGGCCAGATTCGATCGCCTCAAACGGCGAGCCTAGCGCCTTCTCGAAGCGCCGGCGAGTCTGCGGGCCGTACGAGTTCTGTGCCTGGATCTCGAAGTAGAGCCTGGCGGTTTCCGCACCACCTGGCGGCGCCACAAGACTACATCACAGAGTCCGAGCTCGAGCTCTGGGTAGTGGTACGTTGTGGTCCGTCGCCGATCTCGTGGGCGACTGCTAGTTTGAAAACGTACCACTACAATCTCGAGAGTTTCAGGGTCCTCGCCGAAGCACTGGCCATCGGTCTCCTGGTGGGCGTCGAGCGGTACCGGGCGCGCAAGCCCGAGGTCAAACGGTTCGGCAGCGTCAGGACTTTCGCGGCGATCGCTCTGATCGGCGGCATCTGCGGTCTTCTCGGAAACTCCCTGTTTGCCGCGGCGTCGTTTCTGGTCGTGGGCGCGCTCGTGACCGCTGGCTACCTGCGAGAGGCCGACCGCTTCGACGTGGGGCTCACCACCGAGGTCGCGGCGCTGGCGGTCTTCTGGCTCGGCTTTCTCGTAACCTCGCTCGAGGCGCTCGCGCTGGGGATGACGATCGCGCTCGCGATCCTGCTCAACGCCAAGCGCGCGCTTCACGACTTCGTCCGCCACGGCGTCTCGGAGCGCGAGTTCTTCGACACGCTCAAGTTTCTTGCGATGGTGTTGATCGTCTACCCGCTCCTGCCCGACCGGCAGATCGGCCCGTGGGGGTTCTTCAATCCCTCGAAGCTGTGGTTCTTCGTGGTTCTGGTCTCGGCGGTGAGCTTCGCCGGCTACGTGCTGGTGCGCTGGCTGGGACCCAAACGCGGTACCCTCTGGAGCGCGATGGCGGGCGGGCTTGTTTCGACCACGGCGACCACGCTGACGCTCGCCGGTCGTGCCCGCCGGAGTCCCGATGCGTCGGGTTTCCTGGGCAAGGCCGGCGGCCTGGCCAACGCGGTTCAGTTGCCCAAGATCCTGGTGCTCGCCTGGATCGCGAGCCCGGAGCTGGGCCGTCAACTCCTCGGCCCCCTGGCGGTAGCCACGGCAACGGCAGCGACCGTGGCCTGGATCGGCGGCCGTGCCGGCAAGCGAACTGGCGAAGCCGAGAGCCTTCTCTACGAGAATCCGTTTTCTCTCAGGCCCGCTCTCCGATTCGCCGCGATTCTGGCTGGGGTCCTGCTGGCGGTACGGGCCGCGACCGCCTGGTTCGGCGACCACGGACTGCTGCTGGCCTCGGCGCTGGCCGGAGCCGCCAGCGCCTCTGCCGTGCTCCTGTCGAGCGCCGACCTCCTCGAAGAAGGAGCGCTGCCGGCGGGCCGCGCGGCGGTCCTGGCTCTCGCCGCACTCTCGACCAATGCCCTGGTCAAGGCGGTGCTCGCGGCGGTTCAGGGGACTCGTCCGTTCGCGCTGCGCTTGGCGGCCGCGGCCGCCTCTGCCCTTGCCGCCGCCTGGCTGTTCTGGACCCTGACCGGACCATAAGGCGAAACCCACACCCGGAGGTCTCACGTAACTATCCTTGATCGAACTCCGAACCTTTGCTTCCAAACCAGAAAGGACCTAAAGATGAACTGGACGGAACTGCTCGAAAGCGAGCTCGACAACGCATACAAGGCCGCCGAGGGGCTGATCTCGATGGTCGACGACGACAGCCTCGACTGGAAACCGGCAAGCGGTGACAATTGGATGACCACGGGCCAGCTCTTAAACCACATCGCGACCGCCTGTGGCGGCCCGACGAAGGGGTTCGTCACCGGCGACTGGGGCATGCCCGCGGGAGCCGACGCAGGCGAGATGGCTCCGGAAGAGATGCTGCCGCCGGCCGAGAGCCTGCCGGGTGCCGAAAGCGTCGCGGCCACGCTCGAAGCGCTTGCCGCCGACAAGGCGCTCGCCCGGGAGATGATCGCCCAAGCCGAGGGTCGGATGGACGAGCCGGTCGCGGCACCGTGGGATCCGAGACCGCGACCGCTGGGTCAGCAAGTGCTGGGCATGATCGAGCATCTCAATAACCACAAGGCCCAGCTCTTCTACTATCTGAAGCTCCAGGGCGCTCCGGTCAACACCTGGCACTTCTACGGCATGGCGTAGCGCGGCGCGCTCGCTCTCAGCCAAGGCCGGCCGCGCTCGCAACCGAGAAGACCCGACGGTCTTCGAGCCGGACGGCGGTCAGACGCCCGCCGTAGACGCAGCCCGTATCGAGACCCAGGAAGGTTTCGTCCAGCCTCAGCCCCAGGGCCGCCCAGTGGCCGGCCACGATCGTTACTCCGACGGCGCTGCGATTGGGCACGTCGAACCAGGGGGTGGTTCCCGGCGGCGCCTGCTCAGGCGGTCCGGCGAACGTCGAGCGTCCCCCGGGCGCGGTCACGACCCGCATCGCGGTGAGACCGTAGATCGTCTCCTCCACCCGAGCCGGCTCGCCGCTGGTGAAGTACCGCAGCCGGGCGGCTGGATCTCGCAGCACCTCTTCGGCCTCGCGGGCTCGCTCCTCGGCCTCCTTCACCTTCCATGCCGGCGGGATCCCGGCATGAACCAGCACCGCCGCGCCGTCCCAGTGAAGAAGGGGCCGGCCGGCCAGCCAGGCTTCGATCTGATCCCGATCCTTAGCCTCCCGAACCGGCCCCAGCAACGCCTCATGGTGCTCTCGGCCATGGCCGGCAAGCAGGGCCAGGAGGTGGAGGTCGTGGTTGCCCAGGACGGTCACGAAGCGCTCGCCCAGGTCGCGGCTCGCCGCTTGCGCCCAGCGCAGCACCGCCAGCGAGTCCGGTCCCCGGTTGACCAGGTCGCCGGTCAGCCACAAGCGGTCGCGGCCGCGCTCGAAGGGCAGCTCGACGAGTAGGCGCTCGAGCGCCCCGAGGCAGCCGTGAACGTCCCCGACCACGTAGGTCGCCATCTCGGTTCTCTTGCCCGGCGCTCGCTCGAAATCAGCGCGGCGCCATGCGAATGGCGCCGTCCAGACGGATGGTCTCGCCGTTCAGCATGCGGTTCTGAAAGACGTGAAGCGCCAGATCCGCATACTCTTCCGGGCGCCCCAAGCGCGACGGAAACGGCACCTGCTCGCCCAGCGAGATCCTAGCCTTCTCTGGCAGTCCCGCCATCAGCGGCGTGTCGAAAAGGCCCGGCGCGAGGGTCACCACCCGGATGCCATGGCGAGCCAGCTCGCGCGCGCACGGCAGCGTCAGCCCCACGACGCCGCCCTTGGAGGCCGAGTAGGCCACCTGGCCGATCTGGCCCTCGAAGGCCGCCACCGAGGCGGTGTTGATGATCACTCCGCGCTCGCCCTCTTCGTCGGCTTCAGTCTCGGCGATCGCCTCGGCCGCCAGCCGAAGCACGTTGAAGGTGCCGATCAGGTTGATCCGAATCACCCGCTCGAAGAGCGAGATCGAGTGGGGCCCTTCCTTGCCCAGAACCTTGGCCGGGTCGCCGACGCCGGCGCAACTTACCGCCCCGGACAACGGACCGAAGGCCTCGATTGCGGTCTGGATGGCGGCTCGGACCGAATCTTCCTGGCTTACGTCCGTGGGGCTGAAGCGGGCATCCGGACCGAGCTCCTCGACCAGATCCTCACCCCGCTCCTGGTTGATGTCGGCGACGACCACGTGGGCGCCCTCGGCCACCAGCCGGCGCACGGTGGCCTCGCCCAGCCCCGAAGCTCCTCCACTAACGAGAAACGTCTTGCCCTGAATTTCCATGAACGGCCTCCTTATCGAGGCCAGAAAGATACCATTGCCCCCGGAGGAGGAACCAGGAGATGGAGAGGCTGCGATGAGCGACGAACGCGCCGGCAAGCTCGGCACCGTGGGCTGGATCGACCTGACCGTTCCGGACGCCGAGAGCCTTCGGGACTTCTACCGAGAGGTCGTGGGCTGGGAGACCCAGGAAGTGGACATGGGCGGTTACGCCGACTTCAGCATGCTCGCGGCCAACGGCGCCGCCAGCGCCGGAGTCTGCCACGCCCGCGGCGTCAACCAGGGCATCCCGCCGGTGTGGATGATCTACATCAACGTGGACGACTTGCAAGCCAGCCTCGAGGCCTGCCGCGGCAGCGGCGGCGAAGTGCTGAGCGAGATTCGCTCGATGGGCGGCCACGGCCGCTACGCCTTCGTGCGCGACCCGGCGGGCGCGCCGTTCGCGCTCTTTGAGCCGCCCCGCTAGAACCAGGTCCCGGCGGCGTCAACCCCTGGTCGCGACGTTCGAGATTCCACGCGCTCGGCCTCGACGATCGAGCCTGCTAGGCTCCGCGGCGTGGCCCGCCTCGTCAGGATCTTGCTCGTCGCCATCGGCATCTTGGCCGCTCTTTTCATCGGACGTCTTACCGTATTGAGCCTTCGATCCCAGCCGCCGGAGCGCATCGCCGCCACTGCGGCCGCGACCGCCGCGCCACAAAGCCTCGAGTCCTGCGCCGGCCTCCGCAACTGCGTTTCCAGCCAGGCCCCGGACGCCGGTCACCGGGTCGAGCCGCTGGCCGTCGCCGGGACTCCCGACCGGGCGCTCCAAGAAGTCGTCGAAGCCCTCGAAAGGCTGCCCCGGGTCGCCGTTGTCACCGTCCACGACGGCTACGTTCACGCCGAGTTCCGCAGCCGCCTTTTCCGGTTCGTGGACGATCTCGAGCTGCTCTACGACTCCGAGCTTCCCGGCTTCCAGGTGCGCTCGGCTTCCCGAGTTGGCGTCTCGGACTTGGGCGCCAATCGTGGCCACGTCGAGGCGCTGCGCGCGGCGCTGTCGCGCTAGCTGGCCGCCGTCGGCGTCGGCGTCGACGAGACGGTCGGAACGTAGCGCCGCCGCAGGCGTAGGACGCCGCCTTCACGCGTGCCGTCGAAGACCTCCAGGAACGGCTCCGCATAGGGGCTCGTGGCGGCCGGCTCGCCGTTTACGGTTTCGACTTCAAGACGCGGCTCGGGCGCGACCGGACGGGTGAGGAGATGCCCCAAGACACCCAGGTAGTCCCGAAGGCGGGGGTGATCCGCCTCCGGCTCGATCGAGAGCCGCCGGCCGTTGCGCTCGGACAAGAGCACCCGCTCGGCGCCGTGGAAGACCAGGTGGGTCGAGGCCAGGCGCTTTGGAGCCAGGTGGCGCAGGCCTTCGAGGCCCAGGCCCGTGGCCGCCGCCGGATCCGCCGCCGAAAGCCAGTAGATCGCGTCCCGGCGAAGGCCCGCGCGCAACGTCCGCACGGCTTCGTGGGAGGCGAACTGGAGGCCGGCAATGCCCTCGAAGAACTGGCCCGCCACGATCTCGCCCGAGAGCTCCATGAGACGGAGCGTGCGAAAGAGCCGGCCCCACCGGAGCGGTACGAGCTCCCGCGCCAAGAGCTCTCGAAACAGCACTCCGTAGCGATCCAGGAGCAAGCGCACGCGGTCCTTGTTGGCTTCCTCCCGGTCCAGAGCGTCGCCCTCGACTCCCGTTGGCGGGTCGAGCGCGTACCACTCGCCCGCATAGATCGCCTGCGAGCGCCAGCGGTCCGGACGTTGCCGAAGCGTCGGCCGTCTCCGCCTGCTCTTCTGGTTCCGCTGGCTCTGCTGGCTCTGCTGACCCTGAAGCGTCTGAGGCCGGCGGCCGGCACCGGCCCGGGTTGCCTGCCGAGACCCGGAAGCAGAATCGCCGGGCAATCGAAAGCGCTGGGCGATTCCCTGGCGCAGCGCGGCAAAGGTGGTGTTCGACACCCGGCCGCTCCAGGCTTCGCGCCAGAGCGCCGCGGCAACCTCGGAGGACGGCTCGTCGCGCCGGGCCACGATCTCCTCGAAGCGAAAGCGCCCGGCGGCCGAAGGCAGGACCGTGGCCTCGGAAGCTGGACGGACATCCGTCTCCGAACCGGCAGCGCTACCGGCGGCGGCGGCGGCATCGGCGGCATCGGCGGCATCAACGGCGGCGGCCGCGCCGACTTCATCGACTTCAGCCGGCTCGGCCGGCTCGACCAGAAGACCGACCTCTTCGGGAAAGGCGAAGGTCACGGTCTCGGCTCCGCAACCGAGCCACACCAGGTCCGAGTCCTGAAACAGGCTATCGAGCCACGATGGATAGAAGGTGTCGAGCCGCGCCGGCAGGATTTCAGTCTCCCAGAGGCGGGCCGCCGCCGGATACCCCAGGAGCCGACCCAGCGCGGTTTGTAGCTCGCGGGAACTGGCGCCACGGGCGGTCAGTCCCTGGCGCGTCGCCAGAAAGAGCGGCAGGTCGACAAGCGGCCGGGCCTCCAAGCTCGGCCGCCGCCGGGCGCGGTCGATCCGCAGCAGTCGTTCCAAATTCTCCGCGTCGGCGATCTCGAGCGTGTCCGTCTCGCGCCGGAACCGGTCGATGACCACGTGACCGTCCTCGACCAGGGTCTCGAGCAGCGCGTCGAGGCGTTCGGTTTCGAGCCCGAAGCTCGCCCGCAACCGCTCGGCCGGCACCGGACCATAGAAGCGGAGCCATTCGGCCACGATCTCGCCGGCGCCGAGCCCGCCGTCCGCGGGCGCCGCCGCGACCCTTGCGGCCTCGACCCGTGCGGCCTCCACCCGTGCGGCCTCGTCGCCCGCCAGGGACTCGAGAGCCTCCGGCGGTCCAAAGGCCGCGACCAGAGCGGGCAAGCGCTCGCGCGCGCACACGACGGGCTCGGACCAACGCGCCCGCACTAGCCGGGTTGCGGCCGGGCCGACCCGATCGTCGCCTTCCTCCTCGTCCGCTTCAGAGCCGGGGGCGTCGAGGTTCCGGTCGCGCTCGACCGCCGCCGTCAGCGCCAGCCACTCGGACTCGGGCAGCACCCACCGCTCCTTGACCCACTCCACCAACTCGACATCGTCGCGGGGCGCATAGCCGGGTTGCGTGCGCTGGAGCTTGCTCTCGAACTCGACCAGCAGGGCCTCCGGAAACTTCGGTCGCAGCTCGGCCGAGAGCACCAGCTCGCGCAGCCACCCCTTATCGAGCGCGGTGCCCCGGTCCCGCTCGGCCGAGTCGTCCAGATACATGAGCCGATTGGTCCGCTTCCAGAGGAGATCCCCTGCGAACGGCGACGGCGCCTCGGTCGCCACCTCGACGACGTCGAGGGTTCCCTGCTCGATCTCGGCCAAGAATCTCTTGAGCGCCTCGAGCTCGAATTCTTCTTCCAGGCAGGTGCGCCAGGTCTCGACGACGATCGGAAAGTCTCCGAACTTGGCCACCGTGCCCAGAAGCTGCTTGCCGCGCTCCCGCTGGAGCCAGAGCGGGACCCGGCGCTTCAAGTCCGAGCGCGGCAGCAGCAAGGCCCGGCCGGCGTTCTCGCGGAAGCGGGCACCGAAGAATCCCGTCGGTTCGAGCGTGGTGCGTAGCATCATCTCGAGGGGCTGCGTCGCCAGGTACTCGAACACCGCCGCTGGTTCGAAGCCATCGGGCGCCAGCACCAGAAGGCTGTCGTTGTTGGCATCGGCCTCAAGGCTCTGGCCGGACAGAGCGCGGTAGGCAGGAGGCAAGACCAGCGCCAGCGGTCGGTTGACCCGGCCGCCCCAGCCGGTGTGAAGCACCCAGGCCCGGCGTCCCTCGTCGGTCTCGCGCTCGGCCAGCTTCTCGGCCACCAATCGATGGCGGTGGGGCAGGCCGTCGGTGGCCAGGCGCTGCTCCTCCAGAAAGCCGACCAGAGCTTCGGCCGCGGCTGCCTCGAAGGCGTGCTCGCCGACCAGGCGTTGGGCCAGGTTCCGCCTTCCGTCACGACCGCGAAGCTCGGTATCGGCGCGCTCCAGAAACCGGCCGATGCGCTCGGAAAGATGAACGCTCCGGTTGCGCTCTTCGGCGCGCCAGAAGGGCGCGAAGGCGGCGCCCTTGGCGACCGGAGACACCAGCACATCGCTGTGGGTGATCTTACGGATGCGCCAGGCCTGGGCGCCGAGGGTGAACGTGTCGCCCAGCGAGCGCTCCCATACGAACTCCTCGTCCAGCTCGCCCAGTCTGGCCATCGATTCGTGATGTCGGAGCCGGAAGTAGCCACGGTCCGGAATCGTGCCGCCAGCGACATAGAGAAGCCGTTCCGAGCCCCGGCGGGCCAGCACCGTACCCTCGAGGCGGTCGAACGCCAGGCGCGGCTCGAGCTCGCGGATCCGGCTCTCGGAGTAGCGGCCCGCGAGCATCTCGAGCACCAAATCGAACTGTTTGCGCGGAAGATCCCGATAGGGGTAGCTGGTTCGGATCCGGTCGTAGAGCTCGTCGACGTTTCGGCTCGTCCCCGCGGTCATCGACAGGATGACCTGGGCCAGGACGTCGAGCGCTCCGCGGACCGGCTCCACCTCTTCGATGTCGTGGTCCAGGACCGCGCGCGCCACCACTGCCGCATGGATCAGATCCCGACCGAACAAGGGATAGAGCCGGGCGCGGCTGACCTCGCCCACCCGGTGGCCGGCGCGTCCGACGCGCTGGATGGCCGCCGCGACCGACGGTGGCGTCGCCACCAGCAGGACCTCGTCCAGAGCGCCGATGTCGATTCCCAGCTCGAGCGAGTTGGTCGCCACGATCGCCTTGAGCCGGCCTTGCTTCAGCCTCTCTTCGACCACGGCCCGGAGCTCACGCGAGAGCGAGCCGTGATGGGAGTAGGCGAGCTCGGCCGATCCGCCCTCATTCAAGAAGCGGGTAATCTTCTCGGTCGCCCGCCGGCTGTTGGCGAAGAGCAGCGTCGAGCGGTTGGAGCGGATGCGATGCTTGAAGGCCTCGGTCAGCGACTCCCAGAGGTTTTCGGGAGGTGTCGCGCCCGACCCTTCGTCCCGACCCGGGACGACGTCGACCAGGCCCGCCGGGCGGGACACCTCGAGGTCGTACACCTTGCGGGCTTCCGAGCGCACCAGGCGAACGTCGCGGCGGGCGTAGACGGCGTGGCCGGCGGTTCGCTCCAGACGCCAGCCGCCGACAAAGCGCGCGAGCTCGGCGAGCGGCCGCGCGGTCGCCGACAGCGCCAGGCGCTGGAACTCCCCGGAGAGCTCCACCAGCCGGTCCACCGCGGTGATGAGATGGGTGCCGCGCTTGCCGCCGGCAATCGCGTGGATCTCGTCCAGGATGACGGTTTCGAGCCCTCCGAAGAGAAGCCGTCCGCGCGGCGAGGTCAGGAGGATGTTCAAGCTCTCCGGCGTCGTGATGAGAATTTCGGGCGGCCGGCGCAGCATCTTGCGGCGCTCGCTCTGCGGCGTATCGCCGCTGCGGACCCCGATCCCGACCGGCCGCGGCTCGAGGCCGGCCTCGGCGAAGCTCGCTTCGAGCTCGGCGAGCGGCTGGCGCAGGTTGCGCTGGATGTCGTTGTTGAGCGCCTTGAGCGGTGACAGGTAGAGCACCCGGACGTGGCCGTCCTCGGCCGCCGCCGGCCAGGCTCCGGTCAAGAGCCGATCCAATGCCCAGAGAAAGGCGGTCAGGGTCTTGCCGCTGCCGGTGGGCGCGGACACCAGAACGTGCTCGCCGGCCGCGATCGGCGGCCAGGCCGCCCGCTGAGCATCGGTGGGCTCGCCGAACCGGGCGGCGAACCAATCGCTGACGACCGGGTTGAAACCGATCGATTCGAGACTAGCCCCCATACACCGCCAACTTTCGGCCGGAAGCCTCTCGAGGCATGCTCTCGTAGGAAGTGCTGCTAGACGCCATCGTCAGGCGACGAATCTACCGCGGCCCGGCGGGCGAGAAGGTAGACCGGGGCCGGGCCCAGCTCCAGCTCGCCGCCTTCGGGCAGCGGCAACTCGGCGCCGTCCCGGCCGACGATGCGCTCGAGGCGGGAGCGGTCCACCGGTAGCCGGACCCGCGGTTTGCCACTCGTGGCCCACGCCACGAAGATCGAGGAGCGGTCGCGCTCGAACTCATAGAGCCGGGTTGACGGCGCCGGCTCGGTCCTCTCGAGGAAGGTCGCGCCGGCCAGCATCGCCTGGAGGTTCGCCAGGGCGAGAAAGGCGGGGCGCTCGACCAGCCCGCCGCCGTCGGCTTCCGCGCGCCGCATCAGACCGTAACCGCGGGCGACGAGCTGCCACCAGTAGACCCGCTCGACAAGACCCGAGGTCAGAGTCGCAAGGTAGTAGCGCACCAGGTAGTCGGCCTGGGTCTCCTCATCGACCGCCACCGTGCGCCCGGCGGGCGAGTGGGGCCCTTCCCAGAGCGGCCAGTTGACCTCGGTGATCCAGCAGCGACCCGAGGACCGTTTGCCGGTGGCGGCAATGGCTTTGAGGAGCGCGGCCTTGCCCACCGTGTCGAAGCCGAGCTGCTTGGCCTCGGGCGCGCCGCGCCGATCCACGTAGAGAAGGGCTGTCACGACGTCGAAGTTCACCCCGGCGCCGGCGGGCGAGGCCATGTTGAGCACCGCGGCCGTCGCCTGGAACTCGAAATCGATCACCGCGGGACCCAGGACCTGGACGTCCGGATGGCGCGTCAGCTCCTCCCGGGCGATCGCGGCCAACGCGAGGTACTCGTCGTAGTTCCAGATGCCCCACTTGGAACGGTTGATCGCTTGGCCCACCTGGAAGCTCCGGCCGTAGGGAACGAAGCGCTCGGCCAGCAAGCGCACCGCGTCGCGCCAACGCTTCGGATCCCGCACCAGCTCGCGATCTTGCGGCAGAGCGAAGGCCAGATCCAACCCGGCTTCAGCGAGGGTCCGGGCCAGCCTCTCTTCCACGTCGTGGCTCTCTTGCCAGGGATGAAGACGCAGCAGAACCTGGCCGACGCCCAGACGGCGAAGCGCCGCCAGCAGCAGCTCGGAACCATTGGCGACCCCTTCGAGCGGGCGTAGCGCAACACCGGCGCCCGGCCAGGGTCGCGGGCCCACCTGCGCCTGGCCGGCGAGAGCCCGGTAGCTCGCCACCACCCGCGGTGCCGCCGCCAGAACCGCCGCTGCCGCCCGCGCGTGGGCACCGGCGTCGGCCAGGCGGATGAGGAGCTGCTCTCGCCGCCCGGCGTGTTGGTGCGGCTGGTCCGACAACTCGTCCCATACCGATTTGTCGCGGGCGCCGGCGTCGGCGGGCGGGGCCGGAATGTGAGCGTAGGCCTCGCGCTGGACAAGCCGAGCCTTGAGCCAGCGACCCGGCTTGCGCAGGCGCGGCTTCCACCGGTTCTTGGCCAGAAATCCCCACTGAAGCACCCGGTAGACGAGGCCGCTGGGCGAGTCGAGGGAGATGTCGCCGCCCCAGTAGGCCCGCCAGAAGCGCTGGCGATCGCCCCCGGCCAAGATCGGCAATCGGCACAAGTCGCGTAACCGGCGCAGGCGCGAAACCGGGCCTAGCCGGCCGCGGTCGAGATCGATCAGGGCCAGGCGCTCCGGCGGCAAGGCTCCTCCCTCGATCAGAACGTTGCCGATCGAAAGGTCCCTGTGCCACAGGCCCGCCTGGTGAACTTTGGCGAAGAGGCCGCCCACGGCCGAAAAAAACGCCGCCCGGTCGATCTCGGGAAATTGCTCCCGCTCCTCGCCCGCGGCGATCGCCCGAAAGTAGTAGCGGCTCTCGACGAAATCGGTCAGTAGCTCGCTGACGTAGAGCGAGGGGCCACCGATCGTCGTCGCTTCGATCCAAGCCAGCGGCCGCGGAGTCCGGATGCCGGCGGCTTCGAGCGTCCGGGCCGCGCGCCAGCTCCTGGCCGCCTTGCTGTCGTCACGGCCTTGCCGCCGGCGGGCGCGGCGGCTCTGGTTCCGGAACAGCTTGACCGCGACCGTCTGTGGCCCGTCCGGGCCCGAGACCCGCGCCGTGTACAGATAGTCACGTCCCCAGTGCAGGGTCTCGAGAGCCTGGCCCGGGTCGGTCAGGACGTCGAGTGCCCCGCCAAGCCGGTCCGGGGAAAGCGCCCGCCGGTCGAGCTCGCCGCGCCAGTCCTCGAACCGGAACGGCTGCACCGCCGGGCTCTGCGCGCTACCAATCTCCATTAATGCCTCATCCAGGCCCGGCTCGCCGGCGCCGCCGCGATGCCCGCCTGGTCCGATCTTCTCACCGGAATCGTGGTTCGCGGATTCCGATGGAAGGCTCCGGCTACGCCTCGCTGATTTGGTATTCCTCGTAGTGCAGGGTCGCCTCGCCTTCGATCACCAGCTGATCGCCGAGCGCCTCGAGGAGCTCGTTCAGCACCTCGCTGTGCTCACCGGCGAGCGAAGCCTCGACCTCGGGGTGCACCCGCACCAGCAGCCGCCGATCCTCCAGGTGGCCGGCGCGGGTGAGGATCTCGGAACGGAGCTTGAGAGCGATCGTCGCGACCGACTTGATCCGCCCGCTGCCCTGGCAAGTGGGACAGGGCCGGGTGAGAAGACGGCTCAGATTCTCGCGGCTGCGCTTGCGGGTGATCTCCACCAGACCGAACTCGGACAGGTTCAGGACTTGGTGCTTGGCCCGGTCCTTCTTGAGCTCCATGCGTAGAGCCTCGAAGACCCGCTCTCGATTTTCGGGCTCGGACATGTCGATCAGGTCGACCACGATGATGCCGCTCAAGTCGCGCAGCCGGATCTGGCGCACGATCTCGACCACCGCCTCCAGATTCGTCTGAAGCACGGTCGATTCGAGATCCTTGCGTCCCACGAAGCGGCCGGTGTTGACGTCGATCGCGACCAGGGCCTCGGTGGGATGGATGACGATGTAGCCGCCCGAGCGGAGCCAGACCTTGCTGCGCAGCGCCGCCTCGATCTCACGCTCGATGCCCAGCGCCTCGAAGAGCGAGGTGTCCTCCCGCCAGAGGCGCACTCGATCCACAAGATGCGGCGCCCGCACCGACAGGAAGGAAACGATGGCTTCATAGCTTCCGGCGCCGTCGACCAGGAGCTCCTCGATCGTGCGGGTGAAGCGGTCGCGCACGATACGCAAGGCTAAGTCTTCCTCGCCGTGGAGCAGAGCCGGAGCGGCGCTCTTGCTGGCGTCCGCGCCAATGCGGCGCCAGCGCTGGACCAGCCCCTCGAGGTCCCGCTCGAAGTCCTCCCGCCCCTTGCCGCTGCCGGCGGTGCGGACGATCAAGCCGCCCGCGGCGCCGTCCAGGGTCTCAAGAATCTCGCGCAGCCGCTCGCGCTCGCCGTCCTCTTGGATCCGACGCGAGATGCCGTGGCTCGAGACCGTCGGGGCATAAACCAGGTAGCGACCGGGCAAGGTCACCTCGGTGGTAATGCGGGCTCCCTTGTTGGGCAGTGGCGCCTTGACCACCTGCACCACCAGCTCTTCTCCGACCGACACCAACTCCTGAATGGGCGGTACGACCACCGGCGGAAATTCTTGGGTCTGGGGGTCGGCATCGGCGAGCTCGTCGCGCACGTCTAGGGCCTCGCGAATGTCTCCGGCATAAAGAAACGCGTCGCGCGCGAGGCCGATATCCACGAACGCTGCCTGCATGCCGGGCAGGATCCTCGAGACCCGGCCCTTGTAGACGTTGCCCACGACGCTCCGGCTCCGCCGCCGCTCCAGGTGGATCTCGGTCAGGCGCCCTTCTTCGAGTACCGCCACGCGGATCTGGTGGGGATCGCTTTCGACCAGAAGCTGCTGGCCGGGTGCCGCGCGGTTAGCGGTTGACATGGCGGCGAAAGTCGATGCCCAAGAGCATTCCCACGGCGATGAAGTTGGCCACGATGAACGAGCCGCCGTAGGACAGAAAGGGCAGCGGGATGCCGGTGATCGGCAGCAGCCCGACCACCATAGCGGTGTTGTAGACAACGTGGAACGAGAACAACGACAGCAATCCCACCACCAGCAGAATGGCGGTTCGGTCCCGGGCACGAGCCGCCACCGACAAGCCGCTGGTCACGTAGATCGCGAACAGAACGAAAGCCGCAATGACCCCCATGAAGCCCCACTCCTCGGCCAGCACAGCAAAGACGAAGTCGGTATGCCGCGCGGGAAGGAAGCGCAGCTGGCTCTGGGTGCCCTGCATGTAGCCGCGGCCGGTGAGCATGCCCGAGCCGACTGCGATCTTGCTCTGCTGCAACTGATAGCCCGCCGCCAGCGGATCGCTTCCTGGCGAGAGAAAGGTCTTGACCCGCGCTCGCTGGTAGTCGAGCATCGCGAAGTTCCAGAGCAAGGCCGCCACTAGCGCCAGGACCACCGTCGCCGCCGCCAGAACGCGCCAGCGCACGCCACCGACCAGGAGCATTCCGGCCAAGATCGGCGCGAACATGGCGGCACCGCCCAGATCGCGCTCGAGCGCCACCAGGACCATCGGCACGCCGGCGATGGCCATGGCCAAGCCGATCTGGCGCACGCCCAGGAATCGCCGGTTGATGCCGGCCAGATAGCGGGCGAGAAGCAACGCGGTCGCCAGCTTGGCGAAATCCGAGGGTTGGAGTTGAGCGGTGCCGATCCTGAGCCAGCTTCGCGCGCCGCCGGCCTCGCTGCCGACCACGAGCACCACCACCAGAAGCCCGAGAGCCGCACCATAGATCGGCACCGAGAACTTAGTCAGCACCTGATAGTCGATGCTGAAGACGATAACGAACGCCACCAGCCCAAGACCGATGCGCAGGGCTTGGCGCGGCAGGTAGTCGACGCCCATCTCCGAGCTGGCGCTATGGATAGTCGCAAGCCCAATGCCCGACAAGAGGAGCGCCGCCACCAGGAGCCCCCAGCGCAACCCAACCAGGTGTCTGAGCGACAGTTGCTCGTCAGGAAAGGTCGAGATGTTAGCCAGCCGTGCCGAAGTGTTTCTCATAGAGAATCCGCGCCAGCGGCGCCGCCTGTTCCGAGCCCTTGCCGCCATGCTCGACGAAGACCACGACCACGAGCTCGGGGTCGTCCGAGGGCGCGTAGGACGCGAACCAGGCGTGATCGCGTTTCTCGAACGGCAGCGTGGCGCTATCGGTCCAGGTCTTTTGCTCGACGACCTGCACGGTTCCGGTCTTGCCCGAGACCTCGACCACCGGCGTCGATGCTTGGGCGCCGGTGCCCCGGTCGTTGACCACCGCCCACAGAGCCCGGCGCACGACCTCGAGCGCCACCCGATCGACCTCGACAGGCGCGGCGGGCTGGGCCGAGCCGCGCACCAGGTGAGGCGTCACCCGCTCGCCGCCGTTGGCAACAACGGCCATGACCGAAGCCAATTGCAGCGGCGTCACCAAGAGCGGCCCCTGGCCGATGGCGACCGAGATGGTCTCGCCCGGGTACCACTTGGTCTTGCGCGCCCGCAGGCTCCAGTCCGGATCCGGCACCAGGCCGGTGCGCTCGCCCAGGAGATCCACGCCGGTCGCGGTACCCAACCCGAAGAGCCGCGCATAGCGGGCGATGGTCTCGATGCCGAGCTTCTGACCCAGGTGGTAGAAGTAGACGTCGCACGAGAACTTGATGGCGTCGTGAAGATCGACCCAGCCGTGCCCGGCGGGCTTCCAGCACCGAAACCGTCGGTTGTAGATGCGGGTCGAGCCGGGGCAATAGTAGCGGTCGCTGGTGGTCACCGTGCCCTCGGTCAGGCCGGCGGCGGCAACGATGATCTTGAAGGTGGAACCAGGCGAGAAGAGATTCTGGACCACCCGGTTCTGGAGCGGATCGTTGGCGGCGTCGACGATGGTGCGCCACTGGCTGCGATCCAGCCGCCGGGCGAAGAGGTTGGGATCGTACGAGGGCGCCGAGACGTAGGCCAGGATCTCGCCCGAACGCGGATCCAGAGCCACGGCCGCGCCGACGCGGTCGGCAAAGTACCGCGCCGCTTCCTGCTGGAGGTCGAGATCCAAGGTGAGAGTGAGATCACGGCCGGGAGCCGCGCGGCGGCTGCCATGCTCGTCGCGTAGCCGTCCGCGACTGTCCACCACCACGACGCGCTCCCCGTCCTGACCGCGCAGCGCCTCGTCGTTGCTCTTTTCCAGACCGCGCCGGCCCACCAGGTCGCCGGCGTCGAGGGTCTCGTCTTCTGCGAGCTCGGTCTCGGTCACCTCGCCCAGGTAGCCCAGAACGTGAGCGGTCAGCGGACCGTGCCGGTAAAGCCGCACATGTCCCACCTCGATCTCGAATTCCGGATGCTCGAAGGCTTCGACCGAAAACCGCGCTACCTGGGAAAGAGACAGATCCTCGGCCAGCAGCAGCGCCCGGAAGGGCGACCCGCTGCGCGACCGCTCGACGACTTGGCGCAGCTCCTCGACCGGCCGGTCGAGTGCCGTGGCGGCAAAGGCCAGGCTGCCGTCGAGATCGCGCACCCGGCTCCGGTCCAGGTGCAGATCGTAACGGGGCACGTTGTCCGCCAGCAGCCGTCCCTCACGATCGAAAATCAGGCCCCGGGCGGCACGCACCGACGCCTTGCGCAGCCGGTTGTTCTCCGCCCGCTCGCGATAGTGCGAACCGTGAACCACCTGCACGAACCAGTAGAACGAGGCAATCCCGCAAACAACGACCAGGAAGGCCACGCGCAGGCCGGGCAGGCGCCGTACCAGATCCTCCCGGTGTTCGCGTACCTCCATCATCGATTCAGCGCAGCTTCGCGGTCCGGTTCCGCCGCCAGGTGCCGAGCCAGAGCTTCATCCGGCCCGCCAGGAGGAAGCCGATCGCGCCCACCGCTCCGGTCAGCAATAGTTTCACGCCCGGCGCCAACGGCCCTGGCACAAAGCCCCCGGGCAGGAGCAGAAGGGACAAGGCCACCAAGACCAGCTGCTGGAGCGCCGCTCCACCGGCGAACAGCAAGAAGACGCCGCTGGAACGCTGGATCACCAGCTTCTGGGAAGCCACCGCCGTGGCATAGCCGAGCAGCGTGTCGGCAAACCCGTGAAGCCCGAAAAGACCACCGGTCGCCGCATCCGCAGCCCAGCCGGCAACCAAACCACCGGCAAGCCCTGAGGCTGGGCGGCCGGTCAAGCCAACGAACAGGACCACCAAGAGAAAGGGATCGAGGTAGGAGGAAAGGCCCGCCACGAGGCGCTCACCCGCGAAGTGGACTCCAGTCGCCACCAGCAGCCCGACCAAGAATTCCAGGATCCTCACGACTCCTCCTCGTCGTCTTCGAGCATGAGCTCGTCCGGAAGCTCGGTCTTCTCCAGCAGGTAGACCTGATCCAGCCGTCCCAGCTCGACCGCCGGCACCAGGCGGATGCGGTGGAAGAGCTCGTCGCCGGGCTCGACCGACACCACCGTGCCGATCGGGACCCCGCGCGGGTACACGCTGTCGATGCCGGCGGTAACAATCCGGTCGCCGACGCGCACCTCTTCCTGCAGGGGCACGAAGTCGAGATCCAAGAAGCCGTCCTCGGCGCCGCGCACGATGCCCTGCCGGCGGGAGCGCTCGATCATGGCGCCGACGCTCGCGGCCCGATCGGTGACCAGCTGGACCTTGGCGTAGCTGCCCGCCGGCACCACCACCCGGCCGACCAGGCCCGACGCCGTGACCACCGGCTGCTGACGCTCGGCGCCCTCAGGGCCCGCGTACAGCACCAAGGTCTGCTGCCACGAGCGGTAGTCGAGATGGACCACGTCGGCCACCCGCGGACGCGAGCCGCGCAGGCGCTCGTAGCGCAAGGCGCTCGAGAGCCGGCCCAGCTCGTCTTCGATGCCGAAGCTCCGCACGCGCTCGCGCCTGAGCTCGTCCACCTCGGTTCGTAGCTGCCGGTTCTCCTCCCGCAACCGGCGGCGCGACTTGAGATACTCCCGCGAATTCGACAGGCCGCCTACCGACGCCTTGACCGTGCGCGCCACCGGCGAGACCATGCGCACCAGCGCCGACTCCAGAACGCTCCGATCGGGCTCGGCCGAGCGCACCTGCGCGCTCAGCAGAAAGAGCTGAATCACGAGAGCGACCGCCAGCAGCCAGCGGGTGGTTTTCTCGTCCACGCCTCCGCCCTCGCCGGCTTAGCGCGGTCCGTGCTCTCGCCGTACGTCTCCGGGCCGCGATCCTTCGCCGGAGTACCCCGGCGAGTGGTTCGCCGCCTCGGCCGTCACCGGATCGACACCTTGCGCAGGAGGTCGATCTCTTCGAGAACCTTGCCGGTCCCCAGGACCACGCTCGAGAGCGGATCCTCGGCCAGCACCACCGGCAGCCCGGTCTCGTTGCGCAGGCGCTGATCCAGACCGCGCAGCAGCGAGCCGCCACCGGACAGGACGATGCCCTTGTCCATGATGTCGGCCGATAGCTCGGGCGGGGTGCGCTCGAGCGCCATGCGCACCGCCTCGACGATGGTGCCCACAGGCTCGGCCAGGGCGTCACGGATCTCCTCGTCACGGATAGCCAGGGTCTTGGGCACGCCCTCGACGAGATCGCGACCCTTAATCTCCTGGCGCAGCTCTTCCTTGAGTGGAAACGCCGAGCCCAAGTCCATCTTGATCTGCTCGGCCGTCCGTTCGCCGATCAGGAGGTTGTAGTTGCGTTTCAAGTACTGGATGATCGCGTCGTCCATCTCGTTACCGGCGATCCGCACCGAGCGGCTGTAGACGGTGCCCGCCAGCGAGATGACGGCGACGTCGGTGGTACCGCCGCCGATGTCCACGATCATGTTGCCCGACGGCTCGGTGATCGGAAGGCCGGCGCCGATCGCCGCCATCATGGCCTGCTCGACCAAGAAGACCTCGGAGGCGCCGGCGCGCATCGCCGAGTCTTTGACCGCCCGCTTCTCGACCTGGGTGATCTCCGAGGGCACACCGATGACGATCCGAGGATGCACGTACATGCGCCGGCCATGGGCCTTCTGAATGAAGTACTCGAGCATGCGCTCGGTGACTTCGAAGTCGGCGATAACGCCGTCCTTCATCGGCCGGATCGACTCGATGTTGCCCGGGGTGCGGCCCAGCATCTCCTTGGCGTCGGCGCCGACGGCCTCGATCCGGTTGGTGAGCTGGTTGACCACGACCACCGAGGGCTCGCGCACCACGATGCCTTTGTTCCTGGCGTAGACCAGGGTGTTGGCGGTACCGAGATCGATCGCCAGGTCGTTCGAAAAGTACCGAAGCAGCGAGGCTAGAGCCATCTATCTCCCCTGTTCCTGGCCGTCCGTGCCGGACGACGTCGCGGCTTGCCGAGAAGCCAGGACCCGGAAGCGTCTAGGCGAGCTCCACGGTCCCTGCTCGCCAGCCCGATCGAACGCGGCGACCCTCCAGACGAACGCGCCCTCTCCCCGGAGCCCGACTGTGGCCAGGGTCTTGCGGCGGTTGGTGTCCTCGATCACGTTATCCACGAAAAGGCGATTGGCCGAGACCTGGAGCGCGTAGCGCTCGGCGTCTCGAACCGGACGCCAGGTCAGCTCCACTTCGCGAGCCCCGTCGAGATAGAGCTCGAGGTCGTCGGACGGACCCAGAAGCTCCGGGGCATCCGGCACCTTGCGCGGCGCCGATAGCCCCGCGCGCCGCTGAACGACCTGCTCGAGCGCGCCGACTTGACGCTCCGCCCCTCCGTCCAAGGCGGCTACCTTGAGCGCCCCGTAGAAGGCGGTGAACTTGCCCTCGCCCTTTTCCTGGTCGTACGAGACGACGGCCTCGGAGCGCTCCTGGATCTCGGCTTGGGCCTTGGGTGTGGTGACCGTGCTGGCGGCATCGGCGGTACTCAGGTTGACCCATCCCGACTCCAGCGCGATCGTCCGGCTGGACCGGCCGCTCGAAGTTCGCCGGGCTCGGCTCACAAGGACTACAGTACCCGGCCGAACGGTAAAGAGCGTGCCGTCCACCATCATGACTTCGGCCGAGCCGCCACTCGAGGTCTTGATGTAGTCGCCAGCGTGCAGGACGGTTCGCGCCCGCGCCGGCGACCACTCGCCGCGCTCACCGCGCCGGACCTCGACGCCGCCTCGAGTCGAAATGAACTGGGCCTCGCCCGAGGGGCTCCGATTGCGCAGGGCGTCGGACACCGAACCCAGGAGCGATCGGCTGCGTTCGGCCTTGCCCAGAGCCTCGGCAAGCTCGTCCTTGTCGTAGTGCTCCCGGGCGCGGTCGAGCTCCTCCTGGGCGGTCACGAACTTCTCACGGTGGGAGGCGACACCGCGCTCACGGCGCAGGCGCTTGGCGAGAGCGTCGGCTTCCTGGATGGCAAGCGACGCTTCCCGCTCCAGCAGATGCTCGGCCAGCAGTCGGTAGCCGACGAAGCCGCCGACCACGATCGTCGCCAGGAGCAGGAACGTCGTCCAGCCACGCAGGGCATCGACCGAGATCTTGTAGTAGTACTTGGAGCTGGGCTTCCTATCCTGCGGGGGCACCGGACCTCCGGATCTTGCGACGCTGTCAGGGAGCTGGGACCGGGTCCGTCGAGCCGGCCTCCAGGACGCGGCAATATAGCACAAAGCCAATGTTCACCGGGGTTTATGCGTCTTGCCGGTGCTCCTACCGCCTGCTAGAGTCGGCGCCTGTCTTCGGCGCCCGTCCGGGCGCGTCCGGATGGTTCCGGACGGAGGTTCCTAGCATGCTGAAAGGGTTTCGCGACAATCTCAAGCGGCTCCATTGGGTCCTGTGGCTGGTCATCGCCGCCTTCATTCTGATCGAGTTCGGTATCTTCGCCGGCTCCGACCAGAGCGGCGGCGCCTCGGACACCGCGGTCTACGTTGGCGACGAGACCATCTCGTACCCGGAGTTCGAACAGGCCTACCGACGCATGGAAGGTCTCTATCGCCAGGCCTACGGCGATCGCTTCAACGCGGACTTTGCCCGCCAGATGGGACTGCCGATGCAGGTACTGGATTCGCTGGTCGCCGACCGCATCCTCCTGATGGAGGCCGAACGGCTCGAGCTGGGCGTTACCGATACGGAACTGCGCGAGCAGATCTTGTCGCTGGAGGTCTTCCAGGAAGATGACGGCGCCTTCATCGGCCAGACCGAATACCAGCGCATCCTCAGAGCCAACGGTCTCGACGCCGATTCCTTCGAGGCAAGCGTGCGCCGCGATCTCGTCCTGGACAAGGTTCGGGGCTTGCTGGCTCGCGACTTCTACGTCTCGGACGGCGACATCGAGACCGAGTACCGGCGTCAGGTCGAGCGCGCCTCGCTACGCTTCGTCAAGCTACCCTACGACCGGGTCGACGGAGTCGAGCTCGACGAGGCCACCCTTATCGAATATTTCGACGCCAACAAGGAAGACTTCCGCACGCCCGAGCGGCGAACCGCCGACTACCTGGTGGTCGACGTCAACCAACTCCGCACTTCGATCGTTCTCGACGACTCCGAACTGCGCTCGTACTACGAGGCCAACAAGGCCGACTACAACCTCCCCGAACAGGTGCGGGCGCGTCACATCCTGCTCCAGGTCAACGACGAGCGCAACGCCGAGACCGCGCGCGCCCAGCTCGAAGCGGCGCGCGCCCGGATTCTGGCCGGCGAGGACTTCGGCGCTCTCGCCGAGAGCCTTTCCGAGGACCCGGGCAGCAAGACCCGGGGCGGCGACTTGGGATTCTTCGGACGCGGTGCCATGGTCCCCGCTTTCGAGGAAGCCTCCTTCGCCGCTCAACCCGGCGAGCTGGTGGGACCGGTGGCGACCGATTTCGGCCTCCATCTGATCGAGGTGCTCGAAAAGAACGTCGGAGGCCAGCAGGGCTTCGAGGACGTCTCTGGGGCGATCCGCCAGCAGCTTCTGGCCGACAAGGCCCGGAGCGCGGCCGAAGAGAAGGCCCAGGTGCTTGCCGCCAAGGCAGCCGAGACCGGAGAGCTTTCGGCTCTAGCCGAGGAAGAGGCCGGCGTTTCGTACCAGACCGCCGAATCCTTCGGCCGCGACGACAACGTTGCCGGCATCGGCCGGGCAACTCCGTTCGCGGCCGAGGCCTTCGGGCTCGCAGCCGGTGAGGTTTCCGCGCCGGTACGGATCGCCCGCGGCTGGGCCATCCTGCGGGTGGCGGCGGTCGAGGAGCCGCGCCTGCCCGAGCTCGACGAGGTCCGGGCCGAGGTCGAAGCCGCCGCTCGCAACGCCCGGCTCCGCCAGCTCGCTGCCGAGCGGCTTGCCGCCTGGAGCGATCGAGACGAAGACGGGACCCTCGATGCTTTGGCCGAATCCCTGAATCTCGAGATCGAGGAGACCGAACCGTTCAACCGCGATGGCGCGGTCGGATCGCTGGGCCGGATCGCCGAGCTCTCGAGTGCGGCCTTCGCCGGCGAGGCAGGGGACTGGGTCGGACCGGTCGAAACCGAGACCGGCGCCGTACTCGGACGGATCAGCGAGCGCACCCGCATGGATCCGGCGGAGTTCGAGACTGAAAAGGACGCCACGCGCCAGGCTCTGGCCTCGCGGCGGGCGACACAGCTCATCGCCTCCCTGGTCACGCAGCGGCGCGAGGAACTCGAGGTTCGCTTCGACCCGCAACTGCTCGAGAACTTCGAGATCGCCGCACCCGGCGGCGCCTGATCGCCGTGACCGCCCGTGACGGAACAACCGGCCAGGGCCGTGCCAGGTTCGGGTTTTGATCGGCTACCTTCGCGGCAAGATCCTCGAGTCCTCACCCGAGCGCGTCCTGCTGGATGTGGGCGGCGTGGGCTACGAGCTGGCGATTCCGCTCTCGACCTACTCGGAGCTCGACCGCTCGGACAGGGCTGACGCGGTCGGGCTCTACGTCCACACTCATGTCCGGGCCGAAGCACTCGAGCTCTTCGGCTTCTGGACCCGGCGCGAACGGCACTTGTTCGAGACCCTGATCAAAATCTCCGGCGTCGGCCCCAAGCTGGCTCGCGTCATTCTTTCTGGAATGAGTACCGAGGACCTGGTGCGAGCGATCGCCGGTGAGGACGCCGCCCGGCTCGCGACCATCCCGGGCATCGGCAAGAAGACCGCCGAGCGCATGGTCGTCGAGCTCAAGGACACGATGAGCGAGCTCGCGGCCGAGCTCCCCGGCGGCCCGCCCAGCTCGGCCGAGGACGACCTGCTGGCGGCTTTGCTGAACCTCGGCTACCGGGCGTCCGAAGCCGAGAAGGCCCTCGTCCAAGCCCGCGCCGAGCATCCCGAGGGCACCTTTGAAGAGCTCCTCCGTGCCAGCCTGCGACCCCTGGCCGGAGGCTAGCGGCCCCGCCGTACAATAGCTTTCGATGGTCGACGACAGAGCGCTCCTTTCGGGCAACCCCGACTCCGAGGATCTCGGCGTCGAGGTCTCGCTCCGGCCCCGCTCGCTCGAGGACTACGTCGGCCAGGAACGAGTCGTGCGCAAGATGCGCGTCTTCCTCGAGGCCGCCCGCGGCCGCGGCGAGGCGCTCGACCACGTCCTGCTCTTCGGCCCGCCCGGACTCGGCAAGACCACCCTGGCCCACATCGTCGCCGCCGAGATGGGGACCTCGATCCGCACCACCTCGGGACCGGTACTGGAACGAGCCGCCGATCTCGCCGCCATCCTCACCAACCTGGAGCGGGGCGAGGTTCTCTTCATCGACGAGATCCACCGCCTGGGGCCGACCGTCGAAGAGATCCTCTACCCCGCGCTCGAGGACTACGCCCTGGATCTGGTCATCGGGCAGGGGCCGGCCGCGCGCACCATGCGTCTCGAGCTGCCGCCCTTCACCCTGGTCGGCGCCACCACCCGTGCCGGCCTGATCACGGCGCCGCTCCGCGCTCGCTTCGGCATCGTTCACCGCCTGGACTTCTACGCACCAGCCGAGCTGGGCCGGATCGTGCGCCGCTCCGGGCGGCTTCTCGACATCGAGGTCGACCAGGAAGGCTCGGAGGAGATCGCCCGCCGGAGCCGGGGCACCCCCAGAATCGCCAACCGGCTGTTGCGCCGGGTGCGCGACTACGCCCAGGTGCACGGCTCGGGACACATCGACCGGGACGCCGCCGAGAAGGCGCTCGAGCTCCTGGAGGTCGACGAGTACGGCTTCGATGAGGTGGACCGGAAGATCCTGGCGTCGCTTATCGAGCAGTACCAAGGCGGACCGGCCGGTATCCAGGCCCTGGCCGCCTCGATCGGCGAGGACCGCGGCACTCTCGAGGATCTGTACGAGCCGTACTTGATCCAAGAAGGCTTCCTGCAGCGAACACCGCGAGGCCGCGTAGCCACTCGCAGGGCCTACGAGCATCTGGGTATCGATCCGCCCGCGGGCTCGGTCGGCTCGCTGTTCTGAGCGCGGCGGTGTCCGGCAAGGCGGTCTTGGTTTTCAACCCGTTCGCGGGCCGGCACCGCACCGGCGAGTTGTCCCGAACGGTCGCGGCCGAGCTCGACGGGCAAGGCTTCTCGGTCACCAGCGTACCCACGCGCGGACCCGGCGATGCCACCACGCGCGCTCGGGTCGCGGCCTCGAGCGGCGCCAGCGCGGTTTTCGCTCTGGGCGGAGACGGAACGCTGCGCGAATGCGCGGCTGGCCTTGCCGGCTCCGAAACCGCGCTCGGATTCCTTCCCGCCGGAACGGTCAACGTCATGGCCTTCGAGCTGGGCTTGCCGGGGCGGCCACTCGCCGCCGCCCGCGCCCACCGGAGCTCCCGCGCCCGGGCCTTCGACGTCGGCTACGCCGGGGATGAGACCTTTCTCATGCAGTGCTCGGCGGGGTTCGACGCCCGGCTCATCGCCGAGCTCCGTTCCGAGGAGAAGCGGCGGCTGGGCCGGCTGGCGGTGCTGCCGGCGACATTGCGAAGCCTCGCTCGTTACCGGTTTCCGTCGTTCGGGGTCGAGACCGCCTCGGGCCGGAGCTCGGCCACTCTGGCGGTGGTTTCGAACATTCGGCGCTACGGCGGTCCCTGGAAGATCGCTCCGGCCGCCTCGACCGAAGATGGCGAGCTCGACCTCGTTCTCCACTCGGGATCGGGCCGCCGGGCGATCCTGGCTTTCGCGCTACGTCTTCTCTTCGGCCGGCACCTCGCGGGACGGCACTGCCGGCTGGAGCGGGTGCGCGAAGCGACGCTTCTTCCCGCGCCGGGCGCGCCGCGGCAGCTGGACGGCGAGCGCGGCCCGGCCGCGGAACCCCTTCGCGTCACGGTCGCCCGCCGGGCTCTCCGCATGCTGATCCCGGACCGTGCCTCAGCACGCTCGGCTGCCTCCGCTGGCTCCGCTGGCTCCGATCGCTCCGATCACTCCGCGAACTCAGTAGATTCCGAGACCGGCCCCGGCTCTGTTGGACGAGACTTCACCTAGGGAGGCTTCTCGGCCCCTTTCTTCACGATGCCCGAGCTTCCCGATCTCGAGACCTACCTGTCCGCGCTCCGCGCGCGCCTTGCCGGTCAGCGGCTGGAGGGCGTTCGGCTGGCCAGCCCCTTTCTCCTGCGCTCGGTCGAGCCGCCGCTCTCTGATACCGCCGGGCGGATGATTCTGGGATTCCACCGTCTGGGCAAACGCATCGTCTTCGAGCTCGAAGACGAGCTCTACCTGGTCCTTCACCTCATGCTCGCCGGTCGGCTCCAGTGGCGGGCGCCGCGGGCGGCAATCCCCAAGCGCCGTGGGCTTGCCGCTTTCGACGCCGCTTCCGGCACTCTTGTCTTGACCGAGGCGGGCACAACGAAGCGCGCCTCGCTCGTCTGCGTGGCTGGACGCGAGGCTCTCGCGGACCACGATCCGGGCGGCATCGAGCCGCTCGAGGTCTCGTCCGACCGCTTCGCCGAAGCGCTGACGCGGGAGAATCGGACCGTCAAGCGCGCGCTCACCGACCCGCGCATTCTGGCCGGGATCGGCAACGCCTATTCGGACGAGATTCTGCACGCCGCGAAGCTTTCGCCCTTCAAGCGTACCCGCGAGCTCTCGGCCGCCGAACACGCGACCCTCTACAAGGCCACGAGAACCGTCCTGGCAGATTGGACCGAGCGGCTGCTGGTCGAGAGCGAGGACTCCTTCCCGAACCGGGTGATCGCCTTCCGGCCCGAGATGGCGGTCCACGGGCGCTATCGCGAGCCCTGCCCGGACTGCTCGGAGCCGATCCAGCGGATCCTCTACGCTCGGTCCGAGGCCAACTACTGCCCGACCTGCCAGACCGGCGGCAAGCTCCTTGCCGACCGGGTGCTGTCGAAGCTTCTGAAGGACGACTGGCCCAAGACCCTCGCGGAGCTGGAGGAGCGCAAGCGCCCGCCACGCTAGACTCGGGAGCCGAGGTCGATGTCGATGCCTTCTTCCAGCGATCAAGCCAGCCGCGCGCTCCTGGGGCGCTTTCTTGCCAAGCTCCGGTTCCCCCAGCTCTTCACCTTGGCCGCGGCGCTTTTCGTCGTCGACCTGGTGGTGCCGGATCTCATCCCGTTCGTGGACGAGGTGCTCTTGGCGGCCGCGACCTATCTGCTGGCGAACCTGCGCAAGCCCGAAGGGGTCTCGGCCCCGCCGGATGGTCCCAAGCCGCCGATGAAGGACATCACCCCGCCCGAGGACTAGCCGGCGCGGCGACGGGCACAGAGCCTTCCTTGAGGAAGTGCCAGCGCAGGCGCGTTCCCGCCTCCGGCCGCTCGAAGACCTCGCGCGCGATCCGAGCCTCGAACTCGCGCAGCAGGGCCGCGACCGGAACCCCGGCGGCGGCCCGCTCCAGGACATCGGCGGCGTCCGAGCCGGCCTTGGTGATGTAAGCCTGCCAGATCGCCTGGCGCACCGGCATGGTCGAGAGCGACACGTTGGGAATCGCCCGGGCACCCTGGCGCAGCAGGGCGAGCCGGCGCTTCAAGACGGCGGGGTCCTCGACCGTCGAGCGCTGATAGCCCGTGTACGGCTTGGGGATCAGAATGTTGACCCCGAGATGGATCGCACCCAGACGCCCGGTGGGAGCCAGCTCTTCGACCATGATCGCCTGGCACTCGCGCGCCAGCTCCAGGATCGCTTCGACATCGGCGTCGGTCTCCCCGGGGAGGCCAACGATGAAGTAGAGCTTGAGCTGGCGCATGCGGTGGCGGAAGACCAACCGTACCTTGTCGAGCAAGAGGGCGTTCGGGATCGGCTTGTTGAGCTTGACCCGGAGCGAGTCGCTGCCGGTCTCGGGCGCCAGCGTCAGCGTGCGCTCGCCCGAGGCCCTGAGCGCCGCCAGTAAACCATCGCTCACCGCCGGAATCCGGACCGAGGACAGCGAGGTGCGAAAGCCGAGCTCGTTGCCGGTTTCGAGGATTCGCTCGAGCTCCGGATGGTCGCCCACGGCGGTGGCGACGAAGCCCAGCCGGTCGGTTACGCCACGCGCCCGATCAAGGGCCCCCAGGATGAACCCGGTCGGGTGCCAGCGAAACCGCCCCATGCCGAACGTCGCCCAGCAGTAGCGGCACTTTTCCGGACAGCCGCGGGACATCTCGATCAGAAACTTGTCCGCGAACTCGGTGCGCGGGGTGACGATGGCGCTGGTGGGCAGATGTCCGGGCAGAGCCATCTGTTCGGCGGTGAGCTCGAGCTTGGCCAGTTTGGCGAAGTGTTCTCCGGCTCGAGCCTGGTCTTCGGGCCGGTGGTGCTCGGGCACGAAGAACCCGGCGGTCGCCGCCAGACGCTCGAGGACCGCCGGCCGCGAGCCTTCTTCGGCAAGCGCCGGCAAAAGCGCCGGCAAGAGGTTCTCGGCGGCACCCAGCGGAAAGACGTCGACGAACTCGGCCAGCGGCAGGGGGTTGATGGCCGCCGACGCGCCACCCACCAGAACCAGCGGATGGCTGGCGTCGCGCTCGCGCCGGCGCAGCGGGATGCGCGCCCGGGCCAGCATGTCGAGCATCCGAACGTAGTCCTCTTCGAACGAGATCGAGAAGGCCACGGCGCCCAACTCGGACAGCGGCCGGTCGCTCTCGACCGACCTCGGCTCCCCGGTGCCGTCGTCGAAGTAGCGCTCGCAGCACCAATCCTCGTACCCATGGACCAGCTCGTAGACGCGGTGAAGCGCCAGCGAGGACATGCCCACGTGGTAGCTGTTGGCATAGGCCAGGCCCAGCCGCAAGCGGCCGTGCGGCGAAACGCGCGCCACCGGACGCTCGTCCGCCCGGTGCTCTTCCCAGAACGAGCGCATTGTGGCCGCATTATTCCAGAGCCTCGGACCCGAAGCGGCGGCGCAAACCATCTTCGTTGAGGCACCGTATAGCCTTCTGTAGACTGGCTCCGCTTGTTCCGAATCACCTGTCCGATGTCCGGCACGCTACTCATCATGACCCGGGGCGCGGCCGCCGAGGTCCGGCGGCGGCGGCTCCTGCCGCGAGCGGCCGGCAACGAGCGCGTGCTCCACGCGCTGGGATTCGAGAGCGCCATGGCGGCCGGAGTCCAGGCGGGTTGCCGGATCGTCATCTCCTCTCCGGAGCCCCTGGATCCAGCGCTGACCGGCGGCGCCGTCACCCTCCGGCAGCGCGGCCGTACGTTCGGAGAGCGCTTCGCCGACGCCTTGGCCCGCGTCTTCGCCCGCTTCTCCGGGCCCGTGGTCGTGGTCGGCACCGACACGCCCGATCTCGACGCCGCCCACATCCGGCGCGCCTTCGCCGCGCTCGGATCCGGTCCCGGACGGAGCCGGGTCGTCTTAGGGCCATCCCGCGATGGCGGCTTCTACCTTCTCGGCGCCAGCCGGCCACTCGAAGACGTGGCCTGGGAGAGCGTGTCCTGGTGCTCTCGGGCCACCCGCCAGACGCTTCGCTCGGCGCTCGAACAAGCTGGCCGCGGCGTCGTCTTTCTCCGGCCCCTGGCCGACCTCGACCGGCCGGCCGATCTCGAACGCTGGCTGGCGGAGCCGTGCCGGTCGGCCGGAGACACACTCTACGCCCTGCGGCGCCGCCTCCGCGGCGAGCTCGCCCGGCCGCAGCCGAACCGGCCGCAGCCGGGCGCGGCGATCCCGGCGCACCTGGCGGAATCTCTGGCCGCGGCTCCCGACCGCGCGCCGCCTTCCGTCTGAGCCGATCTTCGCTCCCCGTACGCGCGGCCCGGAGGCCGGCGGACGGCACGACTTGACCAGGGCAACCAGAGGAAGGAGGCGAGGCCTATGACGCTCGCAGATGTGGAGAAAGCAGTCCAAGAACGATATAGCCAGGGCGCTCAGGCGCCGGTGGCCGAGCTTTGCTGTCCCGTCGACTACGACCCGAAGTACCTGGAGATCATTCCCGACGAGGTCATCGAGCGCGACTACGGCTGCGGCGACCCCAGCCGCTACCTGCGCCCCGGCGAGACGGTCTTGGATCTGGGCAGCGGTACCGGCAAGATCTGTTTCATCGCCGCCCAGGTGGTCGGGGCCACGGGCCGGGTCATCGGCGTCGACATGACCCCCGACATGCTCGAGGTCGCCCGCCGCAACGCTCCGGTCGTCGCCGAGCGGTTGGGTTACGCCAACGTCGAGTTCCGCCGCGGCCGGATCCAGGACCTGGCCCTGGATTGGGACTTGATGGATGAGGCGCTGGCGCTGCGGCCAGCCGCCTCCACCGAAGCGCTGCTCGAAGCCCAGGTCGCGGCTGAGAACCTGCGCCGCGAGCGGCCGCTGGTGGCCGACGGCTCGGTCGACGTGGTGGTGTCGAACTGCGTTCTCAACCTGGTCTCGAACGGGGACAAGGCCCGCCTCTTCGCCGAGATCTACCGAGTGCTGGCCGACGGTGGACGGGCGGTCATCTCGGACATCGTCGGCGACGAGCCCGTGCCCGAGCACCTGCAACACGACGCCGAGCTCTGGAGCGGCTGCATCTCCGGAGCGCTCACCGAGAGCGCTTTCCTCGAGGCATTCGAGGCGGCGGGCTTTTACGGCGTACGCATCGTCGAGCGCCAGACCGAGCCTTGGCGCACGGTCGAGGGCATCGAGTTTCGCTCGCTGACTCTGGAGGCCTTCAAAGGCAAGGAGGGGCCCTGTTTCGAGCACAACCAGGCGGTGATTTACAAGGGCCCGTTCAAGGAGGTCCTGGACGACGACGGCCACCGCATGGTCCGAGGCCGGCGCTATGCGGTCTGCGCCAAGACCTTCGCGCTGTACGGACGAGAGCCCTACGCCGAGAGCTTCGAGAGGGTCGAGCCCCGGGTGCCGATCGAACCCGGAGACGCCGCCGCGTTCGATTGCTCGCGCACCGCACTCCGCCACCCGCGAGAGACCAAGGGGCTCGACTACGACCTCACCTCCGAAGCCGCGGAGGCTTGCTGCGCGCCCGGGAGCGATTGCTGCTGATGCCGGACGGAGCCAGCCGGCCTCCGGAGCCCCCGCCCGCACCCGAGGCGCCGTCCGGGGCTTCCCCGCAAGCGGAGTCGCCGGCTCAGACTGCTCCGCTGGCTCCACTGGCTCCGCTGGCTCCAACAGTCGAGCTCGACCACCTCGACACGCTCTGGTTCCAAGTCGGAGGAACGGTCTGCAACCTGGCCTGCACCCACTGCTTCGTCTCGTGCTCGCCCACCAACCACACCCACGAGTTCCTCACTCTTGCGGCCATCGAGCCCTATCTGGCCGAAGCGGCCGAGCTGGGCGTGCGCGAGTTCTACTTCACCGGCGGCGAGCCGTTTCTGAACCCCGAGATGGAAGCCATCCTGGAGCGGACTCTCGCGTCCGGTCCGGCCACGGTCCTGACCAACGGGTTGCTGCTCGATCCCAAGCGCGCCCGGCGCCTGGCCGAGCTCACCGGGCGCTCGCGCTACTCCCTCGACCTGCGCGTCTCCCTCGACGGGTACTCGGCCGCGGCCAACGATCCCATCCGGGGCGAGGGCAGCTTCGAGCGCATCCTGGCCGGTATCGGCAATCTCGTCGCCGCCGGCCTCAACCCGGTCATCACGGTCACCGAGGTCCACGACGAGAACGGCTCGGTGGCGGGCAAGGAGCGGTTCGCGGCGCTCTTGGCCGAGCTCGGCGTCGTCAAGCCCCGGCTCAAGATCTTGCCGGTCTTCCAGATCGGCGCCGAAGCCGAGCGCAGCAGCGCCTACGCGAGCTGGCAGCGCCTGCGCGAGGGCGACGCGCCCGAGGAGGGCTGGTCGCACCTCCAGTGCTCGGGCTGCCGCACGGTGACCGACCAGGGCGTCTGGGTCTGCCCGATCCTGGTCAACGAACCCGAGGGCAAGATGGGCGAGACGCTGACCGACGCTCTGGACGGCTTCGCGCTGGCTCACCCCGCCTGCTGGACCTGTCACGTCTACGGCGTGAGCTGTCGTACCTGACCCGCCCTGATCCGCCCTGACCCGACTAATCCGACTGACCCGCCCGATCCGCCTGAACCCAAGAACTCGAAAGCTCGCCGTGCCCGACCGCAAACCCCCAGATCTCTCACAGAGCCCATCCGATCGCGAACGGCGGGCGCGCGCTCGAAAGGCCCAGCACGAGGCGTTCTCCGCGCACAAGGGACTTGCCACCTGGGGAGAAGACCTGGTGCCGCTCGAGCGCTTCCGCGCCGCGACCCGAGCGGCCGGCCAGACCCTCTCGGCCGAGGCCCGGCGCACCGCGCGGGCCGAGTTTCTGGCGCCGCATCCCGACCCGACGCCGGTCGAGGGTCCCTTCTCCAGGATCCTGGTCTTTGGCGGGGTCTACAGCAACCATCTCGCCCTGGCCGCGGTTCTGGAGACCGCCAAGAGCCTGGGGGCCGAGGCCGTCTACTGCCTCGGCGACTTGGGCGGCTTCGGGCCCTCGCCCGAGAAGGTCTGGCCGCTTCTCACTTCCGGCGGGGTCCGCACGCTTCAGGGCAACTACGAGCAGTCTCTGGCGAACGGTCACGAGGACTGCAACTGCGGCTACACCGACCCGCGAGACAACCACTTCGCCGAGCTCTCCTACCGCTACACCGAGCGCAACTCGTCGGACGCCTTCAAGAAATGGATGGGGCACCTGCCGGCCCGGCGGCGAGTCCGCCTCGGCAAGCACGAGCTTCTTCTCGTTCACGGTTCGCCCAGACGGGTCAATGAGTTCCTGTTCGACTCCACGACGCCTGACGCGTTTCTGGAGGTTGTTCTCGACCAGGAGCGCGCCGACGCGATTCTCTGCACCCATACCGGGCTCCACTGGCAGCGCGCTTTGCCATCCGGGCGCCAGGTCGCGAACGTCGGGGTCATCGGCCGGCCCGCCAACGACGGCAACACTTCGGTCTGGTACGCGCTCCTGGAAGCCCGCCGAAACGGCGAGCTCGCCATCCGCCTCGAGCCCCTTGCCTACAACCACGAGGCTCTCGCCGAAGAGATGCGCCGCGAACGGCTGCCCGAGGAGTTCGTCGCCACCATCGAGACCGGCTACTGGACCACCTGTCTCGAGATCCTGCCCGCGCGCGAGCGGGCCCTCTCGAAGTTCTAGGACGCCCACGGCCAACCGCGCGAACCAAGGAGACCCATGACCAAATCGGGACACATCGCCATCCTGGGCGCCGGGCCGACCGGGCTCGAGGCGGCGCTCGCCGCCGCCGACGCCGGCTCTTCCTTTACCTTGTACGAGGCCGGGGAGGGCGTCGGCGCCAACATCCGCGACTGGGGTCATGTACGGCTCTTCTCGCCCTGGGCCTACGACGTCTCACCCCGGGCGCGGGCGGCCCTGACCCGCGCCGGGGTGCCCGTTCCCGAGGCTACCGATCCGTCCTGCCCGACCGGCGCCGAGCTCGTCGAGCGAGTGCTGGCGCCCGTCGCCGCCCTGCCGGCCATCGCCGACCGCCTCCAGACCGGAACCCGCGTCCTCGAAGTCGGGCGCCAGGGTCTGCTCAAGCACGAGGCCATCGCCTCGGCCGCGCGCGCCGAGCGGCCTTTCCGGCTGCTGGTGGAGGATACGACCGGAACCCAGCGCATCGACCGGGCCGACGTGGTCCTGGACTGCACCGGCTCCTACGACCGGCCCAACGCCCTGGGCGACGGCGGCATTGCCGCGCCGGGGGAAGACGCTCTCGGGGACCGGATCGAGCGACGCATCCCGGATCTCGAGCGCGACACCCGGCTCCGCTGGCTCCGATCGCTCCGATCGCTCCGATCGCTCGGACGGCGCGTCCTGGTCGTCGGCGCCGGCCACTCGGCGATGACCGCGGTCGTCGCCCTGGCCGAGGCCGCGGCCGCCGCCGCGATCGAGCCGGACGCGCCCCAGTCCGAGATCCTGTGGGCGATTCGGGGTGCCGAGCCCGCCTGGCGCATCGACCCGGACGATCCCCTGCCCGAACGCTCGGGCCTGGTCGCCAAGGCGCGAGCGCTCGCCGCGGGCGGCTCGCCCCACGTCCGCACGCGGTACGGTGTCGTCGTCGACGCCCTGGCCGATGATGGGGACGGCGTCCGGGTCACCCTGCGGGCGACTCACGCCAGCCCAGCCGCTGGCGGCAACGGATCAGACCCTTCGCCGCAAGACGAGGTCGTGGTCGATCGCATTCTGGCCCTTACCGGCAGCGTCGGCGACCACCGGATCTACCGCCAGCTCCAGGTCCACGAGTGCTACGCCACGTCGGGACCCATGAAGCTCGCCGCCGCGCTCCTGGCCGAGGCCGGAGCCGGTGGTGACGGCGCGGCCGACTGCCTGGCCCAGGAAAGCCACGGCGTCGAGACCCTGACCAATCCGGAGCCCGGCTTCTTCATCCTGGGCGCCAAGTCCTATGGCCGCAACTCGTCGTTTCTGATGCGCCTCGGCTGGCAGCAGGTTGACGAGGTCTTCGCGGCCCTCGCCACCGAGAGGTAGCGAGAGGCCGCAATCGGGCTAGGTCCGGGAATCGAGCCAGTCCGGCAGCTCGCCGACCCCGGCAAGGCAAGCTCGCGGAGCATGGCGCTCCAGGGTCGCGATCGCTGTCGCGCCGCTGCCGACGGCGACCGCGTCCACGCCCGCGTTTGTAGCCATGTCGAGGTCGTGGACCGAATCGCCCACCACCAGGGCGTCACTTGTGCGGACGCCGAGCTCGTCCAGGAGCTCGAGCACCATGTGGGGATTGGGTTTGGCCGCGGTCTCGTCCGCGGTTCGGCTGCCACTGAAGAGGTCCCGGACTCCGGTGCGTTCGAAGTCCGTCTCCAGGCCGCGGCGGCTCTTGGCCGTGGCCACGGCCAGCAGATGCTCCTGTAGCGCCAGCCGCCGCAAGGTCGCCTCCGCATCCGTGAAGAGGCTCGATTGGTGCCCGTAGCTCGAAAACCAGAGCTCCCGATAGACCGTGACGATCCGTCCAAACGTCTCTTCGTCGCAACCCGGGCAGAAGGCCTCGACGCTCTCCCGGATACCCATGCCGATCGCCGCCCGGATCGTGCCCTCATCGACCGGCCCCAGGCCGAGCTCGCGCATCGTTGCCTCGGTACAGCGCACGATCGATGCGATCGAGTCGAGCAGGGTGCCGTCCCAGTCGAAGACGATGAGGCGATAGGGCCCGGGCATCAGCTCAGCGGGCTCAGCACGAGATCACCGATGACCGAGGCTTCCGGGTGGGGGACGACGTCGGCCCGCACCTTGGTCACCAGCCGCTCTTCGATCACGGCGCCGGCGGGCACGCTGGCGCCGAAGCCCACAATCGACCTGCGAATCACCGAGCCCTCACCGATTCTGGCGTCGGGCAGGACGAGCGCTCGCGACAAGCGGGCGCCGCCGCCGACCTGGGCTCCGGACTCCAGCACCGAGCGTCGCACCGCCGCGTCCTCGGCGACCTCGGCGCTGTCGGAGCGCCAGCCGCGGCGGCCTCGCCGGCCGAGCCTGCGCCGACCGCTCCAGGCGATCACCGCTTCCAGATACCGCCTCGGGGTTCCCAGATCGAACCACGCGGCCGAGGTCTCGACGACGTCCAGTCGCCGGCCCGCCGTAAGCGCCGGACGGTAGAGCTCGCGCACGAAATCGGCCGGCTCCGGCTGGACCGCGGCCACCAGCTCGGGCTCGAAGACATGGGCTCCGGCAAAGACCCGCCAGTTCTCGGCCTCCGGTTCGGGACGGGCTTCGTCGGCGGCCCGGTTGAAGGACACCAGCCGGCCGGCCTTGCCGGTCTTGCCTGGCATCAGGGACTTCGAAACTCCGATACCTCCCCCAAAATCCTCGGGCCGTGCCCTGCTCGAGACCAGAAGGCTCGCCGATGGCGGCTCGATGCCGCTTGCTCGAGCCGCGGCTCCGGCCTTGCGGTGGTGGTCCAGGAGGGCTTCGAACGGCCACCGCGCCAGGCTGTCGCCGTTGACCACCAGGACCAGCTCGGCCTCCTCCAGAAACTCGCGAAGCGGCGCCATCGCTCCCAGGGTGCCCAGGATCTCGGTCTCCCGCGAGTAGACGATCGGCGTGCCCTCGTAGTCGGAGCCGTAGCGGGCCGCCAGGCGATCTCCCAGATGGTGCAAATTGATCGCCACCGCTTCGCAGCCGGCGGCGGCCAGCTGTGCCAGCGTGCGCCCCACGAGCGGTGTCCCGGCGACCGGCAAGAGCGCCTTGGGCACCGCCAGAGTGAGCGGGCGAAGCCGGGTTCCGAAGCCGGCTGCGAGGATCACCGCCCGCCAGCGCACAGCGCTCAATCAAACACCATGTCTGCGGGACTGTCGGGATGGCTTCGGCGATGCTCCTGGTAGAGCTCGAGGTAGTTGTGCTCTTCGGCGGTCTCGAGCTCGAGCCCGAGCCGCCGGGCCACGGTTTCCCCGCCCACACCCTCGAACTCCACGAAGTTCCCGATCGGCGTCCGGTCGAGACAGATCAGAACCGCGCCCAGCCTCCAGGTCTCGCGGTACTTCTCGTACCGCCGCGCGACCCGGAAGCCGAGCGCCTCGAACAACTGGAGGGCACGGGCAGGGTCGTCGATGTCGAGCTCCAGCTCCTTGCGGATCTTGACTCCGGCCTCCATCCGGCTGGGCCCCTTGAAGGTCAGCTTGGCGCCGCCGCCCTCCGAGCGCACGCGGAGGAGGCAGCCCGACCGGAAGAGCTCGTCGCCTCGATCCAGAAGCCAGTTTTCCTCCTTGGCGGAAGGGCTTACGCGCTCCGCCTCGGCGTCGATCAAGCGGTCGCGCAGCGCATTGAGGTCGGCGGAGCGAAACTTGAGCTCGCGCTCGATCGAGCTGGAATCCGAATCGTCGGTCACGGCGCGCCGTCGAGCTCGCCCGCCCTGTCCAGGATCCGAACGGTCGTGCGGATGCCGTTGTAGAAGTGGCTGATGTTGAACTTCTCGTTGGGCGAGTGCAGGCGGTCGTCGCTCAGGCCGAAGCCGACGAGCAGGATCGGAACCTCCAGAACCTCCGAGAAGGTACCCACGATCGGGATGGAGCCGCCCTCTCGGACGCGCACCGGCGGCTTGCCCCAGACGTCTTCCTGCGCCCCCATCGTAGCCTCGGCGAGTGCTCCCTTGGTATCGACCAGCACCGGATCGGCGCCGTGGTGGGCGTTGACCGTGACTCGGACTCCCGCCGGGGCGAGGGTCTCGACATGCGCCTGGAACTTGGCGGCAATGTCCTCGGCCTTCTGGTCGGGTACCAGACGCATCGAGACCTTGGCGGCAGCCCACGCCGGCAGCACGGTCTTGGCGCCCTCACCCTGATAGCCACCCCAGATGCCGTTGACGTCGCAGGTCGGGCGGGCCCAGGCTCGCTCGAGGGTGGTGTAGCCGGCCTCCCCGAAGGTGGTCTCCACTCCCAGCTCGGTGCGGTACTCGTCTTCTGAGAACGGCAGCTCGGCGAACGCCTGCCGCTCCCAGTCCTCGAGGTCCAGGACGTCGTCGTAGAACCCGGGAATCTCGATGCGGCCGGTCTCGGAATCGACCAGGCCGGCGATGATGTGGGCGAGAGCGTTGCCCGGGTTGGCCACCGCTCCGCCGAAGGCGCCGGAGTGAAGGTCCCGGTTGGGTCCATCGACGCGGAGCTCCATGTACTGGAGGCCCTTCAAACCGTAGAGCAACGACGGCTGCCCGGGTCCGTACATCGAGGAGTCCGAGACCACGACTGCGTCGCAGGCCAGCCGGTCGCCGGCATCCTCACGCACCCATTTCTCGATCGCCGCGCCGCCGGACTCTTCCTCGCCCTCGAGCAGAAACTTGACGTTGATCGGCAGCTCGCCGCGCTCGGCGAAGATCGCTGCTACCGCCTTGACGTGGGCGAAGGACTGCCCCTTGTCGTCGGTCGCCCCCCGGGCCACCAGACAGTCTCCCTCCACGGTGGGCTCGAAGGGCGGATTGCGCCATTCCTCGAGGGGATCAGGCGGCTGGACGTCGTAGTGTCCGTAAAAGAGCAGCGTGGGCTTGCCGGCGGCTCCGGTCCACTCGGCGTAGACCAGTGGATAGCCATCGGTTTCAAGGATCTCGGCCGCAAGGCCCGCATCGGTCAGCTTGCCGGAGATGAACTCGGCGCAGCGCGCGACGTCGGCGGCGTAGGCCGGGTCGGTCGACACCGAAGGAATCCGAATGTAATCCTTCAGCTCTTCGAGGTATCCCTCTTGTTCGCGCTCGACTCGCGCGAAGACGTCCTGACTGTCGCTCGCCATCGTGTTCTCCAACGTTGCCCGGTTTTCCGCCGCGAAGGGTCGGTCAGTGTAGCAAAGCCGGACGCGGTCGGCGCCGCCTCTTGGGGCAGTCTCGCCTCGGCCAACTTGCGGCCAGGCCGCGGCTTCCCAAGGGGAAACTAGCGGGGTCGGCCGGGCCGCCGGAGCCAGCCGAGCCAGCCCCCGAGGCCGTGCTCTCTCGACAATGCCCCCGGCTTGTCAGGCCCGAGCCCGGCGCGCCAGCGCGGCGATGCGAGACAGACCCACTGCGTTGACGCCGACGTGGGCGAGAACCGGCGCCAGCAGATTTCCCCGCCAGGCCATGAGGCCGCCCAGGACCGCACCGGCGACCAGGGCGAAGAGTGTCCACAAGCGGTACTCCCGGCCGGGTCCCACGTGCAAGGCGGCGAACAGGAGGGTCGCCACCGGCAGGCCCCAGGCGCCTTGTACCGCTCCCCGGAAAAAGAGCTCTTCGGCAAAGCCCGACAGGAGCGCCAGACTCACCACCTCGGCCCATTCCAGGGGCCCGACGAGCTCGGCCATCGAACGTTCCAGGCGCCGGGCCGGGGCGTAGAGCCGCGCGGTCAGCCGCCACAGACCCAAGAGCGCGGCCGCCGCCCCCAGGCCGGCCGCCACGTCCACCGCCCAGGCCTCCGGATCAACGAAAAGAGCCGCTCCGATCCGTCCGTGCCGGGAACCCAGCCAGACGATGGCGGCCACCGCCAGCACCAGGTACAGGACCGCTGACCAGGTCAGGAAACCCGTCCCGCCGACTCCTTGTGGTCCGGTCGGCGGCTTCGGAGCTGGCCCCGTCTCTGGAGCCTCCCGGGTTTCCACCGGCTCCGCCGGCTCGCTCGTGGCGTCCTGCTCCGCGCCTTCCGGAGACGGCGGCTCGGTTCCGGTCTCGTGACGCAAACCCTGGTGAGAAGGCCTGGCTAGTTGACCGGATCTGCCGGCGGGTCGTCCCCGGGTTCGGGCGAAACGTCGTCCGGAACGTCATCCGGAGCATTTGGCGCCGCTGCAACTGCGACGGCCTCCGGGTCCGCGGCCGATCCGTCGTCTTCCCCGGCACCGTCTTCGGCTCGATCACCGAGCTTGGCCACCGCCACGACCCGGTCCCCGGAGCCGAGATCCATGAGCTTGACGCCCTGGGTCGAGCGACCGCTCACCCGCACGCCTTCGACCGCGATGCGGATGATCTTGCCCTCCTGGGTGATCAACATGAGCTCGTCGTCCGGCGTCACCTGCTTGGCGCCGACCACCTGTCCGGTCTTCTCCGAGACCTTGAGGTTGATGATGCCCTTGCCGCCCCGGCTCTGGATCCGGTACTGATCGACCGGCGTACGCTTGCCGATGCCTCCTTCGGCGAGCGACAGGATCTCGCCGGCCTCCGGATCCAGGGTCTCCATGGCCACGACCCGGTCCCCCTTGCGCAGCAGAATGCCTCGAACGCCACGGGTGGCCCGGCCCATGGGGCGGGCGTCGGACTCCTGGAACCGGATCGAGAAGCCCTTGGCGGTAGCCAGCAGCACGGTTTTTGCGCCATCGGTCAGCCGCACGCCCAGCAGCCGATCACCCTTGTCGATGTTGATCGCCCGGATGCCTCCGGCTCGGGGCCGCGCGTAGGCGGAGAGCTCGGTCTTCTTGACCGTCCCCTTCTCGGTGGCGAAGAACAGGTACTGGCCTTCCGGAAAGTCCCGCACGGCGAGGGTCGTCGCCACCCGGTCGTCGGCCGACAGCTGCAACAGGTTGACGATGGCCTTGCCGCGGGCGGCCGGACCCATCTCCGGGATCTCGTGCACCTTGAGCCAGTGCACCTGGCCGGACTCGGTAAAGACGAGGACGTAACTGTGGGCAGTGGCGACGTACAGGTGTTCGACGAAGTCGCCTTCCTTGGTCACCATGCCGCGGCGGCCCTTGCCGCCCCGGTTCTGCGCCCGGTAGAGCGACAGCGGCGAGCGCTTGACGTAGCCCGAGTTGGTGACCGTGATCACCATCTCTTCGTCGGCGATCATGTCCTCGACCGTGATCTCGTGGGTCTCGGGAATGATCTCGGTGCGGCGCGCATCGCCGAAAGCCTTCTTGATCTGCTCGAGCTCGTCCCGGATGACGTCCAGAACCAGCCGATCGGAGGCCAGAATCGCGCGTAGCCGCTCGATCAGAGCCATCAGCTCCTTGTACTCCTCGACCACCTTCTCGCGCTCGAGGCCGGTCAGCTTCTGGAGCCGCATCTCCAGGATCGCCTGAGCCTGGGGCGCGGTCAGCGAGAACTCGGCGATCAGGCGCTCCCGGGCTTCGGCCGGCGTCTGACTGGAGCGGATCGCGGTGATGATCTCGTCGAGCTGATCGAGCGCCTTGAGAATGCCCTCAAGGATGTGGGCGCGCTCTTCAGCCTTGCGTAGATCGAACCGGGTGCGCCGGATGATGATGGTCTTGCGATGGTCCAGGAAGTGCTTCAGCATCTGGTCCAGCGTCAAGAGCTTGGGCTGGTTGTCGACGATCGCCAGCAAGATGATGCCGAAGGTCGTCTGCATCTGGGTCAGCTTGTAGAGATGGTTGAGGACGATCTCGGCGATCTGGCCGCGCTTGATGTCGACCACGACCCGGATGCCCTTGCGATCCGACTCGTCCCGCAGATCGGTGATGCCCTCGATCTTCTTTTGCTGAACCAGTTGGGCGATCCGTTCCAGGAGTCGCGCCTTGTTGACCTGATACGGAAGCTCGGTGACGATGATCGACTGCCGATCGCCCTTGCGGCTGGTCTCGATCGCGGCCTTGGCGCGCACCTGGATGGTGCCGCGGCCGGTCCGGTAGGCGGTCTTGATGCCCTCGATGCCGTGGATGAAGCCGGCGGTGGGAAAATCCGGACCCGGAACGATCGCCATCAGGTCGTCGACGGTCGCCTCGGGGTGCTCGATCAGGTAGATGAGAGCATCCGCTACCTCGGTCAGGTTGTGCGGCGGCACGTTGGTGGCCATGCCCACGGCGATGCCGGCGGCGCCGTTGATGAGCAGATTCGGCATCCGCGCCGGTAGGACCATCGGCTCTTGCAGCGAGCCGTCGTAGTTGAGGCCCCAGTCCACCGTCTCCTTGTCGATGTCGTCGCGCAACATCTCCTCGGCGAGCTTGGTCAGCCGCACCTCGGTGTAGCGCATTGCCGCCGCGCTATCGCCGTCGACCGAACCGAAGTTGCCCTGGCCGTCGACCAGCGGATAGCGCATGGAAAAATCCTGCGCCAGGCGCACCACGGTGTCGTAGATCGCGCTGTCGCCGTGCGGGTGGTACTTCCCCATGACGCTACCGACGATGCGCGCCGATTTCTTGTACGGGCGGTTCGAACGGTTGCCGCTCTCCCACATGCCGTAGAGGACGCGCCGGTGCACGGGCTTCAAGCCGTCGCGCACGTCCGGCAGCGCGCGTCCCACGATCACGCTCATGGCGTAATCGATGTAGCTGCGCTTCATCTCGTCTTCGATGTCGACGACGACGGCGTTGTCGAAGGGCAGGACTTGGTCGTGTTCGCTCATGGGGAGTAACTCGCTGGTTGCGTTGCCTGGGTGTCCGACGGACGGGCCTGACTAGATGTCCAGATTGACCACGTTGAGCGCGTTGGCTTCGATGAACTCGCGGCGTGGCTGCACCTGGTCGCCCATGAGCACGGTGAAGATTTCGTCCGCGCCGATCTCGTCTTCGATCGAGACCTTGAGCAGGCGGCGGCGCTCGGGGTCCATGGTGGTTTCCCAGAGCTGCTCCGCGTTCATCTCACCCAGACCCTTGTAGCGCTGGATCGAGAGTCCCTTCTTGGCGCCCGCGAACGCGGCTTCGAGCGCGTCCTCCAGGCTGTCGAGCTCGACCGACTCTTCACCTTGGCGCAGCACGAATCCTTCAGCCGCCAGCGCGCCGAGTCCGGCCTTGTTCCTGGCCATCGAGCGGTATTCGGCGGTGGAAAGAAGGTGCCAATCGATACGCACGCTGCGCTCCACCCCGTCCCGCCGGCTGACGAAGTCGATGACGTTGGTGCCGTGCTCCTCGTCGAAGCCGACTTCCACGCTGTGGAAGCCCGAGGCCTCGATGATCTCGGCCACCTGGCGGATGAGCTCCTCGTCGGCCAGCGACTTCCGGGTCGTGACTCCGTGGAGCAGAGCGATGCGAAGAGCGTCCTTGGGATAGCCGCGGGAAGACAACCGATCCAGATCCTTCAAGAACTCGTCGGCCTTGGTCAGGAACTGGCCCAAACGTGTCCCCTTCTGGGTGGAGCTTGCGCCGTTGGAGGCGATGTCGATGGACCAGTCCTTCTGGATGCGCTCGACCAGGAACTCCTGGTACTCGCGATCATCCTTGAGATAGATCTCCTTCCTGCCCTCGCCGATCTTGTAGAGCGGCGGCTGCGCAATGTAGAGGTAGCCGCGCTCGATGATCTCGGCCATCTGCCGGAAGAAGAAGGTCAGGATGAGGGTGCGAATGTGGCTGCCGTCGACATCGGCGTCGCACATGATGACGAGCTTGTGGTAGCGCAGCTTCGAGACGTCGAAGTCGTCTTTTCCGATCCCGGTGCCCAGCGCTGAGATCAGCGTCTTGATCTCCTCGGAGGAGAGCATCTTGTCGAAGCGGGCCTTCTCGACGTTCAGGATCTTGCCCTTGAGCGGCAGGATCGCCTGGAACTTCCGGTCACGGCCTTGCTTGGCGGTGCCGCCCGCCGACTCACCCTCGACCAGGAAGAGCTCGGCGAACTCGGGATTGCGCTCGCTGCAGTCGGCGAGCTTGCCGGGAAGGCTCGAAGCGTCAAGAGCGCCCTTGCGCCGGGTCAGCTCCCGGGCCTTGCGCGCCGCCTCGCGAGCCCGGGCCGCCTCGACGCACTTGGCGATGATGCGCTTGGCCAGCCTCGGGTTCTCCTCGAAGAAGTTCCCGAGGGCTTCGTTGACCACCTGCTCGACCCAGCCCTTGACCTCTGAAGAAACCAGCTTGTCCTTGGTCTGGCTCGAGAACTTGGGATCCTGGATCTTGACCGAGACGACCGCGGTCAGGCCCTCGCGTACGTCGTCGCCCGAGAGGTTCTCCTTCAAGTTCTTGGTCAGTCCGGCCGAGTTGGCGTAGGCGTTGATGGTCCGGGTCAGGGCCGACTTGAAGCCCGACAGGTGGGTGCCGCCGTCCCGATTCTTGATGGTGTTGGTAAACGAGAAGATCTGCTCCTGGTAGCCGTCGTTCCACTGGAGCGCGATCTCGACCCGCTCCTCGCCGGAGCCGTCGTCGCGTTCGTCCTCGAGATGAATCGGTTTCTTGTGGAGCGCCGACTTGTTGCGGTTCAGATGCTCGACGAAACTCTGGATGCCGCCGGCGTACGAGAAGGTCGCGGTCTTGCCGCTGCGCTCGTCCAAGAGCTCGATATGAACGCCCCGGTTCAAGAAAGCGAGCTCGCGCAGACGCTGGGCCAGAGTCTCGTAGTGAAACTCCAGCGCGCTGAACATCTCGGGATCGGGTGAGAAGGTGACCTTGGTGCCGGTCTTCTTGGTCGTGCCCAGCGGCTGGATCGGATCCTCCGGCACGCCCCGGTGGTAGATCTGGTGCCAGACCTTGCCGTCCCGCTTGATCTCGAGCTCCAGGCGCTCCGAGAGCGCGTTGACCACCGACACGCCGACGCCATGCAGTCCGCCCGAGACCTTGTAGGAGTTGCTGTCGAACTTCCCGCCCGAATGAAGCTCGGTCATGATGACCTCGGCCGCCGAGCGGCCTTCGCTCTTGTGCATGTCGACCGGAATGCCCCGGCCGTCATCCTCGACCGTGACCGTGTTGTCGGTGTGGAGGGTCACCTCCACTTTCGAGCAGTACCCAGCCTGGGCTTCGTCGATGGCATTATCGACGAGCTCGAAGACCATGTGGTGCAAGCCCGAGCCGTCATCGGTGTCGCCGATGTACATCCCGGGCCGTTTGCGCACGGCCTCCAGGCCCTTCAAGACCTTGATGTTCTCGGCGGTGTAGGTGCTTTCCGGGGCTTTGGCCAAGCGACGCCTCCTGATCTGGATGCCTATTCCCTACCCGGCAACCGGGCCCTTGGCCCGTCGTGTTTCTAGCGATCGGATGTGCCGGGATCGAGTCGCGAGCGGCCCGGATCGGGCGGAGCCTCACCGGTTTTCGCGACCGCTTCGAAGTATATCATCCTGGACCCCTGAAGCAAGGATCTAAAGCCTTTACTTTCAGCGACTTAAGGACGAATTTTCAGTCCTTGGCGAAAATCTTCAAAGAGCCGCCAGAAGGCCACTTTCGAGGCACCAGGAGGCGGTATTTCGGAGTCGCTTCGCGACCTTCCGATGAGCCGAGGAGACCAGGACTTGAGGCATCTCGGAAAAGAGACTCCAGGCGATTTCGAGACGCGATCGGTCCAACTCGGCATCGAGGTCGTCGAGCAGAACCACGGGCACCCGGCCCGTCGCCGCCAGAACCCGGGCGCGGGCGGCGGTGAGCGCCAGGCCAAAGAGCTTGCGCTCTCCGGCCGAGGCCGCCTTGCCGATGTCGGTCTCGACCCAGCGTAGAACCAACCGGTCGAGATGCGGCCCGACCAGAATGCGGCGCCGATCGACCTCCCGCGACCGGGCGCGGGCCAAGGCGTCGCGCACCTCGTCCGCCGATTCCGGTACCTTCACCGCGGGCGGCTGCTCCGGTCCGGAGTCGTCTTGGCTCCCTTGCGGGCGGCCCGTCTGCAAGTTGGACCTCAGGTTGGGTCGGTACTCGAGAGCGACCGCCGGCAGCGGCAGCTCGTGGTCCGAGATCACCTGCCGAAGCGCCTGGTCGAGACGGGTGACGTAGTCCTGGCGAAGCCGGATGAGGGCAAAGCCGGAGATCGCCAGAAGATCGTTCCAGGCCTCGAGAGAGCGAGCACCGTCAGGACCCTTTCGCCCCGAGCCAGCAAAGCTGTTAGAGCCAGCAGAGCCGGCCAATCCCCTCTTCAGAAGCTCTCGCTTCTCGGCCAGCACTCGCCGGTAGTCGCGCAGGTGCTCGACCGCTAGCGGGTTCTCTCCCACCACGCCCTGATCCAGGAGCCGGCGCCTGAGCGCCGGATCACCATCCAGAAGGTCCCGGTCCGCGGCCGACCAGGAAAGCGCCGGTAGGAACTCCAGATAGCGGGCCACGGAGACGTTCTTGCCGTCGGCCTGCCGTCGCCTCGTGGTTCCGGCGTAGCCGGCGGCAAGCTCCGCCCCGGAGGTTCGGCCATGGACCCAGAACTCGCTCGCCCCCCAACGCCGGCAGTCGGACGGGCGCGCCGTCCGGAAGCTCTTGGTCGTGGCCAGAAAGTAGACGGCTTCGAGGACCGAGGTCTTGCCGGCGCCGTTGTCTCCGACGATGAGCTGCGGGCCAGGCGGAATGGACCAGCGCAGGCTCTCGAAACAGCGGAAGTCGCTGAGCGTCAGACGCTCCAGGAGGCGAGGGAACTCTTCGGCGTTGTCCGCGCCGCTTCTAACCTGCACGTCTCAATGTCTCGATATAGCAGTGTCGCAGTGTCTCAGCAGGGGCTTGGTTCGAGAAGCTACAAGTGCTTGGAGAGACACGGCTTGCGACCGAGGCGACGCAAGGCTAGCAGTCGGCGGGAGAGGTCCCGGCTAGATCCGCATCGGCATGATGACGCACAGGTACCGCTTGTCCGACCCCTCGACCGGATAGCCGATGCACTGCGTGTTCTCATCCTTGAGATCCAGGCGAACGCGGTCGGTATCGACCGCGTTCAGAAACTGGACGATGTAGTCGGGGTTCATCCCGATCTGGATCTCGCCGCCCTCGAACTCACAGGGCAGCTCCTCGCGGGCCTCTCCCAGGTCGGGGTTGGTCGCGGTGATGAGGAGATTGCCTTCGGACAGAGACATGCGCACCGCCCGCGCCCGGTCGCCGGTCAGAAGGGCCGCGCGCTGGACCGCTTGGATCAGCTCCTTGCGATCGAAGAACGCCTGACGGTCGTTGTCCTTCGAGATCACTCGCTCGTAGTCAGGGAACGTTCCTTCCAGGATGCGGCAGATGAGCTCCCGACCTTCGAGACGAAACGACAGGTGATGGTCGTTGCGGCTGAACTCGATCTCGCCATCGCTCTCGAAACGCTGAAGCTCCTGGAGCGCCTTGCGGGGTACCAGCACGCCTTCGCCGGCGACACCGCCGTCCAGGTCGTGCTCGACCAGGGCCAAACGGTGACCGTCGGTGGCCACCAGCTCGATGCCGCCGTCGTTGATCTTGAGCAACGCGCCGTTGAGCTGGAAACGCGACTCCTCGGTCGAGACGGCAAAGAGCACCCGGGCGATGGCTCTCTTGAAGGCCTCAAACGAAAACTTGAGACTGCCGTCTGGAGCAACTTCGGGAAGGGTCGGGAAGTCTTCGGCGGCAAGCGTGTTGATCTTGAAGCGGGAGTGTCCGGCTTCGATCCTGAGCCGCCTTTCGTCCTCGACCGTGAGCGCGACCTCCTCGGCCCCTACCGCGCGCACAATCTCGTGAAACTTGCGCGCCTGGACGGCGACCGCGCCCGGAGCCTTGACCTCGGCAGGGGCGGACGAAATCAGGGAGACGTCGAGGTCGGTCGAAGCGAAATGCAGACGTTCGTCTTCGGCTCGCAGCAGGATGTGGGACAGGACGGGAATCGTCGTCCGCCGCTCGACGATGCCCTGCATAGGGCTGAGCTCGGCCAGAAGGCGGGAACGTTGTACGCGAACTTCCATGGGGTCTACCTCTTCTTAGGAATATCGGAAATTAGCATAAGTAGTAGTAGTACTAGGGACTGCGGATTGCGGGGATGACGCCGTAAACCGTTTGCTTCGAACGAGGTCCGCAGTCTCGGGTTCCGGAAGGGAATGCTGAAAAACTGTGCCGGGCGTGCGGAAGAACGGTGCAAGGTCCGAGGCCGGCGGAAGTTTCATCGATCGCTGGACGCTTATCCGCAGGATTTTCCGCGTGGCATTCGGGACAGGTGGTCCGGACGATTGCGTCAGGACAACTGGCGCTCGAGATGGGTCAGGGTGCGCTTGAGCTCCTGATCTTCGTCGGCGCGTTCGGCGATCTTCTCGACCGAGTACATGACGGTCGAGTGATGCTTGTTGTTGAACTCTTTGCCGATCTCCGGATACGACATCTCGGTGAGCTGCTTACAGAGATACATCGCCACCTGGCGTGGAAAGACGATCTGCTGCGAGTTGTTGCGCGACTTGATCTCCTTGACCTTGAGCCCATAGTGGGCGGCGACCGCTTTGACGATGTCCTTGGCGGTCAGGCGCGGAGATTCGGGAAGAATGTCCTTGAGGGTTTCCTTGGCGAGTTCGAGCGATAGCGGCCGGCCGGTGAGCGAGGCAAAGGCGAGGACGCGATTCAGCAGGCCCTCGAGCTCGCGCACGTTCGAGCGCACCTGCTGAGCGATGAAGTGGGCGACCTCGTCCGGCACGGTGAGTTGCTCGGTGTCGGCCTTCTTGCGCAGGATCGCGACCTTGGTCTCGAGATCGGGAGACTGGATGTCGGCGATGAGACCCCACTCGAAGCGGCTGCGCAGACGCTCTTCGAGATCGGGGATGTTCCGGGGCGGAGCGTCCGAGGAGAGGATGATCTGTTTCTGGCCGGTGTAGAGCGTGTTGAAAGTATGAAAGAACTCTTCCTGGGTACGCTCCTTGTTGGCCAGGAACTGGATGTCATCGACGAGGAGGACGTCAATCGTGCGGTAGCGCTCGCGAAAGGCCGGCATCCGGTTGAAGCGAAGCGAGCTGATGAGGTCGTTGACGAACTGCTCGGCGGCCAAGTAGATGATCTTGAGCTCGGGATGCTCGAGCTGAAGGCGGTGCCCGATGGCATGGAGCAGATGGGTCTTGCCCAATCCGACGCCGCCGTAGAGGAACAGCGGGTTGTAGCTACGAAAGGGCGTCTCCGCGACCGCGCGCGCGGCGGCATAGGCGAATTGGTTCGAGTTGCCGACCACGAACGAGTCGAAGACGTAGCGAGGGTTGAACCTGGAGCCCCGGACGGCGGCTCGCTTGGGCGCCGGCTCGGAATCCTCGACCGAGAATAGAACTTCACAGGGTGCATCGCTCAGGCCGGCGATGGCCCGGTCGACCGCGGGGCGGTAGCTGGCTTCGAGGGTGTTCAGGAAATTGCCGTTCGGGGCCACAAGCACCAGCCGGTCGGATTCCTCGCGGGCGACCTTGAGGGGCCGGAACCAGGTCGAGAATTCTTCCGGATCCAGCTCGTTTTCGAGCTGGTTGCGAAGTCGGGACCACAACGAATCAGACATAACCTTCCCTCTCGGCAACTTTCCACATTCTGTGGAATAGTTGTGGAAAACCGCCGTACCGGTACGCGCCGCTCGGGCTTGGGACTCAGGCGGGACAGAGCTACGTTACCACAGCTTGCAAGGGCCGGCCAGCGGCCCGGAAATGTCCTTTTTCGACGCTCGGTTAGCGGCTCTTTCGAACTTGGCACGGGTCGTGCTTATTTGAGAGGGCAGTAGAGTTTTGGGTTATTCGGGGAGGTCCACCCTCACACCAATTTCCTACCCTATCTAGGAGTTTCGGCTCTTCAAGTCACCAAGTTACCCGCCAAGTTCCCCTTTCTACAGGGGTAGAGCCAACAAGCCAACCACCTAGGACCTCCCCCGGTAACCGTTCTCTCAGCCTTCCCTTTTTTCCCTTAGACTCGGGCGATTTTCCCGGCGAACGGCCGAATGGGCCGCGCCATTTTGGCCGCCATCCAGGCGGCAACGCCCGATGCCCGATTCGCCGGCCAGCCGACACCAGCTCGACCACCCGCGCACTCGGTCCAAGAAGAGCCCGGGACGTCGACTCCTCGATTGGTTCGCCGCCAACCGGCGCGAGCTGCCCTGGCGGCGGAACCGTGACCCGTACCGGGTCTGGGTCTCCGAGGTGATGCTTCAGCAGACCCGCGTGGAGACCGTTCTGGGCTACTACGAGGGCTTCCTGGAACGCTTCCCGACCATCGATTCGCTGGCTCGGGCGGAGCTCGAAGAGGTTCTGGCGGCCTGGTCGGGCCTGGGCTACTACCGGCGGGCACGGCTCCTCCACCGTTCGGCGCAAGCGGTAGCCGAAGCCGGAAGCTTTCCGGTCGGGTACGAAGCCTGGCGTGAGCTTTCAGGAATAGGCGAGTACACCGCGGCCGCTCTCGCGAGCCAGCTCGACGGCGAGGCCCGGCTAGCGGTCGACGGCAACGTGGAGCGGGTCGTGAGCCGGCTGATTGCCTACGAGGGCGATCCCCGCTCGGCCGAGGGCCGGCGGCTGATCGTCGAGGCGGGAAGCGCGCTTCTGGATGCCGAGACGCCGGGCACTTCGAACGAGGCCCTGATCGAGCTGGGCGCCACAGTATGCACGGCGAGAAGGCCCGCCTGCGCAAGCTGCTCGCTCGCCGCCGGCTGCGGATCTTTCGAGCAAGACATCGCCGAGCTCCTGCCCGTGCGCTCGCCGCGGCGGCCGATCGAGACCGAGAGGCGATTGGTCGTAGTGGCGCGTGATGATCGCGGCAGGACTCTTCTGTTCCGGCGGGCCGAGGACGCCGAGGTCCTGGCCGGCACCTGGGAGCTCCCCTGGATCGAGCTCGACGGGCCGGAGCCAAGACCGGTATCCAGCCGGAGCGCCGGCGCGCGGCTGCGCTCACGCTACGGCGGAGTCTGGAAGCTGGGCCGGGACCTGGGAAGCGCTCGCCATGCCATCACCTTCCGACGTCTGGAGCTCGAAGCCTTCGAGGCGTTGGCGAGCTTCGAGACCGACGGCGAGGTGAGCGAGGTGGCGGAGGGTCCGCTCGGGCGCTACCTCGCCGCCGCCGAGCTGGCGCGACTCCCCCGTTCGTCTCTGGTCGAGAAGATCCTGGCGCTCGCGGGCGACTCGTGAAGCCAGCCGGTCCTTCGCGCCGAAGGCCAGACCGCGGCTTGTTCAGGGCAGCTCGAGCGACGGGTCGATGTCGCCGCCGGCCAGGAGGAACCAGCCGACCAGCTTCTCTTCCAGCTCGCGGATACGCTTGGCGGCGAGCGAAGTCAGGATGCTCAAGAGACGTACCGAGGAGACCTTGTCGATGTCGAGCAGCCCTTCGACCACCGAACGCGGCAGGGCCAGCACGGTTACCGCCTCGTCGGGATGGGCGCGGGCGTCGGCCGAGCGGGATCGGTGGTCGATCAGCGCCATCTCGCCGAAGTACTCGCCACGTTCCAGAAACGCCAGCGCCTCCTCGCCGATGCCGGGGATGTTCTTGCTGATCATGACCGTGCCTTCGGCGACGACGTACATCTTGTCCCCGGTCTCGCCCTCGCGAAAGATCGGCTGGCCGGGCTCGAAATGCTCTTCACGGGACAGGGACGCCAGGAAGTTGATCTCCATCGGCGACAGGCGCTGCTCGCGAAAGAGATCGACCTTGTGCCCCATGTTCATGTCGCTGGCCGAGGTCGGCCGATCGTGGGCGGGCTTGGTCAGATGCGGCATCTGGGAGTCCGAAGCGAAGATGCGGATCAAGCGGTCGTTCGACAGGCGGAGTTTCCTCGACAGGCTCTTCCAGAGTGCCCAGTGGAGGGCGAGCTCGAGGCGAGCGTCATCGGCGATGGCCCCGGCCACTTTCGGAGCGTCGAAAACCACCACGTTGGCATCTTCCAGAATCTCCGCGTCGCCTTCCCGGGTAGCGGCGGTCAGGAAGCCGTCCTCGCCGAAGAGATCGCCGGAGCGCGGGATGAAGAGCTCGAAGCTGCCGAAGGCGGTCATGCGGCGGACGCGGATATCGCCGTCTTCGAGCAGGAAGAAGTCTCCCGGAGCGTCGCCTTCGTTGAAGACCAGGCCGCCGGCTTCGAAGGAGCACGGCGAGAGACACTCGCTCAAGAGGGTCAGCTCGCGCGGTCCGAAGTGGGAAAAGGTATCTAGGAGGTGGAGGCGCTCGGCGTTCTGCAAGACCGGACCATTCTACGGCTCCGGCTCAGGAAACCGGAAAGCGTTCGAGGATTGCCGACTCGGCGCGGCCCAGCCAACGGTCGCGCTCGTTCGGGTCGAGACGCACAACGGCGAGATTTCGCTCCCGGATCTCGGCCAGGAGCCTTGTGTCGACCGCGGTCTGGAAGTCGGGATCGGTCGCCCGCACGCCGTCGGCCGAGGGCGGCTCGACGATGGGCACGTGGACGAGCAGATCGTAGGATGCCATCCAGGCGCCGACCACCGGCTCGAGCGAAGCCTGAGGGCCGTCGGCCAGGAGAAGGTAGACGTAATTGTCCAGAAGACTGCGATCGCACAGGACCGCGGGATACCGGGCCGAAGCAGAGAGCTCCTCGGCGATCTGGGTATGAAGAATCCAGGACTGAGCTTCGAGGCTGGTCTGCTCGTTGATGGGCAAGGGACAGCGGCGGGCGACTTCGTGGACGACCTCGAGGGCGACGTCGCGCGCCTTGAGCCGGGCCGCGAGGCCGTAGCAGAGGGTGGTCTTGCCGACCCCGTGGCTGCCGATGAAGGCGACCTTGAACCCCTGGCTGTCAGGCGCGGCTATGGGCATCGCGAGATTCTATGCCGCTGGGTGGGTGATGCTGGCTGAGACCGCGTTTCGCCCCCGCTACCGGCTGGGCGTGGTGGGCGCCTGGGTGCGGCTCGCGGAGATCCTCCTAGGAACCGACCTGGGCCGGGTGCGGCTGGAAGGCGGCACGGTGGCCCGGGCGCTCGCACGCCTCTGCGGCGCCCAGGCGGTGACCCTGGGCTCGCGGGTGGTCTTTGCCCGGGAGGCCTGGCGGGACCTCCAGGCGGGCCGCGACCGAGGCCTGGCCCTGGTGTTTCACGAGCTCGCCCACGTGGCTCAGATCCGGCGCCTGGGCCGATTCGGCCTGGCGCGGTTTCTGGGGCGCTATCTGGGCGAGTACTTGGCCGGTCGAGTCCGGGGGCTGAACCATGGCGCCGCCTACCGGGCGATTTCGTTCGAGCGCGAGGCGCATGCGCTCGAGGCCCGGGCTCTCTGCTGGATCGAAGCGGGAGTGCTGACACCCGCGGTGGGCCGCGGGTCGGCCGCCGTCCGGCCTGGAGGCGAAGGACGCCAGAGCTAGAGATTTCGCCGTCCGAGGAGCGAGCGCGCCAGGGTGACCTCGTCGGTGTACTCGATGTCCCCGCCCACCGGCATGCCGAAGGCTAGGCGCGAGACCTTGAGGTCGCGGTCGGCGAGGAGGCGCGCCAGGTAAAGGGCCGTCGCTTCTCCTTCGACGTCCGGGTTGGTCGCCAGAATCACCTCGGCGACGCCTTCGAGCCGGTCTAGGAGCTCGTCGACGCGGAGCTCGCCCGGGCCGACGCCGCGCTGGGGCGAGAGCACCCCGTCCAAGACATGGTAGAGGCCGCGATACTCACCGGTGCGTTCGAGCGGCAGGATGTTGAACGGCTGTTCGACCACGCACAGGACGGAGCCGTCCCGGCTGGGGTCGGAGCAGTACCGGCAGGGATCCTCTTCGGTCAGCGAGAAACACGTCGAGCAGGAGCGGAGCCGATCCTTGACCTCGACCAGAGCGCGGGCAAGCTCTTCGGCCCGCGAGCGGTCGGCCTTGACTACGTGCTGAGCCAGGCGTACGGCGGTCTTGGGTCCGATGCCCGGTAACCGGGCGAGTTCGGCCACCAGATGGCCGAAGGGATCTCTCGGGGTTGCTGGAGTTGTCGGTGGCATGCTCTAGGCTTTGAGCCGTCGCCGCGATGTCGCGACAAGGCGGGCCGTCAGAAGAGGCCCGGAAGGCCCCCTCCGAGGTTGCCGACCGAGCTCTGGACCGCCTCATCGACCTTGCGGGTGGCGTCGTTGACGGCGGCCAGAACCAGGTCCGCGAGCATGTCGGCGTCGTCCCCGGACAGAACCTCGGGGTCGATCGTGACCGACAGAAGCTCCTTCTTGCCGTTCATGGTCACCGTCACCATGCCGCCGCCGGCGCTCGATTCGATCGAGAGGTCGGCCAGCTCGCGCTCGAGCTGAGCCTGCATCTGCTGGGCCTGTTTCATGAGTTGCTTGATCTTCATCGTCGGTCTCGCTCGTTTGCAGTCTAAGGAAAGGGGCCGCGCGTCAGAGCAAAGCGGCGGCCGTGGACTCTTCAGTCGGTCTCGGTTGGCTCGACGGATTCGATCGAGCCGCCGAAGATATCCAAGACGGCTTGGACCCGGGGGTCGTCGACCCGGGGCGGCTGGGCGTCCTGGAATCCGGTCTGAACGCCGCCGGCACCGCCTTCGCTCGCTTCGGGGGTTCCCGCCGCCGGGGCGTCGATGAGGCGCCAGGCGGAACCGGCACCCCAAGTCGCGGCCAGCGCGGCTTCGAGAATCTTCTTGTTGGAGGTTCGGGCCAGCCGGTCCCGCAGCCAGGTGTCCCCGGCCTCGACCGCGATCTCGAGGGTTCCGTCGCGGAAGGCGAGCGAGCGGGCGCCGCTCAAGTGGGCCGCGAGCGCCTGGCGTTCCTTGCTCACCCGAGCCACGAAGCCTTCGACGTTGGCGCCGAAACCGTTGCCCTCGTCTGCGGGCCCGCTCGCGCTCCCGGGTGCCCCGTCGGTCTTCGCCGATGCCGGAGCCGATGCCGGAGCCGCCACCGCAGCTTCTTCTCCGAGAGGCGGAGGCGTGTCGGCCGCGGGTGCGGCTCGGTCGCTCGCCAGCTCCGGGCCACGGTCCGTTGTCGACTCGGCCGCCCGGGGCGGTTCGGCCTCCTCCGTCTCTTGGGCCCGCTTGGTGGGCTTGGCCGGCTCTGCTGGCTCAGCTGGCTTCGCTGGCTTCGATAACCCGGCTGGCTCAGCTGGCTCCGATGCCCCGGGCGGTGGCGCCGGGCGCGCCTTCCGGGCCGGCCTCGGGGCGGCGGCGGCGCGCATCTTCGAGCCTTCGCCGCTTCCAGGGCTCTTGGCCGCCGGGTCGGCTTCGAGCAGAGGACCTGAGCCGCCGCTCAGAAGCTCCTCGATCGCGACCAGCCGAGGCAACTCGGCGGCGCGCAGCCAGGCGATCTCGAGGGCCAGCGAGGCGCTCTCGCTCCGACGCACCGACTCCTCGCTTTGGAGGAGCAAGTAGATGGCGCGCAGGAGGTTCTCGTAGCCGACCCCCTGGGCCAGCTTGCGCAGGGCTTCGGCCGCTTCGCCCGTGGTCTCGAGCTGGGAGGTGTCCGTGCCCAGCGCCAGACGCAGGGCCATGCGGCAGTACGCCAGGAACTCGGAGAAGACGAAGCGCGGATCCCAGCCTTCGGTCTCGATGCGGCTCACGACCTCCGAAAGGTGCGCGCCGTCGCCCTTGGCGATCGCTTCCAGAACCCCGTGAAAGATTTCCGGGTCGAGCCCGCCCAGGAGCCGGGCCGCGTCGTCGTCTTCAATCGAGCCCGAGCCGAAGGTGGCGAGCTGATCCAAGAGCGCCACGCTGTCGCGGACCGAGCCGTCGCCGGCGCGGGCGATGATCCGGAGCGCCGCTGGCCCCACGGCGATCTCCTCGGATCCGGCCAGGAAGGCCAGATGCTCGGCCAGCTCGTCGAGCGCGACCCGGCGAAAGCGAAAATCCTGGCACCGGGACAAGAGCGTCGCCGGCACCGCGTCGGCCTCGGTGGTGGCGAAGATGAAGACCAGGTGGTCGGGGGGCTCCTCGACGATCTTGAGCAGGGCGTCGAAGGCCTGGCGCGAGAGGCGGTGGATCTCGTCCAGGATCACGACCTTGTAGCGGTCCCGCGCCGGGCCGTACTTGAGGCTCTCGTTCAGCTCGCGCACCTGCTCGACCTTTGAGTAGGTGGCGGCGTCGTGCTCGATGACGTCGAAATCCGAACCGCCGGTGATCTCGCGGCAGGTCGCGCAGTCGTTACAGGGATTCGCCGCCGGGCCGTTTTCGCAGTTGAGCGCCTTGGCCAGGATGCGCGCGACGCTGGTCTTGCCGACGCCGCGGATGCCCGAGAAGAGATACGCCTGGGCGATGCGGCCATCCGAAAGCGCGTTCTGGAGCGCCCTCACGACCGGAGCCTGCCCGACGACGCTGTCGAAATCTTGCGGCCGCCACTTGCGGGCCAGGACCTGGTAGCTCATCGATAGACGAGGACAGAAGGCGACGAAGGGTTCCGGCAGATCTGCGGCACCCGACCCAACGCCTTATCGCTGCTCCCTTCCGGGCCTGACGAGGTTCGTCGCGGGTCGCTGCACAGGGCCCGAACCCTTCGTGGCCTTCTGCCCGGTCTCATGCTACACGGTTTTCCCACCCTCTGCCTTCCGCTACACTACCCCGCCCGGCGTCCCCGGCAGGGGCGACGGAGGAGGACCTTTGAACGACGAGCGCTTCATGGCCGAGGCCCTGGCCGAAGCCAGACGGGGGGAGGCACTAGGCGAGGTTCCGGTGGGCGCGGTCATCGTTCGCGGCGATCGCGTCATCGGGAGGGGCGGCAACCGGCGCGAGCGCGACGGCGACCCTCTGGCGCACGCCGAGCTCCGGGCGATCGCCTCGGCGGTCTCCGAGCTGCCGAGCTGGCGCTTCGAAGGGTGTACGATGTTTGTCACCCTGGAGCCGTGTGCGATGTGCGCGGGGGCTTTGACAAACAGCCGGTTCGACCGGCTCGTCTTCGGAGCATGGGACCCCAAGGCCGGGTTTTGCGGCAGCCTGGGAAATCTGGTCGAGGACGAGCGGCTGAACCACCGGCTTGAGGTTCGGGCGGGCGTGCTGGCGGACGAGTGCGGCAAACTGCTGACCGACTTCTTCGTCCGGCTCCGCGACCGCCGAGCTCATTGAGTTTCGTTTCGAGGAGAGGTGACCGAGTGGCCGAAGGTGCACGACTGGAAATCGTGTGTGCGGTAACCCCGTACCGTGGGTTCGAATCCCACCCTCTCCGCCATGGCTTCTCGTGGAGAAGCCCTGGCGTCGCGGGTGCGCTTCGGTCGCGTCCCTCCGGGTTGCCTTGGATTGGGGCAGGCCTCGAGCCAGCGTGCGCCCGAATGAGCTTGGAGCGAATCCCGGTCTTTAGGATTCTGGAGATGGCGGTGTCTCGGTACTTGACCGAGAAGCCCTGGCGTCGCGGGTGCGCTTCGGTCGAGTCCGACAAGGAATGTCGTGTGTACGGCGTCCGCGCGAGCTGAGCGCAAGACTGAGCCGTTGGGCTGGGCCGAGTTGAAGAGGGTTCCAGGGGACGCCGGAGCGCGAGTCCTTTCGACTCGGAGGCGAAATCCCGTAAACTCGCCGTCCGGCGCGCGCCGCCGGCTGTTCTATCGACCGTAGGAGAGGTGCCGGAGTGGTCGAACGGGGCGGTCTCGAAAACCGTTGACCGTGCAAGCGGTCCGTGGGTTCGAATCCCACCCTCTCCGCCATGCCTTCCTCTGAGACACCATGGCTTGGAGCGCTCAGAGGAGGAGTGCAAAGCGGAGGCTGAGAAGGCACTCTGGCGTTGAGAGTCGGAGGACGTGCTACCCTGACAAGGGCGCAAGCTGAGCGTAAGAAGGGCCGATCCTGTAGTAGAATGAAGCAAGCAGAATCCAAAGTGCAGATGTCTTCTCTTCTAGGAATGGGGATCTACTCGGTTCCTGAAGCCGCACGGCTCGCTGGAACCAGTGCACAAGTCATTCATCGTTGGCTTTGGGGGTACCGGTACCGTTTCGCAGGAAACCTGTTTCATTCTGAGCCGCTGTGGAAACCTGAGCTTCCAGACCTGGATGGGGACCGCGCGGTCAGCTTTCGAGATCTCATGGAAATTCGTTTCGTTCAGACCTTTCGGTCCCATGGGGTGAGTCTGCAGTCGATTCGGCGTGCCCTGGCTCGGGCGAAAGAACTCTGGGAAGACGACGAGTATCCTTTCCTGTCGCTCAAGTTCAAGAGCGATGGGAAGGCGATTTTCGCTGCTGCCGCGAAGAACCGAGATGAAGAAGAGATAGTGTTCAACGTATTGACCGGCCAGCTGTTCGAGGAGCGCTTCCTGCAACGGCCGCTGTACGAAGGCCTTGAGTACGATCATTTCGACAAGCTTCGTCGTTGGTGGCCCCTGGGCCTAGACAGAAGTATCGTTCTTGACCCGAAGCGGCGATTCGGCCAGCCAATTACCAAAGAAGAGGGCGTCCCAACGAAAGTACTGGCGGCAGCGTTTATCGCGGATCGGTCAAGACACGCTGTGGCAGATTGGTACCAAGTTGGCGTACAGGCCGTTGACGATGCGGTGGAGTTTGAACAGCTGTTGGCCGCGTGAGGTTCTTTTTCGACAACGATCTGCCTCCAGCATGGCCGGTCATGTTGGGCGCTCTTTATTCACCCGAGGGCCATGAGTTTCAGCACCTTCGAGACAAGTTCGACCCTGGCGACACCGATGAGGAGTGGATACCGAGACTGGCTGCCGAGGGCGAATGGATTGTTGTATCGGGAGACTTCGGAATTCGATCCAAGAGGACTTGGCTTGCGGCCGGATTGACCACCTTCTTCTTGAATCGTTCCTGGTTCAAGAACGAGACGCTTGCTCGTCACGACATGAGCTGGCGCCTGCTAAAGCTCTGGCCGGAGATTGTTAGGCGCGCAGAGAAAGCCAGGGCGGGTACCGGTTTCCGAGTCCGACTTCGCGGTGGGATCATTACCTTCTAGCCCACGGCAGCGCCTTGACCCCGCTCTGTAAGGTCCGGTAGATTCACGGATTGCGCCGCCTCGGCGCTATGAATACGAGTGAACTGTCGGGAATAGAACCGTGAAACGTACGTATCAGCCCAACAATCGTCGCCGCAAGAAGAAGCACGGCTTTCGTGCCCGGATGCGCACCCGCCAGGGGCGCGCCGTGTTGTCGCGTCGTCGAGCCAAGGGCCGCAAGCGCCTGTCCGTATAGCCGATGTCCTCCGAGCGAGCTTCGTCTCGTTCGAGTGAGTCGTTACGGCCGGCGGAGCGATTGCGGCGCCGGCAGGACTATCGCGAGTGCTATCAGCGCGGACGTCGAAGGTTCGGAACCCACCTGACCGTCTTTTTCAACGAGAACCAGTTAGCGCACCCGCGACTCGGCATGACCGTCAGCCGCAAGGTGGGCAAGGCGGTGGTCAGGTCTCGACTTAAGCGCGCGTTCCGAGAGATCTACAGGCGATGGCCACGACGTACCGAGTTGCCGGGATTGGATCTGGTGATCCACGCCAAGCCGTCCTCGGCATCGGCGACCTTTGCCGAGCTCCGGACCGACCTCGAAACGCAGCTTTCGGCGCTGGCGGGCCGGAGGCGCGGCGGCCGAACCTCCTAGCGCGGGCGTCGGCGGCGGTTCTGATCGGTTACAAACGGTTCGTCTCGCCGCTCTTGCCACGGGCCTGCCGCTTCTCGCCGAGCTGCTCCGAGTACGCGCGGCTCGCGATCTTGAAATACGGCTTGATTCGGGGGAGCTGGAAGGCCCTGGGCCGCCTCCTCCGTTGCCATCCCTTGCATCCGGGAGGCGTCGACCTGCCCTGACGGGCGCCCTTGCGGCGCCCACACGGTAGTGAAGAAGCCCGGACGTTCTCGAAGCACCAGAGCAAAGGTACCCATTGGATAACAAGCGTCTTTTTCTCGCCGCCCTGCTTTCGGTCGCGGTGCTCCTTCTCTGGCAGAACCTCTTTCCGGTCGAGCCGGTGCCCTCGGGCGCGCCCCCGGGACAGGAGGCTCCGGTAGCAACGCCGGCACCCCCGGCATCCGAGGAAGCGCCCGCGGAGCGCGACCCAGCCGGTGCCGGAGAGAGCTCCGGCGCGGGTGACGAAGGGGCCACAGGTGGGGACTCGGAGGCCGGCGCTTCCGATGGCGAGAGCGTGGAGCCAGCGGACCCGGATCCGGCGGAAGCTCCCGCGGTCGCCGCATCGTCCGAGTCCACCCATGTGCTCGAAAGCGACCGGTATCGGGCCACGTTCTCGAATCGCGGGGCGCAGCTCGTCTCGTTCGTTCTCAAGAACCACTCCGATGGGCGCAACGGCGGCTCGACCGGGGTGAACCTGGTTAAGCGCCGCCGGAGCGAGCTCTATCCGTTCGGGGTCGCCGGCACCGATGGACGCGGTCTGGCTCTGAACGAAGCGCTTTTCGAGGTGACCGAGGACGGCGACGAGCTTCGATTCACCTATTCGGGTCCGCTCGGGCGGGCCGAAAAGAGCTTTGCGATCGGCGATGAAGGGCTCCTGCTGGTACGGGCCGAGGTGTCGGGTGAGAGCGATTGGGCGCTCTACTTCGGCCCGGGGCTCCGGAATCCTTCGGCCCAGGAGCTCGAGAGCCGTTTCTCGCGGCGGACCGCCGTCTACTATCAGGACGGCGAAGTCGAGCGCCAGGACTCGGTCAAGACCGACGAGGTCCGAAGGGTGGCCGCGAGCGGTCTGGGTTGGATCGGCCTGGAAGACACCTATTTCGCTTCGATCTGGGTGCCGACGGAAGCTCTGGCGGGTGCCGAGATCCGGCCGGTCTGGGGTCGGGTTTCGACGGAGGACGACGGACCGGTCTTCGAGGAAGTGGCGGCGGCCGAGCGCGAGGACGACGACGTCGCGCGCGAGCTCGAGCTTCTGATCTTCCCGGCTGGAGCCGCGCTCGAGGGGAATGCCTTTCTCGGGGCCAAGGAGTACGCGCGGCTGTCGAAGCTTCCCTACAACCTCAAGGAAGCGGTGAACCTGGGCTTTTTCGCGGTGCTGGCGCGTCCGCTCTTGGCGGGGCTGCGCTGGATCCACGACAACGTCACCAGCAACTACGGCTGGGCCATCATCTTGATGACCCTGCTGATTCGCATCGTGCTCTTCCCGCTCACCCACAAGAGCTTCGTGTCGATGCAGAAGATGCAGGAGCTCAACCCGAAGGTCCAGGCCACCCGGAACAAGTATCGGGGCAAGCTCAAGGACAAGCAGGGTCGGCCCAACGTTGACATGCAGCGCAAGATGAACGAAGAGGTCATGGCGCTGTACAAGAAGGAAGGGGTGAATCCAGCCGGCGGGTGTCTGCCGATGCTGCTCCAGATTCCAGTGCTCTTCGCCTTCTACAACCTGCTCTCGGCGGCGGTCGAGCTTCGCCACGCCCCTTGGATTCTCTGGATCAAGGACCTCTCGGCGCCGGATCCGATCTATGCCCTGCCCATCATCATGGGTGCCAGCCAGTTCGTGCAGCAGAAGCTGACGCCGACGGCGGCCGATCCGATGCAGCGTCGGATCTTCATGCTGATGCCGATTTTCTTTACCGTGCTCTTCCTGGGTTTCCCCAGCGGCCTGGTGCTCTACTGGTTGACCAACAATCTCCTGGGCATCGTCCAGCAGGGGGCGTACAAGAAGCTCCGCGCGCGTAAGGCCGCCGAGTCGTCGGCGCCCAAGAAGGGCAAGGGGACCAAGACCGACAAGGGCGCGAAGGACGCCAAATCGAAGAAGGCCTGACGGCCGAGGAACGCGATATGACTGCGACCAAGAAGTTCTTTTCAGGCAACAGCGTCGAGCAGGCGGTGCTCCAGGCCGCCCGCCATTTTCGGATCGAGCCCGAGGAGCTCGCCTACCGGCAGGTAGAGCGCAAGCATGGCTTCTTGCGGGCGCGCCGGCGGATCGTGATTGCCGTGGACGAGGCCCAGCCGGTTCTGGCTGCGGCACAGGAGGCGGCAAGCTCGTCACCGAGCGCTTCAGCCGCCGAGCCGGCGACCGCCGAGAGCGCCGCCCCAGACGTCATTGCCATTGATATCACGACCGGCGAAGCCGACATCGGCGGGAGAAAGCAAGAGTTCCTGTCCGATGCTTCCGCCGAGGAAGCGCCTTCGAAGGAAGCCCCGGAGCCGCAGGGGCCGACGTCTGAGGAGCTCGTGTCCGAAGCGGCTGAAAATGACGGCGCGGACAGCGTGATGAGTCGGGACGTGGACTGGGATTGGAGCGCGGAGTCGGCCGCGGAGGAGGGTTCGGCGGAGTCGTCCTCTCGAGCGGAAGCCGAAAGCGAGGTCGTGAGGCAGGCCGAGCAAGCGGCGGAACCAGGAAGAACGCCATCGGAGCCAGCAGAGCCAGCAGAGCCAGCAGAGCGGGCGGAGCCGGTCGAGCCGGCGGGCCCTCGCGGCCGATCGGCAGCCGGAAGAGACGATATCGACGTCTGGGAGACGATTTCACGCCAGGATGCGGTCGAAGCGGCCGAAGAGGGCCTACGCCGCTTGCTCTGCCTGGGCGATCTGGAGCTCGCGGCCGAGATTCAGACCACGGCCGACGGCCTCGAGATCGAACTTTCTGGCGAGAGCGAAGATCTTCTCTTCGAGGATCGGGGCCGCTTGCTCCTGGCCATTCAGCACCTCCTGCCCCGGACGATTCGCGGCTTGACCGGCGTGTCGGTGTCCTGCCGGGTGGATTCGGACAACTTCCATGAGATCCGGGCCGAGCAGCTTCGCGTGCTGGCCCAGGACGCCGCCGCCGAGGTCCGCCACGAACGCCGGACGCGGCTCTTGGAACCGATGTCTCCGGACGAACGGCGCATCATCCACGTCACCCTCGCCGACGACCCCGCGGTCGAGACCGAGAGCCAGGGTAGCGGGCTCTTCAAGCGGGTCGCGATCCGGCCGCTCCGCCGTCTTCGGCGCTAACGCGGTCACAGGAGCCGGCGGACCTCACCGAAGAGGTCCCGGGAACCAGGCTTCCTTGGCGCAGTCGTACTGCTACGAGGAATATCCCCCGACGTGGTCGGGCGCGATCCGCCGCCCGTGCCGTTCGGACCCGCCCAGGATGGGCACCGGAGTGCGTCAAGGGCGATGTTTCACGTGAAACATTACGTGCCCACCGCCCGCGAAGGGTCTCTGCGCCAGGTGTATCCGTCCCGATGCCCAAGATGCCCAATAGAATGGCGGCATGTTGGCGGCGCCCCGGAACGCGATTGCATCCCAGGAGGCCCTTCAAGAAGGGCTGGAACGGGCGCTGGGAGTTCCGGTCGAGGCTGACGTTGCAGCCCGTCTCTGGTGCCACTACCAGCTCTTGCTGCCCTGGTCGAGTCGCCATTCTCTAATCGGCCCGACCGAGGCGAATCGCTTGCTCGAAGACCACTACGCCGAGAGTTTGCGGGGTCTCGATCTTGTCCGCTCGGCGCGGCGGCTGCTGGACGTGGGCTCCGGGGCCGGATTTCCGGGTTGGGTCCTGGCTGCCGCGCTAGGAGACACCTGTGAGGTGTCCCTGGTGGAGTCTCGGTCCAAGAAAGCCGCCTTCTTGCGAACGGCCGCCGGCCGGGCACGATTGGCCTGCCGTGTTGTCAGTGCTAGAGTTTCGCGCCTTGAACCTCCGCTAGGAATCGGAAGCGTTGACTTGGTGACCATGCGAGCCGTCCGCTGCGACCGGGATCTCTTGTCCGGCCTTGAACGCTGCCTGACCGAGGATGCGCGCATCGTGCGCTGGGAGGGGCCGGCCCAGCGCGAGAAGGCGATTGGGGGTTTCGCGCGCGGGGCCAGGGTCGATCTACCCCGCGGCCGGGGCCGGATTCAGGAGTGGGTGCGAGGCGCCGTATGACGGTTCTCGCGATCGCCAACCAGAAGGGCGGCGTCGGCAAGACGACGACCGCGATCAACCTGGCCGCGGCGCTCGCCGCCCTCGAGCACAAGGTCCTGGTGGTGGATGTCGATCCCCAAGGCAACGCCTCGCGCGGGCTCGGCCTCGAAGTCGAAGCGCCTCACCTCTACCACGTCCTGATCGGTGAGGCCACGATGGCCGAGGTCGTCCAGCCGACCGGGTTGGAGTATCTCGAGGTCGCCCCGAGCGACCGCTCGCTGGTCGGCGCCGAGGTCGAGTTCGTCGGGCTTGAAGGCTGGCAGAGCCGCTTGGCGCGGGCGGCTGCCAGTGTGCGTTCGGACTATCGGTTCCTCATCATCGACTGCCCTCCTTCGCTGGGCCACTTGACCGTTAGCGCGCTGGTGGCGGCCGATTCGGTGCTGGTGCCGCTCCAGTGCGAGTACTTTGCCCTCGAAGGCATGACCGAGCTGATCCAGACCCTGAACCGGATTCGGGGAGCGCTCAACCCTCGGCTCGCCTTGGGTGGAATTCTCCTGACCATGTACGACGAGCGCACCAACCTGGGACGGGACGTGGCCGAAGAGGCGCGCAAGCACTTTCCCGGCGAGGTGTTCGATACCGTGATTCCCCGCAACGTTCGGCTGGCCGAGGCCCCAAGTCATGGCCTGCCCATCGTGTCCTATGACATCAAGAGCCGCGGCGCCCAGGCCTACCTGGCGCTGGCCCGCGAGTTCCTGGAAAGGCAGAACTGATGGCGAAACGAAGAGGATTGGGACGAGGGCTAGATGCCCTGCTAGCGGTTGAGAAACCGGCGCCTGCCGCCGAGACCCCACCGGGCGCGGGCGCTTCGGTGGAGTCCGCGCCGATCGAAGCCCTGGCGCCCAACCGCTACCAGCCGCGCCGGGAGTTCGCCGAGGACGCGTTGGCCGAGCTGGCCGATTCCATCCAGAGCCAGGGAGTGATTCAACCCATTCTGGTGACGCCCCGGGCCGAGGGGGGCTACATGATCCTGGCCGGAGAACGGCGCTGGCGCGCGGCCCGGAAGGCGGGGCTCGAGAGCGTGCCGATCGCGGTACGGGCCGAGGCTAGCGAGCGCGACATGCTCGAGATTGCCCTGGTCGAGAACATCCAGCGCAGCGACCTCAACGTTCTGGAAGAGGCCGAGGCTTTCGAGCGGCTGAGCCAGGAGTTCGGGCTGTCCCATGCAGAGATCGCCTCCCGCGTCGGCAAGAGCCGAGCCTCGATCTCGAACACGCTGCGCCTCTTGAGCCTGCCCGAGCCGGTCAAGGCTCTGCTGCGCGAAGGCTCGCTCTCGGCGGGGCAGGCACGGCCGCTGGTGACCCTGCGGGATCGAGAGGCCCGGATCCGGCTGGCTCAGCGGGCGGTTCGAGATCGGCTCTCAGCTCGCCGGTTGGAGGAGCTGGCCCAGGCGGCGGCCGACGAGGCGGCAGGTTCAGATAAGCAGGCAAGCTCGAAGGATGTCGTGGATCCGGACACGCAGGCCGCCGAAGAAAAGTTAACCAGAAAATTGCAAACAAAGGTCGCCATCCGGCGGCGGGGTCAAGGCGGCAAAGTCGTCATTGCATTTCACTCCGAGGAAGACCTTATGAGACTCTATGAAGTCTTGATGGGCTAGGAGGCTCGGGCATGAAGAAACGATCGGAAGGACAACGAGGCGACCTCAACGGGTTTTTGGACGCCGGCAGCTTCATCAAGGGGGAGCTTCATTTCGAGGACACCTTCCGGCTGGATGGCAAGCTCGAAGGCGCGGTCGAATCGCACGGCGATCTGGTGGTGGGGGAGAACGGCCAAGTCGAGGCGAAAGTTTCCGTGGGCCGGATCTATGTCTCCGGCACGGTGCGGGGCAGCATCGTGGCGCGGCGGCGGGTCGAGATCGCGAGCGGAGCCAAGGTCTATGCCGATCTCGAGACCCCGAGTCTGGTGGTCGAGGACGGCGCCGTGCTCCAGGGCCGCTGCAACATGGGAGGCCAGGGAGGCAGGGGGGGCAGGGACGGCTCGGCCGAAAGCGGCCGGCGAGAGGCTACGGCGAAGAGGGCAGTGGTGACGCCGATGCCTCTGCCGAAGGAAGGCTAGGTGTCTCGTCCAGGGACGGCGGCTGGCCGACCAGAGTCTCGTAGGAGGGGACAAAGGTCAGCGGCGCCCCGGCGACGAAGGCCGAATCAAAGGCATCCACCAAGACGTCGCCGTCCAGATCGCGGCTGATCGGCAGGCGGGAGCCGTAGAGAAGCGTCGGCGCTACGTCCAGCACGCTGCCGTGTTCGAGCGAGGCGCCCTGGCGCACGCCGTCGCCCAAGAGCAGCATCATGCCCGGCCCCGGCGGCGCCAGCGTGCCCTCGTTCGAGCGGCCGCTGACGGCGTAGGCGATCCGCTGCCAGCCGGATGGCGCCTGCCGGCCAAAGGGACTCACCACGGCGAGGAGCTTCGGCCCGTCCTGGCGCTCCCAGAGCTGCGCCAGAAAACCATCGAGCTGACGGTAGTAGGCGGTGATGACCCGTGCCGCCAGCTGACGCCGGGCGCTCTGGATGCCGACGACCTCGAAGGCCGAGAAGCCTCCGAAGAACCGGCGCGAGGCCTCGTCGAGGCCCGGTAGCAGCAGAAAAAGCCCGCGCAGGTCGCGCCGCTGCTGGTCGAGAAAACTCGCTAGCGACTGACGCCAGACGTCCCCGGCAAGCGCCGCCAGCACCTCGGGCGGCGCCTCGCCGAACTCTCCAACGACCTCGGCGTCGAGCTCGTTGACGCCTACCTGAAAAAGCGCGCCGCGCTCGGCAAGCTCGGGCGGCAGAGCCGCTGCCGCCGAGAAGTTGCCGGCAAAATAGCGCTCGGCGAAGGTGAAGGCCGAGGTCTCGATCACCGGATAAAGGGACGGCCAGGAGACGATGCCAGTCGGGGAGCCCAGGCGGGAGTGGATCTCCCACAGCGCGAGACTCCGCCGCTGGGCCGCATCCGGCCGTTCGGGAGAAAACCCCGGCATCCAGCCCAGCGGTAGGGGCAGGCGCCACGGCACGAGAGACAGGAGCGGCTCGTCCCGCAAGAGCCGGGCGCGCAAAGCCCGCTCGGAGAGAACGCCGTGCTTGTACGGATACTTGCCGGTCGCGAGCGTGGTCCAGGCGGCCGAGCGGAAGACCGGGCTCAAGGGTTCGAGCCGGGCATGGACGCCGTCGTCCAGGAGGTGCGAGAAGAACGGCAATTGTCCCTGTTCGGCGAGAGGCAAGATCGCTTCGAGCGTCGCTCCTTCGATACCGACGACAAAAAGCTTGGGGCTCTCCCCGAGCTCGATCATCGAGTCCAGAGGAGCGATCTTGGCGGGTGGTCGGAAGGCCTCGCGCCGTTCGCCCAGGACCCAAACCGAAGCGAGCGAAAGAACGAGGAACAAGGCGCGCGAGCGCCGTCCGTAGGGACGCTGGGAGAAGGAGTGGAGAAGAGCGGTGTAGAAAAGACCGACGCTGATTGCGGTAAGCCAGAGCGCGGCTTTGATGAGCCTGCGGCTGATGCCAGGGGGAGCGTAGAACGAGAGTGACGATGCCTGGATCCAGACCGCGACCGCCGCCGCCACCAAGACCCCCACGATGGCCCACGGCAGGACGCGCGCCGCCGCCTCCGGCCGCCGCCAGGCAAGAAGGGTCAGGAGCACTGAGCTCGCCAGCCCCAAGGCCAGGCCCGAAAGCGCCGTCGTGCGCGCGAACAGCAGCCAGCCGAACTCGATCTCGGGATTCAGAAACAGCAACAGGCCGGCCAAGAGCGCGCCGGCGAGCAATCCCGGCAGGACGTTGAGGGTCAGTTGGCGCCAACGATCGGCGGCGCCAAGGAACCGTCGAAAGGAAGACGTGGGCATCCCAGTGAGCGCTTTGCTAGATTCGCGCAGGCGGGCTGACCGCAAGGCGACTCGGTGTCCAAGCACAATAGCAAAGCCCTCGGCCATCGCTTGCTCCTGAGCTTGCCGCCGGAGACGGCTCACGAGCTGGTGATCTCGGCCCTTGCAACCGCGGGGTTGCCACTAGCGGGCCGCGCCCTCCGCCACGCCCTTGGCGTCAAGTACGGCCGCCGGCACCCGGCGCTCGAACGCCGGGCCCTGCTCGGTCTCGACTTCGCCAACCCCATTGGCCTGGCGGCGGGCTTTGACAAGGACGGTCGCGCCATCGCCGGGCTCGCCCGACTGGGGTTCGGCTGGCTCGAGGTCGGCGCAGTCACCCCCCGCCCCCAGGCGGGCAATCCCCGCCCGCGCCTCTTCCGTCACCCCGAGGCACGAAGCCTCGAGAACGCGATGGGATTCAATAACCAAGGGGGCGCGGCTCTGGCTCGGCGCTTGGCGAAGGTCTATCCGGCAGCCGTTCCGGTGTTGGTCAACCTGGGCCGGAACAAGACCACGCCGAACGAGCGCGCGGTCGATGACTATTTGGAGCTGATCGAGCTTCTTGTCGACCGCTGCGACGGCTACGTGCTGAACGTCTCCTCGCCCAACACCCCTGGGCTGCGTGAGCTGCAGGGCGGCGGCGCGACGGCCGGCCTCGTGTCGGCCGCCCGTTCGGCCACCGAGCTGCCGGTTCTGGTCAAGCTCTCGCCCGATCTCGAGCCCGTTGAGCTCGAGCGCACGGTCGAGGAAGCGATCGGAGCCGGCACGGCCGCGATCATCGTCACCAACACGACAATCGACTACGAGCTCTTACCCGGGGCTCGCCGCTTCGGCGGCTTGAGCGGAACGGTGCTAGCGGCAAAGAGCCGGGCCGTGCTCGCGGTCGTGGCCCGCAAGTGCCGCGGACGTTGTCCAGTCGTGAGCGTCGGCGGTATCGACTCGGGCCAGGAGGCGTACCGCCGCCTCCGCGCCGGCGCCGACTTGGTTCAGCTCTATACCGCGCTCGTCTACGAGGGTCCGGGCCTCGTTGCCCGGATGCTCGACGAGCTCATCGAATGTCTCGACCGGGACGGATTGACGAACATCGCCCAGGCCGTGGGCGCGGACTTCGAGGACCAAACATGAACGAAACGAAGGAGGCCAAGGACTACGTGGCGATCGCTCTCGACACCGCTGAGCGATGGCAGTTCGAGCACTGGTGTGAGCGCTTCGGCGGGCGGGCTGGCACCTTGAAGGTCGGTCTCGAGACCTTCATGCGTTGGGGGCCCGAGGCCGTGCGGCTGGCCACCGGAACCGGCTCCCGGGTCTTTCTGGACGTCAAGCTTCACGACATCCCGAATACCGTGGCCGGTGCGGTGCGCGGCCTCGCGGATCTAGGCGTGAGCTACGTCACCGTCCACGCCGGTGGCGGCTCGCGCATGCTCGAGGCGGCGGTCGAGGCGGCCAAGCTTGCGGACGGTCCGGCGATTCTGGCGGTCACGGTCCTGACACATCTCGAGAACGCCGAGCTGATCGAGCTCGATCTGCCGGGCGGCTCGGCCGAGCGCGTGAGCCGGTGGGCCGAGCTCGCGGCCGGTAGCGGCTGCGACGGGATCGTGTGCTCGCCGCGAGAAGCGGCCGCCGTGGCGGGCCTGCGGTCGGCCTTCGAGGCGCGGGCCGGCTCCGACGGCCCTGGCGGCCCAGACAGTGAGATGCCGACGAGACCGAAGCGCCTCGAGATCGTGACCCCGGGCATCCGGCCCGACGGCGGGTTCGAAGAGAATGGCTTCGCCGACGATCAGCGCCGGACGGCGACCCCTGCCGAGGCACTTGGCGCCGGGGCCGATCTCTTGGTGGTGGGCCGTCCGGTTACCCGCGCTCGGGATCCGGAACGGGCCCTGGCTCTCTTGATCGACGAGATCGAGGCGGCGCTACCGCCTCGCTAGAACCTTTTTCTTGAGCCGGGCGCGCGAGCCTTGGAACGATCAGGCTAGAGCAGGAAGACGGGCCGGTCGACCTTGATCTCGAAATCCCAGTCGTAGGTCGTAAAGAAAAGGTTGATGGGCATCGTGTAGCTGCACTGAATGCGCACACGCCCACCCACCCGCTGGGCCGAGACCTGCTTCGGATCGACCGGAAGCTCCAGGTCCCTGGCTCGCGCCGCGACGTTCTTCTCGATGGTCTGCATGGGAGTATCCGCCGCCCGCTCGGCCTGACGGGTCATGAACTCCTCGAGCTCTGCCTTCTTGGCCATCGCCGGGACGGCCTGGTAGGCGCCGTAGGCGAACAGCAGGCCCAGCGCCATCCAGACCAGGCAGCCCAGTTTTATCTCGCCAGTACGTAACGGCCGGTTCATCATGTGGGTCATCTTAACCCGGCTAGCGAATCGGCCGCAGTGTCCTATTCCACCGCGTCCGGACCGGAAAATGGACCATCACCTCGGCGAGCTGGCGGAACCGGTGGCCGTAGCCCCGCCAGACCTCGCCGTCGTGGCGGGAGTCGAACGACCAGTAGACGGCAAGCGCCCGGCCCTTGACGAAGTCTTTCGGCACCGTGCCCCAGAAGCGGGAATCGTGGGACTCGTCCCGGTTATCCCCCATGACGAAGATCTGGTCGTCGGGCACTTGCAGAGGACCGAAATTGTCCCGGAATCGGTATTCCTCATCCAGAAAAATCGAGCGCGGATAGATGCGCTCGTCTTTGTGAAACACGTACCCGCCTTCTTCGATTGCCTGCTCGTTGACGAAGAGCTTCTTGTCCCGGATCTCGATCCGGTCTCCACCGACCGCTACCGCCCGCTTGATGAAGTCGCGGGTCGGATCGCCGGGGAAGCGGAAGACGACGACGTCACCGCGGCGCACTTCGCGGTGGGCGAACGGCCACCTGACCTCGGGGGCCGCGGCTCCCTCCGGGGTCGCGCCGAAGAGGAACTTGTTGACCAGGATGTGGTCGCCGACGAGGAGGTTTTCCTCCATCGACCGGGACGGGATCTTGAAGGCCTGGACCACGTAGGTCCGAGCGAACGTGGCCAGGATGACGGCGATCAGGAGAGCTTCGAGATAGTCGCGCAGCGACGACATCGGTGCCTTACCGAACGACGTGGAGCGTGCGCCGCCAGCGGGTTTCGGTCAGAAAGCCGAGAGCGGTCTGGCCGAGCTGTTTGAGGCGCGCGCCCCAGCCGGGCCAGGAGCCGTCGGGGGTGGTGCCGCCAAAGGACCAGTAGACCAGAAACGCCCGGCCCTTGACGTAGTGCGCCGGGACCGGACCCCAGAAACGGGAGTCGTACGAGTGGTCCCGGTTGTCCCCCATGCAGAAGTAGCTCTCGGGCGGCACTACGTAGGGACCGAAGTGATCGCGCCCGCGGAGCCCCTGCTGGAAGCGGCTGGATTCGCGATGGACGGCGAAGGCCGACTCGTCCTGCTCGACGCCGTTGATCAAGAGCTTCTTGTTGACGACCTGGATCGTGTCGCCGGGCACGCCGATACAGCGCTTGACCATGTCGACCCCGGGCCGCTCGGGGGACTTGAAGATGACGACGTCGCCGCGCTGGACCTTGCGCAGCGGCAGCAGCAGCTCTTCGAGCTTTGAATCCGCCGCCCCGTAGATGAAGCGGTTCACGAAGAGGTGGTCGCCCACCAGCAGGGTTTCCTCCATCGAAGCGCTCGGGATGTAGAAGGTCTTGAAGACGAACGCGTTCGAGAAGCCCAAGAAGATGCCGGCGATCAGCAGGGCCTCGAAGTACTCGCGGAAGGTGGACTGGCGCTTCATGGGACCGCCAATGGTATCGAAGACAAGCGAATTTGCGCCGGTCTAAATCGCTTGTCTTGAGACGCGGCCCCGAACGATCGCCCCCCGGACCTTCTCTCTCGTTCCGGCCGTCCAGATCACTTGTCGCCGTCGCAATCGTGTGAGTCGGCTCCGCGCCGCGCAAGTCATTGGAACCAAATCGCTTACGGTCCTTGTCCCGGCCTGGCAACGACCTTGATCCATGACTCCGGCGTATCGCAAACCGGAGAGGAGGTGCGATCGAGGAAATCCCAAGGTTCGGCAAGTTCAAGGTCACGGCAGGCAAATCCGTAGACCGCAAGCAACCCAAGTCCGGCCCGGACCCGCTGTCCGGGCACACCAACCAACACCAACGAAAGGAGACATCATGGTTGGAACCAAGAACAAGTACTGGATCGGTTTCGCCCTCGCGGCCCTGATCGCGGTGGCCGCGGCGCCGGGGGCGTTCGCCGCCGACGGCAAGGTCAACGTCAACACGGCCGGAGCCGAAGAGCTGGCGCTCTTGCCGCGCGTGGGCACGGTCGTGGCCTCCCGGATCATCGAGTTCCGGGAAGCCAACGGCGAGTTTGAGGCGCTCGAGGATCTGATGCTGGTCAAGGGCATCGGCGAGCGCACGTTCGAGCTGATCGAGCCCTACGCCGCGCTGTCGGGAGAGACCACCTTGACCGAGAAGGTCAAGAGCTCCTCGCGGGCGAAGAGCGAGGGCGATCGCTAGGAAGTCTGGGACCGGGGCTTCCGGGCGCGGGTGCGCTCCGGAAGCCCCGGACCCGCTCGTAGCCATTGGCCTACTGATGAAACAGATGAGAACGACCTCGTGAACGTTTCCGCCCCTCGGAATCCTCGCGCTCTTCACGGCCGCGGCTTCCACCTGCTCGAGCTCCTGGTCGCCCTCTTCGTCGCCGGCCTGGTGGCGGGCTGGGGGGTGCCCTGGTTCTTGCGGATGACGAGCGCCGTCGAGATGCGCTCGGCCGCGTTCGAGATCGTCGGAGCGCTACGCCTCACCCGCATCACCGCGGTGCGCGAGGGCGTCAAGGTCGCGGTCAAGTTCCGCCAGGGGCCGAACGGCGATGTGACGTTCACCCTCTACCGTGACGGTGACGGCGACGGCGTTCGCAATCGAGATATCGAGTCCGGCGTCGACCCGCAGATCGGCCTGCCTCGCAACCTCCATCACCTGGGTGGGCGAGTGCGCATCGGCTTGCCGCCGGGCCGCCCGCCGCGAGACCCGGGAGATCCCCGCCGGCGCCTGCCGAGAGACCCCATCCGCTTCAACCGCTCGGACCTCGCCTCGTTCGGGCCGCTCGGCGGGTCGACACCGGGCTCGATCTACCTGACCGACGGTCGCCTGCAGACGGTCGCCGTCCGAGTCTTCGGCCGTACCGGCAAGGTCAAGATCCTGACCTACGACGCATCGACGGAGCTCTGGCGGTAGCCTGGGCCAACGAGCCCGTCGGCGGGCGTTGACGGCGCCGAGAAAGGTCGAGTAGATTCCGGTTCGCTTTGCGGGCAATCGTCGCTATCACCACTGCCGGTACCGAAGACGAGGCGTACAAGCTGGCCGAAGAGCTGGTGGCCCGCCGGCAAGCGGCGTGCGTCAACGTGCTGCCGGTGTCCCGCTCGATCTACCGCTGGCAAGGCAAGATCTGCCAGGACAGTGAGTATCTGCTCGTGATCAAGAGCCAGGAAGGCTCGTATCCGGCGATCCAGGCCACGATCCAGGAGCTTCACAGCTACGACCTGCCGGAGATCCTGTGCTTCAACGTCGGCCAGGGCGAGCCGGACTTTCTACGGTGGATCGCCGAAGCCACCGACGAGGCGGCCGTGGACGAAGCGGCCGAAGAGTAGGTCGAGACGGCGGCTTTGCGCGCCGGCCGGTGTGCGGCTGGAAGGCGATTACAGAGCGGCCAGCGCGCGTTCGAGATCGGCGATGAGGTCCGCCGAGTCCTCGATCCCGACCGAGACTCGCACCAGGCCATCGCCGATTCCCAGCTCGGCCCGGCGTTCGGCCGGCACCGAGGCGTGGGTCATGGTGGCGGGGTGCGAGATCAAGGTCTCGACACCGCCCAGGCTCTCGGCCAGGCTCAGGACCTCGAGCCGATCGAGCACGGTCTTGGCCGCCGCCTGGCTGCCCAGATCGAAGGAGATGAGGGCGCCGAATCCCGAGGCCTGACGCTTCTGGACCTCGTGACCAGGGTGGTCGGGCAGGCCCGGATAGAGCACCGAGCGCACCTTGGGGTGCTCGTTCAAGAACTCGGCGACCGCCCGGCCGTTGACCTCGTGCCGCTCCATGCGCACCGCCAGCGTCTTGAGTCCGCGCAGCACCAGAAAGCTGTCGAAGGGGCCCAGGATGGCGCCTTCCGACTTCTGGACAAAGGCGAACCATTCGGCATCGTCCTCACGCGCGGTGACCAGGGCACCGCCGATCGAATCGCTGTGTCCGTTCAGGAATTTGGTGGTCGAATGAACCACGGCGTCCGCTCCGAGCTCCAGCGGCCGCTGGAAATAGGGCGACAGAAAGGTGTTGTCGACCGCCATGCGCGCCCCGCGCTCGTGGGCGATCCCGGCGATGGCGGCGATGTCCGAAACTTCTATCATCGGGTTAGTCGGGGTCTCGATGTAGACCAGTCGCGTCGAGGCGGTCATTGCCGCCTCGACGGCGTCAAGGTCGGTCGAGTCCACCCACGAGAAGGACAGCCCGTAGCGCTCGAGCACGTGATGGAAAAACCGGTAGGTGCCGCCGTAGACATTCTGCGAGCAGACGACGTGCTCGCCCGCCTGGACCAGAGTCAAGAGAGCCGCGATCGCCGACATGCCCGAGGCGAAGGCGTGGCCGGCGACGCCGCCTTCGAGAGCGGCGACATTGGCTTCGAGGGCGGCGCGGGTCGGGTTCTGGACGCGAGCGTACTCGTAACCCTTGTGGTGTCCCATCTCGTCGTGGACATAGGTCGAGGTCTGATAGATGGGCATGGTCACCGACCCGGTGGCGGGGTCCGGCGCTTGGCCGGCATGGATGGCCCGGGTGGAAAAGCCCAGCTTGGACGGATCGCCTTTCACAACAGTCTCCTGGTCACGTGCTGAATGAAAACCGGGGTCGAACAAGACGCCGGCGCCGAAAGTCCGCCAAACGAGTCCTTCGACAGGGTTGGCTTCTCGGACGCCGGAGGCCGCATTCTAGGAGATTCCGCGCGGCGACGGTCGCCTCGTCGGCGTCGGTTCGCGGTACCGAGAAAAAGACGGTTCGTCGCCGGCTAAGATACCGGCCATGACCGATCGCACCGAAGCGGCGACCTTTCAGGACCCTTCCGAAGTCTTCAGTCCGATCCGATGGGACGGGGGCTTGAAGCTTCTGGACCAGACCCGCCTGCCCCGCGAGGAGGTCTGGCTCGACTGCGACACCCCCGAAGACGTCGAGGCGGCGATCTACCGGCTCTCGGTACGCGGCGCGCCGGCGATCGGCGTCACTGCCGCCTACGGCCTGGTCGTGGGACTCGAGACCCGCAAACCGGACCAGAGCCTCGACGACCGATTCGCCGAGGTTGCCGAGCTCTTGGGCGCCTCGCGGCCGACCGCGGTCAACCTGCGCTGGGCGATCGGCCGGGCGCGCGAGGTCTTCTCAGCCAGCTCCGGTCGCGACGACGCCGAGCGCATCGCGGCGCTTCTGGACTGGGCGCACGGCGTCCACGCCGCCGACGTCCGCTCGAACCAGCGGATGGGCGCGTTCGGCGCCGAGCTCTTCGCCGCAGGCGACCGGGTCCTGACCCACTGCAACACCGGCGCGCTTGCGACCGCCGGGCACGGCACCGCCCTGGGAGTGATCCTGTCGTCGTTCGAGCAGGGCAAGGTGGGGCAGGTCTGGGTCGACGAGACCCGGCCGCTGCTCCAGGGGGCGCGGCTCACGGCCTGGGAGTTGGAGCGCCTCGGAATCCCGTACAAGGTGGTCACCGATTCGAGCTGCGGCGCGCTCATGGCCCGCGGCCTGGTGGATCGGGTGGTGGTCGGAGCCGATCGGATCGCCGCCAACGGGGATACCGCCAACAAAATCGGGACTTACACCGTGGCGGTTCTGGCCGCCCGGCACGGCGCGCCGTTCTACGTCGCCGCGCCGCTCTCGACCATCGATCCGGAGACTCCGACCGGCAACGAGATTCCGATCGAAGAACGCTCGGCCGACGAGGTGCGCGAGGTCTTCGGCACTTCGGTCGTGCCCGCCGAGGCGCCGGCGGCGAACTTCGCCTTCGACGTCACCCCGCACGAGCTCATCGCCGCCATCATCACCGACGCGGGCGTGCTCGAGGCTCCGTACACCGAATCGATCGCCCGCGCGCTCGCCAGCGCCTGACCTGTACCTGATCGGCGCCTGCCCGGCACTCGCCCGGCACTTGCCCGGAAGCAGGGCCAGGGGGCGCTACTGCACGCGGCCGCTCAGGCTGCGCAGGAGGCTCATGTAGTTGGCGCGCTCGAAGGCTTCTGGATCGGGGCATCGAGCGAGATTCATCGAGCCCTTGAGCTCGGACACCGACGCGTAGCCGTGCTCGCCGAGCCAGGCGGCGGTCTCGTCCAGAACGCCGGCTAGGCGCTCGGGTCCTTCCAGGAGGAGCGCCGAGACCATTTGGATGGCGTCGGCACCGCACATGAGCGCCTTGACCGCGTCCTCGGCGGTGTGGACGCCGCCGGTGACCGCCAGGGACAGACGCCGTTGCGGGCTCAAGATCGCCAGCCACCGGAGCCGCAGCAAGAGCTCGGCCGAGCTCGACAGATGGAGGCTCCGGTCCGCCTCGAGCTGCTCGATGTCGATGTCCGGCTGGTAGAAGCGATTGAAGAGCACCAGGCCGGAACTGCCGGCCTCTTCCAGGCGGCGGGCGAAGTGGGCGAGCGAGGTGTAAAACGGTGACAGCTTGACAGTGACTGGCGCCTGGATCCGGCTCTCGAGCGCCTGGACCATCTTGACGGTCTCGAGCTCCAGGCTCTCCGAGCTGGCCCAGGGATCGCTCGCCACCCGATAGACGTTGAGCTCGAGCGCTTGGGCCCCGGCTTCGACCAGGAGCACCGCGTAGTCGAGCCACCGCCCGGCGGCGGTACCGTTGAGCGAGGCGATGACCGGCACCGAGACCGCTTCGCACACAGCCTGGAGGTGTTCCAGATACTCGTCCGGCCCCAGTGACAGGTCCTCGGGTACCGCGAGATAGCTCGAGGCTTCGGCGAAGCCCTCGCCGGGCAGCTCGCTCAGGCCGCCGACGCCCTCCAGCAGCCCGCCGACCGCGACCTGCTCGTGCTCGATCTGTTCTTCGAACAGCGAGTTCATGACGATTGCCGCGGCCCCGGCGTCCTCTAGGCGCCGGACGGTGTCGAGGTCGTCGACCAGCGGCGAGGCGCCGGGCATGAACGGATGCGGCAGCTCGAGGCCGAGGTACCGGGTCGTAAGGTCGATGTCGCGGCTCATTGCGGTTCTCCGGTGGAGGCGTCGGAAGAGCTCGCGACGCTCGGTTGGGGCACGGTCAGTCCGGCGAGCTGCCGGTAGATCGAGTATTTCTGCTCGGCCGCCTCCTGGGCCATGGCCGCCAGCCGGCGAAAGCGGACCCGGTCGATCTTCTCGACCATGCGAAAGCGGGCCTCGTTCTGCATGAAGTCCTTGACCTTGCCGCGCGGCGCGGGTGAGTCGAGCTTGAGTGGCGGCTCGCCCTCGGCGGCCCGGCGGGGATCGAAGCGGTAGAGCGGCCAGAGACCCGAGGCGACCAGACGCTTCTGCTGCTCGACGTTGTGAGCCAGGTCGTAGCCGTGGGCGATGCAGGGGCTGTAGGCGATGACGAGCGACGGCCCTGGATAGGCCTCGGCTTCGGCCAAAGCCTCGACCGTTTGGTTCATCTTGGCGCCGAAGGCGATCTGGGCGACGTAGATGTGGCCGTAGCTCATGGCCTCGAGACCGAGGTCTTTTTTCTGCACTTCCTTGCCGGCGGCGGCGAACTTGGCGGCGGCTCCCAGCGGGGTTGCCTTCGACTGCTGGCCGCCGGTGTTCGAGTAAACCTCGGTGTCGAGCACGAGGACGTTGACGTTCTTGCCCAGGGCCAGGACATGGTCGAGGCCGCCGTAGCCGATGTCGTAGGCCCAGCCGTCGCCGCCCACCAGCCAGACGCTCTTCGTGACCAGATAGTCGGCGAGCCGGTCGAGACGGGCGAGCTCGGCTTGCCGCTCGGGATCGACCCCGTCCTTTTGACTGGCGATCGCCGAGCGCAAACGCTCGACCCGCTCCCGCTGGGCGGCGATGCCGGCCGAGGAGGTGTCGGCGGGTGCCAAGAGCTCGCCTACCAACTCGTCCCCTGCCAGATCGGAGGCTCGCTCGGCCAGGAAGCGGGCCGCCCGCTCGTGGCTCTCGACGCCCAGCCGCATCCCCAGGCCGAACTCGGCGTTGTCTTCGAAGAGCGAGTTCGACCAGGCTGGACCGCGCCCGGAGCAGTCGGTCGTATACGGGGTCGTCGGCAGGTTGCCGCCGTAGATCGACGAGCAACCGGTCGCGTTGGCGATCAGCAGACGGTCACCGAAGAGTTGGGTCAGAAGCTTGATGTACGGGGTCTCGCCGCAGCCGGCGCAGGCCCCCGAGTACTCGAAGAGCGGTTGCAGGAACTGGGAGCTCTTGGCGTCGAGCCGTTCCAGCCGCCCGGGGTCGACTTCCGGGAGCTCGAGGAAGAAGCCGTAGCGTTCGCGCTCGCGCTCGCGGACCGGCGCCTGCTCGGCCATGTTGATGGCCTTGCGCCTGGGATTGACGCGGTCCTTGGCCGGGCAGACCTCGACGCACAGGTGGCAGCCCGTGCAGTCTTCCGGGGCGACCTGGAGGGTGTAGGCGAGACCCGCGAGATCGGGAGCCTTGTAGTCCACCGAGAGGAAGCTCTCGGGCGCCCCCTCGAGCGCGCCGTCGTCGTAGACCTTGGCGCGGATGGCGGCGTGCGGGCAGACCAGGGCGCACTGGTTGCACTGGATGCAAACGTCCGGCTCCCAGAGCGGGATCTCGGCCGCGATGTTGCGTTTCTCCCACTGGCTGGTACCGGTGGGCCACGTGCCGTCCACCGGAAACGCCGAGACCGGCAAGCTGTCGCCCTTGCCGGCGAGCATGACGGCGGTCAGGCTCCGCACGTGGTCGGGTGCCTCGGCCGAGACGATCGGCGGCCGCCGGCGCGCGGAGCTTGCCGCCTTCGGAACCTCGACCCGTTCAAGGTGCGACAGGGCCTCTTCGACGGCCCGAAAGTTGCGCTCGACGAGAACCGGTCCGCGCTTGCCGTAGCTCGCTTCGATCGCTTGCTTGATGCGGGCCTTGGCGTCCTCGATGGGCAGGATCTTGGCCAGCGAGAAGAAGCAGGTCTGCATGATCGTGTTGATCCGGCGGCCGATCTCGACGGTGCGCGCGACCCGATAGGCGTCGATCACCCAGAGATCCAGCTTGCACTCGACGATCGTCTCCTGGACTTCGCGGGGCAGGTGGTCCCAGACCTCGGCGGCCGGATAGGGCGCGTTGAGCAAGAACGTAGCGCCCTCGGCCGCGGACTCCAGAACGTCGATCCGGTCCAGAAACGAGAACTGGTGACAGGCGACGAAGTTGGCGCTCTTGATGAGGTAGGTCGACCGGATCGGCTCTTCGCCGAAGCGGAGGTGCGAGACGGTGACCGCGCCGGCCTTTTTCGAGTCGTAGACGAAATAGCCTTGGATGGCGAGCTCGGTGGCCGCGCCGATGATCTTGATCGAGTTCTTGTTGGCGCTGACCGTGCCGTCCGAGCCCAGGCCGTAGAAGACCGCGCGGGTCCGGCCGGCGGGTTCGGTGGCCGCTGCCGAGTCGGTCTCGAGAGACAGCCCCGTGACGTCGTCCCGGATGCCGACGGTAAAGGCCGGACGCGGTGTCCTGGCGTCGAGCTCGGCCAAGACCGCGCCCACGCAGGCCGGATCGAATTCCTTGGACGACAGGCCGTAGCGGCCGGCGACGACCGTGGGCTCTTCGCGCCAGGGACTCGTCCCGAGGCGGCGCATCTCGGCCAGGGCGGCCACCACGTCGAGGTACAGGGGGTCGCCGGGAGCGCCGGGTTCTTTGGTGCGATCCAGGACCGCGATGGCGCGGGTCGTCGCGGGCAGGGCGGCGGCAAGGGCCTCGGTGTCGAAGGGACGGTAGAGGCGCACGCGCACCAGGCCTACCGGCTCGCCCGCGGCGACTCTCCGGTCGATCTCTTCGTGCACGGTCTCGGCCCCCGAGCCCATGAGCACGAGGACGCGTTCGGCTTCGGGATGGCCGTGGTAGTCGAAGAGGCGGTAGTGACGGCCGCATCGGCGGCCGAGCTCGGCAAAGGCCTCTGAGACCAGGCCCGGGCAGGCCAGATAGAAGGGATTGGCGGCTTCTCGTGCCTGGAAAAAGGTGTCCGGGTTCTGAGCGGTGCCCCTCAAGACCGGATGATCCGGGGTCAGGGCGCGGCCGCGGTGAGCGGCGATCGCCTCCTCGTCGATCATGGCCCGCAAGACGTCGTCGCCCAGAGTCTGGATCTTGGCAATCTCATGCGACGTGCGGAAGCCGTCGAAGAAGTGGAGAAACGGGACGCGCGAGCGCAAGGTGACTGCCTGAGCCACCGCCGCGAAGTCATGCGCCTCCTGGACCGATCCGGCGGCGAGCATGGCGAAGCCGGTCTGGCGCGCCGCCATGACGTCCGAGTGGTCGCCGAAGATCGACAGCGCGTGCGTGGCCACGGTGCGCGCCGCGACGTGCAACACGAACGGCGTCAGCTCACCGGCGATCTTGTAGAGATTCGGAATCATGAGGAGCAGGCCCTGGGAGGCGGTGAAGGTAGTCGCGAGGCTTCCGGCCTGGAGAGCGCCATGCACTGCTCCCGCCGCGCCGCCTTCGGATTGCATCTCGACGATGTCGGGGACCTGGTCCCAGAGATTGCGCCGGCCGGCCACGGCCCAGGCGTCGGCCAGCTCGCCCATGGGCGAGGCCGGGGTGATCGGATAGATCGCGATGACTTCGTTCAGCCGGTAGGCAACCGAGGCGGCGGCCTCGTTGCCATCGATCGTGGCGCTGTGGGCGGCGGCAGATGCTTGCTTGGACTGGACCATGGCGCGGGCTCCTCGGCAACGCCGGCTTGCTGCAAGTGCGTCCTCGAGGGACGAGAGTATTCTGCCCTTATTCGATCATTCGAGAGTCGAGGTAGCGCCACCCGCGAGGGTGGTCGCCTCGACTACCCGCGCGACGGTACCCTGGGGGCACCAGAAGCGATAGGAATTAGGGGCGGAATCGCACGCTTCACCAACTTCTCGGAAAGGAGACTTCGATGACTCTGGCATCCGATGCTCTGCGCGTCACGGCGCGCGATCTCATGACCAAGGACCTCGAAACCGTCTCGGCCGACATGAGCGTGCGCGAGCTGGGCGCCTTTCTCGCCGACCACGAGATCTCGGGCGCGCCGGTCGAAGATGCGAGAGGCGAGCTCATCGGTATCGTCTCGGCGAGCGACGTCGCCCGGGCGAGCGCCGAAGGAGGGTTGTTCTCCGCCGAGGACGGTGGACTTGGCGCCCGGCCCTACGATGATGATCCGGATGATCCGGTTGAGGCGGAAGACCTCGACGACGAGCGGGGCTACCCGGTCGAGTCGAAGAGTTACGAAGCCGACAGCCTGCGGGTGCGCGACATCATGGCCGAGCGCGTCTACACGATCAACGCCGACGCCACCGTGGCCGAGGTCGCCGAGGCGATGCTCGAAGCCCATCTCCACCGGCTGCTGGTGACCGAGGGCGAGGCCGTGGTCGGCATCGTCTCGACCCTGGATCTCCTCCAGCTTCTGGTTCGCGCCGAGAGCTGAGCCTGCGCCTCCGGTCGGGGCCGTTCCGGATCCTTTAAGGAAAAGCGCCCTCCGCGCCAGTCGGCGCGGAGGGCTTTTCGATGCTCGGCTGCGGTGCCGTGAATCAGATCTTGAAGCGAAGACTCACTCCAAAGACGTTGGCCTGGTAATCGCCGAAACTCGGCACCAGCAGCAGCGTCGACGGAAGGAAGTTGTCGAGCCCCTGGAGGTTGAAGCTGTTGATCGTGTAGTCCTCGTAGAGGTAACGCAGCGCGATCGAGGCGTGGTCGTTCAGGCTGTAGTCGGCCTTGAGCGAGACGCCCAGAAGCTCGATGTCCTCGTAGTTGTCGAAATCGACGCCGTCGCGGCCGCCCGGAGGCGTCGTGAAATCGGCTTCGCCGTCCGACTCCGACAGGTAGGCCGAAAGATCGTAGGTCCAGCGGCCGCCAGAGTCTGATGTGAGTCCGATGCCGAAGGTCGCGGTGTCCTCGGCCAGGAGCACCGCCCAGTCATCGAGCGGGTTGGTCGAGAGAGTGCCACCCGACTGCCGCGCCCGCTGGAAGCTCTCACGATCCGACATCTGTCCGAAGACGTAGAAGTTGCGATGGGCTCCCGGGGTGTAGCCGATCTCGAAGTTGTAGTCCAGGATCTCGTCCGAGACGAGGCCGAACTCGCTTTCGTCGTAGTCCTCCTCGCGGGCCGAGATGCCGAAGCTGCAGCTCCACGCCGAGGCCGCGAACATCTGCGCCTGGACTTGGTAGTCGTCGTACTCACGCGCCGCCTGGGTGAACTTTCTGAGGCCCGGCTGATTGTTGATGCCGTGCGGGTCGAGGAAGGTCACCTCTTGAGCCTCGGTGGCGTAGCCGTTGTTGGACCGGTCCCCGGTCTCCCAGCTTCCCCGCAGGGTCCACTGGTCGTTGGGCCGGGTGTCGATCGAGAGCTTGATCGTGTCCTCGTCGGTCGAGGCGGTCTCGCGGAGCTCGCGATCCCAGCTCTCGACGTCGTAGGCCAGCGCGACCTGGGTCGCGTCGCTCACGTCCCAGCCCAGCTCGACCCCGTAGTTCTCCCGGGTGTAGTCGTACTGGACCTTGACGCGCGGGATCTCCTCCCACACCGAATGGAAGCGGACGTAGCCGGGGAACTCGATCCGGGGCGAGGTGTCGTCGTAGTCGTAGGAACGGTAGCGGAAGGTCAGCGACCAGTCCTCGCCCAGGCTGGTGCCGGCGCTGCCGCTCAGGGTCAGAACGTCGACCTCATTGTCGGCGTTCCGGACCGGGAGCGAGGAGGCCACGGTCGGGTCGAAAGTCGCCTGGGTCAGGAAATCGACGCCGACGACCGACGAGTTGATGGTATAGGGCAGGAAGGGCTCGTCGTTGGTCATGGTCACCATGTTGACCGAGCCGTGCGCCCACCAGGAGCCGCCAAACTTACCCCGTCCGCTCAGAAACAGGGTGCTGGCCTCGTTGTCCGGGGCCAGATCGGCGATGCCGCGGCTCGAGCCGTTCTGAGACAGGCCGCTGGGGCTCAGATAGGCCCTGCCGTCGGTCGAATCGGCACCGAACCAGGGATTGTCCCAGATCAGGGTCGAGATGTCGTTGGTGAAGGTCGAGTTGCGGTAGCCGAATCGGAGACCGCCCTTCTTGGCGTTCCACTCACCCTGAATCTCGGCGTCGGTGGTCTGGTAGTCGATGGGCTCCAGTATCTCGATCACGTTGAAGAAGCCGAAGGCGCCGGAGAACGGTCGCGCCCCCCTGCGATTCTCGTTGCGGTACTCGAAGCCCCAGCGCACGCCGGCCATCGAGCCCAGGTCGAAGCGGACTTTCGTCCGATCCCGCTGAAGGCCGACGTCGACCCGGTCGGCGCCGTCGATGAGAGGCTGAATCAGCCCCTGCAAGAAACCGGCATTGACCGCGAAGGGACTGACGTTGGCCGCGCGGTCGCGGATCGCCTGCTCGAAGCTTCGCTGGACCGCGTCCGGGATGTCATAGACGCCGGGCGCGGCTACGTCCCAAAGGAAGACGGCGTTGTTGCCGAAGCGGTGCTGGATACGGTTGTAGTCGACTTGCAGCCGGTACTTGGCCGACAGGCCGTAGTCGAAGAGGACTCGGCCGTCGTTGCGGTCGACGTTCTTGCCAACGAGCTTGAGAGTCCGGTTGCCGTCGGCGCTTTCACCGTAGATCGCGAGGCTGGTTCTGAGGCCGCTCGCAAGATCACGGTACTCGGAGAACTTGGCCGAGTCGGTGTCGACGTCGGTCTCCAGCACCTCGATCTCGATCGGATCGGCCCAGAGCCGGAACCCGTCGGTGCCGGCGGCGACCGGCAGAGCCAGAAGCGCCAACGAGAGAGCTGTCAGAAGCGTTCGAAGATTGGATCTGGTCATCGCTGTTACCTCCTCATCATTCGTCCGGTCGGTCCTGGCTGCGTCCTAGTGACCCAGATAGGGCGACGAAGGATGATTCGATCCGTGGATTGCGGAGTGGCAGTTCAAGCAAGCTCGGCTGAAGTCCCGGTTGCTCGGGCTGGTGCCGTCGGCCAGGGTTCTCCGGTCGTAGAGAGTGCCGGGGTGCCGCGTATTGGAGTGGCACTGCTGGCAGAGATACGGCACCGAGGTCTTCTGAAGCTTCAGGTGGTTCGAGCCGTGCGGTGTGTGGCAGTTGGTGCAGCCTTCCCGAACCGGTGGGTGCTCCCACAGGAAGGGACCACGCTTCTCGGCGTGGCAGGAATAGCACTGGTCGTTGATCGAGACCGCGGCGACCATTTTGGGCGACTCGGCGCCATGCGGGTTGTGGCAGTCGTTGCAGGCGATCTGCCCCTCCCGAATCGGATGGTGCGAGCGCTTCCAGGTCTCGGCGCGCACGTCCTTGTGGCAACTGAAGCACTGTTCCATGGTGGTCGCGGTCTGAAGCTGCGCCTGCTCGGATTCGAAGGAATGAACGCTGTGGCACGACAGGCAGGAGAGATCCCGCTTCTCGTGAGCGCTGCCGGCCCAGAAGAACTGGTTGCCGCCGTCATGGCAGGTCGTGCATAGCTCGGACTGCTCGGCGGTTGAAAGATCGGAGACCCGCGGCTGGAAGGTCTCGGGGTCTTCGACGTGCTTGCCGCCGGGACCGTGGCAGGTCTCGCAACTCGCGTCGGCGTGGCCGGCCAGCTCCAGGAAGGCGGCCTTGCCGTGCTGGGTCTTGCCCAGCGCGGCGCCGTAGCCCTCGTGGCACTCGACACAGGTCTCTCCGCCGACGAACTCGGTGGCCATGGCGGTCATGGCGTCGGCCGTCCCGGCGCCGGCGTCCGCCGGTTCCTGGGCGGCCAGTGAAGTGCCCAGTACAAGTGCCAAGACCAGGGCTTCGACCAAGGGAACCAGGTAGCGTCGAACTCTCATTGCACACCTCCCTGCGGGTTGTCGTATCTCTCCGCCATCTTTTTTCGCATAACGAAAGGCAAGACGCCCCACCCGAAGAAGCAGTTTTCGGCACGTTCCCGGGTGGGTACCGCGTCCGAGTCGATGGGTGGAGGGGTGGCCTCAGTCGGAGACGAGAGTCAGGAGAAAGACCGCGATACCGGCGACAACCAGGATGGCGCCGCCCAAGGCGAAGAAGAGAAAGGCCGTGGGATGGGACCAGTTCAAGGTCAGCCACTCGACGGCGAGGCCGGCGGCGACGAGAACGCCCGCGAGCTTCAAGCGGGCGCGGAGCCTAGGAGTGACCGCGCTCATGGCGTTACCGCCTCCCAGGTGTCGAGCTCGTCGAGCTCGTGGACGGCGTGGACGAACTCGTGGCATTCGAGACAAGGGGTCTCGCCCGAGGCCATGGCCTCGAGATCATCCTCGTGCATCTCGTTTTCGACAAACGACCGCGCCCCGCCGTGGCAATGGAGGCACTCCCGGTTCTGGTACGGCTCGTAGAGCTCGATCGTCTCGGGCACGGTGCCCAGGTAGTTGACCCAGACGTGCTTCAGGCCGCGCATCTTGGCCGCAAAGTCGCCATACATCGTGTACGAGGTATGGCAATCGAAGCAGGCATGGTCCCGATCGACCAGCGAATTCTGGAAGTGAACCGCCGGCAGGTACTCCGAGTCGTCGATAGCGAGACTTCTGCCGTAGGGCTCCATGACGTGGCAGGACAGGCAGAACTCGGTTGACTTCGAGTGCTCGAGATGGGTCGCGGTGCCCAGGCCGGTAACCAGAAGCGGCAGGGCAAAGAGGGCGACGAAGGCCAGGACCTTGCCGCCACGCGCCTTGGTGAGGGAAGGGCGCAGCCCCACCAGAAGCGCCGCCAGGATGGCGACGGCGAAAAGGGTCAGTGGGAGCCAGGGCGGCAAGGGCATCGTGACTTCGGGTCGGAGCGGGAACCTCTAGCCGGAGCGCCGGATCCCTAGTGCGCCGGCGACGTCTCGAGCGTGGCCAGCCAATCCAGGATCGCGGTCAGCTCCTCGTCGGTACCTTTGAATTCCTTCTTGTGTTGCTTGTCGTCTTTGAGCACGTCCCGCTTGATGTATTGGAACGCCCACTCGACGTCGAGCTCGCTGCTCGAGCTGAGATCGGGTCCCTTCATCTTGTCGGACTTGGTCTTGGCGGCAATGTCAACAGCCTCGACCGAGTGGCAGAGGTTGCACTTCAGAGCGACGAAGGCTTCCTGGCCCGCGGCCGCCTCCGAAGCTGCGGCTGCGGTCGGGAAGGCCAGGATGGCAGCCATCAGGAAGAGGACCGGCACTGCCAGTGGCAGCGCTGGGTAGAGCGGGGTCGAAGGACGATTCTGGGTTCTTGCTTTCATGGTCTGTTCCTTCGTTTGGATTCTTGCCTCGGATCTCGAGAGCCTCTCGGCGTCGGAGAGAATCTTCTTCCACACGCCATTGAACCATTGCTGCCGGTCCAATGCGCCACCCGCGCGGGTGGTCCACTGAGCTACCCGGTGGACGCACCCAGCGGCCTGGAGGAAAGCGCGACGAAACTTCGGACGCCGCCGGGATCGCGATAGGGTCGGACGGCTTTTCGAAACGCTCTTCCAGGGGGTCGCCCATGATCGTAGTCCTCGATGGTTTCCAACAGCCTCGGTGCCGGGCCCGCTTCGCGGCTCGGGTGCTTCTGTTGTTGTCCGCGGCCGTAGCCGCCGCCGGAGGCGCTCCGGCCTTGGCGCAGGCGCCCATCCTTCAGCCCGGCCCGCCCGGCGAGCCGGCGCGCGTGCTCAGCCCCGAAGAGGCCATCGACATCGCCGAGACCGGCCATTCGCCCGCCGACGTGCGCTTCCTCCAGGACATGATTCCTCATCACCACCAGGCTCTGGAGATGGCGGCTCTCGTGGCCGACCGCACCAACCGGCAAGAGCTGCTGGACGTCGCCGGCCGTATCGACGCGTCGCAGCAGGACGAGATCGCCTTTATGCAGCGCTGGCTGGCCGAGCGTGGCGAGAGCGCTCCGGACCCTGCCGCGCATGACGCCATGCACACCAGCCATGCGATGGCGGGCATGGCCACGCCCGAGCAGATGACCGAGCTGGCCGCCGCCGAGGGCGCCGCCTTCGACCGGCTCTTCCTGACCCTCATGATCGCCCACCATGAGGGCGCCGTGACCATGGTCGAAGAGCTCCTCGAACAGCCCGGCTCGGCCTACGACCCGGTTCTCTTCGAGTTCACGAGCGAGGTCACCAACGACCAGACGGCCGAGATCGAGCGCATGCACGCGCTTCTGGTCGGGCTGTCCGAGGATCCCCGGGCGGCTCTTTCGGCGGGCTTCGCGGACGCCGGCGAGGCGGCCTGGAACCTCCAGAAGGTCGCCTCGCTCGGCAAGCCCGCGGGCTTTTTCGATCCGGAGAACCCGGCCGGCCTTCCCCCGGAGCGGCCCAAGAAGGATGGCGAAACCGAGTCTTCGGTGCAGACCCCAGAAGAGCCGCATTCGCACTCCACGGAGCATGCCGAAGCCGCGGTCGACCCCGGCGAAGAAGCGGCTCACGAGACGGCCGGGGACGGCGAAGGTGAGACCGAGGAACCGGCCCAGGAACCGGAAGACGACGACGAAGACGACGACTCAGACCGCCGGTCCCCCCTTCTCTCCTTCGCCAATACCGACATGGCGTTCGCCGGCGACCTGCTGGTGGCCGGCAACTACCATGGCTTCAACGTCTACCGGTTGGCCGCTCCCGACGAACCGGCGACCGCGCCGGAGCTCTTGAGCTCGGTGGTCTGCCCGGGCGGTCAAGGCGACGTCTCGATCGTCGGCGATCTCTTGATCCTGTCGGTCGAGCAGACGCGCGGCCGGGTGGATTGCGGCCTCGAGGGTGTTGCCAAGGACGTGAGCCCCGAGCGCTTCCGAGGGTTGCGGATCTTCGACATCGGCGATCCGGCCCGGCCGGTCCAGGTCGGCCAGGTTCAGACCTGCCGGGGCTCGCACACCCACTCCGTGGTCTCGGGTCCCCACATGAAGGGCCACGAAGACGACGCCAAGATCATCGTCTACAACTCGGGAACCAGCTCGATCCGAGAGGAAGACGAGCTCGAGGGCTGTGTCGACGAGGCTCCGGGCGACGACCGCACCGCGCTCTTCCGGATCGACGTCATCGAGATTCCGGTGGAGGATCCGGCGAGCGCGCGCATCGTCCACAGTCCGGCGGTCTTCGCCGATGCCGAGACCGGAGCCTTGGCCGGTCTGTGGCGGGGAGGGGATCACGGCGACGAGACTCAGGAGACCCGGCGCACCGATCAGTGTCACGACATCACCGTGTTTCCGGAGCGCGATCTCGCGGCCGGGGCGTGCTCGGGCAACGGCATCCTCTTCGACATCTCCGACCCGCTGGCGCCGAAGCGCCTGGACGCGGTGGTGGACAGGGGCTTCGCCTACTGGCACTCGGCCACCTTCAACAACGATGGCACCAAGGTTCTCTTCACCGACGAGTGGGGCGGCGGCAGCCGGCCCCGCTGCCGGGCCTACGATCCGCTCGACTGGGGCGCGGACGCGATCTACGACATCGTCGAGACCGAGGCCGGACCCAAGCTCGAGTTCCGCGCCCACTACAAGATGCCGGCGCCGCAGCTGGAAGAGGAAAACTGCGTCGCCCACAACGGCTCGGTGATTCCGGTGCCCGGGCGCGATCTCTTCGTCCAGGCCTGGTACCAGGGCGGCTTGTCGGTGGTGGAGTTCACCGACTCGGCCCATCCGGTCGAGGTCGCCTACTACGACCGCGGGCCGATCGATGCCGACGAGCTGGTCCTGGGTGGCTACTGGTCGACCTACTGGTACCGGGGCCGCATCTACGGCACCGAGATCGCCCGGGGGCTCGACGTTTTCGAGCTGGTTCCGAGCGAGCACCTGAGCGCCAGCGAGATCGCCGCCGCCCGGCTGGCCGACGAGGGCGGCCTCTTCAACCCGCAGCAGCAGTTCCACGTGCCCTGGCCGGCCGAGCCGATGGTCGCCCGTGCCTACCTGGATCAGTTGCAACGGGGAGAAGAAAGTGCCCCGGAGCTGGTGACCGGATTGGCCGCCGAACTCGACCGGGCGGAGGCCATGCTGGCGGCGGGATCGGCCGACCCGGAGCTAGCCGATGCGCTCGAAGCCCGGGCGTCCGCGGTCGCGGACACCGGTTCGCCAGGCAAAGCGCTCGAGGTGCTCCTCGGCGAGCTCGCCAGCCGGTTGCGGCCAGGTAGCGAGAAGCCAGCCGGCGGATCGAGATGAGGCCGCCGCGCAGGATCCGGCAGCGAGTCCCGGTCCGGCCCGAGCGTCGGCCCTGAGGTCAAGGCAGGCTCCGGACCCCAGGGGCTGCCCGTAGTCCATCGCGGCCGGGGTGTCGCGGAGGGTCAAGATGAGGACAGGAATCCACCGGGCGCATTCGTTGGTACACTAGGTGACGGTTCTTTGAGCGACCGAGCTGGGGGCGCCTGGTTTCGACGGGGAACAAGGCGGTTCCGGAGCTGCGTGTCGAGTTTCCGCTCGCTAAAACGGAAACCTATACTTGCCAACCACAATTTGGCTCTGGCTGCTTAAACCAAGCAACCACGCTCTCGAGGAAGCCTTGACTTGCGGCGTCTTCGAAGAGCGACACTAAAGTAGGTCGAAGGGTACGCGACGCCCCGTAGCGTGCCCGGATCCTTACGGGGCTGGCCTGCCGGGCGGTGGCCGTCAACCCAATCCGGCAAGCGAGACACCAAACCGACGGCTATGCACGTAGACGCTTCGGGGACGCGTTCTTCGGACGTGGGTTCGAATCCCACCGCCTCCACCATCTCGCTTCGCTCAACGTTCAACCCGGCGCCAGGGGTGGCGGCAGAGCCTCGCCCGGCTCGTCTCGGGTCGTGGCATCCCCGAAGGCCAGCTCGAGGAAATCGGTCAGGCTCGCGTTGCGGACGCGGGAGGTCACGAGGAACCAGGCCGAGAAGGCCAGAACGAAGGCGAGGGGCGCCAGGCCCGCGAGCCGGGGAACCAACGGCCAGAGGACGAGGGTAACCCCGCCCAGGGCTCCCAGACACGAGATGACGAAAGCCGAAGTGTGGAGCCGGTACCGCTCTTCGGTCACCGAGACGGCAACGCTCGCTCCACGGCCCGAGGGCTCGATTGCGACCTCGGCGAGGAGCAGGCCGTGACGGAGCCCGGCGCTGACCGGAAGCTCGAGGGTGCCGCCGGTGGATCTCGTCCCATCGCCCCCGGAGCGCCAGCTTCCGCCCCAGATCTCGGCGGCACCGCCGAGCGCGGCCGGGACTTCGGCCGGGCTGAGATCGACCTCGAGGCGGCGGATTTCGGACGGCATGGTGTCTGAGAATGCCCAGGCCTAGACGGTTCGGCTTCTGGATCGAGCGTCGCGCCGGCCGAGCGTCACGAGTCCGCCTCTCCGGCTTCGTCGAAGGCCACGTGATACCTCACCGTCCCGGCCGCGCCGTCCAGAGAGCCCGGAACCAGTTCGAGCACGAAAAAGACGTCCTCGGGCACGTCCCAAGTCGAACGAATTCCGAAGCGGGCCGCGGGCTCGAAACCGAAGCGCGGGTAGTAGTCGGGATGACCGAGCACCACGACCGCGCCCACGCCCCGCTCGCGACAGGCGGCGAGCCCGGCCTGGACAAGACGGGATCCGATGCCCTGGCGCTGGCGGTCGGGGACCACCGCCATGGGCGCGAGCCCCATGAGATCGAGGTCCTCGCGTCCGTCGAGGATGACGGGCGTCAACAGGATGTGTCCGATGACGGCATCCTCGTCCTCGGCGACGAGAGAGACATTGGGCGTGGCACGCTCGCGCAGGACGTCGACGAGCTCCGCCTCCATCGGCGTTTCGAACGCGGCCGCGTTGACGGCGTGGACCGCGGCCCGGTCGTGGGCTTCTTCCTTGCGGATCCTCATGGCCGGGCCAGCGCAGTGAGCCTCCAGGGATCCTGCCCAGACCGGGGCCGGCTCCGCCTCGGTGTCACTCGAGAGCCTGTCCGCTGGCTTCCAGGAACGCCCGCTCGAAGGTAGCCGGCACGAAGTCGTCGAAGGCGCGCTCGGCGATCGGGTCGGGCGAGCCGTCCTCGGCGCGGGTCCAGGCGGCACGGAGACGGCCGAAGGTGTCCGAAGCCAGGAACCACGCTTCGGCCGGCTCGATCTCGGCGTGACGGGTCGCGGCGACCCTGGCCTGGGCGACGATCGCCTCAAGAAGCTCGCGCACCGCGATTAGATGGTCTTTCCCCTCGCGAACGCGGCCGTGGCCCGGGATCAACACCCGCCATTCGAGAGCTTCGAGCTCGCGCAGAACTTCGATCCAGGCGGAGGGATAGCCGTGGCCGCCGAAGGGCAGATCATCGACGACATCGCCGGTGACGAGAACGCCGGCGGCGGGAAGGTGAACCAGCAGATCGCCGCGGGTGTGTGCCTCTGCGGTGCGAAGGACGATGTCGCCGGTTGGCCGGTGGAGGGTGAGCGTCCCCTCGATGGCAACGGTCGGGACCACCCAGCGCACCTCGTCCAGTCCTTCGAGACGGTTCTTGGCGCGCTCGATCTGGCCGGCCAAGAGCTCCTTGCCCGTTTGGTCGAGCTCCGCCCCCTGGCGGTCGATGCCTTCGGCCAAACGCGTTTCGGCGGCGGGGATCTCGCGCCGGTAAAGCGCAATCTCTTGGTCGAGATCGGGCGCGGCGCGGTTGGGAATGTCTTCGACCAGGCTCTTGTGGCCGAGAATCTCGATCTCGGGATGGGCGTCTTGGAAGAGGTAGTTCGTGCGCGTGTGGTCGCTATGGAAATGGCTGTTAGCGAGATACCTGACCGGTTTTGGGCTAAGCGTCGGCACCAGCGCGAGGATCGCCCGGGCGGTCTCGAGATCCGCGGGCGCGTCAATCACTACCAGCTCGCGGTCGGTTTCGATCAGGGCGACGTTGGCGTCGTTGAAGCGATTCGCTTCCGGCTGGCGCGCCACCCAGACGCCCTCGGCGACAGCCTCGAGGACAAACGGAGAATCGTCGCTCGCGGTGGCGGTCGCTGTTCCCAAGGCAAGAGCCGCAGTCGCAAGAGCCGCCACGAGCCGAACGCTTTGTGGAGCGCCGCTGCCGAACGGCACCTAGGCGGCCTCGCGCAGCAGGAGCTCGTCGAAGAACTCCTCGACCGCGGCCAGGAAGGTCTCGACGTCCGGGAGCTGGTTGATCCGGCGCCGAAGCTTGGCTCCGTGCGGCAGGCCGTGGGTGTACCAGCCGGTGAACTTGCGGAGCTTGTGGAGCGCGAAGCGCGAGGGCTCGCGCTCGGCCAGCATGCGGAAGTGGGTCAGGATGAGGTCCCGCCGGTCCCGGGTGGTGGGCTCTTCGTAGTCGCTGCCGTCCAGGCGGGCGGCGATCTGGCGGAAAAGCCAGGGATTCTTGGTGGCGCCGCGACCGACCATGGCTCCGTCGCAGCCGGTCTCGGCCAGCATGCGGACGGCGTCGTCGGCCGTGCGTACGTCGCCGTTGCCGAAGACCGGGATCGACAACGCTTTCTTGAGGCGGGCGATCTCGGACCAATCGGCCTCGCCCGAAAACATCTGCTTGGCGGTTCGAGCGTGCATGGCGACCGCCGCGGCCCCTTGGTCTTCGCAGATGCGGCCGAGCTCGAGATAGCTCTTGTCGGTGTCGCGCAGGCCCAATCGGAATTTGACGGTAAGCGGGATCGTGAGCGCTCGGCGCACCTCCCGGATCATGCGCTCGGCGAGCTTCAGGTCACCCATGAGGGCGGCGCCGGCGCAGCCTTTCAGGACCTTGTTGGCCGGGCAGCCCATGTTGATGTCGCACAGATCCGGCCCCAGGGACTCGACGATGCGGGCGGCCTCGACCATGGTGTCGACGTCCGAACCGTAGATCTGGATCGAGAGCGGCCGCTCCTCGTCGGCAAAAGCCATGAGGTCGCGGGTCTTCTGGTTGCCCTGGACGATGGCCTTCGAAGAGATGAACTCCATGGTCACCACGCCGACGCCGCCGATGCGCCGGATGAGGAGCCGGAAGTCCCGATCCGTGACCCCGGCCATCGGGGCCAGAACCAGCGGCGGATCGACCCGAACGGTGCCGATCGAAACGGCCGGAGAACCCTTCGTCATCGGCCGCATTGTATCGAGGAAGCCTGGCCGGGCTGGCTACCGACGTCTCTTGGCAGCCGGGCTGATAGCCTGATTCTGGCAGCAGCGGCTGTCGGCATGCTGCTAGAAAACGATGGCCTGGTACAAGGATTGGTTCGGGGAGAAGTACCTCGAGCTCTATGCCCACCGGGACGCGGGCGAAGCGGCCCGTCACGTGGCCTTCGTAGAGCGAGTCTTCGCCGGCGAGTCACCGCGGGCGGTGCTGGATCTGGCCTGTGGGGCCGGACGGCACACGGAGGTGCTCCGGGAGCGCGGCATTCGCACCGTGGGCGTGGATCTCTCGCTGACGCTTCTGGCGCAGCCGCCGGTGCTGCCGCGGGTTGCGGGCGACATGGGCCAGTTGCCGTTCGCGGCCGCGAGCTTTGACTGGGTGCTCAATTTCTTTACCTCGTTCGGATACTTCGAGACGGAGCGGGCCAATTTCCGGGTGCTAGAAGAGATGGTCCGGGTGCTCCGGCCCGACGGCCGCTTTCTGGTCGACCTCTTCAACCGCGAGCGGGTGCTGGCCGGTCTGGTGGCCGAAGAGACGCAGGAGCACGACGGCTACCGGGCCGAGATCGAGCGCTGGTTCGACGAGGAGACCCAGCGGGTGAACAAGCGCATGCGCCTGATTCCAACAGGTGCGACAGGGTCGGCCGGAATGGGCGGTACGGGCGGGAGTGCCAGGGTCGAGACGTATCTCGAGAGCGTGCGCGCCTACCGTCCCGAAGAGGTCACGATTGGAATGAAATGGGCCGGCCTGGAGGTTGATGCTCTATACGGAAGCTTCGACGGAGTACCTTTTGCGAGCGACAGTGAGCGACTTATCCTCGTCGGCCGCCGGCAGCGCTAGCGATTCCGCTGCCGAGCCCGGCGTCTGTACGCCGGGCCCGGGGACCGACGCGCGGCCGCTGCTGCCGGTTCTGCCGCGGGCCTTTCTGGATGGCCGCGATCTGGATCTCCTGAGTCCCCTCCGTTGGGTATCGTCCGCCGAGGTGCGCGCCACGGCCGGTCCGCTGGCTATCGACCCGCCCGAGGTCGATCGCACCGCGATCGCCGAGGCGTTGGCGTTGACCAACGCGTCCTACGGACATCCACGAGCCCAAGAGCTGGCGAAGAAGCTGGCCGATCCCGCGACCGCGGTGGTCGTGACGGGCCAGCAGCCGGGTCTGCTGGGCGGGCCGCTCTACGCGGTCTCGAAAGCGGTAGCCGCTGCGAGCTGGGCCGAACGTCTGGAAGCCGCCGGCACGCCGGCGGTCGCGGTCTTCTGGATCGCAACCGAGGACCATGACTACCGCGAAGTCGCGAGGGCTGCGATTCCGGCGGGGGCGGCCGGAGACGGCGCGGGCGGAGATCTTGTCCGGCTCGATCTGGGCGAGGATCCGGCGCCGTTGCGGCCGGTCGGGATCCGTTCCTTGGGACCGGGTGTCGAGAGCGTCTTCGAAGGGCTCCGCGCCGGCGGCCGAGGGACACGCTTCGAGGGCTGGCTAGAGCAGCTCGCCCAGTGGTACCGGCCGGACGCCCGCTTCGGAGAGGCGTTCGCAAGGCTCATGGCGGGGATCTTGGGCGAGCGCTGCCCGCTGCTCTCGGATGCCCTGCTACCGGCTCTAAAAGAGGCCGAGGCGTCCTGGCTCGAGCGCTTCGTCGCCCACCACGACGAGTTGGTCGCCGAGTACGCTCGGCGCGATCGAGAGGTCGAGGCTCGTGGGTACCCGCTTCAGGTCTCGCCGCAGGCGGCCGAGCTCGGACTGACGCCTCTGTTTTTTCTGCAAGGTCTCGAGCGCCGGCGCATCTCGATTCGGGACGGCAAGATCGGTCTGCGCGGGCTAGCGGAATTCGCGCAACCCGCAAGCTGGCTGGAAGCGGCCATCGCCGAGAATCCGGCGGTGGTCAGCCCGGGGGTGCTCGCCCGTCCGGCCATCCAGGATGCGGTCCTGGGCACGGCCCTTCAGGTGCTGGGTCCGGGCGAGGTGTCGTACATGCCCCAGGCGGCGGCACCGTATGAGGTGCTCGGCATCCCGGCGCCGCGGGTGGCGCTCCGGCCGCAGGCGCTCGTCTTGAGCCGGAACGAGATGGCCAAGCTCGAAGCCACGGGGATGGAACTGGGCGATCTCTTGGCGCCGGACTTCGAGCTGGACAGCGCCCTGGCCGGGGGCGAGGGCGAGAGCGTGGTCGCCGCGGCGGCGGCGGGCATCGTCGGCGAGCTCGAGCGGTTGCGCGCCGCGGCCGAAAGCCTGGATCCGAGCCTGATCGGACCGTGGACCAAGACCCGGGGCCAGATCGAGAAGGCACTGACGGTTTTTGCCGGCAAGGTTGACCGCGCTCTCGGCCGCCGGGACGAGATCGCCCGGCAGCGGGTGGCGGCGCTGCGCGCCGCGTGCCGGCCGGACGGCGTGCCGCAGGAGCGGGTGGTCGCGGCCGCCTGGTTTCCGGGGAAGTTCGGTTCCGCCCTGGCCGAGGCCTACTTCCGAGACCTGGATCTGGACCCGGCAGGGGTTTCGGTGGTGGTGCCCGACCGAACGCCCGCCGCCGGGGAGGGATCGCCATGATGCACGGCAAGCCGCGGGATCTTGGGGTGGACGTTCTGGCGATCGGCGCCCATCCGGACGACGTCGAGCTTGCCTGCGGTGGCACGCTGGCCAAGCTCGCGACCGCCGGGCGCCGGGTGGGGATCGTACACCTGACCCGCGGCGAGGCCGGCACCCGGGGCACGCCCGACGAGCGCGCCCGTGAGGCTGCGGCGGCCGGTGCGGCTCTAGGCGCCGCCGAGGTCGAGATCCTGGACTTCGGCGACGGCGCGTTGCGCACGGGCGCTGCCGAAGAAGACGTCTTGATCGCTCTTCTCCGCTCGCTCCGGCCGGAGCTGGTCCTGGGTCCGCCCCCGGCCGACCGCCATCCGGATCACCGGCGGGCCCACCGGCTGGTCGAGGCCGCGTGCTTCTACTCCGGCCTGGCCAAACGGGGCATGGGCGAACCTCACCGGCCGCGCGCCGTATTCCAGTACATGCAGCATGATTCCTTCGAGCCCGATTTCGTGGTCGATGTGACCGCTTCGTGGGACCGGAAGATGGCGGCTCTCGAATGCTACGAGAGCCAGCTTCACGTTCGCGACCGGTCTTCCGAGTCGGGGCCAAACCCAGAGCCGGGAACCAAGGTTTCCTCGCCGGCCTACCGGCGCGCGGTCGAAGGACGCGCGCGGCACTTCGGTCTGCTCGTGGGCGCCGAGCTGGGCGAGCCCTTCGCCAGCCGGTTGCCCCTGGCGGTCGAGGATCCGCTCGGCCTCTTGCCAGGAAGGCTGCGCTGAGGGTCGATGGCGATGAAGATCGGGATCAGTTGCTATCCGACCTTCGGCGGCTCCGGCGTCGTCGCCACCGAGCTGGCGATGGCGCTCGCCAAGAGCGGCGACGAAGTCCACGTCATCAGTTACGCGCTGCCGTTCCGGCTCGAGCGAACCGACTCCCGCCTCACGTTCCACGAGGTGGTGGTGCCGCACTATCCGCTCTTTGACTACCCGCCCTATTCTCTGGCGCTCGCCACCAAGATCGTCGAAGTGGCCCGGAATCACGAGCTGGACTTGATTCACGTCCACTATGCCGTGCCCAACGCGGTCTCGGCGGTCCTGGCCCGCGAGATCCTGGCGCCCCAGCCGCTCAAGGTCGTCACCACGCTCCACGGCACGGACATCACCCTGGTCGGCAACGACCCGAACTATCTCGAGACGACCCGCTTCGGGATCGAGCAGAGCGATGCGGTAACGGCGGTTTCTGAGGCTCTGCGCAACGCCACGGCCGAGCAGCTCGGTGTTCAGAACGACATCGAGGTGGTGGCCAATTTCATCGAGCCCGAGCGCTACGAGCTAGCGCTCGCAGGCGGCGGCGCCCGGCGCTGGGCCCGAGCCGACGAGAGACTTCTCGTCCATGTTTCGAACTTTCGGCCGGTCAAGCGCGTCCTCGATGTGGTCGAGACCTTCGAGAAGGTGCGCCAGGAGATCGACGCCCGGCTGCTCCTGGTCGGCGACGGCCCGGACCGGGCCAAGGTGGAGCGCTACTGCCGTGAGTGCGGCATCTGCAGCGACATCACGTTTGTCGGTAGCGTGCCGGCGATCGAAGAGGTGCTGGTGGGCGCCGATCTCTTTCTCTTGCCCTCCGAGACCGAGTCGTTCGGCCTGGCCGCCCTCGAGGCGCTGTCGTGTAAGGTGCCGGTCCTTGCCACCGCGGTCGGCGGCCTGCCCGAGGTCGTGGACCACGGCGAGACCGGGTTCCTGTTCGAAGTGGGCGACACCGAGGCCATGGCGAAGGCCGCGGTGACGCTCTTGTCCGATCCCGAACTTCGCTCCGAGTTCGGTGAGCGAGGTCGCGCGCGCGCGCTCGAGCGTTTCCGGGAGGATCGGATCGTGGCACGCTACCGGCGGGTTTACTCGCGCGTCCTGGGCTGAGCGCCCGGAGGCGGCTGGAGGCGCCCATAGGCGAATGCAGCGTGCGGCCGCCGGTGCTGGCTCGAAAGCGGCTGGGCTACTGGAGATACCCGAGCGCGCGCAGGCTCTCGCGAGTGGCGTCATCCATCTCGTCTAAGGCTTCCCCGGCCTCCAGCCGGGTGCCGACCTCGATCCAGGCGGCCAGCTGCTGGCGCAGCCAGTCGGTCTCGAGCTCGGTCTCGCCGGCCAGGTTGACGCGCTCGGCTGGGTCGGAGACGAGGTCGAAGGTGTACTCGACGTCCCAGCCGCGGCCCAGGCCCTGTCCCATGCCCCAGCGCGAGCCTCCGCGGCTGCTGCCCCGGGGCGCGTAAACGACCTTGTAGCGTTCCGAGCGAGCCATGAAGATGCCGCCCTTGATAGCCGAGGCCGAGGCGAAGAGAACCTCCTTGGGAGTGGCGGTCTCGGCCCGGTCGAGGAGATAGGGCCAGAGCGAGGAACCCCCGGCCTGCGCCGGCTCCGCGCCGCTGCCGCGAGCAAGCTCGGCCAGGGTCGCGTGGAGATCCACGTTGTCGGTCAAAGCGTCGATCTTGGCCGCGGGAATCGTCTCCGGCCACCAGGCGACCAGCGGAATCTTCAGCATCTCGTCGTAGAGGGTGTAGCCGTGGAGGACGCCGCCGTGCTCGAAGAGCTCCTCGCCGTGGTCCGAGGTCACCAGCAGCAGCACCTCATCCGGGTCGTAGCGCTCCAGAACCGCCTCCAGGAACCGGTCGAGGTGAGCGTCGTTGTAGGCGACGCTCGCGGCGTAAAGCCCCTTGAGGCGTTCGCGGTCGGCGTCGTCGAGCAAGACGCGTTGCGCGCGGATGCTTTGGAGCATGCCGGTCGAGCCGTTGATGGTCGAGCCGTTGTCGGGGACGAAGCGGCCGCGAAACGGCTCGGGCGGGTTGTACGGGTTGTGGGGATGGATGGTTTGGATGTGGACGAAGGCCCGGTCCGAAGCGTCGATCTGGTCGAGCCACTCGAGGGCGGCGTCATGGATGATCTCGGCATTGTTGTTGTAGCCGGCGGCCGCGCGCCGTTCCTGGCCGGTGTAGAGAACCTGTCCGGAGACCATCTCGTAGCCCCGGGTCATGCCACGCCAGGGTGAGACGTTGCCGTTGCCGGAGAAGAGGCTGGTGCGGAAGCCGGCGTCTCGGAACATCTCGGCCAGGGTGGGACCGCTGGCGGCGGTGAGCTTGTCCCCGCCTTTGAGCAGAAACTTCTGGCCGCTCAGCAGGCTCTTCATCGACGGCACCGTGTTGGGGGCGACGCTCCAATGGTTGGCGAAGGTCACGCCCTCGGCGGCGAGCCGGTCCAGGGTCGGCGAGACCCCGGCCGGGCCGCCCAGGTGCTCGAGATAGTCGGCGCGAAGCGCGTCCATGATGTAGAGGACCACGAGCTTGGGCGCTTTGGGCGCGCGGGCCGGCTCCGGGGCGTCCGCCTCCGAACCGTTGAGAGTGAGATCGCGCCATTGGGCCGGCGGTCCTTCGCCCTCGGCTACGAAGCGGAAGCGCGCGTAGTGGTCGTCGTCGTCCTCGGGGTCGATTCCCAGCTCGCGGCCGAACTCGACGGCGAAGGGAATCTCTCGAGCTGGATCCTCGCCCTGAGTCCAGGCCGCAAGCTCGCGCCGCTCGTTCTGGGTCTCGAGCTCGAGGCGGAATCGCTGGCCGGTCCGAGCGCCCGAGGGCGGCCGGAGGGTGCCCGAGAATCGGTCGGCCCCATCTAGCTTGCGGACGACCTCGGCGGTCGCCCAGCCGGAGTGGACGAGGTCCGAGCCGTTGACCTGAACGGTTCCGGCGGGCAGCGCATCGGAAAAGTCGAGCCCCCGCAGGCTCATGGCGCTGTCCGGTCCCATGCGCAGGTCCAGCGTGAAGCGGCCGGTCTCCAGGTTCTTGGGAATCGGAATCCGGACCTTAGTGGTCAGGGGCAGGGTGCGCCACTGGCGGTCGGCGATCCGGACGTCCACGGTCCCGCCCGCCTCCGGCTTGGTGACGCTACGCACCACCAACCGGCGCTGGCGGGAGTTGAGATGGACTCCGGCGAGGCGCGAGAAGTTCCCGACCGTGGTCATTTGCGGCTCGCCCCGGTTGACGTGATCCCACCAGCCCTGGACCAGCCGGTTGGCGGCGCCGGAGGCGGGCAGGGACACGGCCGGTTCCTCGACCAGGACCAGCGGCGGGTGGAGCGAGTCGAAGAGCGGTGTCGCAACCTCGGTCGGGCCCGAGCAGGCGGTGCTTGCTGCCATGACGAGGACGCCGGCGAGCGCAGAAACCGGCCGTACGCGGCGAATCCGGGACACGGCTCGGAGTCGAGGGGTCGTCATGGCAGCCGAGACGATATCGCAGAGTCGGGAGAATTCGGGACCGGTCCGAGGCCGGGTCTGGTCCGGTTGGGTTCGACGCGACTCGGATCGGTCCCGAGTTTCCCTGATTCGAAAAATGGGAGGGGCCAGAGCCGGTCGGGACGGAGTTTGTCAGGACGGAGCCAGGCAGGGCCGAATGCCGGGCAGGCCGCCCTGGCGGACACTGGATCCCCCGCTAGTTGCCAGGCGAGCGGCGAGTCCGGTTAGACATCCGGCCGGTCTCTCGTTAGACTCCTTGAAAGCTTGTTCTAGGAGAGTTCGTATGAGTGAAGCCGAGAACCCCCAGGAGAATCCCCAGTCTGAAGCGCAAGCCGACTCCGGCGCGAGCAGTGGTTCGGGGAACGCCTCCTCGAACCGTGGCTTGATGATCGCCCTGTCCTATCTCTGGCTGCTGGCCCTGGTGCCGCTGCTGGTGGAGAAGGACGACGCCGAGGTGCAGTGGCACGCGAAGCACGGCCTGACGCTCTTGGTGGCCGAGGTTCTGCTGTGGCTCGTTTTTGCGGTGCTCAGCATGGTTCTCGGTCCGCTGGCGTGCGCGCTTGCCTTGATCCAGATGGTTCTGTTCCTGGGCATCGTCGTGGTTCACATCATCTGCATCGTCAAGGGCGTCAACGGGGAGCGCTTCCTGATCCCGGGCGTCAGCCAGTACGCGGAGAAGTTCTGATGAATGAAACGGCAGCGGCCGCGCAGTCCAGCAACAAGCCGATCATCTCGCTCGTCCTGGGTATCCTGGGCATCCTGTGCTGCGGGTTCCTGGCGCCGATCGCCTGGTACCTGGGCGCGCAAGAGATCAAGGCGATCCAGGCCGGCCTGTCGCCGTCTTCAGGTGAAGGCCTGGCCAAGGCGGGCATGATCCTGGGCATCATCGGCTCGGTGATCTTCATCTTGACCTTGATGTGGCTCTTCTTCGCCGGCGGCATGGCGGTGTTTCAGGGCGCTCTGGGGCGTTGACCGAGCCCCAGAGGCGTCCGGCGGTAGCCGGGCGTCCGTGGGCCCGGCCCTCACTGGCGTGGTGGGCCGTTGCCGCCGGGCTCGTCGTTGCCGGCGTTCTCCTGGCGACGCTCCGGGCCAGTCTCGAAAGCGCCGCCGGGGCGACGAACCTCTGTCTGTTTCGCGCTCTCACCGGCGTGCCCTGCCCTGGCTGTGGTCTGACTCGCGCCTTCGCCGCGCTGGCGAGCTTCGATTTCGAGGCGGCGTTTGCCTGGCATCCGCTGGCCGTGGCCCTGGCGGCGGAGCTCGCGGCGCTCTGGGCGGTCTGGGGCGCTGCCGGCGCAGAGCGAGTGCGCGCGTTCGCCGAGCGCCACGCGCTTACCCTGGCGTTCGCCAATGTGGTTCCGTTCCTCGCGGTCTGGCTGGGGCGGGGCGCGACCGGGACCCTGCCGTTCTAGGCTCTGGCCGGGATGGGGCCCGAGCTGAAGGAGTCGGTGGGGCCAGTGAGTCGATGGGGTAGACAGGCAGATGGGCCGATGGGACCAACTAGGCTGACCAAGGCGCGGGCGCGCCGACTCGGCTGCCTCGCCATCTTGGCGCTCGCCGCCGGCCTGGATCTGGCACAGGCGCCGGAGCGCCAGGTGACGGCTGCGGTCCTGGTCGGATCGATCGAGCTCTATCAGCACACGGTCTCGCCGCTTCTCGGTGGCCTGGGGGCGCGCTGCCGCTTCGAGCCCACGTGTTCGCACTACGGCAAGGCGGTCGTTGAGAACCACGGCACCCTCCGAGGCTCGTACCTGGCGCTCCGGCGGGTGGCTCGTTGCGGACCCTGGACCCCGCTCGGGACCGACGATCCGCCGCCAGGAGGGGATACCCCGTCTGCGCCTCGCCGGCCCTAGCAGGTCCCGGTAGCCAAGTCCGCGAGCGCTCTCCAGTTCGTGGCCGAGCCGCGCAAGCGTTCTTCGAGACAGCGCTAGCCGCGGTGCTACCATCGCCCGCCATGAAGCAAGGCTCGAAGGCGTACCCGACCGAGATCCGGCGCCGCCCGGAGCGTGGGCTGCTCGAGACCGTTTGGTCGGACGGTCACCTGGCCGCCTACGACTATCGCTACCTTCGAGGTTACTGTCCCTGCGCGAGCTGCCAGGGGCACAACGTCACCGAGATTCACTTCCACCCGCCGAATGGCCAAGTCGAGCCGCTCGGTATCGAGCCGGTGGGCAACTACGGGATTTCGATTCACTGGTCCGACCGCCACGCCACCGGCATCTACCGGTTCGATTTCTTGCGCGAGATCTGTCCCTGCGATGCCTGTGGCGGTCGAGAGTGTGGCCCCGAAGACAACGGAGAAGAAGAATGAAAACGATCGTTTGTTTTTTGTGCCTCATGATGGTCGGTGTGGCGATGAGTTCCGCCCAGGAGCCCGGCGAGGGTTCGGACCCGTCATCCGAAACAGCGGAGGAGCAGGGCGCGCCGGCCCGGGTCGCGCTCGAGACCAGCAAAGGCCGGATCGTTCTCGAGCTGGATGCGGCCAAGGCGCCGCTGACGGTGGCGAGCTTTCTCGAGAACGTGGATTCAAGTTTCTACGAAGGCACTATCTTTCACCGGGTTATCCCGAACTTCATGATCCAGGGCGGCGGTTTCACCGCTACCCTCCAGCCCAAGCCGACCGAGAAGCTCCTCGAAAACGAGGCCGACAACGGCCTGGCCAACGTCCGGGGCTCGGTCGCCATGGCGCGGCGGGGCGACCCGCATAGCGCCTCGGTACAATTCTTCGTCAACATCGCCGACAACGAGTTCCTGAACCATTCCGCCAAGACGATGCAGGGTTGGGGCTACACGGTCTTCGGCCGGGTGGTCGAAGGCATGGAGGTCGTCGACGCGATCGCCGCGGTCGAGACCGCCCAGCGCGGGCCGATGGGCGACGTGCCCGTGGAGGCCGTAGTGATCGAGTCGGCGGCGCGGCTCGACCCGTAACCGGGGTAGCCGCGCAGGCTACTTGCGGGTCTTCGAACGCACGAAGTCGAGGACCGCCCAGAGCACCTCGGTCTGCTCCTTGCCATGCGGGATTGAGAGACCGCCCCAGACGTCGCGAACCGCGGTCAGGAGGTCGTAGACGTTGACGTCGCGCTTCTTCTGCAGGATGCGACGGACCGCGGCAAAGACGTCCGAGGCCGTCCACAGCGAGGGGTTCTTACCCCGGAGCTCCTCGAACGCCGCTTCGAGAGCGCCCAGCCGCCGACGCGAGAGCTCCTGGTCCTTGTAGGCGACTCGCAAACGCCCGACCGCGTGAAAGTCGTTGAACTCGACACCCTCGGGAACCTGGTGCCGTGAGATGACCTGCCAGTGCTGGGGCAAGAGCTCCGCCTTCTTGATCTGCATCACCAGGCCGTCGAACTTGGCCAGTGGCAGGTTCTCGAAGAGCACGCCGAGGAGAGGATAGTCCTCGCCCTGGGCCCAAGCGGCGATGCCCTCGAAGTCCGGAAGCTGCCGAGGCGGCGGCTTGGGCTTGGGCGCGGGCTTGGCCGCCGCCGGCTTGGGTTTCGGTGCCGTCTGCGCTGGCTCGGCTGGGTCAGCTGGCTCGGCTGGCTCGGCTGGCGCCGCCGGCCTTGCCGCTTCGGGTTTTGGATCGCCCTCGGAACCGGCCTCGGAGACGGCCGGGGAGGCTCTCGAGGAATCGGCTTGCGGGGCGCCGTCAGCTTCGGCCTGGGCTCCGGTCACCTCGTCGCTGGGGGAAACGGTCGAGGCGCTTTCTTCGCTGCTCATGGGCAGCCGGACTCTATCGCAGTCGCGAACCAGGAGGCCCCGGCGGCCGGCGTCCGCGGGCTGCGGCGCGGTCCGATCGCGTCTGCCGGAACTACCGCGATCGGAGCTCCGCAAGTCGCCGTTCGAGGAATCGGCGCTCCGGAGCTTGTTCGGTGAGAGCAAGAGCCGTCTCGTAGGCGGCCTCGGCCTCGCGTTTGCGGCCCAGTCTCCGGAAGAGGTCGGCTCTGGCGGAATGGAAGAGGGGATAGCGGTCGAGCTCGCCGCCGGCTTCGATCTCGGAGAGCAGGGCGAGGCCGGCGGCGGGTCCGTCGGCCATGGCGACGGCGGCGGCTCGGTTGAGCTCGATCACCGGTGAGGGATGGGCGGCGTGCAAGAGCCCGTAGAGCGCGGCGATCTGCGCCCAGTCGGTGGCATCCGGAGTCTCCGCCTGAGCGTGAAGGGCGGCGATGGCGGCCTGGAGCGAGTAGAAGCCGTCCCGGCGGTCGCGCAGCGCGTCCTCGGCCAGGGCGATGCCCTCAGAGATCCGCTCGGCGTCCCACAGGGCTCGGTCCTGATCCTCTAGCAGGACGAGATCTCCGCGCTCGTTCGTCCGCGCTCGGCGCCGCGCGTCGTGGAGCAGCATCAACGCCAAGAGGCCCTGGATCTCGGGCTCGCTCGGCAGCAGCCGGTCGAGAAGCCGACCCAGCCGGATTCCCTCGGTGCAGAGCTCGGCGCGGACGTGCCGATCGCCCCGGGTGGCAGCATAGCCTTCGGTGAAGACGAGGTAGACGACCCGCAGGACGGCCTCCAATCTCTCGGTGAGGTGCTCCGGGTCGGGCACGGCATACGGGATCCGGGCGTCATGGATCTTGCGCTTGGCGCGCACCAGGCGCTGGGCCATGGTCGTGGGCCGGACCAGAAAGGCGCGCGCGATCTCCTCCACCGAGAGTCCGCACAGGGTCTTCAGAGTCAACGCGGTGCGGGCTTCCGGCGCCAGGGCCGGATGGCAGCAGGTGAAGATCAGACGCAGCAGATCGTCCCCGAAGGCCTCGTTGCTCCGAGCATTGCCGGTGGGATCGCGCATCATCAGCTCTTCGGCTTGCCGGGCGATCTCGGGACGCTTGCGTTCGAGGGTGCGCCGCCGGCGCAGAAGGTCGAAGGCCTTGTTGCGGGCGGTGGCGACCAACCAGGCGGCCGGGCGTTCCGGCACGCCCTCGGACGGCCACTGGAGCCAGGCCGCCGTCAACGCGTCCTGAAGAGCGTCCTCGGCCAGGTCGAAGTCGCCCAGGATCCGGATGAGCGCGGCCAGTGCCCGCGGACGCTGCTCGCGAAAGAGGGACTCGAGGTCGGTCACGCCGGCCGGCGTGTTCCGGGACAAGTTTGTCGGAGCGTTAGCTCACTCCGGAGCCGGAGTCGGCAGGATTGGCCGGATCTCGACCGAACCCGTGCGCGCGGTCGGGATGCGCTCGGCGATCGCCGTCGCCTGATCCAGGTCTTCGGCCTCGATCAGGTAGTAGCCTCCCAGTTGCTCGCGAGTCTCGGCGAACGGTCCATCCGTGGTGAGCGTCTTGCCCTCGCGTACGCGCACCGTGGTGGCGCTGGCCACCGGCATCAGCGCTTCGCCTCCGACGTAGCGACCCTCGGCGTGGATGCCCTGAGTAAACGCCATGTATTCGTTGAAGATCTGGCCCTGCTCGGCCTCGGAGAGCTCGTCCCAGCGGGACTCGTCGCCGTAGATGAGAAGTAGGTACTGCATCGTCGCTACCGGCTCTCGCCTTGGGCGCTGTCGTGGTCCTTGCCTTTGTCCTCGGCGTTGGCCTCAGCGGCGCGCCGGGTGTGCATTCCGACTACCAGAACCGGCTCGCCGTCGGCGTGCTCGGTCCACTGGCTGCGGAGCTCGTCGGGACCGACGATCTCGAGCCAGGCGGAGTGCATATGACGATCCCGCGCCGGATCGGCGATGTTGTCGCCGCCTTCGAAAGCGAACTCGATCTTGGGTCCGGACGGACTGGTGGCCCGCATCCTGGGCTGATTGCCGGACATGCAGTAGTGGGTCAGAACGAGGTCGTCCCCGTCCCGGGTGTAGACGGTGAGCATCTCGTGCGGCGTGCCAGGGAAATTGGTTTCGACGACCGCGTGCCCGGAGGCGGTGACCCGGAAACTCGAAACCAGATCCCCTTGCTTGACCATGTCGCCATCGGCGACGGCGTGCCAGTTGCCCTCGAGGGCGCGGAGGCTCGCCAGCGGGTCGTCGTCGCCGGCCCAAGTCGGTGCCGCCGCCACGAGCGCGACGGCGAGGGTCGTGCGGGCCAACCGGGCGGCCGGTGTCTTCAAGGCTCTAGCAAATCCGTTCATGAAGGTCATGAGGGCTCCTTTTCGTTGCGGGCACGGAACTGTGCCCTCAGCTAGAAGTCGATCGAGGGTACGAAAAATCGACAATTCGAGGAAAACTTCTTGCGGAGCCAAGCTCCGGCTGTCCGACGGGGCGGAGATGCAAAGGTCTCCAGGAGCAAGGAAAGAGATGGTGCCGAAGGTCGGACTCGAACCGACACGGGTTGCCCCACACGGCCCTCAACCGTGCGCGTCTACCAATTCCGCCACTTCGGCAGGTGTTGCAAAAGAACCTGGACGGTCGAGGCTAGGAGCCGTCACCGCCCGCGTCGTCTGAAGCCTGAGTGTCCTCGCTCGGGGTGTCGGAAGCCGGGGATGCCGGAGCCGCCGTGCCGTCCTCGGCGCTGTCGACCTCGGTTTGGGCCTCGGCTGCGGTGCCTTCCGCATCCGCTTCAGTGGCCTCAGTGGCCGCATCGGCCGGTGCCGCTGCCTCGACACCGCTCATGACCGAGCCGGCGGAGCCGCCGCTCTTCAAGAAGCCAATGGCGATGGTGGTGATGATGAAGCCGATGAAGGCTCCCACCGTCAGCCGGTGGAGAAGGCTGGTGGCGCTCCGGGCGCCGAAGGCGGTCTGGGTTCCCCCGCCGCCGAAAACCGACAGGTCGGCGCCGCTGCCCTGCTGGAGCAGGACCACCAGAATCAGAAACAGGCAAATCAGAACGTGAACCGTGTACAGGATGTAGAGCATGGCTGTCTTCCCGCGACCGTTACGAGTCGCAACAGCGGATGATAGCCGAGAATCGCTCCGGGTCAAGGCTTGCGCCCCCAACCAGGAAGCCGTCGATGTCCGGCTGGTCGAAGAGCTCGGCGGCGTTATCCGGGTTGACCGAGCCGCCGTAGAGGATCCTCTTGCTCGAGGCGAGGTGGTCGCCGACGAGATCCGCCAGGCTATTGCGCAAGAAGCGGTGCGCCTCCTGGGCGATCTCTGGGGTCGCGGTCTGGCCCGTGCCGATGGCCCAGACCGGCTCGTAGGCCAGGGCGAAGACCTCGGGCCGCGAGGCGAGGCCGGCTTCGAGCTGCGCGGCCAGGACGTCAAGGGTGCGGCTCGAAGCGCGCTCGTCCTCGGTCTCCCCGACGCACAGCATCGGCACCAGGCCGGCGGCGGTGGCGGCTTCGACCTTCTTGGCGACGAGTCCGTCGGCTTCGCCGTGATCGTGCCGGCGCTCGCTATGGCCGCACAGGACCCAGCGACAGCCGGCGTCGAGGAGCTGGGCGGCGGCAACGTCGCCGGTGTGCGCCCCGTGGGTCGCCGGATGAAGGTCCTGGCCGCCGGTCTCGACCCCAGAGCCCGCCAGGGCTTCGGCGACGGTCGCGAGCAGCGGATGGGAGGGAAACAAGACCACCTGGGCCGAGGCCTCTGCGACCGCCGGGGCAAAGGCTCGACAGTACTGGCTCGCCTCCTCGCGGATCTTGTGCATCTTCCAGTTGCCGCCCACCAGCGGCCGGCGTTGGTCTTGGCTCATGAAGGGTCCTCCAGGGCGAGTACGCCCGGCAGTTGCTTGCCGGCCAGAAGTTCGAGAGCGGCTCCGCCGCCGGTCGAAACGTGGCCGATGCGCTCGGCGACTCCGGCCCGGCGCGTGGCGGCGACCGTCTCGCCGCCGCCGATGACCGACCAGGCCGGCGAGGCGGCCACGGCGGCGGCGACCGCAATGGTGCCGGTGTCGAAAGGCGGTTTCTCGAAAACCCCCAATGGGCCATTCCAGAACACCGTGCGCGCGCCTTCCAGGAGTCCGGCAATGGCGCCGGTCGAGGCCGCGCCCAGGTCCACCGCGCTGGTGCGGGGCGGAACCTCGGAAGCGGGCACGGCGTCGATCGAACGCGGATGCTCGAGATCGTCGGTGACGACGAGATCGATCGGCAGAAGGAGGTCGGTGCCAGCCTTTTCCGCCTGTCCGATGAGCTCGGCGGCGAGATCCAGCCGGTCGTGCTCGACCAGCGAATCGGCGAGATCGAACCCCTGGGCGGCCAGAAACGTGTTGGCCATACCGCCTCCCAGAGCGAGCGCGTCCAGGCGGTCCACGAGATGGCGCAAGGTGTCGATCTTGCCTTCGATCTTGGCCCCGCCGACGATGCCGAGGAAGGGCCGCTCGGGAGCATCCAGGAGGTGTCCGAGCGCCTCGAGCTCACGCTCCAGCAGCCGACCGGCGGCCTTGCGGCTCATCCGCTGCGGCACGCCGGCAACCGAGGCGTGGGCGCGATGGGCGGTGCCGAAAGCGTCGTTGACGTAGACCTCGCCGAAGCCGGCCAGGGCGGCGGCGAACTCGGGCTGGTTGGCCTTCTCGCCGGGATGGAAACGCAGGTTCTCGAGCATCGCGACCCGACCCGGGCCGCTACCGGCCGTCGCGTCGGCCGCCGGGCCGCCGCCGTCGGTCTCCGGCAGGGGCAGGAGGGGTACTTCCACGTCCAGGATCGCCGCCAGGTGACGGGCCACGGGCTCGAGGCTCAGAGTCGGTTCCGGCACTCCCTTGGGCCGGCCGCAGTGGGACATCAGAACCAGGCTGGCGCCGCGGCGGCGCAGCTCTTTCAGGGTCGGCAAGGCGGCGCGGATTCGGGTGTCGTCGGCGACGCGGCCGCCTTCGAGGGGTACGTTGAAGTCAACGCGAACCAGGACCCGGCTGCCCTCGAGAGGGCCCAGCTCGTCCAGGGTGGGCAATCGAGTCATCAAAGTCCTTTCTTCGCCAGGAAGGTCAGAAGATCCGCAAGCCGGGCGGCGTGGCCCCACTCGTTGTCGTACCAGGCGACGATCCGGTAGAGCGAGCCGCCGACCTGCTGAAATAGGGACAGATCGACGATCGCCGAGTGCGGGTCGCCCAGAAAGTCCGAGGATACGACCGGCTCTTCGGTGACCGCAAGGATCCCCTGGAGCGAGCCTGAGGCTTCCTGGGTGAAGCAGGCGCGAAGGTCGTGTACCGTCGGCTCGCGCCGGAGCTCGACCATCAGGTCGATGAGCGAGACGTTCGGCGTCGGCACCCGTACCGCCAGCCCGGCGAGCCGCCCGGTAAGCGTCGGCAGTACTCGTTCGATCGCCTCGACGGCGCTGGTCGTGGTCGGAATCATGTTGAGGGCGGCCGCCCGGGCGCGCCGGGGATCCCGGTGCGGTGACTCCAGCAGGCGCTGGTCGTTGTTGTAGCTGTGGACCGTATTGAGCATGCCGCGCTCGATGCCGAACTCCCGGTCCAGGAGCATGGCCACCGGGGCCAGGCAGTTCGTGGTGCAGGAAGCGGCGCTCAAGAGATGGTGGCGGGCGGGCTCGTAGTCGTCGTGATTGATGCCATAGCAGAGCGTGGCGTCGAGCTCGGCGGCATTGGCCGAGACCAGGACCTTCGCCACGCCGCCGCGCCGGTGCGCTTGGGCGCACTCCCGGGAGAGGCAGCGGCCGGTGGCGTCGACGACCACCTGCGCTTCGGTCTCTTGCCAGGGAATGCGACCCGGTTCGGCCTCGGCGAAGCAGCGAACGCTCCGGCCCTGGATCGTGAGCTCGGTGGCGGAGGCCGAAATTTCACTTCCGAGTGGCCCGTGCAGGGTGTCGCGGCGCAGCAAGGGCGCGAGCTGGTCGGGCGGGGCGATGTCGTTGGCGGCGACGAGCTGGAGGTCCGGCTGCTCGAGCGCGATCCGAACCAGAGCTCGACCGATGCGACCCAGGCCGTTGATGGCGAAGGCGAGGGGCGGCTGAAACGAGGCGGACATTGGAGCTTGCGGGTGCGGTGGGGTGGAAAGCCGGTGCCGAGCCGCAGCTCCGCTCCGGGGCGCGAGTCTATCCTTTCGGTTCTCATCGCCGGCCGCCTTCCAGGGGTCCGGATCGGTAGAATTCCCCATGGTCCGAGGCGCTCCACAGTTGGTGCTAGGCATCGAAACCTCGTGCGACGAGACCGCATGCGCCCTGGTCGACACCGACGGCCGGGTGCGCTCGTCGGTGGTCTCGAGCCAGCTCGCCGCCCACCGGCCCTTCGGCGGCGTCGTGCCCGAGATCGCGTCCCGCGAGCATTTGCGGCACTGGCCGGAGGTGCTTGAGGAGGCGTTGGCCGCGGCCGGGCTCGACCTCGAGGCGATGGCAGCGGTGGCGGCGACCCGCGGACCCGGGCTGGTTGGCTCACTCCTCGTCGGCTTGTCGCTCGGCAAGGCGCTTGCGCGCGGACTCGAACGTCCGTTCTACGGCATTCATCACCTGGAGGGCCATCTCGTCTCTCCGTATCTGGAAAGCGCCGGACAACCCTCGCGGGGTGTGCCGGCGAGGTTCGTCGCTCTGGTGGTCTCGGGGGGCCACACGGCGCTCTACGAGGTCGACAGGGACCGGATCCGGACCGTGGCCCAGACTCGGGACGACGCCATCGGCGAGGTCTTCGACAAGGTGGGAAAGCACCTGGGCCTGTTGTATCCGCAGGGTCCCCGAGTGGACGAGCTGGCCGAGGCGGGAACTGCCGAACCTGGGCGGTTCGCCATCGCACGATGCAGCGACGGCAGTCTGGACTTTTCGTATTCAGGACTCAAGACCGAGACCATGCGCGCGCTCGACGCCCTGCCGGGTCGAGATTCCGGGGTCGCGGACGACTCGATGCCGGTGGACGAGCGCGTGGCCTTGCCCGCGGTGCGCGACGTCCTGGCGTCCTTCCGGGCGGCCGCGGTCGAACAGGTCCTGGACCGTCTCGAGCGTCTCTGGCGGCAGCGGCCATTCGAGGAGCTTTCGGTCTCTGGCGGCGCTGCCGCGAACCGGCTGCTGAGGCGCCGGCTTCCGGCTTGGGCCGAAGCCAAGGGCGTGCGCCTGGCCCTGGTCGAGTTGGGGCTGTCTGGAGACAACGCCGCCATGATCGCCTTTGCCGGCGCTCGCCGCCTGGCCCGGGGCCAGGCGGCCGATCCACTCACGCTCGAGGCGGCGAGCCGCCTGGCTCTGGACCGCCCGCCTGGCAACCTTTCATCTGGTTCTTCATGACGGCTGGTACTCCATGACGGCGGCTGGTCCATGCCGTCCCGGGTCCAGCGGGGACTGCTAGATTGCCGGACGTGAAGCGCTCGCTGGTTCGGTTTCTGGGGTTGGCCGCGGTCCTGGCAGGTCCGGCCGCCGCCGTCGCGGAGACGGGAGACGCGGCCTGGCTCACTGAGTACCGGACGATTCAGGCTTGGGCGCCGGCCGACGTTGCCCTGGCCGTGGGCGGTACGGAGTCCGGATGCGCCGAGGCCGGCTGGGAGCTTGGCGGAGCGAGTATCTCGCTGGCCTCCGGCTCGGTACGGCCGCTTGCGGCCACCTCCACGGGCGCGGCAACCGGGCTCTACTTCGCCGGCGAGGGCACCCTGGCCGTGGCCATCGACAGCCGCCAAGAGCTGGTCCAGCTCCGGCGCTTTCTGGAAGACCCCGCGGCCGAGGGCCTGGAGCTCGCCTTCACCAAGCTCGTCCTGCGCGCTCCGCCGGCCAGGGTGCGAAGCTTCCTCGCCGCCTGCGCCCCGGGCGAGCCCGCCTCGTCGCCGGCGCCCAAGGCGGCGCGGCAGGACATCCAGGATCGGCACAATCACTGGCTTCGGATTCGCCGCTACGACGCCGACGCTCGCATCCTACGCGCGATGGCGAACGGTGAGACCGGATACCTACGCGTCGATTTCCTGACCGCGAAGCACGGCTGGGTGACCCTGGATTTCGACTCCGAGCGCTGGGAGGAGCTCCAAGTCGAGGTCTTTCGCTCGAAGAAGGCGATGGTCGAACGCTGGCTGGCCCTCGACGTCGAACCGGACGCCGCCCGTCTGGGCCGGGCCGGGCTGGAGCACGTCGACGTCGAAGCCTCGCTCCTCAAGCTGGGCAAGGATCCTGGCGGCGGCGCCACCGGCCGCTATCGCCTGCTAGGCGAGTACCGGGCACGGCTCCGGCTGCGACCCGAGGGCGGACGCGCCGCGGCGCTTCAGCTCTACCTGGGGTCGTGGGCGCGGGTGGTGTCGGTCGAAGACTCGCGGGGCCGCGAGCTCGGCTTCCTGCGCTACCCGATCGGCGAGCGCCACCGGAGCGTCGATAACCGAATCCACGATTCTTCGCTGGTGGTGCTGCTGGAACAACCGCTGGAGGGAACCGAGGTGGTTGAGCTGGTCGTCAGCTACGAGCTCGAGACCGCCAACTTCGCTCCCGGGCGGGGCTGGTATCCCGTGGGCGACACCCTGGAGCGTGGGGTGTCGAACCGGCATACGGCGCGCATGCGGATCACGGCTCGGGACGAATACGACATCCTGGCCATGGGCCGCAGACTCGAGGAGTCCGAATCGGAGGGCTTGCGCACGGCGGTCTGGACCGTCGAGGTCCCGGTCAAGATGGTGACCTTCACCATCACCCGCCGCAAGATCGAGCGCATCCTGGAAGCCAAGACCGAAGGCGTTCCCGACGTCGTGGTCTTCGCGCCGCCCGTGGGACACGACACCGAGGCTCGCCTCGAAGCGCTGGGCGCCGACGTCTTGAACTCGATCCACTTCTTCCAGGAGCTTTACGCCGAGCCACTGGCGGTCGACCGGCTGCACGCCACCCTGATCGAGGCCGGCCACGGCCAGGCCTTTGACGGCTTCCTCCATCTCGCCGACAGCAGTGCCTGGCGCTCGGGCGAGACTGGAACCGCGGAGCTCTTTCTCGCCCACGAGGTCGCCCACGAGTGGTGGGGCCACCTAGTCGGCTGGACGAGCTACCGAGATCAGTGGCTGAGCGAGGGGTTCGCCGAGTACGCGGCGATGATGTTCGTCGAGGCCAGCCTCGAGAAGGGAGACAAGATCTTCGAGGACGTCGTCAAGGCCTACGTGGACGAGCTGACCGGCTCCCTGGAGTCGGCGATGAGCGGATTCACCAGCCGCGAGCGCGCGCTGGGCAACAAGGTGGCGCTGGCGCGCATCGGTCCCATCGGCCATGGCTACCGGGCGGCGACCTCGGAAGCGCCGGGCGCCTACGTCACCCAGACCTATCGCAAGGGCGCGCTGGTCGTGCACATGCTGCGCGAGCTTCTGTCCTTCTTGCCGGGCGGGGACGAGATCTTCGTGGCCATCTTGCGGGACTTCATCGACGCCCACAAGGGCTCGGCGGCCTCGACCGCGGACCTCGAGGCGGCGGTCGAGCGCCACGCGCCTTCGGAATGGGCCTGGTTCTTCGAACAATGGGTCCGGCGCTCGGAGATCCCGGTGTTTAGGTGGCGGGCGAAGATCGCCGACCGCGCCGACGAGGAGGGAAACTTCCCAGTCGAGCTCACCGTGCGCCAGGAACGAACCGCCGAAGACTTCACCATGTATGTGCCGGTCGAGGCCCAGTTCGGCAAGAAGGCCTCGGCACGGGTTCTGGTCAAGACCATACCGGGCGAGCAAACCCTTCGGTTGTCGTTTCCGCGCAAGCCGCGTAGGGTGGTCTTCAATCCCAAGTCGGCCATCCTGGCCAAGACCGAAAAGTTGTGAGCCTCACCCCCGAAGCCGTCGCCGCCATCCTGGTGCGGCAGGGACTCCTGACCGAGGACCAGGCCGAGGACGTGGGCAAAGAGGCGGGCCTTCACGGAACCCGTCCGGAAGGCGTGCGCTCGTTCGAGCAGAACGCGCCCGCGTACGACGTCATCGAGAGCCTTGCCCTTCCCGACCAGCGCGAGCCCAAGCGCACGATCGGCGAGACCGACATCGCGCGCGCCATCGCCAGCGAGGCCGAGCGGGAGTTCGTGCGCATCGATCCCTTGAAGTTGAACGCCGACTTCATCGAAGCGCGCATGTCGCGGCCCTTCGCCAAGCGCCACCGCATGCTGCCGCTGGGACTCTCGAATGGCCGGCTCCAGGTGGCCTGCGCCGATCCTTTCGATCTCGAGGCGATCGATTCGTTCCGGCGGATCGCCGGCCGCGAGATCGAGATCAAGGTGGCCTCCGAGCGGGAGATTCTGCGCGCGATCAACGAGTTCTATGGACTGCGCCAATCGGTGACTCGCGCCGAGCGCGATCTGCGCGCCGGCTTCGATCTCGGCAACCTCGAGCAACTCGTGCGCATGAAGAGCTCGCAGGAGCTCGAGTCTAGCGATCAGCATGTCGTCAACGCGGTCGAGTTCATGCTCCAGCATGCCTACGACACGCGGGCCAGCGACATTCACATCGAGCCCAAGCGGGACATGGCTCTGGTTCGATTTCGCATCGACGGGGTGTTGCACGACATCCAGACCATTCCGAAGCTCGTCCATAACGCGGTGGTCAGCCGGATCAAGACCATGTCCCGGCTGGACATCGCCGAGAAGCGCCGGCCCCAGGACGGGCGGGTCAAGACGACCCGCTCGGGTCTCGAGATCGAGCTCCGGGTCTCGACCCTGCCGGTGGCCTTCGGGGAGAAGATCGTGCTCCGGATCTTCGACCCGGACGTGTTGAGCCAGGATCTGGACAGTTTAGGCTTCTACCCGGAGGAGCTCGACCGGTTCAACGACTTCATCACCCGGCCGCACGGGATCATCCTGGTGACCGGCCCCACCGGCTCGGGCAAGACCACGACGCTCTACTCGGCGCTCAAGACCATCGCCAGCCGCGAGCTCAACGTGACCACGATCGAGGATCCGATCGAGATGGTCGATGAGGAGCTAAACCAGACGGCGGTTCAGAATCGGGTGGGCGTTACCTTCGCCAGCGCTCTGCGCCACATCTTGCGCCAGGATCCGGACGTCATCATGGTGGGTGAGATCCGGGACGCCGAGACCGCCCAGTACGCGGTCCAGGCGGCGCTGACCGGACATCTCGTGTTCTCGACCCTGCACACCAACGACGCCGCGGCCTCGGTAACCCGGCTGGCCGATCTCGAGATCGAGCCCTACATGATCTCGTCGACGCTCATCGGGATCGTGGCGCAGCGCCTGGTGCGGAAGATCTGTCCGCACTGCGCCTCGACCCACGTCCTGTCCGGGCTCGAGACCGAGACCCTGCGCCTCTCGGTGCCCCCGGGCAAGCAGGTCGCGGTCAAGGTCGGCGACGGTTGCGTCGAATGCCGGGGTACCGGGCACTTCGGCCGGACTGCGATCTTCGAGATCCTGGAGGTCGACGAGGCGCTCCAACCGCTCATTGTGGAGGGCGCGGACGCGGCCAGGCTCAAGCGCGAAGCGGTCAAGAACGGCATGCGGACCCTGCGCCAGTCGGCGCTGCGCAAGCTGGCCGAGGGCGCCACCTCGTACCAGGAGGTGGTGCGGGTGACGGCGCTCTAGGCGAGCGCTCGAGCTAGGCGCCGAGCGCCGCTTCCACGTCGGGGCGATCGATGACGACGGCGCCGTTGACGGCAAAGCGGTCAGGCTCGAACTCGTAACGACGCAGGACGCGGCCAAAAACGTCCTTGAGCGCCCGCGCTCCCAGGCGCGGCTCGCGGGCCGCGGCCTCGGCGACGGCGCGAGCCGCCTCGGGCGAGAGCACCAGCTCGGCCCCGAGAGCCGCGAAGAACTTCCGGGCTCGGCCGAGGGGCGAATCGGATGAGCTCAGAAAGATCTTTAGGAGCTCGTCGGGTCCCAGGTCTTCGAGCACCACCGTGGCGTCGAAGCGTGACAGGAACTGGGGCGTCATGCCGTAGGCGAAGAGATCGCGGCTCGATAGCCAATCTCGCAGCGAGAACCGCGTCTCCTCGCGCACCTGGCTCTCGCCCAGCACGGTCACGGGTTGCAGCGCGCCCCGGTTCTCGCCCACGGTGACCCGGTCGTAGACCGCGTCGTAGAGGCCCTCGAAGGCGCCGGCGCCCACGAACAGGATGCCGCGTGTGTCGAGCTCCACCCGGCCGCCCAGCTCGGCGCCCAGATCGACCGGCAGCCGCTCGTTCTCCATGACCGTCAGCAGCGCTTCCTGGGCGCGGATGCCGGCCACGTTGGGCTCCTCGCCCACGTGCCCGCGGATCTTGTCGATCTCGTCCACGAAGACGATGCCATGGCGCAAGCGGCCGAGGACGGCGTCTCGGTCCGCGCCCGGGCCGAGCGCACGGCGGGCGCGCTCCAGAAGGCGGCGCAAGAGCCGTTCTCCGGGATCTCCCAGCGCCGCTTCCTGGGCCAGGATGTTGGCGTGGACGCGCACCAGGGTGGCCCGGTCGCGCAGGCTCTCGTGCTCTTCGAGGAAGGCCTCGACCGCCCGCATCAGGGTGGTCTTGCCGGTTCCCGACGAGCCGATCAGAAGCACGTTGCCCGAGTCCAATCCGGCCAGCTTTTTGGCCAGCGCGATCGAGACCTCGCGCACCGCCGCCGGCTGGCCGAACACACGGCGCTCGAGCTCGGCGGCGATCTGGCGCGGCGACGGCAGGGACTGCGACACGGGAGGCCAGCCTACAGAACCGGGCCGGATCGTGCCAGGCTCGCGGACGGGCTCGGGAGTCTTCCTGGGCGCGGCAGCCCGCGGAACCGCCGGGCCCGGGCTCCGGGTAGGCCAGGTCCCGTCTCCCAGGGTGTGGGATCCGGGCTCCGGCCGCGTTAGGATCGGCGGCCCGCCCGTGGTTTGCACGGGCCTGGGGAGTTTTGTCCGAGGATTGTGCCCATGTGGAGAATTCGGTTCGATCGCGCATCTCCGATTCCTGGTGGAATCGCTCTCGCAGCCATCCTTCTGGCCGCTACGCTTCTAGGAGGCTCGGCGCCGCCGGCTTGGGGAGACGATTCCGGAAACCAAGCTCCGGCGTCCGAGCTCCAGCCGAGCGCGGACGAGTCGCGCTTCTTGAGCCGAGTTCGCCGCCTGACCTATGAGGGCCGGCGTGCCGGGGAAGGGTATTTTGCCGCCGACGGTTCGGCGATCGTCTTCCAAAGCGAGCGCGAGCCCGGCAATCCCTTTTTCCAGATCTATCACCTGGATCTCGAGACCGGTGAGACCCGCCGGGTCTCGCCCGGTCGCGGCAAGACGACTTGCGCCTTCATCCATCCCGTCCGGAACGATGTTCTCTTCGCCTCGACCCACCATGACCCCGCCTCGGAGGAGCTCCAGCGCCAGGAGCTCGAGCTGCGCGCCGCCGGGCGCGAACGCCGCTACGCCTGGGACTACGATCCCGAGATGGAGCTGTGGGTCGAGTCCGGCGGCGCTCTCGCGCGCCTGACCGAAGCCCGTGGCTACGATGCCGAGGCCAGCTACTCGCCCGATGGCGAGTGGATCGTCTTTGCGTCCACCCGGGACGCCTACGAGCGCGAGCTGGATGCCGAGGAGGCGAAGCTCCTCGAGATCAACCCGTCGTTTTTCGGCGAGATCTACCGCATGCGCGCGGACGGCTCCGAGCTCGAGCGCTTGACCCACGTCGAGGGCTATGACGGCGGACCGTTCTACTTCCCAGATGGCGAGCGCATCGTCTGGCGGCGATTCGACCGGGACGGGCTGATCGCCGACATCTGGTCCATGAATGCCGACGGCTCGGACCCTCGGCAGATCACGGACTTCGGCTCGATGAGCTGGGCGCCGTACGTCCATCCGTCGGGCGAGTACATTCTGTTCGCCTCGAACAAGCTGGGCTTTTCGAATTTCGAAGTGTTCTTGGTGGACGTGGCCGGCGAGCGCGAGCCCGTACGGGTGACGACCACCGACCGTTTCGACGGCTTGCCGGTGCCGTCGCCGGACGGCACCCAGCTTCTGTGGACGTCGAGCCGGCATCAGCGCGACGGTAACGAGGGCGGCCAGCTCTTTCTGGCGGACTGGGATCATGAGGCCGCCCTGGCGGCGCTCGTGGCGAGTCCCCGGCGCGCGCCCCAACCCACCGAACCATCCAGCGAACAATCCGGCAAGCAATCCGACTAGGAGACCGCGATGAGCCCCACCTCTTGTTCTCGAACCCGGACGGCGCTTGCCGCCAGGCTGACAGGCTTTGCTTTTTGCGCCGCGACTGCCGCCGTCGCCGTGACCGCGGTGGCACCCCTTCGCACCGACGTCGAGGCCCTGACCGCCGAGGCCTGGGGAGGACGGTTCACCGGCTCCGAAGGCGCCCGGGAGGCGGCCGAGTACCTGGCCGGCGAGCTGGCCGAGCTGGGCGCCACGCCGTTGCCCGGCGAGGAAGACTTCTTTCTCGAGTTCTCGTTTACCGCCGGTACCCGCGACACGGGCTCGTCGGTCGAACTCGCCGCCGCCGGCGAGAGCGCGGGAGAGCCGGAGCAATTCCTCGGTGCCGAGGCGGTGCGGGCGCTGTCGTTCTCCGAGAACGGCACGGTCACCGCGCCGGCGGTGTTCGCGGGCTACGGCCTGGTGGTTCCGGAGGCCGATGGCTTCTCCTATGACAGCTACGCCGGCCTCGAGGTCGAAGGCAAGGTCGCCGTCGTTTTCCGCTACTACCCGGAAGACGCCGAGGACTCGATCCGGGGCCGTTTGGCGCGGTTCTCGGGCCTGCGCTACAAGGCGCTCCAGGCGCGCGAGCGGGGGGCGGTGGCAATGGTCGTTGTGACCGGCCCGCGCTCGCCCAACGCCGGCGAGCTGGTGCCCATGGCCTTCGATGCGGCCATCGCCGACTCCGGGCTCCTGGCGGTGAGCGTCAGTGGAGCCGTGGGCGAGGCGTTGCTTGCGACCGCGGCCGACAAGAGCCTGGAAGAGATCCAGCAGTCGTTCGACGACGCCAATCCGCACGTCGGGGGCTTTGACCTGCCGGACGTCGAGATCACGGTCGAGACCAGCGTCGAGCGCGAGCGTCGCGAAGGACGCAACGTCGTCGGGCTGCTGGCTGGGGGGGGCGAGGCCGCCAAGCCTTATGTGGTCGTCGGCGCCCATTTCGACCACCTCGGAACCGGCCGCACGGCGGGGTCCCTGGCCGGCAAGGACGAGGCTTCGTCCGTACATCACGGCGCCGACGACAACGCCTCCGGCGTCGCCGCGGTGCTCGAGATCGGCCGGCGGCTGGCCGAGGGAGACGGCTCGCGAGACGTCGTCCTGGCCTTCTGGTCGGGCGAGGAGATCGGGCTTCTGGGCTCGGCCGGGTTCGTCAAGTCGGAGCCGATCGCTCTCGAGGAGGTCGCCGCCTATCTCAACTTCGACATGGTGGGCCGCGCCCGCGACAATCGGCTCTCGATCCAGGCCGTGGGCTCGAGCCCGTCCTGGCCGAAGCTCGTCGAGCAGGCCAACGTGCCGGTCGGGTTCGACCTCGAGCTTCAGGACGATCCCTACCTGCCCACCGACAGCTCGTCGTTCAACCAGGCCGAGATCCCGACCTTGAACTTCTTTACCGGCAGCCATGAGGATTACCACAAGCCTTCGGACACGGCCGAGAAGATCAACTATGAGGACCTCGAGCGCGTGGCCCAGCTCGGCGCCCTGGTGGCCGGGCGAATCCGCGCCTTTGGGGAAGCGCCTGAGTTCCATCTGGTCGAGCGCAAGGTCGAGGCCGGTGGCGGCCGGGACGGTCTGCGCGCCTTCACCGGCACGATTCCCGACTACGCCACCGAAATCGAAGGCCTGTTGCTGTCGGGAGTCATCGAGGGCGGCCCGGCCGAGGAAGGCGGCCTGAGCGGCGGCGACGTCATCGTCGAGTTCGGCGGCCAGAAGATCGCCAACATCTACGACTACACCTATGCTCTCGACGCGGTCCGGATCGGGGTGCCGGTAACGGTGGTCTTCCTGCGCGACGGCGAGCGCCACGAGACCACGATCACGCCCCGCGCTCGGGACTGACGGGCTCGTCGCGCCTGGCGAAAGCGAGTCGGAAGGGTCGCTTCCCTTCGGGAGCTCGTCCGGCGATAGGCGGTGAGGCTAGCGCCCTAGCCCGCGCTTCTCACCTCACCATGCCGCGTCTTCAGCGACTTACGACGCCCGGGACGTGACGGGGTGAGAAGTACGGTCTAGCGGATGCGCAGGCGTGGCCCCGCCGCATCGCGGCGGTTCGGCCCGGCGCGGCCCACGGCCGCCGCCCGGTAGCCGGCGGCCGCCAGCTCTTCGAGCGCTCCTTGGGCCCGGTCCGGGTCCACGCCGAAGAGCAGCCCGCCCGAGGTCTGGGGGTCGAACAGAAACGGCAGAAAAGGATGGCTTCGAGCGGTCTCCTCGACCACGAGGCCGGCGAGCGCGCGGGCGTTTTCCTCGTGAAACGTGCTGCGCAGTCCGGCTCGGAAGAGCTCGGCGGCTCCGGGTAGGCGCGGCAGGGAGTCGAGCCCCACGGTCGCTTCGAGCGAGCTCGCCGCCAGCATCGAGCCCAGGTGGTGGGCGAAGCCGAAGCCGGTGACGTCGGTCGCGGCGCTCGCGCCGGCCCGGCGGGCGATCGCGGCGGCGTCTTGATTGAGACGAAGCATCGAGGCAATCGCTGCCTCGAGCCAGCGTCCGCGCGCCCGGCCCTGGCGGTCGGCGGCCAGGACCACGCCGGTGCCCAGAGCCTTGGTCAGGATCAGCGTCTGCTTCGGTTGCAGCCGGTCGAGAGTCAGGAGGTCCAAGTCCGGATCGGCGAAGCCCTCGACCACGAACCCCACCAGAAGCTCGGTGGCGGTGGTGGTGTGGCCGCCCACCAGGACGACGCCGAGCTCGTCGAACGCGACTCGTCCGCCCGCTAGAACCTGGAGAAGAATCTCCTCGCGCTCGGCCGCCGGAGCCTTCTCAGGCAAGGCAATGAGCGCCTGGGCGATCTTGGGCTCGACTCCCTTGGCCAGTACGTCCGAGACCGCGTTAACCGCCCCGACCCTGCCCACCAGGAAGGGATCGTCGCTGAAGGCTTGGAACTGATCGACGCTCGAGACGATGCGCGAACCTTCGGGAGAGTGAAAAGCCACGGCATCGTCCCGCTCCTCGAGGCCGAGCTCGATGGCAAGGGTCTCGCCACCTGCTGCGCCGTTTTTCTCGGAAGCGGCCGCCGGATACTCGGCCGTCAAGCGCTCGAGCGTGCGCTCGAGACTGCTGCTGCCCAGCTTGGCGGCGCAACCGCCACAGACCATCTCCATCTCGCCGCGCATGGAAAAGAGCTCGGAGAATTCCTCCGAGACATCGGCTCGGTCGTGGGCCGGCGACAACGCCTGGAACTTGCCCATGAATTTGCGATCGATCGAGTCCTTGAGCTTGAAGACCCAAGATCCGGCAAAGGCCGATCGCCACTTGGCGCCGATGGCGGTGCCGTCGCCCAGGTTGAGGAGCGTCAGGAAATCCTTCTGGGGACGGTAGGGGCGCAGCAGCGAGCTGCCGGCGATGGCCTTGCGCAGGTTCTCGATCAAGATCGGTCCCTGGCGTACGGCGTAGACGCCGGCCTTGGGAACCCACCGTTCTTCGGCCGGGGTGGCGCAATCGCCGGCGGCGAAGATGTCGTCGTAGTCGAGCGCTTGAAGCGTCGGGCGAGTCAAGAGGAAACCGCGCTCGTCGAGCGCAAGGGTCGAGTCCCGGAAGACGTCGTGAGGTGCGGCGCCGGCAACCCAGACGACGAGATTGTAGGGGAAGCGCTCAGCGCCGGCGAGGACGCCGTCTTCGTCGATAGCGTCCACGCGCTGGCCGAGGAGAATGCGGATTCCACGCCTTTCGGTCTCGGCCGTCGCCTTGCGAGCGAAGCTCTCGGGATATCCGGCTAGGATGCGCTCGCCGGAGTCGATCAAGGTTGTCTCCGGCGCCAGGCCGTGCCGCCGGGCGCGCTCGCCCAGGGTGAAGGCCAGCTCGACGCCGCCCGCGCCCCCTCCCACGACGACGACCCGGAACGGCCCGCCGGTGTCGCGATCCAAACCCTCGAAGAGCTCGTCGACGAGCCGGACGAACTTGCCGATCGGGCGAGTCGGGACGGCGTGGTCGCGGACACCCGGGGTGTCGAGGCCGGCGACCGTCGAGCCGATGTCGAACGAGACGAGGTCGTAGGGTATAGAGGGCCGGCCGGCAAGCTCCAGGCGCCGCGCGGCGGGGTCGATCCCCGTGGCCGGTACGAGCAGCACGCGAGCCCCGGCCAGGCGGGCGAGCGGCAGGACCTCGATCTCGAGCTCCTCGGACCGGTACTGGCCGGCCACGAACCCGGGCACCATGCCGGAGTAGACCGCGACCGGATTGTCGACCACCAGGGTCAGGCGCACACCCTCGGGCGGCTCCATGGCGAAGTCCTTGAGGACCTGGACATGGGTGTGGCCGCCGCCCACCAGGACCAAGTCGAGGGGCGCGCGGGACGATGCCATGAACCAAGGATACGCCGAAACGAGCACTCCGAGGAGCCCGGCGGAGCGGAACCAAGTGACTTCCAAGGATCCTGCCCGTCGGCCGAGTGCGGGTGAGCAATGCAGGCTAGGATCGAGCGATGCGAATCGCCACCTGGAACGTCAACGGGCTGCGCTCCCGCTTGGATTTCGTCAAGCTCTGGCTGCGGGAGCGCGAGCCGGACGCGGTTGCTCTTCAGGAGCTGAAGCTCCAGGACGACCAGTTTCCGCACGCCGAGCTCGAGGCTGAGGGCTACTACGCGGTGGCCCATGGCCAGAAGGCCTGGAACGGAGTAGCGATTCTGGCCAAGGAGCCGCCGGAGCTCTTGGTGCGCGGCCTGCCGGGCCAGGAGGAGCTGGGCTCGCGGCTCATCACCGCCGCCGTCGGCGGCGTGCGCCTGACCAGCCTCTATTGCCCGAACGGCAAGAACGTCGACCACGCCGACTATCCCCGCAAGCTGGCCTGGTTCGATGCCCTACACGCGCATCTGAGGTTGGATCGCCCGGATGGCTCCGACCGCTCCGATGGCTCCGACCGCTCGGAGCAGGCCGAGATCGTGTGCGGCGACTTCAACATCTGCCCCGGTCCGCTCGACACCTGGAACGAGGACGCCAAGAGGGGCACGATCTTCCACACCGACGAGGAGCGTGCCCGGTTCGGGGCGCTGGTCGAGCTGGGCCTGAGCGATCTGTTCCGCGCTCTCCACCCCGAAACGCGCGAGTACTCGTGGTGGGACTACCGCCGCGGCGCGTTTCACCGGGGCCAGGGCTTGCGGATCGACCTCCTGCTGGGCTCGGCGGCGGTGTCCGAGCGACTCAAAGGCGCCGGGATCGACCGCGACTTTCGCAAGAAGCTGGACGGCCTGACCCCGTCGGATCACGCTCCCGCCTGGGTGGATCTAAGGTAACAAACCGAACAACCGCTCTGTTTATCAAGAAGCAGAGACGCGTCCCGACTCGGCTCGAGCCCTAGAGGCCGGCGAGGGCCGCCGTCGCGGCGAGACCCAGGGCCGCGGACGCCCACTTGGCCCAGCGGTTGCCGGGCTTCAGAAGCTCGTCCTGGAGCATGTCCATCGATGCGATGTAGAGAAACACCCCCGCCGCCAGGGCCGAGACCACGGCGTCGAAGGTCTGGCTGGCGGGTGAGGCCAGGAGGCTTCGCGCCAACACGCCCACCAGGATCCCGACTGGGGTTGCCCAGGCAAAGACCGTCACCAAGCGGCGAGCGTCACTGCGGGAGCGGTCGCCCTCGTCACTGCGCGCCAAGCTCATGCCGAGCGCCAGGCCCTCGGTGGCCTTGTGCGCCAGGATGGCGATCAGGATGGCGTGAATCCGGGCGGCCTGGGGCTCGAGACCGAGGGCGATCCCGGCCAGGACGGAGTGGAGCGAGAGCCCGACCAGGAGACCGTAGACGTACCAGGGCGTCGACTCGGCCGCCGGCCTGATCCGAGGCAGGCCCTCGCCGGCGTGGGCGTGGGTCATGGCGTGGGCCGGATCGGGCAGAAGCACGTGTTCGATGAGGAGAACCGCGGCGAAGGCCGCGGCCGCCAGAACGTAGGCGATGGGGTATTCGAACCCCAGGCTCTGCCAGCTCCGGTCGGCGGTGGCCAGCATGTGGATGAGACCGATGCCGAGGAAGATGCCGGCCGAAAAGGCGTTGCCGCAAGACAGCCAGGGTGACTCGGCCAGCCTGGCCCGGCCGGCGAGCGGCGCCCAGCCACCTAGCCAGCCCGCCGCCAGGATCAGGGCGGCGGCCGCCAGCTTGAGGCCGAGGAGGCTCACCGTGACGGCAGAGGGCTAATGGGAGGTCTCGCCGGAGGCGACCGCTTCGAGCGCGGCCAGGCGCGCGGCTTCGAATTCATCGCCTGGGTTCCAAGTCGGCACCTCGTCGCGCTCGGCGAGATCCAGACCGATCCGGAACCCGAGAGTGGCGTCTTCGATCATCCCCTCGAAGTTCCAATCGTCCACCAGCTCGTCCGAAGGCTGATGGTAGTGGATCGCTTCCCATTCCTCGATGCGCTCGCGGCCCCAACCTTCGGGCCGGTCGATGAACTCGGTGCCGGTGTCGAGATAGACCGCCGGCACGCCGACCTTGGCGAAGTTGAACTGGTCCGACCGGTAGAAAAAACCTCGATCGGGGAACTGGTCCGGCTTGACCGTACGGCCCTGCTGGCCGGCGTAGTGCTCCACCACGGCGTCGAGAGAGGACTTGCCGTAACCGATGTAGGTGATGTCCTTGTTGCGGCCCCAGATGTTGGCGCCGTCGTAGTTGATATTCGCCGCCATGCGGCCGGCCGGCACGGGTGGGTTCTGAGCGAAGTAGGCGGAGCCCAGGAGCCCTTGCTCCTCGGCGGCGACGAAGGCCACCATGATCGAGCGCCGGGACTTCTCCGGCAGGCCGGCGAAGGCGCGCGCGATGGCCAAAACCTGAGCGCAGCCCGCGGCGTTGTCGAGCGCGCCGTTGTAGATCTCGTCGCCGGCATCATTGGGCTTGCCGATGCCCAAGTGATCGTGGTGCGCCGAGTAGACGATGTGCTGGGCGGCAAGCTCGGGATCGCGGCCCGGCAGGACGCCCACGACGTTGGCCGTGCGCACGCGCTCGACCTCGTTCTCGAGCGTCAAAGACGTCGAGATTCCGAGGGCCACGGGCTCGAAGTCACGAGTCTTGGCGGCCTCTCTGAGGGCGTCCAGGTCGTGGCCGCCGAGCTCGAAGACCTTGCGCATCGCGTCCTCGGTGGTCCAGGCCGGGATCAGGATTCGCGGCTCGTCACCTGCCGGAATCTCGAATTGCGGTCCAGTCCATGAGCTCTGCACGACCTGGAAGGGATAGCCGGCCGAGGGCGTCGTGTGGATGACGATGGCGCCGGCCGCGCCGAGCTCGGCCGCTTTCTCATACTTGTAGCTCCAACGGCCGTAGTAGAGACGGCGGTTGCCCTCGAAGAGCTCGTCCGACCAATCCGGGTCGTTGTTCATGACCACCAGCATCTTGCCGGCCACGTCCTGGCCCTTGAAGTCGTCCCAGTCGTACTCCGGCGCCTGGATGCCGTAGCCCACGAAGACCAGCTCGGCGTCCTCGACCGAAGCCGTAGCCTCCTGGACGCCGCTCGAGGCGATGTACTCGTCCCACCAGTCGAGGCTCACCGATCCGCCCGAGCCATGGAAAGTCCAGGTTGACGGCGCCGAGGCATTGACGCCAACGATGTCGAAGGCTTGCGTCCAGGCACCGTCGTCACCGGCCGGCTCGAACCCGATGTCTTCGAGCTCGGCCGCGAGATAGGCCTGGGTCTTGGCGTCGCCGTCACTGCCCGGCCCGCGGCCGCCGAAGTCGTCCGCCGACATCGTGGCGATCGGGGCCCGTAGCGCCTCGGTGGTGATGAGAGCCAGCGCCTGATCGGCTTCCTGCATGACCGCTTCGGTGGTCGTCTCGACTCCCTCTTCGGGTGCGGGGGCTGGAGCGCAGGCAAGCGCCAGGCCCAAGACGGCCAGGCTGGAATAGGTGCTCGGGTGCTTCATGCTGGGTCCTCCTTCAAGGGTGGCAGAGCCTACCAAAGCCGCGCCGCCCGGCGACGCGGCTGGGATGTTCCGGCGGGCGCCGCTTCGATAGCCTTGCCGGCGATGCTCTCGGTTAGGATTTGGATCGCCCGGGCACTCGGGCTCGTGGCAGCCGGCGCTTTCGCCGGTCTGGGCGCCGGTCTGGGCGCCGGGGCGGCGCCGGCCGAGGCCGGTACCGTCGGAGCCCAGGCTCTGGGAGCCAAGGCTTCGGCGGCCAAGACCCTGGGAGCCGAGCCCATTCCGTTGCGCTCGATCTCGCCGCTGCGGCTGCTCTTCTACCAGCCGACCCCAGAGGGCGCGGCCACCCTGGGGCGGGCGCGCGCGGTTGTCAGCTGGGACTTGTCCGAGACCAACGTCCTCCACATTCGTAACTCGCCGGCGACCGAGTTCGACGCCGATCTCAACCTGGAGATCACGCGGCTCCTGGTGCGCTTCCGGTTGGGGCTCTCCGACCGCTGGGACTTGGGCTTCGAAGCGCCGTTCTACCGGTTCCACGACGGTTTCCTGGACCGGACGATCGTCGATATCGAGGATTTCCTCGGCGATCCCAAGATTCAGCGCGAGTTCGAGCGCAGCCAGCCCGGAGCCGACCGGTTCCGGTTCTTCCTCAAGCGCAACGGCGAGGTGTTCTTCGAGCGGCCGGGACCCCGCTCGGGGCTGGGCGACATCGCGGTGACGGCGAAGCGCCGGCTCGTCGAACAGCGCGGCCGCCGGCCCGAAACCAGCCTGCGTCTGGCCTTGAAGCTGCCCACCGGCCGGGACGAGCACGCCATGGGGAGCGGCGACGTAGACATCGGCGTGGGGCTCGCCGCCGACTTCGAGCGGCCCCGCTGGAGCCTCTATGGCAACGCCGCGGTGACCTGGCCGCTCGGGGACCCGTTCGAGGACGCGGGGCTCGTAACCCCGCTTCTTTCGAGCGGCCATCTCGGCTGGGCTCGCCGGTTGGGCGACGGCTGGATCTTCCTGGCCCAACTGGCGGTTACCTCGGGTCCGTTCGAGGAGGCCGGCGACCGGCCGCCGAGTCCGCTTCCGGCCGGCACCTTTAACAACTTCGGTGGCTCGATCGTGGACGTGGGGCTGGGCGCGAGCTACGAGCTCAACCAACGAACGCGCATGGTTCTGGCCCTAGTCGAGGACATTCACAACACCAGCAACGCCGCCGCCGACGTCTCGCTGCTGGTGAGCTTCAGCATCGCCGCCCGCCACGTCTTCTAGCCAGCATCTCTCACCACGGCTTGGTCAGAAGGCCGCAACAGTCTGAACCTTCGTCCAACCTTGGTGAGACTTGCGGGCTCGCCGGGTTCGGCTCCCTGGAATCGTGGCGACAGCTGTGGTGTCCGCGATGCCCGGCGTGCGAACCGAGGACTGTGCGGGTTGAGGGCCGGATCAGCCTCTCGCCAGCGAGTCGCGGATCTCGGTCAGGAGCTGGACTTCCTCGGAAGGCTCGCCGGACTCGTCCGCCGCGGCGTCTTCCTCGTCCCGCCGCATCCGGTTGACGGCCTTGATGACGAGAAAGATGGTGAAGGCGATCAGGACGAAATCGACGATGTTCTGGAGGAACATCCCGTACTTCAAGACCGCGGCGCCCGCCTCCTCGGCGGCGGCCAGGGACGCGTAAGTGTTGCCGTCGAGAGCGGTAAAGAGCTCGGCAAAGCTCACCCCGCCCAGGAGCTTGCCGACGACCGGCATCAGGACGTCGTTGACCAGCGAGCTCACGATCTTGCCAAAGGCGCCGCCGATGATGATTCCGATGGCCATGTCCATGACGTTGCCCTTGAGGGCGAACTCTTTGAACTCCGACATCATGCTCATTGCTGAATCTCCTTCTGTCAGGCTTCTGCCCGGTCCGAAACGGCGGAGCGATTCTAGCCTGCGTCTCCGACCAAGGTTAAGCCGCCAAATTTGCCCGGCGCCTCCGTCGGCGCAACTCTCAGAAGCGACCGCGCTCCGGCGGCCGCCGCTCGAGGTTAAAGCGCAGCACGATCGGGTCGTGATCGGCGGCCCGCTCGCCGTCCGGGAAGTCGGCGTTGCAATGCACGACGTCGATCTCGGCGACGCCCTCGGCGGCAAGACCGGCGCTCACCAGGACATTGTCCAGAACCTGCGAGTTGCCGCGAAAGATGAAGGTATACCGCTCTTCGGCCGGGACGCGGAGCATCAGATTCTCGAGATCCGGTCCGGCCAGGACGGCGAGCGGTGGCCGGTAGGGGTGCTCGTTGAAATCGCCGAGGACGATGACGTGGGCATCGGGGTCGAGTGCCAGAAGCCGGTCCAGGAAGCCGCGGATGACATGGGCTTCGCCCGCGCGCAGGGTCTCGGTGATCCGGCCCGGAGGCTGCTCGGAGCCGAAGAGCGGCGCGTCGCCGCGCTTCGAGCGCATGTGCAGGTTGACCAGGAAGATGCGCTCGCCGGCGAACTCCACCTCGACCGCCAGCGGCTTGCGTACGCCGGTGAACGTGCCGGCGGGATCGGGGCCGAAGGCCGGGTTCGCTGGATCGATGCGGCTCGGGTTGGGCGACAGGAAGGTCCCGCGCTCGTCCTCGAGCCACTCGCCCGCCGTCGTGGCATCCGGGCGTCCCCGTCGCGGAAGGCCGATCCGGTCGGGCCGGTAGAGGTAGGCCACGCGGATATTGGACCCGGGCCGGCCGCCGTCGGCTAAGTCCACCGGGTCGATCTGAGCCGCCTCGTAGACGGGTCCGCCGGCCCGGGCGATGGCTTCGATGAGACGCCCCAGCGTATGCGCGGCCGACACCGTGCCGTCATTGTCGGGACCGGTGTCGTCCTGAATCTCTTGCAGGGCAAGAACGTCGGGAGCGTCCAGGTTGGCGACGATGGTCTCGGCGACCCGGAGGATCTTCTCGGCTCCGCTCCGGGGGCTCAGGTTCTCGACGTTGTACGAGGCCACCGTGAGAACGCGGGGACCGGCTCCGAGGGTGGTGCGCTCGGGCGGGGTTGCCGCCGGCCGGTGGGCGGGGAGCTCTTCGGCCAAGACTCGAAAGGTACCGAAGGCGTAGGTCAGAACCCCGACGATCGGTTCTTCGAAACGATCGCCGACCGTGAGCCGCGGCCCCTGGGCACCGTCCCGGGTCGTCACCAGCAGGCGCTCGGCGTTGACGCTTGCCGCCTCCAGCAGCAGCCCTCCGGCTCGGGAGCGCCCGCCAGTTGCGGCCCCGCCGTCGGCCAGAACAGCGATCTCGCCAAAGCGAGTCGTCGGTCCGACCACCACCGCGTCCGGAATCGCCACCCGCATGCCCTCGAGACTCTCCAGGAAGTCGATCGCGTCGAGCTCGGGCTCGAAACGCTCCAAGCCGTCATCGTCGATCGCCGCCGCGGGAATCGGCCGGCCGGTCCGGCCCAGGACGATCGGTTCCGGCAGTGGCTCGCGTTCTTCGTTCGAAGCGCGCCGGACGTACGCGCCGCCGAGCCCTGTGACCGAGAGTCCCAGCGGAAAGCTCGTCTCGGTGACCCGACCGCTGACAACCACGCGCTCGCCCGGCTCGAGCTCGGGCCCCGGTGGACTCACGGCCGGCTCCACGAACAGAGCGTCGCTGGTTGCGGGGTCGCCGTCACCCGCCGACTGGATCCAGAAGCCGGAGCCGCTGGGAGCGCGGGCTGTGACCGTTCCCGTGACTCCGAGCAACCAGGATCCTTCCCGGCCGCTGCGATGGCCGGCTCCCTGGATCCCCGCGACCGCATGTGGCTGGGCATCGAGGGCGAAGACCAGAATCTGGGTCCGCTGGAATTCGCTGAAGTTGTTGTCCGAAACCAGGACCAGGGTCCGCCGTCCATCGGCGAGCCGCGGACCGAAGGTCAGCCCTTCCAGGTTATCGAGAGGAATGCCGAAAGCGCCCAGCGGAACCAGAAGCGTCTTGCGGACCGGGCGGTAGCGTCCCTTTTTCAGGCGCTTACGGCCGGCGACGTCGGTGGCGCCGGCGAGAGCGACGTCGTAGATCCGGATGTCGTTGCCGACGCCGGCGGTGTACGAGCGCTCGAGGGCCAGCAGCCGGTCTGGTCCAGTGCTCAAGAGCTCGACCAGGCCATTGGTGCGAAACCCGTCGGGCTCGGGCGGCGCCGCCACCACTGGATCCACCTCGTAGGCGAAGGCGGCCTCCAGCCGCCCCCTCGGGTCGTAGCGCAGAATCCGGACCGTCGAACCGACGCCGACGTCGGTTTCCGGCCCGTCTTGCATCAGAGCATTCTCGGTGGCGGTCAGGATGCCGCCCGCCGGTTCGAGCGCCAGGCCTTCGAAGCCCAGGTTGTGGCGCACGCCCCGGGCTCGCCACCGCTTGGGATGCGTTCGCCGGGGTAGCGGAAGGTCCCGAATCCAAGCTCCGGCGCGCGAGTATTCCCGCACGAAGGGCGCGATGCCTTCCCGGATCTGCCCCTCGGACGAGATGAAGAGTGTGTCGCGGCCGGTGTGCCGGATGCCCTCGGCGTCGAGGGTGCCGGCGCGAAACGGCTTCCCGTCCCGGTCTAGAAGCTCGGTCATGGCTTCGATTCGGACGTCGTCCGCATCCACGCGGCCGCGGGTCAGGTCGATCCGGAGGGTCAGATAGCGAGCCGGACCCAACGTGGCGGGATCATCCGACACCGCGTAGTAGAGGTCGCGGCCCCCGTCGTAGGTGAGGCCCGAGAGCCCGCCCACCGGTACGTCCTCGAAGCGCAGGCTCGACGGCAGATCGACGTGGCCGAGAAGCTCGAGCCCGGTGATGGCGTTAGCCGACGCCGAGGCCGGGACGGCGAGCAGCACGAACGCGGCCAGCAGGCCGGCGAGCCTCGGCAGGAAAGCCATGGGGGGGGATCGTAGCACCGGGTCCCTACGGTCCGGACGTCCAGCGGAGATCGCCCGATCGGCTCTGGCCTGGCTCTGATCGGTCCGGGGTTCCGGCCCGGCCGCCATGGATCCCGTTGATAGCATTCGTGCCAGTGAAGGACTCCTTGCAGGATTCGGCGGCCGCGCATCGGGAGGCGGCCGGAGAGCCCAGCGCCCGTTGTGCCGTCGTGACCGTGAGTGACAGCCGGACGACGGAAGACGACCCGGGCGGGGATCTTCTCGCGAGCCGGCTCGAGCAAGGCGGCCACCGGGTCGTGGCCCGCACGTGGGTGCGGGACGAACCCATCGAGCTCGGCCGCGTCCTGACCGAGTGGACGTCCCGCGACGACGTCGAGGTGATCCTGACTACCGGCGGCACGGGAATCTCCCGCCGGGATACATCGGTCGAGGTCCTCGAGCGGTTTCTGGACCAGCGTCTGGACGGTTTCGGGGAGCTCTTTCGAATGCTGAGCTACGAGGAGGTCGGCTCGGCCGCCATGCTCAGCCGGGCTGTGGCGGGTTTGGTCCGAGGCTGCTTCGTCTTTGCGCTACCGGGCTCGGTGGCGGCGGTGACTCTGGCGCTCGACAAGCTGATCTTGCCCGAGCTGCCGCATCTCCTCTGGGAGCGGAGCCGCTAGCGGCCCGCCGCTAGAAGCCGTCCGCCGGCGCCGAGGCGCCGGTGGGTGCAGCCGCCTCGATCGAGTCGATCGAGTCGATCGAATCGATCGCAGCGGGCGCTTGCTCGTCCTCGGTCTGGAGGCCGCGCCAGAGAGGCACCGAGCTCGCGGCGTAAAACGCCTCGAGGTCCGCTTGCGCCTGCCGCGCGCGAGGATGGCCGAGCGCCTCGTAGCACTCGTAGCGGGATCGGAGGAACGGCTCGCTCCAGGCTGGCAACGGCTCGAACTCGGCCAGGGCTTCGGCGCAGCGGCTCCGCTCTTCGGAGCGCAGCGCCAGGTTGAGGCGGGTGGTGGCGCGCTGGTGATCCAGCAAGCGCATCGAGAACGGCTGACTCAGGGCTTCCAGAATCACTGGAGTCGGATCGGGAAGATCGGGCGCTTGCGCGGCGGCTTCGAGGAGTTTCCAGACCAGAAACAGTCCCCGGGTGACGAGCTGGGGCTCCGGCCAGGGGTTCGTCCGGTAGGTCTCGACGGCCTCTAGCCAGGCGCTCAGAGCGAGGGTGGCCTCGTTGCGCGCCAGATGCCAGCGCGCACGCGCGAAGCCGGCCTCGACCGGCCGGGTCTCGGCGAGGCGTTGCGCGAGCTCTGGAAACTCCGGGTCGGCCGCGGTTGCCGCGCTGTCGGCCACTGCGAGGAGGTCCCGGGGATGCCGGGGCGGGCTGGTCTGCTCGCGCCATAGGTCCAGAGCCTCTCCGTAGGCCTCACGGCCGTGCGCGTCACGGGCACGGTGCCGCGCCTGGCGCTCCGGATCCTCGGAAGCCAGGGCTTCGACCGGCCGGCCGTGTAGGACGAGATCGCGGACTTCGCGGGCGTCCTCGACATCGTCCCAGTCGAAAGAGACCGCGGCGGGGCGGTTCTGGCCACGGGCGGTGGCGATCTGGCGTAGCTGCTGGACGGAAAAATCGCTGGGCTGGCCGACGGAGCGAGCGAAGCCGAACTCGATCACCGGGTGGTCGTCGGTGTTGATGGCGGCCAGGTCCAGCGCGCCGACGTCCCGCGAGAACTCGGCGTTGGCCAAGAACCCCGAATAGAGGCCATCCACGCCCCGGACACCCCAGACGAGATCGAGGGCTTTGCGGTACGGCTCGTGCCGCAGCACTTCGGCTAGCGCCGGACGCGAGTGGTCGATGGCGCGGTTCGACGCGATCAAGAGGAGATCGCTACGGTGTACCTGCCAGGTCTCGACGTGCTCGAAGACTGAGCTCAAAGTGGCATAGGCGGTGCGGATGACCTGGGCATCGACCTCGTAGGCCTGCAGCCACTGCACGAATAGGCCCTTTTCGGTCAGGCGCTCGCGCACGGCCTCGTAGAACTCCTGGGTGAAGAGGCTCGAGACCCCGGCCCGGTACGGGTTTGACGGCTCCGAGAAGACGACGTCGTAGGAGGACTTGACCGTCAACAAGTGCTCGCGCGCGTCGGCGATGACGACTTCTACCTTGGGATTCTCGAGCACCTTCTCATTGACCGGGGCGCAGTCTTCGGCGACCCGCAGGATCGCCGGTTCCAGCTCGACCACTTCAACCGACTCGACCGTCGGCACTCGGGCCATCCAGCCCGCGGTCGAGCCCGTGCCCAAACCGATGACCAGGGTGCTCTTGGGCTCGGGATGAAGCGCGGTGGCCACCAGGCCGCTCATCACTTGAGTCGGCGCATCGCTCCGGGAATGGCCGTCCACCTTGCCGTTGACGACGAAGGCGTAGCCTTCACCCTGAACCAAGGCGACGCTGCTCTCGCGTCCGTCCGCCTCCCAGGCCACGTTGCGCTGGAAGCCCAGGCGCATGTCCTCGAGATCGTTCGGGCTTCGGATCGGAACCTTCAGCCGGCCCGCGCCGATTCCGGAGTGACGCCAGAAGGCGGTGGGTCCGTCCGCCGTGGTCAGAGCGAACGCGGCCAGCGCCAAGGCGCCGATCCCATAGAGTGCCGGCCGGCGATGCCGCATCTCGTAGGCCAGAAAGGCGGTGGCGATCAGACCCAGGAGCCAGATCGACAGCTTCCAGGTGGCTGGTGCTCCCAAGGCGGGCAGGATCAAGAAGCCGCCGGCGATCGAGCCCAAGATGGCGCCGAAGGTGTTCCAGGCGTAGGTACGGCCGACCTGGCTGGCGATCTCGTCGCGACCGCTGCCCAAGAGGGCAATCAAGAGCGGGAACTGGTAGCCGGCCAGAACCGCCGCCGGAAAGATGACGCAGACCGACACGGCCGTCCAGCCCAGGGTGAGGGCGCCAAAGCCCGCCACCGACAGGTCGCGTAGCTGGAGGGCAAGAAAGGCGATGCGGTCGCCGGCGGCGAACGGGATCGCGACCGCCAGGGCTTCGAGGCTGCAAGTCGCCGCGAACTCGGCCGGGGTGGGTCGGCGTCCCTGAGCGGCCAGGCCATACAGGAAGCCGCCCAGCCCGATGCCCGCCAGGGCCACGGCGAGGACGACGCCGAAGGTATAGGTCGATCCTCCCAAGATCGGTGCCATCATCCGGTACCAGACGAGCTCGAGCTGGAAGAAGACGAACCCCACGCCCGCGGCGGCGGCCAGGACCAGATAGTAGAGCGACCTCGAGGACTCGGAACTCGCGGCCACCGGTGTTCCGTCTCGATCGGTTGTCGCCACGGCTCCGGCCGAGGCCATCCGCCGAGCTTCCGCGCGCGCCGCCACCGCGATCAGGAGATTGAGCGCCGCCGCCAGCCAGATCGATTGGCGGATGCCCAGGAGCTCGATGAGATAGAAGGTCGTGATCCAGGCGCCGGCGACGGCGCCCAGGGTGTTGACCGCATAGAGCAGCCCGACGGTATGGCGGCCGACGTCCCGTTCGCTGGTGGCCGCGCGCACGGTGGCCGGCAGCGTGCCGCCCATGAGAAACGTCGGCAGTCCCAGAACGATCGTGGCCAGCACCAGACGCAGCGCCGTGCCGCCCAGCGAGCCGAGGGTCGCTGTGCCGCCCAAGGCGACGTACGAGGCCCGCACGCCGGCGATCAAGAAGACGCTGGCGGCAGCGGCGATCGAGATTCCGATCTCCAGGCGGGCGTAGAAGTCGAGTGGGTTTCCGACCCGCTGGCTACGCCGGCCGAGCCACAGGCCGCCGGCGCCCAGGCCGGCCATGAAGATCGCGAGCACCGTTGCCGAGGCGGCAGTCGAACCGCCAAAGACCAGTCGCAACAACCGGAGCCAGGCAATCTGGTAGACCAGAGCGCAGAAACCCGAGCCGAAGAGAAACAGTCCGATACGGGCGGTGGCGGTCACAGGTCGATGGGTTCTCCGGAACCGGACCCGTAGTGCGGAACCGGCTTCGTGGGGTGGGAGCCCGTACAATACAAGCCGGGCCCGAAAACTCGAAACAGGACGGCAGGTCGCCGGTGTTCGACTCGACGGTCGGCGCCGGCGGGGAAGCCGTACCCGTCACCATGGACTGCGACCTTGTCATCGTCGGCGCCGGCAGCGCCGGTTGCGTGCTCGCCGGTCGGCTGAGCGCCGATCCCCACCTGCGGGTCGTCTTGGTCGAGGCTGGCGGGCCGCCGAAGAGGATGGAAATCGGGATTCCGGCCGCCTTCCCGAAGCTCTTTCGAACCGAGGTGGATTGGGCCTACGAGACCGAGCCGCAGGCGGGCTTGGGTGGTCGCCGGCTGTTCTGGCCCCGCGGCAAGATGCTGGGTGGCTCGTCGTCGATGAACGCGATGATCTACATCCGCGGCCACCGGCGGATCTTCGACGGCTGGGCCGAAACCGGCGCGGACGGCTGGAGCTTCGAGGAGGTACTACCTGTGTTTCTTCGCTCCGAGAACTTCAGGCCGCTACGAGCCGGCGGCGCCCGCGACCCGTTCCACGCCCGCGGCGGGCCGGTTCAGGTCGCCGAGCAGGTGGATCCGAATCCCCTGTCCCGGGCGTTCGTCGAAGCGGCGGTGGCCGCCGGCCACGAGCGCAACGACGACTTCAACGGGCCGCGCCAAGCGGGCATGGGCCTCTACCACGTCACCCAGCAGCGGGGACGGCGTTGGAGCGCCTTCGACGCCTTCTTGCGGCCTGCCCGCAAGCGCCCCAACCTCACGATTCTCGCGAACACGCTGGCGACTCGAGTCCTCTTCGAGGGAAGCCGAGCCGTGGGCCTCGAGATCGCGCGCGCGGGAGGGCGCGAGACTGTGCGGGCCGGCCAGGTCGTTCTGGCCGGCGGCGCCGTCAACTCGCCTCAGCTCCTGATGCTCTCAGGCGTGGGCCCGGCCGAGAACCTCCGGCGGGCCGGGCTGGACGTGGTTCACGACCTGCCGGGGGTCGGCCGGAACCTCCAGGACCATCCGATCGCCCCTCTGGTCTTCGACTGCACCCAACCGGTCAGCCTGGCCAACGCCGAGTCCCTGGCCGCCCTGGCGCGGTATCTCCTCGTTCGGCGTGGCGGGTTGACCTCCAACATCGGAGAAGCGGGCGGCTTCGTTCGCGTCCTGGCGGCGGCCGACGACCCTCCCGATCTCCAGTTTCATTTCGCGCCGTCCTACTTCGTCAATCATGGGTTCGAGAACCCCGAGGGGCACGGATTCTCAATCGCGGTCACCCTGGTGGCGCCTCGGAGCCGCGGCCGCGTGCGGCTCGCCAGCGCGAAGCCGACCGCGGCGCCCGCCATCGACCCGGCCTACCTGACCGAGCCCGAGGACGTCGAGATCCTGGTGCGCGGACTGGAACTGGGCCGCGAGATCCTGGCGGAAGCGCCGCTTGCTCCCTACCGGGGCGCGGAGCGCTTTCCGGGCGCCGCCACCGTTCGGCGCTCCGAGCTCGAGGCATACCTGCGAGGCAATCTCGAAACCCTGTACCATCCGGTTGGCACCTGCAAGATGGGCAGCGACGCGATGGCGGTGGTGGATCCTTCCTGCCGGGTGCGCGGCCTCGACCGGCTTTGGGTCGCCGACGCTTCGATCATGCCCACGATCCCGAACGGCAACACCCACGCATCCACCATGATGATCGCCGAGAAAGCCGCCGCCGGGCTGGTCGGAGAGCCGGGACTCTAGCCACGAGGGCTTGAACGACGGTTCAGCCGTCGCCGAGGTGTTCGGCGAAGAATTCGAGCGTCCGGCTCCAGGCGAGCTCGGCCGCGTCCGAGTCGTAGCGCTGCCCGCTGGGATTGGCAAAGGCGTGATCGGCGCCGTCGTAGACGTGGATGGTCGCATCTTTGCCGAGCGCGGCCAGGGCGCGCTCGAATTCTTCGACGCCCTCGAGCGGGATGCCGCGGTCGAGGGATCCGAAGTGTCCCAGGACCGGAGCCGTCAGGGGCTCGAGCTCTTCGGCGCTCGAGGTGACGCGGCCGTAGTAGATGACGGCAGCGTCGAGGCCGGAGCCCAAGTGAAGCGCCGTCCGGAGCGACCAGCCGCCGCCGAAGCACCAGCCGACCGATCCGATCCGGGAGACTCCCGCCTTCTCGCGCAGGAAAGTGGCCGCTTGGCGTAGGTTCTCCTCCAGGCGTTCGGTGCGCTCCAAGGTGCCTCGCATGAGACCCATGGCGCCGTCCCGGTCGGTTGCCGACTCGCCTTCGTAAAGGTCCACCGCCAGGGCCGTGTAGCCTTCGCCCGCGAAACGCTCGGTCATGGCCCGGACGTTGTCGTTGAGTCCCCACCACTCGTGGATGACGAGGAGGCCTGCTTTGCCAGCTCCGCCAACCTCGGCGGCTCCGGCGGTATCGGAGGTCCGGGGCCGAGCCAGATAGCCCCGGATCACGGTGCCGTCGAGCCGGGCATAAGTGACTTCATCGGTCGCGATCGAGCGCGCCGGCTCGGGTTCGGTCGCCGGCGTGGCCGCGGGCTCCTCGCCTTCGTGCTCGCGGGCCATGGCCTCAACGTGCGCGGTCTCGGCGTCTGCCGGGGCGTTGGCCTGGGCGTTGGCGTTGGCGGCGTCTACGGCCGGCGCCGGGTCCGGCTCGGTCGAGGTGGCGCAGGCCAGGCTCGCGATAGCGACCAGCAGCGCCGGCAACCAACGGGCGGTCCGGACACCGAGCTGAGCTCGAGCCCAGAAACCGGAGCGGACGGAAGGGGGCGGCTGTGCGGTCATGGAGAACTCCTCGAAGAAGCGGCCGCAGGGGCAACTTGGCGTTACGGCACGGACGGCGAGGCCGAAATGCTAGCACCGCCCCCGGGGATGAATCCGCCATCCCGCTCAGAACTCGATCGCTCGATCTTGCGTAGTAGGGTTCAGAGCCCGGCGGTTCCGCCGGGGTCTCTTCAAGACAACAGCTCAGGAGGATCTTTTATGCGGAAGCTGACTGTACCGGTGACGGCAGGGCTCTTCGTGGCTCTGACCGCGATGAGCGTGCTGGTCTCGCCGGTGGCCTATGCGGCCGGCCACGAGGGCGTGGCGGCCACCCGGGAGCGCCTGATGGCTCAGGCCGAGGCGCTCAAGACCAATGAGGAGGGGCTGTCCGATGCCGAGCGGCTGTCCCAGTTCATCGATCTCTACTTCGAGTACGTGATGAACGAGCATCCCGAGTTCGCATCGATGATCGGCCATCCGACCGGTCACGACCGTTGGACCGACAACTCGCTCGAAGCCGAGGCGCGGCGCGAAGCCGAGGCTCGAGACGCCCTCGAGCTTTTGCAGTCGATCGACCGAGAAGCCTTGGAGGGCGACGATCGGTTGAACTACGACCTTCTGATGGAAGATCTCGTCGACGGCGTCGAGGGGCAGAAGTTCCAGGGTGAGTACCTGGCCATCAATCAGATGGGTGGCGTCCATTCGAATACCGCGCGCATGATCTCGATGATGCCGGCGGCCAACAAGCGCCACTACGAAGCCATCGCGGCCCGTCTCGAAGGCATCCCCGCCCTGGTCGAGAACGCCATCGAGCGCCTCGAGAAGGGGCTCGAGCACGGTGTCACGCCACCCAAGGTGACGCTTCGCGACGTGCCTCAATTGGTGCAGAACCTGATCGTCGAGGATCCCCTGGAGAGTCCGATGCTGCGGGCGTTCCAGAAGTTCCCGGCGGACATCTCCGAAGACGATGCGGAGGCGCTCCGGGAGCGGGCGGTCCGTGCTTACGCCGAGGGCATCAAGCCCGCCTTTACCCGTCTGCATGGCTTCATGGTCGATGAGTACCTGCCCGGCAGCCGCGAGTCGATCGCGATGAAGGATCTGCCCGACGGAGAAGAGTGGTACGCCTTTCGGGTCAAGCAGATGACGACCACCGACCTCACTCCGGAAGAGATTCACGCCATCGGTCAGTCCGAGGTGGAGCGCATCCGCGGCGAGATGGACACGGTGATCGCGGACTCCGGGTTCGAGGGCGACTTCGCCGAGTTCACCGAGTTTCTGCGGACCGATCCGCAGTTCTACTTCGAAACCGCCGAGGAGCTCCTAGCCGCCTACCGGGACATCTCCAAGCGTGCCGACGGCCAGATGCCCAAGTTCTTCGGGCTGCTGCCGCGGCTGCCCTACGAGGTGGTGCGGGTACCGGAGTACGCTGAGAAGTCGCAGACCACGGCGTACTACCAGCCGGGCTCGCTCGACGCCGGCCGCGCCGGCCAGTTCTTCGCCAATACCTACGATCTGGCCTCTAGGCCGAAGTGGGAGATGGAAGCGCTGACCCTGCACGAGGCCGTGCCCGGACATCACCACCAGATCGCGCTCTCGCACGAGCTCGAGGATCTGGCTTGGTTCCGGCGCTTTGGCGGCTACACGGCTTTCACCGAAGGTTGGGGTCTCTACTCGGAGAGCCTGGGCGAGGACATGGGCTTCTATCAGGACCCGTACTCCAAGTTCGGTCAGCTCACCTATGAGATCTGGCGGGCGATCCGCCTGGTCGTCGACACCGGCATGCACCAGCTCGGCTGGAGCCGCGACGACGCCATCGAGTTCTTCAAGAGCAACACCGGCAAGGCCGAGCACGACATCGTGGTCGAGGTCGATCGCTACATCGTCTGGCCCGGCCAGGCGCTGGCCTACAAGATCGGGGAGCTCAAGCTGAAGGAGCTCAAGGCTCTGGCCAAGGACGAGCTCGGCGAGGGCTTCGACATCCGGGCCTTCCACGACACCGTGCTGGGCAACGGCGCCCTGCCGCTGCGGGTGCTCGACAAGCACGTGCGCGAGTGGATCGCCGCCGAGAAGGGCGATGTGCCCGAGGTGGCGCAGCCGGCGGCCAAGGGTTCGTAGGTCTCCCGTCCGTTCTGGATTCGCCCCCGGAGGCCGGCCGTGCTGCCGGCCCCGGGGGCTTTGCCGTTCGGTCGCTCCGTCTCGCGACGGCATGGTGCCCAGGCGGCCCAGTAGAGTCAGGGCATGACGCGCCCAGTGAACCTGCGGCCTTCCGGATGCCGGCGCACCGGCATCCTTGCCACCGCCGTGGGTTTGGTGGTTGTTCTGTTGCCGGGTCTCGCGCTGGGTCAGGTTGCGCGGGCTACGCCGGCTGCGCCGGTTGAAGGGACTCAGGCCGTACCGAATCTAGCCAGGACCGTGGCTGCGGCCCTCGAACCCATGCGGTCCCTGCCGGAGCCCTCGACTCGCCCGCTGCCGCGTCACGGTTTGCGCTACGCGGTCGCCGAGGGCGCTGCCGGCGGCCATGGCACGGTCGAGGCGCCCTGGCGCTCGTTCGGCTACGCACTTTCCGAGCTCGAGCCCGGTGACACGCTGCTTCTGCGCGGCGGCGTCTATCAGGAAGCCGTGGTCGTCACAGCCTCCGGCACGCCGGACCAGCCCATCACGATCCGCTCCCATCCGGGCGAGTTGGCGATTCTGGACGGGGGCTTGGCCGAGTTCCGTACCCGGCCCGAGGCCGCTTGGGAGCCGGTTCCGGGCGGGGCCCCAGGCGAGTTCCGGTCGCGCGCCACCTTCCCCGGCATCCGGCGAGCGGTCGGGACCTTTGCCGCTTCCGCGGTGCCGCTTCACGGTTACGTCTGGCTTCACGACCTGCGCTCAAACCGCTCGCGGCCGGCCGAAGACGAGGGACTCTACTGTGGTCCCGGGCTCTGGTTCGACCCGCGCTCCCACCGCTTTCACGTCCGCCTGGCGCACGACTCGGCTGACTATTTCCCGGAGGCGCATCGCTACCGGGGCGAGCGCGACCCGCGCAAGGTGCCGATGGCCGTTGCCGCCGCCCAGGTGACGCTCGAGCTGCGGGGAGCGCGGCACGTCCGGATTCAGGATCTGTTGGTGCGGGGCGCGACCCGGGCGGCGATCGAGCTGCTCGACGCGGAGGGCATCGAGCTCGACGGCGTGACCGCGTACGCCGGCTACCACGCCATCCTGCTGGAGCGCACCCGGGACGTCGAGATCGTAGGTTCACGATTCCGCGGCCAGTCGGCGCCCTGGTCGTCGAGGACCTGCCTCAAGTACCACGGCAATCCGGGAGTGCTGCTGCGAACCGCGGGTCCGGTGCGCAAGAACCTGGATCTCGAGATCGTCGACAGCGAATTCACCGACGGCCACGACGGGGTCTTCCTGGGCGATGCCAAGGAGGTCGACTTTCACCACAATCTGGTCGAGAACTTCAACGACGACGGCATCTTCCTGACCGCCCGCGGCGCCCCCGCCGGCCCAGTGAGGATCTGGGCCAACCGCATCTCGCGCTGCCTGACCTCCTTTGCCTTCGGCTGGGGCTCGGGCGACGTCAACCTGCCTGGCGCCGGGGTTGCCATCTATCGGAATCTGGTCGAGCACACCCGGCCGGTCTACTACAGCCTGCCGCAAGAGGGCGCCGAGCTTCCCGAGCACTACGGCAGCCTGATGCGCGACCACGGCAGTCCCACCTGGGAGCCGATGCGGATCTACCACAACGACTTCGTCCTGCGCCGGCCCGAGCGCCACAGCTATCTGAGCGGGCTGGCCTCCCACCTTGCCGGCACCTGGCGCGCGGTCTTCAACAACCTGTTTGTCGAGCTCGTCACCTCGCCCCGGTTTCCGGCGCGGGCTCCCGCCGGCGATCTGCGGTCCGACGGCAATCTCTTCTGGAGTCCGACCGAGAGCGACTCGGAAGGTTCGGTTCGGCTCGATGCCTACCATGCCGGCCCGGTGTTCGAGGCCACGCGCGCGGTCTATCCCCCCGGTCTCGAAGCGGCAAGCGCCTACGGGGACCCCGAGTTCGCGGACTTCGCGCTCGGCGAGGAAGCCGGATACCGGCGAGCGCCGTCCGGCGCGGCCCGCGATCTCGGCATCGAGCTGCCCGAAGATTGGCCCGATCCCTTGCGGCCGCTCGACCGCGGAGCCCCGGACGCGGGAGCACTACCGGTCGGGGACGACGTCCCGCTTCCGGGTCCCAGGCCGCCCGCCCGGGACTCAGTCCAGGAAGAAGCGGGTGCTGCCGGCGGGCGGTAGGGGACAGGAGTCGTAGTGCCCGAACCATCGGTAGCGGTAGCGCGCGACCAGCCTGTAGACCGCGTCGCGGATAGGTGCGGGCACCAGGCGCAGCCAGGAAACGATGCGCCAGATGCCGCCGATGGCGTCCAGGCTGCGCAGGGCGGCGGTCGAACGCGTCCAGAGACGCTCGGTCTCTGAGCCGTGGTCCTCGACCAGGCCCATGGTCGAGAGATCATCACGCACACCGTGCTTCTCCAAGAGCGCTCGGCCCGTAGGTCCCTGGAGCGTCGCGTAGCGGAGGACGCCCGAGCGGTCCTCGGCGAGATAGAAGCGCACGGCTCGATTGCAGAGGCCGCAGACACCGTCGTAGAGCACGAGATGCCGGGACGGGATTCTGGGCGGTAGCCATTCCGGATCGAGCAGCAGCAGGTGGACCACGACGACGCCGAGGGAGGTGGCGGCCCCCATGCCCACGTTCAAGGTGGCTAGCTGGACGAGCAGCGTGGCGCCCCAGACCCAGGGGCGGACGCGGCGCAACGCCGGCAAGGGCAGGCTCAGGGGCAAGGCGAGGAGCAAGACCGCCAGGACACCCCAGGTCAGACCGCGCGTCAGGCCGTCCGGCAGGGCCAGGAGCCACTGCGAGAGCTCGCCCGAAGCCGAGGGTGTCGCCCTGATGGCGTCGATGACGGCGGTGCCCTGGCGCCAGCCCGGGCGCAGGAGCCGGATCACGCCGGTTGCCGTATAGGCGCCCATGACCAGCAGCCAGATCCCTTTGTAGACCGCGGCCGGGAAGGCCCAAGTCCGCGAGCGGCGAAGGAACCGGGGCGCGAACACCGGCTCGCCGCCGGGGATGAACGTGGTGGCCAGGATGACGACGCCTAAGACCGTGGACCAGAGAATGCCGATCAGGCTGCCGCGGTAGAGCATCGGCAGCCAGCCGAAGGCGAGGAGGAGTGCTGCCGGTCGCCGCTCCCAGCCGGTGACGTACAGGCAAGCGGCGAGGGACAGAAGCAGGATGGTTAGTCCCTGGTCGCTCCGGGGATCGACCCCGCGGATTGCGGGCAGGAAGCGCCACACCAGGTAGGCGCCGAAGAGCACCCGAAAGACCAGGAAGTGGTACCGGGAGAAGGGCTTTTCCCGATAGGTCACGACTCGTCGGCCCGCACTCGGCGCCGTCCGCGTTTCCGTTCGCTCTGACGCCGCTTGGCCTCCAATCGCGACCGCTTGGCCCGCTTGGGCACGCGGGTCGCGCGGCGGCGCTTGGGTCGGACTAAGGCCGAGGCCAGGAGACCGGCCAGCTTGGCCCGCGCGGCTTCCCGGTTGGCTGCCTGGGTGCGATGCTTCTGCGAAACCACTCGCAGCACGCCGTCCTTGTTGATGCGGGTGGCCAAGCGGGCGGCGACCCTGCGCTTCTGAGCGGCGGTGAGCGCGGTTGATTCGGGCAGGGACAGGAGCACCGTCACCCGGCTCTCGATCTTGTTGACGTTCTGCCCGCCGGGCTTCGAGCTGCGTGAGGTGCGGTACGACAACTCTCGCTCGGGGATCGCCACGGTGCGGCTGACTTGGAGCATGACGGTCGGTAGGAAGACGGTAGCATTTTGCTAGCATTTCGCACCAGCCAAACTCGGGTTCGCCGAGCGCCTTCCGGCCGGCAACGCCGGCCTCGTGCAAGGCTCGGCGCACGAGCGGAAACCGGTACCGAAACCGGGAGCCGGTACCCGAACTTTCGACCCGGTCCACCTTCATGAAACCGCCATCGTTCGACTACCTCGCGCCTCGATCGCTGAAAGAGGCTCTGAGCCAACTTGCCGAGCACGGCGCCGATGCCAAAGTCCTGGCCGGGGGACAGAGCTTGATTCCGCTTCTCAACTTTCGGCTGGCCCAGCCGGCGGTCCTGATCGACCTCAATCGGGTCGGCGCCGATTCGATCGCGGTCGAGGGTGAGCTGCTGCGCATCGGGGCCATGGTCCGGCAGCGGGCGCTCGAACGCTTCGACGGCCTCGAGCGGGTGGCGCCGCTTCTGGCCGACGCCATGCCGCTCATCGCTCATCCCCAGATCCGCAACCGAGGTACGGTCGGCGGCAGCCTGGCCCACGCCGATCCGGCGAGCGAGCTGCCGGTCGCGGCCTTGGCGCTGGGTGCCCGGCTGGTGGTCGAGAGCGCGGCCCGGGGCCGGCGAACGATCGAAGCCGAGTCGTTCTTCGAAAGCCTGATGACGACGGCCCTGGCCGAGGACGAGATCCTGGTCGAGGTCGAGGTGCCGGTTCGACGCCCCGGTTGGGGCTGGTCGTTTCGCGAGGTGGCCCGCCGCCACGGCGACTACGCCCATGCCGGCGTCGCCGTGGGGGTGGAGCTGGCGGGAGGCGGCACCGTGGCCGAGGCTCGGATCGTCTTCTTGAGCGCCGGTGACACACCCAGGCCGGCGGCGAGGGCGGCGGCGCTCATGGTCGGCGAGCGGCCCGGAGCCGAGCTTTTCGAGGCCGTCGCGGCAGCGGCAGATGGAGAGATCGAGCCCACCGGCGATATCCATGCGACCGAGGCGTTCAAGCGTCACCTGGCGCGGGTTCTAACCCGCCGGGCGCTCGAAACCGCCCTCACCCGGGCCGAGGCCGCCTGATGCCGGCGCCGGTCTCGATCCAAGTGGCGGTCAACGGCAAGCGCTACGAGCGCGAGGTCGAGCCCCGGCTTCTCCTGTCCGACTTTCTGCGCCAGGAGCTCGGGCTGACCGGAACCCACGTGGGTTGCGAGCATGGAGTCTGTGGCGCTTGCACCGTGCTCTTCGATGGCGCTCCCGTGCGCTCGTGCCTGGTGCTGGCGGTCCAGGCCGACGGCCTGGAGCTCGAGACGGTCGAGGGTCTGGCCTCGGAGTCGGGCGAGCTCGACCCGCTCCAGACGGCGTTTCGTGACGCGCACGGCCTGCAGTGTGGGTTCTGCACCGCCGGGATTCTGATGACGGTCAAGCCGTTTCTGGCCGAACGGCCGGACCCCACCGAGCGTGAGATCCGCGAGGCCATCTCGGGCAATCTGTGTCGTTGCACCGGCTACCAGCACATCGTGGACGCGGTCTTGCTGGCCGCTCGGCGCGGCCGGACGGAGGGCGCGTGACGACCAGCGCGGCCGCAGTACCCGATCTGGCGTCGCTGGCCGCTTCGCTGCGCTCGGGAGCGGTCGAGCTGGGGGAGTACCTGGACCGGTTGGAGCGTGAGGTCGCCGGCCGAGAGCCATCTCTCAAGGCGCTGGTCGAGGACACGGTCTCGTTTCCGGACTTGAGGCGTCAGGCCGAGGAGCTCGTCGAGAGCTTTCCGGATCCGGCTTCGCGGCCGGCTCTTTTTGGCGTGCCGGTTGGCGTCAAGGACGTCTTCCACGTCGAGGGGTTTCCGACCCGAGCCGGAAGCCGTCTGCCGAGCGCCGAGCTCGCCGGCGAGGAGGCGGCGGTGGTGACCGATCTCAAGGCGGCCGGCGCTCTCATCCTGGGCAAGACCCAGACCACCGAGTTCGCCTATTTCGGTCCCGGGCCGACCCGCAATCCCTGGGATCCGGCCCATACTCCGGGGGGTTCCTCCTCGGGCTCGGCCGCCGCGGTCGCCGCCGGCTTCTGCCCGCTTGCTCTGGGCACTCAGACCATCGGCTCGATCTCGCGGCCGGCGTCGTTCTGTGGCGTCGTCGGCTATAAGCCTTCGTACGGGCGGATCTCGCGCCGAGGCTTGATTCCGCTGGCCCCTTCGCTCGACCACGTCGGTTGGTTCACTCCGGACGTAGCCGGCGCCGAACGCGTGGCGACGGTTCTGTGCCGGGGCTGGCGCCCGGTTTACGGCGAGAGCCTGCCGGTTCTGGGAATTCCGGGAGGGCCCTACTTGCGTCGGGCCGAGGGCGAGGGCCGGACCTTCTTCCGCCAGGTGTGCCGGCGCTTGACCGCCGCCGGCCACGCGGTGCTTCGGGTCGAGGCCATGCCCGATTTCGACGGCATCGAGATTCGCCACCGAGCGATCGTCGCCGCCGAGGCGGCCCGGGTCCACCGGGCTTGGTTCGAGCGCTTCGCCGACCTCTACCATCCCAAGACCCGCGAGCTCATCGAGACCGGGCTCGAGATCTCGGATTCGGAGCTGGAAACGGCGCTCACCGGTTGTGAAGCCTTGCGGGCAGAGCTCGAAAGCCTGCGCCGGGCCACCGGCGTCGACGTCTGGATCTCGCCGGCCGCTCCGGGAGCGGCACCCGCCGGTCTCGCTTCCACCGGCGATCCGGTGATGAACCTTCCCTGGACTCACGCTGGCCTGCCGACTCTGGCGATTCCGGCGGGCGCAAGCCCGGGCGGCCTGCCCATGGGCCTCCAGCTTGCCGGCGGGTGGCAGCGCGACGAAGACCTCTTTGGCTGGGGCCGAAGAGCCGAGGCAACGTTGCGGACGGTCTCGACCTAGCTGGGCGTGTCGACTCTCGCCCATGAGGTCCGGCGCGGGGCCTACGCCGACTCGATCGTTCTGATGCAGCTTCAGAGCGCTCTTGCCGCCTGTCCGGGGATCGAGGACGCCGGCGTGGTGATGGCGACCGAGGCCAATCGCGAGATTCTGGAGGCCTCGGGGCTGCTTCCCGACGACCTGCCGGAGGCGGGCGCCAACGACCTGGTCGTCGTGGTGCGGGCCGAGGATCCGGACGCGGCGACGGCGGCGCTGGGCCGTATCGACGAGCTCATGGTTCGGGAGCGGGTCGCCGACGACAGTGAGTACCGCCCGAGGAGCCTGCGCGGCGCGCTGGCCAACGCCCCCGGGGCGCGCTGGGTGCTGGTATCGGTGCCTGGGCGCTGGGCGGCGGACGTGGCGCGGGAAGCGCTCGACGGCGGCCGGCACGTTTTTCTGTACAGCGACAACGTTTCGCTCGAAGACGAGGTCGCTCTCAAGGAATTCGCGGCCGGCCGGGGCCTCCTGGTCCTGGGACCCGACTGTGGCACCGCCATCGTCGGCGGCGCCGGGTTGGGCTTTTCCAACCGGGTTCGGCGCGGCGCGGTAGGCATCGTCGCGGCTTCGGGTACCGGCCTCCAATCGGTGGCGTGCCGGGTCCACGAGCTGGGCGCCGGGGTTTCGCATGCCTTCGGCACGGGCGGCCGGGATCTGAGCGATGCGGTTCGAGGGCGGACCACTCTCCAGGCGCTCGAGATGCTGGGCGGCGACCGCGAGACCGAAGTCGTGGTGCTCTTGTCGAAGCCGCCGTCGGCCGCGGTCGCGACCCGCGTTCTCGAGCGCGCGCGCACCCTGGGCAAGCCGGTGATCGCCGCCTTCACCGGCGCGACTCCGCCGGCCGAAGCCTTCGGTGAGCTGGAGTTCGCCCGCAGCCTGGAAGACGCGGCGGTGCGAGCGGTGGCGCGGCTGGGAAGCGTCCGCCCGGATCCGGCCGATCGTTCGCCCGCCCCCGCCCCCGCCGCTACCGGCTGGCTGCGGGGCCTGTTCTCCGGGGGCACGCTGGCTCTCGAGACGGTGCTGGCCCTGCGGGCGGTTCTGACTCCGCTGACCTCGAATCTGGGAGTGGCAGGCGTCGGCGTGCTGACCGGTGCTGCTCTGGCTGGTACCGACGAGCCGATCGAAGGCCACGCCGTCGTCGACCTGGGGGCGGACGAGTTCACCGTCGGCCGCGCCCACCCCATGATCGACCCCCGCCTGCGGCTCGAATGGCTGGAGCGGGCCGCCGCCGACCCGAACGTCGGGACCATTCTCCTGGACGTCGTTCTCGGGGACGGTGCCCACCCGGATCCAGCCGGTGCCTTGGCGCCGGGATTGGCGGCCGCGCGCCGCCGGCGGGATCTCGAGGTCGTGGCTCTGGTGGTGGGCTCGGACGAAGATCCGCAGGACCGCTCGGCCCAAGTCGAGCGCCTCGCCGCCGAAGGGGCGATCGTCGCCGCCACGGTGGAGGAGGCCGCCGGACGGGCGGTGGCGCGCGCCGGGGCCGCGCGCGCAGGCGATTCCCAGGCGATCGAGCCCATCGACCCCGCCGCCGGGTTCGTGAACGTCGGGGTGGAGATCTTTGGAGAGGCTTTGGCGGCCCAGGGCTTCGACCGGGTGCAGGTGGACTGGAGGCCGCCCGCCGGTGGCGATGAGCGTTTGGAACGGCTGCTAGCCGCGATGAGGTAGAAGGCATGTCGAAGATCGATCAAGCGAACCTAGAAGCCGTGTCCCGAATGATCGAGGCGCGTCCGGTGCTCCGCGGCGTGGAGCGGGCGGCGGACGTCCTCCCGGCGCTCTCCGAGCGGACGTTGCTCCATGCCGGGCCGCCGATCGAGTGGACCCGGATGTCGGGGCCGCTCCGTGGGGCGGTCGTGGGCGCGCTTCTCTTCGAACGCTGGGCGGCTGATGAGATCTCGGCCGAGCGCATGGCCGCGGCCGGCGAGATTGCCTTCGCGCCCTGCCACCATCACGGCGCCGTGGGGCCGATGGCGGGAGTGACCTCGCCCTCCATGGCTGTGTACGTGGTCGAGAACGAGACCCACGGCAATGTCGCCTACTCGAATTTGAACGAAGGCTACGGCAAGGTGCTCCGCTACGGAGCCTTCGCTCCCGAGGTCCTCGACAAGCTGCGCTGGATGAACGAGACCATGGCCCCCGCGCTAGCCGAGGCCCTGCGTGCGGCGGGCGGGATCGACCTGCGCACCCTCCTGGCCGAGGCGCTGCACATGGGCGATGAGGGTCACAACCGCAACAAAGCGGGCTCGCTGCTTTTTGCGCGCCTGTTGGCGCCCCATGTGGCCGAGAGCTCGTCTCCGGGCGAAACCAGGCGCCGGATCCTGGAGTTTCTAGGCGAGAACGCCCTGTCGGTCCTGAACCCGGTGATGGCGGCGTGCAAGGCCGCGGCCGACGCCGCCCAAGGCGTCGAGCATTCGACCCTGGTTACGACGATGGCACGCAATGGCACCGACTTCGGCATCCGGGTGGCGGGCCTGGGCGAGCGCTGGTTCACGGCGCCGGCGGCGACTCCGGACGGACTCTATTTTTCGGGCTTCAGCGCGGCCGATGCCAACCCCGACATCGGGGACTCCACCATCACGGAGACCGCCGGCCTGGGCGCATTTGCCATGGCCGCGGCGCCGGCGATCGTGTCGTTCGTATCGGGCAAGCCCAAAGACGCTCTCGAGGCGACGCTCGAGATGTACGAGATCTGCTCGGCCGAGCACCGGCACTTCACGATACCGGCCCTCGACTTCCGCGGCACTCCGGTGGGGATCGATCTGCGCCGGGTGGTCGAGCTGGGGATCACGCCGCGGGTCAACACCGGCATCGCCCACAAGGATGCCGGCGTGGGCCAGGTCGGAGCCGGCCTGGTGCGTCCGCCGCTTGCCATCTTCGAAGAGGCGCTCACCGCGTTCGCCGAGGTCTACGGCTACGACGGCTAGCGGACTCGTTGGTAGTGGGTCAGTTTGAGACCCACTACCTTTGACAAACTCATCTTGATTTCGGTTTGCTTCTTTCAAGATGAGCAGACGGAAAAAGACACTGGACAAGGTTCTCAACGCCGCACAGGAAAACTCGATTCGCTTCTCGGACCTCCGCTCGCTTCTCGAAGCCCTGGGCTTCACTGAGACCATCAAGGGAAGCCACCACGTCTTTCGCAAGCCCGGAGTCGCGGCAAAGATCAACCTTCAGCCTCAGAGCGGCAAGGCGAAGGGCTACCAAGTGCGGCAAGTCCGCAAAGCCATCATCGACTACAATTTGGACAAGGAGTAGACGTCATGCCCGCACCTCAATACCCGGTCCTCCTCTATTGGGACCAAGCCGACCAAGTGTTCGTCGTCGAAGTTCCGGACCTCCCCGGGTGTGCTGCCCATGGCGCGACCGAGGAAGATGCCCTCGAGCAGGCTGCTGGCGCCATGGCGGCCTGGATCGCAGTCGCACAAGAGAGCGGGGACTCGATCCCCGAGCCTTCGTTTCGCCGACTCCTCAAACTCTCCCCGGCCGCGTGACCACTCACGGCGGCCGCCGGAAGGGGGCTGGCCGCAAGCCCGAGCTCGAAGAGCCCCAGGGTCGTTGTCGTGAAATTCCCCAAGAGCCTGATTGCCAGGCTGGACGTTTGGGCTGAGGACCATGCGGGCGGGAACCGCTCGGCGGCGATTCGGGAAGCCGTCAGGCGAGTCGTGGGCTCGCGCTAGCGGCTGCCATCACCAGCCGGCGCTCCTCTCGCGTCAGGCCGTGCCAGACGTCGAGGCACTCAGGACCAAGCGGGCGCTTCGCGCCCTCGAAGACGATCGGGACCAGGGTCGGGGTGGCGCAGGCAGCGCAGGGCCGGCTCTCGCCCCCCATCAGCCACCCGGTAGTGGATCAGTTTGAATTCGACAATGCGCCCGGCGGGTTCGTAGACTAGTCTCGGCTCAGGACCCAAGCGGCCCCGGACGAGCACGGCAGCTCGGCCAGGGCCTAGACCACGCTGGAGGTGAGTCCATGCGCAGTCCTAGCCGACTCGTTGACCGCCTTGACCCGGACCGGATTCGGGTCTAGCCTCGGAACATTGTTGCGAAAAGGATGCTCGTCGGAGCATTCAGCGAGTTTGGCCGCGAGACGGTCTCGCGAGCGAGACTCGCTCCGGCGGTCGTCGCGAGCCCCAGAGGAGGAGTGGCTATGAAGAAATGGACGATTCTTGTCGTGTCCGTCGCGCTTGTCGGACTTGCCTACCAGCCGGCCGCAGCGGCGACCGTCGAGATCAAGGAAGCCAGCAACGCGCACTTCCGGGACGGCGCTAAGCCGCCCAAGAAGCAGGAAGTCACTCAGGTCATCGAGCTTGATTCGAGCCACGACTGGGAGCTGTGTGTCTTCGGCAACAACAGCCAGGGCAAGAAGAGCAAGTTCAACGTCACGTTGACGGCCTATGGAGCCCTGGCCAACGGCCCGATCGCGCCGCAAGGGATGATCGGAGAGGTGAAGGGCGTCGTCAAGCTCGAGAAGGACGGCGGCACTGCGTTCGGGCTGGCCTGTGCCACGCTGAGCGTGGCCAACTCGCTCGACTATGCGATCGCCAAGATCCAGATCCTGGCCAAGACCAGCCGGAACATCAAGAACGGCGAAGTGGCGACCTGGGGTCTTCTCTCCTTGCCGGCGGCGACGGCACAGTCGATCGGCGGCACGGACCGAAGCAGCCTGCGCTGGACGGATCGGTCGCGTCTGGGCCGGGATCAGCTCCGCGCGGCCGTTCTGGATGAATAGCTCGAGCTAAGGGCGCGACGCGACCCCGGTTTCGACCGGGGGGAGTGCCGGTCGCGGGGCCGACCCTTGGGTTCGGCCCAAGGTGGGAGACCCGGCCGGATGCCGGACTGGCCTCTTGACCTGGCGAAGGCGAAGCCTACCTAGGCCGGCGGATTCGCGTCCGGTCCGGATTACGGGGCGATCCGGATTCTGCATGCGGCCGGTATGATCGGCTCTTCACCCCCCGGCGCCCGCCTTCGGTGGCGGATGCCGTCCCTTGGGAGAGACCATGCCGGATTCCCTTAGCCTCCTTTCGTCCGCCCGTTGGTACGACCTGACCCAGCCGCTGTCGATCTTCACGCCGCCGGTGCCGGGGGAGATGCCGCTGCAGGTTCACTTCTTCAAGCGGCTGACCGGATCCTGGGGTGGCGGCCAGGGCGCCAACGGCCAGTTGATCGAATGGTCCAACAACACGGGCACCCATCTGGTCGGCCCGCGAGCTTTCCACTCCGGGGCCGAGGCGATCGCGGATCTGCCCCTCGAGCGACTGTGCGGCCCCGGCGTGGTCGTGGACGTGTCGGACGCGGTCGAGGACTACGGCTTCTATACGCCCGAGATGATCGAGGACCGGGCCGAGGTTCGGGAAGGCGACGTTCTCGTCATCCACACGGGCTATCACCGCTACGCCTACGATCAGCCCGACGTCGAGAATCCGGATGCCCAGGGCGGCATCGAGAACAAGGAGTTCGGCTACTACGTTCGCCACCCCGGACCCTCGCCCGACTTCTTCCCATGGGCGCTCGACAAGAAGCTCAAGGTGGTCGGCGTCGACTGCGGCTCGGCCGAGCATCCGATGAACACGAACGTGCGCCGTTTGCACGCGGCCGAGTTCGCCAAGGCCGAGACGCGCGCTCGCGAGACCACCGGCAAGAGCTGGGACGAGCTCTTTCCGCCGGCCGAGTACTACGCCCTGACCCACCGCACGATGCCCAAGGCCGGGCTCTGCCTGGCAGAGGCTCTGGGCGGCGACCTCGGCCGGTTGCTAGGCGGCCGGCCGGCGCAGCGCGCCTGGTTCTTTGTTCCGCCGTTGCCCTTCATGGAGGTCGAATCGGCCTGGAGCCGGGTGGCCGCTCTGCGTCCCCCCGAGGGCATGGACGAAGACGAGTTCTTCGAAACCATGGCCTCGATCGAGATGCTCGACATGACCCTGCCGTTCAGCGTGCAAACGCCGCAGTGGGCCAACTACGAGCCGCTCTCGATCAAGTACACCAAGCGCGTCGGCGGCCAGGACCTGGGATTGGGCCGCAACAACGCCCACTGCCGGGCCAGCTTCCACCTCGCCACCCACATGGACGGCGAGAAGCACTTCTGGGCCGGCGGCCGGACCATCGGCGAAGTGCCGTTCGAGTACTGGCACGGCCCGGGAGTGATCGTGGACATCTCGGACGAGGTCAGCGACTCGAGTGTCTACACACCGGCCATGATCGAAGACCGGGTCGAGCTGGAGGACGGCGACATCCTGCTACTCAAGACCGGCTGGAGCCGCTTCGGCTGGGCCAGCCCGGATTCGGACGAGTTCCGCTACATGATCCAGCACCCGGGTCCGTCTCCGGACTTCGCTGACTGGTGCGTCGAGCGCAAGATCAAGTGGCTGGGCATCGACTGCGTGGCGATGGAGCACCCGATGAACACCATCCAGAGGTTGTTTCATCCCGGGCAGTTCGCGGTGGCGAACGAAAAGCTCAAGGCGCAGTACGGCAAGGACTGGGACGAGGTCTATCCGCAAGAGACGTACTACCAGGACATGCATCTCAACCTCTTTCCCAAGGGCATCGTCCACGCCGAGAACCTGGGCGGCGCCATCGCCGACGCGCCCACGGGCCGCTACTACGTCGCGGCCTTCATCCAGCGGGGCATGGAGCTGGCGTCGTGCTGGGGCCGCTTCGTGGCTTTCCGGGGCGAAGACGCCTAGCGGCTAGCAAAACCGTTCCTCGCTAGCGCCGAAGAATCGGCCCCCCTGGGCGTCGGGCAGGCGATCCCTCAGGGGTCGGCTCGGGCAAGGACGTTTTCTGCGGCACGGGCCCTCGCCTGCGCTTCGCTCGCGCGACGAGCCCGTGGTCTGCGGTCGGTGGTCTGGGCGCTCGCTCAGAGCCCCCTTCGGGATCGCGCCGGGTGCCGCGCGCTCCCTACGGCAGCTCTTCTTCCGGCAATCCGAAATAGTGCCCGAGCTCGTGGATGACGGTGTCACGAATCTCGCGCAGGAGCTCCCGGCGGGAAGCGCAGGCCCAGAGCAGGGGCAGCCGGTAGACGACAATTCGGTCCGGCAGGTCCGGGCCGTAGCTCGAAGGGCCGCGTTCAGGCAGGGGCACACCCTGGTAGAGACCGAAGAGATCGTCTTCTTCGGGGTCGAGCCCGACCGCGATCAAGTCCTCGGTCGTGGGTTCGTCCTCGACCGTGACCGCGACGTTCTCGATGGCTTCTGCCAGCTCGCCGGGAAGCGAGTCGAGGGCTTCGACCACCACCGCTTCGAAGTCCTCGGCGCTCATCCGCAAGGTGCGCGACCGTTGCATCGGTGACACGATACGTTATGTTGGCGAGGGGCGGGAGAGGCGTGGTTTTTGACGACAGTTCGTCGCGGCTGGCGGGAACCCCACCGAAGAGCGGCGCTTGCACCGAAAAGGAGAGTTGCGATGAGAGGAACACTAGGCATGACCGTAGCCCTGACCGGATTGGTTCTGGCAAACGCTTGCGCTTCGACCGGCACCGAGCCCGCCGCCGACACCGAGATCGAGGCCGAGACCGAAGCCACGATCGTCGTCGCCCCGGACGTCGCCGAGCGGCTGACCCAGTACGCGCCGACCGAGCTCTCGGCCGATCTATCGGGTGTGCCGGAAGGCGAGCTCGAAGTCCTGGTCGAGCTCATCCAGGCCGCGCGCATCATGGACGAGATCTTCCTGCGCCAAGCGTGGCAGGGAGGACCGGAGTTGCGCGACCGGCTCGATGCCGAAGTCACCGATGAGACGGTACGCACCTTCTTCGACGTCAACTTCGGACCCTGGGACCGGCTGGACGAGAACGCGGCGTTCTTGGGAGACGCCGAGCATCCGAAAGGCGCGGGCTACTACCCGGAGGACATGACCAAGGAAGAGTTCGAGGCCTGGATCGAAGCTCATCCCGAGGACAAGGACGCGCTGACCGGACTCTTCACCCTGGTGCGCCGCGACGGTGATGCCCTGGTGGCGGTGCCCTATTCCGAGGCCTATCGTGAGTTCCTGGAGCCGGCCGCGGCGCATCTGCGCCGGGCCGCCGAGCTCACTAGGAACGAATCCCTCCGCACTTTCCTCAACTCCCGGGCGGCCGCGTTTTTCTCAGACGACTACTACCAGAGCGACATGGACTGGATGGATCTGGCCAGCCCGGTCGAGGTCACCATTGGCCCCTACGAGACCTACGAAGACGGTCTCTACGGCTACAAGGCCGCCTTCGAGGCTTTCGTGACCGTCAATCTTCCCCAGGAATCGGCCAAGCTCGACCGCTTCAAGAGCTTTCTGCCGTGGCTCGAGTCGAACCTGCCGATCGCCGACGAGCACAAGAACGAGCGCGGCACGGACAGCCCGATGCGGGTCGTCGACGAGGTCTACGTTGGCGGCGACTCCAAGGCTGGCGTCCAGACCCTGGCCTTCAACCTGCCCAACGACGAGCGCGTGCGCGAGGCCAAGGGCTCGAAGAAGGTGATGTTGCGCAATGTGCTGCGCGCCAAGTACGACCAGATTCTGGTGCCCATCGCCGAGCGGGTGCTGGCCGAGGACCAAGTCGAGGACGTCTCGTTCGAAGCCTTCTTTGCCGAGGTCGTCCACCACGAGCTGAGCCACGGCCTGGGTCCGGGCAAGATCAACAAGGACGGGCGTGAGACCGAGGTGCGGCTCGAGCTGAAGGAGCTCTACTCGACCCTGGAGGAGGCCAAGGCCGACGTCATGGGCGTCTACAACATCCTGGCCCTGATCGAGCGAGGGGAGATCGAGCCCGAGATGCGCGCGACCCTGGAGCCCTCGTACGTGGCCGGTCTTTTCCGGTCCGCCCGCTTCGGCCTGCACGAGGCTCACGGTCGCGGCGTCGTCTCGCAGTTCAACTACCTACTCGAGAAGGGCGCGCTCGTGATCGACGAAGACGGCCGCTTCCGGGCGGTGTCTGAGACCTTCGACGACGGCATCCGGGATCTTCTGGCGACGATGCTGGAGCTCCAGGCGACTGGAGACTACGAGGGAACCAAGACCTTTCTGGACACCTACGGCGTAGCCTCGGAGGCTCTGGTGGCGGCGGTCGGCCGGCTGGGAGACGTGCCCGTGGACATCCGGCCGATCTACTCGCAGGCCGAAGAGTTGGCGCCCAAGGGGTAGCGGGCGAGAACGCGCGGCGAATCGCCCCGCCCGCGCTCCTCACTGGATTCTGGCCGCAGGCTGCTGAGGCTGGCGGAGGGAACCGGTATCATCATTGGGAATCAGCGAGCCGGCCGGTTCGGGTCTTGGTCGAGCCTGGGTCCGGTCCGGTCCGAGTCCGATTTCCCGACGAGCGATCCAAGAACATGAGTCCCAAGGTCTTCGGAGAACGCGTCACTCGGAACGAGGATCGCCGCCTGTTGACCGGCAAGGCGCTCTTCGTGGATGACGTGGCCTTGCCGGAGATGCTGCACGTGGCGTTCGTGCGCAGTCCCTTCGCCCATGCGCGCCTGCGCTCGATCGACGTCTCGGCCGCGCTCGATCGTCCCGGGGTGGTGGCGGTCTATGACGCTTCGGACCTCGGCGACTACTGGCGTCCGGGACCGCTTCTGGTGCCGCCGCCGCCGATCGAGGGAGTGGTTTTTCACGAGCGCACCCAGGTTCCGCTGGCCAAGGACAAGGTTCGCTACGTGGGCGAGCCGGTGGTCATGATCGTGGCCGAGAGCCGGTATCTGGCCGAGGACGCCGCCGCCGAGATCTTTGTCGACTACGATCCCCTGCCGGCGGTCGTGGACCTCGAGGGCGCTCTGGCACCCGAGGCGACCCTGGTTCACGACGACCTGGAATCGAATGCCGCCGCGCACGTCGCTCAGCACAAGGGGGACTACGAGGCGGCGAGAGCCGAGGCCGACGTTGTCGTGCGCCGGAGGCTCACCTACGACCGAGGCACCGCGGCGGCGATGGAGAACCGCGGCGTGGTGGCCGAGTGGGACGACCGGACCCAGCGCATGACGGTGTGGGATACGACCCAGGCGCCGATTCCGATTCGCAACGGCCTGGCTTCGATGCTGGGTCTGTCCGAGGGGCAGGTGCGGGTAATCGCGCCCTTTATCGGCGGCGGCTTCGGGCCCAAGATCATGATGTTCTACCCCGAGGAAGTCCTGGTGCCGTGGGCGGCGCGCGCCCTGGGCCGCCCGGTCAAGTGGATCGAGGACCGGGAGGAGAACTTCGTCGCCACGACCCAGGAGCGCGGCCAGGTTCATGACGCCGAGCTGGCCGTCACCCGGGACGGCCGCATCCTGGGCGTGAAAGACGTCTTCTTGCACGACACCGGCGCCTACGATCCGTACGGGCTGACGGTGCCGATCAACAGTCAGTGCACGCTCCTGGGCTGCTACCGGGTGCCCAACTACGCAAGCGAGTTCACGGTCGTCTTCACCAACAAGCCGATCGTGAGCCCTTACCGCGGCGCGGGCCGCCAGCACGGCGTCTTCGTCATGGAACGCCTTTTGGACGCGGCCGCCGCCGAGCTCGGCCTCGACCGGGCCGAGATCCGGCGGCGCAACTTCCTGGGCCCCGAAGACTTCCCGCACGATCACGAGATCATCTATCAAGACTTCGCGCCCCTGGTCTACGACAGCGGCGACTACGAGCCGTTGCTGGACCGAGCTCTCGAACGCATCGGGTACGAGTCGTTCCTGCGCGACGAGCAGCCGGCGGCGCGCGCCGCCGGCCGGCATCTGGGCATCGGTGTCGTGACCTACGTCGAGGGCACCGGCATCGGGCCCTACGAGGGCGCCCGGGTCCAGGTCCAGGCCTCGGGCAAGGTCTCGGTCGTGACCGGTGTGGGTACCCAGGGCCAGGGCCACATGACCTCTTTCGCCCAAGTCGCCGCCGAGCAGCTCGGAGTCGCCGTGGCCGACGTCGAGGTGGTGACCGGAGACACCGACCTCTTCCACTGGGGGGCCGGCACCTTCGCCTCCCGGGGCGCGGTGGTGGCCGGCAATGCCATCCATGCCGCCGCCGCCAAGGTGCGGGCCAAGATCCTGGAGCTCGCCGCGAGCGAGCTCGGTGTCGTGATCGACGATCTGGAGCTTGGAGGGGGACGCGTCTGCCTGCGGGAGAATCCGGAGCGCGGCTTCGACCTGGGCGAGCTCGCCCTCCTCGCCAATCCGATGCGCGGCGCCGTGGCGCCGGGCACCGAGCCGGGGCTCGAGGCCACCGACTACTTCGGCCCCGAGCGTGGCGCGACCGCGGCCGGCGTTCACGCCATGATTCTGGAGGTCGATCCAGAGACCTTCGAAGTCCGGATCCTCAGGTACGTGGTCGAGCACGACTGTGGCGAGGTGATCAACCCGTTGATCCTGGACGGGCAGATCCAGGGCGGCGTCGCCCAGGGCATCGGTGACGCCTTCTACGAGCAGCTCGTTTTCAGCGAAGACGGGCAGATCCTGAACGCGTCCTTCATGGACTACCTGGTGCCGACCTCGCTCGACGTGCCCCGGATCGAGGGCGGGCACCGGACGACCCCTTCGCCGCTTAATCCGTTGGGAGTCAAGGGCGCGGGCGAGGCTGGCGCCATCCCGGTCGGTCCGCTGTTCGCCCAGGCGCTCGAAGACGCTCTGCCTGGCATCGAAGTTCTCGACATTCCGGTCAGCCCCAACCGGCTTTGGGAGCTAAGAGCCGAAGCAGACGCCGACGCCAGAGCCGCGGCGCCCGCGGCCTCGTGAGCGGGACCGAAGGCCGTTCCGGCGCCGTCACGCTCGTCTACGGGATCGACGACCGGCCGCCGGTTTCCAAGGCCGTGCCCCTGGGCATCCAGCACGTGCTGGCGATGCTTCTCGGCAACATCACGACGCCGGTTCTGGTCGCCGCGGCGCTGTCGCTGGCGGTGACCGACAGCGCGGTCCTGATTCAGGCGGTTCTCTTCATGGCCGGGCTGGCGACCATCGTCCAGTCCTATCCGTTGGGTCCTGTGGGCGGCAGGATTCCGGTCGTCATGGGAACGTCGATCGCCTTTCTGGGGGCCATCGTGGGCGTGGCTCGTGAGTACGGCCTGGCGACGGTGTTTGGAGCCTGCCTCGCGGCCTCGGTGGTCGAGGTCGCTCTGGGCGCCTCGATCGCGCGCTGGCGCCGGGTCTTTCCGCCGCTCGTTACCGGCATCGTCGTCCTGTTGATCGGTCTGACGCTGATTCCGGTCGGGATGGACTACGCGGCAGGAGGCAAGGGCGCCGCCGACTACGCGTCGGCCACCAACTTGGGAATCGCCGCGACCGTTCTCGTGGTGACCCTTCTGGCCAATCAGCTCGGCCGCGGTTTCGTGCGCGCGGCGAGCCTGCTGCTGGGAGTCCTCGTCGGCTACGGGTTGGCTCTGGCGGCCGGCCTGGTCGACTTCGCCCCGGTCGCCGAAGCCGCTTGGCTGGCCCCGCCCAGGCCCCTGGCGTTCGGCCTGGCCTTCGCACCCGCGCCGATCCTCCTCATGGCGTGCATCTACGTCATCTCGACCCTGGAAACCCTGGGCGACGTTTCCGGCACCCTGGCCGCGGCCGGACGCGAGCCGACGGTGGCCGAGCAGCGCGGGGCGCTTCTGGCCGACGGGGTCCTGAGCGGCGCGGCGGCGCTCTTCTCCGCCTTCCCCAACACCTCGTACTCGCAGAATGTCGGCTTGGTCAATTTCACCGGCGTGGCCAGCCGGCACGTCACAGCCATCGCCGGCATGGCCCTCGTGGCCCTGGGCCTGGTGCCCAAGGTGGGAGCGCTCTTTGCGACCATTCCGCCCGCGGTCATCGGCGGCGGCGGGCTCGTCATGTTCGCGATGATCTTCGCCTCGGGCTTTGGCATCCTGCACCGCTCGGTGGCGCTGTCTCAGCGGAATCTGGTGATTCTGGCGGTGGCCGTTGGGCTCGGCCTGGGGATCGAGCTGCGGCCGGAGGTCCTGGCGCTCGCGCCCGCTCAGATCCGGATGCTCTTCGGTTCGGGCCTGGTGACCGGCGGCCTCGCGGCCCTGGTCCTCAACCTGGCGCTGCCCGAGCGCGGCTGAGCGGTGGCCCCTTCTACGCCGCGGTTTCGGAATCGAGCTCGGACTCGGACTCGGACTCGGCTTCGGCTTGGGCTGGAGTCCGGCTCGAGATTCGCAGAATCGCGCCGATCATGAGGACGGCGCCTCCGATCTGGAGCGGCGACAGAACCGATCCGTTGACCAGATAGTCGAAGACCACGGCCGAGAGCGGCAGACAGAGCTCGCAGATCGCGGAGACCCGGGCCGGCACCCGCTGGAGACCGAAGTAGTAGAGCAGGATGGCCGCGCTGCCGGTGGTAAGGGCGATGGTGACGATGACCGTCCAGTTGGCGGGGGTGACCTCGCGCAGCGGAAACCCGATCCCGGTCGCGGCCAAGAGGATGATGAGAAAGCCCGTGGTCAACCCGTAGCGCGCCAGCGTGGCCTCGCCGAAGCTGACCGAGCCCAGGATCTTCTTGCCGAAGACGGTGGCCGAGCCGAACGAGGCCGCCGCCAGCAAAGCGAAGGCCGCCGCTCGGGCCGAGGCCGCGCCGCCGGCCACGTCCGGCAGACTCCAGCCGAAGGTCAGGAGATATCCGCCCAGTATCGCCGCCGCCGCCCAGCCCAGGAAGCGCGGGCTCAGGCGCTCGCCGAGGAGCACCGCGGCGAGCGCGATGGCGAATACCGGCTGGAGCTTCTGAAGCAACACCACCACCGACAGCTGGTTGAAGTCCACCAGAAACAGCGCATGGACGATCGACAACGTACCGACCACGCCGCCGGTGAGCGCGACAGCGATCAACGTCAGCCACTCGGACCATTCCAGAGCGCCGAGCCGGCGGTACGCGTGAGCCCCGGGCCGGGTGAAGGCCAGCTGCATCAAGGCGAAGGGCACGGCATGGACGAGGAAGACGACAAAGGGCACTGAAAGGTTGTGAAGCCGCGGCGTCAGCACGACCCCGTCGAGGCCCCAGAGGGCTGCAGCCAGGCAGATGGCGAGAGCGCCGAGTCTGGAGGGAGTCATCGTGCCGCGGCCTCCGCGCATTGGTTCAGCTTGAACGGTGGCGGCGTAGGGAGTATCGGCATCGCTGGAAGCTCGGGTCGATCGTGGCTCGGCGCCACGGCGGCGCCGAGTATACGGCCGGGACCGCGGCTAGAAAGCGCTATCTCGCTTCGGCTTGCTCCGGCTGACTTCTCTGCGCCGCGATCTCGACCGGCTCGAAGGCCCGCGCCGTCCAGCGATGGAGCCTAAGAGGCGCCGGATCGCTCCCCGCCTCGAGCGCGATCGCCACCAGATGACGATCGTCGGGAGCGGCCAGGACGAACTGCCAGCGCTCGGCTGCGACCTCGGCCTCCCGGGTGGGCCGGAAGCGAAGGCCGTCCGCCAGATCGAAGCGGGCGCCGCGCATGCGGAAGGGAATGCCCGAACCGGTGGCTTTGTAGAAGGCTTCCTTGAGAGTCCAGTAGGCGAAGAAGAGACGGACATCGTCCGGGTTCGCTTCGAGAGCCGCGGTCTCGTCGGAATGAAAACTGTGGCGGGCGATCCGGAGCGCGTTGACCGGCCGGTCGAGAGTCTCAGCGTCGACGCCAACTCGCGCGCCGCGGGCGACCGCGCAGGCGATGAGCCCGCGAGTATGGGTCAGATTGAAATCGACGCCGGCAATCTCCTCGGCAAGGGCCGGCCGGCCGGCCCGGTTCGGACGGAATCGCCAGGCGGTTTCAGACCGGGCGGGACGGTCCTCTGTGTAGGACAGGGCGCGGCGCAAGAGCGCCCGCCCGGCCAGGAAGTTGGCGCGCGCCTCCGGATGTTGAAACGACCGGGCCCTGGGGCTGTGCTCGTCTTCGGAGTAGGGTGTCAGCGCATCGGGATGCGCGAGGAACAGATCGACCTCCGGCGCCTGGCCTATACTGATCGTCTCCATTTCGAGTCGCCGTGACCTATCGCGCCGTCGCAAACTACTACCGGCAGGAAGCCTTCGAGTTCTTCCGGCAATACCGGAACCCGTTTTACTCGCTCAACTTCCGGTTGCAGTTTAGCCGGTTGAAGGAATACCTGGACGAGCGCGGCTACCGCAGTTACCTCAATCTCTGCTACTTCGTCACCCGGGCGATGCAGCCGATCGAGGCCTTCCGCTACCGGCTTTTGGACGGCGAGATGGTCCTCTACGACACCCTCCACCCCGCGATCACCGTGCCGGCCCAAGATGGTGCCTTCAGCTTCGTGGACTGCCGCTACGACGCGGACGTCGAGCGCTTCAACCGTAAGACGGTGTTGCCGGACCCGGAGGCGCCGCCGCGTCTCGCGCCCCATTCGCGCCACACCAACTACGCCTACTTCACGGCCATTCCCGGGGTGCCGTTCACGAGCTTTACTCACCCCACCAACGACCGGGAGGACGGGGCGCCACGGGTGGCCATCAGCAAGCCCTTCGAGGAGGCCGGCGAGCTCTGGGTGCGACTGAGCCTCCAGGTGAACCACGTCTTTGTGGATGGCCGGCCGCTGGGCGAGCTCTACGAGCGCTGCGTGGCCGAGTTCGCGAATCCGGGCTGAAGATCTTTTCGACGGGAGGAATGCCGGGCGGCCCGGATCGTCAGGACGATGCCCGTTTCCGTCGGATCGGGCGTCAACACCTTCGACTCCTAGGATCGAGCCTTGGGGTTGACTTGCGAATCGCAACGTCTTCCCCTACCCTGGCCGCGTGGTTGGTAATGGTTGTGTCGAATCTTCGGTTGCGCGAGCCCGTCGCTCTCAGGGCTTTCTGAGCCGCGAGTCGTCGTCCGCCAACGCATTCCAGCCCGTGACCAGCGATGGAGTGGGTTGGCATGGGACGACAGAAGGCTAGCCCCTCCCGCCGATACCGAAGAATCGGGAGCATCTGGGTTGCGGCACTCGCCGTAGCGGCACTGACCACCGCCCAGGAACCCGACCCGGGGCCGGAGGATCCTCCGGTCGGCGCCGACGTCAATGATGCCCTTGTCGTCTCGCAGAACCTGCCGGACGCGATGTACTGCGGCGACACCGAGTCGTTCACGATTCGGCTCGAGAACGTCGGTACGGGCGACTGGACCGAGGACGGTACGAACGGGCACCGGCTCGGGGTCACGGACAACGACGATCCGTTCCGCTCAAACGGCTCGAAGGTCCGGCTCCCCGCGGGCACGACCATCGCTCCGGGACAGCGGCACACGTTCACCGTCGAGTTGACCGCGCCCGAGACCCACGGTGTCGTACGCACGGAGTGGCAGATGGCCGAGCAGGGGGTCGAATGGTTCGGTTCGATCGTCTTCAAGGACATCAACGTCGTCTGCGGGGACCATGCGGTCCTCGCCGCCGAGGCGTTCCCGACGGCCATGAACTGCTCTTCGGAAGACGAAGCCACGGTGACGCTCCAGAACCTGGGCTCGACCGACTGGACCGACGCGGCCGGGTTCTATCTCGCCAACGTGGGCACGAGCGATGCCTTCAATCCGTCCGGCGCTCCGGTGCGCTTGCCGAGCAATGTCACGGTCGGTCGCGGCGGAGGTCAGTACCCCTTCAAGGTTCCGCTCCAGGCCCCGAGCGACACGCACCAGAACGACGTCATGACGCTCTGGCAGATGGAGCACAACGGCGAACCCTTCGGTCCGCTCGTGACTGCCAGGATCGACGTTGATTGCGTCAACGCTGCGACCCGGGTCTCGGACACCCTGCCGGATTCCATGACCTGCGGCTCGACCCTGGTGCGCGAGGTGACGCTTCGCAACGGCGGCTCGAAACCCTGGACCGCAGCCGGCGGTCATCAACTGGGGGTTCCCGGGGATACCGATCCCTTCAACCCGAGCGGCGCCCGGGTCCACCTGCCGGCGAGCCTCGCGATCGAAGAGAACGACTCCCACACCTTCGACGTCTCGCTGGTAGCGCCCGAGACGGCAACGACTCTGACCACCGAGTGGCAGATGGTCGAGAACGGGCAGTGGTTCGGCGAGAAGGTCTCAAAGACCATCACCGTGGTCTGTCAAGACGCTGCCCAGGCTATTGGTCACAACTTGCCGTCGCAGATGGCCTGTGGCGAAGTGGGGACCTATGCCGTAACGATGAAGAACACGGGCGACACGGTCTGGACACGGGCGGACGGCTACAAACTGGGCCCGACGGGAGGAAGCGACCCGTTCCGGGCCGATGCGACCCGGGTTCAGCTGCCCACGAGCGCCTCGATTGCCCCGCAATCCCAGCATTCGTTCTCGGTCGCCTTGACCGCGCCGTCGCAGCCCGGAAGCTATGTGACGGAATGGCAGATGGTCAACGAGGGCGTCGGCTGGTTCGGCGTCGTCGTCTCTCATCCCATCGAGGTGACCTGCCAGACGGGGGCCAACGACGCCGACATCGTCTCCGCCAACGTTCCGTCTCCGATGGCACTCGGCTCGACCCATACGATCTCAGTAAGTGTTGCCAACAACGGCACCTCGACTTGGCAGGCCGGCACCCATCGGCTGGCCGTCGACGCCGACCTCGACTTCTTCCCGGCGAGCGTGGAGCTGCCGGCAGGTGCACAGATCGACGAATCTGGTTCGCACTCGTTCGTCTTCGAGGTCACGATCCCGACGACGGCAACGCTAGGCAACCAAGTCATCCAGTGGCAGATGGAGACGGTGAGCGGAGACGCGTTCGGCGAGACCGAGAGCACTGTGGTCAAGGTCGTCGATCCGTCCACTGCCCTGCCGATGGTTGACTCCGAGCTCATCGTCGTGCCCCTGGGAGCGGTGACGCGCGCCAGTCTCACGGGATCGGGCCTCTCGGGCGCCGAGGTCTCCTTTGCCCGGCCGGCGACCGGCGATCCGGCGAGCACTCCCCTCGCCAGCGCCGTGACTTCGTCCGGCCAGCAGCTGGCCTTCGACGTCGATACTCGAGGGGCGACCGAGACCGGCTTTCATGTCCTGACGATCGAGACCGCCGGTGGCGTTGAGTCGGCACTCGTCCGCGTCCTTGCTCCCGGACCGGTGGTGGACACCTACACACCGAGCGAGGTCGCCCGAGGTGAGACCTACGTGCTTCACATCGTTGGTGCGAATCTAGGTGGCGGCTCGATTTCCACTTCCAGCTCTGGCATTCAGCTCCACTCGGTCCACGCCGAAACCAATGGGATATCGGCTGTCCTGTCCGTGGAGGATGACGCGTCGACCGGCGAGCGCGAACTGTCGGTCATGACGTCGGCCGGCTCCGTCAGCCTTCCGCTCCGCGTGCTTGCATCTTTGTCCGGTGGCTCTCCGGCGACTCGGACCCTCGGAGGCGCACGCTTCCAGACGCCCGCGACCTACGGGGACTTTACGAATCCCAAATCGACGATTCCGGAAAACGCCTTCTTCGCGGGTTGCTACGACAAGAACTTCCGCTACAACGTCATCAATCACACTTCGACGCAACTGATTCTCGAAGACCTGCAGACGGCAGCCGCGGTTCTGCCCGGCGATGTGGTCAATCTTGTTCCCGAGATCGGACGGGTTCTTGACGCGACCGTTCTGCAGACCCATGCTCGGATCGAGGTCGAGGGGGCCGTCGTCGTCTGCGTCTTCTTTGAACCGCTCACCGGGACCTTCGAGTGGGGCTACAACATCGATCTCTGCATCCGGGCGGAAGCCCGCATCACGATTCCGCTGGTGCGGGGCTACATGTTCACCAAGGAATGGTGTTTCGGAGTCCAGCGCGAAGAGCCTCCGACCGAAACCGAGCCCACCGGAGACATGGAGTCCTTCTCCGTGCGCCACAGCGATGCCTGTGTCAAGGTCGTCGAGATCTCGATCGTGGATGGAGAACCTGAAGATCCCAACCGTCCGCCCACCGGCGTCAAGCGGGTGGAAGTCGCCATTCCCAGGGACTGCGGCTGCGAGCAGGGCGCTCCCCGAGACGGCATCCTCAGCGCCCGCGCCATCGGCAGCGGCTTTACGGATTTCGACACCGGGGACGAGGACGTCGCGGACACCCACGTCACCTGCGCCACGTCCTGTACCGGTGAAGAGGTGGAGATCGAGATCAGGACCTTTATCCCGACGAACCGGGCAGATCCGCCCGGATTTGCCCTCCACGTCGGGTGTTTCAAGAACACGTCCTTCCTCCCGACGACCTTTTCCGGCGATGACCGGTGGCTGGACCCAAACCCGGCCCCGCAGCCACTTCCACAGTATCCTGACTTGCCTTCGAGGAGGAACCGGTTTCGGACGCAGCAGACCCTCCGGCTACGAATCGATCAGGACCAGGAGCCGCTTGTGCTTTCGTCGAGCGCTGACACAGGGACGACCTTTGAATTCGAGAAGCTGTCGACGCTGGCAGGCGACAATCGGGTCGACTTCCGGGACGCTGAGGACGGTGGAGACCACGATGGCGTGCTCGGCGACTGTCACCTTTTGCATCGGTCTGGCGCGGCTCCCACCGACAAGCTGCGGTGGACGGCGACGGCAACCCTGCCAGGTCACCTGGGGTTGCTTGTCACGGGAGAAGCCGGAGACCCGCTTGTCGCAGGTGCGGCGCCCCTCGGCTATTCCTTCCAGGCTACCTTTCGGCGAAACTCGGACGGCTCTCTCACCTGGGCGATGAACGGTGCCCATGACTGTCAACCGGCGTTCGAGGTCTACATTAACGACGATCTGATCCATCATTATCCGCAGAGTCGGCCTCAGGTAACTGATCCCAATGACCTTTGGCATTGTCTTGGTGGAAATCTTGAAATAGAGACGGGACTCCTCGAAGGAGAAATACCGTGTACACAATGAGACGAGACTGCGGAGGCAGTCGGCTCCTGACAGGGCTGAGCACAGTGTGCCTAGTCCTGATTCCTGCCATGGTTGCGACGCCCGCAAGCTCGACGGACACGCTCTCCGCGGTTGTGGCCATGCTTTCGTCCCCGGAATCCGCAACACGCGCTCAGGGTCTCAATGCACTAGACTCCGACTGGCCATCCTTCGGGATAGATCACCTCGACACGATCTGGGGGCTTGTCCTGCCTCTCCTGGACGATCCCGACCTTGGCGTGCGCCTGGACGCGGCCCACACGCTCTTCCAAGCGGTGACCGTTAACCAGCGGCCGGAAGCCTTCGGCGCTTCGAACGCACAAGTCGGTGTTGCGGCCGACAACGTAGCGAGCTTCAACGAACGGCTGCCGGACATCCTCGGTCGCCTGGATACCGTGGCACCGGACACTCGGGGCGACTTCTACACAGTTCTTGCCCACTGGCCGGACCTGCCGGCATCCGCGGTCCACGAGATCCTCCCGCCTCTTGACGAAACCGACACGGAGGTCCTGCGCATGTCCTTCGTTGCGCTGGCTGGCGTTCGTCCACGGGATGGATTGATCGTTGCCGAGCTCCTGCGGCGTTGCGAGGAGGACATCTCGGACTTCTATGCAGTCGAAGCTCTAGGCTGGATGTATAGTAAGCGGAATCCTCTCGATTTCTTACCCGTACCCGAGCCGCCGCAAGAAGTTTTGGACGCTCTCCTGGCGGAGCTTGGCGATCCGGAAGCGAGTCACCGAGCAGTCGCAGCTAGGGCACTCTCGGGAATCGCAATCGGCAACGAAGCAATCTCCGAGATGCTCGCATTGCTTCGAGATACGGATCCGTCAGAGGAGGTGCGCAACCAAGCCTCCCACGCCCTGAAAAGCATCGAGCGCTTCGAGAAGCACCCCGAGATCGTCACCCACCCGGCGTCGACCAACGCGGTCGTAGGGTCCACGGGACTCCTGTCTTGCTCGGCTACCGGAGGCGAGCCGCTGACCTATCACTGGGTCAAGGACGGCGTCGCCCTCGACGACGGCCCTGCCGGCACAGGCGCGACGCTCCAGGGCACCGCGACCGCGACCTTGACCATCCAGTCCGTCCAGAGCGAAGACGCCGGAGAGTACGTGTGTGGCGTGTCCAACGAGTGGGGGATCATCACCTCGAATCCGGCATTCGTTCGGGTGGGTAGTGCGCCGTCGATTACGGCCGGCCTGGCCGCAGCTTCGGTCGCCACCGGTTCTAGCTTCACTCTCGCTTGCACCGCCACGGGCACCGAACCGCTAGCTTTCACCTGGACGAAAGACGGTGCCGCGCTCTCGGATACCGCGACTCTGTCGGGCACCGCCTCTCCGTCCCTCCAGTTCCCAGCCGTCGCTCTAGATCACTCTGGCAGCTATCGGTGCCACGTAAACAACGACTGGGGCTCCGCGGAGTCGGTCCCAGCGCAACTGACCGTCGGCGACCCTCCGGCGATCGCCGGCGAACCGGTGTCGGTGGAATCCGCGATCGGCATGAGCGCCGTCTTTTCCTGCTCGGCCTCGGGGACAGAGCCACTCGCCTATCAATGGCTGCGGAACGGTGTCGAGCTCGTGGATGGAGCCCGAGTGACGGGCTCAGCGACTCCGAGCGTGACGGTTTCGAGTCTGGTCGCGTCCGATGCCGGCGGGTATGCCTGCCGGGTGGCGAACGGCTTTGGCGAGGCCGTGTCGGCCTCGGCGAGTCTCGTTATCGGAAACCCGCCGCAGGTGACGAGCCAGCCGGCCCCGGCGACGGCGATCGCCGGCGGAGAGGCGAGCTTCTCGTGCGCGGCGACGGGCGATGGCACCCTCTCGTATCTTTGGCAGAAAGACGGCGCGGATCTGGCCGATGATGCCAGCATCGAAGGCGCCGCGACCACCCAGGTTACCGTTCGGAAGATCGATGCCTCGAGCGCGGGCACCTACCGGTGCCTCGTGTCGAGCGACTACGGACAAGCCCTGTCGGATCCGGCGGCCCTCACGTTCGAGGCCTGGCGCGCCTATCCGGTCGCCACGGTGAGCTCGAACTGGACTTCTTCGGAGCCGGTCCATGATCAGCTCGACGATCCCACCAACTTCGTGACCTCCCGCATGACGGCTGGTACCAGTATGAGCGATGCTCTGACGGTTCGGATGGCTCCGATGGGCGATCCTGACACCGATCTCGGGCACGAGATCCACGTCCGGGCCCGGGCACTCGACAACGCCCCGGTGACCTTGCGCGTGCACCTGATGCGGGGAAGCACCTCGCTGACCTACCAAAACCTCGAGTTCGGCTTCGAGGAGTCGGTCGCGGTATTCGCCGTGCCTCCCGAAGCCGCCACGAATCTCGAAGACTACGGCGACGTCCAGATCAAGGTGGTCAAGTTCCATGAGATCACGGGCAACAACTCGGATCGTCGGGCCGAGCTCATTGAGGTCGAGTTTCGAGTCCCCGAGGTTTCCGCTCCGGTCCAGCGGGTGGCCGCTGTCGGTACGACCGCGACCAACTCCTTCTCGCCGACACCCGTTCACGAGCAGGTCGATGATCTGACGAACGTCGTCACCTCGTCGGTTTCGGCCGGTACGTCGGACTCGTTCACCCTGGCGATGGCTCCGATGACCGATCCGGGGACCGACGCGGACCATGTTCTCCGGGTTCGCGGCCGGGCGCTCGACAACGAGCCGGTCCGCCTTCGGATCGTGCTGCTCCAGGGCGGCACGACCCTCAAGTACTGGGGCCGCGATCTCTACTTCCAGGAATCGACGATGCGGGTTGCGATCCCGGCCTCGGTGGCCTCGGGCTTGACTGACTACTCGGACGTGCGCGTTCGGATCGTTAAGTTCAATGAGCTCTGGAACGAGAACAACCGGCGCGCCGAGATCAACTGGATCGAACTCGAAGCCCCGCTGCCCTAGCCCGCCCGCGAGAACCTTCCTTCGCGCCGCCCTCAAGCGCGGTCGAGGTCGCGGACGGGGGTGGAGCTGGCGAGCTCGAGCTCGACGATGGCGTCGGGGTGGGTGGCGAAGAGCTGGCGGCCGCCCCGGTCGCCGGTGATGGCGGCGAGATCGCCAAAGAGGGCGCGGTCGAAGAGGACGGGGGCAAAGCGGTGTCCACGATAGGCCGGCACCACGATAGGTCCGCCGGTAGCGGCGTAGGTGTCGAGGATGCGATCCAGGGTCGCGGCGTCGAGGTCCGGGAGGTCGCAGGGGATGAAGAGGGCGGCGTCGGCGTCGGGTGCGACGGCGTCGAGGCCGCGGCGCACGGACGTGGACTGGCCGGAGGCGAAGTCTCGGTTCTCGGCGATCTCGACCGCCAGTCCGGCGAGGACGGCCTCGATCTCGGCGGCGCGGTGACCGGTGACGACGAGGATCTGGCGCAGCCGCGAGGCGAGCGCGGTCCGGGCAGTCCGCCGGACGAGAGGCTCGCCGTCGATCGCGTGAAGCTGCTTCGGGGCTGCGCCGCCGAAGCGGGTCGATCGGCCCGCGGCCAGGATGACGCCGGTGACGTTGACCGAGTGGGGCATCACGGATCGACTATCTCGCTTGGCTGGCCGTGGCCGCTTCGAACCGGCCACGCCGAGCCGGGCGCGTCACGCGGGCCGGTTCTCGCCGGCCGCGCCTGGCTCCGGGAACTCCGGGAGCTCCGGGAGTTCCGGGAGCTTGCCGTAGCGGGCGGCGACGATCTCGGCCAGAACGGCAAGGGCGATCTCTTCGGCCCGGCGCCCGCCCAAGTCGAGCCCGATCGGGTTGTGAATGCGGGCGATCTCGGCGGCCGAAAAGCCGGCCTCTTCGAGGGCCGCGACGCGCTTGGCGTGGGTCTTCTTCGAGCCCAGAGCACCGATGTAGCGGGCCGGGCTGCGCAAGGCGACCTCGAGAGCGGGCAGCTCGATCTTGAGGTCGTGGGCGAGAAGGGCGAAATAGGTACCTTCGGTGATCGCTCGTCCGGCGAGGGCCTCTCCCGGCCACAGGCCGAGGAGCTCGTCGGCGCCGGCGAACCGTTCGGCGGTGGCAAAGGCTGCGCGTGGATCGATGACGACGGTGCGGAAGTCCAGCTCGCGCGCGAGTCGGATCAGGTGGATCGCCACGTGGACGGCGCCCAGGATCACGATCTCGGCGGGCGGCAGGAAGACGTCGAAGAAGACCTCGACCGGCTCCGGCTCGGCCGCGATCCGTGCAAGCGCAGAGGTGCCGGCGGCCAGGCGCTCGCGAGCGGCCGCGGTCAGGTGGCCGCGGTCGAGCTCCTGGCTTTCTGTAGCGGCGTTCGAGCCAAGAAGGCCGCCGTCGCCGTCGAAAAGAAAGTGCGCGCCCGTGGCGGCTCCGGAAACCACAGTCGCCAGGATCCGGGTCTCGCCGGCCGCGATCGCCGCGCGAAGGCCGGTCAGGGGCGAGTCGGATGCGGGATCGAAGGGCTCGATCCAGACGTCGAGCGAGCCACCGCAGGACAGTCCAAGGCTCCAGGCCAGATCGTTCGAAACGCCGTAGGCGGAGAGCTTCGGCCGGCCGCTGTCGAGAACTTCGAGGGCTTCCTCGACCACCGCTCCTTCGACGCAGCCGCCGGAGACCGAGCCCGCCATCTCGCCATCCGAGGAGATCGCCATCTTGGCTCCCACCGGTCGCGGCGCCGAGCCCCATGCCCGGACCACCGTAGCCAGGGCGGCCTTCTTGCCCGCCGCGCTCCAGGCGTCGACTTGCTCGAGAAGCTCGCGCATGGATCTAGGGGGAGCTTGCCGCTCGGGTGATGAGAACCACGGCGACGGTATAGGCGGCGAGCGCCAGTGCCCACAACCAGGGACGAAGCGGCGGCGAGAGTATGGTTTGCTTCCAGCTCGCAAGCGTGCTTCTGGCTCGTGCCGCGAGCTTCGCCGCGCCTTCCGGAGGGCTGATCCGCGGCCGGGGCATCGAGGACGCCGGGGCGGTCGAATCCGTAGCGTCGGCTCCGACTGCCGTCTGGGGCGTCGCTGGGTCGGCGCCGGACGTTGCGGGCGGGTCGGTCTCGGCCGCCGGGGCGGTTGGCGCTGGCTTCGAGATCGGCGCCGACTGGGGGGTACTAGCTCGAGCAGCCTTGCGCTGAGCTGTGACGGCCGGAGCCTTGGAAGGCTGAGCCCGGGTGGGAACGGGATCGGAAGCCGGAGCTGGAGACGCCGCAGCTGGACGCGGCTTAGAAGAGGGTTCTCCGCCGGCCGGCTGCGGAGCTGTCGGTTCGGGTCGTGGGTTTCTTTGCTGGCTTTGCTGGCTCGGCTGGCCTTGAGGACCAGGCGTGCTTTGACGATTCCGAGGCGACGGATCGCTCGCTGCTGTCGCTCCCGACGGGCTGGCCGAGCGCTCGGAGGCTGGCGCCGGGGCCGGTCGCGCCCAAAGCGGGCCGGCCTTGCCGGGCGGCTTGGGAGTGGACTCGGGGAGTGGCTGGCTTGATTCGACTTCGGATGGAGGGCTCGCGGCTCTGCTAGCTCTGTTGGCCTTGAACCCCGTGCCGGTCTCGACCTGCCCGGCCGGGCCGGGGGTCCCGGATTCCAGCCCGCGGGCGATGGCTTCGAGAGTCCGTTGCGCCAGGGAGCGCGCGAAGGTCTGAAGCGGTCCGTCGCCGGCCGATGCCAGACGTCCGCGAATCCGAATATCCGCGTCGAAGAGCAGGCGCGTGCCTCCGGCTCGGGGCTCGAGCAGGATGATGCCCTCGCCGTCGACCAGCCCCGCCGCACCCATGGCGCCAGCGGTGACCCGGTAACTCACCGGCGGGTGTAGATCCTTGAGTTCGAGGGTGCCCTGAAAGTCGCTGGCGATCGAGCCCACCGCGACGCTCAGGGCGCACTCATACTCGCGGGTTCCGATGGGCTGCACGCGGGCCAGGCCGGGCATGCTGGCGGCCAGAGTCGCGGGGTCGAGGACGGCCCGCCAGACCGCCTCCGGCGCCGCCTTGAATTGGTGCTCGCCCTGAATCTTCACGGCGCCGGCAAGTTTGCCACACGGCTCGTGATCCGCATGCCCTTGGTGAGCGGTGCGGGCCGGCCGACCTGCTCAGGAGCCAAGCCCGTAGAATCGTCCTGATGCTTCGATCGCTCCGACAGCCGCGCGCACGACGCCTGCGACGCCTACGATGGCCGCGATGCTCGCGAGAGCCGCGATGATGGGACGACTCAGGAAGTTCGCGCGCCTGGGGCGCTCGGAGCGCCGGCTCCTGATCGAGGCCGCTTGGAACCTGGCACGTGCCCGCGCGGCGCTGGCGGTGGTTCCCTTCCGGCGCATCGCTCCCGGCTTGGGCATCCGTCAAGGCGCCCTGGCGGAGGAAGCCCACGGAGCGGGGATCGACGCGCCGCCGCTGGCGGCGGGGCCGCCGGAGGCCGAGCGGCTGCCCGACCGCGTCGCCTGGGCCATCGCCCACGCGGCTCCGGCAGTGCCCTGGCAGACGCAGTGTCTGGTGCGGGCGATGGCGGCCAAGGCGATGCTGCGGCGGCGGGGCGCTCCGGCGACTCTCTATCTGGGCACCGCTCGAGACGACGAGGGCATCTTCAAGGCCCACGCCTGGCTCCGGAGCGGCGAGTGCACCGTCACCGGCGGCCGTATCGCCGAGCGCTATTCCGTGATCGCCCAGTTCGCCGAGAGGCCGGCCGAAGAAGCCCTGGCCGACTCCGAGCGAGCGTCCAGAAACGAGTGCTGACGGGACCGACGCTGGCCGGACGGAACCCGTCGAGCTAGCTCGGCGCTAGCGCACCGAGAAATCGACCACCAGGGCCAGGTGGTCTGAAGCTCGGTCGGAGTCAGGCCGGTTGAGGCCGGCCTGGCGCAGTGCCTTGCCCGGCAGAAACTTGGTGTCGAGCACGAAGCCGCGCTCGCGTGCCAAGGCATCGCCGGTATAGAGAACCAGGTCCAAGCGCCCGGGCGCGAAGCGCGAGCTGGCGCGCCGCCAGGTGTAGGCCATGCGCCGGTGACTGTGACGGAGCGGCTCGTCCCGAAGCGATCCCTCGGCGCGGCCAGGAGCGAAATTGGGACCCTTGCCGGGATCGGTCAGGATGCCGTCGCGGATCGCCCGGAGCTGGCGGGTGAATCCCACCAGGTTGTAGTCGCCGGCGAAGATCGCGGCGTCCTCGGCATCGATCGAGAACGGGCCCGAGCCGTCGAGGAGATCGCGCCAGGTGGTCGCCAGGTTGTCGAACTCCCGGTCTCGCTCGACCTCATTGTCGCAGCAAGGCGGGTGCATGTTGAAGAGCACCAGGTCCCGTCCCATGCGGTTGGGCAGATCGATGTGGGTGACCAGGTTGCCGTCCACCGGGCTCCAGGAGACGATCGGGAAACGGCTCACGGTGATGACGTCGAATTGTTGCTGGGCGGACCAGGCGCCGCCGAGCACGCCCTCGACGAACTCGCGAGCTCGGGAGGCATTCCAGCCTTCGAGCTCCTGGAAGGCGATGACGTCGGGCTTTGCCGCCTTGAGGATCCGCCGGAAGACCTCGATGCGGTTGTCGGGGGTCTCCTCGACGTTGAGCGACAGCAGGCGCAGGTCCGTGCCCTTGGCGCGGGCCAAAGGAATCGGCGCGGGCTCGTCCGGCCGCGTGCGGGCGAACTTGTAGCGCACCGCGCCGCTCGCAGGAAGCCGGTCGCCGCCCGGGACGGCTTCCTCCAGAAAGAGTCGGATCTTCTTGCGGCGCTTGGCGCCTTCGACCGGACGGAAGGCTTCCGGCAGCTCGATGCGGATCTCGAACTGGCTGGATGAGTGGGTGGGCATGCCCAGAGCCGACCCGGTGCCGGGCGAGACCAAGGTCTCGTGGCCCCGGGCGTCGTAGCGCCGCACCGAGCGGCCGCCGAAGCGGACCTCGAGATCGACTCCCAGGGCCCCGACCGGAAGACCGGTGCCCCGCTTGTTGTCGAGATCCAGATACAAGCGCAGATCGTTGCCGGCGTCGCCCTCGGGTGGATTCTGGAGGATGGTCTCCCGCCCGACTTCGAGGCGGAGATAAAGGGCCTCTCCGTCGTCGCCCAGCCACAGCCGGCCCAAGTCGAGACCTCCCGCCGGCCCGTCGCCGGAAGCGTCCTTCCTGCCCAGCTTGGCGCCCCGCCACTCATCGAAGCGTCCATCGGGAACGCCGGCAAGCTGCTTAGCCTCAGCCGTTCCGGACGAGACCAGCAGGGTCAGCGTCAGAACCGCCAGCGCTGGGGCGAAACGCGGCACGGCGCGACTCTACCAAGCAGGCTATGCATGGGCGTCGGCACCTAATCTTGCGGCTGGATCCTCTTGTTGCGAGTGGCCGAAATTCGAGGCTCCCGACGTCGAGCACCTCAAGGGTTCGGACCTCGACGGGAGACAATTTGATGGTGCGAGCCAGGATTGGGGCGCGAGCATGAGGCGCTTCGCTGCGCCGAGACCTCCTGCCTAGTAGGTAAGGACCTCGAGATTCGGGACGCGGCCGAAGTGACCGTGGTTCCGGGTCACGAGCGGCAAGCCCTGCGCGCGGGCCGTGGCCGCGATCCACAAGTCGTTGGTACCAATGAGGAGACCATTACGGGCGAGAAATCGATAGTTCTCTCCGTAGTGCCAGCTGACCTCGAGCGACCACGGAAGAACTTCGAAGGAGCTCAGGAATCTCCGCCACCGAGACGAGTCGGCCAGAGACTGCCCGGCGGCCAGCTCGCCGGCAATCGTAAACGTTATGGCCAAGCGTGCGTCGCTGCGCTCTTCGAGGAAGGTCTGAGCCGGGCCGGACTCGCCCCGAGCCAGCTCCCGATCGAGATCGATCAGAAACGTGGTCTCAAGAATCAGGTCCGCCACTTGTCTACCGGAGGAGCATCCTGGGACTTGGAGCGATCGATGTCCTCGAGCGAGAGCACGGACTCACGCCGCCGGCACGCTTCGAGAAACTCCCCAGCGGTCTTCGGTTCCTCGGGCCACATCCCGCGCAGAACGACCTGGCTGAAGGACTCGTCCGGACTGCGCTTGGCCCTCTTGAGCTTCTCGTAGGCTGCGATCTTGAGGGAGATGGTCTTGGTGGCCATGCACAGATCATGCATGGTGCACTTTTGGGTGTCAAGCGTTGCCGCTCCCGGACGAAGGCTTGTCGGGAGAAACGCCGAAGCCCACTAGGGAAACCGACTCTGAGCGCCGCCAAGTCTCGCGGCGCTGCCTGCCCCTAGTCGCCGATCGGCTGGCCGTCGGCGTCCATGAGTTGGATGTCGGCGATCCCGAGCTCCTCGATGCCGGCCGCCACCTTGGCGCGGTCGCCGACGATGACCCAGACCACGTCGTCAGGGTGCAGGACGGACTCGGCGGCCGCCATGACCGCGGGTTGATCGACCGCCCGGACCTTGCCGGCGTACGAGTCGAAGTGGTCGTCCTCGTAGCCGAAGCGCACCAGCTCGGCGAGCGAGCCGGCGACATCCGAGACAGTTTCCCACTGTCCAGGGAGGGTCAGGGTGCGGCTGTCGATGGCCCGCGCGACTTCTTCGTCGGTCGCCGGCATGTCGCCCAGGAGTCCGCGCAGCTCTTTGGTGAGCTCGGCGATCGATTCCTTGGTCTTGTCGGTCTGGACGGGAGCGTAGGCCAGGAAGAGGCGCTGGCCGCGGGCGCCCGGGATGAAGGTGCCGGCGCCGTAGGACCAGCCCTTGTCCTCACGCAGGTTCATGTTGACGCGGGCGGTGAAGTCTCCGCCCAGAACGGTGTTCATGGTCTCGATCGCGACCTCGTCCGGGTTCGACTTGGGCGGCGCCAGGTGTCCGGCGAGCAGGATCGACTGCTCCGAGTCCGGGCGGTCGATGAGATAGATCCGCTGGCCTTCCAGAATCGCCACCTCCGAGATGTCCTTGGCCGGGGCCTCGACCGCTGCCCAGTCGCCGAATCGCTCCTGGATCAGGGGGACGATCTCGCCCAGGGTGGTGTCACCCACAACCACCAGCTTGGCGTTGTTGGGCCCGAAGAGCGTCGAATGGAACCCGGTGAGCGTGTCCCGGGTGATCGAGGCAACCGAAGCCTCCGTGCCCGAGCCGGTGAGCGGATTCGAGTAGGCGTGGCCTTCGCCGTAGAGGAGTCCCGGAAACACCCGGAGCGCCATCTGGATGGGAGTCGCCTTCTCGCGCTGGATGCGGGCAATCTGTTGCTGCTTCAGGCGTTCCAGCTCGGCCTCGGGGAAGGACGGGTTGCGGACCACGTCGGCAAGGAGATCCAGGGAGTCTCCCAGGTTGGTCTTGAGCGCTGAGAGCCGCACCGCGGAGAGGTCCAGGTTCGAAGAGGACCCGAGCTCGGCCCCGAGCATGGCGAGCTCGTCCGAGAGCTCGAGAGCCGTGCGCGAGGTCGTGCCCTCATCCAGCATGTCCATCGCCAGCCGGGCGGTGCCGGGCACGGCGTGCTGATCCGAGGCGTAGCCGGCGTCTACCAGCAGGCGAAGCTCGACCAGGGGTGCGGCGTGCCGCTCGGCCAGGAGGATCTCGAGGCCGTTGGCGAGCTGCGTCCGCTGGATGTCCGGGAAGTCGGCCGAAGGAGCTTCGCCGGTGTCCGGTAGCTCTGAGCGGTCGGCGCCCTCGGCTGCCGCCTGGTAGTTGCCGAACGGAACGACGTTGATGGCGAGCTCGCCGTCGGCAAGCCAGCGCGCGGCGGCCGCCTGAACGTCTTCGGCCGTCGCCGACTTGGCCCACTCCAGCCGCTTCTTGTAGTAGCCGGGGTCGCCGCCGTAGACCTGGTGGCGGGCCAGAAGGTCCGACTTGCCGCCGAAGCCGCCGATGCCCTCGATGTCGCGGACGAACTCGGCGAAGAGCTGGGTCTTGGCGCGGCCGAGCTCCTCGTCGGTCGGGCCTTCCGCGATCAGGCGGGCGAGCTCCTCGTCGAGCGCGGCCTCGACCGCGGCAAGATCGCCGCCGGGCTGGGCCGTGGCCATCAGGATGAAGCCGCCGGCCAGCTCGAAGGGCCAGATCCACGCGCTGACGTCGGTCGCGGTGCGGTCGTCGTAGACCAGTCGCTTGAACAGACGCGAGGTCTTGCCATCGGCCAGGACACGGGTGGCGAGCTCCAGGAGCTCGGCGTCGCGGGTGCCCCACTCGGCCACGTTCCACTGCTTGTAGACGCGGGCCTGTGCCACCCGATCCTGAAGGACTTCACGGTGGGAGCCCGTGCGCTTGGCAACCCAGGTCTCGGGCTGTTGCACCGGCGGTCCGGACGGAATGTCGCCAAAGTAGAGCTGGGCTTTCTCGCGGGCGGTCTCGACGTCGATGTCGCCGGCCAGGACCAGGACAGCGTTGGCGGCACCGTAGTAGGTCTTGAACCACTCGTGCACGTCCTCGAGGGAGGCGGCGTTCAGGTCGTCCATCGATCCGATGGTCGACCACGAATAAGGATGAGCGGCCGGAAACGCGGCCCGCGGCATGAGCTCCCAGACCTTGCCGTAGGGCTGGTTCAAGCCCTGGCGCTTCTCGTTCTGGACGACGCCGCGCTGCTCGTCCAGGCGTTCTTGATCGACGGCGCCCAGCATGTGGCCCATGCGGTCCGACTCCATCCACAGGGTCAGGTCGAGGGCGTTGGTGGGCACGTTCTGGAAGTAGTTGGTGCGGTCGAACCAAGTCGTGCCGTTCAGCTCGGTGGCGCCGATCCGCTCCATGATCCGGAAGTAGTCGTCGTTGTAGTTCTCCGAGCCGTTGAACATCAGGTGCTCGAAGAGATGGGCGAAGCCCGTGCGCCCGGGCTTCTCGTTCTTCGACCCGACGTGGTACCAGATGTTGACCGCGACGATTGGCGCTTTGTGGTCTTCGTGGACGATGACGGTGAGACCGTTGTCCAGGGTGAACGCCTCGTAGGCGACGTCGGGAATCTCGAACTCGGCGGCTGCCGGAGTTGCCGGGGCCAGGGTCGTAAGGGCTGCCATCAGAGCCAGAGCCAGGGCCAGGAGCGAGTTGCGCATGTCGGGAGTCTCCTTCTGAACTGTGCGGGATCGGTACGGATACGGGCGTCGGGCTCGGCGCGGCCGGCGAACGCCGGACTGGCGAGTATATCGGGCCAACACGGGGATGAATTGCGCGGATTAGGTCGGGCCGAGTCGGTTCGGAGGCGGCCGATCTGCGGCCCTGGCAGGCATCGAACTGCGTGCCCTGGGCAGTGCCAGACGGGAGTTGGAGCGGCCGGCCTCTCAGCGGTCCGGATCCGCAGTGGACGTTCGCCCTGCGGACAAGGTTGGCGGCCCCTTCGGGACTGGTCTTCTTGGCAAATTGGATCGATGGCGGGGGGCGACAAACAGTACGCAGAGCGCTTGGCAACGACCCTCGATTTGTTCGTCGCCGGAGAGGAGATCATGCGGCAGAATCTCCGTCGCCGCAATCCAGGAAAGTCTCCCGAAGAGATTCGGGCCCTCCTCGACGCCTGGCTTCGACACAGGCCGGGGGCCGAATTCGGTGACTGCGTTGGAGTTCGCCGACTCTAGCCGGGGTCCTGCGATTCGGCCTGATTCTCGAACCGCAGGCTCTCGAGCGCTGCGGCGATGTCTCGATAGACCGCCGCGCAACCCTCGACACCGGCGGCGTAAGGGTCGCGGAACTCGCCCCGGCGAGTCGAAGACAGGACTCCGAAGCGAACCGCCTTGGACTTTGCTTCCGGGAATCTCCGGGTCAACTCGGAGAAGAGCCATTCGTCGAAGACCGCCACGGCGTCGGCCCACGCCACGGCGGAAGCATCGGTCGCGCTCGATCGGTGGCCGTCGAGGTCGAACCCGAGCTTGCGGGCGGCCTTGCGGGCGTGCTCGGGCGTCGAGCGCCCCTCCTTTTCGAGAAAGCCGGTCGAACGCACCTCGATCTCCGGTCGGTGGGTCCGGATCCAGACCTCGGCAAAGGGGCTCCGGCAGATGTTGCCGTGGCAGACGAAGAGAACCCGCCGGGCGCCTTCCATTTGGCGCCGAGCGCCCTCCGTGCGCGCCGCGCGCAAGGGCGTGGAGTTGGGCAGAGTCAGCACCGGCCCGAGAAGGCGTCGTCGGATTCGCTCCCACATGGCCCTAGTATCGCCGCTTTATCCCTGGGGGGCGGTACGGAATAGGTATCCTTCTATGAGTCGGTCGGTTGGCGTCAAGAGTTTCGTTTCTTCTTTTTGTAGTTTTCCTTAGGTTTGGATCGAGGCTTGGGACGAGCTTCTATTCGCACTCTGTAGGGTTCTTCTTTGAACCGGTGCATGGTGAGTTTTGCGTCCGTTTAGGAATCGATGCTCCCATCTGTCACACGGTGTCGGGGCCACCAAGGATACTTTCGGAGTCATCGAACCTCTCAATCCGTCCTTGCTTGTTGGTCGTCTAGTTATCTCTTCTACGCTGCCTTGGGAAAGGCTCGGAAGCTCTCACCTGTCACCCACAGCCTGTGGAGCAACACCGCGATCTTCCTAGCTAGCGCGACCACGGCCTTGCCCTTACCCAGCCTCTCGACCAGGCCCTCAGCCCATCTCTTGAGTGACGACTCTTTGCGACAGTTCAACGCCGCATGAGCTGCCTGCACCAAGAGTCTGCGCATCTCCGAGTCGCCCTCGCGAGTGATCCGGCCCCTGACCTCATGCCCTCCTGAGCTGCGAAGCGACGGTCTCAAGCCCAGACACGCTCCGACGTCGCGGCTTTTCTCGAACCGATCCGGACGATCCATCCAGCCGACGAACGCAAGGCTCACCAGAGGCCCCACACCAGGAACCGTCTGCAGCCGACGGACCAGCTCGTTTGATCTCGACTCGGAGATGAGGTCGTCTTCGAGATGGTGGATCCGATCGGTCAGCTCGCCGATTGTCGTTACCAGAGGTTCGAGCGCTCCCAACAGGCCGGCTTCGACCGACATCGACGCGTACCGAGCCACGAAGCTCTTCGCCGGACATGAGGGCACTCGGTAGCCCTGTGCCCGCAGCGTTCCGCGTACGGAGTTGATCAGCGAGGTCCTGGTCTTCACCAGACTCGTTCGGACCCGAAGACGCGTCCGAAGCTCTTGGGCCTCACCTGTGCGCTGGTAGACTGGTCGAAGCAAACCCAGATCCAACCGGCTCAAACGAGCCAGGATCTCGGCGTCGATTCCGTCCGTCTTCAGGGTCGATTCCGCGATCAGACGTACCCGGCGTGGATTGACCACCATCACCTCATGGCCGAGCTCAGACAGCAGTCGATAGACCCAGGGTGTGACCGGACCGCTCTCGAGCGTCACCTGCGAGCGTTCCCGATTGGCGAAGAACCTTCGCAGGCCCGTCTCGGTCGTCGGAACCCGCCGGCGAACCGTCACCTCACCGTCTTCTGATACGCCACACACCTCGCTGTACTTCGAGTGAACATCGATGCCAAGATACTCCATGGTCGGTCTCCTTTCTCGGCTCTGATGCCGATTCTTGGTTATCTCCAACTGGCACAGTGTCCCAGCTGGAGACCGACCGACTCATCTCATCTGTCACCGTATTACCACCAACGAACCGCGCTGCCCCGATACACTCCACTCCCGTGGAGACCGTCCGGAATTTCTGCATCATCGCCCACATCGACCACGGCAAGTCGACCCTTGCCGATCGGTTGATCCAGCACTGCGGCGCCGTCGAGGACCGGGAGTTTCGGGACCAGATTCTGGACTCGATGGACATCGAGCGCGAGCGCGGCATCACCATCAAGTCGAACACGATCTCGCTCGACTACCGCGCCCGGGACGGCCGGGAGTACCGACTGAATCTGATCGACACTCCCGGCCACGTGGATTTCTCGCACGAGGTGCGGCGCTCGCTCATGTCTTGCGAGGGAGCGCTCTTGGTGGTGGACGCGGCCCAGGGCGTCGAGGCGCAGACCGTGGCCAATCTCTACTTGGCGCTCGAGTACGACCTCGAGATCGTGCCGGTCGTCAACAAGATCGACCTGCCGTCGGCCGACGTGGACAGCGCCCTCGAGGAGATCGACTCGGACCTGGGTCTCGATCCGTTCGACGCCGTGCCGTGCTCGGCCAAGACCGGCGCCGGCATCGACGAGGTCCTGGAGGCGGTGGTGACGAAGCTGCCTGCGCCGGAGGGCGATCCGGAGGCGCCGCTTCAGGCGCTCATCTTCGACGCCCAGTACGATTCCTACCGTGGCGTCGTGCTGCTGGTGCGGGTGAAGGCCGGAACCCTCCGGCCGAAGCAGACGATTCGCCTCATGCACACCGCCAAGGACTACGACGTCGAGGAGGTGGGCCTCCTGAAGCTCAAGAAGGTCAAGACCGGAGGGCTCGAAGCCGGAGAGGTGGGCTACGTCATCGCCGGCATCAAGACGGTCCGGGACATCGAGATCGGCGACACTTTGACCGATGCCACAAGCTCGGCGTCCGAGCCGCTGCCCGGCTACAAGCCGGCCAAGCCCGTGGTTTTCTCGTCGGTCTATCCGATGTCTACCGACGAGTATCAGGATCTTGCCAAGGCGCTCGACAAGCTGGCTTTGAACGACGCCGCTCTGACCTACGAGAAGGACTCGTCGGCGGCGCTCGGCTTCGGTTTCCGCTGCGGCTTTCTGGGCCTCCTGCATCTGGAAGTGGTCCAGGAGCGGCTGCAACGCGAGTACGATCTGTCGCTGCTTCTGACCGCGCCCTCGGTGCGCTACCGGATCGAGCTCTCGGACGGTGAGGAGGTGCGGATCGACAATCCGCAGTTCTATCCCGATCCGACGCACATCGAGCAGGCCTACGAGCCGTACATCAAGGCTTCGATCCTGATTCCGGAGCGCTACATCGGCACCGTCATGGAGCTTTGCCGCGAGCGCCGGGGCGAGAACACCACCTTCAACTATCTGGCGGTGGGCCGGGTCGAGCTGACCTCCGAGCTGCCGCTCGCCGAAGTCCTGTTCGACTTCTACGACCGCCTGAAGAGCTCGACCCAGGGCTACGGTTCGTTCGATTACGAGATCCTCGACTACCGGCCCACGAGTCTGGTCAAGGTGGACATCCTGGTCAACGACGAACCGGTGGACGCGCTCTCCCAGCTCGTCCACCGGGACAAGGCCCGGGCGCGCGCTCTCCACTACTGCGAGCGGCTGGCCGACACCATTCCCAAGCAACAGTTCAAGATCAAGGTCCAGGGCGTGATCGGCGGCAAGGTCATCGCCCGGACCACGATCTCCGCTTTTCGCAAGGACGTCACCGCCAAGTGCTACGGCGGCGACATCACCAGGAAGCGCAAGCTTCTCGAGAAGCAGAAGGCGGGCAAGAAGAAGATGATGGTCGTGGGCTCGGTCGAGATCCCGCAGAAGGCCTTCGTCGAGGTGCTGAAGAGCGATGCTGGCAGCTGAGGCGGTAGACGAGCTCTGGGTCAACTCCTAGAAGCGCTTCCGGCGGCGTCCGAAGAAGTATCGGGCGGCCAGAGCCAGCACGAGGCCGGCGGCCACGCCCAAGCTGAACGACCACGCGGCGATGAAGTCCACTCCGAGGTTGTTGACGTCCAGGTAGCGGATCAAGCGTTCTCGAGCGCTCAGACGAATCGGTCTCGGAGCGGAGCCGGCCACGTCCGCCGCGGGCTCGAGCGCCGAGGAGCCAGGGCCCGGTGAGCTTCCCAGCTCGAACGCGCCCAAGTCGGGAGCCTTGCCCGAGTAGTCGTCGTTGACTCCCGGAATCACGACTCCCGCATCGACCGCGGCGCTGTCAGGCGCCAGCTCGGGGACGCGAAACCGGTAGGTGTCGTCCGGGTCCGGGCGAAGAGAGATCGCGGGGTCGAAATCCTTCGACAGGTCCAGGACCAGCCCGTCGGGTTCGAGGCCGGTGTCGCGCTGGAAGTCCTCGAGGGTCGAGAACGCGCGGACTGGCCCTGGGCCGGGATCTCGCCAGCCGAAGATCGGCCCCGCCAGCGGCTCTTGGAGCTGGTTGTAGCCGTTGTGGTTCCAGACGATCGCCTCCACGTTGCCGCCCAGCTCGATGCCGGCCTTCGCGCCCAAGAACAAGTTGTTGAGAGCGTAGCTGTGATCGAAGTCGCTGGGCTGCGCTCTCAAGGCCACGTGCCAATTGAGGCTCGTGTTGTGCAACAGGAGCAGCTTGGGAGCTCCTCGGAGTTTCCAGGCATCCTGGAGGTTGTCGGCAAGTACGTTGCGGATCGCGTAGACGGGGCCAACCGAGTCCTGAACGCTCAATCCGACCAGGCTGCGAATGAGACGGTTGCCACGGACCCGGAAGTTGCCTTCCGCCCGGTCGATTTCGATGGCATCGTCGTTGATCTCGAAAATCGTGTTTCCGAGAACGTCCGAGCCGTGGGTTCCTCCGTCGGGCGAGAACGATGCCGCGACGAGGTCGTCCGCTTCGAGCCCCAGCTCGGCGGTGCTGATGCCGTCCCAGAATCTGGAGATCCGGTTGCGAGCGATGACGTGGCCCTGTCCGAGAGCGCGAATGCCGGTGCCGCCCGGTACGGAGGTCCGAACGCGCCAATTCTCGTAGCGGCCGACCAAGGTGTTCTCCGCCACGAACCAGCCGCGGCGGCCGCACACCAAACCACCCAGAAGGTAGTTGTCGCGGACGACCCAGTGGCTTCCTGACCCTTGAAGGGCGGTGCCGTTGGAGCGCAGGATGAGTCCCTGGACCCATACCGAATCGACCGACGGCTCGCCGGTCAAAACCGCCTCCTCGGGGCCCACGTCTGCGGTAAGCAGGACGTCCCCATCTCCTGCGGCCCCGATCACGATCGGCTGACTCTCGGTTCCGCTCCGGCGGAGGACGAACGGCCCTCGGTAGAGACCGGCATGGAGTCGAATCAAGTCGCCGGGCCGGGCGGCGTCGAGCGCTTCCTGGAAGCCGGTTCGCTTGTCTGGAAAGACCTCGACCGTGCGGGCCGGCTCGGGTTCGAGGATCGGTGGCCGGGTCGCGACGAGAAGGCGCCGCTCGATCGGCTCGGCGCCGGAATCGAGCAGTGTCAGATGGACCTCGTAGCGCGTGTCGGCCTCGAGGCCGAGAAGCGAACCGGCAAAGAGTTTCTTGCTACCCTTTCGGGCCGTGGGGATGAGTGGTAACGAATCGCGCCATCGCGACGTGCCCTCGCGCCGGAATCGCGCGTCAACCCTGGCGTCGCCGTCGTCGTCTCCAAGGACCGGCCAGCGTATGGCGATGCTCTCGAATGTGGCCGGCCCGGCGAACACTTCGAGCGGAAGCGGAGCGTCGGTCCCCTCGACGACGCCCGGGCCCGGGAGCAGCCCCGCGAGCAACCCCGAGAGCAACCCGAAGCGTAGCGCCAGGACCAGCGCCGGCTGGGTTTTCGATCGCCAAGCGGCGTTGTGCCCGGACTTCATGGATTCGACATCCTGTTCGCTCGAGAGACGCCCCGCCTTCTCAGCATGCTCAGCAGTCTCAGTATTCTCAGCATGCTCACCATGGAGCCAGTGAATCCACCAGCCCCCGGGGCCGTCAAGGTCCTGTTCATCGTAGGGTATCCCCGTAGCGGCAGCACCGTTCTGGGCGCTGTCCTCAATGAGCTGGCAGGCTTCGAGTTCGTGGGCGAGATGCGCTACCTGGGCGAGCTCCTTCGAAACGGCCAGCGACGCTGTGGCTGCGGCACGCCGATCGGACAGTGCGCCTTCTGGCAGTCCGTGCTGGCCGGGGAGCCGACGGACCCCGATGGTTTGGGAGGCTCGGTTGCCAAGTCCGGCGCGGAGGCGTTCGCCGCGTTTGCGGATCGCCAGGATCGGTTTGGGTCCTGGCTTCGGCTCGCCCTCGGGCGAGCTCCCTGGCCACGGAGAGTCGAGAGCCGGATCCGAGCTCGGCGGAATCTCTACAGGGCCGTTGCCAGGAGAACTGGGTTCGGCGTACTCGTGGACTCCTCGAAGTTGCCGGTCGATGCCGCCTATCTGGCGGCAACGCCGGGCATCGACGCCTACTTTCTGCACCTCGTTCGGGACCCGCGCGGACCGGTCTATTCACGGCAGCGCGGTCGGGATCTTCGCCTCCGTGAGGATCGTCATCCGAGACCTCTTCTGGCGAAGCTGAGAAAGTTGCTGATGGTCCGGGACGCTTTCGACTGGGCGCGGACGACGTTAGCCGTTAGGCTTTCCCTGCGCCGGGTATCGAGGGATCGCGTGTGTTTGCTTCGCTACGAGGACTTTGCGGCACGTCCGGAGCGGGAGGTCCGACGAATCGTTGCTTGGGTGGAACCAGGGACCGAGGTGGATTGCTTTTCTGAAGAATCGACCGTGGTGCTTGGCGAGAATCACTCGGTCAGCGGAAATCGCACGCGGTTTCTTCGGGGCGAGACGCGAATCCGCGAGGATCGAGCCTGGAGCGACGAACTGTCGGGTCTCGAACAGGCCCTGGTGACGGCGTGTGCCGGGGCCGGAGCGTTGGGCCTCGAGGAGCGTGGGCATCGTGACGTCGGGTAGGCAGTCGGACCGGACCGTGAATCCGCCGCTCGATTTCATCGTTATCGGCGCTTCGAAATCGGGCACGACGACGCTTTTCGAGCACCTGAAGAGGCATCCGGAGATCTACATTCCGGGAAACAAGGAAGTGCCCTTCTTTTCGAAGGACTCGCTCTACGAGATGGGGTGGGCGGCCTTTCTCAAGGAGTTCTTCTCCGAGGCCGAGCCCGGAGCGCTTCTGGGAAGCGTTTCGCCCCAGTATCTGGAGGACGCCCCACGGGCCGCGCGCCGGATTGCCGCAAGCCTGCCGTCCGTTCGCCTCATCGCCCAGCTTCGGAATCCGATCGACCGAGCCCATTCGGCGTACCGGATGCGGGTCTGGAAGGGGCGAGAGACTCGGTCATTCGAGGACGTGGTCGAAGCCCAGCTCGATCCGGAGGCACTGAGCCAGGCGCGAGAGCTCGACTGGTCTCTGGGAACGGTTACGGACCGGTACCTCGTGACCAGCGAATACGGGCGGCTCCTGGGCGAGTTCTTGCGGCACTTCGAGCGGGACCGGCTTTGCGTGCTGTTCGCGGAAGATCTCGCTCGGGCGCCGGAGGTGCTTCTCGACGAGCTGCTCGAGTTTCTGGATCTGGAGCCGGGCTTCCGCCCGGCAAGCCTCGGCCGGCGCTACTACCGCGGCGGCACGGGGATGCGCTCGTCCAAGCTGATTCGATGGGCGAGTCGAATTGCCCCCCTGCGTTGGCTTTGGTCGGGTCTCCCGCGAGAGCGCAGGCGGCGGCTCAAGTGGTGGGTCCAGACCGAGCTTGGGGTGCGGCGCTCGGGCAAGACCATTCCACCAATAGGCGCCGAGGTTCGAGCCCGCCTCAGGGAACACTACCGTCCGGACGTCGCCGAGCTTGCGCGGCGCTTCGAAGTTCGGCCGCCCTGGCCGGAGTTCGCCGAGACGCCCGCTACCGGGGCGGAGCCGGAGGCGCAGGCGTGACAACCGACTCTCCGGCGCTGTCTGGGGTGGTGGTTTGCCGCAACGAAGCGGCCGAGCTCGCCGACTGTCTTGCCTCCCTTGCCGGTTGCGACGAACTCGTAGTGGTGGATCTCGACTCCGAGGACGGCTCTCGGGACGTGGCCGAGGGAGCCGGCGCCGTGGTGCTTCGGCACGATCCGACGCCGATTCGCAACCGTCCCCTGTTTTTCGGGCTCGACGCGGCCGCCAACGATTGGGTGGTCAACCTCGACCCCGACGAACGCTTGGCCCCCGGCAGCCTGGACGTCATTCGCCGCACGCTGAGGGCCAATCCTCGAGCCAGCCAGATTCGGTTGCCCTTCCAGTACTTCCTGGCTGGAAGGCCAATCCGGACCACGGTTTGGGGACGGCCGGGAATCGGCAGCATCCGCGTCGTCCATCGGAAGCGTGTGCCGCGGAGCGAGCTCGTCCACCGCGAGTTCGTGGTCGATGCGTCCACGGCAGTGCTTTCGCGAAACGAGATCGATCCCGTACGGCACTACTGGGCCGAGTCCTATGGTGAAGTACGAACGAAGTTGGGCCGGTACGCGCGTCGCGAGGGAGAGCGCCTCGAAGCCGTAGGGGAGGTCTTCTCCTGGCCGAGGCTCCTGGACCGGTGCGCTCGTAGCCTTTGGCGGAATCTGGTTCGGCACAAGGGGATCTTGGGCGGCACGATGGGGGTGAAGCTGAGCTTCATCCGGGCCGAATACGTGGTGCGGAGCCTCCTGGACCTGAGGAGGCTCGAGTTGGAGCGAAGCCCGGACGGCAAGAGTTCTGGCGGCTAGCCAGGCCGGTTGGAGCTCTTGTCCGGGGAGCCTGGGTGGCGCCGCTCCGGCCGTTCCGGATCCAAGCTGCGTGCTAGCATCAATCGCTTTCTGGGCGGCACGGCATGGAGAATTCGTATACCGGTGCTGGGGACGAGGTCGTCACCCGCATCCGGCCCCGCCCTGGCTGGATCGCCATCGATTTCGCGGAGCTCTGGTCGTATCGAGAGCTGCTGGCGTTCCTGACCTGGCGCAACATCAGGATCCGCTACGCCCAGACCATTCTTGGAGGGCTCTGGGCGATCATCCAGCCGCTGTTCACGATGATCGTGTTCACTCTCATCTTCAACAAGCTCGGTGGCGTTTCGGGCGGCAAGGTCGACTACAAGTTCTTCAGCTTCGCGGCCCTCGTGCCCTGGACGCTCTTTTCGTCTGGAATCTCGCTGTCGGCGAACAGTCTGGTCGGCAGCGCCAATCTCATTCGCCGGGTGTACTTCCCGCGCCTGGTCATCCCGCTCGCCGCGGTGCTGTCCGCGGTGGTGGACTTTCTTCTCGCGTTTGCCGTGTTACTCGTCATGGTGCCGATCTTCGGCGTCGCGCTCGACTCCAGGGTCTTCTGGGTGCCCGCTTTCTCGGCGCTTGCCGTTGCCGCCAGCCTCGGGGTCGGATTCTGGCTCTCGGCGATGAACGTGCAGTTCCGGGACGTCAAGCACGCCCTGCCTTTCCTGACGCAGTTTCTCCTGCTGGCGAGCCCGATTGGCTGGAAGGTCGCGGACGTGCCGGAACGGTACCGCCTGCTCGTGGGCCTGAATCCCATGGCTGGAGTGGTCGAGGGCTTTCGTTGGGCTATGGGGGGACAGGAAGCGCCCGCGCCCGGGCTTCTCGCGTTGTCCGCGACGATTGCCGTGGTGCTTCTGGTGACCGGCGCGGTGTACTTTCGGCGTATGGAAAAGACCTTCGCCGACGTCATCTAGGGGACCATGGCCGAACCGGCAATTCGGGTCGAAGGGCTCGGCAAGCGATACCGCATCGGTGCCAGGAAGCGCCGGTCTCGGACGTTGTCCGAGAGTCTCACGACGACGGCTTTAGCGCCGGCTCGGAACCTACGGGCGGTGCTTCGCGGCCAGGCCGCCCGCCACTCCAAGCGCTACCTGTGGGCGGTCGAGGAGGTTTCCTTCGACGTGCCACGGGGCCAAGTCCTGGGGATCATTGGCCGCAACGGCGCCGGCAAGAGCACGCTCCTCAAGATGCTCTCCCGGATCACCGAGCCGACTTGCGGATGGGCCGAGATCCGCGGCCGGGTGGGCTCGCTGCTGGAGGTCGGGACCGGATTCCATCCCGAACTCAGCGGGCGCGAGAACGTCTACTTGAACGGCGCGATTCTGGGGATGCGGAGCGCCGAGATCAGAAAGACGCTCGACCGTATCGTCGCGTTTGCCGAGGTCGAACGGATGATCGACACTCCGGTCAAGCATTACTCGAGCGGCATGATGGTGCGGCTGGCGTTCTCGGTCGCCGCCCATCTCGAGACCGAGGTGTTGCTGGTTGACGAAGTGCTGGCGGTCGGCGACGTCGCCTTTCAGCGCAAGTGCCTTGGAAAAATGGGAGAGGTCGCCCGGAAGGGCCGGACCGTGGTGTTCGTCAGCCACAACATGGCGGCGATCGAGAGCTTTTCAGACCGGATTCTGGTCATCGAGGATGGCCGGCTGGTTCACGACGACACCGCCAAGAAGTCGATCCGCCACTATCTGGATCTCGTGCTCGAACCGTACTTGACCGGATCGCCCCTGGCCGATCGAGAAGATCGTACCGGCACGGGCTCGATCCGGCTGACCGAGTTTCGCGCGGAAGCACTGCCGGCAGACGGCGATCCGGATTCCGAAGCCAGCTTGCCCGTCCGGAGCGGAGCCGATGCGGTCCTCGCATTGGGATACGAGTGTGCGGCGGGACCCAGACCCCGCAACGTGGACGTGGGGTTCTCGATTCACACGCTCGACGGCGCGACCCTGCTGCGCCTGTACAGTTCCTACATGGGACAGGATCTTGGCGAGCTGCCGGAGGTGGGCGAGTTTCGCTGCCTGCTGGAGGACCTGCCACTCGCTCCGGGTAAGTATCTCGTTCACGCGAGGGTCACGGTCGGTGGAGAAGAGGCCGACTGGCCGCGCAACGGTGTCGGCTTCCTGACCGTCGAGCCGGGAGACTTTTTCGGGACGGGACGGAACGAGTCCCAGGGTCGGGATCCGGCCCTCATTCTGCAGCGAGGCACCTGGTCGGTCGCCGAGACGGAGAGGCCGTAGTGGCGAGCGGCTGGCTGCGAAGGAAGACGCGCAACGGCTTCGTCCGCCTCCATCGAGCGCTGTCGCCGTCGGAGCGGGCGTTTCGAGAGGTGTTTCGGGAAGTCGAGACGATCGAGGGTTTCCTGCGCTCGCCGATGCAAGAACGCTGGCTCTTCAAGGCGGCGCGGTCGCTTCCGGCCGGAGCCAGCGTCGTGGAAGTCGGGAGCTTCAAGGGGCGGTCCACGGGTTGCCTGGGAGCGGGGGTCAAGAGCCGCGGCGGCCACGTTTGGGCCATCGACCGGTTCGAGGGCGACGGTGGCGCCTACGGAGACAACCGATTTCTGAAGGAGTTCCAAGCCAACATGGACCGCTTGGGGCTCGGTGAGGTCGTCTCGCCCGTGCAAGCCGATTCACGAGCAGCCGCCCGAGACTGGGACCGGTCAATCCACCTCCTGTTCCTCGATGGCTCCCATGAATACGATGACGTGACCGCCGACTTCGAGGCGTTTTTCCCGTTCGTCGTGGACGGGGGCTTGGTTGCCTTCCATGATGTCGGTCCCGAGGAGCCGGGGGTACTGCGCATGTGGCGCGAGGTCGCGGGACCCCGGCTGACGAGCCATGGCCAGTGCAGTTCGCTGGCGTACGGTCGTAAGGCCGGAGCGGCGTCCGGGTTTCGCCCCTTCCTGGAGGAGGCCCTGTACCGAGGTCGGCGCGCGCGAGACTCCGGTGGCCTTGCGTAGTCGCTGGCCGGGTCGTGTCGTCCTGGCGTTGCTGACCGCGATTCTGACCCTGGGTGCCTTGGAAGCGGGAGCTCGGATCTGGAATCGGCTGGATCCTTCTCCGAGTCGAACCCAGGGAGGCTTCCGCGCCAGTCGGCCCGCACCCTACGAGGACGCCGGCTACTTCACCGACGCCTTTCTCGCCGAGCAGAAGCAGCATCGAGACTGGTATTCGCCTAGCGGCGCGCGGCTGGTCCTGCCCCGCGACTTCGCCGGCCGGTACTACAACATCTCCGCCGGCCGGCGCCGGACCGAAGGCCAGCCCCGAGAGGCGGCGCGGCGGATTGTTCTCTTCGGCGGCTCGGGAATGTTCTGCGAGGAAGTTCCGGACGGCGAGACCATCGCCAGTCACCTGCAAGATCTGCTGAACGGACCGGAAGCCGGACCTCTCGCCGGCAGTCGGGTGGAAAACCTGGGGGCGCTCACCGTCGGCATCGCCCAGCAAATCGAGCGGATGCAGACGATGGAGCTCGGCGCGGGCGATCTGGTGGTCTTCTACGACGGAGTCAACGACGCGATCCTTTCGCTCTATCACGCGGCTCCGCGCTCTTCGATCTACCATCTCGAGCGAGACGGCCGGAGCTCTCAACCGGGTTCGGCGAGTCTGCGCCGTCTGCGCCGGCGCTCGGTCCTGGCGGGTCGGATCGAGCTTGCCCGCTTGCGCCGAAGCGCGCCTCGTCACCTCGAAACGGAAAATCGCCTGGACGAGCTCGAAGACGGCTTGTCCGAGCTCTATCGAGAGAGCTTGGCCTCGGCCGCCGAGACGGCCCGGGCGGCCGGCGCCGGCTTCCACCACTTCTTGCAACCCCACTTGTTCAGTACGGGCGAGTTGACCGACTACGAGACAGAGCTTGCGGCCAATCCCTACCTGGTTCGCCCCGGGCTCGAGCAGGCTCTCCGGCGGGGCTACGAGGTTCTCCGGACCGCGATGGCCAGGGTCTCGGGCGACGGCGTCCGGTCTCGAGATCTCTCGGCCGTTCTCGCCCAGCGGGAAGAGGGAGAGGAATTCTTTCTCGACTACTGCCACGTCAACCATCGAGCGAATCGGCGGATCGCTCGAGCGATGTTCGATGCGATCCAGAACGGCGGCGGCCCTCGCGTCTTGGGCCCGGAATCATGAGCGCTCCCAAGGTCAGTGTCCTGCTGCCGGTCTACAACGGACTGGGGGTGGTTAGGACGGCGATTCAAAGTGTCTTGCGCCAGGACTTCCGGGATTTCGAGCTCGTGATCGTTGACGACGGCTCGAGCGACGGGACCGCGGAGATCTTGGCGGCGGCTCGATCCAAGGACGAGCGCATCGTAGTGGTCCGGAACGCAACCAACCGGGGGTTGATCGCAAGTCTCAACCGCGGCCTGGCCTCCTGCCGGGGCGAGTACGTGGCCCGCCAGGATGCGGACGACGTCTCCTCGCCCGAGAGATTGCGATTGCAGGCGGCCCATCTCGACGCGCATCCGGAGGTCGGTGTGGTCGCCTCCGCCTACTATCGTCTCCGGGACGGCGAGACCAGGATCCTGCGCCGTCCGCCTGCCGAAGACACGGCGATCCGCTGGAAGCTCCTCTTCGGGAACTGCTGGTGCCATTCCACGGTCATGTTCCGGCGGGACCTCTTGGATGCCGGCGAGACCGCCTACGGAGCGTTTCTCCACGCCGAGGACTACGAGTTGTGGTGCCGCCTGCTGACGCGCTCGAAGGGGCATACCCTCGCCGCTCCCTTGGTGGACTACGCTGACGTACCCGGCGAAGGCGTGTCGCAGCAAAACCCCGCGGCCCAGGCCGAGATGGCCGAGCGGATCTCGGAGCGCCAGATCCGGGAGGTACTGCCAGACATTGCGGTCGAGGAGTGCGCCGCGATTCGGCGGCTGGCCCGAGCCGGGGAGGAAAGCGTCCAGTGGGCCGGGACGCTGCCGTTTCTGTTCGAGCTGATGGATGCGTTCCGGGCCCGGCCCGAGGTCGAGTCCGCCGTCATGGACCGCGTCGAAGCGGCCTGGCTTCGACGCTTTCTCGAAAAGGCGGGGACGGCCGAGATCGTCAGGGCCTGGCGCTCGGGCCTCCTGCGCCCGCTCCGCCAGCGGCACGGCCTTCGTCTTCTCGGCGCCGGCCCGCGCTGGCTTCGGGCCAGAGCTCGGCGGCTGGTGCGAGGAGGGGACTCGGGGACAGACGCACCATGACGCTTCGGGTCGGGGTTCTCCTGGATTCGACGGTTCGTTCTCGCTGGGTCGAACGGGTTCTGCGGGACGTCGTCGAATCGCCGGTAGCGGACCTTGCCCTGGTGGTGCTCAACGAGGCCGAACCGGGTGCGCGGACCGGAGCGCTCGATCATCTCGTCTACCGCCTGCATCGCCGGCTGGATCGGAAGGTCTGCCGGTCGGTGCCCGACGCTTTTGAGCGGGTTGATCTAGGGCCGGTTCTGGAAGGCGTTCCGAGACGTGGAGTGACGCCGCGCCAGAAGCGTTTCTCGGATTTCTTGAGCAAAGCCGACGTGGCCGCGATCCGGGAGTTTGATCTCGACGTCGCGCTTCGCTTCGGATTTCGGATCCTACGGGGTCGAGTCCTGACCATTGCGCGGCATGGAATCTGGTCGTACCACCACGGCGATCCGGAGCGGTACCGGGGCGGGCCGCCCTGCTTCTGGGAAGTGATGGAAGGTTCCCCGGTGACGGGTTCGGTTCTTCAGGTTCTGACCGAAACGCTGGACGGAGGGCCGGTGCTGGAAAGATCCTTCGCGGCGACCAATCAGCGCTCGGTGGCGCGGAACCAGAACCATGTCTTCTGGAAGTCGACGGCCTTCGTGCGCCGGGCCCTGGAGCGGCTGGCCCGAGAGGGCGAGCCCCGAATTCTGCCGCCGGTGGCCGAGGCCGTGCCGGCCGCTTCGGACCGCCTGTACAAGAAGCCGGGGAATCTGGAGAGCCTGGCGCCGCTGGGCAAACAGCTTGTCAGGGCGGCGGGATCCAAGGTCAGGGACCGGCTGGCCGCGAAGACCTGGTTCGTTGCCTACGCCACCCTGGAGCCGGGCATGGACTTGCGTCTCGATGCGACCGAGGAGGTCGCTTCGTGTCTCGCTCGAGCGAGACCGCTCGAGGCGCCGGCGGGACGCTACTGGGCCGACCCGTTCATCGTCGAGCACGAAGGCGATCGCTTTCTCGTCTTCGAAGAGTTCGACGTCGCGGTCGGCCGGGGCCGGATCTCCGGACTCTGTATCGGACCAGGCGGAGGGCCAGACGGCAGGCCGGACGGCGAGCCGGGCCAGGCGTTTCCGGTTCTGGAACGGCCCTACCATCTCTCCTACCCGTTCATCTTCCGATGGCAGGGGGATCTCTATCTCTTGCCGGAGACCTTGGAGGCCGGTCGGGTCGAGCTCTACCGGTGCGAGCGTTTTCCGGACCGCTGGCAGCGGGCGGCTACGCTCGTCGATGCCGTCAAAGCGGCCGATCCGACGCTGGTCGAGGTCGATGGCACCTGGTGGCTCTTTGCGACGGAGCTGCGAGAAGGCATGGCCAACGCCAACGACGAGCTCTTGCTGTACTTCGCGGACCAGCCGACGGGACCGTTCACTCCCCACCCGGAAAATCCCGTGGTCAGCGACGTGCGCTCGGCGCGACCCGCTGGCCGGCCGTTCTTGGGCCGGCACGGGCTGGTGCGACCCGCCCAGGACGGCTCGCGCGGTTACGGCTCAGCGATCGCGCTGCGACGGGTTACGGAGTTGTCGCCCACCCGGTACCGGGAAGAAGACGCCGGCCGCATCGAGCCGAACTGGGCGCCCGGGCTCATCGGCACCCACACGGTGAACCTGGGCGCCGGTCTCCTGGCGGTCGATGGCTTCACGCGCCGCGGTTTCGGAGCGGCGGGATGAGGCCTCTCGACTTCATCGTGATCGGAACGATGAAGGCGGGGACCACCTCGCTGTTTCACTATTTGCGGCACCACCCCGAGCTGTTTCTGCCGCCCGACAAGGAGCTGCCGTACTTTCTGCGGCCAGAGTGGTACGAACGGGGCTGGCCGCCCTTCGCCCGTCGGTACTTTTCAGAGGCGGGGCCCGGACAGATTCTGGGCACCGTGACGCCTCAGTACATGGAAGAGCCGGCGATGCCGGAACGCATCCACGGGCAAATGCCCGGGGTGCGGCTGATCGCCCTGCTGCGGAATCCCATCGACCGAGTGGATTCGTACTACCGCATGCAGGTTCGGAGAGGCCGGGAGACCCGTTCGATCGAACAAGTCGTCGAAGAGCTCGCGCTGCCCGCGTCGGCGGCTCGGGCTCGAGAGATGCTCTTCGGGGCCGAGTTCACGAGTGCGACCTATCTCGTGCGTTCGGAATACGCTCGGATTCTCGAATCCTATGCGAAGGTCTTTGGCCGGGACCGGCTCCTGGTGTGCTTCAGTGAGGATCTGAAGCGCGCTCCACAGGAAGTCGTAGCGGAAGTCTTCGAGTTCGTGGGTGCCGATCGGGACTTCGAGCCTCCGAACCTGTCTCGCCGCTATCACGTCGGCGGATCGGAGCGGTTTCCTGGGCTGATTCCGTTTGCCGCAAGGCTGCCACCGGCGCGTTGGCTCTGGCGGATGCTGCCTGAGCGATTCCGGCGCGATTTCCTGTTCCGGTTCCGGACGGACTTCAACGTCAAGACAACGCGCGCGACTGCTTTGACGGACGATCTGAGGGCGCGGCTGCGGGGCTTCTTCGCCGCCGACGTGGACCGCCTTGCGGCGATCATCGGGAAACCTCCTCCCTGGCCTGAGTTTCTCGAACCTGGGGTAGGGGACCGCCCGTGACCCGCCGCCGCCGAGTCGTCTTCATTACCAGCCTGGGACACTCGGGCTCGACGATTCTTCATCTGGTGCTGGCGAGCCATACCCGGGCGTTTGGACTGGGCGAGCTGGCGAGTGCCCGCCGGCGCCTCGAACGCGAGACGCCTTCGGCCGGACTGTGCGGGGTCTGTCCGGACGCTTGCCGGTTCTGGGATCTGGATGAGCGACGCCCTTTCTTGAAGAAGTACTTCGGAGGGTTCGATCGAGGTTGGCTGCGCTGGCAGATCGAGGGCCGTGCCGGCGCCTTCAAGGGTGATCTGTACCGGACACTCTTTTCCTGGCTGGGCGAGGATGCGATCGCGCTGGTGGATTCGAGCAAATCCCCGGGCTGGATTAAGCGGCAGCTCCGGCCGTGGTGGCACTGGCGCGATTGCGATCCCTATCTGGTGTACCTGGCGCGCGACGGACGCGCGGTCCTCAACTCCCGGCTCCGCAAGCACCCGGATCTTTCGGTGGACCGGATCAGCAAGGTCTGGCTGGCCGGTGTCCGGGCGAGAGAGCGGCTCTTTGCCCGCTTTCCGGTCGAGCGCCGGGTGCGGGTTGGCTACGAGCGGTTTGCCTTGGAGCCCGAAATCGAGCTCCGCCGTCTGTGCGCGGCTCTGCACATAAGGTTCGAGCCGCAGATGCTTCGGTACTGGGAGGGCGAGCACCATCCGGTTGCCGGCAACGTCGGCGCCTATCTTTCAATGTTCGTCGCAGAGGGCGAGAAGCGGACCGAGGTGCTCGAGCACCATAGGGCCAGAAGCCAGGCTGAGCGGCTTACCGACCTTCGGTACTACGAGTCGGTGGGCGCCGCGATCCGAGCCGATTTTCGCTGGACGACCGAACTGTCGGAGGCGAACCTGGCGCGGTTTCAAGATATCGTCGGCAACGCGAACGACCCCTACGCGTTCGAAGTACCGAAAGTCTAGTCGGCCGTCGTTCCAAGTTGTCCCGTGACCGGACGCGCCGGAATCTTGAACCGTTGGACCTCTTCGAGCCTTTCGTGGCGGCGCCAGCTCTCTTGGGCCACTCTCTGCCTCGGCCCGGCTTTCGAGCCGTCTTGCGGGCCGGGTCCGGGAGCCGGCGCTCCGGATCGGCTGGTTAGCGGGAGCGCGCTATGAAGCCGAGCCTGAGTGTCGTCGTTCCGTGCCGGAACTCCGAATCCACGATCGCCGGAACCCTCGCCTCTCTGGCGGCGCAGTCTCTGCCGGACCTCGAGATCGTCGTCGTGGACGACGGTTCGGAAGACGCGACCAGAGAGGTCGTCGAAGGCCTCGACGTGACCGGGCTCCGGTTACTGAGTCACGATCCGCGCGGGGTTTGTGCCGCGCGTAATGCCGGCGCCGAGCTCGCCGGGGGCGAGTTTCTGGCCTTCCTGGATAGCGACGACGTGGCCCTGGAGGGCTGGGCCTCGACCCTGCTCTCCGGGTTCGAGGACGGGATCGGGTTGTCGTTCGTGGGGGCGCGCGTGATCCGGCACGGGGATGAGAAGGTACCCGAGAGGGTGCGTCTCCCCGTTGCCCTGGGCCCCGCTTTTGGCCGTCACGAGGGATTGTTTCTGGCGGGGGCGTTTGCTTGTCGGCGGAGCCTCTTCGAGTCAGCCGGAGGCTACGACGAGTCGCTGGAGTACGGTGAGAACATGGAGCTTGGACTGCGGCTTGTGGAAGAGTGCGAGGCGCTTGGAATGGCCGCCGCGACCCACGGGAGTCCCTTGTTCGAGTACCACCGCTCGCCGCCTCGACAGCACTCGCGCCGGGATCTCGAGCGGCGCCGAGACGCCGCTCGGAGGATCCTCGAGAAGCATCATCGGCGAGTTGCAGCAGACCCCAATCTTCGAGGAAATCTCCTGGCCGTTGCCGGCGTGAGCGCAGGCAGGCTGGGGGACTGGAAGGCGGCGCGCCGGGACCTCTTCCGGGCGCTGCTCTACGGGCGCAGTCCGGTCAAGAACGCGATGAGGCTGGCTGCGGCCTGGATGCCGCGGCTCGCGTCATCCCACTGGCAGATGCCGCTCGAGGCGGACCGTGGCTGACCGGGAAGCTCGGATCAGCGTCGTGATCCCGACCCATAACCGGGCGGAGCTCCTGCCGCGCGCGATTGCGAGCGTCCTGGATCAGACCTATCAGCGGTTCGAGCTCATCGTCGTGGATGACGGTTCGACCGACGCCACCGCCGAGGTCGTCGCCGCTTTCGAGGATCCACGGTTGCGCTACGTACGGAGGCAAGAGGCCGGGGGCGCCCCGGTCGCCCGCAACCTGGGCGTCGCCAGCGCGCGGACGGACCTGATCGCCTTCTTGGATGACGATGACCGGCTGGAGCCGGAGTTTCTGGAGCGCACCGTCGCGATCTTCGAGGCCGCCCCCGCCGAGCTCGGCTTTTCCTGGTCCGGGGCCCGTTGGGTGCGCCCGAACTCACGGGGCGAGGAAGAGGTCCTTCGGCAGGGCGCCTGGCAGCCCACCTTTGCGAACCGGGAGGAGGCGTTTCGCTCGTTCTTGCGTAATCGCCACGTCGGCACGGCTTGCGGGGTCTGTTTCCGGCGCGAATGCTTGGAGGCCGTCGGGGGTTTCGATGAGCGCCTGGTGGGCGGGGCGGAGGATACGGACTTCTTCATCCGGGCGGTCCGCGAGTTCGACTTCGCGGTCATCCCTGAGATCCTGGTGACGATCGACCTCCATGGCGGCGCCCACCTGCGCCATCACTCCCTGGCGAAGGCCGAGGACTACGAGATCATATTGGCCAAGCACCGGGAGGCCCTGCAAAGGGATCCCGGAACGTTGAAGCAATTGCTCTACAAGACGGCTTGGTTGTTCTACGCCGCCGGCGACAAGCGCCGGGGCCGTACGTTCCTGCGCAAATGCCTGGCACTGGCGCCGCTGCAACCCAAGGCTTGGGTGGCGGGCCTGCTGTACGAGACCCTGGGCCGTCACGGGGCGGCAGTGCACCGGCGCCTCTCGGACGCGAGACGAGCCTGATGGCGGGTGGCAAGGCGCCGACCGACGGCGTCGAGCGGATGGTCAGGAGCCTGGGGAAGAAGGGCCTCGGTCTCTTCGGCTGGCTGCCGCCCGAGCGCAAGCTGGCCGCGGTGCGCCGGTTGCGGGGCTTTGTGGATCGATTCCGCAAGCAGCCCGCCGACGTCGAGGGCGTTCCCATGTACGTGCCTCCACGGCTCTACCATTGGTACGTTCGCCGCGAGCTCGAACCCGTCGAGCGCGAGTTTGTGTCCGGCGCTCTGGTGCCGGGCATGCGGTGCGTGGACGTGGGCGCGAACATCGGGTTTTTCTCCTTGCTCATGGCGCGGCTGGTGGGTGCGAGGGGGCACGTCACCGCGTTCGAGCCCGGCCCGGCCAACTTCCGGTTCTTGGAGCGGAATCTGGCGCTCCACGGCATGGACAATGTCCGGGCTTTGCAGCTCGCCGCCGGAAGCAGGCAAGAGACCCGCCCGCTGCGCGTGGACCGCGCCGGGACGAAAAACAGCTTCTTCGCGGGTCGCGGAAGTCGTGCCGTCGACGTCCAGGTGACGACCATCGACGCCGCCGTCGAGCGAGCCGATTTCGTCAAGATCGACGTCGAGGGCGCCGAGCTGGAGGTTCTGGCCGGGATGGACAAGACCCTGGCCAGCGGCTGTCGCTCGATGCTGGTCGAGTGGAATCCGCGTCTCCTGATCTTGGCCGGTCACTCGCCGGACGCTCTCCCGCGAGCCCTGGCGAGGCACGGATTCGCGCTTACGGTTCTGGATCAAATTCGTGACGTCGAAGGGGTGCTGGAGGCACTGGAGCGCGGAAGCCTGGAGCCCAATTGGTACGCGAGCTTGGCGGCTACCCGCTAGCTTCTGTCTCGCCGCCCGCATGGTAGCCTTGCGCCTCGCTTTTTCGGGCTGTGCTGAGAGCGAGAGGTACGGAGTTAGGAAGAAGTGCGGATTTTCATTGCTGGAATCGACGGATATCTGGGTTGGCCGCTAGCGCAGTATCTCTTGGCGCGGGGTCACGAGGTGGCCGGCGCCGACTGCTATTTTCGCCGCAAGTGGGTCGAGGAGATGGAGTCGTGGAGCGCGACTCCCATTCTCTCGATGCCCGAACGCCTCGAGGCCCTCAAGGAAGCGACGGGCAGGGATCTTTCCTTCTGGGAGGCGGATCTCACCGAGTACTCGACCGTCGAGAGGATCTTTCGCGACTTCCAGCCGGAAGCGATCGTTCACCTGGGCGAATGTCCGTCCGCTCCGTATTCGATGGTGGACGTCCACCATGCGGTCTGGGTGCAGAACAACAACGTTAACTCGACCTTCAATCTGCTCTTCGCGATGCGCGACGTCTGCCCGGAGGCCCATCTGGTCAAGCTGGGCACGATGGGGGAGTACGGAACGCCGGGGGTCGCGATTCCGGAGGGCTTCTTCGAGATCGAATACCGGGGACGCAAGGATCGGTTGCCGTTTCCCCGCCAGGCCGGATCCTGGTACCACTGGTCGAAGGTCCACGGCTCGAACAACATCATGTTTGGCTGCAAGATCTACGGGCTGCGGGCGACCGACATCATGCAGGGTGTCGTTTTCGGCACCCGCATCGACGAGATGGGCGACGACGAGCGCCTCTTGAGCCGGTTGGACTTCGACCAGGCGTTCGGGACCGCGATCAATCGGTTCTGCTGCCAGGCGGTGATCGGACACCCCTTGACGCCGTTCGGCAAGGGGCATCAGAAGCGGGGCTTCTTGCCGCTCAGAGACTCGATGCAATGCTTGACTCTGGCGATCGAAAACCCGGCCGGAGCCGGGGAGTACCGGGTCTTCAATCAGTTTCAAGAGGTGTACGACATCACCGAGCTGGCCACCACCGTCCAGCGAGTCGCGGGCGAGCTGGGGCTGGACGTCGAGGTGCGCAACCTGGTCAATCCACGCAACGAGCTCGAGCAGCACTACTACGAGCCGGATCACCAGCATCTTCTGGACCTCGGCTACCAGCCGTCGGAGGGCGTCGAGGCCGAAGTCCGGATCATGCTCGCCGACCTCATGAAGTATCGCGAGCGGATCGAAGCCAAGCGCGAATCCCTGATCCCGGACGTCCATTGGGACGGCAGCCGGGAGAAGGTCTCGTTCGTGGACGAGTCGGCGGCGGCGCTCGCGGGCGAATGACGGCAGACGCAACCACCGGGCCGCCGCGTGCGCGCCGGGTGCTGGTCACCGGCGGCGCGGGCTTCGTCGGGGCCAACGTCGTCCGCAGGTTGGCGGGGAGCTGGCGGGTCACGGTTCTGGACGATCTGTCCGCCGGTTCGTTGGCCTATCTGGAGGGTCTCGACGTCGAATTCGTCGAGGGCGACGTCCTGGACCGGAGCTTGATCGCCCAACAGGTCGAGGGCCAGGACGCGATCGTTCATCTGGCGGCTCAGACCGGCGTGCCGGGCTCGCTCGAAAATCCGGAACGGGACTGCCGGGTCAACGTCTTGGGTACCTTGGGCCTGTTGGATGCTTTGAGGAACGCGTCTCGCGTGGGTTCGCGGCCGGCACGGTTCGTGTTCGCGTCCTCGAACGCGCCGCTGGGTCGCCAGGAGCCGCCGGCGACCGAGGACAAGGCGCCGTTACCGGTCTCACCCTACGGCGCCAGCAAGCTGGCGGCCGAGGCCTACTGCCTCGCCTACCATGGCTCGTGGGGACTCGGGACGGTTGCCCTGCGCTTTGCCAACCTTTACGGTCCCTACTCGTTGCACAAAGAGAGCGTGGTCGCGAAGTTCTTCAAGGACGTCCTGCGGGACGGCTCGATCACGATCGACGGCGACGGCGGTCAGACGCGGGACTTCATCTATGTCGAGGATCTGGCGGCGGCCGTCGAATTGGCTCTGGACGCCTCGATCGGAGGTGAGGTGTTTCAGATCGCGACCGGGCGCGAAACCTCGATCGCCGAGCTCGCCGGGATGGTGGAAGCCTTGGCGAACCGCTCGGTGGACCGGACGTTCGCCGAAGCGAGACGTGGCGACATCCGGCGGAACTACTCGAGCATCGAGAAGGCCCGAGACGTTCTGGGCTGGCAACCCCGGGTAGGATTGGAAGAGGGCTTGGCGCGAACCTGGAGCTGGTTCCAGGAGGCACTCGAGGCTCGAGACGGTGGCAGCTGAGCCGACCCAGTAGGGCCGTTGCGACTCCTTCAAATCGTCCAGAAGCCTCAGCGGCGCGGCGCCGAGACGTTCGCGCGCCAGCTGGGCGCGGTACTGCGGCGCGGCGGTCACGAAGTCCGCACGGCGTATCTCGAGCCGTGGCCGGGTGGGTACTCTCTCAGGGACGGAGACGTCCTTCTGGGCTCCGAGCCGGCCGGCTTCGAGGAGCGCGTTCCGGGCTTGGGACCGGCGCGCCTGAAACGGCTTCAGGCGTTGACGCGGCGGTACCAGCCGGACGTGGTGCAAGTCGGCGGTGGCCGAACCGTCAAGTATGGAGTGGCGTTGGGCGTCGTCGCCGGCTCGGCCATGGGAACTTTGGTCTGGCGCAATATCGGGATGGCCCCGGACTGGGTCCGAGGCGGTCTCCGCAAGGCTGCATACCGACGAGTGCTCTTGCCGCAGGTCGATGGGGTCATTAGCGTCACCGAGGCTTCGGCCGAGAGCTTCCGGAAGTTCTACCGCCCGCGGTGCCCTCTCGAGGTCATCCCGACGGGTGTGGACTCGGCGTCTCTTGACACTAGCGGGCCAGTGGCTTCGGTTCGCGACGAGCTGGCTACGTCCCAGGACGCGAGGGTCGTCCTCTTCGTCGGCAGCCTGGCGCCGGAGAAGCGCGTTGACCGCCTGCTGCGGATCGCCGCAGCGGCTGCCCAGAGGGTCGAGAACTTGGCTGTTTGGATCGTCGGAGCGGGCCCGTTGGCTGCCGAGCTGGCCGAGCTCGCGAGTGCATCAGGCCTCGAGGATCGAGTCACGTTCACGGGGTCACGGCCGGATGTGGGCCGGTTGATGGCGGCCGCCGACGTCCTGGCTCTGACAAGCGATTCCGAAGGAATCCCTCGCGTCGTCCTCGAGGCCGGGCTCGCCCGGTTGCCGGTTCTGGCTCCCAGGGTCGGGGGAATCGCGGAGTTCGTCGAGCCTGGCGTCTCGGGAGAGCTCTTCGACCCGTCGGACGAATCCGGGGCCGGGGAGACGCTCGTTGGGCTGCTCCAGGATGCCGGAAGACGCCGGCGCCTGGGCGAGGCGCTACACGCGACCGTTGCGACTCAGTTCACCATGGACGTCATCGCCGAGCGCTACCTCGACTTCTACCGCAGGCTGGGAGTGGATCGAGCCTGATGAGGGTCGCGTTCCTGGTCGATGGTCTCTGGGTAGGAGGGGCGGAACGCTCGATCGCCGAGCTTCTTCCCGAGCTTCAGCGCCTCGGGGTGGAGGCTTCTGTTCTCTGCCTGCGCCGGCGGACCGAAGGGGTCGAGGCCGAGGTTCTGGCTCAGGGTGTCGACGTGATCTTTCTCGAACCAGGGACCTACGTTGCTCAGTCGCGCGAGGTGGCTCAGGTTCTCCGCCGCCGGCGACCGGACATTCTCCTGTCGTCCCTGTTTCGAGCCAACCTCGTTGCCAGGCTGGCTCGCAGGACCGGCGTGCCCACGCTCATCGTCAACAGCCTGACGAACTGTGCGTACGAACCAGCGCGATACCGGGACCCCGGCGTCACGGCTTGGCGCCTAGGCGTGGTGCGACGCCTCGACGGCTGGACGGCGCGGCGATGGGTCGACTATTTCCACGCGGTGTCCGAGGCCGTCAAGGAATCGGCGGTGCGATCGCTGGGGATCGACGCTCGGAGGGTGGGCGTCGTGCCCAGGGGGCGAAGCCCCGAGCGGTTGGGCCGCCCTAGCCAAGAGCGGAGACTCGCCGCGCGCCAGGCCCTCGACATCGATCCCGAGACGCCCCTGGTGGTCACGGTCGGCCGCCAGGATTACCAGAAGGACCAGGCGAGCCTGCTGCTGGCCATGGCGCGAGTGCGCCGCCGGTTTCCGGAGGCCCTGCTGGCCGTCGCCGGACGGCGCGGAAGCATGACCGGGAAGCTCCAGGACTTGCGGAAGAGTCTCGATCTCGAGAGCTCGGTGCGATTCTTGGGGCATGTAGAGAACGTACCGGACGTGCTGGCCGCGGCGGATCTGTTCGCATTCCCATCCTTGTACGAGGGGATGCCAGGTGCCGTGCTCGAAGCCATGGCCCTGGGCCTGCCGGTCGTGGCAACCGACATTGCGCCGGTGCAGGAAGTGGTCGATCCGGGCCGGAACGCCCTCTTGGTGACTCCTGGTGCGGCCGACGAGCTGGCCAGTGCTGTCGAGCGACTCCTGGCAGACGGCAGCTTGAGGGATGCATTCGGTCAAGCCGGCCGCGATCTGTTTCTGGATCGCTATACCGTGGAACGAAGCGCGGCAGCGATGGAAGCTCTGTTTCGCCGGCTTCTCGAGAGCTGACGAAAGACGCTTCGTCTACGTCCGACAGCGGGGGCGAGCGAGGGCATCGAATGCTAAACTGAAGGTTCGCGCCTGCGTATCCATCGCGCCACCCATGTCGGGGCAGGGCGGGAGAATCGAGCCGATCGTGACGAAGAACTCGGACCAGCAAGGGAAGATTCGCGTCTTCCACTTGATCAAGGGACTAGGGGTAGGTGGCGCCGAGTCTCTTCTGAGCGAAGGTCTTGCGGTGGCCGACCGCGGGCGCTTCGAATTCGGTTTCGGGTATTTCCTGCCCTGGAAGGACCAACTGGTCGAAACGCTCGAGAGCCTGGGCGGCGAGGTCACCTGCTTCGATGCTGGAAGCCCCTTGGCGATGGCGCGGTCGATCCCGAGAGTCGCACGCTTCCTCAAGGACTGGCGTGCCGATCTGGTGCACTGTCACCTGCCATTGAGCGGAGTCGTGGGCCGCTTGGCGGGAGGCCGGGCCGGTGTCCCCGTGATCTACACCGAGCACAACCTTCAGGAGCGGTATCACCCGGCGACCGCGTGGGCGAACCGGTTGACCTGGCGCCGGCAGACCCGGGCCCTGGCGGTTTCGGGAGAGGTCGAGGCCTCCATCCAGCGCCATCTTGGCGACCGGGTGCCGGTCGAGCGGGTCCTCAACGGAATCCGGGTCGAAGCCTTCTCTCGGAACGGCGCGGGACCCGAAACACGGCGCCATCTCGGCATTCCGGATACCGCGCCCGTGGTCGGGACGGTGGCGGTCTTCAGGCGCCAGAAACGATTGGACCAGTGGTTCGACGTGGCGGGCCGGTTGGGCTCGACACTCCCGGACCTCCATTTCCTGGTCGTGGGGGACGGACCGTTGCGTGCCGAGGTGGAAGCGCGGGCCGGCAGGCTTGGCGAGCGCATGCACCTGGTGGGCTTTCGCGACGACGTGGCTCCGTATCTCTCGGCGATGGACGTCTTTCTGATGACTTCGGAGCACGAGGGGCTGCCGCTGGCGTTGCTCGAGGCGATGGCGTCCGAGCTGGCGGTCGTGGCGACAGGGGTGGGGGGCATTCCCGAGGTCATCGAAGACGGCCGGTCCGGATTCCTCTCGGCGAGTGCCGAGTCCGCCGTGGACTTGGTGTCCCGGCTGGTCGCCGATCGGGTTCTGCGCGACCGCATCGGCGGCCAGGCGAGGCGCAGGGTAGCTGAATCGTTCAGCATGGAGCGGATGGCCAGAGCGCTGGAGCGGATCTACCTCGACGTGCTGGCGGACTTTGCGGGACCGGCGGCCGAGTTTGCCGCGGAGCGGAGCGTCGAGTCGTACTCTTGACCGGCGAGTACTCGATTCGCCCGACGAGACCGGACGATACCCAGGCCATCGCCGAGCTCCTTCGACTGTGCCTCGGCGGGCGCAAGTCGCAGAGCTTTCTGAATTGGAAGCACGGCGCCAATCCTTTCGGATCTTCGCCGGGTCTCGTAGCCGAGGCCGAGGGGCGGTTGGTCGCGTTTCGCACCTTCTTGCGCTGGCGCTTCGACTTCGGCGGTGCTGCCGTCGATGCCTACCGGCCGGTGGATACCGCCACTCACCCCGAATGGCGGCGCCGAGGCCTTTTTTCGACCCTGACTCGGCAACTGGTCGCGAGAGTCGAGAGGGAAGGAGCTCACCTCATCTTCAATACTCCTGGCGCGGCCAGCCGCGATGGGTACCTGGGGCTCGGTTGGCAGAAGATCGGGCGGCCTCCGCTGCTGCTCAAGCCAAGTCCCGGCCGCACGGATCGCGCCGGAGAAGCGGCGCCGGCGTCTGAGTTTCTTGCGTCGGCCGATGTCGAGAGATTCCTGGCGGGGTGCGATTCGCCGCGGACAGGATCCGGTCGTCTCGTAACGCGAAAGAGTCGAGAGTTTCTCGCTTGGCGGTACGCTGACGTACCGGGTTTCTTCTACGAAGTACTCTCCTCCTCTGGGACCGATGGCTGCGCCGCGGTGATCGTTCATTCCCGGGTTCGGCGCCGGTTCCGCGAGGTCAAGCTCTGTGAGGTCTTGGTAGGCGAAGGTGCGGCGAGCAAGAAACGAGCGATCGAGCTCGCCAGGGGTCTGGGGCGGCGCCTGCCCGCCGACTATTTCGTGGCCTGTGCCGCGCGCAGCACCCGCGAGCGGTCGATCTACCGCCGCGCCGGCTTCCTGCCGGTTCCTGCCGGACCGCCGCCGATCCTCGGGCGCCGGCTCGAAGCGACGACCGCCTCGATCTGGACGGGCCTGCGCAAGGCGGGCTGGAGTCTCGGTGATCTCGAGCTCTTCTAGAAATGACCTATAACTTCGTTGGTTTCGCCCTGCTCTCGGTCCTGGCATTCCTCTTCGTGCCCGTACTGGTCAAGCAGTGGCTGCGTATTCCTCAGGCGATTCTTCTCGGGGCGATCGCGGTTCGCGCTCTGGGGAGCCTGATCCGTTACGAGGTGCTGTATCGATTCTATGGGGGCGTTGGAGACGCGGTGGCGTACTACTTCGAGGGCCTGGAAGTTGCGCGCAGACTGTGGCGGTTTGATTTGGGGCCGCTGTCTCCCCTCTACTGGTTCGACACAGCGCGTTGGTGGGGAACCCCCTTTCTGGAAAAACTGGCCGGCCTGGCTGTCGCGATGTCGGGTCCCTCGATGCGCTCCTCGTTCTTCCTGTTCAGCCTCGCCGCCTTTGCGGGTCTGGTGATGATGGCGGTGGCGTTTCAGAGATCGATGTCGGTGCCGGCGTCGATTCGATTTGCCACCTTTCTGCTGCTCTGGCCGTCGCTCTGGTTCTGGCCCGGAAGCATCGGCAAGGAAGCGGTGACGTTTCTGGCGGTGGGGCTGACGACCCTGGGTGCGGTTGGCAAGAGGGAATCCGTGTCCTGGCTGCCGCTGGTGAGCGGACTCTTGCTGGCCTTTGCCATACGACCGCACGTAGCGGTGGTGCTGGCCTTTGCGCTGGCGGTTCAGCAGTGGACGGTGCGCCGGGAGAGAATCAACACGCGGGCCGCGGCCGAGGCGCTGGTCCTCGTGCTGGTCCTGGTCGTGGCATTGGCGGGGATGACGCAGACCTTCGGCTCCGACGAGCGATTCCAGCTTGGCGACGATGGCAATGTCGTCGATTTCCTGGGGTTCTGGGCCGGTCAGTCGACCGCGGGCGGAAGCCGAATCGCCGTGGCGCCACTGGGACTTGTCGGAATCCCGGTGGCCTTTGCCAACATCTGGCTGCGGCCGTTCCCGTGGGAGATCGGCAACCCGATGATGGCCCTTGCGTTTGCCGAGCTCGCCGTGTTTTGGTGGTTGGTGGCGCGTAACCGGAATGCCGTATGGCTGACGCTCAAGAACTGGCGCCACAGCCGGATCTTGCGGTTTGCGCTGCCGCTGCTCCTGGCGTACACGCTCTTGATCGGCTTTACCTTTGGCAATCTCGGGATCATCGCCAGGCAGCGCACCCCGGTCTATCCCTGCATGCTGATGGTGCTCTGCGCTATGCCGCGCCCGGTGCTCCGGACCGGCTCGCGGCGCTAGTCCGGCTGCTCTCGCTAGGGCTCGGCTAGAGAAACCACTCGCGCAGCACGACCGTGTCGCCCGCCTGCAAGGCGATGTCCGGCCGCTTGCCGGTCCGGATCTTCTTGACGTCGACCCAGAGGGTCTCTTGCTCGCCGCTTGACAGGCGGCGGATGATCGACACCTTGCCCAGCTTGGCGCGCTCGGTGGGGCCACCGGCCGCGGTGATGGCTTGCAAGACGGAGATACCCTCGGCGCCCAGAAACTCGATGCTTCCGGGGTTGCGCACGGCACCGGTGACATGCACCGAGAAGACCTTGCTTTCCGGAGCCATCACAATGTCTCCGGGCAAGATGGGGACGTTGAGACCGAGATCTCCTTCGTCGATGAGTCGAGAGGCGTCGATCTCGAGGCGGCTCTGGGCGCCGCCGGCGTCACGGCGGATGATGACGACCTTGTCCGAGCTCTGGCGGCCGCGGTCCAGTCCGCCGGCAATGCCCAACACCTCGAGCAAGCTCAGGCTACCCCGGGCTGGATAGATCCCCGGCCGGTTGACGGCCCCCTGGACCGAGATTCCGCCGAGCGCGGTCTCCTCGACCACGACGAACACCTTGGGATTCTTGAGAAACTGTCCCTCACGCAGCAAGGCGGCGATCCGTTCCTCGGCCTGCTCCGGGGTCAGGCCCGCGATGTCGAAACGGCCCAGCAAGGGAAGTGCGATGCGCCCATCGGGAGTGACCCGCGGCTGACCGTCGAGCTCGGATGTGCCGAAAACGTCGACGTTGAGCTTGTCGCCGGGTCCGATTCGGGCGGTGCCGCCAAGAGCCACCGAGGACGCGGTTTGGAGGTGGAGCTCGACCGAATTCTGGCGGCGCTCGAGACTGAAGAAAGCAGGTTCTCGAGTCTCGACCGTGACCGTCACCAGGTTTCGCTCTCCGCGCAGGCTGGAAATGGAGATTCTGGAGACGAGGCCGCTCTGGTATTGCTGGTCGGCCAACCCCTGGGAGAGCAGGGCGTCTTCGAGATCGACTTCCAGTCGCCGGGCGCTGACCGAGCGTGTGCGCCAGTCGACCTGTCGGTCGAGATCGAAGACGACGAGGGTGCCGTCCGTGTGCGTGACGCGGCCGACAGCGAGAAGGGTCGGAATCGTCTGAGTTTCGGAACCGACGGGACTCACCGCTTCGGCCTGGGCCGCCGCCGGTGGGGATGGCGCCAGAAGGAGAAGCACGCCGAGCAGGATTGGAAGAAGTCGTTTCATGGGGAACCTCGAAGGGGTTAGTTGGACACGATCTCGATGTCGTCCAGATCCAAGCCGAGCCCGAAGTGCAGCGCGTCGACGGTACGGTCGAACTCGGGGAAATTCGAGTCGTAGTCCCGGCGCGAACCCCCCAGGTTGAGACTGACGCGCCGCAGCTTCATGTTGAAAATCAAGCCGTAGGAGACGAAGTCATCTTCTCGTGGCGAGAATCCGCTCTCCTGGTAGTCGACGACTCCGGACTCGCCGAGGACTCGTAGCGAGAGCCGGCTCGAGATTGCCGGAGTGAGCGAAACGCCGAAGGCAGTGGTCAAGTAGTATGGGATCTCTTGATTGAGAGAGTATCCGAGGCTTCGGCGGCCGAAGAACTGCAACCCCAGATAGGGGCGCGTTTGAATGCCGACCAGAGCTCGACCGAGCGCCTGGGACGTCGTTTGCTCAGGGAGGGCGTCGAACTCGATCTCGTGAACGGCAAGGTCGAGCGCCAGGCGGAGCCGCTCGTTGGCTTGATCGAAGCGAAAGATCCCGGCAGTACTGGTGTTGGAGCGATCGAAGCCGGCACCAGGCCGCGAGAAGTCCGACTCGGATTCCTGGATTCCGAGCCCGATATTGGCACCGTGGGTCGTCTGGTAGAGAAGACCCGCGGCGACGATGCTTTCGTCGCGATCGTGCGCCGCGACGTCGGCCAGGACGTCTTCCTGATCGAAGCCGGTCTCTTGGTAGGTCGCTTCGAGGAACAAGCCGAGACCGCCGCGGATGGCGCCGGTCACGCGCAGCTCGGCGCGGTCTTTCCGGGTCGTCACCTGGTCCTCGAATTCCGAGCTGAAGATCTCGCCGTGCTCTTGAGCGGAGAGGCCGAGCGAGTAGCCGAGGCGCCCGGTCTCGCCGATCAATCGAGTCGCGATGCGGCCGCGGAATCCGCTGCGGGCGCCACCGTCCTCGAGCCAGGTGTAGCGTGGCAGGACTTCGGTTGTCCAGATGGTCCGTCTGCCCACGGGAAGGTAGCCCTTGAGACCCGCGACCAGCGAGGCCGTGGGCCGGGTCTTGGTGTCGTAGATGTCGAATCCGTCGCTCGTGGTCTTGCGCTGCCTTGCGGTCGTGCGGACACCGATCTGACGAATCTCGAGCGTTGGACTGAGAAAGTACCGGCCCAGCTTCCACCGCGCGTTGGAGAGCTCGTTCTCGAACAAGGTGTAGGACGGTGCGGGTTGCTCCCAGACGCCGGGTTCCGCGTGCCCACCGAATTGGGCGAACGAGGGGATCGCGGTGAGGAGACAGCTACAAGCGAGTACCGTGATTCTGGGTCTCATGGAGGTCTCCCGCGGAGTCGCAACCGCACCGGGCGGCTCCGCCGGGCGGATTGTTTCACGACTCAACCGTCGTCATCCACGGCGGCCAACAGAGCGCGCGGCCGCTGACGCAGCCACCGATCGACGTGGACCGCCGAGAAGGACTGTTCCAGAATGGCCGCCGCTCCGGCAAGGTTTGGCGGCCGGCGGACCGGATCGTGGCCGTCCGAGGCGATGAAGTCGACGAGACCGCCATGCAGGAGATGGTCGACCGGGCGCTTCCGTCCCCAGCGCGGCGTGCGGATGGCTTCGGCGTTGACCTGAATGACGACGCCGTCGCCCTTGAGCTCGGCGATGAGGGCGGGCTCGGCGGCAAGCGCCGGGTAGCGTTCGACGTGCGCGAGCACCGGCACGAAACCGGCGTCGGCGATGCGCTCGAGAGCCCCTCGGAAAGCGTGCGCCGGAAGACCGGGGAAGAACTCGACCAAGAGGTGGCGTGTGCCGGCCAGGGGCAGAACCCGCTTGTCCTCGAGAGCTTCAAAGAAGAACGAATCGACGTAGTGCTCGGCGCCCAGGACGAGCTCGATCGAGGCGAGCGCCGGCTCGACATCGGCTCGTGCGGCCAGCGCGGCGCGGAGCTCCTCGAAGGTGCTCGCCAGCTCGGCCGGCGAGCGCTCGTCGAAATACGGGGCGTAGAGGTGCGAGGTTGCCGCGAGCACGGAGGTGCCGTTCGCGGCCGCGAGGCGCACGAGGTCCAGGGCGGCCTTGAGATCCGGCGGCCCGTCGTCGACTCCGGGCAGAACGTGGCAATGGCAGTCGACGAACCCTGAGGAGGTCCCGTTCACGGCCGGCCGAGCGCGCAGCGGAACCCCACCAGCGAGCTCGAGGAGTCCCGCACCAGGAAGGAACGATGGTCGGGGTCCATGCCTTCGAGAGTATGGTGTCCCTTGAGCACTCGGAACTCGGCCGTTTCGGCCTCTTGGGTTGGAGCGCTCGGCTGATACCGGGAGTTGGTCCATTCGTAGAGGGGCTCGAGGTCCAACTTGCCCGTGACAAATGCCAAGCGCCACTCCTGCTCGGTGGGTAGGCGCTTGCCCGCGCTGGCGCAGTAGACAACGGCTTGGTCGAAGCGAACGTCGGTCGCCGCGTCCACCAGGCTGTTGGCACGAGGGATGGACTCCAGAGCGGAATACGCTTGGAAGGACACCGGCTTGCGATCGATCCAGAAGGTCTCCTCGCCGTTGGCCGGGCCCACCCGGAGCATGCCGCGGCTGGCGCGCTTGAATGTTTTTTGGGCCAGGACCGCGGGATCTTCGGTGGGTTCGGGCTGCGGAGGTGGCGGCACCTCGGCTACCGGGTCCTCGCTCGGTAGCTCGGCTGGCGCGGCCGTACGTTCGGCTACGACGGGTGCCGGTGCGGGCTCGGCCGCCACCGGTTGGCTCCGCTGTCCGGCTTGGGCAACAATCGCCGCGGGGGGTCCGCCTCGGGCCGGCCAATAGGGAACGTAGACCGTGTCGAGCTCGGCCAAGACCAGCGGCTCGGCTTTGCCTTGGCCCATCGCCTTGAGATTGGCGGTCAGGACGAGGGGCTCGCCGCCAGGCCCTCCCCGGATGACCGAGACCTTTTCGAGGCCGGCTCGAGGCGTCGTTCCTCCGGCCGCTCCAAGGGCGAGATCGACCGAGGGCAGGGGGCTCTCGATCTCGACGAGACCGGGCTCCTCCACGGCCCCCAGGACGTAGACGCGGGTGCGCTTGCGCGGTCGGACCAGGACAATATCGCCGGCTCGGAGCGGCAGGTCGAGAGCCGGATCTCGACTGGTCAGCAGGTGTTCCCCATCGATCGGCGTCTTGGTCTGTGAGCCAGCCTCATCGAGGCGAACCAGCAGGATCGACGCGTCGGTGGCGACTGCGGGCAAGGCGCCAGCTGCGTCCAGCAGGGCCAGCAGGGTCGGATGCTCTTCCAGCCGGTAGGCGCCGGGCTCGGTGACTCCGCCGGAGATCGTGACTTCGCGCGGAGCCAAGGCGTCCAGGGTCACGAAGACCTGCGGGTCTTGAATCAGATCGGAGGCTTTGAGGATCCGCGCCAGGCGCCGTTCCGCTTGTTCGAGGGACAGTCCGGCGACCTGGATGCGATCGACCAGTGGGATCACCAGGCGGCCATCGGGACGGACGTCGTAGACGCCCGATAGCTCATCCACACCGAAGACCTCGACCTCGAGCCGGTCTCCGGGAACGATCCGATACTCGCTCAGATGCTCGGTCGGGAAGCGGGAAATCTCGATCGCGGGGGCTTCTGGCTCTTGCGCGGACAGGCCGCCGACACCCAGACAGAGCCCGGCAAGAAAGCTCGCAACGATCCAACGAGCGCGCCGGTAGCGCCCGGATCGGGCACCGGCGGCACCTCCTAGCGAGCGCACCGAAACCCTAGGGTCGCGTGGCTATCCGCGGGTGCCAGGTAGCGCCGCTGCTGGATGTTGAGAGCGGTGCCCGCCGCCCGTCCCCGGACCGAGCGGAAACTCTCGCCGTACTGAGACTCGGGCCGCTCGTTGCCCGGGTAGGCCTGGTACCAGGAACCGGTCCACTCCAGAATGGGGAAGAGATTGGCGTCAAGACGTTGCGCCGCCGCCTCCCATTCGTACTCGGTGGGGAGCCGTTTGCCGAGAGCTTGGCAGAAGGCTCGGGCGGTATCGAAGTCGACTCCGGTCGCGAACCCCTCCTTGACGGCTGGCGGTGGACCGCCGGTGATGGTCTCGTAGTCGATGGCCTTGACTGGCGCGAGATCGAGCTCGAAGGCCGCGAGCCGAGCCTCGAAGCGAGGCTGCTGGTTGTAGTAGGAGGCTTCGCCGGCGGGCAGTCCGATGGCGTAGCGGCCGCCGCGCACCCGCGCCATTCTGGTTGTGGGTCGGGTGGTGGGCCGGGCCGCGGGCGCCCGCTCCGAGGGGGTTGGGGGTTTCGAAGACGGCTGCCTACCCGGCGATCGGGCCTCGACGCCTCGGGACGCCTTGGCCACGGCCTTCTGGGCCGACTCCAACTCGCTCTCCAGCGTGGCGATTCGATCGGCCTGCCGTCCGGTCTCGGAGCGGGCCTGTTCGAGCTGACCGGTGAGCTCGGCAACCTTCGCCTCGAGAACCCGTCTCCGACCCTCGTTCGCGGCCAGCGCCTCTCGGGCGCCGTCGAGGTGTTTGCGCAGCTCGGTCTCGGACTGGCTGGCGCCGGAGCGGGCCGCCTCAAGCTCCTCTTGGAGAGCCTCGTTTCTGCGGTTCGCCTCTTGGACGGCCCCGGCCAGACGGCTCCGCTCGCTTTCGACGGCATCCAGGCGGTCCTTGAGGTCGGTCGCTTTGGCGGATTCGACTTCGAGCCGTCGGTCCAGCTCACTCTGGGACGAGACGGATTTCTTCCGGGTTTCCTCGAGGGCCGCCTGGGCGTCCTCGAGCTCTGCCTTGGTCCGGTTGAGCTCCCCGGCGAGGTTCTGCCGCTCGGAACCGGCGTTCTCGAGGTCCGAGGCGAGCTCGGCCGCTTGCGCCGCGCTTGCAGCCAGATTGGCCTTGATCTCCCGATTCTCGGCGGCCAGAGAGCTCAAGGACTGACGAACGGCCTCGATCTCGCTTTCGAGGTTCGAGACTCGAGTTCCGGACTCCGACTGCAGCGCCTCGAGACGGGAAGCGAGGCCATCGCGTTGGCCCGTGACTTCATCCAGCTTGGCATTGAGGTCCGCGGCCTGGGACTCGGCCTCGCGCAACCGGGCGCGGGTGGCCGCGAGCTCGGTTTCGAACTCACGGGTCGAGGCGCCCTGCTCGGTGCGGAGTTTGGCGATCCGGCCCTCCAGAGATGCGATCTCGGCGGCGAGCCTGGTGCCGGATTCACGGCTTTCGGCAAGCGCGGTCTCCGAGACGGCGAGTTTTTGGGAGAGGTCCTCGGTCTCTCGACTCCGTGCGCGTAGCGCGTCCCGAGTCTCGGCAAGATCGCTGGTCAGCTCTGTCCCGCGCTGCTGCGAGGCCTCCAGGTTGGCGGTCAGCACAAGGCCCTGCTCGCGGCTTTCCGCCAAGTCGCCTTCGAGCGCCGCGATCGAGGCATTGGCCGCCTCGAGGCCGGTCCGCGTTTGCGTCAGGTCCGCGCGCAACTGGTCGCGCTCGGCACGCACTTCGCGTGCCACCCGGACCTCGGCCGCGCCGTCGTCGATTTCCTTCTGGAGCCGGCGGCCGTGGGCCTCGGCCCGGTTGAGCTCCTTGTCCAGCCGGTTGCGTTCTTTGCGCAGTTCGCGATAGTCGGTGACCTCGTCTCCGGCCGAGGAGAGGTCCTTCTGGAGCCGGACGATCTCGTCTCGGGCGTGGGCGAGTGCTCGGTTCGTCTGGTCGCGTTCGCGGCGGAGCTCGCGGTAGTCGGCGACCTCCCCGTTGGCGGCTTCGAGTTGTTGCTCGAGACGCGAGGCCTCCGCGCGGGCGTCGGCAAGTGCTTGCTCGGCCTGGTCGCGTTCGCGGCGCAGCTCGCGGTAGTTGGCAACCTCGCCGCTGGCGGAATCCAGGTCGCCTTCCAGCGCCGAGATCTCCTCGCGGGCTCGAGCCACGTCGCGCAGCAGACGGTCGCGCTCCTCGCGGACCGGAGCCAACTCGATGAGTTGTTCGTTTGCGGCCGCGAGCTCGGTTTCGAGCCTGGACTTGTCTGATTGAACGCCGGTGAGGTCGCGCACGAGCCGATCTCGCTCGGCGGTGACCCCGTCGAGGGTCGTGACGCGCTCCCGCGCCGCGGCGATCGAGCTCTCCAGGGTTGCGACCCGGTCGTTGGCGTCCGCCAAGGTGCCGCGCGCCGCTAGGAGATCGGCTTCGAGCGTTTGCTTCGCGGTCAAAGCTTCAGACAGTTCACGGGTGAGAGTGATTCTCCGATTCTCGGCCTGTTCCAGGTCCGCCCGCAGGCGCTGAACGTCGGCGGATGCGGCTGGACTAGGCGGGGTCGAGGCGCTGGCCGCCAGCTCGAGGCGGTTCGCCGGAACCCTGAAGCGAACCTGATGGCCCGGCTTGACGTCGGTTCCCGCGGGAAGCCGGAAGGCCGACTCGCCGTCCTCGGTCGCGGCGATCTCGCCGTGGCCGAGCTCGATCCGCTGCGAACGGCCGCCCACGACCAGCTCGTAGTAGACCTCGCCTCGGTCCCCCGGCCGGAGACCGCCGAGGGTCCCTTGGTCGAGACGGGCGAGCGCACCATCGATGTCCAGAATCGTGGCCAGGACGACCACCAGCTCAGCTACGTTCATGATTCGACCTCCATCGATTCGTCGAGACTTCGAATGTCGGTGACTTCGACCTCAACCACGTTCCGGTCGACGTCAACGGCTTGGTCAAGGGCCTCTTCGCGTTCGCGCATCTCGCTCAAGAGATCGGTTCCGCCTGCGGCTGCCCGCTTCGTTTCCGATTCGGTTGCCGACTCAGACCCGGCCCCTTTGAGCCGGTTCGGCGCTCCGGGATTTGGAGCCGACCCGGAGCGGCCGCGGCGAAGGCCTAAGAGGGCCGCGCCCGCGGCAAGGGCCACCAAGACCGTGATCGGCCAGCCCGACCAGCCCGAGATGCTGGCTTCTTCGGTGTCCCAAGACGACGGCGAGGTCGAGTCCGCGTCGGCTGCCCCGTCCGAGGCCGCGCTCTGACTCGAAGCCGCCGGCCCGGATTCTTCGGGCGCGCGAACGGCATCGGTCTCGGTGCGCACGCTCGTGGCCTCGTGGGAGGGCTCGCTGCCCGAAGCCGTGGATGCGGCTGGAGAGGAGTCCTCTGCCGGGGGTTGTGCACGCGGCTCGCTGGTTGTCGTCTGGCTTGCGTCGGCGCGGACGTCAGAGGCTGGATCTCGCCGCGGTCGCGGCGCGGGAACCGGAGGTGGGCTCGATCGTTGACGGCGCTCCGGTGCCGTGGCCGTCGGCCGGGTGCGCTGTCTCGACGCTTCTGGCTTCGTGTCCGGTACGGCGGAAGAGGGTTCGGCGCCGGGCTCGGCCGGGTCCTCGCCGGAGGCCGGGCGGAGCCGCGCCCGCAACGTCTTGGGCTCGGCGTCAACCGCGACCGAGAGCGTCAGACTCTCGAAGCCTTCTTTCGACAGGGTCAGGCGATACTTGCCCTGTGGGATCCCTTCGACGGTGAGCACGCCGGTGGAGCTGGTCTTGCCCAGCGGGACCCCGTCCCAGAAGACTTCGACGTCGGGCTGAGTCGAGATCACCAGCGATCCGCCGGGGGCCTCCGCCGCCAGGAAGAGCAGGGCAAAGGTGGCGAAAACACTCATCACGGCATCCATCCGATCGACCCGCTACGCTATCCCGGCGGCGGTTGGTTGTCGAACCGAACCGCCCGTTGCCAGGCGCCTTTGCAAGCCCTCAGGGAGCATCGCCGGAAGGTCTCCGAATCAGGCGAACCGCCTCCAGAATCACCTGGTCGCAGGAGGCGGAGGAAGTACCTCGCAGCGTCACGTTCACGGTTCCCGGTCCTTCTAGAGCGATCTCGGTCACTCGGATCTCGGGCTTCGCGGTCGTCGGAGCGAGCGCCAGGAAAGCACGAGCCCGGGTCCCCCGTTGGACCAGCATCCACTGGAGAGCGGGAGCGCAGTGCGGCGCTCGGTACCGAACCGACAGCTCGTAGGTCCCGCTCCGGTCCAGGACGGCCGTTTGCGTGATGAGGGTCCCCGGCGACGGGCGGACGGCGAGAACGCTCTCCCCGTCGAGGGAGCGGAGGGCGAGGTCCTCCGCAGCCTTGCGTGCCGTCTTCCAGCCGAAGTCCGTGCCCGCGAACGCAGCATCGAAGTCCCCGTTCCAGAGAAGATTGTGGCCGTCGAGGTAGTCGCGGTCCGTAACTCCTCGGAAGGCTTGCCAGTCGGCCCAGCCTTGGCGGGCCTCGGTCGTCAGACCCTGCTCGGCGAATATTCGTAGGATTCGATCCCGCCTGCCGTCGGGTGCCGGCAGCGAGGCTTGCCAGACCTCGAGCAGTGCCTTGCCGTCGGGCTCCGGGCGAAGCGGACTATCGCGTCTCGCGGCCAGCCGCAGGAGCTCGAGCTGGCTGCGGGCATCGCCCGGCCAGACGGCCCTCAGCTGATCGAACGAGGCTCCCGCGCGAGCGAAGACGGAAAACCCCAGGCGGCCGTTCGTGCCGGCATCCAGTGCCCGGCCGAAGGCCGCCAAACCGCCCTCGAGATCGCCGCCGCGCAAGAGGAAGTTGGCGTGAATCCAGGCCAGGTTCGGATCTCGAGGATTGCGCTCCCTGGCGCCGGCCAGGGCCTCGGCAGCTTCCGGCCGCCGCTGTGCCAGCTCGTAGGAGGTCGCCGCCTCCTGCCAGTATCGCCAGTCCGCCGGCTGGAGCGCGACCGCGCGCTCCAGCGCCTCGAGCGCTCCGGGGTTGTCGCCGTGGGCGCGGCGGACGAAGCCGAGCCGGAAGAGGGTCTCGGCGTTTCTCGGGTCGAGTCGCGCCGCCCGTTCGAGGTTGACCGGGCTGGGCTCGCCGAAGGTCAGGGCGCGGGCCGCGAGCCGATGTCCGGCGATGAGGCCCGAAACGGCGAGAATGCCGATGGCTATGAGGGAGACGAGACCGGCCGCGGGCAGCGCGTTTCCGGCACGGCCCCGGCCCCCGTGGGGAGCCTGGATGCCCAGGCCGCAACCCAGGAGGGCGGCGAAGGCAAGTGCGTTGGCGGGGATCTGGAGATTGAAGTCGACCAAGCCGTGGACGAGGAGGCCGACGACCGGGGCCAGAAGCAAGAGAGATCTTCTGGCCCGGGAGTCGTCCTCTCCGGCGACCGCCGTCCGGATTTGGACGGCCAGCCACCAGCCCAGCAGGGCGAGAAGCATCGCGGCGACCGGCAATCCCCATTCGGCGGCCAGCTCCAGGTAGTCGTTGTGCGCGTGGTAGTAGGTGTTCTTGAGGTTCGGCGTCTGGAACTCGCGAAACCGCCAGCGGTACATTCCCGGTCCGACGCCGGCCAGAGGATGGTCGGCAACGAGAGCGAGAGTGTCGCGGTAGATCGTGAGCCGGTCCTTGAGCGACAGGAGGCCGGAACGCACCACGAGGGCGGCGGCCGCGGCCAAGGCCGCCGGCACCGAGATGCCAAGGACAAGCGCTCCAGGACGGTTCCGGTTGCGCCGGAGCCGCCGCAGGAGAACGAGAGACGCCGTGAGGATGGCCGCGGAAGCGAAGGCCAGCCATCCGCCTTTCGAGTCCGAACGGTACAGAGCTGCGACGCAGACCGCGAGCATGGCGCCGGCGCCCAGCCGGAGTCCAGGCCGCGCCCCAGCCCGGCTCTCGCCGGGTTGCCCCCCGAACGGCGTCAGAAGAACGCCGGTCAGGATGAGGGCACCGATCGAGACCGCGCCGGCAAAGTGATTCGGATTGACGAAGGTTCCGGAGGCGAGATCGACCGGAATCTCGGGATCGGGACCCAAACTCGGAAGCAGTCCCGAGGCCGCGGCCAGACCGTAGAGCGCTTGCGCCGTCGAGAGACAGGCCAGGACGGCCAGCACGAGATCGGCTCGCCGCGTGCTCGCCGCGACCGCCGCCGCCGCGACCGTAAGGGCCGCCCAGACCGACGCGGCGAACAGAAACCCGTCGGCGCGAAGCGTCGGCAGCCCGACAAAGGCCGCGACCGGCGCTAGCCCGGGAAGCGCCAGGGCCCACCACCGGAGCGAAGCGCCCCTCCTCGCCTGGGCGACCAGGACCCGGCCGAAAGCGAGCGCGAGCGGGATCCAGATCGCCAGGCGGATCCAGGACGGCGTGCCGCCCAGGCCCACTGTCGCAGCGGCGACCACCCCCAAGAGCAAAGCCAGAGGGCCGGCGGGCACCTGCCCGGCTTCCGGCGCTGCTTCGGCCGGTGCTACCGACACCACGGACTGCTAGCGGTTGCCGGCGGGCGACGTGTTGTACGAATCGTAGTAGCCGTACTTCGAGTAGTACCCGTACCGGAAGCGCGAGCTTTCAACGCCGTTCAGCACTACGCCCAGGATCGAGGCGCCGACGCTCTGAAGCAGGTTCGCGGTCCGTCCGACCAAGGCCCGAGGAGTCCGTCCGCTGCGAGCGACCAGGATGACGCCATCGGCGTGCTGCGAGATGACGAGCGGATCCGACAGCTCGAGAGCGGGCGGGCTATCGATGACGACGTGGGTGAAGTACTCGCGCATCAGATTGATGCCGCGATCCATCCGCTCCGAGCCGAGAAGCTCAGGGGGATTGGGTGGGGTCTGCCCCGCGCCGACGAAGAACAGGTTGGACACCTCGGTGGTGACGATGAGCGAGGACAGATCGGAAGTACCGGCGAGAAAGCCGCTCAACCCGACTTCGTCCTCGATGTCGAGGAGCGCTCCGAGCCGTGGCCGTCGCAGGTCCATATCGACCAGGAGGGTTCGGTTGCCGGCCTGGGCGAGCGCGATTGCGATATTCGCGGCGGTGGTGGACTTGCCTTCCGAGGGTGCCGCCGAGGTGATGAGGATTGTCTGCGGCGGCTTGCCGGAGTGCGACAGGAGAATCGAGGTGCGCAAGGCGCGGTAGGCCTCGCGTGCCCGCGCGCTTTCGCGGGTCGTTTCGGCGTCGGAGAGCAAGATCTGGTGCCCTTCCGCCCGATGCCGGCGCAGCCGTGCCCGAAGGCCCCTGGCGGGAGGATCGAGCCTCGGGATGACGCCCAGGCTCGGCAGGTTCAGATACTTGGTGACGTCGTCGGCGCTCTTCAGACTGTTGTCGATGAGCTCGACGACGAATGCTACGACCACTCCCAGACTGGCCCCAAGGAGGAGCGCCAGAAAAAGGGCCTGCGTTTTGTTCGGCGTGTAGGGCGAGACCGGTCGCAAGGCGGGCTGAGTGACCGCGATGTTCTGGACTTGGATGCCGGCGGCGACTCCGGCTTCCTTGAGACGGGTCAGAACGCTCTCGTAGAGTTGCTTGCTAGTCTCTGCCTCCTGCTTGAGCAAGTCGTACTCGGCGGTCTCGGCCCGGTTCTCGCCAACGGAAGACCGCACCGAGTTGCGCTCGGCCTGAAGCCGTCCGCGCCGTGAGCGCAGAAGTTGCAGCTCGCGTAGCGCTCGATCGGCGGCCCGGTCCTTTTCGGCCGCAAGCTGCAGATCCAGCTCGGCGAGCTTGTCCCGGGTGTCCTGAACCTCCGGCCAGGCGGGGCCGAAACGAGCCCGCAGCTCCGCCAGCTTGTTCTCGAGCTCCCGCCGCTGCGACAGCATGGCAAGGATGGAGGAGTCCAAGATGGAATCCGGAAGGTTTTCCACCGACGAGCGGCGGATGGTGTCGTACTTGGCCGCCTGGGCGGCGATGTCGTCGTCGGCGCGGGTAATGGCTTGGCTCAAGTCATTGAGTTGCTGCTGGCTAGAGCTACGTTCGCCGCCGAGGTTCTCGAGATTGTTCTCGCTGGCGTATTCGTACAGGCGCCGTTCCGACGCTTCGAAATCGATCTTGAGGTCTTCGAGCTGCTTCTGGAGAAATTCCGTGGCTTGGCCGATGCGGCTGAAGCTGGCCTCCAATTGCTCGTCCACGAAGAGCTGAGCGAGGCCGTTGGCGACCAGTTGGGCCGCGTCGCGGTCCGGCGAGTCAAAGTGGATGTTGATCAGCCAGGTGCGGCGAACCGGTTGGACCGAAGAGTATTGGCGCACACGGTTGATGAGAGCCCGTTGCCCCGGTTTCGAGCCCCTGGCTCGGATGGAGTCTCCGCGAACGAGTCGCTTGGCCACTGCCAGCGCGCTCTCTCCTCCTTCCCTCAGAATGCCGGACTTGATGGGCGCGATGAACGCTTCGTTGTCCGCCAAGTCGAGCCGTTCGACCACCTTCTCGGCCAAAGCCGAGCTCCTGAGCTTGGTGATCTCGGTCTGCAGAGCCTCGTCCTGGCTGCGTCCTCGCCGGGCCTGTCCCAGGTCCTGGAAGGGGAGTACGTTGGCCGGGTTCGGATCGACCTGAATCGTCGCGGTCGAGCGGTAGAGCGGGGTGATCGTTGCGACCTGGAGCGCCGTACCCGCGACCACCAGGGCCAGCATGCCGGCCACCCAACGCCAGCGGCGCTGCAGAATCTCGAGATAGCGCCGTAGCGAAAAGACGTCCGAATCGAGCCCGGCGGGTTGCTCGATAACCGCTGGAACCCCGAACGGATTCTCTTTTTTGGGAACGAGTTGGCCCATCCTGGCTCCGATGGCCGGCTTCGATAGCTAGCTTCGATTGCTTCGAGCGGGCTCCACCCGCCGCCGGAGCCATTCATTCTATGCAACCCACCTTGCGATCACAATTGCGCGACTGGTGTAGAGGGCCTATAATGCATTCCGTCACCCACTGTGGGGGAGGAAACTATGCGTAGGTACATGAATTTCAAGGTGTTTGTGTCCGTACTGGTTCTGGGCATTGCCGCACTTGGCGCCCAGCCCATGTTCGCAGCGGCTGTGATCGGCCAGGTTGCGACCGGCTCGATGCAGCTCGACGGCGTTGCGGCGCCTCCAGGCACGACCGTGATGAGCGAGACGGTGCTGGCGACCGGCCAGGACTCCGCGACGGTCTATCTCCAGAATGGGCAGACGGCGATGCTCGAGCCGGAAACTCGAGCACGCTTCGAGGTCAACGAGGGTGGCGAGCTTCTGGCGAGCGTGGGCTCGGGACAGCTCCTGGTGAGCCAGCCGAGCGGCGAGTACGTCCGCATCGGTTCCGAGGAACCGGCTAGCTTCAACCAGGAAGGCACCGTCGGCGAAGGCGAAGCGGTCGAGAGCACGGTCACCATGTGCGAGTGCGCGGATCCGGCACCCAAGTGTGAGGGTTCCGAGGATCCCCTGTGCGTGCAGATGGATGACGGCTGCGACGACTGGGACCCGATCGAGGTGGCCCTGTCCGAGGTTGACGCCAAGAAGGCCGACGGCCTCGTGGTCGCGGGCAACAACGACCTCGGCCTGGACGGCAACTGCGAGGAGGAGATCCTGGTGCCGTTCTGGACGACCGGCAAGAAGGTCCTGGTCGGCGTTCTGGTTGCCGCCGGCGGCATTCTGCTGCTCGACGACGATTCGGACGACGCCGACACGGACGACGACGGGGGCCCCCAGCCTCCGCCTCCGCCCGCGAGTCCGGCCGCCGAGTCCGGCAACTGACGTCTTCAACGAGAAACGTTTCGAAAGGGCCTGCCGCGGCAGGCCCTTTTTTCTTAAAGCCGCGTCTAGCTTGGACTCCTACCGAGGGCTCTCTGGCGAGAAGTCCGGGTGAGGATCGTAAAGTGGGAGCTATGGCGGAACCGCCTCGTTCCCAGGCCGAGGGCCGGGCCGCTGCCCGGAGTAGGTTCCATTCCGGCTCCGAACACGGGCTCTACCTGCACGTGCCGTTCTGTTCGGCCATCTGTCCCTATTGCGACTTCGCCGTCACTGTTGGGGATCGGGACCGGCGGCGTCGGTTTGTGGCCGCGTTGGAGGAAGAGATCCGGCGCCGGGGGTCTGGCCTGTGGGTCGACACGCTGGCTCTGGGGGGCGGCACGCCCTCACTTCTCGAGGTCTCCGAGCTAGCTCGGATTTTGGGTGCTGTTCGGTCGCAAGTCGGGCTCGCCGGGATCTCGGAAGACGCCGAAGTCTCGCTGGAAGCCAACCCCGAGGACGTGACGCTCGAGGCGCTCGGCTCGTGGGCCGAGCTGGGGGTCACCCGACTTAGCCTCGGCGTTCAGTCCTTTTCCGATGCGGAGCTGCGGTTCCTGGGAAGGCGCCACACCGGTTTGGAGGCGCGCAACGCGGTCGCCGCGGCGGTGGCCGCCGGGTCCTTCAGCGTGTCGATCGACCTCATCTATGGCCTTCCGGGCCAGAGCGCGAAGGCGTGGACCAAGTCGTTGAATTTCGCAGCGGATCTCGCGGTCGATCACGTCTCCTGCTACCAACTCACCATTGAACCGGGAACGCCCTTCTTCGTCCGCCGCAGCCGGGGAAAGCTCGAAGAGCCGCTCGATTCCTCTCTGACCGAGCTCTTCGTCACCACCCACCGCCACTTGGCGGAGTTGGGATTCGAAGCCTACGAAGTTTCGAACTTCGCCCGTACGCCCGGACATCGCTCTCGCCACAATGCCAAGTATTGGGACCGCAAGCCCTATCTGGGTCTTGGTCCTTCGGCTCACTCCTTCGACGGCACCGAGCGCTCCTGGAACGAACGCGACGAGGCGGCGTGGCGGCGCCGGGTGGTTTCCGGGGAAGAATCGGGGGTGGGCCGCGAGGTTCTGGACGAGTCCCAGATCGCGCTCGAGCGGTTGATGCTCGGCCTTCGGCGGCCGGCCGGCGTGGCGCTTGCGGCGATCGATCTCGACGGCTCGTTTGAGAGCCGGAACCGGGAGCGGTTCGACCGGTATGCGGAAGCCGGCTGGCTCCGTCTCACCAGCGAGCGGAGCGGGCGCCAAGGGCGGCTCGTGCCTACGCTCCAGGGCTTGGCTCGGGCGGACGCCTTGGCCCGGGAGCTCGAGATCCTCCCGGAGACCGAGCCTGAGATTGGATCCGAGATCGGGACCAAGAGCCGCTAGGCGCGCCCTGCCTCGCGCGGTGGTTCCGAGCGGGAAGATCGGGCTAGGATGGCGCGGCGTTTGGACCGTCCCCGATCCAAGGGATCTCCATGATCGAGCCTCCGGAATACCTTCCCGACAGTTTGCCGAATGGGGGTGACCCGCCTGACCCGGACACGATTCGGGAGGCGCGAGCCAAGCTAGGCGAGGCGATTCGGACGACGCCGACCTGGACCTGGCGCGGCCGCCGGTTGGAGGAGCGCATCGGCGCTGGCACCGAAGCGGTTCTGAAGCTCGAGCTCTTGCAGTTCGCCGGCACCTTCAAGCCGCGGGGCGCCCTGCTCAACATTCTCGCGCTGGGCGCGGAAGAGATCGAGCGCGGAGTTACCGCGGTCTCGGCCGGCAACCATGCGATGGCGGTCGGCTACGCGGCGGCAAGAGTGGGGACCTCGGCCAAGGTCGTCATGCCGCGGAGCGCCAACGCCGCCCGCGTCGAGGGCTGTCGCCGTTTCGGCGCCGAGGTCATCCTCACCGAGGACGTCCATGCCGCCTTTGCCGAGGTGCGCCGCATCGAGAGCGAGGAGGGGCGCACCTTCGTCCATCCGTTCGAGGGCTTGAGAACGATCACCGGCACGGCCACGGTCGGCCTCGAGTGGTGCGAGCAGGAGCCGGAGCTGGACGCGGTCGTGGTGCCGATTGGCGGGGGCGGACTCATGGCGGGAATTGCCGCCGCGGTCAAGCAGCTCCGCCCCGGCTGCCGGGTCATCGGGGTCGAGCCGACCGGCGCCGACTCCATGCACCAGAGCTTTGCCGCCGGCAAGCCGGTGGCGATCGAGCGGGTCGCCACCATCGCCGACAGCCTGGGAGCCCCGCATGCGGCTCCCTACAGCTTTACCCTCTGCCACCGCTTCGTGGACGAGCTGGTTCTGGTCGACGACGAGGAGATCCGGGATGCGATGCGACTTCTGTTCGACGAGATGAAGCTCGCGGTCGAACCCGCTGGAGCGGCCGCGACGGCGGCGCTGTGCGGGCCGCTCAGGGAATCCTTGCGCGGCCGGCGCGTGGGAGTTCTGGTGTGCGGCTCGAACATCGATTCGGCGAGCTTTCTCGGGTACCTGCGTGGCGACTGATGCGCGCTCCGCGCACGGTGAGGCCAGACGTCGCCTTGCCGCTTGGCGAACCCGGGGTCGCATGGTCTCGGTCTTGGATCGAGATGTGTTTGTCGTCGACTCCGGCGGCGAGGACAAGCCCGTGCTGCTCTTGGTTCACGGCTTTCCTACCGCGAGTTTTGACTTTCACCGGGTCTTCGAAGAGCTGGCCGCCGGCCACCGCGTCATCGCCCACGATCAGCTCGGCTTCGGCTACTCGGACAAGCCCCGCCTCTATTCCTACTCGCTGATCGAGCAGGCGGAGCTGGCCGAGGCCCTGTGGCGCAAGCTGGGTGTTGCGCGCGCACATCTGCTCGGCCACGACTACGGCACCAGCGTCGTGACCGAGCTTCTGGCACGGCGCGAACGAGGCTTCGGCCAGATCCCGTTCTCGAGCGTCGTTCTCTGTAACGGCAGCGTCCATCTGGATCTCGCCCGTCTGCGACTGACGCAGCGGGTGCTCAAGAACCCCTGGGCGGGCCCGGTGTTGGCTCGCCTGGCCGGGCCGGCGTTTTTTCGCCGCCGGCTGCGGGCGCTCTGGGGGCGGCCCGAGCTCGCAGACGCCACCGATCTCTCCGCGCTCTGGCTGCTTCTCGATCACAACGGCGGCCGCTTTCGTCTCCCGGCTCTCTCGGGATACCTGGATGAGCGGGTGCGTTTCCGCCGGCGTTGGGTGGGTGCTCTCGAGCGGCTCGACTTGCCCGCTTTGGTCCTGTGGGGACGCAAAGACCCGATTGCGGTCCCGGCGATCGCCGACGCCCTTGCCGGTGAGATTCCGGGCGCGGCCCGAATTTGGCTCCGCGAGGTCGGACACTTTCCGATGCTGGAAGCGCCGAGTGAATGGAGCGCCGCGCTCCGTCGCTTCCTGGTGTCCGTCGACGCCCGCTAGCCGGTTAGGGCAAGCTATCCGGCGGCCGCGTCCGCCAGACGGGCCGGCTTCGGGACCGCCCCGAAGCGCCGTTCGCGGCCCTCGAAATCGGCGACGGCTCGTGCCAGGTCGGAGGCGGAAAAGTCGGGCCAGAGGACCGGTGTGAAATAGAGCTCGGCGTAGGCGCTCTCCCAGAGGAGAAAATCGGAGAGCCGCTGGTCGCCGCCGGTGCGCACCACGAGATCCACTGGCCCCGCGGGTACGCTGGCGTTCATGGCGCGATCCAGAGCCTTGCGGAAGTCCCGCCGTGTCGGACCGCCGAGCCGCTGGGCGGCGCAAAGCAGGGAGTGACGGGCCGAGTAGTCGATGGCGATTCGAAGGAGCAGCCTGGTGCCTCCGGCGGTTCGCCGCTCGGCGTCGCCGATGGCGGCAAGGAGCGGGCGGCTCAGGCGGTCGCGGCGACCGATGACGTCGAGACGCGCCCCGTTGTCGCGGAGCTCGTTCACACGCTGCGTTAGGAATTCCCGCAGCAGGCCCATCAGCGCCGAGACCTCGCCTCGAGGCCGGCGCCAGTTGTCCGACGAGAACGCGTAGAGCGTCAGGGCCTCGATGCCGAGGTCCGGAGCGGCGCGCACCACCCGTTCGGCGGCGTCAGCGCCGCGCCGGTGTCCCCAGCTGCGGGCGCGGCCGTGCGAGCGGGCCCAACGGCCGTTGCCGTCCATGATGATCGCTACGTGCATCGTCGGGTCCTTTCGGTAGTGGCTGAGGTGGGCGAAGAGCCGGATTCGGGCGTCGGCCGGCAGACTTTGAATCGCAAAGTGAGCGGCGAAAAACGATTCACCCGCGGGTCGCGGTGATGATGGCTTCCATGTGGTCGAGGTAGCGCTCGAGCGCCTTGCGGCCCTTGGCGCTGATCCGGTACTCGGTCTTGGGCATGCGCCCCTCGAAGGACTTCGAGCAGCGCACGTATCCGGCGTCCTCGAGCTTGCGAGCGTGGACGCTCAGATTGCCGTCGGTCGTCTCCAGCAGATCCCGGAGCGCCGAGAACGTCATCGAATCGTTGACCGCCAGAGCGCTCAAGATGCCGAGCCGGACGCGTTCGTAGACGAGCCGGTCGAACTCGCGAGCGTGCGAGTCCGCCAGGTACCCGGCCACGGTTTCGAGCCGCCGCTTCTTGCCCGAGCTGCCCGGCTTCTTGGTCACCGTTCCCGATCTAGCCACCGTACCTCCGCGCGATGACGGCGCCGAAGACGAGGTGGAGTCCCCCAAAGCCCGCGGCCAGGAGGCCGTTGGTCCAGCCAATCGGACCCAAGAAGGCGACAACCCCGAGCACCATGAAGCATGCCCCCAGGACCGGAATCGGCTTGACCGAGAAGGCCCCGCCCGAAACCACGGCCACTCCGTACAAGAGAAGCCAGGTGCCGGGGATGAGATCGGCCCGCTCGGCTACGTTCAAGACGTAGGTCAGGATCGCCGCGGCGGTCAGCGCCGGAACCAGATTGAGCAGAAAGCGCCGGCCTACGCCGCTTGCGAGAGCCTCGCCCCGGGTACTCGCTTTGCGCCACAAGGCCCAGCCTCCCAGGCTGGCGGCCAGCATCGCAGCCAGGAGCCAGGCGGCAAGCCAGTCCTCCGGGCTCTGATGGACCGCTGCCGCCGCGGCCAGGCCGATGAGACCCATGCCGACGCCGCCCCAGCCGGGTACCGAGGTAAACCGGCGGGAAGACTCCATGGCCTTGCGCATGAAGGTCAGATGGTCGAGTGCCCGCTGGTGCATCTCGACCGGACCTTGGGTGTGCTGCACCTGGGGTTCGCTGATCGGTGCGTGGTTCATCCCCGGCAGAACGTAGCGTCCTTCTGTGGGTGTGTCAAGTACTCTCTGATGCAAAGCAGATCAGAGAGAACCCGTCGGTCGGAGCGACCCGACGACCCCGACGTCTTCCGACCTCGCCGCTACTCGGAGTCCCGGTGAGCGAGACCCGGAGAGAAGGCCGGGAAGCACACCGCGTAGTACTCGCTCTCGCCGTCGAATGGATTGCTGTGCCGCACCCGGACTCCGGGCTCGGTCCAGATCGCCTCGCCCGGTCCGACGTCGGCGGTCTCGTCTTCGACCTCGATGCGCATGCGCCCGCGGAGGACGAGGGTGAGCTCGCCGAACTCCGGGGTTTGGTGGGGCTCGTGCCAACCCGGCGGCGCGACCATGTGGGCGAGACTCATGGCTTCGGTGCCGGTGTGGACTCTGCCGATGAGCTCGTCGATGCGCTTGCCGCCGGGTACGGGGATCTGCGTGGCTGAGATGGCGTGGACGTACTTTGCTTCAGTCATCGGCGCCCTTCTACCACGGATGTGGCAACGTCACCGAGAACCTCGCGGCCTTCAGTGCCGTAGACTCTTTGTCGGCTGAGCCGGCCGGCTCGCCATTGACTTAGGCGCCGTTGGGAGGCGGACGACGCATCGCTCGGGCGTCGCCGGCTCGAGACGGATGCATGAACAGAACCTCCAGGAGAACTCCAGATGAGAACCTTGTTGATCGCTTCTCTGGCGGCCATGGTCGCGGCTACCGCGGCGCCGGCCCAAGACCTCGAACGCTTTGAGAAGCGCCTGACCGAGCACCGGCTCGACAACGGCTTGACCTTTCTCATCTACGAGCGGCCGGGGGCGCCGGTGGCGTCGTTCTACACCTATGTGAACGCCGGCTCGGCCCAGGAGGTGGCCGGCATTACCGGTCTTGCCCACATGTTCGAGCACATGGCCTTCAAGGGCACGTCCAAGATCGGCACCCGCGACTTCGAGGCCGAGCGCCGGGCTCTCGAGGCCATCGACAAGGCCTATGCCGCCTACGACCGCGAGCGGCGCCGGCCGACTGGCCCGGACTCCGAGCGCCAGGCCGAGCTCGAGAGGGCCTGGAAGGACGCGCGCGAAGCCGCCACCGAGTATCTGCGGCGCGACGAGTTCAGCGAGATCATCGACCGTGCCGGCGGCGTTGGCTTGAACGCCTCGACCGGCTCGGACCGGACCGACTACTACTACTCGTTGCCGGCCAACAAGGTCGAGCTCTGGGCGCATCTCGAATCCGAGCGTTTCCTGGATCCCGTGCTGCGCGAGTTCTACACCGAGCGCGATGTGGTCATGGAAGAGCGCCGCCTGCGGGTCGATAGCCAGCCGGTCGGCCGTCTGGTCGAGCAGCTGCTGGCCGCGGCCTTCACCGCACATCCCTACGGCTATTCGGGCATCGGCTACATGAGCGATCTCGAGTCCTTCTCGCGCGAGGACGCGCTGGCTTTCTACGAGACGTACTACACGCCGTCCAACATGATCATCTCGATTGTCGGGGCGGTGGACGCCGCCGAGCTGGTACCGCTTCTGGAGCGGTATTTCGGCCGGCTGCCGAAGGGCCCCGAGCCGCCGCCGCTCAGGACGGTCGAGCCCGAGCAGATCGCCGAACGAGTGGTCCGGATTCCCGACCGGGCGCAGCCGATCTACGCCGAAGGGTATCTGCGGCCGGCGATCACCCATCCCGACAACGCCGTCTACGACGCCATCGCCGACGTGCTCTCGACCGGCCGCACGTCGCGTCTCTACAGAAGCTTGGTCCGGGACCGGAAGATCGCGGCCCAGACCGGAGCCTTCAACGGCTTCCCGGGGAGCAAGTACCAGAATCTGATGCTGGCCTTCGCCTTTCCCACGCCCGGACATTCCAACGAGGACGTCCAGGAGGCGATCCACGCGGAGATCGAGCGGCTGAAGACCGAGCTCATCTCCGAGGAAGAGCTGGCGATGGTCAAGACCCGAGCCAAGGCCGGCCTGGTTCGCTCCCTGGCGAGCAACACAGGCATCGGCCGCCAGCTCGCCTCCTATCAGGCGCTGTTCGGAGACTGGCGAGAGCTCTTCCGTAGTGTCGATCGGATCGAACAGGTGACCACCGATGACGTCCAGCGGGTCGCCCGCGAGGTTTTCCAGCCGACCAACCGCACCGCAGCGATGATCGTCAACGAACCGTCCGGTGAGGACGACGGCTAGCTCGAGAGGCGGCCGAGAGGAGACAACCGTGTCGAAACTACAAGCCTTGGTGCTGGCGGTGATTGGATCGCTGGCAGTTCCCGCTCTTGCCGCTGCCCAGGTGGCGGACTACCGGGAGATCCAGTTTCCCGAGCTCGAACGGTTCGAGATTCCGCGGCCGGAGACCTTCCAGCTCGACAACGGGCTCACGGTCTTCTTGCTCGAGGATCACGAGCTGCCGCTGGTCCAGGTCGTGGCTCGGGTGCGGACCGGCGGGGTCTGGGAGCCGGCGGAGAAGATCGGTCTGGCGTCGCTTTTCGGCAGCGTGCAGCGTACCGGCGGCACGGTTGAGATGACCGGCGACGAGATGGACAACTTTCTGGAGGCTCGGGCGGCCTCGGTCGAGACCAGCGCGGGCCGGACCGTCGGCTTCGCCTCGATGGATTGCCTGGCGGACGATCTCGACGAGGTGCTGCCGGTGTTTCGGGACGTCTTGCGCCGGCCGGTCTTCGAGGCGGACAAGCTCGAGATCGCCAAGGCGCAGGCGCGGACCGGCATCGCCCGGCGCAACGACAACGTCCAAGCCATTACGGCGCGCGAGTTCTCGCGCCTTGTGTACGGGCTCGACTCGCCGCTTTCGAGACTCCAGGAGTATGCGACCGTGGCGGCCGTGACCCGTGACGACCTCCTCGCCTGGCACCAGCGCTTCTACCATCCGAACAACATCCTGCTGGGCGTGGTCGGAGACTTCGATCCGGTGACGATCCGCTCGACGCTGGAGTCGGCCTTTGGCGATTGGCCTCGTGGTCCGGACGCGCCGATGCCCGAGCTCCCGTACCGCGAAGAGCCGACCGCCGGCGTCTACTTCATCGAGAAGGAAGACGTCACCCAAGCCAACGTCCGCGCCGGCCACCTAGGCATCACCTACGAGGACCCCGACTTCTTCGCGATCCAGGTGATGAACGAGATCCTGAGCGGAGGCTTTTCCGGGCGGATTCTCCGGAACATCCGTTCGGAGAAGGGCCTGGCCTATAGCGCCGGCGGTGGCGTCGGCGCCGCGTTCGCCTTTCCGGGAATCGCCGGCTTCGGTCTCCAGACCAAGTCCGAGACCATGGGTGAGGCGGTCGATGCCCTCTTCGAGGAGCTCGAAGGCATGATCGTGAACCCGGCGACCGATGCCGAGCTCGGGCGCGCCAAGGACACGATCCTCAACTCGTTCATCTTCAACTACGCCTCGAAGCGTCAGATTCTGGGGCAGCAAATGCTCTACGCGTACTACGGCATGCCGGCCGACTTTCTCGAGACCTACCGGTCGCGAATCGAAGACGTCACGGCGGCCGACGTGGCGCGAGTGGCCAGCGAACACCTGCACCCGGACCGGGCAACGCTCCTGGTCGTGGGCAGGTCGGCCGACTTCGACCGGCCGGTTTCGACTCTTGGAGAGGTCACGACTCTGGACATCACGATCCCGCCGCCGCCGGCGGAGCCGGCCGTGATAGCGCCGGCCGACCTTTCGGACGCGGCCAAGGCGCGCGCCCGAGCGGCGTTCGAGCGCATGGTGGCGGCGGTCGGCGGCGCCGACCCGGCCGGGGTCGACTCGGTCAAGACCCAGACCCGAGTCAACGTTTCAATGGGCGGCCAGGCTATGACGCTGACCCAAACTTCGACCGTGGCCTTCCCGGATCGCGTGGCCACGGCGCTCGAGACCCCGATGGGTGTGCAGGAGATCATCATCAACGGCGACCGCGGGATCCTGCGGGCCGCCGGGCAGACCCAAGTGATTCCCGGCGAGCGGGTCCGGGAGCGCCTGGCGGACCTGGTGCGTGATCTTTTCGGCTTGGCGCGGCGGGGAGCCATTGCCGGACCGGACGAGATCGAGTTGACCCTGGTGGGAGAGGAGTCGATCGAGGACGGCGCGGTGGACGTCGTGCGGGTGGCGATCGAGGGCGTCGCGACCCGGCTTTGGATCGACGCCGAGGGACGGGTCGCGAAGCAAGCGTTCGAGAGCTCGCACCCGATGACCGGTGCTCCGGGCCGTTTCGAGGTGTCCTATTCGAACTACCGCGAGGTGGAAGGCCGGTGGTTTCCGTTCGCCCGATCGACCACCATCGATGGCGAGGCGTTCGCGGAGACGATGGTCGAATCGGTTCAATTCGATCCGCCGGTCGATCCCGAACGCTTCGCGCTGCCTGACGACTCCTAGGCGGCCGGCATCGCCGCGGCCGGTTTTCGGGTGCTTTCCGACCGCTAAGTGCCATGTCTAGGAGACTTCTCGCGATCCGAAAAATTGGATTGCGGGAGTTGCCATTTTCGACGCGAAACGCAACCCGGACAAGGTTGAAACCCTAGGGTGAATTCGTTAGCCTCCGCGAGTCGGAGACAGCGAATCCTGGCACGGATGCTCAAGCCGTTTCGGCTTCTACTTATTCACCAGAATGTCACGCTAAGGACCCTTGGCTGAGCCTAGACTTGGTCTGCGGCGTTTCGCCAAGTGCGGCCTCGACAGAGGTTCGCACGACCATCAAATCGTTTGTCGAGTCGATTCCACTGTAATTCGACCCACTGTACTTCGATAGGAGGATCTCTCGCGTCATGAGACGACTAGCCGTTTTGCTTCTCGCTTTGGCGGTCGGCATGTTTCTGCCGATCGGCTGGGCGAACGCGCAGCAGGCCCTGGGCACGATCCAGGGCTCCGTCACCGACGAGTCGGGTGCCGCTTTGCCTGGCGCTTCGGTCGAGGTGGTCAACGCCGAGACCGGCGTATCCCGTACCGCCTTCAGTAACTCCGAAGGCTTCTATTCGGCCAAGGCTCTGCAGCCTGGCGTCTACAACGTCACCGCGTCGCTCGAGGGCATGCAGGCCCAGCGCAGCGAGGGCGTGTCCGTCCTGGTCGGTCAGACCGTGGACATCGACTTCGAGCTGGGCGTCGAGTCGGTCAGCGAAGCCATTACCGTCACCGGTGAGGCGCCGTTGATCGAGGCTTCGCGCTCGAGCGCCGCCAACTACGTGTCCGAGGTCGAGGTCGAGAACCTGCCGACCGCCGGCCGCGACTTCACCGACTTCGCCCTGCTGACCCCGACCGTTCAGCCTGACAACGACCGCGGCTTCTTGACTATGAGCGGTCAGCGCGGCATCTACACCGGTCTCAACGTCGACGGCACGGCCGCTACCAGCGCGTTCTTCGGCTACGGCCGCGGCGGTGAAGCGACCGAGAACGGCGGCCTGGTCGTGGCTCAGGACTCGGTCAAGGAGTTCCAAGTCGTAACCAGCGCCTTCGCGCCCGAGTACGGCGCCAACGGCGGCGGCTACATCAACGTGGTGACCAAGTCGGGCACCAACGATCTCCAGGGCTCGGTCTTCTACCTGTTCCAGGACGACGGCATGGCCGGGGATCTGGATCGTTCGCCGCTCGATCAGTCGCGCGGCCGCACCACGCCGATCGAGCCCACGGCCTTCGATCGCACCAACTACAGCTTCTCGATCGGTGGCCCGATCACCAAGGACCGGACCCACTTCTTCTTCACCGGCGACCAGGCCAACAGAGAGAGTCCGATCATCCGGACCATCGACACCCCCGGTCTGTACGACGACATCCTGTCGATGGAATCCGTGATTCCGGGAATCTCCACCCTTCTGGACGGGTTCACTCGCGAGGCCGATGGCACCGCTACCGGCAACTTCACCCGCGATGTCGACAACCTCATCATCTTGGGCAAGATCGATCATCAGCTGACGGACTCGAACTCGCTCACCGGGCGCGTCAACTTCACCGACTACGAGCTCCTGTCGAGCTTCAAGGACGAGGAGTCGCAGAAGCTCGAGGAGACTTCCTCATGGGTGATCTCGGACGTCGCCGTCATCGGCTCCGACAAGGTCAACGAGGCCCGTCTGCAACTTGCCACCGACGAGCTGGACCGCCTGTCGCAGCGTGTGGGCAGCCCGTTCGAGGCTCAGATCCGATTCCGTTACGGCGAGGGCGACAGCCTCGGCAAGTTCGACTTCCTGCCGATCTTCGTCGAGGAGAACAAGCTTCAGTTCCAGGACAACTTCTCGTATCTCTTCGGCAGCCACGATCTGAAGTTCGGTCTCGACTACCAGCGCGACGACCTGAAGCAGCTCTTTGCCGGGTCGCTGGACGGCCGCTACGACTTCCGGTCGCGTGAGGACTTCCTGGCCAACAACGCCGCTGGAGCGCGTATCTACTTCGGCGACGTGACCTTCCCGAACTACGACGAGACCCAGGAGCTCTGGGGTGTCTACGCTCAGGACACGGTCAAGCCCAACGCCAACCTTACGGTCAACTACGGCTTCCGCTACGGTGCCACTATCAACCCCGACGGCCTGGCGCACTTGCTGCCGCAGGCGCGGGACATTCCGGATGACACCGACAACTTCGAGCCGCGTTTCGGCATTACCTACGCCCCGGGCGGCTCGGGTGACCACATCATCCGCGCCGGCTTCGGCATCTTCCACGGCCGTACCCCGAGCCTGATCTTCGCGAGCCAGGTTCAGGAGAACGGTCTCTTCCCGAACTTTGGGCGCGTCTTCGTGAGCCCCGGCGATCCCGGGTTCGTGCCGCTCGGTACTCCGATCGACAACGAGAACCCGCCGCTCGACACCATCCCGTCGGTCGGCTTCGTGGATCCGTCCTTCGAGGACGCCGAGTTCACGCGCTTCAACTTCGGCTACGAGCGGAGTCTGGGTGGCGACTGGACGGGTGGCATCGACCTCGTCTACTCCGAGGGTGAGAACCTGCAGTCCAACGTCGATATCAACCGGACGATGACGTTCGATCAGTTCGGCCGTCCGCAGTTCTCCTCGACCCGGCCCGATGCCAACTTCGACACCCAGCTTACCCGCCAGTCGATCGGCGAGTCCGAGTACCAAGCTCTTACGTTCAAGGTGAACAAGCGCTACAACGGGCGCTACCAGCTCCAGGCGCACTACACCTACGGCGAGGATATGGACAACGACTCGAACGAGCGCTCGGCGACCGGCCAGTCGCTGTCGACCGGCGGTAACGACCGCTCACTCTGGAATCCCAACTACGATTGGGGTCGTTCCGTGCGCGACGTCAAGAACCGCCTGGTCGTAAGCGGCCTGGTGGAGTTGCCCTACGACTTCCGGATCTCCGGCATCGTAGACGTACGCTCCGGTCTGCCCTACAACCCGACCGACGCGAGCTTCGATTTCTCGTCGTGCGGTTTCTTCAGCCTGGGCTTCAACTGTGTTGACGCCCGCCCGGTGGCCAACGGCCAGGTGCTCGAGCGCAACGCCTTCCGCAACGACTCGATCGAGGACGTAGACGTTCGCCTGTCGAAGTTCTTCGAGTTTGGCGATCGCTATGAGGTGGATGTCTTCGTCGAGGTCTTCAACCTGTTCGACGAGCAGACCTTCGCGGTTTGCGATGGCTTTACTTGCGACAGCCAGCGCGATCCGTCGCGCTCGGACTTTGGCCTGGGCTCGGCGCGGGTAACGCTGCCGCGCATCTACCAGTTCGGCGTCCGCTTCAACTTCTAGCGCGCCGGCGATCTCGTCTCTCGAAGGGCCCCGCTCCGCGGGGCCCTTTTTTTTGGTGGGCGCCGGGACCGGGTCGGTGCCCAACAGGCGGTCCGGGCTGGGTCTCGCCATCGGGCCTCGGCCGAGCCTTCAGAGCTCGAAGCGACGCCGCCGGCAGGGGAAGGACCCCCGGGTTCAGCGTTGGACGGCTTCGGTACCGGTCTCGGCTGCGGCTTCGGTCTTGGCTTGGGCGCGCTCGCGGGCCAAATCCCGGGCCCGGCGGAGCTCTTCGCTATCGATGCCGGCGGCAAGCGCCCGGTCGAAGTGCGCGAGCGCGACCGCGTAGCGTTCTTGGCGGAAGGCCAGAACGGCGGCGAGCTCGTGCGCCTCACCCGAGCTCGGACTGAGCCGCAGGAGTTCGTCGAGAGCCTCTTCGGCGTCGGGCAGCCGGCCGAGCTCCAGGAGAAACCGGGTCGCCAGATAGTGGTGCTCGAGTCGGCCGGGATCCGCTTCCAGGGCGCGCGCGGCGGCCGAGTACGCTTCCTCGGTACGGCCCAGGGAGGCCAAGAGCTTGGCGCGGAAGGCGAGAGCCCGGCCGTGGGTCGGAACCTCGGCCAGAAGGGTGTCAACGGTCTGGAGCGCCTCGGTCAGACGCCCGGACTGCGCTTCCTCGATGGCCTGGCTGAGGAGGCGCCCGCGGCGTCCGGCCTGGGCGTCCACCTGGTCCATCCGTTCGCGAAGCTCCGCGAAACGACGCCGCGCCGCGGCGGCTTGCTCGGTTCGCCCCAGGCGGCTCAGGGCCTCGGCCCGCCGGAACGGGACCTCCGGATCTTGGGGAGCGAGCTGCCCGGCGTGGTCGAGATGGGTCAGAGCTTCCTCCGGACGGTCCTGAGCCAACAAGAGGCCGGCCAGCTCGAGCCGCTGGGTGACGCCGTCGCGGCCGGCCGCGAGGACCGACTCCAGAGTGTCGATCGCCTCCTGGCCACGTTCCGGAACCTTGGCCTGGGCAAGGCCGAGGAGCAAGTGGAGCCCCACATCCTCCGGAAACCGTTCGAGGCCCTTGTGAGCGCTGGCTAGCGCGTCTTCGACCCGGCCCTCAGCCAGAAGCAGCATGCCCAGGTCGGAGAAGAGGCGGGGATGGGGCGTTGCTTGTTCCAGACCTCGTTCCAGGACCGAGAGGGCCTCCGCGCGCCGGTCGAGGTCGCGAAGCAGGATGGCCGCGAGAAGGTACCCTTCGAGCCGCTCGGGATCCCGTTCGCGTGCCCGTGCGAGCGCCGCGAGCGCCGGTTGGACGGCGCCGTACCGGGCCAGGGTGCGGCCGCGGGCGAGCTCGACCGCGCCCAGCGGACGGCCCTCGGGGGCGAGCTCGGCCGCGGTGGCGAGGTGGGCCAGGGCCGGACCCAGCTCGCCGGCCGCTTCGGCCACCAGGCCCAGGCCCAGAGCGGCACGGTAGTCGGTCGGATCCAGCTGGCGCGCCCGGGCAAACCGCTCACGGGCCTGGTCCAGGCGGCCGGCCTCGAAGTCCGAGGCGGCCTGGGCCAGAAGACCGCTGGCCTCGGGAGGTCTCTCGGTGCCGGGCTGGTCCGCCGCTCCGATCGGGGGCGCGGCGAAGCCGAGGCCAAAGACCAAACCAAGAATCAAGAGCGCCGGTGCCAGACCGCCGCCGGCCGTGCTTGCCCAGCCTCGGCGCTGTCCCGAGCCGAGCCGGGCAGGCCTATCCAGTCCGGCGGACAGACTTGGGCGCTGGCTCGGGAAGCGCGACTCGTGCATCTCGAGGATGGTAGCAAGGGGTTTCGACCGGCGGGTGGCGGGCGTGGGTCCGGTACGCGTGGGTCGGTACGGTCGCAAGCCTCGCCGCTTCGGCCGCTTGCCGCCTCTCGCGACGAATGCCGTTGAAACGAGCGGGCTAGACTCGAGCCGTGCGTGGTCTCTGGCTCGAGAACGGTGTCATTCGGCTTCGGGACGATCTCGATCTCCCGAAGCCTCCGGACGGCGAGGCTCTGCTTCGGGTCCTGCGAGCGGGCGTCTGCTCGACCGATCTCGAATTGGTGCGCGGCTACTATCCCTTCACCGGCATCCTCGGTCACGAGTTCGTGGGAGTCGTCGAGCAAGGCGGCGGCGAGCTCGCCGGCCGGCGCGTGGTTGGCGAGATCAACGCTGTCTGCGGGAGCTGCCGGGAATGCCGGGCCGGTCGCCGAAGTCATTGCCGGCGGCGCACGGTCTTGGGGATTGCCGGCCGAAACGGCGCTTTCGCCGAGTTTCTGACTCTGCCGGTCGAGAACCTCCACCCGGTGCCGCCGGAACTGGCCGAGGAGTGCGCCACCTTCGTCGAGCCACTGGCGGCGGCGCTCGAGATCCTCGAGCAGGTCTCGATCGGGGAGGCTGAGCGCGTCCTCCTCGTGGGAGACGGACGGCTCGGGCTCTTGATCGCTCAGGTTCTGAGGCGGACCGGGTGCCGGCTCGAGGTCGTCAGCCGGCGCGAACGCAAGCGCCAGCTACTGGCCGGTTGGGCGATTCCCACGATCGATACGGCTGAGATCGAGGCGGCGGCCTACGACGTCGCGGTCGAAGCCACGGGACGGCCCGAGGGGTTCGATCTCGCGCGCCGGGCCTTGCGCCCGCGCGGCACCCTGGTCTTGAAGTCGACCTACGCCGGGTCGCTCGAGCTCGACGCCTCGAGCCTGGTGGTCGACGAGATCACGGTCGTCGGATCGCGCTGCGGCCCATTTCCGCCGGCGATCGGGCTCCTGGCCAACGACGAGATCGAAGTCTCGGCCTTGATCGACGCCGAGCTGCCGCTCGATCGCGCGGAGGCCGCATTCGACCTCGCGGACCAGCCGGGCGCGCTCAAGATCCTCCTCGCCCCGTAGGTGGCCCGGACGCCGGTCAGGGCCGGCCTGTGTCGGTCCGCGGCGGTCCGGGCCGCGACCGCGGAAAATGATTCCGGAACCGGTCCGAGAGCGCTATCATCCGGCGATACCTGGACTCCAGTCCGAGCTCCACGCCGGGAAGCGGGCCTGTGTCCGCTCGCCGGGGGACCCGATGAGCGACGCCCATCCCAAGATTTTCACCGATCTGCCCGACGAGATTCGAGATCTGCGCGACGCGGCCGCGATCGTCATCCCGGTCCCGTACGACCTGACCTCGAGCTGGCTCCGGGGCTCGGCCGCGGGCCCGGAGGCGATCCTGGAGGCCTCCCAGTACGTCGAGGTCTGGGACATCGAGACTGCAAGCGAGCCTTGGCGCTCGGGCATCGTCTGGGGAGATCCGGTCCGGTTCGACGGCCCTCCCGACGAGCTCGCCCTGCGGGTGGACGAGATCGTGGTCACCGCCTTCGGCCACAAGCAGCTTCCCATCGTCGTGGGCGGCGAGCATTCGGTGACCCTGGGAGCCGCGCGGGCGGCGGCCAACGTCTACCCGGAGGTCACCATCCTCCAGATCGACGCCCATGCCGACACGCGCCAGACCTACCGCGGCACGGCCTACGGCCACGCCAGCGTCATGGCCCGCATTCGCGAGCACTCTCCGATCGTGCAGGTGGGAATTCGGAGCGTCGATACCGAGGAGGTGCCGGATCTCGATCTGGACCGGGTGTTCTGGGCCAAGGACATCGTCGCCGACCGGGATCAGGCCTGGATCGACGCGGTCGTGGACCGTCTGTCGAACGAGGTCTACGTGACCATCGACATGGACGGCTTCGATCCATCCTTGGTGCCGGCGACTGGCACCCCGGAGCCCGGCGGGCTGGGCTGGTACGAAGTCAATGACCTGCTGGCGCGGGTCGCCGCTTCCCGGCGCGTGGTGGGCTTCGACGTCGTCGAGCTGCTGCCCGGTCATCCGCCCTCGGCGTTTCTGGCCGCCAAGCTGATCTACCGCTTCCTGGCGGAGATCCAGGCAGCGGACCGGGCCCGGGAATCGGGCGAGCGGCCGGGACCGATCGAATAGCAAGCGGTCTTCGATCCGGAGCCGGATCCCGGCCAGAGCGAGCCGCTCAGGCTCGACTCTTGCGGTTCGACCCCTGCTACACTCCGCCTTCCTTCGCTCCTCGGCGCCGCCCGTCCCGGCAAGCTTCCATGAGCTCCTACGATCCCGAACGAATTCCCAAGAAGGCCTCGCTCGACGGGCTCGAAGAGAGGTGGAGCGAACGTTGGGAGGAGGCCGGGGCCTACCGGTTCGATCGCGGAGCCCGGCGCGAAGAGGTCTATTCGATCGACACACCGCCACCCACGGTCTCGGGCTCGCTCCACGTCGGTCATGTCTTTTCCTATACCCAGACCGACGCGGTGGCGCGTTTCCAGCGCATGCGCGGGCGCAAGGTCTTCTACCCGATGGGTTGGGACGACAACGGCCTGCCTACCGAGCGCCGGGTGCAGAACTACTACGGGGTCCGCTGCGAGCCGTCGCTGCCGTACGATGCCGAGTTCACGCCGCCCGAGTCTCCGGGCAAGGAGCTCGTGCCGGTCTCCAGGCGGAACTTCGTCGAGCTTTGCCTCGAGCTTACCGAGATCGACGAGCGCGCCTTCGAAGAGCTGTGGCGGCGACTCGGCTTGTCGGTGGATTGGTCGCTCACCTACACCACGATCGGGGAAGTCGCGCAGCGGGTATCCCAGCGCGCCTTCCTGCGCATGCTCGAACGGGACGAGGCCTACCAGATCGAGGCGCCCACCCTCTGGGACGTGGACTTTCGCACCGCCGTCGCGCAGGCCGAGATCGAAGACCGGGAGAAGCCCGGGGCGTACCACCGGATAGCCTTCCACCGTGGATCGGGAGGCGACGGCGCCGCCGCCGTGGCGATCGAGACCACCCGCCCGGAGCTCATTCCGGCCTGCGTCGCGCTGGTGGCGCACCCGGACGACGAGCGCTACCAGGATCTGTTTGGATCCTCGGTGACGACTCCTCTCTTTGGCGTCGAGGTGCCGGTGTGCCCGCACGAGCTGGCCGATCCGGAAAAGGGGAGCGGTATCGCCATGATCTGCACCTTCGGCGACGCCACCGACATCGTCTGGTGGCGAGAGCTCAAGCTGCCGGTGCGGACGATCGTCAACCGCCAGGGCCGTCTCAAGGAGATTCCCTGGGGCGAGCCCGGCTGGGAGAGCCGCGACGTCGAGGCCGCCCGCGCGGCCTACGCCGAGCTCGAGGGTCGGACCGCAAAGCAGGCACGCCGAGCGATCGTCGAACAGCTCGAGGCGAGCGGCGAGCTTCTGGGCGAGCCCAAGCCGATCACCCACCCCGTGAAGTTCTATGAAAAGGGCGACCGCCCGCTCGAGATCGTCACCAGCCGGCAGTGGTTCGTGCCGACCCTGCGCTATCGGGACCAGCTCTTGCGGCGAGGCGAGCAGCTAGCCTGGTTTCCCGAGCACATGCGCGTCCGCTACTCGGCCTGGGTGGAAGGCCTCAACACCGACTGGTGCATCAGCCGGCAGCGCTTCTTCGGCGTGCCGTTTCCGGTCTGGTACCGGATCGGCGAAGACGGGGAGGTGGACTACGAGGCCCGGCTGCTGCCTCCCGAGGACGAGCTGCCGATCGATCCGTCGAGCGACGTTCCCGCCGGATTCAAGGAAGAGGACCGCGACCGCCCCGGTGGCTTTACCGGCGATCCGGACGTCATGGACACCTGGGCCACGAGCTCGCTCTCGCCCCAGATCGCCGGCGGCTGGTGCGAGGCCGAAGGTCTCTTTGCCGCGGTCTTCCCGATGGATCTGCGCCCGCAGGCCCACGAGATCATCCGTACCTGGCTCTTCTCGACCGTGGTGCGTGCCCACTTCGAGCACGACTCGCTGCCCTGGTCCAACGCCGCGATCTCGGGCTGGATCCTGGATCCCGACCGCAAGAAGATGTCGAAGTCCAAGGGCAACGTCGTCACGCCACTCGACCTGCTCGAACAGTACGGCTCCGACGGGGTGCGCTACTGGGCGACCAGCGCGCGGCTCGGGGTCGATACCGCCTTCGACGAAGGTCAGCTCCGCATCGGTCGGAAACTGGCGCTCAAGGTCGCCAACGCGGCCCGGTTCGTCCTGTCCCGCGGCGGTCCCACGGGCGCGGTCACCCAGCCCCTGGACCGGGCGATGCTGGCGGCTCTCGCCGAGGTCGTCGAGGAGGCGACCCGGGACTTCGAGGCCTACGACCAAGCCCGGGCCCTAGAGCGGATCGAGCGCTTCTTCTGGTCGTTTTGCGACAACTACCTGGAGCTGGTCAAGAGCCGCTCATATGGCAATGAGGGCGAGGCGGCGGCCGCTTCCGCGAACACGGCGCTGCTGACCGCCCTCGAGGCGCAGCTCCGGCTCTTGGCGCCGTTTCTGCCGTTCGTCACCGAGGAGGTCTGGTCCTGGTGGCAGCCGGGCTCGATTCACGGGAGCCCATGGCCGGAGGCCGAAGACCTCCGGGCTCTGGCCGAAGCCGGGCAGCCCCTGGCTTTGGAAGCGGCCTCCGCGGCCCTGGCCGAGATCCGGCGCGCCAAGACCGAGGCCAAGGTCTCGCTCCGGACCGAAGTGGCGCGGGCGACGGTCACCGATTCCGCCGAGCGGCTCGAAGCCCTACGCCGGGTGGAAAGCGATCTCGCCGCCGCCGGCCGAGTCGAACAAATGGTTCTCGAGCCGGGAGCGGCGTTCACGGTCGCCGTCGAGCTCGCAGAGTAACCTGTACGTCGCGGCGGCGGCCGATCAGTCGCCCAGGCAGATTCCGATGTCGCGCGCCGAGTGGACGACGTCGCTGTCGAGCGGAACCGTCTTCATCCGGCGGGTCGCTTCGGCCAGGCTCACCGTGCGCACGGTGGGCGGGTCGAGGGCGACCATGACACCGTGCCGCTCCTCGGCCAGCACCCGCACCGCGGCGGCGCCAAAGCGCAGAGCAAGCAGCCGGTCGTAGGAGACCGGCCAGCCGCCGCGCTGGAGGTGGCCGAGCACCACCGACCGGGTCTCTTTGCCGGTGCGCTCGCCGATCTGGCGGGCCACTCGTTCGGCCACGCCGCCGAGGACGACTTCGCGTCCGGTGGCGTCGGTGTCCTTGGCGGTGATGTCTCCGCCCACGGGGCGCGCTCCCTCTGCGACCACTACGAGAGCGAAGTGCCGGCCGCGCTCCTCGCGCTGACGGATCTTGGCGCAAACGGACTCGATCCGGTACGGGATCTCGGGGATCAGGATCGCGTCGGCGCCGCCGGCCAGCCCGGCGTAGAGCGCGATCCAGCCCGCGTACCGGCCCATGACCTCGATGGTGAAGACCCGATCGTGGGCTTCGGCCGTCGAATGCAGCCGGTCGATCGCCTCGGTGGCGATGGTGACCGCGGTCTGGAAGCCGAAGGTCACCACCGTGCCGGCCAGATCGTTGTCGATGGTCTTGGGCACCCCCACAATCGGTATGCCCAACCCGTCCAGCTTCGAGGCAATGCGCATCGAGCCGTCGCCGCCGATCGCGATGAGGGCGTCCAGCTCGAGCTTCTGGAAATTGCGAACGACTTCCGCGGAGCGGTCCGCGAGCTCGCCCGAGTCGCTTACCGGATAGGAGAACGGATCGCCGCGGTTCGTGGTGCCCAGGATGGTTCCGCCGCGGTGGGCGATGCCACGTACCGCTTCGCGGTCGAGGGTCATCGTCCGGCTCGTGTCGAGGAGGCCTTCGTAGCCGCGGCAGATGCCGACGACTTCCCAGCCCCGGTCGATCGAGGCGAGGGTGGCCGAGCGGATGACCGCGTTGAGACCCGGCGCATCGCCGCCGCCGGTGTTGATGGCGATTCTCTTGGTCAAGGGACCCTACTCGCCGGCGTGTCGGGGATAGAAGTCGAAAGGGTTCTCGGACGAGGTCAGGGCCTTGGCGACGTAGACGATCTGGCCGGTGTGGTAGCTCATGTGCTCGACTGCGTGCACGAGGGCGCTGCGCCGGTCGGTGGCGTAGCCCTGAATCGTGCATTTGGGCTCGAGGTCGGCGTCGCTGAGCGAGCCGAGCACCCGGTGAGCCGCCGCGACCGTTTCCGCCAGAAGGGCTAGGAGCTCCTCTTTCGAATGCGACCGGTCGGCGGTGAACTCGCCCGCCCGATCCCGCTCGTAGGCGCGCTCGCCCAGCGCTTCGAGGATCCAGAGCGAGAGGTTGCCGCGCAGGTGCAAGAGCAGATTGCCGACGCTCAGGGCGTTGGCGTGTGGGCGCCACCAGAGCTGGTCTTCACTCAGCCGGCTGGTGGCCAGACCGATCTTGTCGAGGTACTCGTCGAGGTAGCGCGTGCCGAGCTCGACCAGAGACCGGCTGGGTCCGCCTTCGAGCGCGGTTGTGGGGACCTCGGTTGTTTCCGTCTCGGACATGGGCGCAACGATACCCGATCGGCCATCCACGGCCGGCCGGCTCGGGCCGGCTCGGATTGCCACTGCCGGGCTCCGACCACCGTGGCGCTGGATAAGATCGAACGCCGATGCGCTACGCTTTCCGCTCTTGGGTCGCGTCCACGTGCCGGACGGCGATGGTCTGGGGCATCGGCGTGCTGGCGCTCCTGGGCGGCCTGACCTGGCTGTTTCGGCAGCCCTCGACCGGCGCGCCGCTGGGACGGGCCTTTGGCGTCCTGGTTTTCTACGGCGTGCTCTTCTTGCTGACCCTGGTCAAGATCTGGTGGACGGCAGTGCGCTCCCCCGCGGTGGTGTTGGACGAAGAGACTCTCGGGTACCAGCCCCTGCATACCTTCCGCCGCCGCACGATTCCGCTCGCCGGGATCCGCTCGTGCGCGATGAAGCCCGGTACTCAGAGTCTGGGCTTTGTGTACCGGCCGTCTCCGGACCGCGAGCGGCAGTTCTTTCTGAATCTGGCGGTCGTCGACCGGCGCAACGAGTTTCTGCACGAGCTCGCCGGCAAGCTGGCGCCCAACGGCGTGGCCATCGAGCGCTAGGTTTCGGCAGGCCCCGGTCTCCCATGTGGATGCCAGAGGTGTGTCGATGGCCGAGAGCGGGCGGGAGAGCCGGCTCGGACGGCGCGGGATGGGATCGAGCCTTGGCGCGAAGAACTTCGCGCTTGGCGGAATTTCGCTAGGCTGCTAGAATGCCGGCCGTCCCGCCGCGCCAGATCCGTCGGCGTGGCCGAAACCAAGACCGCGAGTCGAGGAGACAGGCTTCTGATCCAAATCGGTGACCTTGAGATCCGTGGAGACCTTGCCGACGAGTTTGGCGATGTCTTGACGGTGGCGTCCCTCGAGACGATCGCTCAGCTCGCGCCGCTGAACGATCGGCGGTCGATTCTGATGGCCGAGCGCCAGGAGCGCCGCGCCGAGCGCGCCGCCGCCGGGCGCCGGATCGGCTTTCTGGATCCGGATATGACGATTCCCGGAACCGGTCTAACCGTGCGAGAGGCGCGGGAGGGGCGGTTCGAGGGCAGCGAGATTCCGGCCGATCTCCGGCGCCAGTGGATCCAAGGCACTGGCCCGGCTGCTCGCCCCAGGGCGGCAACGCGGGTGGGCCTGCGCAACGTTGCTTACGCACTTCTGTCGGGTGCCGACGGCTGGATGTTCGACGGCGAGGATGCGCTCGGCCAGATCTCGACCATGTCACTCGACAGCCAGAGGAACTTGAAGCTCGCAATCCATGAGGACCGTCGTTTTCTAGACGTGGCCGAAGGCGTCGCTGCCGAGATGAACGAGTGGGCTCGGAACCATCTCGGCCGGCCGATCGTCGGCGACTGGCGCGCCCAGCTTGGTTTCACGACCAAGATCTATCGCGCCCGCGGTCTCCACCTGGACGATCGCCAAGTCCGCTTGGCCGGTGGCGGAGGCCTGTGCGCCTCCATCGTCGATACGGCACTCTACGTGACCAACAATGCCGAGGCGCTGCGGCGGGCGGGTTCCTCGATCGTGCTCTACCTGCCCAAGATCCAGGTCGCAGCGGAAGCGGCGTTGTGGAATGACATTCTGGATGTCATCGAACGGCATCTGGGGCTCGCGGCCGGGACGATCAAGGCCTATGTGCTGGTCGAGCAAGTGGAGGCTTCGTTCCAGTTGATGGAGATCCGGGCCGCCCTGGGCAGGCACTTCGTCGGCTACAACACCGGCCGCTGGGACTACATCAACAGCGTCTCGGATGCCATGGCCTGGAACCCGCGCTTCGTGAACCCGAACATCGATGCGATCAGCATGACCTGGGGCTACATGCGCACCTACGAGGATCGCGTCCGGCGTGCCGTCAACACCCCCGACCGCGACGGTCGCTGCGCCCTCTGGCAGGGGGGCATGGAACCGAATATCCCGGTGGGCTCGGCCGAAGGTGTTGCCGCGGGGATGGAGCGGGCGCTCGCCGGGGCGAGGCGTGAGCAGAGCGCCGGCGCCAGCGGCAAGTGGGTGGCGCACTGGAAGATGGTCCATGTCGTGCGACCGGTCTGGGAGACGGTCGGTGACGATAACCAGCTCGGGCGACTCTTCCCGCCGCTTACCTATGCCGAACAGGACGCGGCGGCCCTCTTCGCCCTGGAGCCGGCGCCACGCACGGTACGTGGCACCCGCGACCTCATCAGCGTGGGCCTGCAATACGGCAACGCGTTCTTGCGTGGCTTTCAGGCGGCGGCGCTCAAGCCAGCGGATTTCTTTGGCGATGACAGCGTGCTCTATCTGATGGAGGACATGGCGACGGGCGAGATCCGTCTCTCGATCCTTTGGGAGTGGCTGCACAAGGCCGCACCCTTCACCGATGACGACGCCGAGACCGGTGTTCGGGCGGGAGATGCCTTCTCCCCCGAGCTCTTCACCCAACTGCTGGCCGAGGAGCACGACAAGCTTGTCACTGCCGGCAACCGCGATGTCCACGACGACTCGAAGGGCACGACGCTGCCGATCGCGCGCCGGATCGTCGAGGTCTACGTTACGGATCCCGTCAAGATGCCCTGGTATATCGATCTGCTGAACCTGAATCTGGGTTTGGAAGATCTCGAGGTCGCGCGCCAGCGCATCGAGCGTTTCGTGCGCACGTTCCACCGCAGTGGCCGGCGCATCACCGAGAACCCGGATTTCGGACCGAGCCCCGAGGTCGCCACCGACGCACCCGCGCGGGAGGCGAGCGAACCCACCTCGGGGGAACCCGTTGGCCGCCGTCCGCCGACCCCTGAGGAGACTGCATGAACTCTTTCGATCGAGACATCGCTGAGGCCCGTGAGTGGATGGACCAGGAGCGCTTCGAAGGCATCCTTCGTCTGTATTCGGCGCGGCAGGTCGCCGCCCAGCGAGGCACCATCCCCAGTGAGTACACCGTAGCCCGCGACGCGGCCGAGGCCTTCTTCTTGCGGCTGCGGGAGCTCTTCGAACAGAAGCAGGCGATTACGACCTTTGGCCCCTATTCGCCCGGCCAGGCCGTGACCTTGAGACGCATGGGTATCGAGGGGATCTATCTCGGTGGCTGGGCGACCTCGGCCAAGGGCTCGGCCGACGAGGACCCCGGCGCCGACCTGGCAAGCTATCCGCTGAGCCAGGTGCCGAACGAGGCAGCGGTCTTGGTGCGGGCGCTGCTTGCCGCCGACCGGAACCAGCGCTATGCGCGCTCGCGCATGAGCGCGGAGGAACTGGCCGAGGCGCCGGAGCACGACTTCCGTCCGTTCATCATCGCCGACGCCGACACCGGGCACGGCGGCGACGCGCACGTGCGCAACCTCGTGCGCCGCTTTGTCGAGGTCGGCGTGCCCGGATACCACATCGAGGACCAACGCCCCGGCAGCAAGAAGTGCGGCCACCAGGGCGGCAAGGTTCTGGTCTCGGTCGACGAGCAGATCAAGCGGTTGAACGCCGCCCGGTTTCAACTCGACGTCATGCGGGTGGGCGGCCTCATCGTGGCTCGTACCGACGCCGAGGCCGCCACTCTTCTCGAGAACGGCAGCGACGAGCGGGACCAGCCGTTCGTTCTGGGCGCCACCAACAACGACCTGCCTCCGTACAAGAACTGCAGCCTGGCCGTCATCCGGAGTCTGTACGAGGCCGGCGTGGACGATCTCAACGGCCATCTGCTCTATGCCCTCCCGGAGCGCGGCTATGAAGTCGCCGATGCGTGGCTCGAAGGCGCTGGCGTTGGCCGTCTGGTCGCCGAGATGGCAGCGGAGGTCGAGTCCGGCTCCCTGAGCTCTGAGGCGGCGCTGGACCGCGCCTTGACCGCAGCGGTCAAGGCCTGGGAAAGCCAGGCCGGCCTCAAGACCTACAGCGAGGCGGTCGCCGACGTGCTGGAGTTTCGCATCGGCGAAGGCGAGGAATTCGACACAACCGTCGAAGAATGGCGGCGGTTCTCCCGCCAGGCCTCCCACCATGCTGCAAAGGAGAAGGCCAAGGAACTGGGCGTTCAGATCATCTGGAACGCCGACCTGGCCCGGACTCCGGAGGGCTACTACCAGATCCGCGGTGGCATTCCGTACGCGATCGCCAAGTCGCTTGCCGTGGCGCCCTTCTGCGACATTCTGTGGATGGAGACCAAGACGGCTGATCTGGCCGAGGCCAAGGAGTTCGCCGACGCGATCCATGCCGCTTTTCCCGACAAGATGCTGGCCTACAACTTGTCGCCGTCGTTCAACTGGGACACCACCGGAATGAGCGACGAAGAGATGCGCCGTTTTCCGGAGGAGCTCGGCAAGCTGGGCTTTGTCTTCAACTTCATCACCTACGGCGGGCACCAGGTGGACGGGTTGGCCGGGGAGGAGTTCGCCACCGCCCTGTTGCAGGACGGCATGCTTGCCCTGGCCCGGCTTCAGCGCAAGCTCCGGTTGGTGGAGTCTCCGTACAAGACGCCGCAGACGCTGGTGGGCGGCCCACGCCTGGACGGCGCACTCATGGCCTCTTCCGGCCGCACCGCTACCACCAAGGCCATGGGCAAGGGCTCGACCCAGTTCCAGCATCTGGTGCAGACCGAGGCGCCGGTGGCTCTGCTTGAAGAGTGGCTCGGCATGTGGACGGACTACTACGACCTGCCGGGTGGCCTGCGGGTGGCGCTACGCCCGTATCGGGCCGGCTCCGAGCTGCTCGAGCTGCAGATTCTGGGCGAGAGCACCGAGCCGATGGCCAACGTCGTCTTCACCCCAATTCAGGACCGCCGCGGTCGCAAGATTCTGTCCGTGCGCGACCAGAACACCTTCGCCGAGGAGCTGCGGATGAAACGGCTCATGACGCTTATCCATCTCTTTCTGGTGCATCGGTACAAGATCTCTTCGGTTCACTACGTCACGCCCACCGAGGACAACAAGTACCAGACGGCCAAGATGAAAACTCACGGTGTCTTCTCGGAGGTACACGACGAGGTCGGTCAGATCATCGTCGCTCAGGTCAACCCGGAACGCATCCAGGAACTGCTCGAAGCGGACCGGGTGGCGCTGCAAGGCCTGATCGAGAAGGTGGACAAGCAGTTGGTTACGGTCTGACCGGGAGCCGCCGGCTCAACCGGACAGGAGCGAGTCCAACGCTCGCTCACGGGCGGCCTCGGAGGCGTGCCGTTCGACGAGGGTTGGCGGCGCGCCCCGCTCGGAGCACTCTGTAGCACCAAGCGCGCAGCGCTCGCAGGTCAGGTTGACCTGGACCGTTGGAATCTTGCGATCGCTCCAGAAGCCAACGCGGTCCCGAAAGTCCTGGTTGACGAAGAAGCCCAGCGACACCGCGGACCTGCCCCGCTGTGCCAGTGCCAGCGCCCTTCCCATCGAGATCACGAAGAAGTCCTTGTCCTCGGTCAGAAAGGCCGACTTCTGCACCCGAATCTCGGGTCTCTTGGCGGCACGCTTGCCGGGTGCGGCCTGGAGCAGCTGCAGGGCAGGCCAGCGGCGGCAATAGTGCTCGTTGAGGCCCAATCCGTGCGGAACCGGCACCCGCGACATGTTCAGGACCTTGGTGAGCTGGAAGCTCGCCTGCTCCTCCGGACAAAAGAAGCGCAAGAAGAAGATCTCGCCGAGACCAAACTTCTTGGGGACGATCTGGGTCAAGCGAGTGAAGAAGGTCTCCGGGGTCGCCTGCCAACGGTTCATGCACGCCACGAACGCCCGGCTGCTCCAAGTCGAGCGCGCAAACAGCGCCGAGAGATCTTCGACCAAGAGATCGCGATCGATCAATAGCGCCCCGGAGAAATACGAGGCCTTGAGGTTGTTGAGCACCTGGTCGAAGGATTCGACCTTGATCCAGGACGAGCTGGTCGCGCGCTCTTCGAGCCGCAAGACTCGGTAGCCGATCTCGCGCCCGAGCACGAACGCCTTCTGCGAAGGTAGAAGACGAGCGTTGAGATAGAGGGTCGGCGGCTCGCCCTCCCGGAAGACTGACCGGAAGCCCTTCAGATGAGGGGCTCCGGCCAGCACCGTGTCATCGATCTCATAGCCCCACTCGTGCACCAGGCAGTCCCTCAGCAGCTGGGGATCGAGCCCGCCCTCGGCCGACCAACCTTGCGATTCCCGAAACTGCTTCGCCGCCGCCTCGAGCTCGGCGAAGTAATTGCCGTGCATTTGCTGGTACGAGCGTAGCGCCGCGAGAAGAAAGTGCTCGACCGTCACGTCGTAGGTGCGGCCGATCTCGAGGACCGTTTGAATCAGGGCCCCCGCCTTTACCGGGTCGGAGGCCATGACGTCGACGACATCCTCGGCGGTCAACCCGAAAAGCTCGAAGGGAAACTCGCGCAGGAAGGGCGAGCCCACGGCCTCCTTCAGCGGATCGAGCTCTTTGGCCACCTGGAGCGACACCAGACGGTCGAACGGTACGTTCAGCGCCTCGGCCAGCTGCACCAGCTTCTCCGGCTTGGGGTACTTGCGCCCCTTTTCGATCTCGGAGAGGTAGGAAACCGAGAGACCCGAAGCGGCCGCGACGTCGCTGAGCGTGCGTCCCTTCTTTTGCCGAAGGTTCCTGAGCTTTAGGCCGAGGATGAGGCGGGGGCTCTCAGGCATCACGTGGAAAATCTTCGCTGCGAGCGAAAATCATACCAGCAGCGTTACGGCGAACGGTAGCGGGACGGGTCCAGGCTAGGTTGACACCGTCAGCGCCTTCTGGACGAAGCGCCGCCAGTGGCGTCGGACTCGGCGTGCTTCGGCGCCGCTCCAGGCCGGAGGCACGCGCGCCTGGACCGCGCCACCCTGATCGAGCGCGCGGCTCCGACCCTCGAAACCGGCCTGCGCCAGCCTGGCGATCCCGACGAGACCGGTTTCCTCGAGCTCGGAAACCGCGACCGGCACCTGACAAGCGGACGCGATGGCCTGGATGAGGCCACGAAGGCGGGTGAGCTTGCCGCTTACGCGGAGCGACCCGACGCTGGCGCCGGCGCTCTCGAGCGTCTCGACGCAGTCGGCGACTCGCATCGCCAAGGCTCGCAAGGTGGCCGCGATGAGCTCGTCGGCACCGGTACCGGAGTCGATGCCGGCGAAGACGGCGCGAGCTTCGGGTCGCCAGTACGGAGTTGCCAGGCCGGCGAACGCGGGCAACAGGATCGGATGCGGGCTGGCCGCCGGGCCCGGTTCGCCCAGGGACCGGTCTCGCCAGTCCTGGATCCTCCGTCCGGTGAGATCGAAGATCCAATCGACCGCGGCTCCAGCCGCGTTGATCGAGGCCTCGACCTGATAGCGGCGGGCGCGGCGGGTGGTGGCGATGGCGGCGGACAGCACCCGCCGATCGAAGCGCGGACGCGGTCCGACCGAGGCGAGGGCGAAGGCGCCGGTGCCGAAGTGGACGGCGGTTACGCCCGGCCGCCAGCCGCCGTGGCCCAGAAGCGCCGCCTGCTGATCCCCGGCCAGAGCCGTGAGCGGCACGCCCCGGTAGGAGCCGCGGCGGCCCGCGCTTGGCCGGATCGCCGGCAGGGCCTCCGGGGGAATTCCGAATAGGGCGCAGAGCTTCGGGTCCCAAGTGTTGGTCTCGAGATTGAGACACAAAGTCCGGCCGGCCTGGCCGGGTTCGGTGGACGCCGAGCCGGTGAGCCGCTGGACCAGGAAGGCGTCCAGGGTTCCCGCCAGCGTCTGGGCCGGCCGGGCACGCTCGCGGCGCCACAGCTCGGCCAGCTTGAGCGCCGCGTAGTGCGGGCTCAAGGGCAGTCCGGTTCGGCGCTTGACCCAGGCCGCGCGCGAGCTCAGGCGCTCGGCCGCCCGCGCCCGGCTCCGGTCCTGCCACGAGCGCGCCTCGGTCATCGCCTGGCCGCCGGCGCGATCCCAGAGGAGGCAAGTCGAGCGCTGGCAGGCGAGACCGATGGCGCGGGGCCGGGCGCGGCGGAAGATTCGGTCGAGGACCGAGATGACGCTCGCCGCGATCTCGTCAGGGTCGTGCCAGACTGAATCGCCGTCGGCAGCGCGCTCGATGGCGCGGGAGGTCCGGTAGACGATCTCGCCTCCCGCGGTGATGAGAGCGGCCTTGGTCGAGGTCGAGCCCTGATCGACGGCGGCGTAGAGCGCCTCAGGCACGCGCGCCCTCGAGCTTCGGGCCGTCCGCCGGAGAGCGGGCGGCGACCAAGCGGGAAGGGACGTCGGTAAAGATTCCGGCAAGACCGTTCTTCTCGAGCTCGGCTGCCTCCGAGGGATCGTTCACGGTATAGGCGAGGACGCGATCGATGCCGGCGGCACGGGCCGCGCCGACCAGGCGCCGGCCCGCCAGGCGACGATGACAGTGCAGGCTGTAGGCGCCGAGCTCCCGGCCGGCGCGGACCAGCGGCGCGCGCTGGTAGCGACCGATGGGAGCCAGCGGCAGGGCGGAACCGCGCTCGCGCAGGGTCTGGAGCAGCTTCCAGTCGAAGCTCGAGACCAGGATGCCGGCATGGCCGCCGAGCTCGCCGGCGACCCGTTCGGCCAGCAAGCGCCGGTCCGCGATCCGCCGCTTGATCTCGAGATTGAGCGGCAAGGAGGCCGGACGCTCCGCCAGGACTTGGGCCAGCGAAGGGACGCGCGCGCCGGCGCCGGCTTCAGGTCGGCGCAGCTCGACATCAGTGACGAAGCGCCAGGATCGCTCCTCGATCGCTTCCGGGACGCCGGCCAGGCGCTCGAAGCTCCAGTCGTGAAAGCAGACGAGCTTGCCGTCGCGGGTCATCTGAACGTCCAGCTCGAGCATGTCGGCGCCCGCGGCCGCGCCCCGTTCCATCGCCGTCAGGGTGTTCTCGAGAACTTCGCCCGCGGCGCCCCGGTGTCCGACGATCCAGAAGTCCTTGGACAGGCCGAGCGCGTTCATGGCGCCAGTCTGCCCGATCGGGCACCGTGGGACAAACCAGGCCGAGCCCTGGGGCGGCGGGTCGCGATGCCGACGCCGCCGATTGCGCGAGGCTACGGCGCCCAATACGATCGGCGGGAGCTCGACATGACCAGCGAATCGGACAGGGTCGCAAGCGGCCCGCCTGTCGCGCCTGGTAGCCGCGCCGAAGGCTTCTGGCTGCTGGGGGCCGGCGCCCTCGCGCTTGGGGTAGCGTGGTTGTGGCGCTTCGGCGAGTCCACGCTCGACCCGGACGGCTCGGGCCTGATGTGGCTGGTCCTGGCAGGGGGCGTTGTCGCCGCCTGTTTCGGATCCCGGTCGGGCCGGGGACTGGGCTTGGGCGCCGGGGCCGTGCCGCTCATGCTTCATGGCTGGGGCGCCCGGGGCGCCGCGCTCGCTGCCGTGGTGCTGCTCGCTGTCGCCTACCAGGCTGCTCGGTACCGGAGGCGGAGCCGGGGCCGGCCGGCCCCGTCCCCGCCGGAGGCCCGGCCGGTCGAAGGATGGTCGTTCGAAGGAGGGTCCATCGAAGAATGGGCGGGGATCGTCGGTTCCCGGCTGCTCGCGGTCGCGGGAGCCGGGGCGGTGTGGCGGCAGGTGGCGCTCGCTACCGGCGCCGTTGGCTCCGGAACCGGGGCGACGGCGGCGAAGCTGGTCTTTGCCGCCGGTCTGGCGGCGGGCCTCGTCTACCTGGCCGTGGTTGCGGGTGCCGAGACGCTGCGCTGGGCCACGGCCGGGGCCCAGCGCGGCAGCCTCGGGCTGAGCGACGGACTCTACGAGCTTGCGGCCTGGTCGGTCGGCGTCCTGGCGGTCGCCGCCTTTGATCTTCTTGGCCGGGGAGCGGGACTCTTCTTGGTGGGCGTCTTGGCCGCGGCCGCGCTGGATCTCGCGCGTCTGGATCTGGCGCGGGCGCGGGCGAACGAATCGGCGCGTCGCATGCGGGAAGTGCATCTCGCCGGGCACCGGATCATCTTCGGTGAGACCCATCCGCTGGCGGTAGCTCGCCTGGTGTACGCGGAGTGCCGCCGCATCGTTCCGTTCTCTTGGTTCCAACTGATCTTGCCGCACCCGGATGGGAGCACGTCGAGCTGGTTTGCCGCTCCCGACGGCGTCGTCGCCGAAGGCGAGCCGCAGCCGCCGCCCGCGCCGCCCGCGCTGCCGGGAATTCACCGGAGCGTCCGTTGGGAAGTGCTCGAGCGCGATCTGAGCGTTCCCGAGCGAAAGCTCGGAGCGCTCCGGCTCTGGTGCGACCCGCGCCGGCTGGAGACCGATACCGTGGGCTGGCTCGACACCCTCCTGCCCGAGATCGTCTCCGCGGTCCATGGCGCGCTACTCGACCGCGAGGCACGAGAGGATGCCCTGACCGGACTCCCGGATCGGCGTCAGCTAGAGGATCGCTTGCTCAGCGCGCACCGCCGATCGGTCGAGACCGGGACCTCGATGGCGGTCATCATGCTCGACCTCGACCACTTCAAGAAGGTCAACGACCGCTATGGCCATGCGACCGGCGATGAGGCTCTCAAAGCCGTCGCCAGCGTCCTGGAGGCTCACCGGCGCGAGCCGGACACCTGTTGCCGCTACGGCGGCGAGGAGTTCGCCGTGGTACTGGCCGAGACCGACGGCGCGGTCGCGCTCCAGGTTGCCGAGCGCCTGCGCCACGCGGTCGAGGAGCTCGAGTTCGCGCCGCACGGCCGGTCCATTCCACTGAGGATCTCGGCCGGGGTGGCTGCCTACCCCGAGCTTCACGTCGAGGATCCGAGCGAGCTGGTGGAGCTCGCCGACGAGGCCATGTACCGGGCCAAGACCCTGGGCCGGAATCTCTGCCTGCTGGCCGAGGGCCGTGGCGGGTTCCGGGCGCCGGATGGCCGCCGGCACCAGACCGAGGACGACCCCGCGGAGCCTGAGATCCCGACCCTCTTCGCCTGACAAGAGCGGGCGAGCTTGTCCTTCGCAGGGCAGGCTACGGCAAGGGGCTGAGCGGGAAGAGCTCGGGAGCTAGATCGCTCGGCTTGGGCACCAGCTCGAACGTGCCCAGCGAGTCAAGCGGGCTGTTGCGGCGAGAAAGCTCGTCCCACTCTCCACGATTGGTCTCGACCGAGGACCGAAGCCAGCGTTCCGCCGCCGGCTTGGCGAGATCCGCGAGAAGGTCGAAGGGCACGAAGTAGACGTCTTCGGCTGCGGCGATCGCCCCATTCGAGACGCCCAAGCGGGCAAGCTCCGAGATCGGTCGGTCGGCCCGGTCCAGAAGGTCGCGGTAGAGCTCGCGAAACGAGCCGCGCAGGCCATCGGTCGAGGATGGCGCACCCGTCTCTCGAGCCCTGTCGGGAACGCCCGCCTGCCACGAGGGGATGGCGGGGTCGGGAAGGCCCAGGCTTGTGAGCCGGGCGCTCCGGCCCCGGAGCCAGGCTGCCGCTTGCGGTCCGCGAAGACGGGGTACCGTGTTTCCCGCGTTTCGCGCCCGTCGCCGGGCTAGGCTCGACAGGATCTCGGCGAGGAGCGCGTCGCCCAGCCCACGGACGTTTTGCGAGAGCAGGGCTCGGAGCTGGGCGAGCGCGGCCGGGCCGGCTGTAGCCGGCGGCGCTCCGGAGCCGGGCCGGGCCGCGGCGCGGCGGTGGCGAGGCAAGACCCGTAGGCGCAGACGATGGAAGGCAGCCCGGCCCCGAAGCCTTCCTCTATGCCCTGCTCCGGCGCCTCCTGGATCGACCGCCGCGGCCAGAACCGCGCGGCCGGCGGGGCTCGCAGAGAGAAGCCGGCCGAGCTCGGGAGCTTCCAGATAGGGGCGCAGTCCCACGAAGCGTACCGGCGGCGCCGGTGGCGGCGGCACGCCCAGCTGGTAGAAGGCATAGCGCAGGGAGACGAAGATCGTACGGCGCAGCAACGTTCCCCCGAGATGGGTCAGTGGCGGCAGCGCGCCGGGGGCGAGAAGCCGGCGATCGGCTCGGATCTCGGAGACGGAGAAAGAGATGGAGTTGGCTGACATCCAGGGCCTCGGGGCCTTTTTCGGCCGGTCGGGGTCTCTAGCAGCCCGTGGTAGAAGTCAAGGCGGTAGGGTTGGAGCCGCCGTAGGGTGTGGTCCAAGGCGGCGCGACGCGGGCGATGTGGTGGCATCGTCGAGGCGCGGCAACGCCGCGGCGCACCCTTCGCCGCCTGCAACCCGCAGGGCGACAAGGGGTTGCGTCGCACCTGCGCCACTGCTCGCCATCCTCGACGCAGCCGAATCGACTTCTCCTCGCCTTTTTTCGCGCCACCACGGGGCCTTGTCGCGCGACCATCGTGACTTCCGCCACGGGCCGCTAGGGCCGCCAGAACGCTCGCGTGAAGAGCGCGGCGATGGCGTAGACCTCGAGCCGGCCCAGCCACATGAGGATCACCATCAGAGCCTTGTCCCAGCCGCTGAAGAACGCGAAGTTCTGGGTGGGTCCGACCGCCGCCAGACCCGGGCCGATGTTGCCGATGGTCGCGGCCGAGGCGGTGGCGGCGGTCACGATGTCTGGCCCGCCGATACTCAAGAAGACAGCTCCCAGGGCCCAGGTGCTGAGATAGAGGATGAAAAACCCGGCGACGCTCCGGACCACGACCTCAGGCACCCGCTTGCCGCCAACGAAGATCGACAGCACGTGATTGGGGCTGAAGATGAGGCGAACCTCACGCAGGGCGGACTTGAGCCCGATGACCATGCGCATGATCTTCATCGAGCCCGAGGTGGATCCCGCGCAGCCGCCCACGAACATGAGAGCCACCAGCAGGATCCGGGACAGCACCGGCCAGGTGTCGAAGTCAGCGGTGCCGAAACCGGTCGTGGTGAGAAGCGAGATCACCTGGAAGAGCGTGTCGATCGAAGCATCGCCCAGGTCGGTGTAGATCTGGTGCCGTGCGAGATCCCAGAAGATGACTGCGCTCACGCCCGCGAAGATGCCGATGTAGATCCGGAACTCGGAGTCCTTGAACAGGTTCCAGCCGCGGTTGCGCAGCACCCGATAGTAGAGCGAGAAGTTGGCTCCGGCCAGGAGCATGAAGACGATGATGATGATGTGGACCACCGGTGAATCGAAAGCCGCGACCGACTGGTTCCGGGGCGAAAAACCGCCGGTCGAAAGTGTCGAAAACGTGTGGGTCAAGGCGTCGTAGAGATTCATGCCGGCGAGGGTGAGGCAGAACGTCTCGAGCCCGGTCAGGGCCAGATAGATCTTCCACAAGATCGCTGCCGTGTCGTGGATCCGCGGCTGCAGGGCCTCGGCCGATGGCCCCGGTACCTCGAGCTTGTAGAGAAACCGTGCGCCCGGCCCCAGCTCGGGCAAGAGGGCCACGAAGAGGACGATGATGCCCATGCCGCCCAGCCACTGCGAGAAGCTGCGCCAGAAGAGAATGCCCCGGCCGGCATCCTCGATGACGGTCATCACCGAGGCTCCAGTGGTGGTGAACCCCGAAGCCGACTCGAAGAGGGCGTCGAGCGGACTGGCGAAGGTCTGGGTCAGAAGATAGGGCAGGGCGCCCAGGAGCGAAGCCAGGATCCAGCCGCCGGCTACGATCAAGATGCCTTCCCGCCGATAGGCGTCGCCGCGCCTGCCGAAGAGGATCATGAGGCCGCCGGTAGCGGCGGCGATCGCCGCCGAGATCGCGAACGCCCGCACCGCCGGCCACTCGCGGTAGAAGGCCGAACAGGCGAGCGGCAGCAGCTGGGCCAGGCCGACCAGCACGAGGAGACGGCCGAGAAAGAACGATGCGGCGCGAAAATTCACTTTGGGCCGAGCTTCACGGTTCTCGCCGCCGTCCGCGCCGCTGCCGGGCCGTCATCGCGTCTCCTTGCCGGGGAAGAGGAGACGCACCGTGCTCAGCTCTTCCTCACGCACGAACAGGATGACGACGTCGCCGGCGTCCAGGCGGTCCTTGCCGCGCGGGATGAAGACGCGATCGCCGCGAACCACTGCACCCACGATCAGGCCGCGCGGAGGATTGATCTCGGCGAGCGAGACGCCTACGGCCGGGCTGGCGTCGAAGAGCCGCCGTTCCAGTACCTGCACTTCGCCCCGGTGGAGCGAGACGATGTTGGCGCTGTAGCGGCTTTCGATGTAGTCGTGGATCCGCTCGGCGGCGAGAACTCGGGGCGAGAAGACATCGTCGAGTCCCAGCCGCTCCCAGAGCCTGGAGCTCTCCGCGCGCTGGACGAGGGCCATGACTTGGGGCACGTCCAGCTCTTGAGCCAGCAGGCAGGCCATCAAGTTGTCCTCGTCCTCGCCGGTCAGCGCGCAGAACGTGTGCGCCTCGCCGATGCGTTCGGCGCGCAGCAGCTGCGGGTCGGTGACGTTGCCGTGCAGCACCTCGCACTCGGGAAAGAGAACCGAGAGCTCCTGAGCGCGCTCGCGGTCACGCTCGATGAACTTGACCTTGGCGTTCAAGAGCCTCAGGCGCTCGGCGACGGTCTGCGCGGTGGCCCCGCCGCCGGCGAGGACCACTTGGCCGATCGCTTCGCGCCCGCTCGAGATCAGGCGCTCGGCCTGCGCGATGGACGCGGGCGTGCCCAGGATCAAGGCGTCGTCGCCGGCCTCGGCCTTGTCCATGCCCGAGGGGATGATGAGCTCTTTGCCGCGAAAGAACGCCACCACCAGCGTGTCGGCCGGAAACTTGACCTCGCGCAGCGAGCGTTCGGTGAGCGGCGATGTTTCGTCCAGATGAACCTTCCTGAGCTGCACCTTGCCCTGCGCCAGATACTCGACGGCGACCGTGTTGTGTCCGCGAATGGTGTTCAATACGCGGGTGGTCGTCAGCAGCTGGGTCGATAGCAAGAGATCCACGCCGAAGAGCTCTTCGTAGAGCCGCCGGTCGGAGATCACTTCCTGGGCGACGCCGACGCGCACGATGCTGCGGTCGATGCCCATGTGCTTGGCAACCCGCGAGGCGGTGAGATTGGCCTCGTCCGACGACGACACCGCGATGAAGACGTCGGCCTCGCCGACTCGCGCCTGACTCAAGACCGGAGGGTGAGCGCCGTTGCCGCCGACCGCGAGCACGTCCAGCTCGTCTTCGAGGCGCTCCAGCTTGGCGTGCCGCTTTTCGATGACCGTGATGTCGTGGCCCTCGCCGGACAGAGTCCGCGCGAGATGGAAACCGACCTCGCCGGCGCCCATGATGACGAACTTGCGAGGACCGTTGGTTGGGCTCGAGCTCATGGGGCGATCGAGGCGGCCGAAGCCGGCGCCGAGACGGCCGATTCTATCTCCTGGCTTGCGTTCGGCCGCGTCTACCTCGATAATTTGGCGTTCGCACCCGTTTTCCTTCCGTAAAGGAGGTTCGTATGAAGCGTTTCCTGTTGCTAGTTTGCGCGCTTTCCATCGTCTTGCCGGTCACCGCCTGGGCTCAGGGCGGAGGCATCGAAGGCAACGTTCTCCGAGCGGACGGTTCCGGCGTGGGCGGTGTCGCGGTCGTGGTCAACGAGACCGGCGATGCCGAGCTGACCGGAAGCGACGGCTCGTTCGAATTTCCGGGGGTGGCCCCCGGCACATATTCTCTGAGCTTCACCCTGGGCGACAACTTCGCCTCCGAGGAAGGAGTCGAGGTAGAAGCCGGCTCGCCGACCACCGTGGAGAAGACGGTCGACTGGCAGGTGAGCTTTGCCGAGACCATCACCGTGGTCTCAGCTTCACGCCGCGCCGAGCGCATCGTCGAAGCGCCCGCGGCGGTAAGCCTGGTCACGGATGCCGAGATCGCGCGTGAAGCCGCGCACGCTCAGCTGCCGAAGCTCTTGGAGTTCACGCCCGGCGCGGAGGTGACCCAGAGCGGTCTCTACGACTACAACCTGAACACCCGGGGCTTCAACAGCTCGCTCAACCGGCGCGTAGCGACCCTGGTCGATGGCCGCGATCCCTCGGTGCCGTTCCTGGGCGCCCAGGAATGGGCGGCGCTTTCGTTTCCCCTAGATGACATCGCCAGCCTCGAGATGGTGCGCGGGCCGAGCGCGGCCCTCTACGGCGCCAACGCTTCGAGCGGCATCGTCAACTTGATCACCAAGCGCCCCAAGGACAGCCAGGGCGGCTCCCTGCGGGTTGCCGCCGGTGAGGTCTCGACAACCAACCTTGATTTTCGCTGGGCCGGTGGCCTGGGCGGCGATTGGTACGCGAAGCTTCTGGGTGGCGTCCGGCAGAGCGGCGACTTCACCGTTTCGCGGAACGGCCATGCCGAGTACTCCGTACCCTGTACCGCCAGCGGCCAGACCGACTGTTTGCCGCAGGAAGCGGCGCCGCTCAATCCCGAAGACGACGTCGACATCAACTTCTATGGCCTCAGGCTCGACAAGCATCTCGCCAACGGTCACCTCCTGACCTTCGAGGGCGGTAACTCCGCGGCCGAGGGCCCGATCTTCCAGACCGGCATCGGCCGCGTCCAGCTGGTCGACATCGAGCGGCCCTGGTACCGCGCCAACTACAACACCATGCACTGGAACTTCCTGTTCTACGAATCGAGCCGGGATGCCTCCCGGCAGACCGCGCTCTCGTCCGGCAGCAACGTGGTGCTCGACACCAGCCGGCAGACCTTCGAGGCGCAGACCAACTGGAGCTTCGCCCAGGACAAGGCCCGCGTGGTCGTCGGCGCCTCGTTTTCCGAGGACGACATCGACACGGCCGGAACCAACGGTCTTCAGACCCTGATCTTCCAGCCGCTCACCAACGACAAATCGGCCTTCTTCGCGCAGCTCGATTGGAACGCCACCGACAAGCTCAAGGTGGTGCTGGCCGGGCGCACGGACGAGAACGATCTGCACGACACGCAGTTCTCGCCCAAGGCTTCGGTCGTCTATTCGATCAATCCGAATAGCACCCTGCGCCTGACCTACAACGAGGCGTTCCAGGTGCCGAACTACTCCGAGTTCTTCCTGCAAGCGAACGTGGCGCCGCCGCTGGCGCTCCAGCCCTTCGAGGCCTTCTGCACTCCGTTCGGCGTCAACTGCGGCTTCGGTGGTGGTCCAACGCGAATCATCGCCTCCGGCAACGCCGCCCTCGATCTGGAGGAGACCCAGACCACCGAGATCGGCTACAGCGGCATCCTGGGAGGCAAGGCCTACCTGACGATCGACTTCTACCAGAGCGACAACACCAACTTCATCACCGATCTCATCCCGCAGTTCACCGCCCTCGGGCGCACCAATCCGGCCTTCGGTCCGTATGCGCCGCCGGCCAACCTGCCGGCCCCCGTGGCGGCAGCTTTGGTGGCCGCCCTTCAGGGCGCGCTGGGACCGTCCTACGCGATTCTGACCAACAACTTCGATGGCGACCCGGTGCTCTTGGCGGTCTCGTACACCAACTTCGGTGACGTCGATACCCAGGGCGTGGACGTCGGGCTCAACTACTACGTCGACGACCGGTGGACGGTGTCGGCCAGCTTGTCGAACTTCGACTTCGACGTGAACTCGAGCCAGCCGGGCTTCGAGAATCTGCTGCTGCCGAACACTCCCGAGACCAAGGGGTCCTTCGGAGTCGCCTACACGGCGCCGAAGTGGGATCTCGCGGTCGACGCGCGCTGGGTGGACACGTTCCGCTGGGCCGTGGGTCCATTCGTGGGTGACGTCAAGTCCTACACGACGATGGATCTCAACACCAACTACATGGTCAATGACAAGGTTCGCCTGGGACTGAGCGTCGCCAACCTGCTGGACGACGAGCACTGGGAGTCCTTCGGTGGCGACATCCTGAGCCGCCGGGCTCTGGGGAGCGTGGCGTTCAGCTGGTAGGAGCGGCGGCGCCGGCGTCGGCCGGGCGAAATTGACACCGAAAATGGCTGTCCAATACACTGCCTAGCCCTGACGGGGCGTGGCGCAGCCTGGTAGCGCACCTGCTTTGGGAGCAGGGGGTCCCGAGTTCAAATCTCGGCGCCCCGATGTGAGGGGACGGCGGTAGCGCGGCAAGACGTCGCGATACTTGGACTCGGGAATTGCTGCCTGTAGCTCAGCTGGATAGAGCAGCGGCCTTCTAAGCCGCGGGTCGGGGGTTCGAATCCCTCCAGGCAGGCCAGAATTTCGAGCAGCTTTGACAATATGGTGAGCGTAGCTCAATGGTAGAGCGCTGGATTGTGGTTCCAGTGGTTGGGGGTTCGAATCCCCTCGCTCACCCCATTCAAAACGGGCACCCTTAGCTCAGCTGGATAGAGCGACGGCCTCCGGAGCCGTAGGTCAGAGGTTCGAATCCTCTAGGGTGCACCATCTTTCTTGTTCTCCTCCCGCCGCGTGCCGCGGCTTGTGGGGCGCAGGGGTTCCCTCTCGCGGCCGTGTTGGATCCGGCCCGTCGGCTAGCTGTACGCTTCACCGAGGCTCGACGATTGGCCGGAAGCGTCCGCATCTTGTGCGTGATGCTCCGGCAGGCACTTCGACGTTGCAGCGTCTCCGTTGACTCGAACCCTACTCGCAAGTGGAGCCTAGAAGAGCTCGAGGAGCCGCGGCGCGATCGCCTCGAGGCCCAGAACCTCCCGGGCGGCGCCGGCCTCGAAGGCCGCCCGGGGCATGCCGTAGACCACCGAGGACGCCTGGTCCTGGGCGATCGTGTGCGCGCCGAGCCGGTGCATCTCGGCCAGGCCGCGGGCGCCGTCTCGGCCCATTCCGGTCAAGACCACGCCGACCGCGCGCGCGCCCAGGAGCTCGGCGGCCGAGACGAAGGTGACGTCGGCAGCGGGCCGGTGGGTGGTGTCGGCGGGTTCGAGGCCGAGGCGAGCGACGAGCCGGTCGTTGGCGCGCTCGACTCGCAGATGGCGGCCGCCCGGCGCGATGTACGTAGTTCCCGCCAGCAAGGCCTCGCCGTCGGTGGCGTGGCGCACGCTCGAGGCAAGATGGTTGTTGAGTCGTTCGGCGAAGGCCGCCGTGAACTCCGGAGGCATGTGCTGGACGATCACGATCGGAACCGGCAGACCTTCGCCCAAGGCTTCCAGGAGTTGCTGGACGGCAAGCGGTCCGCCGGTCGAGGCGGCAAGCACCACCAGCTCGTAGTCCGCCTCGGCGGCCGGACCGCCTGGAGTTGGGACCGGAGTTGCAGTCGAAGCCGGGGCCGGAGCCATTTTGGGCGGCGGTGCCGGCTCGGCGTCCGCTGGGTCGCCGGTGAACAAGTGCAGGACCTTGTCGATGAAGACGCGGCTCAGTGCCTGGAAATCGACCAGCGAATAGCGTTGCTTGTCGATGAAGTCGACCGCTCCGCGGTGCAGTGCCTCGATGGTGAGCGGAGCGTCTTCACGGGCGTGAGTGGACAGGATGATGACCGGCGTAGGGCGCAGCTCCATGACGCCGTCGAGCGTGCGGAGCCCGCCGATGCCGGGCATGGAGAGATCCAGGCTGATGACGTCCGGACGCCAGGACTCGAGCTGGTCCAGAAGCTCTTCGCCGCAGGTGGCGGTTCCGACGACCTCGAAGCGGATGTCGGACTCCAGAATCCTGACGAGCGCCTTGCGAATGAAGGCGGAGTCGTCAACGATGGCTACCTTGATCTTGGCCACGCGGTCAACGTTTGCGCCGGTAGGCGATGCAGCGCTCGAAGCGCACCGTCTCGAAGGCGGTCGAGAGACCGATGATGGACTCAGCGTGCCCCACGAATAGCAGGCCTCCAGGCCGCAAGACCGCGGCGAAGTTCGCGATCGCGCGGTGGATCGCGTCTTCGGAGAAATAGATCAACACATTCCGGCAGAAGACCACGTCGTAGCCGGTGCCGGGGTAGGTGGCTGGGTCCAGGATATTGCCGTACGAGAATCGGACCGGCGTTCGGTACCGCGAGTTGAGACTGAAAAGGTTGGACCCCGTCCTCTGAAAGTAGCGGCGGATCTGGTCCTCGTTGGTGGTCCTCAAGGCGCTCTGTCCGTACTCGCCGCCGCGCGCGATCTCGAGCCGTCTTGCGTCGATGTCGAAGGCGTCGATCTCGAAACCGGAAAGCTCTGCCGGCGGATGGGCCTCGGACGCCATGATCGCGAGCGTGAAGGGCTCTTCCCCGGACGAGCAGCCCGCGCATAGGACCCGCAGCGGCCGGCGCTCCTGGAGCCCGGCGGCAATGTCGTGCCAAGCGTCCTCGAGCAGGGCCTCGAACTGGGTGGTCTCGCGAAAGAAATAGGTCTCGTTGTTGGTCAGCAGACGGATGAACTCGGGCGCCTCTTGTTCGAAGGCGTATTGCAGCTGGAGGTAGTAGTCCATGAAGCTGGCGAGCTGCAGGGCCTGGAGGCGAGGCCGGAGTCGCGACTCCAGGATGGTGCGCCGCTCGTTGCGAAACGAGATGCCGAAGCGGTCCGAGACGAGCTCGTCGAGGAGCCGGTGCTCCTCATCGGTCATGTTCGGTGCTTGCGGGACGGGGTTCATTTCGAGCGCAGGGCTCCCAAGGCGGATTGGGCCACGAGGGCGACGGGGTCGGCGGCAAGCTCGGAGAGGACATCCAGGTTCTCCGGGCGTGAGAAGCGCGACAGGGCTTCGACCGCCGCCAGCCGGATACACCAGTCGGCGTTGCTGGCGGCCGCCCGGAAGAGTTCGTCGTCTTCCTCGGCGGCGCACTGGGCGAGAGCGCGGTAGGCAAGTCGCGCGTCGAGCTCGTTCTCGGAGGCAGCAAACGCGCGCAGAGCCTTCCGTGCCTCGGGTCCGCCGATCCGGCCCAGGGCTTCGATGAGAAGCGGTTGAATGCCGGGCTGAGGAGTTTCACTAAAGGAGACCAGGAGCGGCACGCTGTCGGCGTCGCCGAGCTCGCCCAGAGCGCGAATGGCCTCGGGAATCGGGTGCTCCGCGACGGCCTGCCGCAGCTCGGGCAGGAGATGACGCATGCCGTTGCGCGCGGCCGCGAGCGCCGCCGGCCGCAAGATGCGCTCGGGCTCGTCGCCGAGCCATCGATCCCAGGGCAGGAGCTCCAGGATCTCGCCTTCGTCGAGGAGCTGGTCGAGCGCGCGCAAGCGCAGGTCCGCTTCCAGGGCGGCGATGCCGGCGGCGGCCTTCTCGGGATCGGTGCCAAGCAGGGTTTCCAGAACGACTCGGTCGAGGTCATTCAGGTCGGGCAGGTTCGCCGGTGCCGGATGGCGCGCAAGGTCGAGAACCGCCTGCGCGTTGGCGCGGAGGGCGGAGACCAGTTGACCGCGCTGGCCTTGATCCGTCTCCAGATAGAGGCGCAGCAGGGGACGCGCCAGCTCGGGGGCCGTCAGCAGGGATTCCCGGTGCTCGCTGATGAGGCCTAAGGTTGTATCGATGCCGGCCTGGCCCGCGAGGCTCTCGATACCTTCCGCCACGGCCTCGACGGAGGCGGCTTCGGGATAGTGCGCGCACAACAGGAAGCCCCACTGCGGAAACGGGGCCTGCATGGTCAGGAGGGCCGGCGCCAGGTCGGGCCGACGCCTGAGACAGCTGGGCAAGATGTCGGGACTCAGATCGGTCGCGACCAGGCCCCTGAGAGCCTCCGTGTCTTCCGGGCCGGGCCCCAGGGCGAGGAGGCAGCGGGCGCTCGAGAAGCGAACTCCCTTGTAGGGGTCCCGCAGCCGGTCGGCGAGAGAGGACCGGAGCTCGTCGTTGCCTGCCGGCGGCTCGATGAGTCCCTCCAGGACGTGGGCCAGCAGACTCAGGGCGGCTTCCGGGTCTAGGGTCTCTTCGTACTCCAACCAGTGCCGGGAGAGAACCGAGTAGGCGTCCATCCCGCCGATCTGGGCGATCGCCTCGGTGGCCGACGGTCCGATCATGAGATCGGTGGTGAGTCGAGACAGAGGCTCGATGGCGTCGCTCGAGCGCAGGTCTCCCAAAGCCTGGACCGCCGCCATCTGCAGCCAGAGATCGCTCTCCAGGAACGGCAGCAAGTCCGGGATCACCCGGTGATCGCCCAGGTGGCCGATCGCCACGATGGCCGCCTGGACGATGTTCGAGTTGGGGTTCTTGAGCACGGCCCGCAGAGGTTCGAGGCCGCGGGGGTCCTTGATGTGGTCCAGGATCAGAACCGCCTGGAGCGCCACATCGGCATCCTGGTCTTTGAGCAGGCGGGAGGCGATCTCGAAGCCGCGGCTGCCCTTCTGCTTCAAGATCTCGAGGCCGGCGTTCCGGACGACGGCGTCGGCGTCGCTGCGCAGGAACTCGACCAAAGTGTCGTCGGAGAGGACGGCGACCCCGACCCGGAGCGCGCGCTCGCGGATCCCGGGCCTCGGATTGCGGATGAGCTCTTCGACCACGGCCGCGCGCTCGGTGATCGGCAGCGACGGCAGCGCTTCGAGCTGGCTCAGGCTATGAGCCCAGGAGTCCTCAGTGGATTCGACGGTGGTTGGGGTTGGGTTCATGGCGGGAACGGTCCTCAAACGGTGAAGGTGTCGGCGAGGGCCTGAAGCTCTCGAGCCTGTCGGGTCAGGCTCTGGGTGGCCTGGGAGAGTTGTTCGCTGGTGGTCACGTTGCCGCGGGCGATCTGGGCGATGTGGTCGATGGCCTTGACCACCATGTCGCCGCCCCGCTTCTGCTCGGCCCCAGAGTGGGCGACCTGCTGGGTCATCTCGTTCATGCGTTCGACGGCGTTGAGGAGATCGCGGGCGCTGTCGGCCTGTTCCTTGGCCGAGGCGGCCACTTGCCGGGTGATCGCCTGCATGTTGCGAGACGTCTCCAGGATCTGGGCGGCACCGCCGCTCTGTTCCTGGGTGGCGATCGAGACCTCGCCGACCAGGCCGCGAGTCTTGGTCACCGAGTCGACGATCTCGGCCAGGATGTTGTGGATGAGCTCGACCGCCTCGCCAGTGTCGTTCTGCATGGTATCGACGAAGCGCGAGATGTCCCGCGTCGAGGCGACCGATTTTTCCGCCAGGCGCTTGACCTCCTCGGCGACCACCCCGAAACCGCGCCCGGCGTCGCCCGCGCGCGCGGCTTCGATGGCCGCGTTGAGCGCCAACAGGTTGGTCTGGTCGGCAATCTCTTCGATGATCCGGACGATCTTGCTGATGTCGCCGGTCGAGGTCTCGATGCCTTCGATCACGCTGGAGAGGCGGTTGCCGGCGGTTTGCGCCGCCTCCGCTGATTCCTGGGAAACCCGATCCACGACGTCGACCTTGCTGGCGATGGATGCGATCGAGGCGGTCATCTCCTCGATCGTGGCCGAGGTTTCCTCGACCGCCGCCATCAAGCTCTCGGAGTGCGAGGCCATCTCACCCGAGGACATGCTCATGATCTGAATCGAAGAAGCTGTCTGCTCGACGTTGCTGGCCAGGTTCTGCATCGAGTGGGCCACGGTGTCGATCTGGGCGGCGATCTCGACCATGGTCGAGGAGGTCTCCTCGGTCGCCGAGGACTGGCTCTCGGCTCCTTCGCTGATGGCATCGGCCGAGGACGAGATCTGGCCGGCCGCCGACTGCACCTGGTCGGACGAGGCCTTGAGCTTGCCCAGCATGCTCTGGAGGTTGCCGGCCATCTTCTGGAAGGCATGGCCGAAGCTGTCGTCCGCGGACCGCGGATCCACCTGCACCGTCAGGTCGCCATCGGCGATGGAGTCGGCCACGCCGGACATCTCGCGCAGGTAGTCGATCGAGCGCCTGAGCGAACTCGTGAGCTGACCGACCTCGTCCACGGAAGTGGCGCGAAGCTCGGTGCGCAGGTCGCCGCGGGCGAGCTCTTCGGCGGCGCCGACGGCACGGGCCAGCGGCTTCGTCACCGAACGCACCGTCAGGTACGAAAGAGCGAAGAGCAATGCAAGGGCGGTTGCCAGAATGATCGAGAAGCGCAGGATCATCGAGCGGCTCTGCTCGCGCGCGCTCGAGATAGCCGCGCTCATTTCCCGCGACTGGTTCGTGCGCAGGCGGCTCAACCGGTTCTGGACGCGGCGGTAGGCTTTCGAGCTTTCCTCGAGGCGCGGCAGCACGTCCTCGCTGGCGCCGTCCTGGATGAGGGAAAGCGCCGCCTCGAGGCTGATCTCGTAGTAGGTCTGAAATTCGCGCCGGACGTTGGTTAGAAGATCGGTGTCGAGGGTCGGGTTGGCGGCGCCGGCGGCGCTCTTCTTCAGGAACTCGTCGCGGAGGCTTTCGGCTTCGGCCAGGCTGTCGGTGCTGACCGAGACCGCCGACTCGTCGAAGGCCCGCTGGATCTCGGCCAGGGTGTCGTTCAGGTCATGGCTGAGGCTCAGGGCCGGGAAGTAGCCCTCTTCGACGCGGCCCATGAGCTCCGAGTTCTCGGTGCCCTCCCGGCTGGCCAGAACCCAAAGGGCGAGGAACGCGATTCCGGCAAGTGCCGGCAGCAGGATGATGCGACTTCGGATGTTGATTCCGCGGAACATGTCGGGTGCCTCCGGGGTTAGTCTTTGGCGGGGGAGTCGGAGTCCTTGAAAAGACGCTCGGCGTCGAGCAGGACGAGCTCGGTGCCACGGCCGAGGGAGTACCCGCCCAGGCCGTACGGGCCGAGAGCGTGGCCGTCGGCAAGCTCGTGAATCTTCTCGCGCGGGACCTTCTCGATACCTCGAGCCTGGTCCACCAGGAGGCCGACCGGCGCAGTGCCGGCCAGAAACACCACGATCCGGCTCTCGGGCGTGGATGCCTGGCGCGCGAGCCCCAGGTGCCGGCGGAAGTCCACCACCGGCAGGGCCCGGCCGCGAAGGTTCATGACGCCATCGACCGAGTCGGGCGTTCCCGGAACCGCGGTGACGCGGGCCGGGCGCAGGATCTCGCGGACGTGAGTCACCGGCAGACCGGCTTCGTAGCGGTCCAGGCCGAAGACGACCCAGGTCTCGAAGGTGAGCCGTTCTTCCGGCTTCTCCTCACCCTCGGCGCGTAGCCGCTCGGCGAAGGCCAGGATCGCATGGGCGCCGTCTTGCGCCGGTCCGGGGGAGCTCATTAGTGAATCTCGGTGCCGGGAGTGCCGGTGTTGGGAGCGGCCGAGGTCGAGGTCAGCTGTGGCGGGTCCAGGATCAGGACCACTCGGCCGTTGCCCAAGACGGTGGAGCCCGCGATGCCCTTGGGCCGGCCCAGGACGCCGTCCAGAGGGCGGACCACGATCTCCTGGAGCTCGCCCAGGGCATCGACCAGGACCCGGCGCCGGCGCCCGTCCGCCTCCACCGTGACGAAATACTCCGGGGCCGAGCGGCCGCCGCTCCGCCTGTCGCTCCGCCCGCCGCCCCGGACAAGGCCCAGATAGCTTCCCAGATGGAGGGCGTCGTCGGGCTTGCCCACGTCCGTTGAGCCGGGTGAATCAGGCGAGCCGGCCAGAGCCGGCGCATCGGGACCGGTCTCCCGGATGGCCGCGACCGGCACGGCGAAGTGCTCACCGCCGGTCTCCACGAGGAGCGCGTTGGTAATGGCGACCGTGAGCGGTAGGCGCAAGCTGAAGCAGCTGCCCATGCCCGGCACCGTGGCCACTTCGATGTCGCCGCCGCGGCCGTGGACCGCGGTCAAGACCGCGGCCATGCCCACGCCCCGGCCGGACGAGCGGTCGGCGTCCTCGCGAGTCGAGAGCCCTTGGTGGAAGAGCAAGGCGTGGACGTCCTGGAGCTGGGCGGTGTCGATGCCGGCGCGCTTTGCGGCCGCGCGCAGCCCGGCCTCGTCGATGCCGGCGCCGTCGTCGTAGACGTCGATGACGACACTGCCTTCCTTGAGCGCGGCTTGGATGAGGACGGATCCCGCGTCCGGCTTGCCGGCGGCGCGGCGGTCGTCGGCGGCCTCGATGCCGTGGACGACGGCGTTGCGAACGATGTGGCCGAGGGTGTCGCTGGCAAGATCCGTAAGCGCGGTGTCGAGCGGCGTTTCACCGCCCGAGGTCTTCAGATGCACGGTCTTGCCCTGCTCGGCGGCCTCGTCGTGCACCAGCCGTTGCAGACGGTCGAAGATGGGCTGCAACGGCACCATGCGGAGAGCCTGGATCTGGTGTTGGAGAGACTCCAGAATCGCGTCGAGCTCGCGCCGGGCGTCGTCCAGCCGGCGCCAGGCGGCGGCGAAGTCTTCCTCGCGGCGGGCCTCGTCCGGAATTCGCTTGGCGACCCCGTAGAGGCGGTCGGCGAGCGTGTGGCGGGCGACCACCAGCTCGGCGGTCCCGGCGTGAAGCCGATCCAGGGCCTCGAGCGCCACCCGGGTCGATCGCCGCTCGTCGAGCCCGGCCCCGCCGCCATCGGCGGCGGTTTCTCCTGTCGTCGAGGAGCCGGCGGCCTGGGCCAGAAGCTCGCGAAACCGGTCCACGTCTTCGAGCAACGGCGCCAGCCGCGGTTCGGCCGGGTCGATCCTCTCGACCCGGTCTTCGAGCGCGTGGGCGAGCTCTTGGAGATCGGCAAGCCCCATCATCCCGGAATTTCCCTTGAGCGTGTGGAGCTCGCGCCGGACCTCTTCGAGGACCGCCTCGCGCTCCTGTCGGGAGCCGGCCTCGAGGCCCAGAAAGCCGTCCTCGATGCGGTCGAGACGGTCCTGGGCCTCGAGCACGAAGTCGCCTAGAAGCTCTTGGAGTTCTTCGTTCATGACCGTGGCTGGGAAACCTCGATGAGGGTGCCGAAGCGCCGGTCTATTTGGCCGGTAGGACCCTGCAACTGTCTATGAACAAGGCCACATTTTCCCCGGGTGCGCCGAATTACGGATTTTGTGAAATCCTTCGCATACCAAGGACGTTTCCGCTTGTACGATCGAAAGCCGCTGCCCGGCGCGGCCCCCGCCTTGCGCGTCTAGCCTTCCGCCGCCTGAAGAGGAGTTGGTCATGGACCCCAAGAAGATTCTGATCGTGGACGATTCCAAGCTGATCCACAAGATGTTCGACGTCATGCTGCGGGCGCACCAACTGGTCCACGCGGAGGACGGACTCGAGGGTCTGCAGAAGCTGGGCGAGCACGCCGACATCGACATCGTCTTGCTCGATATCAACATGCCGCGGATGAACGGATTGGAGTTTCTCGAAGAGTTGGGCAACAACCCGGCTCTTTCCGGGATCCCAGTGGTCATCGTCAGCACCGAAGGCAAGGACGAGGACACCGAGCGCGCGCTCGCGGCCGGCGCCTCGGCCTACATCACCAAGCCTTTCCAGAGCGACAGCATCCTCGGAATCGTGGATCGTTTGACGGGGAATGCTACCGCGGGTGATTGAGTCGTGGCGGACCAAGAGCTAAAAAGCGTCGTTGCCGAGCTCCAAGTCACCTTGGATCGAGCCGGGAAGCTGCTCGGCGTCTTGCAGGAACGGGTGCCGCCCGAGCCCGGATCCGAGGCCGGCTCCGATCCGTCGGAGCAGGTCTCGCATCTGCGCGAGAGCCTGGCTTCTGCCGAACAAGACATGACCGAGCTCTCGGCCCGGTTGGTGGACACCGAGAATCAGCGCGGCCGGCTCATGAACCTCTATGTCGCCACCTATCAGCTTCACGCCACCCTCGACGTGGAGGAAGTGACCACGACGATTGCCGAGATCTCGAGAGACCTCGTGGGGGCCGAGAAATTCGTGCTGGTGTTGAAAGACGAAGAGCGTGGCGGCTGCGAGGTAGCCCTGGCTCAGGGGCTCGACCGGGACGACGTTCTGTTTAACTCCCATCGCTACGACGGCGGAGATCCGATGGTGGATCAAACGCTGGACGACGGCGTGCTGCGCATGGAACCGAGCGACGACGGCCAGGCGCTGGCGGTCGTGCCGCTCACGGTCCAGGGCGCCATCGTCGGCGCGGTCGTGGTCTTGAAGCTCTTCGATCACAAGCCGTACTTCACACCCGACGACCGGGACATCCTGGATCTGCTGGCCGCGCACGCCGCCTCGGCGCTCTTGGCGGCGCGCATGTATTCGGCGACCGACCGGAAGCTGAAGACGCTGGAGAACCTGGTCAAGCTGGTCCGCTAGCCGAGCCCGATGAGCATTTCCGGCAACCTGCTCGACGTCTCGGTGGCGGATGTCATGCAGTTCATCCACCTGGGCGGCCGCACCGGGACCTTGGTGCTGGAGTCGGGAGCCCGGCGCGCCGAGATCGGCTTCCACCGGGGTCGCATCATCAGCGCCTGGACCCCCGACGCCAAGCGCCTCGGGCAGCTCCTGCTGGACGCGGGCCTGGTCGACGACGCCAGGCTGGAGCGGGCCATCGCCCGGCAGAACGAAGAGGTGCCGCGGGTCTCCCTGGGCAAGATCCTGGTGGAGATGGACTGCGTCACCCGGGAGGAGCTGCGCGACGCGGTCGCCGAGCAGATCGAGAAGACGATCTACGACCTCGTTACCTGGCGGGCGGGCCAGTTCGACTTCGCTCTCGACGAGCTGCGGCCCGTTGACGACATCGCCGTCTATCCGGGCGACATCCTGCCCGACATCAACCTCAATACCCAGATCGTGGTGCTGGAGGCGCTGAGGATCTTCGACGAGAAGAACCGGGACAGAGCGGTCGAGCCCAGTGCGGCCGAACCGGGCGCGGACGCAACCGATGAGCTTGAGATCGAAGGCGCCGAGGCCGCAACCCCGGAGGCACCGGACTCCGAGTCGCGCTCTGGCGACGGCTCCGAAGCCGAGACCAGCGAGATCCAAGTCGTGGACCCCGAGCGGCTCGAAGGCGAGGAGGTTCTGGAGGATCTGGCTAACGAGACTTCCGAGATCCTGTCCGAAGAGATCGATCGGTGGACGCAGGACGAGACCGAGCAGATGGTCAGCACCCGCCTTCAGGTCATCAGTGAGGATCGCGAGATGATCGACCGATTGCGCTCGGGCTTTGCCGGCGATGACGTCGCCATTGCCGAAGTGAAGCTTTGGGACGCCGGACTGACCCTGCCCGGAGAGCTGCCGCCGGTGGTGCTCCTCGACATGCGCCACAGCGGCGTCGAGCTTCAGGACATCGAGTCGTTTTGCCGGAGTCGCGCTCACGCGGCGATCTTGGCGATCGCCGACGGACCGGCGGCTCTCAGCAGGCTCTACGAGGCGGGCGCGCTGGCCGCGCTTCTACCCGACCCGGAGGCGGTGTTCTCCTGCCTGTCGAGCGTGCTCCGCAGCCGCGGCGGCCGGACCGAGATGCTCGGAGCACTCCACGGAACCAGCGCCGGCTTCGCCAAGCTCCGGAGGGTCGTGGCCGATCTGCGCTCCGGCCTGCTGTCCGCCACCGTTGCGCTAAACCTCATGCAGGTGATCTCGGAATCGGTCGAACGGGCGATCATGTTCGTCGTCCGCCGCGATCGGCTGCAAGCGCTGGGCGCCTTCGGCGCCGATCCCAACGGCCGGCCGCTTGCCGACGCCACCCACGAGCTGACGGTTCCGTTGGTGGATCGGAACGCCTTGTGCGAGGCGATCAACGACGGCCAGACACGCTCGCTGCGCTTCGACGAAGCCGGTCTTCCCGAAGAGTTTGTCGAGCGCATCGGCCGGCCGCGAACCGGCCAGATCGTGCTCTTTCCGGTGATGGGAAGCAGCCAGGTGAATTCGGTCGTGTACACCGACAACGGTCCGCTCAGCCGGGAGATCGGCGAGATCGAGATCCTGGAACTGGCCGCCGCGCAGGTCGGCGTTGCCTTCGAAAACGAGATGCTGCGCCGCAAGATGGCGCGCCTGGACCGGAGTGGAGCGTGAGGGTTCGAAGTGGAAAGTGCTATCCTTATCGGAACTTAGCAAGAGTTGCGAGACTCGGAGGAATTTGTGATGACTAGAGGCAAGATTCGGATCGCGATGGCCATGGCCCTGTCTTTGGCGGTCGTGTTGCCCGCGCTCGGCGCGGTCTACCAGGTCGAGCTCACTTCGGGCTCCAAGTTCGAAAGCCGCTATCGGCCCACCCAGAGTGCGTCGGACGATAACAAGATTCTGCTCCTGACCGAGACCGGCAACTGGATCGCTCTGCCCAAGGACGCGGTCAAGTCGATCACGACCGACACCGAGACGCGCGGTTTCGGCACCGTCCTGGACGATCAGACCATCGCTCTGGGCTTTACCGCGGGCGGCGCCTCCGTCACCGTGACGGATGGCGAGGGTGAAGCAGCGGCCGAGGATCCCACCACGCGCCTTATCAACTTCCTGCGCGAGCAGAATCAGACGCCGGCCCCGGTCGTGTACAACAACGACTTGGTGGTCGAGCCGGAGCAGTCCGGAGGCATTCCGGTCTGGATGTCCAACCAGCAGACGGCCCCGATCGGCAACACACAGGGCCGCAACCAGTAGACTCTGAATCGTCGGCGGCCGGACCGCCGGCTTGGGCTCCGATCATCTCGGAGCGTTGACAACTGACGTCCCGCGGTGACCCGTTCTCGGGTCGGGGCGCTTTGGCGCTCCAGGGAAGCCGGTGTGATGCCGGCACGGTCCCCGCCACTGTAACCGGGTACGAAACCGGCATTAGCCACTGCGCGAGCGCATCGTGAGAGCGTTCTCGTGGGAAGGGCCGGAAGTAGGACGATCCGGGAGTCAGGAGACCTGTCGCGCGGACAGAACTCGATCCTCTCTTGGAGGATCCGAACCCCCGGGGTCTGGGGCGGCTGGGATTCGCCGCGCGAATCGAGCTTGCCCGCAGATGGGGTGAGAGGAGATTCGATGCGGAAACCATGGATAGCCGCCCTGACGGCGGCTCGGACGACGGCCCTGGCCCTGGCTCTGGGCCTGGCGCTGGGCATAATCGGCCTGGCCGGAAGCCTAGCTCCGGCCGCGGCTCAGGCGGCTTGGCCCGAGGACGACCCGGCGCTGGTTCATGACCAGCTCGTCGTCACCGGCGTGCTCGAGACCGAAGCAGCAAGCCGCCTTGCCGGCGCGATCGAGATCGTGGACGGCGAGGAGCTGGAGTTCCGCCAGGCGACGTCGATCGCCGACGGTCTGCGCACGGCTGCCGGGCTGGACGTGGTTCGGTCCGGCTCGCCCGGCAAGGTGACCTCGGTCTTTTCCCGCGGCACCGAGTCGGACCACGTGCTCGTCCTCTGGAACGGCGTCGAGCTCAACAACCCCTACTTCGGGGGCTTCGATTGGGCCTTCCTGCCCACCGAGGGCGTGGACCGTATCGAGCTCGCCCGCGGTCCTTACAGCGCGCTCTACGGCGCCGACGCCCTGGGAGGTGTCGTCAACGTGGTCTCCTCGGCCGGTGACGGCGGCTCCTTACGGTTGGAGCTGGGCGAAGACGGCTACCGGCGGGCGGCGCTCGTCGCCGGCGGCGGGGGAGACAAGGCTGGCTATCAGCTCTCCGGGCACCTGTTGCGCTCGGACGGTCTCGAGGTCAACGACTTTCTGGACGGCGCCGAGCTGGCCGGCCGGGGCTTTCGGGACCTTGCCGGCGGTTCCAGCCTGGCGCTTCTGGTGCGCGTCAACGACTCGGACTTGGGCATTCCGCGCTCGGCCGGTCTGCCGTCGCCGAACCGCACGGTCGCTTGGCGGGAATCCCAGGTCGCGGTGCCGTGGACCTGGACCCGGTCTCGCTGGAGCCTTCGAGGCGAGGCTTCCCGGGTCGAGCTTGAGTCGAGTTTTCGCGACCCGGACGACGCCTTCGGCTTCACCGCTTCCGATACCCGTTCGCGAGTCCATCGCCTGCGCGCGCAGGCGACGCGCCGGTTCGGACACCACGGCTGGCTCGCGGCAGGGGTCGAGCGCGAAGACGCGGAGGTCGATGACCGGTCGTCCTTCGGAGTCAATCTGACCGATGCCTCCCGCGAGACCCGGTCGGTCTTCGCCCAGGCGCTGGTCGAGCTCTCGGGAGCGAGCCTGGATCTAGGCGTGCGGCATGACGACTTCGACCAGTTCGGGAGCCGCTGGACTCCCAAGGTTTCGCTGGCGTGGAGCGCCGCGGGCGGCCGGATCTGGGCTTCCTACGGCGAGGGGTTTCGCGCGCCCTCGGTGGGCGAGCTCTTGTTTCCTTTCTCCGGCAACCGCGAGCTCCGGCCCGAGGACTCGACCTCCTACGAGCTCGGCTACCGGCGCCGGGCCGGGCGTTGGAACGCTTCGATCGCGACCTACGAAAACCGTCTCCGGGACCTGATCGATTTCGACCTGGTGGCGTTTCGCAATGTCAACGTCTCCCGCGCGCGCACGCGCGGCGTCGAGGCCGGTGTGGGATTCGAGTCGGCGCGGACCCGGTTCAAACTGCGCGCGAGCACGCTCGACGCCGAGGACGAGACGACGGGTCTCGAGCTGCTGCGCCGGCCGGAGACGCGGGCTTCGGTGGTGGCAAGCCGCGTCCTCGACAGATCGACCTGGACGGCTACCGGCTTCTACGTCGGGGAGCGGCCGGACGTCGATCCTGCCCTCTTTACGCGCCGCCGCAACCCGTCCTATGTCCGCGTGGACCTGGCCTTCGAGTGGCGCGGCCGAAAACGGGTGACGCCCTACGGCCGGATCGAGAACCTGTTCGATGAGACCTACCAGGAGGCGCTGGGCTTTCCAGCGCCGGGGCGTTCCGGCAGCGCCGGAGTGCGGATCGGTTGGGGAGGATCGTGACCGGCTGGCGGCGCCAGGCGTCGCGGAGGCTCGGGCTGGCGCCGCTCCTGGCGCTCGTGGCCTGCCTGGGCTGCTCTAGAGAACGCGAGCGGCCGCCCGCTTCGGATGCCCGATCGGAAGCCGCGCAAGCTACCCCCCAACGAGTCATCGCAATCGCACCGGCGGTGGTCGAGAGCGTCTTTGCCGCCGGCTTCGGCGATCGTCTGGTCGGCGTGGGCGACTACGCCGCCTGGCCGGAGGAGGTCGCCGGGCTCCCCAGGATCGGTGGCCTCTACGATCCACGCTTCGAAACCATCGCCGCCCTGGAGCCGGATCTGGCGATCCTTCTCCCGAGCGAGTCCGAGCTGGCGGCGTCGCTCGAACGGCTGGGCGTCGAGATCCAGATCGTGCCCCACGAGACGATCGCCGACGTCCGCCAAGCGCTGGTGGCGATCGCCAGCCGCCTCGGCGATCCGGAGGCCGGCCGCGCGGCGGCCCGCTCGCTCGAGGCTTCGCTGGCTCGGCGTGAGCCTCCGCTCGAGGCCGAGGTCCTGATGGCGGTGGCTCGGGATGCCGGCCGCGCCGAGGAGATCTACGCCGCCGGCCCCGAGACCTTCCTGGGCGAGCTTCTGAGCCGGCTGGGCGCGGCCAACGCCGTCCGGGATCTGCCTGGGCTCTATCCGCGCCTGGCTTTCGAGGAGGCGGTGGCTCGCCGGCCGGAAGTGGTGCTCGAGCTGGTGCCGGAGCCCGTGACCGAGGACCGCGCGAACGCCTGGCGCTCGGACTGGCGACGGCTGGCGGTCGGGGGCGCGGCTCCGTGTGTGCAGATCGTCGACGGCAGTCACGTGCTGCTGCCCGGGCCGCGGCTGGACCGGCTCTACCGGGACCTCGAGCAAGCGCTCGAAGCTTGCGCGGGCGCGGAGCAATGAGCCCGCTTCTCGAAGCCCGGGTGGGCTACGAGGTCTCGGGCCGGGCCCTGGTCGAGGACGTGGCCCTGGAAGTCCCGGCGGGGGAGAGCCTCGCCATCGTGGGACCGAACGGAGCGGGCAAGACGACCCTGGTGCGGCTTCTGGCGGGACTCCTCGAGCCCACGAGCGGGGCCGTACGTCTCGAGGGCAGGTCTCTTGGCGAGTATCCGCGGCGGCAGCTGGCCCGCAGGCTCGCCTACGTGCCCCAGCTCGCCGACGGCAGTCCGGGCTTGACCGTGCGCGAGGCGGTGCTCCTGGGCCGCTATCCTCGCCGCACCGGTTGGGCCGGCGGCTACGGACGGCGCGACTACGAGATCGTGCGCCGGGTCCTGGAGCGGGTCGAGCTGGATCGGGCCGGCGAGCGCCAGGTCGAGAGGCTCTCCGGTGGCGAGCGCCAGGCGGTGGCGATTGCCGCCGCCCTGGCCCAGGAGCCCGAGGTCCTGCTTCTGGATGAGCCCACGACCTACCTCGACCCCGGCCATCAACGGCGAGTGGCGAGCCTCCTGGCCGCGCTTGCCGAGGCCGGGACGACGATCGTCTTCGCCAGTCACGATCTGAACCTGGCGCTGGCGCTTGCCGGGCGCGTGGCAGCGCTTCGGGCGGGGCGGCTCCAGGCGGCGGGGCCGACCACCGAGGTGTTGACGCCCGAGTTTCTGGCCGATCTCTACGGGGCCCGCTTTTACCCCTTGGCCGGCGGCCCGGTGGCGCGGGTCTACTTCGACCTGGTGGACGCGTGAGGCGCGGCCGGGTCTTTCTCGCCGCGGCGCTCGTGGCCTGGCTGGCGGTTCTGGCCGTGGGGCCGTTCGTGGGCTCGCACGACGTCGGTCTGGCCGAGCTCTCGTCCGGCGACGAGCTGGCCGCAACGATCATCTGGAAGCTTCGGGTGCCGCGGCTGCTCCTGGCGCTCTTGGCGGGTGGGGCATTGGCGGTCTGCGGGGCGGTCTTCCAAAGCCTGTTTCGCAATCCGCTGGCCGAGCCCTACACTCTGGGCGTAGCCGGCGGCGCGGCCCTGGGCGCGGTCTCGGCGCAGCTTCTCGCGACGAGTCTGGGCGAGGCGGTGCCGGGCTTGCCGACGGCGTGGATCGTGCCCGCGGCAAGCTTCGCCGGCGCCTTGGCCGCGAGCGCCATCGTCATCACGGTCGCCCGCCGGCAGAGCACTTCGACGCTGCTCTTGGCCGGGGTGGCGGTAGCACTTTCCTCGTCGGCCTTGATCCTCTTTCTCCAGTACCTGGCCGACTATTCGAAGACGTTCCGAATGGTGCGCTGGATGATGGGCGGGCTCGCCGTTGTCGGCTACGCTCCCGTTCTGTGGCTGGCGGCGTGGGTGCTCGCCGGGGTGGCGGCTCTCTACGGCATGCGCCACGAGCTGGATCAAGTCCTCGTGGGCGAGGAGCTGGCGGTCAGCCGCGGCGTTCGGCTGGCTTCCTTGCGCATGCGGGTCGTTGCCGTCAGCTCGGTCGTCATCGGAGCGCTGGTGGCGGTGACCGGGCCGATCGGGTTCGTAGGCTTGATCGTGCCGCACTGGGTACGGCGGGGACTCGGCTGGCGCCATGGCCTCGTCCTGCCGGCGTCGTTTCTGACCGGCGGCGTGTTCTTGGGATTCTGCGATGTTCTGGCCCGGCGCCTGCTGGCGCCCGCGGATTTGCCGGTCGGGGTGCTGACGGCGATCGTGGGCGGTCCGTTTTTTCTCTGGCTGCTGCTGCGCCGTCGCCTCTAGCTTGGCTTCTTCACCGCATCCCGCGGATGATGAAGGGCCGTATCCTGCGCGAAGACCAGGCCAGGCCAGGCCAGACGGGGCGATCGTCTTTCGGAGTCCGAGCTCGGCATGTGCGACGATTGTCGCGTCATGACCGGCTGGTTGACCAGACTCGAGCTCGAGGACGGTGCGGCCTGGGTGCTCGCCGAGTCCGGGTCCGGAGAGCGCCGGATCTCGGTTCTGGAAGGCGAGCCACAGGGTCCGCCTTCAAGGTGGCTCCGGCGTGGGCCGCCGCCGGCGCTTGCCGTCACCTGGGATGCCACGCCCAGCTTTGCCGGCCGTCACCTGCCGCCGGTTCGTCCCTCGAAGATCGTGGGTATCGGCAGGAGCTATCGCGAGCATGCGGTCGAGCTGGGCAACGAGCCGCCGGCCGAACCGCTCGTCTTCCTCAAGGCGCCTTCGAGTCTTCTGCCTTCAGGCGGCGTCCTGCGCCTGCCCGAAGCGAGCGCACAAGTCGAGTACGAGGGAGAGCTGGCCCTGGTCGTGGGCTCGGTCATGACCGCGGTCGCGCCAGCCGAGGTGCCGGACCGCCTCTTGGGGGTGACCCTGGCCTGTGACTGCACGGCCCGGGATCTTCAGCGCCGGGACCGGACCTTCGCCCGCGCCAAGTCGTTCGACACCTTCTGTCCGCTGGGCCCGGCGATCCGGCTGGATCCGGACTGGGATTCGCTGACGCTCACCACCCGGGTCAACGGCGACGAGCGCCAGAGCGGCCACGTCTCCGAGCTGACCTGGACGCTCTTCGAGCTCGCCAGCTACGTCTCCCACGTGATGACCCTCGAGCCCGGCGACGTCCTCCTGACCGGGACCCCGCCCGGCGTGGGCGCCCTCGAGCCCGGCGCCGAGGTCGAGATCGCAAGCGGCCAGATCGGCTCCTTGCGCTTCACCGCCGGCGAGCGCGAGAGCTGAAACCCGGTGCCCGAGCGGACGGGCCTCGGACCGGATACGATCGGCGCGACGTATGAAAGCGCGGATGGTCTATTGCCTGTTGGTCGGCGTGGGGGTGGCGGTGGCGCTCGCCTGGCTTCGGGGCCATGTCTGGCAGCACGCCATGCTAGTCGGACTCGCGGTCGCCGCTCTCGTCTACAGCATCCTCCGGGCCACCGACAATCTCCGCATGGCGGCCCGGCAGCCGGCGCCATGGGACGAGGAGGAGGCCGGCGACGAGTAAGGCGTGCACGAGGCCGCCGAAGTCCCAGCCGGTAAAGAGCAGGACCAGCCAAATGGCGATCGCGAGAGTGGCGCCGAAGATGCGTCGATCCAAGGCCGACATCGTCACCAGGCTACCAGCGTGGCGGATCGCCGGCCAAGTCGCCTGCGGCATCGTGGGTGTCTGGGGCCGGGAGGCGGGGACGAAGCGCGCCAGGAACGCGCCTAGACGCTCGGCCGGCGGCAACGTGCCGAGGGTCCCAAAGTTCCGGTGGCGCCGGTGGGGCTGGACTCTGGTCCTCGCGCTCACGGCTCTGGCGTGCTCGCCGCCGGTAGCCGAGGACGGAGCCCGGACGCTCGAGCCGCTCGAGACCGAGGAGGTGGGCGCCGCGATCGACGCCGAGCTCTCGATCGCGGACGACGCCGAGGGCCGCCGCGTGGCGGACCGGTCGGCCGGGGTCTTGCCCAGCGGCCTGCCCCCGGGCTTGCCGCTGCCGGACGCCTACTCGGTGATTGGATTCTCCGAGCCCGGAGAGCGCCCCCGCTACGTCGAGCTGGTCGTTCCAAGGACGGTCGAGAGGCTCCGCCGGGATTGGCTGGCGGCTCTCAGGGGCGCGGGATGGGCTGTTTCCGGGAGCGGCGCCGACGTTACCGCCAAGAAGGCAGGGCACCGCTTGGCGATCCGGATGCACCCGGCCGAGTCCGCGAGCCGCCTTCGCATCGAGTACTGACGGAGTTGGGGAGGTCGAGATGTTGCCACGACGTAGGAACGCTCCGGTCGGGCTCTCAGGCCTGGGGATGGAGCTCGCGGCGGCGGTCGTGGGCTTCTCCCTCCTGGGGTACTGGATCGACCGGCGCTTCGAGACCGAGCCCTGGGGAATTCTCATCTGCGCCTTCATCGGAATCGTGGGGGGGCTCTACAACTTTGTGCTTGCCGCCCGCCAGGCCATGGAGCGGACGGCCGAGGGCGGGGGCATGGACTCGCCTGGGGACTCAGACGCAGCGTGAGCAAGCGGCAAGGTGCGAGACCTCATGAGTGAGGCTCCGGCTCGATTCCGGTTCGGCCGGTTTCTCGGCGTGGCGGCGTTGACCACCGCTCTTCTGACCGCAGCCGGCTTCGTCTGGGCGCGCTCCGCGGGGACCGGGGCCCGCGCCGCCATGCTCCTGGGCTGCTGGATTCCCTTCGTGGCCTCGATCCTGGCGGCGGTGCCGCTCTTGTGGCCCGCCGCCAAGCCCGCCGGGGCGGCCTCGCAGTTTCTGGCCTCGATGGGTGTGCGCCTGATGGCGGTGGGGCTCTTGGCGTTTGCCGCCGGCCGTGTTTTCGAGCCGCCCACGGGCCCGTTCGTGGGCTGGCTCCTGGTCGCCTACCTGGCCTTGCTGGCGGTGGATACGGCCTTTGTCGTCAAGCTCTTTCGGAGCTTGTGAAAACCGTCACAAGCCGCTATACTCCACGCCTCAGGACGACAGTCCAGACTTCCCGACAGATCCGTACTCGCAACGGTCCTCCCAGACAGTACGCCCAACGACTCTCGATCGTTATGAGCAGCAGCCCGCTCGATCACATCGTTCAGCACCCGATCGTCCAGCGCGAATTTGACGCCGGCATGTTGACCCCGGAAGGGGTCATCACGGTGATGAGCGATCACATCTTCATGACCATCCTGTCAGGTGCGGTGTTGTGCCTGGTCTTTCCCTGGGCGATCCGGCGCTCGCGCCGGCAGGGTGAAGGCGAGGAGAAGCTGGTCGCGGGAGGCTTGGCCAACTTGCTCGAAGTGGTTTGCCAGTACTTGCGCAAGGAAGTGGCCGAGCCCGCCTTGGGCGAGCACACCGACCGCTTCATCAAGTACATCTGGTCGTTGTTCTTTTTCGTTCTGACCATCAACATGCTCGGCCTGGTGCCGCTGGGCTCGGTAACGCCGTTGTTCGGGCTTCACCTGGGCGGCACGGCCACAGCCAACATCTGGGTGACGGCGACCCTGTCGCTCATCACCATGGGCATGATGGTGATCAACGGCCTGCGCCTCGGCGGCATCGAGTACCTCAAGCACTTCAACCCCGGCCCGTGGTGGATGGGTTGGCTTCTGGTGCCGATCGAGATCGCCGGCGTGTTCGCCAAGATCTTCGCGCTGACCGTGCGGCTTTTCGCCAACATGGTCGCCGGACACATGGTGCTGGCGGTTCTGGTCGGCTTTATCGCGGCAGCCGGAGCCGTGTCGAGCACGATGGGCTTCGCCATCGCCGTGCCCGTCGTGCTGGGAAGCGTTGCCCTGACCATGCTCGAGATTTTCGTGGCACTACTCCAGGCGTTTATCTTTACCTTCTTGACGACGCTTTTCATCGGCATGTCCGTGGTCTTTCATCACGACGACGAGCACGCCGTGGAAGGAGCCGCTCACTAACCGACGGATTTTTCTATCGCCATGCCCCGAGCAGCGGGTCAAAGGGGCCGCGAGGCGTGACTGCGATGGCGATTCGGAACGGCTGCCCGGCCCGCGGGCGGCAAGAGACCTGAAAGGACAGGACACATGACCAAGAACTTTTCGAAACTGACTCTCGGTCTGATTCTCGCCGGGCTGGCCATGCTGCTGGTGCCGGGTGCTCCGGCCCTCGCGGCCGAGGGCGCGGGTGTTAGCGACGGGGGCAGCCTGCTCACCACGCTCGGCGCCACCAAGCTGGGCAACGCCATCGGCGCCGGCCTGGTGATCATGGGCGCGGCGGCCGGCATCGGCCGGATCGGCGGCAGCGCGGTCGAGTCGATGGCTCGGCAGCCCGAGGTCGCCGGCCAGATCTTCACCCCGATGATCATCACCGCGGCGCTGATCGAAGGCGCGACCTTCTTCGCGCTCATCGTTATCTGGTTCGCCAAGTAGCGACCCGAACCGATGCGCACGATGCAACTTGCGGTCGCGTCGCTCGGCGCGGCTTGGCTCGCCGCCTCTCCCGCCCTCGCGGCGGAGGGCGGCGACGCCAACATCTTTGCCGGCGATCTCGGCAACGCGATCTGGACCGTCGTCATCTTTGTGGTGGTCCTGCTCGTCCTGGGCAAGTACGCCTGGGGGCCGATGCTCGACACGCTCCAGAAGCGGGAAGAGTTCATCCGCGACTCCCTGGCGACCGCCAAGAAGGAGCGGGACGAAGCCGAGACGCGCATCGCCGAGTACACCAAGAAGCTCGACGATGCGCGGGCCGAGGCCTCGGAGATCGTCGAGGAAGGCCGGCGCGACGCGGAGGAAGTCCGGCGCCGCATCGAGGAAGAGGCTCGGCACGAGTCGGACAAGATCCTCGACCGCGCCAAGCGTGAGATCGACCTGGCCAAGCAGACCGCGGTCAAGGAGCTCTACGCGACCAGCGCCACGCTGGCCACGGACATGGCTTCGAAGATCCTCCAGCGTGAAGTGTCGGCGGCGGATCAGGAGCGCCTGATCGAGCAGTCGCTGGCCGAGCTGGACGGCCTCGAGTCGAACTGAGGCCGGCCGAGGAACGGATTTTGAGCAGCCGCACCCGATTCGACGAGCGAGAGCTGGCCGTGGCGCGTCTCTACGCGGGATCGGCCCTGGGTCTCGCCAGCGATCCGGAGGCCTTGCTCGAAGAGCTGGCCGGGATTGGTGAGCTTTTGGACCGGAATCCCGACGTCGAAGCGGCTCTGGCTTCGCCCCTGGTCGATGCCGCGGCCCGCCGCTCGCTTGTCGAAACGGCCTTTCGGGGGCGCCTGGACGACGTCCTGGTCAACACCTTTCAGGTCATGAACCGGAAGGGTCGATTGGGCCTCCTGCGCGCCTTCATCGAGGGGTTCCGGCTGGAGCTCGAGGCGGCCCAGGGGCTGACCGAGGTCGAGGTGGTCACCGCCACCGGACTCTCGGACGCCCAGCGCCGGCGTACCGAAGAGGTCGCGGCGAGTTGGGTGGGCGGCAAGGTCCGCCTCCTCGAAGAAGTCGATGAAACCGTCCTCGGCGGCATGATGCTCAAGGCCGGGGATCGCAAGCTCGACCGCACCGTGGCGCGGGAGCTCGAGACCGTCGGAGAGAGACTCTTCGAACGGGCCTCGCAGAAAGTACAGGAGCTCGCCGCGCGGGCAGCAGACGCCTGAACCCAGGCGATTGGAGAACGTAGGCAATGAAATTCAATGTAGACGAGATCGCATCGGTACTGAACGAGGAGATCCGTACCTACCAGAGCGCCGTGGATCTCTCCGAGGTCGGCCGGGTGCTCGAGGTCGGCGACGGCATCGCGCGGGTCTATGGCCTGTCGAACGCCATGGCCGGCGAGCAGCTCGAGTTCGCCAACGGCCAGTTCGGCCAGGTCTTCAACCTCGAGGAGAGCTCGGTCGGCGTCGTCATCTTCGGCGAGTATCTGGACATCAAGGAAGGCGATGAGGTTCGCCGCACTGGCAACCTCCTCAGCATCCCCTGCGGCGGCGAGCTCGTCGGCCGGATCGTGGATCCCCTGGGCCGGCCTCTCGACGGCAAGGGCGTGATCGAAACGCCCAACCGCCGGCCGCTGGAGTTCAAGGCTCCCGGGATCGCCGGCCGCCAGCCGGTGGACGAGCCGCTTCAGACCGGCATCAAGGCCGTCGACTCGATGATTCCGATCGGCCGGGGCCAGCGCGAGCTCATCATCGGAGACCGCAAGACCGGCAAGACCGCGATCGCGCTCGACACCATCCTGAATCAGAAGGGCGGCGACGTCATCTGCATCTACGTCGCCGTCGGCCTCAAGGAGTCGACCGTGGTCGGCGTGGTCGACAAGCTCGCCGAGCACGGCGCCCTCGACTACACCATCGTGGTGTCGGCGTCCTCGTCGGATCCGGCCCCGCTCCAGTACATCGCGCCCTACGCCGGGGCGGCGATGGCCGAGTACTTCATGTACGCCGAGGGCAAGCACACGCTGGTCGTCTACGACGATCTGTCGAAGCAGGCCCAGGCCTACCGTCAGCTCTCGCTCTTGCTGCGCCGCCCGCCGGGTCGCGAGGCCTATCCGGGCGACGTCTTCTACCTTCACTCCCGGCTCCTGGAGCGGGCGGTCAAGCTGCGCGAAGAGTTCGCGGTGGTGTCGAAGGACACCCCCGAGAGCGCCACCGATCGGGGTCTGGCCCTGCGCCATCCCGACGGGCTGGAGGCTCCGGCCGAGATTCGTCCCGACGAGGACCGCGGCGTCTATCACCGCGGTGAGGGGCACGAGCGCGCCGAAGCGTTTCTGGCTGGCCTCGACGACAGGGACGATTACCGGTTGCACCGGTTTCCGGACAGCGGCGGCTCGATGACCGCCTTGCCCATCATCGAGACTCTCGAGGGCGAGGTCTCGGCCTACATTCCGACCAACGTGATCTCGATCACTGATGGCCAGATCTACCTCGAGCCGGACCTCTTCTTCGCCGGCGTACGCCCGGCGGTCAACGTCGGCATCTCGGTGTCCCGTGTCGGCGGCAACGCCCAGATCGGGGCGATGAAGAAGATCGCCAGCACCTTGCGCTTGGATCTGGCCGCCTTCCGCGAGCTCGAGGCCTTCGCCCAGCTCGGCACCGAGCTCGACACGGCCACCCAGCGCCAGCTCGACCGTGGTGAGCGCATGGTCGAGCTCTTGAAGCAGCCTCAGTACGCGCCGTTTGCGGTCGCCGATCAGGTGGTGAGCATCTTCGCCGGTTCCAAGGGTTACCTGGACGATCTGCCGGTTGGCAAGGTCGGGGACTTCGAGCGCGGTCTGCTCGACCACGTCAGGGACGAATTTCCCGAGATCCTCGAGGCGATCCTCAAGAAGGGCAAGATCTCCGACGAGCTGGCCGAGACCATCGGCGAGGTGGTCGGCAACTTCAAGACCCAGTTTCTGAACGAGGCCGCCGGGGGCTGATCCCGAGTCGGACCTTCCCAGGTTCCTCGAACCCACCCGAGTTGTATTTCCAGAGCTGACCCGTGGCCAACCGTAGAGTCCTCGTCAAACGCCGCAAGGCGGCGCGCAACATCCGCAAGATCACGCGGACGATGCAGCTCATCGCCACGGCGCGGTTCCAGTCGATCCACAATGCCGCGGCTTCGGGCCGGCCCTACACCGACAAGCTGGCCGAGCTGGTCGAAAAGCTGGCCCGGGCGGCCAAGAGCCTGGACCATCCGCTGATGGCGGTGCCCGAGGAGAACCGGCGTCGCGTGCTGCTGATCCTGACCAGCAACCGGGGACTCTGCGGCGGGTACAACGCCAACGTGTTGAAGACCGGCCTCGGTTTCTTGGACGGGACCGGCGGGGCCGCGAAAACAGACGTCTACGTCGTCGGCAAGAAGGGCATCGCCTACTTGAAGTTCTTGGGGCGCGAGGTGGCCGAGGAGCACGCGGAAATCTCGGATTCGCCCAAGTTCGAAGAGGCCGAGCCGTTGGCCAACGAGCTCATGGCGCGCTTCATCCGCGGCGAGATCGACTCGGTGTCGGTGGCGTACATGAAATTTCTGTCGGCCGGCAAGCAGCAGGCCACCGTCGAACAGGTGCTGCCGTTGCAGCGATCGATGGCTGGAGTCGGCGCCGAGTCAGCCGAGTCAGCCGAATCAGACGGATCGGCCGCCCCGGCACGCGAGCTCGAGTACGAGTTCTCGCCCGAGCCCGCCCAGATTCTGGAGGAGCTCTTGCCGGCGACCGTGCGCGTGCGCTTCTACCAGATGTTCATGGACGCCGCGGTCAGCGAGCAGATCGCGCGCATGGTCGCGATGAAGGCGGCCACCGACGCCGCCGGCGAGATGATCAAGCGCTTGACGCAGGAATACAACCGGGCTCGACAAACCCAGATCACGATGGAGCTTCTGGACATCGTGGGCGGCGCCAACGCCCTGGCTTGACGGCGGGCGCTCACCCAAGACGGCACGAAGCTTCCAAGACAATTCGAGAAAGATAGGAACGAGAGCGATGACGGACACGAACTACGGTGAAGTCACCCAGGTGATCGGCTCGGTGCTGGACGCCAAGTTTCCCGAGGAGCACCTTCCCGCCATCTACAACGCGCTGAGGCTCGAGGTCGACCGCACCGTCATGGGCGAAGAGACCACCGAGACGCTGTGGTGCGAGGTCGCCCAGCATCTGGGAGGCGGGCGCGTTCGCGCGGTGGCCCTGGACTCGACCGACGGTGTGCAGCGCGGCTCCAAGATCACCGACACCGGGGCTCCGATTCAGGTGCCGGTGGGCGAAGAGACCCTGGGCCGAGTGTTCAACCTGGTGGGCGAGCCCATCGACGATCGCGGTCCGGTGACGGTCGAAAAGAGGCTCCCGATCCACCGCGAGCCGCCCGAGCTCGAGGACCTGTCGTCGAAGACCGAGCTCTTCGAGACCGGCATCAAGGTCATGGATCTCCTTTGCCCGCTGGTTCGCGGTGGTAAGGCGGGTCTCTTTGGCGGCGCCGGCGTCGGCAAGACCGTCATCATTCAGGAGCTCATCGCCCGTCTGGCTCGATTTCACAGCGGCTACTCGTGCTTCGCCGGCGTCGGCGAGCGTACCCGGGAGGGCAACGACCTCTGGCTCGAGATGCAGGAAGCCCAGATCGGCGATACCGGCAAGAGCGTTATCGACCAGACCGTCATGGTCTTCGGGCAGATGAACGAGCCGCCCGGCGCGCGTCTCCGCGTTGCCCTCTCGGCACTGACCATGGCCGAGCACTTCCGGGATCAGACAGGCGTCGACACCCTGCTCTTCATCGACAACATCTTCCGCTTCTCGCAGGCGGGCTCCGAGGTGTCGGCGCTTCTGGGACGGATGCCTTCGGCGGTCGGTTACCAGCCGACGCTCGGTACCGAGATGGGTGAGCTCCAGGAGCGCATCACCTCGACCAAGCACGGCGCCGTCACCAGTATCCAGGCGATCTACGTTCCGGCCGACGACTACACCGATCCGGCGCCGGCGACCGCCTTCACCCACCTCGACTCAACCGTCAACCTCGAGCGTTCGATCGCCGAGAAGGGCATCTACCCGGCGGTCGATCCGCTGGCTTCGTCCAGCCGCATCGTGGCTCCGGAGTTCCTGGGCGAGCGCCATTACCGGGTTGCCCGCCGCGTCCAGCAGATCCTTCAGCGCTACAAGGACCTCCAGGACATCATTGCGATCCTGGGCGTCGACGAGCTTTCGGAAGAGGACAAGGTCATCGTCCGGCGCGCGCGGAAGATCGAACGCTTCCTGTCCCAGGCGTTCTTCGTGGCCGAGCAATTCATCGGTATACCGGGCGTCTACGTCTCGCGCGAGGACACCATCCGGTCCTTCGAGGAGCTCTGCGAGGGCAAGTGGGACCACCTGCCGGACCAGGCCTTCATGTACGTCGGGACGATCGAAGACGCGGCCGCCAAGGCCGAGGAAATGGACAAGGAGTAGCGGCTGGCGATGGCGACCGGCTCCAAGACGCTTCCCAAGACGTTCCACTGCTCGGTGGTAACGCCCGAGCGGGTGGTGCTCGACTGCGACGCTCGCTTCGTGGCGCTGCCTGCACACGATGGCGAAATCGGTCTGCTGCGCGGGCGCGCGCCTATCGTCTGCAAGCTCGCCATCGGCCGCTTGCGGGTCGAAACCGCCGAGGGCGAGCAGGCGTTCTACATTGACGGTGGCTTTGCCGAGATGGCCGAGAACGACCTCACTGTCCTGACCGAGGACGCCAAGAGCGCCGAGGAACTGGACCGTGCCGCCGCGGAAGAGGCCCTGGCGGTGGCGAAGGCGCTCGACACGGGCGACGAGCACGCCCAGCGCGAGAAGGAAAAGGCGATCGCCCGAGCCCGCGTCCAGCTCCGCATGCTGGCCCGCGCCTAGCCTGGATTTCCCGCCCCGACATTCGGCCCCCTGGCGCATGCCGGCGTGAGAAGCCCAGGCTGGCCGATCAAGTGCCGGGAGGCGCTTCGGCGGCGCCGGGCTCCGCCTCGAGCTCGAAGCGCGGGCGTCGGGTAGCCTTGGTCATGGCTTCGGAATACGATCCGCTCCGGCTGCGCCCGCCGCTTTCGGGTGACCCGAGCGATCTGGCGCGGGTCGAAGAGCTCTTTCAGGGAGCGAGCTCGCGCTATCTGCATTCGCCCTGGCCCTGGTTCTCCTGGGCAGTGATCCTGCCCATGGCCGCGTGGCTGACCGCTCGGGTGGCGACCGGCGCGGGTCCGCTGGCCGTGCTCTTTCTCTGGTCGGCGGCGATTCTTCTCGGCGGCGCGGTCGAGGGCGTGGTACTGGCCCGCGCTCGCCGGCGGGCGGAAGCGGCGGGCGTCGGCAAGCCCAGCGAGCTCGCGCGCTGGGTCTTTCGCAGTCAAGGTAATGTCTCGGTTCTGGCGGTTGTTCTGACCGCGGCCTTGGCGCTTCGCGGCGTCTATCAGTTCCTGCCCGGCGTCTGGCTCCTCTTGATCGGTCACTCGCTCTTCTCGATCGGTGGACTGGCATCGCCGGCGCTGCGCCGGGCGGGACTCCTATACCAGGTCGGCGGAGCGCTATCGCTTCTGCCCTTCTGGAACGGCCTCATCGTCTTCGCCGTCACCACGGCCCTGGCCAACGCCAGCGTGGGCTGGGCGCTGGTGCGAAGCGGGCGGGCGGAGTAGCGGAGCAGTGGAGCGGTGGAGCAGCGGAGCAGGGCCGCGGCGGGCTCTACGGGCTCTGTCTTGGGCGCGTGTTGGCGATCAGAAACTGGCCGAGGCGGGAGTAGTACTCGATGCGTCTCGCCTCGTCGCGAAACGAGTGCGCCTCGTGCGGAATTAGCATGAGCTCGACCGGTGTTCCTTGCTTCTTGAGCGCTTTGGCGAGCTTGGTGGCGTGCGCCACGTGGACTCGCTCATCGTCCTCTCCATGGGCGAGGAAGACCGGCGAGCGGATGAGACCAGCTCGCAACAGCGGAGAGGTTTGGTGAAGGCGCGCGCGATCCTTCGAGGTCTTACCGACGAGGGGCGCGTTCTGGTCCGAAAACATGTAGCCACGATCGTGCTTCAGCATCATCACGAGATCTGTCGGAGCGGCGTAGGCTCCAGCGCATCGAAACCGCTTGGGCGTCTTGACCAGACCCATGAGCGCCGCATAGCCACCGTAGCTCGCGCCGTAGATGCAGACGCGATCGGGATCGACGAGCCCGGCCTCCACCAGCCACTCCACGCTGTCGGTGAGATCGTCTTGCATGGCTAGGCCCCACTCCTGAAAGCCGGCCGCTAGGAACTCGGAGCCGTAACCGGTCGAACCTCGGAAATTGGGTTGGAGGACCACGAACCCCAGCGACGCGAAGTACTGGACGACGAGATCAAAGCTGCGGTAATCGCGCGCGCTGGGCCCGCCGTGCGGGTAGATGATGGCGGGTGGCTTCTGGTCGGCGGCTTCACCCTTCCCCCTGATCGGCTCCGTGAGATAGGCGGGAATCGTCAAGCCGTCGCGGCTTTCGATCACGACATGGCGCATCGGGGCGAGCTTCTTTGCGCGCAAGGTCGGGTACCTCGCGAACAGGAGCTCCATCTTCTTGGTCGTTCGGTTCAAGAGGAGGTACTCGGGAGCGCGGACGTCGCTATCGGATAGGACGATTGCGAGATCCCGGGCGGGCGTCTCGCTGACTACGCGGTTGAAGCGGCCGGGCAAAGCGTTGTCTAGGAGCTTCTGACGCCGTGCAGCTGCGGGATCCACGAAGTGCCGCTCCGGGCCGTCCGCGAGGAAACCGACGGCTTCGAGCACTCCCGTTTCGGACAGCTCGAGCCACGAAGGAACGTCCACTCTCTCGTGAGCGAAGATCTCCCTGCCCAGACGCAGGTTCTCGAGATCGAATTCGTAGAGACGGCTGCGGTCGCCGTCACCCTCGGCCGACACCAAGAGAATCTCGGGCTTGGGACTGAAGCCCTCGAACGAGATGCCGCTCTCCCCCAGAGATTGGCTAGAGAGCTGCACGAACTGACCTTTGGGGTCCTTGCGGGCGAACGTCTTGAAGGCGCCGTGCTCGTACCCGTACCCCGCGCGGACGCGGCCCAAGTGATCTGAATACCAGCGGCTGACGCCGTCCATCGGTACCACGACTCGCTCGAGACCGCCGGTCGTGACGTTCAACTTGTAGACGCCCGGGTAGTACTCGGTGGGCTTTCGAATGGAGATCAGGATGTGACCTGGATCGTCGTCGAGAAAGTCCACGACGTCATCTTCATGCTGGAAATCACCGTGGCCGACCAGGATCAACTGCGCCCAGTTGCGAGCGAGATGCACATGGTTCGATCCGTCGGCGTCGATGCCGTAGAGGCGAGTCCGGCGCGGGCGGGGAGGCCGGACACCGGCCATGGGCTCCTCGACCCCAAAGAGCAGGCGATGCTCGCTAGCCCAGTGAATCCAACTCAACCGGGCTTCCGGATCGGGAAGCTGCACAACGGGCCGGGGCTGGCCGTCGGGCAGCTCCCGCACCACGATCATCTCGCGACCCGCTTCGCGGAAGTAGACGGCGAGGCGCTTGCCGTCGGGAGAGAGCTCCGGCAGCGAGAACCGTGGGCTCCGGAAGAACGTCTGGGCCAAACGCTCGACTTCAGCGGGGTCGGGCGCGGCCACCGCGGGAGTTACGACCGCAAAGATTGGAGCGCCGAGAAGCCAACAGGTCAAGGCTGCCAGCCGGCGGCGCTTGTATCGTCCCCCGCCCATCAAGCTCGAAGCGGAGGGTACCAGAGACGCCGTCTGACGGAATCGGAACGTGCGTACCCGTCGATCGGGGCCCGCCGGCGATTGCTCTAGTGCGGCGATCGCGCCTGAGAAGTGCCGCCTCGATCGAAGTTGGACAGCCCCTCCGGGACCCAACGGCGCCGGCAAGGCGACGGCGGTGCGGGCTCGTCCGGCACGCGGTCAGCTGCCGATCGAGGTGGCGCTCAGCCGGTCGGCCAGAGAGCGACCGTTCGTGGCCAGAAGGGCCAAGGGCAGGCCCAGCCCGAGGACCGTCAATGCCGCGCCCAACCAGCGGCGCACGGCTTGGCCGATGGTCAAGCGCACTCCGCCGGCCGCTCGGGCGGTGAGCGCGAAGCGGGCCATGCCGGGGGTTCGTCCCCAGAAGGTGAGCGGCAGCACGAAGTAGACGAACGAGAACGCCGCCGCCAAGAGCGCGAAAGGCGCGAGGGCGCCGGCATCGAGGCGGGCGCCCAGAGCCAAAGTACCGAGGACCGCGGCGACAAGAACCCCCAGGTGAACGCCGGCGTCGAGAGCGCCGGCGCGGACTCGCCGGGCGCCGAGGCTGAGCGCTGCGGCCGCTTTGTCGTCCGGGGCCCCGAACGACTCCTCTCGGGCGGCCGAGTCGAGCGGCAGCCGAGTCTGGTCGGGCGTCGCGTCGAGTGCGGTTTCAGGCTCGGTTCCGGCAGCGGTTTCGGTGGGCGGGGAGGCCGCCGCCGGTTCGGCCGGCACGGAGCGATCCGGCCGCTCGAGCGGCAGATCGAACAATATCTCCGAGGGCTCGGAGGCTGGGCGTCTCATTAGCGGAACGGAAGGTACTTGACGAAGATCCGGTAGAGCAGATCTTGCGGCCTCGCGCCGTAGATCGTGGCGAAGCGGATGAGGCGCTGAAGCTCCGGATCCGCTCCCGCCAGCTCGGCCGCTTCGTTGAGGTTCGCAAGCGCCGATTCGATGTCGCCCCGCTGGAGGTCGCGCACCGCCAGGTTGTAGTAGGAGTCGATCATCAGGCGCTGGACGTCGGGCGTGCGGTTGCCGTCCTCCCACATGCGCCACAGACTCCGCAGAGCCACCTGCCATTCGGATTGTTCGAACATCTCGAGCTCGGTGCGAATCGGGTCGAGCTGCTCGCGAACGGCTTCGGCCAGCGCGTCGGCGTCGGCGTCCAGGGGAGCTTTCTCGGCGGCTTGGTGGAGGCGATTGCGGCTGAGTAGGTACTCGCCGTTCTCAAAGGCCGACTGGGCTTCGGCGACGAGATCATCACGGGCGGCCAGAAGCTCCGGGTCGGGCCCTTCCTCCTCGGTGCTGGGAGTGTCGAGAGCGGCTTCCCACTGAGCCAGCAACGCCTGCGCCTCGGCGTACTGCGGATGGCTCGAGGGCATCCGGCGGAGCTGCGCGATAGCAATCGCCGCTCCGGCTTCGGCGTAGGTCTTCTTGGCTCGCTCGATGGGATCCAGCACTGCCGTCGGCGTTGCCGCGTCGGTGGCGTTGGGGAAGAAGTTGTTCCAATTCTGGAAGAGGTACCAACCGGCGAGAGCCAGAACCAAGAGACCGACGATGCCGAGGGTCAGGAACTTCCGATTCGGCGGCGGCTTGGTGTCCGCCTTGCCCACGCCTCCCATCGCCCGCGGGCGCGGCGCGCGCGGCTCCACCGCGGGCATCTCGCCCGGGGCGCCCTCGAAGTCGTCCACTGGGAAGAAGTCGCCCTCTCCCGGCGCTTCGCCGGGAGAAGCGATTTCCTCAGGCGGTGGCGGCGCCTCGGCCTCGCCGGCCGCTTCCGCTTCCGAAAGCGCGGGTGCCGCCTCGGCGGCTTCTTCCGGCCTGAAGTCGGGAGCGTTCAGCCGGTCGAGGTACTCCTGGGCGGCCATGTGCCCCGGCAGCATCTGGAGGACCTTCTGGAATCCGGCTCGGGCTTCGTCCAGCTCTCCTGTCTCGACGTTGCGGACCGCGGCGTGGAAGGCCTCGTCCACCTTGCGCTCGACCTCGGCCTTGAGTTTCCGGGCGAGCTCGATTCGCCGGTTGGCCTCGGCGTGATCGATGTCGATCAAGAAGATTCGGGACCAGGAATCGATCGCGGTCTGGAATTCGGACCGGTCGAACGCCTGCTGGCCTTCGTCCAGAAGTTCGGCGATGCGAGACTCGTTCTCGGAGTCGAGGGCGGCTACCGGCTCGCCGTCGGCCCCGATCGAGTCGGTCGCCGGCTCGTCGCCGATCGGGGCCAGCGACTCCGTGCCGCCGTCGTCCTCCAGGGTGTCGAGGGCGCTCAGGTCGAGAGCGTCGGCCAGCGCGTCGTCCTCTTCAGGCTGACCGACCGGCTGAGCGAAAGAACCGGGCTCCTCGTCGGCTTCGGCCGCCTGGGCCGGTGCGGCGAACGGCTCGCCGGAGGCCGTCTCCGGAGCGCTCTCACCCGCTTCCTTTGGGGAGTCCGCGGTGCTCGGGGCTTCGGCTGGCGCCGGAGCGCCTCCGACCAGCTCCAGGAGGTCTGAGACGTCGGCCGTCTCCGCACCGCCCGCCAGCCGTTGCTGGAGAATGCGGGCGGGCTCGAACTGCGGATCGAGGCGCAGGACGAACTCGCACCCCAGCTCAGCCTCGCGCGGGTTACCCTGAGCGACCAGATCGAGGGTCTGGCGGAAGGTATTGAGGATGCGTTCCCGAATCTCTTCGGAGAGCGCTTCGTTGCCGGGATAGGACATTGTGGGGGAGGGCCCAGAGACGGCGTCGGAAGCCGGCACAGAGCCGGCCGAAGGCCAGAAAGAGCCCGGCGAATACTAGCAAACCGCCCGGAAATCCTGAAACCGGAGGCGGTTACCGGGATCGTGAGCGGCTAACGGCGGCTCCAAGGAGGACTCGGCCGGGAACGGCAAGAATTTGACAGCGGTGGTCGATCCCTCGGGCTCTGTCCGGTCGGGCCCGGCCGGAGCCCGGGGGCCGGCGTCGAAGCCAACGTGCGGGTGGGCCTCTGGCCGTGCGCGGGCCGGCCGGGCCAGAATACGGCCATGGCTGTCTTGGAATGCGTCGTCAACGTCAGCGAGGGCCGGGATCCCGGCCTTCTCGACGAGCTGGCCCAGGCGGCCGCTTCCGGAGCCGGCGCCGTGCTTCTGGACCGTTCGTCCGACCCCGACCACCACCGTTCGGTCTTCACGTTGGCGGGCGCCGCCTCGGGCCTCGAGGACTCAGTCCTTCGCCTGGCGGAGCTAGCGCTCGGCCGGATCGACCTTGTCGGGCACCGGGGCATCCATCCTCGCGTCGGCGCCCTCGACGTCGTTCCGTACGTGCCGCTCGCGGGCGCCACCATGGCTGATGCCGCCGTCGCCGCCGAGCGCACCGGAGCGAGGCTTTGGCGCGAGCTCGGGATTCCGGTCTTCCTGTACGAGGCCGCGGCCGGCGCCGGCCGGGTGCGCGCGCTGCCCGAGATTCGCCGGGGCGGGCTCTCCGGGCTGACCGAGCGCATGGAGGCCGGTGACGCCCGCTGGCAGCCGGACTTCGGCGGCAGCCGTCCCCACGAGCGCGCCGGTGTCTCGGTGGTCGGCGCCCGGCCCATCCTGATCGCCTTCAATGTGGTGCTCGACTCGGACGATCTGCGCCTCGCCCGTTCGATCGCCCGCCGGATCCGCGAAGCCAACGGCGGACTCGACCGCGTGCGGGCATTGGGCGTGCCGCTCGCCGGGCGGGGCAGGGTCCAAGTCAGCATGAATCTCCTGGACTACCGGCGAACCTCGCCCGCCCAGGCTTTCGGGGCGGTGGCCAAGCTGGCCGCGCTCGGCGCCGCCGAGGTCCTGGAGAGCGAGATCGTGGGGCTCTTGCCAGAGGCGGCGCTGTCTGGGGTGGAACCGGCCACGATCGGCCTCGAAGCCTTCGATCGTGGCTCGATCCTGGAGGTCGCGCTGGCCGCGGCCGGTCTGCCTGCCGAGATCGAGGACGAAACCGAGGACGAAACCGAGGACGAAACCGAGGACGAAACGGGGTCGCCGGGCTCCAGCACGGGTCCCTAGCCGAACCCTGGTGACCTATGCAGGCTAGCCGCCGCTAGCTGCCGAGGGTGCCGGCCCCGGCCTCCGCCAGCGCTTCGGCTACCCGCTGAGCCAGACCGTCGAAACTGCCTGAAGACATGGTCACGAAGACATCGCCGGGGTCGAGCGAACCGACCGCGTCGGCGCCGAGGGCGGCGATCGTTTCGTAGGCGCCGGTCTCCGTGCCTCGGGCCGTGAGTCGCTCGGCAAGTCGCTCGGTGTCCAGCCGGTCCGACGGCTCCAGGCGGTCGGCGTGGAAGACCGGCGCCAGAAAGACGCGGTCGGCCCGGCCGAGAGCGTCTAAGTAGTCGTCGAAGAACTCCGCCCGAGCCGCGGTGAGCGAGCGCGGCTCGAGAGCGACGCACAGACGGCGGCCCGGATAGGCCGCCGCCAGGGCGTCGAGGGTCGCGGCCACCGCGGTCGGGTGGTGCGCGAAGTCGTCGATCACGGTCACGCCGCCGGGCTCGGCCACGACCTCCTGGCGGCGCTTGACTCCGGCGAACCGCCCGAGTGCCCGGGCGATGTCCTCGGCCGGGATGCCGTCGTTGTGGGCGGCGGCGATGACCGCCAGGGCGTTGGTCAGATTGTGCCGCCCCGGCGCCGGCAGCTCGAATCGCGTCGGCTGCCCGGACCCGAGCGCCACCGAGAGGACCGAGCCCGCGGGACCGACCGACCAGCCCGGCTCGGGCGCGACGTCGTTGGCCGGGTCGAGCCCGTAGAAGAGGGTTCGGGCTCGAGCCCCTCGGGTCGCCGCCCGGACCTCGGCGTGGTCGCCACAGGCGAGCACCAGGCCGTCCGCTGGCACCCGTTCCACCAGCTCGCGGTAGACCGCGTCAAGCTTCTCAGCCGATGGATAGAGATCGGCGTGATCGTATTCGACGCTCGTCAAGATCAAAGTCTCGGCGCCGTAGTGGAAGAACTTGGGGCCGCGGTCGAAATAGGCCGCGTTGTACTCGTCGCCTTCCAGGATGAAGCGCTCGCCCGTGCCCAGGGCGAAGCTCTGGGTCAAGTTCTTGGGAATCCCGCCGACCAGAAAGCCCGGATCCCGGCCGCAGTCGGTGTAGACCCAGGCCGCGAGCGAAGTGGTCGTGGTCTTGCCGTGGGTGCCGGCGATGACCAGCGGGCGCCGGTCGGCGAGAAAGAAACGCGCCAGGGCCTGGGGCATCGAGATGCGCTCGATGTCCGAGGCCTCGAGTGCCTCGGCCTCCGGATTGGTGCGCGGCACGGCGTTGCCGACGATGACGAGATCCGGAGGCGGCTCCAGATGGGCCGGATCGAAGCCCACCAGCGGCTGGATGCCGGCGGCCTCGAGCAGCGTGCTCATGGGCGGGTAGAGAGGACCGTCCGAGCCCCGCACCCGGTAGCCGAGCTGCTGGAGCAGGCACGCCAGCGGGGCCATGCCCGTGCCCCCGATCGCGATCATGTAGAGGTCGCGCGGCGGCTTGGGATCGTAGTCCAAAGAGGTCTCGTCGTCTGCGGTTGCGCGGGCGGGTGGACGAAACGAGGCGGCAATATATCATTGGCCGCCGGAGGAATATCCCGTGTACCGTACGTCCCAGATCGTTTCCGCCACCCGGTTGATCGTGCTTTCCACCGCCTTGGCCTTGAGCGCGGTCCCGGCTCTCATCGCTGCTCCGCAAGCGGTCGTCCCCGAGACCGTCGTGGACGTCGGCAAGGTCGCCAAGGGCGAGGCCATCCGCCGGACCTTCACCGTCGAAAACCAGGCGACGCGGTCCTGACCGTGCGCGACGTCAAGTCCTCTTGCGGCTGCGCGGTCGCCAAGTTCGACAAGACCATCGCCCCCGGCGAGCGCGGCACCATCGAAGCCGTGGTCTCGACCGAGAACTTCACCGGGCCGATCGCCAAGGCGGTCACGGTCTACACCAGCGACGCTTCGAATCCCCAGTTCAACCTGGTGATCAAGGCCCACGTGCAGCCTCTGATCGAGATCACCCCCGGCTACGCCCGCTTCGTGGTGGTCGAGGGATCGGGCCGTGAGTCGAGCAAGCAGACGCTCTGGACCCCCGAAGGCCCGGCGCTCGACGTCCGCTCGGTGCGCTCGCCCTATCCCTTCCTGCGCGTCGAGTCGAAGCGTGCCGGCGAGGCGGGCCGTTGGGAGATCGAGCTGGTTCTGGACAAGGACGCCGCCGCCGTCGGACCGATGGCTGACTTCGTCGAGGTCGAAACCAACCATCCCAAGCAGCGGGTGCTGAAGATCCCGGTCTCGGGCTACGTCCGCCCCGAGGTCTCGGTGATCCCGCCCATCGCCGACCTTGGCGGCCACAAGCTGGACGAACCCTTCGTCGCGACCTTCGAAGTGCGCAACCACACCGCGGGCTCGATCACCGTCGACTCGGCTTCGACCAACGTCGCCGGCGCGAGCACCAGCGTCGAGGAGTTGCAGTCGGGCAAGGCCTACAAGGTCACCCTGGTCCTCGAGCCCGGCATGCCGGCGGGCGCCTTCGACGGCACCATCCGCATCTCGACCTCCAGCCGGCGCAGGCCGGTGGTCGAGGTCCCGATTCGCGGCACCGTTCTCTAGGGCCGGCTGCGGTCGGCTGAGCTGGCGGAGTCGATCAGAGCCAGGTCAGAGCCAGGTCAGAGCCAGTCAGAGCCAGGCGGCGCTACGGCCGGCCCCAGAGCTCTTTTTCGTCCTTGGGCGGCGCCGGTTTGCGCGAGCCCTTGGCGGCCAGCGCTTCGATCGGCGCCAGCACCGGTGCCAGCGCCGCGCGCTGGTGCTCGAAGAGCTGGCCGATGCCGGCGAAGGCCAGATCCAGCAGACGATCCAGCTCGGCCCGCGAGAAGGTCTCGCCCTCGGCCGTTCCCTGAATCTCGACCAGGCGCTCGCCCCCCAGGCACACGACGTTGCAATCAACGTCGGCTTGCTGATCCTCGGAGGCGTCGAGATCCAGAAGCGGCGCGCCGTCCACGATGCCGACCGAAGTGGCCGCGAGCTCGTCCCGGACCGGCCAGCGCTTGAGGTCGCCCTGAAGGTGGGCCTTTGCCAGAGCATCGACCGCCGCCACGTAGGCGCCGGTGATCGAAGCCGTGCGGGTGCCGCCGTCGGCCTGGATGACGTCGCAGTCCACGATCAAGGTGTGGCCCGCCATCGCCTCGAGATCGAAGGCCGCGCGCAGGCTGCGGCCGATCAGGCGCTGGATCTCGGCGCTTCTGCCTCCCTGACGTCCGCGTTTGACCTCCCGCACCGTGCGGGACGACGTCGCCCGCGGCAGCATGGCGTACTCGGCGGTCAGCCAACCCTTGCCCGAGCCTTCGAGCCAGGGCGGAACGCGCGACTCGACCGTCGCCGCCACCAGCACCTTGGTCTCGCCGGTGGCGACCAGGGCCGAGCCGTCGGCGAACTTCATCGCGCCCAGCTCGATTGACACCGGCCGCAACTCATCGGCGGCTCGGCCATCGGCGCGGGCGATGGCTCGTGTCTCGGTCATCGGCGCATTCTACTGGGCGAGGCTCGGAGCAAACAGGTCTTGCTGGGAACCTACGCTAGACTAGCCTTTGTGCCTTGTTTGATCGGTCTGTTCCTTGTAGTTTTGATCTTCGCGGCGATATGGCTTATCGCCCAAGGTGTTGCGGACAGGAGCCCAGGCAAGATTGCGACGGGAGCGGCAATTGGCGCTGGTTCAGCCTATGGGCTCAAGAAGCTCTCCGATCAGAAGAAGCAGAAGAAGCGTTTGAAGGAGTGACTCGGTGGCAGGCTGGACGTTGCCAGCTTTTGCCTCAGAGATCGACGTGCTCGAGCCGCACCGCGCCCGGTCCCAGAATGCGCTCGGCCAGGACGCCGAAGCGGGCGGCCGAGTCGGTGACGCAGAACCGATCGGACGAACGCTCGCCAGCCGGTGGCGCCTCGGCCGTCTTGGCCCCCAGGGCCCGCGCCACGGTCTCGGCGGTAACCTCGGCCGAATCGACCAGAGCGATGCCATCGCCCAGGATGCCGGTCAGGATCGGAGCCAGGAGTGGATAGTGCGTGCAGCCCAGGACCACCGTGTCGACCCCCGCTTCGAGCAAGGGCTCGAGATAGCGCCGGGCGACGGTCTCGGTGACCGGGTCGTCCAGCCATCCCTCCTCGACCAGGGGCACGAAGAGAGGACAGGCTCGGCTCGTGACCTCGAGCTCGGGCCGCAGCCGTTCGAGCGCTAGGCGGTACGCGTCCGAAAGGATCGTCGCCTCGGTACCCAGGATGCCGACTTTGGCTCGGGCCACCTCGGCGGCCCGCCGGGCGCCGGGCTCGACCACACCCCAGAGCGGGAGGGCGGACTCTACGTGGGGCAGGGCCAGCGCCGAGGCGGTGTTACAAGCGACCACGACGGCGCTGACTCCCTGCCGTTCCAGAAAGTCTACATTACGGAGCGAGTAGCGCCTCACCGTGTCGGCCGACTTGGTGCCGTACGGCAACCGCGCGGTGTCGCCCAGAAAAACGATCGGCGTTGCCGGCAGCCTGCGGCGGAGCGCCGCGACCACGGTCAGACCGCCAACGCCCGAGTCGAAGACCCCGATCGGTCGCTCCGGGTCGAGGTTGGAAGCGGCGCCCGGGCCGGTCGCAGAATCGACCGCCGAATCGATCTCCGAATCGGCAGGTCGGTCGCTGGCTCTGGACTCAGACACCCCGGTCTCCGCGGCCGGCCTACTGGGCGGCGTCCGCCGGCACGAGATCCCGGCGCGCCGCCAGCGGCCGTGACACGTCGACATGGCCGGCCAGCGAAGCGCGCTGGCGCCCGTTGAAGAGCAGCACGACCTCGCTCGTCCGCGGCTCGTCCAGGAGGATGGTGTTGACCAGGCTGTAGATCGCCAGAAGTTCTTCGGTCGAGCCCATGCCCGGCGCGTTGCCGTCGGGAAGCGTGAGATCGACGTAGATCCGCCCCTCGGGCGAAGCGTAGAGATTGGCGATGCTCGTGCCCTCGGCCCAGGGCCAGGTGGCGGCCAGGCGTTCGCCCCGGGGGCCAGCCAGAAGCTCCTCGACCAGCCAGCGCCGGCGGGCTTCGGCTCCGAGAGCCTCGTCGGGGTCCCGCCGCTCGCTTGCGAGCTGGCCATCGGGCGCGGGAAAGTAAAGGGTCGCCGAGCGCGCCGCGTCGGCGTCCGAGCCGTCGCCGCCGGCGCCTCCGGACGAAGAATCCGAATCCCGGCCGCAGCCCACCACCAAGACGGCAACGAGGACGGCGGCGAAGACGGCCGGGCCAGCGGGGAGGATTGGCCCCAGCTTCGAAGAGGCTTCCGGCGGAAGTGCTCCGGGGAAGGCCGGTCCGGCCGGCCTCCGGGGCGCCGCCCGGACCTTCCGGGAGGGTTCGCGAAGCGCTTCCATCGTCATTGGGGCGAGACCGCGGTGGTGGCGGGCTCGTCCGGCGTCGCTGGTCTCGGCACGCCCTCGATCTTGGCCTTGTAGCGCGACACCGCCCGCACCAGGGCATCCGCGAGCTCGGCCCGGTACCGGGCCTGTCCGAGCTTCGCTTCTTCGCTCGGGTTGCTCAGAAAGCCCAGCTCGACCAAGACCGCGGGCATGGCCGCCCCCACCAGCACTCGGAAAGGCGCCTGCTTGACGCCGCGGTTGCGCAAGTCGAGCGCGGCGTTGAGCTCACTCTGGACCAGCCGCGCGAAGTTCTGGCTGTGGGCCAGATAGCGGCTCTGGGCCAGATCCCAGAGGATCAACTGGAGGTCGTAGAGCGGATCGTCCGTGCCCGCGTTGGCCGCCGCGGCCGCCATCTCGGCCGACTCGTCCGTCGCCTCCAGGCTCAAGAAATAGGTCTCGGCGCCGTGGGCGCCGGCGTTGGGCGAAGCGTTGATGTGGAGCGAGACGAAGAGATCGCCCTTGTACTGATTGGCGAGCGCCGAACGGGTGTCGAGCGGCACCTCGCTGTCGTCCGACCGGGTCAGCACCACGCGCACACCGAGGCGGCTTTCGAGCCGTGCCTTGACCTCGCGCGCCACCGCCAGGGTCAGGGTCTTCTCGAGCATGCCGCCGCTGCCCAGGGCGCCGGTGTCACGGCCGCCGTGACCGGGATCCAGAACCACCGTGCGCACTCCGGAGCGGCGCCGGCGAGTCGGCCGCGGCGGCACGATGCCGCCGCTCGGCAAGCGCGGCCGGATCCGATCGGTTTCGCCCGGCTCGACCGAGTCCTCGGCGCCGTAGCTTTCGGCCGCGGCCCGGCCGAACTCGCCGGTCGGGTCGCTCAAGACGTCGAAGACGATCCGGAAGGGATCCTCCAGCACGTAGTCCTGGGCGGCGGTGTCGGGTGCCAGCTCGATCATGATCGATTGGGGCGTGAAGCGCACGTCGCGCACGAACTCGTCGGGCGCGAACGCCCGTGGCGCGGTGAGCTCGACCTGGTCGCCCAAGAGCTCGATCGTCACCCGCCGGCGCGTGCGCAGGATCCGGTAGCGCGGCCGCGCGGCGAACTCGAAGACCAGAGTCGTCACGCCCTGGAGATTGACGACGTCGAGCGTTGCCGGCAGGACCTGGAGCGCCCGCTTGGCGATCGCCAGCCGCCGCTCGCCCGGCGACCACACGAACTCGTACCCATAGAGCTCGCCGTAGAGCTTCTCGAGAAAGTCGAGCGGTACCTGAAGCCCGCCCACGCCCGCGACCGGGGCCTGCGACAGCTTGATCCGCTCGATGCCCTCGGTCACGATCGGGCTGCCGGGGCCGAGCAGGAAGGAGGAGTCCCCCAGGGCGAGCTCGTGCCGCTGCCGGAGCGGCCCGACGGAGAGCTCGCCGCCCAGAAGCGGCACAAGATGTTGCAGGGCAAAGAGCGGGCCGACCCAGGTGCGGGAGTACGGGATCGAGCCCTGGCGGTCGTGGACCGAAAAGCTCGCCGTGCCGCTTTCCAGCACCTCGAACGAGCGATCCTCGGCGGCCGGATTGGCTGCCGCCGCGCTCTCCCATCCCGCGCTGCCGAGGGAGAGTAAGATTAGGGAACCGGCGAGAGCCGAGGGGCGGATCCGCACCCCCGGACAATACCATCGCGACCGTCTCGCCGCGGCGTGCAAGGAGGCATGAGGAAATGGAAATTCGGGAATTTCGCGTCTGTCTGAAGGCCAAGGACTTCGACCGGACCTGCCGCTTCTACGGCGACGTTCTGGGTTTCGCGCGCCAGCGCTCGAGCGACGATGCCTCGGGCCGCATCGCCGTCTACCAGGCCGGCGCCGGCCAGATCGAGATCCTCGGGAGCGCCCGCGAGGCCGGCAAAGACGCCAGCGCCAAGTACCATTTGCCCGATGCGCCAATGACCCTCGTCCTCGAAGTCTCCTCGGCCGAGAAAGCCTACGAAGAGCTCATCTTCCGCGACAGGAACATTCCCGGGGGCCTGCGCGAAGACGGCGCCGGGGGCCTCATCTTCGAGACCCGCGACCCCGACGGCGTCAAGATCCTCCTGGTCGAGGCCTAGCACCCGGCGCAGCGCTGCGCGGCCGGTCGCCATCCTGAGCGCTCATTGCGACTATTCGTCTGGAGTGCTTGTCCTGAGCGCTCATCTTGAGTGCTGGGGCCGCATTTGCTAGCCTCTCCCTCCCACAAACGGGGCGCGTTCGTCTAGGGGTCTAGGACGCCGGCCTCTCACGCCGGTAACACGGGTTCGAATCCCGTACGCGCTACCACCTTTTCCAGCTCGATCTCCGGCCGGTCCAAGTCACTGAAGAACAGGCAGGTTACCGGGGTTCGAAACGCCTCGTTGGACCAAACGAGGCCCTCGGGGAACAGGACCTTCTGCATCCGCCGGCGAAGCTCGAGCGGGAACTCCTCCCACAGGCGGCGGGCGTTCAAGACGACGTACTCGGCGAACTCGAGGACGGCCTCAACGTCGAGCGAATCAAGAGCGTTGTCGTGGTGCTCGACGCGGACCAGGGTCAGGTCCTGGCCGATCCGCGCGAGCTCGCTGCGGTAAGTGTCCTGGTCGATCGCCTGCTCGTAGACGTAGGCCTCGACCAGGCGCTTCTTCTGCTCCTCGAGCCGCGCCAGCTCCTTCTCTAGCAGCGGGCGCATCTCGTCGAGCTCCTCTTTCCGCCGACGCCAGACCAGGAGCACGGTCTCCTTGAGCGCCTGCAGGTTCTTCTTCGAGGGCTTGAGCCGGTCGAGCAGCTCGAGGAAGCGCTCCTCGAGGGCCTCCTTCCGGAGGCTCGTGGTGCGGCAGCGGTGGCAGTGGTAGTAGGCGTACCGTTTGCCCGTCTTGGAGCGGGCCCAGGAGCCGGTCAGCGGGTTGTCGCAGGACCCGCAGCGGACGAAGCGCCGCAGGGGGAAGTCGGGGTTGTTGCGGAAGCGCTGCTCGCCAGTCCTCGCTGCCTTCCTCATCGCCAGCTGCGCCCGGTGGAAGGTGTGCTCGTCGACGATCGGCTCGAAGTCGCCCTGGACGTCGATGCCCCACTTGTCGTTCCGGATCCGACCGGCGTAGAGCGGGTGCTTGAGCATCTGCCCGAAGCTCTGCGGGCTCATCTTGTTGCCGAGCTTCGTCCGCAGTCCCAGGATCGTCACCTGCTCGAGGACCTCACGCTTCGAGTGAACGCCTTTGGCGTAGAGCTCGAAAGCGCGACGGACCAGGGGCGCGACCTCAGGATCGGGCTCGATGGTCTTCGAGCCGTCCGGCCGGTGGACGTTCCGATAGCCGAGCGGCGCCGGGAAGGTCCAGCGACCCCGCTTCAGGGCTTCCTTCATGCCCAGGGTCGTCTTCTCGGCGCGCTGGTCGTTGTCGAACTGTGCGATGGCGGCCAGGACGCCTTCCATGAGCTTCCCCGTGGGCGTCTCGTCGATCGCCTGGGTCACGGCCCGGAGCGTCATGCCGAGCCTGCCGAGCTGCGCCCGCACCGCGTGGTGGTCGTAGCTGTTCCGGGCGAAGCGGTCGAGCGAGTAGACGACCATCACGTCGACCCGCCCTAGATTCTCTCGGCAGTAGCTCAGGAGCCGCGTCAGCTCCGTCCGGTCCGCCGACTTCGCAGACTCACCCCGCTCGACGAAGACCCGATCCACCGTCCACCCCTGCGCCTTGCAGAAGCGCACGCACTCCTTGCGCTGCGCCGGCAGACTCAGGTTCTTCGCCTGCTGCTGCGTGCTGACTCGGCAGTAGATGACGGCGCGCATCAGTCGGCCTCGACGTCCTCCTCGCTCAAGCTTGGCTCGGCGATTTCAGAAGCGCCGCCGAGTCTAACCGAGGCTGCCTCGACGATGATCTCCGCCAACTCGTGCATCTCCCGTCGCAGCGTCTCGAGCTCCGCCTCGCTCAGCCCGCAGTCGGGCCCGAAGATTTCCCGGAGGCGTTCCATCGGCAGCATGTTTCCCACGCGTGTAATACTCCTACACGCATAGGAGACAAGTCAAGTGGTCCGGCGACGCTGGCTTCTAACTGGGTGAAGTCCTACAATCGTCGGAACAGGCTGAAACATGGCGAGTCGATTGCGCAAGACCGTACCGAAGGAACGTCTCTCCCCCTCCGAGTGGGAGATCATGCGGATCTGCTGGCGGCTGGGCCGTTGCACGGTGCGCGATGTACTGGCCGAGGACCAGAGGACTCGCAAACGGGACTACCGAACGATTCTCACCTTCATGACCCGCATGGCAAGGAAGGGCTGGCTCCGAGGCCACAAGGTGGGCAACACGAACCACTACTCACCAGCAGTGGCGCAGGACAAGGCAGTTCTTCGAGAGATCGAGCTCTTCCTTGACGCGGTGATCGGGCGTCAGCCGGAGAACTTCGAGCTCCTCCGGAGAGCCATAGGCGCCTCGCGGCGGTCCTAGATCTCAGCGAGCACGGCGGTGCTGGCCTGGCCATGCACCATTCAGTCCGCAGCTTGACATCGAATGTTCGATTTACTAACATAGTCATGTGCCGGGCGGATTGTCCGTCCGACAGCAGACCCAATGAGGAGGTGCTGAGAATGCCGGTCACGCCCAAAGAGCTCAGTCGACGGATTCGAACCGCGCGGGAAGCATGTGGGCTGACGCAGGAGCAGGTGGCTCAGGATCTCGGGGTGTCAAGGTCGGCTGTAGCCCAGATCGAAAGAGGAAAGCGCTCGGTCTCCAGCCTTGAGCTCGACCGGTTTGCTCACCTGTTTGGCCGCGACATTCGTGATTTCGTAGCGGACTCATTCGACGAGACCGACTCTCTCGCAGCTCTGTTCCGCGCACAGCCGGCGGTTCTTGAGGAGCCATCCGTGGCGGATGCACTTCGAGACTGCGTAGCGATAGGAAGAGAGATCAGCAACCTAGAGGAGCTGCTCGGAATCGAACGATCAGCTGGAGTGGTCGCCAGTTACCAGCTGCGAGCCCCGAGCACTCGCTGGGAGGCGATTCGACAAGGTGAGGTACTGGCCAAGGAGGAGCGTCGGCGTCTAGGCCTAGGCGCTACTGCTCTGCCGGACCTTGCCGAGCTCCTCGAAACGGAAGGCGTACGCACCGGGGTCGTCGATCTTCCGGACGACGTGTCGGGCTTGACGCTCAACGACAAAGAACATGGCCTCTTCGTGATTGCGAACCGCTCGCATCACGTTCTTCGCCGGCGTTTCTCCTTTGCACATGAGTACGCGCATGTGCTCGCCGATCGAGACCGTTTCGGACTCATCAGCCGCTCCTCGGAGCGCAGCAACCTGATTGAAGTGCGCGCCAACGCTTTCGGCGCTTGCTTTCTCATGCCTGAAGAGGGCGTGAAGGAGTTTCTGATCAGCCTCGGGAAGGGGAAGCCGAGTCGCCCATCGTCGGAGGTCTTTGACGAAGCGGATAGCGTCAAGGTTGAAGGGCGAATGGCGCCTGGTAGCCAAGCAGTGCAGCTCTACGATGTTGTCCAGCTCGCCGCCCACTTCGGTGTGAGTCGCATCGCGGCGCTATACAGGCTTCGAAACCTGAACCTAATCAACGAAGCCGAGTTCGATGATCTGCGGACCTTAGATGACGCTGGCCGAGGGCGACAGCTCTCCCAGGCACTTGGTCTGCGAGAACCCGATCACGAGGAGGCACGGAATTGGTTCCGGCATCGTTTCCTGGGCCTTGCACTCGAGGCTTTCCGCCGTGAGGAGATATCGCGCGGGAAGCTGGAGGAGCTCGTCTTGGTGCTTGGTGTATCAAGAGAAAAGCTCGAGGAACTCCTCGAAGAAGCTGGCCTTGTCGAGCGGAGCGCCGAGGGAGTTCCGGAGCGATGACCAAGCAGCGAGCCAGGGTCGTCGTGACCGATGCCAATGTGCTGATAAACCTCGCACACGTTCATCGGCTAGACCTTTGCGCTCGCCTTGCAGGCCTTGAGTTCGTAATTCCAGATCATGTCCGTGACGAGATAACTCGCCGCGAGCATCGAGATGCCCTGGAAGAGTCAATCGAGGCAGGCGTCTTTAGGGTCGTCAGCATCACCGAGGCGGACGACATTGCGGCGTTCGCAGCGCTCACGACCTTTCTGGGCCGCGGCGAAGCGTCGTGCTTGGTCCTTGCTTCGCGAAACGGCTGGCTGGTCGCAAGCGACGAAAGGGGCAGGTTTCGTCGCGAAGCGGGCGCCCGTATTGGGCAAGACAGGATCCTCGGGACGGTCGAGATCTACGTCCGCGCCCTGCAAGCGGGCCTGCTCTCGCTGGAGGAGGCGGATGTCGACAAGGCGGTGTTGGAAACACGACGGTTCCGAATGCCATTCGAATCGTTCCACGATATTCCTGTAGACGTTGTGCCAAAGGCTTCGCGATGAAGACGGGGGATCGAGTGTCGCTCTACAAGCCTAGGGGAAGGCAAGTGCCTGCGAAGACGAGGTTGTTCCTCTTTACGCAGGCCGGAGGCCGCTGCGAGTTCGACGGCTGCAACCGCTACCTTCTCGAACATCCTCTTACGAGGACCGTCGGCGTCTTTGCACAAATGGCGCATATCTTCGCTTTCAGCGACCGCGGCCCTCGTGCTGTGCCGTCGGGGTCAACGGCAGAAAAGCACGCCCTTGCGAACCTCATTCTTCTCTGCCCAGAGTGCCACAAGCTCGTAGACGATGACCCTGAAACCTACAGTGCCTCGGTACTTCGAAAACATAAGAAGGCGCACGAAGATCGAATCTTCATACTCACGGATACCAAGCCAGACCGCCAGACGGTCGCCTTCGTTCTACGGGCGAGAATTGCAGACCAGAGTGTTGCTATCTCTCGTGCTGACATGGAGGCAGCTGTCGCACCGCGCTACCTTGGCAGAGACGTAGTCGAGTGCAACTTGACGGCGCTGCGTGATCAAGTTGGATGCGACTACTGGCAGGTTTCGCAAGACGCAATTCAGAGAGCCGCTGCGGGGCTGTACACAGGCACATTCGACGGAGGGCCGGCGCGCCACGTATCTGTATTTGCACTCGCGCCGATACCGCTCCTGGTGTTTCTTGGAACTCAGCTTAGCAGCAAGGTTCCCACCTCGATGTTCCAACGGCACCGCGATTCGGAGGATTGGAAATGGAAAACGCGTGGGGAGGCCGTTTCATTTCAGATGCGACAGCTGAGAAAGGGGACACAGACCGACCGACTTGCACTTCTACTCTCATTAAGTGGTCCAATCGAGGCGACTGATCTCCCCGCGGAGATTGACGCCCGGTACACCATCACAGAGATCGCACCGGCGAGTCAGCGGCCAAGCCCAAATGTGCTTCGCTTGGAAGCTACGTTTCACGCGTTTCGTACTGAGTTCATGGCTACCGTTCGGCAGCTTGTCGCGCGGCATCAGGGGCTCAGAGCGATCGACCTGTTTCCGGCTGTTCCTGCGCCTGTTGCTACCGCAGTAGGGCGAGACCTGCTCCCCAAGCGCGACCCTTCTCTTCGGGTCTACGACTACAACAAGCGAGCTGGCGGCTTCTCGCTGGCCCTGGAGGTGAATCAGAATGAAACCTGAAGACTACATACGCAGAATCCTGGTAGGCCAGACCTTTGCAAGCGATGATGCAGAGCTAGAGGAGATCCGCGAGGGGCGGAAACGCATTGAATCGATCTTGCGCAGCCACTTCTCTTCATCAAGCCCTTCAATTCGGTGGGCCGGGTCAATGGCTAAGGGGACGATGATTCGCGAGTCGTATGACGGCGACATGACGTGCTACTTCGATCATGATGATGTTTCCGCCGGTAGCACCCTGGCGGAGATCTACAGTAATACTCTGGAGGCCCTGTCGGGCGACTACCTGCTTGAGCAGAAGCCCTCTGCGATCCGCGTGAGAGATAAGGAGTTTCACACGGATCTCCACATCGACGTAGTTCCAGGCCGGTACACCAACGACGAGAGGAAGGACGTGTTCCTGCACCGGACTACCGGTGATAAGGAACGGCTGAAGACCAACCTCCAAGTCCACGTCGACCACATCAAGGGGAGTGGAGTTGTTGACGCCATCCGCCTGATGAAGTTGTGGAACGTGCGAAATGGTGTCGACACCAAGACGTTTGTTCTTGAGCTCCTGGTCGTCGAACTCCTAAGAGAACAGAAGAGAACTTCACTCTCGAGCCAGCTCCTAAGTGTCTGGAGAGAATTCAGCGATGACCCAGACGGCCTCGCTGTCGAAGACCCTGCGAACGCAAACAACGACCTTAAGCCCGTTCTTGACCGCTTTCGCCCGATGCTGGAGCAAGCCGCCCGGGATACTCTGTGGCAGATCGACAACAGCGGCTGGGAAGCCGTCTTCGGGAGCATTGAAGATGACGACGGCGGGAACGGAGGGAAGAAGAGGGAGGCCCTTCGGGCCACGGCTGCTGCCGTCGCGAACCCAACCAAGCCCTGGCTGATTGGATTCTGAGTCGCGTGGGAACGCCCTGGTTCGAACGGGAGCCTTATCTGGCCGAAGAGATTCGGGCGGACTTGCGCGAGCGCCAGCCGGAGCTGCATCTTGTACTCGGTCCCGACGGAATTGGCCTAATCCGTGGGACGTTTGTAGTGAGATCCCCGGCTGGGACGGTGCTTGAGCGCTTTCGGATCACAATCGAGTTACCTGCCCGCTACCCAAGAGATCTGCCAATTGTCCGGGAGGTGGGCGGCCGTATTCCGTGGCGCCAGGAGTTTCATGTTGAGAGCGATGGGATCGCTTGCGTTCTCCTTCCAGATGAGCGGTGGAGATGCTTCCCCGAAGACGCTCCCATTCGACACTTCTTGGACGGGCCGTTGCACGACTTCTTTCTTGGCCAGAGCTTGATAGCTCTCGGCGAGGACTGGCCATTCGGCGAGTGGGCTCATGGCGCCCAGGGCATTATCGACTACTACAAGGAACTGCTTGAAACAGACGATCCCGTTGAGATCGCCCGTTTTCTTCGAGTTGCTGCGAAGTTGAACCCGAAGTTTCACCTTCCATGCCCTTGTGGAAGTAGGAAGAAGATCAGGAAGTGCTGCAGATTAAAGGCGATGAGGCTCCGGAAGCTTGTTCCGCCGGCGATCGCCCGCAGATCGCTTGAGCGACTCGGCCTTCGCGGAGTCCCACAAACCAATGTCGACAGTAGCCAACTGGGTGCCAATCAAACGCAGTCGCGGCGCTAAGCGTTGCGATACGATCGCGGGCACCAACACCGAATAAGAACGATGATGCAGCGTCTTCTCGTAAGTGTCCGCGGCCCGAACGAAGCAATTGCGGCTGCCGAAGGCGCCGCACACATTGCGGACGTCGAGTTTCCGGCATCTGCTTTGGGCACGCCGTACCCTTTGAACATCCGAGCCGTACGCTCGGCTCTGGATGAAAACGGCCTCAAGCACGTCCGTATCTCGACGAACATCGGCGAAGAGCAACCGGTACGGAGTACGGCTTGCCAGGCTGCCCTTGGCGTGGCGGTCGCAGGGGCCGATTACGTCAAGTGCGGCCTGGCTGGGCTCCCTCTCTCGTCTGCTGTGTATCTCGGCCGGAATCTTGTGCGCACCGTTAGAGAGTGGTTCCCTGAGAAGAAGGTCTACCCCGCGGTATTCGCCGACGATGATCTGACGAAGCTCTTCGACCCGTTGGTAGATGGTCCCAAACTTTGCCGGGAGATCAATTCCGACGGGCTCCTGATCGACACCTTCAACAAGGACCTGGGCAAGGGACTGTCCGGCTGCTACACATCTGATCAACTTCATGAGTTCGTCGAGAAGATTCACAGGCTTGGCAAGGAGGCGTGGCTCGCAGGCAGTATTCGAGAGAAGCAGCTTCCAGGTCTGTGGCAAACGGGGGTTGACGTGATTTGTGTTCGTGGCGCCGCATGCACGGTTGATCCCGACCAGCCACGCTTTGGGGACGTCTCTACTGAGATCGTGACCGCGCTCGTTGGCACCCTGCCCGGAAGCACCTGATTGCCCAAGAGATGGGTTGGAGCGGAAAGAAGGAATACAGAAACATCCGCGGGGAGCTGCGGGCCGTTGACCACGAAGACTTCCAGCAAAAGCTCCTTCCTCTGCTCAGGATTCTGAATCCACATGTAGTGTCGTCACCGGCTTCGCGACGATGGGATCGCGCAGGTGTAGACCTCTATGCAGAAGGGGAAGATGGTCGGCTCGCACTGGTCGTCCAAGCGAAAGGCTACCAGCCGCGTACTGCCTACCCGGCGTCACGCCAGGTTGAGAGTGCGCTGCACTCCATACGCTCGTTCGCCGAGTCTGGCCTCCGCGCCGCTCAGTACATCTTTGTACACAATCGAGATAATCGAGACAACGGATTTAGGACTGCGGTCACTGCCGCCCTAGGGGAACTGAACGCGACAGGTGTTGCTAGAGAGGCCGAGCTCTGGGGTGTCAATGAGTTGCTCACTGCCTGCTTTGACGCCATGCTGTTGCAGCTTCGCTCCGCCGTGATTGAGGAGAGCCAGAGGATTGCACGCTCTGCGGATTGGGTGCCCGCTGAAGGCCTCGAACCGTTGAATGTGGTTCCAGTGCGACGCGGCTCTATTGAAGCAGACCAACACCGGGTCTTGTCCTCCGAATCGGAGGACACGCGCATGCTAGACGCGGCCGAGCAGATACTAGCCGCATCCGAAGAAGGCCTGACGCTGGTTCTCGGAGAGTTCGGCTCTGGCAAGACAACTGCGGTGAGCAGGTCACTAGGGCTCACCGAACGCGGTGTAATGCTAGTTCCTGCGGCCCGCTTTTCGTCGAACGTGACCGGGACGAAGCACTTCTTTCTTCTGTGTCTAGATGAAGAACGGTTTTTTGATGTCAGCGACGAAGACGACGCTCGCTATCGTCGCCTGGTCGCAAGACCTGCAATTGAGAGAATCCTGCGTGACCCTGAAACCGATCTAGTCCTGATCCTCGACGGACTTGACGAATCCGGCTTTCTAAGCCGGGAGGGTTCACTTCAGCACCTCTTCAATATCCTGGAGGTAGCTTCTGTCCCTGTCATCCTGGCGATGCGGACGGAATTCTGGTACCGACGACGGAGGGAGTTCGACGTTGCCTACGGGAAGATCGGGCACCCTGACTCCACAAGGCGGAGGCGGATCTCGACACTCGAGTTGATGCCTTGGACCGACTTTGAAGTTCAGGCTCTAGTCCAGTCTGCCATCAATGCAAGCCCTACAGCGGAGAAGGCACATCTGAAAGAGCTAGCCTCTCTATTGGGCTCGGCTGAGTTCGAGCGACTGTACGGAGACATCCCGCGACGACCTCTTTTCCTTCGCTTTATTATCGACTCAGTTCGTGAGCAAGGCTTGCCTGGCGAGAAAGTAGGCGTAGCAAGTTTGATGATGGACTGGATCTCGTCGAAGCTCTGGAGAGACGCACTTGCGCCAGTCGCGGCAGGAGGCAGAGGCCGTGTATCCCTAGCGAAACGGAGGACCGCTGCCGAAGAACAGGTGGCAATCGCAATCCGGGCAATGACCCAAGCAGCTGCGTGTGAGCTATGGTCGAAAGTTGTGTATGAGATGAGATGAAGGCGGCGTATCCTGAATCGTTCGATTTCCAAGCGTTCGATTCAAACCCTTCAGAGAAGGAGGATACGCCGTGAGCAAGAGTAACGTAGTTTCGATTGATCGATCAGAGAGCCGCGAGGACGCCTTGACCGAAGTGCTTCGCCGAGGCTCTCGGCGCCTGCTTCGCGAAGCGATCGAAGCCGAGGTCGAGAGTTTCCTGGCCGAGTACCGCGGCGAGGTCACCGAGGACGGTCGTCGGCGTATGGTGCGCAATGGCTATCTGCGAGAGCGCGAGATCCAGACGGGGATCGGCGGTGTGGCTGTGAAGGTGCCTCGAGTCCGCGATCGTTCGGGCTCGCTTCAGTTTCGCTCGAAGATAGCGCCGCCGTATCTCAGGCGAGCCAAGAGCGTCGAGGAGCTGCTGCCGTGGCTCTATCTGCGCGGCATCTCCACCGGAGATTTCTCCGATGCCCCCCGGGGGAGGTGCCCCCGGGGGAGGTGCCGCACGATTCCGGGGCGGGTACATCACCTGCTGGGCGGAGGGGCGCAGGCCCGGTTAGCCTGGGTCTAGGTACTCAATCCGGCGCTTGTTTCTCGAGGGCCTTCTCGATTCGTCGACACCAGTCTTCCGAGTTACGGCTCGGAAGGTCGGCCTGATCTCGGATCCCGAGCTTGAATTCGACGACAGACTTCCATTCTTCCGAGCCGAGATCAGGTCCGTGGCCCATGCCATCTCCGGCCGCCGCAAGGGTGGCCGCAAGGGTGCCACTCGATTGCAGGCGTAGCTCCGACTTGAGTGAAGGCCTTGGGTTGTAGGCCGGTCGCGCCCTTGGAGTGAGGACTCGAAGGGGAGTTGTCTCGTCTCTCCCTCCCCATCCGCCGGCTTCCGGTACAGTCACGCGGTGCGGTTGGAGGAGTTCCGTTGCGTGTTTCGGCGCGGGCGAGGGTGGCCTCAGGAGTCGCTTGCGCTCGAGCTGGGTCCCGCCAATGGCTGAGCCGACGATGGCTGAACCGACGGTCGGCGCCGGAATTGCCAGGGCGCTGGTCGAGATGGCGGTGGCACGCGGCGCGGAGCGCAAGAGGCTCTTAGCACACGCCGGGGTCGCGGCCTCGGATCTGGAGGATCAGGACGCCCGGCTGCCGCTGGTGCGGTACCTGGCCTTGCTCGAGACAGCGCGGGACCTATGCGCCGAGCCTGCCCTGGCCCTCGAGTTTGGAGCGACCGTGAGTCTGGCCGAGATGTCGATTGTGGCTCTGGTTTGTGAGACCTGCGCCAACGCAGGCCAGGCGCTCGATGAGCTCAACCGTTACTCGCGGCTGATGATCGATGACGGGGGCCGCGGGCCGGTGAACCGGCTCGAGATGCGCCGAGGCGACGACGGTACCTGGATCGAGCTCACCTGCCACCCCTCGGTGGATCATCCTCTCCTGACCGAGACCAGCTTCGCCCGGATGGCGGGAGGGTTCGCCCGGGTCGTGGGCCGCCCGCTTGCCCGTGAGGTGCGAGTGACCCACGGCGATCCGGGATACGGGGACGCCTACGAGCGGATCTTTCAGGCCGCGGTTGTCTTTGGGAGCGACCGCAACGCAATGCGGGTGGACGAGGATTTCTTGGCCTTCGATCTGCCTGGTTCGAACCGGTACGTTTTCGGCATCCTGAGCGATCGGGCGCAGGCACTGCTCGAAGAGCTCGAGAGCTTGCGCACGGTGCGCGGCCGGGTCGAGCGTTCGCTGATGCCAATTCTCCATACCGGCGAGTTGGGCATCGAAAGGATCGCCGAGCGCTTGGGCATGAGCCGGCAGACGCTCTACCGTCGGCTGCGGGCCGAAGGTTTAACCTACAAGTCGGTGCTGGACGAACTCCGGCGGGAGATGGCGCTCCACTATCTCGACGGTGGGAAGGTATCGGTCAACGAGGTCGCCTATCTCGTGGGCTACTCCGAGCCCAGTGCCTTCTCGCGCGCTTTCAGGCGGTGGACCGGGAGGGCCCCAAGCCGCGCGCCAGAAGCCAGAGACCGAAGGTGATTTCGGCGAGTCCCGAAATCGACATGAAGCCTAGATTCCAGTGCGTTGCGTCGGGCAGAAGCAGGACCAGGATCATCGGCGCGAGGTAGCCGAAGCAGCCAACGATGAGGACCACTCCCAAGAACTTCGGAATCCGGTTCGAGGTGATAACGGCAAGGCCCAAGGGTACGAGCCACAAGCCGGTCCAGAGCGAGGCAACGGTCCAACCGCGAATGATGAAAGTTTGGAGAAGCGCCGCTATCGTTTCTCGGGCCGGTGACTCGAGAGCGGCGAGAACATTGTGCTCGCGCGCCAGAGCGAGGAGGGCGGCCTGAAAGACTGCGTTGGCGCAGATGACCGCAACCCCGGCCGCGGCGAAAAGCAGGAGTAGAGAGGCGGCGTGCCGGCTAGTCGGCCGGAAGACGCGGAAAAGCAGGTAGGCGACGACGAGCCACGCTGCGGCCAGGGTCAGCTCGGCGACGACGCCCAGTCCGAAGAGCGTCTTGGCCTCGGCTATGCGGGCGAGGCTCAAGGCGGCGTCGGTCCGGTCGATGAGCGAGCCCCGGACGAACAGGGTGAACGAGCCGCTGACGAAGAGAACTAGATATCCGAAGCCGGCCAGGCGGGCCAGAGTGGTGAGCCTGGGTGATCGGGCCAAGAGGGCCGTCTGATCGGTTGGGTCCAATTGGGTGGGCTTTGGTTGCTTGTCCGACTCAGCAGATTGGGCCTGTCCGAGGGATCGGGTCGGGTCGCTCCTCATCGTGCGGTCTTGCCGAGCACGCAGCCGACAACGGCGCCGGCGCTGCCGACCAGGAGCGCGGTTACGAAGGGGTCGAGAAGCGTCGATGTCAGGGTCCAGAGGTGGGTCGTTCCATACTGCGAGAGGTTGTACGAAGACGCCATCAGGAAGCCGAGGATCGCGCCGCCGGTCGCCCCCTCACTTGGAGTCGTCGCGCCGCGCCAGGCGAGAACCGTGGTCAGCAGCATGCCGAAGGGCAAGTGCGCCAGGGCGACCCAGAGAAGCTCAGGCGGATCCTTCATCACTCCGGTTGCCGATCCCATGTGAGCGGCAAAGAACCCCCGCAAGAGGACGCCGTAGAGAAGCGCGCCGACGGCTGCAAGGGTTCCCATTCCAGCCAGTGTTGCGAGGGCGAATCGGAATCGCATCATCGTTTCCCCGGGCGGCCGTGCGAACCGGTCCGGTGCGTTGGCCGCGAGTCGTCAGCGTAGAGGGGAGCGGCGCCGCCACGAAGGACACTTGGCCCCAATCGCTTGACTTCGTGATCCAGAATGGAGCGGAGCCGATCAAGGAAGTGCGCTCAAGGAAGTGCCGATCAAGGAAGTGCAGCAAGGAAGTGCGATCAAGAAAGTGCCACCCAATTGCTCTAGAAAAGTGCAATCGCTGGACGGCCAGCATGTGAGCTTGTCGTGTGGCACCTCAGTGAGCAGAATCGTGTGGCACCTCAGTGAGGTGAGAGGTGAGGGCACCTCAGTGAGGGGGCCCGTCCGCCCGATCAGGCGCGCGGATCGGGACCGGGCTCGCGCAGGCTCGCGGCCAGGAAGGCCTTGAGGGTCTTGGCGTCCAAGTCGCGTACTACGCTCGGCGGCACGCCGAAGGTCCGCCGGAAGTCGTAGGTAAAGTGACTGTGGCTCGAATAGCCGAGGTCTAGAGCCAGGCTCAGGAAATCGGGCTTCGACTCCAGAAGCGTCAGGAGCGCGTTGCGGAGCCTCAGGTGCCGGCGGGCATCCGACATCCGGTGGCCGGTCACGGCCCGAAACTCTCGGCAGAGGTGGTAGGCGGAGCAGCCGACCTCCTCAGCGAGTTGGGCAAGCGTCAGGTTTTTCCGGTAGGTCGAGGCGAGGAGCTCCTTGGCCTTCTCGGCCAGCTCGCGCGAGCGTTCGCCCACCGGCGGCCGCCGCTTGGCTTGGCGCTGGCGGTGGGCCAGGGCGCGGGCGATCGAGTTGCGGGCTAGCTGGATCGAGATCTCCTCGACCACGATCTCGTCGATCAAGACCTCTTCGCTGCTGGTAAGCGCCTCGACCAGGAGCCGATGCACCAGGTAGTCGCGGCTCGAACATGGCGCCCAGTGAAACGGGAACGGAGCATCACGGGTCACCGAGTGATCGCTCTCGGCAGTGCGGCTTTCGTGACTGACGATCTCGGCCAGGACCTCGCCCGGCAGGCTGAACCAGACCGAGTGATCGCCTTCGCCGTTGACGTCGGTTCGGAAGTAAATCTGGTCCGCGTTATAGAAGGTTACGACGTTCGGTCCGGCGACGAACGACGGCTGGCCCTCGAAGGTGATGGCGACCGTCGCCCGCGGAAAGACGAAGCACGGAACCCCGGGAAGGCCCGAGAAACGGAACCAGGCATCGTCCTTGTCCGCGCGAAAGCGGCCGATTCGAGCCAGCTTGGACTCGAAGATGAGCTGGCTTTTCCAGTCGCTGACGATGGACACGGGTCGGGGCTGCGAAGCTGTAAGAGTCATGCCGTCACCAGTAGGGTCGTCGCCCGAAGGCGCCCTCAACAGGACTAACGGCGGAAGACGGTCGGAGGTTTCTGTCTCCGCACAAGTCATCATCGAACTGGCGTCTCGCAGCAACTCCGTGACAGGAGGTTCAAGGGCCCGCGTCGGAGCCCTTCAATGCAATGAAAGTGGCTCGGAGGCGAGATCCTGCGACCGCCGCTTCTTCCGGTACCAGTTGGCTCTTTTCGAACTGGCAGCCGGCTTGCTCCCTCTGCGGGTCCGAATGAACGGGACCGCCGTTCGCGCCTAGAAAGAGCTCGATGCGGAGTCCCAAGGACCACACCAAGGAGGTGCTATGAGAAACAGCGTCTTACGCAAGCTTGTCGCCTTGGGTGTCGTCGCCGTCCTGGGCGCCGTGGGTTTCGCGGTTGCTCAGGAGGAGACCGGCAACGTCTACGTCGTTGCCACCGACACCGAGGGAGGCAGGCTACCGGGCGTGACGACGACTCTGGACTGCGGCGCAGGCGCCCAAGTCCAGATCACTGACGGTCAGGGGCAAGCTCGCTTCCTGGCGATCGACCCGGGCAATTGTCAGCTGACGCTCCAACTGGATGGCTTCGGTACCGTCGAGTACCCGGCCGTCAACGTTCGTGTTGCGCGCAACACCAACGTCGAGGCGACGCTCTCCGCCGCCGTGACGGAGACCATCACGGTCACGTCCGAGAGTCCTCTTCTCGATGAGAAGAAGATCGGCGCGGGTACGACGATCTCGCAGGTCGAGCTGGAGAAGATCCCGACCGCCCGCGATCCGTGGTCGGTGCTTTCCCAGACCCCGGGCGTCATGGTCGATCGCATCAACGTCGGCGGCAACGAAAGTGGCCAGCAGTCGAGCTTCACCGGCCCGGGCGTGTCGGATGACGAGAACGCCTTCCTCGTGGATGGCGTCGAGATCACCGACATGGCGGCCGTTGGCTCGTCCGCTACCTACTACGACTTCGACCAGTTCACCGAGATGCAGTTCTCGACGGGTGGCACCGACGTCACCAAGTCGGGAGCCGGCGTTTCGGTCAACCTGGTGACGAAGCGTGGCACCAACGAGTTCCGCGGTTCGGCCCGCATCCTGCGCACCGACTCGAACGCGTTCGACGTCTTCACCCAGACGATCAACGTGCTGCATTCCGGCAACGCGGACCTGGCCCACAACCAGTCGGGCTTCGTCGGCAACAGCATTCGCCAGATCACGGAATACGGCCTCGAGGCCGGTGGTCCGGTGATGCGCGACAAGCTCTGGTTCTGGGGCTCGTTTGGCAACAACGACATCCGCAACCGCACCGGCGGCACGACGCTGGCCGACGTCCAGAGCGATGACACCGTGCTCGAGAACACCGCGTTCAAGTTCAACGCGTCGCTTTCGGGCTCGAACTCGGCTCAGGGTTCGTGGAACAACGGTGACAAGCAGAAGTTCGGCCGGAACGCCAGCCCGACCCGCCCCCAGGCCACGGCCTGGAACCAGCGTGGTCCCTCGGCGGTCATCAAGTTTGAGGACACCCACGTCTTCAACTCGAACTTCTTCCTCGGTGGCACCTGGGCGAAGGTGGACGGCGGCTTCGGCCTGACCTGCATCGCCTGCGCCGGCGCCGGCAGCCTCGAGGCCACGCCCGAGACTTCCTGGACCGCCGATGGTGTCTGGCAGAACAGCTTCCTTTCGGGGAACTCGAGCCGTCCGTCGGAAGAGATCAAGGTTGACGGTAACTACTTCTTCAACACCGGTTCGACCAACCACGAGATCAAGTTCGGCGCTCGCGAGCGCAACTTCGAGACCGTGAGTAACTTCAACTGGGCCGGCCGCGACATCTTCACGGTCGACTTGGGCCTGTTCGGCGTTCCGGGTAACACCGAGTACGTGGTCGCCCACCGTGGCGCGACGCCTCTGATCTCGCAGGACTACACGTCCTTCTGGGCTCAGGACACGATCAGCGCCGGTGACTGGACGGTCAACGTCGGTTTCCGTTGGGATCAGCAGGAGGGCTTCAACGAGACCTTCTCGATTCCGGCGAACCCCGCGTTCCCGGATTTGCTTCCGGCTCTGTCGATCAACGGCATCGATCCCGGTTTCGACTGGGACAACATCTCACCGCGTATCGGCGTGACCTACGCTCTGGGTGAGGAGAACAAGACTCTCCTCCGGGCGAGCTTCGCTCAGTTCCCCGAGCAGCTCCAGACCGACGACATCCAGCAGGTCAACCCGCTGGGCGACGCCTACGCCTACCTGATCTATGAGGATGCCAATGGCGACCTCGGTTACCAGGAGGGTGAAACCATCCTCGGTCTCGACGGTGCCACCAACTTCGATCCGTCGAACCCTGGTTCCACGGTTAGCCCGAACCGGGTTGATCCGAACCTGGAGGCTCCGCTGACGGACGAGATCCTGTTGTCGGTCGAACACGCGTTCCTGCCCGAGTTCGTGGCCGGGTTCAGCTTCACGATGCGCAACACCAGCGATCTGCTGCCGGACGTGGATACGGAGGCCTTGCGCGAGATCATCGTCGACCCGGTGACCGGTCAGACCCGCGTCACCACGGCGGCCGATTTCGTGTCGGATGGCTCGGTAAGCGGCACGCTGCCCGACGGTTCGACCTACAACCAGCCGGTCTTTGCGATCTTCTGTGGCAGCGCCTGCCGAACGGGCGGGACGTTGCTCGAGAACACCGATCGTGAGATCGAGTACCAGGGGTATGGCGTCAACTTCATCAAGCGCCTGTCCAACCGTTGGATGCTTCGTGGCTACTTCAACTACGGCGACGCCGAGTACAATCTGGGCAGCTCCTACATCGCGAACTACGACCCGAACAACGAAGAGGGTGCGTTCGACGATGCCAACGGTTTGTTTGCGGTCCAGGCTGCCGGTTCCGGTGCCAAGCAGGACGTGTTCCTCCAGAGCACGTACCAGTGGAACCTGAACGGCATGTACCAGGTCGCTCCCGACCGTCCGTGGGGCTTCAACGTTGCGGCCAATCTCTTTGGTCGTGAAGGTACCCCGCTGCCGTACTACCACCGGGCTCGCCAGTCCGATGGCATCCGGCGCGACATTCAGGTCACGAGCGAGATCGACTCGTTCCGTTCGGACGACGTCAACACCGTCGATCTGCGGCTCGAGAAGGAGTTCGCAGCGACCGGGAACGTCGGGTTCACGGTCAGTCTCGACGCGTTCAACCTGCTCGACGAGAGCTTTGTGTTGCAGCGCCGTCGTCAGACGAATACCGGCAACTTCGACTGGGTCACCGAGACTCTGTCGCCACGGATTTTCCGTCTGGGCGTC